>NZ_KB900605.1:1882500-3820534 GCF_000379045.1 Sphingomonas melonis DAPP-PG 224
GGACTCTCAAGCGTGAGGTAAGGGCAATTCGTGGATGCCTTGGCATGTACAGGCGATGAAGGACGTGGCACGCTGCGATAAGCTGCGGTGAGGTGTGAGCAACCTTTGACCCGCAGATTTCCGAATGGGGAAACCCACCTATCCGTTTAATCTCGAACGTTGTCCGCAAGGACGGCGAGCGGGGTTAGGCGGGAACAGGTATCTCAAAACTGAATACATAGGTTTCGAGAAGCGAACCCGGTGAACTGAAACATCTCAGTAGCCGGAGGAAAAGACATCAACCGAGATTCCGTTAGTAGTGGCGAGCGAACGCGGACCAGGCCAGTGCTCAGATTTCAACTAGCAGAACCATCTGGAAAGTTGGGCCATAGCGGGTGACAGCCCCGTATGCGAAAGTGATGATCTGAGACTCGAGTAGGGCGGAACACGTGTAATTCTGTCTGAACATGGGGGGACCACCCTCCAAGCCTAAATACTCGTACATGACCGATAGCGAACTAGTACCGTGAGGGAAAGGTGAAAAGCACCCCGATGAGGGGAGTGAAACAGTACCTGAAACGGATTGCCTACAAGCAGTAGGAGCTCTCTTGTGGAGTGACTGCGTACCTCTTGCATAATGGGTCTGTGACTTAATGTATCAAGCAAGCTTAAGCCGATAGGTGTAGGCGCAGCGAAAGCGAGTCTGAATAGGGCGCCGTAGTTTGATGTATTAGACCCGAAACCCGGCGATCTAGGCATGACCAGGATGAAGGTGCGGTAACACGCACTGGAGGTCCGAACCGATTAACGTTGAAAAGTTACCGGATGAGTTGTGTTTAGGGGTGAAAGGCCAATCAAGCCGGGAAATAGCTGGTTCTCCGCGAAAACTATTGAGGTAGTGCCTCGAGCGGACACCCTAGGGGGTAGAGCACTGGATGGATGCGGGGGTCGCGAGATCTACCAACTCTAACCAAACTCCGAATACCTAGGAGTGATACTCGGGAGACAGACGGCGGGTGCTAAGGTCCGTCGTCAAAAGGGAAACAGCCCTGACCTACAGCTAAGGTCCCCAAGTCGTGTCTAAGTGGGAAAGCATGTGGAAATCCCAAAACAACCAGGAGGTTGGCTTAGAAGCAGCCATCCTTTAAAGAAAGCGTAACAGCTCACTGGTCTAAACAAGGGTTTCTGCGGCGAAGATGTAACGGGGCTCAAGACACGCACCGAAGCTTAGGGTGTGATCTTACGATCACGCGGTAGCGGAGCGTTCCGTACGCCTGTGAAGCGATCTGGTAATGGGTCGTGGAGGTATCGGAAGTGCGAATGCAGACATGAGTAGCGATAAAGAGGGTGAGATGCCCTCTCGCCGAAAGACCAAGGGTTCCTGCGCAAGGCTAATCCGCGCAGGGTGAGCCGGCCCCTAAGACGAGCCCGAAGGGGGTAGTCGATGGGAACCACGTTAATATTCGTGGGCCTGGTGGTGTGTGACGGATGGTGTGTGTTGTCTGACCTTATCGGATTGGTCAGGCTTCGAAACTGTCCCAGGAAATAGCCCCACCGTATAGACCGTACCCGAAACCGACACAGGTGGTCTGGTAGAGTATACCAAGGCGCTTGAGAGAAGTGTCCTGAAGGAACTCGGCAAATTGCCTCCGTACCTTCGGAAGAAGGAGGCCCCACGTAAGCGCAAGCTCTCGTGGGGGGCACAGGCCAGGGGGTAGCGACTGTTTAGCAAAAACACAGGGCTCTGCTAAGTCGGCTTCAAGACGACGTATAGGGCCTGACGCCTGCCCGGTGCCTGAAGGTTAAGTGGAGGGGTGCAAGCTCTGAAATGAAGCCCAGGTAAACGGCGGCCGTAACTATAACGGTCCTAAGGTAGCGAAATTCCTTGTCGGGTAAGTTCCGACCTGCACGAATGGCGTAACGACTTCCCCACTGTCTCCAGGACATGCTCAGCGAAATTGAATTCTCCGTGAAGATGCGGAGTACCCGCGGTTAGACGGAAAGACCCCGTGCACCTTTACTGCAGCTTCAGAGTGGCATTAGGAAAGAACTGTGTAGCATAGGTGGGAGGCTTTGAAGCATTGGCGCCAGCCGGTGTGGAGCCATAGGTGAAATACCACCCTGTTGTTTTCTGATGTCTAACCTCGCACCGTTAGCCGGTGCAGGGACCCTCTGTGGCGGGTAGTTTGACTGGGGCGGTCGCCTCCTAAAGAGTAACGGAGGCGCGCGATGGTGGGCTCAGGCCGGTTGGAAACCGGCTGTTAGAGTGCAATGGCATAAGCCCGCCTGACTGCGAGACTGACAAGTCGAGCAGAGACGAAAGTCGGTCATAGTGATCCGGTGGTCCCTCGTGGAAGGGCCATCGCTCAACGGATAAAAGGTACGCCGGGGATAACAGGCTGATAACCCCCAAGAGCTCATATCGACGGGGTTGTTTGGCACCTCGATGTCGGCTCATCACATCCTGGGGCTGGAGCAGGTCCCAAGGGTTTGGCTGTTCGCCAATTAAAGTGGTACGTGAGCTGGGTTCAGAACGTCGCGAGACAGTTTGGTCCCTATCTGCCGTGGGCGTCGAAATTTGAGAGGAGTTGACCCTAGTACGAGAGGACCGGGTTGAACGTACCTCTGGTGTACCTGTCGTCGTGCCAACGGCGCAGCAGGGTAGCTATGTACGGACGGGATAACCGCTGAAAGCATCTAAGCGGGAAGCCTCCCTCGAGATAAGATTTCATAGGACGGTCGGAGACCACGACCTTGATAGATCGGATGTGGAAGTGCGGTAACGCATGGAGCTAACCGATACTAATTGTCCTATTCGCGCTTGAGAGGACACACCATCAATGACAACCCTGGGTTGTCGACGATAGGCGTGGATGTCAGCGTCGAACGCCAGATACATATTCCAGTAACAGTGCACGCATCGATTTGAACCATAGCTAAGCCGCACGGCCAGCACGCATGAAGCGTGCCGACCGAGCGGCTCAGCTCTCCCGCACACGCTTCATTGCCTGGTGGCTATAGCGTCGGTGTCCCACCCGATCCCATCCCGAACTCGGCCGTGAAACCCGACTGCGCCAATGGTACTACTGCCTAAGCAGTGGAAGAGTAGGTCGTCGCCAGGCATTGAAGCCTGTGCGGGAAACAAGAACCCATTCATGATTTCGTCCCAACGGGACACGCAACCCTCGCCACAAGCGGGGGTTCTCGCGTCTCCAACGGACATTCCATCAAAGTCCACTTTGATGGTCCTTGGCGCGGGGTGGAGCAGCCCGGTAGCTCGTCAGGCTCATAACCTGAAGGTCACAGGTTCAAATCCTGTCCCCGCAACCAATCCTCACAAAAGCCCCTGACCACCCGGTCCGGGGCTTTCGTGCGTTTGGGCCCACACCCATCCCCAGCGCAACCGCACAACAGAACCGCTCGAACTTGCGCGGCAATGTCCGCGGAGCGGGCCTGCGGCCTTGCTGACGTTGCATATCCGCTCACGTCGCCTCAAGACGCTACGCCACCGAATGACGGCCAGCACCATCGCCGAACGTCACGGTCGCACCACGGCCGATTGAAAGCTATAGGCGAGCCCCAGCGCCCCCAGCCGCTGGCCGCGAGACCCGGCCTGCGCGACGATCGGACTATCGCCGATGCTGCCGGTCATCCCCCCGTACGTGCCAAGCGCGACGAGTTGGACGCCGTGCAGGAGATTGCCGCGCACCGTCCGAACGCCGATCAGGCCGATGGTCCAGCTTTTCAACCCTCCCTTCGCATCATAGACGGGCAGGCCGCTTCGGATACTGCCGGCGGGTGAGATGCTGTAATAGGTTCGGGCATAGCGATCTTCGGCGATGTCGGCCGATGCCGTAAAGGCCACCGCCGCATGAAGCGAGAGCGGCGTGAAATAGGTCAGGCTGGGCTGCCAGACCCCCGCTTCATGCACGCCGGAGACATCGTGCCGATAAGACAGCGCCATGGCGAGCTTGTCATAGGGGCTGGTCACGACCCCCGTCTTCTGGACCCCGACATAGCCGCCCATTTCGACGGCGAGGCCAAGTGCTCCGAGCGCCCGTACACGAGGATCGTGAATAGCGCCCATGGCGCTGCGATTGAAATTGATCTGGGCAAACGGCCCCACTGTACCTGCCAGACCGGCCCGGGTCGGTCGCGCAGCAGATTGAGGCTGGCCTGGTTGCCCGCGACGACGAAGCTGTGTCCCTTGACCGATTCGATCGCGGCGGGCGCGACGACCGGGCGGTAATGGTCCGAACCCTCATAGTCGGGAACGACCGCCAACCCCGCACCGACCGCGACGATGTCGCGATCGAGGGGGTCGGTGTCCTGACGGGACTGGGCCGTGACGGGTGCGGGGAACAGGCAGGCGGTCAGCCATGCCGTCGCGCCAAAGACAGGAAATTTCGACACAGGAAGAACCTTTCGATCAGCCGCCGAGGGCGACGTGCAGCTGGATGCGGGCGAGCGCGCCAGCGATGGTCTGGCGGAGCAGCGCCCGCTCGGCGGCGGTCTGTGCGGCTTGCGCCTCGATCAGCGGCCCGGCGGCGATGTCGCCGCGCCGATATCGCGCCTCGATCGCGGCCACGGTTTGCGTTTGGGCAAGGCTGTCGATCGTCGCCAGCGCCCGCCGTCGGTCGAGCGTCCGCACCATGGCCAGCGCATCGTCCACCTCGCGCCAGGCATCGCGCACCGTTTTCTGATAGGTAAGGGCGGCGCTGCGCTCTTGGGATCGACGGAGCGACAATTGGCGTTGCAGCCGCCCACCCGCAAATATCGGGATCGACAGCGCCGGACCGACGCCGGTGGTACGCGCATCCCAACCGAAATCGGCCAGGTTCAACACGTCGATGCCGAAGAGGCCGGAGAGGTTGAGGCTGGGGTAGAAATCCGCCTGCGCGGCACCGATCGCGGCAGTTGCGGCGTGTAAAGCGGCTTCCGCGGCCAGAATGTCCGGTCGGCGTCGGGCGAGATCGCTGGGGATGCCGGGCGCGGGGGCGGCCAGCGCCGGCATGGCGGACCGATCGGTCGCGTCGAAAGGTGGCATATCCGGGTTGCGGCCGACCAGCACCGCCAAGGCGCGGGCGCTGCGCGCGATATCGGCGTCGAGCGTCAGCAACGCATCCTGTCTCGCCCGCCGCTCCCGATCCGCCGCGCGGACGTCGATGCCGGTGGCGAGGCCCCGCGTCTGGAGTGCGGTGGCGATCGCGAGCATCCGGTCGCCCAGCGCCTGCTCGCGGAGCGCAAGCCTGCGCTCCTCCACCAGCCCGCGCCATTGCCAATAGGTTTGCGCGACCGCCGCCTCGACCGACAGCCGCGCGCCACGGGTGGCGGCGTCCGCTTGCGCGGCCCCGGCGGTCGCGGCCTCCACCTCGCGCCGGGTTTTGCCCCACAGGTCGATCGCCCAGCTGGCGCTGGTATCGGTCTGGTAGAGGTCGAACGCATAGCCCTTGGGAATCGTAGCGTCGGCGGCATTCGGCGACTGGCCCAGCAGCGGCGCCAGGACGCCGGCCAGCCCGGCGGTGCCGATGCGGTTGCGACTATAATTGAGCTGTGCGCCAACCTGAGGCAGGCTGTCGGCATGCTTGGCGTCGCGGGCGATCCGCGCCCCGACCAGCCGCTCCTCGGCGATGCGCAGGTCGAGATTGGCGGCGCGCGCCTGATCCTCCAGCCGGTCGAGCAGCGGGTCGCCGAAGCTACGCCACCAGGGCGCATCGGGCTGGGTCGGTGCTGCGACGGTCCCCTGCCACCGCGCGGGCAGGTCCGCGATGGGCGGATGAAAATTCGGGCCGACCGTGCAGCCGCTCAGCAGCAGCAGCGCGACCAAGCCCGCGCCGACGGTGCGACGATCAATCATGCGCGGTTTCCTTGGCAGTATCCTCGCGGCCGAAGAGCAAAAGGTAGAAGGCGGGCAGCGCGACCAAGGTCAGGATGGTCGCGCCGATCAGTCCGCCGATCATCACGATCGCCATCGGCCCCCAGAAGATGTTGAAGCACAGGGGGATGAAGGCGAGCACGGCGGCCAGGGCGGTCAGCACCACGGGGCGCGCGCGGCCGATCGTTGCCTCGATCACCGCGGTACGCACCGCCATCCCCTCGGCCCGGTGCATCTCCACCTGATCGACCAGGATGATGGTGTTGCGCATGATCATCCCGGCCAGCGCGATCAGCCCCAGCAGCGCGACGAAGCCGAACGGCGCGCCCGTCAGCAGCAGCGCCGCCACCGCGCCGATGATCCCCAGCGGCGCGGTGGCCAGCACCAGCAGGGTTCGCGGCAGGCTTTGCAACTGGATCATCAGCAGCACGAGCATGATCCCGATCGTGACCGGAAGCAGGCGATAGATCGCGCGGTTGGCGTCGGCAGACAGTTCGCCGTCGCCACCCTCCGCGATGTCATATCCGGGCGGCAACGCAGCGCGGATGGCGGCGATGCGCGCAGCGGCGGCGTCGACGATCTCGGAGGCCTGGACGTCGCCGATCATGTCGGCCTGTACCGTGATGGTCTGCGCGGCATTGCGCGTCCAGACGATCGGCTGTTCGGTGGTCGGCGACAGTGTCGCGACCTCGCTCAGCGGCACCATGCCGTGCGCTGTCGATACGGGCATGTCGATCAGACCGCCCAGGTCGTGCCGATCCTCGGCCCGACCGCGCACCATGATGCCGATCCGCTTCGTCCCACGCAGCACCGCGCCGCCCGGCGCGCCCGACAAGGTGGCGGCAAGATCGCTCGCCACCTGCGCCCGGTCCACCCCCAGCGCCGCCGCACGCGCCGGATCGATCCGGAAGCGCGCGACCGGTGCGGCGATGCCCCAGTTGATCTGAACCGCCGTGGACGATGGGATGGCGCGCAGCACCGCCGCGATACGCTGAGCGATCGCGCGCAAGCGGGCGGGATCGGGCCCGGTCACCCGGTATTGGACCGGCGATCCCAGGCTCGGCCCCAGCGACAGGCGACGCACATGCAGGCTGGCGCCCGGGATGCCCGGCATCCGCTCCAGCTTCTCGATCAGCGCATCGCGCGCCGCCAGATCGCGGGCCACCAGCATCACCGTCGCATTCGCCGGATTGGGCAAGGCCGGACCATAGGGAAGGTAGAAGCGCGGCGCCCCGCGACCGACGAAGCTGTCCATGGTGCGGATGCGCGGGTCACCGCGCAGCAGGGTCTCCAGCCGCCGGGTCGCCGCTGCGGTCGCGTCGATCGAGCTGCCCGGCCGCATCGCGAGGTCGATCATCACCTCGGGCCGGTCGGAATAGGGAAAGAATTGCTGCCGCACGCGTGTCGCGCCGAGCAGGCCGACCGCCAGCAGCGCGATCGTGATGCCGGCGACCAGCCAACACCGGTTCAGCGCCCACTCGATCGCGGCGCGCAGTCGCCGGTAGAGTCCGGACGGCCCGGCGGCATGGCCATGCCCCCGCGCCATGTCCGGCAACAGCTTGACGCCCAGGAACGGGGTGAAGACCACGGCGACGATCCAGCTGACCAGCAGCGCCGATCCCGTCACCCAAAAGATGCCGCCCGCATATTCACTGGTCGTCGACTGAGCGAGACCGACCGGCAGGAACCCCACGACCGTAATCAGCGTGCCGGTCAGCATCGGAAAGGCGGTGTGCGTCCAGGCATAGGATGCGGCCTGATGCCGATCGACGCCCTGCTCCATCTGGACCACCATCGCTTCGACGCTGATGATCGCGTCGTCGACCAGGAGGCCGAGCGAGAGGATCAGCGCGCCGAGCGAAATCCGCTCTAGCCCGATCCCCGCCACCCCCATGTACAAAGCGACGATCGCCAGCGTCAGCGGCACCGATAGCGCCACGACGATCCCCGTCCGCCAGCCGAGCGTGACGAAGGCGACGACTAGTACGACGGTCAGCGCGCAGAAGAATTTGATGAGGAAGGTGTTCACCGCCTCGCGGATATTGGCGCTCTGGTCCTCGACCTGCGTCAGCCGCGCACCGGCGGGCAGCGTGCGCCGAACCTGCTCGGCCGCCGCGCGGATTGCCTTGCCGAAGCCCAGTCCGTCCGCGCTCGGCCGCATCGACACGGCCAGGATGACCGCCGATCGGCCGTCGTGGCGCACCACGGCCTCAGGCGGATCGGCAAAGCCCCGCGCGACCGTCGCCATATCACCCAAACGCATCGCGCCGGACGGCGTCGGGATCGACGCGCTTTCCAGATCGCGAACGTCGTCCACCTCGCCGTCCAGCCGGACGGGCGTCTGCATCGCGGCCTGTACGCCGCCCGCCGGGGCAATCGCCTGACGCTGCGCCAGTGCCTGGGCCAGGCGACCGGGCGACAGGCCCATGCCGGCGAGCCGCCGCGGATCGACATCGACGAACAGCCGCTGCGGCAGTTCGCCGATGATCTCGGCCTTGCCCGCTCCGGGTACGCGCAGCATCGTATCGCGCGCCTGCTCCGCCAGCCGGACCAGCCGGGCATTGTCCGCGCCGGTCAGGGCAAAGACGTAACCATAGACGTCGGCATTGTCCTCACTCGCCGCCAGCGACGCGCCGGCCGGCAACGCGGGCTCGATGTCCTTCAGCTTGTGCCGGACCTGTTGCCAGACATCCTTGACCTGTCCGGGAGGGGCGGCGTCCTTCAGCTCGACGGTGATGACGCAGGCTCCGTCGAGGCAATAGGTCTGGAGATAGTCGAGATAGTCGATCCCGCGCAGCGTGCGCTCGACCGGATCGGCGATCTGCGCCTGCATCTGCGCCGGGCTCGCGCCGTCCCAGCGGGCGGACACGATCATTTCCTTCAGCGTGAAGCCGGGATCTTCGTTGCGCCCCAGCGCCAGGAATTGCGCCGCGCCCGCGACGAAGAGCAGCGCGATCAGGAAACCCACCAGGGCGGGGTGCCGGATCGCCCAGCGGGATAGGTTGAGCCGGTCCATGGCTCAGTGGAACCCCGGCTCGATACCGGCATCGACCACGCTCTGTCCGTCGACCAGCGTGTCGGCGGCGGTCGCGACGATCGACTGGCCATCACGCAGACCCGTGACCAGCGCATCGCGCCCCAGCCATGCCGCGATGCGCACCGGCTGACGCCGGATGTGGCTGTCGGGCCGCAGCGTCCAGACATAGGGGCGCCTGTCCGCATCGCCGATGGCAGACAGGGGGACGCGGACCTGCTGGTCCGGCGTGGGGGTGCGCAGGGTAAGCGTGACCATGCTGTTGTAGGGCGGTGGCGATCCCGTGCCGCTCAGGACGAAGCGGGCATCGCGCAGATGCGACGTCGGATCGCCCTCCGGCGCGAGGCGGCGCAGCCGGGCGGTGAACGTGCCCGCGCGGCCTGGCATGCCGACATCGGCCATCACCCCGGACATCAGGCGCAGATCGGCCGGTGCGTGGATCTCCACCTCGGGCGCGCCGCTGGCGAGTTTCAGCACCGCGCTGCCCGCCTCGACGACGCTGCCCGGTTCGACGAGGCGCGCGGTGATGACCCCATCCTGCGGCGCGATCAGTATCGCGTCCGACAGCATGTCGCGGCTGCGCCGAACGACCGCAGCGGCAGCGGCGACCTTAGCGGCCGTTGCGCGGGCGGCCAGAGCCCGCTGGCGGACCTCCGCGCTCGACAAGGCGCCAATGCCGTCCAGCCCGCGCGACCGGTCGGCCGCATCCTGCGCTGTCCGCGCATCGGCGGTGGCGGCGGCGAGCTCGGCCTCGGCCTGTGCCGCTCCGGCTGCGGCGTCGGCCTTGCCCAGGCGGCCCAGCACCTGACCGGCGCGCACCGTATCACCGACCTGAACGGTGAGCGTCAGCACCCTTCCGGGCCGTTTGAACGCGAGCATCGTCTCGCGATAGGGGCGCACGACGCCGCTGAACTGGCGAAGCGCGCCGCCCGCGGCATGGACGGGCACGACATCGACGATCGCCGTATTGCGATCGGGCTGCTGCGACGGCGGCGACGCACAGGCGGACAGGGGTAACAGAAGCGCGACGAAGTGACGGTGGCGAGCAAACGGCATGACGGCCCCCAGAAAGCGGAACGGGCGCGCCATGCCGGGTGCGACGCGTCGCGCCTCCCGGATTTCCGATTTCGACCGATCGATTTCGAAATCGATCAGTCCGACAGGGGCGGAGTCTCCAGATGCCGGCGACGGTAGGCGCTGGGCGTCTCGCCGAGCCGCGCCTTGAAGCTGCGGTTGAAGACCGCCAGGCTGCCAAAGCCCGCATCCATCGCAATGGTCAGGATCGGCACGTCCGCCTGTTCGGGATCGGCCAGCGCGGCGCAGACCTCGGCCACGCGCAATCCGTTCAGATAGTCGCTGATGTTGCGATGCCCGAAACGGCCATTCACCAATCGGCGGACGCGATATTCGGGCACGTCGAGCCGCGCGGCGATGGCGCCGATGGTCAGCTCGGGCTCACGGTACAGGCGGTCCTGCATCATCGCCCTATCGAGCGCACGGGCGAGCGGCTCGTCCTGCTCCTGCGGCGGGGACGGATCGGCGGCGATCACCAGGGGCAGCGTGCTGTCGGGCGCGGCGGATGCGAACATGTCCCGATGCCGCAGGCCGAACAGCAGCAGCGCGAGACCGAACGTCCCCATCAACATACCGATCGCGCTCGTGATACCGGCAATGGCAAAGCGGCCGAAGGCGCGCCCCGCGACCTCCGCGCCGATCGTCCAGAGCACGACGATCGTGACGATGACGACGAACGCCACGCGCGCGCGCCGCCGCGCCTCCACCAGATCGGTCGCGCGGTTCTGCCAGGCATGGCGCAGCGCATCGACGGTAAGCGCGATGCCCGCGACGTACAGAATCCCATCGAGCGGATGAAGCGGTGCATGCGTCCCCCGCTCGCCGCCGATCACGGCCGCGCTGACGCCGAGATACCCCAGCGCCGGGGCCAGTTCGGCAACGCCCGGGCGGAAATCGTCCTCGAACCACGAACGGGCAAACAGCCAGAACAGCGGCAAACTCGCCGATCCGGCGAGTTGCAGCAGTGTGACGAGCGTCGGCCTATGCTGGACGAACGGCAGAGCGGCCGCTTCCGTCAGCAACGCGGCGCATGCCAGGGCCGCGCCGTAGCGACCGGCGCGGGTCGGCGCTTCGCTAAGGAACAGCGCGACCGCCAGTGCGAGCAACGTAGCTATGCCACCGTGCAGCCAGGCTTCGATGCTCAGCACGCGGGTCTTTCTGCGGTGGCGCCGATCGCGTGCGACGGCACGCTGTCGGTCGGGTGAAAGGTGGGGAGGCGGGGTCTTCCGCGCCGACCTATTGCGGCGATCCCGGCTTGCCAAGCGGCGAGGGGCGGTTTCAGCGAGATGCATGGTGCGGTGCTGTGGCGGCGTTACGGCTTTTCGATTGTGCCTTGTCGTATCCCAGGACGAGAGGTCGCGGGGTGGGGAGTGATGCGCATGGCGCGGGGAGTGCGATGGGTGGCGCTGGTGTCGATGGTGGTCGGCACGGCGGCGTTGCATGCCGGGCCCGCGTTTGCTGCGGCGTCGTCCGGCTGTCGGAGCCACACGACACTGGCACCGTGGGGGCGCTATCCGTTGAGGCGCTGGACCCCGATCCGGCAGGTCCGCCAGCCCGCAACGATCGACGATGACGGCAGCAAGCGCGAGGGGCTGGCGATCGGTGCGCCGTTCCGCGCGCGCATGGTGCAGGCCTATGGCGTCGACGACGGCGAGGCGCGCCGGATCGTGGAGATGGTGACGGCGGAGGGCTGCTATCGCGCGTTCCGCGCGGATTCGTTCGTCGCCGCCGACCAGGCCATCATCGCTGCCGAAGTCGCGCGGCATCCCTCCACCCCCGATCCCGCCAGCTATGCGACCGTGCTGGAGCCGGGGCAGGTGGAGCCAGGCGACATCGAGGCGGGCAAAATCGCCAAGTACGAGATCCAGCATTTCGTCTTCTGGTACGGCACGAACACCAAGGGCGACAGCTATGCCTATGCACGCGACACCGGGCAGGACTGGCGCACCGTCCTGACCCGCGCGGGGGCGTGGGCGGAGCAAGTGTGGCATCTGAGCCGCGATCTGACGGGCGCACCGATGCCTTATGCCGACCGTCCGGCCGGCGAACGCCGACGCATCGCGGTCTACATCTCCGGCACCGGGCGCCCCCATGTCGCGGACGGCGACCTGATGTCGGGCACGCCGGTGGCCTCGCCCGCGATCTGGATCGCCGCGAGCATGCTCAATTACGGGTCCAAGACGTTCGCGCATGAATTCGGCCATGTCATGCAATTCTATTCGGGCGGCCTGCGCGACAGTCCGAGCGCCGGGGCGATCTGGGAAGCGGGCGGCAACTGGATCGGCAACCTGCTCGTGCCGGGTTCGACGACGTGGATCGGGAGTTACGGCAACCGCCAGTATGTCGGGCCTTTGTGGCCCGATGCGCGCTACGGTGCGTTTCCGTTCCTCAACATGCTGTTCGAAGATCCGCGCACGCGACCGCTCGTCTGGGCGGGGTGGACCCACAATGCGCGGACCGCCTCTTGGGCGTCTACCGAGGATTTCGTGCCGACCATCCTGCGGCTCGGCACGGCATCGGGCGCCTATCCGAAGGGCTTTCGCTCCTTCGCCGACGACATGGGATGGTATGGCGCGCGGCTCGTCACGCTCGACTTCATGAACCAGCGCGCGCTGCTGGACGCCGTTGCGCAGTCGCGGTTCGTCTTCGGCGGGAGCCGCTTTGCCGCCTTGGTTCCGGGCGACCGGCCGGGCCGGTTCGTGCCGCAGTCCGACCAGGTGCTGCACCAGTTCGGCACGGACCTCATTCCGCTGACTCCGACCGGCCATCGCGACACCGTGTCCGTACGCCTGACCGGCGCCACGACCGCCAAGGACGCGGCATGGCGTTTCGCGCTGGTGGCGGTGCGGGGCGAGGCGGATGCATCCTATTCCCGCCTGGGCGCGGTCGAGGGGACCGGTAGCGCCACCGTCTCCTATCGTATCCCCAAGGATGCGCGCCTGTATCTGGCGGTGACGGCGACGCCGGGCGTGTATGAATCGCTTGGCTGGCAGAAGCCCGGATCGACGGAGGGCGCGCGCTTTCCCTATGCCGTCGATATCAGTGGCGCGGCGCCGCGGCTGAAGGGCGAGGTCGATTGCCGGATGCCGCAAATGACGCTGAAGGGGCCGCCGCCCGCCTGCTGACGGGGGGCTCTGCGCCGCCTATCGGGCAGGGGGCGTCGTGGTGCCGGACGTGTACACGACGGTGTCGTCGGTCACCACGGCCGTTCTGTTGTAGCGACGTCCGCCCGCACCCGTGTCGTGTGCGGTCACGGTCACCTGGTTCGGCGTGGGCCGCGGCGGTGCGAACAGCGAGAAGCTGGGGGCGAAGGTCGTCAGCGTCTGTGCCGTGCGGCCGTTGTCGGGGCCATCGTCGCTGATCGTGCGCTCGCTGGCCTGCGCGATCTGCGTGCCGTTTTTCACCCCATAGAGCGGCGGCTGGACGCCGATGTCGATGGCCAGTGTGTCGCGTTCGGCGATGCGGCGCCGCGATGGCTTCGCGCCGTGCGTCGTGACGGTCATCGTCTGGCGTGCGGCATAGCGCTTGCTCGACACGCCGGTGTCGCGGGTGTTGGTCAGCCGCTGGTCGAGGTCATAGGCGACGCGGGTGACCACGCGACCGTGAGGGGTGTCGACATAGCCCTCGACACGGTCGGCGCGCGTGGCGATCGTCTGCACCGTGCCGATCGCGCCCGGCCCTCGTGGCGCGCGAAGCTGTCGCGTGACGATGCGCGCGGGGGCGAGCGTGTTGGCGGTCAGCGCGCCGGTCACCACCGGACGGGTGGGATCGACCGTCCCGATCAGCGTGCCCGACACGCGGAAGAACGTGCCGGCGGTCGGCATGGCAAGTGCGATCACATGCGGCTGGCCGTCGTTGAGCAGCGCGGCGAACGGCGTGAGGTCGACCCGGGCGGGCGGCAGGTTCAGCGCGCGCAGGGCGGGCACGCGTCGCCACAGGCCGGGATTGATACCGCCGGTGAAAATGTCGGGCTGGACCGAGCGGACGCCCGCCAGCCGTCCGTCGATCCGTACCTCCACCTCGCGATACGGTGCGTCGCAGGGCGGCGGCCCGAAGATGTTGCGCTGGGCGAGATTGCCGGGCGCGCAATCGTACCAGAATTCCTCGCGCTCCTGCCCGATGGCGAACAGGTCGATAGCCAGTCGCGTCAGGTTGCGCGGGAAACGGATCGTGCGTGACACCATCGGCTTTTGCGGGTCGAGCCGCGCCAGTCCCGCTGTCACCGGCAGGACCACGCCGTCCGGCCGGGGCGCTTCCCCGGCGTAGAAGACCAGACGGGCGCCCCAATGGACGTGCGCATCATGGTCCTTGTCGAGATAGTTGACCAAGGTCGCCCGGCCATCGGTCGGCGTGCGGAGCAGCGCGGCATAATCGGTCACGTCGCGGGCGACCTGCCAATGCGGGGCATAGGTATCGCCGGGTTCCATCGTCGTGCCGAGGAAGAGGGTGGCACCGCCCAGCGTCAGGTCGGCGGAACGGTCGAACTGCGTACCCGTGGTGACGTCGAAGTCCGCCTCCAGCACCACCTTGCGCCACGGGCCGGGACAGTCGGCAGGCGGGCGGTAGGCCAGTGGCAAGGGTTCGTCGCCCTGGAAATCGCGCCGGTCGAACAGGGTGACGGTGCAGGATGGACCGCTGGGGCGGGGCAGCGGCGGGCTCAGGTCGACCACGGCGTTGCCGATCGGCCGTGGCGCGGTCTGGCCAGCGGCGGGTGCGCCGATGCTGGCCGATAGCCCGGCGGCGAACAGCGCCCGCCCCATGATGCCGCAAAGGCGGAAGCGCGGCATATGATCGATGTCCATGGCCTGTCCCAGGTCAAAAGAGGAGCGCGTCCGCGCCGATGGCTGCCCGGGGCGAGGCAGGATCGGCCCCGCCCCAGTGCGCCTCAATGCTTGGCCAACACCTCAGCCGGGGTCACCACCTCGACCGGCAGGCCCAGTCCTTCCAGCTGCGGGCGGATCGTCTTGGCATCGCCCACGACGGTCCAGACCCATTTGGCAGGCTGCAGATACTGTCGCATCGCAGCGTTCGCGTCCCGCAGCGCTACCGCGCGGATGCGCGCGTCGAAGGTGCTGAAGAAGTCGTCCGGCCAGCCGTTGCGCTGGAGCATGGCGGCGGCGGCCATCACCTGCCCGCCGAAGCGGAACGAGGCGACGTTCTTACGCAGCGTGTTGGCGACGGCCTCGTCGAACTCCTCCTGCGTGATCGGCCGGTCGGTGACGATCGCGTTCAGCTCCTTCTGCACCTCCTTGATCGCAGGGCCGACCTTGTCCGGCTGTAGCTGCACCTCGACCTGATAGCTCGACCCCAAATCGTTGACGTCGAAATTGCCCGACGCGCCATAGGTCCAGTGCTTGTCCTCGCGCAAATTCATGTTGATGCGCGAGGTGAACTCGCCGCCCAGCGCGATGTTGGCGAGACGCGGTGCGACGCCCTCATAGCTGCGCGGCATGTCGACCAGTTGCCCGCCACCGAGGAACGCCTGGACCTGGCCGGGCATGTCGACCAGCACGATCTTGGGCGGTCCGGTGACGAGCGCCGGACGCGGGTCCAGCGCGACCGGGGCGGGGCCGCGCCCTTGCACGCTCCAATGGCCCAGCGTCGCATTCAGCTTCGGCAATAGCGTCGCAAGCGGCTCGTTCGAGACGATGACCAGCTTGGCCTCTTCGGGGCGGACCCAGCGACGGAAGGCCGCCTCCAGATCGGGGCGGGTGATGGCGTCGACCTCGGCCACGCTCGGCACCTGCGACGCCTTGGCGAGCAGCGTCCCGGGCGCGAGCGCTTGCGTGAAGGCCGTGCCCAACAAAGTGCCGGGGCTGGTCGGCGCGGCCGTGACGCGCGACAATTCCTGCCGCCGATATTCCTCCAGCCGATCCTGCGGAAAGTCGGGGCGGGTCAGCATCAGCATCATCGTGTTCAGCGTCGTGTCTAGACTGGCGCTGGGCGCCGCGAACGAGACGCCGGAATCGGTGTTCTGCGCGCTGCCGTAGATCGCCGCGCCGGTCCGTTCGCGCAGCTGCTTGAACCAATGGTCGTCATGGCCGCCCGCACCTTCGTCCAGCATCTGGAACATCGCGCGGATCGTGCCGGGCTTACCGGCGGGATCGTCGACGCTGCCCACGTCGAACGACAGTTCGGCGGTGGTGAAGGGGACGGCGTCGTGCTGGACGTAGAGGACGGGAATACCGTTCGCCAGTTTGGCGTGCTGCACCGGCGGGAAGCGGGCGGCCTGGGGCTCGCCGACGCCGGGGATGGGGCCGCGCGTGCCGCTTTGCGGGGCGACGACGGCGGTCTTGGGTGCATCGGGCACCTCGGCCCCTGCGACGCTTTCGTCGCCGGCCGCGGTCATGCGCGGTCCCGGGACGATCATGCCGCGATAGCCCGGACGGCCCAGCCACTTGCGCGCATCGGCCATGACCTTTGCCGGGGTCAGGGCGAGATACGCCATCAGGTCGTCCTTATATTTGGCGGGCGAGCCGAGTACCGAATTGGCCTGCATCAACAGGCCGCCGCGCGCCTCGATCGTCTCGTTGTTGCGGACTGCCGGAATGATCCGCGTCGCCTTGTAGCGCTCCAGCGCATCGGCGGACGGCGTGCTGCGCAGGAAGGCGGCGATCGCGTCGTCCAGCGCCTTTGCCGCGACGTTCGGATCGACACCCTTCCGGACCGAGCCATAAATGGTGAATTCGCCGACGCCGCGATAGGTCGTGTTGTCGGCGCTGAGATTGTTGAACAGCTTGTCCTGACGCACCAGCTTGTCGAACAGCGGCGCGCCGTCGATGCCGGTCATCAGGCCCGATACCGCGTCGAGCGAAAAGTTCGCCGGGTCGCGCCCGCCGGGCACGGGCCAGGTCCGGGCGATCTGTGCCGTAGAGACGGGGCCGGTGAACGACTGGTTGATCGGCGCGGTCAGGACCGGCGGCTCGGCGGCGGGCGCGGTGATCGCGCGCCCGCGCGGGATGTCGCCGAAATAGCGCATCGCCTTTGCCTTGGCGGTCGCCAGGTCGATGTCGCCCGCCAGCAGGAGCGTGGCGTTATTGGGACCGTAATAATCCTTGAACCACTGATGCACGTCGGCGAGCGACGCCGCATTCAGATCCTTCATCGATCCGATGACGCTGTGGCCATAGGGGTGCGAGGCGGGATAGATCGCGCTGCGGCGGCTATAGCCCAGGATGCTGGCGGGGTTGTTGTCGTTGTTGCGCTTTTCGTTCTGGACGACGCCGCGCTGCTCGTCGAGCACGCCCTGGGTGATCGCACCGAGCAGATGCCCCATCCGGTCGCTTTCCACGAACAGCACGCGGTCCAGGCTGCCGGTCGGCACTGCCTCGTGATAGTTGGTGAAATCATAGCCGGTGCTACCGTTGACGCCGATCGACCCGGCGTCGCGCAGGTATTTGAAATAGTCGCCCGGCGCATTCTCGCTGCCGTTGAACATCAGATGCTCGAACAGATGGGCAAAGCCGCTGCGCCCCGCAGGCTCGAAGGTGGAGCCGACGGCATAATTGATGCTGGTATAGACGATCGGCACGCTGTGATCGGTGAGGACGATGACCGTCAGGCCATTGGGCAGCGTGAACGTCTGATAGGGAATGGTGAAGTCGCGGACCAGCTTGACGAGCTCCGCCGGGGTACTGTCCGGGTGGGATGCCGTGGTCGTTGCGGCGTTCGCGGGGCGTCCGGCCAAGGCCGGGACGGGGGCCAGGATCAGTGCCGTACCGGCCATCAACATCATACGCAGGCTCATCGACTTATCCTTGATCGGTTGGGGAGGCGCTGGTCGAGCGACGGTTCGGCACCGTGACAGGGGGGCGGAACCGTCGCGGGACAGGACAATCGGGGGTGGGAAAACCGTAATGGCGAGGACCATGTCTGGGGCGGCGTCCGGCGGCGCTGCGCCTATCGACGGTCCGCCGCACCCCGTCGTTTCGACGGGATGCGGCGGCCGGGGTCAGAACGACTTGCTGACCCCCAGATAGAAGTTGCGCAGCCGCGGATCGCCGTACGCGCTGTAATAGAGCGGGGCCTGCGTCACATCGAGCGGCGGCATCTTGTTGAAGATGTTGTTGATGCCGAAACGCACCGTCATCTTCTGCGGCAGGCGGTAGCTGATGTTCATATCATGATACATCTGGCTGGCGACCTTTGCCGATCCCTGCGCGGCCACGACGCTGCGATCCAGCGTCAGGTAATAGCCGCTGAGATAACGCGTCTGCCAGCCAAGGCTGAGCCGGTCCTTCGTCCATTGCAGCGACCCGCTGCCTCGGAAGCGCAGCGAACCGGATGCACTGGTGCCGGCCGCGAAACCGGCCGTGACGACGCCTGCGTAATTTTGTGCGGGCGTGTCGGCGAACGGCTGGATCACCAACTGGTCGACATAGGTCGCACGACCGATGGCCGACAGCTGACCGCCGAACAGGTTCGTGTCGTAGTTGAGCGTGAAGTCATAGGCCGAGGTGACCAGCGACGTCAGGTTGATCAGCGATATGTCCAGCGCGGTGATCGGCCCGACGGCAAAGCCCCCCGATGCCGGGCCGCGCGTGACGCGGTCGGGGTTGGATGTGATGAACTGGTTGAACTGCGACTGCACGGCACCGAAAAGCAGTAGCAGCGGATCGAAATACATGTCCCGCTTGTGGATGCGCGTCCAGTCGACCGAGAATCGCAGGCCGTCGATGAAATGCGGCTTCAGGATCAGGCCGGCCGTCCACGTCTTGGACGATTCCGGCCGAACGGCCGGATTGCCGCCCGAAAATCCCGAGATGACGCCAAGGCCGAACATCTGGGTGCCGATCAACTCGTTGTTACGCTGCGGATCGCGCATCTGAAGGGTGATCTGCGGGCGGGGGACCTTGACCAACTGGCTGAGCTGTGGCGGCAGATAGCCGGTCGTGTACGAGCCGCGCAGCGTGACGCCATCGATCGGCGACCAGAGCAGGCTGATGCTGGGATCGGTATGCGCATTGGTGGTTGTCGATCGCTCGATGACAGTTCCCGTCGGCGGGCAGTTGTCGAAATAATTATATTGTTTCGCGTCGAACGGTGCCGTGCAGGATACCGGGTCCGACGTATCGGTGCCGTCGCCGCTATAGGATTCATGCCGCGCCGACAGGCGCAATTCCAGCAATCGGATCAGCGGCAGTTGATGCTTGTCGCCCAGGATCGGGAACACGACTTCGCCATAGACCGACTTGGTCGTCTGGTGCGCGGTGGGGGTGAAGGTGGTGACCGCGCCATCGTCGGTCAGCAGCGTGAGAAGGCGCGAGTCCAGTTTCTGGGTGTTGATCTCGGTGTTGACGGTCAATTGCGGCTTGCCGCCCGGCAGCGAGAACGGCAGCGGCCCGGCAAGGCGTAGCGAGGGCGCGACGTTGCTCGATTTGCCGTCCTGCTGGCGCTGATAATAAGGCGTCTTGTCGTAGGTGAAGGGGAGTGGATAGGTCGAGGTATCGACGAGCGCGTTCAGAACCCCGGACTGGAGATCGTTGGAAGCGAACGCGTTGATCGCCGGCGGGCTGTTCGCGACCGAAAAGTTGGACTTGGAGTAGGAGACTTCGGCGACCGCCTGCCAGTCTGCCGGCAGCCGGACGATGGCACCGCCCAGCGTACGCAGTGTCGACGACACCTGCTTGATCCGGGCATCATAGGCGGGATTGGCCGGGAACGCGATCGCGAGATCCTGCGTGAACGGGTTGCTGGGGGCCGACGCGAACAGGAAGACCGAGTTGAGCGTGTTGGAGAAGGTGTTGACCGCCGAGGAATGCGACATGCCGATTTCGGCATAGGCGGTCAGCCAGCTGTTGAACGTGCGCCGCACCGCGACCGAACCGCTGTACTGATTCATCGGATAGAGCAGCGGCGCGCGGGCGCCGGTGCCGGCGGCGGTATTCGGCTGGTCGAGGTTGAAGGTGCCGAGCGACGAGAGCAGCGGAGCAAGGCCCGCCTTCGCGATCCCCGCATAGCCCTTGGGAATGGTCCCCAGGCCGCTCGACAGCGTCTGTCCGCCATATTGGGGCTTCAGCTGGAGCGGCGAGCCGTCCTGCGTCTTGAAGTTGACCAGCGAACCCTGCGGCGGATTGGTGAAGCCACCATAGAAAGAGCCGGGGTCGTTGGCGAGGATGTCGTCCAGCCCACGGCGGCGCAGATTGTCGCGGTCGCCGTAGCGCAGCGCCAGCTGCTTGGTCCAATTGCCGGTAAAGGTCAGGCGCGTGCGTCCTCCTTCCAGCGGCAGGCCGCCGGTGAGATCGATCGAGCCGCGACCCTGTTTGAAATCGCTGGTGTTGTCGTAGTTCGCCGACAATTCGGCGCCCTTGAAGTCGCGGCGCAGCACGATGTTGATGACGCCGCCCGATGCGCCGCTGCCGTAGATGCCCGAGGCCGACGAGGCGAGAACCTCGATCCGCTCCACCGCAGCGATCGGGATGCCGGTGATCGACGGCTGGGTGATGTCGCCATTGCCCAGGTTGATGCCGGGCTGGCGCCGGCCGTCGACCAGGATCAGCGTGTCGCGCAGGCCGATGCCGCGCAGGTTGATCGCGCTGACGCCGATCGGGCGGCGGGGATCGGCTGAGGTGCTGCCGCCGATCGCCTGATCGCCGACGGTGGGCGAGGTGTTGACGTTCAGCTGGTTGCGCAGGAACGTTTCGAGGTTGGGCGCGCCGCTGCGCTCGATCTCCTTGCGGCCGAGCACGATGAACGGCTGGCTGTCGTCCTGCGTGCGTTCGATGCCGGTGTTGAGCGACCAATTGACCTTGCCGTTGACGAGGATGTCAGGCGTGGCGCTGGTGTCGACCTCGTCGCCGGCCAAAGGGCGGAGGGCGACCGCACCATCCTCCGTCGTGACGATCTTCAGACCGGTGTCGATCAGCAGGCCTTGCAACGCCAGCAACGGGGCATAGTCGCCCTGGATGCCATTGGTCCGCTTGCGGCCGACATCGTCCATCCGATACACGATCTGGAGTTTGGTGACCTTGCTCCAGGCTTGCAGGGCGGCCGCCAGGCTCCCGGCCGGAATATCGAACCGCTGGGCGGCCCGTACGCCCTGCGTGGTCTGCGCCGCGACATGGCCTGGCACAAAGGCCGTCAGCATGCTCGCCCCCAAGGCGATCGCCACACCCCTTCTCTTCATCTGATGCCCCCTTGTTGCGGTCGCTCCCATCACGCCGCTCGGCAAGATTGTCATTCGAGCGCCACGAACCCGTAACATCGGATTTCAAAAAAGTTTACGATTGTGGAACTTTTCGCCAAAAGCGGTGGAAGAGGGGCTTGTCGCGTTTTTCCGTTAGGGTTTTGACGCGGTCGATTGTCATGACGGCCGAACCCCTTTGACGAAGGAGTGTCTCGGGCGGGCGATGGTAGACGACAGGCAGTTGGAGCGGTGGTTTTGCGAGGAGGTGCTTCCGCTGGAAGCGTCGCTGACCCGCTATCTGCGTCGTAACTGGCGGACGGCCGAGCAGATCATGGATATCCGGCAGGACATATACGAGGCGGCGCTGACGGGCGGGCGGCAGGAATTGCCGACGAACACCCCAGGCTATGTCTTCACGATCGCGCGCAATATCCTGGTCAACCGGGCGAAGCGCGAACGGATCGTGCAGTTCGAACATTATGCCGACATGGAAAGCGTCGATCAGGGCGTGGATCTGTCCGCAACCGACCGCCATCTGGATGCGCGCGACGCGCTGCGCCGGGCGCAGGAGGGGATCGAGCGACTGCCTCCGCGCTGCCGCGAGGTCGTGCGCCTGCGCAAGATCGAAGGCTTGTCGACCCGCGAGGCGGCGGCGCGCATGGGTGTCGGCATCGATACGATCGAACGCCAACTGGTGCTCGGTATCCGCGCGATGGCCGATGCGATGCTGGGCGGTGCGGGAAAGATCCGTCGCGGCGGCGCGGCCGGCACCGGCAAGGCGCGCCGCCAATGAACCGCGCGACGATGATCGAAGAAACCGCCGCGCGCTGGATCGTCCGCCAGGAAAGCGGGGAATGGTCCGCCGAGGACGACGCCGCGCTGACCGCGTGGCTGGACGAGCAGATGGCGCACAAGGCTGCGTTCTGGCGGCTGCGCCACGGCTGGGCGGCGGCAGACCGGGTCGGCGCGCTCGGGTTCCAGAGCGCCGCCCCGCGGTCGCGCGCGCGGCGCGGCTGGCAGGCGGTGCTGCGTGCCCGCCCCCGCGCGATCGGGGCGATCGCCGCCGCACTCGCGGTGACGGTGGGGATCGGCACCACGGTGGTGCGATCGCCGACGGGTTTTGGTGTGGGGCATGGTGCGCAGGACACGGCGTCGCCATCGCAGTCCGGGCCGGTGCGGGTGCAGACGCCGGTCGGCGTGCGCCACGCGATTGCGCTGCGCGATGGCAGCCGGGTGGAACTGAACACCGCGACCGTCGTGCGCACCGCGGCCGCCGATCAGGGGCGTGAGGTCTGGCTGGATAAAGGCGAGGCCTATTTCGATATCGTCCACCGCCCCGACGATCCCTTCGTCGTGCATGCGGGGCCGCGAACGGTGACCGTCCTGGGCACGCGCTTCACGGTCCGCCGCGATGGGGACAAGGTGACGGTGGCGGTGCTGTCGGGCCGGGTAAGGATCGAGGATGCGACCGCCGGTGCGGGCACGCGCTCCGCCGTCATCGGGCAGGGCGACATCGCCTATGCCCAATCGCACGGCACGCTGGTGGCTCTGGCGGCACCGGCGCGGGTCGAAGCGATGACCGGATGGCGCGATGGCGTGCTGGTGTTCGACAACCAGCGGCTGGGGGACGCGGTGGCGGACTTCAACCGCTATACCAACCGCCCGATCCGCATTGCCGATCCTTCCACCGCCGACATCCGGATCGGCGGGACGTTCCAGATCGACAACAGTGCGGGATTCCTCGATCTCCTCCACTCCGCGTACGGGCTCAAGGTGCGATCCGACGCGAACGGTATCGTCGTCGAGCCGTGACCGGCGCGCGCGGGGCGGGGGCCTGATGCCAGAGCTGGCGGTCGGCAGCGACCGACCCATGCGCGCTAAAACGTCGCCATCGCCCCTTGCACCATCGGCCGGACGGTCAGGTCCACGAACCGGTCGATATCCTCGCTGCGGCTGAGGTCGATGTCGAATTGGCCGGCGCCGATCGTTCGCGCCAGGCCGATACATAAGGCGAAACAGCTATAGGCGAGCGGGCAGTTGCGATGCGCGGCGGCGGTATCGCTGAGGTCGAACCCGCCCTCGCCATAGATCAACTCGGCCATGCCGACGAACGCGCGCAGCGAGGCGGCGCGAAACCCCGGGTGGATCGTGCCCCGATCGGTGCGCCCGAACATGACCCGGACCAGCTCGGGCTGGGCAACGCCGAAGCGGACGTAGATCTGGGCGTGGCTGATCAGCCGGTCGACCTTCGTATCCTTGGTCGCGGCCGCGGCCTGCAATGTGACCTCCAGCCGGTCGAACGCCTCGCGTGCGATGTCGAGCACGAGGAAGTCGATGCTGGGATAATGGTTGTAGAAATTGCCAGGCGTCACGCCGAGTTCGCGCGACAGGCGGCGCACCGTGACATGTTCCAGCGTTTCGGTGGCGAGGATATGTTCGGCGACCTTGCGCAGATCCTCGACGACGTTGCCTCGATGATAATTGGCGCGCGGCGCCGCCGGTTCGGGTGCGTTCTTCGAAGCCGCCATGGTGCCGGCTCTAGCCTTGGTGCGATACCCTGACAACCGACGTCGCCGGGACCGGCGCTCGGGCAACCATGGCACCGGCAGCGCTCCCCCGGCGAGCGAGGGATCGTGCCGTCACATCCGGTTGGTCCGCAACGGAGCCTGTGGGGTGAGATCGGGATCGGCGGTCGGATGGCCGAGCAGATAGCCCTGCACCTTGTCGACCCCCAGCACGCGCAGGATATCGAGCTGCGCCTGCGTCTCCACCTGTTCCACCACGATCGGCGTGCCGACCGCACGGCACAGTTCTACGACGCCGATCAGCAACTGGCCGGCGAGCGGACATTCGGCGATCGACTGAACGAGGCCGCCGTCGATCTTGATCAGGTCGAACCGGATGTGTTTGAGGTATCCGATCGAGGCAAAGCCGGCTCCGAAATCGTCCAGCGCCACGCGGACGCCGAGCGCCTGCAATTCGGCGATGGTCCGTCGCGCCACCTCCAGGTCGCGCAGCAGCGCGGTTTCGGTGATTTCGACGATCAGGCGATCGAGCGGAAAGCCGTGGCGTTCGCAGGCGGCGGCGACCATGGCGCACAGATGCGGCCCGACCTCGCCCGCGGTGACGTTGAACGACAGCGCGAGGTGCGATGGCCATTGCGTTGCCCTGGCGAGCGCGCGGGCGAAGAGATGGTCGGTGAAATGCATCGCGACGCGTGCCCGGTCCGCGACTGCGAACAGCTCGTCCGGCGGCACGTTGCCCAGGTGCGGGTGCTGCCAGCGCATCAGCGCCTCGAACGCGACGACCTCGCCGGTGCCGGTGCGGACGATGGGCTGGAAATGCACGTCGAGCTGCGCGAGCGCGGCCGGATCCTGATAGGCGGTTTCGATGATGCGGCGCCGATCGCTTTGCTGCTGCAAACCGACGTGAAAGGCATAGGGCTGCGCCTGCTTGAGCGCCTTGCTCTCGTACAGCGCCAGATCGGCGCGATGCATCAGGTCGATCGGATCGCCGGGCCAGGCGTCGCCCGTCGACAGGCCGATCGATCCGCGCGGCTGGATCACGTCGTCGCCGATCGTGATCGGCTGGTCGAAGATTGCCGCGATCCGCTGCGCCGCCTCTGCGACCTCGGCCGCGTCGGCGGTGGGCAGCAGCACGGCGAACTCGTCACCGCCCAGCCGCGCGCATAGCGCCTGGGGCGGCACATGCTGCGCCAGACGATCCGACACGCGTCGCAGCAGGACGTCGCCGACGCCATGGCCCAGTCGGTCGTTGACCGCCTTGAACCCGTCGAGGTCCATCAGCACGACGGTGGTGTCCAGCCGTTCGCCGGCCGGCCGCTGTGCTTCGTCCAGCCGGGCGAGGAAGGCGCGGCGGTTGGCGAGGCCGGTCAGCTGGTCGTTGAAGGCGAGGTGGGCGACCTCACGCTCGCGCTCGATCGTCGTGGCATGCGCCTGCACGATGTCGTGGAATTGCTGGTGCTGGCGCTGCATCCAGGCGAACAGCAGTACGGCGATGACCGACAGGTTCGCCGCCGCCGCCATCAGCGCAGGATTGCCCGTCGCGATCATCGCGACAACCATCGGGACCGTTCCCGACCAGATCACGGCATAAGCGGCGCGGGGCAACGAGACCATGCAGACCGCGCAGGCGATCGTCGACAGCGCTGCAAAGAACGGGATGAAGGCGGCGACGTCCGCGCTGCGGGTATAGAGCACCCAGGCGCTCCACGCGGACAGGCTCAGGCCGAACAGCAAAGAGGTGCGGACCGTCGAGGCGAACATCCGCCGTGCCGCCGCCGCGCCGGCATAATGGACGCGCCGCCATTTCAGGATGCGAACCACGCTGGAGCATGCCAGGACGCACGAGGGCAGATAGGTGACGGGCGCCGCGCGCGCGGACGAGGTGATGAAGGTCAGGAAGGTGACGTTGATCAGCAGGATCAGGTGCAGGCTCGGCACCTGATGACGCAGCGCCCGGAACTGCGCCGCGGCAAGCATCTCGTCCAGTTCGCTATCGGCGGGACCAGGCGTGTGCGGCGATGTCTGCCTGGTGCCGCTCTGTCGGAAGCGCGTGAGAGTCGCCACGACTCGCGACAACCGCCCCCGCACGGCCCGCGTCACGGGCGATGCGGGGGGTGAGGGCAGGGGCGCGATTGTAGCCATAACCGACTGATTAGCGGCTAAAAGTGAATCCCTTCCTTCGGTGCGCGGGCGCGGGGCATTATTTGTCGAAGAGGGGGCTGCGGCGACCGATGCCCGTCGAGGGGGGAGGAGCGATCACCCCTGCGAGGCGCGGCTGTCGATCAGACTCGCGCGCGGAATGGCGTGAAGTCCGTGCCCCGGTCGAACACGTCGACGCCTTCGGCCCGCTTCAGCGCGCCCACGACGACATAGGTCAGCGGCGTCAGCACGATCTCCCACGCCACCTTCAGCGCCCATTGCGTGAACAGTACGGTGACGACCAGCTGGGGCGTGAAGCCTTCCGCGCCCAAGAAGGCGACGGGATAGAAGATCAGGCTGTCCACGCCTTCGCCCAGGATGGTCGAGCCGATCGTGCGGGTCCACAGATGCTTGCCGCCGGTCCACACCTTCATGCGTGCCATGACATAGCTGTTGACGAACTCGCCCGCCCAGAAGGCGAGAACGCTCGCCAGTACGATCCGCGGCACTTGGCCGAAGATGACGGCATAGGCCGCCTGGTTGCCCCAGGACGGCGCCGGGGGCAGGGCGACGACCACCCAGCTCATGAACGCCATGAACACGACCGCCGCGGTGCCCGCCCAGATCACGCGACGCGCGCGGGCATAGCCGTAGACTTCGGTCAGCACGTCGCCGATCACGTAGCTGACCGGAAAGAACAGGATGCCGGCGCCGAACGGCCATGGCCCGATGCCGGGCAGCGTCACCTGCGCGACCTTGCCCGCGCCGATGACGTTCGACAGCAGCAGGATCGCGACGAACGCCGCCATCACGAAATCATAATAGCGAAACGCCTGCCCCGGCAGCGCGCTCGCATCGACCGCCCGTTCGTGCCCCGTATCCATGGCGGCGCACTCTATGGCTTTTCCCGGCCCACGCAACGCGCTACCGGGGCTGCCTTGCGCGCCCGTAGTTCAACTGGATAGAGCACGAGCCTTCTAAGCTTGGAGTTGCAGGTTCGAATCCTGCCGGGCGCGCCATTTCAGTACAGACCTGCGAACCGGCAAGGCCGGTTTTCCGCCCGCAGTGGCGTCGGCCAATCCACCCCAAAATGCTTGCGCGATGATATCACATATCATAGCGTGTTTCGATCTGGGGGGAAGGCGCATTGACGAGACGAACTGTTGCGATGGGGATTGGTGTTGCCCTGTCGATGCTGCCGGGCAGCGCACTGGCGCAAATGGCGGACGATCAGACGACCAATGCGGACGACATCGTCGTGACGGCGACGCGGACCAAAAAATCGCTCCTCGACGTACCGGCGGCGATCACCGTGATCGACAACGATGACCTGCGCCGACGCGGTCTGACGATCGGCAGCGATGAGTTTCGCGGCATTCCCGGCATCTTCTTTCGCCGGACCGACGGGGATGCCGAGGATACGTTGCAATTCTCGTTCCGCGGGGTGACCGGCAGCGCCGGCGGGGATACCTTCCTGGCGCTGATCGATGGCATACCGTTCGTCGGTCCCGACGAGCAGGTGCTGCTCGACCAGCTGCCCTATGGGGCGATCAGCCGTACCGAGGTCGTACGCGGACCGGTATCCGCGCTGTACGGGCGCGGGGCGACCGCCGGCGCGGTCAATTACATCACGCGCAGCCCGGGTTTCGACGGCACGACCGCGTCGCTGACGGCGGGCACGTACGACTATGTTCGCGGCGAAGCGACCCTCGAGCGGACGATGTTCGGCGATGGGGGGGGAATGCTCCTCTCCGGCTTCTACGAGGACGACGGCGGCTGGCGGGCACACTCCCATCGCAAGGTGCTGAACCTGTTCGGCAAGGTCGTCGTGCCGATCGGCGCGGACACCACGCTGACCGCCTATGGCAATTATTTCGATCGACAGGTCGAGGTGCCGAGCAACATTCCCCTGCTGAGCGACGGGAGCCGTGCCAGCGTTGCAGGCGGTCGTCGCGGTTACATCGGTTACCTGCCCAACGACCTGGATACCAAGGGCGGGATCGGCGCTCTGAAGCTGAGGCATAGCTTCGGAAGCAATGTCGAGCTGGTGCTGACCGGGCAGCATCGTCGGTTCGACCGGTCCAACAGCTTCAATTTTTACCTCAGTGGCAGCGTCGATCCGCAGGCCAAGACCTACGCGGTCAACGGCTTTGCGCGGCAGGATGAAAGCAGCGTCTGGATCGGCGATGCGCAGCTGACGGCGCGCCTGGGCGCCCACACGATCGTGGCCGGTGGCAATGTCGAGCGTGCCCGGATGGACGAACGCGACTTCTGGTCCGGCGAATATGGCTTCACGCCGCAGTGCGGGTTCCGCTTCTTCCAGATCGACATCAATTACGCGACCGGCGCCGTGCTGAACGCCGATGCACCGTGTTTCCAGCGCCATTTCCTGCTTACCGACGGAACGGTGCGAAACCGGTTCTGGGGGGCCTATCTTCAGGACGAATGGGCCGCGACCGACCGGCTGACCGTGACCCTCGGCCTGCGCTACGACGACTTCGGGCGGCGCGCGGTCTTCCGTCCCATCGAAGCAGCCTTCAATCCGGGAGGGCGGCTGTCTGCGTCGGAGAACGCCTTTTCGCCCAAGGCGAGCGTCGCCTATCGACTGGGCGAGCGCGATGCCGGAACACGCGGCATGGTCTATGCCTCCTATGGGCGGGGCTTCAACTCCAACTTCGGGCCGCTCTTCTACTTCGATCCGGCGTTATATCAGCTCGATCTCAAGCCGATGACGATCGACAGCTACGAGGTCGGTTACAAGGGCAGGACGGGCTCCGGCATCCTGGCCTGGGAAGCGGCGCTGTTCCGCTATGACCAGCGCAACCGGCTCGTCACGACCACGAACCCCGACGCCAATGGTCCATCGACCCTCCTGACGACCGGGCAGCGCTATCGTAGTCAGGGACTAGAGCTGTCCGCCGTCGTGCGGCCGGATCGCGGCACCAGCATTTCCGCCAATTATTCGTATGTGGATGCGGTCTGGCGGGAATATCGGGTGCCCGGTGCGACCAGCGAGGTCGACCTGACGGGGAAGCGTCCGGCGGGCGTTCCGACCCATATCGTCAACGTCAGCGCACAGCGGCGTTTCGCGTCGTGGCTGAATGGTCGCGCCAACCTTTACGTTTATGGCGATTACCCGATCACCGGAGACAATCGCGTCGCGAATGGCGGCTACGCACTGCTCAATCTCAGCGCGACGATCGCCTTGCCGACGCGGTTGCCGCTGGAACTGGACCTAGCGGTGACGAACGTCCTGGATCGCGAGATTGACTCCTATTTCGGGACGGACACGCAGCCGACCTTTGCGACCCCATCCACCCCGCGGCAGGTCCGGGCAACCGTAAGGACGAGCTTCTGATGCGTTGGCTGATTGTGTTGCTGATCGCTCTGCTTACCGGGTGCGGCAATCAAGCGACCGAGACACCCGCCGTCGGTCGCCCGATCCCGATCCCCCACACCCGAACGTTCAGCGTAGTCGAAAGGGATGGGTACCGGATCGTCGATCTGCACGCCAATATCGTCACCTGGGGCGGCGCGGCGAATGGCCCGGAACAGCGGGTGCGCGTCGTGCTCGTGCCCCGAAGCGTCAAGGCGCCTGCACTGACCGGCGATCTTGCCGGTGCGGTCATGGTGCGCACGCCGGTGAAGCGTATCGCCGTCAATTACGGGGGCAGCGAGGCGCTGCTGACAGCGATCGGCGCGGCGGATCGACTGGTCGCGGTGGGCGGCACGAAGTCGTACGACGATACCATCCGCGAGCGGGTGAAGAAGGGGGAAATCGGCCAGATCGGCTATGGGTGGCACTCGCCTCCCAACCTCGACGTGCTGCTCGCGGCCAAGCCCGATGTCTTCCTCATGACGATCGGCGATCCGGCCCATGCGGACGCCATGCGCCGCGCGATCGCGATGGGCATACCGGTCATGCCCGTCTTCATGGCCAACGAGTCGGACTATCTGGGTCCCGTGCAATATGCGCGGCTGTTCGGGATGCTGACCGGACGCGAGCGGCAGGGCGAGCAGTTCGTCGCCATGGTCGAGAGTGGCGTCGATCAGGTCAAGCGCGCCGTCGCCGCCTTGCCCCGGCGCAGTGTGCTGTCCGCCTGGTGGATGAACGGCGACACATGGATGGTGACCGTTCGCGGTGCCGCCAATCGCCTGTTGGAAGATGCCGGTGGCATTAACGTCATGCGCCGCCCCGACGACCCGCGCCTGGACGATACGATGCAAATGCCATCCGAAACGGTACTGACGGACGGTGGCAAGGCGGACTGCTGGCTGTGGCGCGATCCGATTTCGAAGCGGTTCGGGGACCAACGGTTCCTCGCGCATATGCGTGCCTGGCGTGACGGATGCGTGTTCGCCGCGGATGGCGGGGAAAAGCCGGGGGTGGATGCGTTCGACCTGTTCGAGCGGGGTGCGATTCGACCTGACCTGCTGCTCCGCGATTACGCGCGGATGCTGCATCCCCAATTGCGCGGTTGGCCCGCAACGTGGGTGCGGCAGGATCAGCGGGCAGGGGGCAGCGCGGGGGTCGGTCATGGATCGTAGCCTAGCGGGCGCGAGTGCGCTGTTCGTCGCGATCCTCGTCCTTGCCGCCGCGTCGCTCTGCTATGGCCAGGTCATCCTCTCGCCGCTGGACGTTATCGGCGCGATGACGGGATCCGGGGATCCGACCCTGTCCGAGATCGTCTGGGCGATCCGCCTGCCCCGCGTCCTCACCGCGGTCGTCGCGGGCGGCGCGCTGGGGGTCGCGGGTACGTTGATGCAGGCGCTGTTCCGCAATCCGATGGCGGACGCCTGGTCGCTGGGGCTTGTCGCCGGCGGACAGCTGGGCGTCGGCTTTGCCGTCGCAGGCGCGGCGTTCGCCGGCCCGGCCGTCCTCCTCTTCCTGACGTCCTTTGCTGGATTGAGCCTTACGCTCGGCGCCGTGATCGGCGTCGCGGCCACCGCCGCCGCGATGGCCGCACTGGCGCGTCGGGTCGGCAACATCACGCTTCTCGTCGTCGGTCTGATGCTAGGCTTCACCGCACAGGGACTGGTGAGCGTCATCCTGCACTTCGCGAGCCGCGTCGGGGGGCGCGTGTTCTCGGGTTGGGATGACGGCACCTTCTCGGCAGCGACCACCGCCGACCTGCCGTGGCTGGTGGTGCCGGTCGTGTGCGGACTGGCGTTGGCGGTCGTGAACGCGAAGGGACTGACGGCATTGCTGCTGGGCGAAACCTATGCCGCGAGCCTCGGCACCAACGTGCCGCGCCTGCGCCGATCGATCCTGGCCGCGACGGTCCTGCTCGCTGCGCCGGTGACAGCCTTGTGCGGCCCGGTCACCTTCGTGGGGCTCATCGTCCCGCACCTCGCCCGCCGGCTGGCGCGCACCGCGCGTATCCTGCCGCTGATCCCCCTGGCGGGACTCGCCGGCGCGCTGCTGGCGCTCGGCGCCGACTTCATCGTGCATCTGCCTTGGGAACAGCATTTCCTGCACCTCAATGCGGTGCTGGCGCTGGTGGGCGCGCCGGTGGTGATCGCGCTTCTCGTGTTCGCCCCGGCCATGCGGAGCAGCGACTGATGCTGTATCTGGATAAGCTGAGCGTCGGGTACGTCGGCCCGCGCGGCACCGTGCTTGCCAATCTGACGTTGGAGGCGCCGGCCGGCAGCTTCGTCTGCGTGCTCGGCCGCAACGGTGCCGGCAAGTCGACGCTGATGCGGACGATCGCCGGCCTGCAGGCTGCGCGGGACGGTCGCGCGCTGCTGGGCAACGAAGATATTGCCGTAATGCGCCCGCAGGCCCGCGCGCGGGCCATCGCGGTGGTACTGACCGAGCGCGTGTCGAGCCCGGGGCTGACCGTTACCGACGTCGTATCGATGGGACGCCAGCCGTTCACCGGCTGGCAGGGGCGGCTGTCAGCGGAGGACGATGCGCGGGTGGTCGAGGCGCTTGAACAGGCGGGTGCCACGTCCTTCGCCGCTCGCCCCTTCGACGGCCTGTCCGATGGCGAGCGACAGCGGGTCATGATTGCACGCGCCATCGCGCAGGCGCCACGGCTCATGGTGCTCGATGAGATCACCGCCTTTCTCGACCTGCCCGGGCGGGTCGAGGCGATGGCGCTGCTGCGCGCGCATGCACGCGCCACCGGCACAACGGTGTTGTTGTCCAGTCACGATCTCGATCTGTCGTTGCAGCTCGCCGACGCCGTATGGCTGCTCGACGGCACGGGAGGATTGGTCGTCGGACCGGCCGCCGATCTGATCGCCGCGGGCCATGTCGGCCGTGCGTTCGACACGGACGCCGTTCGCTTTTCGCCCGAGCGCGGACGGTTCGAGCTGATCGGATGACCGCACTTTCCGTCGGTTGGTTGTTGCTTGCCCAAGCCACGGCGCCGCAAGTATCCGCCCCACAGCCCCCCGCCCAGGTCATACCGTCAGCCCCGACGGTGCCGCAGGGCCGCGCGGACGAGAATGCCGTGCGACAGGCGCAGGATGCGTTCGGGACCACCATCGGTCGCGAGACGATCGGCATCTACAACAGCGGCAGCGTGCGCGGCTTCTCGCCCATCGCGGCCGGCAATGCGCGGATCGACGGACTCTACTTCGATGCGACCGCTGCGCCCAACGAGCGCATCCGCCGATCCACCAGCATCAAGGTGGGATTGTCCGCCCAGGGATATCTCTTCCCCGCGCCGACCGGCGTCGTGGACTACGCCTTGCGCCGCCCGGGCAACGAGGCGCTGCTGTCGACCACCGTCGGTCTCAACACCCTGGGCGACAAGAGCCTGGAGTTCGATGCCGAACTGCCGCTTGCCGGCGATACCGTGTCGCTCGGCGCGGGGCTTGGCCTGTACGACCACGTCTTCAACAACGGGGCGACCAGCCGGCAGCATGTCGAAGGCCTGACCCTGCGGTGGCGACCGCGCCCGGGTATCGAACTGCTTCCCTTCTGGGGGCGGTCCGACATCGACGATAGCAAGATCGGTCCGCTTCTGACGACGGCAGGACCTTATCTGCCGCCACCGATCCGGCGTGGCGTGTTCTACGGCCCCGCCTGGGCGGTGTATTCCGGCCCATCGGAGACGGCGGGACTCATCGGCAGCGCAGCGTTCGCGGGCGGGTGGAAGATCGAAGCCGGCGTATTCCGCGCGTTGTCGGCAAGCCGGGCGGACATCTTCACCTTTCTCGACCAGATCACGCCCGACGGCCGTGCCCGCTATATCGCCTTTTCGGACCCGCCCTATCGCCGGGTTTCGGTGTCGGGCGAAGTGCGGGTGACGCGCATGATCGCCGATGGCCCCCGTGTCCATAACATCAGCCTGTCGGCCCGCGGTCGCGCTCGCGACGAACGCGTTGGTGGCTCCGCCTTCCTCGATTTCGGCGACGTGCGGCTCGGCGATCCGCTGGACTTCGCCAAGCCATCGATCGCTTATGGCGCGTACAGCCGGGATCGGGTGCGGCAGTGGTTCGGCGGCATCGCCTATACCGGGCGGTGGCGCGGCGTCGGCGAGGTAAGCGCCGGCCTGTCGAGGACGGATTACGCCAAGCGTTTTCAACGCCCCAACCAGCCCGCGCTCCAGACGCGAGACCGGCCCTGGCTGTTCAACGTGGCCGGCGCGATCTACGCCGGTGAGCGCGTCGCCTTCTACGCGGGCTATACGAGGGGGCTGGAAGAGGCTGGCCTACCGCCGCAGAACGCCACCAACCGCAATCAGCCGCTGCCCGCCATCCTGACCAGCCAGCGCGATGCAGGTGTGCGCTGGACCATCGCCGGCGACGTGAAGCTGGTGGCCGGCGTGTTCGACGTGCGCAAACCCTATCTCAGTCTCGATCCGACGGGGCTGTTCACGCGGCTCGGCGACATCCGCAATCGAGGGATCGAGGCGTCGCTGTCCGGCACCCCCGTTCACGGGCTGAGCGTAGCGCTGGGCGGCGTGTTCCTCGATCCGCAGGTGACGGGCGAAGCGAGACGATCGGGGCAGACCGGCAAGCGCCCGGTCGGCGTGCCCCTGCGCTCCGTCGATCTCAATCTCGACTGGCGCCTGCCCGGCTTCGAGGCGCTGTCCCTCGATGGTGCCGTCACGCATCAGGGACGTGTCGCGTCCACGGTGAACAACGACCTGTTCATTCCTGCGCGCACGCTGGTGGACGTGGGCAGCCGTTATCGCTTCACGATCGGCAAGAACCGCGCGACGCTGCGGGTGTCGGTCAGCAATCTCTTCAACGTCTACGCGTGGGACTATTATGGCCCGTCGACCTTCGACTACGTCCCGCAGAGAACGGCTACCGCCTATCTCGCCGTCGACTTCTGAGGTGAGGGGCATGACGACACGCTATCGTTCCTTTGCGCTCGGCATGGTCGCGGGCATCGGCGTTACCTTCTGCCTCGGCGCGACAGTGCCGCAGTCGCCGCCGGAACCGTTGCGCCCGGTTGAGGTGACGCTGCACCGTTTCGACCGCAAGCCGGGAAGCGAAGCCACCTTCCGCGAGTGGATCGACTATCTGCGCAGTCATCACCGCGAGGCGGTGGCGACACTCGGGCGCGAGCGGACCTATTTCGAGGCGATGTTCACCGCGCCTGACGAGCCGAGCCGTCTGTATTGGCTGGAGGTGAAAGGGGCCGGTGGCAAGCCGGTCGAGAGCTCCAATCATGAGCTCGATCGCCGTCACATTGCCTATATGGACGCCGTGCTCATCAAGGGGTCGCATGCCCGGTTGCAGACCGAGAACGTGCTGGTGCCTGACTTCATCGTCCGCGCCGTCGCGGCCGAGCAGCGCGAAGAGCGATGATGCGGAGTGTTACCGGCGGAGTTGACAGAGGCGGGCGCTGCTCGCGTTCGCTCTCGATCCCTGATTGAAGCGGCGTACGCGGGCAGGCGTCCGCCGATGTCGTCCATCGTCGCCGACCGTCACGATTCTTCAGATGCTGCGCCGTCTGTGTCCGATTGCGTGTTGCACCGAACCGTCGGCATGCTGCTCGACGTGGCGCTCATCTGCGGTTGGCCCAGCCAAAATTCCCGCCAGCTGTTGCGACCACCCCCCTCTTTGAGGCTTGACATAGATCAACACATGAACATATTAGGATGTGTTCATGTGTTGAAGGGTGTATGACAGCGGACGAGAGCACACAGCTAGCCGAATTGTTCCGACTGTTGGGCGAACCGAACCGGCTGCGGCTGGTCGCGGCTTGCCTCGACGGGCCGCGTACGGTCGGCGATCTGACGGCAGAGGTTGGCATCAGTCAAAGCCTGGTGTCGCAGCATCTTCGGTTGCTGCGCGCAGGGCGATTGCTGAAGCAGGAGCGTAGCGGGCGGAACGTCTTCTACGATCTGCCCGACTGCCACGTGCGCACCATGCTCACCAACATGATGGACCACGTATTGGAACCCGAAGACCACATCCACGAGGAATAGGATCATGAGCGTCAACGTCGACATGGTGAAGTGCGCCTGCACGGACTGCGTCTGCATCGTCAGCCCGGAAGGCGCCGTGCAGGCCGAAGGCCGCGCCTATTGCAGCGACAATTGCGCCAACCACCACGCGCAGTCGGCCGGCTGCGACCATGCTGGTTGCCCCTGCCACGGCTGATTGGGGAGAGGGGGCGGGTGGCCGCCCCCTTGACTCTCTTCCTGCGGTGATCGGCGCAGGCTTGGGAACAGCGTTAGAGTTCCAAAAATTCGATCATTCGGGGAAACAGTCCGCAATCCGGACGCCTGACGAGCGTCCCGCTCTCCCGACGACGCTGCTCTTTGGCATTTGGGCGGTGGTGAGCCCGTAACGGAATTACGCGCCGATCGTTTCCATCACGCCTTCGAACAGGCGGCGACCGTCCGTGCCGCCGTGCGCCGATTCGATCTTGCGTTCGGGGTGGGGCATCATGCCGAGCACGTTGCCAGCGGCGTTGAGGATGCCGGCGATGTTGCGCGCCGAGCCGTTGACGGCTTCGCCATAGCGGAAGGCGACGCGGCCTTCGCCCTCGAGGCGGTCGAGCGTGTCGGCGTCGGCGAAGTAATTACCATCGTGATGCGCGACGGGCACGCGGATCGTCTCGCCCGCGTCATAACGGCTGGTGAAGGCCGATTGCGCATTCTCGACGGTCAATGCGACATCGCGGCAGACGAAGTTGAGGCCGGCGTTGCGCATCAGCGCGCCGGGCAGAAGACCGGCTTCGGTCAGCACCTGAAAGCCGTTGCACACGCCGAGCACGGGCAGGCCCTTGCCTGCCTCTTCGACCACCGCCTGCATGATCGGCGAGCGTGCCGCGATCGCGCCCGAGCGCAGGTAATCCCCGTAAGAGAAGCCACCGGGCACGGCGACCAGGCCGACGCCGTCAGGCAGTGCCGTGTCGGCGTGCCAGACCATCGCGGGCTTGGTGCCGGTCACCGCCTCCAGCGCGACGGCGAGGTCGCGGTCGCAGTTCGATCCCGGAAAGACGATGACGGCGGTCTTCATCTTAAACGCGCTCCACCCGGAAGTTCTCGATGACGGTGTTGGCGAGCAGCTGGCGGCACATGCCGTCGATCGCTTCGTCGGTCGTCGTATCGGCGACTTCGAGTTCGAACATCTTGCCGGCGCGCACGTCCTCGACGCCAGCGAAGCCGAGCGACCCGAGGGCATGATGGATGGCGCGGCCCTGCGGATCGAGAACGCCGGGCTTGAGGGTCACGAAAATGCGGAGTTTCATCGGTTACTTGCCCCGGCGCTTGCGGTGGGAATCGAGGTCGAGCACGGCGCTGTCTTCGCCTTCGGGCATGAGCCCCAGACGACGCGCGACCTCCTGATAGGCCTCGGCCTCGCCGCCGAGGTCGCGGCGGAAGCGATCCTTGTCGAGCTTCTCGTTCGATTCCATGTCCCACAGGCGGCAGCCGTCGGGGCTGATCTCGTCCGCCAGGATGATGCGGCCGTAGTCATTGTCCCAGATGCGGCCGAATTCGAGCTTGAAGTCGATCAGGCGGATGCCGATCCCGGCGAACAGGCCGGTGAGGAAGTCGTTCACGCGGATCGCGAGATCGGCGATGTCGTGCATTTCGTCCTGGCTGGCCCAGCCGAACGCGGCGATATGTTCGTCGGAGATCATCGGATCGCCGAGCGCATCGTCCTTGTAATAATATTCGATGATCGTGCGGGGCAGCTTGGTGCCCTCTTCGATCCCGAGGCGCTTTGACAGCGAGCCCGCCGCGACGTTGCGCACGACGACCTCGATCGGGACGATCTCGACCTGACGGATCAACTGCTCGCGCATGTTGAGGCGGCGGATGAAGTGCGTCGGCACGCCAATCGCGTCGAGCAGCGTGAAGACATGCTCGGAAATGCGGTTGTTGAGCACGCCCTTGCCGCTGATCGTGCCCTTCTTCTGGGCGTTGAACGCGGTGGCATCGTCCTTGAAATACTGGATCAGCGTGCCGGGCTCGGGGCCCTCGTACAGGATCTTGGCCTTGCCCTCGTAGATCTGGCGGCGGCGAGCCATGCGCGACTTCCCCTGAAAGTAGGCAGCCCCGGCGGCGCGGGTGAGCCGCGCGCCGGGGCCGGAATGGGCGGGCCTATAGGGGAAGGGGGCGGGAGGTGCAATCGCGCAAGGGACGCCTCAGTCGTCCGCCTCCCGCCGCCAGCGCGCGACGGGCCTGCGCATCCGCCGCCACAGCAGCAGGCCGATGACGAAGACGATCGCCGGTGGGCCGAAGATCGCGACGATCCCGAGCAAAACGGCGAGTGTGACCTGACCCGACGCGACCATGGTATCAAGGGCACTGGTGAGCGGCGCGCTGGTGTCGAAGCCGCGGACGGCATCACCCGATTCATAGTCGAAGGTCATGGGCGTGCGGGCGAGGCTGGCGCGATTGTCCGCAGCGGTCGCGGCGGCATCGCGCGCGGCGGTCGCCGCGGCGGCGCGCTGGCGTTGCAGCTCGGCGCGTTCTTCTGCGCTGGCGTCGCTGCGGGCCAGTGCTGCATCCGCGCGGGCGACCGCCGCGGCGGCTTCGGCCTGGGTGCCGCCGGCGCGTTCGATCGCTTCGGCGGCGTCGGTGCCGGTGATCTCGGCGCTGACCAGCGTACCCTTCGCGTCCTGTACGATGTCGATGCCACGCTTGCCGAAGGCACGGGCGATCGCAGGGTCGAGTTTGAAGCGAAGGCTGCCGCGAATGTCGTTCTCGCCGACGACGCGATAGTCCATGCCGGTGATCCGGCAGCGTGCGATCCCCAGCTTTTCGCAGGTGCTGGCATGGGCTTCCTGCACGGCGGCAATGGCGCGGGGCGGCAGACGGAAACCGTAGCGATAATTGAATGCGACACCCGGCGCTGCGGTGACGGCAATGCCGGGGGCACCCGCGGTGTCGGACGCGGCGGGAGCGTCAGTGCCGTCCGGGGCCTTGCTGCACCCCGCGAGCATGGCGATGGCGATACATACGGCTGTGCCAGATGCGCGCATAGCGGCGATCCTCCCCCTCTGATGTTATACACCATCGACCCGGTAGGATTTGCCGTCAAGATGCTCATGACATCGGCCCCATCATCGCCTAAGCGCCGCCGATGTTGCCGCAGCGCGTCCGCTTCCGATCATTGTATGTCGTGACGGCCTGTGCGTGCCTGACCGCCGCCAGTTCCGCGGCCGCGCAGCAGCAGGATGGACAGCTGTGGACGCAGGTGAACACGAACGTGCCGCTGACCGACGATCTGCGCGTGACGCTGGAGCAGATTGCCCGGTTCAGCGATCGTCAGGATGGATTGTATCAGACCGAATTCGGGGCGCTGCTGGGTCTGAAGGTGACGAAACAGCTCGAACTCGGCTTCGGCTACCGCAAGGTCGGTGCCCATAACGGCAATACCGGCGCGAACGAGGATCGCATCCGCCAGCAGGTGGTGGGCACGTTCGGACCGGTCGTGACGCGGTTCCGGGTGGACGAACGCTTCAACCCGCGCGGGCCCGGCGTCGGCATCCGCATCCGGCCGCTGGTGCGCTACAATCACAAGCTGCGCCCCAAGGGCTGGGCGCTGTTCGTCAGCCACGAAAGCTTCTACCTGCCCAATTCCACCGGCTGGGGACAGCGCAGCGGGTATGAACGCATGCGCAATATCGCCGGCGTCGTGGTGCCAATCGGCAAGCGGATGAGTATGGACGTCGGCTATCTCAACCAGTTTCGCCCCGGACGCACCAACGCGCGGGCGCAGATGGACCATGCGCTGACGATGCAACTGACGATCAATCTGCGCGGCTTCGCCTTTCCGAACGTCAACGACTGATGACGCTGGTGCGCAGCGTGTCGTCTTGGGTGCGGCGGCGGGCGCGCGCGAGCGAGGCGGTGCTGATCGGGCTGGCGGTCGTGGTCGGCGGCGTCGCCGGGCTGCTCAGCGTCGTGCAGGGCGCAATCGCGCGGACGTTGCAGCATTGGCTGTTCGCGCTGCCGACCGGCGGTCGGCTGAGCGCGGCGGATCATCTGGCGCCGCTCGCGCTGCTGGCGCTGCCGCTGGGCGGCCTGGCGCTCGTCGGCTTTTCCTGGATGACGCGGGCGCGCACCCGGCGGATGATCGACGCGGTGGAGGCGAATGCGCTGCACGGCGGGCGGATGTCGTTGACCGATAGCCTCGTCATCTCGGGGCAGACGATCCTGTCCAATGGCTTCGGTGCTTCGGTGGGACTCGAGGCGGCCTATGCGCAATTGGGCGCGGTGATGGCCTCGATCGCGGGCATGCGGCTGCGGTTGCGGCGCGGCGACCTGCGCGTGCTGGTGGGGGCGGGGACGGGGGCCGCGATTGCCGGCGCGTTCGGGGCACCGCTGGCGGGAGCGTTCTATGCGTTCGAGATCGTGATCGGGGCCTATACGCCCGCCGCCATCGCGCCGGTCGCGGCGGCATCACTGTCGGGCGTGCTCGTGGCGCAGGCGTTCGGCGCGCAACCCTATCTGGTCAGCGCCAGCGCGGGCGAGGCGGTGGCGACGCATCATTACCTGATCTACGCCGGACTGGGCGCGATCGCCGCGCTGGTCGGCGTCGCGCTGATGCGCAGCGTCGCCGAGATGGAGGCGCTGACCCGACGGCTGCCGATCCCGTCGGCGTGGCGACCGGTGCTGGGCGGCGTGCTGCTGATCCCGCTCGCGCTGCTGACGCCGCAGGTGCTGTCGGCGGGGCATGGCGCGCTGCACCTCGACCTGGAATATGGTTTGCCGCTGACCTTCATCGCGGCGGTGTTCGTGATGAAATGCGCTGGCTCGATCGTGTCGCTGGGCTTCGGCTTTCGCGGCGGGTTGTTCTTCGCCTCGCTGTTCCTCGGCAGTCTGCTGGGGCATCTGTTTGCCGGACTGTTGGCGCTCGCGGCGGGGCAGGCGGTGGTCGATCCGCAGAATGCCGCGCTGGTCGGCATGGCGGCGCTCGCCGTCGCCGTGGTGGGCGGGCCGATGACGATGGCGATGCTGGTGCTGGAGGCGACGCATGACGTGCCGCTTGCCGCGGCGAGCCTGGCCGCGGTGCTCGTCGCCTCGACGATCGTGCGCGAGACGTTCGGCTACTCCTTCTCGACCTGGCGGCTCCATCTGCGTGGCGAGACGATCAAGAGCGCGCGCGATGTCGGCTGGATGCGGACGCTGACCGCGGGGCGGATGATGCGCCGGGTAGAACGGGCGACGCCGGCCGATATCAGCGTTGCCGAGTTCCGGCGGGCGTTCCCTCTCGGATCGACCAGCCGCGTCGTGCTGGCCGATTCCGACGATCGCTACGCCGGGATCGTCCAGACCGCGCGGGCCTATGGCGAGGAGGCGGTGGTCGACGCGCCCGTCGGCAGCCTCGCGATCCATCGCGACCTCGCCTTGCCGCCCGACGCGGACATCAAGGCGGTGATGGCGGCGTTCGACGCGGCAGGCGCTGACGAGCTGGCGGTGGTGGGCGAGGACGCGCGGGTGCTCGGCATCCTCTCCGAACCGTATGTGCGCCGCCGCTACGCCGAGGAACTCGACAAGGCGCAACGGGATCTGTTCGGCGAGGATTGACCGGTTCAGGTCACTGCGTTGCGGATGGCATAAGCGGGATCGCGCCAGCTTTCGTCGGCGATGACTTGGCGGATCGTCTCGCCCGCCTGCCACGCGTCCTCATGGCTGAGGTAGAGCGGCGTCAGGCCGAGGCGCAGGACGTCGGGCGCGCGGAAGTCGCCGATGACGCCGCGGGCGATCAGCGCCTGCGTCAGTTCGTAGGCGTGGGGCGCGCGGAAGCTGATGTGACTGCCGCGCTTTGCCGGGTCGGTGGGGCTGACGCATTCCAGGCCTGCGGCGGTGCCGGCGGCGTGGAGGATGTCGAACAGCGCGGCGCTCTTCGCGGCGACCGCCTGCTGGTCGATGTCGGCCCATAGGCCAAGCGCGGCCTCCAGGCTGGCCATGGCGAGGATCGAGGGCGTGCCGACCAGCCAGCGGCGCATCCCCTCGGCCGGCCGATAGGTGTCCTGAAAGGCGAAGGGGTCGGCATGGCCCATCCAGCCGCTGACCGGGTTGGCGAGCGCGGCCTGGAGGCGTTCGGCGACGTAGAGGAAAGCGGGCGCGCCCGGGCCGCCGTTCAGATATTTGTAGGTGCAGCCGACCGCGAGGTCGACGTTGGCGGCGGCGACATCGAGCGGGACGGCGCCGACGCTGTGGCTGAAGTCCCAGAGCATCAGCGCGCCGGCGGCATGGGCGCGCGCGGTCCAGTCGGCGAGGTCGAAGCGGTCGGCGGTCTTGTAATGGACGTGGGTGAGGAGGAGCAGCGCGGTATCGTCGTCGAGCGCGTCGGCGAGTTGGTCGCGCGCCACCACCTTTAGCTGCGCGCCGGGGACGCAACCGACCGCACCTTCGGCGATATGCAGGTCGGTGGGGAAGTTGCCGGCTTCGCTCACCACGGTGCGGCGCTTGGGATCGTGGCGCAGCGCGGCGACGATCGCCTTGAACAGGTGGGTCGAGGTGGTGTCGCCGACGATTACCTCGTGCGGCTGCGCGCCGATCAGCGGGGCGATCAAACCGCCGAGGCGCTGCGGCGCGTCGATCCAGCCTTCGTTCCAGCTGCGGATCAGCCGTTCGCCCCATTGCCGCTGCACCGTGTCGGCGAGCGCGGGGGTGACGGCGCGGGGCAGAACCCCAAGCGAATTGCCATCGAGGTAGATCACGCCCTCCGGCAGCGCGAAGGCGTCGCGGTAGCGGGCGAGCGGATCGGCGGCGTCAAGGGCGCGGGCCTGGTCGCGGGTCATGCGGGTTCCTTTGCGAGGGCGGCGAGGATGAGCGCGCGGGTGGCGGCCCAGGCAGCGGTGCCGGGGGCGATGAGCGCGACATGCCCGGTGTCGGGGATGGTGTGGAGGTCGACGGAGTCGCCGGCGGCTTGCGCCTGCGCGACATAGTTGGTGGCGAGGCGATAGGGGACGATCACGTCCTCGCGCCCGTTGACGAGGATCTGCCGCACGCCGATCGGCAGCAGCGGGGGGATGGACGTATCGGCGAAGGGTGTGGGCCGGTCGCCGACCAGTTGCGCGATGACGTCCGTGCCGCAGCCGTTATCCGGGCTGGCGGCGACGGCGGCGAGATCGGGCAGGCCGCCGAGGCTGATGACCTGTGCGATGGGCAGCGGATCGGCGGTGGCGAGCGGGCTGTCTGCCGGCAGGCGGTGGCGCGCGGCGAGCCAGAGCGCGAGATGCCCGCCCGCCGAATGGCCGGCCGCGATCATGCGGGTGAGGTCGAGCGCATGAGCCCGCGCCTCCTCGCGCAGCCGGTCGGCGGCGGCGGCGACGTCGCGGAACGTGCCGGGATAACCGCCGCCATCGCGGTCGACGCCGCGATAGTCGATATTCCAAACCGCGACGCCCGCCTCGCGTAGGTCGGCGGCGACCCAGTCCATCAGGCGGCGGTCGGCGATCTCCGTCTGCCAGCAGCCGCCATGAACCATCAGCACGACCGGGTGGGGACCATTGCCGGCGGGGCACCACAGGTCCACCACCTGCAGCGAATCCGCGCCATAAGGGATTGTCGCATCAGGCGTCTGGCGCGGGCGGCTGGTCAGATCAGGCCAGGTGAGGGCGGCATCGTAGGAAGCTGGCATCGGCCGGGCGCTACCGCATCACTTGTCTCCGCGCCACCCGCCCTGCCGATCCGGTTGGATCGCGGGCCGTCCCCTGCTATCGTTCCCGATATGGCCACCGATTTTCAGGACCCTCCGGTGGGCGTGCTCGACGCGCCCTTCGATACCGCGCTGTCGGATCGCTACCTCGTCTATGCGCTGTCGACGATCACGGCGCGCTCGCTGCCCGACGTGCGCGATGGGTTGAAGCCGGTGCATCGGCGGTTGCTGTGGGCGATGCGGCTGCTGAAGCTCGATCCCGCGCAAGGCTATAAGAAATGCGCGCGTGTCGTCGGCGACGTGATCGGCAAGTATCACCCGCACGGCGACCAGTCGGTCTATGACGCGATGGTCCGCCTCGCCCAGGATTTCGCGCTGCGCTATCCGTTGGTCGATGGGCAGGGCAATTTCGGCAATATCGACGGCGATAACGCCGCCGCCTATCGCTACACCGAGGCGCGGCTGACGCAGGTTGCGATCGACCTGATGGACGGGCTGGACGAAGACGCCGTCGCCTATCGCCCGACCTATAATGGCGAAGAGCAGGAGCCCGAGCTGTTCCCGGGCCTGTTCCCCAACCTTCTGGCCAATGGCGCCGCCGGGATCGCGGTCGGCATGGCGACCAGCATCCCGCCGCACAACGCCGCCGAATTGCTGGATGCGGCGATGATGCTGGTCGACAAGCCCGATTGCCCCGACGCCGCGGTGCTCGACTATGTTAAGGGGCCGGACTTTCCGACCGGCGGCATCGTCGTCGATCCGGCGGCGGTGATCGCGGAAAGCTATGCGACCGGGCGCGGCAGTTTCCGTGTCCGTGCGCGCTGGGACATCGAGCGCGAAAAGGGCGGCGGCTGGCAGATCGTCGTCAGCCAGATCCCCTATGGCGTGCAGAAGGGCAAGCTGATCGAGCAGATCGCCGGCCTGATCAACGACAAGAAATTCCCGATCCTGGCCGACGTACGCGACGAATCGGATGCCGAGATTCGCGTCGTGCTCGAACCGCGCAGCCGCACCGTCGACCCGCAGGTGCTGATGGACGGGCTGTTCCGCTTTTCGGACCTCGAAACGCGGATCAGCCTTAACCTCAACGTGCTCGACAAGGAGCGGACGCCACGCGTTATGTCGCTGGGCGGGGCGCTGAAGGCGTGGGTGGAGCATCAGTTCGTCGTGCTCGACCGGCGCACGCGGCATCGCCTCGGCAAGATCGCCGACCGGATCGAACTGCTTGACGGCTATCTGATCGCCTATCTCAACCTCGACCGGGTGATCGAGATCATCCGCACCGAGGACGAGCCCAAGCAGGTGATGATCGCGGAATTCAGCCTGACCGACCGGCAGGCCGAGGCGATCCTCAACATGCGGCTGCGCAGTCTGCGGCGGCTGGAAGAGTTCGAGATTCGCGGCGAGCGCGACAAGCTCGACAAGGAGCGGGCCGAGCTGGAAGGACTGCTCGCCGATCCCGCCAAGCAGAAGCGGCGGATGAAGCGCGACCTGAAGAAGATCCGCGACCGCTACGGCCCGGATACGCCGCTGGGCGCGCGGCGGACGGGGATCGAGGAAGCGGCGCCGACGCGTGATATCCCGCTGGAAGCGATGATCGAGCGTGAGCCGATCACCGTCATCCTGTCGCAGCGTGGCTGGATTCGCGCGATGAAGGGGCATGTCGACCTTGCCGCGTCGGATACGCTGAAGTTCAAGGAAGGCGACGGCCCCGCCTTTGCCTTCCACGCGCAGACGACGGACAAATTGCTGCTCGCAGCGGAGAACGGTCGGTTCTACACGCTGGCGGCCGATAAATTGCCGGGCGGTCGCGGCTTCGGCGAGCCGGTGCGCGCGATGATCGACCTCGACGGGTCGGTCGGGGTCGCTGCCTTCCTCAATGCGCGCGCGCAGGAGCAATTGCTGATCGCGGCGACCGACGGACGCGGTTTCCGCGTGCCGGTGGCGGACGTGATCGCCGAGACGCGCAAGGGCAAGACGGTGATGACGCCGCGCGTCGGGCAGAAACTGCTCGTCGTGCGGCCGGTGGTGCCCAACGCGGATTACATCGCGGCGATCGGCGACAACCGCAAATTCCTGGTCTTCCCGATCGCCGAGCTGCCGGTGATGACGCGCGGGCAGGGGGTGCAGATCCAGCGCTTCCGCGAAGGCAGCCTGTCCGACGCGACGACCTTCGTCTTCGCCGAGGGCATGAGCTGGCCGATGGGCGGTGACACGGGACGCACCCGGACGGAAAGCGACCTGTCGCTGTGGCGCACCGCGCGCGGTGCCGCGGGGCGGACACCGCCGACCGGCTTCCCCCGCGACAATCGCTTTGGGGGGTGAGGGGAGCGTTCCCCAGTATCGTCATTGCGAGCAGCGCGACGTCCTCTAGGGCGTCCCGGTCCGGCTCTGATGGCTTCGCCGTGCCCGCAATGACGGAGGTGATGGTCGAACCCTCTCATCCCGCTGAATGATCGATGAACAGCGGAAGCACTGCTGTCCTTGCCGGCAAATAAAAGGACTGTGCTAAAAATAGCACTTCTATTAGAACAAGGTAAGGCATTGAAAGTCGGTGGGTTTTTCAGGTGCAATAATGGACTGCAACACTGACGTAATCTGCTCGTCATCTAGTGAAAAATTTGTAATTTGAGTGATGTTACAGCGCTGTGACAGCGCTCGCGTCAGGAAAACAAAAGGGATCCTGTCGTGTTCACCAAAACCCTGCTCTCCACCACGAGCCTGTCGGCGTGCCTGATCTCCGCTGCGATGATCGCCACGCCGGCCCTAGCCCAGACCACCGATGCCACCGCCTCCACGCCTGCGCAGGCGGCGCCGACGCCGACGTCCTCCGGCGCGAAAAGCGACGACATCGTCGTCACCGGATCGCGCATTCGGCGCCCCTCGATCGACAATGCCCAGCCGACCAACGTCATCGATTCGAAGCTGCTCGACGATCGCGGCTATGCCAATGTCGCCGATGCGATCAATCAGCTGCCGGGCTTTGCGGTGCCGGACAGCTCGTCGCTGGGCAACCAAGGCAACGGGTTCGGCGTCGGCCAGAGCTTCGTCAACCTGTACGGCCTGGGCTCGCAGCGCACACTGACGCTGGTCAACGGCCGGCGCTTCGTCGGTGCCAATGCCTCGACCGTCTTCTCGTCGGCGGGCGGCGGCGGGCAGGTCGACCTGAACACGATCCCGACCAAGCTGATCGAGCGCGTCGACACCGTGTCGATCGGCGGCGCCCCCATCTACGGCTCGGACGCGATCGCCGGCACGGTCAACATCATCCTGAAGCACGATTACGAGGGCATCGACCTCGACGGGCAGGCCGGGATCAGCCAGCGCGGTGACCTGGGCAACCAGCGCGTCCGTGCGCTGGTCGGCAAGAACTTCGCGGGTGGTCGCGGCAACATCACCGTCGATGCGGAATATAATCACGACGACGGCCTGCTTGGCAGCCAGCGCAGCGTGATCGCCCAGCAGTCGGGCTTCATCACGCCGTTCGATCCGAGCAATCCGACACAGCCGCTGGCGAATGCGCCCTATCAGAAGGTGCTCGTGCAGAACGTGCGCACCTTCCTGGGTGAGCCGGGCGGCAATCCCTATTTCCTCGATCGCGGTACGCTGGGGAAGACGCGCAGCATCACCGACGCCAACGGCAACCTGCTGCGCTTCGCGCCCGACGGCACGCTGGTGCCGTTCAACACCGGGCAGGTGACGACCGATCCGACGACGTTCCTCGGCGGCGATGCGCTCGACATGGCGAACATCACCAACCTGCGCGTCAACGACAATCGCTTCAACGCGACGGCGCTGCTCAATTACCAGCTGACCGACTCGGTGAAGGCCTATGGTGAGGCCTGGTATTCGCGCAGCAACGCGACCAACCTCGCCGGCCAGCCGGTCTATAACACCGCCTTCTTCCGCCAGGCGGCACCGGGCGCCTTCGACATCAACGGCAACTACATCATGAAGGTGGGCAACCCCTTCCTGAACCCTCAGGCCAAGGCGATCATCGTCCAGAACCTGCTGGCGAACGGCCTGCCGGCGAGCGACAACGACGTCTTCTATCTGGGCCGGGCGAATACGGACCTCGTCACCGGCGTGTCGCGGCTGGAGCAGGACATGTACCGCTTCGTCGGCGGTTTCACCGGCGACTTCCAGGCGCTGGGCCACAAATGGACCTGGGATGCCTCGGCCAATTACGGGCGGACGAGCGGCACGTCGCTGATCCCCAGCCTGGTCGAGCCGAACCTGCGCCGCGCGCTGAACGTGGGCACCGATGCCAATGGCAATATCGTCTGCGCGGCGTTCAATCCCGATCCCAACGATCCCACCGCGCCGCCCAACACGCCGCAATATAACGGCACAATTTCGCAGACCTGCGCACCGCTCAATCTGTTCGGTAACGGAGCGCCGACGCAGGCCGCCCGCGATTACGTGACGACCATGGCACGGACGCAATCGATCACCAGCCAGCGCGACTTCCTGGCGACGCTGACGGGGGCGCTGGCAACGCTGCCCGGGGGCGATCTGGGGGTGTCGGTAGGCTATGAAAACCGGCGCGAATATTCGCGCTTCTCGCCTGACGCCTATTACACGCAGGCGCTGGGTCGTTCGATCCCGATCCTGGGTGTCGAAGGCAGCTACGTCACCAACGAGGTGTTCGGGGAAATGCGCGCGCCGCTGATCGGGCCGAACCAGCATATCCCGCTGGTCCACGAGTTGGAGGTGAATGCGGCGGGCCGCTACGTCCACAATTCGGCCAATGGTGGTGCCTTTACCTGGACGGCGGGCGGACGTTGGGCGCCGGTGGCAGGCTTCGCAATCCGCGGCAATTACACCCGTGCGATCCGGGCACCGTCGATCACCGAGCTGTTCGCGGCGAACCAGCCTGCCTATGACGGCGGCTACGATCCGTGCGATCAGAGCAACGTGAGCGCCGGACCCAATCCGGCGGTGCGGGCGAAGAATTGCGCGGCGGCGGGCGTTCCGGCGAACTTCAGCTCGCTGATCAATTCGGCGACCGTGCCGGTCACGATCATCGGCAACCGCAACCTGCAGAACGAAAAGTCGTCGTCCTGGACCGTCGGCGGCGTCTTCGATCCCGCTTTCCTGCACGGGCTGACGCTGTCGGCGGATTATATCAGCATCGATCTGCGCAACGTCATCACCGCCTCGTCGGCGACATCGGTACTGAAGGGGTGCTACGATTCGACCAACTATCCGAACAACTTCTACTGTGGGCTGATCACCCGCGGCACTGGTCCGGATAATCTGGGGCAGGTGACGGCGCTGCAGGAGCCGTACGTCAATCAGGGCGCGCTGGTGTTCCGGGCGATCGAGGCGACCCTGGCCTATCCGATGACGCTGCCGGGTTCGATCGGTCGGCTGACGGTGCAGGCGAGCTATCAGCACGTCATCAAGCAATATGCCGTCATCAGCGCCGACAGCGGCATCCAGAACGAACGCGGGCAGCTGGGCCTCGGCAATTTCGTCGACCGGGCCAACCTGAACGCGACGCTCGACAGCGGCAACGTGTCCTGGTTCAACCAGATCTTGTACACCGGACCGGCCGTGTTCGATCCGACCGAGCAGCCCGGGACGCGCGACGTGATGGGGGTGGGCAGCTATGTGATGTGGAACACGGGCGTCGTGATCCACGCCACGCCGCGCTTCGATTTCCGCATCAACGTCAACAACGTCACCGATCGCAATATTCCCTATGCGGCGGCGGCAACGACGGGCGGGTCTTCGGCGGCCAACGTCTATTATGACGCGCTGGCGGGACGCTCGTTCCTGTTCGGCGCGGCGATCCACCTGTAAACGGCTTGCGCGGCCCTCGCCTGATCAGGCGGGGGCCGCGTAAACGTCTGGCCGACTTTCAGATCGCTTTAACGAACGCCGGTTATGGACGGGACTATGGCTACCGCCTCGTCCGATCTGGTGCCCCCGTTTTCCGCCGCGCAGGAGATGCTCGAGCGGGATCTCGAGCTGATTCCGATCCCCGCGGTGCAGGTGGCGCGCGAGGGCGATGCCTTTGGCTTCCTCTCGATGAATCGGGCCTACCGACTCGCGGGACTGGGCGTGGTGGCGGATCGGTCGCCGATGCTCGCGCTGCTGGCGAGTCGTATCGACGCCTTCCTTCGATCGACCGAGATGCGCACCGATTTCGACTGGTCGATCGGGCAGGTGATCGATTCGCGTTATTACCGCGTGACCTTCGCACGGCCGACGCCGGCGCTGCGCGATCGCTGCCAGATTTCCTTCATCGACCTGACGGCGCAGGTCCACACCGAACGCTCGCTACGCCGCGAGATGACCACCGACAGCCTGACCGGCCTGCCCAATCGCGAAGGCTTCGGCGACGCGATCGAAACGGCGCAGAAGGATCAGGGGCGGTGTGCAGTTCTGGTCATCGACCTCGACCGATTCGGGCGGCTGAATGCGTGCCTTGGCGGCCTTGCCGGTGATGAGCTGCTCATAACCGTTGCCCGCCGGATCAAGGGGGCGCTGCGCGCGCGTGACGTGCTGGCGCGAATCGGTGGCGACGAATTCGGGATCCTGATGGGGATCGACGACGATCAGGCGGAGGCGACCTGGCTCGCCGAGCGCATCCAGCGCGTGCTGACCGCGCCGTTCCGCCTGAGCGATTACGAGATCGGCATCGAATGTTCGGTCGGCATCGCGCATGCCGACGAGAGCGTCGAGGACGCCGAGGAGCTGATCCGCAACGCGCAATTCGCCGCGAAGCGCGCCAAGTCGGGGTTGCAGGTCGAAAGCTATCAGACCCAGGCCTTTACGCTGGCGCGCGAGCAATTCGCGATGGAGACCGCGCTGCGCCGCGCGATCGAGGAGCGCCAGCTGCGCCTCGCCTTCCAGCCGATCTGCGACCTGTCGAGCGGTGCGATCGTCTCGTTCGAGGCGCTGGCGCGCTGGCGCGACCCGCACGGCGTGGAGCATGACCCGGGTGCCTTCATCCCGGTCGCCGAGGAATCGGGGCTGATCGTGCCGCTGGGCCGCTGGGCGATCGAGGAAGCGGCGCGCACGCTGCGCTGGTGGGACGAGGAATGCGGCGGCTCGTGCGGCATGCGCCTCGCCGTCAACCTGTCGGCGATCCAGATGCAGCGCGACGATATCGCTCCGGTCGTCGAAGCGGCCCTGATCCGCCACGATCTGACGGGCGACCGCCTCGTGCTGGAGCTGACCGAAAGCGCGATCGTCAGCGATCCCGATCGTATCGCGGGGATCATGCACGCGTTGAAATCGCTCGGGTGTACGCTGGCGATGGACGATTTCGGCACCGGCTATTCGAATCTCGCCTACCTCCAGAAGCTGCCGATCGACATTTTGAAGATCGACCGCAGCTTCGTGACGGGCATGCTGACCGACCGCGACAAGATCGCGATCGTGCGCGCTGTGCTCAGCCTGGCGCAGGCACTCGGCATGCGCACGACCGCGGAGGGCATTGAGAGCAACGATCTGGCGCAGACGCTCGCGGCGCTGGGTTGCACCTTTGGTCAGGGTTATCTTTACGCGCGCCCGCTCGAAGCCGTCGATGCGCTGTCGACGATCCGGGCGGCGAGGGCGTCCTCGACCGCTGCATCGGCGATCTGATCGACACGATCCGCGGGGGGAAAGCCCTCGGCGATCCAGCGCGTTTCGATGGCGCGCAAGACTGCGGCGACCTGCGGTCCTTTCAATAGCCCCCGCGCCACCAGCGCGCCCCCACCGATCGGCAAAGCGGGCGGCGTCCACTCCTGCAACGCCGACACGTCCTCGCCGGAGAGCAGCAGGCGGTCGATCGCGCTCGCCATGCCGACGCGATAGGCGAGCGCACGCGGCCCCTCTTCGCCCGGACCCTGGGGCGCAGCGCAGAGGCGCTTGCGGTCGGCGTTCGACAGCTTGAGGCGCGCGCCGACGCTTTCCGCCGCGGCGGGCGGGATCAGCGTCGCCAGTCGGCGGATCGCATCGGGCGCGATGCCGGCGGCCGCCTCGCGCTCCGCCAGTTCGGCAAGCGGCGTGGCATCGACGATTTCGGGCAGGACCGCGCGGAAGATGCCGTGGTCGATCATGAGCTTGACGACGCGCACCGCCTGCGCCGCGATGAGCAGCTTGAGCAGTTCGGACGCGATCCGTTCGCGCGACAGCGCCATCAGGTCGTTGGCGCGGGCGCTGCAGGCCGCAAGGCCCTCCGCGTCGATCGTGTCGCCGAAGCGGGCGTGGAAGCGGAAGAAGCGCAGGATGCGCAGATGATCCTCCGCAATCCGGCGATAGGGATCGCCGATGAAGCGCACGACGCGTGCCTTCAGATCGGCGAGGCCGCAGACCGAGTCGAACACCGCACCCGTGACGGGATCGGCATAGAGTGCGTTCATCGTGAAGTCGCGGCGTGCGGCGTCCTCATCCCACGCGTCCGTGAACGCGACGACCGCGTGGCGCCCGTCGGTGCTGACGTCATGACGCAGCGTCGTCACCTCGATCGGACCGGACGGGAGGACGGCGGTGACGGTGCCATGAGCGATGCCGGTGGGGACGGCACGGATACCGGCGGCCTTCAGGCGGGCAAGCACATCGTCGGGCAACAGGCGCGTCGCGAGGTCGACGTCGGCGGGGTCGAGCCCCAACAGCGTATCGCGCACCACGCCGCCGACGAGCCGGGTCTGGTCTGGACCGCCAAGCGCCTCGATCAGCGCCGCAAAGCCTTCGCGCGCGCTCAGGCGGTCGAGGTTCAGGGTCACGCCCATGCGAGCTGCCGCGACAGATTGACCAGCATCGCTGCGGTCGCGCCCCAGATCCGGCGATCCTGCCAGCGGATTTCGTAGAAATGCCGCGTCTGTCCGCGCCACTCAGCGCTTGCCTCCACCTGCTGCGCCGGGTCGAGCAGATGATCGAGCGGGACTTCGAAGACGCTGGCGACCTCCGCCTCGCTCGGCACCAGCGGCACGTCGGCGGGGACGACGCCGACCACCGGCGTGACGGCAAAGCCGGTAACGGTGCGATAGGGCGCGATGCTGCCGATCACGTCGACGAGGGCGCGGGGTAGCGCGACCTCCTCTTCCGCCTCGCGCAGCGCGGCGGTCACCGGGTCTTCGCCCGGATCGAGGCGACCGCCGGGGAAGGCGACCTGGCCTGCGTGATTGCGGAGCGTGTCGGTGCGCTGGGTGAGGATCACGCCGGGGCGGGGGCGGTCGGTCACCGCGATCAGGACCGCGGCGGGCGTCAGATCGGCGTCGCTGCGCGTTTCGAGATCGCGATGATCGCCCGTCAGCAGTGCGGGTTGCGCAGCCCGTCCCGTATCGAGGGCGGCAGCCAGCCGCGCGGCAAGGCTCACGCGGTCATGTCCAGCGGGAAGAAGGCGCCATCGCTCCAGATGCCGGGCTGCTCCGGGTCGGCGAGCGCGCGCTCGGCGAGGTCGTAATAGACCGGCCGCGCGACCAGGGCCTCCAGCCCGCCGCGGACGTGGAGATAGGGGCGCGGGCCGTCCTCGCTCGTGGCGAAGCGCAACGGATGGTCCGGGCCGGCCTTCACGAGATCGCCGGTGTTGAGCCGGAAGGCGAGGCGGCTGTTGCGGCCGTCGCCCTCGGCCTTCATCTCGACCGCGACGAAGGGGGCGTCCTCGACCGCGATGTCGAGCTTTTCGACCGGCGTGACGAGCACGTAGCGGCCATCCTCTTCGCGGCGCAGGATGGTGGAGAACAGGCGCACCATCGTCTGGCGACCGATCGGCGACCCCTGATGAAACCAAGTGCCGTCGCGCGCGATGCGCATCTCGCTGTCGCCGCAATGCGCGGGGTTCCACTGTTCGACCGGCGGCAGGCGCCGTTGTTCGACCAGGGTGGCGATCTCGGCTAGGCTGAGACCGGCGAGATCGGGAAGCTCCTCCATCGGCATGGGGGCGAGGTAGGGGCTGGCAGGCGCGACGTAAAGCGGGTCAGGCGTTTGCGTGCGCCGCTGGCGAGGGGATCGGTCCCAGCATGCCATCGATGGCAGGTACATCGGCACCGCGCGCGAGCAGACGGTGGCGTTCGACCGGGCCGGGCAAGCGCCAGCCGGCGGTGCGCGATGCGTCGAAGCCGAAGAAGCGCGCATAATATTCCGGGTCGCCGATCAGCATCAGCGCCCGATCGAGGCCATGCTCCGCCGCCGCGTCGAGCGCCTGCGTCATGAGGCGGCGGCCGATGCCATCGCGCTGCCGCCCCGGCTCGACCGCGACCGGACCGATCATGGTCAGGCGATGACCGACGCCGTCGTCACCGGTCAGCAGGACGGGCCAGCATTGGATCGAGCCTATCAGCGTGCCGTCTTCCACCGCGGCAATGCTGAGCGCGGGCACTGCGGCGGCGGCGCCACGTACCTTATAAGCGGTACGCCCGTGACGGTCCGTGCCGAACGCACGGTCGAGCAGCGCCTCGACGGCGGCGCCATCGATATCAGCCAGCGGCACGAAAGCGATCACGGGCAGGGGTCCTTCACGCCCGACAGCGGGCGGCGGCGCGCATGACGCGCGCGGGGACGGATGGCAAGCGGAATGCGCAAGGATCGCACCCCACTCGCGTCCGGCAAGCAGGCTTGCTAGAGGCGCCGCCCATGCAAGACCGTCTTCAGCTGCAGGTCCACGACCTCGAAGTCCAGGTGCTCACCGGCATCTATTCGGAAGAAACGCACCTGCCGCAGCCGCTGCGCATCGACCTGACCGTCGACCTGCGCTGCCCGGATCATTTCGCGCCCGATACGCCGCTGTCGGCGTCGAAAAACTATCTCGATCTGAAACATGCGGCGACCACCGCACTGCCCGAGGGGCTGCACTTCACGCTGATCGAGGCGGTCGCGGACCATATCTGCGAGACGCTGTTCCTCGCCGACGAGCGCGTGCTGCGCGTCGAGGTGAAGATCGTGAAGCTCGCCATCGCCGAGGCGGGCGAATCGATCGGGGTCACGCTGGTCCGTCACCGTCGGTAAACGGCGGCGCGGGCCGGCTCAGCGCAGCGTGCGCGTCCGGCCGCAGGGCCCCAGCTGTTCCAAGACGAAACGATAATCCTGCCGCGCGAGCTCCGCATTGGCGGGATCGAGCGAGGCGGTGCTGCGATCGGGTAGCGCGGCGGGCAGGGCGCAGGCGAGGCGATACCAGAGCAACGTGTCGCGCGCCGGCGGTGCCGCCGCCTCGTCGACGATCTCCGACAGCGCGACCGCCCAGCGCGGCTGCTCGCCCGGCCGGCGGAGCACCGTCAGCGAGACGGGCGCACCGTTCGCAGTGGTCAGGAACACCTGCGTCTCGCCTTCTCCGGGCAGCGCGCCGGGTACGTGGAAGGCATTGCCGATGCCGGTGACGACCGGCGGCGCATCGGCGGCGACGAGGCTCTGCGCGATCGCGCGGACGCGCTGGTCTTCGGTCGGGGACCAGGGAATCTGCGCATCGGGCGCGACGAGCTGGATCTGATTCGGCGTGCCCGGCACGCTCCGTCCGAACAGCAAAACGCGCAGTTTCTTGAGCTTTGGCTGACGACCTGCCGAATCGGGCGCCACATCAAGCAGATAGCCGATTCGCGGTGGCAATCCGCCCGCGCCGCGCACCAGCGCGACCAGATCGGCCTCGACATAATAGCGCGTCATGCCCGGCGCGACGCCGGCCGAATCGGCGCCCTTCAGCTTCAGGGCCGAGCGGATCGTGGCGTCCGCGATGATCGGCGACGCGATCACCAGATCGGCGATGTCGGCATAGGGCGGCGCGGTCTGCGCGCTGATGCCGGGTGAGGCGCTTGTGGCCGAAACCGCGGAATTCTGCGGCATTTGTGCGGCAATAAGGGGGCTGGATACGGCCGAGGCGAGGCAGGCGAGCAGGACGGCCGGCCGACGGTGAAAGGCGCTGATCATGGCGGTAGCGCTAGCCCAGCGCGCCTGAACGATACAGAAATAATTCTGTCGCGAAGCGATTGTACGTTTGTTGCGTCCGACAAAGCGTTTGCGCGGCGGGGAACGGGGCGATAGGACTGACGGCACTGCCATATCCGGCGCAGCCGGGGCAGTGGCCTACGCGTGTCCTTCCCCCAGGCGCCGCGAGGACCACGAGATTAGGGAGTGTCGTTGCTGAATGGCCTATGCTGACCAGAAGATGTCCGGTGGCAAGATGGTCGCGATTTTCATCGTCGTGCTCATCCATGCGGCGCTGGGCTATGCCTTCGTCACCGGGCTCGCGTACCAATACGTGAAGAAGGCCCAAGAAAAGCTTAATACGTTCGACGTCGAGGAGCCGCCGCCCCCGCCGCCGGACGAACCGCCGCCCCCTCCGCCCGATACGCCGATGACGCCGCCGCCCGTGGTGTCGCCGCCGCCGATCGTGCAGAATCCGAATCCGCCCCCCGTGGTGATCCAGACGGTCACGACGCCGCCGCCGGCCGTCAATCTGACGCCGATCGCAGCGCCGCCGGCCCCGCCTGCACCCCCTGCGCCGCCGGCTCCGCCGGTCGTCAGCAAGGCTGCGGGTGCGAAGGGTGACCCGTCGGCGTGGATCACGAACGACGACTATCCGCCCAGCTCGCTTCGCAACAACGAAGAGGGCACCAGCGTGATCGCCTGGACGATCAGCACCGCTGGCCGGGTGGAGAATTGCCGGACGACCTCGTCCAGCGGCTCGTCGGCTCTCGATCGTGCAGCCTGTGCGGCGATCACGCGGCGGGGACGCTATACCCCGGCGCAGGACGCCAGCGGCAACCCGATCGCCACGACGCAGACCCGGCGCGTGGTCTGGAAGATCCCGAAGGAATGATGCGGTCCGCCCGTTATCCGGAATAGGCCGGACGACGGGCGGATCCTCCCCGAACTTCTACACCGTTTGACAAGGATTTAACCCAAATGCTCACCACCATTCTCGCGGCCGGCGGCACCGCGGCAGCCGAAAACCAGTTCGGCCTGCAGGCCGCTCTGAAGGAAGGCGGCCTCATCTCACAGTCGGTCTTCACGATCCTCGTGCTGATGTCGATCGTCTCCTTCTACATCCTGTTCTCGAAGCTGTTCGAGCAGCAGAAGATCATGAACCAGGCGAAGCGCGTCCGTCAGGGCTTCTGGCAGTCGAGCAACCTGCGTGAAGGCGCGGCCAAGCTCGAGAAGAACTCGGCCTACAAGCAGCTCGTAGACGACGGCCTGCAGGCGCAGGACCAGCACGCCAAGCTGACCGATCCGGTCGAAGCGCACGACTGGCTGCACGGTTCGCTCGCCCGCTCGGAAGCGGCGATCAACTCGAAGCTGGGTGGCGGTCTCGCCTTCCTCGCGACCGTCGGCGCGACCGCGCCGTTCATCGGTCTGTTCGGCACCGTGGTCGGCATCTACCGCGCGCTGATCAAGATCGGTGCGTCGGGCGACCCCTCGATCGACAAGGTCGCAGGCCCGGTCGGTGAGGCGCTCATCATGACCGCGCTCGGCCTGGTCGTCGCGGTTCCGGCCGTGCTCGCCTACAACTGGCTGCAGCGCCGCAACAAGTCGATCGCGGAAGACCTGTCGGCCTTCTCGAACGACGTGCTGGGCTTCCTCGCCTCGAACGGCGCCGTGAAGCCGACGATCGCAGGTGCCGCTTCGAAGGCGCCGGTGAAGCCGGTTGCCGCGACCACGACCGCCGGCCAGGCCGGTGGCGTGCAGACGCGCCCGTAAGCGACGAGGCTGCGGGATGTGCCGGCATCGGCCCATCCCGCAACCCGCCGGCGCCGGTGCCCGTGGCTTCGTCCACTGCGGCAGATGGCGTCCGGCCATAAGGAATGGATAGGATAGCTCGCACATGGCGATGAGCACTGGAGGAGGAGGCTCCTCCGAGAAACCGATGTCGGACATCAACACCACGCCACTCGTGGACGTGATGCTGGTGCTCCTCATCATCTTCCTGATCGCCGTTCCGGTGGCGATCCAGACGGTCAAGGGCATCGTTCTGCCCAAGGTCCGTTTCGATCCGACGACGACGAAGCCCGAAAACGTGCTGCTGTCGGTGACGAGCGGCCCGGACGGCAACTGCCTCGTCTATTGGGGCACGTCGCCGATCACCAGCAAGGACCTGCTGACCCGCGCGGTCGACAAGCTGAAGCTGGAGATCGAACGCCAGGGCGGCGCGGGCAACCCGAACCTCGAACTGCCCGAAGTCCATATCCGCGGCGACGTCAACACGCCCTACAAGTGCATCGGCGGCACCATCTACACGATGCAGCAGGCAGGCTTCGCCAAGGTCGGCTTCATCTCGCAGCCGCCACCCGCGGGTGGCTGATCTGCCCCGCCCGACCCAGGAGTATTTGACATGGCAATGAGTGGTGGCTCGGACGACGGCGAGCCGATGATGGACATGAACACGACGCCGTTGATCGACGTCATGCTCGTGCTCCTCATCATGTTCATCATTACCCTTCCGATCCCGACGCACGCGGTGAAGGTCGACCTTCCGGTCAACGATCCGCGTAACCAGAAGCCGCCGGTCGATCCGCAGAAGAACAAGATCATCATCGACGCGGCCGGCACGGTCTCGTGGAATGGTCAGCCGGTCGACGAGGTGACGCTGCGTCAGTATCTGGACACCGCTGCGGCGATCAATCCGGAGCCGGAACTGCACTTCCAGCCGGACCCGCAGGCGAAGTACGACAAGGTCGACCAGACGCTGGCGGTGATCAAGCGCTCGGCGGTCACGAAGCTCGGCTTCATCGGCAACGAACAGTATCGCAACGATTTCTGATCGACGCCGAACGGTACGATGACAGGGCGGTCCCATCCGGGGCCGCCTTTTTTTTGTGCGTCAGGGCGGAGGGGTTGCTTCGGTCAGGCCTTGTGGGACCGCTGAGCCGCTGAGCCGCTGAGCCGCTGAGCCGCTGAGCCGCTGAGCCGCTGAGCCGCTGAGCCGCTGAGCCGCTGAGCCGCTGAAACGGATGGCTGGATATGCTGAGCCGGTGCTCGGCCGATCACGCCTGGCCGGGCACTATTCCAGCCTTCGTGGAGGCGGTTGCAAAGGGCCGCTCCGTCATGCCGGACTTGGTCTGCATCCACTGCCCCGCACAGTCCCGATACTGTTGCTCTCATGGCGCGGCGGCCGCTTGGATATGTCTGGGGGGACGGTCAGGAAGGACCGCGCGAAGCCGCTGTTGTGGTGTCTCCTCCGAGGTTGGCATTTCCAGGCAAGCGCTAGGCGACAGCCGCGCAACATCCCAACCTGCGCTGCGGCGATGGTTTTCGAAGATCGTCAGGAGCCTCTCTTGTTGAGGGTAGGCACCCGACGGGCTTGAGGCCGAGCAACGGGCGTCCGTACGCCTATCCTGACGGCTTGGCTCAGGCCCGGAGAAGCTGTCGCCTTGCCGAACATCCCCCGGCCTTGGCCAGAGCACCTTATTGCGCGTTCGCTACCCAGCAGGCGCCCCGAACGCCGCAAGAGCCTTCGAAGCCCGACGTGCCGGTCCCCGATGGAGAGGCAAACGTGCCCCTCGTCCCGGCCCCCCTTGCAGAATGGGCACCCCACGCCCATATCCCTTTCGCTATAGTCGCATATCGACGGTTTATCGGCGCTCTGCGACCCTTTCTCCCTCTTTCCCTGCAGCCCGGCATCAGGCGCAGCGACACGCGTTCCGCCTGTCACGAAAGAAGGGATTTCCCATGAGCACGATCGGCACCGTCAAATTCTTCAACGCCGACAAGGGGTATGGCTTCATCGCGCCTGAGAGCGGCGGCACGGATGCGTTCGTCCACATCTCGGCGGTCGAGCGCGCCGGCTTTGCGACGCTCACCCAGAATCAGCGCGTCGGCTATGATCTGGAAGAGGATCGCCGCGGCAAGATGGCCGCGGTCAACTTGCACAGCGTCGACTAATCCTCGCCGCCTGACATCGATCCGAGGCCGTCCGATAGGGGCGGCGTCGGCATCTCGTTTCTCGTCTGGGGTTGAGCCATGTCGAACGATGCCGCCTTCTGCCGCCGTCAGGCGATGATCCAGCGTGGTGTCGCCGATGCAGCGACGCTGGACAATGTCCGTCTTCAGTCCGAGCGCGCCGCCGCAAGCTGGGATGCGATGGCCAGCCGCGCCGAGCGGACCGAGCGCCTGCGTGCCGACCGGCTGGCGCGCGAAGCGATCCCCCCGACCAGCCTGTCGTGACGGGCCGAGCGTCGGCTGTCGCCGCACGCATAACGTCCCGACATCCCGCCGTTCCGGAAACGTCGGTCGCGCTTGCCCATGCGACGCTGCGACAGGGCGCGCGCCATATCGCGGGACTTGCGCCCTGGGCCGATCCCATGGTGGAGGGGCCACAGGCGGTGGTCCGCGCCCGCTACGTGGGCAATTGCCTGCGAGAGCTCGACAGGTTTTTGGGGGTGTTGCTGGACGTCACATGCCTCGCCCCACGGCCGCGGCTGCTGACGTTGAAGCCCGATACCGCAACCCGCATCGCCGTTTACGAAACGGATGGATGGGACGTCCGCCCGGCCCAGCGGCGACTGCGCGCCCTCGAACGGTCGCGCCTGTGCCTGTTTCATGATGCGGGGCGGGTAGGATGCGGGGACGTGCCGCAGGCCCGTTGGCTGACATCGGGGTGGCGGGATGCCGGATCGCCGGACCTGCGCCGTTATGCGATCGGCGCGCGATTGCGCCCGAGCGCGCTGCATTTGCACGATATTGCCGGCTTCTACGCAGGCCTGGGGGACCGCATCGTCAGCGGTTCGCCCGAGGGCTGATCAAAGCGCTTGCGACTCTGTCTCCGAAGTGACACGTTAGTGTCATAAAAGTGAAACCTGCACGTCATGCAGGGAAGGAGATAGTGCTATGCGTGTGATGGTGGCAGCAATGCTCGCGGGTGCATGTCTGGCGACGCCGGCTCTGGCGGCGGACCGCACCGGTTATCAGGCGATCGCAGCCGGCGATTTCGCCACGGCCGCGAAGCAGATCGAGGCAGAGCGCCGGATTTTCCCGGATCGTCCCGAACTGATGCTCAACCTTGCGGCGGCCTATCTGCGCACGGGGCGGACGGCGGATGCCCGCGCGCTGTATCGCGGGGTGCTGGAGCGGCCGGCGGTGGCAATGGACATGCCGAACGGTGCCGTGCTCTCATCGCATGACGTGGCGACGCGAGGCCTGTCACGGCTGACGTCGACGACGCTCGCGACGCGCTGAACCGGCGGTTGGCCCCGCAGCCGGGCGGCTCGGGGCGCGCCCGTGCGGATTACAGGCGGGGCAGTGTGACCCCGCGCTGGCCCATATATTTGCCGGCCCGGTCGGCGTAGCTGGTCTCGCAGGGCTCGTTGCCCTTCAGGAACAGGAACTGGCAGGCGCCTTCATTGGCGTAGATCTTGGCGGGCAGCGGGGTTGTGTTGGAGAATTCCAATGTGACATGGCCTTCCCAGCCGGGCTCCAGCGGCGTGACGTTCACGATGATCCCGCACCGGGCGTAGGTGGATTTGCCGAGGCAGATCACGAGCACGTCGCGCGGCACGCGGAAATATTCGACGGTGCGGGCCAGCGCGAAGCTGTTGGGCGGGATGATGCACACGTCGGTCTTGCGATCGACGAAGCTGTTCGACGCAAAGTCCTTAGGGTCCACCACCGCGCTGTCGACGTTGGTGAAGATCTTGAATTCGTCCGCCACGCGCGCGTCATAGCCGTAGGACGACAGGCCATAGCTGATGCAGCCGTCGCGGCGCTGGCTTTCGACGAAGGGCTCGATCATCGCCTGCGTCTGCGCGGCCTCGCGAATCCAGCGGTCGGACAGGATGGACATGAACGGCTCCCCTTGAACCCGCGCGTCATTGCCGGTTCGGCGGACAAGGGCAAGCTTTCGGACGCCCGCGCGACCCGATAGAACATGCGGAATGCGTGCGCTGATCGATCTCGCCTATCGCCTGCGTCGCCGCGCGATGGCGCTGGTCGGGTGGCGGACGCGCGGCGTGAAGGTGATGGCGTTCGACGCATCGGGCCGGGTGCTGCTGGTGCGGCATCGCTATGGCCGGTCCGATCTGTGGATGCTGCCGGGCGGTGGCATCGCGCGGGGTGAGGCGACGATCGCGGCGGCGTTGCGTGAGCTGCTGGAAGAAACCGGGTGTCGGCTGGATGCGGCCGAGGTCGTCGGGCGATGGGACGCGCGCGCCGAGGGACGGCGCGATACGGTATGGCTCGTCCGTGGCACGACCGCCGACACGCCACAGATCGATGGCGTCGAACTCGCCGAGGCGTGCTTCTTCCCACCCGATGCGTTGCCCGCGGCGGCGTCTCCCGCGACGCGGCGGCGGGTGGACGAGCTGCTGGGCCGCAGCGTATCGGATGGACGGTGGTAGCGATGCTACCGCCGTTGCGCGGGAGGGTGGCATGGATGGCGTAGCAGAGGTCGAACGCTGCGAGGCACGGTTGCGATCGGCGATGGTGGCGGGGGACGTTGCGACCTTGTCGATGCTGATCGATCCGGCGCTGGTCTTCACCGGACCGGACGGCAGTGTGCTAAACCGGGAGCAGGATCTGGCTGCGCATGCCGAGGGCCTGCTGAACCTGAGCCGCCTCGACCTGTCCGACACCCGCTATACCGTCATTGGCGACATGGTGCTCGTGACGACGAAGGCGACGCTCGCCGGTCGGTTCACAGATGCCGTGATCGACGGACGTTATGCCTACACCCGCCTTTGGCGGGAGACCGGGAGCGGCTGGGCCGTCGTGGCGGGGCAGGCGGCGCGCATCGGCTAGGCGATCCCGGCGCGGACTGGCGAGCGCCCATCGCATCGGCTATCCTGGCGGCATGCTGCGCATCAATGAGCTGAAACTCCCCCTCAATCATCCCGAGGAGGCGCTGGCGGCGGCGATCCGGGATCGGCTGCGGATCGGGCCGCGCGATCTGGTGCGCTATTCGGTGGCGCGGCGGGCGAATGACGCGCGCGACAAGATGGACATCCAGCTCGTCTATTCCGTCGACGTGACGGTGAAGAACGAGGGCACGGTGCTGGCCCGCTGCCGCCGCGACCGCAACGTCGGGCCGACGCCGGACACCGGCTATCGCTTCGTTGCCAAGGCGCCTGCGGATTACACCGGGCCACGGCCGGTGGTGATCGGGACGGGGCCGTGTGGCCTGTTCGCGGGCCTGATCCTCGCCCAGATGGGATTCCGCCCGATCATCGTCGATCGCGGCAAGGTGGTGCGCGAGCGCACCAAGGATACCTGGGGTCTGTGGCGGCGTAGCGAGCTCAACCCCGAATCGAACGTCCAGTTCGGTGAGGGCGGGGCGGGTACGTTCTCGGACGGCAAGCTTTACAGCCGGATCAAGGATCCGCGCCATCTCGACCGCAAGGTGCTGACCGAGTTCGTGAAAGCGGGCGCGCCCGAGGAAATCCTGACCGAGGCGCACCCGCATATCGGCACGTTCCGGCTGGTCACGATGGTCGAGAGTATGCGTGCGACGATCGAGGCGTTGGGCGGCGAATATCGCTTCGAACGCCGCGTCGATGGCATCGACGTCGCGGTCGACGCGGATGGCACGCGCCGGATGCGCGGGCTGCACCTGCACAATGGCGACTATCTGGAGGCGGAGCAGGTGGTGCTGGCCGTCGGGCACAGTGCGCGCGACACGTTCGCGATGCTGCACGAGGCGGGCGTCTATATCGAGGCCAAGCCCTTTTCGATCGGCGTGCGGATCGAGCACCCGCAATCCTGGATCGATCAGGCGCGCTTTGGCCCCAATGCCGGCCATCCCATTCTGGGCGCGGCCGAATATCATATCTCGCATCACTGTTCGAACGGGCGGACGGTCTACAGTTTCTGCATGTGCCCGGGCGGCACGGTGGTGGCGGCGACGTCCGAGGAAGGGCAGGTCGCCACCAACGGCATGAGCCAATATTCGCGGAACGAGCGCAACGCCAATTCGGGCTTCGTCGTCGCGATCGATCCGGCGCGCGACTATCCGGGCGATCCGCTCGCCGGCATTGCGCTGCAGCGCCAGATCGAGAAACTGGCGTTCGTTGCGGGCGGATCGAGCTACAAGGCGCCGGCGCAGCGGGTGGGGGATTTCCTGGCGGGGCGGCCGTCGACCGCGCTGGGATCGATCGCGCCGTCATATCGGCCGGGCGTGACGCCGACCGACCTTGCAACCTGCCTGCCCGATTTCGTCATCGCGGCGATGCGCGAGGCGCTGCCGGTCTTCGGACGGCAGATTGCGGGATATGATCACCCCGATGTGGTGATGACGGGGGTGGAAACGCGCACCTCGTCGCCGATCCGCATCACGCGGGGCGAGGATTTGCAGAGCCTCAATACGATCGGTCTGTTTCCGGCGGGCGAGGGAGCAGGCTATGCCGGCGGCATCCTGTCGGCCGCGGTCGATGGTATCAAGATCGCCGAGGCGGTCGCGCGGCAGATCATGGGAACGAAAAGCGCGGCTCCGCGGCAACGCCAGCCCGGAAAGCGCGCCGCGTAAGCGGTAGTGCCGATACGGTGTTGTTCGGCGCGCCAGACTTTCTATACTGAGCGATATGGAAAGCGTTCTTACCGCGTCACCCGGCCCGTGTGCGAAGGGGCGTCCGCGGGAATTCTGCACGGATACGGCCCTCGCCGCGGCGCTGCGCGTCTTCTGGAGCAAGGGGTATGAAGGTACGTCGCTCGCCGATTTGACCGAGGCGATGGGGATCACGCGCCCCAGCCTGTACGCGGCCTTCGGCAATAAGGAAGCGCTGTTTCACAAGGCGCTCGACCTCTACGAGCAGGAAAAGCTGGAATATATGCGCGCGGCGCTGGAGCAGCCGACCGCGCGTGGCGTCGCGGAGACGATCCTGCGCGGCGCCTTGGCGATGCAGACCAGTCCTGGTGAGCCGAAGGGGTGCCTGGGCGTGATCGCCACCATGCCCTGCGGATCGGAAGCCGATTCGGTTCGGGGCGAGATGATCGCGCGTCGCGCATCATCGCAGGCGGCACTAGTCGAACGGTTCGAGCGGGCGAAGGCAGATGGGGATCTGCCCGCGGCGGTCGATATCAGCGGTCTTACCAGCTATCTTTACGCGCTGTTGCAGGGGATGGCGGTGCAGGCGGGATCGGGCGCCAGGCGCGATGAACTCGAGCGGATGGTCGACACCAGCCTGGCGATGTGGCCGAGCCGCTAGGAGAGCGTCAGCTCAAGGGGTCTGATCTGGTGTCCCCTCGGCGCGCATTGCGTCGATCTCTCGGTCGACCGTGACGATGAACGCCCGTGCAAGCGGACCGCGATCGAAATCGCGGCGGATCAACTCCTGATGCAGCATGCCGAGCGCCATCGTTGAAATCATGTCCGACAAGACCGCACGCCGTTCCGCCATCCGCGGCGAGGGGGCGAGCATTTCCAACGCGTTGAGCATCAGGCCGCGGACGTCGTCGTTGATTCTGCGAAAGATCGCCGCAATCCGTTCGTTGCGTCCCGCCTCCGCGACGATTTCTGCGAACAGGCGCGAATTTTCGACGTCCTCCTCGGCGTCCTCGGCGGTGATGAACTGGTGCAACCAGTCGCGCACCAAGGCCGCGTCATTGTTTTCAATGGCGGCGCGCAGCGAGTCGCCTGCCATGAACGCGCAGCAATCGGCGTCGACGATCGCGGCAACGATGTCCTCCTTGGCCGAAAAGTCGCGATACAGCTGGCCGACCGCGATGCCCGATTCTTTTGCGATCTGCGCGATGCCGGTGCTGTGAAAACCTTTGTCGATGAAGAGCTTGCGAGCAGCCTCGATCACACGTTCACGACGCGCGTCCGCTTTATTCCTGGGTGCGGTGCAACAAAAATTCGCGTCGTTCATTCCATCCTCGTCCCGGCACGGGTTGACGCCCGTTCGAATCCGGTTGTACCAGAGCGTGAGTGATCGATCACTCACAAAAATCAAAATCGGACATTTCGGCATGGCGGATAAGCGACACGGCGCGGCGACGCTAGCGTTGGCACTGGTTATGGGCGGAACGCTCACGGCCTGCGGCGGCAAGGGGCAACAGCAGCAGCAGGCGCCGCAGGGGCCGCCCACGGTCGGCTATGTCGTCGTGCGCGAACAGCCCGTGACGCTGACCACCGAATTGCCGGGGCGTACCACCGCCTTCGAAACGTCCGAGGTGCGGCCGCAGGTCAACGGCCTGATCCGCGCGCGCCTGTTTACCGAAGGCGACATGGTCCGCGCAGGCCAGCCGCTGTATCGCATCGATTCCGCGCCCTATCAGGCGCAGGTCGCCAGTGCCCGTGCGGCGCTGGCTCGCGCGCGTGCTGCGATCGCGTCGAGCGAGGCGCTGGCCCGTCGCTATGGCGAATTGGTCAAAATCAACGCCATCGCGCGTCAGGAATATGAAAACGCCCAGACGAGCGCGCAGCAGGCGCGCGCCGACGTTGCGGCGCAGCAAGCAGCGCTGCGTACGGCGCAGATCGATCTGGCGCGTACCACGATCCGCGCGCCGATCAGCGGCCGGATCGGCCGGTCGGTGTTCACGACCGGTGCGCTCGTCTCCGCATCGCAGACCGAGGCGCTGGCGACGATCCAGCGGCTCGATCCCGTGTACGTCGATATCCAGCAGTCGAGTGCCGACCTGCTGAAGCTGCGCCAGCAAATCATGGACGGTCAGCTGCTGCGCGACGGCAATGCGCCCGTGAAGCTGACGCTGGAGGACGGCACGGCCTATGGCCCGCAGGGGACGTTGCGCTTTGCCGACGTCACCGTCGATCCGACGACCGGATCGCAGGTGATCCGCGCGCTGTTCCCCAATCCCAACGGGTTGCTGCTGCCGGGCATGTTCGTGCGTGCGTCGCTGGTGCAGGGCATCAAGCAGAATGGCATGCTGGTGCCGCAGCGCGCGGTGACGCGCGACGAAAAGGGTCAGGCGACGGCGATGGTGATCGGCGCCGATGGCAAGGTGCAGCCGCGCAGCTTGCAGACGACGCGGACGATTGGCGACAACTGGCTCGTCACCGGCGGGCTGAAACCCGGCGACAAGGTGATCGTCGAAGGCGGCATGATGCTGCGGCCGGGCATGCCGGTGAAGGGCGAGCCGTGGAATCCGAACGCCAAGCCTGCCGGCGGTCCGCAAGGGCAGCCGCAGGCGCAGGGCCAGGCGAAGTAACGAACCATGGCACGCTATTTCATCGATCGACCCATCTTCGCATGGGTCATCGCCATCGTCATGATGCTGGCCGGCGCGATCGCGATCCGCAGCCTGCCCGTGGCGCAGTTTCCGGAAATCGCGCCGCCCGCGGTCGCGATCACCGCGAGCTATCCGGGTGCCGATGCCGAAACGCTGGAACGCACGACGACGCAGATCATCGAGCAGCAGCTTAAAGGTATCGACAACCTGCGTTATTTTTCGTCCTCGTCTTCCTCGGCGGGGACGGTGACGATCACGCTGACCTTCGAACAGGGGACCAACCCCGACATCGCGCAGGTGCAGGTGCAGAACAAGCTGCAGGCGGCGACCCCGCTGTTGCCGCAGGAGGTGCAGCGCCAGGGCATCCAGGTCACGAAGTCCTCCGCCAGCTTCCTGCTGGTCGTCGGTCTCGTCTCCACCGATGGGTCGCACAGCAACACCGACCTGTCCGACATGGTCGTGTCGAAGTTCCAGGATCCGATCAGCCGCGTGTCGGGCGTCGGCGAGTTGCAGGTGTTCGGCGCGCAATATGCGATGCGCATCTGGCTCGATCCGATCAAGCTCAACAGCTACGCGCTGACCGTCGCCGATGTGACGTCCGCGGTCCAGGCGCAGAACGCGCAGGTGTCCGCCGGTCAGATCGGCGCGCAGCCTGCTCCCAAGTCGCAGATGCTGAACGCGACCGTCAGCGTACAGTCGCGGCTTCAGACGCCCGAACAGTTCGGCGCGATCCGGCTGAAGACCACCACCGCGGGCGCCGTCGTACGGCTGCGCGACGTGGCGCGGGTGGAGCTGGGCGCGGAGAATTACGGCTTCGACGTCCAGTATAACGGCAAGCCCGCGTCCGGTTTCGGCGTGCGCCTTGCCGCAGGTGCCAATGCGCTCGACACGGTGGAGCTGGTGAAGGCGCGCGCGCAGGAGATCGGCAAGACGCTGCCCGCCGACGTCAAGGTCATCTACCCCTATGACACCACGCCGTTCGTGCGGCTGTCGGTGGAGCAGGTGATCCACACGTTGATCGAGGCGGTCGTCCTCGTCTTTCTGGTGATGTTCCTGTTCCTCCAGAACTGGCGGGCGACGCTGATCCCGACGATCGCGGTGCCGGTGGTGCTGCTCGGCACCTTCGCGGTGATGGCGGTGGCGGGCTTCACGATCAACACGCTGACCTTGTTCGGCATGGTGCTCGCCATCGGCCTGCTGGTCGACGACGCGATCGTCGTGGTCGAGAACGTCGAGCGTTTGATCGTCACCGAACATCTCAGCCCCAAGGATGCAGCGCGCAAGTCGATGGACGAAATCAGCGGCGCGCTGATCGGCATCGGCCTCGTCCTGTCGGCGGTGTTCCTGCCGATGGCATTCTTCGGCGGATCGACCGGCGTGATCTATCGCCAGTTCTCGATCACGATCGTGTCGGCGATGGTGCTATCGGTCATGGTCGCGCTGATCCTGACGCCGGCGCTGTGCGCGACGATCCTGAAGCCGCACGACCCGAACAAGGCGGAAGGCAACGGGCCGTTCGCGCGCTTCTTCCGCTGGTTCAACGATCGGTTCGAACGCGGTCAGCAGAAGTACGAAGGTGGCGTGAAGCGCACTGCGCGGAGCTGGAAGCGGTCGCTGTTGGTCTATGCCCTGATCGTCGGTGGCATGGTGCTGGTGTTCACGCGCCTGCCCTCGGGCTTCCTGCCCGACGAGGATCAGGGCACGGTGCTGGCGCTGGTGCAGGGCCCGGCCGGTGCGACGAGTGCGCGCACGGACAAGGGGCTGACCCTCGTCCGCGATCACTTCATGAAAGCCGAAGGTGCCAACGTCGCCGGTGTGTTCACGATCAACGGGTTCAGCTTCGCAGGTCAGGGGCAGAATGCCGGTCTGGTCTTCGTGAACCTGAAGCCGTGGGACGAGCGCAGCGGGGCCGACAACAAGGCGCAGGCGATCGTCGGACGGGCGATGGGTGCGTTCAGCCAGTATAAGGACGGGCTGATCTTCGCGCTGGTGCCGCCGGCCGTGCAGGAACTGGGTAACGCGACCGGCTTCGATGCGCAGTTGGTCGACACCGGCGGCATCGGTCACGAAAAGCTGGTGCAGGCCCGCAACATGATGCTGGGCATGGCGATGCAGGACAAGCGCCTGGCGCAGGTCCGCCCGCTGAGCCTGGATGACGCCCCGCAGCTGAAGGTGAAGATCGACGAGGACAAGGCGCGCGCGCTGGGTCTCGACCTTGCCGACGTCAATTCGACGATCGCGACGGCGTGGGGCGGTGGCTATATCAACGACTTCATCGATCGTGGCCGCGTCAAGCGCGTCTACGTCCAGGCCGATGCGCCCTATCGCCTCAGCCCGGAGGATGTCGGCGATCTGTACGTGCGGAACGGCACGGGGCAGATGGTGCCGTTCACCGCCTTCGCGACGCTGGAATGGGCCAATGCGCCGGTGCAGCTGACCCGTTACAATGGGCAGCCGGCCATGCAGTTGCAGGGTTCGCCGGGCCCGGGCCTCAGCACGGGTGCGGCGATGCAGGCGATGGAAGAAATCCACGCCAAGCTGCCACCGGGCACCGCGCTCGAATGGACGGGGCTGTCGTTCGAAGAACGGCTGTCCGGTGGTCAGGCGCCTGCGCTGTACGGCCTGTCGCTGCTGATCGTGTTCCTGTGCCTTGCCGCGCTGTACGAAAGCTGGTCGGTGCCGATTTCGGTGATGCTGGTGGTGCCGCTCGGCGTGCTGGGTGCGGTGTTGGCGGCGTGGCTGACGGGCCTCAACAACGACATCTATCTGCAGGTCGGTCTGATCACGACGATCGGCGTGTCGGCGAAGAACGCGATCCTGATCGTGGAGTTTGCCGAAGAGCGCATCAACGAAGGCATGCGGCCGTTCGACGCGGCGGTGGAGGCGGCGAAACTGCGTCTGCGCCCAATCCTGATGACCAGCCTCGCCTTCATCTTCGGCGTGTTGCCGCTGGCGATCTCGACCGGCGCAGGTGCGGGCGGGCAGAATGCGATCGGTCGTGCGGTGGTCGGCGGCATGCTGTCGGCGACGCTGCTCGCGATCTTCTTCGTGCCGATGTTCTTCGTCGTGGTGCTGCGTCTGTTCGGGCACGGCCATGACGGCAAGCGGCCCGTCGAGGACAGGCAGCATGACAGCAATGACGCGGACGGCGAGGGCGATGCGCCCCGTCCGCAGGGAGCCTGAGTGGTGATGACACGCAAAATCGTCCTCGCGCTGCTGGGCGCCAGCGCGCTCGCGGGGTGCAACCTCGCACCGAAATACGTCCGGCCCGAAGGCGCGGTGCCGGCGGCCCTGCCGCAGGGCGGCGTGTATCCGGCCGCGGCGACCGATGCGCCCGACGTCAGCAAGATCGGCTGGCAGACGTTCTTCACTGACGACCGGCTGCGCAAGACGATCGCGTTGGGGCTGGAGAACAACCGCGATCTGCGGGTCGCCGCGGCCAATGTACTGCAAGCGCGGGCGCAATATCGCATCCAGCGGGCCGACCTGGTGCCGTCGACGACGGTGTCGGGGTCGGGGACGTACACCAACAATATCTTCGGCGGCGCCTCCGCCGGGGCGGGCGCTGGCGCGGGTAGCGGCGCGGGCGCCGGAGCGGGCGCGGGAACCGGTGGCGGCGTGGGTGCCGGGGCCGGCGGCGCGGCGGTCGGGTCCAATTCGTCGAACCTCGAATTCTACTCGGTCAACGCTGGTTTTTCGGCCTTCGAGCTCGACCTGTTCGGCCGCGTCCGCAACCTCAACCGCGCCGCGCTAGAACAATATTTCGCGTCGGAAGAGGCGCAGCGCGCCGCGCGGATCAGTCTGATCGCCGAGATCGCGACGGCCTGGGCGACCCTGGGGTCGGATCAGGACCAGCTGCGCATCTCGCAAGAGACGCTGAAGGCGTTCGAGCAATCGCTGGAGCTGACGCGGGCCCAGTTCCGCATCGGTGTCGCCTCCGAACTGGAAGCGCGGCAGGCGGAAACCAGCTATCAGAGCGCGCGCAACGACATCGCCGTGCTGAAGACGCGGGTGGCGCAGGACAAGAACGCGCTCGACCTATTGGTCGGCACGCCGGTGACGGCGGACCTGCTGCCGCAAGGGCTGGGCAACGGCGATGCCGCGTTGCAGGTGCTGCCCGCGGGCCTGTCGTCCGAGGTCCTGCTGCGTCGGCCCGACGTGTTGCAGGCCGAGCATCAGCTGATCGCACAGAATGCCAATATAGGCGCGGCGCGAGCGGCTCTGTTCCCGCGCATCTCCCTGACCGCGACGCTGGGGACGATCAGCACCGCGCTGAGCGGACTCTTCGCGGGGGGCAGCTTCACCTATACCGGCGCGCCGTCGGTATCGCTGCCGCTGTTCGATGGCGGACGGCTGCGGGGCAATGTCGATTATGCCCGCGCGTCGCAGCAGGCGGCGGTGTCGACCTATGAGAAGACGGTGCAGACCGCATTCCGCGAGGTCGCCGACGCGCTGGCACAGCGCGGCACGATCGACGAACAGATTGCGGCGCAGACCGCCCGTGTCGGGGCGGCGAACGTGGCGCTGCGCATTTCCGACGCGCGTTATCGGGCGGGGGTGGAATCGTTCCTCAACACGCTGGATTCGCAGCGGTCCGCTTATGCGGCACAGCAGCAGTTGGTCACGACCCGACTGACACGCATCAGCAACCTTGTCGAACTATACCGCTCGCTGGGTGGTGGACTCGAGTAAACCATTTAACCCGTTCACCGTGCCGCAAGAGCGGACAGCAATCGAAGGCGCGGCACGGTGAACCCCGCCAGGCGGGGATAGCGCGTCTACGTTTCGCGCTGGTGGACGGCTAGGCCGCGCGGCTCTCCGGCGCGCGCAGGGGCGCGAGGCTGTCGAGGAACTGCGCCGCGCTGCTCGCCCAAGTGAAGCGGGCGGCATAGGCCGTGCAGGTTGCGCGGTCGCGGGTCAGCGCGCCCGGGATGGCGACGTCGAGGTCGGCGTCGATCGCACCGACGCTCTCGTCCAGCACGTCCACCGGCCCCGGTGCGGGGAGTGCCGCGATGGGGGTGCCGCAGGCGAGCGCCTCGATCATCACGAGTCCGAACGTGTCGGTGCGGCTGGGGAAGACCAGCACGTCGGCGCTGCGATAGGCCGCGGCGAGGTCCGCGCCGAAGCGCGGTCCCAGAAAATGCGCCTGCGGGTAGCGCGCCGCCAGCATCGCCAGCGCGGGACCGTCGCCCACGACCACCTTGCTGCCGGGCGTCGTCGACTGGAGGAACCCCTCGATATTCTTCTCGACCGCGACGCGGCCGACGTAGAGCTGGATCGGGCCTGGCAAGGCGGTGATGACGGGATCGCGCGGCCCATCGGCGGTGAAGGTCGCGAGGTCGACGCCGCGGCCCCAACGGCGCAAATGCGGCAGGCCATGCGCGCGCAGCACCGCATCGACCGAGGGGGTCGAGGTGAGGATCGCGTCGGCGGGGGCATGGAACCAGCGAATATAGCGCCAGATCCATTCGGCATTCACGCCGGTGCGTGCCGCGACATAATCGGGAAATTGCGTGTGATAGGCGGTGGTGAAGCGCACGCCGTCGCCGACGCACCAGCGCCGCGCGGCAAGGCCCAGGGGACCTTCGGTGGCGATATGCACGGCATCCGCGTCGAAGTCGCGGATCAGCCGCCCGATCGTGCCGCTGCGCGCCAGCGCCAGCCGGATTTCGGGATAGCTGGGGCAGGGCAGGCTGGCGAAGCGATCGGGCGAGATCACGAGCAATCGATGGCCCTGCGCCTCCAGCTCGTCGCGGACGGCGGTGAGCGTGCGGACCACGCCGTTGACCTGGGGCGCCCAGGCGTCGGTGACGAGGGCGATGCGCATCAGGCGGCGCGGATCACGCTATCGGTGCTGGCCGGGGCATTGCGTGCCGCAATCTCATCCGCCCAATGGAGCAACTCCATGCGGCCGTCGAAATGTTCGACCAGGGCGGTGCAGCCCTCTACCCAATCGCCGTCGTTATAATAGGCGACGCCCTGGATATCGCGGATTTCGGCGGTGTGGATGTGCCCGCACACCACGCCATCGACGCCGCGCGATCCCGCGGCATGGGCGACGACCTCTTCGAAGTGCGAGATGAAGGCGACGGCGTTCTTCACCTTCGCCTTGGCGTGCTTCGACAGCGACCAATAGGGCATGCCGAGGCGGCGTCGCGCGACGTTGAGCCACTGGTTCACCACCATCAGCGCGGTGTAGGCGCTGTCGCCGATGAACGCGACCCAGCGGTGCGCGAGCGTGATCGCGTCGAATTCGTCGCCGTGCAGCACCAGCAGGCGGCGGCCGTCGGCGGTGGTGTGGATCGCCTTGCGGCGGATCTTGACGCCGCCGAAGTCCATGCCGGCGAACTGGCGGAACACCTCGTCATGGTTGCCGGGGATGTAGGTGACGCGGGTGCCGCGCTTGGCGCGCTTCATCAGGCGCCAGACGACGTCATTGTGGCTCGCCGGCCAGTAGAAGCGCTTCTTGAGGCGCCAGCCGTCGATGATGTCGCCGACGAGATAGAGCTGGTCGCTGTCGACATGGTCGAGGAAGTCGATCAGCATGTCGGCATTGCAGCCGCGGGTGCCGAGGTGGACGTCCGAAATCCAGATCGTGCGATAGCGACGGCGCGTGACGCCCGCAGCCTCCGGCACGGTCGGCCGCTGCGGCACGAAGGCGAGGATATCGGCGGTGGTCGTGTCGGTGGTCATGCGTGGCCCCCTCGGGAACCCGCTGTTCCCTTATGGGCGATGCATAGCCTGCCGATGTGACGCCGCGGTCACGGCGAGGTTACGGAAGTGTTGCGCTTATGCGGCCATCGTCGTGCGCAGCACGGTGAGCAGGATCCAGTAGAGCACGCCCGACAACAGCATCGCGGCGGGCAAGGTCATGAACCAGGCGAGCGCCATGTTGCGCACGGTGCGCCATTGCAGGCCTGCACCATTCGCGACCGACGCGCCGGCGACGCCCGACGACAGGATATGCGTCGTCGACACCGGCATGGCGAAGCGATCAGCAAGCAGGATCGTCGCCGCAGTCACCAGCTCGGCCGACATGCCCATGCCATAGGTGAGGTGGGTCTTGCCGATCCGTTCGCCGACGGTGACAACGATCCGCCGCCAGCCGACCATCGTGCCGAGGCCCAGCGCGATCGCGACGGTGATCTTCACCCAGAGCGGGATGTAGCGCGTGCCCTGTTCCAACCGGCTGCCATAGGCCTTGATCCCGTCGATCTCGGCGGCGGTGAAGTGGGTGCGGGCGCCTTCATCGGCGACGATGAGCTTGCCAGCATCGAGGACGAGGTACATGTCGCCACGCAAATTGGGCGTGGCCGCGGCGGGCACCTTGCCGAGCGAGCCGTAGCTTTCCAGCTTGTCGCCGACATCGCGCGACAGCGAGGCGAGTGCACCATACATGGCGGGCGTATCGACCCGGCGTTCGGCGAGGCCGCGCGTCACCGTCGCACGGGCGATGTCGACCGTCGGTTCCGGCCCCGGCTGGCGCGCGTAGATTTCTGCGGCCGAGCGCGCCTGTGCCACGAAGGCGGGCGTCGCGCTTTCGGGGACGGTGCGGTTCAGCGCATAGGCGGTGGGCGCGCAGCCGATCAGGATCAGCATGATCAGGCCCATGCCCTTCTGCCCGTCGTTGCTGCCGTGCGCGAAGCTGACCGCGGTGCAGGTGGCGATCAGCGTCGCGCGAATGCCCCTGGGCGGCGGCGCCTGCGTGTCGGGCTCGCGATAAAGCTTGGGGTCGCGGAGGAAGCGCTTCATCACCAGCAAGAGTACGAGGGCGGCGGTGAAGCCGATCAGCGGGCTGAAGAACAGCGCGGAAAAGACCTTCTCCGCCTGATGCCAGTCGACACCCGATGTGCCGTTCAAACCCCGAGCGAGCAGTTGATTGGCGAGGCCGACGCCGAGGATCGAGCCGATCAGCGCGTGGCTCGACGAATTGGGGAGGCCGACATACCAGGTCGCGAGGTTCCACAGCACTGCCGCCAGCAGCAGCGCGAAGATCATCGCGAACCCGCCCGCCGAGCCGGTGTTGATCACCAGATCCACGGGCAGCAGCGTGATGATCGAATAGGCGACCGCGCCGGACGAGGCGAGCACGCCGAGGAAATTGAACACGCCCGACCAGACGACGGCCAGCGGCGCGGGCATGGCGTGGGTGTAGATCACGGTGGCGACGGCGTTGGCGGTGTCGTGGAAGCCGTTCACGAATTCGAAGCCGAGCGCGATCAGCAGCGCGAGACCGAGGAACAGAAAGACGCCCGTCGCGAGCGTTTCGCCGACCTCTGCCGTGTCCGTCAGGATGCTGGCGCCGGCATAGCCCAGCGCGCCGATCAGGACGGCCAGGAAGATCCACCGGCCGGCAGGGTGCAGGTGCCCGTCAAGCCGCGGGCCGCGTGCAGCCGTTTGGGGGGAAGCGGCGGTGAGCGTCGTAGCCATATGTCCGCGGTGGACCCTGTATGTGACGAGTTCGTGACAGCAGCTGATTCGAACCGTGTCGACAACGCGCCGATCGGCCATTGTGTTCGGGGCGGCGGAGCAGGGGGCGGGGCAGGGGGGCGGGGAGCCTTTGCCGGCGTGGTGCGTGTTAGCGGCGATGCATATCCCCTATCTCGATATCGACCTGCCGGACTGGGCGGGGAAGCTTGGCGGCGTGCTGGCGTTCGTCCTGCTGCTGTCGCTGGTTCATCGCATCCTGTTTGCGGCGCTGCGCCGGCTGGCGGGACGCACCGCGACGAAGACCGACGATATCCTGATCGCCCGGCTCGATCGGCCGAGTTTCTGGCTGGTGATCGTCATCGCCCTAGCTGCATCGGGTCCGGGATTGGACCTGCCGCGCTATTGGGAGACGATCTGGCAGCGGGTGCTGGGGCTGCTGACGCCGGGCATCTTCGGCTGGATGCTGCTCGCCGGGCTCACCGCCTATCGGGACATCAGCGAGGTGCGGTTCGACATCACCGCCGCCGACAATCTGAGGGCGCGGCGGCGGCGGACGCGGATCGGCATCCTGCACCGAATCGGGGTGTTCGTGCTGATCCTGATCACGGCGATGATGATGCTGATGAGCATTCCGTCGGTGCGGACGATCGGGGTGACGCTGGCGGCCTCTGCCGGCGTCGCCGGTCTTGCCATCGGCGCCGCGGCGCAGCCGGCGCTGAAGAACCTGATCGCCGGCATCCAGATGGCCTTTACCGAGCCGATCCGGATCGACGACGTCGTCATCATCGACAACGAATGGGGGCGGATCGAGGATATCCGGCTGACCTATGTCGTGGTCCGGATCTGGGACGACCGGCGGCTGGTGGTGCCGGTGTCGAAGTTCCTCGAGAACAGCTTCCAGAACTGGACCCGGGAGACGAGTGCGCTGCTGGGGTCGGTGTTCTGGTATCTCGATCCCGCCGCCGATGTCGCCCGGATCAGGGTGAAGCTGGAGGAGGTCGTCCGGGCCAGCCCCCGTTGGGACCAGCGGTTCTTCAACTGCCAAGTTACTGATTCAAAACAGGATGGCCTGATGGAGGTGCGCGGGCTGATGACCGCCAAGGACGCCTCCACCGCGTTCGATCTGCGGTGCGAGGTGCGCGAGGCGATCTACGCCTTCATCCGCGACGAGATGCCCGAAGCCCTGCCGCGGACGCGCATCATGCCGGCTCCGCCTCCGTCTCCATCTCCAACGGGGCTTCCATCAGCGCCTCGGTGAAGGTCTTTCGCCACCAGCCGATATCCTCGCGCATGATGACGTCCATCATCCGCTGCCAGCGTTCGATGCGTTCCTCGCGCGGCATGCGGAGCGCGAGCATGATCGCGTCGGACATTTCCTCGGCCGAATAGGGATTGATGAGGACGGCGTCGGTCAGCTGGCAGGCGGCGCCGGCGAAGCGCGACAGGATGAGGACGCCGGGGTCTTCGGGGTTCTGCGCCGCGACATATTCCTTGGCGACGAGGTTCATGCCGTCGCGCAGCGGCGTCACGAGCCCGATCTTTGCGGCGCGGTAGATGCCGGCGAGCACGTCGCGGGGATAGCCCTGGTTGACGTAGCGGATCGGCACCCAGTCGATATCGGCGTAGGCGCCGTTGATCCGGCCCGCGAGGCCTTCGAGATTGCTGCGGATCTTCTGATAGCTGCCGACCGTCGCGCGGCTGGGCGGAGCAATCTGGAGCAAGGTGACTTCCTTGCGCTCCTCGGGATGCTCGACGAGGAAGCGTTCGTAGCCAAGGAAGCGTTCTTCCAGCCCCTTCGAATAATCGAGCCGGTCGACGCCGACGATCATGTCGCGCCCCACTGCGGCGTCGCGCATCTGGCGATAGGCAAGGCGGCCGCGCGTGCTGACGGCGAGGCCGGCAAATTCCTTGGCATCGATGCCGATCGGACAGGCCATGACGCGGACGCGGCGATCGTCCAGCACCAGCTCGTCGCCCTCGACGGTCGCGCCCAGTTCGGCGGTGCAATAGTCGCGGAACGACGACAGCCATTCGTCGGTGTGGAAGCCGATGACGTCATAGGCGAACAGGCTGCAGACCAGCCCTTCTGCTTCGGGCAGGATGGCGAGCAGGCGGCGCGGCGGCCAGGGGATGTGGAGGAAGAAGCCCAGGCGGTTCTTCGCACCGCGCTTGCGCAGTTCCTGCCCCAGCGGGAACAGGTGATAATCCTGAATCCAGACCGCGTCGTCTTCTTCGATCAGCGGCTGGACGGTGTCGGCGAAGCGTTCGTTGACGCGCTGGTACCCGCCGGCGAATTCGCGTTCATATTCCGCCAGATCGACGCGATAGTGAAAGAGCGGCCACAGGGTGCGGTTCGCGTAGCCGTTGTAATATTCCTCGATATCCTGCTCTTCGAGGTCGACGGTCGCGGTGGTGACGCCTTCGCTGCGCTGGAAGGTGATCTGGCCGGTATATTCGTCGGTGCGCTCGCCCGACCAACCGAACCACATGCCCTTATACTGGCGAAGCGCAGAGGCGAGGGCGACGGCGAGGCCGCCCTGTGCGCCCCCGGATTTGGACCCCGTGGGGGCGGACACACGATTGGAAATGATGATCAGACGGCTCAGCGGATCGAACTCCAGGGTTTGGACAGCAGGACGGCGCAGTTGATCATGCCGACCAGCGAATAGGTCTGCGGGTAGTTGCCCCACAGCTCCAGAGACGTAGGGTCGATGTCTTCGGACAGCAACCCTGACGCGGTACGCCGTGCCAGCATCTCTTCGAAGAGCGCCCGCGCATCGTCGTGGCGGCCGGTGGCGTGCAGCGCCTCGATCAGCCAGAAGGTGCAGACGTTGAAGGCGGTTTCGGGCAGGCCGAAATCATCCTCCGTATCGTAGCGCAGCATGAAGCTGCCGCGACGCAGGCCTTGCTCGACCGCCTCGAGCGTGCCGAGGAAACGCGGGTCGGTGGGTTCGAAGAAGCGCAGGTCGAGCAGCTGGATCAGGCTGGCGTCGAGGTCGTCGCCCGAGAAGGTCGCCGACATGCGATTGGTGTCGGGCCGCCACGCCTTGTCTTCGATCACGCTGCGAATATGGTCGGCGCGATCCTGCCAGAACGTGCAGCGATCCTCCATGCCCAGCGCATGGGCGGCATTGGCGAGCCGGTCGCACGCCGCCCAGCACATCGCGACCGAATAGGTGTGGACGCTCTGCCGCGTGCGCAGCTCCCAAAGCCCGGCGTCGGGCTTGTCGTAATGCGTCCAGGCGCGTTCGCCGACCTGTTCGAGGCGGTGGAAATCCTCGACCGTATTGAGGCGCAGCAGGCGCTGGTCGAAGAAGGCGTGGACGCTGCACAGCACGATCTGGCCGTAGGCATCATATTGATGCTGTTCGTAGGCGGCGTTGCCGACGCGCACCGGGCCCATGCCGCGATAGCCGGCCAGATCGGGCGCGAAGCGTTCGGTGAGCATCGCTTCGCCAAGGACGCCGTACAATGGCTGAATATGGCCGCCGCGCGCATCGTCGACGATGTTGCGCAGATAGCCGAGATAGCCCTCGAGCACGTCGAGCGCGCCGAGGCGGTTCAGCGCCTGGACGGTATAATAGGCGTCGCGGATCCAGCAGTAGCGATAGTCCCAGTTGCGCTCCGACCCGGCATGTTCGGGGATCGAGGTGGTGAGCGCGGCGACGATCGCGCCGGTTTCCTCATGCTGGCACAATTTGAGGGTGATCGCCGAGCGGATGACCACGTCCTGCCATTCGAGGGGGATGGCGAGGCCACGCGTCCATTCCTGCCATTCGGCGATCGTCTGCGTCAGCATCGCCTCCATCGATTCCGCCAGATCGCCGCTGAAGCTTTCATCGGGGCCGAGGAAGAAATGCAGTGGTCGTTCGAGGCGGAAGATGCGCTCTTCCTGGATCATGCCGATCGGCGCGGTGGTGGTGAGGCGCATCTGCATCGTATCGAGGTTGATGCGCAGGTGGTTCGACCCGCCGATCTGTTCGCGGCATGCACCGCCCCAGCCGCAGGTGGTGCGCAGCCGCATCGTCATGCGGGGGCTGCCCGAGACCGGACGGACGATCCGCGCGAAGGCGACCGGGCGGTAGGTGCGGCCGAGGCGATCGAAGCGCGGGCAGAAGTCGATCACCTCCAGCGCGTTGCCGGCGCTGTCGGTATGCGTGCTGACCAGGATTGGCGTGTTGCGAATGTACTGCTGCTCGACCGACACGGAATCGGCGATCTCGACGCTCCAATAGCCGCTCTCCGGTTCCGCACCGCCGACGAGGGCGGAGAAGAGCGGATCGCCATCGACGCGCGGCACGCACGCCCAGACGTAGCGGCCGGCGCGATCGATCAGCGCGCTGACCTGACAATTGCCGATCGGCCAGAGGTCTACGCTGGTCATGCACTGAGGCTTTCGGTTGCGGCTTCGAGCCAGGAGAGGGTGTCGGCGACGCTGTCGAGGCGCCAGGCGGCGGCGGTGGCGCGGGGGGCGCCGATCAGGATGCCGGCGCCGCCGAGCGTTGCGGCGGCGGCCATGGCGGGTTCGTCGGTATCGTCGTCGCCGAGGAAGACGGGTTTGTAACCGGTGAGGGCAGGGGCCTGCATCATCTGACGCAGCGCGCTGCCCTTGTCGGCACCGGCGACGCGCACCTCGACCATCATCTTGCCGGTCTGCAGGTGGAGGCCGGTATCGGCGGCGAGGCGGGTGGCGAGCTGCGTCGCGGCGGCTTCGGCCGTGGGAACGGCGCGGTAATGGAGCGCGGCGCCGAGGGGCTTTTCCTCGACCAGGACGCCTCGTGTTGCAGTTGCGAAGTCGTGCATGTCGGCGACAATACGGTCGAGCGCGGCGGGTCGTTCCGCCTGGTGGACGCGGCCGTCGGGCCAGGCGACCTCCAGACCGTGGCTGCCGGAGATGGCGAAGGCGGGGGCGCCGAACAGCGCGCGGATGCCGTCGACCGGCCGGCCGGAAATGATCGCGACGCGGCCGTCGAGCGCGTGCGATAGCCGCTCGATCAGCGTGGCGAGGCGCGCGTCGACGCGGACGGCGTCGGGCCGCTCCTGCAATTCGACGAGCGTGCCGTCGAAATCGAGGAACAGCGCGGCGTCGCGCAACAGGTCGGCGGGGGGTGGGGGCAGGTGCGTCACGGCGTCGCTGTCCGGGATCGGGGCGAGCGGGTCAAGCGGGTCCGGCGCCCGAGTCGGCGTTCGAGTCGGGGGCTGCGGACGAAGTGGACGATACGTTTTGCTCGGAGACGCCCCCTGCGCCGGCCCGCCGCGGGATGGGCGGGCGAGCGGAGGGCGCGGAGCATGGCGGAATGGTAGCAGAGGCGGGGCGTGTAGGACAGGGGTGGCTTGATACAGCGATGTTTATAAGGTCGGCTGGTCGACGCAGAGGGGCTGGGTATGAACGGGTTTCAGATAACGGTCGTCGTCTTTGCGCTGATCGTGATCGCGGTCAGCGTCTGGTCTATCATTGCCGTCGTACGCTCGCCCGATTTCCGCTGGAAGCCGTTGTGGGTGGCCGGATGCCTGATCGGATTCGTCGGTCTCGGAATTGACTGGACTCACCCTAACGACCTGCTCTTCCTGTTTGGGTTTACGGCTCCGGTCGTTATCGTGTTCAAGGTTCTGACGACGGGACAAGTCATCGTAAAGACGGGGTTTCCCATTGTATCGGCGGTGGCTCTTGCCAAAGCGCATTGGAGGATACCGTCGATCGATGGTCCAGGAAGATGACGGGTATTCGCGGCGGCCTGAACGGGTGCTTCAGCAGGAGCGAATGGTTCATTAACCATCCCGTGCAACTGCCTGCCTATTCCGACAGTGAAAGACTTTCATGCCCTCTGCCCCCATCATTGCCGCGACGCTGATCGTGCGGGACGAGGCGCGGTGTATCGCGCGGTGCCTGGAGAGTGTGGCGCCGTTCGTCGACCGGATGGTGGTGGTGGATACCGGGTCGGTGGACGATACCGTTGCGATCGCAAAGGGGTGCGGGGCGGAGGTGCATCGGCTCGACTGGCCTGACGATTTCGCGGCGGCGCGCAACCATGCGCTGGGGCTGGCCGATGCGGACTGGCATCTGGTGATCGACGCGGACGAATGGATTGTCTGCGGCGGGGAGGCCTTGCGTGACTGGTGCGCGGGGGGCGAGCGGCTGGGGCGGGCGTGCGTGCTGAGCGACGATGGCGCGGGCGCGACGACGACGCGGAGCTGGATTACGCGGGTGCTGCCGCGCGGCGTGCGGTTCGAGGGGCGGGTGCATGAGCAGGTCGCCTCCGCTGTGCCGCGCGTGCGGACCGGGCTGCATATCGGGCATGACGGCTATCGGGCGGCGCAGCTTGCCCGCAAGCGCGATCGCAACCATCGGCTGTTGCTGGCGGAGCTCGCCGGGCGGCCGGGGGATGCGTACCTGCTGTACCAGATCGCCAAGGATGCCGACATGCGCGGCGACGGCGCGGCGTCGGCGGAAGGCTATGCGCAGGCGGTGGCGGCGACGCCGCCGGACGCGGGCTGGCGGCACGAGCTGGTGACGTGCGCGATTGCCGCGCTGGCGAAGGCGGGGCGGCTGGGCGATGCGATGGCGCTGGCCGAGGCGGAGATGCCGCGCTGGGCGGAGTCGCCGGATTTCTTCTTCGTGCTCGGCGACCTGCTGCTGCATCACGCCATCGCCGATCCGGCGCGGGCGGTGGACCAATGGCTGCCGCTGGCGAGCGGGGCGTGGGAGCGGGCGATCGCGATCGGCGAGCGGCCCGATCTCGAGGGCAGCGTCGCGGGGCGGGGCAGTCACCTCGCCCAGCATAACCTCGACGTGGTGCGGGGGCAGTTGGCGATGTTGCGCGGTTAGCGGAGGGGGCGGTCAGGGTTGCGCTGCGTTACGGGGGGCGTTCCTATCCTCCCCCTCCGTCACCGCCTTTCGGCGGCGCCACCTCCCCCTGGCGGGGGAGGATGTATCACCCCACACGTCAGGGGCGTCAGGCGTCGCGCCATGCCCCCGGCGCGAGGTTGTCCAGCGTCCAGTCGCCGATCCGCCAGCGCACCAGGCGGAGCGTCGGGTGGCCGACGGCGGCGTTCATGCGGCGGACCTGGCGGTTGCGGCCTTCGCGGATGGTGAGGCGCAGCCAGCGGTCGGGGATCGCCTGGCGCACGCGTATGGGGGGCGTGCGCGGCCACAGGTCCGGCGGCTCGATCGCCTCCACCTCGGCGGGGCGGGTGGGGCCGTCCTTCAGCATGACGCCGGTGCGAAGCGCGGCGAGCGCGGCGGCGTCGGGGACGCCTTCCACCTGCACGAGATAGGTCTTGGGCAGCTTGAACTTCGGATCGGCGATGCGCGCCTGGAGGCGGCCGTCGTCGGTCAGCAGCAACAGCCCTTCGCTGTCGCGGTCGAGCCGGCCGGCGGGATAGACGCAGGGTACGTCGATGAAGCGTGACAGCGTGACGCGCTCCGCCGGCGTGCCGCGATCGGTGAACTGGCTGAGCACGTCATAGGGTTTGTTGAAGAGGATCAGGCGGCTCATGTCGGCTCGTGCAGGGAGGAACGCCCGCTGTAACGGCGCGCGGCGATGCCGGCCATGGCGATCCGCCCGCCCGGCGGTCCATCGCGCATACGAAAAGGGAGGCGCCGGCCGGCACCTCCCCGTTCGTCTTACAAGGGGCGCGATCAGCCGAGCTTGGCGGCCATCAACGCCTTCATGTCGACGTTCGGACGCGCGCCGAAGTGGCTGATGATCTCGGCGGCGCAGATCGCACCGAGCTTCAGCGACTCTTCCAGGCCCTTGCCCTGCGCCTGACCGTGCAGGAAGCCGGCGGCGAACAGATCGCCCGCGCCGGTCGTGTCGACGACGCGCTCGATCGGCTCCGCCGCGACTTCGGCACGCGTGCCGTTCTGCAGCGCGCAGGCGCCGTGCGCACCGCGCGTCACGACCAGCGTCGGCACCTGGGCTGCGATCTTGGCGACCGCGGCCTCGAAATCCTCGGTTTCGGCGAGCGCGGCCAGTTCGCCTTCATTGGCGAACAGGATGTCGATCAGGCCATCCGCGATGAGCTGGCGGAAGTCGCCGCCGTGGCGACCGATGCAGAAGACGTCGGACAGCGTGAAGGCGACCTTGCGGCCCGCCTTGCGCGCGGCCTCGATCGCGACGCGCATCGCGGCGCGCGGCTCTTCCGGGTCCCACAGATAGCCTTCGAGATAGAGGATCGCGGCGTCTTCGATCATGCCGAGATCGAGCGCGGCGGCGGGCAGGAACTGCGAGGCACCGAGATAGGTGTTCATCGTGCGCTGGCCGTCCGGCGTCACGAAGATCAGGCAGCGCGCCGTGGTCGGCTGGCCGGGACGCACGTCGGTGGTGAAGGCGACGCCCGCCGCGCGGATGTCGTGCGCGAACACTTCGCCGAGCTGATCGTCGGCGACCTGGCCGATGAAGCCGGTGCGGCCGCCGAGCGCCGCGATGCCGGCGACGGTGTTCGCCGCCGATCCGCCCGACACCTCACGCCCCGGACCCATGCGGTCGTAGAGCGCGTCGGCATCCTCGGGCGAAAACATCAGCTGCATCGAGCCCTTGGCGACGCCGATCGACTCGATGAACGCATCGTCGGCCTGCGCGAGGATATCGACGATCGCATTGCCGATCGCGACGACGTCATAGGTGGGGTGGGACAAGGGAAGCTCCGGTAAAGTCAGATGTCGCTCCCTAGGGGCGTGCGCGGTTTCGCGCAACGCGGGGCGGGGTGTCCCCGCCGTCACCCCGGACTTGTTCCGGGGTCCACCGGGCCGCGGGGGAGTGGCTGGAGGCTCTAGCCGTCCCCTTCGCCGCAGAGTGGACCCCGGAACAAGTCCGGGGTGACGAAGAGAAAGGTGGCGGCCCGAGACGTGCCAGCCGTTGACGCCCTTCATCGCACACGCCACCCCACGTTCTATGCTCCGCGCCTTCACCCTCTCGCTCGGCCAGCTTGGCGACGCCGCGATATTGCGGGTGCTGGCGAAGTCGCTGGCGCTGACGGTGGCGATCTTTGTCCTGCTCGGGCTGGCGTTGTTCGGTGGATTGCACACGGCCTTCGCCGATCTGGGCTCGGCGCTGGGCGACGGGCTGGCGGGGGCGCTGACGGTAATCGTGTTCGTCGTTGCCGCCTGGTTGCTGTTCCGCGTGGTCGCGATCGCGGTGATCGGGCTGTTCGGCGACGCGATCGTCGCCGCGGTGGAGGCGCGTCACTATCCCGCCGCGCATGCCGTGGCCCGCGACGTCGGGTTCGTCCGGTCTGGGCGGATGGCGCTCGCGTCGGCGGTGCGCGCGCTGGGCATCAATCTGGTGATGACGCCCGTCTATCTCGCGTTGCTGTTCACCGCGATCGGGCCGGCGATCGCGTTTTTCCTGGTCAATGGCTGGCTGCTGGGGCGCGACCTCGGCGACATGGTGGCGAGCCGGCACATGGACGATGCGACGATGCGGGGCTGGCGCAAGGCGACTCGCGGCCAGCGGTTCGTGCTGGGCCTTGCCGTCGCGGGACTGTTCGTGGTTCCGCTCGCCAATCTGTTCGCGCCGATCCTGGGCGCGGCAATGGCGACGCACCTGTTCCACGGGGGGCGAGGGGGACACGCATGACGACGCGCACGATCTTGAGCCTCGCGCTCGCGGCAGGGCTGGGCGCGTGCGCCGCACCGGGGGCGGTCGGTCCGACGGTCAGCCGGCCGGTCGTGCCCTATACCAGCGCCGGGTTGGAGCGGGTGATCGGGCAGGATGCGGCGGGCCTCGTCCGCCTGTTCGGCCAGCCCGACGCGGACATTCGCGAGGGCGCGGCGCGGAAGCTACAGTTCGCCGGGCCGATCTGCGTGCTCGACGCCTATCTGTACCCGAAGGAGAATGAGGGGCCGCGCGTCACCTATCTCGACGCGCGCGAGCCCGATGGCAGCACGATCGATCGTGCGAGCTGCGTGGCGGCGCTGACCCGTCGCGAGGGGGGGAAGTAGGGCTTTCCGCCGTAACCCCGGCCGGCGAGCTGGAGTCCCGCTTTTCCCGACCCACCGCAGGAAGAAGCGGGACCCCGGGTCAAGCCCGGGGTGACGGTGGAGGGGGGTGCGACGTGGCGGGAATCGGCTTAACATGGCCGGATCGCCCCGGCCCACGAACCGTTGCCGCTAGCCCCCCTTCCTCGCAGCGGCTAGCCTTGCCACCATGACCCAGCTTTTCCATTCGATCCACGCCCACCAGATGGTCCGCGTCGCCGCGGCGACGCCGCGCGCGAGCGTCGGCGATATCGACGCGAACCTCGATGCGGCGGTCGCGATGGCGCGGGAGGCGGATGCGCGCGGCGTGGATTGCGTCGTCTTTCCCGAACTCAACCTGACGTCCTACGCGCTCGACGACCTGCACCTGCAATCGGCGCAGCAGCGGGCCAGCGACGCGGCGGTGGTGGCGTTTGCCGAACGGACCGCGGCATGGGCGCCGCTGCTGCTCGTCGGCGCGGCGCTGGTGCGCAACGGGCGGCTCTACAATTGCGCGGTGGCGGTGCATCGCGGGCGCATTCTGGGCGTGGTGCCGAAGAGCTTCCTGCCCAATTACCGCGAATATTACGAAAAGCGCTGGTTCGCGCCGGGGCTGGGCCTGACCGGCCTGACGATCCGGCTGGGCGATGCCGATGTGCCGTTCGGCACCGACCTGCTGTTCGCGGCGGAGGATCTGCCGGGCTTCGTCGTACATGCCGAGATTTGCGAGGATTATTGGGCGCCGACGCCGCCGTCGACGATGGGCGCGCTGGCGGGGGCGACGATCTGCTGCAACCTCAGCGCTTCCAACATCGTCATCGGCAAGGCGCGCGAACGCATGCTGCTGGCGGCTGCGCAATCGGCGCGCGCCGCCTGCGCCTATGTCTATTCCGCCGCGGGACCGGGCGAGAGCACGACCGATCTCGCCTGGGACGGGCAGGGGCTGATCTACGAACTGGGCGAATTGCTGACCGAATCGAGCCGCTTCTCGAACGCGGCCGAGCTCGTCGTAGCCGACATCGATTGCGAGCGGCTGGTGCAGGAACGGTTGCGCAACGGCACGTTCAACGATAGCGCGGCGGCGGCGGGGCACCCCGAGCGTGACGTCCGCCGAATCGGCTTTACGCATGGCGCGCGCGATGGCGACACCGGCCTCGACCGCCGCATCCGCCGCTTCCCCTTCGTGCCAGACGATCCCGCGCGCCGCGACGAGGATTGCTACGAAGCCTTCAATATCCAGGTCGAGGCGCTGGTGAAGCGGCTGTCGGCCACCGGTTCCAAGACGCTCGTCATCGGCGTGTCGGGCGGGCTCGATTCGACGCATGCGCTGATCGTCGCGGCGAAGGCGATGGACCGGATGGGGCGGCCGCGCAGCGACATCCTCGGCTTCACCATGCCGGGGTTCGCCACCGGCGAGGCGACAAAGGGCAACGCCTGGGCGCTGATGCGCGCGCTGGGCTGTATCGCCGACGAGATCGATATCCGCCCCGCCGCGCGCCAGATGCTCGCCGACATGGGCCACCCCTTCGCCAGCGGCGAGGCGGTCTATGACGTGACGTTCGAGAATGTGCAGGCAGGCCTCAGAACCGATTACCTTTTCCGCCTCGCCAACCAGCGTCGCGGCATCGTGCTCGGCACCGGCGACCTCAGCGAGCTGGCGCTCGGCTGGTGTACCTATGGCGTCGGCGATCAGATGAGCCATTATGCGATCAACGCCGGGGTGCCGAAGACGCTGATCCAGTTCCTGATCCGCTGGTGCATCCGGACGGACCAATATGACGCGGCGACCAACACCGTCCTCGCGACGATCCTGGCGCAGGAGATTTCGCCAGAGCTGGTGCCCGCCGATGCGGATACGGGCGCGATGCAATCGACGGAATCGATGATCGGGCCCTATGCGCTCAACGACTTCTTCGCGCATTACGTGATCCGCCACGGGCTGGCGCCATCGAAGATCGCCTTCCTCGCCTGGCATGCATGGCACGATGCGGCGCAGGGCGGGTGGCCGGAGGATGTTCCGGCCGACGCGCGCGTCGCCTACGACCTGCCGACGATCAAATATTGGCTCGAGCGATTTCTGGTTCGCTTCTTCCAGACCAGCCAGTTCAAACGGTCGGCGATCCCCAACGGACCGAAAGTGTCGGCAGGGGGGGCACTTAGCCCGCGGGGCGATTGGCGGGCACCGTCGGATGGCACTGCGTCAGTATGGCTGAACGAACTGCGCCGAAACGTTCCGTAGAATATTGCCTTCGGTAGCATACGGGCGCAATATGAAGCCCTGATGACACCGCCTCCCCGGGATGGCTCACGCGATCGCCGGATCGAGGACCCATCCAACCTCTACCTGATCCACCCCGCGTCGCACGCCTTGCTCCCCCTTGCCTTGCGGCACGGCGTGTCGGCCAATGCGGTGTCGCTCGCGGGGCTCGCCTGCGGGACGGTTGCCGCCTTCGCCTATGCGCAATGGCATGATCCGCTGATGGCACTGGTCGGTCTCGCCTTCTCGGTCGCTTGGCTGGTCGCCGACGGGCTCGACGGCATGATCGCGCGGGCGACGCGGACCGCAAGTGCGCTCGGGCGGACGCTGGACGGGCTGTGCGATCACGGCGTCTTCGCGCTGATCTATCTGTCGCTCGCCTATACCGTCGGCACGGCCGGGGGCTGGGCGCTGGCGATCGCCGCGGGCGCGTGCCACGCGGTGCAATCGAGCCTGTACGAGGGCGAGCGCGCCCGCTTCCACCGCCGGGCGCGCGGGGAGGCGCTGTCGAGCGTGCCCGTGCCGACCGGCCCGTGGCTGGTGCGCGTCTATGACAGCGTCGCGGGCAGCGTCGATCGCATCTCGATGCCGTTCGAACGCCGCTTCGGTGTGGCCGAGGATCGCGCCGCCTTCGGCGCGGCATATGCCGCCGCCGCGGTGCCGGTGATGCGCCTCCAATCGCTGCTCACTGCGAACGTCCGCGTCTGGACGATCTGCCTCGCCTGCCTGATCGGCAATCCGCGTATTTTCTGGTGGGTCGAGATCGGCCCGCTGTCGGCCATCTGTCTTATCGGCCTCATCCGTCACCGGCGCGTCGAGCGCCGCTTCGTCCACGGCCAAGCGCCGCATTCCATCCTTCTATCCAGCGAACAGGGTCATTCATGAAGAGCATCAACATCGCCATCGTCGGCATCGGCAATTGCGCGAGCTCATTGGTCCAGGGACTCGAATATTATCGCGAAGGCACGAACGACACGGTCGGCCTGATGCACTGGGAAGTCGGCGGCTATAAGCCGTCTGACATCAAGGTCGTCGCCGCCTGGGATGTCGATGCGCGCAAGGTGGGCAAGGACGTCGCCGAGGCGATCTTCGCCAAGCCCAATTGCACCGCGGTCTTCGCCGCCAACATCCCCGCGACCGGCACGGTCGTGAAGATGGGCGCCGTGCTCGATGGCGTCGCCGACCATATGAGCGACTACAAGGACGATCGCACCTTCGTGGTCGCCAACGACACGCAGCCGACTAAGGAGCAGGTCGTCGCCGACCTGAAGGCGAGCGGCACCGACGTGCTGATGAACTACCTGCCCGTCGGCAGCCAGGAAGCGACCGAATTCTACGCCGAATGCGCGCTGGAAGCCGGAGTCGCCTTCGTCAACAACATCCCGGTCTTCATCGCGTCGAACCCCGAATGGGCGAAGAAGTTCGAGGATGCCGGCGTCGCGATCATCGGCGACGACATCAAGGCGCAGCTGGGCGCGACGATCGTCCACCGCGTGCTGACCGACCTGTTCGCCAAGCGCGGCGTGAAGCTGGACCGCACCTATCAGCTGAACACCGGCGGCAACACCGACTTCCTCAACATGTCGAACCATCGCCGCCTGGCGTCGAAGAAGGTTTCGAAGACCGAAGCGGTGCAGTCGGTCGCGGCCGAGCGGCTGGAGGACGAGAACGTCCACATCGGCCCGTCGGACTATGTGCCCTGGCAGAACGACAACAAGGTCTGCTTCCTGCGCATGGAAGGCCAGCTGTTCGGCGGCGTGCCGATGAACCTGGAGCTGCGCCTGTCGGTCGAGGATTCGCCGAACTCCGCGGGCGTCGCGATCGACATGATCCGCTGCGCCGCTATCGCCAAGGACCGCGGCATCGCCGGCGTCATCGATCCGGCCTCGGCATACTTCTGCAAGCATCCGCGCCACCAGATGACCGACGATCTCGCGCAGATCGCGGTCGAGGACTTCATCAAGGCCGCCTGATGATCACGACGGGCCTGCTGCTTGCCGCCGGTCAGGGCACCCGCCTGCGCTCGGTCACGCCATACAAGCCGCTGTGCCCGGTCGCGGGCCGGGCGCTGATCGACCATGCGCTGGACAGCATGGCGGCGGCGGGCCTCACGCGCGTGATCGTCACGCTGGGCTATGGCGCCGACGCGATCGCCGCCCATCTCGCCGGCCGCGACTGGCCGGTCGAGGTGCTGACGGTGATGACCGATTTCCACCAGCCCAACGGTGTCAGTGCGCTTGCCGCGCGGGCGCTGGTGGGGTCGGAGGGCGCGGTGATGGCGATGTGCGACCATCTGGTGCTGCCGCGCCACTACCGGCGCCTTGCCCGCGCGGGTGCGGGGGAGGGGCTGCGGCTCGGCATCGATCGGCGGCTGGGGCATCCCTGGGTCGATCCGCTCGACGTCACCTGCGTCGCGACGCGTGGCGAGCGGATCGTCGCGATCGGCAAGGAGCTGGAGCCGCACGACTGCTACGACACCGGCGTGTTCGCGGTGGGGCAGGCGTTCTTCGATGCGCTTGCCGGGCTCGACAGTCCATCGCTCACCGAGGGCGTGCGCATCCTCGCCGCGCAGGACCGGGCGCAGGTGGTCGATTGCAGCGACCTCGACTGGCTGGACGTCGATGACGCTCCGGCCTTCGCGCATGCCGAGGGCTGGATGACGCGGCTGGCGGCGTAAGCGGCGCCGGGCCGAGGGCATCCGCCGCAGGGCCGGCGTCTCTGCCACCCGCAAACAAAAAGGCCGGGGGATCGCTCCCCCGGCCTTTTTTGCGTGACCGGCGAACCGATCAGTCGAGCTTGCGCGCCGTTTCGGGCTGCATCGACGCATCGTCGACCACGTCGATGATGCCGCGACCGACGTAGGAGCGGCTGCGGCTGTAGCCGAAGTAGATGACGAGGCCGATGAGGCCCCAGATCGGCAGCACTAGCTTCGCGGTCAACGGCAGCGACAGGTACAGCACGACGCAGCCGATGATCGCGAGCGGCGCGACGACATAGACCGCCGGCGTGCGGAACGGCCGATGACGGCTGGGGTCGGTACGGCGCAGCACCATCACCGAGATCGCCACCATGAAGAAGGCGAACAGCGTGCCGGCGTTGGAGTAATCGGCGAGCTTGCCGACCGGCAGGATCGCCGCCGCCACCGCCGCGGCGACGCCGGTCATCAGCGTGACGACGTGCGGCGTGCGATAGCGCGGGTGGACCGAGGCAAGCTTGTTCGGCAGCAGGCCGTCGCGCGCCATGGTGAAGAAGATGCGCGTCTGCCCGAACATCATCATCAGCACAACCGACGGCAGTGCGAGCACTGCGGCGAGGCCGACGAGGCGGCCGATCATCGGCCAGTTGATCACGTCGAGGACGTGGACCAGCGCTTCCTTCGAGCAGACGAGCGGTTCGAGCGCGCCGCTGGCGACGATCGCGGCGCAGCGGCCGGCGATTTCCGGCGTACCGGGCGAGAGCACCTTGCCGGCGAGCGAGGTGACCGGCTGTGCGCCGATCGCCCCGATCGCACCCGAGGCGACGAGGATGTAGAAGATGGTGCAGATCGCGAGGCTGCCGATCAGGCCGATCGGCACGTTGCGCTGCGGGTTCTTCGTTTCTTCCGCGGCGGTCGAGACGGCGTCGAAGCCGACATAGGCGAAGAAGATCGAGGCGGCTGCACCCAGCACGCCGAGGCCCGACGAACTGAACGGATTGCCGATGCCGGTGGGCAGGAACGGATTGAAATTGTCCGCCTTCATCACCGGAATCGTCAGCGCGACGAAGGCGGTGAGCGCGGTGATCTTGATCGCGACCAGCACGGCGTTGACGCGCGCGCTTTCGGTGGTGCCGATGATCAGCAGCCAGGTGACGAACGAGACGACGATGATCGCGGGCACGTTGACCCAGCCGCCCACCGCCATCGCCTGCGTCAGATCAGGGCTGGGGGCGGCGCCGAAGGCGAGGTACATGTGCGCCATCAGCGCGTCGGCGTTGCTGATCGCGGCGGGCACGTGGAAGCCGATGCCGTTGAGCAGACCGACCGCATGGTTCGACCAGCCGACCGCGACGGCGCTGGCGCCGACCGCATATTCGAGGATCAGCGCCCAGCCGACCATCCAGGCCAGGATCTCACCCGTCACCGCATAGGTGTAGGTGTAGGCCGAGCCCGACACCGGCACCATCGAGGCGAGTTCGGAATAGCAGAGCGCGGCGACCGCGCAGATGAAGCCGGCGACGAGGAAGCTGAGCAGCATGCCCGGCCCCGCCTTTTGCGCGGCTTCGGACGTCAGCACGAAAATGCCGGTGCCGATGACGGCGCCGATGCCGAGCATGGTGAGCTGAAAGGCCCCGAGCGAGCGATGCAGGCCCTTTTTTTCGGCCGTGGCGAGAATGGCGTCGAGTGGTTTGACGCGCCCGAATATCATGTAGCGTATCCCCCCAGGTGCGTAACGGTCATGAACGCGCCGCCGCATTGGTGAAGCGGGGGATGCTAGTCTCAAATGAAACGGAGGCAATCCCCTTAATGCAGGTGGATGGCGTTACCGCGCGAGCATGGGGCCCAGCGGTGCGCCGCCGAACAGGTGGACGTGGAGGTGCGGCACCTCCTGCCCGGCATAGCCGCCGATGTTGGCGAGCAGGCGATAACCGGGGGCGACGAGGCCGTGGTCGCGCGCGACATGCCCCACCGCGCGGACGAAGCCGGCGATCTCCGCATCGGACGCGCGAGCGCTGAAATCGTCCCACGAGACGTAGGGGCCGCGCGGGATCACCAGAATATGGACCGGCGCGACGGGCGCGATGTCGTGAAAGGCGACGGCGTAATCGTCCTCGTACACGCGCTTCGACGGGATTTCGTCGCGCAGGATCTTCGCGAAGACGTTCTGGTCGTCATAGGGCAGGGTGGCGTCGATCGGCATGCGGGTCCTCCTGCTGGCCTGTGTAGCCGGGTTGTGGAGGGCGATCGAGCCTTGCGTTGGCGCTATCCCGTCACCCCGGACTTGATCCGGGGTGACGAAGGGGGCGGTATCGGCGTTTCGGCCGTATTACCGGCTGGCCTTTTCGACGTGGCCCGACACACCCTCGCGGCGCGCCAGTTCGGCGCGGACATCGTCCAGTGACAGGCCGGCGTCGGCGAGCAGGACGAGCAGGTGGAAGACGAGGTCCGCCGCCTCGGACGCCAGTTTGTCCGGCTCCGCCAAGGCGGCGATGACGGTTTCGGTCGCTTCCTCACCGACCTTTTGCGCGATCTTCGGCCGGCCCTTGGCGAACAGGCTGGCGACGTACGACGTGCCGGCATCGGCATCGCGGCGGCTGCGGATCGTGGCGTCCAGGCGGTCGAGCGGGTCCATAGGCCCCGCTTGGCGCGGGGGAGGGGGCGGGGTCAATCCTTGTCGGCGTTGCGGTGCGCAAAGCGACGGCGCAACGCGCGCCGGACGAGCCAGACGCCGAGCGCCGCGACGACGAACAGCGCGACGTCGGACCATTCGGGGCCGGTGCGGCGGTGGACGGTGCCGGAATGGCCACCCGCGACCGACAGCAGAGCGAGCGACGTCATGCCGCGGCGACCGCGTCCGGCGCGGTCAGCCAGTCCCATGATGCCTCGGCAGTGTCGAAGATTCGCAGATAGGGCTGGGTCATTAGTCGCTGCACTTGCAGGCGGGTGATCGCGCTGGCGGTGACGATGGCGATGCGGCTGGCGCGCTGGAAGCCGGCCAGTCGCTCATGGATAGCCGCGGCGGCCTGCACCGGCTGGACGCTGCACGCGCCCATGTCGATCCGCAGGCGATAGCCGTTCGTGAAGCCTTCCTTGCGGAACCGGTCCACCAGTTCCGCGGCATAGCGTTCGACGCCCGCCAGATCGAACAGCCTCTGCCACTGGATATCCAGCAGGTTGTACTCATGCCGAAAGGAAATGGTGTACATGGCTGACCTGTATAGCGGTCAAGCCTTGCGGAAACGCTAAGCGAGGACTGGCCGGCGGACCGGAATTCCTGCCTGAGCCAGTGCGTTATGCGCATCGGCGATGCTTGCCTCGCCGAAATGGAAGATCGAGGCGGCAAGCACCGCGCTGGCGTGGCCGTCGCGGATGCCGGCGACGAGGTCGTCCAGCCCACCGACGCCGCCCGAGGCGACGACGGGCACGCTGACCCGATCGGCGATGGCGCGGACGAGATCGAGGTCGTAGCCCGAGCGGGTGCCGTCCTTGTCCATCGAGGTGACGAGCAACTCGCCCGCGCCCAGGTCCGCGAGGCACAGCGCGTGCTCGATCGCGTCGATACCGGTCGGGCGGCGGCCGCCGTGGGTGAACACCTCCCAGCGGTCCCCGACGCGGCGCGCGTCGACCGAGGCGACGCAGCACTGGCTGCCGAAGCGCTCGGCGATGTCGGCGACGACTTCGGGCCGGGCGACCGCGGCGGAATTGACCGCGACCTTATCCGCGCCCGCCAGCAGCAGCGCGCGCGCGTCGTCGGCGGTGCGCACGCCGCCGCCGACGGTCAGCGGCATGAAGCATACCGCGGCGGTGCGGCGCACGACATCGAGGATTGTGCCACGGTTTTCGTGGGATGCGGTAATGTCGAGGAAACAGAGCTCGTCCGCACCGGCGGCGTCATAGGCGCGCGCCTGCTCGACCGGATCGCCGGCGTCGCGCAATTCGACGAAGTTGACGCCCTTCACGACGCGGCCGTCGGCGACGTCGAGGCAGGGGATCACGCGGGCGCGGACGGTCATCGGTTTGTCCCGAAGTCAGGAATGGGTTCGCGCGAAGACGCGAAGAAGCATGGGGGCGCGCAGAGGCGCAGAGGACGCAGAGAGGAATAGGCCGGCGCGCAGCGCCCCCTCATTCCTTTCGTACCCAAGGCTTAGATGACCGCTGAAGCGGTCGGCTTGCACCGAACACCTCTGCGTCCTCTGCGCCTCTGCGCGCAAAATCGTCTCCGCGCCTGCGCGTCTCCGCGTGATCATCACGCCGCTTGCGCCACGGCGAGCGCCGCGGAAAGGTCCAGCCGGCCGTCGTAGAGCGCGCGGCCGGTGATGACGCCTTCGATGCCGTCCTTGGCATGAATGGAGAGCAGATGGATGTCGTCGATGCCCTTCACGCCGCCGCTGGCGATGACGGGGATCGAGACGGCGCGGGCGAGATCGACGGTCGCGTCGACGTTGCAGCCCTTGAGCAGGCCGTCGCGGCCGACATCGGTGAACAGCAGCGAGGCGACGCCGGCATCCTCGAACCGGCGGGCGAGGTCGACAACGCTTGTCGTTGATACGTCTGCCCAGCCCTTGGTCGCGACCATGCCGTCCCTCGCGTCGACCGCGACGACGATGCCGCCGGGGAAATCGCGCGCGGCTTCGCGGACGAAATCGGGGTCCTCCAGCGCGGCGGTGCCGATGACGACGCGCGACACGCCGAGGTCGAACCAGCGCTCCACGCTGGCGCGGTTGCGGATGCCGCCGCCCAGCTGAACGTGGCCCGGGAAGGCGGAGACGATGCCGCGCACCGCCTCGCCATTCACCGATTCGCCGGCGAAGGCGCCGTCGAGGTCGACGACGTGCAGGTGCTGCGCGCCCGCATCGGCGAACAGCAGCGCCTGTGCGGCGGGATCGTCGCCATAGACGGTGGCACGGTCCATATCACCCTCGGCGAGGCGGACGACCTGGCCGCCTTTCAGGTCGATGGCGGGGAAGACGATGAGGGTCATCAAATCCTCCCCGGAATGGGGAGGGGGACCATGCGCAGCATGGTGGAGGGGGAGTGCGGCATAGGATGTCCCATGTAGGAAAAGCGGTCGTGCGCGGCGGCCCCCCTCCACCACTCGGCTGACGCCGAGCGGTCCCCCTCCCCGTGCCGGGGAGGAGTGGAAGGCATCACGGCCGCCATGCGAGAAACCTCTCCAGCATCGCCAGACCGTAGCGCTGGCTCTTTTCCGGGTGGAATTGCAGCCCCAGCATCGTGTCGCGGGCGATGGCGGCGGTGATCGGGCCGGCGTGGTCGCTGGTGGCGATCACGTCCTCGCCCTCATAGGCGTAGCTGTGCAGGAAATAGGCCTCGCCGGCGGGGACGAGCGGGTTGTCCCCGGTCGGCACGACATCGTTCCAGCCCATGTGCGGGACCTTGGCGTCCATCGTGCCGGGCTCGAGCCGGCGGACGCGGCCGCGCATCCAGCCGAGGCCGCGATGCTCGCCCATCTCTTCGCCGACGTCCGCCATCAGCTGCATGCCGACGCAGACGCCGAGGAACGGCGCGCCCTCTGCCCGCACGCGGCGGTCGAGCGCCTCGACCATGCCGGGCACGGCGCGCAACGCGCTGGCACAGGCGCCGAACGCGCCGACGCCGGGCAGGACGATCCGGTCGGCCTTCGCCACCACATCGGCGTCGGCAGTGACGGCGAGGTCGGTCGCGCCGGCCGCGCGCAGGGCATTCTCGACCGAATGGAGGTTGCCCGCGCCGTAATCGATCAGCGCGATGCTCATGACGCCAGCATATCCTCGAGCGGCAGGGCCGCCATGCTGGCGGTGAAGGGCGTGATCTCGGCCGTGGCGAGGCCGCGTGCGACGAACGGGTCGAGCGACACCATCGCCTCCACCTCCGCGCGGGTGCCGATCGCGATGACGATGCCACCGGTGCGCGGCTGCTTGCGGCCCGAGGCGATCAGCCGCCCTTCGACATAGCAAGCGCGCAGCCAGTCGACATGGTCGCTCATCGCCGCGTCGATCGCGTCGAGGTCCGTGCCGTAGGTCAGCGACACGATGCAGAGCGTCGTGCCGGGGCGGGCGAAGGGTTCGCTCACAACACGCCCTTGGTCGAGGGGATCGCGTCGCTCTTGCGCGGATCGATCTCGACCGCGGTGCGAAGGGCGCGCGCCAGGCCCTTGAACGCGCTCTCGACGATATGGTGGTTGTTGCTGCCGTACAGCATCTCGACGTGGAGCGTCAGGCCGGCGGTCTGCGCGAAGCTGTGGAACCAGTGTTCGATCAGCTCGGTGTCGAGCTCGCCCAGCCGCTGCATCGTGAAACCCGACTTCCACACCAGCCACGGCCGCCCCGAAATGTCGAGCGCGACGCGGGTCAGCGTTTCGTCCATCGGGCTCAAGGCGTCGCCGTAGCGGCGGATACCGCGCTTGTCGCCCAGCGCCTTGGCGATCGCCTGACCCAGCGCCAGCGCCGAATCCTCGACGGTGTGATGGCCGTCGATATGCAGGTCGCCTTCCACCTTGAGGTCGATGTCGATCAGGCCGTGGCGCGAGAGCTGCTCGACCATGTGATCGAGGAAGCCGATGCCGGTCTTGATGCTGTAGACGCCGGTGCCGTCGAGGTTGACGGTGACGTCGATCCGCGTCTCGGCGGTGGAGCGGTTGATCGTGGCGGTGCGCATGGCCGTGCCCCATAGGACGGTTGAGTACACGTCGTCACACACAAATTTCATGGGCCATCGTGGCGGCTTGACCCCGCCGCCGATCGCGCTACCCAAGGGGCCATGACCGACGGCCTGCCCGATAGCCTGATCCCCTATGACGAAATCGTTCAGGAGGCGCTGCGTGCCGTCGTCGGACGCGTGCTCGGCTCCGTCGCCGATTCGGGCGGACTGCCGGGCGAGCATCATTTCTACATCACGTTCAAGACGCAGGCGCCGGGCGTCGACATCCCGCAGCGGCTGATCGAACGCTTTCCGGACGAGATGACGATCGTCCTGCAGAACCGCTATTGGGATCTGCTGGTCGACGACCGCAAATTCTCGGTCGGCCTGTCGTTCAACCAGGTCCCGTCGAAGCTGGTCATCCCGTATTCGGCGATCACCGGTTTCCACGATCCGGCGGTGAATTTCGAGCTGCGCTTCCAGGCGACCGAGGGCCCGGACGATGGCCCCGAACCGCATGACGAGGCGGAGAACGACGGCCCTACCGTCACGCCGGCCGAAGACGGGTCGAACGTCGTCAGCGTGGATTTCAAGCGCAAGAAATGAGGCGCTTCGCCCGGTAGTCGGGTGCGAATGCGGGCGGGGCGGGCAGGGTTGTGCGCGTCGCCGGCCGCCCCCATGTGCCGGTCTGCAAAATTATGGCCACATTTGATGGCTAATGGGCGGTGTTCCGGGGGCGGGAGATCGACATGACGTGGGCAGTTTTGGCAATCCTGACGACGACGCGCGCCATCAGCGCGGCGGAGCAGTAAGCCATGCGTCCGTTGAGCTTCTATTTGTATGTGCTGGCCGGCGCGTTGATGATCATCGCATCGGTGATCGCCCTGCCGTTCGTTCCGGCGCGGTCGCGCTGAGGGGCTGACCGGGCGCGTTTCGGCACACGCGGTCGCGGGTGTCGGCGGTTATGCTGGCCGGCGGCTAGTGTCTGGTTTTGCTGCGATAGACCTGCGCTAGAAGCGTAACCCCGGCGCAGGCTGGGGTCTTACGCGGCTATCGACGCGCGCTTTTACCGGGAGATCCCAGCCTTCGCTGGGATGATGGTTTGTTTGTGCGGATGAGGCAGACCTTTTCCAGCCCGTCTTTTCGTGGTGTTCGGAGGCTTTCCTAGCCATCGCGTCACCTCGGACGTGTTCCGGGGTCCGCTTCTCCGCGCGGGGGTGGTTTAGGGGCGTGGCGAAGCCGCCGAGCTGGCGTACCGCCGCAGGCACCGTATCTGCGGCCCGGTGGACGCCGGAGTCAGTCCGGGGTGACGGGGCGATTTGGGCCGGGCCGTGATCGTGCCCGATGTCGGGATTGCCTGGTTGATTTCGGCGACCATGTGCGGTGCCGAGCACGGCATCCAAACCGATCGGGAACATCGCCGGCCGCATGAGGGCGCGATGTTCCCGATTCGGGGAAGGCGGGGTTACGCCTTGACGTGCTGCGAGATGTACTTGTTCATCTCGAACATCGTCACCTTGTCCTTGCCGAAAACCTTCTTCAGCTTGTCGTCGGCGACGATCTCGCGCTTGTTCTCGGGGTTCTGCAGGTTGTTGGACTTGATATATTCCCACACCTTGCTGATCACCTGGCTGCGCGGCAGCTTCTCGTTGCCGACGACCGCTCCCAGCTCGGGAGACGGCTGCACGGGGGCGTGGATGCCGCCGGTCTTGGGTGCAGTAGCCATCGCATTCCTTCCTGTTTGCGCCCGGTCCAGCCCGGGGCGTTGAAACGTTACGCCTTTTTGAGCGCGTCCGCCTTGTGCGCTGCCTTTCCGCCGTTGTCACTCTTTACAATGAACTGCGGGTCGTCCTTCGACGCGCGGACGGTGTGCCCCTTGATCGTCGTGTCGCTCGTCTGCTTCTTTTCGACCGTGCCGTGGGCGGTGCCGCCGTGGCTCTTCCAGGTCACTTCGTCGCCCTTCTTCAGGTCTGCCATGATCGCCTCCATTGCGTGGTGCGCGATCAAGCGCTCGGCGGGGCGAAGGGTTGCGCCTTCGCCCCGCCGGTCGATCAGAACTTGAAGCCGACCGCCGCGCCGTAGCGGCGCGGTTCGATGGTGAAGATGTTGGTGTACAGGCCCGACGACTGGTCCGCGACCGCCTGGCCGGTGATCGCATTGTTGTTGGTCAGGTTCTGAACGAAGGCGCGCAGGTAGAATCGGTCGTCGGGCGCGTTGAGCTGCACCTGCGCGTTGACCACCTCGTAGCCCGGTACGCGATCGACGTTCATGTTGAACACGCTCGCCGAGAAATTGCCGGTGTAGTTGAGGTCGGCACGCGGCACGAGGCTCCAGCCGCTGCCGAAGTCCATCGTATATTGCGCGCCCACCGACCATTTGTACATCGGCGCCTGCGGCAGCTTGTTGCCGTTCAGCCCGACGGGCACGCCATCGGTGACCGTTACCGGCGTCTGCGTCGCGGCCGCCTGCGCCTGGAGCACCGAGCAGATGCCGAAGGCGCCGGTCGTGCCGGTGCCGGAGATCGCGGTCGGTCCCTGCAGGCCCACCGCGCGGTTCACCGCGGTGACGAAGCCGTTCGACACCGCCGCGCCGCCCGCATTGGGGATGACGACGCAGTTGGACGCGTTGGTGATATCCTTGATGATGACGGTGTCGGTCCGGCCGCCGGAGGGCAGGCGCGGGTTGATCAGCGCCTTGTTGCCGGTGATTTCGGTGTGCAGATAGCTGGCGTTCATGTTGACGACGAAGCGCGGGATCGGCGCGACGATGGCTTCGGCCTCCAAGCCATAGATATTGGCATCGACATTGTCGTTCACCGCGGTACGCGCGACGATGCGGCTGAGCTGCAGCCCCTTGTACTTATAATAGAAGCCGGTGACGTTGAGGCGCAGCGCCCCATTCAGGAAGGTGTTCTTCGACCCGATTTCGAACGCATCGACCTGTTCGGGCGTGAAGGTGGTGGGCACCGAGAAGGTGGCGGCGACCGGCGGGTTGATGCCGCCCGACTTATAGCCGCGCGAATAGGAGGCGTAGAGCAGCTTGTTGTCGTCGATCTTGTAATCGAAGACGGCGCGGCCGGTCAGGCGGCCGAACGACACGTTGCGGCGCGCATAATCCTGGATGCCGGGCGTCGTCGGGTCGAAATCGACCTGCGCATAGTTGAAGCCGTTCTGAATGCCTTGGGCGCCGTACGGCGTCAGGACGTTCAGCGTCAGGTTGCGTGCCTGCACGAACTTGTCGTCATGGTTGTAGCGCAGACCCAGCGTCAGCTTGGCGCGCTTGCTGAATTCGAAATAGGTCTCGCCGAAGATGCCATAAGACTTCAGGCGGAAGCGCGGCGAATCGTTGCGGTAGAAGGGCGTAGACAGGAAGGCATTGCCGCCGACGCCCGGGATCGCCGCCGACGAGGCCGCGCCGAGGATGCCCGACGCATAATCGAGGCCGAAGGCGTTGACGAAATAGTCGTTATTCTTGCTGAGGCTGTCGAGATAAATGCCGCCCAGCAGGAAGTTGAACATGCCGTCGAACTTGCTGTCGATGTGCGCTTCGGCGGAGAATTGGCGGTTCTGGATGCGCGAACGGTCGAAATCGAGGCTCTGCGGGAAGCAGCCGATCGCGTTGCCGCCATACACGCCGACATTGTTCGGATCCGCCGCCGACTGGCAGACGCCGCCGGCCGGGCCATTCGGGATCAGCGTCTGGCGAACGCCGTTCAGGAAAGCGAAGGGCGATCCGGCGCGGCCCAGCGCGTTGAGGTTGGCGAGGCCGGCGTTGTTCGCCAGCGGCGCCTCGACCGCAAGGTTATAGTCGACCGTGCTGTCGACCGAGTTGCGCGTATAGCCGCCGGTGATGTTGAGGTTCACCGGGCCAAAATCGTGGAAGATCTTGACCATATACTGCTCTTCGTCCGCGAAATAGGTCGGACGATAATCGAGCCGCACGGTGCGTACGTCGGCGGGATTGACGACACCGGCATAGGGATCAGCCCCGTACAGGCTTTGCAGCGCGAAGCGGCCGAGCGCGGGGTTGTTGACGTTGAAGAATTCGGTCGAGGTCAGCACCGCGGCGAGCGTCGAGAGGCCGTTGGTCGTCTCATAGCTCTTGGTATCGGGCAGACAGCCCAGCACGCCGGTCGGATCGCGATGGCACAGCTGCTTCTGGATGCGGCTGCGATTGTCCTTTTCGCGGAAATAATAGCCCATCAGGTCGATGCGCGTGTCGGACGACGGCTCCCACGACAGCGTGCCGCGGATCGCGTACAGATCGCGATCGTCGATGCGGCTGTTGTCGTAGGTGTTGAAGGTATAGCCGTCGCGCTTCAGATACGTGCCGGCGACGCGGATGCCGAGCGTGTCGGTGATCGGCAGGTTGAACATCGCCTTCGCGCGCTTCGAATCGTAATTGCCATATTCGAATTCGCCCGCGGCATGCACGCCGCTGAGATCGGGCTTGGCGGTGATGAAGTTGACGACGCCCGATGTCGCGTTGCGGCCGAACAGCGTGCCCTGCGGCCCGCGCAGCACTTCGACGCGTTCGAGATCGAAGAATTCGCTTTCGAACAGGCGGGTCGTGGCGAGCGGCATGTCGTTGACGTGGATCGCCGTCGCCTGATCGCACGTTACGCCGACGCACAGGTCGCCGATGCCGCGGATCGTGAAGCTGGAGGTCGTATAGCCCGTTTTCGTGAAGGTGATGCTGGGCAGCGACTGTTGCAGCGCGATCGGGTTGACGATCTGCTGCTTTTCGATGTTGTCGGCGGAAAAGGCGCTGACCGCGATCGGCACGTCCTGCAACCGCTGCGACTGGCGCTGCGCGGTGACGACGATGTCCTGGATGCCCGTATCGGCGGACGCGGCATTGGGATCGATGCTCTGCGCCGAGGTCGCTTCCTGTCCGGGCCCGTTGGTGGGTGCCGTATTCTGCGCGGACGTGGTAGCGCCCGTCTGTGCGGCGGCGGGCATGGCGGCCGTCATGGCGAGGGCGGATGCGGCAAGCAGTTCGAATTTCTTCATGATGGCCTCGTCTCCCTGTCGCCATCCGGTCTTGCGCCGGTAGAGCGGTTTCCAGTCTTCGGTATGGTGGAGTTAGCGTCGGAATTTCGTCGTCGTCAAACGTTTTGTACAGCGGGAAACTGCCGTATGCGGGGCCGGGGCGAGCACCACGATAAGTTGCGAAATTGAACGTAAGGTCTGCTGCACCGCAGCGATGAGCCTGTTGGCTGAAAGGGTATGGAATGTCACACGATCACGCGGCACCGGACGACGGGGATCTGGTTGCCTCCGCGGCCGAGGCTGCGATCCCCCAGGATGTGGCGGAGGCGATCCGCACGCTGATCCGCTGGGCAGGCGACGACCCCACGCGCGAAGGGCTGATCGACACGCCGCGCCGCGTCGCCAAGGCATGGCGCGAATATTGCGCCGGCTATGGCGACGATCCCGCGCATCACCTGTCGCGCGTGTTCGAGGAGGTCGGCGGCTATGACGAGATCGTGCTGCTGAAGGACATCCCCTTCCAGTCGCATTGCGAGCATCACATGGCGCCGATCATCGGCAAGGCGCATATCGCCTATCTGCCGAAGGACCATGTCGTCGGGATCAGCAAGCTCGCGCGCGTGCTGCACGGCTTCGCGCGGCGGTTGCAGGTGCAGGAGCGACTGACGGCGGAGGTCGCCGATTGCATCTGGAAGAATCTGCGCCCGCAGGGTGTCGCGGTGGTGATCGAGGCGAGCCACGCCTGCATGACCGCGCGCGGCGTGCGCACGCCCGGCGTGTCGATGGTGACGAGCCGGATGATGGGCGTGTTCCGCGATGACGAGCGCAGCCGCAAGGAGGTGCTGTCGCTGATGGGCCTGCGCAGCTGATGGCCGGCCCGGCGCTGGGGCAGGTGCTGGTCACGGGCGGCGGCAAGCGGCTGGGCGCGTGCATCGCCCGCGCCTGCGCCGCCGCCGGATGGCGCGTGGTGATCCATTACGGCCGGTCCGCCGATGAAGCGCAGGCGCTGGCGGAGGAGATCGGCGGAGCGGTGGTGCAAGGCGACCTGTCCGATCCGTCTGAGGCAACGGCGCTGTTCGCACGCGCCCGTAAGGCGGCAGGCGGGCCGATCGCAGCGCTGGTGAACAGTGCGTCGGCGTTCGAATTCGACCGGCCCGAGGCGATCGATGCAGACCTCGCGGCCCGGCTGCATGCCACCAATGCGGTGACGCCGGCGATGCTGGCGAGCGCGCTCGCGGCGCAGGATGACGTTGCTGAGGGGGCGGTGGTCAATCTGCTCGACCAGAAGCTCGCCAATCCGAACCCTGATTTCTTTAGCTACAGCCTAAGCAAATATGCGCTCGCCGGTGCGACGACGATGCTGGCGCAGGCGCTGAGCCCGCGCGTGCGGGTGAATGCGGTGGCACCGGGGATCACCTTGCCGAGCGGTGGGCAGAGCGAGGCGGACTTCGCTGCGGTCGCATCGGACAATCTGCTGCGCCATCCGGTTGGGGCGGACAATGTCGCGGCGGCGGTCGTGTATCTGCTCGGCGCGCGCAGCGTCACCGGCCAGACGCTGTACGTCGACGCCGGCCAGCGGTTCGTGCCCAGCGCGCGCGACGTAATGTTCGGGGAGGAGGCATGAGCGTCTACACCACGATCCTCGACGGGCTGGAGGTAGCGATGCGCCTGGGCATCCACCCGCACGAGGCCGAGCCGCAGCGGGTGCGCCTGTCGGTGTGGATGACGGTGGATTATGCCGCGCCGCCCAGCGCCGACCGGATCGAGGACGTGCTCGATTACGACTTCGTGCGCGACGGTATCCGGCGGCTGGCCGATGGGCCGGGCTTTGCGTTGCAGGAGACGCTGGTCGAGGCGGTGGCGGCGCTGTGCCTCGCCGATCCGCGCGTGCGGCAGGTGCGCGTGCGCTCGATGAAGCTTGATGTGTACCCCGACGCGGCGGTGGGCTGCGAGATCGAGCGGGGGCGGTAGGCGTACTTGCTTCCGTCACCCCGGATCAAGTCCGGGGTGACGGAGCTTAAGAGGTTTACGGCGTCTTCAACGCCGCTGCGAGGCTGGCGGTGGCGCTGCCGCGGCGGGCGGGTTGGGGCTGCGACGCGTCGGGGGCCCAGCCGGTGAGGAAGACGATCGAGAAGCGCTCCGTCGTCCGCCCGTCCGGCCCCGCCGCTTCGGCGAAGGCGGCGGCGGCGCGGGCGAGCGTGCCGCGCGTCATGCCGGTGCGCGCGGTCAGGATATTGCCCAGCGCACTGCCGCGCAGATCGTCGAGCAGCCGGCCGAAGCTGGCATAGCGCACGTCGAGCGTCTCGACGTCGGCGACCGGCAGGGTCAGTCCGGCGCGGACGAGCAGGTCGCCCGCCGAGCGGACGTCGATCTGCGGGTGCAGGCGGGGGGCGGGTCGGTCGCCTTCCGCCGCGCGGAACGCGGCGCGGAGCGCGGGCAGGCTGCCGGCGCCGAGGAACGCGCCCAGGAACACGCCATCGGGCCGCAACGTGCGGCGAATGAGCGACAAAGCGCCGGGCAAATCGTTGACCTGATCGAGCACGCCGGCGCTGAGCACTGCATCAAAACTGGCATCGGCGAAGGGCAGGCGGTCTTCGTCCGCCTGCACCCCGCCGCTGGCGCGCGCGAAGGCGAAACCGGGGTCCATCCGCGCCACCCGTGCGCCGGGCACCATGAGCGCGGTGTCGCTGGCGCCGACATCGAGCACGTCGGCAAAATCGCGCTTCACCGCGGCGAGGCGTTCGAGCAGCCCGTCGACCATCGTGTCGCGCAGGAAGGCGTGGGCGGCATAGTCGCCCGCGGCGGCGCGGTCGCGGCGGCGACGGCGGGCCGCGGCGTCGAAAATGGCATTGGGGGCGGGACTGGTCACGCGCCGGCTTGTGCCTTTCGGACGGCCGGGCGACAAGCGGGCATGAGCCGATTTGCGCCACGCATCGCCGCGTCTGCCTGGAAGGGGTTGGCGGGCGGCGTCGGCATATTGGTGGCGCAGGCGCTGCCGCCGCGCTGTCCGGGATGCGGCGAGCCGGTGGCGGCGGACCATCGCTTCTGCGCCGCCTGCTGGAGCAGCCTGCACCTGATCGGGCCGCCGTGGTGCGCGACCTGTAAGCTGCCCTTCACGCATGCGATGGGGGAAGGCGTGCAGTGCGCGGCCTGCCTTGCCGATCCGCCGCGTCACCGCGGGGTGCGGGCGGCGGTCGCTTATGGTCCGATCGCACGGCAGCTGGCGTTGCGGTTGAAATATGGCGGGCGGATGGGGATCGCGACGACGATGGCGCAGCGGATCGCGCCGCTGGTGCCCGCGGACATCGACCTGCTGGTGCCGGTGCCGCTGCATCGCTGGCGGCTGTGGTCGCGCGGCTACAACCAGGCCGGGCTGATCGCGGCGGCGCTGGCGCGCGAGACGGGGCTGCGGCATGATCCCTTTGCGCTGACCCGGCGGCGGCGGACCGCGGCGCTGCGCGGCATGGGGCGCAAGGCGCGGGCGCGGGCGGTGAAGGGGGCCTTTGAGGTGCCCGACCCGGCGCGGGTGCGCGGGCTGCATGTCGGGCTGGTCGACGACGTCTATACTAGCGGCGCGACGACGGACGCCTGCACCGCGGTGCTGCTGCGCGCGAGGGCGGCATCGGTGACGATCCTGTGCTGGGCGCGGGTGATCGCGGAGAGCGACGATTGACAAGACCGCCGCCGCATCACACCTCCACGGGCATGGCAAAGGTCGAAATCTACACCAAGGCATTCTGCCCCTATTGCTCGCGCGCGATGCGGCTGCTGGCCGACAAGGGCGTCGAGCCGGTGGAATATGACATCACGATGGGCGGCCCGCAGCGGCAGGAGATGATCCAGCGCGCCAACGGGCGCACCACCGTGCCGCAGGTGTTCATCGATGGCGCGCATATCGGCGGGTCGGACGATCTGGCGGCGCTCGATGCGCGCGGCGGGCTCGATCCGCTGCTCGCCGGCTGACGTCACCCCCGTGCTGATCGCGCTGTTGCAGATGACGAGCGGGATCGACCCCGCCGTCAACGCCGCGGACCTGCGCCACGGCATCGCCGCGGCCAAGGCGAACGGCGCGGGCATGGTCTTCGCGCCCGAGATGGCGGGCCTGCTGGATCGCGATCGCGCGCGGGCGGCCGCGTCGATGCGTGCCGAGGGCGACGACCCCGTGCTGGCAACGGTGCGCGAAGCGGCGGCGAAGGCGGGGCTCTGGGTGCAATTGGGGTCGCTGGCGATCCGGCGTGACGACGGGCGGCTCGCCAATCGCAGCTTCGTGATCGACGACACGGGCGCGATCCGCGCGCGCTACGACAAGCTTCACCTGTTCGACGCGGATCTGCCGACGGGCGAGAGCTGGCGCGAATCGGCGAGCTATGCGCCGGGCGACACCGCCATGGTGGTCGATACGCCGCTGGGCGGCATGGGGCTGTCGATCTGTTACGATCTGCGGTTCGCGGGCCTGTATGCCTCGCTGGCGCAGGCGGGTGCGACAATGCTGTCGATCCCGGCGGCCTTTACGCGTCCGACCGGCGCGGCGCATTGGCACGCGCTGCTGCGCGCCCGCGCGATCGAGACGGGGTGTTTCGTCGTCGCTGCGGCGCAGGCGGGGGCGCATGCGGACGGTCGCGCGACCTATGGCCATTCGCTGGTCGTCGATCCCTGGGGCGACGTGCTGCTCGACATGGGCGAGGCGCGTGGGCTGGGCTTTGCCGAGGTCGATCCGGCGCGCGTCGCCGATGTGCGGGCGCGCATGCCGGTGCTGCAGCATCATCGGCCCATTCCGCCGGTGGTCCGGGCGTGATCGTCTTCGACCTGCGCTGCGACGGCGGCCATGTGTTCGAGGCGTGGTTCCAGTCGAGCGCAGCCTATGAAACGCAGCGATCCGCGGGTCATGTCGTCTGCCCGATGTGCGGCACGACCGGGGTGGGCAAGGCGGTGATGGCGCCGGGCATTCCGGCCAAGGGCAACACGCGCGAGGCGGCGCCGTCGCCCGATGTCGTGAAGGCGGCGCTGCGCGAGCTGGCGGGCCTGCAGGCCAAGGCGCTGGAGGGATCGCAATGGGTCGGGCGCGACTTCGCGACGCGGGCGCGGGCGATGCACGACGGCGAGGAGACGGTGAGCGCGATCCATGGCCAGGCGAGCCTCGCCGAGGCGAAGGCACTGGTGGAGGAGGGCGTGCCGATCGCGCCGTTGCCGCTGCCCGTGCGGCCACCCGAAGAGGCGAACTGACGGGCTGGACCCTGCGCTCGCGCACCGGTATCAGGCGAGGCAGTGGCCCCGTAGCTCAGCAGGATAGAGCGCCAGATTCCTAATCTGTAGGTCGCGCGTTCGAATCGCGCCGGGGTCACCATCGCTGCCGGTCGCGGACGGCCCGCATCGCGATAGCTGCTTTCCATCCGGAACGGACGCTTTTATGCCTGCCTGAGGTTCGACGGCAGGAGCAGGCGCAATGTACACCGAGATCGTCAGGCTGCTCAGCGCCGGGGCGCTGGACGACGACGCCGTGCGTGAGAAGGCGGCGGAAGTGGACGCGGCGGTGACCGACCCCGAAGACTGGCTGCGCGATTACGATCCCGAGGAGATCCGGCAGCTGGTGGTCGAGATGACGCTGGGCGAGTTCTTCCTGATCGGCGACAAGATCGATGAGCTGCACGAGCTGATCAGCGACGAATTCGCCGAGCCGCTGCCGCCGTTCCCCTATCGCGAGGATCAGGAAAAGGTGCGCTCGAAGGACTATTTTGCGTGGCTCGACGCGCAATTGCTCGCGCGGCCGACCGCATGGGAAGTGGTGTCGTGGCACAACGGTCTCGACGACAATCTGCACGTCGTCATCGTCCGCCGATCGGATACGGACCGGCTGCTGGCGCTGGCCGGCACGATGGGGCTGCGCGTAGAGCGGGCGACCGCCATCTGAGCGGCGTTCGGTCTAGGTCCGGGGTATGATGAACAGGTCGCGGGTTGCGCGCCCTTCCGCACGGGCGCGGCGGATCGACCGGACGATGGCATAAGCGAAGGCGGCGAGGCCGGCGATCCAGAGCAGCGGCGTCAGAAGAAACCAACCAAGCAGCGCGAATAGGATCGCGCCGAGCAACAGCCGGCTGAGCGGCCCTGCGCAGCCCAGCCCGATCCACACGACGGGCGCGAGGAGCAAAGTGCCGAGCAGCGCGACGAGCATCGCCGCATAGCCGCACGCCCCTTCGAAGCAGGAGCCAAACACGCCGGGGTCGATCGCCCTCGCGACGCCGGTCCCCGCCAGGGCGAGGACGAAGGCCAGCGTCAGGGACAGGATCACTCTCATGTCCCCGACAGGTGACGGCGCGCGGGATGCGGGTCAAGCCTGTCCGATTCTGACCATTGATCCCGTTCGCCTCTGCTGGCAGACACGCGTCATGATCCGCCGCATGTCCTTCGTTCTGCCGCTCGTGCTGACGCTGTCCCTGCCGCCGTCTGCCGCGGCGCAGGCTAAGCCCGTGCCGGCCGACGCACCGGCCGCGCTGACGCCGGAGCTTTTGAGCGATGCGCTATCCTGCCGGTCGCGCGACGCGCTGGAGGCCTTTGCCAACGGGCTGTTCCTCGACCCGAAAATCCCCGCCTGGATGAAGGAGGGCGCCCCCGACACGGCGACCGAGGGCATGCTGGGCATCGAAGGCTATACGCTGACGACGCCCGCGTCGCTGATGGGACAGCGCGTCGATCGCGTTTATTTCCTCAACAATTGGATCGTGACGCTGTGGCCGCGCAAGGTCGCCGAGGCGTTTATCGCGGCGCATGGGCTGAAGCGCGCGCCGATTGCGATCACCGAGCAATATTATCGCTTCGTCGATCCCAAGCGCGGCCCGATGCTGGGGGCGTTCGCGCCGACGGGCAATGCCACCGCCGCGCTGCTGGCCAAGGCGTTCGGGGCAAAGGCACCGCCGCCGCCGCCCGCCGACAGCCTGTTCGTCGGCTGCAACTATGCCCCCGTGTCGGAAGCGGAATTCCTGGCGGTCGCGCGTCGGGCGTCGGGCATGGCGGCGGATGCGAGCCGTGCCGTCGCCGACGATGTCGGCGCGATCGTCCCGCCGCAATGACCGACGCTCCGTCCGACCTCGCCGATCGCTATGCGCGTCGGGTGCTCGCCCTGATCGGCCATTGTCCGGTTGGGAAGTCGTTGAAGGCGCAGGACACGGGGCGTTTCGCCGACTGTTCGCGCAAGCGGGGCAAAGCAGAGCTGCGCCTGAAGGTGGGGCTGCGATCCGACGTGACGGGTCGGGCGTTGCTGCATGCCCGGTTCCGGATCGGCTTCCCGTTCGGCCGCGAGCCCGTCGTCGTGCTGCACCATCTCGAAGGGCGACGCGAGACCGACGAGCTGACCGTCCGGCAGGAAAAATTCCTGTCCGCGCTGATGACCTGGGCCGAGCAGGTCCTGCCCGATGTCACCCCGACGGAGCCGGGTCCACGGACCCCGCTGTGGCAACGGCAGTTCGCCGAGCTGTACCATCGACTGTCCGGCCGGTCGCTCGCCAGCGCGCGGCGGCGGTTGCGCGAGGGCTTTTTCGTCGATCAGGAGGATACGTCGGAGTCGATGCGAATCGATTCCTTCCTCGAACTGCTCAGCGAAGAGGGGTGGGTCGCGCTGGTCGACTGGAAGGAAGAGACGGTCGACGAGCTTGTCCAGGAGATCGCCCGGCAGCGGCTCGCGGCAGCACGGGTGCGATCGGTGGACACGATCGATCCCGCCAGCCTTGCCGAAGCCGGCTATGCCATCATCTCGCTGGAAGACGGCAGCGACGGATCGACGATCGCTATCGCGGCGCGCGACGACATTGAAACGGTCGCGCAGCTGCTGGGGGAGGTCGCCCCGCATATGACGCTGCGGGCCTGACGCACTGGGCCTGACGCCCCGGGCCTGACGCATCGCCGGCGCGTCTCCGGCCGTTCGCCCGAACGCTATTTCCGGTCGGGAACCTGGACGACCCGCATCGGCGTCGCGCAGGCATAGGCCGCCTTATAGGGCTGGCCCCAGCACCGGTCGAAGCCTTCGAACACGTTCATGTTGAGCGGCCAGCGGATCGGCAGCGGCTTGCCGTCCGGGCCGTTGAACGTGAACCCGGCCGGCTGCGGCAAGGCCGCGAGGCGCGCTCGGGCGGCATCGAACGCGGTGCGGTCGCGATCAAGGAAGGCGATCGTGCCGTCGACATAATGGTTCCAGCCGACGCGGTCCTTCGCCGCCGGCTTGTACGACTGACGGAAGAGCGCGATCGCCTGCGCGGTCTGGCCGATGTCGGCGCGCAGCTGCCCCTCGTGCCAGAACAGGATGCTATCCTGCGCCTTGTGCGCGATCCGCCAGTCGCGGATCAGGTCGGCGGCCTCTGCCTCGCAACCGTCCTGTTCCAGCTTGCGCCAGCCGCCGGTCATGTCCTGATCGAACGCCGCCTGATCGAGCGCCAGCATCGCGGTGCGGTCGTAATGGCAGGGGCCGGCAGCGATTGCGGCCTGCGCGATCAGGGCAAGGAACAGCATGTCGCAAAATTGGCACAGCCCCTGTCTTGAAACAAGCGCTTGTCTGACGAATTGGAGCAGCATGACCACGCGCACCGAAACCGATTCGATCGGACTGATCGAGGTTCCCGCCGACGCCTATTGGGGCGCCCAGACCGAACGCAGCCTGGAGAATTTCCCCTTCGGCCCACGCGAGCGGATGCCGGTGGAGATCGCCCACGCGCTCGCCATCGTGAAGCAGGCGGCGGCGCGCGTGAACCGGCGGCACGGGCTGGACGCGCACAAGGCCGATGCGATCGAGGCAGCGGCGGCGGCGATCGTCGCGGGCGACCTCGATGACCAGTTCCCGCTCGTCGTCTGGCAGACGGGCAGCGGCACGCAATCGAACATGAACGTCAACGAGGTGATTGCCGGCCACGCCAACGAGGCGCTGGCAGGCACGCGCGGTGGCAAGACGCCCGTCCACCCCAATGACGACGTCAACCGCGGCCAGTCCTCGAACGACAGCTTCCCCACCGCACTGCACGTCGCCGCCGCACTGGCGGTGACGCAGCAGCTCTACCCGGCGCTCGACCGGCTGCATGCGGCACTCGACGCCAAGGCGGTCGAATGGCGCGATCTGGTGAAGATCGGCCGCACGCATTTGCAGGACGCGACGCCGCTGACGCTGGGGCAGGAGTTTTCGGGCTATGCGCAGCAGATCGCCAATGCGCGCGACCGGATCGCCGGCACATTGGACCGCAACATCATGCCGCTGGCGCAGGGCGGCACGGCGGTCGGCACCGGCCTGAACGCGCCCGGCGGCTTTGCGGAAGAGGTGGCGGCGGAGATCGCCGGCCTCACTGGCCTGCCGTTCGTCACCGCGCCGAACAAGTTCGAGGCGCTGGCCAGCAACGACGGCCTGGTCGATCTGCACGGCGCGCTTAACGTGCTCGCGGTGGCGCTGACCAAGATCGCCAACGATATCCGGCTGCTCGGCTCCGGCCCGCGGTCGGGCCTGGGCGAGCTGGAACTGCCCGCCAACGAACCGGGCAGCTCGATCATGCCGGGCAAGGTCAATCCGACGCAGGCCGAGATGCTGACCATGGTCGCGGCGCAGGTGATGGGCAACAATGTCGCCGTCACCGTCGGCGGCCTGCAGGGCCATATGGAGCTCAATGTCTTCAAGCCGCTGATCGGCGCCAACGTGCTGCGCTCGATCGCGTTGCTCAGCGTCGGTATGACCAGCTTCGCCGAACGGACGGTGGAGGGGATGACCGCCAATCGCGCGCGTATCGCCGAACTGCTCGACCGGTCGCTGATGCTGGTGACGGCGCTGGCGCCCGAGATCGGCTATGACAATGCCGCCAAGATCGCGAAGCACGCCCATCAGCACGGCCAGACGCTGAAGGAGGCCGGGCTGGAACTGGGGCTGGTCGATGCCGAGACGTTCGACCGGCTCGTGCGTCCGGAGACGATGATCGGTCGCTGAGCGGCCGGACGGGTCCGCCGCGGAACTTCCCCGTGGTTCGCGCGCTTGCTGGGGGCGTAACAACCACGAAGGGCATGGCGTGAGTACGACGACCACGGGCGCGCTGATCGGCGCGGCAATCGATTCGATCTCGGGCGATGACGACAGCGTCGCAGACGGCGCGATCATCGGCGCCGTCACCGCGAACGTGCTGAAGGTCGTGCTCCCGCTGGCGGTAACCTACGCGGTCGGCTGGGCGGTGCTGCGTGGCGCCGAGCAGCTGAAGGATCAGATTTTCGGAAAGGTGGAAGCATGATCGGCAAGATTATCGGTGCATTGGTGGGTCGCGAAGTCGAGCGCCGCAACGGCGACAGCGGCCTGAAGGGCGCGGCGATCGGCGCGCTGGCGATGGGCGCGATGCGGCGCATGGGGCCGCTCGGCATGATCCTGGGCGGCGGCTATGTCGCCAAGAAGGCCTATGATCGTCGCAAGGCGGCGCGCGGCCAGATCTGATCGAGGGTTGGTGTGGCCCCGGCGATATCGCAGGGGTCACGCTTCATACGGGCTGCCGCTAACCCATCTGCCACTGCCGGATCGCCTCGACCGGCGCGATCAGCATGATGAGGTTGAGTGTCAGATTGTCGCGGATCGCGACCAATGCCACCAGTTCCAGCAGCACGACCAGCACCGCGCTCGCCCACCAGGGCAGTCGCCGTGCGATCGCGAACCCCAGCATCATGCAGCCGATGTCGCTGAGCGAATTGAGGATGCTGTCGCCGCTATAGCCCCAGGCCATCGTCACGCTGCGATAGCGATCGATAATGAGCGGCGAGTTTTCGAGGATTTCCCAACCCGATTCGATCGCCACGGCCAGAACGAGCCGGGCGGTCCATGGCCAGCGACCTAGCGCCAGCCAGCCCGCCGCATAGAAGAGCAGGCCGTGGACGATATGGCTGAGGCTGTACCAATCGGCGATCTGCTGGCTGTTCTGGTCGGATTGCACCGCCCCATGCCACAGCGCGATTCGGCCGCAGGGGCAGATCGGCGAGCGGCCCATGACGAACAATGTCGTCGCAGTCAGCACTAGCACGGCGGCGATCAGCCAGCCACTTTTCGCCGCCAACCACGCGCCCACGCTTGACGCCCGGCCCGCGGCTACGCCAGTAGCGCGCATGCCGTCCTCCTCCCCCAATGATCCGCACAACTTCCGCCGCCGCGGCATGTTGTTCGTTCTGTCCTCGCCTTCGGGCGCCGGCAAGTCCACCATCGCGCGCAAATTGCTCGCGGATGAGCCCGGCCTCGAGATGTCGGTGTCGGCTACGACGCGCGGCATTCGTCCGGGTGAGACCGACGGCAAGGACTATCACTTTGTCGGCCTTGAGGAATTTCGCCGCATGGTGGCGGACGACGAATTCCTGGAATGGGCGCATGTCTTCGGCCACCGCTACGGCACGCCGCGCGCGCAGGTGGAAGCGATGCTGGCCGCGGGCAAGGACGTGCTGTTCGACATCGACTGGCAGGGCGCACAACAGCTATTCCAGATCGCCGGCGGCGACGTGGTACGCGTGTTCATCTTCCCACCCTCGATGGAGGAATTGCGCGCGCGGCTGACGAATCGGAACACCGATTCGGCCGAGGTGATTGACGCGCGCATGGCACGCGCCGCCAACGAGGTGAGCCACTGGGACGGCTATGACTATGTCCTGGTCAATGACGACGTCGAGGAATGCTTCCGCGGCGTGAAGACGATCCTCGCGGCCGAACGCCTGAAGCGCTCGCGCCAGACCGGGCTGATCGGCTTCATCCGCAAGCTGACGCGGGTCGCGGAGAAGCATTGAGGGGCGGGGGGCACCTTTCTCTGTTCCGTCATTCCCACGCAGGCGGGAATCCATAACCGCTAACGCGTCTGAGCCCCTGCACCGTCAGCCAGTCTGGATTCCCGCCTGCGCGGGAATGACGAGATGGAAGAGGGCAGGCCGCTCCCACGCGGCGATGGCTGGTCCTCCTCACGCATTCCAACGTGCAAATATTCGATCGTCGGCCTTCGATCGCACCAAATATCTCGTCGCCCCGGATCAAGTCCGGGGTGACGGTGGAGGCGGGGCCAGCCGGTAGTGCATCGGCGTAACGAGGTGACGGGCCGGCGAGTCGCGGCACGCCCCCCGTTCACGCCGCGATACGCAGTGCCGGGTGATCCTCTTCTGCCGCGTCCAGATCGAGCGTGTAGGCGATCGACGGCGCCGGTTCGGTCCGGCCCAGCGATGGCTTGACGGCCGTCTGCCCGGTCGGCCGGAAGCCGAGCTTGCGCAGGACGGCGCCCGATGCGGGATTGTCGGCGAAATGCCAGCCGGCGATGCGCCGCAGACCCAGCGCGTGCCGCGCCATCGCGATGACGGCATGGCCCGCCTCGGTCGCATAGCCGCGCCCCCAGGCGGCGGGGGTGAGCCAGTAGCCAAGGTTGGGCTGGCCATCCATTTCCGAAATGCCAATGCCGCCGACGATGGCCGGGGCGCCATCGGGCCATGCAAGATCATGGCTGACGATCAGCATCCGTGCATCATCGGGTGCATGGGGACGGGCGCAAAACGCCTCTGCATCGGACAGGGTGTAGGGGTAGGGGACCCGGCTCAGCATCCGGGTGACCGCTTCGTGATCGATCGCCGCGGCCAGCTCGGCCGCATCCTCCGGCCACGCCGGCCGGAGCGTCAATCTGTTGGTTCTCGCGAACATTCCTGCTCTCTCCTTGGCCACGCCGCTGCCACGCGCCTGTGACGCGGCAGGGACAGTCGGGGTCGGGGAGCAAGAAAAAAGGGAGCCGGGGTGACCCGTCTCCCTTGTTTGGTTGGCATCTTGTGGAAGATGCGACCGGGTCACCCTGGTGGGCAACCCGGCTGGTTGCCCGTTATTCTGCGGCTTCCGCCATAATCTGCACCGAGCAGAATTTACGGCCGAGCTTGCCTTCGTGGAACGCCACGCGGCCATCGACGAGCGCGAACAGGGTATGGTCCTTGCCCATGCCCACGTTGGCGCCCGGATAGAACTTGGTGCCGCGCTGACGCACGAGGATGTTGCCCGCGATCGCTTCCTGACCGCCGAACTTCTTCACGCCAAGACGACGGCCGGCCGAATCACGACCGTTGCGCGACGAACCGCCTGCTTTCTTATGTGCCATGCTGCTCTACTCCTGTTCGCGCTGGGCTCAGCCGACCGAAACGATCTTGAGGATCGTGTGGTTCTGGCGATGGCCGTTCTTGCGGCGATAATTGTGACGGCGGCGCTTCTTGAAGACGATGACCTTCTCGCCCTTCGCCTGTGCGACGATCTCGGCGGCGACGGTCAGACCCTCGACGCTCTTCAGCTCCGAGCCTTCGCCCGCGAGCAGGACATCACCCAGCGTGATCGATGCGCCGGCTTCGCCGTCCAGCTTCTCGACGACGATCTTGTCTCCGGCGGCGACGCGATACTGCTTGCCGCCCGTGCGCACGACTGCGAACATGGCTCTAGTCACTTCCCAAAAAACATGTGCCCGCACAGGGAGACCCGGCGGGATGAGCGGCGGCAGCTAAGGAATGTGCAGGCTTCTGTCAACCTTTGAAGCGGGGCGCGCCGACATTCATCATGTGGCGGCGCAGCAACAGCGGTATGACAAACGTATGAAAGGTCTGTGACGATGACTTGCCCGGCCCTCAGCGCGACATAAAGTGTCGTCGATCGTGACGGTAACTAAGCCGCGCGAAACAGGGGAATATCATGAAGCGCGCAATCTTGCTTGCCGGCGTCGCCGTGCCGGCATCCCTGGCGGTCTTCGCCGCACCCGCCTGGGCGCAGGCGGTGCAGTCGGCGCCCAGCCAGGAAGCGACGGCCGATACGTCGGCGCAAAGCGACGAAGCGGCCAACCAGATCGTCGTCATCGGCAGCCGCGTCGCCAACCGGACCGCGATCGACAGCCCCGTGCCGATCGACGTCATTTCGGGCAGCGCGCTGCAGGCGTCAGGCACCGGCGAGCTCAACAAGACGCTGAACCAGCTGGTCCCCTCGTTCAACTTCCCGCAGCCCTCGATCGCCGACGGCTCCGACGTGACGCGGCCCGCGACGCTGCGCGGCCTCAACCCCGACCAGACGCTGGTGTTGCTCAACGGCAAGCGCCGCCACGTGTCGGCGTTGCTCAACATCAACGGCACCGTCGGGCGCGGTTCGGCGGCGGTCGACATGAACATGATCCCCGCGCTCGCGATCCAGCGGGTCGAGGTGCTGCGCGACGGCGCGTCCTCGCAATATGGCTCGGATGCGATCGCGGGCGTGATCAACGTCCAGCTCAAGACCGCGAGCGAAGGCGGCCGCGCGCAGGTGAGCTACGGCAAATATGTGACGACGCTGGACGGGGTGGCCAATTTCAACGGCCTGCTCGGTAATTCCCCGTCGCTCGACCCGACCGACTCGCGCTACCTTCAGGCGAAAAGCAACGGCGAGCGCAAGGCGCGCGACGGTGCGATGCTGACCTATGGCGTCAACGTCGGCCTGCCGATCGGTAACGGCGGCTTCTTCAACTTCACCGGCGAATATCGCGACCGCGACTTCACCAACCGCCAGGGCTACGATCTGCGGCCCAACTACATCCGTCCGTCGTCGACCACGTTCGATTCGCGCGAAGCGAGCTTCAACCGCCTCGACTTCCGCTATGGCGATGCGAAGACACAGGACTTCAACTTCCTCATCAACATGGGCCAGCCACTGGGTTCGGCCGACTTCTACGCCTTCTTCACCTATGGCCATCGCGACGGCCTGTCGGCGGCGAACTTCCGCCAGCAGTCGGCGGCGACCAACCGCGACTTCTCGGCGATCACGCCCGGCACGACGCCGACCAACGCCAATTTCGTTGGCCTGACGCCGGACGGCTATTTGCCCAAGATTCAGTCGAGCATCGACGATCTGTCGGCGACCAGCGGCATCCGGGCCGATGTCGCGGGCTTCAAGGGCGACTTCTCGCTCGGCTTCGGCCGCAACGAGCTGAGCTACCGGACCGAAAATAGCGTCAACGTCTCCTTCGGTCCGCAGAGCCAGCGCTCGTTCGATGCCGGCGGTCTCGCCTTCTCGCAGATCCTGGCCAATGCCGACCTGTCGCGCCAGTTCGACGTCGGGCTGGCGGGTCCGCTGACCTTCGCCTTCGGCGGTGAATATCGCCACGAAATCTTCCAGATCCGCCCCGGCGATCCGCAGTCGTACCAGACGGGCCCGTTCTTCCAGGCGACGCGGACCACCACGGCGGCGAACTGCACCACACTGGGTGGCGTGTACGGCGGGGGCGCCGCGGCGACCGGCAGCTGCTCCTTCCCCGGCCGTACCGCGGCGGCGGGTGCGCAGGGCTTCGGCGGCCTGCCGGCCTCGGCCCGCACCAACGTCAACCGCAACAGCTATGCCGGCTATCTGGAGTTCGACGCCGACCTGTTCACCGGCTTCACCGCAACCGCGGCGGGTCGCTACGAACATTACAGCGACTTCGGCGATACGGTGAACGGCAAGCTGGCGCTGCGCTATGAACTGACCGATGGGTTCGCATTGCGCGGATCGGTGTCGAACGGCTTCCGTGCGCCGTCGCTGCACCAGCAATATTTCACCACCACCTCGACCAACTTCCTGTCGGGCGTGCCCGTGGACGTGTCGACCGTCGCCGTGAACAGCCCGGTGGCACGCGCGCTTGGCTCGCAGCCGCTCAAGCCCGAAAAGTCGGTCAACCTGTCGGGCGGTGCGACGCTCAATCCGTTCCGTGGGTTCAATCTGACTGTCGACTATTTCCATATCAAGATTCGCGACCGCATCGTGCTGTCCGAAAATCTGGGTGCGGCGGGCGTCGGCACGGCGGCGCAGAATGCCGCGGTGCAGCAGGTGCTGGTGGCGAACGGCTTCAACACCGTCGGCGCGGCGCGCTTCTTCATCAACGGCCTGGATACGACCACGCAGGGCGTCGATGCGGTTGCGACCTATCGCGCCAATCTGGGCGGCCTGGGCGCCTGGAATTTCTCGGCGGCGTATAACTACACGAAGAACCAGATCGACAAGCGGCTGAACACGCTGGGGTCGCTGGCACAGATCCCCGGCCTCGTCCTGTTCGGACGCGTCGAGGGCTTCCGGTTCGAACGGGGCCAGCCGCGTACAAAGGTGGTGCTGGCGACCGACGGCAAGATCGCCGGCATCGGCGTGTCGGCGCGGACGACGCGCTATGGTTCGGTGATCTCGCCCGAAACGACCGCGCCGATCAGCGATGCGACCAGCCTGACGCTGCTCGGCCCGGACGATCAGGTACTGCGCCCGAAGTGGATCACCGATTTCTCGCTGAGCTACGAATATCAGGGCGTGCAGCTGACGCTGGGCGTGGACAATGCCTTCGACGTCTATCCCGATCGCCGGCCGTTCGGCCTGCGCCCGGCGAGCGTCGGCGGCAGCTATCCGACGACCTATCAGTTCCTGCCGTACAGCAACTTCTCGCCATTCGGCTTCAACGGGCGCTTCCTGTACGCGCGCGCGGCGATCAACTTCTAAGGAGACGCGGAGGGGCGCTACGGCGTCCCTCCCGCAGACCGATCAGTGACGGTGTTCGCGGCGCAGCGCGTAGCGCCCGTCGGTGAAATCGTCGAACAGGCCGGCGATCGCCGGATGGTCGACCGGCTCGTCGCTGTCGTCGACGACCAGATTCTGCTGGCTGACATAGGCGACGTAGCTCGAGTCCACATTCTCGGCGAGCAGGTGGTAGAAGGGCTGATCCTTGCGCGGGCGCACCGCTTCCGGGATTGCCTCATACCATTCTTCGGTATTGGCGAAGACCGGATCGACGTCGAAGATCACGCCGCGGAAATCGAACAGGCGGTGCCGCACGACATCGCCGATCGAGAAGCGCGCATGCGCGATCGCGGGCGCATCGATCTCGACGACATTGGGGCGCCCCTGCGCGGGCAGGGTGCCGATAGGGTCATGACGGGGCATGCCCATAATTTAATCGTCTTTCCGCGCTGCACAAGCACAACGGCGCTTGCCACCGGAAAACCGAGCCGCTAAAGGCCCGCCCTCGACCGACGGATTGCGGGTCTCACCGACCTGCCAAAGACGTCTTCTGCGGAGAGGTGGCAGAGTGGTCGATTGTACCGCACTCGAAATGCGGCGTGCCTTTACGGGCACCGAGGGTTCGAATCCCTCCCTCTCCGCCACTTTGGCCTTTTTGGGCCATATCCGTACCATTCGAGAATTGATGTAAACGGGCAGGAATCGGCGGTTTTTGCGTGCGCTGACGTATGCGGGGATCAACGCCAATCCGCGCTCGGGGTCCATCGACGAATTGTCACGTCAATCGAGGCTGCTATCCATAAGCTGAGAAGCGAGCCCCACGATGTCGTGTCGATTTGACCTCAAATCCTAAGCGCGGCGATCAACGCATCGCGCGCCAGCGCAACGCGGGGGTGCCGCAGCGACGAACGCGCCCAGACGAGGTAGAAGGTGTTTCGCGGCACCCTGATCGGCGCGGGTATCTCGACGAGCGTGCAGTCGGCCCGCTGCGCATGGGTCAGATAACCGGGCAGGACCGTCCAGCCGAGCCCCGCGCACAACCCAGATCGCAGCACGCGAAGGTCGGGAGCGGTCAGGGCAGGCTGACCGGCCAGCGCAATCCGGTTGGCCTCAAGCCAGGCGCGCAACAGCGGCCGGTCGAGATCGTACGCCAGATGCGGTATGCGTGTCAGCGCATCGGCCAGCGGTTGGCCCGCCATCCGCTCGATCACCACCGGCGCGGCGACGGCGCGCAAATCCTCATCGCCGAGCCGGTGAAAGGCGAGCCGGGGGTCGTCCGGCTGCGATGCCGTCACGGCCAGATGCACCTTGTCCTCCAGCAACAGGCTGTACAGCGCGTCGCGCCCGCCGATGTGGAGGCGCAGGTCGAGGCCCGCGTCGAGCAGCGGCCCCAGCCGGGGGGTGATCATCTCGCCCAGCAGATCCGATGGCGCGGCGATATGCACCGTACCGGACATCCGCGAGGATCGCGCCCGCGCCGTGGCGAGGGCCGTTTCTGCTGTATCGAGGCTGTCGCCGATCGCCGCAGCCAGATCGTCGGCGATTGCCGTGGCACGCACACCGCGCGAATGGCGATCGAACAGGGGGTGGCCGAGCTGCGCCTCGAGCGAGGCGATATGCTGCGACGCGGCGGGCTGGGTGATGCCGATCGCGCGGGCCGCGTCGCTCAGCGAGCGGCGGCGATAGACTTCGACAAAGGTGCGCAACTGCAACAGGGACATGGGGTTTCCATAACCTGTCTTATGGCCGATCGCCGTTCCGCTTGGATTTGCTGATGTCGGCAGAAGCTTATCTGACTGTGCACAAGGACGGAAACGAACGCCCGGTCGCCGCTGCCGGATCGCACAGCCCTATGGCCTCGTTGTCGCAGGTGCGGCGGCGGGCACCCAGCGTTCGCGACGTCCACGCAGCAGGAGTTTTGACGATGACCCGTATCCTCATGGTGACCACGTCCGCCGATCGCATGACCCCGGGAACCGAACCGACCGGCGTCTGGCTGGAAGAGCTGACCACCCCCTATTACGTCTTCCGCGATGCCGGTGCCGACGTGACGCTCGCCTCGATCAAGGGCGGCGCGGTGCCGGTCGACCAGCGCAGCGTCAATGCGGACGGCGAGAACGATGCCTCGGTCGAACGCTATCTGAAGGACGAGGCGCTGAAGGCCGAGGTTGCCGATACGCCGGTATTCACCAGCATCGACCCCAGCGGCTATGACGCGCTGTTCCTGCCCGGCGGCCACGGCACGATGTTCGATTATCCCGGCAGCGCGGAACTGGCGCAGCTGGTGGAGCGGTTCGACCGCGCGGGCAAGATCGTCGCCGCCGTCTGCCATGGCCCGGCGGGGCTGGTCTCGGCCAAGAAGGCGGACGGCACGCCCTTCGTCGCCGGTCGGCGTGTCGCGGGCTTCACCGATAGCGAGGAGCGCGCGGTCGGATTGGACCAGGCCGTGCCCTTCCTGCTCGAAACCCGCCTCAAGGAACTCGGCGGCCAGCATGAGGCAGGCCCGGACTTCGCCCCCTTCGCCCTGCGTGACGGCAATCTGGTGACGGGCCAGAACCCGGCGAGCGCGACCCGTACGGCGGAACTCGTGATGGACGCCCTCAAGGACAAGGCGGCATGATCGTGCGGAATCTCCAGACCATGCTGCGCGCCGCCGATCCTGCGGCGTCGCTGCCCTCCACGGGAGACGCGTGATGGCCCGACTGTTCGAACCGCTGACGGTCGGCGGGCTCAGCCTCGCCAACCGCATCGTCATCGCGCCGATGTGCCAATATTCCGCCGAAGACGGCGCGATGACCGACTGGCACCAGATTCATCTGGGCCAGCTCGCCATGGCGGGGGCCGGCGCCCTGACGATCGAAGCCACTGCGGTCAGCCCGGACGGGCGGATCACCTACGGCGATGTCGGTCTGTACGACGACCGTACCGAAGAGGCGATGCGGCGCGTGATCGACAGTGTGCGCCGCTGGTCGGACGTGCCGCTGGTCGTCCAGCTAGCGCATGCCGGACGGAAGGCGAGCTGTGCCAAGCCGTGGCACGGGGGCGCGCAGATCGCGCCGGATGCGGAGAATGGCTGGCAGACGGTTGCGCCGAGCGCGATGCCCTATGCCGCGACCGATCATGCGCCCGTCGCCCTGGATGAGGCGGGACTGGCGCGGATTCGCGATGCCTTCGCCGATGCCGCCCGGCGGGCAGCGCGGCTTGGGATCGAGGCGATCCAGATCCATGCCGCGCACGGCTATCTGCTGCACGAATTCCTCTCGCCGCTCTCCAACCATCGCGAGGATGCCTATGGCGGCAGCCTCGCCAACCGGATGCGGTTCCCGCTCGAGGTGTTCGACGCGGTGCGTGCGGCGTTTCCCGCCGACCGGCCCGTCACCGTCCGCGTGTCGGGGACCGATTGGGTCGAGGGCGGCTGGACGGCGGAGGATACCGCGCAATTCGCCGAAGCGCTGGAACGGCGTGGCTGCGCCGCCATCCACGTGTCGAGCGGCGGCCTCGATCCACGCCAGCAGATCCCGGTCGGTCCCGGCTATCAGGTGCCGCTGGCCCGAACTGTCAAGGACGCGGTCACGATGCCTGTCATCGCGGTCGGCCTGATTACCGATCCGCAGCAGGCCGAGCAGATTCTGCAGGACGGGCATGCGGACGCCATCGCCATCGCGCGCACCGCCTTGTGGAATCCGCGCTGGCCCTGGCACGCCGCCGCCGCACTCGGCGCTTCGGTCAAGGCGCCGCCACAATATCTCCGGTCCGAGCCGCATGAGGCGGGCCGTATCCTGAAGGAGATGACGCGATGAAACGATCCGCCACATTGCTACTCGCCGCCGCTGCCGTCGCCTCGATCACGGTCGGGGCGACGGCCCGCGATACGGCTTCGGCTCCCCGGATCGAGCGGGTCGCAGCCTTCGATGGCGCGATGCCGACCGGTGTGACCGTCGCGCCCAACGGCCGCATCTTCGTCAACTTCCCGCAATGGGGCGACGAGGCCCCGTTCACGGTCGCCGAGCTGGTCGATGGCAAGGCGGTGCCCTATCCCGACGCCGCGACCAATCGCCCTGATCCCGCCAACCCGGCGGGTCACTTCATCTCGGTGCAAAGCGTTGTCGCCGACGGCGCGAACCGCCTGTGGGTGCTGGACACGGCGGCACCGAAATTCGCGCCGCCCCAGGCCGGGGGCGCAAAGCTGGTAGGGATCGACCTCGCGACCAACCGGGTGGTCAAGACGATCGTCCTTCCCCCAAGCGTCGTGCTGCCGACGACCTATCTCAACGACGTGCGCTTCGACCTGCGGCAGGGGGAGCAGGGCACCGCTTACATCACCGACAGCAGCAACGCGGGCGTCGGTGGCATTATCGTCGTCGACATCGCCAGCGGACGGGCGATCCGCCGCCTGTCCGGCCACGCGACGACCAACCCGGAGCCGGGCTTCACGCCGGTCGTCGACGGCAAGGTGCTGATGAACCGCCCGGCCAGCGGGCCCGCGACGCCGGTCGCCATCGCCAGCGACGCGATCGCGCTGAGCGCCGATGGCAGCATGCTCTATTACGGGCCGCTGTCGGGCCGCACGCTCCATGCCGTGCCCACGGCGATGCTGCGCGATCCATCGGTGTCCGAGGAGGCACTGGCCCGCGCGGTTCGCAGCATGGGGCGCAAAGGCGCGTCGGATGGCATTGCCGAGGACGATCGGGGCCGCGTCTTCGCCGGTGATTACGAACATAATGCGATCCGGGTGCTCGATCACGGCAAATGGTCGACCCTGGTCAGCGATCCGCGCATCAGCTGGCCCGATACCCTGTCGATCGGCCCCGATGGCTATCTCTATTTCACCGCGAACCAGCTTCACCGCCAGCCCGGCTTTCATGGCGGCCGCGACCTGCGCCGGAAACCGTATGAACTGCTTCGCATCAAGGTCGGCAGCCGCCCGGTACTGCTGACGCGGCGTTGACACCGCCGCTGTCGGAATGGTCGCCCGGGCCGGTGGCGGGGAAGCCGGTCTGGACCGCCGGGTCGCGATCGTAACGCTATTGTAACCACCGTCCACATCTGCGACATTTTGTGCTCTGTCAGGCACATGGGTGGAGGGGGATCGCATGCGGGAACCAGTCCTGTCGGAGCGAGCGCCTGACGACCGGCCTGTGCGGGGCCTGTTCGCACGACGGCAAGGCGGTGGCGTGATGCGGCGTCCGGCGGCACGGCTGGCGCTGCTGGCATCCTTCGCCTGTGCCGTGATCGCGCAGGCGGAGGCCCAGACCATGGTGCCGCCGGATGCGGCGCAGCCGCCGCTGGGGCTCAGCTTCGATGCGGCCCTGGCCAAGCTCGACGACGCGTCCCCCGGCCTGTCCGGCGAGGACCATGCGGTGCGCGCAAGCGAATTGATCGCCGATGCCACGCGCAGTCTCCGCCGCCCGGTCGTCAGCGCCTCCGCCAGCGTCATCGCTTATCAGAAGACGCTGTCCGTCGATCTGACCGGCGCGAGGGACAATGCGGCGACCGGCGCCGCCGACTTCCTGTCGCAGCTTCCGGGCAATTTCCCCGTCGGTCTGCAGCAGATCGTCGGACAGGTGGTCCAGCGGGTTGGTGCGGCGCTGCCGACGATCTTCGGGGCCATTCCCGATACGCTTCAGTATCAGACGCGCGACACGGTGTTCCGACCCGCCGTGACCGCAGCCATGCCCCTGTACACCGGTGGAGCGATCCCGGCGGTGCAGGCTGGCGCCGATGCCGCCGTCGACGTGGCGCGGGCCAAGCAGGCCGGGGGCCGCGACCTGGCCCGCGTCGGACTGGTCCGCAGCTATTTCGGGCGGCAAGTGGCATCGCAGCTGACGCGCTCGACCCGCGAGACGCTGGCGGGGTTCGATCGCCATCTTTCCGACGCCCGCAAGCTCGAGCAGAACGGCGTCATCCCACATGCCCGCGTGCTTCAGGTCCAGGTCGCCCGCGACGCCGCAGAGCGGGCCTATCTGCGCGCGCAGCTCGAGGAATCGAGTGCGGCCGATGCGTTGGCGCGGCTGCTCGATCAGACGCAGGGCATAACGGCGCTGACGCCGCTGTTCGTCAATTCGACGCCGTTGCCGCCGGTCGACACCTTTCTCGGCGGGATCGACACCTCGCCGCGCGCGCAGGGTGCTGACGCCGCACGCGGCATCGCGCGGGCGGGCGTCGACCTGGCGAAGGCGCGATACCGTCCCCAGGCCTTTGCGTTCGGCAGCTACAATGCGAACCGCGACCATGCGCTGCCGACCGAACCCGACTGGGTCGCGGGCGTCAGCCTGCGCTACACGCTGCTGTCCAATTTCGACCGCAAGAAGTCGCTGGATGCGGCGCGCGAGCAGGAACGCGCCGCGGCCGCTGCGGCGGCACAGGCGCGCAAGGACGTCGCGGGCGAGATCGTGCGCGCCTGGAATTTGGTCGAGGCGGCGCGGCGGTCCTTCCTGCTGCTCGACAGCAACCTCGCGGCGGCGCGCGAAAATCTGCGGGTGCAGCAGCTCTCCTTCGCGGAAGGGGAGGCGCCGTCCTCGTCGCTCGTCGATGCCCGGGCGGTGCTGGCGACGACGCAAAGCCAGCGGATCGCGGCGGCCTATGAATATGATCTCGCGCTCGCCGGATTGCTCGCGGCCAGCCACCGGGTCGACGACTTCACCACCTATCTGGCGCGCGCCGATCGACGTTTGGGGGATGAGCAGTGACCGACGAAGCCACCACCCCGCCAGCGCGTGGCAAGCGGTCGCTCGCGATCGTCGTGGGGTTGATCGTCGTGATCGTCATCGCGCTGGGCCTGTGGCTGGCGAGCCGCCCGGCGCCCGAGCAGTTGCAGGGCATGGTTGATGCCGATGAGGTCAATGTCGGGACGAAGGCGCTCGCCCGCGTCGATCGGCTGATTGCGGAAGAGGGGCAGCGGGTCCGGCCCGGGTCGCTGCTCGCCACTTTGTCCAGCCCCGAGATCGCGGGCGGGCAGGCGCAGGCGCAAGGGGCGCTCGACGCCGCGCGTGCCATCGCCTCCGAAACCAACGAGGGTGCCCGGGCGGAGGATATCGCGTCGCTGCGCGCGACGTGGCAGGCGGCGCAGGCGGCGGCGGATCTGGCGGCCGTGACCAGCCGACGTACCGCCAACCTCTATGCCGAGGGCGTGGTCGCCGCCCAGCGCCGCGACGAAGCGGCTGCGGCCCGCGACAGCAGCGCCCGCAATGCGGAGGCTGCCCGCCAGCAATATGCCAAGGCGCTGGCGGGTGCGCGGCCGCAGAACCGACAGGCCGCCAATGCGCAGGTCCGCATCGCCGAGGCTGCGCTGCGCACCGCCGACGCCCTCGGGCGCGAAACGCGGCTGGTGTCGCCGATCGCGGGAGAGGTCGCGCGCAAGCTGGTGCGGCCGGGGGAGGTCGTCAGCCCCGTCATCCCTGCCTATCAGGTCATCGACATCGACCACCCCTGGGTCGCGCTCAACCTGCGCGAGGACCGGTATCACGCGATCGGCATCGGATCGGTGCTGCACGGCCATATCCCCGCGCTGCAACGCGACGCCGCCTTCAGGGTCTATCTCGTCGCACCGCGCGGCGACTTCGCAATCTGGCGCGCAACGCGCGAGGCGTCGGGCTATGACGTGCGCACGTTCGAGATCCGGCTGCGTCCCGTATCCGCGATACCCAAGCTGCGCCCGGGCATGAGCGTGCTGTTCGACTGGCCGCAATGACCGCCTTCCGCCGGGCGCTCGCCCGCGAGATGCGGCACCTTCGCCGCGATCGCTGGGATCTGGCGGGGATCACGCTGTTGCCCGGCATCCTGATATTCCTCGTCGCCGCGCTGTTCTGGCAGGGGCCGTTTCGCCAACTGCCGCTCGGCATCGTCGACAGCGACGGCAGCGGCGCGAGCCGGGCGATCATCCGCGCGCTGGACGCATCGCCCCTCATCCGCCGCGGCGGCAGCTACCGTGACGAGGCCGCCGCAGGGCGCGCCGTCCGCACCGGCACGATCATGGGGTTCGTGCACATTCCCGCAGGGCTTGGTGAAAGCATCGCCCGGCATCGCGAGCCGGTCGTCCGCATCCTCTATAATGGCAGCTTCCTGACCGCCGGCGGGCAGGTCGCGCGCGCGGCCGGTGATGCGGTGACGGCGGCGCTCCCCACGATCGCGGCCAGCCAGTTGCCGAACCACGCCGTGCCGGCCAGCCGCGTCCGCCGTCTGGTGGTGGAGGCGACGGCGCTGGGCAATGCGCCGGTCAGCTTCGAATGGTTTCTGGGGCTGCTGATCTTTCCCGCCGTCCTGCATCTGATCGCGGCCTGTGTCTGCGCGATGGCGCTCGGTCGCCAACTCGAGGACAAGTCGCTGTCGGCCTGGGCGAAGGACAGCGGCGGGGTGGGGGCGGCGATGGCGGGCAAGTTGCTGCCCTATGTCGTGGCGATCAGCGGCTGGGGGCTGGTCTGGCTTCTCTACCTGACTCTGGCGCGGGGCTGGCGTGTCGAGGGCAGTCTTGTCCTCATCGCCTGCGGTCAGACGCTGTTCTACGTCGCGACCGCCGCCATCGCCGCATTGCTGGTGGCGGTCACGCGCGAAACCGCCACGGCGCTGTCGGCCAGCGCCGTCTATGCGGGCTCCGCGCTCGCCTATTCGGGGGCGACGCTGCCCCTGAACGGCGGCAATGCCTTTGCGCGGATCTGGAGCGAGGTGCTGCCGCTCACCCATTATATCGCGCTTCAGATGGGGCAGGTGAGCGGCCAGACCGTCGCCGCAGCTGTTTCGCCGACCCTGGCGCTGATCGCCTATGTTGTGATCGCGGGCGGCGGCGCGCTGGCCGTCATCCGGGCGCGGGCAGGGCGGGCATGAGCTTCGATGCGGCTTTTATCGCGACGTGGCGTGCGATCCTCACCTCGCGCACATTGCTCAGCACGATGCTGCTCGCGGTCATCCTCTATGCCTTTTACTATCCCGCGCCCTATGCGCACGAGGCACCGCGCAAGCTGCCCGTGGTGGTCGTCGATCAGGATGCCAGTGCCCTCAGCCGCGCCATGATCCGCGACCTGGATGCCACCCGCGCCATCCACGTCGTGGCGGTGGCCGACGACCTCCCTGCCGCGCGCGCCGACATGCGCAGCGGCAAGGCCGACGGCATCATCCTGATCTCCGATGGTCTGGAGCGCCAGTTGCGGGCCGGGACGGCCGGATCGGGGATCGCGGTCTGGGTCAACGCCACCTATCTGCTCCGCGCCAGCACGATCGGCGAGGCGGTGACCGCGGTCGTCCAGGACATCGCGAAGACGCGTCTTCTGCCGGGAGGCCAGCTCGATCGCGGTGGCCCGCCGGTCGCGGTCGTCGAGGAGCCGCTGTTCAACCGGACCGGCGGCTATAAGGGCTATGTCTTTCCCTCGGTCGCCGTCATCATCATCCAGCAGACTCTGCTGTTCGGCGCCGCGACCTTCATGGGCGGGCGGCGGCAGACGGGGTGCTGGCGGATGGGGCGCGCGGAATTCGGCGGCACGCTCGCCGCCTTCGCCTCGGTCGGCATGCTCGGCTGCTATTTCCTCTTCGGCCTGATCTTCTGGATCCAGGGGGTGCCGGTCGACGGGAACGTGCCCGGCATGCTGATGGTGGTGCCGATCTTCGCGACCGCGGTCGCTGCGCTGGGTCTGCTGGCGGGCAGCACCTTCGACCGGGCGGAGCGGGCGATCTACATTCTCGGCCCGACGTCGGTGCCCTTCTTCTTTCTGACCGGTGCGACGTACCCGCTCGATCAGATGCCGCGCTTCGTGGCCGCCTTCGCGCAGCTGATACCGTCGACGGCGGGGGTGCATGCCTTCGTCCCGCTCAATCAGATGCGAGCGTCGATCGGCGAGGTCGCAGGCCCGTTGCTGACGTTGGTCGTGCTGGCAATTGGCTACGCCGCTTTCGCCTATCTGCGACTGATCGACCGATCGCCTCGGCGTCGCGGCTGACGGCGCGAGGGGACGGTTGGCATCGCTCGTGATCGGCGGGCTGCCTCGCCGGTCGTCCAACCCGCGCGCAGTTTGCTGGCAGCGGTCCGCAGGCGGCGCAGCACGAGCGGTCCCGTCAGCTCATCTGGCCACGGAGGAAGGCGATCAGCTTCGGGTTGCTGCCCGTGCGTTCGAGGATGGGCAGGATCACCCGCCAGCCATTGTCGCTGTTGGTGAGGATGACGATACCGTCGCCACTCGCCCGGTCGATCGCGGCGAAGGTGAACGCCCCGGCATCCTTGCCGGTGTGGAGCATCGTCGTTCCACCGGGAAAGCCAAGGAGCTGCCAGCCAAGGCCGAAGCCGGTCCAGGGCGGACAGGTGTTCGCTTTCGTTCCGGTACAGATGTCGGGCGTCAGATCGGCCTGCGACCTGCTGCGTTCGGCTGCAATGACCCTGGTCAGACCGCGGTCGTTGCGGGCCGCGATGAGGAAACGCGCATAATCCCGCGCGGTGGCATGCGCCAGATCGGCGGCATTGTATTGCGTCACCCGCTCGACCGGCAGCGGCTTGCCTGCCTCGTCATAGGGTACGGCGATCGGCGCCGTCTCGCCCTGCGCCGAAACATAGCCCGAGGCGCGCATGTGAGCCGGAGCGAACAGCCAGCGCCCGGCCAGCGTCTCGAACGATTGCCCGGTGCGGTGCTCGGCATAGCGCGCCGCATATTGATATCCCTCGCCCGAATAGCCGGTGGTCGTGCCGGGATCGTGATCGAACGCCAGCCCCTTGGCATCGCGCCAGTTCGGCAAGCCGGTGCGATGGCTCAGCGCCATGCGGACCGTCAGCTTCATCCGCCGGGGATCGCGCGACAGGTCGGGATCGCTCCAATAGCGGTCCATCGGTTCGTCCAGCGACAGCGTGCCGGCCGACACCAGCCGCAGGATGACCTCCGCCGTGAGCGGCTTCGTCAGCGAGGCGAGATTATAGGGTGTGGAGACGGTGGCCGCGCGGTTGGGGCCAGCCATGCCCCAAGCCCCGGTCGAGACGATCCGCCCATCGCGGATCACGGCGACCGAAGCGCTCTCCACATGCTGCTCACGCAGGGTTGTGGTCAGATCTGGCAGCGTGGTGTTCGTCCTGGCGTCCGCAATCGAAGACCAAACCACCAGCGCGGCCAAACCGCGATAAACTGCCTGCCTCAGTACAGCGACTGTATTGCTCATATGCAACACTTAGTGATATTGGAGCGTGGCCGCAATCTCGCTGGTGGCGAGCAGAGCTACGCTACGGCTCTCCTTCGCTGCCAACACGAATGGATGGTCGAGAGCCGCAGGCTGTACGGAGGCGGGAACACCCTCGACGTCACGGTTGCAACCACGTCAAGGCGTCAAACTCACGTCCGAACCGGACGCGGGCGGCTCGTTCGTAGACCCGCTGCCCCCCGGCGCCGTTCGTCAGCACGACCAGTCCGTCGTTGCTGACGAGATCGAGAAGGAACAGGTTGGCGACACCGTCATTGGCGCCCCAGTGCCAGGCGAAGCGGTCTGAGCCCGACTGTTCCAATCCCCACCCCAGGCCCCAGGCAAGACTGCCTTCGACGGTCACCGTCGGCGTATTCATGGCCGGGTAGCGGCGTGCGAAACGGACGAAGCGGGCATAGTCGCTCGCGGTCGTCCACAGTCCCGCCGCCATGTTGGGAATCATAAAGACGGGCAGGGCCGGCTTGCCGAGCGCCTGCGCCCCCGCAACGCGATCGTCTTGGGTCCATGCCTCTACGGACCGGCGGGGGCCAGCGTCTCGGCTCCTCTGGAACTGCGCGGGACCCTTGTCCGCCATCAACGCGCCGCCGGCATCGTGTGCCCACGCCACCGGAGGCGATTGGCCGGCCGACCAGCCATAGCCGCTCCGCGTCATTCCCGCAGGCGTCAGAATTCGGGAACGGACGACCTCCGCTGCGGTCTGACCGGTGACTTTTCGGCGAGGCGAGCAAGCAGTGCGTAGCCTTCTCCCGAATAGCGAAAGTGAGAGCCTGGCTTGAACCGGCTCACCAGATCGCTGCCGGCCTCGGTCCGCCAATTCGGCAGACCACTGGAATGCGATAGCAGGTGACGAGGCGTGGTAGCCTTGGTCGCGACATCCGTCGTGAAATCGATGTGCTTGGCCACAGGCTCGTCGAGATCGACGCTGCCGTCGCGGACAAGGTCGTGGATGGCAGCCGCCAGGACCGGCTTTGACAGGGAAGCGGCTTCGAACAGCGTCTCCGTCGTCGCGTTCGCCTCACCGACTTTGGCGTATCCTACCGCAGAGCTGACGGGCTCCGCTTCGCCGTCGAGCACGGCCCAGCTTGCCCCCGGCACGGAAGCAAGCGCCATCCATGACTGGACTTGCATCGCCGTACGCCGCCGGCTCCTGGCCAGCGCCGGCAAGGAGGCACAGCCGGCAGCGACTGCGGTGCCGATCAGGAGCGTTCGTCGTGTCGTGTTCATTCGGGCATTCGCAAGAGCGTCATGACATAACCGATCGCTTGGTGTGTTGTGCCTACAATACGGTCCGTCCTGCTATTTGCAATTGACCTTCGTGCGTACCGGAAGGTCTGACGTACGGCGTCCTCAGCTCTGAAGCGGCAACAGCAGCCTGCAAATTTGGGTTTGATGAACGAACGTCCGCTTCTAAGCAGTGGCGGTGTCCCTGCGACCGTTTACTTTTGGGTCTGGCCAACCACGCAAACATCGGCTGACCCGCTCATCAGGCGATCGCGCGCGCGAGCTGTGCATCCAGCCCCGATGCGATGCTGGCCTGCGTGAGGGGTACGGTCACGTCGGGGCGCACGCCGGCATCGGGCTGTGGCGTGATTGGAAAGCGGCCGACCAGTGGCAGATCGACCTCGAGACCGGTGCGGGGCAGGCGCAGGAAGTAGAAGCAGCCGCCGTTGATGCCACGCCGCCGGTGTCATGCGAAGGCCATCAAGGCCGCTGATCCTATCCGTCCCGCGCTTGCCCATGAGTAGGGGGAGCGGTCCGCTGACATAAACGAACGATCGGTTTCAGAATGTGATCTGCGCATCCAGAATGACCGCAATTGGGTCAGGGCAGCGAAGTCGAATTGCTACTGCCTAGTGATCCAAGCTCTGAGACATATCACCATCAGCAACGTCTCATGCTCCGACATTTTATGATCGCCAGGTGCCGCGGCCATTCTTCGGCAGTGTGGCGATCAATTGCGACCTCAACAGCCCATCACATACACGCCCACGGGTGCCTTCAATCAACGGCTGACAGAGCCTGCGCCAGACGGTCGACGTCGCTCGCCGAATTGAACAAGGACGGCGTTACGCGGACACATGCGCCATTGGCGGCTCCTGTCCGATGAACGGTAAAGATGCGATGCTGCTCGAGCAGGCGCTGGGCAAGGGCGGCATTCGCCTGCGGGCTGATTACCCCCCGGAACCGGAACGACGTGATCGCGCCATGCGACGCGGGATCGTCCGGCGTCAGTATCTCGAGGCCGGGGATCGTCCGCGCCTGCCGGACCCAGCGGTCGCGAAGCGCGCGCAGCCGTGCGGCGCGGGCGGCACGGTCGATCCGATGCTGAAAGGCGAGTGCGGCGGGGACGGTGAGCCAGGACGCATAATCGAGCGTGCCGGTGTGGATCCGGGCCATGACGGTGTCTGGGCCGTTCGCGTCTTCGGCGGGGTCCCGGTCGATGCGGGGGAGCGCGCCTTTGCGGATATGGAGGATGCCGATGCCCAGCGGCGCGCCGAGCCATTTGTGGCCGTTCAGTCCGACGAAATCGCAATCGAGGTCGGGCAGCGCGAAGTCGAGCTGTTGCCAACTGTGCGCGGCATCGACGATGACGTCGATGCCGCGGGCGCGGGCCATCGCAGTGATCTCGCGAACCGGAATCACCAGGCCGGTCCGGTGGCTCAGGTGGGTAAGGAGGATGAGCTTCAGCCGCGGTTCGTCAGCCATCACCTGTGCATAGGCGTCGATCAGGCTGGCGCGCGTGGCGGGCTCTGGCAGTGCGATGCGACGAACGCGAACGCCACGCCGCGGCCCAAGGCTCTCCATGCACGCCTGCATGCTGTCATAGTCGAGGTCGGCATAGACGATCGCATCGCCTGCGGTCAGACGATTGTAGCCGAGGATCAGCGCCTCGAGCGCCTCGGTCGCATTGCGGGTGAAGGCGATCTCATCGGCAGGTACGCCCAGTTCCGCCGCGACGGCGGTGCGGGCGGCGCTAAGGTCGGCGAGCATGCCGCGCCGGGCATAATAGCTGGTATCGCGGTTCACACGCGCGACAGCCTGTTCGTAGGCGGCGCGGACGGGGCGGGACATCGCGCCCCAATTACCGTTTTCGAGCTGGATGACGTCCTGGGGCAGGTCATATTCTGCGGCGACGGTCGCCCAGAATGCCTCGTCGTCCGGGGCGGGATGCGCGAGTGCACCGGCGCGCGCGGGCAGGGGGAGGGTGGCGGCCATTCCACCGGCCAGAAGCGCGCGCCGATCGATCATCAGAAGCTCAACCCGAGCCGGACATAGTACCGGCCGCCATCGGTATCATAGGGGGCGTTTCGCGAATAGATCAGGCCGCGATTGGCCTGATTGGTCGCCTCTGCCGGATAGGTGTCGAACAGGTTTTCGGCACCGCCACGGATCGAGATGTTCGGCGTCATGCGATAGGTGAGCGAGGCATCGAAGAGGGCGATGCCGCCGAAGCGCTGGAACAGCTCGCCGGTCGCATTGCCCGTCACATCGGTCCAGGGCCCATAATAGCGACCGCGCAGGATCATGCCGACTGGACCGATATCGTAGCCGAGCGTGCCGGTCGCATTATGCTGGGGCAGGCGCTCCTGGAAGATGCGGCGTTGCGTGTCGTTGGCGATCGCCGCACTCGTCCCGCTACGGACGGTGGTGCGGTTGTAATTGTAAGCCAACGTGGCGCTGGCCCGACCGCCGCCGAGCGCGCGAGCATAGCTGACGACGACATCGACACCCCGGGTCCGGGTGTTGAAATCGTTGGTGAAGTAGCTGATCGAGGTGAAGCGGTTGGGGTTGGCGAAGCCCGCCGGGATGGCGATGGTCGCCGACTGGCTGAAGCGGTCGTCGACATCGACCTGATAGAGATCGACCGTCCCGCCCAGCCCGATATGCGTTTGCGCGACGAGGCCGGCGCTGATGTTGCGCGAGGTTTCGGGGCGCAGCGGCTTGGCACCAAGCGCGACCGCAAGCGGGTCCGTCGGCGCGAGGCGTCCCTGATTGAAGACCTGCAACGTCCGGGTGTCGAGACCCTGGCTCACGACGCGTGTGTTGAGCTGCGCCGGGGTGGGCGCGCGGAACCCGGTGGAATAGGTGCCGCGCAGCGCAAGCCATTGGACCGGCTCGATCCGGCCGGAGAATTTGTAGGTGAACTTGTCGCCGAAGCTCGAGAAGTCCTCGTAACGGCCCGCCGTGCCGAGGGTGAGCATCGTGATCGGATGCCATGTGAGGTCGACGTAACCCGCGTTGCTCGTCTGTTTGAAGTTGCCCGCCTGTTGCGGGCCGAAACCGGGGAAGCCGTTGGCGTTGGGGGCAAGACCCGTCGCGGCCCCCGCTCCGATCGCATAGGAGGCCGGATCGCCGACGCCGACCGCGTAACGCTCGATCCGCCGTTCCCCACCGAAGGCGATATTGAGCGGCTCGATGCCGCCGACGGGCAGGCGATAGACGAAGTCGGCGTTGAGGTTCGTCTCACGCTGCGTCAGGCGGCCGAGATAGAAGCTCGTCGGGCTGGCCGGCCCCAAGGAGGCGTTGAGCGTTTCGCCGATCGTATAGTCGATACGGCTGCGGCCGGCCGAGGCGCTGAGGTCGTAGCTCAGCGCGTCCGACAGGTCGCCGCGTAGGCCGCTGACGAGTTGCAGGTCGGCGAACTGCGTGCCGAAGCGCGGGGTGAAGCCGGCCGGGTAGATGCTGCGGAAGCTGAAACCGGGGAAGACGCTGCTGGCGTTGTAGACGCTGCCGGTGTTGCTGGGATTACGCCAGTTGAAATCGGTCAGCCCCTCGCCCTGCTGCACCGTACCGAAGGCGTAGACCTTCGCCGCATCGGTGATGTCATAGTGCATGTCGATCGCGCCGCTGATGCGCTCTTCGTCCGGCTGCCCCCAGCGCTGTACCGGGTTCGGCACCGCGAGCGTCGGGTTCGCCGCCTGGAACGCGACAGCATCGGGACGCTGACGGGTGCGCGAGGTGGCCTCCCCATGCGCGAACTGGCCGGTGAAGACGATCACGCCCTTGTCGTCCAGCGCGATGCCACCGCGGGCGCCGGACTGGTAGGTGTTGCCGTCCCCGGCATAATATTGGCTGAACTGGCCATAGGCTTCCATCCCCGGCTGGTCGTCGAGGATGATGTTGATGACGCCGGCGATCGCGTCGGAGCCATATTGGGCCGACGCGCCGTCGCGTAGCACCTCGATGCGCTTGATCGAGAGGGTGGGGATGCTGGCGAGATCGGGGGCCTGTGCGCCGCGCGTTCCCAGCAAAGCCGAGCGATGATAGCGCTTGCCGTTGACGAGGACGAGCGTCTGGTCGGCGGACAGGCCGCGCAGCGTCGCGGGGCGCACGAACGCCTGTCCGTCGGCGGCGGGCAGGCGCTGCACGTTGAAGGACGGCAGCAGCTGCGCCAGCACGGTGGTGAGATCGCTCGATACGCTGGACTGCACCAGCGCTTGCGGCAGCACGTCGACCGGCGCCAGCGTATCGAATTGCGTACGACCGCGCTCCCGCGTGCCGGTCACGACGATGTCATCTCCGCCAGCGGTATCCATCGTGGCCTGACTGACCTCCGAGCCTCCCTGGGACGCAGTGACCTGCGCCGAAACGGCAGGCGCGAAGAGAACGTGCAGCGCCGCAACGGCGCTGGCGGTAGCGAATTTCATGATGACACAGTCCCTTAAGGGCGGCTCTCTCGGCGCCTGTGGACTGCGCGCTAGAGCAGCTTTGTTGCAGTGTCGTTGTGCTTCGAATGCAAAGACGCGTCAGGCCGATGACCGTTATGTGTCACCTCCTAACCGGCAGCAGAAGTCGCGACGGGAGGACTGGCGCCAGCCGTTCTGCAACGGGCCCGGTCGCCGCGAACCGCCTCGTTACTTTCTTGTCGAAATCGAACCGAGCGTTCGGCACAGTCAGGCGCCAGAACCTACGTTGGACGTAGTCCGACACACACAGCATCTCCTGCGCTAGCGTATCGAAGACTGCGATCAACAGGATCTAGCGGGCAAAGCGCAACTTGATGGTCAAGCGTCGTGCAAACTATGCACACCCAAGGATACGCCGTCGCCGGTGCGCGAACGGCCGTACCCTGCGTCTCTCGAAAACCGCTGGTTCGATTAGCAACACACGGGCGCGGCAGGGTTGTTAAAACACCTGCCATAAGCGCCGTGCCTGCTCGGTGACCGCGGCCACGACACCGATCGGTTCTCGGACACACGTGAGCCATAGGGCCCCGGTGCCGCTGCCTTCGTCTGACGACGATGCACGTCGATGGACGACGTCACCGACGATAAAGAGTGCATCCGCACCGGACATGACCGCCCCTTATGCCGGCTGACCAACCAAAAGACCGAATGTCCGTGGGTGATAGATAGGTTGGAGGCTCCGCATGACCGTTTGTGGGTCTCCTGAGCGGCCTCTATCACCCCCGCCTTCCGTCGATCATCGCCGCCGTCTCCCCCTTGCGCTGTTGAAGAGCCAAAACGTCGTGTGTATTACATAGGCAATACGCATATATTCGGGGGAAAGCATGCACTCGAGCATTCTACGGACAGCGACCGTCGCGGCGACCGCCATTGCCAGTCTCGCAACGCCCGCTTTCGCAATCGAGCCGGACAAACCAAAAGTTTGTTCCCTGGCGCGCAAAGCAATGATTGGCGCGGTTCTGAGCGTTCCGTTCCGCGTCGTCGATGGTCGGATCTATGTGACTGTTAAGGTTGATGGAAAAGGGCCGTTCGTCTTCGCCGTCGATACGGGCGCGAGCGGCATGGGGCGTGCCGATGCCGGCTTGGTTGCCGCGCTGGCTATTCCCCCGAGCGGATCGGGCCATACGTCGGATGGCGTGGCAACGTCAGAAGTCCGGACCGTTCGCTTGGCATCCGTTGCACTCGGCGGCTTCGTCCGACGCGATCTCGAGGTCGTCACCCGGGACTATAGCAGCAAGCTTAGCCCAGAAGCGGCGTTCTCCGGCATTTTGGGGCGCGCGTTCTTCGGCGATGGCCTGTTGGTCATCGACTATCCGGCTCGTCGCCTCACCTTCACGCGCGCCGTCGCGCTCTCCGGCGAGGGCAATGGCGTCATGTCGTACGAGCGGGCCTTCCGCGTGCCGGTGACGATTGGCGATACCCTGACGGAGGGCAATCTCGACACAGGCGCCAACGTGTCGTTCGTGCTGCCGAAAACGCTGTTCGATCGTGTCGGCGGTGGTGCCCTCCAGTCGGCCGGCCAAGGCAAACTGACCAACACGACGGTCAGCACCGGCAAGGCGATGGTGAAAGGGCCGTTCCGCATCGGCGCAGCCTCGCTTTCGGACGTGGAGGTGCGGGTGTCGGATCGCTATCCGGAACTTCTGGTCGGGGCACACGCCTTGCAACATGTCACGCTGCTGATCGACCAGCGATCCAGGCGGATCGCTGTGTGCCCGTGACGACGCGATCAGCTCCGACGACATGGGGGCAGAAGGTCGCGTGGGCCGGTATGACGATTCTGAGCGTCGGGATTGCGATCTTTTCCTACCGCTACCTTTTCGCCGCGGGGTCCATGCCACCTGTCATCGCGGCCAACAGCCGTTTCGGCCCGATTGCGTTGAAGAAGTCGGGGTGCCGACCGGCTCAGGCGGGTAGTGGCTGTTTCACCATCGGGATGAGCTTGGCCATCTTGCGGAGGTTCTGGGCGGTGGCTGCCATATGGAACTCGTCCCTGGCGCCGTTTGGACCGCGCAGGCGCAATCGGTCGAGCTTCAGGATGCGTTTGAGGTGCGCGAACAGCATCTCGACCTTCTTTCGCTGGCGCCGCGACGTGACGTAGGCGTCGGTGGTGGCGATGTCGCGGGCCAGGTCGCGAGCCCCTTCGTGGATCGAGCGGATGACCTTGCGCGCGGGCATGTTGGGCGAAGCCTGCCAAGGTTCCGGCGATGCGCAGCATCGTTGGAAAGCAGGCGGAGGGGTGCAGCGTTCCCGCAGGGCGCAACCGCCTCAGTCCTGCTGTCGCGCCCGATAGCGGATAAAGCCGTCCTGGCCGACATCGCCCCGGGCGGTTGCGAAGTTGCGGTTCCTGGGCCTTAGGCGCTTGCCGCCGGGGCAGACGTAGCTGTCGTCGTCATGGTCGTAGGTGAAGGCATCGCGTTCGAACGTGCCGTCGCGGCGCGCGGACTTGTCGAACACCGGGATATGCGGATGGATGTCGCGCTCGTGGACCAGCCAGGCCAGCATCTCCGCCGAGCCGTAAGCGGTGTCGGCGGCCAGCCGCTCGGGCCAGACGCCGAAGCGGCCCTGCACCCGCGCGATCATGCGCTTGCACGCGCTTACCTCGGCCTGGCGCACCGCGGTGCTCGCTTCCACGTCCATGATGACGGCGTGGTCGAGATCGATGAGGTAGTTGGTCGAGTAGGCGTAGAAGGCCGGCCCGCGATGCGCGCTGGTCCAGCGCGCTGCTGGATCGGCCGGTGCCAGATACTTGGGCACTACCGGTGTCGCGGCGCCGAACGCGGCATCGTCGAGAACGGCGAGATACTCGCGCACCGCACGGCTGCCAGCGTCCGGTGCCAAGCCCTCGCTGCCCGGGCCGCCGGTCTGGCGGTTGGCATCGGCGCGGATCAGGCTGGCGTCGACCGCGAACCCTTCGCCGCCCACCAGCCCCTCGTCCATGCATCGCGCGACCGTCGTCTCGAACAACCGGCGCAACAGGTCGCTGTCGCGGAAGCGCCCGTGCTGGTTCTTTGAGAAGGTCGAGTGGTCGGGCACGTCGCCGTCCAGCCCCAGCCGGCAGAACCGGCGATAGGCCAGTTCAGATGCACCTCGTCGCACAGCCGCCGCTCGGACCGGATGCCCATGCCATAGCCGATGATGAGCATCCGGATCATCAGCTCCGGATCGATCGAGGGGCGACCCGTGTCACTATAAAAGGGCTTCAGCTCCTCGCGAATGCCCGACAGGTCGACGAACCGGTCGATCGAGCGCAACAAATGATCCGCCGGCACGTGCCGCTCCAGGCTGAAGCTGTAAAACAGCGCCTCCTGCGCCACCGTCCGCTCGCCCCTCATCGGCCCGTCTCCGCTTACCTCGCAGAGATCGAATCAGACCACCAACATCACTGCAAGACGGCCTTTTCGACACAATCGGGTCAGGCTGGTTTTGAAGCGGGGTCGTTTTTGCCCGGATTCACGCCGTTGAGCGGCATTGACCTCTGTGAAGGTTCAACGGCTGCGCTTGTCCCCGAGAGCATCCCATTGAGAGAGCCTCCAGCGATGCCGAGCTCCGCCATCAACCCATCGATCAACGGACCGCCCACCCGATATCGCATCGCTGCCGAGACTGCCGCATCTGCCAAATTGACCTGACCGCCGTTGCCGCCTGGCTCGCCGGCCGGCGCCTCGCCGTGAAGGCCGCGAGCATCGACGATGCTGATCCGATCGATGTTCTCCATAGGCTTGCTGGCAGCGGCTATGATCGCGGGCAGGGCCTCTAGCATAGCCTTGCGGATCAGGAGTGCGGTCTGTGCATCGCTGAGGATGTTGGTGGCTTCGTTCAGCGAAGCTTGGCCGGCCGCATCAACCTTGAAGGCAGCCTCACGCCCTTCGGCGCGTGCCTTTTCGGCATCGGCTTCGGCTACGGCCTCCGTGCGAAGCGCACTTGCGCGGGCTTCCGCAGCCTCTTTCTCAGCAGTGGCGGCGACGGTGATCTGAACGGCCTCTTCTTGCGCGCGCTGTGTCGCTGCGATCACTGCTACGTTCTTGTTGCGATTGGCGATTTCCGTTGCTTTGGCGGTAGCGACACTTTCCTCGGCGCGGACTGCAAGCGCGCGCGCTTCGTTAGCGGCGGCCGTTGCGGTGGACTCTTCCTCAGACTTTTGCGCGGTCTGCACAGCGGTCGTGATGCGCGCGATCTCGATCGTACGGTCGCGCTCAATCGTCGCCGTCTGGATCGCGCCATCGCGCGCGATCGTGGCGGTCTTGATCACCTTGTCCGCCTCGGTCTGCGCTACGGTCTGTGCCTGGGTGGCCGTTATCCGGGCAATTTCGGCGAGGCGGGTCTGTTCCGCTTCAGCCGTCGCGATCGCGGTGGCCTGCTCGGCGCGGCGCGCGGAAAGCGTCTGTTCCTGAAGCAACCGCGCCTGTTCGGCAGCCTGAGCGATCTCGAGCGACTGGTTGTTGGCTTCCAGGTTTCGCTGCTCGATCGCCACTCGGTTGGTCGCGACGATATCGTTGCGGGTCTTCTTGCGCTCCTCAATGGTGCGCGTCAGCACCGTCAAACCTTCGGCATCGAAAGCGTTGTTTTCGTTGAAATGCTCGAAGGCAGTCTGGTCGAAATGCGTGATCGACACCGACTCCAAGTGGAATCCGTTCATATCGAGATCGGTGAGTAGCGCCTCCTGTACCTTCTGGATGAAGTCCGCGCGATTGGCGTGGAGGTGCTCCATCGTCATCGTCGCGGCTACCGACCGTAACGCCGAGACCAGCTTGCCATCGAGCAGTGACTTGACCGCATCCGGATTGTTCACCGAATCGCCCAGCGTCTGTGCGGCAGCTGCGATTGACTCCGCGTCGGGCTTGACCTTGATATGGAACAGGCCGACGACATCGACCCGTAGCTTGTCGAGCGTGATCAGCGCATCCTTGTTGAGCCGCGACACCTCCAGCTTCACTGTCGTCAGGCGGACCTGCATCAGCTCGTGAAGAACGGGGATGACCATGATGCCGCCGTTCAGCACCACCTTTTCGCCGCCAAAACCCGTTCGGATCAGCGCGACATCTTTGGTCGCACGGCGGTAAAGACGGGTCAGGATGATGCCGATGACCAGGAAGGCAAACAGCACGATGCCTGCGTAGATCAGGACGTTCAGTAGCGATGCAGGCATGTGTTTCCCCCCTCTTATTCGTCACATGTATCAGATCGATCGAAGAAGAGAATCATCTTCGGCCAGGGCGAAAAATATCTGCCCCTCGCGGCGGACTAGTAACGCACGCTCACCCGTCCTGATGACGGCCGTATCGTCGTGTGGCTCAACCATGATGATATGGGCCTGTCCGTGCTGGTCGACGACTTTCGCCCGGGCAGGGGCCCCGCGCCGCGCGGCGCCTTCCAGAATGGTGCTACGCCGTCTCAATAGATCGTCAGTCGAGATCACGCTGCTCTCAAAGCCCGGCATGATCCGGGCAAGGCCATGAGCAGCGCCGATGTTGAGGAGGCCACCGCCGATCAGCGCACCGATACAAGCCAGCGGCCATGGCATCGGTGCACCGGAAAAAGAGGAAGCCCCCTGCTGAATGGCAACCCCGGTCAGGGTGAAGCATCCGAGTAGAGAGGTCAGCCAGATCAGGACTGGCAATTCGCCGCTCAGTCCCAGCCAGTCTAGCACACCGTGATGTCCATCGACACCGACGTCAGCACTCAGGTCGAGATGGCCAAGCCCCAGACCGACAGCCTCGATCAGGCCAATCCCGATCATGACGAATAACGCTATCGCGAACGGTAGATAGGCCGGCGTCAGAAAGTTGGCTAGCATCCGTCGAGACTATCATGATGGCGTACCGATACCACCCGGTACGTGGCGGTATTACCCAGCTGGGAAACGTCATCGATGACCTCTGAAGCCGCCAGCTGAATCCGCTGCCTATCCCTTTTTAGATGAACGAACGGCAGAAGTGGAAACATCGAACCGCCCTGTGAATGGCCGTTTTGGGGTCCTGCCTTTGGCGGGTGTCGGCCACTAGCGGACATTGCGTGAGCCGGTAGTCTGCCAGCGATGATCGATCTTGCCGGGTAAACCTTCCCGGACAACCGGGCGTCAGTCGTATGCACCCACGTTTGTGACGAGTAGCCGGTGCGGCTACTCGTTCATGAAAGGGATTGTGAAATTCAGTTCTACTGTGATGAGGAAAGCCGCTTCGGGGCCAATGCGTTGGTGTTGGGCTTGGGAGAGGTAAGAAGTCATCGAGACTTGATGCTGGACATCCCGACCGTAAGGCCAAGTTATTATGTGGAGCGGCCCCGCCTTGGCGAGACTTGGACCTCTCATCGGATTGAGAAATAAACGTCAGATGCGACCTGCTCCCCGTTTTAGGCCGTTAATAAAATAGCTTGCTTGTCCTCACGCCCGTGGCTGGGACGGTTCGCGAACTTGGCGGGTGCCATGCCGCCGAACTTCGCCTTCCACGCATAGTAGGTCGCACTCGACTTCCCGTGCTTGCGGCACAGCTCCATCACCACCGCACCTGCCTGAGCCTCCTTCAGGATGCCGATGATCTGCTCTTCCGAAAACTGCTTCCGCCTCATTCCGTCAGTCCCTTCGAGGGCCGGTCTCTAGTTCCAGATGGATGAAGAAACGGGGGGCACGTCAGAACTAATCCATCCGAAATGGTCGCCCTCAGCGTCCAAGAGCGGCTCGCTTCGGGAACACGGACATCGCCGCTGAACGACCGTTTGTGGGTCAACCCTCACCGAAACAGGACGCATAGGCCCGCTCGATTGCCGCCCGGTCAGGGCCGCTCGTCAACGCCACCGTTGCGCGCTCGATGGCATCCTGCGCCGCGCGTCGGATGAGGGGACGGGCGTCCTCGGCATGCCCGGCTAGCGCACCAAGAGCCTTTTGCAGACGTATGCCGACTTCGATCGTGGCGGCACCGTCGCGTGCGATCGGGCGGCACCAATCGTCGAGCAGGTCGGCGAGTTGGATGGCGGGAACATGCACCCGAACGGGCAACGACGGCACATCGGCCTGATGATCGACGATCCGCCGCAGGACGCGGGAACCCGCCTCGATCACCGCAATCGCCGTGCCCGGATCGTTGACCGCCGGCGACAGCGCTCGCGACGCGATTTCTGACAGCACGATCAGGCCGAACCGCGGATCATGGTCGAAGGCCCGGTGCTGCGACAGGGTGAAGGCCGAGCGGATACGCGCGATACGGTCATCGTCGCACGCACGGGCGACGAGTGCCATTGGCCGTTCGGGTTCCACCAGCTTGCCGGGCAGGGCGAGAATGTGGATGTCGGCGTCGACGGCCTCGGCGATCTCGCCCAGCACGGCCATATCGACATGAGTGACCCGCGCGACCGTCTCCGGGCAAATCGCGATCATGCCGCGAGGGGGCGAGCCGTCCGGCCGTGCATCCAGGGCCAAAGGCATGGCGATCGTGTCGACCGCGGCCAGCGCCGCGTGCTCCACCCGGTCGATCGTATCCGCGACGCGGCCGAATCGCGCGATATGTTCGATCCAACGCAGTAGCGTGAAGACGATGAACAGGATGACGACGATCGTTCCGGAGAACAGGATCACGCGCCCGGTCTCGCCGTACAGCCCGGTCGACAGCGCGATGATGCCGACGATCGCGAACAGGAAGCTGCCAAGGAAGGTCGCAAGCGTATTCTGCGCGGTGCTGTCGTCGATCAGCAGTTGCACGGCACGCGGGGTGAGCGTGCTCGTCGCGCCCGAATAGGCCGAGACCATCGCGGTCAGCGAGAAGGTCGTCACGGCGAGCATGCTCGAGGCCAGGATGGTGAGGATGTTGTCGACCGACTTCGAGCCGATCTTCGCGGCGAAATCGTACGATATCGTATGCCCCACCAACGCGCCCGCCAGGGCGAGCGCGCCGCCGAAGGCGCAGACCAGTGCCGCCCTGAACCACATCCTGCGGCTGAGCAGGCGGATAAGCCACTGCCATCGGGTCAACGTCGTCCCCTTCCTTGCGCGTTCAAGCGCCGGGATCGATCGGGGGTTCCGGGGGCGTCAATGGTCCGCGTCGGCCGATCCGGTCAGGCGCCAACGGCGCAGCAACCACGGCATCGTCAGACCTTGCGCAAAGATTGAGAAGGCGACGACGCCGAACGTGACGACGACGATCTGCCCGCGCTCCGCAACGGTGGCCGGCACCGCGAGCGCCAGCGCCAGCCCGACCGCGCCCCGCAACCCGCCCCAGACGAGGACATGCTGATAGGTGGCCGGCAATCGCAGCCCCGACCGCGCGAAGGGCAACGCCAGCGGATAGACTGCCGCCGCGCGGCCGATCAGCGTCAGGACGATGGCGATGCCCAGCGGCAGCGACACGAGTGCGATGGGCTGGTGCGCCTCATGACTGCCGATCAGCAGGAACAGGCACGAATTGGCGAGGAAGGCGGCATAGGCCCAGAAATCCTGAACATGCTGGCGGCCGGCGACCGAGATCGACCCGCGCGGGCCGAGGTTGCCGACGATCAGCCCGGCTGCCAGCGCGGCGAACACGCCCGAGGCATGGATGTGTTCGGCGAGCAGGAACGATCCCCAGGCGACGACGGTGGTCAGCGTCACCTCGACCAGATGATCCTCGGTGCGGCCCGCGACGGTCAGTACGACGAAGCCGATGGCAGCGCCGATGGCAAGGCCGCCCGCCACCGTCCACAATAGGGCGAGCGCGGCGCCAGAGGCGGTCAGCGCCTCGCCGTTCGCGATGCCGATCAGGATCGCGAAGCCGACGGCGGCGACGCCGTCGTTGAGCAGGCTTTCGGATTCGACGACCATGCTCAGCCGCGGTTCGGCCCGCATCTCCTTGAATGCGGCGATGACCGACACGGGGTCGGTCGCGGCGATCAGGACGCCGAAGAACGCCGCGCCCAGCACGCTCCAGCCGAGCAGCAGATGCATGCCGCCCGCGACGACGGCGGCGCTGATCGCAACGGCCAGAAAGGCGAGCACGACGGTCAGCGGCATCTCCGTCCGAAAGCGCGACCAGCGCAGCTGCATCGCCGCTTCGAAGATCAGTGGCGGCAGGAAGACGTTGAAGATCAGCTCGCGCGATAAAGGCAGGTCGGCACCGACCGGGAAATAAGCAAGGCCGATGCCCGCCAGCACGAGGCCCGCCGTATAAGGCAGGCCGATTCGCCGCGACACCATCGCCACCAGCGAGGCGACGATCAGCATCGTTCCCAATTCGGTCAGTCCGATCTCTGCCATCAATAGTCCTTCGATCGTCCGGGGATCATGGTGCGGGTGTTGAGGCGGGCGTCAGGGCGAACCGGCGACCCGCAGCCGGTGCAGGGGTTGCGGCTACGCCCTGCTGGCGCAATGCGGCGGCAATCGCCAATGCACGCCGCGTATCGAGGTCCGGATTGGCGGGCGGTGCGCCGGCCGGCAGACCCGGCACGGCCAGGGTCGATACGTTCCAGCGTCGCGCCGCCCAAGCCGAAGTCGCGACGGCGTCACCGGCGTCGGCGTCGAGCGTGTCGGAGCCGTCAGCGAAGACGATCTCCGGCAACGGCCCCTGCGGCGGCACGATCGCCACGTCCCAATCCTCGCTCTGCTGCGCGGCGCGGCGCTCCAGCATGCGATAGGTCGCGACGGTGGCGCCGGGTAGCGGAGCGGCGGGTGCGATGGCGCGATGGTGGTCCCGGTCGATCGTCACTGCATCGGGCGCGACGCCGGTGATGAGCGCGACACTGTTCGCCAGATCGGTAACATGCTGCGCCGCCGTGTTGGTCGCGTCCCCTGCCTGGCGCAGCTCTTCGCGCTGGGCGGCGAGCGCGTCGGCGCCTGCGCCGAGCAGGATCTGGTCGAGGTTCAGCCGCACCGGCCGGGCCAGTTGCTGTGCCAGCGCGGCCTGGATCGCGCGCGTTTTCTGCATCGAACGGCGCGGCGTGATGACGACCGCACGCACCACGATGGGCCGGGCGGTGAAATCGATGTCGAGTTGTGTCACGCGGGCGTCCGCGCCGAACCGATCGGACAGCAGTGACCGCGTCTGCGCGGTGGCGAGCGCTTCCCGGCCGATCCGGTTGAGCGAGATTCCGAGCGGGATCGCCATGACGATGAAGACCAATGTCAGCAGACCGGTCTGCACCCAGCTCTGCCGTCGTGACAGATGGTGGCCGAAACCGTAGAAGCGCGCCATCACCGTGGCAGACAGGGCGATGGTGATGAAGTTGGTGGCGAACAGCGCGAAGGCGCCCATGCCGACCGGCGCATTGCGGGTCGCGATGCCGTAGCCGACCACCGCGAGTGGCGGCATCAATGCGGTCGCGATGGCGACGCCGACGATCGTGTCGCCACGCCCACGGATGATCGCGAAGGTGCCGGCGAGCGCGGCGAACAGCGCGACAGCCAGGTCGAACAGATTGGGCCGCGTCCGCGCGACGATTTCGGCGGTCGGCGCCTGCAACGGTGATACGAGCACCAGCAGCGCGGTGAAGGCGATCGCCGCGACCGACCCGATCATCAGTGCCTTCAACGATCGTCGCAGCTCGCGAAAGTCGAACAGCGCCAGGCTGAAGCCGAAGCCCAGGATCGGGTTCATCAGCGGCGAAATCAGCATCGCGCCGATCACCACCGCCGGTGACGACAGCAGCAGCCCCAGCACCGCAATCCCTGCCGACATCATCGTCATGAAGGCGAAGCGCGGGCTCCATCCGCTTTCCTCGATGACGCGCGCCAGCACCGCCTCGTGATCGACGCGCCCGACCACGGAGCGCCGCCACCAGCGGTAGAGCGCGATCCGGCCGAGGCGCCTGGCGGGGTCGGGGCGATCCGATGCGGCGACGGTCATGGCAGGCGCTCCGTGGGGACGATCTCGACGATCCGGTCGCCGATCTCCAGCCGCTGCGCCTGCGGTTCCCAGAAGCCGATCGCGGTGCCGCCGCGATGCAGGCGAACGCCGAGACCGGTAGTGAGGGTGGACAGCGGCCGGCCCACCTCCGCCGGTGCGACGTCGCGTTCGTGCAGCGCGACGCGGCCACCGTGCGCGGCCAGATCGGCGATGTAATCGGCCAGATGCTCGCCATGCGTCGAGCCGGCGAGCAGCAGACCGGCAAAGCTGGCCGGGTTGATGACCGTCGTCGCGCCGGCCTGCCGGGCGAGCGGTTCGTTGTCCTCCGATCGGATCACCACGCTCAGCGGTACGCCGGGCGCCAGCCCGCGCGCGGTCAGCACGATCAGGATCGACGTATCGTCACGCCCGGCGGAGACGATCACCGCCTTCGCGCGGGCGATCTGCACCGCGTCCAGCGTCGCGTTGCGGCTGGCATCGCCCTGCATGACGTTGACACCCAGCCGCTCGGCCATCTCGATCGCGGCCGCACGTTCGTCGATGACGACGATGGTCGCGGGATCCGCGCCGCGCCGGATCAGCTCCGCCACGGCCTCGCTGCCCGATGTGCCGAAGCCAGTGACGATGGTGTGGCCGCTGAGCCGCTGCTGGATCACGCGCATCCGCCACCCGTCCCACACACGTCGAAGGAGAAAGTCATAGGCGCTTCCCAAAAAGATGAGCCACACGAAGAGCCGGATCGGCGTGACCACGAACGTATCGAACAGCCGGGCCTGCTGCGTCACCGGCACGATGTCGCCGTAACCCACGGTCGTGACGGTGATCATCGTGAAGTACAGAACATCGGCGAAGCTGATGTGGCCGTCGATATTGTCGCGCAGGCCGGCACGATCGAGCCAATGGCCCGCCAGCGCGATCCCGAGCAGCGCGAGGACCAGCCCGACCCTCCACAGCAGCGACAGCCAGACCGGCGTGCGCCGTCGCCGTCGCAACGCACCGGTGGTGGTGGCGTCGCCATGTGTCGGGCGATGGCCGCGTCCTCTCATGCAGCCCCTGTGCGCAGACCCGCGCGGCGGCATCGATGCCGTGAGGTGCAAAGGGCAGGCGCGGGACGGCGCGCGCGATCGGTCATGTCCGGCCTTCCGTCACGGTCATCGGCGCTGGCGGCCCGACCAGCGCAACATGCCTGCACCCCTAAAGGCGCACCCACGCAGGGCTATCGCAGCCACGGCTCTTTAGGACAAGACAGGTGCGGCATTCGCCGGTGCGGCGGAGTGACAGTCCCGCGGATATCCCGATGCGCGATCGGTCATGCTTCATGGCGACGTGTACCGTCGGCCTTCCTGCCGGAGGACGTGCTCTCGTCCCGTTCTCCGGACGATATAGGCTATGGCGGCCAGTGCGGTTAGAACCGGGGCAATCCAATCGAGGGGTCATCATGAAGCTCAGCGCACGCAACCAGATCTCCGGCACGATCGTCTCGATCACGCCTGGCGCCGTCAACGGTTCGATCAAGGTCGACATCGGCGGCGGGAATGTCGTCACCGCCAGCATCACCGAAGAAGCGATCGCAGACCTCGGTCTGGCGAAGGGTGACGCCGTCACGGTGATCATCAAGGCCAGCGACGTGATGATCGGCAAGTAAGATGAAGCTCGGGCCCCTCTGGCTCAAGATCCAGATCGCTTGCGGCGATGCGCTGGCGATGGGCCCGGGTAAGGCCGACCTGCTGGAGGCGATCATCGAACACGGCTCGATCAGCGCGGCCGGGCGGGCTCTCGGCATGAGCTATCGCCGCGCCTGGCTGCTGGTAGACGAGATGAACCGCTGTTTCGATCCGGTCGTGGTCGAGACGATCAAGGGCGGCGGACGCGAACGGGGCGCACGGGTATCGCCGACAGGCATCGCCGTCCTCGAAGCCTATCGCGACATGGAGCGGGAGGCCTCGGCCATCGCCGACCGCCCGGCCTATGCGCAGCTACGCCAATATCTGCGGCAGGAGCCGGTAGCGCCCGATTGATCGCCTCGGGGCCGGTAAATCTCTGTATACGGCTGAATACACCATCGATATACGACCGAATATAAAGCGGCGACAACGGCCGCTGCAAACGGGGTATTGTCGATGTCGAAGCGGCTCGCGGGTCTTCTGTGTGCGACGGTCATGCCGGCGTTCAGCGCACCCGTCTTGGCCCAAACGACCCAGAGCACGACCGCGAGCGACCCGGATCGGGAAGGGGGCCTGCCCGACGTCATCGTCACGGCACGCCGCCGGGCGGAAGATGCGCAGCGCGTGCCTGCAGCCTTGTCGGTGGTGGGCGGCGACCTCATCGACCAGAGCTATACGGTTAACACGCAGGGTCTGACGACGCTGATCCCCACGCTGAACTACAGCTCGGCCAACCCGCGCAACACCGCTTTCACCATCCGCGGTCTGGGATCGAGCGTCGTCGCGGTCAGTCAGGCGAACGACGGGCTGGAGCCGGGCGTCGGTTTCTATGTCGATCAGGTTTACCACGCCCGGCCAGCCACCGCCGCGTTCGACTTTGCCGACATCGAGCAGGTGGAGGAGCTGCGCGGCCCGCAAGGCACGCTGTTCGGCAAGAACACGACCGCTGGCGCACTGAACATCACCACGCGCGCGCCGAGCTTCACCCGCGAGGGGTTCGCCGAACTGTCCTACGGCGACTATAATTTCGTGCAGGCCAGGGGCTGGGCATCGGGGCCGATCACCGACACCATCGCCTATCGGATCTCGGGCGTGTCGACCCGGCGCGACGGCGTGCTCGACAACGTCCGCACCGGCCGCGCCGCCAACACGATCGGCACGCAGGCGGTGCGCGGGCAATTGCTGTTCAAGCCCGACGACACGATCCAGATGCGTGTTATCGCCGACTTCACCAATTTCCAGGCCTATTGCTGCGGGCAGGTGTATCTGCGCACCGGCAGCAGCTTGCGCGCCGCCAACCGCCAGTTCGGTGGGTCGAACGGTCTGGCCGCGCAGTTCGGCTATGCGCCCCCCAGCACCAACATCTACGACCGGAAGACTGACATCGACGGCCCGCTGGGTGTCGACACCAACGAAGGCGGCGTGAGCGCGATCACCGACTGGAACCTGGGTCCGGTCACGCTGACCTCGGTCAGCGCATGGCGCTTCTGGAACTGGGATGCGGAAAACGATCGCGACTATACCGGCTTGCCCGTCCAGCTCTCGCAGCACATTCCGTCGCGACAGGACCAGTATAGCCAGGAACTGCGCCTCGCCTCGAACGGCACCGGACCGTTCTCCTATGTCGTCGGCCTCTACGGCTTCCGCCAGCGCCTGACCGGGCGACCGATCAGCATCTATGGTCCGGCCGCCGCCCGCTATCTGATCGGGACGACCGTCACGACCGGCACGGGTGCAGCCGCCGTGGTAACGCCGGTGCCGTCCAACCTGCTCGACGGTTACGGGCAGGACGGTCGCACCGATTTCCGCAGCCTCAGCTACGCCGCGTTCGGCGAGGTCAATTACCGCGTCTTCGACCGTCTGACCGCGACGGTCGGTTTGCGTTACACGCAGGAGGAGAAGGACGGCTATTATGCCACCACCGTCTCGGGTGGACTTTCGACGACCAACACCGCGCTCGTTAACGCCCGCCTCGGCGTGTTGCGCCCGCAAGGCTATGAAGCGCATGACAGCGACGGTAGCCTGTCGGGCCGCGGCAACCTGGCGTGGCAGGTCACCGACACGACGATGGCCTATGCGAGCTATGCGCGCGGGTTCAAATCGGGGGGGATCAACATGTCGGGCCTGCCGCTCGACAGCAACAACCGCCCGGTGCTGGCGACCGCCGTCGTGCGGCCCGAGCGGAACGAGACCTATGAGGTGGGCCTGAAGAACACGCTGTTCGACGACCGCCTGATTTTCAACATCGACGGCTTCTACACCAAGGTCCGCGACTTTCAGGCGACCGTCGTCGAGAACTCGCTGACGCAGACGGTGCAGCTACGGGGCTACCTGTCCAACATCCCGCAGGTGACGGTGAAGGGGATCGAGACGGAAGTGAGCGCGCTCATTCTACCGGGCCTTAGGGCACGCACCAGCTTCGCCTATTCGGACGGGAAATACACCGACTATCCCGCCGGCCCATGTCCGCTGGAAGTGCAAACCGCTTCCACCACGCGGTGCAGCCTGACCGGCCGTCGCCTCGCGTCGCTACCGCGCTTCGCGATCACCGCCGGGATGGATTATCAGCGCCCCGTGGGTGACGGACAGGTCTTCGTCCATGTCGATACGGCCTCCCGCAGCGGCTTCAACGGCGACCCCAGCCTGTCGCGCTTCACCTATATTCGCGGCTATAACCTGACCAACGCCAACATCGGCTATCGCTTCGCGGACGGGCTGGAACTGATCGTCTGGGCACGCAACCTGCTCGACGCCGACTACCTCCAGAACCTCACGATCCAGGCGGGCAATTCGGGCCTAATCGTCGGGACACCAAGCGACCCGCGCACAGCCGGTGGGACGATCCGCTTCCGGCTGTGAATCTTCCCGGGCTGATGATTGAACGGCAGAGGTTCAAAATCCGGAAGCAGGTCGCGAACGTTTGAATGTGATGACGTGGACGGCTCTCCAACCCTTCAGCAGGATAACCTGCGGAGAGCCGGAAGGAGCTTCACGATGGGCAGCGTCACTACGATAGGTCTAAATCTCGCGAAGAACGTGTTCCAGGTGCATGGCGTCGATGCGGAGGGCGTGGCGGTGATCCGCCAGCGGCTGACGCGCGGGCGCATGCTGAGGTTCTTCGCCAAGCTACCGCCGTGTCTGGTCGGGATCTAGGCCTGTGCGACCTGGCATTACTGGGCACGCGAGCTGGTAGTGCTCGGGCATGACGTGAAGCTGATGCCGGCGCAGTACGTGAAGCCGTACGTCAAGCGGGGCAAGAACGACGCGGCCGATGCGGAGGCGATCTGCGAGGCGGTGACCCGGCCGACGATGCGCTTCGTCGGCATCAAGTCGCCCGAGCAGCAGAGCGCGATGATGCTGCATCGTGTTCGCCTGATCCTGAATCGCCAACGGACGCAGCTGTCAAACGCGATGCGGGCGCACCTGGCCGAGTTCGGAATCGCGGCACCGATCGGCAGGAACGGCATTGAGCAGCTCCTCGACGTCATCGCCGACCCGACTGACGAGCGGGTGCCGGCCGATGCGCGGTTCTGCCTGGAGATGCTGGCGGCTCAGCTGCGCATCGTAAAGGAGCAGATCCTGGAGAACGACCGCCGCATCCTGGCGAGCGCACGCGAGACCGAGCTTGGCCGTCGGCTGATGGAGATACCCGGCGTGGGGCCGCTGCTCGCCAGCGCCATCGTTGCCACCGTTCCCGATCCTGCGATCTTCCGCTCAGGTCGCAACCTCGCCGCGTGGATCGGCCTGGTGCCGCGGCAAAACTCGAGCGGCGGCAAGGAGCGGCTCGGTGGCATCACCAAGGCCGGGCATCAGTACCTGCGCCAGATGCTGATCGTCGGCGCCATGGCGGTCGTGCGCTTTGCCGAACGTAACGGGGCCAAGCGGCCGTGGCTTGTTCAGCTGCTGGCCCGCCGCAAGGCCAAGGTTGCCGCGGTTGCGCTCGCCAACAAGAACGCCCGCATGATCTGGGCGATGATGGCCAGCGGTGAGCGGTATCGTGAGCCGCTAGCGCCATAAGGAACACGGCTCGGGCGACCGCGCCTGACGAGGTTGGAAAGGGCGATCAGGAGCTAATGCAACAAGCCGGTTGAACCGCCGGATCGGGAAAACCCACAATGACCCAAGCGCATCAAGCGCGTGAATGTGATCGGGACCCGAGACGCGCGAATGGCATTACGGCCAGCGGCACCATGCGCCGCACCAACAGGTCGGACACATGGCCGCACCAACCAGCAATGATAGGCGAAAGTCGTACTTGCCAACGAGGGCCGTCCACACGTGGGTCGTCATGACTGAAGAGAAGGGTAGCCGCTTAATCTCAATGCCAGACCATCCTCAAGGGGAAGTGGTCTGGGTCAGCTAACGTCTGCGATGTGAACGAATAGCAGAGATAGGGCACCGCCGAGCCCGCGATGAATGACGGCAATCAAATTCCCTATGGGTGATGCCGCTCGGACGTCAAATCGGTCTCTAATTCGGTCGATTAGTTGAGGAAGCAACTGGCCCCGTGGGCCAGTCGTATGGTCGGAACGAGGGAATGATGACAAAATTCTCAAAAATACAGCGGCTTATGAGGCGAGCGCGCTTCCTTCTCTCTCCGCCGTTACTTCCTGATATCGTCGTCGACTGACGACCGCATTGCGCGGCGAGCGGGCGCTTGGCCGCCTCATTCCGGTGGTCCGCCGTTCTTGTTCGGGCCCAGCTGCAATCCGTCGATGCCGGCGATCGGCCATGCGCCGATGGCGTGGGCGTCGGTGCCGAGGCCTGCATGGAGACGGCGTTTGGGGATGTCCTGTTCGCCGCGGACGAGAAGGTCGATCCGGTCGCGAGCGTCGCCGCAGGTCACGGTGACGGCATGCGCGCCGGCCCGTTCGACTGAAACGGTCGCCTGCCATAGTCCGTCGTCGGCACGATGCATGGGGGCGGGGGCATCGTCGTCGATGCGCACCTCGACCGTCGCATCTGCCGCCGCGCCCAGTATGCGCGCGACGATGGTGACGGCGCCGGGGCGCGGCACCTGATGCGGATCGGCGGGGCGCGTTACCAGACGGGCGTCGCATGGGCTGACGATCTGGACATGCGGCCAGGCGGCGTCGAGACGACGGAAGCGCCAGCTGGGCACGCGGCCATGGACGCAGACGATCGCAAAGCCGACGCGGCCGGCGTCTTCCTCGATCTGCGCGGTCGAACGCGTCGCGCCGTAGATGACGCGGCCGTCGTTCAGCAGTTCGTTGTAATGCGTGTGGCCAGTATCGACGAAGGCGACGCGCGCGTCGGCGAAGGTGCGGGCGATGCTATCGCCATCGGCGGCGAGGTCGCCGGGATAGGCGTGCATGAACACCAGCGGCACCTGATCGGCCGCCTCGGCCCGCGCGAGCTCTTCGGCCAGCCGGTTGCGGTGGTGCATGGTTACGCGGAAGTCGGGGCCGCCCGCCCCTGCCGATATGATGTCGAGGAACAGGCAGCGATAGCCCGCGATCGTCTCCGCCTCCGGGCGGTTGGCGGCGGGGATGGCGGCGTCGTAATGGGCAAGATCGCCGGGTTCGAAATCATGGTCGCCCGGAATGATCCGCCACGGCGTCTGGAGCGGGGCCAGCGCGGCCATCATCCGCGCATATTGGTCGGGCGTGCCGTGGTTGGCGTTGTCACCGGGGACGAAGACGAAGTCGATCCCCTCGACGACGCGATTGATCTGATCGACGATGGCCTCCAGCCGGCCGAGGCCCTGCCAGTCGTCGGCCTCGTCGAGGTGCAGGTCGCCGATATGCGCCCAGCAGATTGAAGTGCCCATCGGATCGTCCTTTCGCCTAGTCCTGATCGGTGCCGGCGCAGGCCGGGCGCAGCGTCGCGGCAAAACCGATCCACAGCGCAAGGCTGGCGATCGCGAAGCTGCCGAGAATGAAGAAGCAGGCGCGATAGCCGAAGGCCTGCGCGATCCACCCGCCGATCGCGGGCGACAGGCTGGCGCCGACGCCCTGTACGGTCATTACCGCGCCTTGGCCGACGTTGACGCGCCCCGTACCTTTGAGCAGGCAGGCGACGAGGCCCGGCACCGCCACGCTCTGCAGCCCTGCACCGATGCCGTCGAGCGCCTGCACGGGCCAGACGCCCCAATACTGGATGATCGTGCCAGCGAGAAACCCGCGGAGCGGCAGCGCCGCAAACGAATTCAGCAGGACGAGCCAATAGCCGCGCCCCGCCGCGACCTTCATCGCGACGATGCTGGCCGCGATCATCACCGCCTGCGCGACGACGACCGTGGTCGCGGTGAACAGCGCCGGATTTCCCTGGCCCGCGCCAACGACCGCCAGCGTATACAGCGGCAGCATCCCGCCATTGCCGAGGTGGAAGCAGGCGAGCGCCAGTGCCAGGATCAACATCGGCTTGTTGCGCATCAGGACCTTGAAGCCTTCGGCCTTGCCGCCGTCCTGCCCTTCGTCGCCCTTTTCCAGGCCACGTGCCGCCTGATGGTCGATCGCCCGTTCGGGGATCGAGAGGACGGAGATGATCGCGAGCACGCCAAAGGCGGCCGATAGGTAGAAGATCGCGGGCATGCCGAACTTCCACCCCAGCCACCCCGACAGGCCGGCGCCGATCATGTTGCCGGCGTGGTTGAACGCCTGGTTGCGGCCGTTCTGCGCGTTGAACCCCTTCTGCCGGACGACGCCCAGCGTCATCCCCGCCACCGCCGGGCCGATCGCGGCGCCAGCAATCGCGGTCGCCACCTGGCTGACCGTCACCACCGCCCAGGCCTGCGACCACAGGATCAGGAAGGACGCAAACACGGTACAGATGCCGGTGACCACGACGACCAGCCGCTTCTTCGTCGTATGATCGATGAACGCGCCCGCCGGCGCGGTAAACAGCATGCCGGCAACACCGCCAGCGGTCATGACGGTGCCGATCGGTCCGGACTGCCAGCCACGCTGTTGCAGGAAGACGCCGAGGAACGGACCGATGCCCGCCTGCATGTCCGCCATGAAGAAATTGAGGGCCGCCAGCGCGCCCGTCGCGCGTTTGCGATCGGCTTTGCCGTCAGTGGTGGGCGTCGTGATCGTACCTGCCGTCGTTGCCATCGCCGCCTCCAGATCGAACGGCCCCAACACAGCAACACTTTGAAATATCCGCGTCGGACATGATTTCGATCAAATAAGCCCGACGAAAGAGGGGCGGCGGTAAAAGGCTGCGGGATGCCGCGCTGTCATGATCCCATCGGCTGTCGCGGTGTCGGGTGGGGCGGTCCGCCACCGAGCCACAGGGTTGCATAGCGTCGCTGGTGCGGCGAAGAACGGCGCCATTGCTGCGGATCACGGTGGTCCATGCCCGTCGCGGCACAATCGCAACGAAGATGGTATCGGCTTGCTTCCCAATTCCGGGCTACTCCACGTCTATACGTCGCTTCGGCCCGAGGTGCTGCGTTTCCTGACGGCTCGCCTGGGCGAACCGGCGCTGGCGGAGGACGCGATGCAGGAGTTGTGGTTGCGACTGGAGAGTGGCGCGACCGGCCCCATCGCCAATCCCCGCGCCTATCTGTACCGCGCAGCCCAGAACGTCGCGCTCGACATGATCCGCACACGGCGGCGGCGCGTCGTGCGCGATGGTGCGTGGGCGGTCGAGCGGGGCGGCGCAGGGGGCGAGCCGGTCGACCCGACCCCCGCTGTGGACCAGCAGATGGTGGAGCGGGAGGAAACGGCGCGGCTCGCCGCGGCGATCGCTGCGCTACCCGAGGCGGCGGGGCGGGCCTTTCGGATGCATAAGTTCGACGGGCTGAGCCATGCGGAGATCGCCGCGCGGCTGGGGATTAGCCGGAGCGGGGTCGAAAAACACATTGCGGTGGCGATGGTGCATCTGCGCCGCGCCCTGAAGGACTGAGGAATGGTGGACGGGCGGCGTCTGGACGACATGAGCGCGGACATCGACGAAGCGGCGGCGCGCTGGCATCTGGCGCAGGCCGATGACGATATGGACTGGGCGGCCTTCACCGACTGGCTGGAGGCCGATCCGCGCCATCGCGATGCGTATGACGCCATAGCCCTGGTGGACGATCGTATCGACGCGGCGGGACCGGCGCTGCATCTTCGAGCCGCGGATCTGACGCCTGAGCGGCGTAGTCCGCGCTGGGGCGCCTGGAGCGCGATCGCTGCCGTCGTGATCGCAGCGGTGCTGGGCCTGCTGTATCAGGGGTGGCGCGCTGGCGAGCCGACGGTCATCGCCTATCGTACCGGTCCCGGACAGGTGCGGACGATCCATTTGGCCGATGGGTCGCGTGCCATCCTGGCGCCCGGCAGCGTGCTTCGCGTACCGGCATCGCGCGAACAGGCGCTGACGCTGGACGGCAGCGCGTTCTTCGATGTGCGCCACGATGTCGGCCGGCCGCTGACCGTTCAAGCCGGGCGCTATACAATCCGCGACGTCGGCACGCGGTTCGATATCGCGGTTGGCGAGGGAATGGTGCGGGTCGCGGTGGCCGAGGGAGAAGTGGCGGTCTCGTCGCGCAATCGCGGCGACGCGATGGCGGTGGTGGCGGGCCGTGCGCTGACCATGCAGGGTCAGGGTCGCGGCGTGCTACAGCCGATCGACGTGAGCACGGTCGGCGGATGGCGGAGCGGGCCGCTGGTGTACGACGACGTCCCGCTGGGCCTCGTCGTCGCGGATATCGCGCGGGCAAGCGGAACGGCGGTGACGGTCGACCATGCCGTGGCGGAGCGCCGCTTTTCGGGGATGATCGCACAAGGCGACGGGCTAAGGATGGCGCGATCTCTCGCTGCGCTGACCGGGCTGGCACTGCGGGTGGACGGTGATGCGATACATCTGGCCGATCGCACCGCTCGTTAGCCTCGCCGCAGCGCCGGTAGCGGCGGAGAGCGGACGCTATCGGCTGAATATCGACGCGCGTGATCTAACCGGCGCGCTGGCGCAGCTATCGGCGCAGGCGCAGATTTCGATCGCGCGCGATGGCGCCTTGCCACGGCTGGCGCCGGTGCGGTTACGCGGCAGGATGACCGCAGAGGACGCGCTGGCGCAATTGCTCGAGCCGCTCGGGTGGGAAGCGGTGCGCGTGGCGCCGCAGGCCTATCGGTTGCGCCCCCGGGCAGTGCCGGTAGCGACGGCGCCCGTCGAGGAAGCGCCGCCGCCCGACATCGTCGTCACCGGCCGCAAGCGCGACGAGGTCATGTCCACCATTCCAGCTCCGGTCGCGATCCTGCGCCCGGGCATGGTGGGGGGCGGAGCGATCGGCACGACGCGTGACGTCGCGCGGGCGGTGGACGGCCTGACGCTGACCGGGGCGGGGCCGGGCGCGGACCGGCTGTTCCTGCGCGGTATCGCCGACAGCGTCTTCAACGGCTTCAGCCAGTCGCCGGTCAGCGTCCAGCTCGATGATGTGCGTATCGCCTTCGATGGCGCCGATCCCGCCCTGCGGCTGGTCGATGTCGCGCGCGTCGAGATACTGAAGGGGCCACAGGGCCCGCTATATGGGACGGGCGCGCTGGGCGGCGTGTATCGGATCGTCACGAACCGGCCGGTGCTGGATCGGGTGGAGGCGGATATGGGTGTCGGCCTGGCGCGAGTCGCGGGCGGCGGCATCGGGCCGTCCGGGCAAGGCGTCGTCAATCTGCCGCTGATCCACGATCGGCTGGGGCTGCGCATCGTCGGCTATGGCGCGGTCGATCCCGGCTGGATCGACGACGACGATGGTCGCCGCAATCTCAACCGGACGGTGACCCGCGGCGCGCGGATTGCGGTTCGCGCCGCACCCGTCGGGTCATGGTTGATCGACGCCAGCGCGGTGCGGCAGGCGATCGATGCCCGCGATACGTCCTATGTCGATCGCGCCGACGCCTATTGCCGCAGCGTGCCGACCGCCGAGCCTTATCAGGCGCGCCTGTCGCATTATCAGGGATCGATCACGGGGCCGATCGGGGCGCTGCGGCTGACCGTCGCGACCGGGCTGACGACGCAGAGCCAAAGCCAGCGCTACGATGGCGGCGTCCTCACCCCCGGCGTGCCCATCGCCATCTACAACGATCGGATGCTGCGCGTGGTGGACCAGGAAATCCGCGTCAGTTCGGCGGAGGGCGGGGGGCTCGTCTGGGTGGCGGGTGCCGCATTCCTGTCGACGCGGACCGAGGGCGATCTGGTCGGGCTGGCGCGCAACGGGATCGTCACGCGTCGTGGGGCCGCCAGTCGCGCGGTGACGGAGGCGGCGGTATTCGCCGACGGGTCGGCGACGTTGACGGCGCATTGGCGATTGGGGCTTGGCCTCCGGGTCTTTCGCGCGGGAACACGCAACGACAGCTTCGGGATCGATCGCGCGGTCGGCCGCACGCCGGCCGAGATCGGAGTGACGCCCAACGTCTCGCTATCCTACACCCCAGAACCGGGCCGGATCGTCTATGCCCGCATCGCCACGGCCTATCGCCCAGGCGGATTGAATACCGACGACGGCGTGACGCGGCGTTACGCGTCCGATCGGGTGCGCGCGATCGACCTCGGCGGCCGGATGCGACTGCTCGGCGGGCGGCTGGGCATCGACGGCAATCTGTTCCTCACCCGGTGGAGCGATATCCAGTCCGACTATCTGCGTCCCGAAGGCTGGATCGGGACGCGCAACGCCGGGCGCGCCAGCATCGTCGGCCTGGACGCGAGCGTCGACTGGCAGGCCACAGAAGGCTGGCGGATCACGGCGGGTGGGGTGGCGCAGCGCCCGCGGCGTCGCGAAGGGCCCTCACGCTATCTGCCGCTGGTCCCCGATCTGTCGGCGCGGCTGGCGGTGTCTCGGGTGCAGGCGCTGGGCGGGTGGCAGGTCGTACCGCGCCTGTCCGTAGAGCTGACCGGCGCCACGCATCTGGGGCTGGATGGCCCCGCCGATCGGCGGATGCCGCCCCGCGTCATCGGGCGGTTCGGTGTGGTCGGCCAGTCTCGCCAACTGACGTTGGCGCTCGACGTCGACAATCTGACCGGGGTGCGTGCCGATACCCTGGCCTTCGGCAATCCTTTCGCTGCGACGACCGCCCGCTATTACACGCCATATCGTCCGCGTACCCTGACCCTCTCGGCCACCCGGCGTTTCTAGAAAAAAGTTCGCGGCCCGGACTGCGGTTCCTCCGTGTCAGCACGTCGATGCGACCGTGCGAGACGATCAACACGAAGGAATGACGATGCGATGGACTGCCGCCCTTTCGATTCTGGCCCTGATCGGCGCGACGCCTGCCGCCGCGCAGGATCACGTGGCCCGGCCTTTTGAGGGGGGCAGCGTCACGCTGATCGTCGGCGTCGACGGCGCCAACCGCTTCAGCGACTGGAGTGCCGGCGCGACCTATGGCGGGCAGATCGGCTATGACTGGCAGCGGAACGGTCTGGTCGTCGGCGTCGAAGGCGAATTGACCGGCTCGTCGAACCGCCAGTGCAGCGTCCGCTATTCGACGAGCGGCGGCAATAGCAGCCTGTGCGTGACGACGGGGCGAGACGCTTATGTCGGGGGCCGTCTCGGAACACCGATCGGCGGCGCGACGCTGCTGTATGGCAAGGCGGGCTATACCAATGTCGAGCAGACGTTCGCCGCGCGCCAGACGACCAGCGGTACGGTCGACGGGTTTCGTCTTGGCGCAGGGGTCGAACATCACATCAGCGATCGCACGACGCTGAAGGCCGAATATCGCTACGCCAACTATGCGGGCAGCTACGACCGACATCAGGCGGTGGTCGGCCTCGGCTTCCGGTTCTGATGCAGTTCCGTCCGGCGCGCGGACGCGCCGAGCGGGACCTGACATTGCGGGTTGATCTGCATCAATCTGTCCTATACGGGCAACACAGCCATTTGGTCCATTCCTGACGCAGGAGATCACAATGCGGTTCATTCCCATCGCGCTCGTTCTGGCCGCAACGGCCTCCACTGCCTGGGCCGATCGGCCCGGTGAGGATCATCCGCTGTTGCCGCGTTATGCCGGTGCCGCGATCAAGAACTACCGGCCGCCGGCGGAGGATCAGGTGGTCCTGCCGATCGCCCGCATCGACGATGCAACGACGACGCGGGCTGTGCGGACGCTCGAGGGGCGGGTCACGCATATCGACTATGCGACGCCCACGGCGGTTCCGACGCTGGCGGTGGGCCGCTACTATACCGGGCTGTTGCAGCGCGCCGGCTATCGCACCGTGTTCGACTGCACGGGCACCGTGGCGTGCGGCAAGGATATGGGGCGGCTGATCTTCCTGACCGATCGCGTCGCGCCGGACGGGTTCGCCGATGGGCTGTTCGGCAACCGGATGCGCGTCATCGTCGCGCAGCGCGGGGACGATTGCGTGTTGCTCCATCTGTTCGAAGGGCCAGACCGCACGACGATCTACGAAGTGACGGTCGACAAGAGCGCGGCCGGAGCCGCAACGGGCGAGGCGACCGCGTCCGCCGCCGGTGGGACGGGACCCAAGGTCCACACCTCCAAGGCGCGCGACGTCACCGACTGTTCCAAGACGGTCAACGGCGGCATGAAGGCGGCCTATGGCATGGCGCTGGGCGGGCTGCTCGGCAGCAAGATCGGCGGCGGCGGGCAGGGGGCCGTGGCCGCCAGTGCGGCCGGTGGCGCCGTGGGGGCCGAGCTGGACAAGCAGCATCGCTGCGGCCCCGGCGCCCAGATCGAAAGCAACGCCGCCACCGACACGCCGCCCGAGAAGCCGAAGAAGCGGAGCCTCGGCGGCCTGCGTAACGCGCTGGGGCTGTAGGACATGCTGGCCAAACGCCGTGCTGTGCTCTGGGGGACGATGGCCCTGGCGGTGCCGGCGATCGCCCTCGGTCTGTCGCGGATATCGCGGGTCGACGCGCAGGTGCGGCCGCCCTTCATCTGCAACGGTGTCCCCCAGGGCAGCCCGAACTGCGGACCGCCCGTGCCGCGCCTGCAAGGCTTCCACCGGATCGAGCGGGCCTTCGGCGCCATCGCCTATGACAAGGGCAAGGGTGTGTGGTTCGGCAGCTATCAATATCCCTCGAAGCGCGAGGCGCAGGACGGGGTGTTGACGAATTGCCGGCAGAATGGCGGGACGGCGTGTCAGCTGATGCTGTCCTACACCAACCAATGCGCGGCGGTCGCCCGCGCCGTGGAGACCGGCCGGCCGGTGGTGGGGCATGACAGCGTCGATACCGGCAGCACGCAGGACGAAGCGATCGCCCATGTCCGCCATTCGTGCGAAAGCGACTGGAATACCAAGCAATGCACCGTCCAGCTGGTCAATTGCAGCCACCACAATGTCGTCAAATGGTCCGAGTGGGTCTACGACGATTGAGCGCGGTCGCGTGACGGCTGCAGGCTAGGGCCGTCGGGTGGGCGCTATACCACGTCTGATGCCCCGTATGGCGCCGTCTCCCGCTGCGATCAGGGTGTTGCGCGCGGGTGGTTCCCCGCGCCGTTCAAGCGGAGGGCAGTCGCAGCGTCGCGATCGTGCCTCCGTCGGGGCCAGCATCCAGCGTAAAGGTGCCGCGGTGCTGCGCGGCGAAGTCGTGGACGATGCTGAGGCCGAGACCCGCCCCGCCCGTGCCGCGATTGCGCGAGGCCTCGCCGCGTTCGAAGGGCAGCAGCAGGCGCTCGCGATCCGCGGCGGGAATGCCGGGGCCTGTGTCCGCGACCGACACGAGCACGGCGGCGCCATCCTGCCGCACCGCGATGTCGCCCCCGCCCGCATAATCGGCCGCGTTGCGCACCAGATTTTCGACCGCGCGGCGAAAGGCTGGTTCGGGTAGTCGCACCCACGCATCCTCACCGGGCAGCAGGCGGATGCTGGCCCCGGCGTCATGTGCGTCCGCGACGATCGCGGCGACCAGCGAGCGCACCTCGACGATCGCGGCGGGGGCGGCGGCGTCGCGGGCGAAGGCCAGCACCTCACCGATCATCGCCTGCATGCGGTCGACATCGGCGACCATGCGCGATCGTTGTGGCTCGGGCGCGGTCTCGACACGCAGGCGCAGGCCGGTGAGGGGTGTCCGCAGGTCATGCGCGATCGCGGTCAGCATCCGCGCGCGCTCGGCCGCTTCGATGGCGAGCCGGTTGCGCATCGAGGCGATCGCCGCCGCCGCTTCGCGCAATTCGCGTGGGCCGCCGGGCAGGGCTGCGACCGTATCGTCACGATCGATCGCATGGGCCAATATCCGGAACGGCCGGGTCATCCGCCGGGCGAAAATCCATGCGAGGGGGGCGAGCAGCAGCAGGCTGACGCCCAACGCGATGAGGATGTTCCGCTGCCAGCCACCCAGCAGCGGCTGCGTCGCCGATACGGTCAGCCAGCGTCCGTCGGGCTGGCGCACGCTCGCCGCAAAGGCCGTCATCGGCACGCCGATCAGCGCGGCGCGGATCGCTCCGCCAGCCGCCTCGGGCCTCACCATGTCGAAGCGCGTGCCGCCCCGCCGCAGCAGGACGATGGACGGCGGTATCGTCGTCGCTCCGGGCGGGGGGACATGGGTGACGGTCGTGCGCTGGACCATGATGCTCGACCGGCGCGTCCCATCGGGCCAGGTTACCCGGATATCGCCCGGCGACCGGCCGAGTGCGCCGGCGATCAACCCTTCCAGCATGGGCACGCGCGTGCCCGATGGCGGATCGGCACGCCAGCGTCGGTCGAAGCCGGGCATGGGTTGGCGCAACGCGGCGACCGCCTCGGCCGCGCTGAACCGCGGTGCAGGCGGTTGCGGCGCCAGGATGACGATCGCCGCGGTCGTCGCGACGCTCAGCGTCGCCACGGCGACGCCGAACCCGCCGATCGCGACGAGCGCGCTGGGCGGTCGCCTCATGCCGGCCGCACCGTGGGCAGAAAGCGGTAGCCGACGCCGCGTACCGTTTCGATCAGGGGTGCGGGATCGGCGTCCCCCAGCTTGCGGCGCAAGCGGCTGACCGCAATGTCGATCGCGCGGTCATAGGAGGTCGCATCGAGACCGCGGGCCAGATCCAGCAGGGCATCGCGCGTCAGGATGCGGCCGGGACGGCGGACGAAGGCCGCCAGCAAGGCATGCTCGCCCTCGCTGAGCGCCAGCGGGCGTCCGGCCGGATCGCGCAGTCGCCGCTGCTCCATGTCGAGCCACCAGCCGGCGAAGCTGACACCGTCCTTCGTACCGGGATCGGCGCGCTCCGCGCCGGGGCGGCGCAGCAGCGCGCGCACCCGCGCCAGCAGTTCGCGCGGCTCGAACGGCTTGGTCAGATAGTCCCACGCGCCCACCTCCAACCCGACGATCCGGTCGGTGACCGCATCCAGCGCGCTGAGCATCAGGATCGCCGTCCCCGCCGGGGCAAGGCGGCGGCAGAGCGACAGGCCGTCCTCGCCCGGCATCATCACGTCGAGCACGATCAGGTCGACGGGCGCCTGGGCCAGTTCGTGATCGCAGGCCGCGGCGTTGCGCGCGGTGCGCACCGCATAGCCGTGGCCGCCCAAAAAGTCGGCGATCGCATCGCGAATGCTGGCGTCGTCATCGACGACGAGGATCGAACTGGGGGCGATGGCCGCGGACTGCATGCCGACCCTTCTAGCAGCGCTGTGTAGCATTTGCGTATCAACCACGGCTACCAGCGCGCCATCGCCTCGCTACCCGCGTCCGCTTCCCTGTCCATCGAGATACCAGCGAGGGAGGAACGGTGTGATGGTTCGGCACGGATGGGCGGCGATGCTGCTGACGGGGGGTGCGGCAAGCGGTGTCGCGGCACAGGAGGCGCCGGCACCGCCCGCGCCCGCGCCAGAGGCAAAACCCGCGGCCAAGGCGGCGCCGCGGATCGAGTTTCGCGGCGCGGACGGCAAGCCGCTTCCGCCGGAGATTCAGCGGGAGTTGGAGGAACGGTTTCGCAAGAACCCGCCGCCCGGGTTTGGCAAAGCGCCGGCGCACACGCCGGACGATATCGTCGTCGCCGCGCAAAAGCCGCGGGGCTCCGTGGTCGGCAACCTGCCCCCGGAGCGCACGTTCAGCCCAGTCGATCTGCGGGCCTATGGTGCGGACTCGATAGGCGCGCTGCTTGAGGCGCTGGGGCCGCAGGTTACGAGCAACCGCGGGCGTGGCGACGGCACGCCGGTGACGCTGCTCAACGGCCGACGCATCTCCGACTTTTCGGAAATCGCGCGCATTCCCACCGAGGCGATCGAGCGGATGGAGGTGTTCCCCGAAGAGCTCGCGCTGCAATATGGCTATCGCGCCGACCAGAAGGTCGTGAACATCGTAACCTTCGCCAATTTCCGGTCGCGCGTCGGGCAGCTCGGCTATGTCGCACCGACTGAGGGCGGCCGGGATAGTGCGATCGGCAATGCCGATTATCTGGCGCTGCGCGGCGATACGCGCGTCAGCCTGGGGGCGACGTACAGTCGCGCCGCGGTGCTGCGTGAAAGCGATCGGGATATCGTCCAGATCGGTGGCGCATCCGATCTGGGTCGGCTGCGGACCCTGCTGCCCCAGACCGAACAGATCGCGGTCAACGGCCTGATCAGCGGCCGGATGTCGGGCGATTCGACCGCGACGCTGAACGGCCGTTTCGATTCGAACCAGAGCCACAGCCTGTTGGGACGGGTCGGTGACGAGGTGCTGCGGCGGGATGGCGAGCGATCGGTCGCGCATCTCGGCACCACGCTCGGCGGCCGCGAAGGGCAGTGGCAATGGACGGTTACCGGCACCTATGATCGCATCGGCAGCATCCTCCGCACCGATGTCGCCAGCGGCATGGGGCGGCGCGATTCGGCGCGGTTCGTCGATACGCTCGCCGGGGCCGACCTGTTGCTGAACGGTCCGATCGCAGACCTGCCGGCCGGGCCGCTGTCGGCGAGCGTGCAGGCGGGCGTCGCATTCCGGGGGCTCGACAGCCGGTCGTCGATCGGCGGCGTCACGCAGATCAGTGAGCTCGCGCGCAACCGGGGGGCGGCACAGATCGACATCGCTTTGCCGATCCTCAGCCGCAAACCGGGTTCGCCGTCGCCCTTCGGCACGCTCAGCCTGAACGCCAATGTCGCGTTGGAGCACTTGTCGGACGTCGGGACGCTGCGGACCTTCGGCTATGGCCTCGCGTGGTCACCCGTGCCTGCGGTCAACGTGATCGCATCCGCCACGCATGAGGAGGGCGCGCCGACGCTGGAGCAACTCGGCGGCCCGACGCTCGTCACGCCCAACGTCCGGACGTTCGACCTCGGGCGGCGGGAAGTGGTGGATGTCACGCGCGTGTCGGGCGGCAATCCCGGCCTGCGCAGCGACGACCGCCATGTCGTCCGGCTGGGCGTCAACGTCCGCCCGCTGGCGCAGAAGGACCTGACCCTCAGCGTGGATTATGTTGCGACGCGGATCGATCGCCCCATCGCCGCCTTTCCAATCGTGACGCCTGATATCGAGGCGGCCTTTCCCGGCCGGTTCATCCGCGACGATCGCGGCCGGCTGACGGGGATCGACGGGCGGCCGCTCAACTTCGCCGAATCCCGCCAACGGCAGTTGCGCTGGGGGATCAATTTCACGCGACCGCTCGGCGCGGTGCCCCCCGGATTCCAGGCGGCCCGGATGCGGGTGTACAGCAGCGAGGCGGAGGCGATGCGGGCGAACCCGGGCGCCATCATGACGCGCGCGGAGCCGGGCAGCGCCATGGCGCGCACCGGGGACAATCTACGCAGCCGGCTATTCGTCAGCCTGTACCACAATTGGTATCTGCAGGACGCGATCGTGCTGAACGACCGGCTGCCAACGCTCGACCTGCTGGATGGCGGTGCGATCGACCTGCGCGGCGGGCGCCGCCGTCACGAAATCGAGGCACAGGCGGGGGTGTTCAAACGGGGGCTTGGCGCGCGGGTTACGACGACGTGGCAAAGCGGCACGACATTGCAGGGGGCGGGCAGCGCGGGCGACCTGCGGTTCCCGAGCTTCGCCACGGTGAACGTCAATCTGTTCGCCAATCTCGCCGATCGGTTCGGTGGGAAGACTGCGCCTGCATGGCTGAAGGGGACGCGCGCCTCGCTGGGTGTCACGAACCTGTTCAACACCCGGCCACAAGTTCGCGACCGGCTGGGCGCGACGCCGCTCAGCTATCAGTCCGCCTATCTCGATCCGCTGGGGCGGACGATCAGCTTCACGCTGCGCAAGACGGTGTAGGGCAAGACGGTGTAGCCACGATCGCCTACGCCGCCAGCGCGTACCGCCGGCAGTGGTCGAGATAGCCTGCCTCATGGCTACCGGAGAGCGAGACGACGCTTTCCCACAGCCATGAGGGGGCATCGAGCTGTCCGTGCCGGCCCGATTCGAGCTGGCCGATCCAGTCCGCACGCGCGGCGGCGTCCATCTGGCGGGCGTGCGCCGTGCCGACGACGAAGGCGAGATGGCGGGCGGCGCGGATCGCCTCGCCGCGGCTGAACTGCTCGACCTCCAGCTTCAGGTCGTGCGGGGTCAGCTCGCGGATGAACAGCGACCGGTCGAGCATCCGGACCGGCATCATCCGCGCGCCGAGATAGGGCGACAGGTGACGGGCGGCCGTGGCGACCCGCTCGCCCGGGTCGCGCGGCATCGCCGCACCGCGCGCCGCCGGCGCGACGGGGGCGGTCGCTTCCTTCAGGTCGACCAGCGCATAGGACCAATTGCCCTTGCGCGTCCGGAGCGCAACGATCGCTGCATAGCGCAGCAGGCCCAGCGAACTGCACCCCTTCATCCAATAGGCGGCATCGACCAGCCGGACCTCGCGATTCTTCGGCTTGCCCTTCAGCGACAGGATCATCGCCGCGACGCGTTCGTCGGCGAACAGCGCGGTCAGCGCCTCGCGTTCCTCGGGCGCCAGTTCCCAAAACTTCTTGCCGAGCGGGATGCGCGGCTCCACCGCATCCAACCGCTCCTTCGCCAGATGGCGCCAGCGCCGGCCCAACGCCTCGCGTTCGACGCTGCGGACGGTATCGGATTCGACGCCGGGGTCGCCGCTGGTCGGATCGTGGATCGCCGCGGCATAGCCATCGACCATCGCTTCCATCATCCGCATCGTGACGACGCCCGGCAGGTCGGAGCCGCGGGCGGCCGTGGCCAGCGACAGGCCCAGCCGGATGAGGTCGTGCGCGGGGTTGCCGATCACCGCCTGGTCGAGATCGCGGATCTGGATAGCGACGGACCCGTTGCCACTGGCGATCGGCCCCAGATTGCCAAGGTGACAGTCGCCGCAAATCCACACCGCCGGCCCCACCGGCACACGACGTGCCGCGTCGGACGCTGCCAGCCATTCGTAGAATTTTGCCGTATTGCCCCGCACATAGGCATGGGCCGATCGCGCCATCTTTAACGTCCGTCGGGATTCGAGAACGGCAAGACGATCAGAGGGATGCGGCATGGACGGACAGGACCTCGACAGGAAAGACCCCATCACAACGCCGGGCGCGCCCGAAAGTGACGAAAGATTGCTGGCCCGATATGGTACTTTTAGTAGGTTCGGGGGTGAACGCCCCCTGATAGCGGCGCTCCGGCGTGCCTGAGAGGGTATCGTCAGACACACAAAGGACGCCGGGCCCGTGGCGGCCGCGGCGTCCCTGTCGTTCCATGATCCCGTCGCCGGGGAGGCGCGGCTTATTTGAACGCCGTCACCTTGCCCGACTGGCCGACCGTGTAGAGCGTGCCGTTCGCCACCACCGGCGGCAGCGCGAAGCTGTCCTTCGTGTCGATCGTGTTCACGATGCTGCCGTCGGTCGGCGAGGTGAAGACGATCTGGCCCAGCGAGTTGGTCAGGATCAGGCGGTTGCCGGCCAGCACCGGGCCGAACCAGATGACCTGCGGGCCCTTCTGCTTCTTGGTGTTCTTGAACCGCTGCAGCTGCGCGATCCAACGCGCCTTGCCGTTCGAGCGGGCGAGGCAGACGAGGCGGCCGTTGTCGGTGACGACGAACAGCCAGTCGCCCGCGATCCACGGCGTCGAGATGCCGGCGAAATTCTGTTCCCACAGCCGCTGGCCGGTCGCGAGATCGAGGCTGACCATACGGCCGCCCTGGCCGACCGCGAAGATACGGCCGTTGTCGATCACCGGATCGGCGTCGATGTCCGACAGGCTCGACACCGACGTCGTGATCGAGGTGCGCGACAGCGCATCGCCCCACAGGACGCGGCCGTTTTCGTAGCGATAGGCGTTGAGTTCGCCGCTCGAGAAGCCGGCGACGATCGTGCCCTGGCTGGCGGCCGGTGCCGCGACGCCGAACACGCCCTGCGTTTCCAGCGTGCCGGACTGCGCCCACTGCACCTTGCCGTCGTTCTGATCGATCGCGAAGATCTGGTTGTCCTGGCTCAGCACATAGACAGAACCATTGGCCAGCGTCGGCGCGCCGCGCAGCGGGCCGCCGGGCTTGGCGCGCCAGATTTCCTTGCCGTCCGCAGCGTTGAACGCGACCACGTCGCCCAGGCCGTCGGTGGCGAAAACGCGGCCGCCCTCGACGCTGGCACCGCCGCCGAAGCGCGCGGGGCGATTGGCATCGCCGCTCGCGACGCTGGCGCTCCACAGCTTGGCACCCGTGTCGGCGGCAAAGGCATGCAGCTGGGCCTGCACATCGACAATATACAGTTTGTTGTCGACGATCACCGGCGCGGCGGCGAGCCGTTCACGCACCGAGCCGCCGTCGATCCGGCTTTCCCAGACGCGCGACGGGGTTTCGGCGAGCGCGAGCTGGCCCATCGACTTGGCGGCATTGCCGCCCGGCTGCGACCAGCTGGCGTTGGCGGCGGGGGCGGGCAGCGTCACCTGGATGTCGGCGATCGACGGATCGGCCTCGATGCCGTTTTCCGACGTCAGGATCGGCACGCGCTGGCCAACGGTCGGCGTCTTCTTCGGTGCGCCCTTGAACACGCCGCAGGCGGACAAGGCCATCAGGGCCGCAATGCCAACCGAGGCACGAATGGTGGTCTTCATCTACGCGAGGCCTTCTCTATCGTGCGGCGGGTTATTGCGCGGTCGCGGCGCTGGCGGGGGTAACGACGCGAACCTTGGCGGCGGATGTATCCACCCCCATCGATCCGGCCATCTGAACCGCGCGTTGACGGATCGTCTCGGGCACGCTCTCTGTGCTGCCGAGCTGGCTGAACATCTGGCCGGCAAGGTCGCGGCGCCCGCTGTCGAGATAGGCCATCGCGACCAGTTCGCCCGCGCTGCCGAAATAGGCGTTGGCCGGGACGGCGATCGGCCGCAGCCGCTCGATCACCACCTGCGGCTTCAGCGTGTCATATTCGGCGACGGTCTGGCGGATCAGCGCCAGGTCGCGGAACGGCTGCGCGACGCTGCTGTCGGCAGCGATCGCCGCGAACTTGGCGGCGGCAGCCTTGTCCTGCTTCTTCGACAGCAGGATGTCCGCTTCGGTCATCTGGGCCAGCGCGCGATAGCCGGGGCGGCCGGTCTGCGCGATCGGCGCCAGCGCCTTGGCGGCGGCGTCGGGCTGGCCGTTGCCGAGCTGGTCGTAGGCGGCCTGCAATTGTTCGCCCTGCACGCCCGCCGCTTCGGTCTGGCGGTGTTGCCAGTACAGGAATCCGCCGAACGCCGCGAGAGCGGCGACGATTCCCACGATGGTCCAGCGGCCATAGCGTTCCCAGAAGGTCAGCAGTTGATCGCGGCGCAGTTCGTCGTCGACTTCGCGAAGGAACGCATCGTTGTTTTGCGGCGTAAGGGCCAAGGAGGGCTCCGGACGATAAGGGGCGGACGATAAAAGACTGGCGCGCACTCTTAGCGACGCCCGCCGGGAAACAAAAGGTCATGCAGGCTGTCGGCCTGCGCGTCGATCATCCCTTGGCGGGATAGATCTGCTCAGGGCCGGGGAAGCTGCGCGCCCGTACCTCGCAGGCATAGGCTTCGGCTGCGGCGGAAATGCGGCCGGCCATGTCGTCGTAGCGCTTCACGAAGCGCGCAGTACGTTCGAACAGGCCCAGCATGTCCTCGGCGACCAGCACCTGCCCGTCGCACTGCGCCGATGCACCGATGCCGATCGTGGGACAGGCGATCTCTTGCGTGATGCGAATCGCGATCGGCTCCATCACGCCTTCGATCACGACGGCGAACGCACCCGCTTCGGCGACGGCGACGGCATCGCCGACGATCTTCTCCGCCTCCGCATCGGTCCGTCCGCGCGCGCCATAACCCCCCAGCACGTTCACCGCCTGTGGCGTCAGGCCGACATGGCCCATGACGGGAATGCCGCGTTCGGACAGGAAGCGAACGGTGGACGCCATCGCCGCGCCGCCTTCCAGCTTCACGGCCGCAGCGCCGGTTTGCTTCAGCAGCCACGCGGCGCTTTCGAACGCCTTTTCGGGTGAGGCTTCGTAGCTGCCGAAGGGCATGTCGATGACGACCACCGCATGCGCACTGCCGCGCACCACCGCCGCGCCGTGCGCCGCCATCATCTCCAGCGTGACGGGCACGGTGGACGGCAAGCCGTAGATCACCTGGCCCAGGCTGTCGCCGACCAGCAGCATGTCGCAATGCGCGTCGAGCAGCTGGGCGGTACGCACCGTATAGGCGGTCAGCATCACCAGCGGCTCGGCCCCCTTGCGCTGGCGGATCGCTGGGACGGTCAGGCGCTTGCGCAGCGCCGGCGTCGGACTCGCACGGCTGGTCGCGGTGTCGATCGTATAGGTCGTGGACATGGCAGCAGGCCTTACGCGCCTTGGCTCAACCGATCCATCCCCGCCGACGCGCATGGCCCGACAGCCAGACGCCGAACAGCGCCACGGCGGCGATGAAGACCGGGAAGGGGACGACCTGCGCCGCGCCGCGCACCGCGATGATGTCGGTCGCGACGAACAGCCAGCCGAACTGCACGATCACGGCGACCAGCGACACCAGGAACAGCGGCCGGGCCAGCGCCGACCGCAGCACCAGCGCGAGCGCGGCTGCCAGGCCGCTGCCGGTCGCGAGGGCGTAGACGCCATTGTACCAGATCGGGAAGCTCGCATACAGCCGTCGGTAATAAGCGTCCGCCGGCCCCATCGCTTCCGCGCCCAGGCGGATTTGCTGGACGCAGGCGAACACGCCCACTGCGCCCCAGATGACCAGAACCATCACAACGATGGCGAACCACATAGGTGTCGCCGGTCTGCCGCGCGTCATCGCATCCCCTCTCTTTTGGAAACAGGATGCCGCGCCACGCCCCGCGACGCAACGTCAGCCCAGCGCGGCAGCCCAGGCATCGGGCTTGAAGCCGACCAGCAGCACGCCGTCGCCCTCCAGCACCGGGCGTTTGATCATGGAGGGCTGCGCGATCATCAAAGCGATCGCCTTGTCCGCATTCAGATCGGTGCGGTCGGCGTCGGGCAGCTTGCGAAACGTCGTGCCTGCGCGATTGAGCAGGACCTCCCAGCCGAGCGTATCGACCCAGTGCCGCAGTCGCCCCTCATCGACTCCATCGGTTTTGTAGTTGTGGAATCGATACGATACGCCCGCCTGATCCAGCCAGACGCGCGCCTTCTTCACCGTGTCGCAATTGGGGATGCCGTAGAGAATAAGGGGCACTGTCGTCTCCATCATGGTCGGCCCGGCCTTTGCCAGCGTCGGGGGCGGAGCGGAAGCGGTCAGCGGGATGACAGCCGCACCTCCATCGATGGCACGTCGCCGCCCTCAACCAGGCATGGGCGCATGGCGGGGCCCGTCTCGACGAACCCTAGCTTATCCAGAACGCGGCCGGAGGCGGGGTTCGACAGGAAATATCCCGATGTGATCGTCTGCAGCGCCAGCGTGTCGAACCCGAACGCCAGGACCGCCCGCGCGGCCTCGGTTGCCAGTCCCGACCCCCAGTGCGGCCGGCCGAGCCAATAGCCGAGTTCGGCGACATCCGGCGCCGGGGACGGCGTCAGGCCGATGGCACCGATCAGCGTGTCGTCGTGCGTGCGCGTGATCGCCCACACCCATTCGTGCGGGACGATCCGGTCCAGGAAAAAGGCGGCATCCTCCGGTCCATAAGGATGCGGCACGCGCGCCAGTCGTCGTGCCACGTCCCGATCGCCGATCGCCGCGACGATCGCATCCGCGTCGCGGTGCTGCGGGTGGCGCAGGACTAGGCGTTCGGTCACGAGCCGGGGCCGATCGGGAAGGGGGCGTGCGTCCATGGTCGGGGCGTACGATCCTTTGAACGGTCCAGCCAGCTGGGCCGTCAGGCGGCGCGTCCGCTCGCCAGATAGCGATTGAGCCACGCGCCGATCGCCGCATTGTCGCTGGGGCCGTTCAGCGAGCGTGTCGCCCGATCGCGCAAGGTCGCATCGATGTCGGGCGCGGTATGGGCGGCGATCAGCGCGCGTGCGTAGGCCGCGTCGAACTCGGGGTGGAATTGCAGCGTCAGCGCATCGCCGTCGGCATAGGATAGCGCGGCGTAAGGCGTGAACGGCGTGCGGGCGAGCACCTCGGCGCCCTCCGGTGGTGTCACGACCTGATCCTGATGCGAGGCCATGGCGGTCACGCTGTCTCCCAAGCCCGCGATCGGGGTTACGAGATCATAGCGGGTCAGGCCGAGGCCCCAGCCTTGCGGCGCCTTGACCACCCGGCCGCCGAAGGCATGCGCGATCGCCTGGTGCCCGAAGCAGATGCCGATCAGCCGTGCCGTGCCACGCGCGGTGCGCAGGAAACGGGCAAGCGATTCGAACCAGCCATGGCCGTCATTCACGCCTGCCGCCGATCCGGTGACGACATAGGCGTCGCACGCGTCCGGCGAGACGGGCAATTCGCCACCGCGAACGTCGTAGCGTGTGTAGCGGTGGGTCGGCCCCAGCAGCGCGGCCATCATCATGGCGTAAGTGCCATGCTTTTCAGCAAGATCGCCCGGCGGTGCGCCGGTTTCGAGGATGCCGATATGCATGACAGGCGCTCCCGCAACAGGGCGCATCGCTCGCTGGGAAAAGGAAGGGCGGGGGAGAGTCCGGATACGCCGGTTGGACTCGATCCCCCGCACCCCGACCACACCGGTGCCGGTTTTACCGGCAGGCTCCGCTCCGTATATCTCATTGACGGCGCGGTTGAGGCGCAGCACCCGTACGCCGGATCGCGGCCAAAAAAAAGGCCGGTCAGAGACCGGCCGGAAAGTTTTTAGGAGAGGATGCCTGAAAGGCACGGTCTTTGTGCATCGCAGCACGGATTGTCGCAAGTGCAAAACGTGCAATCGCGCTTTTGTATCGCGCAATCGTTATCGGTATCACATAAGCGATGGTGGCTGATCCCGCCTCGGCTGGCCATTGCAAACCAGGGTTCATCATGCGCTTTTTCCATGCTCTTCTCGCAGTCGCAGCGTTAGGATCGGCGGGCTCCGCTGCACCGCCGCGCGAACCGGCGATCGTGCGCGTCCGGCTGGACACGGCCTATGGTCCGGTCGTGCTGGCGCTCGACGCCCGGCACGCGCCCCGCACGGTCGCCAATTTCATGGGCTATGTCGACGACGGGCGATTCGACGGCATGACCTTCTATCGGTCGGCCCGGAACCGGCAGGCGCCGGCCTATGGCTTCGTCCAGGGCGGGATCCGGACAGACGCGCGCCGCATCCTGCCGCCGTTTCCGCTCGAGACGACGGCGATGACGGGGATCAAGCACACCGACGGCACGATCTCGATGGCGCGGCGTGCCGATGCCGGGTCGGCGGGCGGTAATTTCTTCATCACGATCGGCGCGATGCCCAGCATGGACGCGAAGGGCAGCTATCAGGGCTATGCCGCCTTCGGCCATGTCGTGTCGGGGATGCCCGTGCTGAAGCGGATCCTGGCGCAGCCGACCGGCGGCGGCATGGGCGGGCAGTTGCTGCTGCGCCCGGTCAAGCTGGTCCGCGCGGTGCGCCTGACCGGCACGCCGCATCCGACCGGTATCGTCAAGCCGTGGCTGGTGAAGACGCAGGCCGATCCCGCCCGCCGCAAATAGCCGCGCGCGCAACCATCCGTCGTCCCGAGCGCTTGGTCCGCCTTGTCTTGCAGGAGGTTGACGATGAAGACGGCATGGCTTGCGGCGCTGGCCGCGGTGACGATGGTGGCGCCGGTGACGACGGGCGCGGCGATCGCGCAGCGCGGCGACTATCGTTGGAACGGTGATCGTGACGGCCGGTGGGAGCCCGCCGATCATTATCGCGAAGGCCGCTACCGCGAGCGGCGCCTGGGTCGCAACGACCGCATCTATCGCGGGCGTGACGGTCGCGCCTATTGCCGGCGTAGCGACGGCACGACCGGTCTGGTGGTCGGCGCGGTTGGTGGCGGCGTGCTCGGCAATCTGGTCGGCGGCGGCACGCTCGGGACGCTGCTCGGCGCCGGTGGCGGCGCGGTGCTCGGTCGCTCGATCGACCGCGGCAATGTGAAGTGCCGCTGAGGTAACGATACGGGGCGGGCGCGATGCCCGCCCCGAACGCGGTCAGGCGAGGTGCGGCGCCGCGCCCGACTTGGGCGAATCATGCTCGCTGATCGAATTCAGCTGCACGTAATTGTGAATGCCCATCCGCTCGATCATGTCGAACTGCCGCTCCAGCGTATCGACATGCTCTTCTTCGCTGGCAAGAATACGCGTGAAGAGATCGCGGCTGACGTAATCCTTGACCTGCTCGCAATAGGCGATCGCGCCTTTGAGCTGCTCGACCGCTTCCATTTCCATGGCAAGGTCGGACTTCAGTACCTCTTCCACGGTCTCGCCGATGCGCAGGCGACCCAGCAGCTGGAAGTTCGGCAGGCCATCGAGGAACAAGATGCGCTCCGACAGCCAGTCGGCATGCTTCATCTCATCGATTGATTCCATCCGCTCATACTGGGCGAGCTTATAGACGCCCCAATGGTCGAGCATCCGATAGTGGAGCCAATATTGGTTGATCGCGGTCAGCTCGTTCTTGAGCGCCTCGTTCAGAAATTCGATGACCTTGGGGTCGCCCTTCACTGCCATATCCTTCGCCTTCCGCTAATGTCGTGGGCGGGGGTGTAGGCGCCGTACGGCGGCTACGGCAAGGCAAAAAATGGCGGAAATCTGCGGTTTTTGCCGCTGCGAACGTCAGGCAGCAGCGCGTTCGGTGTCGATAATGGCTCGCGCTACCATCACGCATTGCCCGCATTTCGCCTGGCAGCCGAGCGATCGATAAGCCTGGCACGCGGTACGGCATCCATTGCGGGCCGCGTCGCGGACCTGGGATTCCCGTATGGCATTGCAAACGCAGACGACCATGGACGCTCCTTCGCTTCGCCCTTTGGATAGGGCTAATGCGAAACGGTCGCAAGTCCATCTGCGAGTGATTCGCAGTCGCTGGCCTTCGGTTCGTCGCAATTCCGAGACGGGAGAGTGCGCTACGCGGCGAGGATGATCGTCGGGGCCCGCCTGGATGTCATTGCGAGCGCAGCGAAGCAATCCAGGGCGTCCTGATCCGGCTCTGGATTGCTTCGCTGCGCTTGCAATGACGGTGTGAAGAGGAGTTACGCCAAAGCGGCGTCGACGCCCATCAGCTTGGGGAAGAACCCTTCATGCGCGCGGCGTAGATCGTCGATCGCCACCACGTCGTCGCGATCCGGGCGTTCGAAGATCAGGCGCTTCCCGCCGGTCCGGCCCAGCGGCTCCGCCTCGACGCCGGCGGCGTGGGCCGCACCCAGGAAGTCGAGCAGCGCATGATCGTGGACGGTGACGACATAGACGCCCTGGTCTTCGGCGAAGAAGGACGCCGCACAGCCGAACGGCTGCTTGCGGTCGATCATCGCGCCGATGTTGCCGGCCAGCGCCATTTCGGCGAGCGTCACGGCAATGCCGCCGTCGGACACGTCGTGGACGGCGCTCAACTGGCCGTTGACGATGGCGTCGCGGATCAGGTCGCCGGTCTTGCGCTCGGCAGCGAGATCGACGGGCGGGGGCGGGCCCTCTTCGCGGCCATGGCATTCGCGAAGCCACACCGACTGGCCGAGATGCCCGCCGCGCGTGCCGATCACGAGGATGACGTCGCCGATGCCCTTGAACGCGATCGTCGCGTTTTTCGTCCAGTCCTTCAGCAGGCCGACGCCGCCGATCGCCGGGGTCGGCAGGATCGCCGAGCCGCCGCCGGTCGCCTTCGATTCGTTGTAGAGCGAGACGTTGCCCGACACGATCGGGAAATCTAGCGCACGGCAGGCATCGCCCATGCCCTCGAGACAGCCGACGATCTGCCCCATGATCTCGGGCCGCTGCGGATTGGCGAAGTTGAGGCAGTTGGTGATCGCGAGCGGCGTCGCGCCCACCGCGGTCAGGTTGCGCCATGCTTCGGCGACGGCCTGCTTACCACCCTCGACCGGGTCGGCGAAGCAATAGCGCGGCGTGCAATCGGTGGTGATCGCCAGCGCCTTGTCGGTGCCATGCACGCGGACGACCGCCGAATCGCCGCCCGGCGCCTGCACCGTGTCGGCGCCGACCATGTGGTCGTACTGCTCCCAGATCCAGCGGCGGCTGGCGATGTCCGGCGAGGCCATCAGCGTCAGCAGGTCGCGCGCGATGTCGTCGCTTTCGGGGGCATCGGCAAGCGGCGCCGGCTTGGGCGTCGGCACGTGCGGGCGATCGTACAGCGGCGCTTCGTCGGCAAGCGGAACCAGCGGGATATCGCAGACCGTCTCGCCCTTGAACTTCAGCACCATGCGCTCGGTATCGGTGACGTGACCGATGACCGCGAAGTCCAGCTCCCACTTGCGGAAGATCGCCTCGGCCTCGGCCTCTCGGCCGGGCTTTAGCACCATCAGCATACGCTCTTGGGATTCGGAGAGCATCATCTCGTACGGGGTCATCCCCGTCTCGCGCTGCGGCACGTCGTCCATGACGAGTTCGATGCCGACGCCGCCCTTCGACGCCATTTCGACCGACGACGAGGTGAGGCCGGCCGCGCCCATGTCCTGGATCGCGACGATCACGTCGGTCGCCATCAGTTCCAAGCACGCCTCGATCAGCAGCTTTTCGGTGAAGGGATCGCCGACCTGCACGGTCGGGCGCTTGGCATCGGCATCCTCGCCGAAGTCCGCACTCGCCATGGTCGCGCCATGGATGCCGTCGCGGCCGGTTTTTGACCCGACATAGACGATCGGGTTGCCGACACCGCTAGCGGCCGAATAGAAGATCTTGTCCTGATCGGCGATGCCGACGGTCATCGCGTTGACCAGGATGTTGCCGTCATAGGCGGGGTGGAAATTCACCTCGCCACCGACCGTGGGCACGCCGACGCAATTGCCGTAGCCGCCGATGCCGTGCACGACGCCGCTGATCAGGTGGCGCATCTTGGGGTGATCGGGCCGGCCGAAGCGCAGCGCGTTCATGTTGGCGACGGGGCGTGCGCCCATCGTGAACACATCGCGCAGGATGCCGCCGACGCCGGTTGCCGCGCCCTGATACGGTTCGATGTACGACGGGTGGTTGTGCGATTCCATCTTGAAGATCGCCGCCTGACCGTCGCCGATATCGATCACGCCGGCATTCTCGCCGGGGCCGCAGATCACCTGCGGGCCTTCGGTCGGCAGCTTCTTCAGGTGGATGCGGCTCGATTTGTAGCTGCAATGCTCGGACCACATAACCGAAAAGATGCCGAGCTCGACCAGATTGGGCTCGCGGCCCAGCGCGTGCAGGACGCGCGCATATTCTTCCTCGGACAAGCCATGGTCGGCGACGATCTGGGGCGTGATCTCGGTCATGGCCCGCGCCCTTAGCGGGATGGGGGAGGTTCGTCACCTCCCGCGGTGGGAAACCTCCAAATCCCTATGTCACCCCGGACTTGTTCCGGGGTCCACTCTGCGGCGAGGGGATTGGCATGAGCCTCTTGCCTCGCCCTTGCTGCCCGGTGGACCCCGGAACAAGTCCGGGGTGACGTAGGATATTGGCTGCATACGTATGCCTTCCCCTCGACGGTTGACCTTGTTGCGGCCGCCCGCGCACAGCCTGTCACATAACACCGGGAGAGACCTGAACGATGCGCGCCACGATGCTGCTGGCCCTGACCGCCCTTGCAACCGCGACGGTGCCGTCTCTCGCCTCCGCGCAGGCGGCGCCTGCCGTAACCGCGCGGGCCGACGGGGCCGATCTCGCCACCGCCGGCACGACGATCCGGGTCGTCGCGCTGACTGATTCGATCCTGCGCATTCGCGTCGGGCGCGGCGGTGCGATGCCCGAGGATGCAAGCTGGGCCGTCGATGCGAAGACGCGCGCGCAGCATGTCGCCGTCACACCTGCCACGGACGGCTTCGCCACCAAGGCGCTGCGCGTCCGTTTCCGTGCCGACGGCCGCCTGCGCATCGAGGATCTTGCCGGCAACCTCATCTCCGAAGACGCCGCACCCGTCGCCTTCGACGGCAAGGGCTTCGCGCTCGCCAAGACGATGCCGCAGGCCGAGCATTACTTCGGGATGGGCGACAAGACCGGCGGGCTCGATCGCCGCGGCAAGAGCTTCGTCGACTGGAATACCGACGCGTTCGGCTTCGGGAGCGGCGACGATCCCATCTACAAGTCGATCCCGTTCTTCATCGGCGTCGGCGGAGCGGGGGGCAGCTATGGCCTGTTCCTCGACAATACGACGCGCGCCTGGTTCGATTTCGGCCATCGCGACGACACGCGGCTGGCCTTCGGCGCGCCGGATGGCCCCATCGACTGTTATCTGATCGCCGGCCCGACCACGGCAGAGGTGGTCCGCCGCTACACCGACCTGACCGGCAAGGCGCCGCTCGTGCCGCAATGGGCGCTGGGCTATCAGCAGTCGCGCTACAGCTACATGACCGCGGACGAATTGCGCGGCGTCGCTGCTCGGCTGCGGCAGGAGCGCGTGCCCACCGACGTGTTGTGGCTCGACATCGACTGGCAGGATCGCAACCGCCCCTTCACCGTCGATAGCAAGGCGTTCCCGGACATGAAGGCGCTGCTGTCCGACCTGAAGCGCGACGGGTTCAAGGTGGTGACGATCACCGACCTGCACGTCGCTCAGGCGCCCGACCAAGGCTACCGCCCCTATGACGAGGGCATCAAGCGCGACGCCTTCGTCCACCGTGCCGACGGCTCGGTCTATGTCGGGCCGGTGTGGCCGGGTCCGTCGGTGTTCCCGGATTTCACCGAGACTAGGGTGCGCGACTGGTACGGCACTTTGTTCGCCGATCAGGTGAAGATGGGCGTCGCGGGCGCGTGGAACGACATGAACGAACCGGCGATCTTCAACACGCCGACCAAGACGATGCCGGCGGACGTCATGCATCGCATCGACAGCGACGGCTTCGGCCCCCGCACCGCGACGCATGCCGAGATTCACAACGTCTACGGCATGCAGAACACGCGCGCGACCTATGACGGCCTGCGCAAGCTGTTGCCCGACGAGCGTGCCTTCGTGATGACGCGGGCGAGCTATGCCGGGGGGCAGCGCTATGCGGTGACATGGACGGGCGACAACCTTGCGACCTGGGACCATTTGAAGCTGTCGATCCAGCAGATCATCAACTTAGGGTTGTCGGGCTTTTCCTATGGCGCCGCCGACGTCGGCGGCTTCGCGGGCGGCCCTAGCCCGGATCTGCTGACGCGCTGGTTCCAGATCGGTGCCTTCTACCCTGTCTTCCGCGACCATGCCGCCAAGGGCACGCCGCGTGCCGAGCCGTGGGTCGACGGGCCCGATCACCTCGCGATCCGGCGCCGCTTCGTCGAGGAACGCTATCGGCTGATGCCCTATCTCTACGCGCTCGCCGAACAGAATGCGCGCGCGGGCGATCCCATCCTGCGTCCGGTGTTCTACGATTACCCGTCCGCCATGCGCATGTCGTGCGACCAGTCGTGGACGTTCACCGTGGGACGCTCGCTGCTCGTCGCGCCCGCGCCGCACCCCGACCAGCCGCAGGCCTATGACGTCTGCCTGCCCGCGGGGGGCTGGTACGATTATTGGACGGGCCAGCGGGCCGGCACGCCCGAAGCCGCGGACAATGGCCCGATCCAGTCGGCGACGCAGGCGACGGGGCAGGCGACCGAGCATGGCGACAAGGTGCGCGTCACGCCGCGGATCGATACGCTGCCCGTGTTCGTGCGCGCCGGCACCATCCTGCCGCGCCAGCCCCTGGTGCAGAGCACGGCGGAAACGCCCTCCGGCCCGCTGCAGCTCGACGTCTATCCCGGCGAGGATTGCCGCGGTGACCTGTACGCCGACGACGGCCATTCGATGGCCTTCACCCGCGGCATCTTCCTGCGACAAGGCATGACCTGCACCATGACGCCCAATGGGCTGACGCTGGCCTTCGGCGCGCGGCAGGGCCGCTATGCGCCGTGGTGGAAGCAGCTGCGCGTCGTCGTCCACGGCTGGTCGGGCGACGGCGCGGTTTCGCTTGCGCGCAAGGCCGTAGCAGCGCAGTCGGACGCCACGGCGGGTACGCTCAGCTTCGTCCTGCCCGATCAGCGTCGGGCGGCCGAGGTGACGATCGCCCGCCGCTGACGATCACGAAAGACTATCCATGGCCACCATCCCCTTCGACGTTCCCCACAGCCTCGGCCGCGACGAGGCGCGCGCGCGCATCCAGGCGGGCCTGCCCAAGCTCGCGGAACATATCCCGGGCGGCGGCACCGTGTCCGATCACTGGACCGGCACCGACGCGCTGACGCTCACGATCATCGCCATGGGCCAGAGCGTCGAGGCGAAAATGGATATCGAGGATACACGCATCGCTGGCACGGTGAAGGTGCCGATGATGCTGAGCATGATGTCCGGCCCGATCGCGGACTTCGTGAAGACCAGCGCGGAGAAGATGCTGGCGAAGCCTGCGGCGTAAAGTCCCCGGCCATCGCCCCAACACCCCGTCACCCCGGCCTCGAGCCGGGGTCCCGCTTCTTCCGCGGGCAGTTGAAAAAGCGGGACCCCGGATCAAGTCCGGGGTGACGGGGTGTTTTGAGGCAGCTCCGGCCTACAGCCGCGCCGCGTGCCAAGCGAGATGATCGGCCATGAAGGTCGAGATGAAGTAATAACTATGGTCGTACCCCGGCTGCATCCGCAGCGTCAGGTCGATCCCCGCCTTCGTGCACGCCTCCGCCAGCAGCTCCGGCTTCAGCTGCTCGGCAAGAAACTGGTCCGCATCGCCCTGATCGACCAGCAGCGCCGGCACCCGCGCGCCATCCTCGATCAACGCGACCGCGTCATGCGCGCGCCAGCGCGACCGGTCCGTGCCCAAATAGCCGCCCAGCGCCTTCTCGCCCCACGGCACCTGCGACGGCGCGACGATCGGCGCGAACGCCGACACCGCCTTGAAGCGATCGGCAAACGTCAGCCCGATCGTTAACGCGCCATGGCCGCCCATCGAATGGCCCATGATCGACTGGCGCGACATGTCGGCGGGGAAATGCGCGCCGATCAGCGCCGGCAGTTCCTCGGTGACATAGGACCACATGCGGAAATGCGGGGCCCAGGGCGCCTCGGTCGCATCGACGTAAAAGCCTGCCCCCTTGCCGAAATCATAGGCCTCGTCGTCCGCCACATCGTCGCCGCGTGGGCTGGTGTCGGGCGCCACGAAGATCAGGCCCAGTTCCGCACAGGCGCGGCGATACTCGCCCTTGTCGGTGACGTTCGCGTGCGTGCAGGTCAGCCCCGACAGATACCAGACCACCGGGAGCATCGCGCCATCGTCATGCGGGGGCACGTACACCGAAAAGGTCATCGGCGTGCCCGTCGTGGCGGACATGTGCGTATAGACGCCCTGCGTGCCGCCGAACGCCTTGGCGGCCGACACCGTCTGTAAAGTCATCGGAAGATCACCGTCCTGTTGCCGTTGAGGAAGACGCGCCGCTCGCCCACCCAGGCGACCGCACGTGCGAGCACCTGCGCCTCGATATCGCGGCCGATGCGGATCAGGTCGTCGACGCTGGCGCGATGATCGACGCGCTCGACCGCCTGTTCGATGATCGGCCCTTCGTCGAGATCGGCGGTCACGAAATGCGCGGTCGCGCCGATCAGCTTGACGCCGCGGGCATGCGCGCGGTGATAGGGCTGCGCACCCTTGAAGCCGGGCAGGAAGCTGTGGTGGATGTTGATGCAGCGTCCCGCCAGTCCCTCGACGAGGCGGGGGCCGAGTACCTGCATATAGCGCGCGAGGATCAGATAATCCGCCCGCGCCTCCGCCATCAGCGCCAGGATCGCGGCCTCCTGCGCGTCGCGGTTCGTGTCGTCGACAGGCAAATGGTGCCAGGGCAGGCCATGCCATTCGACTAACGGGCGCAAACTGTCGTGGTTCGAGACGACGCCGGCGATATCCACCGGCAGCGTCTTCGTGCGCCAGCGATGCAGCAGGTCGTTCAGGCAATGCGAGCCCTTCGACACCGCGATCAGCACACGTGGGCGTGCCTCGGCGGCATCCAGGCTCCAGTCGAAGCCGAACGCCTCCGCCACGGGCGCAATCGCCGCCCGCAGCGCCTCAGCCTCTGCCGGATAACGGTCGCCGCCGCGGACGAAGGCGACGCGCATGAAGAACCGGCCCGTTTCCAGATCGGCATATTGCTGGCTGTCGAGGATGAAGCCGTCGATCCCGGCGAGCGCCCCCGACACCGCCGCGACGATGCCGACGCGGTCCTGACACACCAAGGTGAGGATCTGGACCGCGCGGCGCTCCGTCATGCCGCGACGCGGTGCAGCGCGCACACCTTGTTGCCGGCGGGATCGCGCAGATAGGCGAGGTAGAGCTTGCCGAACGGCGCCTCGCGGACGCCCGGCGCATCCTCGATCGCGGTGCCGCCGTTGGCGACGCCCGCGGCGTGCCATGCATCGGCCTGTTCGGGGCTGCTCGCGGCAAAACCGATCGTGCCGCCATTGGCGTGGCAGGCGGGCTGACCATCGATCGGCTTGGTCAGCAGGAACATGCCGCCCGGGTGCATGTAGAGGACGCGACCCTTGGGATCGACGCGGCCAGGCGCGATACCGAGCGCGCCGAGCGTCGCGTCGTAGAAGGCCTTCGAGGCGTCGATATCGTTGGCGCCGAGCATGACGTGGCTGAACATGATGGTTTTCCTCTCTTCGATTGTTGTCTTGGTACGTTTTACGTCATGCCGGGCTTGATCCGGCATCCCGCTTCTTCCTGTCTGATGTCGAAGAAGAAGCGGGACCCCGGGTCAAGCCCGGGGTGACGGGGCAGTGGCGCTCAATAAATCACCACGCTGCGGATGCTTTCGCCAGCGTGCATGAGGTCGAATCCCTTGTTGATCTCGTCCAGCGTCAGGCGGTGGGTGATCATCGGATCGATCTGGATCATCCCGTCCATATACCAGTCGACGATCTTTGGCGTGTCGGTCCGGCCGCGCGCGCCGCCGAAGGCGGTGCCGCGCCAGTTGCGGCCCGTGACCAGCTGGAACGGGCGCGTGCTGATTTCCTTGCCCGCCTCGGCGACGCCGATGACGATGCTGGTGCCCCAGCCGCGGTGGCAGCATTCCAGCGCGGTCCGCATCACCTCGGTATTGCCGGTCGCGTCGAAGCTATAGTCGGCGCCGCCATCGGTCAGCTCCGCCACCTTCGCGACGATAGCCTCACGGTTCATGCCCTTGGTGTTGAGGAAGTGGGTCATGCCGAAGCGGCGGCCCCACTCTTCGCGATCCGGATTGATGTCGACGCCGACGATCATCTTGGCGCCGGCCAGCTTCGCGCCCTGGATGACGTTGAGGCCGATACCGCCGAGGCCGAAGACGACGACATTGTCGCCGACCTGCACCTTGGCCGTGTTGACGACCGCGCCGACGCCCGTCGTCACGCCGCAACCGACGTAGCAGCTAGTGTCGAACGGCGCGTCCTTGCGGATCTTGGCGACCGCGATCTCGGGCAGCACGGTGAAGTTCGAGAAGGTGGAACAGCCCATGTAATGGAAGATCGGCTGCCCCTTGTAGCTGAAGCGCGTCGTGCCGTCGGGCATCAGCCCCTTGCCCTGCGTCGCGCGGATCGCGGTGCACAGGTTGGTCTTCTGGCTGAGGCACGACTTACACTGGCGGCATTCGGGCGTGTAGAGCGGGATGACATGGTCGCCGACCTCAACGCTGGTCACGCCCGCGCCCAGTTCGCGGACGATGCCGGCGCCTTCATGGCCCAGCACGCTGGGGAATAGCCCCTCGCTGTCGAGGCCGTCCAGCGTATAGGCATCGGTGTGGCAGATGCCGGTCGCCATGATCTCGACCAGGACTTCACCCGCCTTTGGGCCTTCGAGGTCGAGCTCGACGATCTCGAGGGGTTTCTTCGCTTCGAAGGCGACGGCGGCGCGGGTCTTCATGGGGCTATTGCTCCGGAGGGAATGATCGCGGCGGGGTTATCGCGGGACGGGCGGCCGGAGCAAGCGAAAGGGCAGGGCTCAGGCCTTGGGGTCCGCCGGCACCGCGACGATGCCTGCGGCGGTCAGCGCGGCCAAGGTCTCGGCGTCGACGCCGGCCATTCGCTCCAGAACCGCGGCGGTGTGCTCGCCCAGCATCGGTGGCGGCGTATCGTAGGTCACTGGCGTATCGGACAATTTGATCGGGCTGCCGATCGTTTCGAAGTCGGGGTTGCGCGGATGCGGGATGGTGACGCGCATGGCGCGCGCCGCGACCTGCGGTTCGTCGAGCGCCTGCGCGATGCTGTTGATCGCGCCGACCGGCACACCGCGGGGATGGATGCGCGCGATCCACGCATCGGCGGTGTCGGTCAGGAAATGGGCGGCGAGCCGTTCGATGACCGCTTCCCGATTCGCGACGCGATCGGGGTTGCGGGCGAAGCGCGGATCGCGGGGCAGATCGGTCAGGCCGATCGCCTCGCACAGCGCGACGAATTGCGAATCATTGCCGCAGGCGATCACGAAATCGCGGTCCGCGGCGCGGAAGACCTGATAGGGCACGATATTGGCGTGAGCGTTGCCATATCGGCCGGGTGCCTTGCCGGTGGTCAGGTAATTCTGGCTCTGGTTGCACAGCATCGCGACCTGCACGTCGAGCAGCGCCATATCGATATGCTGGCCGAGGCCTGTCGTCGCGCGGTGCAGCAGCGCGGCCTGGATCGCGATGACCGAATAGAGGCCGGTCATCAGGTCCGATACCGCGACGCCGACCTTCTGCGGGCCGCCGCCTGGCAGATCGTCGCGCTCGCCGGTGATGCTCATCAGCCCGCCGAGCGCCTGAATGATGAAGTCATAGCCCGGCTCGGCGGCGCGCGGCCCGGTCTGGCCGAAGCCGGTGACCGAACAATAGATCAGGCCGGGGTGCAGCGCGCGCAGGCTGGCATGGTCGAGGCCGTATTTCGCCAGCGACCCCGCCTTGTAATTCTCGATCAGCACATCGCACTGCGGCACCATCGCGCGGATCAGCGCCTGTCCTTCTGCGGAGGCGATGTCGATCGCGACCGATTGTTTGCCGCGGTTGGCCGACTGGAAATACGAGGCTTCGCGTGTCGGCGTGCCATCGGCGTCCGCCATCCAGGGCGGTCCCCACTCGCGCGTATCATCCCCGCGGCGGGGATGTTCGATCTTGATGACCTCCGCGCCCAGATCCGCCAGCGTCTGCGCGCACCATGGCCCCGCCAGCACGCGGCTCATGTCGAGCACTCTCAATCCCGTCAGCGCACCCATGTGGCGATCCTCTCGCGTCCCTCCGTCGGATCGATGCCGGCGGTGTATCGGGGAAGCGCTAGCGACCGCGCGTCGTGCTGCAAAGGGTTACAGCGCACCCACGGGGAGCAGATGCCCCAGCAATGCCGTCGCGGCCATCGCCAGCGCGCCGAGCGCGGTGACGCGCACCACCGCGCGAACCTGCGGGGCGCCCCCGGCCTTGGCACCGATCGCCCCCAGAATGGCGAGCAGCACGATCGCCACCACTGGCACGACCATGACGGCCAGGTGGCGCGGTGCCAGCGCGGCGATCACTACCGGCAGGATCGCGCCAGAGGTAAAGGCGGCGGCGGAGAAAACCGCGGCCTGCACGGGGCGCGATCCGCCGTCGTCGGCAAGGCCCAGTTCGTCACGGCGATGCGCGCCCAGCGCGTCATGCGCCATCATCTGTTCGGCGACCGTCTGTGCCAGCGCGGGCGCGACGCCGCGGCCGACGTAGATGGCGGCGAGTTCCCGTGTTTCGGCCTCGGGATTGCGGTGCAGCTCGGCAGCCTCGCGCGTCAGGTCGGCATGTTCGGTATCGGCTTGCGAGCTGACCGAGACATATTCGCCCGCCGCCATCGACAACGCGCCGCCGACCAGCGCCGCCGCGCCGGCGAGCAGGATGGTCGCTGCGCTGGCGCCCGGCGCGGCGGCGACGCCGACGACCAGGCTCGATACCGAGATGATGCCGTCATTGGCACCCAGCACCGCCGCGCGCAGCCAGCCGGTGCGGTGGACCAGGTGATGTTCGCCGGGGGCATGCGGCAAGTCGGTCATCGGGCAAGCACCTGTGTTGAACGACGACGGCTATACGGACCGCTCGGTCGCAGCGTCGAGCCAATCTGTTGAGACATCAGCCAATAGCAGAGGCGGGGGCGCACAAATCTAAATTAAATTTCAGGCAACGGCGCGGCGACTTCCTCGTTTCGGCTTGATGTGGATCAGGCTCGCCCTGTCGCACGCCGGGTCCCTTGCATCGCCCGGCTGCGCTCCTGTTTCACCCAATGGCGGATGCTGGAGCGCGTGTTCATGGAAGACTATAAGGACGTCCTGGCCGGGAAGTGCCCGTTCGGTGGTGATCGGATCGGCGGAGCACAGACCGGCAAGCCGACGCTGCAGGATTGGTATCCCAATCGCCTGCGCGTCGAGCAACTGCACCGCAATGGGCCGCGCGCCAATCCGCTGGGCGCGGACTTCGATTACAAGGCGGCGTTCGAGGCGATCGACCTTCAGGCGCTAAAGGCGGAAATCAAGGCGTTCCTGACCAGCTCGGTCGCTTGGTGGCCCTCCGACTATGGCAATTACGGGCCGCAGATGATCCGCATGGCCTGGCACTCGGCCGGCACCTATCGCATCGCCGACGGGCGCGGCGGTGCCGGCGAGGCCATGCAGCGCTTCGCGCCGATCGACAGCTGGTGGGACAATGGCAACACCGACAAGTCGCGCCGGCTGATCTGGCCGATCAAGCAGAAATACGGCGCCGCGCTCTCCTGGGCGGACCTGATGGTGCTGACGGGCAATTGCGCGCTCGAGATCATGGGCTTCCCCACCTATGGCTTCGCCGGCGGCCGGCATGACGCGTGGGAGGCGGACGACGCGACCTATTGGGGGCCGGAACATGTCGACATGACGACGGTCAAGTCGTTCGACGAGATGGTGAACCGCGACAAGCGCTGGCGCGGGCAGAACGGCGATGCCGACTATGACCTCGAACAGCCGCTCGCGGCATCGCATCAGTCGCTGATCTACGTGAATCCTGAGGGCCCCTATGCCAGCGGCGATCCGATGGCGTCCGCGCACGACATCCGCGTCACCTTCACCCGCATGGCGATGAACGACGAGGAGACGGTGGCGCTGATCGCGGGCGGCCACGCCTTCGGTAAGAGTCACGGCATGGTGAAGGCCGACCGCATCGGCGCGCCGCCCGAAATGGCGCCGATCGAGCAGATGGGCCTAGGCTGGCACAACCCCGAAGGCACCGGCGCCGGCGAGTTCACGATGACAAACGGCATCGAGGGCAGCTGGACGCCCGATCCGACCCAATGGGACAACAGCTACCTCGAAAACCTGTTCAAGTTCGAATGGGAACAGACGCGCAGCCCCGCGGGCGCGCTGCAATGGACGCCGGTCGACAAGACCGCGCCGCACACCCCCGACGCGCATATCGCGGGCAAGACGCACCCGCTGATGATGATGACCAGCGATATCGCGCTGAAGGTCGACCCCGTCTATCGTCCGATCTGCGAGCGGTTCCTGACCGACTTCGCCTATTTCACCGAGCAATTCTCCAAGGCCTGGTATAAGCTGACTCACCGCGACATGGGGCCGAAGGAGCGTTACCTCGGCGAAGAGCGGACGATCGAGGACGATCTGTTGTGGCAGGATCCGATCCCGCCGGTAGACCATCCCCTGGTCGATGACGCTGACATCGCGACGCTGAAGCAGGCGATCCTGGCCGCGGGGCATTCGGTGTCGGACTTGGCCTTCACCGCCTTTTCCGCGGCGTCGACCTTCCGGCACAGCGACAAGCGCGGCGGCGCCAATGGCGCGCGCATCGCGCTCGCGCCGCAGAAGGACTGGGCGATCAACGCACGCACCCGTCCGGTGATCGACAGCCTGAAGCGCGTCGCGGCGGAATTTGCCGACGATGCGACGGGCGGCAAGGCGGTCTCGCTTGCCGACCTCATCGTGCTCGCCGGCTGCGTCGCGGTCGAGCAGGCGGCGGCCGCGGCCGGCGCGGCGACCGAGGTTCCGTTTACCCCGGGCCGGATGGACACGACGGACGCGCTGACCGATGCGGACAGCTTCGAATGGCTGCGCCCGGTGGTCGATGGCTTCCGCAACTATGTCGATCCGAACTTCGACGCGGTGAACGTCGCCGACCTGTCGCCCGAACAGCTGTTCCTCGACCGGGCTGACCTGCTCGCGCTGTCCGCGCCCGAATGGGTGGTACTGACGGGTGGCCTGCGCGCGCTGGGCGCCAATTGGGACGGATCGTCCGACGGCATCTTCACCGATCGCGTCGGCGCGCTGACCAACGACTTCTTCACCGTGTTGACCAGCATGGATTACGAATGGAAGAAGGCGGATGAGCAGGGATCACGCTTCACCTTGGTCGCTCGCGACGGCGGCGACGCCCGGTTCGAGGCGACGCGCTGCGACCTCATCTTCGGCGCCAATTCGCAGTTGCGCGCGATCGCCGAAGTCTATGCGGCGGCCGATGGCCAGGCGCGCTTCGTGCGCGATTTCGTGAAGGTGTGGGACAAGGTGATGATGCTCGATCGCTACGACGTGCATCAATAATCGCACCGACTATCGGGGGAAGGTTAGCTTCCCCCGATAGTCGCCTCAAAACAGGGGAAAATCCGCCCCATAACGGGTGCTTTACGCTGACGTCATCTTAACGCTTTATGGCCCACATGCGCCGGGACCGATGACTCACCGAGCCCCTGTAATCCGATGCTGACAAACCTTTTTCGCGAGCGCCTGCGTTCGCGGGCCGTGCGCGGCCTGACCGGCGGGGATGAGGCGAGCGCCTCTGCACTCGATCGCCATGTCGAAGCCGCGCAGCAGGGCTTCGCCGCCCCGATCGCGGCCCTGTCGCTGATCTACGACGACATCCAGGCGATCCACGCGGCCCGCGGCGTCGATGTCGGCTGCCTGCCGCGACGGGAGGGATTCTGCACCCTGACGCTGGATGTCTCGGATGTGCTGGAATGCTGCGACGCGACCGTCGATCCGCGTTTCGCAGCCTTGCCTTCGGTGACCGGCGAACCGTTCATCCGCTATTATATCGGTACGCCGCTGCGCCTGATCGACGGGATCGAGATCGGCGCGCTGTGCGTCGCCGATATCAAGCCGCGCCCGCCCGCATCGGTGGATCAGAAGGCCTATCTCGTCGGCCTGGCCCGACAGGTGTCGCTGGTGATGGAAGGGCGCCGCGGCGCCCGGGGGGTGAGGGCCGCATGACCGACATCGCCCTGTGTTTCGCGCAGCACGATGTGCATCTCGTCCTGCTGGCCGCGCTGGTCTGCCTGATCGGCTCGGCGGCCAGCGTTCAACTGTTCCACTGCATCCGGTCGGCGGATGGCTACAGCCGGCTGGGCTGGGTAATGCTGACCGCAGTGGCCACCGGCACGATGGTCTGGGCGACGCATTTCGTCGCGATGATGGCGTATCGCACGTCGGCGCCGGTCGTCCTCGATCCGATACAGACGCTCGGTTCGCTTCTGGTCGCCATCAGTATAGCGGCGCCCGGCCTGGCGCTGGCCGCTTCAGCTCGTCGGGGCGCGGGGGTATTGGGTGGCGGCGTCATCGGCGCGGCCATTGCGCTGATGCACTATCTCGGCATGTCGGCCTATCACGTCGACGGCATCGTCACCTGGACCTGGCCGGTCGTCGCCGTGTCGATACTGCTGTCGGTCGGGCTCAGCGCCGCCGCCTTCGCCCGCGCGCGGCAGGCGGGGCGTGCGGGTGCCTTGCGGACGATGGGCCTGCTCGCGCTGGGTGTCGTGACGCTCCACTTCAGCGGCATGGCGGCGATGCATATCACCGTCATCCGCCTGGGCGATGGCCTGTCGCCGTCGACCATGAACGCGTTGGCCGTGGCGACGGCCGTCGCGTCGCTGATCATCGTCGGCTGCGCTGCGATCAGCGCGCTGATCGACGGGCATACGAAGGGCGAATCCTATCGCCGGCTGCGTCGCATGGCGATGTACGACGGGCTGACCGATCTGCCCAACCGCATGAGCTTCAACGAAGAATTGGAGCGCCGTTTCAACCGCAAGGGCGGGCATCTGTGCATGGCCGTCGTCATGATGGACCTGTCGCGGTTCAAGGTGGTCAACGACACCTATGGCCATCTGGCGGGTGATCAGCTGTTGATGGCGCTAGCGGCGCGGATGACGGCGACGCTGGGTCCCAACGAGTGCATCAGCCGTCTGGGCGGCGACGAATTCGCGGCGGTTATTTCCTACGATCTGGCTGAGGAACTGACCGACTTCCTCGATCGGCTGCGCGCGGTCTTCGACGCACCCTTCGTCTTCGATCGCTTCACTGCCTCAATCGGAACCAATATCGGCGTCGCACTCGCGGTTCATGACGGCTGGGATGCGGACGCGTTGCTGGCGAAGGCGGACCTCGCCATGTACCGTGCCAAGTCGATCCATTCGAGCGAGCCGTGCTTCTACGACGCGCAGATGGACGATGCGGTGCGCGCCCGGCGCGAACTGGTCGTCGATCTGCGGCGGGCGCTCGACCGGGGGGCGTTCGAACTGCATTTCCAGGTGCAGGCGTCGACCGAGACGGGCGAGATCAAGGGGTATGAGGCGCTGGTGCGCTGGAACCATCCTGTGCGCGGCATGGTGCCGCCCGCGGAGTTCATCCCGCTGGCGGAGGAAAGCGGTGAGGTGGTGCCGCTGAGCATCTGGATCCTGCGCCAGGCGTGTTTCGAGGCGGCGCTGTGGCCCAATCGCTATCCGGTGTCCGTCAACCTGTCGCCCAAGCATTTGTCCGATCCGCGACTGGTGATGACGGTGCGGTCGGCGCTGGAAGACAGCGGTCTCGCGCCGAACCGGCTGGTGCTGGAATTGACCGAAAGCGCGATCATCCACGATCGCCGCTTCGCACTTGAACAGCTGCACGCATTGAAGGCGATGGGCGTATCGATCGTCCTCGACGATTTCGGCGTCGGCTATTCGTCGATCGACGTCCTGCGATCCTTTCCGTTCGATTGCATCAAGCTGGATGCGTCGTTCGTCGCCGAACTGGAATATGACGATCAGGCGATTTCGATCCTGCGATCGGTGACGGCGCTCGGCGGGCTGTTGCGCATGCCGGTGCTGGCAGAGGGGATCGAGCGCCCAGCGCAGCTTGCCATCGTGGCGCGCGAAGGCTGCGCCAGCGTGCAGGGCTTCCTGGTCGGCCGGCCCTCGCGCACTTTGTCGGACCCGCACGAGGTACGGCGGACGATGGCGATCGGGGCCGGTCCGGTGGTCGTCGACTTCCGGCAGCAGGCCGTAACCCCCAACGCGGCATGAAGGGACGGTTGACAGGTCCGGTGCGGTTCAACATTGGGACGTTACAACATCACTGGAATATGTTTTGCTTCTTCGATCCCGCGTTGCCGCCTGCCTGTCGCCGCTGATTGCCTGCCTTCCGATCACCCCCGCCGCTGCGCAGGACACCGATGACGTCGCCGTCGGCAGCGGCGATATCGTCGTGCTCGGCACGCGTCGCGCGCGCAGCGACGGGACGCTGTCATCGGATATCGCCACCCGCACGCTCTCGCAGTCGAGCCGATCGATCGAGCGTGACCTGCTGACTGCCGCCGGGACCTATCGCCTGTCGGACGCGCTCGAATTGGTCAGCGGCGTCAGCAACCAGAACAATCGTGGCGGCGTCATGGACAATTTCGCCATCCGCGGCTTCCTGGGCACACCGGATGGCGGTGGGGAATATTACGTCGATTGCTTCCTCGCCAACCGCGGCATGGGGCCGCCCCGAGATCCTGCCACCACCGAACGGATCGAGCTGCTGAAGGGGCCGGCGGGCGCGCTGTTCGGCGACATCGATCCGGCGGGCCGCGTCAATATCGTCAGCAAGACGCCGGATTTCGTCCCGGCCGCTTATGCGGTGTTCACGCTGGGATCGTTCGGAACGCGCCGGGTAGAGCTGGATGCGACCGGTCCCGTGTCGCGGACGCTGGCCGCGCGGATCGTCGTCGCGGCGGAAACGTCGGACGGCTGGCGCAACTTCGTCGGGCTGGATCGGCAGGTGGTGATGCCGTCGCTCACCTGGCGGCCCAGCGAGCAGCTGCGCGTCACCTATATCGGCGAGATCACGCGCTTCGACACGCTGTTCGATCGCGGCATTCCGGCGCTCGACGGCAACGCGAACGCCGTGCCGCGCGATGCCTATTATGGCGAGCCGAACGACGGCCAGACCCGCTTCCGCAACCAGCGTCACCAGCTGACGGCGCTGGCCGACCTCGGCAACGACTGGACGGTGACGGGCGGCGTCGCGTGGCGGACGGGGACGCTAAAGGGCTTTTCCTCGGATCAGTCGCGGTTGGTCGGCGGGCGGACGCTGTGGCGGCAGCGGCGTTCGCGCGATTTCAAGGTGGACGATCTGTCCGCGCGGATCGAACTCGCCGGACATGTCGGTTCGCATCGGCCCAGCATCGGGCTGAAGGGCTACACGCTGGATTATGCCGAACGCTGGATGCGGCGCAATCCGGGCGATCCGGCGCGCGGCGGCAATCCCTATGCGATCGACGTCTTCGCCCCCGTCTACGGCCAGACACCGCCGACGCTGCTGCCCTTCACGAACAATCGCGAAAAGCGCTGGTCAGGTACGGTCTATGTGCAGGACATGTGGGATGTGACCGACCGGCTGACGTTGTCGGGCGGGGCCAGGTTCGATGCCTATCGCCAGCGTATCCGCAACAACAACACGGGGCAGGTGGGGCGTACCGTGGGCTCGCCGATGCATTACAGACTCGGCGCGCGCTACCAGGCGACCGATGCGATCGCGGTCCATGCCAGCTGGGGCGAAAGCTTCGTGCTCAACTCGGGCACGGGTCGCGATGGCAACGGTTTCGCGCCCGAAAGCGGCGTCGGATATGAGGTCGGCGTTGCCGGACGCTGGGCGGGTGTCGACGTCGCCGCAACGTGGTTCGATATCCGAAAGCGCGGCATCCTCGCGAACGATCCTGTCGACCCCGCTTTCAACGCGCCGGTCGGCAGCCTGCGCAGCCGCGGGATCGAATGGGACGCATCGGTACGGATCGCGCCACATTGGCAGATCGTCGGCAATTACGCCTGGACGCGCGCCCGGGTGGACGACGGCGCCTTCCCGACCGATCGCGCGCTGAACGTGCCCGATCACAGCGGCACGGTCTTTGCGCTGGGGCGGTTCACCGACGATGACGGGCGGGGGGTCTCGGTGAGCGCCGGCGCCAGCTACATGGGGGACCGTGCCGGGTCGATCGAGCGCGACTATGTGGTGCTGCCCGCCTATCTGAAGGCGAAGGCTGCCGTCGAATATGCCGTATCGCCGCGGCTGACGTTGCGGGCGGAGGCGGACAATCTGTTCGACGCCCGCTACGCGCAGAGCTCGTATAGCCGCGTGTGGATCTATCCGGGGCAGCCGCGCAACGTCCGGCTGTCGTTACGGGTCAGCAGCTGACGTCGGCTTAGAACGTCGGGTCCTCGCCGGGCAGGGTGGAGACATGGATGCCGCACTCCACCTTGTCCCAGCCGCGCCAGCGGCCGGCGCGCGGGTCTTCGCCGGGGCGGACCTTGCTGGTGCAGGGCGCGCAACCGATCGACAGATAGCCCTGCGCCTCCAGCGGGTGACGCGGCAGGTCGTGCTCGGCGAAATAGGCGTCGAGCTGATCCTTCGACCAGTCGGCGAGCGGATTGATCTTCAGGCGCCCGTCGTCCTCTTCGAAGCGGGGGAGCGCGGTACGGGTGCCGGCCTGGAAGCCCTTGCGGCCCGAAATCCATGCGTCGAACGGGCCGAGCGCCCGGCGGAGCGGTTCGACCTTGCGAATCTCGCAGCAGCCGTCCGGGTCGTAGGACCAGCGCATGCCGGTCGCGTCGCGTAAGGCGAGCAACCGCGGATCGGGCCGGAAGACGCGCAGGTCGGTGAGGCCCAGTCGCTCAGACAGTTCGTCGCGATAGGCGAGGGTCTCGCCGAACATCTTCTGCGTGTTGGTGAAGATGACCGGCACGTCCTTGTCGATCTGCGCCACCATGTGGAGCAGGACCGCCGATTCGGCGCCATAGGACGACACGGAGGCGATACGGCCCGCCAGTTCGCCGGTCAGCAGCTCGCGCAGCATCTCGGGCGCGGGCATACCGGCGAAGCGGATCTGCATCGCGGCGGCGTCCGCAGCAGTGAAGGCGGGCGCGACATCGATCGTGTCGAGCTGACGTGCTGCCTCAGCCATGGCGCAGCTTCCACACCGGGGCGACGGCGTCCGCCGCGGCCTGATAGCGATAGTCGTAGCGGTCGAGCGCACGGGTTAGTGCCTCGCCGTCGATCGGGGCTTCGGGCGCGAAGCTGTCGAAGCCGCAGCGGCGCATCAGGGGCAGCTGATCGACCAGCACATCGCCCGCCGCGCGAAGCTCGCCGGTATAGCCCGCCTCGCGCAAGACGCGCGCGGCGCTGTAGCCGCGGCCGTCGCGGAAGGTGGGGAAGCTGACCTCGACGAGCGCGAGCTGCCCCAGTTGCGGGATCAGCGCGCGCGCGTCCTCACCTGCCTCCAGCCGAACCGCAGTGGCATTGGTCTGGCCGAGGAAGGCGTCGAGCGTGACGGCGGGTTCGTCGTGCGGCTCGTCGTCGCGGAAGCGCAGCAGCGTGTCGGCATCAGCCATAGATCGCCTCCTTGAACGGTTCGAAGCCGACGCGGCGATAGGTGTCGAGGAAGCGTTCGCCCTCGTCGCGGAGCGCAACATAGCGGTCGGTCACGCGCTCGATCGCATCGACCACGCCGTCCTCCGAAAAGCCGGGGCCGGTGATCTTGGCGAGGCTGACGTCCTCCGCCCCCGAGCCGCCGAGCGAGAGCTGGTAGTTTTCGGTGCCCTTCTTGTCGACGCCGAGGATGCCGATGTGGCCGGCGTGATGGTGGCCGCAGGCGTTGATGCAGCCGCTGATCTTCAGCTTCAGTTCGCCCAGGTCCCGCTGGCGTTCGCGATCAGCGAAGCGGTTCGCGATCTTCTGCGCGAGCGGGATCGAGCGCGCGTTGGCGAGGCTGCAATAATCGAGGCCCGGGCAGGCGATGATGTCGGTGATGAGGTCGAGGTTCGGCTCGGCGAGGCCGGCGTCGCGCAGCGCGGTCCAAAGGTCACAAAGGTCACGCCCGTGCACATGCGGCAGCACGATGTTTTGCGCGTGCGTGACGCGTAACTCATTGAAAGAAAATCGTTCTGCCAGATCGGCCAGCAGATCGATCTGATCGGCCGTCGCATCGCCGGGAATACCGCCGGCGGGCTTCAGGCTGACGTTGACGATATGGTAGCCGGGTTGCTTGTGCGCAACCACGTTCTGGTCGAGCCAGACGGCGAAATCGGGATCGCTGCGGTCGACCGCAGCGGCCGGGCCGGTGTCGAACGCGGGGGGCGCGAACATCGCGGTGATGCGGTCGAGCTCGGCGCGCGGCGGGTCGATGCCCAGCTGTTTGACGAGGGCGAATTCCTCCTCGACCTGGCGGCGGTATTCGTCGGGGCCGATCTCGTGGAGCAGGATCTTGATCCGTGCCTTGTAGATATTGTCGCGGCGGCCGTAGCGATTGTAGATCCGCAGGCACGCCTCGAGATAGCTCATCAGGTCGTCGGCGGTGATGAAGTCACGGATCAGGTGGCTGACCATCGGCGTACGGCCCATGCCGCCACCGACGTAGATCGCGGCGCCCAATTCCCCGTTCCGCTCCAGCAGCTGGATGCCGATGTCGTGCAGGCGCATCGCCGCGCGATCCTCGGCCGCGGCGATGACCGCGATCTTGAACTTGCGCGGCAGGTAGCTGAATTCGGGGTGGAAGGTGCTCCACTGGCGGATCAGCTCGGCCCAGGGGCGCGGGTCGGTCACCTCATCCGCCGCGGCGCCGGCATATTGGTCGGCGCTGATGTTGCGGATGCAATTGCCGCTGGTCTGGATGGCGTGCATCTGCACCGTCGCCAATTTCGCCAGGATATCAGGTGTGTCGGCGAGCTTGATCCAGTTGAACTGCAGGTTCTGGCGCGTGGTGAAATGGCCGTAGCCGCGGTCGTAATCGCGGGCGATCGACCCCAGCATGCGCATCTGACGCGCGTCGAGCGTGCCATAGGGAATGGCGACGCGCAGCATGTAGGCGTGCAGCTGAAGATACAGGCCGTTCATCAGCCGCAGCGGCTTGAACTGGTCTTCGGTCAGCTGGCCCGACAGGCGGCGCTCGACCTGGTCGCGGAATTCGTCGACGCGGGCATCGACGATCGCCTGGTCGTATTGGTCGTATTTATACATGCGTGGCTTTCCGGCCTTCGGAGTTTTGGTTCGCGCGACGACGCGAAGACGCGAAGAGGGTTTGGTTCGCGCGGAGACGCGGAGACGCGGAGAGGGCGGGGCGCTGCGGCTCGCTTACCTTCGTCATCCCGGCGAAGGCCGGGATCCATGGTTGCGGCGTGGTCAGCGGTTGCGCGATGCCCTCGGCGACATCGTGTCCGTGGATCCCGGCGTTCGCCGGGATGACGAGGGGGAGGGTGGGGCCATTCATCATATTACCCAGCTTCCGGCTTCGGGGTCCGCCGGCTTGAGCGTCAGGTCCGGCCGCACGGTCGGGCCGAGCGCACGGATGCGATCCTTGATATGCGCGGGGCGGGGGCCTTCGGGCGTGGCGATCGCGTCGATCAGATAGGGGACGTTGACACGGCGCGCGCCCTCCTCGGCCCGCAGGATGCCTTCGCCTTCGTGGCCGACGTCGACGGCATCCTCGACATGGCGCGACCAGCCGGTGCCGGTCCACCACACCACGTCGCCGGTGGGAAGGTCGTTGCCGGTCAGGAGCCTCATGCCGACATATCCTCCGCAACGCGCGCCCAGCGAGCGAGCTTGTCCTCGGCGTCGGACAGTTCGACGACCTCGCCGACGACGATGATCGCCGGGCTTTGCACGCGCTCCCGCTCCACCATCGGACCGAGGTCGGCAAGCAGGGTGCGGATCGCGCGGCTGCCGACGAGCGTGCCGCGCTCGAGCACCGCGACAGGCATGTCGGGCGCGACGCCGTCCGCCATCAGTTTGTCGGCGATGTCGTTCGCCGTCGCGACGCCCATGTAGATCACCAGCGTCCGGCCCTGACCGGCGAGGCCGGACCAGTCCTGATCCGCCAGCCCCTTGCACTGGCCAGCGACGAAGCTGACCGCGCTGCTATGATCGCGGTGGGTGAGCGGCAGCATTGCCTCCGCCGCGCAGCCGAGCGCCGCCGAGACGCCGGGAATGACTTCGACGGGCAGGCCGGCGGCGCGGACCGCTTCGACTTCCTCGCCGCCGCGTCCGAAGATGAAGGGGTCGCCGCCCTTCAGCCGCACGACGATCGCGCCGGTCTTCACATGGGCGACGATCAGCGCATTGATCGCCTCCTGCGGCAGCGTGTGACGGGCGCGGCGCTTGGCGACGGAGATGCGCTGGGCCGACGGCGGTGCGAGATCGAGCACGCGCGGGTCGATCAGCCCGTCGTGGACGAGGATGTCGGCGGTCCGCAACGCCTCCACCGCGCGCACGGTCAGCAGTCCGGGATCGCCCGGCCCGGCGCCAACGAGGATGACGCGCCCACGGGCGCCCGGATCGAGAAGCGTAGCCATGATCGCCGACATGGCCTCTGCGCCCTCGTGCGGCAACGCAGCGATGCTTGTGGCCACGGTAGGGAAGCTTGTGGCTGATTTACATCAATGTCATTTCGGGTGCGTGGTTCACGCCGCGTTAGGGTTTGTCACCTAGCCCTTATGTATGACAAGCATCGCTCCCGTCGGGTGTCAGGGCTGCCGCTCTGCAGCCCATGTCTTCGACATAGCGATGGCGTTCCAGCCCATCGTCGATACGGTCACCGGCCTGCCCTTCGCCTATGAGGCGCTCGTGCGTGGGGGGAACGGCGAGGGCGCGGCCGAGGTGCTGGCGCGCGTGACACCGGACAATCGCTACGCCTTCGACCAGCAATGCCGGGTTGCGGCGATCGAGGGGGCGGTGGCGGCTGGTATCCTCGACACGGGTGCCAAACTGTCGATCAACTTCCTGCCCAATGCGGTCTATTCGCCGCTCGCCTGCATCCAATTGACGCTGAAAACCGCGCGGGCGACGGGGCTGCCGACCGATCGGCTGATCTTCGAATTCACCGAGAATGAAGAGATGGCGGACACCGCGCATGTCCAGACGATCGTCGAATCGTACCGCGCCATGGGGTTCGGCACGGCGATCGACGATTTCGGCGCGGGGCATGCCGGGTTGGGGCTGCTCGCCAAATTTCAGACCGACTATATCAAGCTCGACATGGAGCTGATCCGCGACATCGACGCCAGCCTGCCGCGGCGGATGATCGTCGAGGGGGTGGTGCGGATCGCCGCGTCGCTCGACATCACGCTGATCGCCGAAGGGATCGAGACGGTCGCCGAATATGAGACGCTGCGCGGCCTCGGCGTGCGCTACATCCAAGGCTATCTGCTGGCGCGGCCGGGGTTTCGGACGCTGCCGGTGGCCGTGCTGCCGGACGCGCGCGCGGCGGCGGTGGCGGGTTTGTAGACCTGCGCTTCTATCTTGACCCGTCATTGCGAGCGTAGCGAAGCAATCCAGGGCGTCATGATCCGGCTCTGGATTGCTTCGCTACGCTCGCAATGACGGAAGGAGGGTCGCGATTTACGCGTCCCGCAACCCGATCCCGATATTCGCCCGCGCGCTTTCGGCTTCGTTGCTGACGACGGGATAGGCGCAATAATCGGCGGCGTAATAGGCGCTGGGGCGGTGGTTGCCGCTCCAGCCGATGCCACCGAACGGGGCCGCTGACGACGCGCCGTTGGTCGGGCGGTTCCAGTTGACGATGCCAGCGCGAATGCCCGCCCAGAACCGGTCGTAGAGCGACGGCGTGTGGCTGACGAGGCTCGCCGACAGGCCATAGCGCGTGTCGTTCGCGATGCCGATCGCCTCATCGAAATCGCCGGCACGATAGACCTGCAGGATCGGGCCGAACAGCTCGATATCGGGCCGTTCGGTCGCGTGGGTCATGTCGATGATCGCGGGGCTGAGGAACGGCTTGTCGTCGATCGGCCGTTCCATGTGCCGGATCGGACGGCCGCCGCGCATCGACAGCGCGAGGAAGCTTTCGGTCAGCATGTCGGCGGTATGGTTGTCGATCACCGGCCCCATGAACGGCTGCGGATCGTCATGCGGCGCGCCGACGATCAGCCGCCCGGCGAGCGCATTCACCTGCTCGAGCAGTGGATCGTACAGCCGGTCTTCGACGATCAGGCGGCGCGCGGCGGTGCAGCGTTGGCCGGCGGAGGTGAAGGCGGACTGGATCACCAATACGGCGGCCGAATGCAGATCGGGCGTGTCCCAGACGATGATCGGGTTGTTGCCACCCATCTCCAGCGCCAGGATCTTTTCGGGCTTGCTCGCAAAGGCGCGGTTGAGCGCGAGGCCGGTGCGCGCCGATCCGGTGAACAGCAGGCCGTCGATATCGGCATGCTCGGCGAGCGCCTTACCCTCCGCCGGGCCGCCGAGCAGCAGCCGGACGCACGCCTCGGGCACGCCGGCGGCGCGATAGCAGTCGATCAGGAAGGCGCCGGTCGCGGGCGTCTTTTCGGAGGGCTTGAACACCACCGCATTGCCGGCGAGCAGCGCGGGGACGATGTGCCCGTTGGGCAGGTGCGCCGGGAAGTTATAGGGTCCGAGCACCGCGAGCACGCCGTGCGGCTTGTGGCGCAGCGCCATGCGGCTGCCCATCGGCGCGTCGAGCCGGCGCTGCGCCGTGCGTTCGGCATAAGCGGTGACGGAAATGTCGACCTTGGCGATGACCGTGTCGATCTCGGTCCGCGCTTCCCACAGCGGCTTGCCGGTTTCGCGGGCGAGCAGGTCTGCGAATTGTTCGTGGCGTTGGCGCACGACGTTGCCGAAGCGGCGCATCGTTTCGATCCGCACGGTCAGCGGCAGCGCGGCCCAGGCGGCCCAGCCGCCGCGCGCGGCCTCCACCTCGGCATCGGCGTTGCCGATCGGGCCGCGCCAGAGCTCTGCCCCGGTCGCGGGTTCGTGGGAGATGATCTCGTCAACCATGCGTGTGCGCTTCGGCCCTCCTGCGGGCGGGGTTAGGCGAATGGCGGCGGGGCGGCAAGGTGGCGCTCAGGCGAGCGCGTCGCCCATGTCGCGGATCGCGGCGACCTTGGCGTGCAGGCGAGACCAATCGTCGGCTTCCGCGATGGGGTCCCAGATCGCCTCGACCTCGTCGATCAGCATGCTGCACGGGCCTTCCTGCCAATAAGCGTGGTCGCGCGACTTGCGCGGTGTGTAGGGGGCGAGGGCGGCGCGCAGATCATCCCACGCGCTGCCGTAGCTGTCCGGCAAAGCGCCGCCGAACACGTCGAAGAACAGGCGATCGATGGCCACCTCGCTGGCGCGCATCGTGCGTTCGAGGGTGCGAACGAGCGCGCGGTCTTCGTCGCCGCCGCGCGGGGTGACGCCGATCCGCCAGAGCAGCGCGTCGGCGATCTCACGCTGATAATGCGCCGGGAACGTCTCGAGCGCGGCGATCAACGGGTCGCTCTCGGCGATCAGGCGCAGCGAGGCGGCGAGTTGCATCACGTCCCAATGGATCGCCTCGGGCTGGCGGCCGAAGGCGTAGAGGCCGGCGTGATCGAAATAGGCCGCCGTGAAGGCGGGGTCCCACGTCGGGGCGAACCGCCATGGGCCATAATCGAAGCTTTCGCCCGTCACGTTGATATTGTCGCTGTTGAGCACGCCATGAACGAATCCTGCCGCCATATAGCGCGCGGCGAGCCGCGCGGTGCGCTCGACGACATGGGTGAGCAGGCGGATGGGATCGTCGGACTCCTCGGCGTACAGATTGTGGAGGACGTAACGGACGAGCGCGCGCATGCCCGCTTCGTCGCGTTCGTAGGCGAGGCGCTGGAAGCTGCCGATGCGGATATGGCTGTGGCTGAGGCGCACCAGCACCGCCGACCGCGTGGGGGAGGGTTCATCACCGCGAACCAGCTCTTCGCCCGTCTCGATCAGCGACAGCGTGCGGCTGGTGGGGACGTTTAGCGCCTCCAGCATCTCGGTCGCGAGGATCTCGCGCACGCCGCCCTTCAGCGTCAGCCGGCCGTCGCCGAAGCGGCTATAGGGTGTCTGGCCGGACCCCTTGGTGCCGAGGTCCATCAGCCGACCGGCCTCGTCGTACATCTGCGCAAAGGTAAACCCACGGCCGTCGCCGATGTCGGGATTGTACTGGCGGAACTGATGGCCGTGATAGCGCAGCGCGAGCGGTTGCGGCAGCGTGTCCGGCAGCGGCTGGAAGCGACCAAAGGCTTGAATCCATTCGCGATCGTCCAGCGTCGCCAGCCCGACCTCCGCAGCGGCGCGATCGTTGCGGAAGCGGAGCCGGGTCTTCGGGAAATCGGCGGCCTCCACCGGGGTCGCTATCGTGTCGCCGAGTTCGAGCAAGGCGGTGGCGGGGCGGTATGCTTGCGGGGTGGTGGGCATGTGTGGATATGGAGGGCGCTGCCCCCCGGCCGCAACCCCGAGGATTTCCGCATGGCTGCGTACGAAGACGGTTACTGGATGTCGGCCGACGGGCTGAAGCTGCACTATCGCCTGTATCCCGGCGATGAGAGCCTGCTGCCCGTGCTCTGCTTCCCCGGCCTGACTCGAAACGCGCGCGACTACGACGCGCTCGCCGCGAGGCTCGCCGGACGGCGGCAGGTGATCGCGGTCGAGTTTCGGGGACGCGGGCGCAGCGAATACGCCAAGGATCCGATGACCTATGTGCCGGCGACCTATGTCGCGGATGTCCAGGCGCTGCTGGCGGAGCGGGGGATCGGGCGGTTCGTCGCCATCGGGACGTCGCTGGGCGGGATCGTGACGATGCTGCTCGCGCAGGCGGGGGCGCCGATCGCCGCGGCGCTGCTCAATGACGTCGGGCCGGAGATCGAGGCGGCGGGGTTGAGCCGGATTCGCGGCTATGTGGGCAAGGGCAGCAGCTGCCCGACGTGGATGCACGCGGCGCGCACGCTCGCCGAGGGGAACGGCGACGTCTATCCCGATTGGGAGATCGAGGATTGGCTGGCGATGGCCAAGCGGCTGTATCGCCTGACCAGCAGCGGCCGCATTGTGCTCGACTACGATCTGAAGATCGCCGAACCCTTCCGCACGCCGGGGAACGAGGCGGGGGCGGATATGTGGGCGGCGCTGTCGGCGCTGCGAGACACGCCGACACTGATCGTTCGCGGCGGCCGATCCGACGTGCTGTCGCAGCCGGTCGCCGAGCGGATGCTGGCGGCGCTCGACCAGGCGGAGCTGGTGACGCTGCCCGGTGTCGGCCACGCCCCGACGCTCGCCGAAGAGCCGCTGCGCGATGCCATCGACCGACTGCTGGATCAGGCGCGCGCGTGAGCGAAGCGGGAATGCCGGCGGCGGTTCCGCCGGCCAAGGAACCGGCCAATGAACCAGACGGGGCGCCGCGGATCGCGACGCTGGATATCCTGCGCGGGATCGCGATCCTCGCCATCCTGTTCATGAACATCAGCGAGATGGGCGCGTCGATGACCGCCAATTGGTCGGACCTGCACCATCTCGGCTGGAGCGCGAGCGACCGGATCGTCTGGTGGCTGCGCACGATCCTGATCGAGGGCACGCCGCGCGCGATGCTGCAGATGCTGTTCGGCGCGGGCATGCTGATCCTGACCGACCGCATCGATGCGCGGTCGAGCGATCCGCTCAGCGTTCCGCTGCGCTATGGCTGGCGCAATCTGGTGCTGTGGGCGTTCGGCATGGCGCACATGCTGTTGCTGCTGTGGCCGGGCGACATCCTGCACAGCTATGCGGTGGCGGCGATGATCGCGTGCCTGTTTCGCGGGCTGCCGCCGCGGGCGCTGCTGGTGCTGGGCCTGTCCTATGCCACGTTCACGATGGCGCTGGGGGTGAGCACCGTCTCGCACCGGCTCGCCGATCCCACCGCCGCGTTTGCGAGTGCGACCCGCACCGCGAAGGCGGACGACGCGGCGGTCGCGCGCGAAGACGCGTTCGGCCACGGCACGATGGCGCAATGGACCGCCGGGCAGCGCGCGGTGTCGATGGATCGGCTGCGCAACGAGGAAGTGGTGATCGTCTGGGAAGCCGCGGCGACGATGCTGATCGGCGCGGCGCTGTTCCGCTGGGGCGTGTTGCAGGGGGCCTGGTCGCGGCGGCGGTATGGGTGGCTGCTCGCGGTGGGATACGGCATCGGTGTGCCGCTGCGCCTGTACGGCGGGTGGGAAGCGACCCGGCTGGAGGGCGGGTTCGACGTCGCCTGGTTGTGGGAGGATTTCGCCCGGCTCGCGATGACGATGGGGCATCTCGCCGCGGTGATGCTGGCGGTACAGGAGGCGCCGGGGCGGCGGCTGTTGCAGCCGTTCGTCGCGGCGGGACGGACCGCGCTGACGCTCTATGTCGCGCAGACTCTGATCGTGTCGTGGTTGATCTTCTCGCCGATCGGGCTGGGGCTGTACGGTCGGCTCGACTGGACGGCGATGATGGCGGTGGCGGTGGCCGTGAACGCGCTGCTGCTGTGGGGCGCGAATGTCTATGTCCGTCACTTCCGCATCGCGCCGGTGGAATGGGCGTGGCGGTCGATCGTCGAACGGCGGATGCTGCCGCTGCGCTGATCGCGATTCGCCGGGGCAAAGCGGTTTCGTCGGCGATGCGAACGGGGTACAGCCCGGCGCGATGCACCAGCCGGTCCATATCCTCCACCTGCATTCCAGCTTCAGCCTAGGCGGCAAGGAAGCGCGCGCGGTGCGCCTGATGAACGCCTTCGGCGACGCGGCGCGGCACACGATCGTCAGCGGCATGCCCGACCAGCTTGGTGCGCGCGCGCAGATCGCGAAGGGCATCCGCTACGAAATCGCGCAGGACCCGCCGCCGCTGACCGGGCGACCATCGGTCGCGCGCTATGAGGCGCTGGCGCGCTACATGCGGCGCTTCGATCTGGTGCTGACCTATAATTGGGGCGCGATCGACGGGGTGATGGCGCGCCGCGTCTTCCCCAAGGGCATGCCGCCGCTGGTCCACCACGAAGACGGGTTCAACGCCGACGAGGCGGGCGGACTGAAGATCGAACGCAACGTCTATCGCCGCATGGCCTTGGGGGCGGCGCATGCCTTGGTCGTCCCGTCGGAGGTGTTGGAAGGCATTGCGCGCACGACGTGGAAACAGCCGGCCGGCCGCGTGCACCGCATCGCCAACGGCATCGACACGGCGCGCTACACGCAAAAGCCCGAATTGCGCGCGATCCCCGGCTTCCTGCGCGATCCCCGCGACGTGGTGATTGGCAGTCTGGCGGGCCTGCGCGAGGTGAAGAACCTGCCGCTGCTGGTGCGCGCGTGCGGCGGCCTGAGCGGTCGGTTCAAGCTGGTGATCGTCGGCGAAGGGCCCGAGCGAGACGCGATCCTCGCCGCGGCCAAGGCGATGGGGATCGCCGAGCGGCTGGTGCTGCCCGGCTTCCTCGACCGGCCGTATCGCTTCGTCGGGCAGTTCGACATCATGGCGCTGGCGTCGAAAAGCGAGCAGCTGCCGATCAGCGTCGTCGAGGGGATGGCGGCGGGGCTGCCGATCGTCAGCACGCCGGTGGGCGATGTGCCGCGCATGGTCGCGGCGGAGAATGCGCCCTTCGTCACCGGCGGCGACGAGGTGCTGCTGCGCGATGCGTTGCAGGCCCTTGTGTCGGACGCCGCATTGCGCCGGCGGGTCGGCGCGGCCAATCAGGCGAAGGCGCGGGCCGATTACGATGCGGACACGATGATCGCGCGCTACCGGACGCTGTACGCGGACGCTTTGGGGCGGCCCGGCGCGCTGGGGTAGTTCGCATAAAAATGCGAAGTCGCGTTCCCATTCCTCCCCCGCCAGGGGGAGGTGGCATGCCGTAAGGCATGACGGAGGGGGAGGTCAGGGTAGCGGCCTGTTATCCTGGACGTTCCTTTCCGCCCCCTCCGTCACCGCCTTCGGCGGCGCCACCTCCCCCTGGCGGGGGAGGAATGATCCGCTACGCCGAAGAGTGATCCGTCTTGGCCGATCAAATCTCCGTCAGGTCCACCGCGTTGCGCGTCACGAAGGCGAGCGTTGCCGGATCGGCCTCGCCATGGGCGAGCAGGGCGAGATCGCTCGCGCCCTGAAGCAGGCCGTCCTCGACCTCCGGTTCCTGGGCTTCGGCCGCCTCGACCGTGCCGGCGAGAATGTCGCGCGCCTGATCCTTGCCATAGGCGCTGGCAAAGGCGGCGAGCGCGGTGGCGAAGCATTCGCGATCGGTGACCGGAGCCGCCGGGCGGTGCTGGAGCGAAGCGCAGGCGGCACCCAGCACATAGCCGCGTGACCAGGCCGATCCGGTGGCGCCGCCATGCGGCACCGCGCCCGCGGCATAGCCCAAAGCGGCGAACTGGCCCGACAGCAAGGCGTCGAGCGGACCGCTGGGCAGCGGCATGGGGGCAGGCTTGCGGGAACGGGGTGTGCGCTTGGGCGCGATCAAAGTGTCGAGAACCCCCATGGGTCGATGATCCCTCGGCAGAAGAAGACGTGTCGTGTCGCGCCTCTCTGCCGCAATCGGGTTAACCGCCGCCTAAGCCTGCCGCAGATCCGGTGGTGCATGCGGTTAGTACACGTTGCATTTTCTTCGCTTCGCCGCGTTCATCTTGTATAGCCGGCGGGATTTGTTCCCAGCGAGGTTGGATTTTCCGTGTTCAAGGGCCTGAAGCCGATCGTGTATAATGGCCGTGAGGTCTGGCCGCTGGTCGAGGGCGGCAAGGGTGTCGCCGCGACCAACCATGCCTCCGCGGGCGCCTGGGCGGCAGCGGGCGGGATCGGCACCGTCTCGGCGGTCAACGCCGACAGCTACGATCCCGAAGGCAAGATCATCCCGCAGGTCTATCGTGCGCTGACGCGGCGTGCCCGCCATGAAGAGCTGATCGAATATGCCATCGAAGGCGCCGTTCAGCAGGTGAAGCGCGCGTTCGAGATCGCGGGCGGCAAGGGCGCGATCAACATCAACGTGTTGTGGGAAATGGGCGGCGCGCAGCGTGTGCTGCACGGCGTGCTGGAGCGGACCCGCGGCATGGTCGCGGGCGTCACCTGCGGCGCGGGCATGCCCTACAAGCTCAGCGAGATTGCGGCGTCGTACGAAGTGTCGTACCTGCCGATCGTCTCGTCGGGCCGTGCCTTCCGCGCACTATGGAAGCGCGCCTATTCGAAGGCGGCGAACTGGCTGGCGGCGGTGGTGTACGAGGACCCGTGGCTGGCCGGTGGCCACAACGGTCTGTCCAACGCCGAAGACCCGCTGAAGCCGCAGGACCCGTACCCGCGCGTCGCCGAGCTGCGCAGCGTGATGCGCGAAGGCGGTATTCCCGACAGCACGCCGATCGTGATGGCCGGCGGCGTCTGGTATCTGCGCGACTGGAACGACTGGATCGATAATCCCGAGCTCGGCACCATCGCCTTCCAGTATGGCACGCGCCCTCTGCTGACGCAGGAAAGCCCGATTCCCGAAGAGTGGAAGGCCCGCCTGACGCAGATCGAGGAAGGCGATGTCCTGCTGCATCGCTTCTCGCCGACGGGCTTCTATTCGTCGGCGGTACGCAACCCGTTCCTGCGCAACCTGGAGGCGCGGTCCGAACGCCAGATCGCCTTCTCGACCCAGGAGGCGGGCGACCACGTCTTCCAGCTCGACGTGGGCGTGAAGGGCAAGAATTTTTGGGTGACGCGCAACGATCTGCTGCGCGCGCGCCAGTGGTTCGGCGAGGGCTACACCGATGCGCTGAAGACGCCGGACAATACGCTCGTTTTCGTGACGCCGACCGAAAAGGGCGTCATTCGCAAGGATCAGGCGGACTGCATGGGCTGCCTGTCACAATGCGCCTTCTCGAGCTGGGCGGATACCGAGACGAATTCGACCGGTCGCCTTGCCGATCCACGCAGCTTCTGCATCCAGAAGACGCTGCAGGACATCGCGCACGGTGGCGACGTCGACCAGAACCTGATGTTCGCCGGTCACGCCGCCTACAACTTCAAGCGCGATCCCTTCTATTCGAATGGCTTCGTGCCGTCCGTGAAGCAGCTGGTCGACCGCATCCTGACCGGCGACTGATCGTGCTGCTGATTGCCGGGACGATCCGCCTGCCCGCCGACCGGCTGGCGGCGGCGCGCCCGGCGATGCGCGCGATGGTTGAGGCGAGCCGGGCCGAGGGTGGATGCCTTGGCTATAGCTACGCCGAGGACGTGCTTGAGCCGGGGCTGATCCACGTCGCGGAGCGCTGGCGGGATCGCACTGCGCTGGAGCGACATTTCGCGACGCCGCACCTGGCCGCGTGGCGTGCGTGCTGGCCGGAATTCGGCATCGGCGAGCGTGCGTTGACGCTGTTCGAGACGGACGACGGCACGCCCACATGACGCCAAGGGTGGCCGCGGCGCTGGCTGATGTAGCGCAACTGATGCGGCCGGCGCGCCATCCCTGGTGGATCATCGGCAGCGGCGCGGTCGTGTTGCATGGCGCGGAGGCCGGCGACGTTCACGACATCGATGTGCTGATTGATCGCGCGGATGCTGCCGCAGTGCTGGCGGCGGCCGGGGTAGCGCCGCTGGCGATGCCGCCGGACCCGCTCTTCCGATCGGATATCTTTGCCGTGTGGCAGGGCGCGGATGTGCCGGTGGAGATCATGGCAGGCTTCGCCATCGCCGGTCCGCAGGGATGGTCGCCGGTGTGCCCCGCAACGCGGGAGGCGATCGTTGTGCGCAACGCGACGCTGTTTGTGCCGGCACGATCGGAGCTGATCGCGCTGCTGCGCCATATGGGGCGGCCTAAGGACCTGCGGCGGGCCGCGGCGTTGGAGGAGCGGGAGCCGGGTTGAGGCTCGACCCCCGCTCCATAAGGTTAGTTGGCGACGGTGCCGACCACGGCGCCGGCCGTGCCACCGACCGCGGCCCCCTTTTCGACGCTGCCGCCCGTCGCCGCAGCGACGCCCGCACCACCCGCGGCGCCGATGCCCGCACCCTTGAGCGTCGAGCAGGCCGACAGGCCGGCAGCGGTGCCGAGGAGAAGGAGCGTGGCGGCGATCGGTTTGAGCGTCATGGGTTAGGCATCCTGTCAAATGGGGTGCCGCGTTCAATGTTGCCGCGCAGCAAAGGTTGCGCGACCCCATGAAATATCACGATTTGTTACATTCGCACCGGAGGCGTCACACCCAGCCGTCGAGTACCTGATCGGGCGGGCGGTGGCCGTCCGCCCACATGCGGATGTTCTGAATGACCCGCTCGCCCGACGCCTGACGCCCTTCGAGTGTCGCCGAGCCCATGTGCGGCGTCATCACCACATTGGGCAGCGCAAGCAGGCGCGGATCGATCCGCGGTTCGTGCTCCCAGACGTCGAGCCCGGCTCCGGCGAGTCGACCCGCCTCCAGCGCATCGACCAGCGCGACCTCGTCCACGATGCCGCCGCGCGAGGTGTTGATCAGATAGACGTGCGGCCGCATCAGCCCGATACGTCGCGCGTCGATCAGGTCGCGGCTGTCGGTGTTGAGCGGCGTGTGGATCGTCACGATGTCGGCGAGCCCGAGCAGGTCGTCGAGATCGGCGTGGAAGGTCGCACCCAGGTCCGCCTCGACCACCGCCGGCAGGCGGCGGCGGTTGTGATAATGGATCGACAGGCCAAAGGCGCGGGCACGGCGCGCGACCGCCTGGCCGATGCGGCCCATGCCGACGATGCCCAGCGCCTTGCCGCCGATCCGCCGGCCCAGCATGCCGCCGGGGCTCCAGCCATGCCATTCGCCCGACCGGACGAGCTTCTCGCCCTCTGCGAGCCGGCGGGGGACGGACACGATCAATGCCATCGCCATGTCCGCCGTGTCTTCGGTCAGCACACCCGGCGTATTGGTGACGATGATGCCGCGGGCGCGCGCCGCTTTCAGCGCGATATGGTTCACGCCGGCGCCGTAATTGGCGATCAAGCGCAGCCGCTCGCCCGCGCCCTCAATCAGCGCCGCGTCGATCTCGTCGGTGACGGTGGGGACCAGCACGTCGCAGTCGGCCATCGCCGCGGCGAGCTGATCGCGCGTCATCGGCGTATCGCCTCGGTTGTTCGCCGTGTCGAACAAATCCTCCAGCCGCGTCATGATCGAGTCGGTCAACTCGCGCGTGACGATCACGCGGGGCGCGCGCGGCGCCGGCGGACGGGGGCTGGTATCTGGCATCGCGCGTCCGGCTTGGCGAAGGTGCGGGCGAACGTCAACGCATCGTTGCCACCGCGCGCGGTGGCGCTAGAGAGAGGATATACGAGAAAAAGGGACAGTGACGATGCGCCATCGGATCTGGGCGGCAGCGGTGCTGGCGGCGGTCGCTATCGAAGGCGGCGCGCTGGCGGCCGACGCCAAGAAGACATTGCCATATTATGCCTCGATCAACGCAGGCCGCGCGCGGATGCGGACCGGGCCGGACAAGACCTATCCGGCGAGCTGGCTGTATCAGCGCGCCGATCTGCCCGTGCGGGTGGTCGCCGTGTTCAAGCAGTGGCGCAAGGTGGAAGACCCGGACGGCACGCAGGGCTGGATGCTGGCGGCGCTGCTCAGCGAACGCCGCACCGGCATCGTGCGTGGCCAGCAACCCGCCGATATGCGGGCGCAGCCGTCCGCCGGTGCCGGCCTGTCGTGGCGCGCAGCCCCAGGCGTGGTCGGGCGGCTTAGCGAATGCGGCAATGGCTGGTGCCGTTTCGACGTGAAGGGGCAGGCGGGCTATGTCGAGGTGTCGCACCTGTGGGGCGTCGAGCCCACCGAACGGCTTCCGTAAAAGGTGGTAACCAGCCGTTAGTGCAATTTGGGTTAGCGCGCAGAGGTATAGGAGCCGCCGCGCGTGATCCCGACCGAGCCTTTACCGCTTCACCACAGCTGGCCCCTTTGGATGGCCGAGCGCTTCGATCTGGGGCGTGTGATCAAACTGGACAGTGCGCCATCCGACCCGGTTCGAATTCCGCTCGACACGTCCGCGAACGCGTGGAGCTGCGAACTGGCCGGGCAGCGGCTTGACTGGGGCACGGACGTCCGCCGCCTGTTCGGCTATCCCACGAGCCATTGTCCGCAGCGCGAAGAGGTCGTGACGCTGTACGAGGAATCGTCGCGGGCGGCGATGGAGCGGCTGCGCGCCCATGCGATCCGGCATCGGCGCGGCTTCACGCTCGATATCGCGATTCGACCGGTCGATGGCGGGCGCCGTTGGGTGCGACTGGTCACGATGCCGGTGTGCGAGGGCAAGGCCGTGACCTGCCTGAAGGGTTGGAAGGCTGACGTATCGCACCTCTATGGCGACGCGGCGCCGATGCCGGTGCCCGCACCGCCGCTCAGTCGCGGATAGGCTTGGGGCGCTGGCGGCTGGCGAGCCACAGTCCGGCGGCGATCTGCGCGACAGCGTAGACCCGGCGACGGACCGGGTGGCCGACGAACGGTCGAACCACCCGCTCTGCGCCCAGCGCCGTATCCTTCCATAAATCGACATGGCGATCGGGTTGGGCAAGGCCGATCAGGCCGTCACCGACCATGAAGATCGCCGCCATCTCAGCCGCGCGGGCAGGCCAGGGGCTGCCCATCAGCGCGCGCCGTGCGTCGGTCGCCATGCCCTCATCTCCTCTACCGCGACGCTGCGCCGCAGGACTTTTGCGTCGGGATCGACGATGTAGTGCGTGCCGACCGGAATAGTAAGCGTGCCGCGGCCGTCGGTCATCGACAGGCGCGTGGTGGTGGTGCCGATTTGCACGTCGATCGGCATGGGGAAGGCGCCGCCGCCGGGCACGGTCCACGCGAAGGTTACGCGGTCGCCGGCGCGCGTCTCGACGAGGTCGGGTAGGGCTGCCTGGCGCAGATAGACGTCGAAGAACCAGCGATAGTCCTTGCCCGTCACCTGCCGGACGAGCGCCTCATATTCTGCGGTCGAACCAAAGCGGGGGCGGAAATTGCCGGGGCGCGGATCCGCGCGCCCGTACACCGCCAGTCGCGTGACCGTCCAGAAGGCATCGTCGCCGATTAGCCCACGCAGGGTGTGGAGCATCCACGATCCCTTGTAATAGATGTCCTGGCCCGCGCCGCCCTTGTCGGGTTCGTACACCTCTTCTTCGGTCAGGACCTTGCCCTTCACGATCGGCTGGGCGTTCGCGATCTTGTCGCGTTCGGCCTGCATCATCGCGTCATAGCGCGCGCGGCCTTCGCGCCACTGGCCATAGGCAGGCTGCATGTAGGTGCCATAGCCCTCGTGCAGCCAGTAATCGTCCCAATTGGCCGCGGTAAGCTGGTTGGCGAACCATTCGTGGGAGAATTCGTGCTGGAACAGCCAGTCGAAGCCCTCCAGCGTCTTGGCGTAATCATTGCCGTAGGCGTTGATCGTCTGGTGCTCCATCCCCTTGTGCGGGGTCTCGACGACGCCGACCTTTTCATCGCCGAAGGGATAGGGGCCGACCATGGTTTCGAAGAAATCGAGCGTCGGCGCGAATTCGGCGAACAGGCGTTCGGCCTGCGCCTTCTCGCCGGGCAGATACCAGTAGGACATGGGGATCGTGTTGCCGAAACGGCTTTTGTAGATGCCGCTGATCTCTTCATACGGCCCGACGTTGAGCGCGATGGCGTAGGTGTTGGGGTTGCGCGTTCGCCAGTTCCAACGGGTGCGCCCGTCGGGCAGGGTGTCGACGCCGATCAGGCGACCGTTGGAGGGCGCCTTCAAGCCCTTGGGTACGATGATGTGGATATCGACCAGCGCGGGTTCGCCGGTCGGAAAGTCGAGGCACGGCCAGAACAGGTCGCAGCCATAGCCTTCGGATGTGGTCGCGAACCAGGTGCGACCGTCGGGCGTTTTCGACCAGACCATCCCGTCGTCCCATGGCGCGCGCACCGCGACGTGCGGCTGGCCGCCGTAGACGATGCGCGCGGTGACGCTGTCTCCCGCTTTCAGCGCGTGCGGCAGACGGATGGCGAGGCGGCCTTCGGGGTTCGACCAACTCGTCGGCGTCAGGGGCGTGCCGTCGATGGTGATCGCGGTGACGGGCAGGTTGCGGTCGAGGTCGATCAGCAGCGTTGCGACGGGCGCGGTGGCGGTGAAGCGCAGCGTCGCGATGCCGTTCAGCGTTTCGGTGTCGGGCAGCACTTCGAACGTCAGGTCGGCATGGTCGAAGCGGAGCGCGAGCTGTTCGGCCGGGCGAACGCCGCCCGAGGTTTGGGTAAGGGGCGTGATCGCGGGCTCGCCCTTCTTGGGGAGCGGTGTGGCGGCGGCGGCGGCGGCGGCGAGCAGGGCGAGGAGAAGCATGGGGCTTTCTTACGCGCCCGATCCGCCGCGGGGGAGGGGGGCAAAGTGCGTGCTGACGCTGCTCGCCAGCAGTGCCCCAAATTCTTCGTCACCCCGGACTTGTTCCGGGGTCCACTCTGCGGCGCGGGGGCGGCTGGAGGCTCAAAGCATCCCCCCGCGGCCCGGTGGACCCCGGAACAAGTCCGGGGTGACGGGGGGCGGCTGCTTGCCGCCCTCCACAACGTTACTTTTTCGCCTGGTCTTTCTTCCACGCCTGATAGGCATCCACTGCGTCGTCCTGCTTCAGTACGCGGGACATCGGGTCGACGACGATATGCGCGCCGGCCGGCACGGTGATCGTCGCAAGGCCGCCCGTCATCGGCACCTTGCGCACGACGTCGTCCACGGCGACCTCGACGGGGAGCGGGAAGGGCTTGCCGGTCGGGGCGACCCATTTCAGCGTCAGCTGCGTCGCGTTGCGGTTGACCACCAGCTTCGGCAGCGCGGCCTGATAGAGGTAGGTGTCGAAGAACCACTGCCAGTCCTGCCCGGTCACCTGATTGACGATCGCGATGAATTCGGGCGTCGTCCGGAACTGCGGCGTGAAATTGCCGGGCGCCGGATCGGGGCGGCCATAGACCTCGCGCCGCAAGATTTCCCCGAAGGCTGCGTCGCCGACGGCGTTGCGCAGCGTGTGGAGGACCCACGATCCCTTGTTGTAGATATCGCTGCCGCGGCCGGGCGCCTTCTCATACACCTCTTCGGCGGCCTGCGGCTTGCCGGTGACGAGGGGCGATTCGTTGAGGATCGCCGGGCGGCTCGCCAGCATCATCGCGGTGTAGCGCCCATCGCCCTCGCGCCAGCGGCCGTACAGCGGCTGCATATAGGCGGTGAAGCCTTCGTGCAGCCAGAAGTCGTCCCAGTTGCTCGCGGTGAGCTGATTGGCGAACCATTCGTGACCGAATTCATGCTGGAACAGCCAGTCGAACCCCTCGGGCGCCTTGGCGTAATTGTTGCCATAAGCGTTGATCGTCTGGTGCTCCATGCCCTTGTGCGGCGTCTCGACCACGCCGACCTTTTCGTCCGCCCAGGGGTAGGGGCCGACGGTCGATTCGTAGAAGTCGATCGTGGGGGCGAACTCGGCGAAGAGTTTCTCCGCTTTTTCCTTTTCGCCGGGCAGATACCAATAAAACATCGGGATCTCATTGCCGAAGCGGCTCTTGTAGGTGCCGGCGATCTGTTCATACGGCCCGACGTTCAGCGCGATGCCGTAGAGGTTCGGGTGCTTCGCCTCCCAGTTCCACGTCGAGCGGCCGTCGTCGAGGCGATCGACGCCGAGCAGCTTGCCGTTCGACGGCGCCGACAGCCCCTTGGGCACGGTGATGTGCAGCGTCACCTTCTGCGGCTCATAGGTCGGGTAATCGATGCACGGCCAGATAAGGTCGCAGCCCTCCATCTGCACCGCGGTCGCGATCCACGGCTGGCCGTCGGGCGTCTTCGCCCAGACGAAGCCGCCATCCCAGGGCGCGCGCACCGCGGTGTGCGGGCGGCCGCCGTAGACGATCTTGACGGTGAGCTTGGCGTCCTTCGCCGCCTTTTTGGCGAGCGTGATCGTCATCCGGCCTTCGGGGTTGCTGAACCCCGCGTCGACGCCGTCGACCTGCACAGCCGTGACGGTAAAATTCTTGTCGAGATCGACGACCAGCTTGTTGATCCGGTCGCGCGCGGTGAAGGTGAGCGTCGCGGTGCCGTTGATCACTTCGCGGACCGGATCGACCTCGATCGCGAGATCGGCGGTATCGAGCGTCACCTTCTTCTGCGCCGGATCGAGCGGGCCACCGGACAAAGCGGTCTGCGCGGTGATCGGCGGCATGCCCTTTTCCGCAGCGTGGACCCCCGTCGACAGGAGCAGCAGGGCAGCGAAGGGCAGGCGTGGCGACATCGGTTTCTCCCTGGGGACAGGCGAGCGCCGGTTTCCACGCTGGGCCGGGCGATGACAAGTCCGAAGCGAGGGGGCCGAAGCGATTGGCTCGAACCCGATCGACCCCACAGGCTTGCATACCGACCCGTAACGATTGATGCCTATCGCAAGCCACCCCATATAGGCGACAAGGCCGCCCCGGTATCGGGCGGCGTCGGAGTATCCATGACCCTATTTCCCGTCCTTCCCCTGCGCGATATCGTCGTTTTCCCGCACATGATCGTGCCGCTGTTCGTCGGCCGCGACAAATCGGTCGCGGCGCTGGAAGCGGCGATGAACGCCGACAAGGAAATCTTCCTCGTCGCGCAGCTCGACCCCGCGCAGGACGATCCGGCGCGCGAAGACCTGTATGAGGTCGGCGTCACCGCGACCGTGCTGCAGCTGCTGAAGCTGCCCGACGGCACCGTGCGCGTGCTGGTCGAGGGCAAGGCGCGCGGACGGCTGGTCGAGCTATCCGAGGCGGACGGCTATCTGCAGTCGACGATCGAGATCCTGGAAGAGCGGGTGGCCGAGGGCATTGAGGTCGAGGCGCTGATGCGCTCGGCGGTCGAGCAGTTCGAAACCTACGCCAAGCTCAACAAGAAACTGCCGGCGGAAACCGCGCAGCAGCTGGGCGAGCTGGTCGAGGCGGCGAAGCTGTCCGACGCGCTGATGGCCAACGTCCAGGTCAAGGTCGCCGACAAGCAGGCGCTGCTGGTCGAGCTCGATCCGGTCAAGCGGCTCGAGATGGCCTATGCGCTGATGGAAGGCGAGCTCGGCGTCCTGCACGTCGAGAAGAAGATCAAGAGCCGCGTCAAGCGCCAGATGGAGAAGACGCAGCGCGAATATTACCTCAACGAGCAGTTGAAGGCGATTCAGCGCGAGCTGGGGAACAGCGACGACGAGGGCGACGGCGACGAGATCGCCGAGCTGACCCAGAAGATCGCGACGCTGAAGCTCAGCAAGGAAGCGCGCGCGAAGGCGACGGGCGAGCTCAAGAAGCTGAAGACCATGGCGCCGATGAGTGCCGAGGCGACCGTCGTGCGCAATTACCTCGACGTGCTGCTCGGCCTGCCGTGGGGCAAGAAGAGCAAGATCAAGAAGGACATCGCCGCCGCGCAGGCGGTGCTGGACGAGGATCACTATGCGCTGGAAAAGGTGAAGGACCGGATCGTCGAATATCTCGGCGTGCAGGCGCGCACCAACAAGCTGAAAGGGCCGATCCTGTGCCTCGTCGGCCCGCCGGGCGTCGGCAAGACCAGCCTCGGCAAGTCGATCGCCAAGGCGACGGGGCGCGAGTTCATTCGCCAGTCGCTGGGCGGCGTGCGCGACGAGGCCGAAATCCGCGGCCATCGCCGGACGTATATCGGCTCGCTGCCGGGCAAGATTGTGACCAACCTGAAGAAGGCCGGCACGTCGAACCCGCTGTTCCTGCTCGACGAGATCGACAAGCTGGGCCAGGATTTCCGTGGCGATCCGGCGTCGGCGCTGCTTGAGGTGCTCGACCCCGAACAGAACGGCAAGTTTAACGATCACTATCTCGAGATCGATATCGACCTCAGCGACGTGATGTTCGTGTGTACCGCGAACACGCTCAACCTGCCGCAGCCGCTGCTCGACCGCATGGAGATCATCCGGTTGGAGGGCTATACCGAGGATGAGAAGGTCGAGATCGCCGAACGCCATCTGGTCGAGAAGCAGATCGAGGCGCATGGCCTGAAGGCGGGCGAGTTCACGCTGACGCAAGAGGGGCTGCGCGCGCTCATCCAGCGCTACACCCGCGAGGCGGGCGTGCGCACGTTGGAGCGCGAGATCGCCAAGCTTGCGCGCAAGGCGCTGCGCCAGATTCTGGAGGGCAAGGCGAGCAGCGTCACGATCACGCCGGACAACCTTCACGAATTCGCGGGCGTGCAGAAGTATCGCCACGGCCTCAGCGAAACCGAGCATCAGATCGGCGCGGTGACGGGACTTGCCTGGACCGAGGTCGGCGGCGAGCTGCTGACGATCGAAAGCGTGACGGTGCCGGGCAAGGGTGCGGTGAAGACCACCGGCAAGCTGGGCGACGTGATGAAGGAATCGGTGCAGGCCGCCTTCAGCTTCGTCCAGGCGCGCAGCCCCAGCTATGGCATCAAGCCCTCGCTGTTCCATCGCAAGGACATCCACATCCACCTGCCTGAGGGTGCGGTGCCGAAGGACGGCCCGTCGGCTGGCATCGGCCTCGTCACGTCGATCGTGTCGACGCTGACCGGCGTGCCGGTGAAGAAGGACGTCGCGATGACCGGCGAGGTGACGCTGCGCGGTCGCGTGCTGCCGATCGGGGGCCTGAAGGAGAAGCTGCTCGCGGCGCTGCGCGGCGGCATCACCACGGTGCTGATCCCGCAGGAGAATGAGAAGGATCTCGCCGACATCCCGCAGAACGTGAAGGATGGCCTGACCATCGTTCCGGTGAGCCATGTCGACGAGGTGCTGACGCTCGCGCTGACCGAGCCGCTGGAGGCGATCGATTGGACCGACGCCGACGAACTTGCGGCGCTGCCCCCGGCAGGGGTTGCGCCCGCGGGCGGCGAGTTGCATCACTGAGCACTTGGCGACCCTTAGGGTCCGTGTATTAACGCTATCGAACGGCCGCGTCGGAGAGGGCGCGGCCATAATCATTTGACATGCCCGGCCGCGACAGCGTTATTCGCTGTTCCGGCGGGGCAATGATTCTGACGCTCATGCCAAAGGGGGCAGTAACTCGATGAACAAGCAGGAATTGATCGCGACTGTCGCGGACATGTCGGGCCTCGCCAAGGGCGATGCGGTCAAGGCGGTCGAAGCGGTGTTCGACGCGATCTCCGCAAGCCTCAAGAAGGGCGACGAAGTGCGCCTGGTCGGATTCGGCACCTTTTCGGTGTCGAAGCGCAAGGCGTCGACGGGCCGCAACCCGCGCACCGGCGAGCCGATGACGATCAAGGCATCCAGCCAGCCCAAGTTCAAGGCCGGCAAGGGCCTGAAGGATTCGGTCAACTGATCCCAGCGGGCGGGGCGATATTCGGGCGCAAATTTTTTCGCGCAAGGATTTTGCACTGGACAGGGGGCCACGCCGCCCCCTAAAGGCCCGCCTCCGAACTGTTTCGGGCGCGTAGCTCAGCGGTAGAGCACACCCTTCACACGGGTGGGGTCACAGGTTCAATCCCTGTCGCGCCCACCATATCAGCCCGCCAGGTCGCATCGACCGGCGGGCTTTTTGGTGCGCTGCGTCCGTCGGGCCGCGAGGCGATCACGCGCCGGCCCTGTTGCCCGTTCGTGTCATATCCCTGTCATTTTGTCGTTGCGCCTCGGGAACAATGCGGGGCCCGTGCGCTTTAACGCCTTCACATTTCAGGGAGAGTGGTGATGGTGGACTATACGACCGATCGGACCGGACAGCGCGTCGTGGTGGAACGTCGCGGCGGTGCAGGCCGTGTGCTGGCGATCGTCGCGGTCGTCGCGCTCGTGATCGTCGGCCTGCTGTTCGCGACCGGCTTCTGGAGCGCCAAGGTCACGAAGGAAGGCTCGCTGCCGTCGGTCGACGTCAGCGCCAAGGGCGGTTCGCTGCCGAAGGTCGATCTCGATTCGAAGGAAGTCGTCGTCGGCACCACCGAAAAGACGGTCGAAGTGCCCAAGGTGAAGACCGAGAAGGAAACGATCTCGGTTCCCGCCGTCGGCGTGAAGGACAACGGCGAGAAGTAAGCGCACGCTTCTCGCGTGATGCGACGGGCGTCCTCCGTGGGGAGGGCGCCCGTTTTGTTTGTCGGGCGTTTGTGGCGTTTGGGGTGTCGTGGATCGGCGAGCTGGCCGTGTCCTCCCCCTCCGTCAGCGCTGTGCGCTGCCACCTCCCCCTGGCGGGGGAGGACTGACATGCGTCAAAAGTCCTCCCTCGCTTTAGCGGGGGAGGGGGACCGCGCCCGGAGGGCGTGGTGGAGGGGGCGTTTACGCAGGAGAGCGGCTTGCCGAGATACGTCGGCGGCTCCCCCCTTATTGGTCATCAACTGTAGGCATATTAATCGCTTAGCTCGCGCCGCACCCCGTCGGCAGTGTCACGAAACCGTCGCATCATCGTAACGGAACCGTCTCGAAATCCTCACGATGGCGTCATTCAACGCGCCTAACCGCCGCTTCAGGGATCGGCGAACGGGGGAACCTTGGTCGATCGCGGGCACGCAGCCCGACTTCGCGACAACGCATATCGACCGGGAGCATTTCGATCATGGCGACCACCACGCGCTACGGCAAATTCCTCATGACGTCCGCCGCCTGCCTCGCGCTTGCCGGCTGCGGCGGCGCGGACAACGTCGCTTCGCCCGGCGCGGGCAGCGTGACGATCGTGCAGCCGGCCCCGACGCCGACGCCGACCGCCCCCACGCCGACGCCCAGCGCGATCACCGCGGCGCAGTTCGCCGCCGTCACCACGGTGAACGGCATCTCGATCACCGCCGACGAACAGCTGGCGATCGTGAATGCGGGCAGCAACAATAATACCAACGGCACCGGCGCGCAGATGAACGGCGTGTACCCCGTCTCGTCGACGTCGCTGACCACCGCGACCGACCCGTCGTCGATCAACAGCTTCTTCACCAGCACCAATTACGTCGGCGCACTGAACGGCCCGAGCGACACGAGCTTCCAGGGCTGGACCTGCAACTCGACCGCGGCGGAATTCGGCGGGTCGGGCGCGCGCTGCACCGCGGTGCCGGCGATCGGCACGCTGGCAAGCGGCACCGCCTGTCCGACGGGCACGGTCACCGCGACCGGCGGCAGCGGCACCGCGACCGCGGCGACGGTCGGCGGGTTCAAGGTGTGCGACATCCCGCAGGCGATCACCACCAGCCTGACGCTGCCGCGCATCCCCGGCATCGCCTATCGCCTGACCGGCCAGACCGAGGTCGGCACCGATCTGGGCTCGACCGGCGGCACCGGCGCGACGCTGACGATCGAGGCGGGCGTGACCGTCTTCTCCAACGCCAATGAGGCGACCAACGACCTGCTGCTGGTCAACCGCGGGTCTAAGCTGGTGGCGATCGGCACGCGCGACGCGCCGATCATCTTCACCTCGCAGCAGAACGTGACCTCGGCGACCGGCGAATCAGAAACCAGCCAGGGCCATTGGGGCGGCATCATCCTGCTCGGCCGCGCGCCGACCGGCGTGTGCGCCAGCGGCACCGGCCCGAACAATGCGGCGGGCAGCTCGACCACTTGCCAGCAGGCAATCGAGGGCGTTACCGGCCGCTTCTACGGCGGGCCGACCGTGGCCGACTCGTCGGGCCAGATGTCCTACGTCCAGATCCGCTATTCGGGCATCGCGATCAGCGACGGCAACGAACTGCAGGGCCTGACGCTGGGCGGCACCGGCTCGGGTACGATCATCGACCATCTCCAGAGCCACAATTCGGCGGATGACGGCATCGAAATCTTCGGCGGCAACACCAACATCAAATATATCGCGGTCACCGGCGCCGACGACGACGGCTTCGACATCGACAACGGCTATCGCGGCTTCATGCAGTTCATGATCGCGGCGCAGCGCGTCGGCGGCGCGACGGTCGACAGCTTCTCGACCGAGATCGACTCGAACAACGCCGAGGATCTGCTGCCGCGCACCTTCTCGACCTACGCCAACTTCACCTTCATCCAGACCGCGCTGGCGCCGGCTGCGATCCGTCAGCGTGGCGGGTCGGACATGCGCTACGTCAACGGCATCGTGAAGACGGTGAGCAACGTCGCCTGCATCAATTTGGTGGCCGGCGAGCAGACCAGCGGCGGCCGCACGACGATCCGGCCGAAGGACGACACGCTGCAGGACTTCGGTCCGCCGACGTTCAACTCGATCTACTTCGCCTGCCAGGGCCGCTGATGCGGCGGGGACGCACCCGTCCCCAGCCAGCATCGGTTCCGGGGTGGCGGCAACGCCGCCCCGGACACCTGTATCTACAGCCTCCTGTCCGGGATTGACGGTCATGTCGCAGCGGCACGCTTTCGCCACCCTTCTTCTACTTTCCACCACGTTGGTGGCGCCGGCCGCGCTGGCGCAGACCAATGGCGCCGGCGCCCCGGCGCAGACCTCGACGCCCGCGACCGCCAGCCCGAGCGGCGCGGCCGACCCGCAGAGCGCGGCGCCGACCTCGACCGATCAGCAGGAGGCGCCCGTCGAGGTGTCCGCGCCCGGCATGAACGGCGATGGCGCGGATATCGTCGTCGTCGGCCGCAACATCCCCAACGTGGTCCGCGCGACGCCGCAGATCGTCTCGGTCCTGTCGACCGCGGATATCGCGCGCACGGGCGAAGGCGACATCGCCGGCGCGCTGACCCGCGTCACCGGCCTGTCGGTCGTCGGCGGCGGTTTCGTCTACGTGCGCGGCCTCGGCGATCGCTATTCGTCGTCGCTGCTCAACGGATCGCCGCTGCCCAGCCCCGAGCCGCTGCGCCGGTCGGTGCCGCTCGACATCTTCCCGACGACGATCGTCGGATCGGCGCTGGTCCAGAAGACCTATTCGGTGAACTATCCTGGCGAATTCGGCGGCGGCGTCATCAACCTGACGACCAAGGCGATTCCAGACAAGAATTTCGTCCAGGTCGGCGGATCGATCGCAGCCGACGATTCGACGACGAGCGAGCTCGGCTACACCTATTACGGCGGTGGCGCGGACTGGATCGGCTATGACGACGGCACGCGGAAAGTGCCCGCGTTCATCCGCAACGCCCCGAAAGGCAGCGGCATCATTCCGGCGGCGCAGGTCGCGCAGCTGTCCAACGCCTCGACGACGCTGCTCCAGCGCAACAACCAGCTGCCCGCAAACTGGTCGGGCGAGATCAGCGGTGGGTCGGTCTACGACATCGGGTCGTCGCGCCTCGGCGTGATCGCGTCGCTCAGCGCCAGCAACACCTTCCGCACGCGATCGGCGGTGCAGCAGGACAGCGTGTCGGCGGACGGCACGCTGCGTAACGATTTCCGTACGCTGCTGACCGACAATCGTATCGTCGCCAACGCGCTGATCGGCCTTGGCCTCGAGTTCGGCGAAAACACGGTGCGCTGGACCAACGTCTATATTCACGACACGTTGAAGCAGGCGCGCGGGTCCGCCGCGGAGCTGTACAACAACGCCAGCGGTCTGCGCTTCCAGCAGAACACCAACTGGTTCGAACGCCAGCTGATCGAGACGCAGCTGGTCGGCGAGTTCAAGATCACCGACGCGTTGAAGGTCGACGCGCGCGGCGCCTACGCCAATTCGAAGCGCAACGCGCCCTATGAGCGGCAGTTCGACTATCTCTGCTCGGCGACGACGACCAACGGTTATCCGATCACCAGCGACGGCATCCAGCAGGCTGGCGGCTTCCAGTGCAACGGCGCCTATCAGGTGACGCAGCGCTTCACGCCCTTCGCCTCGATCATCTTCAGCGAGCTGAACGAGGATCTGTGGACCGGTCAGGCGGACGCGTCGTACAAGATCGATGCCGATCGTCCGATCACGCTGTCGGCGGGGTATTTCTATCAGGACACCAAGCGCCGTTCGTCACGGCTCGTCTTCAACTATCAGACGTCGCGGGGCGGCGGCACCGCGCCGGGCTATCCCTATAATCTGCTGCGGCCGGATTACCTGCTCAGCCCCGACGTGCTCAACAACGCGTGTCCGCTCGATGGCACTGGCGCCTGCACGATCCAGCTGCAATTCAACACGCAGGCGGGCGCCTATCGCTACGATGCGAAGCTCAACGTGCATGCGGGCTATGTCCAGGCCGAGGCGGAGGCGTTCGACGGCCTGCGCGCGGTGATCGGCGTGCGCTACGAAAAGGGCGACGAGCGGGTCACGCCGTTCGGCGTCACTACGGGCGGTACGCGGCTGCGCAACGACTACTTCCTGCCGGCATCGACGCTGACGTGGAATTTCGCGCCCGACATGCAGTTGCGTGCGAGCGCCGCCAAGACGATCTCACGTCCGCAGTTCCGCGAACTTGCACCGCAGCAGTTCCGCGACCCCGATTCGGACCGGCTGTTCTTTGGCAACCCGCTGTTGCGCGACAGCGAGCTGTACAACCTCGAAGCGCGCTACGAATGGTTCTTCAAGCGCGACCAGCGCTTTACGCTGGCGGGTTTCTACAAGCGGATCGATCGCCCGATCGAACAGGTCGGCTTCTACACCGGCGCCGACGACCGGTTGCAGACGGGCTTCACCTATCTGCCCAAGGCCGTGCTGTATGGCGGCGAAATCGAGCTGCAGAAGTATTTCCCGCTCGGTGACCTGTTCGCCGGCAGCGATTTCTTCGCAACGCGGCGCGCCTTGCTGATCGCCAACTACACCTACACCAAGTCGAAGATCACTGCGGACGGCACCTGCGTGCCCAACCCGGCGGTCGACTTCCGCTCGACGGGGACGGGCCTGGCGGGCTGCGGCTCTAAGCTGGGGCCGGCAGGGCTGCTGTTCCGCGATGGCGCGCCGCTGACCGGCCAGTCGGACCATCTGGTCAACGTGCAGGTCGGGATCGAGGACAAGGAATCGCTGTCGCAGATCACCTTGCTGTTCAACTATGCGAGCGATCGCGTGACGAACCGCGGGCCGTCGAACTTAGGCGGCAACACCTTCCAGCCCGATATCGTCGAGCATCCCGGCATCCGCCTGGACCTGGTCGCGCGCCAGGGCGTCAAGCTGCTCGGCGGGGAGTTCGAGATCAAGGCGGAGGCGCGAAACCTGACGCGTACGCGCTATAACGAGAGCCAGACCTTCGCGAGCGGCAAGGAAGTGTACATCAACCGGTACAACCTCGGCCGGGTATTCAGCCTGGGGGTGAGCGCGACGTTCTGAACGTCGAGAGGGTGGGGCGGCGTTTCCGCCTTCAATCCGTCACCCCGGACTCGTTCCGGGGTCCACTCCGCGGCGAGGGGGGAGGCTAGAGGCTCTTACCGTCCCCTTGCGGCCCTGTGGACCCCGGACCAAGTCCGGGCTGACGGGTGGGAGCCGGGGAGGGGCCTACCCCCACACCCGCTCGCGATACCATTTCGTGATGACGTATTTCGTCCCCGCGCGTACCTTCATCCCCTGATGCAGCGTCGCAGGATTGAGCGTCCCGTCGGGGCGGCGGTTGTTCCAGGCGACGAGCTTGCCGGTTTCGGGCTGGACGATCTTGTCGACTGCCTTGAACCGGGTCGCACCGCCGGCTTCGGGCGCGTTGAGATAGACCATCAGCGTCCACGTCCGGTTGCCCGCGACCGAGCAATAGCGGTCATAGTCCGCGCCATCGGGTTCGAAATAGTCGGTATGTCCCTTGAATTCCTGCCCCACCGCATAGCGTTGCCCCTGCAACGGTTCGCCATGCGCGGGGTGAAGGCCGGTGAAGGCGGTGAAGCGCGCCTCGACCGCCTGCACCAGCGGATCGCCCGCGAACAGGTCGCCCGTTTCGCTCGTGCGGAACGCGGCGTCGCCATTGGGGTCGGCGATCGTCGACGGGCGACGCACCGCGTCGATCTGGTCGATCAGGCCTGCGCAGGTGTCGGCGTCGAGGAAGTCGCGGACCAGGAACAGGTCGAGCTTCGGGCTGGGCACTTTCTGCACGCCGGGCTGCGACAGGATGCGGCGGGCGATCGCCTGGCCTTCCAGCCCATTGCCGAGCAGGGTCATATCGGTCATGGCGAGGGTCATATCACCGGCCACGACATGCCGGAAAGGGGGCGCCGAAAAGAGGGTAAGGCGCATAGCACCCCATTGACGCACAAGCGTAACATGGCATGCGTAGGCCGAGGCACGCGAGACGGGACGACATCATGCGCTTGAGAATCGACGCGCGCACGCGGCGCATCCTGCGCCGGCTGCCCGTCGTGAACGTCTACTCGCTCGCCGAGCTGGTGCTGATCGGTGGTCTCGCCATCCAGTCGGCGCGGCTGTTCTGGACGATCGTCACGCCGATCGCGCCGCTGGGCGATTGGCGACCGGCGGAGGTCGCGGTGCCGGGGCGGCCGTATGACGTGCTGGCGGGCTTCGATCCGTTCTTTCGTCTGGGTACGCGCGCGCCGGCGCAGGCCACCGTCACGTCGCTGCAGCTCAACCTGTTCGGTATTCGCGTCGACGAGGCGTCGGGCCGCGGTTCGGCGATCGTCGCGGGGCCGGACAATGTGCAGAAGAGCGTCGCGGTCGGCGAGGAAATTCTGCCCGGCGTCCGGCTGAAGTCGGTGTCGTTCGATCATATCACGATCGATCGCGGCGGCACGGCGGAGGACCTGTATCTGGTCCAGTCGGATGCGCCGGGCGCGGGCGCGCCTGCGGCGATGCCTGCCACGCCGGCCGGTGCCCCGATCGCCCCGCCCGTGACGGACGCCGCGCCGGCGATCAAGGCGAGCCAGATCCGCAACGAGATCGGCTTCATCCCGCGCATCGATGGCGGCCGCATTTCTGGCCTGGTCGTTCGGCCGCAAGGGTCGGGCACGCTGTTCCGCACCGCGGGCCTGCGCGAAGGCGATGTCGTCACCGCGATCGGCGGGCGGCCGGTAAGCGGCCCGCAGGACCTCGATCGCATCGCCGCCGATTTCGCCGGCGGCGGATCGCTTCCCATCACCGTCGAACGCGGCCAGCAGACGCTCGCGCTCGCCCTTACGATCGCTCCGCAATGACCATAAAGATGTTTTACTCCGCGCTGCTGCTGTCGACCGCGGCGCTCGGCCTGCCGATCCCGGCGATGGCGCAGACGACGCTGAACGTGCGCGATGCCGATATCCGCGCATTCATCGCCGATGCCGCGCGGGTGACCGGGCGCACGTTCATCATCGATTCGCGCGTCAACGGCAAGGTGACCGTCGTCACCGACCGGCCGCTGTCCAAGTCCGAATATTTCGAGACGTTCCTGTCGACGCTGCGCGCGAACGGGCTGGTCGCCGTGCCCACCGGTAATGGCGCGTTCCGTATCCAGCCGATCGACAATGCCGCGTCCCAGCCGAGCCGCATCGGCCTGGGCGGCGCGGCGCGCAACAGCTTCGTGACCGAGATCGTGCGGCTGCGATCGGTCGATGCGCAGCAGGCGATCGATACCGTACGCCCGCTGGTCAGCGCGCAAGGCTCGGTCAGCGCCAACCGCGGGTCGAACAGCCTCGTCATCGTCGACTTCGCCGACAACATCCGGCGTATCCGCGAAGTGCTGCGCCGGGTGGACAGCGACAATGCCTCGACCCGCGTCGTCGCGTTGAAGAACGCAAGCGCCAAGGAGATTGCGGCGGCGTTGCAGGGCCTCACCGGCGGAGCGCAGGGCGGGCAAGGCGTTCCGGGCGGCGTCGGGACGAGCGTGACCGCGGTCGATAGCAGCAATTCGGTCATCATCCGCGGCGATCCCTCCAGCGTCGCGCGGCTGGTGTCGGTGGCGCAGGATCTCGACCAGAAGGCGAGGAACGGCACTGAAATCCGCGTCGTGTTCCTGGAGAATGCCGATGCGGCGCAGCTGCTGCCGGTGCTTCAGCAGCTGGTCGGGCAGGCGCCCGATGCGGTGCAGGAAACGCCGCTGTCGCGCACGCAGACGGGGTTCGGCACCAACACCGGCAGTGCGGCGGCAGTGCAGCGCCCGCCGGCCGCCAGCGCTCCGATACAGCAGAGCAGCGGCGGTGGCGCCACCGGCCAGCCGGCGATCACCACCCAGGGCGGCCGCACCGCCGCGGTCGTCACGCGCTTTCAGGGCGCGAATGCGATCGTCATAGCCGCGCCCGCGGACATCCAGCGCCAGCTGTCCGATGTCGTCCGCCAGCTCGATACGCGGCGCGAGCAGGTGCTGATCGAGGGGATCGTCGCCGAGGTCTCCGACGCGACGGTCAATCGCCTCGGCGCGCAGTTCATCCTCGCGAATCCGTCGGGCGGGGCGTTTGCGGCGTCGACCTTCTCGAACAGCGCGCCAAACATCCTCCAGATCGCTGGCGCGATCGGCGCGCGCGAGCTGGGGCGCAACACGACGACGACGATCGCCAATGGCGTGACGACGACGGTGACGACGAACAATGCGTCGGATCAGCTGACGCAGAGCGCGATCAGCTCGATCATCGGATCGTCGGGCGGCTTCGGCGGGTTCGGCGGCAAGGTCGGCGACTTCATCTTCGGCGCGATCATCAACGCCGTGAAGAGCGACACGACGTCGAACCTCTTGCAGGTCCCCCACCTCGTCACGCTCGACAATCAGGAAGCGCACAGCCTGGTCGGGCAGGAAATTCCGATCACCACCGGGCAGGCGCTGTCGAACAATTTCGACAACACCTTCCGCACCACCCAGCGCGAGAATGTCGGCATCGAGCTGACCGCGCGGCCGCAGGTCAATTCCAGCGGTACGGTAAAGCTGAACCTGCGTCTGGAGGTCAGCTCGATCGCCGGGCCGGTGTCGAACGACAATAGCGACCTGATCCTCAACAAACGCGAGATCGAGACGGTGCTGACCGTCGATGAAGGCCAGATTGCGGTGATGGGCGGTCTGCTGAGCGACGAGGAACGGCGGACGATCGAGAAGATCCCGCTGCTCGGCGACATTCCCGTGCTGGGCAATCTGTTCAAGTCGAAGGCGAAATCGCGCAACAAGACGAACCTGATGATCTTCATCCGCCCGACCATCCTGCGATCGGCGGCGGATGCGCGGAGGGTCGCCGAGCAGCGCTACGGTTACCTGCGCTTGCAGCAGGGGTTGCAGTCGCCGGGCGAGGAGCCGTCGATCGACCAGCTGGTGCGCGACTATATGGGCGCCGCGCCGCCGATCCCGTCCGCGCCGGTGCCGGGGAATATCGAGGACCCGCGCGTTGCGCTGCCGGTGCAGCACAATACGACCAGGGTTATCCGGCCGAGGGACCGGTGAGGCGGTTTCTCGCCTCTCCGTCATCCCGGCGAACGCCGGGATCCATGGTTGCGGTGTCTCCGGCAGTGATGCGCGCCATGAGCGTCGCGCGTCCATGGATCCCGGCGTACGCCGGGATGACGGCTAGGGGGATCGTATGACGATGATCATCCGCCCCGGCTCCGAAATCGACGAACCCGCCGCGCTGGCCGACCCGGATGTCGCGCCCGTCGTCGAGCCGACGCCGCCGTTGCCGCTCGATCCGCTGCCGATGCTGGCCATCCCCTATGCGTTCGCGAGGCGGTTCGGCGTCGTCGTGCAACATACCGAGGCGGACGCGCACCTGACCGTGGCGCTGCGCACCGGCGCGGACCCGCGTGCGCTGCTGGAGGTCCGCCGCTACCTCGCCCGGCCGTTCGATGTCGTCATCGTCGAGGCGCCCGCGTTCGATCGTTTGCTGTCCGACAGCTACGCCATGGACGGGCAGGCGAATGCGCTTGCCGCAGTCGGCATGGGCGATGAACTCGACAGCCTCGCCGAAGGGCTGCCGACGGCGGAGGACTTGCTCGACACCGCCGACGACGCGCCGGCGATCCGGCTGATCAACGGCATCATCGCCGATGCCGCGCGCAACGGTGTCAGCGATATCCACATCGAGCCATACGAAACTGGGTTGATCGTCCGCATGCGCATCGACGGCGTATTGCGCGAGACGTTGCGCATGCCGCCGCACGTCGCCCCCGTCGTCGTCAGCCGCGTCAAGGTGATGGCGCGCCTCGATATCGCCGAGCGCCGCGTGCCGCAGGACGGGCGCATGGGGCTGACCTTGGGCGGCAAGCTGCTCGACGTTCGCGTCTCGACGCTGCCGAGCCGCGCGGGCGAGCGCGTCGTGCTGCGTATCCTCGACAAGGACAATGCCGGCATCGACCTTGATGCGCTGGGCATGGACGAGCGGATGTACGCGCTGCTGCGCGGCGCCCTAGCCGAGCCCAACGGAATCATCCTCGTCACCGGGCCGACCGGCTCCGGCAAGACGACCTCGCTGTACGGCGCGCTGCGGTTGCTCAACGACGGCAGCCGCAACATCCTGACGGTTGAAGACCCTGTGGAATATGCCGTCGAGGGGGTCGGGCAGACGCAGGTCAATCCGAAGGTCGGGCTGACCTTCGCCGCGGGGCTGCGCGCGATCCTGCGCCAGGACCCCGACGTGGTGATGGTCGGCGAAATCCGCGATCGCGAAACCGCGGAGATTGCGGTGCAAGCCTCGCTGACCGGGCACCTCGTGCTGTCGACCGTCCACACCAACGACGCGATTGGCGCGATCACCCGCATGCGCGACATGAAGGTGGAGCCGTTCCTGCTGGCCTCGACCCTGCGCGCGGTGATCGCGCAGCGGCTGGTGCGGCGGCTGTGCCCGGCGTGCCGGCGACCGGTGCAGGGGAGCAGTGTAGCGGGCCTGCTCGGGATCGAGCCCGAGGCGACGGTGTACGAGGCGGTGGGCTGCGCGGAATGCAACCACAGCGGCTTCAAGGGGCGGATCGGCGTGTTCGAGGCGGTGCGCGTCGACGATACGATCCGCCGCTTCATCAACGATGGCGCGGACGAGACCGCGATTGCCGCGCATGCCTTTGCGCGCAGCCCGACGCTGGCGCAGGCGGCCGAGGCGCTGGTGCGGCGCGGGCTGACGACGCCGGAAGAGGCTATCCGCGTGAGCCGGCGCGATGCGACGGACGTGGTGGATGAGGTGGAGGCGTGACGACCCTCCCCCTTCCGGGGCTGCGCCGCTCCCACCCTCTCCCAATGGGAGAGGGGAGAGCCGCTGAAGGCGGCGAAGGTTGAGGGCGGCTCGGCATGGCTGACTTCGACTATCTCGCCATCGACACGCGCGGACAGGAGCAGCGCGGGCATGTCGCGGCGGCGGATGCGGACGCGGCGCGGGCGCAGCTCGATCGGCGCAAGCTGTTCGTCGTGCGGCTCGATCCGGGCGCGCCGCCGGTCGCGCAGAGCCGGCCGCTATTCGGCATCCGGCTGGGCGCCAAAAAGATGAGCAACAAGCAGCTGACGCTCTTTACGCGCCAGCTCGCGACCCTGAACCGCGTCTCGCCGCTGGAGGAATCGCTGCGCACCATCACGCGCCAGACCGAGCAGGAGAGCGTCCGCGGGATCGTATCACAGGTCCATGCCGGCGTGGTCGAGGGGCGGCGGCTGGCCGATTCGATGGCGCGCGCGCCCAAGAGCTTCCCGCCGCTGTACCGCGCGATGGTGGCGGCGGGCGAGAGTTCGGGCAGTCTGCCGACGATCCTCGATCGGCTGGCGGCGCTGCTTGAACGGCAGGCGGAAATCCGCGGCAAGCTGATCACCGCACTCGCCTATCCGACGATCCTGGCCGTGGTGGCGCTGGGCGTCGTTACCGCGCTGATGATGTTCGTGGTGCCGCAGGTCGTCGAGCAGTTCGATACCGTGGGGCAGGAGCTGCCGTTGCTGACGCGCGTCGTCATCGCCCTGTCCGACATACTGGTCGGTTATTGGTGGGTGCTGGCGTTGGTGCTCGGCCTGATCGGGGTCGGCGGCGCCTATGCAATGCGCGATCCGGCGATCCGGCTGTCGTTCGATACCGGGCTGCTGCGCCTGCCGCTGCTCGGCCGCCTGCTGCGCGACCTGCATGCCGCGCGCATGGCGCGGACGCTGTCGACGATGGTCGCGAGCCGACTGCCGTTGCTGGAGGGGCTGACGCTGACGGCGAGCACGATCCACAACCGTCGCCTGCGCGTCGCGTCGGACGAGATCGTCGAGGCGATCCGTTCGGGCGGCAGCCTGTCGGCGGCGATGCGGCGCGCGAACGTCTTCCCGCCGCTGCTCACCTATCTCGCGGCCAGCGGCGAGGCGGCGGGGCGGCTCGACGAGATGCTCGAACGCGCCGCCGACTATCTCGAGCGTGAGTTCGACCGCTTCACCGCGACCGCGCTGTCGCTGCTCGAACCCGCGATCATCGTGCTGATGGGCGGCATCGTCGCGACGATCGTGCTATCCATCCTGCTCCCCATCCTCCAGCTCAACACGCTGGCAGGCCAGTAAGGATCATCATGCGTATCAAGCAGAAAAAGCCGCACCGTCGCGAAGAGGGCTTCACGCTCGTCGAACTGATGGTCGTGATCGTCATCATCGGCCTGCTCGCCGCGATCGTCACGTTCAATGTCCTGCCCGCGGGCGACAAGGGCAAGATCACCAAGGCGAAGGCCGACATCAGCACGATCGAGGGCGCGTTGGAAATGTATCGCCTGCAGATGAACGGCTATCCGACGACGTCGCAGGGCCTGCAGGCGCTCGTCACCGCGCCGAGCGGCGTGAATGCCGCCGAATATCAGAAGGGCGGCTATATCAAGAAGCTGCCCAACGATCCTTGGGGCCGGCCGTATCTCTACGCTTCGCCCGGCCAGCATGGCGAGGCCGATGTCTGGAGCCTGGGGGCGGACGGCAAGGAAGGCGGCGAGGGCGCCAACGCCGATATCACCAGCTGGCAATAACGTGCCGCGCCGCCGCCTCTCGGATACGGGATTGCGCCGTGTCTGGTGTAAAGCCCAACAGGGCTTCACGCTGATCGAGCTGATGGTGGTCGTGACCATCATCGGGCTGGCGGCGGCCGTGGCAGTGTGGAACATGCCCGATCCGCGCGGCCGGGTGGCGGATGAGGCGGCGCGCTTCGCGGTGCGCGCGCGGGCGGCGCATGATGCGGCGATCGTCGAAGCGCGGCCCGTCAGCCTGTGGGTGACGGCGGGCGGCTATGGCTTCGACCGGCGGATCGCGGGGCAATGGGTCGCGGTGGCGGACACGCCGCTGCGGGTCGAACGCTGGAGTGCGGGCACGGACGCCGCGATCGGCGACGCCAACGGGCGGCTGCGGATCGTCTATGATCCCACCGGCCTTGCCGACCGGCCGGCACAGGTGACGCTGACCCGCAGCGGCGCGCGCGCGGTGATCGATATGGACGCGGACGGCAGCGTGCGGGTGGCGAGCTGATGGGCCGCGCCGGCGACCGGCAGGAGGGGGGCTTTACCCTCATCGAGATCATGGTCGCGCTGGCGGTGTTCAGCTTGGCCGTGCTCGCACTGCTGCGGCTGGAGACGGCGACGATCCGCGGTGCGCGCGTGCTGGACGACAGTCTGGTGGCGGGGATCGTGGCGCGCAACGTCGCCAACGAAGCGGTCAGCGAGGCGCGACCGCCGGTGGTGGGGCGCACGAGCGGCAGCGAGGTGAACGCCGGTCGCAGCTGGACCTGGGTGCGTCAGGTGGCGCCGACGGGCAATGCCAGCATCGTGCGGATCGACGTCGCGGTGAGCAATCGCGCGGGGCAGGTGGTTGGGCGGACGACGGCGATCCGGCCGCCGGACGTGTCGTGATGGCCACGCGGTCACCTCTGTCCTGTCGTCACCCCGGACTTGGTCCGGGGTCCACACCGCGGCGAGGGGGATGGCTGGAGGCACATGCCGTCCCCGTGCGGCCCGGTGGACCCCGGACCAAGTCCGGGGTGACGGTGGTGGTGGGGCGATGTCACCGTCATCAGCAGGCGGGCTTCACTCTTGTCGAAGTCCTGGTGGCCCTGCTCATCTTCGGCCTGATCGCGGCGGCAGGAGTCGCGATCCTGACCTTCAGCGTCCGCGCGCAGACCGCCACCGGCGCGCGGTTCGGCGATATCGCGGCGCTCAACCGCACCGCCGCGCTGATCGCGGGCGATCTGGGGCAGGCGATCGACCGGCCCGCGCGCGACGAGGCGGGCACACCGCGCCCGGCCTTCACGGGCGAAAGCGACGGCCGCCTGGCGTTCGTGCGTGCAGGCTGGACCAATGTCGACGATGCCCCGCGCGCGAGTGCGCAGAAGGTCGCCTATCGCGTCGTCGACGGCACGCTGGAGCGCGTCGCCTATCCGATGATCGATGGCGCGGCGCCGCTGCCCGCGGTCGCGCTGCTGGGCAAGGTCGTCGGGGTCGGCGCGCGCTATCGCTACAAGGGTGCGTGGAGCGATCGTTGGGACGGCACGCAGGGCGCGCCGCTGCCGCAGGCGGCGGAGCTGACGATCCGGCGCACCGACGGCAGCGCGCTGCGGCTGATGCTGCTGGTCGGGTCGGGCTATGCCCCGGCCCAGCCGGGTGGGCAGCCCGGGCCCCAGCCAAGTCCGACGGGAACGCCCGGTGCCATCTGAGCGCGAGCGCGGCGCCGCGCTGCTCACCGTCCTGCTGCTCGTCGCGATCATCGCGGTGCTGGCGGGGGCTGCGCTGGAACGGCTGCGGCTGACGACCCGGCTCGCCGGCAATGCGCTGGCGGGCGAGCAGGCGCGCGGCTTTGCGCGCGCGGCGGAGGCGCTGGCGACGTCGCGGATCACGACGATGCTGGGCGATGCGCCCGATCGCGTGACGCTCGCGGGTGGCTGGAGCGGGCGGCCGTTCGGCTTGCCGCTGCCCGGCGGCGGGCTTGCCGTCGCGCGGGTTCGCGATGGCGGCAATTGCTTCAACCTCAACGGTCTGGTCAGCCGGCTTGCGCCCAATCTCTACACCTCGTCGCAGAACTTCGCGCAGCGATTGCAGTTCGTCCGGCTGATGCAGGCGATCGGCGTGCCCAGTCAGGCCGCCGACCATATCGCCGCCGCCACCGCCGACTGGATCGACAGCGACGGCGACCAGCAGGGCAATGGCGCCGAGGACCCCGTCTATCTCGCCCGTAGCGTGCCCTATCGCACCGCGGGCACGCTGATGGCCGATCCCAGCGAGTTGCGCGCGGTGGATGGCGTGACGCCCGACATCTACGCGAAGTTGCGGCCCTGGATCTGTACCTTGCCCAAGGCGGAGCCGGCGACGATCAACATCAACACGCTGACGCCCGAACAGGCCCCGCTGGTCGCGATGCTGTTCCCCGGCACGCTCTCCGTCGAGGCTGCCCGCGGCATGATCCTGCGCCGGCCGCCTGACGGCTTTCGCGACGCCAGCACGTTCCTGAACCTCGCCGGCAACGGCGCCGCGCCGGAGGGCGGGGGCGGGCTGGGGGTGAAAACGACCTGGTTCGCGCTGGCGATCGACGTCAGCACCGGGTCCGCCCGATTGCAGGAAAGGGCGCTGATCGATGCAAGCCGTCTTCCCGCGCGGCTCGTGGCACGGCAATGGGGCGACGAATCATGACGACGCTGCTCTTCCTGCCCGCGGGCGACGCCCCCTATCGCTGGCTGCGCCTGGCCGAAGACGGCGAAATCGCCGAAGGCGAGGGGCTGCCTGCTGTCCCTGAGGAGCGCATCGTCGCGGTCGCACCCGCACAGGACGTGACGCTGCACTGGGCGGACCTGCCCGCCCGCTCGCTCGCGCAAAGCATCGCTGCCGCGCGCCTGCTGGTCGCCGACGCGAGCGCGACGCCGATCCATGAACTCCACGTCGCCGTCGGCGACGCGGAAGAGGGGAATGGCGAGCGGCCGATCGCCGTGGTGGGCAGCGCGGTGATGGCGGCCTGGCTGGCGGACCTTGCGGCGCTCGGGATCGACCCCGCCGCGATGGTTCCGGCGCCGCTGCTGCTGCCGCGCCCGGAGGAGGGCTATCTCCGCGCCATGGTCGGCGGGGCGGCGCTGGTGCGCGGCCGCACGTCCGGCTTTGCCGACGAAGCGCGGCTGACCGATCTGGTCGTGGGGGATGCGCCGATCGAGACGCTGCCGCGCAGCGCGCTCGATCCGGTGATCGCCACCGCCGCGGCGACGCCACCGCTCGACCTGCGGCAGGGGCCGTTCGCGCGTCGGCGCCGCATAGGGATCGACTGGCCGTTGGTGCGGCGTCTCGCGATCATGGGAGCCGGCATCCTCGCGCTGACACTGGCGATCGATCTGGTGCGGATCGGCAAATACAGTTTCGGCGCGGATGCGATCAACGCGCGGACCGAAGCGCTGGCGCGAACCGGCCTGCCGCGCGGCGAGACGGTGACCGACGTCGACCGTCAGCTCGCCGAGCGTCTGTCGGCGGTGCGCGGCCCCGGTCTGGGCTTCAGCCGGACGGTCGCCGCGACCTATGCCGCGGTCCGCGCCACGCCGGGCACGGAGCTGACCAGCCTCGATTTCCAGTCGAACGGCGCCTTGCGCATCGGCGTCGGTGCCGCGCGCGAATCGCTGCCGACCGACCTTAAGCGCGCACTGGAGGCAGCGGGCTTCACCGTCACCGCCGGCACGTTCCAGTCGGCCAACGGAAGGGTGACGGGCGAGATGACGGTGACGCGGCCATGAGCAGCATCCGCAGCTGGTTCGCCGGCCGATCCTTACGCGAACGCCGGCTGATCCTCGTCATGCTCGCGCTGCTGGTCGTCACCATGCTGTGGGGCGGGATCATCCTGCCCGTCCGTGACGGCCTGTCGAGCGCGCGCGAGCGGTACGCCGATGCGGTCGTCCGGCTGGGCAGCACGCAGAATGCGGTCGACCTGATCCGCAGCGCCGGGCGACGCACGCCGATCGAGGGCAGCCTCGCCGACACGGTGCGGCGGCGCGCCGAGGCGGCGGGCTTCGCGCTCGCCACCGTCGACGAATCGGGTGCGGGCCGGGTGCATGCGACGATCACCGCGGCTCGGCCGGCGGCGCTGGCCCGCTGGTTCGCCGGGCTGGAGGCGAGTGGCATCCTGATCGAATCGGCGGCGTGGCGCGACAATGCGGATGGCAGCGTCGGCGTCGACTTCGTCGCACGGGCGCGCGCGTCGTGAGGCGGCTGAGACTGACCACCGGGCCGGCGGCGCTGTTCGGTGCGATGATGCTCATGGCGTTGCTCGTCTTCCTCCCGATGCGGCTGGTGCTGGGCGCGGCCGGCGTCGGCGAGCAGGGTTTCAGCGCACGCAGCGTCACCGGCAGCGTGTGGGACGGTCGGCTGATCGATGCACGGTTCGGCGATCTTGCGCTGGGCACGCTGGATGCCAGCCTGTCGCCGTTCGCGCTGCTGATCGGGCGCGCACGCGTATCGGTCGAGGATCAGGCGGGGACGGTGCATGGCGCCTTCGTGCTGGGCCGCCATCTGCGCGGGATCGAGGGGATGACCGCGACCTTCCCGACCGGCAACGCCTTTGCGCCGCTGCCCGTCACCGCGCTGACGCTGGAAGACGTCAGCATCCGCTTTGCCGACGATGTGTGCGAACAGGCCGAGGGTCGGGTGCGCGCACGGCTGGTGGGCGAGGCGGCGGGAATCGCTTTGCCGACCGAGCTGACGGGCGTTGCCCGCTGCGACGGCAACGCCTTGTTGTTGCCGCTCGCCAGTAAGGCCGGGACCGAGGCGATCGAGCTGCGGCTGACCGGCGATGGCCGCTACTCCGCCGCACTGCGCCTCGCGCCCAGCGACGACGCCGCAGCGCAGCGGCTGGCGGCGACGGGTTTCGTCGCCGGACCCGGCGGTTACCGACTTTCGGTCGAAGGACGCTTCTGACGGCCTTGACCGCCGCTACAGTGCCCGCTAGGGGCACCCGTCTTCGCGGCGACCGTAGTTCAATTGGTTAGAGCGCCGGCTTGTGATGCCGGAAGTTGCGGGTTCAAGTCCCGTCGGTCGCCCCATTTTCCCGCTCCTTTTCAGGACCGCAGGGACTAGCCAAAACCGCTGGGAAACAATATTGCGGACATTCGCAATATTCGATCCATGGAGCAGGCGATGACCTCGGTGTGGGACCTTCCCGACTTTGACCATCATGAGGGCGTCCACGCCTTCACCGATCGCGAATCGGGCCTGCGCGCGATTATCGCGGTCCATTCGACCCACCTCGGCCCGGCAGCGGGCGGCGCGCGCTTCTGGCATTACGCTTCGGGCGACCTCGCGGTCACCGACGCGCTGCGCCTGTCGCGCGGCATGAGCTTCAAGAACGCCATGGCGGGCCTCGCGCTTGGCGGCGGCAAGGGCGTGATCCTGGCCGACAAGCCCGGTGCGATCATCCCCGAGGCGCAGCTCAAGGCGTTCGGCCGCGCGGTCGAATCGCTCGGTGGCCGCTACGTCACCGCCGAGGACGTCGGCATGTCCGAAGCGCGCATGAAGGTAATCGCGGGCGAGACCAAGTATGTCAGCGGCCTGCCGGTCGAAAGCGGCGCGGCGGGTGGCGACCCCGGCCCGTACACCGCGCACGGCGTCTATCTGGGCGTGAAGGCGGCGGCGAAGCGCGGCCTCGGCACCGACGACATGAAGGGCGTGCATGTCGCGATCCAGGGCGTTGGCTCGGTCGGTGGCGGCCTTGCCAGGCTGCTGGCGAAGGACGGCGCGCGCCTGACGCTCGCCGACGTCGATGCAGCCCGTGCGGCGGCGCTGGCGGCGGAACTGGGCGGCGAGACGGTCGCAGCCGGCGCGATCCTGGGCGTCGAGGCGGATATCTTCAGCCCGAACGCGCTGGGCGCGATCCTGACCGAAGCGACCATCCCGACGCTGACCGCCAAGGTCGTTGCGGGCGGCGCGAACAATCAGCTCGCGACGCGCGAGGATTACGATCGCCTGCACGATCGCGGCATCCTGTATGCCCCGGATTACGTCATCAACGCCGGTGGCATCATCAACGTCGGCCTCGAATATCTGGGGCAGGGCGACGAAGCCGAAGTGATGGCCCGCATCGCCAAGATCCCGGCACGCCTGAACGAGGTGTGGGACGAAAGCGAACGCACCGGCCGCCCCGCTGCCGAGGTCGCCGACACGATCGCCCAGCGCCTGATCGGCCGCGGCTGATCGGCCCCGACTGATCGGCCTCGGTGGTCTGGCCGACACCGGCGGTGCGCTGCCGCCGGTGTTGGTCCAAAGACCGACGGCGCCGCTGCAACCGACGGGATGACGGCGGCTACAAAGCTGCTATGACGCTGGGCGACCGTGCCGACCCTTCATGCCCTTGCCAATCCCGCCCGCTTCCTGAAGCTCGCCCGCGTGCTGACGCCGGCGCTGCTGTGGGCGGGCGTCACGCTGATCGCCGTCGGCTGCTGGGCCGGCCTGACGCAAAGTCCGCGCGACTATCTGCAGGGGGACAGCGTCCGCATCCTCTACATCCATGTGCCTGCCGCCTGGCTCGGCATGGGCGGCTGGAGCGGCCTTGCGATCAGCAGCATCGCCTTTCTGGTCTGGCGACATCCGCTGGCCGACGTCGCGGCGCGCGCGATCGCCTTGCCGGGGGCGATGTTCGCCGCCGTCTGCCTCGTCACCGGATCGATCTGGGGGCGGCCGACCTGGGGAACGTGGTGGCAATGGGACGGGCGGCTGACGTCGATGCTGCTGCTGTTCTTCGTCTATTGCGGTTACATGGCGCTCGCCCGCGCCGACGCGGAACGCGGCGGCGATGGCCGTATTCCGGCCCTGTACGGCATTGCCGGAACCGTGTTGCTGCCGATCATCCGCTATTCGGTGATCTGGTGGAATACGCTCCATCAGGGCCCGTCGATCGGCCTCACCGGTTCGAGCATCGCAGGCAGCATCCTGTGGCCGCTGGGCTTTACGATGGCCGGTTTCACCGCGCTGTTCGCCGCGATCGTCCTGATGCGCATGCGGACGACGCTTGCGCGAACCAAGGCCGAAGCGCGGATGCGGCGGATGGCGCGGGCATGAACCACTGGCCGTTCATCGTCGCGGCGTATGCCGTCACGCTCGGCGCGGCGGGTGCGCTGACGCTTGTGAGCTATATCGCGATGAAGCGCGCCGAGAAATGAAGGCGAAGCATCAACGGCTGACACTCGTGCTGCTGGGCCTTGCCGCGGTGATCGCGGCGGCGCTGCTCGCCATGTCCGCGCTGAAGGATCAGGCATCGTTCTTCTATGCGCCGTCCGACGTCGCGAAGCAGGGCCTACCGCTCGGCCGGGCGGTGCGCCTCGGCGGTATGGTGCAGGCCGGGTCGATCAAGCGCGCGCCCGACGGGGTCACCATCCACTTCGTCGTCGGCGACGGCATCGCGACCACCCCCGTCACCTTCGCCGGTATCGCGCCCGACCTGTTCCGGGAGCGCTCCGGCGTCGTCGCGGAGGGGCATTTCAACCCCGACGGCAGCTTCACCGCGACCAACCTGCTCGCCAAGCACGACGAAAAGTACATGCCGCCCGAACTCGCCGCAAAGGGCGGCAAGGCGATGCACGAAACGCGGACGCTGGAACCGTGATCGCCGAGGTCGGCCTTGCCGCCTTGTGGCTCGCCGCCGCGCTGGCGGCGTTGCAGCTGGCCCTCGGCGCGATCGGCCTGTCGCGTGGCGGCACCGAGACGATCGCCGCGGTCCGCCCCGTCGCGATCGTCCAGGGCGCGCTGGCGCTGCTGGCGATGGCGGCGCTGATCACGCTGTTCCTCGCGTCCGACATGTCGGTCAAGCTGGTGGTCGAGAACAGCCATTCGGCCAAGCCGTGGATCTACAAATTCGCCGGTGCCTGGGGCAATCATGAAGGGTCGATGCTGCTTTGGGTGACGATCCTGGGCCTTGCCGGCGGCGCGGTCGCGGTGCTGGAGCGCCGCCTGCCCGAACGCACGCTGATCGCGACGCTGGCTGCGCAGGCGGGGATCGCACTCGGCTTCTACGCTTTCCTGCTGTTCGCCTCCAATCCGTTCGCGCGGCTGCCGATGCCCGCGCGCGACGGCATGGGGCTGAACCCGTTGTTGCAGGACCCCGGTCTCGCCTTCCATCCGCCGACGTTGTACATCGGCTATGTCGGCATTTCGGTCGCTTTCTCCTTCGCGGTGGGCGCGCTGATCACGCGGGACGTCGGTCCGGCGTTCGCGCGGGCGATGCGGCCCTGGGTGCTGGGGGCGTGGGTGTTCCTGACGCTCGGCATTACCGCGGGATCCTATTGGGCCTATTACGAGCTGGGCTGGGGCGGCTGGTGGTTCTGGGACCCGGTCGAGAATGCCTCGCTGATGCCGTGGCTGGCCGCGACCGCCTTGCTCCATTCGGTGACGGTGCTGGCGACGCGCGATGGCTTGCGGGCGTGGACGGTGATGCTCGCCGTCGTCGCCTTTTCGATGTCGATGATCGGCACCTTCCTGGTCCGCTCTGGCATCCTGACCAGCGTTCACGCCTTTGCCGTCGACCCGGAGCGTGGCGCCTTCATCCTGGCGCTGCTCGCCATCTACATCGGCGGGGCGCTGGCGCTGTTCGCGGCCCGGATCGGCACGGTGCGCGCGGGCACGACGTTCGAACTGGTCAGCCGTGAAGGGGGATTGGTCCTCAACAATCTGCTGCTGTCGGTCATCCTCGGCATCGTGTTGATCGGCACGCTCTACCCGCTTGTCGCCGCCGGCTTCGGCGTGCAGCTGTCGGTGGGGCCGCCCTTCTTCAACAAGGCCGCGGGCCCGGTCGCGCTGGCGCTCGTCGTTGTCATGGCGGCCGGGCCGCTGCTGCGCTGGCGGCGGGACAGCGCGAACGCGCTGCTCGAACGGATGATGTGGCCGGTCGCGGCAGCGGGTTTCACGGGCGCCGGGCTGGTCGTGCTGGCACCGCCGGGCGTGCTGCCGCTGTTCGGCCTGTCACTCGCCGCGGGTTTGGCGGTGGCGAGCGTGCTGCCGCTGCTCGGCCGCAATCCGTGGCGCACGCCGCTGTTCACCTGGGGCATGGTCGTCGCGCATCTGGGCATCGCGGTGAGCCTTGCCGGCATGGCATGCGATGCGGCCTACACGTCGGAGACGTTGGTCGCGGCGCGGGTCGGCCAGCCCGTCCATGTCGGCCCCTTCACCGTCCGCCTTCAGGGCGTGCGCCCCGTCATCGGCCAGAATTGGTCGGCGCTCGAGGCGCGGCTGAGCGCGACCCGCGACGACGACACGGTGATCCTGCGTCCGCAATCGCGCTTCTTTTCCGACCCGGTCACCACCACCAGCGAAAGCGCGATCCTGACGCTGTGGGACGGCCAGCTCTATACGGTCCTCGGCCAGCCCGACACGCAGGGGCGTTGGCAGCTCAGGCTATGGTGGAAGCCGTTCGTGACGCTGATCTGGCTGGGCGGCGCACTGGTCGCCCTGGGCGGTGCCTTGTCGCTGATCGGTCGCTGGCGGCGCGAGCGGCGTAGCGCGCTGCGCGAGGGCGTGGCGTGAAGCGCTGGTTGCTCTGGGCGCCGCTCGCGGCGTTCGTCGCGATCGCGGCCGTGGTGGCGTTCGGCCTGTTCAGACCCGCAGACCGTACCGTCCGCTCGGCGATGATCGGCAAGCCGCTGCCCGACGTCACCTTGCCCGCCATCGTCCCCGGCAAGCCCGGCAGCGGCACGCTGACCGGCAAGCCGCGCCTGATCAACATCTTCGCGAGCTGGTGCATCCCCTGTATTGCGGAGGCGCCGCAGCTGATGCGTCTCAAGACCCTGGGCGTGCCGATCGAAGGCATTGCGATCCGCGACACCACGCCCGCGCTCACCGCCTTCCTGCGCCAGAACGGCGACCCTTATGCCAGTATTGGCGATGACCGGCAGAGCGCGGTGCAGCTGGCGCTCGGCTCGTCCGGCGTGCCGGAAAGCTTCGTGGTCGACGGGCAGGGGCGTATCGTCCTGCAACATGTCGGCGATATCCGTGCGAGCGACGTGGCGGGGATTGCCGCCGCGGTGAAGGCGGCACGATGAGGGGCTGGGCAATCCTCCTCGCGGCGACGCTCGCCACGCCCGCGTTGGCCGATCCGACGACCCCGCCCGCCGCGCTCGCCGACACGCAACTGCGCGATCCGGCGCAGGAGGCGAAGGCGCGCGCGCTGATGGAAACGCTGCGCTGCGTCGTCTGTCAGGGCCAGTCGATCGCCGACAGCGACGCCAGCATGGCGGGCGACATGCGCGCGCTGGTGCGTAGCCGTATCGCCGCGGGGGAGACGCCGCAGGCGATCCGCGCGTGGCTGATCGAACGCTATGGCGATTACATCAGCTACGATCCGCCGCTGGGCGCAGCGACGGGCCCGTTATGGGCCGCGCCGTTGGTCCTGCTCGCCATCGGCATCGGCATCGCGCGGTCGAGCTTCCGGCGCCGGAGGCGCGACTGATGGGCTGGATCGCGCTTCTGCTGATCGCCGGGGCGAGCTTTGCGGCGCTCGTCGCGCTGCGTGTCGATCGGCGGCTATGGTCGATGGTCGGCGCTGCATTGATGCTCGGCGCGGCAGGCTATGCGTGGCAGGGCAGTCCGATGCGGCCCGGTGCCGCGCCGCGGAGCAATGCGGCGCTGCAAGCCGACGATCCCGAACTCGTCACGCTGCGCGATGCGATGTTCGGCCGCTTCACCGCCGATGGCACCTATCTGATCGCGGCCGATGCGCTCGCCCGGTCCGGCGACCGACGGTCTGCGGTGATCGCGCTTTTGGGCGGGATCAACCGCTATCGCAGCAGCGCGATGCTGTGGACTGCGCTGGGTACGACCATGGCCGCGCATGACCGCGACGTGGTGTCGCCGCCCGCCCTCTTTGCGTTCCAGCAGGCGATGCGCCTTGCGCCCGATCATCCGGGGCCGCGATTCTTCCTGGGGCTTGCCTATATCCGCGCCGGCGAATTTCAGCTCGCGCGCCGCTATTGGGCGCAGGCGCTCGCACTGACGCCGGAGCGAGCATCCTATCGCAAGGACATTGCCGTCCGGCTCGCCTTGCTCGACCGCCTGCTCGCCCAGCAGGCCCCCGCGCGCTAGCGTCGTTTCAACCGCCCGCGGAACAGCCCGCGGTGGGTGGTCGCTTCGAACATCTCGCCCGGTCCTTCGGGGTCCAGGATCTCATTGTCGGCCAGCCATTCCTGCACGCCGTCCAGGTCGGGGACCTCATAGGGCCGCAGCGATCGGCCGGATCCTCGCAGCCGCTCGATCGTCGCGATCAGCGACCCCGTCTCCTCGATCGTCGCTGCCACTGTGGCGGGGGATACGCCCAGATGCTCGGCCATCAGGTCGGCGCGCGCGTCCGCGATGGTCGCCTCCAGCCCGCGGCCGGGATGCCGGGCCGCATCCACCACGACGTCGCATTCGGTATCGAGCCGCAGCGAGCGGTTGTTGATGTTCGCCGATCCGATCCGCAACTGCGTGTCGTCGATGATCGTGATCTTGGCATGGCAATAGATCGCCGTGCCGCCTTGCGTGAAGGGATGGTACAGTCGCAGCCGCCCGTGTCGGTCGCGCCGCCTCAGCGTTTCGACCAGCCGCGCGCGCGCCGTGTCCATCGCGATCGGCTCCAGCCAGCCTTGCGCGGTCAGCGGATTGACGATGACGATCTCCGGCCCGTCCTCCTCATCCAGCCGCGCCGCGATCGCCTCCGCAATGCGGCGCGAGGCGAAATACTGGCTTTCGCAATAGATGTGCCGGCGTGCGGCCCGGATCTGGTCGAGGAACATCGCCTCCACCTCGGTCACCGGCGCCTCGCCCGGCATCTCGGGCTGGCTGCGCGCGATGCCGACATCGACGTTCTCGAACGTCGGTGCGAGCGAATCCGGCCAGCAGGACACCTTGCCCTCGACCGGCGCCAGCCGATGCGTCGTCGCAAGCCGCCAGCGGTTGCGGCACAATTCGGCGAGCGCCGCCGCGGCCGGACCGGTGATCGCGGTCGTCGCATCGTGCCACGGCTTGTAGAGCCCACCGCCCGGCAGGCGCCGCCCGGGATCGTCGTCGCGATGCGCACGCGTGTCCCAGCGCTCGGCGGTCATGTCGATCCCGCCGCAAAAGGCGAGGCAGTCGTCGATCGACACGATCTTCTGGTGGTGCGACGATCCGGTCGGGTGATGGGCGTCGAGTTTCACATGGATGCGCGGATGCCGTGCCCACTTCCACACGGTAAACAGCGTCTTGCCGCGGAAGATCGACTTCAGCGCGCCAATGTCCCAGCGCAGCAGATACAGCTCCAGCTCCGGATTGCGCTCGACCAGCCAGTAGAGGAAATCGCCGACCGTCTCCGGCCCGTCGACATCCACGCCATCGCCCACCAGCGGGATGCGTGCGTCGAAATCCCATCCAACCAGCATGATACGCTTCTTCGCCGCGGCGAAGGCTTCACGGGCGACACCGAAATAGCGGTCGGCATCGACGATCACCGACAGGCGGTTCGCCCGCTCGATCCGCCAGACATTGCGATCCGGTTCGAGCATTTGGCCATATCCCCCTGTTTTATATGCCACGCACCCCATGTGGCATACGGGCATCGCGGATCAACTGTTCCGCCTTCGCATCGAAACGGGGGGAGGGGGCAAGTGTTCCGAAAACAGCTGCGGTCGATCTGGGAACGTTACGCCCCCGATCCGTGTTTGACAGGGTCATGATCGATGATGCTGTCCGCGCCTTGCCCCGATCTGACGCGCTCGGGCGCTTTCCCCTCACCGGCCGCTTCCTGATGGGGCGGGGGCGAGAGCGCCTTTCGATCGAGGAGCATCGCATCCTGGAAGATGCCGTCCAGACGGTGAAGGATTTCCCCGCGCGCCAGCATCTGGTGCGCCGGGGTGAGCGGCTCGAACAAAGCATGTTGCTCGTCGACGGCTATATCACCCGCTACATGGACGATCGCGAAGGGTATCGGCAGCTGGTGTCGGTTCACGTGCCCGGTGACTTCGTCGATCTGCATGGCTTCCCGACGGGGCGGCTCGATCACGATATCGGCACACTGGGGCCGGTAAAGGTGGCACTGTACGATCACCAGACGCTGACGGCGATCACCGACCGGCATCCGCACCTCACGCGGGTCCTATGGTTCTCGACGCTGCTCGATGCGGCGATGCACCGGGAATGGATTTTCCGGCTTGGGCGACTGGGAGCCGACGGGCGGCTGGCGCACTTCTTCTGCGAACTGAACGCCCGCCTGACCATGGTGGGGCTGGCACAGGCCGGGCGGTTCGAGCTGCCGTTGACCCAGCCCGATCTGGCGGAGGCGTGCGGCCTGACCGGCGTCCACGTCAATCGCGTGTTGCGCGATCTGCGCGAGAGGAACCTGCTGGTCTTCCGCAACGGTCACGTCGAAATTCTCGACCTGACCGGCCTTGCCGCTGTCGCCGAATTCGAAAGCGATTACCTCTATTCCGACATGGGGAATTGGGCGACCGCCGTGCCGCAGGTCTGACGGCGGATCAGCGCGGCAGCTCGATCGTCGCGCACAGGCCGCCGCCCGCGCGGTTCGTAAGCCGTATCTCGCCGCCGGCTTCTCGCACGATCGTCTGGGCGAGCGCGAGGCCCAGCCCGATGCCGCCGGTATCGCGGTTGCGCGAGCTTTCCAGGCGCGTGAAGGGCGCGAAGACATCGCCCAGCCGCGACTCCGGGATGCCCGGCCCACGGTCGCCCACCTCGATCGCGACGCGCTGCGGCTCGGCGATCAGCCGTACCTCGGCACCGCCACCATATTTCACGGCGTTTTCGATGAGGTTGCGGATCGCGCGGCGGATCAGCGACGGGCGCAGCCGCATGCGCAGCCGCTCGGCCTCGTCGAACGATACGTCCTGACCCAGATCGCGAAAATCCTCGACCACCGCATCGACCAATGCGGCAAGATCGACCTCGGTGACGGGTTCGCTGGGCCGGCCCATGCGTGCCAGCGACAGGATATCGTCGAGTGTCCGGTTCATTTCGGCGATCGTGTCGCTCATCCGGGCGCGATCGGTGTCGTCGTCGACCGATTCGACCCGGACGCGCAGCGCGGCGAGGGGGGTGCGAAGATCGTGACCGATCGCGCCCAGCATCCGGTCCTTTTCGTCGAGCATCGCGGTGACGCGCGTCTGCAATTGGTTGAACGACTGGACCAGGCCGGTGATGTCGGCCGGCCCGCGCACGGGCACCGGCACCACGCCTTCGCCACTGCGCCCGAACCGCTCGGCTGCGGCGGTCAGCGCGCGCAACGGCCGCGAGATACGCCGCGCGATCCACAGCACCGGAAGCAGGACGACCGCGTACAGGATCAACGTCTGCGCGAACAAACGCCAGAACAGCCGGATGCCGCCATTGTCACCCCAGGCGACCGTCAACGCCAGCCAGCCGTGGCCCGGCTGCTCGATCGCGACCAGAAGCGCAGCCTCGGGCCGCTCGACGTGGCGGCGATAGCGGCCCGGCCGCATCGGATTGCGCGCCTGCCATGCATCGTCGATTCCGGCCCAGGGACGCACGCCTGTATCAATCCGCCCGACCTCCATGCCCTGTTCGCGCAGCTGGTCGCGCAACTCGTCGGCAAAGGCGGGCAGGCGCGGCAGGTCGGCCGGGATCGCGTCACTGTCGGCCCGCCGCACACGGCCCCGGTCGCGCAGGATCGGTCGCAGGCCTTGCGCCTCGCGTTCGACCGCATCGGCGATGCGGATCGCGACCGGCCGTGCCGCCTGCGCGAGCCGGAATTGCGCGCGGTCGCGCAGCGCCAGCCCGAAATTGACGGCCTGTGCCACGAACAGCGCCAGCGCGATCAGCACGGCCATCTGCCCGGCAAGACTGCGCGGCCACAGCCGCCGTTTGGCGCGCGGTGCCGGCGCCGCGGCGGGCTGCGTCACAGCCGCGTCACTTCCGCGGCCAGCGTATAGCCACCGCCCCAGACGGTCTTGATGATATCGGGAGTCTTGGCGTCCGCTTCGATCTTGCGGCGCAGGCGGCTGACCTGATTGTCGATGGCGCGATCGAATGCCGCGGCCTCACGGCCCTGCGTCAGGTCGAGCAGCTGGTCGCGCGTCAGCACCTGCCGCGGCCGCGTTACCAGCGCCAACAGTAGATTATACTCCCCGGTCGACAGCGGCACGCTGACGCCCTCGCGATCGACCAGCGAACGCTCGCCCGTCTTCAGCACCCAGCCCGCAAATGCATAGGAGCCGCTCTCGGGGGCATGCTGCCGCGCGCCGCCAGCGGTCAGCCGGCGCAGCACCACCTTCACGCGCGTCGCGAGCTCGCGGGGCGAGAAGGGCTTGGTGACATAATCGTCCGCGCCCATTTCCAGCCCGACGATACGGTCGGTCTCTTCTGCCTTGGCGGTCAGCAGGATGACGGGTGTGTCGCTGGTCGCGGCGATATGCCGGCACAGCGACAGGCCGTCCTCGCCCGGCATCATCACGTCGAGAATGACCAGATCGATCGCATAGGCCGCCAGCCGCATCCGCGCACTTTCCGCATCGGCGGCCTGGGTCACGCGAAAGCCCTGCTTGGTAAGATACTGCGCCAGCGGCTCGCGGATCGAACGCTCGTCATCGACGAGCAGCAGGTGCTGCATGTCTCCCATAAGCTCCAGCTCTGCCACGCGAATCGTCTCCTGCAAAGCCGGACGGTCCGATCGGGACCGCCCGGCGCTTGCCGTCAGAATACGCTTATTGCGCGTCGGGCGTGCCGGCGGGCTGGCTCGCGTCGGGCGCAGCGCCGCCACGGCGACCGTGATGCATCGCGGAGCGGGCCGCCGCCATTTCGGTCGCGTCGAGCTTACCGTCGTGGTTCGTGTCCATCCGGTCGAAGCGCGCACCTGCGCGGGCCGTGGCGTCGGCGCGGGTCAGGGTGCGACCACCGCCGTTGCCACCGCGGTTCATCGCCGGAGCGTCGCCGGTGCCGCCACCGCGCTTGGCCCACATCGCAGCGCGCGCCGCGGAGCGTTCCTCCGGCGTGACGGTGCCGTCATGATTGGTATCCATCGCGTCGAAGCGCGCCTGCGCCTGCGCGATCACTTCAGCCCGCGTGAGGGTGCCGTCGCCATTGGCATCGGCGCGCATCATGCCGCCATGCGGACGCGCGGCGCCATTGGGGGCAGGAGCGGGGGCCTGTGGCGCGGTCTGCGCCGTCGCAGCCGTTGCCAGCAGGCCGCCCGCCGCCATCATCGTAATCAGAGCTGTACGCATCGTCCTGGTCTCCAGGGGGCGGGGCCAACCCCCGCCCGACGATGCGCCTTGTCGATCAGCTCTGTCGCGCGGTCATGTCGGCCGCGCGGATTTGTGTCGCAAACTGTCGCAGCGGCTCAGTGCTGCGCCGCCGCCTTGGCCTGCGCCTTTTGCGCGCGGGCCTGCTTGGCATAATGGTGGTGCATGGCGGCACAGCCCGCCGCGGCGCCGAGCATGGCGTGACCCTTGCCGACGAAATGACCGGCCGCCGCGCCGGCGGCGGCACCGCGCAGGCACCCCTTGGCCAGAGCGGGCTGGGCAGAGGCCATCATCAGCGGAATGGCGATAAAGGCAAGCTTACGCATCGTGCATTCTCCACATCGAAGAGCTGCAATATAGGGGAGCCGCCGAGTCCTGTCCCGTGAACAATAGTTCACCTTTCCGTCAGATAACCGGCGCTTAAGACAAGGGGCGTCACCTGCGTCGAACGCTGGGATGCGGCAGGTTTAGTATCAATAGTGGAAACCTACCGGGTGCAGGGCAGAATTGCTCCATCGCCGCAGAGGGCGATCAGGCGAAGACCGCCACGCTCTGCATCTGATCCGCGATCGCCGTGCCGTCGGCGGACCAGATCCCCATGCGCTGGCTGGAACTGCCGTCGCGCGCATGGCCTGCGACCGCCTGCAGCAGCCACCAGCCATCCTGCGTCACCGGCGTATCGGCGAGCAGGTTCAGCTGCCACGTCATCGAGCTGACCGGTGCCGGCCCGCCGAGCAGCTTCATCGCGGCGGGCGGCAGGCAATCGGCGACCGCCATCAGCTCGACCATCGGGTGCAGCCCCTCGCGATCCTTCAGCCGGACCCAGCGCAGCCACTCCGCAGGGCCGGTGCCGGGCGCATCGACCAACTCGAAATTGCCGGTGAAGGGCACGGCGGGATGGCCGCGCAGGATCCGGTCGTCGGGTCCGGGCGGCGATACCGCCGGGCCGGCCGGCGCGCGCTGATCGAGCCGCGACGGCACCGGCCCCATGAAGACGAAGGTCGCACGCAAGCCCAGGCCCGCCTCGCTCGTCACGTCCGCCTGGACGAAGGCGGCGTTGCGTCCGCGTCGCAGCCGCTCGGCGCGGATCGTGATGGCGCCGCTCAGCGGGCCGATGAATGCGACCAGCGCCGAGCGCAGCGGGGGCAGATCGCTGTCCGACGCCATGGCAGCATGCAAGGCGAGCGCCGACGACAGGCCGCCATACGCCGTGCGGCCCTGCAACCAGCTGTCCGGCACGACGCCCGTCCAGCCGCCCGCGTCGGCCTGCAAACCGGCGATGACGTCGCGTAGAGGAACGAGGGCGGGGTGGGTGGTCGGGCTCATCGGCGAAGGCTAGGGCAAGGTCCGCGCCGACGCCATACGCAATGTTCGAAATCGTCTGGCATCATCACCCGGCCGCTCGCACCCGCGTCATCACGATGGCGCCCGCCGCCAGCGCCAGCACGCCGGCGATGACGAAGGATGCGCCGGGAAACCCGTGGGCGAGGCCCCACGCGAGCACCTGCGTCAGCAGCAGCGGCGCGACGATCGCCGACACGCTACCCATCGCACCCAGTCCGCCCTGCAACTGGCCCTGCCGCGATGCGTCGACCATGCGCGAGACCATGGCCTGCATCGCCGGCATGGCGAATCCATCGAAGGCGCTGACGGCGAACAGCGCATAGACCTGCCACCCCTGGGTCACGCCGCCGAACGCCAGGAACGACAGGCCGGCCGCGGTCAGTCCGATCAGCAGCGCCCGCCGCTCCCCCAGCCGCGCGATGGCCGGCCCGGTCAGTCCACCCTGGACGATCGTCGCCACCACGCCGACGAAGGCGAGGCTCCAGCCGATCGCCTTGGCGTCCCAGCCGAGCTGCGCGGTGGCCCAGAAGCTCCAGGTCGCCGGATAGACCATGTGCGCCAATTGCCACAGGAACATCGCGATCAGCAGCGGCGCGGCATTGCCAGCGTGGAACAGCGGCCGGAACGCCCCGATGACATGCGCGTCGCGCAGGCGGAACGGCCGCCGGTTCTCAGGGGCCAGCGTCTCCGGCATCGCCACCAGCATCACGACCGCATTGAGCAGCGCCAGCAGCGCCGCCGCGACGAACGGCGCCCTTGGTCCCCATAGCGAGAACAGCCCGCCCAGCGCCGGTCCGATGATGAAGCCCAGGCCGAACGCCGCGCCGATCAGCGCAAAGGTCCCTCCGCGTTTTTCGGGCGGCGTCACGTCGGCGATCACCGATCCGGCAGGGCCATAGACCGCGCCAGCGATCCCGGCGATCGCGCGTCCGGCGAACAGCCAGCCGACGCTCGGCGCGATCGCCATCACCGCATAATCCAGCCCGAAACTCACCATTGATGCGATCAGCACCGGCCGCCGCCCGAACCGATCGGACAGATTGCCGAGCACCGGCCCCGCAAAGAATTGTGCGCCGGCATAGACGACGAGCATCCACCCGGCGATCCGCGTCGCCTGTTCGATGTCCGTCTCGCCCAGGCTGCGCAGAAGCGCGGGGAAGACAGGCGCGACGATGCCGAAGCCGATCGTGTCGATCAGGACCGCCGCCAGCGCGATCGGCACCGCCTTATGCTCGAACCGCATGCCCCACTCCCCACATTTGTCGGCGCTCTTGTGCCGCAAGCCGCGCACCAAGCCAATGCGGGGCTTTGCACGCCCGATCATTCATGGCATGGCTATCCACAGCATACCCGATCTTCAGATTCGGGATCAGGAGAGACATGATGGCGACTGCCCTCACCGCCGACGCCCCCACCGATCCGCTCGACGCCTTCCGGCAGGAAGCACGCGATTGGCTGGCCGCGCATTTCCCCAAGGCCCTGGCGCATAAGGATGGCGGCATGTCCGCCGTCGAAGGCCCGCACGATCCCACGCCGGACGAAGCCGCCTGGACGAAGGCGATGGGCGAGAAGGGGTGGGGCGTCCCCACTTGGCCCGCGCAATATGGTGGTGGTGGCCTCAGCCGGGCCGAGGCCCGCGTGCTGCAAGAGGAAATGGCGCGGATCGGTGCTTGGAATCCGATCGGCGGCATGGGCGTGATGATGTTCGGCCCGACGCTCCTCGAATATGGCACCGAGGCCCAGAAGCAGGAGCATATCCCCGCCATCGCGCGCGGCGAGGTGCGCTGGTGTCAGGGCTATTCCGAACCCGGCGCCGGCTCCGATCTCGCGAGCCTGCAGACCTTCGCCGAGGACAAGGGCGACCATTATCTCGTCAACGGGCAGAAGACCTGGACGTCGGGCGGCCAATGGGCCGACAAATGCTTCGCGCTCGTCCGCACCGACAAGACGAAGAAGCATGAAGGCATCAGCTTCCTGCTGATCGACATGGACGCCCCCGGCGTCGAAGTGAAGCCGATCCGCCTGATCTCAGGTTCGTCGCCCTTCTGCGAAACCTTCTTCACCGACGTGAAGGTGCCGAAGGACAACCTCGTCGGCCGCGAAGGCGAAGGCTGGACGATCGGCAAGCGGCTGCTTCAGCACGAACGCTCCAGCCTGTCGGGGGGCGGCGGCTCGGCCGGGCGCCTGCTCGCCGGCAAGCCGCTCAGCGAGATCGCCAAGGCCTATCGCGGCACCGACGAACAGGGCCGCATCGCCGATCCCGACCTGCGCACCCGCATCATCCGCCACGAGATGGATGTGCGCGCGTTCGTCCTGACGCTGCGCCGCGCCGCGGCCGAGGCGAAATCGAACCAGGGACCGTCTGCCGCGACCTCGATCATGAAGAACGTCGGTGCGCGCATCACGCAGGACCGCGCCGAACTCGCGATCGAAATCATGGGGATGAATGGCCTCGGCTGGGAAGGCGAGGGGTTCACCGACGACGAACTGGCGCAGACCCGCACCTGGCTGTGGGGCAAGGCGGTGTCGATCTACGGCGGCAGCTCCGAAATCCAGAACAACATCGTTGCCAAGCGCATCCTCGGGATGCTGGACCACCAGTAACTGGCACGAACAACCGCCATCAACACCCGCGCACCCAAACTCAGGAGCTCACGGCATGGCCGTCCTCACCGAAGAACAGACGATGCTGCGCGACATGGCGCGCGAATGGGGTGACAACGAATCCCCGGTCACCGCCTTCCGACGCCTGAGGAATGCCGCGCCCGCGGAAGGGTTCGACGTCAACGCCTGGGGCGACATGGGCCAGATGGGCTGGGGCGGCATCGTCGTGCCCGAAGCGCATGGCGGCTCCGAATTCGGCTATCTGTCGCTCGGCATGGTCATCGAACAGCTCGGCCGCACGCTCGTCGCGCACCCGCTTGGCTCCACGGGCCCGGCGGCGACCGCGATCGTGCTCGGCGATAGCGACGCCGCCAAATCCGAATGGCTGCCGCGCATCGCGAGTGGCGAGGCGGTGGCGACGCTCGCCATCGACGAAGGCCCGCTCCACGGTGGCGCCATCGGCACCCGCGTCGAGGATGGCCGCCTCACCGGCACCAAGGCGTTCGTCGCGGAGGGAGACAGCGCTGCGGCCTTCGTCGTCGCTGCCGCCGACGGCCTGTACCTCGTGGCCGGCGACGAGGGCGTCACCCGCTCCACCCGTCGCATGGCCGATGCCCGCAGCCATGCCGAAGTCCGCTTCGACAAGGCTCCCGCGACCCGGCTCGGCGGTACGGACCTCACCGCCAAAATCGTCGACCACGCTACCGCGCTGGTCACCGCCGAAATGCTCGGCCTCGCCGAACAGGCCTTCGCCACGACCAACGATTACCTCAAGACGCGCGTCCAGTTCGGCCAGCAGCTCAGCACCTTCCAGGCGCTGCAGCACCGCATGGCGAAGATGCTGACCGAACTCGAACTCATGCGATCGGTGGTGGAGGGGGCGCTGGAGGCGATCGATGCGCGCCGCAGCGACCTTTCGCAGAGCGTCAGCCTCGCCAAGGCGGTGGCGGGTGATACGTTGCGCCTCGTCAGCCGCGAAATGATCCAACTGCACGGCGGCATCGGCATGACCGACGAACATGACGCCGGCTTCTACATGAAGCGCGCGGCGGTGCTGGAGGCGATGTGGGGCAATGCCGCCTTCCATCGCGAACGCTTCGCGCAGCTCGCCGGGTATTGAAGGCTACGGGGCGGCCGATGCGCCGCCCCGCCCAATATTTGCGCCCCGGTCTTCCGCGCGTCCGTGCTTGCGTCGCGTAGGCCGCTGCGGGCTAACGCTCACGCGTCGTGAAGCGCCCGATCGTCGAACAGGCCGAAGAACAAGGTCGAGGCATACATCGCCACCGCGCGTTCGCGCGGCATCGTCCCCGCCCATTTCCGCATATCGAACGCCGCATTTTGCAGGGCCATCAGCGCCTGCGCCGCCACCAGCGCATCGACCGGGCGGATCGATCCTTCGGCGATCCCGTCCATCATCGTGCCGGCGAAGCGCCGCGCGATCCGGTTGGAGCGGTCGACCATCGCGGTCCGTACGATCGCCGGCAGGCCCGACAGCGCCGTCGTCCGCAGCAGCGGTGCGCGCTCGGCGAACTGCACGTCCAGCAGCGTCGCGATCGTGCTCGACAGCCGTTGCCAGTGGCTGCCGCCGGTCTCGTCCGCCAGTCGCTGCGCATCGCTGATCGTGTCGAAGCTGCGCCGATAGCAGGCGATGACCAGATCGTCTTTGGCATCGAGGTGATGATAGAAGCTGCCCTTGGTGACGTTCAGCTCCGCCGCGATCCGCTGCACCGATGCACCGCGGTAGCCCAGTTCGTTGATCAGCCGCGTGGCCGCGAGCAGGAAGGCCGCGCGCCCCGGCTCGGTCTCTTCATGGCTCAGATCGATCGGCTGCGGCGCCCAACGCGCGTTCGGCGCGGCGATGCCATGTTCGAACACGTCCATCAGCCGCGCTTCGATCCGATCGTATTGATCCGGTTCGTAGCGCAACACCCAGATCGGCAGCCAGAACGTGTTTTCCAGCAGCACGTGCGCCCGCGCCCCGAACAGGTCCGTCTCCGCGCGGCTGGCGGCAGGGCCCCATAGGGATCGCGTCCGCCGGAACACCTCGCGCCAGCGATTCAGCAATCGGGTACGGTTGGGCTCTTCGCTGGCGCGCAGGTCGGACAGGACCGCCATCGCGCGATCCTCGCCGCGCTGCACGCGGGCCAGCCGGTCCATGATGAGGCCGAGGTAGCGGCGCACGCGTGCCTGCGGTGTCGGCTGGGCGAGTGCATCGTCCAGCATGGCGAGCAGCTGGTCGAGCGTATGCTCGAACGCCGCCGCCGCCAGGTCTTCCTTGCGCTTGAAATAATAGGTGACGCTGGTCGTGTTCAGCCCTACGCGGCGCGCCACGTCGGCGAAGGTCATGCCCTTCGCGCTCTGTTCGTTGATCGCCTCCGCTGCGGCGGACAGGATCGCATCGCGCTTCGCCCGGAAGCGCTTGGTGCCCTGTTCCTCCGCCCCGACGGTTTCGCCGGCATCCGCCCCCGTTTGTTCCATCCGGCCAGTCTATCAATGCCGCTTTCGAAGAAACAGTGTTTTCTTGGGGTGCCGGGCGTCAGGCGTGAAAAAGCCATCGGAAGCGGGCGGATGGGACTTTACCGAATGTACGGTACGGCCTAGACCTCTGGCAAACATACGTTGGAGAGACGCCCCATGGACTTCACCCTGAGCGAGCGGGAAACCTATTTCCGCGACCGCGTCCGCCAGTTCATCGATTCGGAAATCCGCCCTCGCCAGGCCGAACATGACGCGCAGGAACATGAGGGCGATCGCTGGAAGGTGATCCCCGTCATCGAAGAGTGCAAGGCGAAGGCGAAGGCCGCCGGCCTGTGGAATTTCTTCATGCCGCCCAATTCGGGCCAGACCCATGTCGACGACACGTTCGCGTTCGAAGGCACGCAGCTCACCAACCTCGAATATGCCCTGTGCGCCGAGGAAATGGGTAAGATCGGCTGGGCGTCGGAGGTGTTCAACTGCTCCGCGCCCGACACCGGCAACATGGAGGTCTTCCACCGCTACGGCACGCGCGAGCAGAAGGAGCAATGGCTGCGGCCGCTGATGAACGGCGACATCCGCTCCGCCTTCCTGATGACCGAGCCCGCCGTCGCCTCGTCGGACGCGACCAACATCGAAACCTCAATGGTCCGCGACGGCGATCACTACGTCATCAACGGCCGCAAATGGTGGTCGTCGGGCGTCGGCGATCCGCGCTGCAAGGTCGCGATCGTGATGGGCAAGACCGACACCTCGGCCAAGCGCCACCAGCAACAGAGCATGATCCTGATGCCGATGGACGCGCCCGGCGTCACGATCGAGCGCATGCTCACCGTCTATGGCTACGACCATGCGCCGCACGGCCATGGCGAGGTGGTGATGAAGGACGTGCGCGTGCCGGTCGAGAACGTGCTGCTCGGCGAAGGCCGCGGCTTCGAGATCGCGCAGGGGCGGCTTGGGCCGGGCCGCATCCACCATTGCATGCGCACCATCGGCGTCGCCGAAACGGGGATCGAGGCGATGGCCAAGCGCCTGCTCAGCCGCGTCGCCTTCGGGAAGCGCATCGCCGACCATTCGGTGTGGGAACAGCGGATCGCCAAGGCGCGTATCGACATCGAAATGACGCGCCTTCTGTGCCTCAAGGCCGCCGACATGATGGACAAGGCGGGCAACAAGGCCGCGCAGCTCGAGATCGCGATGATCAAGGTCGCCGCGCCGACGATGGCGCTGCAGATCCTCGACGACGCGATCCAGGCGCATGGCGGCGGCGGCGTCAGCCAGGACTTCCATCTGGCCCACGCCTGGGCGGCACTGCGCACGCTCCGCTTCGCCGACGGGCCGGACGAGGTTCACAACCGCGCCATCGCCCGCGCCGAATTCGGCAAATACGGCGACTATGCCGCGGAGCGCCCGGCGCGCTGATCTGCCCTTTATCGTCATCCCGGCGAAAGCCGGGATCCATGGACGCGATGACCTGACGAGGGCGCGCTCCACCAGCGACGCCGAAACCATGGATCCCGGCGTCCGCCGGGATGACGAAGACGAAACAGGAAAGGCCATTCCCATGAAAGCCGCCGTCCTCTTCGAACCCAAGACCCCGCTCCGCATCGAGGACGTCGCCGTCGCCGATCCGGCCCCGCACGAAGTCCTGATCCGCACCGTCGCAGTCGGCGTCTGCCGGTCCGACCTCCACTTCGTCGACGGCATCTACCCGCACGCCCTCCCCACCATCCCGGGGCACGAGGCCGCGGGCGTGGTGGAGGCGGTGGGCAGCGAAGTGCGTACCGTGAAGGTCGGCGATCATGTCGTCACCTGCCTCAGCGCCTTCTGCGGCCATTGCGAGTTTTGCGTCACGGGGCGCATGTTCCTGTGCGTCGACGCGGGCGTCCGCCGGCCCAAGGGCGCCGCGCCGCGCCTCACCCTCGACGGCCAGCCGGTCGCCCAGATGCTCAACCTGTCGGCCTATGCCGAGATGATGCTGGTCCACGAACATGCCTGCGTCGCGATCGATCCGGAGATGCCGATGGACCGCGCCGCGCTGATCGGCTGCGCGGTGACGACGGGGGCCGGGGCGGTATTCAACACCACCGACGTCACGCCCGGTGAAACGGTGTGCGTCGTCGGCTGCGGCGGCATCGGCCTCGCCGCGGTGAACGCCGCCAAGATCGCCGGCGCGGGCAAGATCATCGCGCTGGACCCCGTCCCGGAAAAGCGCGCGCTCGCCGAAAAGCTCGGTGCGACGCACAGCGTCGACGCGCTATCCGACACGGCGGCGGACGAGGTGGTCGAGATCACGCGTGGCGGCGTCCACCACGCGATCGAAGCGGTCGGCCGTCCCCAGAGCGCCGCCACCGCAGTAAAGGTCCTGCGCCGCGGCGGCACCGCGACGATCCTCGGCATGCTGCCGCCGTCGGAGAAGGTCGGTCTGTCGGCGATCGACCTGCTGTCGGGCAAGAAGCTGCAAGGCGGCCTGATGGGCAGCAACCGCTTCCCCGTCGATATCCCGCGCCTGGTGGATTTCTACATGCGCGGGAGCCTCGACCTCGACACGATCATCGCCGAGCGCATGCCGCTGGAGCGGATCAACGACGCGTTCGACGAACTGCGCAAGGGTGACGCCACCCGCAGCGTGATCACCTTCGCGTGAGGACTACCCACAGTACCTCGTCACCCCGGACTCGGTCCGGGGACTCCGCGGCGAGGGGGGCGGTTCGAGCCTCCTGCCGTGCCCTTGCGGCCCGGTGGACCCCGGCACGAGTCCGGGGTGACGGAGGAGGCGGGGCAGTCCATCGCGCATTCCAAAAGGCAGCCGCATGACCACACCCCCCGGCACCATCGCCGTCGCCGACAAGGACCGGCTCGACGAGGCGAACCTCACCCGCTGGATGGAGGCGAACGTCGCCGGCTTCACCGGCCCGCTCACCTACGCCAAATTCGCCGGCGGCCAGTCCAACCCGACCTATCGCATCGACAGCCCGTCGGGCGCCTATGTTCTGCGCCGCAAGCCGTTCGGGCCGTTGCTCCCCTCCGCCCATGCGGTCGATCGCGAATATCGCCTGATTGCCGGCCTGTACCCGACCGGCTTTCCGGTTGCGAAGCCCTATGGCCTGTGTACCGACGACAGCGTCATCGGGGCGATGTTCTACGTCATGGCCCTCGCCGACGGGCGCAACCTGTGGGACGGCACGTTGCCGGACTATACCCCCGACCAGCGCACCGGCATTTACAACGCGATGGTCGACACGCTCGCCGACCTCCACAACACCGATCACGTCGCCGCGGGCCTTGGCGATTACGGCAAGCCCGGCAATTACTTCGCCCGCCAGGTCGAACGCTGGACCAAGCAATATCGCGCCAGCGAAACCGAACACATGCCGGAGGTGGAGAAGCTCATCGACTTCCTGCCACGCACCGTGCCGGACCAGACGCGCACGTCGATCGTCCACGGCGACTATCGCATCGACAACATGATCTTCCACGCGACTGAGCCGCGCGTCATCGCGGTGCTCGACTGGGAGCTGTCGACGCTCGGCGATCCGCTCGCCGATTTCAGCTACTTCCTGATGAGTTGGGTCACGGAGCCGGAAGGCCGATCGGGCGTGAAGGGGCAGACCGGCCCCCACACCGGCATCCCGACGATCGAGCAGATGGTGGACCGCTATTGCGCGCGCACGGGGCGCGACGGCGTGCCCGACCTCAACTGGTATTTCGCCTACAACCTGTTCCGCCTGACCGGCATCGTTCAGGGCATCAAGAAGCGGATCGTCGATGGCACCGCGTCCAGCGCGCAGGCCGAACGGTCGGCGGCGCAGGTCCACCGCCTCGCCGCGGCAAGCTGGCACTTCGCACAAGCGGCTGGCGCCTAATCAACGGCTTGGGCGGTATAGCTCGCATGAAGTGCGAGGCGAAAACGATGGTTTCGTGTGACTTTTAGTGACTTTTGAAAGGGCCTCCATGTCGCTGTTCGACCTTACCGGCAAAGTCGCCATCGTCACCGGCTCCAGCCGCGGCATCGGCAAGGCGAGCGCGATCGAACTCGCCCGTGCCGGCGCGCGCGTCGTCATCTCCAGCCGCAAGCAGGACGCCTGCGACGCCGTCGCTGCCGAGATCAACGCCGCGTTCGGGGAGGGCCGGGCGATCGCCATCGCCGCCAGTATCTCCGACAAGGCCGCATTGCAGGCACTGGTGGATCGGACGCGCGCGGCATGGGGCCAGATCGACGTGCTGGTCTGCAACGCCGCCTCCAACCCCTATTACGGCCCGCTCGCCGGCATCGCCGACGACCAGTTCCGCAAGATCCTCGACAACAACATCCTGTCGAACCACTGGCTGATCCAGATGGTCGCACCCGAGATGCGCGAACGGCGCGAGGGATCGATCGTCATCGTCTCGTCGATCGGCGGCCTGAAGGGGTCGGACGTCATCGGCGCCTATAACGTGTCCAAGGCCGCGGACTTCCAGCTCGCCCGCAACTATGCGGTCGAATACGGCCCCGACAACGTCCGCGTGAACTGCATCGCGCCCGGCCTGATCAAGACCGACTTCGCTCGCGCCTTATGGGACACGCCGGAGGCGGAGACGCGCTCCAGCCGCCACACGCCCTTACGACGGCTGGGCGATCCGATCGATATCGCCGGCGCGGTCGTCTATCTCGCGTCCGACGCCAGCCGCTACATGACCGGCCAGGCGATGGTCGTCGATGGCGGGGTGACGATCTGATGGCCCGCTTCACCGACAAATCGATCATCGTGACGGGCGCCGGCAGCGGCATCGGCCGTGCCGCCGCCATCGCCTTTGCCGCAGAGGGTGGCCGCGTACTCGTCGCCGACCTCACCGACGGGGCCGACGCCACGGCAGATGCGATCCGTCAGGCCGGCGGCACGGCAGAGGCGCTGCGCATCGATGCCGGCAGCGAAGCCGATGTCGTCCGCGCGATCGACCTCGCCTGCGAACGCTTCGGTGGCCTCGACATCATGTTCGCCAACGCCGGCATTTCGGGCGGCATGGCCAACATCTTCGACACCGACGTCGCGCTGATCACCGACGTGTTGCGCGTGAACCTGATCGGCCCCTTCCTCGCGATCAAGCACGCCGCGCCGCGCATTGCCGAGCGGGGAGGCGGGGCGATCGTGCTGACCGCCAGCGTCGCCGGTATCCGCTCGGGCGCGGGCTCGCCCGCCTATTCGGCGTCGAAGGCGGGCGTCATCAACCTCGCCGCGGTCGCCGCGCAGCAGCTGTCGGGCAGCAACGTCCGCGTCAACGCCATCTGCCCCGGCCTTACCGAAACCGGCATGACCAAGCCGACGTTCGATTATGCGCGAGAGGCGGGCAAGATGGACCGCGTCGGCCGCCTCAACCCCCTGCGGCGCGGCGCCCAGCCGGAAGAACTCGCCAAGGTCGCCCTGTTTCTCGCCTCCGACGACGCCAGCTACGTCAACGGGCAGGCGCTGGCGGTCGACGGGGGGCTGTCGTCGAGCCACCCGGTCACGCGGCAGGAATATGGCAAGACCGCCGTTTGACTTGATGCCGTCACGCGGTGCGCGCAGGATGCGGCCATGCTGCTGATCCTCGCCGCCGCTATCGCCGCCCCGCAGGCCGCTCCCCCGCCGATCATTTCGGTGTCGTCCGTCCCGCGCGCGCCGGAGTCGGGGCAATGGCTGCTCCACTGGACGATGAGCCCGGTGCTGTGCCGCGACGGGGGCAGCCAGCCGCCGGTGATGGCCGCCGAACCGCGCCGCACGGTCCTCTATTGGACCGGCAACGGCCGCGCCTCCGCGACGTTCGATTTCCGGATCGATGCCAGCGGTCGGCCGCTGACCATTGTGCGCCGCGGCAGCGCCTATCTGCAGGACGGCGACGATATCGCCCCGGCGCTCGCCGCGACCCGCTTCGCCGCGGGTGCTGCGCGAAAGGGGTGCGTCGTCACCTTCACACCCGATGTCAGCTCGGTCGCTGGAGCGCCGCTACACGATGTCATCGCGACCTTCATGACCCCGCGGACCACGCCGCCGCGCAGCATTTGGGATCGCATCCATGCCGGCGGCGATTGCGGCGATCCTGCCCCGCAGGCGCTGCTGCGTGCCTTCCCGGATTTCAAGGCGTTGCCCGATCAGCCGGGCTATGTCAGCTGGACGCTGATCGGCTTCGATGTGTCGGGCGATGGCAAGCCCAAGGCGATCCGCACGCTCGACAGCAGCGGCACGGCGCCGCTCGACCGGGCGGGGCGTGAGGCGGTGGCGCGCTCGCGCTTCGAGAAGGGCGCCCACAAGGCCTGCACCTTCGGCTATTTCAAGGCGCCGACCCTGCTGCCCGCGCCGCCTGCGCCCGAAGAAGATGCCTGGCGCCCTGCCGCGACAACCTGCCCGCGCGAACATGTCTGGGACCGGCAACCGCAGCTCGTCTATCCGACCAACTACAATGCGCGCAGCATCGAAGGCTGGGCGATGGTGACGTTCGACGTCGCGCCCTGGGGCGCGATCGGCAACGTCCATGCGCAGGCCGCCGAACCGACGGCCGATTTCGGTACTGCCGCCGAAAACATGCTGCGCAGCGCGACGTTCAAGCCCGGCCCGGGCTATGTCGGCTGCATCGAACGCGTGCGCTACGTGATCCGCAAGCCGGGCCAGCCGCCGAAAGCCGCGCCGCCGCCCGTCGTCACGCTGACGCCGATCAGCCGCGCGGAGCCCGCTTCCGGATCAACCCCTCCTGCGCGACGCTCGCCACCAGCCGACCGTCCTGCGTGAAGATGCTACCACGGTTCATGCCGCGCGCATGGCCCGCCCAGGGGCTGTCGGTGACGTAGAGCAGCCAGTCGTCCGCGCGGAACGGCTCGTGGATCCACAAAGCATGGTCCAGGCTGGCGGTCTGCATTTCGGGCATCAGCCAGTTGACGCCGTGCGGCATCATGCTCGTCGCCATCAACGCCATATCGGAGGCATAGGCGAGGGCCGCGCGATGCAGTGCCGGATCGTCGCCGATCCGCGCGGCGGTGCGGAACCAGGCGGCGTTGTTCGGCGCGCGCTTCTCCGGCAGGAACCAGCTGCGCGGGTACAGCGGCCGCATCTCGATCGCATTCTGCCGCCGCGTGAAGAAATCCCGGAACTTCTCCGGCACCTTATCCGCGACGGCGAGGCGCAGCTCGCGCTCCGACTTCAGCGTTTCGGGTGCCGGCACCTCGGGCATCGTGTCCTGGTGGTGCAGGCCGTCCTCGGGCGCCTGGAACGAGGCGGTCATCGTCAGGATCGGCTGGCCCTGCTGCATCGCCACCACCCGGCGCGTCGCGAAGCTCTTGCCGTCGAAGTCGCGCGTCACCTGGTACACGATCGGGAAATTCTCGTCGCCCGGTCGCATGAAATAGGCGTGGAGCGAATGCGAGTCTTTGCCCTCGACCGATCGCTGCGCCGCCTGCAACGCCTGCGCGATCACCTGCCCGCCGAACACCCGACCGCGGCCGCCGGGCTGGCGGGGGCCGCGATACAGATCGGTATCGAGCGTCTCGACGTCGAGCAGCGTGACGAGCATCGCCGCCAGCTCTTCGGGCGTGCGCTCGCGATGCTCGACTACGGCCTCGTCGCCCATCAATAGCCTGCCGCGCGCGCCAGCCGGTCGGCGTGGAAGCCGGTGTCGCCGAACATTTCGGTAAGCACCCGGGCGCGCTTCATAAAGAAGCCGATGTCATATTCGTCGGTCATGCCGATGCCGCCATGCATCTGAACGCCTTCCTGAACGCTGAGCGTCGTCGCCATGCCGGTCATCGCCTTGGCGACCGACACCGCCTCGTCCGCCTCATCCGATCCGGCGTCAAGCAGTTGCTGTGCCTTCAGCACCGCGGCGCGTGCGACCTCCAGTTCGCTATAGAGGTGGGCGGCGCGATGCTGCAGCGCCTGGAAGCTGCCGATCAGCGTGCCGAACTGCTTGCGTTCCTTCAGATAACCGACGGTCATATCCATCGCGCCGCCGGCGACGCCCAGCATCTCGGCCGACGCACCCGTCCGGCCGGCCCGCAGCAGCCGGTCGAGCCCGCCGCGTCCGCCATCGACCTCGCCGATCACTGCATCGGCATCGACCGTCACGCCATCGAACGTCATCCGCGCGGCGAGGCTCGAATCGGCCAGTCGCTCCGGCGACGCCCCGAGACCCGCGGCATCGCGCGGCACCGCGAACAGCGTCACGCCGTCCGCGTCCGCCGCCGACCCGGCGGTGCGCGCGGCGACGATCAGCAGGTCGGCGACATGGCCATGCGTGACGAACTGCTTGGCACCGTTAAGTCGAAAGCCGTTGCCGGCGCGTTCGGCGGTCATCGCGATCCGGTCGCGATGCTTGGGGCCTTCGTCGATCGCCAGCGCGGCGATCGTGTCGCCCGAGACGATGCCGGGGAACCAGCGGTCCGCCTGCGCGCTGCCCTTCAGCGCCTCGACCGCCGCGACCGCGGTGGCGAGGAAGGGGGAGGGGGACAGGTTGCGCCCGATCTCTTCCAGCACCACGCCCGCTTCGACATGGCCCAGGCCCAGGCCGCCCTGCGCCTCGGGCACCAGCACGCCGTTCAGGCCCATTTCGGCAAACTGCTTCCACAGGTCGCGCGAAAAGCCGGTGGGGTCGTTCGCGTCGCGAAGCGCGCGCAGGTGGCTGACGGGCGCATGTTCGGCGACGAAGTCCTTCGCCGTATCGCGCAGCATCGTCTGTTCGTCATTGAGGTAGAGGGGCATTTCGATCTCTCCAAAGCCATCTCCCTGTGGGAGAGGGTTGGGTGAGGGTGGGGGAGCGTTTACGCTTGCTTCCGACCCTCACCCTTCCGCCGTGCTGCGTACGGCTCCTTCCCTCTCCCGGTGGGAGAGGGACATGTTGCTCACGCCCCCGGCAGTTCCAGGATGCGCTTGGCGATGATGTTGAGCTGGATTTCGCTGGTCCCGCCCTCGATCGAATTGGCCTTGGTGCGCAACCACGCGCGCGGGGCGGCGCCGGTATTCGACCGCTCGCTCTCCCATTCCAGCGCGTCGGAGCCCCCCGCTGCCATCATCAGTTCGTGGCGATCCTTGTTCAGCTCGGTGCCGACATATTTCATCATGCTAGGCTGAGCCGGGTGCGCGCGGCCCGCCTTCAACTCGTCGATGAAGCGCTCGCTCATCGCCGCGAACGCCTTGGCCCGCACCTCGAACAGCGCGATCTGCGTGCGCAGCACCGGGTCGGCGAGGCGGCCGTCATGGTCCAGCCCGATCGTCGCAATCGCACCCGCCACCAGCGGGCTTTCGCCCTGACCGCCCAAGCCCATGCCGGAGATCATCTCGCGCTCATGGCCGAGCAAATATTTGGCGACGTCCCAGCCCTTGTTTTCCTCGTGGATGCGGTTCGCCTTGGGCACCTTCACATTGTCCATGAAGGTTTCGCAGAAGGGCGAATAGCCGCTGATCAGCAGGATCGGCTTGGTCGAGACGCCCGGGCTCTCCATGTCGAACAGCACGAAGCTGATGCCGCCCTGCTTCGACGCCTTGCTGGTGCGCACGAGGCAGAAGATCCAGTCGGCCTTGTCGGCGTAGCTCGTCCACACCTTTTGCCCGTTGACGATATAATGATCGCCCGCGTCCTCGGCGCTGGTCGCGAGGCCGGCGAGGTCGGACCCGGCATTGGGTTCCGAATAGCCTTGGCACCAGCGGATTTCGCCGCGCGCGATCTTCGGCAGATGGTCCAGCTTCTGCTCTTCGCTGCCGTATTTCAGCAGCGCCGGCCCGAGCATTGAGATGCCGAAGCTGTTCAGCGGATTGCGCGCCCGGATCGCGCGCATTTCCTCGCGCAGCACCTTGGTTTCCGCTGGCGACAGCCCGCCACCGCCATATTCCTTCGGCCAGTCGGGCACGGTCCAACCCCGTTCGCCCATCACCTTCAGCCATTGCGCCTGTGCCGGATTGGCATTGGGATCATAGTGGCGCCCACCCCAGCACACGTCCTGATCCCCACGGATCGGCTCCCGCATGTCTGGCGGGCAGTTCGCCTCCAGCCACGCGCGGGTATCGGCTCTGAATTGATCGAGATCGGTCATCATTGGCTCCAGGCAAGCGCATGCGCCGCGCGGGCGGCGGCAAGCGCGGTGCGGTCTTGATACACATCGGCGATCACCTGCACGCCGATCGGCAGGCCGTCGCCATCGCGGCCGATCGGCACGCTGGTCGCGGGCAGCATCGGCAGCGTGGCGAGGCCGGGGAAGGCGAACTGGTGCAGGAACGGCGTATCCTCGCCGTCGATGTCCAGCCGCCGATGGGGCAGGGGGGTGTCGTCGTGTGGGAATGCGGTCATGCCGACGGTCGGCGCGATCACGACGTCATACGTCTCGAACAGGCGACGCCACTGGCGCTGCATGCGTGCCTGTTCGTCATGCAGGTGCAGCCAGGCCGCCAGTGTCGGTGGCTCATGCCCCGGCGGTTGCGGTCCGCGCACCGACATCGCGATGTTGAGCATCTGTTCATAGGCGGCGTTCTGCCGCTCGAGGTCGGGCAGCAGGTCGCTCGCCGTATCGACCGTCGCACCTTGCGCGCGGAAGCGCTCGGCAAGATCGTCGATCGCATCCCGGATCGCGCGCTGCACCTTCGCCTTGGGCGCATCGATCAACAGCAGGATGCGCCACTGCTCGCCATGGCGCTTGGCGGGCGCGAGGGGGTGGTCGGCGACGATCTGCAGCGCCGTCTCCAGATCGTCGGCATCGCGCGCCAGGGGCCCGATCACCGACAGGACCGACTTGGCAAAATCGGTGCCGGGAAAGAAATGCCCGTCGGTCGGCAGCACGCCATAGGTCGGCTTGTGCCCCCAGACGCCATTGAACGCCGCGGGCACGCGGATCGAGCCGCCGATGTCGGACCCGAACTCGAGCGCAACCATGCCACTCGCCAGCGCGACCGCCGATCCGCCCGACGACCCACCCGCCACGCGAGCCGGATCGAACGCATTGCGCGTGCGGCCGTAGATCGGGTTGTTCGACTGAATATCCGCGAGCCGCGGCGGCACGTTGGTCTTGCCGAGCATGATCGCGCCCGCGGCCTTCAGCCGCCGCACCGCGACCGCATCCTCCGCAGCGACGAAATCGCGGAACTGCTCGACGCCGAACGTCGTCGGCAGGCCGGCGACGTTGAAGCTTTCCTTGATCGTCATCGGCACGCCGAGCAGCGGCGCGTCGAACCCCTCGGCGATCCGTGCATCGAGCGCGCGGGCCGCATCGCGGGCGCGGTCATAGTCTTTCACCACCACCGCGTTGAGGTCGGGATTCGCCGCCTCGATCCGCGCGATCGCGGCTTCGGTTTCGGCAAGCGCGGTCGTGTCCCCCGCACGGACGGCCGCGGCGGTGGCGAGGGCGGAGGGCGGGGTCATTGATTCCTCCCCCGCCAGGGGGAGGTGGCGCACGCAGCGCGTCGGAGGGGGCGGACACGGTGCCCCCTCGACGGTGCGTCGCTGCCCGCCCCCTCCGTCAGCGCTGACGCGATGCCACCTCCCCCTGGCGGGGGAGGAATTCGGATCGCCCTCACTTCAACCGCCCACCGCTGGCCGCGGCATCATTCAGGCTCTTCGCCGCGGTGAAACCGTGCTTCTCCAGCCCCGCCACGATCTTGCCCAGCCCCTCGCTCTGCGCCCAGAACATGGGGCCGCCGCGATAGACCGGCCAGCCGTAGCCGTAGATCCACACCACATCGACGTCGCTCGCGCGCTGCGCCTTGCCCTCCTCCAGGATCAGCGCGCCTTCGTTGACCATCGTGTATAGCGTCCGCTCGACGATCTCCTCGTCGGTCACCTCATGTTGCGGCGTGCCGGTCTTGTCGCGCCATTCCTGGATGATCTCGGCGACACGGGGGCTGGGGGTGGGGTTCCGCTTCTCGTCGTAATCGTAGAAGCCCGCCTGTTTCTTCTGCCCCCAGCGCCCTTCGGCAGCGAGCGCGTCGCGGACGTTCTCGATACGGTTCGGGTCGCGATGCCAGCCGATGTCGACGCCGGCGAGGTCGGCCATCTGGAACGGCCCCATCGGCATGCCGAAGGCGACGTGGACACGGTCGATCTGTTCCGGCGTCGCGCCTTCCAGCAGCAGCTTGTTCGCCTCCACCTGCCGCGGCATCAGCATGCGGTTGCCGATGAAACCATAGGTAACGCCCGCCACCACGGCGACCTTCTTGATCTTCTTGGCAAGGTCCATGACCGTCGCCAGCACGTCCGGCGCCGTCTTCGCGCCGCGCACCACTTCCAGCAGCTTCATGACGTTGGCCGGCGAGAAGAAGTGCATGCCGACGACATCCTGCGGCCGCTTGGTGACGGCGGCAATTTCGTCAATGTCGAGGTAGGAGGTGTTGCTGGCCAGGATCGCGCCGGGCTTGGCCAGCCCGTCGAGCCGCGTGAAGATCTCCTTCTTAACGTCCATATTCTCATACACCGCCTCGATGATGAGGTCGCAGTCGCCCAGCGCGTCGAAGTCGAGCGTCGGGGTCAGCGCGCCCATCGCCGCTTCGACCTGTTCGGGCTTCATCCGGCCCTTGGCGGCGGTCGCCTCGTAATTCTTGCGGATCACGCCGGTGCCGCGATCGAGCGCCTCCTGCGCCATCTCGACGATCGTCACCGGGATGCCCGCCGACAGGAAGTTCATCGCGATGCCGCCACCCATCGTGCCGGCGCCGATCACGCCGACGCGCTTGATCGGGCGCTTGACGGTGTCGGCGGGAACGTCGTCGATCTTGGCCGCCTGGCGTTCGGCGAAGAAGATGTGGCGCTGCGCGGCGGACTGGTTGCCCATCATCAGCTTCATGAATTCCTGCCGTTCGAAGGCGATGCCGTCCACGAACGACGTCTCGGTCGCCTTCACGACGCAGGCGATATTGGCGGCGGGCGCATCGAAGCCGCGGAAGCGGCGGCCGTTGGCCTTCTCGAACGCGGCAACCGCATCCGGGTCGGGCTGTACCGTCCGCTCCGACGCACGCGGGATCGGCCGCTTCGCCTTCACCTCGTTCGCAAAGGCGATCGCATCCGCCTCCAGGCTGTCCTCTCCGACGATCTTGTCGATCAGGCCGGCCTCCTGCGCCTTCTTCGCGCTGATCGGATCACCCTTGGCGGTCATCTCCAGCGCCAGCGCGACACCGGCGATGCGCGGCAGCCGCTGCGTGCCGCCCGCGCCGGGCAGCAGGCCGAGCTTCACCTCGGGCGTGCCGAGCTTTGCCGAGGGCACAGCGACGCGATAATGACAGCCCAGCGCCACCTCGCACCCGCCACCCAGCGCCGTGCCGTGGATCGCCGCGACGATCGGCTTGGTCGATGCCTCGATCATGTCGACCACGGTGGGCAGGCCCGGCTCGACCATCGGTTTGCCGAACTCGGTGATGTCGGCGCCGGCGAAGAAGGTACGGCCATCGCAGCGGATCACCATCGCCGCGATCGAGGCATCGGCGACGCCTTCCTTGATCGCGGCCTCCAGTCCCTGCCGCACAGCCGCGCCCAGCGCATTGACCGGCGGGTTGTCGGAGATGATGACGAGTACGTCGTCGTGGCGTTCGGTGCGGATCGGCGAGGTCATCGGGTCAGTCCTTCCTAAGGCGTCCCCCGGTCGGCGCCGGGGTCGTGAAATGGTCAATTGAGCGCGGCGTAGATCATCGTCTTCAGCTCGCGCCGGATCGGGTAGAGGCCCGACGGGCTCAGCTGCGTCATGAACACCATGTGCAGCCGCTCGACGGGGTCGATGAAGAAGGCGGTCGAGAACATCCCGCCCCAATAATATTCGCCCTTCGATCCGGGCATCATCGTGCGGGCAACGTCCTGCGTCACGGCAAAGCCCAGGCCGAAGCCGGTGCCGGCATTCTGCGTCTCGCTGAAAAGCGACCGCGACAGGCTGCTAAGGTCCTTGCCGCCCGGCAGGTGGTTCATCGTCATCAGCTCGAGCGTCTTGCGGCCGACGATCCGCGCACCGTCCAGCGTCCCGCCATTCTCGCACATCCGGCAGAAGCGGTGATAATCGAGCGCGGTCGACACGAGGCCACCGCCGCCGGACAGCAGCTTCGGCTGTCGGCTCCACGCGCTCGCCTCGCCGCGATCGTACATCACGCGTCCCTTGCCCTCGACCAATGTATAGCAGTCGGTCAGCCGGTCGGTCTTGTCCTCCGGCACCGCAAAGAAAGTGTCGTGCATGCCCAGCGGGCCGAAGATGCGCGTGGCGAAGAACTGGTCGAGCGGTATCCCCGACACGCGCTGCACCACTGCGCCGAGCACATCGGTCGCGACGGAGTAATTCCACGCCGTTCCCGGCGAGAATTCCAACGGCAGCTTGCCCAGCGCCGCGACGAAGCCGTCGAGGTCGTGGTTGCCGTGCCAACTCTCCAGCTTCGATTCGCGATGCGCGGCGTCGATGTTCGACCGATTCTGGAAACCATAGGTCAGCCCGGCCGTATGGCGCAGCAGATCGAGCATACGCATCGGCTCGGTAGTCGCTTTGGTGACGAACGGCACGCCACCACCGCCGCCGTCATAGACGCCGACACCTTTGAACTCCGGCAAGACGTGGTGGACAGGCGTATCGACCGCGACCTTACCCTCCTCGACCAGCATCATGAAGGCGAGGCTGGTGATCGGCTTGGTCATCGACGCGATGCGGAAGAGCGAACGTTCGTCGATATTTGACCCGCCTTCGCGCGCCGCCCCCTGATGCGAGAAATGGGCGATCTCGCCATCGCGCGCGATCAGCAGCTGCGCGTTCGGCAGGCGTCCGGTGTCGAGGTAGCGCGCCTTCAGAAACGCGTCGATCGCCGCCAGCCGATCGGGGTCGAAGCCCAGTGCGCGTGCATCGGTGTCGGCCATGCGGTGACATACCCCAGTTTCGAACTTATCTGCTCTATTGCCTTGAGCGGCGGCGGAATCAACAGTAACCTTTCATCGAAACACCGTAACCGCAAGCGCGGGCGGGACGATATGGAGAGGATGCCGACATGGCCAGCGCGCCCGCAAGCGAGCCGATCGTACCCCTGCCGCCGACATGGCCGGCGATGCCGCTGGCCCAGGTGGATGCGCTGCTGACCGCGCCCGGCGCGAAGTTCGAGATGGACGAGGTCGTGATCCGCGGCGTGCCGACTCGAGTGTGGAAGAACGCACCGCCGTCGATGCGATTCCTGATCGAGGCGAGTCGCGGCCACGGCGATCGGTTGTTCGTTATCTACGAGGATGAGCGTGTGTCGTATGAGGCGCATTACCGCGCCGTCGCCGCGCTTGCGGCGCATCTGGTGGCCCTGGGCGTGGGGAAGGGGGATCGCGTCGCGCTCGCGATGCGCAACCTGCCCGAATGGCCCGTCGCCTTCTTTGCGGCCGTATCGATCGGCGCGATCATGGTCCCGCTCAACGCCTGGTGGACGGGTGCCGAGCTGGATTACGGGCTGCGCGATTCGGGTTCGCGCGTGCTGATCGTCGATGACGAACGTCACGCGCGATTGCACGATGTCTATGGCAGCCTGCCGCAGTTGGAGCGGGTGATCGTCGCGCGCGCGTCGACGCCGCTGGCGGAGGGCGTGGAGCGGCTCGAAGATATCATCGGTACGCCGCACGACTGGCCAAACCTGCCCGCCACGCCGCTGCCGCCCGCCGACATCGCCCCGGATGACGAGGCGACCATCTTCTACACCAGCGGCACGACCGGCGCCCCCAAGGGTGCGCTGGGCACGCATCGCAATTTCATGACCAACATCCTGTCGAGTGGGTTCACCGCGGCCCGAAGCTATCTGCGCCGGGGCGAAACGCCGCCCGATCCCACACCGCGCGTCAGCCTCACCGTCATCCCGATGTTCCATGTCACCGCCTGTTCGGCGGGGATGATGGGGACGATCGCGACCGGATCGACGACGATCTACATGCGCCGCTGGGACACGGCGCGCGCGCTTGAGATCATCGAGCGCGAGCGCGTCAACATGACCGGCGGCGTGCCGACGATCGCCTGGCAGCTGCTCGAGCACCCGGATCGTGCGAAATACGATCTCTCGTCGCTGGAAACGATCGCTTATGGCGGTGCACCCTCGGCGCCCGAGCTGGTGCGGCGCATCTATCAGGAATTCGGCGCGCTGCCTGGTAATGGCTGGGGCATGACGGAAACGACCGCGACCGTCACGCAACATGGCGCCGAGGATTATCTCAACCGCCCCGCGAGCGCGGGCGCGCCCGTCGCCGCGGCGGATATCGAAATCCGTGCCGACGATGGCGTCACCGTGCTGCCCCGCGGCGAAATCGGCGAGCTTTGGGCGCGCGGGCCGATGATCGTGAAGGGCTATTGGAACAAGCCCGAAGCAACGGCCGCGACCTTCGTCGACGGCTGGGTGCGCACCGGCGACCTCGCGCGGATCGATGACGACGGCTTCCTGTTCATCGCCGATCGCGCCAAGGACATCGTGATCCGCGGCGGCGAGAACATCTATTCGATCGAGGTGGAGAACGTGCTCTACGCCCATCCCTCGGTCACCGACGCCGCGCTGGTCGGCATCCCACACCGGACGCTGGGCGAGGAGCCGGCGGCGATCGTCCACCTGTGCCCCGGTTGCACCGCGACCGAGGCGGAATTGCAGGGGTTCGTGCGCGAGCGGCTGGCGGCGTTCAAGGTGCCCGTCGCGATCCGCTTCCTGCCCGAGCCGCTGCCGCGCAACGCCAATGGCAAGATCCTGAAACGCGAGCTGAAAGCGCTGTTCGAGGATCATTCCGCCGCCGCCGCTTAGGCGGGTGCAAACAGAAGGGTGGCGGCGCGCGAAAATGCGCTAGAGCAGGGGGATGGCCGACGATCCCGATCCTGCTCCCCCGTCACCCCCCATCACGCCCGAGGAGCAGATCGCGCTCGGCGCGCCGCTGATGCCCGGCACCCGCAGCGAGATCGGCCGCATCGCGCAGCGGCGCGATCGTCTGCTCGCCGCCTTCACGCTGATCGCGGGCATCGGCCTCGCGCTCGGTACGCCCTTCGCGCTCAAATCGGGCGCGGAATTCTTTCTGCCGCTGACGACGGCGCTGGTGATCGCCATCGCGCTGGTGCCGGTGCTCGAATGGCTCGAACGGCGCGGCATTCCATCCGCGATCGCAGCGCTGTTCTGCATCCTAGTGTTCCTGATCATCGCCAATATCGCGATCGCGGCGATCGTCGTGCCGGCGACAGACTTCTTCCAGCTGCTGCCCAGCCGGATCACGCGCATCCAGCACAATCTGTCGCCGTTGCTCGACCTGTATTCGACGCTCGAAAAATCGGTGAACAAGATGTTCCGGCAGATCGCGTCGACACCGGTCCGTCAGCCGCAGACCGCCGCGGTCGCGCCGCCCAGCTCGATCCTGGAGCTCGCCGCGACGTCGGCACCGACGGTGATCGTCCAGTTCTTCTTCGGTATCCTGATCGTCTTCTTCTTCCTGTCGGGCTGGACCGGCCTGCGCAAGAAGACGATCACCGGGCGCACCAGCTTTGACGGCGCGATGGCGACCGCCCGGGTGATACAGGACGTCGTCGACGACGTGTCCGCCTATCTGGGCACGATCACGCTGATCAACCTCACTCTAGGCGGCATCGTCGCGGGCGCATTGTATTTCCTCGGCATGCCGTCGCCGCTGATGTGGGGCGGTATCGTCGCGCTGCTCAACTACATCCCCTATTTCGGGCCGATCCTTGCGGCGTTCCTGCTCGCGATCGGGGGGTTGATGACCTTCACCGACATCTGGCTGGCGCTGATCCCGCCGGGCGTGATGATCGGCTGTCACCTCGTGGAGGCGAATGCGATCACGCCGCTGATCGTCGGCCATCGGCTGACGATCAGCCCGCTGATGATCCTGGTGTCGATCAGCTTCTGGGGCTGGGTATGGGGCACCACAGGGGCCGTGCTGGCGGTGCCGCTGCTGATCATCATCCAGACCGTGCTGGGCGCTGCGGGCAAGCCGGATATCGCCGGATTCCTGTTCGAACACGGCACATTGGTGCATCAGGAACGCGCCCGGCGACGCCGGAGCGAGGGGGAGGGCGAAGAAGGTCGTTGACACCCCCCGCGCCCTCGCTTAGTGGGCGCGCCTCAACGCTTTCAGCGGGTGTAGCTCAGTTGGTTAGAGCGCCGGCCTGTCACGCCGGAGGTCGCGGGTTCGAGCCCCGTCACTCGCGCCATTCCTTCCCGGAATGGTATGATTTGCCGAGACAAGCATAGCGCATTGCGCCGCGTGCCGAACACGCGGGTGTAGCTCAGTTGGTTAGAGCGCCGGCCTGTCACGCCGGAGGTCGCGGGTTCGAGCCCCGTCACTCGCGCCACCGGTCAGGACCGGTGGTATCCGCCCCTAGGGCGTCGATCCTTTCCCCATATGTCACGGTTCGCGTCAGCTGATCGGGCGGCGTCCATCCGCTATCCAAACACGTGCTTACCGTGCTTCTCGACACGCGCAGGGCGCGGGGACTGCGTTACCGCCAGCGCCCGGTCTCCATCCACAGCAGCAGCGGCTTGAGCGGCAGGATCCAGACGATCCCGGCGACGAGATAGAAGGGTGCCTGCAGCCACCATGCCCATGTGCCGACGAAGCCCGACAGGCTGACGATCCCCACGCACCAGATCGCGATCAGGCTCAGGATGATGAGCATGCCAGCGGGTTTGCGCCACGTGGGGGTCATAAGGCGATCCAGTCTGATTCGGTGGCGATGGCGTGGAGCGGCATATCCCACGGATCGGCCGGCAGCGCAGCGACTCGCTGCACCGACCATGCAATCCCCACCCGCCATGCATCGGGATTTGCCGCAAGAGCGCGATCGTAATGGCCAGCCCCTTGCCCCAGGCGGTTTCCAGCGTCGTCGAAGCCCACGAGTGGCGTCAGGATGATGTCGGGCGACACCTCGGGCGCATCGGCCACGGGTTGCAGCAGACCGAAGGCGCCGCGTTCCAGCGGATGCGATGGGTCCCACGACAGGAAGCGAAGCGGCGCGGCCCGCGTCGTAACGTGCGGCAGGGCCAGCGTGCATCCCGCGGCGCGCGCCGCGTCGGCCAGCGGCGCCGGATCGGCCTCGCTGCCCAGCGGCCTATAGCTTGCGACGATCAATCCTGGCCGCAAGCGGGCAACGAACGCTGCTGACAACCCGATCGGTGCCTGCGGCGCGAAGCCGTCACGAACAGCGCGCAGGCGGGCGCGGAGGGCGAGCTTGTCGGTCATCGCTCCACGCGGTCACGAGAGGAGAGGGGCGGGTGGCGGGACCGCCATGGCCGTGTGCCAAAATATCCACTGACGCCCTGTAACGTCAGGTGGGGACCATGTGCGTCGGACCAGGATCCGGGCAGGGACAGCCCCCATGGATGATGAATAGCCTCAGGGATAAAGTAAGGCTCGTACCGGGCAGAACCCGCCGCCGACCAATTTAGGATGGGCGGAGCGCACTGGCAATGGGGCAGGGGCCTTATCCTGCCGTCGGATCGTGCTCCAGCGCGTCGGCCAGCGCCTCCAGCCGATCGGCGATGCGTTGCAATGCCGGTTCGCTCACCGCCGCGCCCTCGGGCGGGCGCTGGCGGACGTCTTCCAGGGCGTCGGCGAGCATCAGGGCGACGAACAGCATCGCGCGCTCGCCCGGTACGCCGCCCGCGGCGCGCAGGGCCACCGGCCAGCGCTCGTCGAGCATCTTGCCCAGCTCCACGAGATGGGCTTCCTCACCGTCGCGGCAGGCGACGGTGTGCGGACGACCGCCGATCGGCAGCGAGACGTTCGCCATCAGGCCGGCGTCCCACGAGCGATCACGTCGTCCAGCGCGCTCACCGCTTCGGCCATGCGCGCCTTCAGCGCCGCATGGCGGCGCGCCAGCGCGTCGCCGGCCGCGGCACGGGCCGCGATCGCGGTTTCGATTCGGGCGATCGCCGCGTCGATGCGATCGACGGCGCTCGGCGTATCGGGGGGCGTGTCGGGAAGCGGTTCGGCCATACCTCCTGACCTAGGCGCGCACCGGGGCAGCGGCAAGTCGTCAAACCGCTTCGCGCAAACGCGATCCGCGCATCGCCCGCGGTTGACAGACGGGCGTTCCCCCTCGCAAAGGCGGGGCCGCTTTAACACGTTTAACGCGGCCCCGAATCCGATGCGCCGCGACCCATTGCGAGGAGTGAAGCAGATGACGGTGAAGGTTGCGATCAACGGCTTCGGCCGCATCGGCCGACTGGTGGCGCGCGCGATCATCGAACGCGGTGCCGGCGACCTCGAACTGGTCGCGATCAACGACCTCGCCGACGCCAAGTCGAACGCCTGGCTGTTCAGCCGTGACAGCGTTCACGGCAAATATCCCGGCACCGTCACCGCCGAAGGCAACGACCTCGTCATCGACGGCAAGCGCATCCGCGTCACCGCCGAGCGCGACCCCGCCAACCTTCCGCACAAGGAACTGGGTGTCGATCTGGTGCTCGAATGCACCGGCTTCTTCACCGACAACGTCTCGTGCCAGAAGCATATCGATGCGGGCGCGAAGAAGGTGCTGATCTCGGCCCCGGGGAAGGGCGTCGACCTCACCGTCGTCTACGGCGTCAACCACGACAAGCTGACCGCCGAGCACACGATCGTGTCGAACGCGTCCTGCACCACCAACTGCCTGGCGCCGGTCGCCAAGGTGCTGAACGACACGGTCGGCATCGAACGCGGCCTGATGACCACCGTTCACGCCTACACGAACGACCAGAAGATCCTCGATCAGATCCACCCGGACCTGCGTCGCGCCCGCGCCGCGGCGATGAGCATGATTCCGACCACCACCGGCGCGGCCCGTGCGGTGGGCGAGGTGCTGCCCGAGCTGAAGGGCAAGCTGGACGGTTCGGCGATCCGCGTGCCGGTGCCCGACGTCAGCCTGATCGACCTGACCTTCACGCCGAAGCGCGACACGACGAAGGACGAGGTCAACGCGATCCTGAAGGCCGCGTCGGAAGACGGCCCGCTGAAGGGCGTGCTCGTCTATTCGGACGAACCGCTCGTCTCGATCGACCTGATGCATTCGCCGCAGTCCTCGACCGTCGACAGCCTGGAAACCGCGGTGCTCGACGGCAAGCTCGTCCGCGTCGTCAGCTGGTACGACAACGAATGGGGCTTCTCGAACCGCATGGTCGACACCGCGACCGCCATGGCGAAGTTCCTCTAAGGCATCGCCAATGACCCATTCCGTCATTGCGAGCGGAGCGAAGCGATCCAGAGCGTCACGCACGACGCTCCGGATTGCCGCGTCGCTGCGGTCCTCGCGATGACGGGGCGGGTATGATGACTGCCGGCACTCTGGTCGGGATCGCCCGGCACGCCTTTCCGAAGGCGCCGATGGAACTGATCGAAGCGGTCGACGTGACGGTCGAAGGCGGCCTGCACGGCGACTTCCGCGGCGCGGTGAAGCCCGGCGGGCGTGGCAAGCGGCAGGTGACGCTGATGGAGCGCGGTGACTGGGATGCCGCCATGGCGGACCTCGGACATACGATCCCGTGGCAGGAACGGCGCGTAAACCTGCTGGTCGACGGCTTCGATATCCCGCAGGTGCCCGGCACGCGGCTGCGCATCGGCGCGGTCGAGCTGGAGATTACGGTCGAATGCGACCCGTGCAGCCGCATGGAGACGATCGCGACCGGGCTGAAGGCGGCGCTGACCCCCGACTGGCGGGGCGGGGCCTGTACGCGCGTGAAGGTGCCCGGCCGGATCGCGATCGGCGATCCCGTGTCGGTCGTCTCTTTCTCTTAAGATCTGAAGGACGATATCATGGCTAAGGCCTTCAAGACGCTCGACGATATGGGCGAAGTTCGTGGCAAGCGCGTGCTGGTGCGCGAGGATCTGAACGTCCCGATGGCGGACGGTGCGGTGACCGACGACACGCGGCTGCGCGCGACCCTGCCGACCGTCACCGAACTCGCCGATCGTGGTGCGATCGTGCTGATCCTGGCCCATTTCGGCCGGCCGAAGGGCACGCCAAACCCTGAGATGTCGCTCAGCCGTATCGTCCGCCCGTATTCCGCCGTGCTGGGACGCGAGGTCCGCTATATCGATTGGGAGGGCGACGAGGCGGCCGTCGCGACGCTGCAACCCGGCGAAATCGCGGTTCTGGAGAACACGCGCTTCTTCGGTGGCGAAGAGAAGAACGATCCGCAAGTCGTTGCACGCTTTGCCAAATTGGGTGAGCTCTACGTCAACGATGCCTTTTCGGCAGCGCACCGCGCCCATGCCTCGACCGAGGGGCTGGCCAAAGTGCTGCCCGCCTTTGCCGGTCGTGCGATGGAGGCCGAACTCGACGCGCTCGAAAAGGCACTCGGCAACCCCGACCACCCCGTTGCCGCCGTCGTTGGTGGCGCCAAGGTGTCGACCAAGCTCGACGTGCTCAAGCACCTTGTCACCCGCGTCGATCACCTGATCATCGGCGGTGGCATGGCCAATACCTTCCTCGCGGCGCGGGGTGTCGATGTCGGCAAGTCGCTGTGCGAGCATGACCTGACCGGCACCGCGGAGGAAATCCTGGAGGCCGCGGATCGCGCCAATTGCACCGTTCACCTGCCGTATGACGTCGTGGTGGCGAAGGAATTCCGCGCCAACCCGCCGGTCCGCACCGTCAACGTTCACGAAGTCGCGGCGGACGAGATGATCCTGGACGTCGGCCCGAGCGCTGTCGAGGCGCTGGGCGATGTGCTGAAGAACTGCCGCACGCTCGTGTGGAACGGCCCGATGGGCGCATTCGAGACGCCGCCCTTCGATGTCGCCACCGTCAGCCTGGCGCGCACCGCCGCGGCGCTGACGCAGGACGGCAGTCTCGTCTCGGTGGCTGGTGGTGGCGATACCGTCGCCGCGCTCAACCAAGCCGGCGTGGCGGATCGCTTCACCTTCGTGTCCACCGCCGGTGGCGCCTTCCTCGAATGGATGGAAGGCAAGGCGCTGCCCGGCGTCGCCGCGCTCACCGCCTGACCCGAATGCGAGACGCCGCTCAGGTCGGCGGCGTCTCCTTCAACAGCGGCACGACGATCGTATTGAGATCGTCGAGGTCGAGCGATGCCGCCTTGGCGTAGCGGACGACCCCCGCACGATCGATGACGTAATTGGTCGGCACCGCATTGCCGATCAGCGGATATTTGCCCTTTACCCGCCGCGTCGGCGTGATCGCCATCGCCGCGAACAGCGGCTTCATCCGAAAGACCGGCACCGAATCCTCGGTCGCCACCGCGAACACGCGCAGGCCGTGCTTCTGCTGCGTGCGATAATAGGCATCCAGCAGCGGCAGCTCCGCGCGGCAGGGCACGCACCACGTCGCCCAGAAATTCAGGATCACCACCTGTCCGCGCAGATCGGCGAGCCGTACCTTGCTGCCATCGATTAGCGTCAATTCCGCATCCGGCGCGGGCTTGCCGACCAGCGGCGACGCATAACGGTCCGCCGCCGCGCCCGCGCCGCTCGCGGTCAACAGCGCAGCGACGATCGCCAGCCGGATTGGTGTCATGATCATTCCCCCTTGAACTGCATCAAGCGTCCTTTGGCGCGTGCCGTCAAGGCTGCACTCGCCCCTTGCGCAAGGTCCTGCCACGCCGTAGGTTAAACGCGTTAAACAGGCAGGGAGCCGGCATGCTAGGAGTGCGACTCGACACCGAATTGGAAGAGCGGCTCGCCGCGGTCGCGCGCACCCAGGGTCGCAGCAAAAGCGACATCGCGCGCGAGGCGGTGCGTCGCTACGTCGACCTGCACGATGACGCCTATCGCCGCGAGGCCCGCCGCCAGTCGACCCGTGCATCGCAGCGCGCATCGAGTGACGATGTGATCTTCTGGCAGGATGCGCGCGCGTGGAAATAAGGCATGGCGGCATCGTGTTGGTCGATGGACCCGACGGCGCGCCGGCGCGGCCGTGCGTCGTCGTCCAGTCCGACCTGTTCAACGCGACGCATGCGACGATCACCGTCTGCCCGCTCACCTCGGTGATCGGAGGCGAGGCGCTGTTCCGCGTCGTCATGTCGCCGCGCGAACACAATGGCCTGACCGCCGAATGCGAGGTGGAGGTCGACCGGATCACCAGCGTCGCACGCGACCGCATCACCGCCGTGATCGGCGATGCCAGCCCCACCCGCATGGAGCAGATCGACCAGGCGCTGCGGCGCTGGCTGATGCTCTGACGACCCCATTTCACGACGTGCCCCCAAGGAGCTACTCATGACCACGAACGTCACGCCCGCCGTCAAGGCGATCCTCGACAAGTATGAAGCCACCAGCCCCGCGGTGAAGGCGAACCTCGCCCGCATCCTGATGCAGGGCAAGCTGGGCGGCACCGGCAAGCTCATCATCCTGCCCGTCGATCAGGGCTTCGAACATGGCCCGGCGCGCTCGTTCGCGGTCAACCCGCCGGCCTACGACCCGCATTATCACTATCAGATGGCAGTGGACGCCGGCCTTTCGGCCTATGCCGCGCCGCTCGGCCCGCTCGAGGCGGGTGCCGATACCTTTGCCGGCCAGATCCCGACGATCCTGAAGGTCAACAGCTCGAACAGCTGGGCGACCAGCATCGACCAGGCGGTGACGGCGAGCGTCGGCGATGCGGTGCGCCTCGGCTGCGCGGCGATCGGCTTCACCATCTACCCCGGCTCGGATCAGATTTTCGAGCAGATGGAAGAGATTCGCGAACTGTCCGAAGAGGCGAAGGCCGTCGGCATCGCGACCGTCATCTGGAGCTATCCGCGCGGCGGCAAGCTCAGCAAGGACGGCGAACTGGCGCTCGACGTCGGAGCCTATGCCGCGCACATGGCGGCGCTGCTCGGCGCGCACATCATCAAGGTGAAGCTGCCGTCCGCGCATATCGAGCAGGAGGAAGCCAAGAAGGCGTATGAGGGCACCGACTGGTCGAACCAGGCGGATCGCGTCCGCCACGTCGTCCAGTCGAGCTTCGCCGGTCGCCGTATCGTCGTCTTCTCGGGCGGTGCGGCCAAGGGCGCCGATGCGGTCTATCAGGACGCGCGCGACATCCTGGCGGGTGGCGGCAATGGCTCGATCATCGGCCGCAACACGTTCCAGCGCAGCCGCGAAGACGCGTTGGAGATGCTCGCGAAGCTCGTCGCGATCTACAAGGGCGAGGCGTAAGCCGATCCTGCCGCCGCGGCTTTCGTCGCGGCGGCAATCGGGGTAGGGGGCGGGCATGACCGAAGACGATCCGCTTGGCCCCCTCGATCCCGAATTCGCGGCGCAGTTCCGCCGTGACGACCGCCGGCCGCCGTGCCAGCTCTATCTGATCTCGCCGCTCGACGTAGCGGGTGGATTTGCCGACCGACTGGCGCGCGCGCTCGACGCCGGCCCCGTCGCGGCCTTCCAGTTCCGCGTGAAGGATATCGACCAGCACGCCGCAGCGAAGCTGGCGGAACCGCTTCAGCGCCTGTGCGCGGACCGCGAGGTCGCGTTCATCGTCAACGACAGCATCTCGCTTGCCAAGCGCTTGGGCGCCGACGGCGTCCATCTGGGTCAGGACGATGGTGATCCGCGGGAAGCGCGTGATGCGCTGGGGCCTAATGTCCAGATCGGCGTAACCTGCCACGACAGCCGTCACCTCGCCATGGAGGCGGGCGAGGGCGGTGCCGACTATGTGGCCTTCGGTGCCTTCTATCCGACCGCGACCAAGGCGGTGAAGCACGTGCCGGAGCCGTCGATCCTGTCCTGGTGGGCGTCGATGTTCGAACTGCCGAGCGTGGCGATCGGCGGCATTACGCCGGACAACGCCGCGCCGCTGGTGGCCGCCGGCGCGGACTTCCTCGCCGTGTCTGGCGCGGTGTGGAACGGCGACGAGGCCGCCGCCGTGGCTGCATTCGCGAAGGTGCTGAACGGCTGAGCCGCTGACTCCTGTCGCCCCGGGACCCGTCCGGGGCGACGGAGGCGGAAAGCGAAGCGCTCCGCACAAAACGGCTGTTCCACGAAACCCTTAGCCCCTCCGCCCGTTGATCCGCCTGCGTAACGGTCAGGGAGCGGATTGATGAAGGCGGCACTCACCACGGCACTCATGGCGGGCGCCGCGCTCGCCGCGTCGGCGACGGCACAGGCACCCCAAGCCGCCCCGGCGGCCAAGCCCGTTGACCGCAACCTGCTCCATGTCCAGGTCATCCTCGATTCGCTCGGCTTCGGTCCCGGCCTGCTCGACGGAAAGGGCGGCCAGTCGCTCACCGCCGCGCTAAAGGGGTTCCAGGAAGCCAAGGGTCTGCCCAAGACCGGCAAGCCCGACGCCGCGACGCTCGCGGCGCTCTATCCCTATCGTGCCAAGCGCCCGACCGCGCGCTTCATGCTGACGCGCGAGGCGCTCGCTGGGCCGTATATCAACCCGCTGCCCAAGGATTACGGCGAGCAGGCGAAGCTGCCGACGATCGGCTATGCGACGCCGATGGAAAAGCTGGCGGAGATGTTCCACACCAGCCCCGAGACGCTGATCGCGCTCAATTCCCCCTCGACGCGACTGAAGGTCGGCAACACGATCATCGTCCCCAATGCGCTGCCCGCGTCGCGCAACTACGACACCAAGCTGCCCGATCACTGGCGCCAGACGCTCAACATGCTCAACGTCGACGCCAACCAGCCGGTCGCCGATCACATCGTCGTCGACAAATCAGACAAGGTGCTCCGCGTCCTCGACAAGGACGACAAGTTGATCGCGCAGTTCAGCGCGACGATGGGGTCGGAGCACGATCCGCTGCCGCTGGGCACGTGGAAGATCTACGGCGCCGACTATAACCCGAAATTCCACTATAACCCTGCGCTGTTCTGGGACGCGAAGAAGGGCGACGAGAAGGAGTTGCTGCCGCCGGGGCCGAACGGTCCGGTTGGCGTGGTGTGGCTCGACCTGTCGAAGGAGCATTACGGCATCCACGGCACACCGCACCCCGAGCTTATCGGCCGGACGGAAAGCCATGGCTGCATCCGCCTGACCAACTGGGATGTCGCGCGCCTGGCGCAGATGGTGAAGCCGGGCACCAAGGCGGTGTTCCAAGCGTGAATGGGATGGTGACGCTCGCACCAAAGTCGCCGTCACCCCGGGCTCGTTCCGGGGTCCACTCTGCGGCGAGGGGGGCGGCTAGGGCCTCCTGCCGCGCCCTTGCGGCCCGGTGGACCCTGGAACGAGTCCGGGGTGACGGAGGGATCGCCGCATGACCCGCCTCGGCTGGGGCATCCTTATCGGCTTGGTGCTGCTCGTAGCGGCATTCGTCGCCATGACGCGCTTCGGTACGGCCGATCCCTCCGCGCGCCGCGCGACGGCAGCGGTGAGCGCCCCCGAACCGGCCGCCGAGGCTCCGGCACCGACCGGCCAACTCACTGTCCCCGTCGCCGGCATTGCCCGCAGCACGATCATGGACAGCTGGAATGACCCACGCGAAGGCGGCAGCCGCGGCCATCACGGCACGGACATTCCCGCCCCCGCCGGCACCCCCGTTCTCGCCGCCGCGGCCGGCCGCGTCGAAAAGCTGTTCCAGTCCGGCCGCGGCGGTACGACGCTCTACATCCGCTCGCCCGACCGCCGCTGGGTCTATTATTACGCGCATCTGTCGGGCTACGCGCCGGGTATCGCCGTCGGCCAGCCCGTGCGGGCCGGGCAGACGATCGCCTATGTCGGCGACACCGGCGATGCGGGTGCTGGCAATTATCACCTCCATTTCGGCATGCAGCGCATGGCGGCGGGTGATCGCTGGTATCAGGGCGAGGACGTCAATCCGTTCCCGATGCTTGCCGGGTCGGCGCCCGCACGGTAAAGCGCCGCCACCCGGCGTGGCTCATCGCCCGCCAAACTCGCTCTTTCCAGTAGGTTCAATCCCATGAAGATCAGCGGCGTGGACATCCGTCCCGGCAACATCATCGAATATGAAGGCGGCATCTGGCGCGCGGTCAAGATCCAGCACACGCAGCCCGGCAAGGGCGGTGCGTACATGCAGGTCGAGATGAAGAACCTGATCGACGGCCGCAAGAACAACGTCCGCTTCCGCTCGGCGGAGACGGTCGAGCGCGTCCGGCTCGACACCAAGGATTTCCAGTATCTCTTCCGCGACGGTGACCAGCTGACCTTCATGGACAAGGAAAGCTACGAACAGATCACGCTCGACGCGGGCATCCTCGGCGATGCCGCGGCCTTCCTGCAGGATGGCATGGACGTCGTGCTCGAACTGTATGACGAAAAGCCGATTTCGGTCGAACTGCCCAGCACGATCGAAGCGACGATCGTCGAGGCGGATGCCGTGGTGAAGGGGCAGACCGCCTCGTCCAGCTACAAGCCCGCGATCCTCGACAATGGCGTCCGCGTGATGGTGCCGCCGCACATCGGTGCCGGCACGCGCATCGTCGTCGACGTCTACGAGCAGACGTACGTCCGCCGCGCGGATTGATTGATGATCCCTCTCCCATCGGGAGAGGGTGGCCGAGCGTAGCGAGGTCGGGTGAGGGCAGAGCCTTCATCCGACCCTCACCCTCCCACCGCCTGACGGCGGCGGGCCCCTCCCTCTCCCGCCGGGAGAGGGGTACAGAGATTATCCCATGCCCTCCCATTCCGGCCTCTTCACCGTCATCGAGCGCGCCGCCCGCAAGGCCGGCACCGCGCTGCGTCGCGACTTCAACGAGGTTCAGCACCTCCAGGTCAGCCGCAAGGGGCCTGCCGACTTCGTGTCGATCGCCGACAAGCGCGCCGAGCAGACCCTGTTCGAGGAATTGCGCAAGGCGCGTCCCGACTGGGGCTTCCTGATGGAAGAGGGCGGCGAGGTGAAGGGCGATCCCGACAAGCCGCGCTTCATCATCGATCCGCTGGATGGCACGTCGAACTTCCTCCACGGCATCCCGCATTTCGCGATCTCGATCGCGGTCGAGGAGCAGACCCCGGCCGGCAAGCGCGAAATCACGACCGCGCTCGTCTACCAGCCGCTGACCGACGAGAGCTTCTGGGCCGAAAAGGGCCGCGGCGCCTGGCTGACCGACCAGCGCCTGCGCGTTTCGGCGCGCCGCGATCTGTCGGAAGCGCTGATCGCCACGGGTATTCCGTTCCTGGGCCATGGCGATTTCGTCCAGTGGAGCCGCATCTTCGGTGCGGTCGCGCCCGAAGTCGCCGGCATCCGTCGTTTCGGCTCGGCTGCGCTCGATCTCGCCTGGGTCGCGGCGGGTCGCTTCGACGGCTATTGGGAATCGGGCCTCAAGCCCTGGGATACGGCGGCGGGCCTGCTGCTCGTCAAGGAAGCCGGCGGCTATGTCACCGACTTCCGCGGTGCCGACCGGGCGATGGAAAAGAACGAATTCCTCGCCGCCAACGACGGCCTGCACGTCAAGCTGCACAAGCTGGTCGCCGGCGCGCTGCGCTGATTGCAGGGCGGTCCGACCCGCTTTCACCCTCTCTCAGGCTGCGCCTGCTTGTCCCTCTCCCGTCGGGAGAGGGAAGGGGCCCACTGCCGCAGGCAGTGGGAAGGGTGAGGGTGCGCGCCTGAACCGCGCCTTTCTGCGATTCATTCTCACGCCCCACGGCCTTGCCCGACCCGGCGCGGAGGCCTAAAGCCACCCCATTCCTATCGCATGTGCGAGATGCCCTTTGGTTGACCTGTCGCAATATCTGCCGATCCTGCTGTTCCTGGGCGTCGCCATCGCGCTGTCGAGCACTTTCGTGTTCCTGCCGATGGCGGTGTCGCGGCTGACCGGCAGCAACAAGCCGAACGAGCAGAAGCTGTCGGAATATGAGTGCGGCTTCCCCGCGTTCGAGGATCCGCGCAGCCAGTTCGACGTGCGTTTTTATCTCGTCGCGATCCTGTTCATCATCTTCGATCTTGAAGCCGCGTTCCTATATCCTTGGGCAGTCTCGGTTTTCAGCATCGGCTGGACCGCATGGATCTCCATGATGATCTTCATCGGCGAACTGGCCCTCGGCCTCGTCTACGCCTGGAAAAAGGGAGCGTTGGATTGGGAATGACCCCCATGTCCGGACCCGTTGAACTCGATCGCTCGGCCGCGGGCACCGCTCTGGTGCAGCCGGACCAGGGCTTTTTCGACAGCCTGAACGGCGAGCTGACCGACAAGGGCTTCCTTGTCACCTCGACCGAAGAGCTGTTCCAGTGGGCGCGTACCGGCTCGCTGTGGTGGATGACGTTTGGCCTCGCCTGCTGCGCGGTCGAGATGATCCACGTCAACATGCCGCGCTACGATCTCGAACGCTTCGGTGCCGCGCCGCGCGCCAGCCCGCGTCAGTCGGACGTGATGATCGTCGCCGGCACGCTGTGCAACAAGATGGCGCCGGCGCTGCGCAAGGTCTACGACCAGATGTCGGAGCCGAAGTACGTCATCTCGATGGGCAGCTGCGCCAACGGCGGCGGCTACTACCATTACAGCTACAGCGTCGTGCGCGGTTGCGATCGCGTGGTGCCCGTGGACATCTATGTCCCCGGCTGCCCGCCGACCGCGGAAGCGCTACTCTATGGCATCATGCAGTTGCAGCGGAAGATCCGCCGCAGCGGGAGCATCGAACGGTGAGGGCGCCCGCTCCCGCCTTTGCGGCGAACCTCAATGGCGAAACGATCGAAGCGGTCCGCGCGACGCTCGGCGCGGCGCTGATCGACGCGGTTGACCAGGTCGGCGAGGTTGCGCTCTACGTAGAGCGTGAGGCGATCGCCGACGCGCTGACCAAGCTGCGCGATACGCCCGGCCTCGAATATCAGCAGCTGATGGAAATCGCCGGCGTCGACTATCCGGATCGTGCGGAGCGGTTCGAGGTCGTCTATTGCCTGCTGTCGCTGACGCGGAACCATCGCCTGCACGTCCACGTCGCCACCGACGAGGGCAAGCCGGTGCCGTCGGTCACGGGCATCTGGCCGGTCGCCGGTTGGCTGGAGCGCGAGGTGTACGACATGTACGGCGTGCTGTTCGCCGGTAACGCCGACCTGCGCCGCATCCTGACGGACTATGGCTTCCGCGGCCATCCGCAGCGCAAGGACTTCCCGCTCTCCGGGTTCGTCGAGATGCGCTATTCGGAAGAGGCGAAGCGCGTCGTCTATCAGCCGGTTCAGCTGGCGCAGGACTTCCGCAACTTCGACTTCCAGAGCCCGTGGGAAGGCGCGCAATATGTGCTGCCGGGCGACGAGAAGGGCATGGTCCCCGAAGCCAAGGGCGCGCCGACGCCGCTGAAGGCGGATACGATCGTCAAGGCCGACGCGCCGACGCAGCCGAAGGCGGCGCCCGTCACGAACGAGCCGAAGACCACGGAGGCGCCGTCGCAAACGGGCGCGGGCGAACCGCATGCGGGCAACAAGGGCGGCGACAAGCCGGCCGCGTCCGACGTGATCCCGACCAAGGGCCAAGGACAGAACCAGTGAGCGACTATGTCGACGAACTGATGCACGTCACCGATGCCGCCGATCCGACGACCGGCGACGTGACGATTCAGAACTACACGATCAACTTCGGTCCGCAGCATCCCGCGGCGCACGGCGTGTTGCGCCTCGTCATGGAGCTCGACGGCGAGATCATCGAGCGTGTCGATCCGCATGTCGGCCTGCTGCATCGCGGCACCGAGAAGCTGATCGAGTACAAGACCTACGCGCAGGCGCTGCCGTATTTCGACCGGCTCGATTACTGTTCGCCGATGTGCATGGAGCACAGCTTCGTGCTCGCCGTCGAAAAGCTGCTCGATATCGAGGTGCCGCTGCGTGCCCAGTATCTGCGCGTCTTTTTCGCCGAACTGACCCGCATCTCGAACCACATGCTCAACCTCGGCAGCCACGTCATGGACGTCGGCGCGATGACGCCGAACCTGTGGCTGTTCGAGATCCGCGAAGACTGCCTCAACTTCTTCGAGCGTGCCTCGGGCGCGCGCATGCACCACAATTACATGCGCCCCGGCGGCGTCCATCAGGACGTGCCGCTCAAGCTGCTGACCGATATCGCCGACTGGCTCGACACGCGCCTGCCGCGCCTGTTCGAGGACGCGATTTCGCTGGTCGCCGACAATCGCATTTTCAAGCAGCGCAACGTCGATATCGCGACGGTCAGCCGCGAAGATGCGATCGCCTGGGGCTTCTCCGGCCCGATGATCCGCGCCGCGGGCATTCCGTGGGATTTGCGCAAGTCGCAGCCCTATGACGCCTATGCGCGCATGGACTTCGACATTCCGGTCGGCACGCGCGGCGATTGCTACGACCGCTTCATGGTGCGCGTCGAAGAGGTTCGCCAGTCCGCGCGGATCATGAAGCAGTGCCTCGCCGAAATGCCGGAAGGGCCGATCGCATCGACCGACCGTAAGGTTGTGCCGCCCAAGCGCGCCGAGATGAAGAGCTCGATGGAAGCGTTGATCCATCACTTCAAGCTCTACACCGAGGGCTATCACGTCCCGGCCGGCGAAGTGTATGTCGCGACCGAAAGCCCCAAGGGCGAGTTCGGCGTGTTCCTGGTCGCCGACGGATCGAACAAGCCCTATCGCTGCAAGATCCGCCCGACCGCGTTCAGCCACCTGCAGGCCATGGACTTCATGTCGAAGGGCCACATGCTGGCGGATACGACCGCGATCTTGGGCGCGATGGACATCGTGTTCGGCGAGTGCGACCGGTGAGCATCGACCGGCTCGGCATCGCGCACGCCATGATCGCGCGCTACAATGCGCAGGACGCCGACGCCTATGTCGCGTTCATGACCGACGATGCCTGCGAGGCGGGCTATCGCGGCGCCGTGTTGCGCGAGGGTCGGGAGGGCGTGCGGTCGGGCCTGAAGGCGATGTTCGCGCAATATCCGCAAAATCGTGCGGACATTCTTGCGACGTTTGAGCTGGGGGAGACGGTCGTCCTGCATGAGGCGGTCGAGCGTGCGCCCGGTGGCGAGACGTTCGAAGTCATGTCCGTCTATTCGTTTGAAGGCGACAAGGTGTCGCGCGTGGAGTTCATCCGCTGATGGCTGAAGCAGCCCAGATCCCCGACGAAGCCGAAACCCGCGCACGCTGGGGCGGTTTTGCGTGGACCGAAGAGAACCAGAAGAAGGCGAACGAGATCCTCGCGCGCTATCCCGCAGGCCGCGAACAGTCGGCCTCGATCCCGTTCCTCGACCTGGCGCAGCGTCAGGTCGGTGCGGAAACGCAGACGCAAGGCTGGCTGCCGGTTCCGGTGATCGAGTTCGTCGCGCGCCAGATCGGCGTGCCGTACATGCGCGTGTTCGAGGTCGCGACCTTCTACACGATGTTCAACCTCGCGCCGGTCGGCCGCTATCACGTCCAGGTCTGCGGCACGACGCCGTGCATGCTACGCGGGTCGGATGACGTGCTGGCGGCGTGCAAGAACAAGGGGCTGATCAAGGGCAAGACGACGCCCGACGGCCTGTTCACGCTGACCGAGGTCGAGTGCCTCGGCACCTGCGCCAACGCGCCGATGGTCCAGATCAACGACGACAATTACGAGGATCTCGACTACGACCGCACCATCGAGGTGCTGGAGGCGCTGGCCAAGGGCGAGCAGCCGAAGACCGGCTCGACCATCGGCCGCCAGACGAGCTGCCCCGAAGGCGGCCCGACGACGCTGACCGCGATGACGCAAGAGAACCACGATTACCGGAGCGAGTGGGCCTGATGCTTGCCGACAAGGATCGCATCTTCACCAACGTCTACGGGTTCCAGCCCTGGAACTTGGCAGCGGCGTTGAAGCGTGGCGACTGGGACAATACCAAGGCGCTGATGGCGCTCGGCCAGGACGCGATCATCGACGTCATCAAGGCGTCGGGTCTTCGCGGTCGTGGCGGCGCGGGCTTCCCCACGGGCACCAAATGGTCGTTCATGCCGAAGGAGCCGAAGCCCGATCGGCCGAACTTCCTCGTCATCAACGCCGACGAATCCGAACCCGGTTCGTGCAAGGACCGCGAGATCATCCGTCACGATCCGCACAAGCTGATCGAGGGCGCGCTGATCGCTGGCTTCGCGATGCGCGCGCGCGCCGCCTATATCTACATTCGCGGCGAATATATCCGCGAGGCCGAGACGCTGTTTGCGGCCGTCGCCGAGGCGTATGACGCCGGGCTGATCGGCAAGAATGCCTGCGGATCGGGTTACGACTTCGACGTCTTCGTCCATCGTGGCGCCGGCGCGTACATCTGCGGCGAAGAAACCGCGATGCTCGAAAGCCTCGAAGGAAAGAAGGGCCAGCCGCGCCTCAAGCCGCCGTTCCCGGCGGGCGCGGGCTTGTATGGCTGCCCGACGACGGTCAACAACGTCGAATCGATCGCGGTCGGCCCGACGATCTTGCGGCGCGGCGCCGAATGGTTCTCCAGCTTCGGTCGCGAGAACAACAAGGGCACCAAGCTCTTCCAGATCAGCGGTCACGTGAACAAGCCCTGCGTCGTCGAAGACGCGATGGGCCTCACCTTCCGCGAACTGATCGAGACGCATTGCGGCGGTATCCGCGGCGGCTGGGACAATCTGCTGGCGGTCATTCCCGGCGGCTCGTCGGTGCCGCTGGTGCCGGCCAAGGACATCATCGATGCGCCGATGGACTTCGATGGTCTGAAGGCGGTCGGCTCGGGCCTCGGCACCGCGGCGGTCATCGTCATGGACAAGTCGACCGACATCGTCCGCGCGATCAGCCGGATCAGCTACTTCTACAAGCACGAAAGCTGCGGCCAGTGTACGCCGTGCCGCGAAGGCACCGGCTGGATGTGGCGCGTGATGGAGCGGTTGCGCACCGGTGACGCCGACATTGCCGAGATCGACACGCTGCAGCAGGTGACGAAGCAGGTGGAAGGCCACACGATCTGTGCGCTGGGCGATGCCGCGGCGTGGCCGATCCAGGGCCTCATCCGCCACTTCCGCCCGGAACTGGAACGTCGCATCAACTCGCGCAACGGCGGCGATCTCGCCCCGATGCAGGAAGCTGCCGAATAATGCCGAAGCTTAAAGTAGACGGGATCGAGGTCGAGGTGCCGCAGGGAGCGACCGTGCTCCAGGCGTGCGAGGCGGCGGGCAAGGAAATCCCGCGCTTCTGCTACCACGAACGGCTGTCGATCGCCGGCAATTGCCGCATGTGCCTCGTCGAGGTGAAGCCGGGGCCGCCCAAGCCCCAGGCGTCGTGTGCGCTGCCCGCCGCGGACAATCAGGAAGTGTTCACCACCACGCCGATGGTGAAGAACGCGCGCGAAGGCGTGATGGAATTCCTGCTCATCAACCATCCGCTCGACTGCCCGATCTGCGATCAGGGCGGCGAGTGCGACCTGCAGGACCAGTCCGTCGCCTACGGCAAGGGCCACAGCCGCTATACCGAGAACAAGCGGGCGGTGACCGAGAAGTATATGGGTCCGATCGTCAAGACGATCATGACCCGCTGCATCCAGTGCACCCGCTGCGTCCGCTTCGCGGAAGAGGTTGCGGGCGTGGAGGAAATCGGCGCGATCTATCGCGGCGAGGACATGCAGATCACCAGCTACCTCGAACAGGCGGTGACGAGCGAATTGAGCGGCAACGTCGTCGACCTGTGCCCGGTCGGTGCGCTGACGTCGAAGCCCTACGCCTATGAAGCGCGGCCATGGGAGCTCAAGAAGACGCTGACGATTGACGTCCAGGACGCGGTCGGCACCAATATCCGCCTCGACAGCCGCGGCCGTCAGGTGCTGCGCTGCGTCCCGCGCATCAACGAAGACGTCAACGAGGAATGGGCGCACGACAAGACGCGCCACCACGTCGATGGTCTGGTGCGTCGTCGCCTGGATCGCCCGTACGTGCGTCGTGACGGCAAGCTCGTCGCGGTCAGCTGGGATGAGGCGTTTGGCGTGATCAAGGATCGCGTCGCCGCAGCCGGATCGAACGTCGCTGCGGTGGCGGGCGATCTCGTCGATTGCGAGACGATGTATGCCGCTAAGGCGTTGCTCGCGACGCTCGGTTCGACCAAGCTCGAAGGCCGCCAGACCGGCATGGACTATGATACGTCCAGCCTCGCCGCGGTGAACTTCAACACCACGATCGCGGGCGTCGAACAGGCGGACGCGATCCTGCTGGTCGGCACCAACCTGCGCTGGGAAGCGCCGCTGATCAACACGCGCATCCGCAAAGCGATCAAAAAGGGCGCGAAGGTCTTCGCGATCGGACCGGAGACGGAGCTGACCTACAAGGTCGAATGGCTCGGCGCCGACCTGTCGCTGCTCGGCAATCTGCCGGAGGCGGCTGCCAAGATTTTCACCGACGCCAAGGCGCCGATGGTGATCGTCGGTGGTGGTGCGCTGAAGGGTGGCCATGGCGCCGCACTCGCTTTCGCCAAGCAGTTCAACCTGGTGCGTGACGGCTGGAACGGCTTCAACGTCGTTCACATGGCGGCGAGCCGTATGGGCGGGCTGATGCTCGGCTATGCGCAGAAGGGCGGTATCGCCGATCTGCGCGGCGCGGGCGTCACCTTCTTCCTGGGCGCGGACGAGGTGGATTTCACCGCGTTCGGCGGCTTCAAGGTCTATGTCGGCCATCACGGCGATCAGGGCGCGCATCACGCCGACGTGATCCTGCCGGGTGCGACCTATGCCGAAAAGTCGGGCACCTGGGTCAACACCGAAGGCCGTGTCCAGCGCGGCGAGCGCGCGGTGTTCGCACCGGGCGACGCGCGCGAAGACTGGACGATCTTCCGTGCCTTGTCGGAAGTGCTCGGCCACACGCTGCCGTTCGACACGCTTGGCGGTCTGCGCGAAGCGATGGCGACCGAGGTGCCGGCGCTGCGCCATGTCGGTCAGCTGGCCGGCTACGAATGGAACCCGCCGGCGCTGGATGGCGCGGGGCAGGGGAGCCTTGCCGGCTATCCGATCAAGGACTTTTATCTGACCAACGCCATCTGCCGCGCGTCCCCGACGATGCAGCGCTGCTCGGCTGAACTGGTCCATGGCGAGACGTTCGCGGAGGCGGCGGAGTGACCGATTTCTTCAACACCACGGTCGGGCTGCCCTATGGTTGGGCGTGGTTCGTCTCGACCATCATCGGTATCCTGGTCATCGCGCTGCCGCTGATGCTCGCCGTCGCGATGATCATCTATGCCGATCGCAAGATCTGGGCGGCGATGGCGCTGCGTCGCGGTCCGAACGTCGTCGGCCCGCTCGGCCTGCTGCAGTCGTTCGCCGACGGCCTGAAGGTCTTCCTGCAGGAAACGATCGTGCCGGCCGCGGCCAATCGCACGCTGTTCCTGCTGGCGCCGATCATCACCTTCACGGTGGCGTTGATCGTCTGGGCGGTGGTGCCGTTCGGCGCGGGCGTCGTGCTCTCCGACATCAACGTCGGCCTGCTCTACGTGCTCGCGGCCTCGTCGCTCGGCGTCTACGGCATCATCCTGTCGGGCTGGGCGTCGAACTCGAAATATCCCTTCTATTCGGCGCTGCGTGCCGCGGCACAGATGGTCAGCTACGAAGTCGCGATCGGCTTCGTCCTCGTCACCGTCGTGCTGTGGGCGGGCAGCTTCAACCTGTCCGCGATCGTGCTGGCGCAGCAGAACCTCTACGGCCTGCCGATCAACGGCTTCGTGCTCAACCCGCTGCTCTTCCCGATGTCAGTGGTGTTCCTCATCTCGTCGATGGCGGAAACGCAGCGCGCGCCGTTCGACCTGACCGAGGCGGAGAGCGAGCTCGTCGCCGGGTATCAGACCGAATATAGCTCGATGAGCTTCGCGCTCTTCTGGCTCGGCGAATATGCCAACGTGCTCTTGATGTGTGCGCTCAACGCGACGCTATTCTGGGGTGGCTGGCTGCCGTTCTTCAACTTCGCGCCGTTCACCTGGGTGCCGGGGATCATCAATCTCTTCATCAAGATGCTGATCTTCTTCTTCATCTTCAGCTGGGTGAAGGCGACCGTCCCGCGCTACCGCTACGATCAGCTGATGCGTTTGGGGTGGAAGGTGTTCCTGCCGCTGTCGCTGCTCTGGGTGTTCCTGGTGTCGGGCGTGCTGATGTGGATGCGGGTGCCGCTATGAGCGCCATGCTCGCCAGCAACCTGTGGCGCCGTGCCTTGGGCGGCGTGATTATCGGATTGACGGTCGTCGCCATCGACCGGGTTATGGGGTTCGGATCGTGACCGTAGGTCAACTCGTCAAATCGTTCACGCTCTGGGAGTTCGTGAAGGCGCACGCCCTCACGCTGAAGTATTTCTTCAAGCCCAAGGCGACGATCAACTATCCCTACGAGCGCAACCCGATCTCCCCGCGCTTCCGCGGCGAGCATGCGCTGCGTCGCTATCCCAATGGCGAGGAACGCTGCATCGCGTGCAAGCTGTGCGAGGCGGTGTGCCCGGCGCAGGCGATCACGATCGAGGCCGAGCCGCGCGACGACGGCAGCCGCCGCACGACGCGTTACGACATCGACATGACCAAGTGCATCTATTGCGGCCTGTGTCAGGAAGCGTGCCCGGTCGACGCGATCGTCGAAGGGCCGAACTACGAATTTTCGACCGAAACGCGCGAAGAGCTGATCTACGACAAGGCCAAGCTCCTCGACAACGGTGACCGCTGGGAGCGGGCGATCGCGGCGAACCTTGCCGCCGATGCGCCGTACCGTTAATGCGCGCCGCACTTGATTCCGGGCTGAGGGGGCCGACCAACTCGTGATCCAGGCCATAGCCTTTTATCTCTTCGCGATCGTCGTGATCGGGTCGGGTGCGATGACGATCTCGTCGCGCAACCCGGTGCATTCGGTCATGTGGCTGATCCTCGCCTTCTTCAACGCGGCGGGGCTGATGGTGCTCGTCGGCGCCGAATTCATCGCGATGCTGCTCGTCATCGTCTATGTCGGCGCGGTCGCGGTGCTGTTCCTGTTCGTCGTCATGATGCTGGACATCGAGGTCGCGCAGCTGCGCGCCGGGTTCGCGCGCTATGCGGCGCTGGGCCTGGCGCTGGCGGTGGCGCTCGCCGCCGAGATCCTGATCGGTATCGGTGCGTGGAGCGCCGGCGGCCTGAAGATCAGCCAGCGCATCGCGCCGATCGACGGCACCGTGCCGAACATCCAGGCGATGGGGCAGCTGCTCTACACGCGCTATCTGTTCGTGTTCGAGGCGGCGGGCTTCGTGCTGCTGGTCGCCATGATCGGTGCGATCGTGCTGACGCATCGTCAGCGTGGCGGCGTGCGCGGGCAGAATATCGCCCGCCAGAATGCGCGCCGTCCTCAGGATGCGACGCGCAACACGCAGCCGACGGTCGGCCAGGGGGTCCAGCTGTGATTGGTCTGACGCATTATCTGGTCGTCGCGGCGATCCTGTTCACCATGGGGGTGCTCGGCATCTTCATGAACCGCAAGAATCTGATCGTCATCCTGATGGCGATCGAGCTGATCCTGCTCGCCGTGAACATCAATCTCGTCGCCTTCTCGGCCTTCCTCCACGATCTGGTCGGCCAGATCTTCGCGATGTTCGTGCTGACCGTCGCGGCGGGTGAGGCGGCGATCGGGCTGGCGATCCTGGTGATCTATTTCCGTGGCCGCGGCACGATCGCGGTCGATGACGTCAACCGGATGAAGGGCTGATTTCGGTGCACGCCATCTTATTCATCGTATTCCTGCCGCTGCTCGCGGCCGCGGTCGCGGGGCTGGGCAACAAGGCGATCGGCTTCGTGCCGGCCAAGGTCATCACGACCGGCGCGCTGTTCGTATCGTGCCTGCTGTCGTGGCCGATCTTCCTCGGCTTCCTCGCCGGCACCAGCACGGCGCAGGTCGTACCGGTGCTCACCTGGATCGTCAGCGGTGACATGGCGGTCGATTGGTCGCTGCGCGTCGACCAGCTGACCGCGATCATGCTGGTGGTCATCACCAGCGTGTCGGCGCTCGTCCACCTCTATAGCTGGGGCTATATGAGCGAGGATCCGGACCAGCCGCGCTTCTTCGCCTATCTGTCGCTGTTCACCTTCGCGATGCTGATGCTGGTGACCGCGGACACGCTGGTCCAGATGTTCTTCGGTTGGGAGGGCGTGGGCCTCGCCTCGTACCTCCTGATCGGTTTCTGGTTCCGCAAGCCGTCGGCCAATGCGGCCGCGACCAAGGCGTTCGTCGTCAACCGCGTCGGCGATCTGGGCTTCATGCTCGGCATCTTTGGCACTTTTCTGGTGTTCGGCACCGTCTCGATCCCGGCGATCCTCGCCGCGGCACCGAACATGGCCGGATCGACGATCGGCTTCCTGTGGTTCCGCGCCGACACGATGACCGTGCTCTGTCTGCTGCTGTTCGTCGGCGCGATGGGCAAGTCGGCGCAGCTCGGCCTGCATACCTGGTTGCCGGACGCGATGGAGGGCCCGACCCCGGTGTCGGCGCTGATCCACGCCGCGACGATGGTTACCGCCGGCGTCTTCATGGTGTGCCGCCTGTCGCCGATGTTCGAAATGTCGCCGACCGCGCTGCACTTCGTCACCTTCATCGGCGCCGCGACCTGCCTGTTCGCCGCGACCGTCGGCATGGTGCAGACCGACATCAAGCGCGTCATCGCCTATTCGACCTGTTCGCAGCTCGGCTACATGTTCTTCGCCGCCGGCGTCGGGGCCTATGGTGCGGCGATGTTCCACCTGTTCACGCACGCCTTCTTCAAGGCGCTGCTGTTCCTGGGGGCCGGCTCGGTCATCCACGCGATGCACCACGAGCAGGACATGCGCTATTATGGCGGTCTGCGGAAAAGCATCCCGCTGACCTTCTGGGGCATGATGATGGGCACGCTGGCGATCACCGGCGTCGGCCTGCCCGCGGTGTTCGGCAATCCGCTCGGCATCGGTTTCGCAGGCTTTCATTCGAAGGATGCGATCATCGAGGCAAGCTGGGCCGCCGGCGAGCCCGGTGTGTGGTTCGTCGGTGTGCTCGTCGCGCTGATCACCAGCTTCTACTCGTGGCGGCTGATGTTCCTGACCTTCTGGGGCAAGCCGCGCTGGGCCGCGTCGGAGCATATCCAGCACGCGCTCCATGATGCACATGGCCACGGCCATGACGATCACGCTCACGGTCATGACGCCCATGCACACGACGCGCATCACGCCGATGAGGCGCACGGCAACCCGGCGCAGGCCGAGGATGCGGGCGACCATCCCTCGACGCACGGGCCGGCGCAGCATGATCTGCCGGCGGGGACGGGTGGCTATCATCCGCACGAAAGCCCGCTGCCGATGCTGATCCCGCTGATCGTGCTGTCGATCGGCGCGATCGCGGCCGGCTTCGTCTTCCACGGCTATTTCATCGAGCCGAGTGCGGGGGAGAGCTTCTGGAAGGGCGACATCGCTTTCCGCGAGCATCTGATGCACGCGATGCATGAGGTGCCGACCTGGGTAAAGCTGTCGGCGACGGTCGCGATGCTGACCGGCCTGTTCACCGCCTGGTACGCCTATATCAAGGCGCCGACCTTCCCCGCCGCGGTGGCGGAGCAGTTCCGCGTCCTGTACCGCTTCCTCACCCACAAATATTATTTCGACGAGCTGTATAACCTGCTCTTCGTCCGCCCCGCCTTCGCGATCGGCCGCTTCCTGTGGCATCGCGGTGACGAAAAGACGATCGATCGCTTCGGGCCGAACGGTTCGGCGTGGATCGTCGAGCGGTCCAGCCGCATCGCCGGCCGGCTCCAGAACGGATATGTCTATACCTATGCCTTCGTCATGCTGATCGGTCTGACCGCCGTCGTCACCTGGGCGATCGCACAATGAGCGGCTTCCCCATCCTGACGATCATGCTGTTGATCCCCGCGCTCGCGGCGATCGCCTGCCTGTTCGTCCCCGCCGCGACCGCGCGGATGGTCGCACTGGGCGCGACTTTTGCCGACTTTGCGCTGGGCATCCTGCTCTGGGCGAACTTCGACATCGGCGGAGCGCAGTGGCAGTTCGTCGAGCACGGCCCGCGCCTCGGCTTCTTCGCCTGGGACCTCGGCATCGACGGCTTAGCGCTGATGCTGATCATGCTCAGCGTCTTCCTGATGCCGATCTGCATCGGGGCGAGCTGGCGGTCGGTGACGAACCGCGTGCCGGAATATATGGCCGCGTTCCTGCTCACCGAAACGCTGATGATCGGCACGTTCGCGGCGCAGGACCTGTTCCTGTTCTACCTGTTCTTCGAGGCCGGCCTGATCCCGATGTATCTGATCATCGGTATCTGGGGCGGCGTGAACCGCATCTACGCGTCGTACAAGTTCTTTCTCTATACGCTGCTCGGCTCGCTGCTGATGCTGATCGCGATGCTGTACATGGTGCAGACCGCGGGCACGTCCAGCATCCCGGCGCTGCAGAGCTTCGACTTCCCGGCGCATGTGCAGACGTGGCTGTGGCTGGCGTTCTTCGCCTCGTTCGCGGTGAAGATGCCGATGTGGCCGGTCCACACCTGGCTGCCCGACGCGCACGTGCAGGCGCCGACCGCGGGGTCGGTGATCCTGGCGGGCGTGCTGCTGAAGCTCGGCGGCTACGGCTTCCTGCGCTTCAGCCTGCCGATGTTCCCCGAGGCGTCGGGCCAGCTCACCTGGCTGATCTTCGGCCTGTCGGCGGTCGCGGTCATCTACACCAGCCTCGTCGCGCTGGTGCAGTCGGACATGAAGAAGCTGATCGCCTATTCGTCGGTTGCGCACATGGCGATCGTGACGATCGGCCTGTTCGCCTTCAACCGGCAGGGTATCGAAGGCGCGATGATCATGATGCTGAGCCACGGCCTGGTGTCGGGTGCGCTGTTCCTGTGCGTCGGCGTCATCTACGATCGCCTGCACACGCGTGAGATCAGCCGCTACGGCGGTCTGGCGATCAACATGCCGCGCTACGCGCTGTTCTTCCTGTTCTTCACCATGGCGTCGATCGGTCTGCCGGGGACGAGCGGCTTCGTCGCCGAATTCCTGTCGCTGATGGGCACGTATCAGGTGTCGACCTGGATCGCGCTGCTCTGCACGACCAGCATCATCCTCGGCGCCGCGTACATGCTCTATCTCTACCGTCGTATCGCCTTTGGCGAGATCAAGTCGGACGAGGTCCGCGCGATGGAAGACCTGTCGCATCGCGAGCTTTGGTTGCTGGCCCCGATCGCCGCGGTCGCGCTGTGGATGGGTGTCTATCCGGAAAGCTTCATGGCGCCGATGCGCAAGGACGTCGCCGTCCTTCTGACCCGCGTCGATCGGGCAGCGCCGCCGTCCGATTCCAAGCCGACCGCCGGCAAGCCCGCCGCGACCACTCCTGCCGCGGCGCACGCCGCCGCTGCCCACGGAACCACGCACTGATGGATTACGCCGCCAATCTCGCCATGACGCTGCCCGAGGTGATCCTCGGCGTCGGCGCCATCGTCCTGATGCTGGTCGCCGCCTGGGGTGGACCGGCGTCGACCCGCGCGGTGTCCTGGGCTGCGGTTGCGATCCTGGCCGGCGCGTGCGTCGCGTTGATGGGGCCTGCGGGTTCGGGCGGCAGCGCGTTCGGCGGGCTGTACCGCGCCGACGCGTTTGCCGCGTTCGCCAAGGTGCTGATCTTCGTCGCCGCCGCCGTCGCTATCCTGATGGCACCGGACTTCTTCCAGCGCACCAGCGGCGACGACCTGCGTCCCGAATATCCGGTGCTCATCCTGCTGTCTGCGGCCGGCATGGGCATGATGGTGTCGGCGAGCGACCTGCTGACGCTGTACGTCGGTCTCGAACTGCAGAGCCTCTCGGCCTATGTGCTGGCGAGCTTCATGCGCCGCGACACGCGGTCCGCGGAAGCAGGCCTCAAATATTTCATCCTCGGCGCGCTGGCGAGCGGCATCCTGCTCTACGGCATCAGCCTGGTCTATGGCTTCTCGGGCACGACGCTGTTCGGCGGGATCGCCGCGGCCTATGCCGGCACGAAGTCGCTGGGCCTGCTGTTCGGGCTGGTGTTCGTCTTCGCCGGTATCGCCTTCAAGATTTCGGCCGTGCCGTTCCATATGTGGACGCCCGACGTGTATGAAGGCGCGCCGACGCCGGTCACCGCCTTCTTCGCCTCGGCGCCGAAGGTCGCGGCGATGGGCCTCGCCGTCCGCGTCGCGGTCGAGGCGATGGGCCCGGCGACCGACCAGTGGCGCCAGATCGTCATCTTCGCCGCGCTCGCCTCGATCATCCTCGGCGCGGTCGCCGCGATCGGCCAGAGCAACATCAAGCGCCTGCTCGCCTATTCGTCGATCAACAACGTCGGCTTCGCGCTGGTCGGCCTTGCGGCGGGTACGCCGGAGGGCGTGGCGGGCGTGCTCACCTACATGACGATCTACATCGCCATGACGCTGGGATCGTTCCTGATCGTCCTGCAGATGCGTGACGAGGCGGGCCAGCCCGTCGAGAGCATCGCCTCGCTGTCGGGCATGTCGCGGACCCGTCCGGGTCTTGCCGCGGCGCTCGCGATCTTCATGTTCAGCCTCGCCGGCATTCCGCCGCTGTTCGGCTTCTACGCGAAGTTTGCGGTGTTCGACGCGGCGGTGAAGGCCGGGCTGTTCCCGCTCGCGGTGATCGGTATCGCGGCGTCGACGATCGGCGCCTATTATTACCTGCGCGTCGTCAAGACGATGTACTTCGACGAACCGGCACCGGCGTTCGTGAAGGGTAACAGCCCCGTCGAGGGCGGCCTGATCGTGCTGACGGCCGCCTTCGTGTCGCCGCTCGGCTATCTCGCCATCCCGCTGCTCGGTGGCTGGACGATGGCCGCCGCTCGCGCATTGTTCCCAGGCGTTTGACCATCCGCTTCATCTCGGAAACGGGATCCACAAACGCCGATATGCTCCTCCTCGCCACGCAGGGCGCGGAGGAGGGGCTGTGGCTCCGTGCCGAGCGGCAGACGGCGGGGCGCGGCCGGCTGGGACGGACATGGAGCGCGCCGCCGGGTAATTTCTCGGGATCGACGCTGGTCCGTCTCCGGGCTAGCGATCCACCGCCTGCGACGCTGGCGCTCACCGCTGCGGTTGCTCTCCACGATGCTTTGGGTGTTTTTCTGACGCCATCCGGGACGGCTCGGCTGAAATGGCCGAATGACGTGGTCATCGCTGGTGCGAAGCTGTCAGGCATTCTGCTGGAGCGGAGCGGCGATGCGGTGGTCGTCGGCATCGGCGTCAATCTGGCGCATCATCCCGACCTCGCCGATCGCCCGACAACGAGCCTTGCCGCGCACGGCGCCATCGTCGATCCGGCGACCTTTGCCGAAGTGCTCTCCGAAGCGTTCGCGCGATGGCTGGCGCGCTGGCGCGGCGAGGGGATCGCAGCCATTCGCTCGGCATGGCTTGCGGCTGCGCATCCGCTCGGCACGCCACTCACCGCCCGTCTGCCCGATGGAAGCGCGGTCGACGGCCTGTTCGATGGGCTGGACGCTGACGGCGCGCTGATCCTGCGCTTGGCGTCGGGTGCCCGGCATGTCATTCATGCCGGCGACGTTTTTCTGCTGTGAAGGAGTGAGGATGCTGCTCGCCGTCGATGCCGGCAACACCAATGTCGTGTTTGCGCTGGTGGACATGAGCGAGGCCGGTGCCCGCACGATCAAGGCGCGCTGGCGCATCGCCACCGATCCGCGGCGGACGGCGGACGAATATGCCGTATGGCTGAGCCAGCTGCTCGCGCTGGAAGGCTATGACCGGTCGCAGATCGACGCCGTCATCATCGCGACCGTCGTACCCCGCGCCCTCCACAATTTGCAGGTGCTCAGCAGCAAGTATTTCGGGTCGGAGGCGCTGATCGCCGGCCGCGCGCCGGTGGAATGGGGGATCGCGCTGGATGTCGACGAGCCGCAGAATCTGGGCGCGGACCGCGCGGTCAACACCATTGCGGCGCACGCGCTGCACCCGGGGGACCTGATCGTCATCGATTTCGGCACGGCGACGACCTTCGACGTGAGCGACTATAGCGGCGCGTATAAGGGCGGGATCATCGCACCCGGTATCAACCTGTCGTTGGATGCTCTGGTCAGCGCCGCGGCCAAACTGCCGCGCATCGCGATCGAAGCGCCGGTGAACGGCAGCGTCATCGGCCGCAACACGGTCGATCAGATGACGATCGGGGTCTATTTCGGGTATATCGCGATGATCGAAGGACTGGTCGCACGCATGAAGGCGGAGATCGGCCGACCCGCTAAGGTGATCGCGACCGGCGGCCTGGCGACGTTATTCGAACAACATACCGACGTCTTCGACGTCATCGAGCCGGACCTGACCATCCAGGGGCTGGCGATCATGTACCAAAACGCCCATATCGGCTGAGACGCGCTCGCGCCATTCACCGGCCTGCGGGCGCTACGCAATTCACGAAAGACATCAATGACTCCCAAAACCAACGAACTTCTCTTCTGCGCCCTGGGTGGCTCGGGCGAGATCGGCATGAACGTCAATCTCTATGGCCACGCCGGCAAGTGGCTGATGGTCGATCTGGGCGTGACCTTCGCCGACGCCGCGTATCCCGGCATCGATATCGTCCTGCCCGATCTGTCCTTCATCGAGGATCGCCTGAACGATCTCGTCGGGATCGTCCTGACGCACGGGCATGAAGACCACATCGGCGCACTGCCCTATCTCGCCGAAGACCTGGGCGTGCCGCTGTATGCGACGCCGTTCACGGCCGGCCTGATCCGCGGCAAGCTGGAGGAAGAGGGCAACGCCCATCGCGTCAAGCTGCGCGTGATCCAGCCGGGCAAGAGCGGCGTCGCGGGCGCGCAGATCGGCCCCTTCGGCGTCAGCTTCATCGAACTGTCGCACTCGATCCCCGAGCCAAATGCGCTGGTGATCGAAACCAAGGCCGGCCGCGTGTTCCACACCGGCGATTGGAAGCTCGATCCCACGCCGGTGATCGGCAAGCCGACCAGCCCCGAACGGCTGACCCAGATCGGCGATGCCGGCGTCGATGTGCTGGTCTGCGATTCGACCAACGTCTTCAACGCGGAAGCATCCGGCTCCGAGGCATCGGTGCGTCGCGGCCTGGCAGAGCAGATCGCGCGCGCGAAGGGGCGGGTGCTTGTCACCACCTTCGCGTCCAATGCGGCGCGCCTCCATACTTTGGGGCAGGTCGCGCGGGAGACGGGCCGCAAGCTGTGCGTCACCGGCCGCTCGCTCGACCGGATTCTGAAGGTCGCGCAGGCGACGGGCTATCTGGCCGATTTCCCTGAGACGGTGGATCCCGACACCGCGATGCGGCTGCCGAAGAACAAGGTGCTGATCGTCGCCACGGGCGGCCAGGGTGAGCCTCGCGCGGCGCTGGCACGGGTTGCCGATGGCTCGCACACGATCAAGCTCGACCTTGGCGACACGGTGATCTTCTCATCGAAGCAGATTCCGGGCAACGAGGTTGCGATTGGCAAGATCCAGAACACACTGGCGTCCAAAGGCGTGGTGATGATTACCGAGCGGCAGGCGCACGTCCACGTCTCGGGTCACCCCGGCCGGCCGGAACTCGCACAGATGTACAAGTGGATCCGTCCGCAGACGTTGGTGCCGGTCCATGGCGAGATGCGTCACATGATGGAGCATGCCCGTTTCGCGCTGAGCGAGGGCGTGCCGCAGTCGATCGTGCAGAGCGATGGCGACGTCATTCGGCTGCTGCCCGGCAAGCCCGAGAAGATCGGCAATGCCAGTGTCGGCCGCCTGGTGCTCGACGGTGACGTGATCCTGCCGGCGGACGGATCGACGATCAACGAACGTCGCAAGCTGGCGATCAATGGCCAGATTTCGGTCGCGGTCGCGATCGGCAAGGATGGGCGGCTGCTCGGCCGGCCGCAGGTGCGCGTCCAAGGCGTTCCGGTCGAAGAGGATCGCGCGGCCTTTATCGAAGATGCCGCCGAGGCCGCTGCCGAAGCGCTGAAGGGCCAGCGGCGCGAACTCGACCGCCGGCGCGAGGACGTCCGGCTCGCGGTGCGGCGCATCGCGACCCGCTGGACGGGCAAGAAGCCGATCGTCGACGTGTTGATCGTCGAGGCCTGATCCCATGCGCTGGACGTCGATGCTTGCGATCTACGTCCTGTTCTGGGCGTTCTCGGTGTTCCTCGTATTGCCCTGGGGCGTGCGCACGACCCACGAAGTTGGGGGTGAGCACGTCGCGGGTCAGGCGGAAAGTGCGCCGCACGAATTCCGCCTCGGCCGCCTCGCGGTCCGCGTGACCATCGTGGCGACGATCCTGTTCGGCCTGTTCATCGCCAATTACGAGTTCGGCTGGGTCACACCGCAGATGCTCGACCTGTTTGATCGCGAGGCCGTCTACAATCGCAGCTAGTCCCGATCGGCCTGACTTGATTGTCATGTTCGTGTCAGGTTCGCGCAAGTCGTTGCCTGATAGGCTTTTGCCGCCGCCACAGAGGGTGGTGACTGACGAAAGGCCCGATCGGTGTACGACAGGCACGGCCAAGCGCTCGACTTGCTCGAACGCGCGCTCCACCTGATGGATGAAGAAGGGCGGCCGCTGGTCGCAGCGCGCATCGCCGCCGCGATCGACGATCTGCTACGCGACCCGAAGGTCCGCGAGCAACACCCGAACTGACGCCCTAGCGCAGCCGTTCGATCGCCTGCGCGAGTGCGACGTACAGTTTACCCATGTCCGACGACAGCAAGGTCACGCTGAGCGGCGAGCCGTCCCGCTGTGCCAGGATCGTCCGGAGCATTCCTTCGAAATCGTGGATGTAGCGATTGACCGACTCCCGGAACCGGGCGTCGTCGTCGTACAGCCGTGCGATATCGCGGGCGTCACCCGGTTCCAGCACGCGCACCGCACGGCGGGTGAAGACACCGCGATCGCCCTTCAGATAGGCGGCCCAGGCGCTGTCGGACACTTCGGGTGCAAATGCCTTCGTGATGTCGATCGCTGCCGAGTTGAGCGATTCGATCAGCAGGGAGGCGCGGCGGGCGAATGTGTCGCGCTCCGCCTCTTCGCGCTCGGTGCGGGCATCCTCCAGCCGCGTCTCGACCAGCGCCGTCTGATCGAGGATCTGCTGGACCTGCGCGGATAGCCGTTCGGTCGCGCGGGTGGCGGCATCGACGGCATGCCCCGTCGCATCGGCGATCGCCCGCACCTGCCGCTCGACCGTGTCGCCGGTGGCGCGGCGCATCGCCTCGGCGCTCGCTTCCTCCATCTGGCTGGCCGCATCGGGAATGACGCTCGCCAGCGTCTCGCGCGCCTTGTCCGCCGCGACGGATGCGGTGTCGCGGACGCGGAGCAGCGCGTCGACGAGCCGCGGCGCGGCCTCTTCGGCGAAGCGATGCGTGCGATCGATCGTTTCGTCGACCATCATGCCGAGCGCGTCGGCCTTGGCGCGACCGTCGTTGAGCGTCTGGAGGAGAGTGCCCGACAGGCGATCGAGCGTCGTCGTCTGTTCGGCGATGACGCCTGCGATCGCCTCGATCGCATCGTGCGTGCTTTCCGCGGCCGTGACGAGTGCGAGCAGCTCCGGCTTGGCGGCGACGACGACCTGCTTGCTGGAGGCGATGCGCGAATCGAGTCGGGCGAGTGCTTCGGGCAGCGTCTCGTCGATCTCACGCGCCGCGGCGTCGAGCGCGATGAGCAGCGATTCGGTGGTGCCGATCGTTCGCGTCGCCATCGCTTCGCCAGTGCGCAACGCTTCCGTCATCGCATCCGCCGAGCCACCCAGCGCGCTGATCGACGCGGCGAGCAACTGCGACCGGTCGACGCCCTGTGCGTGCAACGTATCCAGCCGCGTCTCGACCCGCTCGATCCCGGCATCGAGCCCGGCGAGCAGCGATTCGCTGGCCCCACGCTGGTCGTGCAGGCGCAGCGTCACTCGGTCGATGACGTCTTCGACGGCGGCGATCCGTTCGCCCAAAGCGTCTGCGCTCTGTCGCGCGGCGGTGTCCAGCGCAGCCTGGTTGGCGCGCAGCATCGCCAGCATCGCCTCGCCCTGCGCGGCTATGCCCTTGCGCGCCTCGTCCACGGCATCGGCCGTGCGGCCGAGCAGCGCGTCGACCGCGTCGGACATGTCGCCCGTGACCGATTCGAGCCGCGCGCCTGCGGTTTCGCTGGTCGCCTCCATCCGCGCGATATGCGCAGCGAGTTTCTGTGCGGCGCCGCCAGCGACGAGGTCCGCCTCCCGGCCGCGGTCGGCCAGCGCGGCGAGCTTCGCCTCCAATGCCGCGGCATGCTCGCCAGCGGCGAGCCCGGTATCGTCGAGCAGCCGGCCGGCCTCCGCCACCTCGGCCTGCGCACGCGGCAGCGAGGCGAGGAGGACGCCGAGGTGCGTCTGCGCCTCGGCTACGGCTTCGGACAGCGCGCGGGCGTGCGCATCGGCCTGCCCGATCTCCAGTGCCATGCCGCGCCCGACGGCAGCCAGCCGTTCGTTGGCGCCATCGCCCATCGCGATCAGCGTGGTGATCTGGTCGGCGAGCTGGCGGCGGTTGGCGTCGAGCGATCGGGAGACGGCGGCGACCGTCCGTTCCAGACTGGCGGCCTCGGCACGCATCGCCTGGGCGGTGCTGCGGAATCGGGTTGCCTCGCGCCGGCTGGTCCGCATGGCGAGCAGATAGACGATGCCGATGAGGGCGGGGATCACCGCCAGCGCGGCGATATATTGGGCGAGGGGGACGGGCAGCAGGAACGGAAGCTGGTCGCGGGCGAGCCAGAGCATGCCGCCGATCCAGGCGACGGAGGCGGTGATCGCCAGCGTCGGCGCCAGCCACGTCGCGCGGCGCGGCTCGACCTCGACCGCCTCGGTCCAGGCAAGCGGTTCGCCGCCGTGATAGTCGCCGTGGCCACCCATCGATTCGGGCGTGGTCGGTTCCAGCTCGTACCGGCCCAGGGCATCGTCGGTGGCTGCGGCTTCCGCCCGCATGTCGATAATCATGGAACCCCCGTTCGTGTCCGCCGGGCTTAACCATGTTCGGCACCGTCATAAAGCGAAACTGCAACACTTGATTAAGTGGTGGTGCGCTAAGCGGCCTCTCATGGCGTATGATCCCGGAGCGATCGACGCGGCGCTGGCCGCCGCAGTGGGTGACGAACCCGGGTTGATCGCCGAATTGCGGCTGGCCTTTACCGAAAGCGCCGAACGGGCGCTGGCGGCGATGGACGCGGCGACGACCCGCGACCAATGGCGTGACGCGGCCTCGCGATTGAAGGGGCTGGCGGCGAGCTTCGGGGCGGTCCGGCTGATGGCCCTGGCGGCACAGGCGGCCGACGGTGCGCGCGATACGGCTATCCTCGGCAAGCTGCGTCGATCGGTGATGCGCCTTTAGCCGCAATCCGCCCTAGGCAGGAGGAAGATGACCCCTTAACAGCGCCAGATGCTCGCCGGCCTTCTCTTCGCCATGCACGACGCGGACGATCGGCCCAACATGCTGACCGCAACGCTGCCGTTCGGTGGCGTGACGCTGATCGAATACCAGGCGCGGCTGCTGATCGCCGCTGGCGCATCGCAGATCATCATCGTCGTTGCCCGCCTGACGCCTGAATTGCTGGGCGCGATCAACCGGATAGGCAAACGGGGCATTGCAGTCGACACGGTGCGGACCGCCGCCGAGGCGGCCGAGACCTTGCACCCGCTGGCCCGCGTGCTGATGCTGGCGGATGGGTTGACCACGACCGGCGATACGCTCGCCGTACTGGCGCGCGAGGGCGGCGATGCGCTGCTGGTCGTGCCGGAGGATCAGGTGGGCCCGGGCTATGAGCGGCTGGGCGGTGGCATGGTCTGGGCAGGCGTTGCCCGGCTGGAACCGCGTCGCCTCGCCGAGCTGGCGGCGATGCCCCGCGACTATGACGTGCCTTCGACCCTTGTCCGCCTCGCGTCGCAGGCCCGGGCGACGCATATCCTGCTGCCGCAAGAGGCGGTTCGCGCGAGCCATGGCGTCGGTCATTCCGCGCAGGCGCTCGACGCGCGAAGCCGGCGCGCGATGGCGGCGATGGTGTCGTCGCGCAGTGGGTGGTTCGAACGCTATGTGACTGCCCCGCTCGCCCGGTCGGTCATTCCTTTGCTGGTGCCGCGGACGGTGCCCGTCCTCGCCGTGGCAGCCGCCGGAGGCGTGGTGGGGCTGCTCGGTACGACGCTGACCGCGTTCGGGTACGACGTGTCGGGTCTGCTGTTGACCTTGGTCGGCACGCTGGGCCTGTCGCTCGGTGCGATCCTCGCCGATCTGCGCGACGAATCGGGCAGCGCGACATGGCTGACTCGGGCAGCCGCGATCCTGCCGGCGCTGGCGGTGTTGGCCTATGGCCATGATGCGACTCAGTTATCGGTCGATGGCAGCGAGCAGATGCTGGCGATCGCCGGTGTCGTGCTTGCGGGCCTTGGCGAGCGCGCGCTGGGGCCGGCGCCGCGGCGGATGTGGTGGGGCAGTCCTCCGGCGTATCTTCTGCTCGTCTGGCTGGGCGCGCTCCTGTCGTCGCCCATGCTGGGACTGGGGCTTGCGGCGACCTATGCCGCCGCAACATTGGCCGCTGGAATCGAGCGATTGCGGACCCTTGCATAACGCTGTCTTAATGATGGAAGCGTAGGCAACCACATCATGGCGGTCGGAACGGATCAGGCGGAGCGGGATGCGCTCGCCACGCGCATCGGCGCTGCGACCCGTCTCGCGGCGCGCGCCGACGCACGCCTGACCGGTGCGATCGACGATTTCTTCGTGGCCGAGGATTCGCGGCTGGATGAGCGGACGCGCGTGGCGCTTGGGCGCATGCTCGCGGCTGTCGTACAGGGCGTCGAGACGGAGATCCGCCGTCACGCGGCCCGCGTGCTCGCAGGGCAGGGCGCCGATACGCAGGCCGAACAGCTGCTGAAAGGGCATGAGGACGTGGTGCGACGCCTGTCGCGTGCGGGCCTGCTGCGCGACCGTGGTCTGATGGACGAATTGATCGCGCAGGTGCGATGCGACCGAATCGCCGCCGCGCTGCCGTCGCAGGCGGGTACGCCCGATCAGCCGAGCCTGCTCGTTCGCCTAGCCGAGGTCGATGACGGCGTCGTCGCCGCCGCGGCGCGGGCGTTGATGACCGCAGAGGCTCGCCGCCGCGCCGCGGTGGAGCAAGGTGGTGCAATGCCCGGCTTGCTACCCGCTGAGCGGCATCATCAACTGGTCTGGTGGGTCGCCGCCTCGATTCGCGAAGGTCGCCTTGCGGTATCGGGCGAGGATGCCGCAGTCGATCGTGCGATCGTCGAGGCAGCGCAGCGCAGTCTTGCCGCGCACGACGAGGGCCAGCGGGTCGAAGCATTGGCGGTCCGCCTGGCGAGTGCGATCGATGCACGAGCGCACGAACTCGGCGACCTGCTGGTCGAAGCCCTCGGTGATCGCCGCCTGATCCTGTTTATTGCAATCCTCGGCCGCGCGGTCGATCTCGACTTCACCGGCGCGCGCGCGATCGTGCTGGAGCCTGAGGGCGACCGGCTGTGGCTGGCGCTGCGGGCGGCGGCGCTCGATCGCCCGACGATCGCGCGGATCGCGCTGGCACTCGCCGACGCCGATCCACGGCGCGACATCGATATCTTTGCCGAGGAACTCGACGCCATTGCCGCCGTTCCGGTCGAGGCTGCGCGATCGGCGTTGGCCCCGCTGACGCTGCACCATGACTTGCGTCTCGCGATCGATGCTTTGGCGCGAGAGGCTGGACGATGAGACTGGACGGCATCCCCGACGTTCCTGTCAGCCATGCGATGATCGATGGCGACGGACGGCTGGTTGCGGCCGACCCGGCTCTGCTCGCGCTCAACGAAGCGGCCGGCGGCATGATGGGCGCCGCGCTGGCGGTGCCGCAACTGGCGACGGTGGCGCGTCTGGCGCGGCGGCTCGGCATTCTCGTGTCGCGCGGCGTCGTGGTTGCCGACGGGGATACCGACCTCGACCTGTGGATACGAGCCCAACCGGATGGCGAGGGCGTACGCATAGCTGTCAGCGGCTGGCGTGAGATGCGGGCGCGGCCGGTCGTCGCATCGCCCGCGGCCCGATTGGTCGAATCGGACGATCTTGCCTGGGATACGGACGGCGGGCTTCGACTGACATTCGTGTCGATCGATGCGGCGCGGCGGCTGGGGCTCGACGCCTTGTCGCTGCTCGGTCAGCCGTTGACCGCCTTGTTCACGCTCGATTCGGATGGTGACGGTGCGCTCCCAATCCTTGAGGCGGTGGCGCGTCAGCGGCCGCTCGAGCGCCAGCGTGCGCGTGTGCGCGGTCGCGACGTCCGCGTCCTGCTGACCGCGCATGTGCGCCGAGACCCCTCGGGCCAGTTTGCCGGTCTGTCCGGCATCGCGCGGGTTGAGGACGAGGCGCCCGCTCCGGCCTCTCCCTCGACAATTGCGCCGGCCTTCACCGAAGGGCTCGACAAGGCGCTGCGCACGCCGCTTGCCCGGATCATCGCGCATGCCGACACGATCCATGCCGAGGCCGAGGGGCCGGTGCAGCGCGACTATGCCGATTATGCGTCGGACATCGCCAATGCGGGCCGGCATCTGCTCGGACTGGTCGACGATCTGGTGGATCTGCAGGCGATCGAGCGGCCCGATTTCGCGCTGGATACCGATTCGATCGATCTCGCCGACGTCGCGCGCCGCGCGGCGGGGTTGCTTTCCGTCCGCGCGAGCAACGCGGGCGTCGCGATCGCGCGGCCGCTGCCCGAGCTGCGCATGCCGGCACAGGGCGATTTCCGCCGTGCGTTGCAGATCATGGTCAATCTCGTCGGCAATGCCGTGCGCTACTCGCCGGAGGGTGGCGTCGTGAGCGTCACCGCGCTGCGCACCGGCGGCATGGCAGAGGCGGTGGTCGCCGATCAGGGCAAGGGCATCGCGATTGAGGATCAGGCGCGCATTTTCGAGAAGTTCGAACGCGTCGATCCGACTGAGGCGGGCGGCAATGGGCTGGGCCTCTATATCGCGCGGCGTCTGGCGCGGGCGATGGGCGGCGATCTGACGGTAGAAAGTGCGCCCGGTGAGGGCGCGCGGTTTACGCTCAGCCTGCCGGTCTGAGCGGGCCCCCTAAGCGTTCTGCGGGGCGTCAGCGTCGGATGCGGCGCGCGACCAGGATCAAGAGTAATCCACCGACAGCGAGCGCGGCACCACGGTCCGCCCATGGCCGCTGGTCGAGCATGAAGCTCTCCTGCGGCCAATGGACGTAGCCGAGGCCCTGGCCGACCCACAGCAACCCGACCAGCGTCAGCATGACGCCGATCGAGATGAGGACCGGCCGGGCGCGGCGCATCAGCGCTGCTCGACCGGCACGTACGACCGCTGCGTCGGGCCGGTGTACAGCTGACGCGGACGGCCGATCTTCTGGTCGGGATCGGTGATCATCTCGTTCCACTGCGCGACCCAGCCGACGGTGCGGGCGAGGGCGAACAGCACGGTGAACATCTCGGTCGGGAAGCCGATCGCCGACAGGATGACGCCCGAATAGAAGTCGACGTTCGGGAACAGTTTCTTCTCGATGAAGTAATCGTCCGACAGCGCCAGCTCTTCCAGCCGCAGCGCGGTGTCGAAGAGCGGATCATTGACCTTCAGCGCGTCGAAGACCTCACGCACGGTCTTCTGCATCACGGTCGCGCGCGGATCGTAGTTCTTATAGACGCGGTGACCGAAGCCCATCAGGCGGAACGGATCGTTCTTGTCCTTCGCGCGCGCGATGAACTCGGGGATACGCTCGGGCGTGCCGATCTCGCGCAGCATGTTGAGCGCGGCTTCGTTCGCGCCGCCATGCGCCGGACCCCAGAGGCATGCGATGCCCGCCGCGATGCACGCGAACGGGTTCGCGCCCGACGAACCCGCCAGACGAACGGTCGAGGTCGAGGCGTTCTGCTCGTGATCGGCGTGCAGGATGAAGATGCGGTCCATCGCCTTTTCGACGGCCGGGTTCACTTCATACGGCTCGGCCGGAACGCCGAAGGTCATGCGCAGGAAGTTGCCGGTGTAGGACAGCGAGTTGTCCGGGTACAGGAAGGGCTGGCCCACCGAATACTTGTACGCCATCGCCGCGATCGTCGGGATCTTGGCGATCAGGCGGTGCGAGGCGATGGTGCGCTGCACCGGATCGTGGATGTCGGTCGAGTCGTGGTAGAAGGCCGACAGCGCGCCGACGACGCCGCACATGATCGCCATCGGGTGCGCATCGCGGCGGAAGCCACGGAAGAACGCGGCCAGCTGTTCATGCACCATGGTGTGGCGCGTGATCGTGTTGGTGAAGCCCGTCAGCTCATCCGCCGAGGGCAGCTCGCCGTTCAGCAGCAGATAGGCGACTTCCATGAAGCTCGACTGTTCGGCGAGTTCGCCGATCGGATAGCCGCGATGCAGCAGAACGCCTTCGTCGCCGTCGATATAGGTCAGCTTCGACTGGCACGACGCCGTCGAGGTGAACCCCGGATCATAGGTGAAGTCCCCGGTCTGCGCGTAGAACTTGCGGATGTCGACGACGTCGGGTCCGACAGTGCCGGACATGACCGGGTAGTCGAAATCCTTGCCGTTCACGGATACCTTTGCGGCTTCGGTCATCTGGTTGTCCTTCCTATCAGACTTGCATCTGGTCCGCGATGCGGCCGAGGCTTTCCTCTTTGCCGAGCAACGCGAGCACGTCGAAAATGCCGGGCGAGGTCTTGCGCCCGGTGAGAGCGGCGCGGAGCGGCTGGGCGACCTGTCCGAGCTTTGCGCCCGTGCTGTCCGCCACCTGCCGTACCGCTGCTTCGATTGTCTCCTGATCCCACTGCTGCACCGCGTCAAGCGCGGCGTGCAGCGCAGCGAGGAGCGCACGGGCATCGGCGGTCAGCAGGTCCGAAGCTGCCTGATCCATCGCGAGCGGCCGGACCGCAAACAGGAAAGCGGCGCCGTCGCTCAGTTCGTTGAGATTGGCGGCGCGCGCCTTCAGCACCGGCATCGCGCGCGTGAGCAGATCGACGTCGGTATAGCCGCCGATCTCAGCGACCAATCCCGCCAGCCGCGCATCGTCGGCAGCACGGATGTAATGGCCGTTGAGGTTTTCGAGCTTCTTCAGATCGAAGCGCGACGGGCTCTTGCCGACCGCGTCGAGGTCGAACCATTCGGTCGCCTGTTCGCGGCTGATGATCTCATCGTCGCCATGGCCCCAGCCGAGGCGGAGCAGGTAATTGTCGAAGGCTTCGGGCAGGATGCCGAGCTCGTCGCGATACGCCTCGATCCCCACCGCGCCGTGGCGCTTCGACAGCTTGGCGCCGTCGGTGCCGTGGATCAGCGGGATATGCGCATAGACCGGCTCCGGCCAGCCATTCGCCTTGTAGATCGGTAGCTGGCGGAAGGCGTTGTTGAGGTGATCGTCGCCGCGGATCACATGCGTCACGCCCATGTCGTGATCGTCGACCACCACCGCGAGCATATAGGTCGGCGTGCCGTCCGAGCGCAGGAGGATCAGGTCGTCAAGCTCGCTGTTCTGGACCGTCACCGACCCCTGCACCTGGTCGTCGATCGTCGTCGCGCCGTCATGCGGCGCCTTCAGGCGCACGACGAAGGGCTGGCCGTCCGGCGCGGTCGAGGGATCGGCATCGCGCCAGGGCGAGCGGATGCGCAACGGCTGCTTCGCCGCCTGCGCCGCTTCGCGTTGCGCGGCGATCTCCTCCTGCGTCATGTAGCAGCGATAGGCATGGCCGTTCGCCACCATCTGATGCGCCACTTCGGCATGGCGATCGGCGCGCGCGAACTGGAAGACGGCATCGCCGTCCCAGTCGATGCCCAGCCATTGCAGTCCGGCGAGGATCGCGTCGATCGCCGGCTGCGTCGAGCGGGCACGATCGGTATCCTCGATCCGCAGCAGGAACGTGCCGCCATGGTGACGCGCGTACAGCCAATTGAACAGCGCGGTGCGCGCGCCGCCGAGGTGCAGATAGCCGGTGGGCGAGGGGGCGAATCGCGTGACTATTCCCGCGCCGTCGCCCGAACGATTTTCAACTGTTGCGCCCAACCGCGCTTGCTCCCAAAGTTTGAAACCTGATGGCCAGTTCAGCCGCCGCGGCCTCTAGCACGCGCTCCGTGCGCCTTCAAATGCCCCAGGGGTGGCATCGGTTGCGCGATCGTGTGGAAGCGTGGCTGCACGCGGAACGCGATCGGATTGCTTTATGGGTGCCGGTGGCGTTCGGGGCGGGCGCTGGCGGCTGGTTCCTGATGCCTGACCCCAACCAGTGGATCGCAGCGATGCTGGCGGCACTGGCCATCGCCTGCGCTGCGGCGGCGATCGGGCGGGGCGGGCGGGCGGCGCATAGCGTCGCTGTCGGCGGTATCCTGATGGCGGCAGGCGTGGCGACCGCGTGGTGGCGCGCCGAGCAGGTCGCGGCACCGGTGCTGGCGCGGCCGGTCGTCGCCGTGGTGACCGGGCGGGTGATCGGGATGGAGGCGCTCGTCGCGCGCGACCTGGTGCGGCTGACGATCGAGAGCGATCCGGGGCTGGGATTGCCACCGCGGGTGCGGGTCAACCTGTCGACCGACGATGTGCCAAAGGGGCTGGGCGAGGCGGCGCGAGTCCGGCTGCGCGCGCGGCTGATGCCGCCGGCGGCGGCGTCGGTGCCGGGCGCATATGACTTTGCGCGGGCCGCGTGGTTCGCCGGGATCGGCGCGACCGGTCGGGGGTTCGCGCCGGTGGAGCTGGTGTCGCCCGGCATGCCGGAGGGCAGCCTTCGGCGACGCCTGACCGCGCATATCACCGATCGGCTGGAGGGGAGCCGGGGCGGCATCGCGGCGGCGCTGGCGACCGGAGACGAGGGAGCGATCAGCGAGCGCGATGCGGAGGCGATGCGGCGGGCGGGCCTGGCGCACCTGCTGTCGGTCAGCGGGCTGCACATCACTGCGGCGGTGGCGGCGACGATGTTCGTGACGTTGCGGCTGCTCGCGCTGTGGCCATGGCTTGCCATTCGCGTTCGATTGCCGCTGGTCGCGGCGGGGATGGGGGCGTTGGCCGCCATCGGCTATACGTTGCTCACCGGATCCCAGGTTCCCACGATCCGATCGTGCGTCGCCGCGCTGCTGGTGCTGGCGGCGCTGGCGATGGGGCGGGAGGCGATGACGCTGCGGCTGGTCGCGGCCGGTGCGATGGTGGTGCTGGCGGTGCGGCCGGAAGCGCTGGTGGGGCCGAGCTTCCAGCTGTCGTTCGCTGCGATCGTCGCGATCGTCGCGCTGCATGAGCATCCGCGGGTGCGCGGGTGGTTCGAGCCGCGGGAGGAAGCGCGTGCACGCCGTCTGCTACGCGGGCTCGGGTCGCTGCTGCTGACGGGCGTGGTGGTGGAGGCTGCGCTGATGCCGATCGCGGTCTATCACTTTCACAAGGCGGGTCTGTATGGGGCTGCCGCCAACATGGTCGCTATTCCGCTGACGACGTTCGTCGTCATGCCGCTGGAGGCGGGGGCGTTGGTGCTGGACACGGTCGGGCTGGGCGGGCCCGTGTGGTGGCTGACCGATGGGGCGCTGCGCGGGCTGCTGTGGCTGGCGCATGTGGTGGCGGATGCGCCGGGCGCGTCGCTGGCGGTGCCGTCGATGCCGCTGGGGGCGTTTCTGGCGATGGTCGCGGGTGGGCTGTGGCTGACGCTGTGGAGCACGCGGCTGCGCTGGGTCGGCGCGCTGCCGATCGTCGCCGGTGCCGTCTGGGCGGCGCTGACCCCGCCACCCGATCTGCTGGTGACGGGCGATGGGCGGCATATGGCGATCCGGGTGGGCGGACGGCTGGCGCTGCTGCGCGATCGCGCCGGGGACTATACGCGGGTGATGCTTGCCGAAAACGGCGGGACCGATGGCGAGCCGTGGCTGCTCGACGATCTGCCGGAGGCGCGGTGCAGCCGCGATGCGTGCGTGGCGGTCCTGCGGGACGGGGGAGGGCAGTCGTTCCGCGTCCTGGCGACCCGCAGCGGCTACCAACTGGCATGGCGGGATGTGGTCGCGGCCTGTGGGAGAGCGGACGTCGTGGTGAGCGACCGGCGGCTGCCGCGGGCGTGCCGGCCGCGCTGGCTGCGGCTAGACGCGCCCGTGCTGCGGCGCACCGGCGGCGTCATGCTGACCCTGGCGAGCGGACGTGTGCGGACGGTGATGCAGCCAGGGGATCGGCATCCGTGGCTGGTGGGAGCCAAGGTCGCCCCGCCTCGGCCGGACGATATCCCGGCGGCCGTGCCGTCGCGATGACCCCCACCGGCGCGCTGGGCCATGGCGACGGGACGCTGCCTCCTGTAGCGGGATGACATAGGGTCGATCCGTCATTGCTTCGTTAGGCTCGCCATGGCGCCCCTGTCTAGACATTTGATATCTAGACATTTTCATTCGCGCAATCAGCGGGAAGCCGGGATGCCCGGCCCTCGACGGGGGGCTAAAGCCGCCGTTTGGAAAGTCACAAAAGTCTCACGGACGACCATATGTTGCGGCGCGCCACCACGGCGGAATCCCGTCAGTCGTAGCGGCGGAGGATACCCGACAATTTGCCCTGCACGCGGACGTGCGAGGGGACATAGCGCTGCGGTTCGTAGGCGCGGTTGGCGGGATCGAGGCGGATCATCGCGCCTTCGCGACGGAAATATTTGAGCGTCGCCTCGCTGTCCTCGATCAACGCAACGACGATCTCGCCATCGCGGGCGATGTCGGTGCGGCGGATCAGCGCATAGTCGCCATCGAGAATACCAGCCTCGACCATCGAGTCGCCGGAGACTTCCAGCGCATAATGTTCCCCGGTGCCGAGCAACGCCGCGGGGACGGCGAGCATCGAACTGCCTTCGAACGCCTCGATCGGCACGCCCGCGGCGATCCGGCCGTGCAGCGGGATTTCGACGACGTCGTTCGCGGGCGAGGGCGCGGGACGCACGTTGTCCGTGGCCGGCGCGCTCGGCGGCGCCGCGGGAGCGGGCGTTTCGGGCGCCTTGCGTTCGGAGCGTTCCGGCATGCGCAGCACTTCCAGCGCGCGCGCACGGTTGGGCAGGCGGCGGATGAAGTTGCGTTCCTCGAGCGCGCTGATCAGGCGGTGGACGCCGGACTTGGACTTGAGGTCGAGCGCGTCCTTCATCTCCTCGAACGACGGCGAGATGCCCGTCTCCTCGAGCCGGTCGTTGATGAAGCATACAAGCTCGTGCTGCTTGCGCGTGAGCATAAGCGGTCCTTCCCCGTCAGAACAGACGCGGAACTTCTAGGGAACAATTCGTGGGGCGTCAAGCGATGACGAGGATTTCCACCGAGTCGCCCGCGCGCGCGGCGGGGGCATCGACCGGCCGCACGATCAGGCAATGCGAACGCGCCAGCGTCAGCAGCATCGAGCTGTCCTGAATGGTCGAGGCATAGGCGCGGCCGTCGCGCAGCTCCGCGCGCAGATAATCGGTGCGCGGGCCGTTGGCGGGCAAGTCTTCGCCCAGGATCGCCATCGTGCTGCGCAGCAGCGGGTCTGCGGCGCCGGACAGGTGCGCGATCAACGGTTTGACGAAGAGTAGGGCGGTGACGAAGGCGGATACCGGGTTGCCCGGCAGGCCCAGCACCTGCATCGCGCCGCGCCGTCCCGCCATCATCGGCTTGCCCGGTCGCAGTGCGATCCGCCAGAAATCGATGACGCCGCCCGCCGCCTCCAGCGCTGGCCGCACGAGGTCATGGTCGCCGACCGACGCGCCGCCGGTGGTGACGAGCAGATCGGCGTCGACGCGCGCGAACGCATCGCGCAGGCGATCGAGATCATCGGGCAGGATGCCGAGGTCGATCAGCTCGATCGGCAGGTCGGCGAGCATCGCGGCCAGCATCGCGCGGTTCGATTCGGGCAGCGCGCTCGGGTCGCCGCCAGCGCCCGGATCGACCAGTTCGTCGCCCGTCGCACAGATGGCGACGCGCACTCGGCGGTGGACCGCGATCGTGCCGATGCCGCCGGTCGCGGCGACGGCGATGCGCGCGGGCGTCAGCCGCTCGCCACGCGCGATCAGGCGATCCCCAGCGTGAAAGTCGAGGCCGCGGCGGCGGGTGTTGCGGCCGAGCGTTGCTGGGCCTTCGCCAGTGAGGCGGATCGTGGTGCCGGAGGCGGCGACCTCTTCCTGCACCATCACCGTGTCGGCGCCGGCGGGCAGGGCCGCGCCGGTGAAGATGCGCGCGGTCTCGCCAGGACCGACGGTGCCGGCAAAGGGGCGGCCGGCGGCGCTTTCGCCGATCAGCGTCCAGGGCCCGGGCAGATCGGCGAAGCGGATCGCATAGCCATCCATCGCCGACAAATCGGTGGCGGGCTGGGTGCGGCGGGCGGCGATGTCGTCTGCCGCCCAGCGGCCGGCGGCGGCGGCCAGAGGCACGGTTTCGGTCCCGACCGGCGGGGCGTGCGCGAACAGCCGCGCCTGGGCTTCGTCGATCGGGAGCAGCGCCATGGCGTCAGGCGCGCCAGTCGCCCGACGCGCCGCCGGCCTTTTCGAGCAGGCGGATGTCCGAGATCGTCATCGCGCGATCCATCGCCTTCGCCATGTCGTAGATGGTGAGCAAGGCGACCGACACGGCGGTCAGTGCCTCCATCTCGACGCCGGTCTTGCCGTCGGTGGCGGTCAGCGCGGTCGCGGTGATGCCGGCATCGTCCAGCGTCAGGTCGAGCGTGACGCGGGTGAGGGGCAAGGGGTGGCAGAGCGGGATGAGGTCCGCGGTTTTCTTCGCCGCCATGATCCCGGCGACGCGGGCAACGGCGAGCACGTCGCCCTTCTTCGCGGCGCCGTCGCGGATCGCAGAGAGGGCGTCGGGGGCGATGGCGATGCGGCCGGAGGCGACTGCGCGACGCTGCGTCACGGCTTTATCGCCGACATCGACCATATGCGCGGCACCGTCGACGTCGAGATGGGTGAGGTGGCTCACCCGACCAAGGCCCGCGTCGCGGCCTCGACGTCGTCGGCGCGCATTAGCGCCTCGCCGATGAGGAAGCAGCGCACGCCATGCGCCGCCATCGCGTCGAGGTCGGCGCGGGTTTCGAGGCCGCTTTCCGCAACGAAGGTGCAGCCCTTTGGCGCCTTGCCGACCAGCTCGTAGGTGCGGGCGAAGTCGACGGAGAAGTCGTGCAGATTGCGGTTGTTGACGCCGATCAGCCGCGACTTGAGGCGGAGCGCGCGGTCCAGTTCGGATTCGTCATGCACCTCGACCAGCACGTCCATGCCGCAATCGAGCGCCGAGGCCTCGATTTCCGCCATCTGATTGTCGTCCAGCGCGGCAACGATGATGAGGATGGCGTCGGCGCCGATCGAGCGGCTTTCGGTTGCCTGCCAGGGATCGACCATGAAATCCTTGCGGATCACCGGCAGGTCGCAGGCGGCGCGCGCGGCGATCAGATAGTCGTCGCTGCCCTGGAACCACTGTTCGTCGGTGAGCACCGACAGGCAGGCCGCGCCACCCGCCTGATAGGCGCGCGCATGGGCGGGCGGATCGAAATCGGCACGGATCAGCCCCTTGGACGGGCTGGCCTTTTTGATTTCGGCAATGAGCGCATGGCCCGACTTTGCGTCGAGCGCGGCGCGGAAGCCGCGTGGGCGCGTCACCGCGGCGATGCGCGCGTCGAGATCCGCGAGGCTGATCGTCGCCTTGCGCGCGGCAACCTCTGCGCGCTTGGTTTCGATAATGCGGGACAAAATGGTCATCGGTAGGCGATCCAGCGGTCGAGGAGCGCGGCGGCGCGGCCGGCGTCGAGCGCTTCGGCGGCGGCCTGTGCGCCCGCAGTGAGATTGGGTGCGCGGTCGGCGACGACAAGCGCCGCCGCCGCGTTGAGCAGCACGGCGTCGCGATACGCGCCCGCCTCTCCATCGAGCAGGCGGCGCAGTGCGGCGGCGTTATAGGCCGGGTCACCGCCGCGGATGGCGGCGAGCGGGTGGCGGGGCAGGCCGGCGTCTTCCGGCGTGATGCGCGATGGCAGCGCCGCGCTGCCGACATTCACCGCGAGGCTGGGGCCGGCGGTGGAGAGCTCGTCCAGGCCCTCTTCGCCCGAAATCACCGCGGCGCGTGCGGTGCCGAGCTGTTCCAGCGCCTCGGCATAGAGGCCGGCGTAATCGGGGCGGGCGATGCCGATCAGCTGGTGCGACACGCGCGCCGGATTGGCGAGCGGCCCCATCAGGTTGAAGATCGTACGCTTGCCGATGCGGCGGCGGATCGGCGTGATCCGCGCCATCGCCGGGTGATGGTTGGCGGCGAAGAGGAAGGCGATGCCGATATCGGCGAGGCTAGCCTCCGCGGTCGCGCCGGCGATCTCCATGTCGAGGCCGAGCGCCTCCAGCGTATCCGCAGCGCCGGCCTTGGACGAGGCGGCACGGTTGCCGTGCTTGGCGACCGGTACGCCGCAGGCCGCGACGACCAGCGCGACGGCGGTCGAGACGTTGAGCGTATGATGCCCGTCACCGCCCGTGCCGCAGACGTCGATCGCGCCATCGGGAGCGGCGATCGGGATCAGGCGGGCACGCAGGGCACGGGCGGCCTCGGCGATTTCGATGCTGGTTTCGCCGCGATCGGACAGAGCGAGCAGGAAGTCGCCGATCGCCTCTGCCGAGACGCGCGCGTCGAGGATATCGGCAAACGCCTGCGCCGCGCTTTCGCGCGACAGCGGGGTCGATGGATCGGGAAGCAGGACGACGCTGGTCACGGGCGCTCGCGCACCGGAATGCCGGCGATCGTCAGGAAGTTGGCGAGCATGGCATGGCCGTGTTCGGTCGCGATGCTTTCCGGGTGGAATTGCACGCCATGGATCGGCAGGTGTTCGTGGCGGAAGCCCATGACAATGCCGTCCTGGGTCCGCGCGTTGACGACCAGGGGCGAGGCCACGTCGTTGACGATCAGGCTGTGATAGCGCGTCGCCATGAACGGCGAGGGCAGCCCTTCGAACAGGCCGGTGCCGTCATGGTCGACCGGGGATGTCTTGCCGTGCATCAGCCCGCCGCGTTCGACCTTGCCACCGAAATGCTGGCCGATCGCCTGATGGCCCAGGCACACGCCGAGCAGCGGACGCCCCGCATCCGCGGCCGCGGCGACGAGATCGAGGCTGACGCCCGCCTCGGTCGGGGTGCAGGGGCCGGGCGAGATGAGGAAGGCGCTGGCGCCCGACGACAGCGCCTGCCCCGCCGAAATGGCGTCGTTGCGCACCACCTCGACCTCGCTGCCCAGCTCCATGAGGTAGTGGACGAGGTTCCAGGTGAAGCTGTCGTAATTGTCGACGACGAGGATCATCGCGCCGCCATAGCCGAAGAGCGCGGGCGTGCAACCTGTCGCACCCTCTTGCGTCGCGGCAATCCTGTAGCAATGTCGGTTCGGTTAGACCCGAAAAACCATGCCACGCCGGCGGGAGCCATGGCGGCGGCTGCACGTTGAACGACTTGAAGGAGTGCCCGTCATGATCCGCCCGTTGCTGCTCGCCGCCCTCATCGCCCTGCCGGCGGTCGCTTCCGCGCAGACCACCCCCGCCACCGGGACGGACGGGACGGCGGAGGCGGGCTCGCCGCCGCAGCGGGTGCGCAGCGTGACGCTGGGCGTGGGACAGAAGTGCCCGCAGAGCACGTCGACCGAGATCGTCGTGTGTTCGACGCTCGATCAGCCCTATCGCATCCCGAAGCAGTTCCGCGACAGCGGGCCGATCCCGGCGCAGAACCAGGCATGGTCGAACAAGGTGGCGGTGCAGGACCAGATCGGTCGCGCCGCGGCCGGGTTGCCGGATACGTGCTCGCCCGTCGGCACCGGTGGGCAGAGCGGCTGTGCGCTGATGCAGAACCGCCAGTGGGCGGCCGAGCGGCGTGCGCAGCGCGATGCGCAGGCGCAGATCCCCTGAGGCTGGGACTACTACGGTCCTAGTTCAGTTCGTCACCCCAGCGGAGGCTGGGGTCTCTTGCGGCTTTCGGCGCGCACACCAACCGGGAGATCCCAGCCTTCGCTGGGATGACGGATTGGCTGAGGTTTCGTCGGAGCGCGGTGCCTAGGGCCTACTGCCCGAACTGCCCATCCGCCGCGCGCGCTACGGCGTCGCGGGCGGCCGCGAGGATCGCTCCAGCCTTCGCTTCGCACTCGCGCTGTTCGTAAGCCGGCACACTGTCGGCGACGATGCCGGCGCCGGCCTGCGCGTGGATGGTGCCGTCCTTTACGATCGCGGTGCGCAGGACGATGCACGAATCCATCGATCCGTCCGGCGAGAAATAGCCGACGCCGCCGGCATAGGCGCCGCGCCGTTCGGGCTCGAGTTCGGCGATGATCTGGCAGGCGCGCACTTTTGGGGCGCCGCTGACCGTGCCGGCGGGAAAGCCGGCGAACAGGGCGTCGATCGCGTCGGCGGCGGGGGACAGGTCGCCCACCACGTTCGAGACGATGTGCATGACGTGGCTGTACAATTCGATACCGTAGCTCGACGTGACGCGCACCGTGCCCGGCGCCGCCGCCCGGCCGACGTCGTTGCGGCCGAGATCGAGCAGCATGAGATGCTCGGCGCGTTCCTTGGGATCGGCGAGCAGGCTTTCGCGATTCGCCTCGTCCTCCGCCGCGGTCTTGCCGCGCGGGCGGGTGCCGGCGATCGGACGGATCGTCACCTGACCGTCGCGGACCCGGACGAGGATTTCGGGGCTCGAGCCGATCAGCGCAAAGCCGGGCAGATCGAGGTGATAGAGGAAGGGCGAGGGGTTGATGCGGCGCAGGCTGCGGTACAGTTCGAACGGCGGCAGCGCAAACGGCGCGGAGAAGCGCTGCGCCAGCACCACCTGAAAAATGTCGCCCGCAGCGATATAGTCCTGCGCGCGGGTGACCATCGTCGCATAGTCCTGCGGCGCGATGGCGGGCGTATAGGCGGGCTCTTCGGGGTCTGCGGTGACGGGCGCCGGCAGCGGGGTATGCGCAAGGCGGGCGGCGACGTCGTCTAGACGGTCCTCCGCGGCCGCGACCAGCTTTTCCGGCGTGCGCGTGGCATCGGGCCATACCGGGGCGACCAGATAGAGGGCATCGGCGAGGCGATCGAACACGCAGATCACCGTCGGCCGGACGAATAGCATGTCGGGCAGGCCGAGCGGATCGGCGGCCGGGGCGTCGAGCCGTTCGACGAGGCCGATCGTCTCATAGCCGAAATAACCGACGAGGCAGGCGAGCGCGCGCGGTAATTCCGCAGGGACCTGACCCTGGCATTCCGCGACCAGCGCGCGCAGCGCGGCGAGCGTCGGCGTCCCGGTCGGCTGGAAGGCGGTGCGATCGGTGGCCCAGTGGCGGTTGATCTCGGCGGTGTCGCCATGCGCACGGAAGACGAGATCGGGCGCGAGGCCGATCAGGCTGTGCCGCCCGCGCGTCGCGCCGCCTTCGACCGATTCGAGCAGGAAGTCGCCGCGGCCCGGCTCGATGAGCTTAAGCGCGGCGGCGACCGGCGTTTCGGTGTCGGCGACCTGCCGCCGCCAGACGAACGCCGGGCGCCCGGCGGCGAGGGTCGCGATCGCCGCGGCGCTGGCGCTCATCTCAGTTGCCGGCGCCGGTAAGATCGGCGCGCACCTTGGCCAGCGCGGCCGCATCGGTCTTCACGCCGACGGCGTTGCGGACGGCGCGGGCGAACTGTTCGGCATATTCGCGGCCGACGAGCTGCGCGATGCTGGCGCGGGCACCGGCCACCGCCTGCGGCACGCCCTTGGCGTCGCCGGGCACGATCTGGTCGAGCTTGACGATCAGCCAGCCGGCATTGTTCGGCGCTTCGAGCAGCTTGGCATTGCCCTTGGCCATCGCGAACATCAGAGCGAGCGGCGCCTGCACCTGGCCCTGCGCGGACGCGAGCTGCGCGCGCGTCGCGACGGCGGGCTGGACCGGCGGCAGCGGACGGCCGGCGGTCGCCATCGCCTGCGCCAGCGGCGTGCCCTTGTTCACCTTGGCGAGGATGTCGGTCGCGAGCTTGCGCGCGGCGGCGCGGGCGCGATCGGCGGCATAGTCCGCGGCGACCTGTGCGCGCACCTGATCCAGCGGGCGCGGCGCGGCGGGGACGACACGGCCGAGCGCGACCACGGCGAAGCTGCCGTCCTGGCCGGTCGGCACCAGCTGTGCGGGGTCGCCCTCCGCCATCTGGAAGGCGGCACCGACGATCGGGGCGATCGCCGGATCGGCGGCGGTGCCGGGCGAATCGGGGTTGGTGCCGTTGGCGAGCAGCGCGGGCGTGGTGGTGGCGCTGAGCTTCTGGTCGGCGGTCACCTCGTCGAACGTCGCGCTCTTGCCGAGCGCATCGTCCAGCTTGTCATGCAGGTCCGACAGCGCGCGGGCGAGCTTGTCCTTCGACAGCGCGGCGATCAGTTCCGGCTTCGCCTGTTCCAGCGTCTTGCCGGGCGATTGTTCGATCGATTCGACCTTGGCGACGACCCAGCCGAGCGGCCCGCGCACCGGACCGATCACGCCGCCGCGCGGCGCGGCGAAGGCGGCGTCGGCGATCGCGGTGCTGGTCGTGCCGGCATAGGCCGACTTGGTGACGGCGGTCTGCGTCGCGGCTTCCAGGCCGGCGGCGCGGGCGGCGTCGGTCAGCGACGTGCCGCCCTTCACCTTGGCGGCGATGGCGTTGGCGCCGGCCTGATCGGCGACCACAACCTGCGCGATCGTGCGCTTTTCGGCAGCGGCGAAGCGCGGCGCCTGGCTCTTGTAGGCGGCGGCGATTTCGGCATCGGTCGGCGTGGCGGCGGCTTTCACCATCTCGGGCGTGACGCGGGCGTAGCGGATCACGCGGCGTTCCGGCACGGTGAAGCGCGCAACGTTGCGGCGATAGAAGGCCTGCAATTCGGCGTCGGTCGGCGCCGGGCCGCCGGCGAGCGCGGAGGCGGGGACGAACGCGATCTGGCCGGACCGCTTTTCGAGCATCAGCGAGGCATAGGGCAGCGCGATCTTCTGCGGCACCTGCGTCGCCCCCTGCGTCGGCAGCATCAGCTGCTGCGCGATGATGTCGCGCGCGATGTCGGTGCGGACCTGCGCGTCGGTCAGCTTCTGGTCGGCGAGCAGCTGCTGGTAGCGGACGGGATCGAATTGGCCGTTGGGACCGCGCAGGCCGGGGATGCCGGCGATGACGCCGTCGATCGACCGCTTGCTGACGACCATGCCCTGGTCCTGGCCGAAGCGTTCCAGCGCGACGCCGTTGATGGCGCGGTCCAGCGTGGATTGCAGGCCGCCCTGTTCGAGCAGCTGTTCCATGGTCAGCGTCGGGATGCGCTGGCGGGCGCCGGCCAGTTCGGTCTGCACGCGCTGGCGCAGCTCGGCGGGCGAGATCTTCGTGCCGCCGACGGTGGCGACGCTGCCGCCCGACAGGCTGGGGCCGTTGCCGGCGAGGCCGGTGATGTCGCCCGCGGCGAAGGCGAGCGCGATGACGCCCAGCACGATGAAGGTGACGACGACGCCGGCCTTGGAATTGATGATCCGGCGGAAGAAGCTGAGCATGGAGTGGCCGATCGTCCCTGTAAGATTTGGTCCACGCTTTAGGGGGGCAGTGCCTTGCCATCAAGCGCGCGGGCAGGCATGACGCGTTTAACGTGTAAAACGACTGATAAGGCAGGACGGGAGGTCGGATGACTCGGCGCAAGTTCGTGGCGGGAAACTGGAAAATGAACGGATCGCGCGCGGCGCTCGCCGAACTGGACGCGATTGCCGCCGCGGCAGAGGCAGCACCGGGGGTGGACGTGGCGGTCGCCGTGCCTTTCACGCTGATCGCGGGCGCGGCGGAACGGGTGCCCAACCTGTCGATCGGTGCCGAGGATGTGCATGAGGCGGACAGCGGCGCACATACCGGTTGCGTCTCGGCGGGCATGGTGGCGGAGGCCGGCGCGCGCTTCACCATCGTCGGCCATAGCGAGCGCCGGGCGGACCAGGGCGAAACCAGCCATGACGCCTGGGCCAAGGCCGCGGCGGCACGGCGCGCGGGGCTGCACGTCATCTCCTGCTGCGGCGAGACCGAGGCCGAGCGCGACGCCGACCGCGCCGAGCGTGTGGTGCAGGCGCAGATCGAGAAATCGGTGCCCGACAATGCCGATGGCAGCTGGTTCACGCTCGCCTACGAACCGCGCTGGGCGATCGGCACCGGCCGTACGCCGACGCTGGACCAGATCGCCGCGATCCATTCGATCGCCCGCGCCAAGCTGCGCCAGCTGGTCGGCGACGCGGCGGACGGGATCCGCATCCTGTACGGCGGATCGGTGACGGGCGATAACGCGGCAACGATCCTCGCCTGCGAGAATGTCGATGGCGCCCTGGTCGGCGGCGCGAGCCTGACCGCGGCGAAGTTCGTGCCGATCATCGAGGCGGCGGCGACGCTGTAACGCCCGATCGACGCTGCCAGTCAGCGTTGCGAAAGGCGCCATGCGACATCATCTGTCGCATGGTGACGACCTATGGCCCTTCGCAATACGGCGCTTCGCGGCGCGAGCGGATCGGTGCGGCGCTCCTGACCGGGGGCGTCGTGGCGACGCTGGGCTATGCCTTGGTGATGGGGCTGGCCTTTCACGGCGCGCCGCAGGCGGTGCAGCAGGCGTTGGCGACCTTTACCGTCATGCCCGATCCACCGCCGCCCGAACGCGTGGTGCCGCCGCCCAAGAAGATCAACCGGCCGAGCGGCAAGGCCTCGCCGCCGAACCTGCGCTCCAAGGCGACCGAGGTGACCGCGCCGGTGCCGATCATCCAGGTCGCGCCGCCGCCGCCGGTGATCGTCGCGCCGCTGCCCAATATCGGCGTGCAGGCCACCTCCGGCGCGTCGGACAAGCCGGGGCCGGGCACGGGCTCCGGCGGGATCGGCAACGGCAATGGCGCAGGTGGCGACGGCGATGGCGACGGCAGCGGCTGGGAACGCGTGCCGCGACTGATCAACGGGCGGATCAAGGGATCGGACATTCCCGATTCGATCCTCGACACCGGTTTTCGGGGCGTTGTGAGCGTCCGCTACCGGGTCGAGACCAATGGCCACGTCACCAATTGCCGGATCGCACAATCGAGCGGCAATGCGCTGATGGATCAGGCGACGTGCCGGGCGATCGAAAAGCGCTTCCGCTACGATCCGTGGCGCGATGCGGCGGGCAAGCCCGTGGCGTCGACCGTGTTGCGCGACCAGCAATGGGATATCGACCCGCCCGCGACCGATCGGTGATGCGTTGACAGTGCGGGCTCCGCGGCGCAGCTAGGCGACGGACACCGCTCCATCACCCGGCATGCGCACTGCCGCCGCTGCCCGACAGGATGAATTCCGATGGATGAGCCGGTTACGTTCGGGCGTGCGGCGCCGACAATCTGCGTGCGCGATATGCAAGCGGCCTTGCGCTTTTATGGCGGCGTGCTGGGCTTCGCGACCGTCTTCGAAAACGGCGATCCGCTGGGCTTTGCGGTGCTGAAGAAGGATGCGGCCGAGGTGCATCTGACCCGCAAGGCCGATCACGTCGCCTCCACGGCCAACGTCATGCACCTGTTCGTCGACGATGCCGATGCACTCTATCGCCGGCTGGAGTCCGCGGGCACGCGGATCATCAAGCGGCTGGCGGACAAGGATTATGGCCAGCGTGCCTTCGTCTTCGCGGACCCCGATGGGAACCGCATCGATGTCGGCGCGCGACCTCAACCGCGCGGATAGCGCGCCTTCAGCACCGCATAACACGCCCGCAGCGCATAGGCCTCGCCGCCCTTGGGCCGGCCGGGCTTGGCGGTCGGGCGCCAGGCGAAGACATCCATATGCGCCCAGGCGACGTCCTGCGGCACGAAGCGGCGGAGGAACAGCGCGGCGGTGACGGCACCGGCGAAGCCGCCGTCGGGCGCGTTGACCATGTCGGCGATGTCCGACTTCAGCATGTCGTCGTAGGCGCTCCACAGCGGCATCCGCCACAGCGGATCGCTGAGCGCATCGCCGGCGGCCAGGATATCGCGCGCCAGGTCCTCGTCGTCGGTGAACAGCGGCGGCAGATCGGGGCCGAGGGCCACGCGGGCCGCGCCGGTCAGCGTCGCGAAGTCGAGGATGAGCTCTGGCTTTCCTTCGCCCGCCTTGGTCAGCGCATCGCCCAGGATCAGGCGTCCCTCGGCGTCGGTATTGGTGTTCTCGACCGTCAGCCCCGCGCGGCTGCGCAGCACGTCGCCGGGGCGGAAGGCGTTGCCGGCGATCGCATTTTCCACCGCCGGGATCAGCAGGTGGAGCCGCACCGGCAGGCGTGCCGCCATCACGAGGCTCGCCAGCGCCAGCGCATGTGCGGCGCCGCCCATATCCTTCTTCATCAACCGCATGCCGGCGGACGGCTTGATATCGAGACCGCCGGTGTCGAACACCACGCCCTTGCCGACCAATGCGATGCGCGGATGCGCGGGGTCGCCCCATTCCAGCTCGATCAGGCGCGGATGGCGTTCCTTCACCGCGGCCTGCCCGACCGCGTGGATCATCGGATAGTCGGCGGCGAGCGTGTCGCCGCGCGTGACGGTGAGCGCCGCATGATGCTCGCGCGCCAACTTCTCGGCGGCCAATTCCAGCTCGGTCGGCCCGAGGTCGCCGGCGCCGGTGTTGACGAGGTCGCGGACCAGCGCGGTCGCGGCGGCGACGCGCAGCACCTCTTCGATCCCCGCCGCATCGCGGGTCAGCAGGATGCGGGGCCCGGTGTCGTCGGGGCGGCGATAGCGGTCGAAGCGATATTGCCCCAACACCCAGCCGAGCGCCGCCGGACCGATCTCGCCCGCGACGCGATAGGTGCCAGCCGGCAGCGTCTCGGCAAGCTTGGCGAGCGACCACGGGTCGGCGGGGCCGGCGATGGCGATGCCGTGGATGTCCTCGTCGACGAACACCGCCGCGCTGCCCGCCTTGCCGGTGAAGCGCTGCGCGGCGAGCGCGGTGCGCACCCGCTGCGGCTGGCCACCCAGCCACGCGTCATAGGCATCGGGGGCGATCAGGTCGATCGTGCGGGCGGCTTGTCCACGGTCGGGCTGGAGCAGGGTATCGGGCATGTCAGTTGGCCGGGAACACGAGGAATTGTTCGTAGCGCTGCGCGCCATCGGGTTCCGCGAAGGTCGCGATCGACAGCTTCCGGTCGGGATAGGTCACGACGTATCGGCGCTGGACGAAGCCACCGCGCAGCCGCTTGGGTCCGGCGAGTTCGAAGCTGGTCGGCGCGCCCAGCGGGGCGAGGCTGCTCTTATAGTCGGCGAGCACCTGCGGCGTGAAATAATAGGATGCATTGGGCGTCAGCTTCGACCGGTCGAGCGTGCCCGACCGCAGCGAATCGAACAGCGCGCGGGCCTGCGCGGTCTTCTGGACTTCGGCCGCATCCGCCGTCGCGGGCAGCACGACCTTCGCAATGCCATTGGCGATGGTGACGAAGGCGTCGCCGAAATCGGCGTTGGTCAGCACGACCACCGCCGCTTTCTGTTCGGGAAAGACGATGTTTTCGGACAGGAAGCCGACCGCCTCGCCGCTATGCTCGACATAGGGCACGCCGGCGCGCTTGCCGAGGCTGACGCCCAGGCCGTAATTGGTCGTGCTGCCGTCGTTGAGCAGCACCGGCTTTTCCTGCGCGGCCCAGTCGGCGGCGGGCAGCAGGCTGCGATCCATGCGCGCGACGTCCCATTTCGCGAGATCGGCGGCGCTCATCGACAGCTCGCCGGCGGCGAACAGCCAGCCCTCCGCGGGCGGCGGCGCGGCGCGGACCGGGCCCAAAGCATTGCGGTGATAGCCGACGGGGAAACCGTTGCCGACCGCCTTGTCCTGATCGATCGCCTTGATCCCCAAAGGCGCGAAGATGCGCCGTTGCAGGAAGGTCATCAGTGGCTCGCCCGCCGCCTTCTCGGCGATCATACCGGCGACGACATAGCCGGTGTTCGAATATTGCCACTGCGTGCCCGGCGCGAAATCGAGCGGCTTCTTCGCCCAGCGATCGACGATCGCCTGCGGCGTCGTCGGCTTTTCCATTGCGGCGAAGCTATAGTCCTGCGGCCAGTAATCCTGCAGGCCCGAGGTGTGGCTGAGCAACTGGCGGATCGTGATTTTGTCGCCGCCGCTGATCCCCGGCAGCCATTTGGCGACGGTATCGTCCATCGATAATTTGCCGTCGTCGGCGAGCAGCAGCAGCGCCGCGGCGGTGAACTGTTTGGAGATCGACGCGATCTGATACGGCGCGTCGGTGCGGGCGGGCACGCCCTTCGCCTGCTCGCCATAGGCCTTGACCAGCACGATCTTGCCACCGCGCACGATCGCGACCTGCGCAGACGGCGTGGCCGTGGCGGCGAGGCCATCGGCAACGACCTTGTCGACCGCAGCGAGTTCGGTGGGGGAGAGCGCCTGCGCCTGCACCGATGCGGGAGCGATGGCGAGCGCACAGGCTGCGGCGAATGTCGGGAGCTTCATCGCGCCTAGCTGCCACATCGGCCGCGATGGGCGAAAGTGAAATCGACGTCAGCGTTTGGGCCACGCCCATTGCGGGCCGAAGCGATCCTGCGTGTGCGTTTCGCCCAATTCCTTTTCCAGCGCGATGTCGCCGACGTCGCCGCTGGCGCGCAGCGCATCGAGCAAGGCGCTGCTGTGGGAGACAACGATGATCTGGCAGGAGCGGGCGGTGGCGGTGAGGAGTCGGGCGAGCGGCAGCAGCAAAGACGGGTGGAGGTTCGCCTCAGGCTCGTTCAGCACCATCAGCTCGGGCGGACGAGGCGACAGTAACGCTGCGACCAGCAGGACGTACCGCAGGGTGCCGTCGGACAATTCGCGTGCGTCGAGCGCCCGCAGCATACCGGGTTGGCGCAGGCCGAACGACGGACGAGCGCCCTCGCCACCGATAAGCGTGATCGTCGACCCGGGAAAGGCGTCGTCAATCGCCGCTGCCAATGCCTCCCCATCGCCAAAGAATTGGATGGTCGCGATCGCGGCAACGAGGTCCGATCCATCGCCCGCCATGACGGGCGTGTAGGTGACGATCTGCGGCCGCCGGACCGGTGCGTCCAAATCCGTCCGGAGGCTGTCGTAGAAGCGCCAGTTGCGCATGCGCTCACGCATCAGCAGCAACTCCAGGCCATCGACGGGATCGGCCGCGTGCGTGACCATCGATTCGAAGCCCGACAGGTCGATGGGGCTTCGCCGCCATTCGCCGGTGTCGGCCGTGCGCAGGTTGACGACGCGCCCTCGACGCTCGGCGAAGGCATTGGCGCGGCCGAGCCTTTCGCCCGTCCACATCGCCTCTACCTTGATCTCAGGATCGCCCGCGAAGCCGGTGCCGGGGATCGGCGGCCCGATATCGATCGCATAACCGAAGTCGGGCCCGGAGAAACCGAGCCTGAGGCTGACCGGTCCGGTCCGCACCGTTCCCTGCACAGGCACGCGCCCGGCGCGCATGTCGCGGCTGATCGTCTCAGGACCAGCCCATAACACCGACGCCAGTCCGCCGTCCTGGGCGAGCGAGGCGATGAGCCGGCCCTGCGCTACGTCGGCCAGCAGACGCAACGCGCGATGCAGGCTGGATTTGCCCGAACCATTCGGTCCGGTGACGATCGTTAGCGGCGATAGCTCCAGCGTAAGGTCGCGGATCGAACGATAGCCGCCGATCGCCAGCCGCGTCATCATCGCCATCGTCTCCCGCCGCAGACCGATGATCCTTGCAGGGGAGCGCTGCGACGTCCAGCGCGGACCGCTAAGTGCTTACGCCGGCACGCCGTACAGGTCGTGCTCGTCGGCGTCCTCGATCGTCACCGGTACGATATCGCCGACCGACAGATGGGCGGCGTCGCGCAGGAAGACCTGGCCGTCGATTTCGGGGGCATCGGCCTGGCTGCGGCCCGTTGCGCCTTCCTCGCCGACCTCGTCGATGATGACGGGCAGGGTGCGGCCGACCTTGGCGGCGAGCTTCGCGGCGCTGATCGCGGCGGTCTTTTCCATGATCCGCTGATAGCGCTCTTCCTTGACCTCCTCCGGCACCGGATCGGGCAGCGCATTGGCGGCGGCACCCTCGACCGGCTCGAAGCGGAACGCGCCGACGCGGTCGAGCTGCGCCTCGTCCAGCCAGTCGAGCAGATATTGGAAGTCCGCCTCGGTCTCGCCGGGGAAGCCGACGACGAAGGTCGATCGGATCGCGATATCCGGGCAGATGTCCCGCCACTGGTGGATACGCTGCAACACCTTGGCGTCGTTGCCGGGGCGCTTCATCGCCTTCAGCACCGACGGCGCGGCATGCTGGAACGGGATGTCGAGATAGGGGAGCACGAGCCCTTCCGCCATCAGCGGAATGACCTGATCGACATGCGGATAGGGATAGACGTAGTGCAGCCGCACCCAGGGCGCGATCTGGCCGAGTTCGCGGGCGAGATCGGTCATGTGCGGCACGACCTCGCGCCCCTTCCACATCCGCGGTTCCTTGCGGATGTCGATGCCGTAGGCGCTGGTGTCCTGGCTGATGACGAGAAGCTCGCGCGTGCCGGCGGCGACCAGTTTCTCCGCCTCGCGCAGGATGGCGTCGGGGCGGCGGCTGACGAGGTCGCCGCGTAAGCTGGGGATGATGCAGAAGGAGCAGCGGTGGTTGCAGCCTTCCGAAATCTTCAGATAGCTGTAGTGGCGCGGCGTCAGCTTCAGCCCGGCGTCGGGGATCAGGTCGATATAGGGCGACAGGTTCGCCGGCGCCGCCTCATGCACCGCCTCGACCACCTGTTCGTATTGATGCGCGCCGGTGACGGCGAGCACCTGCGGGAAGCGGGCGCGGATCACCTCCGCCTCTTTGCCCATACAGCCCGTCACGATCACGCGGCCGTTTTCCGCGATCGCTTCGCCGATCGCCTCAAGGCTTTCTTCCTTGGCGGAATCGAGGAAACCGCAGGTGTTGACCAGCACGACGTCGGCGCCGGCATAATCGGCGGACATCTGATAGCCGTCGGCGCGCAGCTGGGTGAGGATGCGTTCGCTGTCGACCAGATTCTTGGGACAGCCGAGCGACACCATGCCGACGCGCGGCGGAGAAGGAAGACGAGTTGCCATGAGAGCGCGCGACATAGTCGATTTCGCGCGCTTTTGCCAGATGGCGCGGCAGGGGCGGCCATTCGTCGCATCCGGGGGCGATGCCGCTCGACAGCCTGCCGCGCAGCCGCCACATCGAACCGACGGGAGTGATCGTGCATGCTGGCAATAGGATTGATGTCCGGGACGTCGCTCGACGGGATCGACGCGGCGCTGATCGATACGGATGGCGAAGGTGAGGTGCGGCCGCTGGCCTTTCGCGGCGAGCCCTATTCGGATGCGGCCCGCGAGCAACTGGCCGCGGCGACCGCGCTGGCGCTGACCTTCGATCGGCCGCGCGCTTCGCCCGATATCGTCGCGGCGGGCGAACTGATCGACCGGACGCACGCCTTTGCCGTTCACAAGCTGCTGCGCGATGCGGGCGTGGCGGCGGCGGACGTGGCGGTGATCGGCTATCACGGGCAGACCGTCGCGCACCGGCCCGATCGCGGCTGGACGTGGCAGATCGGTGATGGCGCGGTGCTGGCGCGCGCCACCGGCATTGCGGTGGTCAGCGATATGCGCAGCGCGGACGTTGCGGCAGGCGGGCAGGGGGCGCCGCTGCTCCCGATCTATCACGCCGCGCTGACGGCCGGGCTGGAGCGGCCGGTGGCGGTGCTCAATCTCGGTGGCGTCGGCAATGTCACCTTCGTCGGCGAGGATGGCGCGCTGGTCGCCTTCGACACCGGTCCGGCGAACGGCCTGATCGACAGCTGGGTCGAGGCGGAAACCGGCGCGCGCTATGACGCCGATGGCGCGCTTGCCGCGTCGGGGCATGTGGACGAGGCGGTGCTGACGGCGATGCTCGACCACCCCTATTTCGCCGCACCGTCGCCCAAGAGCCTCGATCGCAACGACTTCACCATTCAGCCGGCGCGCGGCCTGTCGGCGGCGGACGGCGCAGCGACGCTGACCGCCTTTACCGCGGCGACCGTGGCCGAGGCGCTGGACCAGCTGCCCGCGCGGCCGAAGCGCCTGATCGTCGCGGGCGGGGGCCGGCACAACCCGACGCTGCTGCGCATGATCGGCGAGCGCACCGGTATCGCACCGGAAGCCAGCGATACGCTCGGCTGGGACGGCGACGCGATGGAGGCGGAGGGCTTCGCCTATATGGCGGTGCGGACGCTGAAGGGGCTGCCGATCAGCTTCCCCGGTACGACCGGCGTGCCGCATCCGCTGCCGGGCGGCCGCGTCGATCGGCCCTGACGCTTATGCCCGGCCGTACTGATCGGTAGGGCGTCGGCCGCTCCTGGCGCTCGCGGTCAGGAAGGCGGCCATGCCGATCAGCTTGTGGCGCAGGCAGAACGTGTAGAATGCCCGAATGCTCTTATGCGCGCGGACCGGGCGTAGCAGGTCGAGACGTAGCGATCCGACGTCCTGCATGAGGTAGCGCAGCACCCGCCGGTCCTTGAACAGGAATTTGGCGTAGAGCGCGCCATCGCCGACGCTGTACCCCGCCAGCAGGGCGCGTTCCTCGGCGGCGAGCCGCCGTCCGTGGTGATGGTCGACGACGAAATGGGGCTCGTAACGCAGCGCGATCCCCGCGGCCTGCGCACGCAGCAGATAGTCGGTGTCCTCGGCGGCGCGGAACGGCGCGCCCGCGCCGAACCGCTCGTCGAAGGCGCCGACCCGGTGCAGCACGTCGCGCGTCATCGCCAGATTGGCGCCCATCACGAACCCGCCCGGAAACCGATCGGGCGTCGCGATCATCGGGTGGTCTTCCAGCTTGATCGTGATCGGCAAGTCATTGGGGTCGCCGGGCAGGATGCGGCCGCCGACGATGGCCGATCCGTCGAGCGCCGCGAAACAGCGGGCGAGCGCGATGAAATAATCGGGGTGGAGGCGGCAGTCGTCGTCGGTCATCGCGACGATCGCGCCGCGTACGGCGGCGAGACCCACATTTCGCGCGCGCGCCAGGCCGGGCCTGTCGCTCTGGAGCAGGTGGACGGGGAAGGACTGTTGCGCCTGCCATGCCTCCAGCCGATCGGCCGTCGCGTCGGTCGAGCCATTGTCGACGATGACGACCTCGATCGCCGGTGCCCCTTCCTGCGCGGCGGCGTGGGTGATCGAGGCGAGCAGGCGCGGCAAAGCGGCGGCGCGGTTGCGTGTGCAGACGAGCAGGCTGATCGCCGGGATGGCGGTCATGCCGCGACGGATCGCGGCGACGATGGCAGTGCGTGGAGCAGGCGCGGGCTGTCGCGGGTCCATGTCGCGACGTAGCGGCCGATCTTGCCGTAATCATTGTCGAAGACGACGTGGGGGATGTCGAGCAGCAGCGCGAGGATATGGCCGTGCAGGCGATCGGTGGCGACCGTCTGTCCGCGCGACAGCAGGCGCAGGCCACGCGCGACACGCGCCGTGGCGAGGGCGGCGTGGTCGCCGGTCAGGTGGTCGTCGTCTTCCAGCCAGTCGCAGACGAATGCGCCCGCCGGCAGCGCCGGAGTCTTGTCGACCCGCTCCTTGTCGGTGCGCATCAGCGCCAGCACCGGCACGTCCGGCTCCCGGCGCGCCTGCCCCCCCAGTGCGAAGGCGGAATCCGGGGCGAGCGAAGCGACCGTCCCAACCATCTGCTGCGCGATGGCGAGGCTGGCGGTGTCGCGTGCGTAGAGCGTCAGCTGCGGGTGCCGTGCCGCGATGCCTGCGAAGCGCACCGCTGCCGACGCATCGCGGAAGTGGATGGACTGCGGCAATTGCACCACGATGCGGTCGCGCAGCTGCTCGAGCACGGTTTCGCGCAACTGCTGGTGGTGCGGCCAGATATCCCCCAGATTGCCGCCCCCGTGCAGGAAGACGATGCCGTCCGGGCAGGCGTCGCGGAGAGCCTGTTCGTCGAAATCGTGCCACGTGCAGACATAGTCCGGATCGCGCCCGGTGATGCCGCGCAGCATGACCAGTTCGCCCAGCCAGATCGCACTGTCGCCGACATTGGCGTGATCGGGAAAGTCGAGCAGCGCATAGCGGCTGCCCAGCGTCAGGTGCCGGCGGTAGAGGGTATCGAGCGCGGCTCGCTGCGCCGCGACGACGTCGCTCATGCCGCCAGCCTGACGTCGCCGGCGATCACGGTGCGGTAGAGCGCTTCGCAGCGGTCGAGCCAGCGATCGTGCGTGAACAGCCGCTGCACGCGGTCGCGCGGGACGTCGGGGGGAATCGCCATCGCCTCGCGCATCGCCGTGGCCAGCGCGGCGACATCGCCCGGGGGCGCGAACCGGCCGGCGTCGCCGACGACCTCGCGCGCCGCACCCATGTCGAATGCGGCGACGGGCAGGCCGCACGCCATCGCCTCTGCCGCGACCAGTCCGAACGGCTCGTCCCAACAGGGGGTGAAGACGAACAGCGAGGCGCGGCCAAGCTCCACCGCCAGGTCCTCGGCGTTGCGGTGCCCGGCATAGACGACGCCGTCGCCGAGCAGCGGCGCGACCTCTGCCCCGTAATAATCGGGGTCCTCGATGCCCCCGAACAGCGTCAGGCGGATGCCGGCGGCGCGTGCGGCCTGGGCGGCGAGATGCGGCCCCTTGTTGGGCGTGATGCGCCCGCACCAGACCGCTTCGCCATTGCCGTGCGGGCGAAAGGGCCAGCGATCGATATCGATACCGTTGTGCAGCACCGATACCTCCGCCGGTGCGCCGTTCGGCCACCACGCCTCGCGCTGCCGCGCCGAGGTGACGGTCAGATGATGGCGCGGCGACGGGCTCTGCTGCACGAACCAGTGTAGCGCGTCATAGGGGGGCACGTGCAGCGAGGTGACGGTCGGCACCGCCTCCGTCCGGCGTTGCTCCAGCGGGAAGCGGTGCAGGCTGTTGTTGTGGACGACATCGAACCCGCCCGCCGCGATCCGGTCGCACGCCGCGGCATAGCCGGCGTCGAGGTGCGCGATCAGCGGCGCCGAGCCGCGATGCTCGGCCCAGGGAAAGGTACGCTCGTAATGCTCGGCGAGCACGGGATCGATCGCAAAGCGCGGATCGCTGTCGCCCGAGGCGAACAGGACGACGTCGTGCCCGCGATCCTGCAGCCCGGCGGCGAGGTGCCAGCAATGCGCCTCCATGCCGCCTGCGAACGGCTGCGCGATACGCTGGCGGACATGCGCGAGGATGGCGATCCTCACGCGGCGACCGCCTCCGGTGCGCGGGCGGCGGCGGCTTCCAGCTCGCGCAGAACGCGCGCGGTATTGGCATAGGGCTGATGGCTCTGCTGGCCGGTGAGCGCGCGGTCGCCGTCATGGGCTTCGCGCAGGATGCGGATCGGCCGGCCAGGCGTGTCGTCGATCAGCCCCATCAGGCGGAACGCGTGCAGCCAGTGACCCATCGTCCGATAGCCCCATTTCGCCTCGAACAGCTGCGCGTTGCGGACCACGCTGTCGATATGGTGGACGGGCGGCATGTGGTGCGGGTGATATTGGTGATAGGCGAGCCCGCCCTTGATCCACGCGATCGTGACGTTCGCCTGATCCAGCGTCTTGCCGAAATCGGTATCCTCGCCGCCATAGCCGACATAGCGTTCGTCGAAGCCGCCGACGCGCAGGAAGGTTTCGCGGCGCATCGCGAAATTGAGCGACCAGAAGCAGCGATAGTCGGCACACACTTCCAGCCCCTCCGCGGGCGGACCACGGCGATCCGAGTGCCGTTCGGCGACCGCGGCGAAGCCGGGATAGGACCAGTCGCCCGCCGTAGCGCCGCCCGGCAGATACATCACCTCGCCCATCAGCAGGCCGTCGAACGTGGCGGCGAAGCCGGCGTAATCGGCGACCAGCTCCGGCGTCGGAATACAGTCCATGTCGAGGAACACGAGCACCTCGCCCTGCGCCGCGCCCGCTGCGACGTTGCGTGCCATCGCGAGCGGCAGCGCATCGGCGTCGATTCGGATCTGGCGGATGGGAAAGGGCGCGTCGGGCAGGTCGTAGAGCGTGTCCTGCATCACCGCGACGATCAGCTCGGTCGGCCGCATCGTCTGCTGCGATAGGCCGCGCACGACGTTGACGAGGTGATCGGGGCGGCCCTTCGCCAGGGTCACGACGGAGACGGAGGTCATAGGATGCGGGGCTCCAGGGAGAGGGAAGGAGTGGCGGCGAGCGGCGTCCACAACCGGTCGGCGAGCGCTTCGAGCCAGAGGGCGGCGCGGTCGGCCGGCGTGTCGTCGATCATCGCGCGCTGGCGGTCGGGGCGGTGGTCGCGCAGCGTGTCGGCCAGTGCCGCGATCCAGCCATGCGCTGACGAAGGCAGGTGCGGCCTGACGGTCGCGACGCCGGCGGCGGCGAGTGCGTCGGCCTTGCGATGCTGTTCGTCGAAATAGCGCCATTCCGGCACCGCCAGCCATGGCCGGCCCGACGCGAGGATCTGCTGGCAGGTGGTGTTGCCGGTCGAGGCGATGACGAGGTCCGCCGCCGCGATATGGTCGGCGGCATCGTCCACCCAGCCGCGATGCTCGACATTGGCGGGCTCGGTGGCGTGCCAGTCGCGCTGGACCTTGCCGATCGTGATCCAGCGTGCGGCCGGGCGCGCGCGCGCACCGACGCCGATCGGCGCCTGCGCGAAGCCATCGCCGCCGCCCCCCGACAGGACGAGGATCATCTCTTCGTCCGCGCCGATGCCGATCCGCTGCCGCGCGACCTCGCGCTCGGGCACGCGGACATCGACGCCGAGGCCGCCGGCGAAACAGGTCCGCGCGCGCAACGCTGCATCCCAGTCGGGCTGCGCGAGGTCGGCGTGGAAGGGCGCGAGCAGTCCGGCCGCGCCCTCATAAGCTGCGCGGTGGCCGGCATCGCCGCGGTCGCCGTGTTGCAGCACCTTGACGTGTGGCACCGAACAGATGCGCGACAGCTGCGCGATCTCGGCGGAGACGTCGCAGATCATCAGTGCGGGATCGGCGCTGTCGAACCACCCCGCCAGCACGGCCATCGCGCGGCGGATGCCGGGCCAGCCCAGCGGCGCGCAGTGCAACGTCTGCGGCGTCGGCACCCAGTCCATCGTCGTCGCCTCGTCGCCTGTGGCTTCGAACAACGAGGGCAGGCGGACGATGTCGACCTGCGGGGGCAGCGCGGGAAAGATGTCGTCGCGCGCGCAGAAGATCGTCATCGGTCGCGTCGGCGGCAGCGCGTTCGCGATCGCGGCGCAGCGTTCGGCATGGCCGCGACCCTGATGATGGACGAAATAGCCGAAGGGGCGCATCATGCGGCCACCGGCACGGGCAGGTCGGCCGGGGACGCATCCGCCAGCCCCAAGGTCGCCAGCCCCTCCAGCACGCCACCGGCATGATGGCGCCGCACGCGCAGCAGGCCGGGGCGTGGCGACAGATGGGCCAGCTCGCCCCCCGCATTGCCGACGACGATGGCATGACCGCACGCCGCCAGCATGTCGGCGTCGTTGCCGCTGTCCCCCGCCGCGATACAATCCGCCAGCGTCAGGCCGCGCCGGGCGGCATAGGCCGCGATCGCCTGTGCCTTGCCGCCGGTGGGGGCGAGCACGTCGATCAGGCGCCCGTGCGAGAAGATGACGCGTGCCGCCAGCCCCGCTGCCGAGAGCGCGCCGCGGATGCGGCCGGCGTCCGCTGCGCCGCCGTAGAAGCTGATCTTGTGCGGCCCCGCCGTCGCCGCCGGTTGCGCCGTCACGCCCAGCGGCGCGAGCGTTGCGGCGACGGCCTCGCGATCCCATCCTGCGTCGAGCGTGCGCGCATACTCCGCGCAGGCGCGCCAGCCGCCGGTTCCATCGGGCAGCATCAACCGGGTGCCGACATCGACGATGAAGGCATCGGGCTGCGGCAGGCGCCAGCGCTTCAGGATCATCCGCGCCGCATCGAAGCCGCGGCCGGTGGCGATGATGAAGGGCAGGGGGCTCGCCGCCCGCCACACCGCGAAGGCCCGTGCGCCCTCGACGCAGCCGGTCAGCGTATTGTCGATGTCGCAGGCGAGTAGTCGTGGTGCGGCGAGGTCGCCGTACAGCGCGCAGGTCGCGGCCGCATAGCGATGCCAGCAATACAGATCAGCACGGGTGCGCGCAGCGGTGGCAAAGGCGAGATGCCGGGTTGGATCGCCCACGATCGCGCGGATTGCCGCACCGATCGCGGCCGTATCCTCAGGATCGATCAGCACGCCATGGCCGATCGTGGCGACGATATCGGCGGGACCGCCGTTGCGCGTCGCGACCACCGGCACGCCCGCCGCCGCCGCCTCGACCAGCGTCAGACCGAAGGGTTCATGCAGCGCCGGGTTGACGAAAACCCCGCCGCGCGCCGCCCGCGCATATAGCGCCGCCACGTCATCGGCATCGTGCTGCGGCGGCAAGGCGATGCGGCCGCGCATGCCCGGCCGGTCGGCGATCGCCTGCAACTCAGCCAGCGATGCCCGCTCGTCGGCCGAGGCATAGGCATGTTGCCCGGCCAGAATGACGAGGTTCGCCTGTGCCTGTAGCGCGGGATCGTCGGCATAGGCGCGAGCGAGCGCTGCGAGGTTCTTCTTCGCGACGGGCCGCGCGATGGCGAGGATGATCGGCAGGTCCGGGCACTCGAACCAGTCGCCCAGCCGGTCGGCCAGCGTATCCGGCCCCGGCACGCAGTCGCGGCGCGGCACGCCGGGCGCGACGACGGTCACCCGGTCGCCCAGCGCAACGCCATAACCGCCGACCTGACGCGCCGCCTCTTCCTCGGTCGACACCACGATCGCTGAGGCCCCTTCGATCGCGGCGCGTTCGGCGGCGATCCGGGCGTCGAGGCCGGGGCATTCCAGGCGCTGCATCCGCTTGTCGATGCCGAGCGCGTGCGGCGTGTAGACGAAGGGGATGCCGAATCGACGCTGTGCCGCCATGGCCACGGCGGCGGCATCGGCGAAATGCGCGTGAATCACGTCGGGGCGCCGCTCTTCCCGTTCGATCATTTCGCAGAACGCCTCGGTGAAGGCGGCGAGGTCGGCGCCCAGCGCCTCCTTCTCGAGGTAGCGATGGTCTGCGGTCGCGATCCGGCGGATCGTCACCTTCGGCGCGACGACCTCCTCCGCTTGCGCGTGGACGGGATCGAGCCGTTCGTCGGAGAAGCAGCGTGTGACGATCGTCACCGCATCGACATCGGAGCGCAGCGCCTGATGGCATGCCGCATCGAGGACATAGGCGATATGGCCACCGGTATCTGCCGTCACGCCGAAATTGACGGGCGGCGCCTTCAGACAACCGCCGAGCGCCAGATGTACGATGATCACGAGCGCCCCTTTTCGCTTTATCGGGGCTCAACGACAGTTTGGTCGATTTGTATCCAGCGGGAAACACGAGAAATACTATTTAGCGCAACGACTTATTGGTTCCGTCACACCCTCTGTTTTTCGTATAGACGCAGATCAATCCGCTTCTTGCCTCATAGCGATCGGGGGCGGCGTGCGACTATTGATCCATTACTGTCTTATCGTGGCATTCGTGCTCCAGGAACGTCAATCGTCGGGGCCAAAACTGCGGCAGAATGGCGAGTTGAACGCCCGGTCAGCGCGCCGATAGACGGTCTCGGACAAACTGCGTCATACAGTGCGCCGCCTCCCAATCCTCCGGCGCTCCGCCGAAACCGCCATGGGGCATGGCTTCGAAGACATGGAGGTCTGCAGGAACCCCGGCCGACACGAGCCGGCGGTGCATGCGCACGGTGTTGGACAGGAACAGGTCGCGCGTGCCCGTCAGAAGGAAGGTCGGGGGGAAGTTGGCGACGTCACCGAACAGCGGTGACACGAGAGGGTCGCTGAGATCGGCCCCGCCCGCATAGAGCCGATTGCTCGACATCAGCGACGTCGGCAGCATCCCGTCCATGCCGGCGTTGACCACGAAACTGTCGCCACTCTCCGTCAGATCGACCTGCGGCGACAGCAGGACCAGCCCGGCCGGCGGCGGCAGGCCCTCCGCCTTCGCGCGCAGCAGCATCGCGGCGGCGAGATTGCCGCCGGCGGAGCGTCCGCCAACGACGATCCGTTCGGCCGGGTACGACCGAAGCGCAGCACGATAGGTCGCCAGGCCATCGTCGAGGCCCGCCGGGAAGGGGTGTTCGGGCGGCAGGCGATAGTCGACGCTCCAGACGCGTAAGCCCAATTGATCGGCCAGCGTTCGCGCGCCGTGCCGACACCCCTCGCCACCACCGAAGACCAGCGCACCGCCGTGCAGGTCGATGTACACAGCGTCCTCGGCGATCGGCGCAGCGGGCGTGGCGACATGGACGACCGCATCGTCGCACCGGATCGTCTCGACCGCGGCGGTGGGCGCGTCCGAGGCCGCGGCCAGCATGCGCGCATAATGGGCATCGACCGATGCCTTGACTGCCTGCCACCCCGCCACGTCGTCATGGTCCGGCATCGTGAAATGCGCGTTGACCGGCACGCCGTCCGCGTCGATCAGCCGCTCCAGCGCCGCCTGCGCCTCGGGGCTGATCGAGTTGGGCGACGGAATGTCTCGCGGCGTCAGCCGGATCGAACGTGGGCGTGCGGTCATGGGGCGGTCCAGCGGCTTCGGCCCCTGCCGGTCGGTCCGGCGGCGGGCGGGCAGGGGCGCGTGTGGACGTCCGTCCGGCGTATGTCGAGGGCGGGGCTCGAACGCCGTGCACGCTTACCTCATGCCTGCCGGTCGCGGATCAGCGTCGCGACGACCGACGGATCGGCGAGCGTCGAGGTGTCGCCGATCGTGTCGATCGCGCCTTCCGCGATCTTGCGCAGGATGCGGCGCATGATCTTGCCGGAGCGGGTCTTGGGCAAAGCGGGGGCGAACTGGATCGCGTCGGGCGTCGCGACCGGGCCGATCTGTCGCCGGACCCAGGCGCGCAAGGTGCCGCGCAACGCCTCGTCCTCCGTCGCGTCCGCGTGGAGCGTGACGAAGGCGTAGATGCCCTGGCCCTTCACGTCGTGCGGCATGCCGACGACGGCAGCCTCCGCGACGCTGGGATGGGCAACGAGCGCGCTCTCGATTTCCGCGGTGCCGAGGCGGTGGCCGCTGACGTTGATGACGTCGTCGACGCGGCCGGTGATCCAATAATCGCCGTCCGCATCGCGGCGGCAGCCGTCGCCGGTGAAATATTTGCCCGGATAGGTGGTGAAATAGGTCTGGATGAAGCGGTCGTGATCGCCCCACACCGATCGCATTTGGCCGGGCCAGCTATCGGTAAGGACCAGATTGCCCTCCGCCGCACCGTGCAGGACACCGCCCTCGGCGTCGACCAGCTCCACCTGGACGCCGGGCAGCGGCTTCGTCGCGGCACCGGGCTTGGGATCGGGCGTGTGGGGCAGGGGACAGATCAGCACGCCGCCCGTCTCGGTCTGCCACCAGGTGTCGACGATCGGGCAGCGGCCGTCGCCGACGACGCGGTGATACCAGGCCCAGGCCTCCGGATTGATCGGTTCGCCGACGCTGCCGAGCAGGCGCAGGCTGGTGCGGCGGTGGCGGGTGACGTGATCGTCGCCTTCGCGCATCAGCGCCCGGATCGCGGTCGGCGCGGTGTAGAGCACGCTTACCCCGAGCCGGTCGACCGTATCCCAAAGCCGCCCGTGGTCGGGATAATTGGGCACGCCGTCGAACATCACCGTCGTCGCACCGTTGGCGAGCGGACCATAGACGACATAGCTGTGCCCGGTGACCCAGCCGATGTCGGCGGTACACCAGAAGACGTCACCGTCGCGGTGGTCGAAGACGTCGCGGAACGTCTTGGCGACCCACAGCAGATAGCCGGCGGTCGTGTGGAGCACGCCCTTGGGCTTGCCCGTCGATCCGCTGGTGTAGAGGATGAACAACGGGTCCTCGGCCTCCATCGCCACCGGCGGGCAGTCGGGCGAGGCGTCGGCGATCGCCGCGTCCAGCCACAGATCGCGGCTAGGCGTCATCGCGATATCGCCACCGGTGCGGCGCAGGACCAGCACATGCTCGACCGAGGGGCAGGCGCTGAGCGCGGCATCGACATTGGCCTTCAGCGGAATGCGACGGCCGCCGCGGCAGCCTTCGTCGGCGGTAATGACCAGTTTCGATCCGCAATCGCGGATCCGGTCGGCGAGCGCGTCGGAGGAAAAGCCGCCGAACACGATCGAATGGATCGCGCCGATCCGCGTACAGGCGAGCATCGCCGCCGCCGCATCGGGCACCATCGGCAGGTAGAGCGTCACGCGGTCACCGCGTCCGACGCCAAGCGACGTCAGCACATTCGCCATCCGGCAGACGCGATCGTGCAAGGCGCGATAGGTGATGCGCGCGCTTTCGCCGGGTTCGTCGCCTTCCCACAGGATCGCGACCTGATCGCCCCGCGTCGCCAGATGCCGGTCGAGGCAATTGGCCGATACGTTGATCTGGCCGCCGTCGAACCAGCGGATCCGGAAATCGTCGGCCGCGAAGGACACGTCCTTCACCGTATCGAACGGCCGCATCCAGTCGAGCTGTGCGGCCTGATCGCGCCAATAGGCATCGGGCGTCTCGATCGCGGCGCGGCACTGGTGCGCATACTCGGCAGGGCCGATGCCGCCGGAACGTGCAGGGGTCGCTGGAACGATATCGCGCATGAGGCGGCCTTTCGTGACGCGGGCTGCGCATCCGGCGGGAATGCACAGCCCGTCGATGCGGTGGGATCAGAAGAACAGGATCGCGCCGAGCGCCAAGGCGTCGGAGCTCGCGTCATTGCCGTTGTGCGCGCGCGACATGGTGTGGGTGTATTCGCCGATCAGCGTCACCCAGCTGTTCAGGCCATAGCGCGTCTGGCCGACCCAGCTCGCGTTGCGGCGGACGAGGGCGGAGATCGCCTCACCCTGGGCGCGCGACAGGTAGCTCGCGCCATAGCTCGCCCCCAGCGTCAGCTTGCCGATGCCGTAGGTGCCCTGGACGTAGTAGCCGTTGCTGTCGCGCTTGCGGCCGAGCGCATCGGTCGACAGCAGGAACAGGCCGATCGTGCCGACGCCGGTGCCGGTGTAATAATAGCCGGTCAGGCTTGCCGAACCGTAGGACAGTTTGGCGCCGGCATCGATCGCGCGGCCAGTATAGGCCGGCAAGCCGCCGATCGCGTCATGGCCCTGGATCAGCCCGCTGACCCACAGATGCGCACCGAGGCCTCCTTCGGTCGGCACGAGGTCGTAGGTCGCCTTGGCCTGGAAGCCGATCGTCTCGTTCGTCTCGGTGCGGCCGATCGTGGTGAGTGGCTGGAAGATGCCTGCCGCGAACTGGAAGCCGCCGAACTTGGGCGAGGCATAGGTGATCTGTGGCTGGAAGTCGGTGTAGATATACCCCAGCCCGATCCGGCCGAGCGACGTATTGGACGGCGCGGCATTGCCCGCGGCGGTGCCGACCGACAGCAATGTGATGTCGTTCAGGATCGCATCCGACCCGAACAGGCCGATATCGCGGCCGATCTTGATCTCGCCGAAGCCACTGCGACCGAACGTCAGATAGGTCTGGCGGAAATCGATGCCGGAGGTTTGCAGCGCCTGGGGGGCGCCCGCGCCGTTCGCGCCGGAATTGCCCAGGCTGGAATTGATGCCGGGATACATGCCGAAATGCGCGCCGACGTCCCAGCCGCCTTGGGTCGTCGAAACGTCGACCTTCAGGAAGCCGGGCAACAGCCCGTTGCGGATCGCCGACGTGTCGTTGCCGACGCTGGCGAGCCCGCCCGCGACGGTGTTCGCCGGCGTCGCCGCATCGGCGCTGTCATGGACGTAGAAGCCGTTGACGGAGCCGGAGAACTTCAGCGCGACATCGCCGATCATCAGCCCGACGCCGCTGTCCGCCATGCGCACCAGCTTCTTGTCGTCGAGCCGTTCGGCGGCGGCCTGCTGCGGCGCCTCTGCGGTGTTGGCGGCGGGGACGGGGCTGGGTTGTGCCGTCTTGCGGGCGAGCAGCGCCTGATATTCGTCCTCGGTCAGGATTCCCTTTTCCTTCAGCTTCAGCAGCAGCCCGTCGGTCGCATCCTGCGCCGCGGCGGGCGTGGCGATGGCGATGGATGCGAGGGCGACGGCGCCCAGCAGGCGGGCAACGGCTTTCATGCTAATCCTCCCCTGTTCGGCCCGTGGTCTCGGGCTCGTGTCGGCAAGGCTGATGGAGACGGGCGCGGCGCGGTATTGGACTTTCGATCCCGGACCAAAGTGGGATGGCGCGGCGATGACCCCGCCTTCCCTACCGCACGACCCCTAGCGGACGACGACGCCCCAGGGTGCGCGGCCGACCGGGACCGTGGCGACGGCCTTGGCACTGGCGAGATCGACGACGGTGACCGTGTCGGACAGGCCGTCGCTGGAAATGGCGCGGCGTCCATCCGGCGTGATCGCAACGCCCCACACGCGCGGGCCGACGGGAACGATGGCGCGCGTCTTGCGCGTCGCGGTGTCGACGATCGCGATCGCATTGCCGCGACCCAGAGCGATCACCGCCTGTCGCGCATCGGGGGTGAAGCGGATCTGCACGGGCATGACCTTCTCGGGAGCGATGCCCGGCACGGTGAAGTGCAACGTGTCGATCACTTGGCGGCTGGCGACGTCGATCACCGCCACGCTGTTGCCCAGCTCCGCCGACACCCACAGTTGCTTGCCGTCCGCAGTGAATTCGGCGTGGCGCGGCCGGTCGCCCGTCGGCGTGGTCGCCACCACCTCGCGCCGCGCGATGTCGATCCAGTGGACCGCATTGTCCGTTTCGGAGGTGGAGACCGCGAACCGTCCGTCGGGGCTGACCGCCATCCCTTCGGGCTCGACGCCGACGACGACCTGGAACGCGACCTTGCGGCCCGGCACGTCGATCGCGGTCACCGTCGCATCGCGTTCGTTCGAGGCGAACAGCAAGGTGCCGTCCGGCGACAGCGCGAAGGTTTCGGGATCCTCCCCCGACGGCAGGTTGGCGACGACCTTGCCCGATGCCAGATCGACCACCTGCACGGCGTTTTCGTCGCTGGCGCAGACGTACAATTGCTTGCCGTCACGCGACAGGACGATGCCGCGCGGGCGTCGGCCGACGGGCCAGGTCGCGGTGACCTTGAGCGTGGCGGCGTCGATGACGCTGATCGTATTGGCGCGCTCGTTCGAGACATAGATCGTCTCGGCGGTAGCGGGAGCGAGGGGGGCGGCGAGGGCCGCAATGAGGAGCAGGGATCGCATGACCGCATCCTAGCCCATCCCGGCGCGCCGCCCCTTCGTACCAAAGTCCAATAAGTCCCGATGCTTCGCCGCGGTTAGGGTCTCTGCCGAGCCGCCGTCAGGGCGGCGGGAGAGGATGATGCCGGTGAAGGGTTCGCGTATCGCATTCGTCTGTTCGGCACTGATCGCGGCGTCGTCGATCGGCTATAACGTGTTCGCGCATGGCAACGTCACGCCGCAGGCGGTCGACACCAGCAAGCTGCCCGACATCAAGCCCGACAACACGACATGGGTGACGAAGAACCCCTATCGCGACGACCCTCAGGTCTATGCGATGGCCAAGAAGATCGGCGAGAGCGCCTATGGCGGCAATTGCGCCCGCTGCCACGGGCTCGATGCGATCTCGGGCGGCATCGCCCCCGATCTGCGCTACCTCGACAAGGGCGAGGCCGGCGACGAATGGTTCATCCAGCGGTTCCAGCACGGCTCGTCGCGCGACGGCAAGGTCTATATGCCGCCGATGGGCGATGCGCTGGGGCAGAAGGCCGGCTGGGCGATCCGCTCCTGGCTCGACACGAAGCACGAGGAATGAGCGGGGCGTCCTGCCGCGCACCCACCCGCCGCGCGATGATCGCGGGCGCACTCGCGGCGGCCTTCGCCCCCGTCGGAGCGATGGCACGGGGGCTCGACACGATCACCGCGGCGGGTGTCGTGCGCATCGCGGTCTATCGCGATTTCGAACCTTGGTCGTGGAAGGGCGCCGATGGCACCGTCATGGGCATCGACGTCGACCTCGGCCGTGCGATCGCCAAGGCTTTGGGGGTGCGCGCGGAGATCGTCGACTTTCTGGCCGACGAGGATGTCGGCGACGATCTGCGCAACATGGTGTGGCGGGGCTCCTTGGTCGGCGGACAGACGTGCGACATCATGATGCACGTGCCGGTGGACCGGCAGCTGGCCCGCGCCAACGACCGCGCGGTGATCGGCGCGCCTTATTATCGCGAGGGCTTCCTGATGGCCTGCGGGGTCGACACCGATTGCGAGGTCGCCCCCGCCGCCTTGAAGGGCAAGCGGCTGGTGGCCGAGCTGGACAGCGTGCCCGACTTCTACTTTTCGGGCAGCTTCGGCGGCGTGTTGCGCACCGACACGCGCCATTTGATGAGCGGCTCGGCGGCGGTCGATGCGGTCAAGACAGGAGAAGCGGATGTCGTGCTCGCGACACGCGCGCAGATCGAGCATGCGCTCGCGGCTGGCGCGCCGCGGGTGAAGACGCGCAAGGGGCCTCTGCCGGCGCTGCCCAGCGCAGGCTGGGACGTGGGCCTGGCGGTGAAGGACGACAGCCGCGACCTCGCCGACCGGCTCGACCGGATCGTCGCCGGCCTGCGTAGCGACGGCACCGTCGCGGCGATCCTCGCCCACCACGGCGTCAGCGACCGCGCGCCGCTGGCGACTTGATCCAAGGTCCAATGCCACCGACGCGGATCCCGGATTAGGCTCGGCGTCATCAACCAAGGTCGCATGGACGGCCGAACGGAGGGGAGACGAGAGCGATGAAGACCATGGCGACCCGGTGCGCGATGCTGCTGGCCGGCACGATGCTGGCGACGGCGGTGACTGCGACCGAACCGCGCGCAGCCATCACGGCGGCCGCCACGACCCCGCCCGCCGCCGCCCCGGCTGCCGCTCCTGCCCCTGCTGCGGGTGCAGGGCCGACAGATGCGGACCTGATGAACGATGCGGCGACCCCCGGCGACGTCCTGACCTATGGCATGGGGCCGCGTGCGCAGCGGTTCAGCACGCTGACGCAGGTCAACGCCGCCAATGTTGCGCGCCTGGTCCCCGCTTTCTCCGCCAGCCTGGGCGGTGAGAAGCAGCGCGGGCAGGAAGCGCAGCCGATCGTCTATGACGGCGTGATCTACGTCACCGGCAGCTACAGCCGCCTGTTCGCGTTCGACGCGCGTTCGGGCGAGGAACTGTGGCAGTATGACGCGCGCCTGCCCGACGGGATCATGCCGTGCTGCGACGTCGTCAATCGCGGCGCCGCCATCTATGGCGACAAGATCATCTTCGGCACGCTCGATGCCCACATGGTCGCGCTGAACCGCAAGACCGGCAAGGTCATCTGGAACAAGACTTTGGCCCCCTATGACGCGGGCTACAGCTTCACCGCCGCGCCGATGATCGTGAAGGGCAAGGTGATCTACGGTAATTCCGGCGGCGAATTCGGCATCGTCGGCAAGGTCGAAGCGCGCGACGTCAACACCGGCGAGCTAATCTGGTCGCGTCCGACGATCGAGGGCCATATGGGCCAGCTGAACGGCAAGGATTCGACCATGACCGGCAAGCTCAATGCGAGCTGGCAGGGCGATCAGTGGAAGAACGGCGGCGGCGCGACCTGGCTGGGCGGCACCTACGATCCCGATACCAACCTGATCTACATGGGCACCGGCAATCCCGCGCCGTGGAACAGCCATCTGCGGCCCGGCAACAACCTCTATACCTCGTCGACGCTGGCGATCGATCCCGACACGGGCGAGATCAAATGGCATTACCAGACGACCCCGCATGACGGCTGGGACTTCGACGGCGTCAACGAATTCATTCCGTTTGATATGGACGGGCGGAAGCTGGGGGCGAAGGCCGATCGCAACGGCTATTTCTTCGTGCTCGACCGGACGAACGGTAAGTTCGTCTCCGCCAATCGCTTCGTCTCGCGCACCGACTGGGCGACCGGCTTCACCAAGGACGGCAAGCCGATTTACGATCCCGCCAAGCGCCCGCCCGCGCCCAGCGCCGAAAAGGGCGCCAGCGTGTTCGCCGCGCCCAGCTTCCTCGGCGGCAAGAACTGGATGCCGATGGCGTACAGCCAGCAGACCGGCATGTTCTACATCCCCTCCAACGAATGGGGCATGGACATCTGGAACGAGCCGATCGCCTATAAGAAGGGCGCGGCCTATCTGGGTGCCGGCTTCACGATCAAGCCGCTGAACCCCGACTATATCGGCGTGCTGCGTGCGATGGACCCCAAGACGGGCAAGATCGCGTGGGAATACAGGAACAAGGCGCCGTTGTGGGGCGGTGTACTGACCACCGCCGGCAATCTGGTCTTCACCGGCACGCCCGAGGGCTATTTGAAGGCGTTCGACGCCAAGACTGGCAAGGAGCTGTGGAAGTTCAACACCGGCTCCGGCGTCGTCGGCAGCCCGGTGACGTGGGAGCAGGACGGCGAGCAATATGTCGCGGTCATGAGCGGCTGGGGCGGCGCGGTGCCGCTGTGGGGCGGCGAGGTCGCGAAGGCGGTGCAGCATATCAACCAGGGCGGCGCGCTCTGGGTCTTCAAGCTGCCCAAGGCATGATCGGTTCGCAGGGGGCGTCGCCGGTCGCGGCGCCCTCTTCGCATCCGATCGCACTTATATTACAATCGTCTGCGGGGAGAGGGGGCGTGGAACGAGTCCTGATCGCGGACGATCATCCGCTGGTGCGTGACGGCTTGCGTACCGTCATTTCGGTCGCCTTCGACCAGGCCGACCTGTTCGAGGCATCATCGGTCGCCGAGGCGGTCGAGATCGTCGATCGCGAGGGTGATTTCGACCTCGTCCTGCTCGATCTCAACATGCCCGATGCGCGCGGCTTTTCCGGGCTGACGATGCTGCGCGACCGGTTTCCGTCGCTGCCCATCGTGCTCGTGTCCGCCGCGGCGGATAGCCAGGTCGTCAACGGCGCGATCGCCAACGGTGCCGCCGGGTTCATCCCCAAATCGCTGAAGCGCAGCCAGATCGTCGCGGCGATCCAGTCGATCCTGTCGGGCAACGTCTATATCCCCGACGATTTCGCCGCCCCGTCGGATGCCGAGGCGGAGATCGAGGGCATCCGCCGCCGGATCGGCACGCTGACGCCGCAGCAGCGCGTGGTGCTGGGGCTGGTCGTCGCAGGCAAGCTCAACAAGCAGATCGCCTATGAGCTCGACGTGTCGATGACGACGGTGAAGGCGCATGTCTCCGCCATCCTGTCGAAACTGAACGTCTACAGCCGCACGCAGGCGGTGATCCTGGCGAACAAGGTCGGGCTAGGGCGCTAGCGAACGCTGGCGAGCAGCGCCCGCAGTTGCGCGGGCTTCACCGGTTTCTGCAGGACGTGGAGCCCGGCGGCGAGCAGCTGTTCGCGCAGATCGGGCATACGGTCCGCCGTGATGATCGCCGCGGGCACCTTCGCGCCGATATCCTCGCGCAGCGTCGCGACCGCCGCATCGCCCAGCGTGTCCGACCCCAGATGATAGTCCGCGAGGATGACGTCCGGCCGTAGCCGAGACCGGCGGACGATCGCGCGCGCATCCTCCAGCGTCGCCGCGGTGCGCACCCGCACACCCCAGCCGCCCAGCATCGCCTGCATGCCGGCGAGGATCGATTCCTCATTGTCGAGCACGAGCACGGTCGACACGCCCAGCCCGCGTGCCGGCGCCGCGCTGGCTGTGGCGCCCGCCACACCCGTCGCGGCGAGGGGGGCTTCGATCGAGAAGATCGCCCCTGCGCCGAGCGCGCTATCCACGCGCACCGGGTGGCCGAGCATGCGGCTGGCGCGCTGCACGATGGCGAGGCCCAATCCGATGCCCTGCGACGCGCCCGTGTTGAGCCGGCGGAATTCGTCGAAGATCTCGGCATGATGCGACGGATCGATGCCGGGACCGGTATCGGCGACGGTGATCGCGACCGATCGCCCCTCGGCTCGCGCGGTCATGGTGATGCTGCCCCGCTCGGTATAGCGCACGGCGTTGGACAGGAAGTTCTGCAACACGCGCCGCAGCAGCCGCCGGTCGGAATGCACCCATAGCCGCGTCGGCACGACGTTCAGCGTCAGCCCCCGCTCGGCGGCCACGACCGCGAATTCGGCGCGCAACGCGGTGAACATCTCGTCGAGCGGGACATCGCCGAGGTCCGGGGTGATCGCGCCGGCATCGAGCTTGGAGATTTCGAGCAACGCCTCCAGCAGGCCTTCGATCGAATCGAGCGCCGATGCCGCCTGGTCGACGATCTTGCGATTGCTCTCGGCAAGGCGGCGGCCGGCCAGTGCGGAGACGAACAGGCGCGCGGCGTTCAGCGGTTGCAGCAGATCGTGGCTGGCGGCGGCGAGGAACCGCGTCTTCGATAGATTGGCCTGTTCCGCCGCCATCTTGGCCGCGCGCATCGCCAGCTCGGCCGCCTGCCGTTCGCGCACCTCCTGTTCCAGCTCACGCGTCCGCGCGGCGACCCGCTGTTCGAGGGCATCGGCGGTTTTCAGCCGTTCGGTGACGTCGTCGAAGCTCATCACCATGCCGCCGTCGGCCATCGGCTGGCGACGGATTTCGATCGAGCGGCCATCCGCCAGGCGGCGGATGGCGACGATCTCCTGCGTCGTCTCGGTGGGATCACTGCCCTGCGTATCGACCCAGCCCAGCGTGTCGGCGGCATCGGCGCGCGGCAGCTTCGTCTTGCACCATTTGACGAGCGCGGCGTGATCGGAGATGCGCTGCCGCATCCGCTGCGGCGCCAGATCGAGCAGGGTCAGCAGCGGATCGTTCCAGGCGAGCAGCGAGCGATCGGGGGCGAACAGGCACACGCCCTGCGGCATGGCGTCCAGCGTTCCCTGCAACACCACCGCGCGCTCGGCCAGCTCGCGTGCCCGTTGCCGTGCATCCTCCGCCTTGATGTCGGTGATGTCGGTGTAGACGCCGACGATCCCGCCTTCGCTGGTGCGCTGTTCGTTGACCTGGATCCAGCGCCCGTCGGCGAGCAGGATCACCTGCCCGCCATCGGCGACCTGATGGCGGCCGACGCGCTCGGACACCCAGCGCGCCGGCGAGACGAGCGGGCCGAGCGTCGATCCCACCTCGCAGATCGCACCGGCGATCTCGTCGAAGGCGACGCCCGGCTGGATGCGATCGGCGATCGTCGGCCACAGCGACAGATAGGTGCGGTTGCACAGCACCAGCCGATCGTCGGTGTCGAAGATGGCGAAGCCCTCGTCGAGCGCCTCGATCGCATCGCCCAGTCGCCGCCGTGCGGCATCGGCGGCATCGCGGGCGTGGGCGAGCGCGGCATTGCTCGCCGCCAGGTCGTCGAGTGCGCGTTCCAGATCGGCGGTGCGTTCGCGGACCTTGCTCTCCAGCGCGATCGCGGTTTCGAACACCGAAAAGGCGTTGCCCTGCAGGTCGGTCGAGCGTTCGACCCGGTCCATCAGCGACCGATTGATCCGCTCCAGCTTCGCGATCCGCGCCTCCAGCGCGGCGACGTGCGCGGCGTCGTCTCGCTGGCCGGTCATGGCCGCCCGATCGCCAGACCGGCGAAGGTCTGGTTGACGTGCAGCGCACGGAATTGCTCGCCATAGGTGTTGAAGCCGATGACGCCGCGTCGTGCGTAGAGGTCGGACACCGGTGTGCGCAGCTGACGCTGCGCGATCTCGACCGAATTGAGCACGCAATCGAAGCCGAGGATGCGATCGACGCCGCCGATGTCGCTGTCGAGCCGGTCGAACAACGCCTCCAGCCGGCCAACGATATCGTCGGCCTCGCCCAGCGTCAGCACGATCCCCTCGTCGATCGCGCAATAGAAGGTGAGGCTGCCGTCCGGGTTGGCGGACTGGATCGAGCGGACGTAATATTCGCCGCCCGCCCGCACCATCAGCGGGTGCGCCGCGAATACCGGCAGGCCGAGCTGATCGACCTGTGTCCCGACCAGCCGGGCATATTCCTCCGCGGCAGGCTCGGCGTTGATTTCATGGACGATGCGCCGTGTCGTGTCCGCGGCGGTGATCACCATCTTCACCTCGCCCGGCCGATAATGCTGCGCGCGGAACACGGTCATCGGCCGCGCAGTCGACAGGATCGCGATCACCGCGGCGTCGCGGCGAAACGCGCCGTCGTACAGGACGAAGGTCTCGCGGAAATCGAGGCCGTCGCCCGACGACCCACCGATCAGCGGCACGTCGCCCAGCGCATCCTGCAACGTCAGCGTCAGCATCTCTTCGCGGTGCGACAGGCCGTCGACCAGGAAGATCGCCGCATGATTGACGCGTCCGCCGAAATGCCGCGTCTCCTCGGTCGCCTGGGCCACCATCGACCGGACGCGCCGCTGCGCATCGCCGCCGTCGAAATGGTCGAGATCGGTGAAGCAGGTCGCGGTCAGGCGAAAGTCGCTGGCGGGGAAACCGATCGCGGTCAGCGTTCCTTCGCCCATACCGTCGGGGGTCAGTTCGCCCGACGACGTGCAGCCGACGATCGTCAGCCCCTCGCTGCGGCTGGCGATCGACTGCGCCAGCGCGTCCAGCGGATACCGGCTCGAACAGAATAGCAGGATGCCCGACAGTTCCGGCACGTCGAGCTGCCGGAACAGCGCGCGGATCGCCAGTTCGGGATCGTGTTCGCGCGTCGCGGCGACGCGAAGGTGGGACGAGGTGGGCACGGCGGCGATGATGGCAGCGGAGCGGGCGGCCGTCACGTATCATCTCCGCGCGGCGGTGGGCCGGCGGCGTCCAGTGCGTCGACCTCGGCATCGGTGAACACACGGCTGCGCACGATGAAGCGCAGGCCGTCGGGGCCTTCCAGCGAAAAGCCGGCGCCGCGACCGGGGACGACGTCGATCGTGATCTGGGTGTGGCGCCAATAGTCGAACTGCGCCGCGCCGATCCACACGGGGATGGCGGCGTAGTCCGGCCCGACGGTGCCGAGCAGGATGTCCTGCCCGCCGACGCGGAACTCGCCCGCCGGATAGCACATCGGCGCGGAGCCATCGCAGCAGCCGCCCGACTGATGGAACATCAGCGCCCCGTGCCGGCGGGTCAGATCCGCCATGACCGCATCGGCGGCGGCGGTGGACAGGACGCGCGGCGGAACGGTCATCGGCGGGGCCTTCGCAGACAAGGACGGCGACCCTCGCGAAGAGGGCCGCCGCTGTAGGATGCGGGGGTGGGTGGAAGAGTGGGCAGACAGTCCCCCGCGGTGGCAAGGATCAGAAGAAACCCAGCGCCTTGGGGCTGTAGCTGACCAGCAGGTTCTTGGTCTGCTGATAATGGTCCAGCATCATCTTGTGCGTTTCGCGGCCGATGCCCGACTGTTTGTAGCCGCCAAACGCGGCATGGGCGGGATAGGCGTGGTAGCAATTGGTCCAGACGCGTCCCGCCTGGATCGTCCGGCCGGCACGATAGGCGGTCGTCCCGTCGCGCGACCATACCCCGGCGCCCAGCCCGTAGAGCGTGTCGTTGGCGATCGCCATCGCATCGTCGAAGTCCTTGAAGGTGGTCACCGCGACGACGGGGCCGAAGATTTCCTCCTGGAACACGCGCATCTTGTTGTGCCCTTCCAGGATCGTCGGCGTGACGTAATAGCCTGCGTCCAGTTCGCCGCCGAGCTGCGCGCGGGTGCCGCCGGTCAGCACCTTCGCCCCCTCCGCCTTGCCGATGTCGATGTACGACAGGATCTTTTCGAGCTGGTCGTTCGAGGCCTGCGCACCGATCATCGTCGATGCGTCCAGCGGGCTGCCCTGCTTGATCGCCTGTACCCGTGCGATCGCCTTTTCCATGAAGCGGTCGTAGATCGATTCGTGGATCAGCGCGCGGCTGGGGCAGGTACACACCTCACCCTGGTTGAGCGCGAACAAGGCGAAGCCTTCCAGCGCCTTGTCCAGATAATCGTCGTGCGCGGTCATCACGTCGGCGAAGAAGATGTTGGGGCTCTTGCCGCCCAGCTCCAGCGTGACGGGGATCAGGTTTTCGGTCGCATATTGCATGATCAGGCGGCCGGTCGTCGTTTCGCCGGTGAAGGCGATCTTGGCGATCCGCTTGTTCTGCGCCAGCGGCTTGCCTGCCTCGACACCGAAGCCGTTGACGACGTTGAGCACGCCCGGCGGCAGCAGGTCGCCGATCACGTCCATCAGCACCATGATCGACATCGGCGTCTGTTCGGCGGGTTTCAGCACCACGCAATTGCCCGCGGCGAGCGCCGGCGCGAGCTTCCACACCGCCATCAGCAGCGGGAAATTCCAGGGAATGATCTGGCCGACGACGCCCAGCGGTTCGTGGAAGTGATAGGCGACGGTGTCGTGGTCGATCTCGGCGATTGACCCTTCCTGCGCGCGCAGGCAGCCGGCGAAATAGCGAAAATGATCGATCGCCAGCGGCAGGTCGGCGGCGGTGGTCTCGCGGATCGGCTTGCCGTTGTCGATCGTCTCGACCAGCGCCAGCAGCGACAGCCGTTCCTCCATCCGGTCGGCGATCTTGAGCAGGATGCGCGAGCGCTCGGTCGCGCTCATCCGGCCCCAGGCGTCTTTCGCCTTGTGCGCGGCGTCGAGCGCCAGTTCGATGTCCTCGGCGGTGCCGCGCGCGACCGAGCAGACGGTCTTGCCGGTGACGGGCGAGGGGTTGTCGAAATACTGGCCCCGCACCGGCGCCACCCAGTCGCCGCCGATGAAATTGTCGTAGCGCGGGCGGATCGCGATCTGCCCTTTCAGCTCGTCAAGCGCCTGTTGCAGCATGGGTCGTCTCCTAGGGGTCGCGCGCCGGCGGTCCTGCCGGTTCGGTCTCGTTGCGATGCCCCACTGTCTGCCTGCGGGGCGCCCTGCGCCATTGCACCAAAGGGCAATTGCCGCTGGCGGCGCGATGCGGGCACCCCGGCCGCATTCGGCGTCGGTCCCTGACGGCGCGTACGGGAGAGGAATGTCACCATGTTGAAGCTCGCCATCGTCGGCGCCGCCGCCGTCGCCACCCTCGCCGCTGCCGCGCCGGCCGCCGCGCGCGACATCGTCGTGCAGATGAAGAACGTCGGTACGGGCGGATCGATGGTGTTCGAACCAGCCTTCATCAAAGCGCAGCCGGGCGACACCATCCACTTCAAGCCGACCGACCCCAGCCACAATGCAGAGACGATCCCGACGATCCTGCCTGCCGGCGTCGCGCCGTCCAAGGGTCAGATGAACAAGGAATTCGTACTGCCGGTCACCGTGCCGGGGCTGTACGGCATCAAGTGCATGCCGCACTTTTCGATGGGCATGGTCGCGCTGGTGCAAGTGGGCAACGGCCCGTCCGCCAATCTCGCCGCCGCGCGGGCCGTGAAGCTGCCGCCGTTCGCCGCCAAGCGGATGACGCCGATGCTGGCGCAGGCCAAGTGAGCGCGCGGGAGGAAACGCCGATGTCTGCCGCGCTGATGGTCGCCTATCCCGCCGACGGGGGCGCCGCCTTCGATCGCGAATATTATGTCGCGACGCACCTGCCGCTCGTCCGGCACGCGCTGACGCCGCACGGGCTGACCGGTGTTGCGGGCTATTTCCCCGATCACGTGGGCGACATGCTCGCGGTCGCCATCCTGACCTTCACCGATGCCGCGTCGCGTGACGCGGCGCTGGCGTCGCGCGAGGCGGCGCCGGTGTTCGCCGACATCGCCAATTTCACGACCGCAACGCCGATCCCGATGCCGATGACGGTCGCCTGACGTCGGGGCGGGCCGGGGTTACCCGGTCCGCAGCGTCAGCCCCACCCACACGGTCCGCGGCGTCGCACGCTCGACGATCGCATTGCCGCTGATCCCCGTTTCGACCCGCGCATCGAAGACGTTCTCCGCGCGCAGCTCGACCCCCAGCGTGCGCGTGAGCGGCAAGGCGGCATAGCCGTCCAGCGTCGTCGCCGGCGCGAGCGAGCGGCTGTTCTGGTCGTCCTCGAACTGGCGGGCGGCGTGCCGCAGCGTCGTCGAGATCGCCGCGCCGCCCTTGCGCCAGCCGAGCGTAGCGGACGTCAGGTCGCGCGGCGTCTGCGCGGGCCGCAACCCGTCGAGCGCTGCCGCAGCGCCGCTGGCGACGACGCGGGGATCGACATGCGACCAGGACGCCTGGGCGAACGCCGGCCCGCTCTGCCAGCGGGCGTCCAGCTCCAGGCCGGTCGAGCGAATCGCATCCAGATTGCGGCGAACGCGGTAGATGCCGTTCGCGGCGACGAAGCCGACGCCGGGGAAGGTGCCGGGCCCGCGCCCAGCCGTAACGTTGGCGATCGCGCCGTCCAGCCGGTTCCAGAACACGGTCGCGGCGAATGAGATGCCGGCACCCGGCGCCAGCGTGACGCCGCCGTCGATCCCGCTCAACCGTTCGGGCTTTAGCGCGGCATTGGCGGCGACCGCATCGGCGCCGACGCGGAACGGCCGGTACAGCTCGTTGAGCGTCGGCAGGCGCCAGCCGCGATAGGCGGACGCGCGCAGCGTCACCGGCGCGACCGGCGTGACGGCAATACCGGCCCGTCCGGTCCATTCCGTCCCCCGCCGCTCCGGAAAGATGGCGTTGGTCAGCGGCGCGCCGGTGGCAATCACCGCCTCGCGCAGCGCGCCGTCCGTCAGCCGCCAGCGATCCACCCGCCCGCCGAGTGTCAGTGTCGCGGGTCCGGCGGTCAGGCTCGCGTCCGTGAACAGGCCATAGGTCAGCGCAGTGCCGCCCGCCACGCGCCGCCGCGTGGGCAGCGCGTTGACGTAGGTGTACAGCTCCTGCGTCTGCCCGGAGACGCGTCGCACGTCGGCGCCGAGCCGCAGATCGCGGCCTTCGCCGACCGGGGGCTTCACTTCGATGCGGCCGCCGGTGCCGGTGGCGGGCGTGTTATATTGGTCGAGCGTCTGCGTTGCGGTCGTCCGGGCGGCATCGACGCTGGCGAATTGCGACGCGAAGGCGCGCGTCTGTAGATAGGCGAGCGCGGACCAGCCCCAGTCGCCGCGCCCGATCAGGCGGACGCTGGCGTCGGCGCCCTGGCTGCGGTTGCGGGTGAAGGCCGTGCCGCGTTCGCGCGTGTCGGTGAAGCCCGACAGGTTGGTCTGCAATTCGGTCTGTCCACCGAGCGCGACCACGCTGCGTGCCGCGGCGGAAAACTGCTCGAACGGTGCTGCGCGATCGGCGGGGCCGCGGCTCTCCGCGACGGTCGGCACGAAGCCGTCTCCGCGATCATAGGCGGCGGACAGCGTGGCGAAGCCGCCGTCACGGCGCAGCAGACCCGATGCGGCAGCGGATAGCGACCGGCGGCTGCCGTACGCGAGGTCTGCGGCAAGCGTAGGCTGATCGGCGGGATCGGCGCTGTCGATCTCGATCGTGCCGGCGAGCGCGCCGGGCCCGAAATAGCCGCTGCCGCCACCACGCGTCACGCGGATCAGGCCGATGCGATCGGTGGCATAAGCGGGGAAGGGCACCCAGCCGCCGAACGGGTCCGCCTGCGGCACGCCATCCAGAACAAGGAGCGCGCGGCTGGACGCATTGCCGCCGATCCCGCGCAGCGACAGCCCCTGGCTGGTCGGATTGGCCGAGCGCGAATCGCTGCGGCGGAACTGCTGCAGCCCCGCGACATCGGCGAGCACCGTTTCCAGCCGACCGCTGGCGCTTTCGCGGATGCGCGCCGCGTCGATCGCGACGACGTCCGCCGTGCGATCGCCCGGTCGGGCGGGCAGGCCGCGACCGATCACGACGATGTCCTGCGTGGCAGAGGGGTCGGCGGCAGCCCGGTCCTGCGCGGCGGCGGGAAGGGCGGAGGTGCCGCACAGCAACAGGGCGATGGCTCGAACGATCATAACGGCTCCGGATAGGGGGTGATCGGCACCAGCGGGCGGCCCAGGTCGCGCCAGCCATCGACGCCTTCGGCGAACCAGCGCACCCGCCTATAGCCCGCCCGGCGCAAACGCCACGCCGCATTCCAGCTCATCCAGCAATCCGCCAGACAGAAGACGATCAGCGTGGCGCGCGGTGCGGCGGCATGCAGACGGGCGACGCCGCGAAGGAACCAGCGTTCGACGGCAGGGTCGATCGCTCCGCGCCCCGCTTCGGGAAACCAGGCCGCGCCCGCGATACTGCGCTGCTCGCGGGCGAGCCGCCAGTGGCCGTCGGCCGTCCGTACCGCGCCCTCGGCAGGCACGACGTCGATCAGCGTCGCGCGGCCGGCATCGACCAGTGCGGCGACCGTGGCGGCATCGATGCGCGCGACCCCGGGCGGTGGCGCCGGCACGACGCCGCGATAGTCGGCGATGCGATAGCCGCTCCGCGCATCGAAGCGCGCATCGGGCGTCGCCGCCGCGGGGGCGATCAGGGCGATAAGGCAGAGGGGCAGGTGGCGTCGCATCGTACCAAGGTGTCATGGTCGCGGACGGGCGACCTGCCTACCAGACTTAGGGATGAGGATCGCATCAGGCTCTCTCGTCGCGGCACTGCTTGTCGCCGTCTCCGCCCCGGCTTCCGCCACGCTGCCGGCCGATCCGCTGGCATCGCCGATGTGGGATTTCGTCGCCGATCAGGCGTTTGGAGCCGGCGCACGCGTCGCCTTCGATCCGCGCGTCAAGGTCCGCTTCCCGGACATCGCCGAAAACCAGCGCGTCTTCCCGGTCGAGGTCGACGCGCGGGGCATCGCCGACGTGAAGCGGATCGTCATTTTGGTCGATCTCAACCCGATCCAGCTGCCGATCGATTATCGGCTGGACGATGCCGAGCCGTTCATCGCGACGCGGATCAAGCTCGACCAGCGCACGCCGGTGCGGGGGGCGGTGCAGCTCGCCGACGGATCGTGGCTGGTGTCGGGCGGCTGGATCGATGCGGCGGGTGGCGGCTGTTCGGCGCCGCCGGCCAGCCGGGTCGGCGGCGACTGGGCGCAGCATCTGGGCGAGGTGCGCGGCGGCCTGTGGCGGACCGCGACGGGCCCACGCGCGCAGATCGCCTTCCGCCACCCGATGGACACCGGCTTCGTCGCCAATATCGCGAGCTATTATATCGATCAGCTGACGTTGACTGGCGCGGATGGACGGTCGCTCGGCATGGTCGCGATGCAGGCCGCGGTCGCCGAGGACCCAGTGCTGACGCTGTTGCCGCATGCGCGGACGGGCGAAGTGGTACGCTTCCACGCGCGCGACACCAACGGCATCGACTATCGCGGCACGCTGGCGGATCGCGGCGGTCCCGCCGCATGATCGATCGGCGGACGTTGATCGCCGCGGCGGGCGCCGCCCTCGCCGCGCCAGTGCTGGGGCAGGCGCTGGCCTATCACCTGACGCCGCACATGGTTGGGGACGGCCTCTGGCTGATCCGCGGGGCCGATGCGCCGATCGCGCGCGACAATGGCGGTGCGATCGCCAACATCGCGCTGATCGCCACCGATGCCGGTCCGGTACTGATCGATGCGGGACCGTCGCTACGCTATGGCGAGGCGTTGCAGGCGCTGGCGAAGACGCTGACGGGCAAGCCCGTGGCGCGCGTCTACCTCACGCATCTCCATCCCGACCACAGCTATGGCGACGCGGCGTTCGCGCCGGCGATCGTCGCGGCGACCCCGGGACTGATCGCGACGCTGACGCGCGACGGGCCGGGGTTTGCCGATGGCATGTACCGCCTGCTGGGCGACTGGATGCGCGGCACCGAGCTGCGCATCCCGGCGCATGTCGTGTCGAGCCCGCAGGAGGTCGTGGGTGGGCGGACGTTCCGTATGCTGCCGCTGTCGGGGCATAGCGCCGACGATCTCGCCATCCTCGACGAGGCGACGGGGACGCTGGTGGCGGGTGATCTCGTCTTCCACGATCGCGCGCCCTCGACGCCGCATGCCGATCTGTCGACGTGGCGGCGCTCGCTCGATACGCTGAAGGGGCTGGGGCATCGCGCGTTGATCCCCGGCCATGGCCCGTTCGACCCGACGCCCAATGCCGCCATCGACCAGACCCGCGATTGGATCGACTGGCTCGACGCCGCGCTGCGCCGGGCGGTGACAGACGGGCTCGACATGGTGGAGGCGGGCGATCTGCCGATCCCGCCCCGGTTCGCGACGCTGGCCGCGGCGCGATACGAATTGCAGCGCTCGGTCGCGCATTTCTATCCGACACTGGAGCGCACGCTCCTGCCGCGGGTCGATGCGCGATGACGGGGGTGCGTCCGCTGCGCTATGGTCTACTGGCTGCGACCGCGCTGATCGCAACACCTGCCGCGGCGCAGACGCTTGACCCCGCAGCGCAGGACGGTGGCGAGCCGCTGGTGATCGTCGGCACGCCGCTGGTCGATCCGGGCGAGGATATCGTCGGCTATCCCGCACAGCACGTGTCCGACGAACAGATCGCGCGCAGCCATGCGCTGGACCTGTCCGACTATCTGCGCAGACTGGCCGGGGGCGTGTTCGTCAACGAGGTGCAGGGCAACCCGCTGCAACCGGACATCAACTATCGCGGCTTCACCGCCTCGCCGCTGCTCGGCACGCCGCAGGGCTTGTCGGTCTACCTCGACGGCATCCGCATGAATCAGCCGTTCGGCGACGTGGTCAGCTGGGATTTGATTTCCACCTCCGCGATCCGGTCGACGACGTTGGTGCCGGGGGCGAATCCGCTGTTCGGGCGCAATTCGCTGGGCGGGGCGCTGGCGATCCGCACCAAGGACGGCCGATCCGATCCGGGCATGACCGCCGACATCGGCTATGGCAGTTTCGGCCGCTCGGTCACGCGCGCGACCGTCGGCGGGAGGCACAAGAGTTGGCATTGGTTCGCCTCCGCTGATTATTTCCGGGAACGGGGATGGCGCGACTATTCGCCCTCGCGCGCCGGCCAGCTGTTCGGCAAGGTCGGCTGGGTCGATGGCGGCACCGATATCGCGCTGTCGGGCAGTGTCGCCGACAGCGACCTCAACGGTAACGGCCTGCAGGAGATGCGGCTGCTCGCGAAGGAGCCGGCGAGCGTCTACACGCACCCCGACACGACACGGAATCGCGGCTGGTACGGCAATGCGACGCTGTCGCAGCAGCTGTCGGACCGGCTGACGCTGTCCGCCAACGCCTTCTACCGTGGCATCCGTACCCGCACGGTCAACGGCGACGTCAACGAAGGCGCGTTAGGCGAAAACCTGTACCAACCCAATGCGGTAGAGCGTGCCGCTCTGGCGACGGCGGGCTATTCGGGCGTCCCCACCTCCGGCGAAACGCAGGCGAACACCCCGTTTCCACGCTGGCGCTGCATCGCCAACGTGCTGTTGAACAGCGAGCCGAACGAGAAATGCAACGGCCTGGTCAACCGCACCGCGACCCGCCAGCGCGAATGGGGCGCGACGGCGGAGCTGACGTGGACCGCCGGTGCGAACCGACTGACGCTGGGTGCGGCCTATGTCGATGGGCGTGCCGACTTCACCCAGTCGTCGCAATTCGGCTATCTGACGTCGGATCGTGGCGTGGTCGCGGTGACGGGGCCGGGGGCCTTCGCCGATGGGACGCAGGCGTCGGAAAATGCGTTCGATGCGCGCGTCGATCTGTCTGCCGGCACCCGCGTCGTCAGTCTTTACGCGCTCGACGGGCTGGACGTCACGCCGACGCTCCATGTCGATCTGTCGGGGCGGTTCGACTGGACGATCGTGCGCAACCGCGACCGGATCACGCCGGGCGGTGGCACGGGATCGTTGGATGGCGATCACCGCTTCCAGCGGTTCAACCCCGCCATCGCGCTGCGCTGGACCCCGCTGGCGCCGGTGGCAATCGATCTCGCGGTCGCCCGGACCAGCCGGGCGCCGTCGGCAATCGAGCTCGGTTGCGCCGATCCGCGCAGCCCGTGCCGCCTACCGAATGCGCTCGCCGGCGACCCGCCGCTCGCGCAGGTCGTCGCGCAGACGGTGGAGGGCGGGGTGACGCTGACGCACGGCGCCGTCCGGCTAAGGGCTGACGCGTTCCGCACCGTCAGCCGCGACGACATCCTGTTCGTCGCCAGCGACCAGACCGGCTTGGGCTATTTCCGCAACTTCGGCCGTACCCGGCGGCAGGGCGCAGACCTCGATCTGTCGGCACGGCTCGGTGCGATCGGGCTGTCGGCGCATTACACCTTGCTCGACGCCACCTATCGCAGTGCCGAGACGGTCGGCGGCGCCGGCAACAGCAGCAACGACGGCCCCGCACCGGGCTTCGACGGCACGATCGCCATCGCGCGCGGCGACCGAATCCCGTTGATCCCGCGTCATCTGCTCAAGGGCGCCGTGACGGTCGATGCCACACGCTGGCTGACGCTCTCCGCGGACGTCGTCGCCAGCGCCGGCGTGATCGCGCGCGGCAACGAGAATGGCGCGCATCGGCCCGACGGCGTCTATTATTTGGGGCAGGGGCGCACCAGTCCCTATGCGGTGGCCAATGCCGCGGCAGAGGTGCGACCGGGCAGGGGCATCACGCTCTACGTCCAGGTGAGCAACGTGTTCGACAAGCGCTACACGACCGCGGCACAGCTTGGCGCGACCGCCTTCGATGCGTCCGGCCGGTTCGTCGCACGGCCGTTTGCCGCGCCGGTGATCGACGGCGAACGGCCATTGCTGCACGCGTCGTTTCAGGCACCCGGCGCGCCGCGCTCGGCGCAGTTCGGCATGCGGCTGGGCTTCTGAACGGGCAACGCCGCGCGGATGCGATCCCATCGCGTCCCGCGCGGCGCCACCGGTCATCAGGCGCCGAAATGCACCGTCCCGGTCAGCCCCCACGTGCGGGGCTTGGCGTAGACGCCGGCAACCGTCCCGTCGAACAGCGTATTGTCATAGCCGTAGACGCGATAGCGCTCGGCAAACAGGTTGTTGACGAACAGGGCGATGTCCCAGCGGTCCGCCGGGCCGGCAAAGCCGATCCGCGCATTGGCGACCGTATAGGCTCGCTCCCGCTCGACCGGCGCGCACAGCACCGTGAAGCAGAAGCTGCTCGAATGCTGCGCATCCGCCTGCAGCGAGGCGGTGCCACCCGCGACCGCGAATTCGTAGCGGGCCAAGAGGTTGCCCGAAAAGCTCGGCGCCTGCGGCAGGCGGTGGTCTTCCACGGTGACCAGATCGGGCAGCTCGACGTTGCGGACCTTCGTGTCGAGGAACGACGCATTGGCCTGTAGCGTCAGGCCCCGGATCGGGCGCGTCGCGAACTCGACCTCCAGCCCCGCCGATTTTGCGGGCAGGTTCACGACCGTCTGCACGGTCGAATATTGGGCGAAGGCCTGGTAATTCTGATAATCGTAGTAGAAGGCCGACAGGTTCAGCGTCGTGCCCGGTGCAAGCCGCGTCTTGGCGCCGACTTCCCAGGCGTTGAGCGTTTCTGGCCGATAGTTGATGCCGTTCAGCGCCGCCGCCTCCGATCCGGGGAAGGGCGTGCCCGTCGAGAAGGTGAAGCCACCGCTCTTCGACCCGCGGTTATAGCTCGCATACAGCAGCACGTGGTCGGTCGGCTTGTAGTTGATCAGCGCACGCGCCGTGACCCCGTCAAACACGGGGGTGGCATCGGCCGGCGTCGCGGTGATGCCGGTCCGCGGTTGAATCACGCCGAACGAGCCATAAGCGACCTGGCGCGGGTTGAAGATGATCGACACGCCGGTGCTGGGCTCCGACCCGAAATAGCGGCCGGTCTTGCGATCGTTCCAATAGCGCAGGCCACCGACCAGCGTCACGCGATCGGCAACCTTCCATTCGTTCTGCACGAAGAAGGCGTAGGACCGCGTGTTCTGCGAAAAGGCGACGGTGGGGTCGTAGCCGTAGAAGAGCGAGGCGTATTTGCCGGTATAATTGCCGTCGATCGACATGGCGAAGGCGCCGGCGGTCAGCTGATTGGCGCCCAGATCCGCCTGCAGGCGGACTTCCTGCGACCATTGGTCGATCCGCGATCCTTGCGTGAAGTACACGCCACTGGCGGGCGAGGAATCGCCGTCTTCGGTGTAGAATTTGTCGCCGTGCTGGTAATCGGTGATCGTGACCAGCGTCACCGCATCCGACACGCGTGCCTGGATCTTCAGGTCCGCACCGAAGACCTTGCGATCGACATAGCTCGGATCGGTCGCGGCCGTCTTGTACGGATCGCCGCCGCGTGCGGGATTGATCGCGTCGTTGCGATAGCCCGCGCCCGTTTCGCCCGGGCCGGTCCCCCAAAAGGCGCAGCTGCGATCGGGGGCCAGCACCTCGCCTTGCAGTCGGGCATTGGGACAGCTCGCGACCAGCGAATACAGACCGGCCTGCCGTTCCTTGTCGGCGCGCATGTAGCGCAGCGTCAGCGTCGACTCGATATCGGCATTGGGTTGCCATGCCACGATGCCGCGCAAGGCCCAGTGATTGTTGGCGCCGCGGGCAGGCGCGCCCGGGTTGATATTGCGGATGTACCCCTTGTCCCGGTTGCGGGTGCCCGCGACGCGGACCTGGAGATTGTCGGTCAGCGGCCCCGACACGGCGCCCTCGGTGATGATCTGCCCATAGCTTCCGACCGTGACGGAGCCGTAGCCGTCCAGCTCGCGGGTCGGCTGGTTGGAGATGAACTGCACCGCGCCGCCCGTTGCGTTGCGGCCGAACAGCGTCCCCTGCGGCCCACGCAGCACCTCGACCCGTGCGAGGTCGAAGGTCGGGAAGCTGGCGAGGTTGATCGAGCTGGAATAGCTGTCGTCCTGATAGACGGCGACGGGCGGCTCCTGCTGGTCGCCATAATCGTTCTGCGACACACCGCGAATGTTGAACACCACCTGCGAGCTGGAATAGGCGTTCATCTTCAATTCCGGGACGGCGCGTGTCAGATCCGTCGCGGTCTGCACGTTCATGTCGCGCAGCGAATCCGCCGTCATCACCGATACGGCGATACCGACATCCTGAAGTTTTTGTTCACGCCGTTGGGCCGTGACGACGATGTCGTCCGAGTCTTTGGCCTGATCCTTGGAGTGTTCCTCGGAGTGTTCCTTGTCCTGCGCGGCAGCGATCGGGGACCATGCCAAGACGGCACATGTCGTAACCGTAGACAGCAACAGGCGGCGAAGATCGCCCGAACGGTGTTCGCGATGCATGGAATGACCCCCTTTTGGTGTGGCGGGCATCACGACTGGGGAAAGGTCAATCGTGACACCGGCACGTCGATAGTCCGCCTCTCCCCGATCTTTATCGACGACTATCCTGCGACGATGCGATGGAACGGATTGAATGGATTCGACAGTAATGCAGTATAGATGCGACGCGGACGGCGGGGGTCACGCAGTCAGTCGTCGCTGCAATGCTGATATAGGAGGAATGTTACTGAAGTGAGGACCGAGAAAATAAAAATTGCTTAGTAAAACTGAAAAACGAGCTTTGAATATGCTGGTATATACAGGGTCTTTAAGTGATTTGTATTTGATAAATCAGGACTTTTGTTGCCCTCCGCCGAAGGCTGGGCCTATGCGTCACGGTTCCCTGACGTTCGAGCGCGGCGTCGCATCGTCGTGCGTTACCTGGCATCTTGATGGGATGCCGCGACGGTCGATGGCCTCACTCTCTTCCCTCGCGATCACGATAATTCGCTGTGTTCTTAAAGGTTTGCGTCTCGCAGCTAGGGCGACGGCATGATCGACCGTCCGCGGTCCGCGGTGTGGTGTCGCGGCATATCCCGCGCCGCTGGGACGCTCCAGTGTTTAACCATTGAATAATCGATCAATTAATATGAAAAAATGTGTCCTCGGCCCCATGGAGAGCCCTCGGCGGTACGCACGCCGATCATCGGCTGTTACATCCGGTATAACGCGCTCTTATGCTTATCATGCATGCTGCTGATTGAGCGTTCAATCGGACAAGGCATCTTGCAATAATTTCGTCACCGGCGAAGATTTGAACGCCGAATCCGGCCGTACTGGACCTTCATGGGAGCAGGTGCGGAATGCGAAATGCCGTTGCGTGCCGCCTGCGACGATTCGGGCGGACCAGTCATCAGTCCATAGCCGGCAGCGCGCCGGACACCGAGACGTCGCGCACGATCGACGGGCGGAGCCATCTCGGCTCGGTCCGCCGGCGCTCCCGCGTCCGGTCGTGGACCGGCAATCTCGCACACATGGGCGGTGACGGATGATGTCTTTCGGGTGGCAGAGAGGTGCCGTCGGCGCGTGACGCGCCGGTCGCATGACTCTGGTCCATACAAAATCAAAAGGGGGCGGCGGAATGGCGGACGAGGTGATGATCGCGGAACCGTACGACGGCAGGCTCGCTGCCCGGCATGCCACAGGCGCTGCGTCGCGCCCCACGCTGCTGCGTGCGCTGGATTGGCGGGGGGCGTTCTGGGCGATCAGCGGTGTTCCGGCCGGGGTGCTGCTGACGATGGGCGGCGTTTCCACCGTGGTCGGGCAGGCGTCCTGGGCGGTCTGGATCGTCTCGGTGCTGATCGGCTTCCTGCAATGCTTCGTCTATGCCGAAATCGCGGGCCTGTATCCCGACAAGTCCGGCGGCGCCTCGGTGTATGGCGCGGCGGCCTGGATCAAATACAGCAAGTTCGTCGCGCCCGTGTCCGTCTGGTGCAATTGGCTCGCCTGGTCTCCGGTCCTGGCGCTGGGCACGGGGCTGGCCGCCGGTTACGTCCTGACCAGCCTGTTCCCGGCGGATGCGGCGATCAATACGTGGCATCTCACGCTGCTCGATCTGAGCGCCGTCAAACCCGGGCTGACGCTGCGGATCAATGCGGTCGCGTTCATCGCCGCCGGGTTCCTGCTCATGACCTTCCTGTTGCAGCATCAGGGCGCGGCGCGCGCGGCCGGCACGCAAAAGGTGCTGGCGCTCGTCTGCCTCTGCCCGCTGCTGCTGGTCGGGCTGGTGCCGATCGTCACGGGCGACCTGCCGTCCGACCATCTGTTTCCCCTGCTCCCGATCGTGCGCGATGCGGCGGGTCATATCGGCTTCGGCAGCTGGAATGCCGCCGGGCTGACGTTGCTGGCGGCGGGTCTGTTCGGGGCCGGCTGGTCGACCTACGGCTTCGAAGGCGCGGTCTGCTACGTGCGCGAGTTCAAGGACCCCGCCCGCGATACCTATAAGGCGATCATCTCGGCAGGGTTGCTGTGCCTGGCGGTCTTCACGCTCGTTCCCTTGGCATTTCAGGCCTCGCTGGGGCTCAGCGGCATGACGAACCCCGCCATCTATGACGGCACGGGCGTGGCGCTGGCGCTGGCGAGCATCGTCAAGGGCGGGGTGATCGTCACCAACCTGTTCATTGCGATGTTCATTCTGGCGCTGCTGCTGATCGTCATGTCATCGATGATGGGATCGTCGCGCACGCTGTATCAGGCGTCGGTCGATGGCTGGCTGCCGCGGTATCTGTCGCGGGTCAATCGCCACGGCGCGCCGACCGCGGCGATGTGGACCGATCTGGCGTTCAACCTGATCCTGCTGATGATGTCGGACTATTTCATGGTCCTGATGCTCTCCAACGTCTGCTACATGATCTTCATCTTCCTGAACCTGCAGGCGGGCTGGATCCACCGCATCGACCGGCCGCACTGGCCGCGCCCGTTCCGAGCGCCGACCTGGCTGCTCGGCGTGGGAGCCGCCTTGGGCTTCGTCAATCTGGTGCTGCTCGGCGCGGGGGCGGAGGTGTGGGGCCCCGGCACCTTGCGCAACGGCCTCATCGCCGCAGCCCTGATCCTGCCGGTGTTCGTCTTCCGGCACTACATTCAGGACGGCGGCCGGTTTCCCGCCGCCGCGCAACCTGAGGAGGCGCGGCTGCCCGATCCGCCGCGCGCCGGCATCCTGCCCTTCGCCGCGCTGGCGCTTGCCGCGGTGGTGATTGGGGTGTCGCACCACCTCTCCGTGCTGCCGGGGTGACGTGGCTGTCCCATGCCGCTGCGTCAGCGCCCAGATAGATGCCAAGTCACGATACAGGCATTGACTGACCGTTCAACGCAGGCTCACACTGTAGATGGCGGCGTCTTCTTCGAATCGCAGCACGCTTGTGGCTACGCCGCCCCAACATTGAACGCCTGATCAGGACCTGTTGCTTATGCCCCGTTCCTCGCCGATCGCTGACGATGGCCGCGCCAGACAGCTTGTCGAAATGACGATCGACAGCCTGTCCGAAGTGGGGTTCGTCGGCACGACGCTGATCCAGATCGCGGGGCGCGCGGGCGTGTCGCCGGGATTGGTGGCGCATTATTTCGGCGACAAGGAAGGGCTGCTGGAGGCGGCGTTCCGCCTGTTGCTGTCGCGCCTCGGCGCACGGCTGCGCTTGCGTCTCGCGCAGGCGGAGGGGCCGCGCGAACGTTTGCAGGCAGTGATCGACACGAACCTGGCGCCCGAGGAACTCGACGGCACGACCAGCAAGGTCTGGCTGGCCTTTTGGGGACACGTCCGGCACCAGCCGCGCCTGTTCCGCATCCAGCACGTCTATCAGCGTCGCATGCTGTCCAACCTGCGCCATCCGCTCCGCGCGCTGGTGCCGGCCGAGGAGGCGCCCGCGCTCGCGGCGACGATCGCGGCGATGATCGATGGCGTATGGCTGCGCGGCGCGCTGTCGGGATGGAGCGAGATCGACGGCGATAGCGCGCGTCATCTGCTGGGATCGTTCGTCGACAGCCGTCTCGCCGCCATGCCGGCTGCCGCGCCGCCGCGCCGCGAAATCATACCATGCAATCCCGCGACGGGAGAGGCGCTGGCGCGCATCGCGGTGACGGACACGCCTGCGCTGGACGCTGCCATCGCCCGCGCCCGCGCCGCACAGCCGGCATGGGCGGCGCTGGCGCCGCGCGACCGCGGCCGCATCCTGCGCCGTGCCGCCGACATTCTACGCGAGCGCAACGTCGAACTGGCGCGGATCGAAACGCTCAACACCGGCAAGCCCGTGCAGGAGACGGAGGCGGTCGACGTCCTGTCGGGTGCCGATTGCCTGGAATATTATGCCGGCGTCGCCGCCACGGTGGCGGGGCAGCATCTGGATCTGGGTGCGGAAGCGTACGGCTATACGCGGCGCGAGCCGCTGGGCGTCGTCGCCGGCATCGGCGCGTGGAACTATCCGTTGCAGATCGCCTGCTGGAAGGCGGCGCCCGCGCTGGCGTGCGGCAATGCGATGATCTTCAAGCCGGCCGAGCAGACACCTTTGACCGCGGCGGCGCTCGAGTCGGTGTTTCGCGACGCGGGGCTGCCGGATGGCATATTCCAGGTCGTGCAGGGCTATGGTCCGCTCGGCCGCGCGCTCGTCACCCACAAGGATATCGCCAAGGTCTCGCTGACCGGATCGGTGCCGACGGGGCGGGCGGTGATGGCGGCGGCCGCGCCGGGGTTGAAGGCGGTGACGCTGGAACTGGGCGGCAAGTCGCCGCTGATCGTGTTCGAGGATGCCGCGCTCGACAATGCGGTGTCCGGCGCGATGCTCGCCAACTTCTATTCCACCGGTCAGGTCTGTTCGAACGGCACCCGCGTGTTCGTCCATCGATCGATGCTGAACGACTTTCTGGAGCGGCTCGCGGCGCGCACCGCGCGCCTCGTCGTCGGCGATCCGCTCGATCCCGCCACGCAGATCGGGCCACTGGTGTCCGAGACGCAGATGAACATCGTGCTCGGCCATATCGAGCGCGCGCGGCGCGAGGGCGTGCGGCTGCTGGCGGGCGGCAAGCGGCTGACCGATGGCGATCTGGCGCGCGGCTGGTTCGTCGCGCCGACGATCTTCGTCGCGCAGGACGACCGCGCCTCGATCGTGCGCGACGAGGTGTTCGGCCCGGTGATGACGGTGCTGCCGTTCGACGATGAGGACGATGTCGTCGCCCGCGCCAATGCGACCGAATTCGGGCTCGCCGCGGGCGTCTTCACCGCCGACATCACGCGGGCGCATCGCGTGATCGCGCGGCTGGAGGCCGGGACGTGCTGGATCAACCAGTACAACGTCACCCCGATCGAGCTGCCGTTCGGCGGCTACAAGGCCTCTGGCCTCGGGCGTGAGAACGGGCTGGCCGCCATCGAACATTATACCCGTCTGAAGAGCGTCTATGTCGCGATGGCCGACATCGACTGCCCCTATTGAGGTAGCGCTGATGACCGACAGCTTCGATTACATCATCGTCGGCGCCGGATCGGCGGGGTGCGTGCTCGCCGCCCGATTGACCGAGGACGGACGGCATAGCGTGCTGGTGCTCGAACAGGGCGGGTCCGATCGATCGGTCTTCATCCAGATGCCCAGCGCGCTGTCGATCCCGATGAACATGGCGCGCTACAATTGGCAATATGAGACGGAGCCGGAGCCGCATCTGGGCGGTCGACGGCTGCACACGCCGCGCGGCAAGGTGATCGGCGGTTCGTCTTCGATCAATGGCATGGTCTATGTGCGCGGCAATCCCGCCGATTTCGATCGGTGGGAAGGGGAAGGGGCGACCGGCTGGGGCTATCGCCATGTGCTGCCCTATTTCCGGCGCGCGGAAACGCGGCAGGAAGGCGGGGACGCCTGGCGCGGCGACGCCGGGCCGCTCCACACGCAATATGGCCAATTGGCCAATCCGCTGTATCGCGCCTTCATCGATGCCGCGCGCGAAGCGGGCTATCCCGAAACGGCGGACATCAACGGTTACCAGCAGGAAGGCTTCGGCCGGATGGACATGACCGTCCATCGCGGACGCCGCTGGAGCGCCGCCAGCGCGTATCTCAAACCGGCGATGCGCCGCCCGAACCTGACCGTGGTGCCCCATGCGCTGGCCAGCCGCATCGTCCTCGACGGGCGGCGGGCGACGGGGATCGTCTATCGCCGCAACGGCTTGGAGACGGTCGTCCACGCCCGGCGCGAGGTGATCCTGGCAGGCGGGCCGATCAATTCGCCGCAATTGCTGAAGCTGTCGGGGATCGGCCCGGCCGACGAATTGCGCGCGCATGGCATTACGCCGGTCCATCATCTTCCCGGCGTGGGCGAGAATTTGCAGGACCATCTGGAATTCTATTTCCAGATCGAATCCAAGCAACCGATCACCCTCTATCCGGCGATGAATCCGCTGCGAAAAGCGCTGATCGGCGCGCGCTGGCTGTTCGGGAAAAGCGGATTGGGCGCGACCAACCATTTCGAAAGCTGCGGCTTCATCCGCAGCCGTGCCGGGGTCGCCTATCCGGACATCCAATATCACTTCCTGCCGCTGGCGGTCAGCTACGACGGATCGGCGCTCGCGACCGGCCACGGCTTCCAGGCGCATGTCGGGCCGATGCGATCGAAGAGCCGCGGCCATGTCCGCCTGCGCAGCGCCGATCCGGCGGACAAGCCGTCGATCCGCTTCAACTATATGAGCCATCCGGACGATTGGACCGAGATGCGCGCATGCGTGCGCCTGACGCGCGAGATCTTCGCCCAGCCGGCGATGGCGCCCTACGCCGGGCGCGAGATCCAGCCCGGAACGGACGTCACCGACGACGCGGCGATCGACGCCTTCGTCCGCACGCACGTCGAAAGCGCCTATCATCCGTCCTGCTCCTGCGCGATGGGCGAGGCGTCGAACCCGATGGCGGTGGTCGATCCCATGCTGCGGGTGCATGGCATCGAGGGCCTGCGCGTCGTCGATTCCTCGGTGATGCCGTCGATCACGACCGGGAACCTCAACGCGCCGACGATCATGATCGGCGAGAAGGCGGCCGATCACATCCTGGGTCGCCCGACGCTGTCCGCCTCGAATGCGGAATATTACCGCTCCAAGGGGTGGGAAGCGCGGCAGCGCTAGGCATAAGCCAAACCGCGTGAAACGGGCCCTGTCGCAACCCGGCGTCAGGATCGTACGGGATCGCTGATCCATATTTCGCGCGGGCGCGCTCGCCGCAACAGCATCACCGACAACACCACACATCAGGCGCAGGCGCAGGTCTGCGCCTGATGTTTTGCGCGTGTCCCTCGTCACTTGGCCCCCCGATGGACGGTGTCGCAAATCTGCGTGGTGCGCGACGCGCTTGTCCCGGCGGCGCGGGCGGCGAGCCCTCATCCTGCGCTCGACGATGACGGGGGAGCCATCATGGCGGAGATGAGCATGCGCAGCGGTGACGCCGATCCGGCCTTCGCGACAGCGGCGTTTTTCGGCGGTGCGTTGCGCGAGGCGGATCCCGAAGTCGATGCGGCCATCAATGCCGAACTCGGGCGGCAGCGCGACAAGCTGGAACTGATCGCGTCGGAAAATATCGTCTCCACCGCCGTGTTGCAGGCGCAGGGCTCGGTGCTGACCAACAAATATGCGGAAGGGTATCCGGGTCGCCGCTATTATGGCGGCTGCGAGCATGTCGACGTCACCGAGCAGCTCGCGATCGATCGCGCGTGTCGGCTCTTCGGCGCCAAGTTCGCCAACGTCCAGCCGCATTCGGGCGCGCAGGCCAATATGGCGGTGCAGTTCGCGTTGATGAAGCCCGGCGAGACGCTGATGGGCATGAGCCTGGCGCATGGCGGCCACCTGACGCACGGCGCGGCGCCGACCTTTTCGGGCAAGTGGCTGAACGCCATCCCCTATGGCGTGCGCGAGGAGGATCAGCGGATCGACTATGACGCGGTCGCCGAGCTGGCCCGCGACTATCACCCGAAGCTGATCATCGCGGGCGGATCGGCCTATCCCCGCCAGATCGACTTTGCCCGGTTCCGCGAGATCGCGGATTCGGTCGACGCGCTGCTGATGGTCGACATGGCGCATTTCGCCGGGCTGGTCGCGGGCGGCGTGCATCCCAATCCGCTCGACCATGCGCATGTCGTCACCACCACGACGCACAAGACGCTGCGGGGGCCGCGCGGCGGCATGATCCTGACCAATGACGAGGCCCTGGCCAAGAAGTTCAACTCGGCCATTTTCCCCGGCATCCAGGGCGGCCCGCTGGAACATGTCATCGCCGCCAAGGCGGTCGCGTTCGGCGAGGCGTTGCGCCCGTCCTTCAGGGACTATGCGCGCCGCGTGGTGGAGAATGCCCAGGCGCTGGCCGCGGTGCTGTCCGCCAACGGCTATTCGATCGTCTCGGGCGGCACCGACACGCACATCGTCCTCGTCGACCTGCGCCCCAAGGGGCTGACCGGCAAGCGCGCCGAGCTGGTCCTCGATGAGGCCGGCATCACCTGCAACAAGAACGGCATCCCGTTCGATCCGGAGAAACCCGCCGTGACATCCGGCATTCGCCTGGGGAGCGGCGCCCTGACCAGCCGCGGGTTCGACGTCGCCGCCATCCAGCAGGTGGGGCGCCTCATCAACCGCATCCTCGACGCCGCGTCGGAGGGGGAGGTGCCGCAGGCACTGATCGACGCGGTGCGGGGCGATGTGATCGCCCTGTGCGATCGCTATCCGATCTACGACACGGCGCGCGGCTGATGCAGCGCTTCTCCGCATTCTCGCTGTTCCGGCAGGGACTTGGCGGGCACAAGGGGTGGAAGCCCCAGTGGCGCAATGCTGCGCCCAAACCCTCCTACGACGCGATCATCGTCGGCGGCGGCGGGCACGGGCTGGGCGCGGCCTATTATCTCGCCAGCCAGTTCGGGATGCGCAACGTCGCGGTGGTCGAGAAGGGCTGGATCGGTGGCGGCAATACCGGCCGCAACACGACGATCATCCGCTCCAACTATCTCTTCGACGAGAGCGCCGCGCTCTACGACCATGCGCTGAAGATGTGGGAGGGGTTGAGCCAGGAGCTCAACTACAACGTCATGTTCTCGCAGCGCGGCGTGATGATGCTGGCGCACAACATCCATGACGTGCAGGTGTTCAAGCGCCACGTCCACGCCAACCGGATCAACGGCGTCGACAATGAATGGCTGACGCCCGAAGAGGCCAAGGCCTTCTGCCCGCCGCTCAATATCGAACCCAACATGCGCTATCCAGTGCTGGGCGCGGCGTTGCAGCGGCGCGGCGGCACGGCGCGGCACGACGCGGTCGCCTGGGGCTATGCCCGCGCCGCCGACGCGCTGGGCGTCGACATCATCGAGAATTGCGAAGTCACCGGCATCCGCCGCGATGCAAGCGGAGCGGTATCGGGCGTGGAGACGACGCGGGGCTTCATCGGCTCCAAGCGGATCGGCGTCTCGGCGGCCGGGCATACCAGTGTCGTGCTGGGCATGGCGGGCGTCCGCCTGCCGCTGGAAAGCTATCCGCTTCAGGCGTTGGTGTCGGAGCCGGTGAAGCCGATCTTCCCCTGCGTCGTCATGTCGAACACCATCCACGCCTATATGAGCCAGTCGGACAAGGGCGAACTGGTGATCGGCGCGGGCACCGACGCCTATACCAGCTACACCCAGCGCGGCGGCCTGCACATCGCGACGCACACGCTGGAGGCGATCTGCGAGCTGTTCCCGCAATTCCGCCGGATGCGGATGCTGCGCAGCTGGGGCGGGATCGTCGACGTGACGCCCGATCGCTCGCCGATCATCGCCAAGACGCCGGTCCAGGGCCTGTACGTCAACTGCGGCTGGGGCACCGGCGGGTTCAAGGCGACGCCGGGCGCGGCGCATCTGCTCGCCCACACGATCGCCAACGACGCGCCGCATGCCATCAACGCGCCCTATACGATCGAGCGCTTCCGCGACGGCTATATGATCGACGAGGCGGCGGCCGCCGCCGTCGCCCACTGAGAGGCGCACCGATGCTGCTCATCACCTGTCCCTATTGCGGCCAGCGGCCCGAGCTGGAGTTCAGCTACGCCGGTGAGGCGCATATCGACCGCCCGGTGCGCCCGGCCGATCTGAATGACGAGGATTGGACGACGTATCTCTATACGCGCTCCAATCCGAAGGGCGCGCACGCCGAACGGTGGCGGCACCTGCATGGGTGCGGGCGCTTCTTCAACGCCATCCGCGACACGCGCAGCGACGTTTTCCTGGCGACGTACAAGGTCGGCGAACAGGCCCCGGAGGTGGATTACGCATGAAGACCGCCGATCACCGGATCGCGCGCGGCACCGTGATCCGCGACACGACGATCCACTTTACCTTCGACGGCAAGCGCTATGCGGGGCGGGAGGGGGATACGCTCGCCTCCGCGTTGCTCGCGAACGGCGTGCATCTGGTCGGCCGATCGTTCAAATACCACCGCCCGCGCGGCGTTCTGGGCGCAGGCGCGGACGAGCCCAATGCGCTGGTCGGCATTCGGCGCGACCGTGCGCGCTACGCGCCCAACCTGCTGGCGACGCAGGTGGAACTGTATGACGGGCTCGATGCGGTCAGCCAGAACCGGCACCCCAGCCTGGAAAACGACCGCATGGCGGTCAACGACAAGCTGCTCAGCCGCTTCATCCCGGCGGGCTTCTACTACAAGACGTTCATGTGGCCGAAAAAGGCGTGGGACCGGCTGTACGAACCCCGCATCCGCGAGGCGGCGGGGCTGGGCGTCGCGCCGTCGGATCCCGACCCCGATCACTATACGCAGCGCTATGCCCATTGCGACGTCCTGGTGATCGGCGGCGGCCCCGCCGGCATCGTCGCGGCGCGCGAGGCGGCGGAGACAGGCGCGCGGGTGATCCTGTGCGACGATCGCGCGCGGCTCGGCGGGTCGCTGCTGGCGGCGGTCGATACCGACATCACGGGTCAGCCGGCGGCCGCTTGGTTGGACGACGCACTGGCGGCGCTCGCCGCGCTGCCCAACGTGACGTTGCTGCCCCGCACGATCGCCTTCGGCTATTATCCGCACAATTGGATCGGCCTGACCGAAAAGCTGACCGATCACCTCGCGTCGCCGGCGCCCGGCCGCCCGCGTGAGCGGTTGTGGCAGGTGCGCGCGGCGCAGGTGGTGCTCGCGACCGGCGCGATCGAGCGGCCGCTGGTGTTCCCCGACAACGACCGGCCGGGCATCATGCTGGCGGATGCGGCGCGCACCTATCTGCAGCAATATGGCGTCGCGGTGGGGCGGATGATCGTGATCGTCGGCGCCCATGACAATGCCTATCGCGTCGCGCAGGAAATGGCGGCGGCGGGCGTCACGATCGCGGCGGTCGCCGATATCCGCCCGCACTCCGCCGTGTCGGAGGCGGCGCGGCTGGCGGGCCTGCCGGTCGTCACCGATGCGAAGATCGACGGGACGACCGGCGGGCTGCGCGTCTCGTCGATTACCATCACCGCCGATGGGGCGACGCGCCGTTACCCCTGCGATGCGGTGCTGATGTCGGGCGGCTTCACCCCCAGCGTCCACCTCTTCTCACAGTCGCGCGGCAAGCTCGCCTGGGATGAGGCGCTCCAGGCCTATCTCCCGTCCGTGTCCGCCGAGGCGGAGCGATCGGCGGGCGCGTGCCGCGGCCGCTTCGCGCTGGCGGAGGCGATCGCCGACGGAATCGACGCCGGACGCGACGCGGCGTCGGCCGCAGGCTTCGCCCCGTCCGCACCGGCATCAATGCCCGCCGTGTCCGTCCGCCACGCTCAGGGTGTTGGCGGTTATATGGGCGCCGCGCCGACGACGAGCGACCTGACCAAGGCCAAGGCGTTCGTCGACTGGCAGAATGACGTGACCGCCAAGGACATCATGCTCGCCACGCGCGAGGGGTTCCTGTCGATCGAGCATGTCAAACGCTACACCACCACCGGCATGGCGACCGACCAGGGCAAGCTGTCCAACATCAACGCGCTGGGCATCGTGTCGGAAGCGACGGGCCGGTCGATCCCGGAGATCGGGCTGACGACCTTCCGCTCGCCCTATACGCCAGTGACGTTCGGCACGCTGGCGGGTCATGCGCGCGGCGATCTGTTCGACCCGGCGCGGATCACCGCGATCAACGACTGGGCGAAGGAACATGGCGCCGCGTTCGAGGATGTCGGCAACTGGCGGCGCGCGCACTACTTCCCGCGCGGGGCTGAGGACATGCACGCGGCGGTGAACCGCGAATGCGTCGCCGTCCGGCAGGGTGTCGGCATCTTCGACGCCTCGACGCTAGGCAAGATCGAGGTGGTCGGCCCGGACGCGGCCGAGTTCATGAACCGCTTCTTCGTCAACGCCTGGACCAAGCTGGGCGTCGGCAAGTGCCGCTACGGCGTGCTGCTGCGCGAGGACGGCTTCGTGATGGACGACGGCGTGGTCGGGCGGCTGGCGGCGGATCGCTTCCACGTCACGACCACGACGGGCGGCGCGGCGCGCGTGCTGAACATGATGGAGGATTACCTCCAGACCGAATGGCCCGACCTTAACGTCTGGCTCACCTCCACCACCGAACAATGGTCGGTCATCGCCGTGCAGGGCCCGCGCGCCCGTGAGGTGATCGCGCCGCTGATCGAGGGGCTGGACGTTTCGGCCGAGGCCTTCCCGCATATGAGCATCGCCGACGCGCGCATCTGCGGCGTGCCGATGCGGTTGATGCGGGTCAGCTTCACGGGCGAACTGGGTTTCGAGGTGAACGTGCCGAGCGGTTACGGCCGCATGGTGTGGGAGGCGATCTGGGCGCGGGGCAAGGCGTTCGACATGGTCCCCTATGGCACCGAGACGATGCACGTTTTGCGCGCCGAAAAGGGCTACATCATCGTCGGCCAGGAAACCGATGGCACGGTGACCCCCGACGACGTTGGCCTCTCCTGGGCGATCGGCAAGGCCAAGCCCGATTTCGTCGGAAAGCGGTCGCTGGCGCGCCCCGCAATGTCCGCGCCCGATCGCAAACAGCTGGTCGGCCTCAAGACGGTCGATGGTCGCACGGTGCTGGAGGAGGGCGCACAGATCGTCACGCCGTCCGCCGCCACGACACCGATCGGCCATGTCACCTCGGCCTATTACAGCGGGGCGGTGAACGCGCCGATCGCGCTGGCGCTGGTGCGCGGCGGTCGCGCGCGGCTCGGCGAGACGCTGCACATCCCGATGCCGGCAGGGCCGATCGCGGTGCAGGTCGTCTCACCCATCTTCTACGATCCGGAAGGCACCCGCATCGATGTCTGACCTGTCTCCCGCCACGCCCTTCTCAGCCAGCACCGCGTCGATCCGCCCGTTGGGACATGCCGGTCGCGCCGTCTTGCGCTGCCCGGCAACGATGATCGACACGGTCGCGGAGCGTCTGGGCGTCGCGCTGCCCATCGAAGCCTGCCGCTCCGCCGAGGCTGCCGGCCTGTCGGCGCTGTGGCTCGGGCCGGACGAGTGGTTGCTTCTGGCGCCGGACGCAGCGGACGATTGGGTGGCCTCGTTGCAGGCGCGGCTGGGCGATGTCCTATGCTCGCTCGTCGATGTCAGCCACCGCCAGGTCGCGCTCGAGGTGAAAGACGGCGCCGTCGATGCGAAGACGCTGCTGGCGAGCGGCTGCGCGCTGGACCTGTCGCTGCGTGGCTTCCCCGTCGGCATGTGTACCCGCACGATGTACGACAAGGCAGAGATCGTCCTGTGGCGCCGCGCGCCCGACCGCTTCCACATCGAGGTGTGGCGCTCGTTCGCCCGCTATGTCGAAGGGCTGCTGCGGATCGCCGAGGCCGAGGCGTAAGCGATGCTCGGCGTACGGGATCTGTTTCGGATCGGCATCGGGCCGTCTTCGTCGCACACCGTCGGGCCGATGCGGGCCGCCCACGCGTTCGCCAGCACCTTGCGGGCCTCGACCTTCGCCCGCATCCGCTGCGACCTGCTGGGCTCGCTCGCCTGGACGGGGACGGGCCATGCGACCGATACGGCGGTCGTGCTGGGCCTGGCGGGCTTCCTGCCCGACACGATCGAGCCGGAGCAGATCGACCGGGTGGTGGAGCAGGCGCGTAACGATCGCAGCCTGATCGTCGCGGGGCGCGCCATCGCCTTCGATCCCGAAACCGACATCGTGTTCGACCGCGACAGCGAGACGCCTGTCCATCCCAACACGCTGCGTTTCTCCGCCTTCGATGCCGACGGGGCGGTGGTGGTCAGCGAACGCTGGTGTTCGATCGGCGGTGGCTTCATCGTTCCCGAGGATCGGGTCGGCGACGCGACGCTGGAAGAGGACGAGGCGCCGCCACCATTCCCCTTCCGGCGCGCCGAGGAACTTCTTGCCATCTGCCGCTGCCATGGTCTCAGCATTGCAGAGGTGATGCGCGCGAACGAATTGTCGCGCACCTCGGCGGCGGAGCTCGACGCCTATCTCGATCGCATCATCGACGTGATGATGACCTGTATCGACAGGGGGATGCAGACCGATGGCATCCTGCCGGGTCGGTTGAAGGTGCCGCGCCGCGCCCGCCCGCTGCGGCAGAAGCTGGATGGCGATCGCTTCCGGAATCGGCAGGCGCCGCACAGCATCATGGACCATGTCAGCCTGTTCGCGATCGCGGTAAACGAGGAGAATGCGGCGGGGGGGCGTATCGTCACGGCTCCGACGAACGGCGCGGCCGGCGTCGTGCCGGCGGTGCTGCGCTATTATCGCGACTTCTGGCCCGGTGCCGACCGTGCCGGGATGCACGACATGCTCCTCACTGCCAGCGCGATCGGCGTGCTGACCAAGCTCAATGCCTCGATCTCGGGCGCCGAGGTCGGCTGCCAGGGCGAGGTGGGGACGGCAAGCGCGATGGCCGCGGCGGGGCTCGCCGCCGTGATGGGCGCGACCGATCTGCAGGTGGAAAATGCCGCCGAGATCGCGATGGAGCATCACCTGGGCATGACCTGCGATCCGATCGCGGGGCTGGTCCAGGTGCCCTGTATCGAACGCAACGCCTTCGGCGCCGTGAAGGCGATCAACGCCGCCTCCCTCGCGCTGCGCGGCGACGGCCAGCATATCGTCTCGCTCGATCAGGTCATCGAAACGATGATGCGCACCGGCACCGACATGCACGCCAAATACAAGGAAACGTCGCAGGGCGGCCTTGCCGTGAATTTCCCCGAATGCTGAATGGTGGATCATGACCGAAGACGAATTATACGCCGAATTCGCCAAAGCCGGCATCGCCACCGAGACGATTGAACATCCCCCCGTCTACACCGTCGACCAAAGCACCGCGATTCATGACGCGCTGCCAGCGGCGCATACGAAGAACCTGTTCCTGAAGGACAAGCACAAGCGGCTGTGGCTGATCGTCCTGCCGAGCGATCGGCGCGCCGATTTGAAAGCCTTTGCGGAGTTGCTCGGGGCGGGCAAATTCTCGTTCGGCAAGGCGGACGAAATGGAGCAGGTGCTCGGCGTCTCGCCCGGTTCGGTGACGCCGCTGGCGATCGCGAATACGACGCCCGGCGAGGTATCGCTGGTGTTCGACGCCGCATTCGCCGGGGCCGACCGGATCGCGGTGCATCCGTTGCGGAACACCGCCACCGTCGCGATGCCCTTCGCCGCGCTCGTGACGTGGCTCGAAGCGCGCGGACACGCTGTGCGCACCGTAGCGCTCCCTTGATCGGTCGAGCGCGGTGCGATCGACGACGCTGGCGCCAGATCGCGCGGATCACGATGAACGTCCGCATCGCGGATAGGGGACGCTGAAAGGGCCGATCATGTCCACCAAGCTGTCGCCCGGCTTCGACCTTAATTCGGTGGAGGTCTTCATCCTCACCGCCGAACTCGGGGGGATGACGCAAAGCGCGCGGCATCTGGGCATGACGCAGTCCGCCGTGTCCCAGACCATTTCGAAGCTGGAGCAGGCGCTTGGTGCCCGCCTGTTCGATCGTACGATGCGCCCGGTGGCGCTGACGCCGGCGGGCAAGCTGCTGCGCCGGGATGGCGGTGAGCTGATCGCCGCGGCGAAGCTGCTGGCGCGTGAGGTGCGCGACGAAACCGCCCGGCCGGCCGATTGCATCACGATCGCAATGGCCGAAAGCCTCGCCAATCACCTGACCGCGCCGCTGCTGAAGGCGGTCGGTCCGCGCGCGCTACGCTGGCAGATGCGATCGGGTATCTCGCTCATGCAGCAGCGCGAGTTCCTGTCGCGGAGCATCGATTTGCTCATTACCGGGTCGAGCCAGCTCGAAAATCTGGAGGAGGTCGAACACTTCCCGATCATGGACGAGGCCTTCGTCATCATCGCGCCGGCTGAATACGTGGGTCCGCTGGAGCCGATCGAGACGCTGACGGATCTCCCGCTCGTGCGCTATTCGTTACTGTCGGCGATGGGGCAGCGGATTGAGAGGCAGTTGTCGCGGATGCGGATGCAAATGCCCAACGTGATCGAGGTGGATTCGACGTTTCAGCAGGTGTCCAGCGTCGCTGCGGGCGTTGGATGGAGCATCACCACGCCGTTATGCCTGGCGAGCCAGCTGGAGCTGTTGCCGGGGCTGCGCGTGGCGCCGATGCCGCGGGCGAGCTTCCGCCGCCGCATTCAATTGGTCGCGCGCAGGGGTGAGTTCGGTGGCCTGCCGCAGGAGATCGCGACGCGATCGACCGCGCTGCTGCAAGCCGGCAAGCTGGCGCAGCTGATCGACAAAGAGCCTTGGATCGCCGATTGCGTGAGCTGGGGCGAATAGCCTAGCCGGCGGCGGCCCGGGGCAGCGCCGCGGTCGTCGCGGCTGCTGCCGTCTGGCGCGCGCCCGCCAGCGACGCCCGCGCTTCCAGCGGCGAACGGCCGAAGCGGCGCCGGAACATGCGGCTCATGTGCGAGGAATCGCAGAAGCCGCATTCGACCGCGATCGCCGTGATCGACTTGTCCGTGGTTTCCAACATGTGCTGCGCCAGCGACAGCCGTACGTCCATGAACGCGACCTGCGGCGAGACGCCGAGTGCGGTCTTGAACCGGCGTTCGAGCTGCCGTTTGCTCTTGCCCATCCGTTCGGCGATGCCCGCGACCGACAAGGGCATGTCGATGCTCTGCTGCGTGATCAGCAACGCGCGCAGGACGATCGGATCGTCGGTGCGATAGTTGAGCATCGCACCCGGCTGCGCCTTTTCGCCGCCCAGCGCCTCGTCGATGATCATGATGTGCAGGCTCTTGCTCGCCTGCGCGCGGCCGACGTGGCGGTCGACCAGATAGGCGGCGAGATGCGCGGAACTGGCGCCGCCCGAACAGGTCAGCCGATCGCGATCGACGATGAAGATGCGGTCGGAGACCGGATCGAGCCCGTCGAACTGTTCCAGAAAGTCGCGATGATGGAACCAGCTGACGCAGCATTTATACCCGTCGAGCAGGCCCGCACTGTGGAGCAGGAAGGCACCGGTACAGACACCGACCAGCGGTATCCCCAGCGCCGCCGCGCGGCGCAGATAAGCGGTATATTCGCTGCCGAACCCGTCGATTTCGTCGATCAGGCCGCCGACCACGACGATATAGTCGAAGCGGGCGGGATCGCCGAGGTGTTCATCGGGCTGGATGGCGATCCCGGAGCTGGACGGGATCGGCGAGGAACTGTCGGATATTACCTTCCAATCGCAGGCGATGTGCCGGCTGCGATCGCCTTCGTCCGCCGCGAGGCGCAGGACGTCGACGAAATTGGCGAAGGCGCAAAGCGTGAAGCGCCGGGCGAGAATGAAGCCCACCGACAAACGCAGGCCCGCCGCCCGACGGCGCAAGGACGCGTCCAATACCGATTGCGCCATGCTCCAACCCGCCCCCAGTTCGAGAGATCTTGCACCCCATGTCGTAGAGTTTGTGGTGGTCTGACGCAATTATCCTTTCCCGGCCCGCAGAGCTTGTCGCAAACCTACTGAGGTTCAAGGCTAATCTTGCATATCCGCGCTGATCGGCGCGGCGGGGGGCGGCAATATGAAAGTCTTGGTGCCGGTCAAACGGGTGGTCGACCATAACGTCAAGATTCGCGTCAAAGGCGACGGGTCGGGGGTCGACCTCGCCAACGTGAAGATGTCGATCAATCCGTTCGATGAAATCGCGTTGGAAGAAGCGGTTCGCCTAAAAGAGGCCGGGGTCGCGAGCGAGATCCTGGTCGTGTCGATCGGCCCGGCCCCGGCGCAGGACGTATTACGCACAGCCTTGGCCGTGGGCGCGGACCGCGCGATCCTGATCCGCGCGGACGCGATGCCCGAACCGCTCGCGGTGGCGAAGCTGCTGAAGGCGGTGGTGGACGACGAGCAGCCCGGCCTCGTCCTGCTCGGCAAGCAGGCGATCGACGACGATGCCAATCAGACCGGCCAGATGCTGTCGGCGCTGCTCGGCTGGTCGCAGGCGACGTTCGCGTCGCACATCGCGATCGCGGAGGGCCGGGCGACGGTGACGCGCGAGGTCGATGGCGGGCTTCAGCTGATCGATGTCGCGCTGCCCGCGGTCGTCTCGGTCGATCTGCGCCTCAACGAGCCGCGCTATGCGACGCTGCCCAACATCATGAAAGCGAAGAAGAAGCCGCTCGAGGAGCGCGCGCTGGCGGACTTCGGGATCGATGTTGCGCCGCGCCTTGCGATCCTGTCGACCGAAGAGCCGGCCATGCGCGGACCGGGTGTCCGCGTCGCCTCGGTCGCCGAGCTGGCCGACACGCTGAAGGCCCAGGCCTGTGTCCTGTGATCGCGATCGGGAGAGCCCGGAAATGACCGTCCTGCTGCTTGCCGAACATGACAATGTCGCCCTGTCCGAATTGACCGCGCGGGCGCTGACCGCCGCGTCGCAGATGGGCGAGGCGGTCGATATCCTCGTCGCGGGGCGCGGCGTGGATGGCGTCGCGGCGGCGGCGGCGCGGCTGTCCGGTGTCCGCCGCGTCCTGCTGGCCGACGCTCCGGCCTTCGAGCATCGGCTGGCCGAACCGACCGCCGCGCTGATCGTGGCGCTGGCCAAGGATTATGGCGCGATCGTCGCACCGGCGACCAGCACTGGCAAGAACGTGCTGCCGCGCGTCGCGGCGCTGCTCGACGTGATGCAGCTGTCCGAAGTGGTCGAGGTCGTCGCGCCCGACACGTTCAAACGGCCGATCTACGCCGGCAATGCGATCCAGACGGTGCGATCGAGCGACGCCGTGAAGGTGGTCACCGTCCGCACGGCAGCCTTTGCGCCGACGGTGGCGGGCGATGGCACCGCCGACGTCGTCACGATCGGCGATGCCAGCGATCCCGGCCTGTCCCGCTTCGTCGAGAACCGGTTCGCGGCGAGCGACCGGCCCGATCTGGGCGCGGCGCGGATCGTCGTGTCGGGCGGCCGGGCGCTCGGTTCGGCGGCGCAGTTCCAGGCGACGATCCTGCCGCTCGCCGACAAACTGGGCGCGGCGGTCGGCGCGTCGCGCGCCGCGGTCGACGCCGGCTATGCGCCCAACGACTGGCAGGTCGGCCAGACGGGCAAGGTCGTCGCCCCCGAACTCTACATCGCCTGCGGGATATCCGGCGCGATCCAGCATCTTGCCGGGATGAAGGACGCCAAAGTGATCGTCGCGATCAACAAGGATGCGGACGCGCCGATCTTCCAGGTCGCCGATTACGGCCTGGTCGGCGACCTGTTCGATGTCCTGCCCGAACTCGAACGCCAGCTCTGAGCCATCGAAAGGCCGTCCATGACCGAGAAAACCTATGTCGTACGGCTGGGCTGCAAGGACCAGCCCGGTATCGTCGCCACCGTGACCACCGTCCTGGCGCATATGGGCGGCAATATCCTGGAATCGAACCAGTTCTGGGATCGGCAGGCGGACCATTTCTTCCTGCGGATCGCGATCACCGTCCCCGCCTGGGTGACGCGCGATGCGATCGAGGAGGCGCTGCGCCCCGCCACCGCCCGCTTCGCGCTCGACCTGACGGTCGTCGACGTCGCCGAACGCCCGAAGATCATCGTCATGGTCTCGAAGTTCGACCACGCGATGCACCACCTGCTCTACCAGATCAAAGTGCGCTGGCTGAACGCCGAGGTCGTCGCGATCGTCTCCAACCACGACGGCGCGCGCGCCGCGGCTCAGATCGAGGGCGTGCCCTTCCATCACTGGCCGGTCACCAAGGACAACAAGGCCGAACAGGAGCAGAAGCTGCTCGCGCTGGTCGAGGAAACCGGCGCGGAGCTGGTGGTGCTCGCCCGCTACATGCAGGTGCTGTCGAACGAGCTGTCCGAACGCCTGTACGGCCGGGTGATCAACATCCACCATTCGTTCCTGCCGAGCTTCAAGGGCGCCAAGCCCTATCACCAGGCGCACGAGCGCGGCGTGAAGCTGATCGGCGCAACCGCGCATTACGTCACGCCCGACCTGGACGAAGGGCCGATCATCGAACAGGAAACCGAGCGCGTCAGCCATATGATGACGAGCGAGGATTTCGTCGCCGCCGGGCGCGACATCGAATCGCGCGTGCTGGCCCGTGCGGTCAAATACCACCTCGAAGGGCGGGTGATGCTCAACAGCCACCGGACGGTGGTGTTCACGCCCTGAGCGCCGCGTCGACCATGGTCACGCCCCCATCACCGCGCTGCGTCCGCGCGATCCCGTACCGAGAGGAATAGAGAATGGCTGCGATCCCCGAAAAGGCCCGTGTCGTGATCGTCGGCGTCGGCGGCATCGTCGGCGCATCGGTCGTCCATCATCTGGTCGAGCGGGGCTGGACCGACATCGTCGGCATCGACAAGTCGGGCGTGCCGACCGACATCGGCTCCACCGCGCATGCCTCCGATTTCTGCTACGCGACCAGCCACGATTATCTGACGACGTGGACGACGCTCTACTCGATGAACTTCTTCGAGAAGATGGGGCATTATTCGCGGATCGGCGGGCTGGAGGTTGCGCGCGTCGGCGACGATCAGCGGATGGACGAGATCCGCCGTAAGGTCGCCTCGGGCAAGGCGTTCGGCACGCGGGCGGAGCTGGTCGACGCCGCGACCATCAAGGCGAAATTCCCGCTGATCGAGGAAAGCCTGATCCAGGGCGGGCTGTGGGATCCGGATGCAGGGCTGGTCGTGCCGCGGTCGCAGACGGTGGCGGGCAAGCTGATCGACCAGGCGGTCGATGCCGGCGCGCTGACCGTCTTCGCCAACAATCAGGCGGAATCGCTGATCATCGAGGATGGGCGGATCAAGGGCGTCGTGACGACGCGCGGCACGATCATGGCCGATTACGTGGTGGTCTGCACGGGCCTGTGGGGGCGGCTGATCGCGGAGATGGCGGGCGAGGACCTGCCGGTCTTCCCGGTCGACCATCCGTTGACCTTCTTCGGGCCCTATACCGCGTTCGAGGGGACGGGGAAGGACATCGGCTATCCGCTGCTGCGCGATCAGGGCAATTCGGCCTATATGCGCGACACCGGCGACCCCAAGACGACCGAGGGCGGCCAGATCGAATGGGGCTATTACGAGGAGCATGCCCCGCGCCTCGTCCACCCGCGCGATCTGCTGGAAAAGGAATTCGCCCGCCTGTCGCCGTCGCAGCGCGACCTGGAGATGGAGCAGATCATCGCGCCGCTGGAGCGGGCGATGGAGCTGACGCCGATCCTGGGCGAGCTGGGCTATAACGAAAGCCATTCGTTCAACGGGTTGCTGCAGACGACCACCGACGGTGGGCCGTCGATCGGCGAGAGCCAGAAGGTGCGCGGCCTGTGGTATGCGGTCGGCATCTGGGTGAAGGACGGCCCCGGCATGGGCAAGCTGGTCGCCGACTGGATGACCGACGGGCGCACCGCGATCGACCATGCCAGCATCGACTATGCGCGCTTCAACCCGTTCCAGCTCGAGCCTAAGTTCATCGAGGAACGCTGTCTCGAGACGGCGGCCAAGATCTACAACCCGCCGGTCCACCCGCGCGAGCCGTTCGCGGGCGGGCGCGGCATCCGCCGCTCGCCCTTCTGGGAGCGCGAGAAGGAACTCGGCGGCTATTTCATGGAGCTGGGCGGCTGGGAACGCGCGCACGGCTATGCCGCGAACGAGCATCTGCTGGAGAAATACGCCGATCAGGTGCCGGTGCGCGAGAATGAGTGGGACAATCGCCACTTCTGGCGCGTGTCGAATGCCGAACAGCTGGAGCTGAGCGCCGACTGCGGGCTCATCAACCTGTCGCACTTCCATATCACCGATATCGAAGGGCCGGATCATGTCGCGCTGATGGAATGGCTGTGCGCGGCCAAGGTCGGCGGCGATGCGACGGTGGGGAAGGGCGTCTACACCCATTTCCTGGATGACGAGGGCAATGTGCGCGCGGACTTCACCGTCTTCCGCCTTGCCGATCGCTGCCGGTTGGTGAACGGCGCCGATGCGGGCCCGCGCGACGTCCACTACATGCGCCGCGTGGCGCAGGATCGTGGGCTCGACGTCACCGTCACCGACGTGACCGAGAAATATGTGACCGTCGGCATCTGGGGCCCGAACGCGCGCGTCAATTTGCAGAAGGTCGTCGACGACCCCGACGCGCTGTCGCTGGAGAATTTCCCTTTCGCGGCGATCCGCACCGTCCGCATCGCGGGCAAGGACGTGATGGCGTTCCGCATCTCCTATGTCGGGGAGCAGGGCTGGGAGCTGCACATGGCCTATGAGGACGGGCTGGCGGTGTGGGACGCGCTTCGCTCCACCGGCGTCATCGCGGTGGGCATTGAGACCTATGCCAATTCGCGGCGCATGGAGAAGAGCCTGCGCCTCCAGAACGCCGACCTGCTGACGCATTACAATTTGCTGGAGGCCGATCTGGCCCGCCCGAAGGCCAAGGAAGCCGATTTCCGGGGCAAGGCCAAACATCTGGAACACCGCGCCCGCGCGCATCAGCCCGCCAAGCTGTGTACGCTGGTGATGACCGACAATGTCGATAGCCAAGGCGTGAAGCGCTATCCGGTCGGTATCCTGCCGGTCATCGATCCCGAAACGGGCGAGGTGCCGGTCGACGCACTGGGGCGGCGGTCCTACACCACCTCCATCGCCTATGGCCCCTCGATCGGCAAGAACATCGCGCTGGCCTATCTGCCCTGGGCGCTCTGTCAGGAAGGGCGCATGCTGGAGGTCGAATATTTCGGCGAGCGCTATCCGGTCGAGGTCGCGTCGGTGGGCTATCGCCCGCTGTACGATCCCGACAATCGCAAGCCGAAGAGCTGATCGTCCGGCGCCGGTGGCCAGCGTGCGATACGTCATCCGTCTGGAAAATTGCGCCTTCTTCGCGCGGCACGGCGTGTTCGACGAGGAGGAGCGGCTGGGTCAGCGCTTCCACGTCGATGCGCAGGTGCAGGTCGATGCCGCACTCGGCGATGATGGCGGCAGCATCGTCGGCACGGTCGATTACGGCGCGCTCTTCGCCGAGATCGAGCGGCTGGTGCGCGGGCGACGGCACCTGCTGATCGAATCGCTCGCGCTGGAGATTGCGCGGGGGCTGTGCGATCGCTTTCCCGCCTTCGCGGGCGCGGTCATCCGGCTGCGCAAGCCGTGCGTGCCGATCGACGGTATCCTGGACCATGTCGAGGTGGAGGTCGCGTGGCCACCCGCGGACACGATCCCTGCCGCCGATGCCACGGTGTCGCGATCGCAGGGTGCGGGCGACGCACCTGTCCTATTTTCGCAAGACCGCGTCTGAATATCGTGGCGACCATTAGGAATTATCGCGTTGCTCATAATACTGGCGGCGCAAGAATGGCGTGGGCCTCGCTGCGCCGACGTGCGGCGGGGTCGGGGATTGCGTGGGGAAGGATGGCATGATGGACGCCCGTAGCGAGATGCTGGATCTGATCCGCCACCGGAAGCAGGGCTATTCGCTGCCCCAGCCCTTTTACGTCGATCAGCAATTCTTCGATCTGGACCTGGAACTCATCTGGTATCGGGATTGGCTGTTCGCCGGGCATGATTGCGAGCTGACCAAGCCCGGCAGCTATTTCACGCTGCAGGTCGGCGCCTATCCGATCGTCGTCGTGCGCGATCGCGACGGCACGCTGCGCGCCTTTCACAACAGCTGTCGGCATCGCGGCAGCCGGGTGTGCAAGGCCGAACGCGGCGTCGCGCCCAAGCTGGTCTGCCCGTACCACCAATGGACCTATAATCTCGACGGCTCGCTCGCCTTCGCCCGCCAGATGGGGGAGGGGTTCGACCGCACGCAGCATGGCCTGAAGCCCGTCGCCTGTGAGAGCGTCGCGGGGTATATCTTCATCTGCCTCGCCGATCGGCCGCCCGCCTTCGCACCCTTCGGCGACCTGATGCGCCCCTATTTCGCGCCCCATAATCTGGCCGACGCCAAGATCGCGTTCCAGTCGACGATCGTCGAAAAGGGCAATTGGAAGCTCGTCTGGGAAAACAACCGCGAATGCTATCATTGCGCGGGCAGCCATCCCGAATTGTGCAAGACCTATTCGGAATCGCCCAACGTCACCGGCGTGGCCGGCGGCGAGGACGATCCGGAAATGGCGGAGCATTGGGCGCGGTGCGAGGCCGCCGGGCTGCCCGCGCAGTTCCGCATGCATGACAGCGGGCAATTCCGCGCGATCCGCGCGCCGCTGCTGCGGGAAGCGGAAAGCTATACGATGACCGGCAAGCGGGCGGTCGCGCGCGGCCTGTCGGAGAGCGTCACGGCCGACCGTATCGGTGCGCTGATGCTGTTCAACTATCCGACGACGTGGAACCACGTGCTCGTCGATCATGCGGTTACCTTCCGCGTGATGCCGATCGGCCCGAACGAGACGGCGGTGACGACCAAGTGGCTGGTCCACAGGGATGCGGTCGAGGGTGTCGATTATGACCTCGATACGCTGACGCACGTCTGGACGCAGACCAACGATCAGGATCGCCGCATCGTCGAGGAAAATGCGGTCGGCATCCGGTCGCCCGCCTATGAGCCCGGCCCCTATTCGCCGTTGCACGAAGGCGGGGTGATCCAGTTCGTCGACTGGTATACGCGCGCGATCGAGGCGCGATTGGACGACACGGGTCAGGACCGGGTGCGGCGGGTCGCGTGACCGTACGCCGACGGAGCGGTCGATGACGGCTGGGCGGTATCTGCACCTCGACGAGATGTCGCCGTGGAGCGACCGGCTGCATCATCTGGAAGTCATCGGCATCGCCGACGAGGCGCCGGGGGTGAAGACCTTCACCTTCCGCTCCGATCCCGACCGCTGGTTCCGGTATCGTCCCGGTCAGTTCGTGACGCTGGAGCTGCCCGCGGACGGCGGCCCGCTGTTGCGCACCTATACGCTGTCGTCGTCGCCGTCGCGCCCCTTCTCGATCGCGGTGACGGTGAAGGCGCAGGCGGACAGCGTCGGCACGCGCTGGATGTTCCAGCATCTGCGGGTCGGTGCGCGCATTCGCGCTTATGGTCCGGCGGGGCAGTTCACGCATGTCGCGCATCCCGCCGCGCGCTATCTGTTCCTGTCGGCGGGATCGGGCATCACCCCGATGATGTCGATGCTGCGCTGGATGGCCGATTGCGCGCCCGCCAGCGACGTCGCGTTCGTCACGGTCGCGCGGCGGCCGGAGGATCTCATCTTCCGCTGCGAGCTGGAATTGCTCGACCGGCAGATGCCGAACCTGTCGCTTGCGATGCTGGTGCGCGACAATCCGCCGGGCGACACCTGGAGCGGGCATCGCGGCCGGCTGGATGCGGCGCGGCTGGCGATGCTGGTGCCCGACCTCCTCTCGCGCGAGGTGTTCTGCTGCGGCCCGGATACGTTCATGGCGCTCGCCGGTGACATCGTGCGCAACGCCGGGCTCGACATGGTCCGGTATCACCAGGAGAGTTTCGGCGAAGCACCGGCGCATGCGCCGAGCGAGCAGGTGGTGCCAGCGCCCTGTGCATCGGGCGAGGCGGTGTCGATCACCTTCACCGCATCGGGCGTCACCGCGCCGTGCCAGCCGGGGCAAACGGTGCTCGAGGTCGCGCGTCAGGCCGGCGTCCGTATCCCGGCGGCGTGCGAATCCGGTCTATGCGGGACGTGCAAGATCCTCAAGCAGCACGGCAGCGTCGAAATCGCGCACAATGGCGGCATTCTGGATGACGAGATCGAGGAAGGATACATCCTAGCCTGCTGCTCCCACCCAAACCAAAATCTGCACGTCGACGCCTGAGTTGGGGCGTCGCGGGTGCGTTCAGTCGACGATCGCGATCAGCGCCATCAGCGCAAAGCCGCACCAGGGCGCCAGCTGTCGCGCGATACCGAGCGCCTGTGCCGTCGTGCGATGGCGCTGCATGCCGAAGTGCAGGAACGTGCCGGCACCCAGCGCGAGGATCGTCGGTTTGACGAGCGGCCAAGCCTGCTCCTGCCGCGTGGCCACCGCGCCCAGCACGACGCCGAGCGGCAGGGCGACGACGAACGCGCTCTGCACGATCATCGCCCTGCGGCGGGACAGCGAGCTGTCGGTCAGGATCTGCGCCAAGGAGAAGGACGCTGCGCCCTTGTGCGCAATGAGCGCGAGAAACAGTACGAGAATGGCGGCCTGACGCGAGGTGGCACCTAGCGCGGCGCCGGCCAGGAAACTGTGGGCGGCGAGGGCGATGGCAGCGGCGAGTGCGGGGGCAGCGGACCGGCCGCTCCCCCACGCCAGACGTTCGAGCAGGGCGAGGCCCATGATCGTCGCGCCGCAAATGACGAACGGCCAGGGATAGCTGGCGCCATAGGTCCAATAGCCCTGCGCGGAATCGGGCAGCATGTGGATCAGGCCCGCACCCAGGAAGATGCCGGCGGCGAGCGCATCCGCGGTGGCGGCGACGGCGGACCGGCGCGACGACGGGGTCGTGCGAAAAACCGGGGCGGCGGCGGCCATCGCGACGACGACCAATATTGCGGTGAGAAGACCAAGAAGAAGGTCCCGGTGCATGATGCTGCTGCTCCCGTTCGATCCTGTCAGCGGGGCGATCGTGGGTCGCCCGTCCTGCTGCGCTTCAGCGTATTGAGGCTGCGTCTGCGATTGTGCGTACGAGGCGGCCGCATGCGGTCCGTCACGACGCTGTGAGTCGGTCCGCTACGGTGATGCGGTTCGGCGGGGGTGCGTGACCCCTGAGGCGGGGCAGGGGGCCTAGCCTGTCATGGCGCGACGTCACCGGCGCGCGCTGGGGCATGGGCATGCGCCGCAGACCGTTGCCATCGAGCCATTGTCGATCGCGCGTGTCCGTCGGCCGTCCAACCGGCAGCAGGTGCAGGAGAGGGGGCATTCGTTCTTCGTCCCATATCTAACCCAACGTATGCGATGGTATAACGTCGCTCGCAATTGGCATTTTGAGGACGGATGCTTGCTATCGCTTGCGCCATTGGTCCGCGATCGAGGAATTGTCGGAAATACTCCGTTATTGGGAGGATGCAGCCTGCGTGTGGGGAGGCTCAGTCTCTGGGGCGGATCCGCGGCCGAGACGTTATCCCCGTGACGTGGCGTCGACCGCACAGCGCGTGGATTGGAGAGGCAAGGTGACCGCAAGCCCGCGTGAAACGGCGCTCATGCTGCTCGCATCCCGGGCGGCGGACGCGAGCGTGTGCCCGAGCGAGGTCGCGCGCGCGATCGCACCGGAGGGCTGGCGCGCGGCGATGCCGTCGGTCCATGCCGCCATCGATAGGCTGGTCGAAGAGGGCCGCGTTCAGCTCAGCTGGAAGGGGAAGACGCTTCCCAAACGCAGCGGTCCCTATCGGATCGGCCGCGTAGTCGCGGGCTGACGGGCGATCCACGACCGTCGTCGGAGCGCCGACGGTCGTAATCCCGGTCCGCTCAGTCCGCGGCCGTTCCTGTCGGGGCGGGGCGGGCGGCCTGCTTTGGCTTGACGTAGCGATCGAGCCAGTCGGTCATCTGCCACAGCGTCTCTTCGGTCGATTCCAGCGCGCGATAGCCGTGCGGCTCGTTCGGCAGGACGACATAGCGGACGGTCGCGCCATTACCCTTCAGCGCGGCATACATCCGCTCCGACTGGATCGGGAAGGTGCCGCTATTGTCGTCGGCGCCGCCGTGGATCAGCAGGATCGGCGCCTTGATCCGGTTCGCATAGGTAAACGGGCTCATCTCGGTATAGGTCGGCGTCGCCTGCCAATAGGTGCGCTGTTCCGCCTGGAAGCCGAACGGGGTCAGCGTGCGGTTGTACGCACCCGACCGGGCGATGCCGGCGCGGAACAGATCGGTGTGCGCGAGCAGGTTGGCGGTCATGAACGCGCCATAGCTGTGGCCGCCCACCGCCATGCGGTTACGGTCGCTAACGCCGAGCTTCACCACTGCATCGACGGCGGCCTCGGCATCCTCGCGCAGCTGTTTGACATAGGTGTCGTTCGCCTCCGCGCCGCCTTCGCCGATGATCGGCATCGCGGGATTGTCGAGGATCGCATAGCCTTGCGTCAGCAGGAACAGATGGCTGATGCCGCGCGGGCGCACGAAGCGATTGCCCTGGTCGACCGTCTGACCGGCGACCTTGGCGTCGGTATATTCGGCCGGATAGGCCCAGAGCAACGTCGGCAACGGCCCGTCACGCTTGGCGTCATAGCCGGCCGGCAGATACAGCGTCCCCGACAGCGGCACGCCGTCGGCGCGGGCATAGGTGATCGTCTTCTGGGTCACGCCCGCGAACACCGGTGCGGGATCGGCGAAGGCGGTGACGGCCTTCGCCTGGCCGCCCTTGACGCTGCGGATCATGTAATTGGGTGCGAGCTTGGCGCTCTCCCGCCGGGTCAGGATCCGCTGCCCGCTGTCGTCGAGCAGCGCCACGACGCTTTCGTAATAGGGCGCCTTGGCCGTCCACAGCCGGGTCTGTGCGCCGCCGGCGAGGGGCATGGTCGCGAGGAAGGGGAAGGCGCCCGCCTTGGTCGCGCCGTCGCCCCGCACATAGACGGCGTCATGGCGGGGGGTGAAGCGCATCACCCGCTTGCCCGCGGCATTGTCCTCCAGGATCGGATCGCCGGGATCGCCATATTGATCCTGGTAATTGCGGGTGAGCAGCATCCGGCTCTCTCCCGGACGCGACGGAGCGACGGCCTGACGATGTTCGGTGCGCGATCGCCATTCGCGGTCGATCACCATCGCAAAGCCGTCGTCGCCCCATAACGTCGTCGCGTAGCGCGCGGGCGTCTTGGCCAGCTCGACTGGCGCGGCGTCGAAGGGCGCGGCCTGCATCATCACCTTGTCGTGGAAGGCGATCTTCACGCGCGGGTTGCCGCCATCGAGCGCTTCGGCCCAGACCAGCGTCGCGGGCGCATCGGCGCGCCATTCCGCGTCGCGTGGGCCTTTGACGGTCGCGTCGAAGTCGACGGGCAAGTCGTCGGCCAGCGGGCGGTCGACGAGCGTCTTCACCGGCTTGCCGTCGATCGTCGACACCGCAATCTCGGTAGGGAAGAAGCGCGCGGGCAGCAGATAGGAATAGGGCCGCTTCAGCCGCTCGGTCAGCAGGTAACGGCCGTCGGGCGACACGCTGAAGTCGGTGATCAGCCCCGGCGTTCCGATCGGCTGCGCGGTTCCGTCGAGCGCGACGCGGGTCAGCTGGCCGGTGAAATAATGGTCGAACAGCGCCTCGTCATGCGCGTCGCCGAGCAGATCCTCATAGGTGCGCGCGGCCGAGGTGCGGCCGTTGCTTTCCTGCACCACCGGGCCGGTCGGCGTAGTCGACGCGACCGGTGCGGGCCCGCGCCCGGCGGGGACGGTATAGGCGATCAGGGCTTTGCTGTCGGGCGTCCAGACGAACGGCGTGCCGAAGCTGCCGTTCAAACCCTTGGCGACGACGCGTGCGCTACCGTCACGCTCCGCGATCCAGAGCGACAGGCTATCGGGCTCCTGCGCGTAGAAGGCGACGTGGCGGCCATCGGGCGACCAGTCCGGCGCGGCGAAGCGCAGCCCCGCCGGCAGGTGGGCGGCCACCGTTCGGCCGCTGGCAATATCCTTGAAGCTCAGCGCGTTCAGCCACTGCACGCGAACCTCGGCCTGACCGTTGGTCGCGGGGTCGATCCGATAGCCGCCCAGCCGCAGGATCGGCTTGGAGAGATTGGCGATCGACGGCAGGTTCTCGCGCCCGAAGATGGCAAGCGTGTTGTGATCGGGGCTGACGGCCACCGCGGGGGTGGGGGACGCCTCCAGCGCCTTGGCGATCGCATCCGGTGCGCGGTGATAGGTGGTGCCGGCCGGCTGGGCATGGGCCGTGGTGGCAAGCAGCAGAGCGATCAGGCAGGCACCAGCGCGCATTCGTAACCCCTTATGTGACGGTTCGTTCATGTGCCACGAGGCCATCGCGCCTGCCAGCGATTTCGGGATCGGTTGCGTGCGGCGGGGGTGCGGGTGGGGCTGTCGCGACGAGATTTCGGGCAAGGTCGGAACCGAGCGAACGCGGCGTCAGTGAAAGGCAGAGTGGACGGTGGCGTGATCGCACGACACGGGCGTCGACGATATGCCGGACTTGCGCTCCCACGGCCGGCGGTGCCGCGTAGATACCTCAGAACGCCTAACGTCTTGAAAGCTTCGGCAAGATAGAGAAGCCCACGGAAGGTGGTGACGCACTTGGGCTCGAACCAAGGGCCCGCTGATTAAGAGAGCGGAATACCGAACTATAAATGAAATACTTAGTTGTATTCGTGCATATCAATTTTGTCTTTAACTACTTCAAAATAAAAACGCCGGCCAATGGCTTACAGCCCCATTCTAGTCACATGAAAGATGCGACTAAATCGCGTTCGGACAATTGCATGGGGAGCGGCTCGCCTTCGAGTGCGCGTTAGTCGTCGCCGTAAAATAGCGTCGCGAAAGGCTTGGCTGTCATTGCCCGAAAGCGTTCGATTTTCTCAAGTGTCGAAGATGACGCGAACTTGGCCAACTTCCATGGTCTCCAGGATGCCCAATGCGGTTGTCGCTTTTCCAGAAAGGCAGTGCTCCCCTCTTGAGCATCGGGGCTCGAGAAGATTTCAGCCATGACAGCGTTCGATTGCTCCCAGAACGACAGTTCGTCCAATTCTGATCGAGCGGGAGATCGACATCTGCCATGAGACGGTGCGGCTGTGGTGGAACAGGTTCGCGCCGCTATTTGCCGGTTATATCCGTCGCCAGCGGGTCAGCCGGATGCGGGGCTTTCGTCGATGGCGATGGCATCTCGACGAGATGTACGTGAAGCTCAACGGCGAGATGGTCCATCTGTGGCGGGCGGTGGGCCACGAGGGCGAGGTGCTGGAGAGCTACGTCACCAACACGCGCGGCAAGCCGACGATCCTGGCGCTGGGTGCAGGCACGTTTCTTCACCTCGCCACGCAGCGCGATCGCACGTAAGACCAGGCTTCCGGCATCGCGCGCGGGCGCTGGCTGGCGCCGTGGTTCGGCTTTGCGGTGATGGCTTTGATTGCGATCGTCGACTGATTATCCGCACCGCCCTTGGATGGCGGCCGTTCACGTGCTGATCTGGCGCCCCCGGCCGATCGAAGCGTACCGGTTGCCGTCGTTTCCAAACGCGAAGTTGGGGAACGCGATGCCAATATACGGTCGAACCGTAAGACAAGCCTATTTACGCCGACAACGGGACTTAATACGATATGGTATATCGTCACATAAAGGAATTCTGGTGTCGCGGTACTGCACCTTCGGGATCTGGCGCATAGCGACACTCTCCGGTCGTGCGACCATGGATAGCATAACCCTGCTCGACCACGTCCCCATGCATGCCGGTTCGGCATCGCTGTGGCCGGAACGCGGGCCGTGATTATCCTGCCCTTCCTGCTCGGCGCTGTGGCCGGCCTGTCGACCTATGTCGGCGGCAGGCTCGCGATGCGCTGGGGGCAACGGCGCGACCTGTTATTTGGGCTGACCGGTGCTATGGTCATCGGACTGGCCCTTCTCGATCTGTTACCCGAGGCATTGGAAAGCGGCCAAAGCGTACACGGCGCCCACATCGTCTTCGGTGCGACGGTGGCCGGCGCGGTCCTCTATATCCTGCTCCGCCGGTTGCCAGCCGCCGGTGCGGCAGGGCGCATCAGCCTCATCCGGCACAGCGTCATATACGGCCTCGGCCTTGGCATCGCCTTCCAGCTTTCGAGCGCAACCGGCTGGCTGGTCGCGATCGCGGTGCTCGCGCATGACATGGCCGATGGCGCGAACATGGTCGGCTTGAGCGCGCGGTCGGGCGAGACCGAACGAGGGCATTGGTGGCTCATGGTCAATGCCGCCGCGCCGCTTGTCGGTGTCGCGACCGGTCAGGCGATACCCGTCGATCTCGGACGCGTCTCGCTGCCGCTAGGCGCTATTCGCCGGTGGCGTCCTCTATATCGGAGCGTCGGAGCTGCTGCCCCGCAGCCGGAGCGGACGGTCCTGTGTGGCAAGCGGGCTGGCGAGCCTGTGTGGCATCGCCGCCATGGCCGGAGCGGTTCATTTTGCCGGTCAGCCTTTCCCGTCCCGTCCTCAACCTCAGCAAAGGAACTGACATACCTATGCGTTTCCTGACGATCCCGCTCGTTACCGCCCTTACGATCGCAGCCCCCGCTACGGCGCAGGACGCGCCCAAGGAAGCGCAGCCCGGCGGCAAGTCTCCGGTTGCAGTCTATGACGAGAAGGTGGCGAAGGCTGTGGGCGACGCCTGGGTGATGCCCCCCGCGACGGAGCAGGAAAGCGTGACCGCGCATAGCGTCGTCGTCGATGGCCGTACGCTGAAATATCATGCGACTGCGGGTACGGTCACGATCAAGGACGATAGCGCCAAGCCGACCGCCAGCGTCTTCTACGTCGCCTATACGCTCGACGGCGCCGCGCCCGGCACGCGGCCGGTAACCTTCTTCTACAATGGTGGCCCCGGCTCCTCGTCGGTGTGGCTGCACATGGGCTCATTCGCGCCGATGCGGGTGAAGACCGCCAATCCCGAATATATCCGCCCCGCCCCTTATGGCTTCGGCCCCAACCCGGACACGCTGCTGGACAAGACCGATCTCGTCTTCATCGACATGGTCGGCGCAGGCTATTCGCGCCCGCTCGGCGATGCGACGGGCAAGCAGTTCTGGGGTGTCGACGAGGATGCCGACGCCTTCGCCAAGACGATCCTTCGCTGGACGACGAAGAACGGCCGCTGGACCAGCCCGAAATTCCTGTTCGGCGAAAGCTACGGCACGACACGTTCGGCGGCCCTTGCCTATCAGTTGCAGGATCGGGGCATGGCGCTGAACGGCGTCGTGCTGCTTTCCTCGATCCTCAACTACGGCATCGAGCAGCAGGGCTATGACCAGAGTTATATCAGCTATCTGCCAAGCTATGCCGCGACCGCATGGTATCATGATCGCCTCGCGAACAAGCCCGCCGATCTTCCGGCCTTCCTGACAGAAGTACGCGCCTTCGCTGCCGGCCCCTATGCGCAGGCCCTCAGCAAGGGACAGAATCTGTCCGATGCGGAGGAGGATGCGATCGCCACCCGCATGGCCGCCTATACCGGCCTGTCCGCGACCTTCATCAAGCGCGCCAAGCTGCGCGTCGATCTCGGCCGGTTCCAGAAGGAACTGCTCCGCGACCAGGCGCTGACCGTGGGGCGGTTCGACAGCCGCTACACGGGCGTCGATGCGGACTCGGCCGGCGAAAACCCCGATTTCGACGCCTCGGACACCGCGATTTCCGGCGCGTTCGTCACGACGTTCAGCGACTATGTGCAGCGCGACCTGAACTATAAGCCGGGGCTGGATTATCGCATCGGTGCCTATGGCCTTAAGGACTTCGATTGGAACTGGAAGCACAAGGCGCCGGGATCGGGATATCCGATGAACAACCCCGACGTCGCCGTCGATCTTGCCGCCGCGATCCGCACCAACCCCTATCTCAAAGTCCTGTCGCTGAACGGGTGGTACGACATGGCGACGCCCTTCTTCGCCACCGAATACGACATCTCTCACATGCTTCTGGACAAGAAGCTGCGTGGTAATGTCAGTTTCAAATATTACCCCTCAGGCCACATGATCTACCTCAACCCGGAGGCCTTGCACCAGCTTCACACCGATCTGGCCCACTTCTATGACGAGACAGTGGCCGCATCCGCGCAGAACCGTCCGGCGGGTCGGTAACGCTGACGACGCCGGGCCTCGGCCTACGCGGTCCTGGCCGGCATTTCGGGCTTGTCCTCTCCTGTCCTTCGCCAGGCCTGTGCGGGCGGAGGACGGGGCGGTGACGTTCGATGATCCGCTTCGGCGATGCCGATCGTCTCGGGCGGCGATCGCGGGGGCGGTGCGCACACGTGATCTGCTCGGCTGGGGCGCCCTGCCGCTTGGTATGTCCGCGCTCTATCCGGTGCTGGCGATCGGATTCCTGTTGATAGCCTCGTTCGGCATGTGGGCTCGGCAGCACGTCGACGGGGTCGGTGGCGACATGCACGAGGCCGGCATCGCGTTGACGGAAACGTGCCGGCTTTTGTTTGCCGCAATCGCCATCGACTGATCAGGTTCTCGTGACAGCATTCGATCAACCGGGGTTGTCAATGTGACGATGTATCATTACTCAGCGCGCTCCAATTTGGGCGGGGGCGTGAATGAGGAGCGGAGCGATTGTCGCAGCCGTTATGGCCGGTCTGACGACAGGAAATGCGTTCGCGCAGAAGCAGGTTGATGACGCGACGGAGATATCCGGAGACATCGTCGTCACCGCCGCCCGCACGCAGGAACGGCGGCAGGATGTCGCCTCGGCCATCCAGGTCATCACCGACCAGCAGCTCGACCGGACGGTCGCGACCAATTTCCTCGACCTGCTCAAGAAGAACGCCGCGATCGACGTGATCCAATATCCCAACGGGCTGGGCGGCATCAGCCTGCGCGGTCTGCGGCCGGATTTCGAGTTCACGATCAATCCGCGCACCTTGGTGCTGGTCGACGGCCGCCCGTCGGGATCGACCAGCCTCAACACCGTCGCGCCGGAAAGCATCGCCCGCGTCGAGGTGCTGCGTGGGCCGGCGTCTGCGGTTTATGGCGCATCGGCGATCGGCGGCGTCGTCAACATCATCACCCGCCGTTCGAGCGGCCCGCTCTCGGGCCAATTCACGGTGGGCGGCGGATCGTTCGAGACGATCCGTTCCGGCGTGACGCTGGGCGGCGATCTTGGGGGCGGCGCAGACTTCGACCTGGACCTCGGCTATGTCCGCCAGAACGGCGAGTTCCGCACCGGCGACGGCCTGATCCGACCGAACAGCGACTCGATGCGGGCGTCCGGCCGGGGACGGATCGGCGCGACGCTGTCACCGATCGTCCGGCTGGATAGCAGCGTCGACTTCTCAAACCTGGACAACAACGCGCCGGGGCCGCTGTCCTTCAACCCGCAGAGCCGTTCGGCGAACAATGTCGGCCGGATCAGCGGCGACACCCGCCTCGAGATCACGCCGACGGCCCATGATATCCGGGTGGTCGGCTACGGATCGCGCGAGGACTATCGCTATTCGGAAGTGCCGGCGGCGGCCCCGCGCTACCTGTCGAACTACACGATCACCCGCTATCGCGGTGCGCAGGTGCAGGACACGTGGCAGCTGTTCGATCCGCTGCGCGTCACCTACGGGTTCGATTACCAGAAGGTCGCCGCCACGCGCGCCTCCTACCTCGCGAGTGGCGCGCGGCGTTCCCCCTCAGCCCCGAACGAAGAGCGGACCACCAAGGCGGTGTTCGGCGAAGCGCGACTCGACCTGCTCGACGACCGGCTGATCCTGACCGCGGGCGGACGCTACGACTGGATCACCGTGCGGACGCTCGCGACGCCTTTTCGCCTGAACTTCACGCCCGGAACGGCGGATTTCGGGGTGTTCAACCCTCGCGGCGGTGCGGTCGTGAAGCTGACCGACACGCTGCGGCTGCACGGCACCATCGGCCGCGCCTTCGTGCCGGCGCAGGCGATCCAGCTCGCCGGCGAAAGCGAGGAGTTCGCCGGCCGGCAACGCCGCGTGACCTTCGGCAACCCCAACCTCCAGCCCGAGCGCAACACGACGTGGGATGCCGGCGTCGGCTACTCCAACGCCTGGATCGACGCCGACGTCACCTATTTCGATTCCCGCACCCGCAATCGCATCACCACCGTCGTCGTCAGCGAGACGCCGACGCTGCGGCAGACGAGCTACGTCAATTCCGACCGTTCCCGGTCGCGCGGAATCGAGGGCAATGTGGCGCTCGACGCCGGGTTGCTCGCCGGCCTGCCCGAGGGACGCATCAGCCTGACCGGCAACGTCACCCACTTGATCGAGTCGGAGGATCTGCTGCCGGCCGGCGCGACGCCGATCCGCAACGTGGCGGACTGGACCGCGACGGGATCGCTCACGCTGTCCGACGGCGACCGCCTGTCGCTGACCGGCACCATCCGCACCGTGGGCGACCGGTTCGACACCGACAATAGCCAAGGGCGGCTGTTCACCGGCGGCCGCGGCGGACTGTTCACCTACGACCCGTTCACCACGGTCGATTTCAGCGGTCGCTGGCGGGTGACGCCGCGCGACACGATCCGGCTGGAAGCCGCGAACGCATTCGACGTCGCCTATTATGAGAAGGGGGATTATCCGATGCCCGGCCGCACGGTCTTCGCCCGCTACGTGCGGAGGCTCTGACATGTGGGCCAAGGACGCGCTCGCCGCGATCTCCGATCTCCTGTTCCTGCCGGTCGTCGTCGCGCTGATTGGCGTGGTCGCGTGGACGGCGATCGCCAGCGGCCTGTTCCTGCGCGCGCTGATCGAACGCTGGCGTGGCCGGCGACCGGCGCGCGACCGCTATCGCGCGCGCATCGATGCCGCGCTGACCGGAGATGCCCATACAGACGAACTCGCGGTGGAGGAGATCGTCGCGCGGGCGGAGGCGGACGCCGCACGCTCGCTCAACACTGTCCGCTTCGCGATCCGGGTCGGCCCGTCGCTGGGGCTGATGGGCACGCTGATCCCGATGGCGACCGCGCTGTCGGGCCTCGCGCGCGGCGACCTGCAATTGCTCGCCGCCAACATGACGATCGCCTTTTCGGCGACCGTCGTCGGCCTCGCGGTCGGCGTCGTCGCCTATGTCGTCGCGATGGTCCGCGAAGGCTGGGCGCGCGCCGACCTCGACGCCGTCCGGTTCCACGCCGAGCGCGCGTTGAGGTTAGAGGAATGAGTCGCCGCGCGGTCCGCTTCGCCCGTCGTCGCGATGACCAGAGCTGGCAGGACGATCCGTTGTCGGGCGTTGCCAACCTGTTCGACATCAGCCTCGCCTTCATCGTCGCGATGGTGGTCGCGCTGTTCTCGACGCTGCGCGTCCCCTCGCTGATGGATCCGTCGAGCAACTGGACGATGACTCGCACCACCCCCGACGGGCGGATGGAGATCGTCCGCAAGGACGGCCGCCAGATCAAGGTGGAACAGGTCAGCGACAGGACGCTGAGCGGCAACGGCGACCGGTTGGGGGTCGCCTATCGCCTGCCCGACGGGCGCGTCGTCTATGTGCCGGAGGGCGAGGCGGGGCCGGCGCGGTGAGGCTGGTCGCGGCGATCCTGTTCCTGGTCGCGCTGCTGCCGTCCGTCGCGACGGCGCAGCACCGGCCGCGCATCGCGGTCGTATCGATCCACATCGCCGAGATGCCGACGATCGCGCGGGCGGCGGCGAAGCGGGTGGCGGGCGACGTCGCGGTCGACTTCTACGGTCTTGGCGGCGGCCTGCTGCCTGGTATCGAGGGGGTCGATCTCGGTCGCTACGACCTCGTCATCATCGACGCGGCGGGGCCGCGCCTGCTCAACTTCAGCGCGCAGATCGAGGCGGTGAAACGCCGAACGAAGGTGCTGATTGTCGGGGCCGGCACGCCGGTGACCGGCAATATCGATCCCGCCGAGCATCCCGATATCGCGCGCTACTGGAGCAACGCGACCGAGGACAATTACGCCGGCCTGTTCCTCTATGCCGCGCGGCTAGCCGGGTGGACGACCGGCACCGTCCCGCCGCCGGTCGTCCACCCCGCGCTCGCACTGTGGCATCCCGACGCCGACGGGCCGTTCGCAACGCTGGCCGACTATCTGGCCTGGGAAGTCAGGCGCGTGCCAAACGCCGCGAACAGACCGCGGATCGGCATCCTGTTCTACCGCAACCTCGTGCTTGCGCGGAACACGGCGGTCATCGCCGCGCTGTTCCGCGAAGTCGAGGCGCAGGGCGGACTGCCGGTGCCGGTCTGGCGCGAGGGGAGCGGCGACCTTGCCTCCTCGCTGCTCGGCGACTGGGGGATCGACGCGTTGATCCTGTGCGCCAACCGCATCGACTATGCCGACGCCGTCCGCGGCGTCGCGGAGGCGAAGCGGCTGGGCGTGCCACCGCTCGGCTGCGCCACCGACTATCGCCGCAGCCCGGAGGAATGGCGCGCGAACTCCGGCGGGTTCGCACCTGGTCAAACCGGCGAGTTGGCGCTGTCCGAGCTGGAGGGGATCGTCGAGCCGATGACGGTGGGCGCCCGCGCGGTCGCCGCCGATGGTACCGCCGCATATGTCGCGCTGCCCGAACAGGTGCGCTGGCGCGTCGCGCGGGCGATGGCCTGGGCGCGCCTGCACCGGCTGCCCAACGCAGACAAGCGGATCGTCGTCACCTACCATAACGAAGAACCGGGCGCAGCCGACGTCGGCAGCGATCCCGACAGCTATCTCGACGCGCAGGCGAGCCTTGCCGCGCTGCTCGACCGGTTGCGGCACGAAGGCTATGACACCGGCACCGCGCTGCTGCCCGATGCCGCCGGACTCGGCCGGATGATGGCGGCGCAGACCAACGTCGCGCGCGGCGACGACGCGGCGCTGCGCCGGCGGATCGCCGACGGCGCGATCACGATACCGGAAGGCGAATATCTCAGCTGGTATGCCGGCCTGCCCGCCGCCGTGCGCGCCGCAACCGAGCGTCAATGGGGGCGGCCGCCAGGCGGGCTGATGACCACCGCGATCGACGGCCGGCGCGTCATCGTCGTGCCGGCGTTCCGCATCGGCAAGGTCACGATCGCCGCGCATCCGCTATGGGGGCCGCAGGACGCGGATGCGGTCGGCACGCTCGGCGCACTGCCGCCGCATCACCAGTATCTCGCCTTTTACCTGTGGATGCAGCGGCGGGAGCGCGCCGATGCCTTCCTGCCGATCTTCACCCAGCTGTCGCTGATGCCGGGCAAGCAGGAAGGTCCGGCGGCGGACGACCCGGTCGGCGTGCTGATCGGCGCACTGCCGCACATCTCGCCGCTGCCGCTCCAGGCCAACGGCGGGGTCGGCAACAAGCGGCGCGCGCAGGCGGTCACGATCGGCTTTATGCCGGGGCTCGTGCGCGCGGGCCTGTCGCCTGATCTCGCCGCGATCGAGCGGCTTCTTGCCGCCGCACCGGTCGACCAGGCCGCGGTGCGCGGTGCGGCGGTGCGGGCCGGGCTTGCCGGCGCGCTGGGGAGCGATCCGGCGCGCGCGCCATGGTCGACGCTGAAGCCGGCGTTGCGACGCTACCTCGCGGAGACGGCGGCGGCGCCAATGCCCGATGGCGGTCATGTGCTTGGTCGAGCACCTGATGCCGGAACGACAGCGCGGCTGGTGCAGGCGATGCTGGCCGGTGACGGCAATGACGCTCCGCCGCTCGACGCCATTGCCCGGGCGATCGCCGGCGAGGATGCGCTTCCCGCCGACCTGGCCACACGTGCGCGCGACTACGCCACACGGCTGGCGCACGCCCCGCGCGAGATCGACGCGATCGTGACGGCGCTGGCTGGCGGCTATGTCGAGCCCGGGCCGATGCAGGACGCGATCCGTAACCCCGACGCGCTGCCCGCCGGTCGTAATCCCTACACGCTCGACGTCCGTGCTGTGCCGACACGCGAAGCCTGGGTGACCGGTAAGCGCCTCGCCGACGAGATGCTCGCAGCCTATCGCGCGAAGCACAACGGCGCCCCGCGCAAGGTCGCCTTCATCCTGTGGTCCGGCGAGACGGCTCAGAACGGCGGGACCGCCGAGGCGCAGATCCTCCACCTGCTCGGGCTGGAGCCGGTGTGGAACGCGCGCGGGCAGGTTACCGACGTGGCGCTGGTGCCGCGCGCGACACTCGGCCGCCCGCGCGTCGACGTACTCGTCACCACCTCGGGCACCTATCGCGATCATTTCGGCGAGAAGCTGGCGTTGATCGCCCGTGCGGTGCTACTTGCCTCGCAGGCGGACGAGCCCGACAATGCGGTGCGCATCGACACCCGCGCCCGCGTGGACGCGGCAATCCGCGCTGGCGTCGCGCCGGACCTGGCCGAGAAATGCGCGCTGCGCCGAATCTTCTCGACCGCGCCGGGCGCCTATTCTCCCTCGACCCAGTTCGCGATCAAGCAGGGCTGGAACGCCGAACGGCTCGACCGACTGTATCGCGACCGGCTGGGCCACGCCTACGGCGACGATGGTGCCAACGGCGAGCCCGACGCCGCTGCCTTCGCCGCCAATCTGGACCGGGTGGACGCCGCCGTGTTCGGTCGCACCTCCAACGCATATGGCGTGCTCGATACGCCGTTGCCCGCCGCCTACCTCGGCGGGCTGATCGGCGCGGTGCGCGGCCAGACCGGCCGGTCGATCGACGCCTATGTCGCTAACGGTCAGGTAAGCGGGTCGGCACGGATCGAGAGCCTCGACCGCTTCTATGCCCGCGAGCGCGACAGCCGCTATCTCAACCCGGCGTGGATCAAGGCGATGATGGCGGGCGGCTACGACGGCGCCCGCCATATGGCGGATCTGGTCGAAGCGATGCAGCTATGGGAGGCGACAAAGCCTGATCTGGTTTCCGACCGCGACTGGCGGGCGGTGCGCGAGGTCTATGTCGAGGACCGCTACAAGCTCGGCCTCCGCAAATGGTTCGCGCGCAACAACCCGGCAGCGGGAGCGAAACTGATCGAAGCGGCACAGGGGTTCGCCGGCACCGCGACCGCTCGCGTGGGACTGTCGACGGCCCCGTCGAGCGGCATCCCGGCCACCGCTGCGACACCCGCGACGATCGCGCGCCCGCCACGTGCGGGCGCGCCTGCCGTCCCGCAGGTCTCTGGCTTCGAGTTGAAGGAGGTTGCCGACAGCGCGATCGCCGCAGCCGACGGACGATCGTCGCTCGGTCCCCTCATGCTCGTGCCGCTACTCCTGCTGCTGGGTATCGGCGCCGCCAGACGACCCCGCTGGTAGCGGGGCGATCGTCAGCGTCGCGTCGACGTCCAGGTGCGCCTCGATCGCGAACGCGATCTGGAGGCTATCCTGCACCCGCGTCCCTGACAGCCGCCCCGTCGCGTCAGGCGACATCTGCCGCGGCCTGCTCGTCGGCCTCGAGGTTCGCGATCAGGCGGTGGAGCAGGGCGACGAGGATATCGGTCTCCAGCGCGCTGAACCCACGCAGCGCGCGCGCATTCTTGCCCAGCAGCACCTCGCGCCCGATCGCGGCGATCGCCTGTCCGCGCTCGGTCAATGCGATCATCGCCGATCGCCGGTCGCTTTCGTGCGGCGTGCGGGCAATCAGGTCCAACGTCTCGAGCCGCCCCAGCAGCGCAACCATCGCAGGCTGCTTCACCGCAGACGCACATACCAGGTCGCGCTGCGCCATCGGCCCCTTCCAAGACAGCAGCATGATCGGCCCGATCAGCGCCAACGTCACCCCGTGCGGGCGCAGCGCCGCATCGACCACCCGGTTGAACACCGTTGCGGCATGGTTGGCGAGATAGCCCGGCGCGGCGATCGCCTCGGGATGCATGTCGGTTCGGTCGGTCATGCCACACCGTAGGGTCGGGACGGCACCGGGATCAATGAAGCACTATGGAACATCATATGTGATGTATCTGTTATGCCAACAATCCTGTTGGAGGTTGGCAGACATGAAAGGCAGGGTTTTGGTCACTGGCGCAAGCGTCGCCGGCGTCACAGCGGCATGGTGGCTGGCGCGACAGGGCATGCCAGTCGATCTGGTCGAGCGAGTCGCGTCGTTTCGCGATGGCGGACAGAATGTGGACGTCCGCGGCGCAGGCCGTGCGGTGTTGCGCCGCATGGCATTGGAACAGGCGGCGCTCGATCTCAGCACCAGCGAATACGGCACCGACCTAGTCGACAGCGACAACCAGGTGATCGCCCGCTTCGGCGTCGACGAGGGTGGCGACCGGGGTCCCACCGCCGAGCTGAAAATCCGTCGCGGCGACATCGCGCGGCTGATCTACGACGATCTCGGCGACGGCGTCGACGCGCGGTTCGGCGACCATGTCGCGGGCATCGCGCAGGACGATGCCGGCGTCGACGTCACCTTCGCAAGTGGCCGCCCCGGGCGCTATGCGACGGTAATCGTCGCCGAGGGGGTCGGGTCGTCGACACGCGAGCTCGTCTTTCCCGGCGAGAACGATCCGCGCTGGATGGACATGACCGTCGCCTATTTTTCGGTCCCGCGCCGCGATCATGACGGCGATTATGCCCGCCTCTACAACACGACCGAGGGGCGCGGTGCGATCCTGAAGCCCGATCGGGAGGCGACGACGCTGGGCGCGTATATCGGCATGCAGGGCAAGGCCGACGGCACGCAGGATTGGGACAGTGACCGCCAAAAGCGCCATGTCCGTGAACGCTTCGCCGATGTCGGATGGGAAATGCCGCGACTGCTCGACGCGATGCAGGCGACCGACGACTTCTATTATGACGCGATGCGGCAGGTGCGGATGGACCGCTGGTCGAACGGCCGAGTGTTCCTGACCGGGGATGCGGCGTGGTGCCCGACCGGTCTGTCGGGGATGGGGACCACGCTGGCGATCGTCGGCAGCTATGTATTGGTGGGCGAACTCTGCCGGCATGCCGATCCGATGGCAGCCGCGCGAGGCTATGAAGCGGTGATGCGGCCCTATGTCGAGGAGGGGCAAAGCCTCCCCAAGATCGTGCCCCGGCTGATGTGGCCGCACAGTCGGCTCGGCGTCGGAGCGCTGCGCACCGCCGCCCGGGTCGTCAGCGCTGCGCCGCTGCAAAAGCTGGTGACAGCGAACTTCGCGCGTGATGCCGAAAAGGTCGACCTGCCCGACTATCCGCTGGCGACTGGGCGAGCCGCCGAACCAGTCGCGTGACGATCGCCGGTCCCGGTAGCGCCGGAACCGGTCGCACGATCAGGCGGCGGTCTGGTACAGCTCGATCAACATGCCTTCATTGTCGCGAATGAAGACCCAGCGGTCGCCGCTGCCATCGGGCACATCGCTGACCGGATACGCCTGCTCGACGCCGTTCGCCAGCAGCTCGGCCAGCGTCGCGTCGATATCGTCGATGAGGATCGCGAAATGGTTGATCCCGCCGATACGCAGGTTGCTGAGCGCTTCCTTGCGCTCCGGCGCCATCGGGGCGGCGCCGTCGATCTGAAACAGCTCCAGCTTCACCGCGCCGCGCCCGATGAACGCGACCCGCGCACCGGGAAACCCGAAGGTCGACAGGACCGCAAAGCCCAGATGGCGTTCATACCACGCGATCGTGGCATCGAGATCCTGTACGATGACGCCGATATGATGAAGCGATTGCAGGCGCGCCGACATGGCCGATGTTTCCTAGTGTTGAGAGCTTGGTCATCGAAGCATCTATATCACTATCGATATAAGGCGATGCAAGGGTTTGGCGGCGGACTGAGCCGCACGTCACTTCGCCGATCCGAATGCTACGTCGGACGGTAAGAGAGGCGGAGCGTGCGACGGGAGCCCGGACGAGCTGAGAGCCACCATCTGAAGGCATCAAACGATCGGTCGCTCGGGGAGCGCTGCGGGCAGAGGTCAAAGCGCGAGGCGGATGCCATCGCTACGTTTGCCCAGCTTATCGGCGGTGCGCGTCCCTGATCGTCATCAGACGACATGCGGCCTTCGAACTGCAAAAGTCCCTACAGCATCCGCGGCAAGACGTCGGTATCCTTCCCGGCGTCGACGAACCGATGCTTTAGCACACCGGCGATATGCAGGATGATCAGGCCGAGCAGCGTATAGGCGAGCGTCTTGTGCAGCCATTGGAAGATGGCGAAGGCGCGATCATTCTTCGCCAGCAGTTCGGGCAGTTCGATGCCGAAGAATGGCACGCCATCGCTCTGGGTGAAGCTGCTCGACATCGCATAACCCATCAGCGGCACGATGATCGCGAGTGTCAATATCGCATATTGCACGACGGTCGAGAGCCGTGCTTCCCACGGCGCAAGCCCCGGCGGGTGGCCGGGCAGGATCGAGCGCGTCCGCGCCACGATCGCCACCGTGCCTGTCAGGAAGGCAAGTACGCCGAACTCCTTGTGAACCGGATAGAACCAGTCGAAGCGGGCGGCTATCTTCTCCGGTAGCGTCGTCATGATCCAGCCCAGCCCGATCAGGCCCAGGATCAGCCCCGCGCGGATCCAGTGAAGTAGCCGGTTCGGTAGCGGATAACGGGTCGGAATGGTGTGATCGTTCGTCATGCAGGCCTGTCGAATATGCTAAGACAAGGGTGAAAGCGCTGGATTTCGAGCCCGCCACTCCCTGCTCAACATGGCATATTGGAACGTATTTTCGAAGATGGGATGCCCTTCGGCATCGTTGATGAAGGACACGAAGTCGAGGAACAGTCCTTCACGCCGCATACCCAGCCGTTCGCACAGGCGCTGTGAGCGGACATTGCTATCCTCCACATAGGCATAAATGCGACGCACGCCGTGTCTCTTGAACAGTCCGTCAGGGTCTGGCGGAACACCGCGATTGTGCCCGACGGACCGGTGCCGGCCAGTGCCAGCTTCACCCCGCCCTCGATGTTGCTCGCTGTCTCCGGCACCGGCGACACGTTCCGATGAAGCCGAACGGCGCGCGGAACGCCGTCGCATAGCCCGCGAATAGAGCGACGCCCTTTACCACGTCGAAAGTCGCGCCAATCCGGGGCGAGAGGTGCGTGTAGGTCGTTGGCGACGCCGATATTGCTGTTCTCGACGAACTTCAGCGAGGTCAGGCGCCCCCCCCCCCGGTCAGGTGAAGCGGGCCATAGGTCGCCCGATCCTGGATGTAGCCGGCGAACGTCGAGAAGCGATCGTCGGTGTAGGAGTTGACCGGAAGCTAGGGTGTGTAGCGCAGATCGTAGCTGAGGATCGACAGGTCGATCGTGCCCGAGGGGCCGTCGCTGACGAACAGGCCCATCGCGCTGTAGAAGCTGGTCCAGTCGTAATTGGCCCCGGCCAGCAGCTTGTGCGTGCCGCCCAGCAAATCGGCGCCTTAGGCCAGGTTGGCATCGACGGTCGCTTCCCTGGTGCGGTTGCGCATCGTGATCGGGAACACGTGGCAGAGCGGTGCGACCGCTTCGGTGGGGAAGAGGCCCGGATAGACGATGCTGCCCTGTTCATCGATCACGCTCGAATAATAGCACCCACTCACCCTGCGACGCTGATTTCAACGGTTGGGTCGCATCGTTCCGAGCCTTACGCAGACGATCGAAGACATATGGGTGAAGGGCGGCCCGTGGAGGACGATTGCTATCGTGCGATGGACCTCGACTGGAGTACCTCTTGATGGGCAGCCTTACGAGAACCACGGCGTTCACATCGTCGTACTGCGCTGGGGTAAGGCCGTGTCGATCGACGCCAATGAGGACAGCCAGGCGGTAGCAGACCTTCTTAAGCGTCAGGCTCGGGGTATAGAGGAGGCAGCAGCCGCGCCGATCCAGTCATAGCCCTCTTATACTACGTACCCTGATTGCATGAGGATGGTGTCATAACCGTCCGGTTGTGACACCGACGCGCTAACGCCCGTTTTTGCGAGGTTCAAGGTGTCAGAAGTCCGCGACAGATCGTCTGCATCCGGGAAAACCCGTAAAGCCGGTGTAGCCACACCATATGCTCCCTCATCGTACCTGCCGAGATGAACAAGCGTCCGTTTCCGGGAAGGGGCAGACCCCGCTGAACGACCGCAGTTGGGTCTTACTGGTAGGTGAAGCGGTTGGCGCGAATTATTTCCTGGATCCAGCTGATGAGTAATATGGAATATATCTGTTGGTGTTGGCGTCGCGCATGGCGTGTGTGGCGCCCAGGATTATGCAGTGGCCGAAGGATTTAGGGCACGCCGCCAAGCCGTGCCGAGCCCGTGGGAAATGGCTTCGGTGGCCACAAATGGCGCAGGGGTGACGCCGCCCAACAGGCCTTGACGATCGACGATGCTGGCGGCGCTGGCGGCGCCAGCATCCAGCGCTTCGCCGGAGACCAGCAGGGCGATCGAGGGAGATGCGGCGATCAACGCACTGTAGTCGCGACCTCCGTTGCCGACGGATCGACGGCGAGCGCCGGTGCTTCGCGGGCAATCCGCGCCAGCATGCGATAGCGATGGATGGACGCCGGCACGATGTCGTGGAGAAACAGCGCAGCGCGCGCTGGCGCCAGGGCGGGATCGAGTATGGCGGCGTGCAGCGCCTCCCGAAGCGCGGCAACGACCGCGGGTGGCGTCGTGCGGGCGGTGACGAAAGGCAGGTTGGGCGCACGCGGTGTCCTAGCCAGGTCGCGCAGGCCCCGCAGCGCGGTCGGATCGTCGCGAGCGATGACCGCGGCGGTGACGGCATCGATCGCGGCGATATCCGCGTGACCGCTGGCGACCGCATCGATGCTGGCGCGGTGCGATCCGGTGACGACCGTCGGGCCGAAGAAATCGTCCGGCGCCCCAATCTGCGCTGCGGCAGCCCGCAGCAGGTTCACGCCGGTGTTGGAAAGCGGGGCGTTGATCGCCACGCGACGCCCAGCGATTGTGGCCAAGCCGTGCGCCGGATCCTCGGCGCGCACGAGGATGCGACTGTAATGGCGCCCCGGAGGACAGTCGGGCAACGCATAGATCGGCATGGCGATCACGCGAAGCGCGAGGTCGGGATCGGCGACGAGCGGATAGCCGCAGCATTGCGCGAACAGCAGTGCGGGATCGTGCCAGATCGCCTCGACCGGCCGAGCGCGGTCGAGCGCCTCCGGTGCCGCGAGGCCGACGCCGTGCAGATGCCGGGCGATCGCCGACCAGAGGGCGTCGTTGGCGGCGCGCTGACCCGGATGGTCGTACATGCCGAGCGAGGCAACAGGTGCGCTCGTCATCGGTCCTGTCGGCCCGGATGGATCAAGGCGTCGTGCGGCGCCAGTGCGAAGCGGCGGACGATCTCGCCGTAGCTGCGATAGCCACGCCCCGCCTGCGCGGAGAGGCGCGCATGGTGGTGCCGCTGGTGGGCGGGCAGGCGATACCAAGCGAGGTCGGGGCGATCATGATGGGCGGTGTGCAGGTGGTTGTTGAGATAGAGCAGACCGAGCGGCCCGGCGCGCTCGACCGTCGCAGCGCGGCTGGGGCCGGGCAGGTCGGCGCGATGCTCGGCGAACGAGCGCAGGAGCGTCAGCGACAGGCCTGGATACACCACCAGCAGTGCATAGCGGACCAGGCCGAACCCCGTCCATTCGAGCCAGGCGGCGATCGGCACGACCAGCACGAGGTGCGGCAGCCAGTCGCGCGCGACCTTTCCGGGTCGGTGGAGCAGCCGGTGCGCTTCATCGGCGGCGAGCGCGAGCACGGTAAGGAATGGTCCGATCAGCAGTCGACCGAGCAGCGTGGCCTGCACCCGTGCCGCGACATGGCGCGGCCCGCCCCCGCTTGCGACGTAGCGCGATTCCGGGTCGGCGAGCGGATCGGTGATGTGCGGGCTGCGGTGATGCGCGACGTGACTGTCGCGATAGAGGCCGTATGGCAGCCAGAGCGACAGCGGCACCGCACCGATCGCCGCATTTACCGCGCGCCAGCGGGTCGGATGCCCGTGGATCGTTTCATGCTGCAGCGAGCCGTGCCAGGCGACGAGCCAGCTGCCCGCGACGGCGATCAGCGCTGTCGGCAGCGCCGCATGCCACCACGTCAGCGCCAGCCAGCCACTATAGATCAGCGCGGCGACCGCGACGGTCGGCCATTCGACCCCGGTGCCTCCGTCGCGGAGCGCGGTATCTCCAAACGTGCGCGTCATGGCGGACCTCCTTCGCTGGAGATCATCCATCAATCCAATGGGAATTAAATGCTAGCAAACATCGGTGGGGGGATAGCTGCGCTTGTCGCCGGCGTGCGCAGCCATGATCCGTTCAGATTTCGTCGGGGTCTGTCGGTATGCGCTCGGTGAGGATGGTCGTGACGGCGACGTCGGCGGTGACATTGGCGGCGGTGGCGAACATGTCGGGGATGGTATCGACTGCGAGGAATAGCGGCAGCAGCTCGATGGGCACGCCGACAGCCAGCCCGACGGGGGCGTAGGCAGCGAAGAAGCTGATCTGGTTCGGCAGCCCTGCGATCACGAGATTGTTGAGCACGGCGAGCAGCGCCACGAGGCCGAGCTGGCCAAGCCCAAGCTCGATACCGTGGAGGCGCGCCAGCGCGAGCGTCGCGAGGCCGATCGCGGTCGGCGCGCTGATCCGGAACAGCGCGACGGCGAGCGGCAGGACGGTCCCCACCGGGCGGGCCGGCAGGCCGAGCGTGCGCGTCGCCTCCAGCATGGCAGGCAGCGAGGCGAGCGAGGATTGCGTACTGAAGGCGACCGATTGCGCCGGGAGTATAGCGCGCAGGAAGGTCGACAGCCGCGTTCGCGCAGCGACCGCGACGAGCAGGACGAACGCCGCCAGCAGGACGATACCGCCGACGATACGCGCGACGACATACCAGAGCAGCAGCGCGCCGACCGCAAAGCCGCTGCGCGCAGCGACATCGAACGCCAGCGCAAAGACGCCGATCGGCGCGACGAGCAGGACCCAGCCGATGATGACGAGCAGCGCATCGGCGATGCCCTGGCAGGCGTTGACGATGCCATCCGCGCGCGCTCGGTCGATATGGCGCAGTGCGATGGCGAAGAGCAAGGCGAACAGGACGACAGGCACGATCGCGCCCTGCGCCGCCGATGCGATCGGATTGACCGGCACCAGCGCGCGCAACGTTTCGCCCAGCGGCGGCAGATCGGGTAGCTTGGTGCCGGTCGCGCGCACCGCGTCCAGGCCCGTCACCTGCCATCCGCTGAACATCGCCGATCCCAGCACGACGCCGAACAGGGCGGAGGCGGAGAGAAACAGGACGAACGCACCGATCGCGCGGCGCGCCACGCGGCTCGATCCGCCCGAGCCCGATCCGCTGCCGAGGCCGGTGACCACCAATGCGAAGACGAGCGGGATGATGGGCATGCGCAGGGCGTCGAGCCACACCCCGCCGATCGTCTGCAGGGTCGGCAGCGCGGCGCTGTTCGGCCCCGCCCAATACCCCAGCCCCAGACCGGCGATCAGACCGGCCCATATGCGTCCTACGGCAGGAATCTTCATGCGGTGGCGACGTCCGGTACGGCGGTCGTGCCCATCACCTGCGCGGCGAAACGCTCCATCTCTTCGGCCTGCGGGCTCATTTGCAGGAGCAGCAGGTCGAGGCCCGCCGCCTCATATTCGGCGATCCGTTCCTTCAGCTGTTCGGGCGTGCCGACCAGATTGGGGCGCAGGCCGCGGTTGGACACCGAATATTCCTGGATCTTCAGCTCGCGCTCCAGCTGCGTGCCGGACAGCCATTGGTCGAAATTGGCATAGCCCGCGGGTAAATCGGTGACGGTGGTAATGCGCTCCAGCTCGCGCTTCGCCTCCGCCTCGCTGTCGCGCACGATCGCATAGGCGGCCATGCCGTAGTGCATCGGCGGCCCTCCGGCGGCGCGGCGGCGGGCGGCCATGTCGGCGATCTTGGGCGCCATCGCGGCCACGGGATCGCCGTGCATGACATAGGCGTCGCAGCGCGCGGCGATCATCGCCTTGGCGGCCTCGCTCTCGCCACCGGCATAGATGGTCGGGCGCTTGACGGGCTTGGGCGCGCAGATCGCCGCGTCGGTCGTGTAGAACTGCCCGGCGAAACTGAACCGATCCTGCGTCCACAGGCCGTCGACCACGCTCAGCCATTCGGCGGTGCGCGCATAGCGATCGTCGTGCTGATCGAATTGCAGGCCGTATTGGCGCGCCTCGTCGGCCCACCAGCTCGACACGACGTTGAGCGACAGGCGCCCGCCGGCGATCCGGTCGATGTTCGCCGCCGCCTTGGCGAACAGCGCGGGGTGATGGAAATTGGGGCGGACCGCGACCATCAGCTCCAGCCGCTCGGTCACCGCGGCCAGGGCCGCGGCGGTCGACCAAGCGTCGAGCGCGGGCTGGTCGGTGCCCTTGATGTCGTTGAGGTTGAGCTCCGCGATCAGCGTCAGGTCATATCCCCAGCGCTCGGCATCCTGCGTCAGCGCCTTGGCATAGGCCCAGCTCGCCTCCATGCCCTCGTCGGGGACGTTGCGCAGCCAGCCGCCGAACACGGGCATCCAGAAACCATAGCGCATCAGCGTGCCTCCCCGATCCAGGCGACGATCCGGTCGACCAGCCGCTCGTGCGGGTCCCAGCCCAGCACGTCGAGCGGCCTGGCGACGAAGTTCGACAGCGCGTTGACGTCGTAGAAGCGGGGCGTGCCGTCGCGGTCGTCGATCATCACCTCCACCCCGCCAAGATCGAGCGAGGCGGCGGCGGCGATCCGCTCGGCCGCCTCGCGCAGGGGCGCCGGCGGCTCGGCCGCGGTCATCGTGATCGCGCTGCCGGGGACCTGGCAGGCGTCTGCCGGGCACAGGTCGAACGCGCCCGCCCCGGCGACATCGATCGCGTAAAGATAGGCGCGGTCGAGCGTCTCGATCCGAGTGATCGTGCCGCCGCGGGCGGGGACATAGTCCTGCACCAGCAGCACGCCGTCGATGCTGGTCGGCAACGTTCCGTCGGCGACCGCAGCGCGCAATGCGTCCAAGTCGTCGAAGCGCGCGATGCCCGCACCCGCGCCGCCGATGTTCGCCTTCACCACCAGCGGAAAGCCGATCGTCGCCGCCGCCGCGGGGACGTCGGCGGCGCGGTGGACGACGCGGGTGGCGGGAATGGCAAGGCCGAGCGAGGCGATCAGTGCGAGCTGGCGTGCCTTCGACGTATCGACCGCGAGGGCGGGGGTGCCGTTCAGCACGCGCGCGCCGGACAGTTCCCAGCGAGCGATCAGCGACTGCGCCCAAAAGATCGGATGCTCCGCCTCGCGCAGGAACGCCGACATCGCCAGCCGGCTGAGGATGACGGGGGCGGGCGGCACGGCGTCGGCGGGGTCGAAGGCGGTACGCGGGGTCAGTGTGTCATACGCAATCCCACGCCGGTCGAGCGTGGCGAACAGCGGCGTAAACCATTGGGGATGTTCGTAGAGAATGGCGAGATCGACGGTCATGGCGCCGTGACATGCCGGAGCGCAGGCGCCCTGCAAACCGGCTTGGGCTTGGCCCGCCCCAAGAAACACTTTCCGGCCATGCTATCGGGGCGGCGTCAGAGCGACGGTGCGGAAGCCCAAATGCGAGGCGGCGAGCGTTTCGTCCTGCGCATGGCGGGCGGCAGGGCGGTAGCGGGCGCAGTAATTGGCGGCGCACAGGAACGAGCCACCCTTGATGACGCGGGCGCGGACTTGCGGCTGGCGGGGATCGAAACTGGGATTGCCGGGCGTGCCGTCGCCGGTGACGAAGGCGCCATGGCCGGGCAGATACCAGCTGCGCGTCCATTCCCACACATTGCCGATCAGGTCGTAGGTGCCGATCGGACTGCGGCGGAAGCAGCCCGCCGGGGCGGGGCCGACCCAGCCATCGGTCGCGGTGTTGGTCGTCGGGAAATGCCCTTGCCAATAATTGGCCGCGTGACGCTCGGGCTCGGCGTCCGCGTCGCGGATCTTGATCCGGGCGGCGGCCTCGAACTGTTCTTCAGTCGGCAGCGCGCGGCCGGCCCAGCGGGCATAGGCGCTGGCATCAGCGAAGGTCACGTCCACCACGGGATCGTTGGCGTGACCCGCGATGTCGCTTCCAGGCCCGCGTGGGTGGCGCCACGTCGCCCCGCGCACAAAGCGCCACCATGTCGCCGGATCGGGTGCGAGGAACGGCTGGTCGGCGGGCGGCGGCGAGAAGACGAACGCGCCGCCGCCGGGCCGTTCGGCCTCCGTGACGTAGCCGGTGGCGGCGACGAAGGCGGCGAATTGCCGGTTGGTCACCTCATGCGCGTCGATGCCGAAGGTGGGGACGGAGACGGCGACACGCGGCCGTTCCTCCGGATAGTACATGTCGCTGCCCATCAGGAAGCGCGTGGCCGGCACGCGCACGCTGCCGTCGGCGAAACTGCCTGCGCACGATGGCGATGCGCTGGCGCGCGCGACCGGCGCGGCATCGGCGTGCAGGCCGCCAACGAGCAGCGCCGCGATCACAGCCGGACGGATCATGGGTATCGCGTGGGTTCGGAGGGCATGATGACGCCCGTATCCTTGCCATAGGCGTCCCAGGCGGTGACCAGCGCCTTGAGCCGCGCCGGTTCGCGCGTGGCGAGGTCGTTGGTCTCGCCCGGATCGTCGGCGATGTTGAACAGCCGCCATGCGTCGCTGAGATTTACCGCCTTCCAATCGCCCTGCCGGATGGCGCGGCGCCCGAACAGCTCGCTGCCGATCGCTTCGTCGGGGGCATGGACGCGCTCTGCGGTGCCGCTGAGATAGGGGCGCCAGCTTGCGCCGCGCACCGGCTGCACCGCGCGACCGGCGTAGCGCGTGCCGCGCCACTCGCCGCCAGCCGCCTCGACCAGCGTCGGCACCACGTCCATCACCGTGCCATAGGCCGTGCCGACGCCGTGGCGCCGGGCGCCGGGCCAGTCGATGAAGGCGGCGACGCGGGTGCCGCCCTCGGTCGTATAGCCTTTGTAGAGCCAGGACGGCGCGGTCGCCGCCTGTGCCCAGCCGGGGCCGTACCCGGCATAGGAGGTCGGCTTGCCGAGATTGACGAAGCGGTTGTCGGCCTTGACGACGCGGGCGCGGAATTCGGGGAGTTCGGAGCGCGCGATGTCGATCCCCTCCGCGCCATTGTCGGCGGTGAACAGGATGATCGTGTTGTCATACTGCCCCGTCGCTTTCAGATGCGCGATGACGCGGCCGACATTCTGGTCCATCCGGTCGACCATCGCGGCATAGATTTCCATCAGCCGTGCCTGCTCCTTACGCTCAGGCGCCGACAGATCGGCCCAGTGGCGGCCGGGCGGAAGGACGAGATCGTGTGGCGTGACGTTCGCCGCGACCAGACCGAGCGCTTTCAGCCTTGCGAGGCGGCGGGCGCGCAAGACCTCGAACTCCTCATCATACCGGCCGCGGTAGCGTGCCACGTCTTCGTCCGGCGCCTGAAGCGGCCAGTGTGGCGCGGTGAAGGTGAGATAGGCGAAGAAGGGTTTGGCGCGATCGGCGCGGCCCAATTGCTCGATCAGCTTCGTCGCATAGGTGTCCGACGAATAGAACCCGGCGGGTAGGCTGGCGAGCTGCCGCCCGTTCTCCCAATAGGTGGTGCCTGGCTTGCCGTCCTTGGCCAGATCGAGCCCATAATGGTTGCCGCCGCCCTGGGCGAGGTCGAAGCTCTGATCGAAGCCGTGGCGGGCGGGGCTGTCCTCTGCGCGGGTGCCGAGATGCCATTTGCCCGCCATGAGCGTCGCATAGCCCAGGTCGTGCAACCGGTCGGCCAAGGTGACGATGTCGTCCGGCAGGTGCCCTTCGTACCCGGGTTTGCCGACCTGATTGGGCGTCAGCATCTCCGCCATGTTGCCGAGGCCGGCGAGGTGGTTGTCGGTGCCCGACAACAGCATTGATCGCGTCGGGGAACAGGTTGGCGCGGAATGGAAACCGGTGAGCTTCAGCCCGCGTGCGGCCAGCGCGTCGAGGTTCGGCGTCCGTATCTCGCCGCCGAACGCGCCGAGGTCCGAATAGCCAAGATCGTCGGCGACGATGATGAGGATGTTGGGCTTCGTCGCCGCCTTGGTGGGGGCGGGGCGCGCGTTCTGTGCATGGCCGCCGGTGGCGGCGGTCAGCGAGACGGCGGCCGTCAACGCGGTGGCGAGCAGGGCGACGGTCAGCGCGGTCGTTCGCACGGGGCATTCTCCCGAAAAGGAGCGCCGGCGTCCCTGGCGTGAGGACACCGGCGCGACAGGTCACTCGGCGGCTTCGAGCAGCGGCTCCGGCTTCAGCGCGCGGCTGGTGGCGCCGTCGAGAGCGACCGGCACCGACCCCGCGATCGTCGCGCGGCGCAGGTGACGCTTCTGCTTGCCGAAATCCGCGATGGCGCGATGCTGCGTTGCGCGATTGTCCCAGACCGCCACGTCTCCCGGCTGCCAGCGCCATCGCACCGTGTTCTCCGGCTTGGTGATCTGATCCTGAAGGATCTGGAAGATGCGATTGGAATCCTCCCGATTGAGGCCGACGAAATGCTTGACGAAATTGCCGAGCAGCAGCGCCTTCTCGCCGGTCACCGGATGGACGTGAACCACCGGATGTTCGGTTTCGTAGACGGTGGAAGCGAAGATCTCGCGATGACGTCGGATGGCCTCCGTGGTCGCCTCGGGCCGGGCGGTGGCATAGTCATAGGCGTTGGTGTGGACCGCGCGCAGACCTTGGACCAGCGCCTTGAGCGGCGCGGGCAGCCCTTCATAGGCGGCGACCGCATTCGCCCAGAGGGTGTCGCCGCCCGCGGGCGGGATCACCAGCGCGCGCAGGATCGACGCGGCGGGGAAGGCGGGCAGGAAGGTGATGTCCGTATGCCATTGCGACGCGGCCTCACCCTCACGCGAGTTGAGTTCGAGCAGGAAGCGCGACCCCTCCGCCACCGGCACGGTCGGGTGGGCGAGCGGCTCGCCGAGCCGCGCCGCGAACGCCTCGTGGGTCTCGTCGTCGAGCTGCGTCTGGCCGCGGAAGAAGATCACCTTGTGGCGGCCGAGCGCCTGTTTGATCGCGGCGATGGTAAGATCATCGAGATCGCCCGACAGCGCGATGCCCCGGATTTCGGCGCCGATCTTCCCTGCGACGGGAACGATGTCGAGCGGGGTGTCCGCATCGGCGGCATTGTCGAACTGGTGTTGGATCACGGTCATGTCACACACTCCTTCAGGCTTCGACGGGAACGGTGGCCGCGCGGGCGTCGAGCGCGCGGCGGATCTGGGCGTGGCGGGTCTGGTCGAGCGGAAAGTGCCAGATTAGCGCGGCCGAGATGATGTGCGCGGCGGCGGGGCCGAGCGCGAAGACGTATTTGAGCGCGTCCAGCGCGGCGGGGGCGCTCTGCCCCCTGGGCTGGAAGCCGAGCCAGGCGAGCAAAGGCAGCGCGAGGCCGATGCCGATCGCCGGGCCTGCCTTGGTCGCCAGGCTGAAGACGGAGAAGAATAGGCCGGTGCGGTTGTGGCCGGTTGACAGCTCGTGCGCATCGGCGACGTCCGCGACCATCGCGCGGAGCATCAGATTGCCCGAGCCCTGCGTCAGCCCCTGCGCCACGGCGAGCGCGATCAGCAGCCAGAGCATATCGGGGAAGACCGCGAGCAGGGCGATGTTGATCGCCGCCTGCGCGAGTTCACCCGCGATCGCCGTCTCACGCTTGCCCAGCCGCCGCCCGATCGCGAGCCAGATCGGCCCGGCAGCGACGCCGAACACGAATTGCAGCAGGTACAGCCCGCTCGCCCATTGCGGCAGGCCCATGTAGCTGACGCAGAAGAAGGCGATCAGCCCGGCGCGGATCGACTGACCCGCCGTCACCGCCACGTCGGAGGCGAGGACGCGCAGCAGCAGCCGGTCGCGGAACACCAGCCCGGCGCTGCGCCAGAAGCCGATGCGGTGCGTCCGTTGCGCCGGGATGGGCGGTTCGGCGATGGCGGTCAGGCTCAGCATAAGTGCTAGCACCAGCGTCGTCAGGATGAACGCGCCGGTCGCGTGCAGCTTCAGCACGCCGTCGGCGGGCCGCCACTGCTCGATCAGGGTCGGCAGGATCAGGACAAGCAACAGGCCGACCGCCCGCATCGTCTGCTGATAGGTCACGATGCGCGTGCGCTCGTGATACTGGCCCGACAATTCCCCCGCCCAGGCGGAAAAGGGAATCTCGATCATCGTCCAGCCGGCGTAGAAGACGAACAGCGCGGCCCCGAAATAGAGCGGCGCGACGGTCGCGGGTGGAAAGAACAGCAGCGCCGATCCGACCCCGAACAGCAGGCCACCCGCCGCGATCCATGGCCGTCGTCGACCGAAGCGGGTGCGCGTCCGGTCCGACAGCGCGCCGACGATGGGGTCCGACGCCACGTCCCAGAAGCGGCCGAGGAAGAAGATGAACCCGATCGTCGCCAGCGACAGGCCGAAATGGCTTGCATAGAGTTGCGGCACGAACAGGACGAGCGGCAGCCCCGCACCGGCCAGCGGGACGGCGAGCGAACCGAATCCGATCAGCCTGACGGCCGCATGCCCTTCGTGTCGCGCCGTCGCCCTTCGTTGGGGTGGGCCATAAACGTCCTCAAAGGGAATGCTCGCCATCGTCGCGCTCCTCAGAACCGGACCTTGAGGGTCGCGCCATAGGTGCCCGGATCGCCGAGAATGGCGGAAACGAGCCCGTAATTGATGACGTTCAAGGTCTGGAAATAGCGTTTGTCGAACAGGTTGCGCGCCCAGACCGACAGGTCGTAGCGGCCGTCCTCACCCAGCCGGACACCGGCGCGCGCATTGACCAGGCCATAGCCGGGGACGAGGCCGTAGCGGCTGTTGCTCGCCACCGTGTAATAGGAGGACCGGTAGGACCAGTCGCTGTGGAGGTAGCCCTCGGCGCGGCCGCCGACGGGATGCGTTACGTCGGCGCCGACCGACGCCGCCCATTTGGGTACGCCCGCCAGCCTCTGTCCGGTGAAGTCGCGCACCGGGGAGCCGCCGGGATTGGCGGCGGTGGGGTTCAGCGCTTCGACCGGGGTCGGGCCGTTGGGGTAGTCGCGATACGTCGCGTCGGTATAAGCGATCGAGCCGGTGAGGCTCAGCCAATCCGCGGGGCGAACCGCCAGATCGCCCTCCAACCCGCGCGAGCGGACCTTCGGGATGTTGGCGATGTAGTTGATGTAGGTGTTGGTGCCGATGACCTGCTGGACGATCGTCGTCTGATAGTCGTGGACGCTGGTCTGATAGGCGGCGAGGTTCAGCGTCACGCGCCGGTCGAGAAACTGCGACTTCAGACCGACCTCGACATTGTCCACCGTCTCGGGTCGAACGACGGGGTCGACGCCCGCGGGCAGGTTGGTCAGGTTCAGTCCCTGCGACTTCGCCCCGCGCGAATAGGTGGCGTAGAGCAGCACATCCTCCGCCGGCTTCCAGCCCAGCGTCGCCAGCCCCGAGACGCTGTCGTCGTCGGTGTCGACGGAGAAGGCCTGGATCGGGGCCAGGGCGTTGCGGATCGCGGTGACACGCGCGATCTGCGCCGCCGTCAGGCCGGTGGTCGGCTGCGCGAAGAGACGCTGGTTCGCATAGCTGCCCCACTTCTCCTCATGCGTGTAGCGCAGCCCGGCGGTCAGGCTGAGCGCGGGCGTGATGTGCCACGTGCCCTGACCGAAGACCGCGCCGCTCTTGGTATGCGGATCGGACCGACCGGCGGAGAGCAGGCCGTTGCTGGCGAGGCTCGCCACGGTCTGGTTGTCCGACGGAAAAAGCGCGAGCGCGGCGTCGGCGCCGAATTCGGCACGGCTGTACCCACGCACCACCTGCTGGAAATAATAGGCACCCAGCAGCCAGTCGACGGTGTGCGTGCCGGTGGAGGCGAGGCGCAGTTCCTGGCTGAACTGGCGCTGGAAATTGAGGATATGGTTCTGCGTGTTGATCGACAGCGCGGTCAGGTCGCTATCGTTGCGAGGAAACCAGTTCCACTGCCGGACCGCGGTGATCGACGTGAGCGCCGCCCCACCCAGATCGTAATCGACCTGACCCGACACGCCCCAGGTATCCATGTTGGCCTGGAACGGCGAATTGGCATCCGTCCGACGCGCAAACGGATCGATCGGCAGCGGCGTATAATTGGGGAAGTGCGCGATCCGCTGGAGGTAGGTGTTCGCGATCGGGGTGCCGTTGTCATAGCTCGCGAAGGTGCTGACCGGCAGGTTGATGCAGCACGATTGCTCCTGCTGACCCCAGTCGCCGATGATACGGATCGTCAGGTCGGACGCGGGGGTCAGCAGCAGCTGGCCGCGCACCGTGGCATTCTCATAATCATGGACGCGGCGACGCGTCTTCGTGTCGTAGAGGAAGCCGTCGCGGCTGGTATAGGCCGCGCTCAGCCGGAAGGCGGCGAGCCCGTCGATCAGCGGCCCCGTGAGCGAGCCGCGCACCTGCCGGTAATCGTAATTGCCGACATCGACCTGCCCGTCGGCATGCCATTGGAACAGCGGCAGGCGGCTGGAGATGTTGATCGCGCCGGCGGTGGTGTTCTTGCCGAACAGCGTGCCCTGCGGCCCGCGCAGCACTTCGACGCGATCGAGGTCGACGAGGTCGAACTGGCTCTGCCCGACGCGGCCGTAATATACGTTGTCGATGTAGACGCCGACACCATTCTCCAGCCCGTCGTTGGTCAGTGCGACGTTGGAGCCGAGCCCGCGAATGTTGATGTTGGTGTTGCGTGGATTGAAGCTGAACACCTGGAGCGATGGCACCAATTGCTGCACCTGATCGAGCCGATAGTCGCCGCGTAGTCCCAGCTGCTCCGCGCCGACGACGCTGAGCGCGATCGGCACGTCCTGCGCCCGCTCCGTCCGTCGCCGGGCGGTGACGACGATATCGTCGGCGGGCGCGCCGGCCGGGGTGGCCGCGGTGTCGTCCGCATGCACGGAACCGGTGCCCGCTGCGACGCGGACCGCACCGTCACTGTCGATGGGTACGATCTGTGCCGCAGCGCCGGGCGGCATCAGTGCGGTGGCGGCAAGCCACAGTCGACGGTGGCGACGGACGCGCGCCGTCGTCGCCGAAAATCCCCTTTTCATGGATTGGCTTTCTCGTTGTTCTGGCGGTCGTCACGGGCACGTTCCGTCGCCGGCTGCGGCGCCGATGGCGCCGGCCGGGCGGATTTCTGTTGCGCGGACGAGGCCGGTCGGCCCGGTCCGCTCGCCGTGTCAGATTAGGGTAGGAGTCGCCTCGACGGCAGGCGGATCGTGGAAGCGGATCGGGATCATAGAGGTCTCCGCGCTAAGGCCCGGTTTGGGTCTGACGTAAAACCTATCGACTCGATCGGAATAATGGGAAAAGCATATGTTGCGGTACGATTAGCCGAGCTTTGCTCATGGTGCGCGAACGCGTGGTCAGGCGGTGATCCCGAGGCCGTAGAGCGCGAGGCTGGCGGCGGACGTCGCCAGCAGCGTCGTCACCACGCTTGCCCGAAGCCCGAACAAAGCGCCGCCCGCGCCGCATGCGAGGGCGAGGGCGACCGGATCGATGCTGGCCAGGATCGGGGCATCGAAGCCTAAGGGGCCGGCCGCGACCGAGGTCGTTGCGCGGAAGAGCGTGTGCAGCGCGAACCAGACCGCGAGATTGAGTACGACGCCCACGACCGCCGCGGTAATTGCCGAAAGCGCGCCAGCGACCGCGGCATTGCCGCGCAGCCGCTCGATGAAGGGTGCGCCGAGAAAGATCCAAAGGAAGCACGGCACGAAGGTCACCCAGGTCGCGAGCAGGCCGCCGAGCGTGCCCGCGACCGGCGGCGACACGCCGCCAGGATCGCGATAGGCGCCAAGGAACCCCACGAATTGCAGGACCGTGATGAGCGGCCCGGGTGTCGTTTTCGCCATGCCCAGGCCGTCGAGCATTTCCTTCGGCCCCAGCCAGCCGTAATTCTCGACCGCCTGCTGGGCGACATAGGCAAGGACGGCATAGGCTCCGCCGAACGTCACCATCGCCATCGTCGAAAAGAAGGTTGCGATGCGGCTGAACACATCGTCTGGGCCGAGCGCGATCAGCAACGCGGCGACTGGCACGAGCCAGAGAGCCAGCCAGACCAGCGCCGCCCGGATCGTATCCGCCCATGTCGGCCGCGCATGGGCGGGCAGCGCGTCGCCAAGCAGCGTGTCTGCGTCGGCTACGACCGTGCCCTTGACTGCACCATGACCGCCGCCCCTGAAGGCGGTGCTGCCCTTCCGCGTCGACCACCAGCCGATGAGGCCCGCTCCCAGCACGATCAGCGGGAAGGGTACGCCGAGGAAGAATATCAGGACGAAGGCCAGCATGGCAAGCGCTCTGGCCGGCGGCGTCGTGAGCGCCCGCCCGCCGATCCGCACCACAGCCTGCAGCACGACTGCCAACACCGCGCATTTGAGGCCGAAGAACAGGGCCGAAACGATGCCGACGCGGCCGTACAGGGCATAGACCCAGCTCAGCGCCATGACCGCAACGGCGCCGGGGATGACGAACAGCACGCCGACGACGATGCCGCCCTTCGTACGGTGCATCAGCCAACCGATATAGGTGGCGAGCTGCTGCGCCTCCGGCCCGGGCAGCAGCATGCAGTAGTTGAGCGCGTGCAAGAACCGCTGCTCGCCGATCCAGCGTTTCTCGTCGACCAGGATGCGGTGCATGACCGCGATCTGGCCGGCCGGCCCCCCGAACGAGAGCAGCGCGATCCGCAGCCACACCCAAAAGGCCTGGCCGAGCGTCACCGGTGCGGGGCGTGCTGGTGGTGCGGCGTCCGCCGTCACCGCGGTCATGCCGACACCTTGCCGCGCGTCGGCTGATGCGAGGACCAATTGTGCTTTTCGCCCTGTGCATCGCGACAGCAGCGATACAGGGCATCGTAGACCGCCATGCCCGCCTCCAGCTGGGCATGATCGTCGCTGTGGATGCGCGACAGGCCTAGCGAGATGGCGAGGAGCCCTGCTGCCTCCGGCGCCAGATCGAGCCGATCGGTATCGGCACCGCGAACGATCGCGGCCAGACGTACCAGTGGTTCGTGCGTATCGAGCCCGAACGCCTCGACCATCACATCAAAGGTACACCGCTCGCCGCGATGGCTCCAGAATACACCGTCGTCCGCGACATCGAACGGTTCGGCCTGCTGTTGCGCGGCGACGGTCAGCACCTCGCCTGGCGCCACGAACAGGAAGCGCGCCGCGGGATCGACGAAGCGGCGGATCAGCCAGGGGCAGGCGATGCGGTCGACCTTCGGCCGCGCGCGAGTGACCCACCATGTCCTGCCATCACGGCGGCGCGGCGGACGATGCGCGAGCGTTATGGCGGGCAGGCCCGCCCGCTCCCAAGCGGCGTGGCCGCCTTCCAGGACTTCGGCATCCTTGCCATCGCTTCGCATCATCGCCGCTGCGGCAACGGCCCCCGTACCGCCATACCGATCGACGACGATGACGGTGTCGACCGATGGGGCATGTTGAAGATCGCCCGGCATTGCACCCGGGATCGCGCGCGCGGGTGACGACCGCAGATCGACGATGCGCGGGCAGCCGGCGGTGCCGACCAGTCGCGATAGCTCGTCCGGGGTGATGGCGTTCGGCGCAGGCATGGGGCGTCCTTCATGAATAGGCGGACGCGATTCTCCAGCTGACGCCTCGTGGGGAGATCGCCGTCCCCATGATCGCAATCGGCCATCATGACCTGGCCTTGTCAATTGCCACGGCGCGCTCTGCCTCGACTGATCGTCGGATTGCGACGTCTGCTGGGTAATACTTAACGGACGTCCGGTTCCGGGAAGAAAGATGCAGGACGTGGATGTCGGGTTATGGGTCGAAGGGTAGGGCGGCCGCTTACGCCCACAATCCGGCATCAATTACATCGGCGTTGCGGCGCTGTTGCTTCGGATTTAAGTAGGCATATAGACGGATCATTGAAGCGCCACGCGACCCCCTGCGACGTGCTTTTGGCACTGGCGATAATCGTGACGATACTCGGCTTTTGGTGCGTGGGGCAGTGGCTGACGCCGGACGTCTAAGTCCGCTTCCGCCCATTTGCGGACGTCCGTGGCGTCTGTATTATGTGGCCATGCGCTATCTATTGATCGCTGCTCCGGCACTCATGGCGAGCACCATTCCGCCCGTCGCGTCATTGCGGGTGGGCGGTGAGCGATCGACATTCTCTGTGTTAGTCGAGGAAGGCGCGGGTACGGGCTATCACATCCGGATCAAATGCGTGTCCGAGTGCGCGCGACCGATAGAGTTCAGCGAACCTGTCGGCGACGTTCCGATGGGATTGTTTACCCGCGATAAGGACAATCTTGTATTCTCGTTGTGGTCCGGTGGCTCCGTGTATCGCGTGCGTGTTTACCAGGTGAGCGACACGAGTGTCCGCAACGTGGGGGAGCTTTCGAGCCGTGGCTTGCCAGACGTGTTAACTGACAATGCTGGGCGTCCCGCTATACGTACATACGAGGCCGACAGCGGCGCTCACACGCTCAAGCCAGTGCTAAGATCGTTCATCCAAGGCCATTTTGAAGTTGTGCGCTGACCGCGGATTTTTCGACTGGCGGATCGCCCGCTAACGCCCATTTGCAGTCGTCCTTTCCGTTGTGGCAGTCACGTCAAATGAATAGTTCACTCATCGTCGCGTTCGAGTTCAGCAGGGACGGCGACGATTTCGGCTGGCTAACTGCGGAGGTGCAGACACCGCGCTTCCGCGGGAGCAACGGTATGTGGGTCCAATGGCAGGATGTGAGCGACTTGGCTGAAGCGCTCCGTGCGCACCCTATCAAACAGAACGATCCGGTCACTGCCGACTGGGGCTTTGGCGAAGCGTCACAGGGAAAAGCAGTCGCAACGACGATCACCGGTCTTAGCATTGAACCAAGAGGCAAAACCGGGAGGGGCTGGTCGCATGGATATGCCTTGCAGACTACTATAAACCAGCCAATCGATGCAGCACCCAATCAGAGACTAACTATCATTCTCTTGCACTCTTTACAGATGAGATCACCCGGTTACTGCGGGAGAGGTCCGGCAGTGCTACGCTGCACGGCGATGCAAACGTCTGCTAACTCCCATAAGCGGCCGCATGGCTTACGCCCGATTGCGAATATTCACCGTAGGGAGGATCATGGGGGATGATCGCCGAACTTCGAGCCTTGCTGACCGCCGAAAATGAACCCCTTAAGTCTATTCGGCCCAGGGGAGACGCGTTCTGTGTCTCTATACGAGCGCTTGTGGGGCCAGCTGGCGCGCCAGGAGAGGAGTCCTTTGATTTCAACGTGTGTTCGCCAGCTTGGCTGGAGTATGAACTAGATAGCCATACCATCGTCGAAGGGCGGTTGTTGCTTATCGCGCGCACTTTCGACCCTCAACGCGTCGAAGATTATGTGCGCAAGCGCATCGCTCAGGTGTCGGGCGACGACTGGCTTACGATCGCAGGTAAGATTGCCCGCTGGTCACTATGGGAGTTCGAGGACTATAGCCCGTAAAGAACGTCCGCTTACCCCCCCCATCCCCATTGCCGGACATCACTTAAGTAGAGGTGATCGCAGGTCAGCGACCGTTTGCGATATGAACGAACGGCAGAAGCTGGGGAGCGGGCAAGGTGCTCCAAATGGCCGAAACTGGTTCAACCCAACCGCATTGCCGTCGGCGCATTCCCGAATGATTGCTCCGTGGTCGATGGCTCGGCAGACTACCCTTGCGTTGTCTGTATTAACATCTCTCAGCGGCTACGGAGGAGTGAGGCTGCGGCATCTTTTCCTCTATTCTCCAACTTTGGACTGAATGCCTGCGCAAAGCTGCTTGTGTAATCGCCCCGTCGAAACGACGGGCTATTTGTTGTTGATGCTGCAATTGCGTCGGCAGATCAGAAGGAAAGGTGCGATCACCGACCAGCTCGAAACTGTCTTCATCCACCATTACCTGAGGGCTGACCGGGCGCGAATTATAGTTTGAGGCCATAGCTGCTCCGTACGCGCCGGTTGCATGGAAGACTGCCAGATCCCCCCGCTCAACGTGATCGATCGTCCGGTCGATGCCGAACATGTCACCGGTCTCGCAAATGGGCCCGGCGATGTTGGCAACCATCGTCCGCCCATCCGGACGGACCGCCGCGAAGCGGTGATATGCGTCGTAGAGCGCGGGACGTGCCAGATCGTTCATCGCGGCATCGACAATGACGAATGGGCGGCTCGGGCTCGGTTTAACCCAAATCACCCGCGTCAACAGCACGCCGGCTAGGCCGGTGATGATGCGACCGGGTTCGAACGTGAGGCTGACGTTCCAGTCGCGCGTCACCCGCGAAATCATCGACGCGTAATCGGCAAGCGACGGCATCACATCCTCGGGTCGATAAGCGATGCCGAGCCCACCCCCCAGATCGACCCGCGTGATCCTGTGCCCGCGTGCGCGCAGTTCGAGAATCAGCGCGCCGATCCGGCGGTAAGCGGCCTCCAGCGGATTTAGGTGGCCGATCTGACTGCCGATATGAAGCGCGATCCCTTGCAGATCGAGGCCATCGAGTCGCGCTAGCCGGTCGTACATGTCCAGCGCACCGGCGATATCGACGCCGAATTTGCTCGTCCGCCTGCCGGTCGTGATCTTGGCGTGCGTCCCGCCGTCGACATCGGGGTTCACGCGCAACACCGCCGGCGCACGCATGCCGCGTTGCCGCGCCAACTGCGCCAGAACGCGACCCTCTTCCTCCAGCTCCAGGTTGAACTGACCGATGCCGGCCTTCAGTGCGTCGATCAGTTCTCGATCGGTCTTCCCGACGCCAGAGAAGACCACGTCCGCTGGCGCGATGCCGGCATCCAAGGCCCGGCGCAGCTCGCCGCCCGATACGATGTCGGCCCCGTAGCCGCAGTCAGCGAGCAGCCGAAGGACGGCGCCGTTGGGGTTGGCCTTCACCGCAAAGGCGAATCGGGCGGTCGGTAGACCTTGCAGGGCAGAGGTAAACGCCTCCGCGGCATGCCGGAGCGCGCTTGCCGAATATACGTGGACGGGGGTGCCGACTGCATCGGCGATAGCGGGCAGGGGGACGCCCTCGGCGCACAGGACGCCATCACGATAGTCGAAGCAGCGCATGACAGGGGACCTTGCGTGTCAGTGTCCAAAGCCGTCGTCGGTCTGCCCGCGGCGACGCACGCGGGCAGCATGGACGACGTCGGCGGTGTGGCTGTGCCCGCGCCGCTCGGCGCGGAGCAACTGACCGACCCGCTTGCCGTGGATCATCAGCGGCAAGCCGAGCAGCGCGAGCGGAAAGAAGACGATCATCGCCGGGGAGCCGTCGAGCGCGAAGCACATCCCACAGGAGGATGCCAGCAGCGCAAAGCCGCCGGCTTTCCATTGCAGATCGCGACGGGTCATGCCGCCCGTGCCCGGTCACGCGGGAGATCACGATCGCCGATGACGATGTCTCCAGCCTTTGCGAGGCTTTCGCGCAAGCCCGGTCGATTATCGTCTGCGCGGCTGCCATGCCACAGCACGATGTCTGCCGGTACGTCGGCTTCGTCGGCCAGCGCTTCGATCATGTCCGCGACCTCAAAGGTGAGCCCGATCGCCGGTTCATGCAGACGGGCAGCTGCTACACGCGCCCGCCCGATCATCGCGGGCGAGCCATCAATGCCGCGGCCTTCGATCGCCGTGAAGCCGAGCGCCCTGGCGTGACGCACTGCCTTGATCAGCAATGTGCCGCAGGCGCAGTCGGCGTCGACCATACGGACGGAATGGCGCCGCTGCGCGCGCAAAGCAGCAAGCGCGGCGCAGATCTCAGTCCAGCGCGCATCATTGTGTGCGGCACGGCTGCCGAGGATCATGGACCGGGTAACCGTCGAGGTGGACGACGGACGATCAGCCGTGACGAACGGCTTGAGTTTCGATGTCATGGGAAATCCTTAGGCGGCGCGGCGCAGCGCGTGCTCGGCCGGAATTACCGGCTCGAAGGAAATGAGCGGAACCAGCGGTGCCGAGACGATCTCAAGGCTCGCGCGGTAGATCTGCCGCTCCGCTTCGGCGAAGCTGAGCGCTGCGCCGCGTGAGACGAATCGGCCCTCCATCTTTCGGCCGCTATCCTGCACGAGCCAGTGGCCCGCCTTGTCCTGACCGACGTAGATGATCGTCCCGCGTTCGTCGGGCTCCGGATTGGGTTCGGACGACATATCGCCTTTCAAACCTTCGATAATCGAGCGTCCAGCGCCCGCTTTTCTCAGGTACGAACCCCCGCATAGCATTTCGATATCGATTCCGGGAAAGAGCATATAGAGCGCATAAGCCTGCCAACGGCTCGTCGCATTAGGGTCGGCGAACGCGTGCTCTACAGCCAACGCGCCTTGCGAAAGCGCCAGTACAGCGCCGAACAGATCGTCAGGATCACGCCAATGGTTATGGGATAACCGTAGGGGCTCCGAAGCTCGGGCATATGCTCGAAGTTCATGCCGTAGATGCCGGCGATTGCAGTCGGCACGGCCAGGATTGCTGCCCAGGCTGCAAGCTGGCGTGTGATCGCGCCGGTGCGCTGCTGCTCGATAAGGTTGCTGAACTCGAACACCGATGACAGCAGATCGCGCAAGCCGCTCGCCATTGTCTCCACCCTGCGGACGTGATCCAGCACGTCCCGGAAGTACAGCCGAGCCTCGGCATCGACGCACGGCAGCCCGTTCTTGGACAACTTGCGGGCAGCTGCCCGTCCTTCAGCGCGTCTACGACCGCCAGTGGGTGGAGGTCGTGGAGACGTTGTAGCGTGTCGGTCTCATTGGCACACGGGTCGATCAGCGTAGCCAAACCGATCCCGGCCACGGCAACCGCGCTTGCCTTGCCGCAGCCGGCCCACGCCGCATCGAGCACGACGGTGGCGGCGAGCGCCGCCTATCCGCTCACGATCAGGCTGGCACGCTCAAGCTGCCGATCCGCCCATGCGCGCCGCAGCAGCGCAGCATCGGCCAGCCCAGCGATAACGGCGACGAGCGCGGCCAAGGCTGTCACAGATGCAGTTCGAGACCGGCACCGAACGTCTGTGGGTCGCCGACGATGCCGCGAAGGCCGTCAGGGGTGCGGTACTGGAGGTAATCCTCGTCCAGCAAGTTCCGGGCGAAGGCGAACACCGTCCAGCGACCGGCGTCATAGCCGAGCCGCGCATTCACCACCGTGCGGCCGGACACACGTGCTTGGTTCTGCGCGGTTCCGACATCGGTAAAGACGGCGCTGCGATAATTGGCGTTGACGTTGCCGGCGATGGCACCGACGCGGCCGTTGATCCCGCCCGCCAGCGTCCAGCGAGGCGCATAGGGGAATTGCGATCCGGCCAGGTTGACCGTGCTGGTCGAACCGGCTGGCAGATCGAAGCGATCGTACTTGGTCCGGACGTAGCCAGCCGAAGCATAAGCGTCGAACACGCGGTTGAGGCGGCCCTGCACCTCCAACTCCCCGCCATAGAGGTGCGACTTGCCGGCGTTCACCGTATTGTAGTCGAAAGCGTTGAGGCCGAAGAAGGCCGTCGTCTGCTGGTCCTTCCAATCGACGTAGAAGACGTTGGCATTGACCGTCAGCCTGCCGTCCAGCCAGCGCGAACGCAGCGAACCCTCGTAGTTCCAGCTATATTCCGGATCATAGGCGACGAGCGTCGCGCGCGCCGGGTTCTGGCTGGATCCGCCCGAGCGATAGGCGCGCTGCACGGTGAAGGCGGTGGTCAGGTCAGGCGTCCACTCCATGCTGAGGCCGGCCTTCGGCAGGAAGGCGTCGAAGCTGCGGGCGTTGCTGGCCCGCGCCGATGCCGCCTGCGCGACCAGGCCGAGCACGCCGCGGTTGATCGCGTTCACTGCCAGGTTGAGTGGCGTGCCAGCCGCGCCGAACGCGGCCGGGCTCGGCAATGTGCCGTTGAAGGTCGCGATCGTTTCCGCGCCGTAGCGGTTGTCCTCGTGATCGTAGCGGAAGCCGGCAAGCAGCGAGAGGCGATCGGTCACGCGCAGGCGGCCGTCGCCGAACAGCGCGGCGTTCTTCACCAGCAAGGGCTGATCGGCGCTATAGCGGACCGGGATCTGCGGCAGCGCGGTGGCATAGGCCGTTGCGATCTGCCTCGCAGCGGCGGCCGGGAAACCGCCCCTCTGCAACAGTCCGACGATCGTGGTGACAGGCGTCGCGATGTTCAGGCGGTTGTTGGCGTCGAGCCCGCCGGAGCGACGATAGGCCCAGGCACCCAGCACGCCACTCAGCCGCTCGCCATCGTAGTTGAGGCGAAGCTCCTGCGTCCAGGTCCGATAACGACTGTCATTGCTGATGAACTGGACGTCGGCGGCCGTGCCGTCCGCGTCCGTCTGCGCCAACGTCGCGGCACGATTGAACGAGGTGACACTCGACAACCGCAGGCGGGGGGCGATCTCATAGCCGACGTTCAGCACCGCGATGTCGGAGCGGATATAGCCGCGGTTGGGCTGGTCGCTGGTCGAGCGGCGATGACCGTAGAAGTCCGGCGTGGTGAGATTGGTATATTCGTAGAGATAGCCGCCATCGCGCCGGACGCGATTGTAGCTTGCCTTCACGTCGAGCCCGGGCAGCGACCGTGGCGTCCAGTGGAGCTTAGCGCGCAGGTTGAGCGTGCGCAGGCTGTCATCGTAACCACCTCGCGCGACGTTGCGGATGATGCCGCGATCCGCGCGGCGTTCGGCCGACAGACGAATGCCCAGCTCGTCGCGGATCAACGGACCGCCTGCCGCGGCCGAGAAGGTGCGATCGTTGCGGTCCGTCCACAGGATGCGTCCATCCGCACTGTAATCGGTCACGGACGCATCGCGGGTCGTCAGCACGATGGCACCGGCCAGCGCGTTCAAGCCCTGGATAGTGGATTGCGGCCCGCGCAGGATTTCGACCTGATCGATATCCCAGAGATCCGTAGGTCCCCCGAATAGCGCCTGGCGAGGGATGGGCGCACCGTCCACATACACGGTCGCCGTGTCCGCATCGCCGCCGGCACCTACACCCTTGTTGTTGATTCCGCGGATGGTGAAGCCGGCGGAGCCGTAGGTTTCCGAGACGTTGGCAGTGCGGTTGTAGACATCCTGGATCGTCAGGATGTTCTCCTGCCGGATGCGCTCGGGGGTCGTGACCGCGACGCTGGTCGTCGTTTCCTGAAGCGTCCGGTTCGACTTCTCACCGGTGACGATGATGTCGTCCGGTTGCGTTTCCTGCGTCGAGGCGGGCACTTCCTGCGCAAGGCAGGGTGTCGCAGCGAGCAGTGTGCCGGTGCATAGCAGGTAAGCGATCAGTCTCATTGTAGCCCCTCTTTTGAAGGGAGCTACAAATTTCCCTAATGAGAATCAATAGCAGATAATATCCGCATGCTTGGCGGCGTTTCGCCTTTCCTACGAGCGTCGGAATCGTCCGGTTGTGACGCCAGCCCGAAGCCCGCGGTTTTCCGCAAATTTTGGGGCGTCAGAAGTCCGCGTCAGATTGTCTGCGTGAGGAATGACCGGCCATCTGATACAGACTCACCATCTGCATTTGCTTCATACGGCCGAGCTGAACGGGCGTCCGCTTCTGGGAAGGGGAAAATGCTGGTGAATGACCGCAATTGGGTTATCGCAGGGCGGCACTTACAAGGATTTACCTATCGTTTCGACGTCACCGGCTGGCTTGGCAGCCATCCCCCTGCCGTTGCCACATACAGGCGTGCGACGTTGAGGAACTGTTGCGTCCGCGCAACGACCAGGCCATTGCTGGCACGCTGGTAGAGGCGTTCGGTCTCCAGCACTTGCAGGATGCCCGAATTGCCGACCTCGAAGCTGCGCCGCGACAGATGGCGCGAGCGTTCGGCCACTTGGACCGAGGCCTGCTGGTCGGCGACCGAGCGTCTGTCGTTCTGCAGCGCCGACAGCAGATCGGCGACTTGGCTGAACGCGACCAGCACGGTCTGTTCGTAGCTCGCCTGGCTGGCGCGGGCGCGGTTGACCGCCGCTGCGCGCTGCGCCTTCAGCGTGCCGCCATGAAAGATCGGCGCGGTCAGGCCGGCGAACAGGTCGTAGCCGCGGAAGGCGTTCTTGACGAGGTCGCCGACCCCCGGTGCGCCCTGGGTCAGCGTCGCGCCCAGCGTGATGTCGGGATAGAGGCGCGCGGTGGCGACGCCGATCGCGGCGGTGGCGGCGTGCAGCTGCGCCTCTGCCTGGAGGATGTCGGGGCGGCGATGGACCAGCGCTGACGGCAGCGCAACAGGGATCGTCGCCGGCAGGGTCAGCCGGTCGAGTGCGATATCCGTCGGGGGTAGTGCGTCCGGCGTGGTGCCGAGAAGGGTCGCGAGCAGGTGTCGCGCCTCCGCCAGTTGCTGGTCGAGCTGCGGCAGGTCGCCGCGGTCGGCGGCATATTGGCTCTGTGCGTTGAGCACCTCGACCAACGTGCCCTCGCCGCCGGTCCGGCGCTTCTGCGTCAGGTCGACGTTGCGCTGGTCGTCGGCGAGCAACGCTTTGGCGGTGGCGATCTGCGCGTTCAGCGCGGCGATGGTCAGCACCTGATTGACCACCTGCCCTGCGATGGTCAGGTGTGCCGCCTCGGTCTGGCGCTGCTGCGCTTCGGCCTGGGCGGCGCTCTGTTCGACGCTGCGGCGCAGACCGCCGAACAGGTCGAGGTCGTAGCTGATGCCGCCGCCCACGGTGTACAAATGGAACTGCGGGTTGCCGCCGGGAGCGAGCGGGTTGGCGCCGGAAAAGCCGAACGCGGCGAGGTTGACCTGCTGCTGGTCGACGCGCGCATTGGCATCGACCTGCGGCAGGCGGCGGCCGGCAATCGCGCGGACCTCGTCGCGGCTGGCGGCGAGCGTCGCATTGCTCGCCGCGAGGCTGCGGTTGTGGGCGATCGCCTGATCGACCAGCGCGTCGAGCTGCGGCGAGCCGAAGGCGGTCCACCAGCGCTGCTCGGGCCCGTCGCCGAACACGACGCGCGGCGGCGGCGCCTCGCCGGCGGGCTGATAGCCGGTCGCGGCGGGGGCCGGCGGCCGCGCGAAATCGGGGCCGACGGTGCAGCCGGCGAGGGCGCCAGACGCGATGGTGGCGAGGAGCAGGGGGGCGATGCGCATCGGATCAGTCCATGTGGATCGTCGGGCCGTCGCCGCCGCCGGCGCGGGGGCGGCGCATCAGCAGCAACAGCGGAATGACGGCAAGGGTAAGGATGAAGAGCAGCCAGAAGGCATCGACGTACGAGACCATCGCCGCCTGCCGCGTGATCTGCGCGTTGAGCATCGCGACCGCCGACGGCGCGTCGAAGTCGAACGTGGAGGGCAGCAGCGGATTGTCCGGCCGGATGCCCTCGACCAGTCGCGCGTGCACGGTCGCGCCGTTGCGGATGGTTAGCGCCTGCAACATCGAGATGCCGACCGCCGAGCCGATGTTACGGGTCAGCGTGAACATCGCCGCGCCTTCGTTGCGGTAGCGCGTATCCAACGTCGCGAAGGCGATCGTGGTCAACGGCACGAAGACGAGACCGGTGCCGATGCCCTGGATGAAGCCCGAGACGATCACCAGCCGCTCGTTCATACCGAGCGTGAAGCCCGACATGATGTGCAGCGAAAACGCGGCGATGGAAAAGCCGACAAAGATCAGCAGGCGCGCGTCGACCGACTTGATCAGCCGGCCGACGACGATCATCGAGATCAGCGTGCCGATGCCGCGCGGCGCGGTGACGAGCCCGGTCAGCACCACCGGATAGCCCATCAGTGTTTCCAGCATCGTCGGCAGCAGCGCCAGCACGCCGAACAGCACGGTGCCGAGGAAGAAGCCGAAGATCGATCCGGTCAGGAAGTTGCGATCCTTGAACATGCCGATGTCGATGAACGGGCGGCGGGCAGTCAGTGTGTGGACGACGAACAGATAGCCGAAGAACACGCCCAGCGCCGCCTCCAGGCAGATTTCGGTCGAGCTGAACCAGTCCTTGGTCTGACCGCGATCGAGCATCAGCTGGATCGAACCAATCGCCAGCGCCAGCATCGCGAAGCCGAACAGGTCGAGCCGCGGTCGGGCAGCATCCTTGGTTTCGGTCAGAAACGCGGACAGGCCGGCAAAGGCGAGCGCGCCGATCGGCAGATTGATGTAGAAGACCCAGCGCCACGACAGATTGTCGGTCAGCCACCCGCCCAGCGCCGGGCCGATGATCGGCCCCAAGATCGCGCCCATCCCCCATACCGCCATGGCCGGGCCGTGGCGTTCGGGCGGGTTGATATCGAGCAGGATCGCCTGGCTCATCGGCACCAGCGCCGCGCCGAACACGCCCTGCAGCAGGCGGAAGCCGACCAGCTCGCCCAAGCTGTTGGCGATGCCGCACAGGCCGGAGACGGCGGTGAAGCCGACGATCGACCACAGCATCAGCCGCTTGCGCCCGAACCGCCCGGCCAGCCAGCCGGTCAGCGGGGTCATGATCGCGGCGGCGACGATGTAGGAGGTGAGCACCCAGGTGATCTCCTCGCCCGAGGCGGAGACGCTGCCCTGGATATGCGGCAGCGCGACGTTGGCGATCGTGCTGTCGAGCGAGTTCATCACCGTCGCCGCCATCACCGAAGCGGTGATGAAGCGCCGCGATATCGGGTCCGGATAGGCGCCGGTCATCGGGCGGCGGCGTCACCGCCGAACAGGCGGCGGCGATAGCCGGTGTCGACCGTTACCTCGACGCTGAGCCCGGCATGCAACGGCACGTTCTGGGGCAGGCGATCGATGCTGAATTCGACCGGCAGGCGCTGGACGACCTTCACCCAATTGCCGGTGGCATTTTCCGCCGGCAGCAGGGCGAAGCTGTTGCCGGTGCCGGGGCTGAAGCTGGTCAACCGGCCGGTCAGTTCGAGGTCGGGGAAGGCATCGACATGGAAGGTCGCGCGCTGCCCGACCCGCATGTGGTTGAGCTGGTCTTCTTTGAAATTGCCCTCGATCCACAGGCGCGTGCCCGCCAGCGTGAACACCGGCTTGGCGGCGGTAACGTAGCTGCCGCGCTGCAACTGATCGACCTTGGTGACGATGCCGTCCTGCGCGGCGCGCACGACCGTGTAGCCGAGGTTGAGGCGGGCGCGCTCCAGCGCGGCCTCCGCCCGCTGCACCGCCGGCTGCACCGCGGTCGGCGCGTCGACGCTGCCGGTCAGCGTCGCGGCGACGCCGGCGTTCTGCTGCACCGAGGTCAGGATCTGCTGGCGTGCGGTCTGCGCGGCGAGCACCGCCTGGTCGTATTGGTTCTGCGACGAAATGCCCTCGGCGAGCAGCGACTTCTGCCGCGCCGCCTCGCGTTCCGCATAGTCGAGGCGTGCGCGTGCCGCCGCAAGGCCGGCCTCGCCCTCGCGATAATTGGCGCGCAGCAACGACACCTGCGTCCGCGCATTGGCAAGGTCTGCCGCCGCCTCGTCCACGGCGGCCTGGAAGGGGGCGGGATCGATGCGGAACAGGATGTCGCCCGCGCGCACGCGCTGGTTGTCGTGAACCATGACCGCGACCACCGGTCCGCTTACGCTGGCGGCGACCGGCACCAGCCCCGCCTTCACATAGCCATTGTCGGTCGACTGAGAACGCCCGCCGCTCAGATAGACGAACAGGCCGATCACGATCGCAAGGACGGGGGCGGCGAGCAGCAGCGGCAGACGCAGCCGGCTGCGTCGTGCCGGCGTCGGGTCGACCGCCGCGACGACGGGGGCCGGATCGGTGATTGGCGGCGCATCGGTCAGCGTGTCGCTGCCGGCCGGATGGTCGGGTCGGGAATCGGGGCGGTCGTCCAGGCTCATGTTACCTCGCGGATCCGGGACTCACCCCGCTGATCTCGGTCAATATCGCGCCGGTGCACCCACTGGAAATGGAAAGCAACCTGATTATAAGGTGACTTACTGATAAGAGGAGCTGACCTTTATCGGTGGGGCCTCGAAGCACGGACGGTGGACGTGCAAAAAGAGGTGCCGTCGCAACGATTTGCCTGACGAGGATGTTCGATGACCCCTGCTGCCGAAGCCTCGCCCGACCCCGCCGTCCCGGACGGGCAGCGCAGCTTCGCCTCGCAGGTCGCGCTGATCGCTAGGCTGCTGCGCAAACGCTTCGACGAGCGCGCCCGGGCGATGGCGTTGACCACAGACGAGGCGCTGACCCAGGCGCAATGGCGCGCACTTGGCGCGATCTGGCTCCATCCCGGCTCTACGCAGAAGGCGATGGCGGAGAAGCTGGAGATCGGTCCGGTGGCGATGGGCCAGACGCTCGACCGGTTGGAGGCGCTGCAATGGGTCGAACGGCGCAGCGATCCCGGCGACCGCCGGGTCAAACGACTATATGCGACTGACGCGGCGGAGCCGGTGGTCGCCCGGCTCGGCCTGCTTGCGGGCCGCGAGGACCATTATGCCAGCGTTAGCCTGTCACCAGAAAAGATGCAGACACTGACCGGATTGCTCGACGAGGTGATCGAGGCACTCGCCTCGACCGCGTAGGCGAAAACGGCTCCTGCCGGTTAACGGGCCTGCAATCTGCCTGGTTAAGATGAACGAATGGTTGGAACTGAGGCGAGACCCCGACTCACCGGATGACCGCTTCTGGGTCGTCGTGGCGGAGGGGAGAGTTGCAGCTCTTGCCCATACCCGGACGTTAGCCACCAAGATCGGTTTGCCCGATGGGTGAAATTCATCCAGCTTCAACAGATAGGCAATCATCCTGTCACGAACTTTCGCTGGCGATGGCTTCATCGCATTGGCTTCCTATGCACCGTTCTTGTCGCGATCGAGATCGTCTGGGCTGGGGCATTTGTTGGATCAGCGTGGTGGCGTGATCGAGAACGTGATGCTGAAGCTCGTGCACATTCAAGCGTTCATCGTGGCGAATTGCTCACTGACCTGACAGCGATCGATCCGAGCAGCGGAGCAATCTCTCGACTTGGTGTGTTCGCCCCAATGGCCATGTTGGGACCGGACGCGGTTCGTTTGGGTGTCCATCCCGCCTTGTCAGATTACGCCTATGCGCTGGCAATGCGAAGGCGTGGCGCAGTAGCGCAAGGTCTTGTCGTGGTATTCGAGCGCCGGGCAGACTAGACCGAGGACCAAAAGACATACCGCTTCCAAGTGCCTGTTGCCGAGTTTAACCAGGTTATGTCGCAGTTCGACGCCGTCACCGATGGTTATGCAGGCGGCGACCGCTTGTGCACCGATGGAACCAAATACGCGTTCGAACGGCGTCGCGGCTCGCTGACTACGTCGGGCACGAGCGTGAGCAGGTGTGACAGCACCTACGAGCGCGCTGCCAGTATCCTAATCGAGTTCGCTCGCCGGTTCTCGCCGCTGCCGAAATTGCTTCGCTGACAAGTCCGCTTGTTACATTTCGATCCCCAAAGCGGCCGTTCCTCTTGCTACCCCAATAGGCGGCACACAGTCAGCCCAGCATTTGGGTCAATACCTGGGTCTCGCGTGATGAACGAATGCCAGAAAGCGGGAAGCGATCTGGCAGCTTCGAATGACGGCTATTGGGTCATCGTGTGTTTTCTCCTGCTCGCCGTGGCGCGATTCGACGTTGTTCACGATAGCGCAGGAGCGCTTCTACGGCGTCAGTCTGGATCAGGCGCGCGCCCATATCGGTCAAACGCCCCCAGACCGCGGCGGGATCGCGGCGGGCCTCCGGATCGCCGCCCATGCCGGTCACGAAGCCCGTGAACAGCGTGTTGATCCAGATCGGCACGCCCAGCGTCCGCGCGCGGGTCATGACCGTCGGCAGCGTCGTCAACGGCAGGACCGGCAGTTCGAAGGCGATCGGCTTGATCCGCCCTTGCATCTGCGTGGCGATGATCTGCGGCACGTCGGCAGCTGCGGTATCGGCGGTGATCGGGATCACCATGAACGGCACGCGGTCGTAGGGCGGGATGGTGGCGAGCGGGACGGAGGCGACGCCCGCGAAGGTCTTGACGATCACCCGGTCCTGCACGCCGGCGCGATGCACGGCATCGACGACCTCGCCGTAGATCATGTCCTTCACGTCGAGGTTGAGGACGATGCGGCCCTTCGCCAGAGCGAGCAATTCGTCGAGCGTAGGGATTTGCTGGTCGGAGAGAGGGGCTGCCGCGCCGCCTTCGTCCTGCCTCAGCAGCAAAGCCTTCAACTGCGCGAGGCTGAGGTCGGCGACCTTGCCGGTGCCGTTCGTCGTCCGGTCGACGGTGTCGTCGTGCATGATGACGAGATAGCCGTCACGGCTGCGCCGAACGTCGGTTTCCATCACGTCGGCGCCCAATGCGACGCACTGGCGCAGCGCCGCGAGCGAGTTTTCCGGCGTGGTCCCAAGCCCGTGCAGCGGCGCGGCTTCGTGACAGCCGCGATGGGCGACCACGATCAGGCCGCCGTTGGGATCGGCGAGACGGTGCAGCGCGTCGCCCGGGGCCGCCTGGACGGCGGAACAGGCAAGACACGTGGCGGCGATGGCGAGAAGCGGGCGATACATGGGGGGCTTTCGTGGGAGGCGGCAGGTGGGGCGGGCGGCCGTTGGCGGGCCGCCCGGTGTGAGGAGCAGAGCGGTCAGCGGTTCACCATGCGCGGCTGACGATCAGGCGCACGTTGCGGCCGAACAGCGGCCGGCCGAAGATCGCGGTCGGCACACCTTGGCCGAAGCGGTCGCCTGCGGTATTGCCTTCGGTGAAGCCGTGCGCATTGGTGATGTTGTCGCCGACGACCTGCACCTGCCACGCGCCGTTCGACACGATCCCGCCGAGCCCGAACGCACCATATGCGGGCAGCGCGGTGGAATTGAAGAAGTCGGTGTAGCGGCGACCGACGTAATCGTAGCGGCCGTAGAGGCTGACGTTGGTCGCGCCGACGGTGAAGTCGGCGGTCGGGCGCACGTTCAGGAACAGCTTGGGCTCGCGGATGATCTGCTTGCCGTTGGCGCGGCTGCCATCGAGGCCCGTATTGCTGCTGAAATTGAGGTAGCGCGGGTTCTGGACGGTCACCGACCCGGCGAGCGAGAAGGGGCCGGGCAGGCGCAGGCGGCCATCGGCCTCCATGCCCTTCGTTTCGGCGGTGCCGACGAAGGTCGTCGTCACGTCGGCGCGGCCGGTTGCCGAGTTGAAGCCCGCAAAGCTGGCGTTGAGCGGATCGAACTTGGTGTAGAAGCCGGTGACGTAGAGGTACGAACCACCGGCGGTGAGCTTGATGCCCGCTTCGTACAGCTTGGCCTTGGTCGGGATCACCGCGGGCGTGGGATAGGTGAAGGCGATCGTCGTGTTTAGCGGCACCTCGAGCTGCGACGCGCGCAGGTACATGCCGATATGGTGGGTGAGGTCGTAATTGGCGCCGACGGTCCAGTTGCTTGCCTGCTGCTTCAGGCGCAGCGTGCCGATGCCACCGGTGAAGCCGCGCGTGTTGTTGTCGGCGAACGTCGTGGGATCGCCGAGATTGTATGATGCGGTCAGACGGCCATAGCCGCTGTAGCTGTACCATTCGTGGCGGATGCCGGCGTCTAGGCGCAGCCGGTCGGTAATGTCCCAGGTGTCGGTGCCGTAGAGCGCGATCAGCTGGCCATCGACGTTGCCCGCGTTCAGCGATACCGCATCGTTGAGCGAGCCGTTGTCGGTGACATAGCCCTGCACCGCGCCGTTCGCGGAATAGGCGGCGAGATCGAGCGTCTTCGGCTGCGATGTCACCTGCACCAGATAGTTCTGATAGGCGGTGAACATCTTCTGGCCCCACAGCGAGCCATAGGTGCCGATGCGCACGTCATGCGTGCCGATGCCGGTGTCGAGCTTGCGCGTGACCGACAGGTCGCCCTGCGTCGAATAGAAATCGGTCTGGATCGCGCGATATTGCGCCTGCATCACCAGCCCCGAATCCGCCGACGGGTCATAGGCGCCAAGGCCGTTGGTGCCCGAAAAGCTGTAGCCCATCCGTGCGACATTCGGCCCGAAGGCAGTGGTCGCCGGAGCAAGATAGCTATTGGCGAAGCTGGTCGCATCGACGGGGTTCGACGTCGAATAGAAGGCGTCGAAATGCATGGTGCCCAGCGTCATCCCGCCTTTGGCGGAGACGTGCCAGGGGCCATAGTCACCTTCGTAATCCGCCGCAAAGTTGCCGAAGCGGATGTGGCGGCCGTTGGCGAGGTCGCCGCGCTGGTCCTGGATCGTGCCGGTCGCGTCGCGATAGCGGATATTCACGTTGCGGAGCGACGGCGTGTTCAGCGTGCCGTCGAAATAATCGAGGTATTTGTTCAGGCTGACCGACGGATTGCGCGGGTCGTTGGTCGGGATCGACAGATAGAACAGGTTGTGATCGTCGGTATATTGCGCCGACAGCTTGATGAACCCGTTCGCCAGATCATGTTTGATGTTGGCGCGGATCTGGCCGCCCTTGTCGCTGGGGAAACCGGAGTCGCGATAGCCGTCGTGATAGCGCAGGAAGCCGCCGACCGCATAATAGGTGTCACCACCCAGAGGACCCGCCTGATAGGCGTCGAGCCGGTAATAGCCCGTGTCGCCGACCGTCGCCTGCACCTTGCCACGCGTGGTATCGGTGCCGGTCACCTCGATCACGTTGGCGATCGCCGCCGCGGTGCTGGCGTAGATCGGCGCCGGGCCGCCGCGCACGACCTCGATCCGGTCGGTCATCAGGTCGAGCCGGTTCATGCCGTCGCCCTGGTTGAAGAACCAGCCGTCCAGTTCCTGGAACAGCGGCAGGCCGTCCTGCTGATAATAGAGGAAGCCGCGATCGGTCGGGATGCCGCGCACCCGGGTGATGTTCTGTACTTCGCCGCCGGTCGCCTCGACATGGATGCCGGGCAGCGTGCCGATCAGGTCGGTCGTGCTCTTGGGCGCCAGCTTCTGGATATCGGCCTGCGACAGCGAGTTGACGGCGTAGGAGACGTCGAATCGGCGTTGCTGGCGCGCGGAGCCGGTGACGATGATGTCGGACGGTTGATCGTCCTGCGCGGCTGCGGTCGCAGTCGCAGTCGCAGTCGCGGTCGGCGCCGCGGCGGTTGCAGCGGTGGTCTGCGCACCGGCGATCTGCGGCAGGAACGGCATACCGCACAGCGCGGCGCCCATCAGCAATCTGGTCTTCATCATGGCCCCCCAAAGGTCTGGATGCGGGGGCCATGGCGGCGGTCGATGACAGTTTTATTTGCTTACATGTAATTAAATCGCCGATTGCGCCGTGACGGCATGAATCGGGATCATCGCCGCGCCGATCACGACCGCACGACTGCCGATCGGCGAGGCGTGGATGGCGGGCAAGCTCGACCGATAATTGTCGTTGCGCGTCTGCCATCGCGCCGACAGGCCGTCTGCGATCCGCCGCAGCAGCGGCAAGGGCAGGGCGCCCGAGACGACCACCGCGCCCGGATCGAGCCACACGGTGCCGCTGATCACCGCCTGATCCAGCTGCTCCGTCACCCGGTCGGCCCAGCCCGCGATCAGTGGGCCCTGCGTGTCGAGCAGCGTTTCGATCTGGGCGAGCGAATCGATGTCGACGCCTGCCTCGCGCAGCACGCGCAGCAGATCGATGCCGGAGGGGCGCTCGTGATGGCCCGGGAACAGGCGGCCGACCTCGCCGGCATTGCCATGTTCGCCCAGGAACAGGTCGCGCTCGGCGATCAGGCCGCCGCCGATGCCGTGGCCCAGGAACAACGTCAGCACCGATCGGTAGCGGCCGATGATGCCGTCCTGATAATATTCGGCCAAGGCGGCGGCGCTCGCGTCATTCTCGATCCAGACCGGCATGCCCAGCGCATCGCCGATCACCTCGGCAAGCGGCACGTCGTTCCAGCCCGCCACGCGGTCGACCACGATGCGCCGGTTGCGATCACCGGGCATTGCATAGCCGGGCACCGCGACGCCCATGCCCAGAAACTTGCCGCGCATGAAGCCATGCGTGGCGGCGAGCGCGGCCAGCCGTCGTTCGACGACCTGGGCGAAGACGCGCGGATCGGGACTGTCGAAGGGCGTCGCGTCATGGGCCAGCGCGCGACCGCGAAAATCGACGATGACCAGTTCCAGCCAGCCGGGGTGCGGCGCCGCGCCGATCGCCCAGCCGCCCTGGCCCGACACGGTCAGGGGCACCATCGGCCGGCCGCGGGTGTGCGCGTCCACCGTCTCGCGCTCCTCGATCAGGCCCAGCGCGAGCAGCGATTGCGTCAGCCGCGTCATCGTCGCGCCGTTCATGCCGAGCTGATGGGCCAAGCGCGTCCGCGGCGCGGCACCCTCGATGCGCAACTGCATCAGGACGCGGCGTTGCGGCTCGTTCAGCACGATGAGGGGGCGATGCGGGCGGGCCATGGCGCACCGATATATTTGCGCGATGTCAAATAAATGAAAGTCGGCGCGGATAGGGCGCGCGGTCATGACGACCATTCCCTCCGATCCGTGCCCGTCGCGATCACATCCGCTGGCGGTGCAGCTGGGGTATAGCGCCGGCAATCTCGGCAAGAGCGTGATCTGGACCAGTTTCGAAAGCGTCATGCTGTTCTACCTGGTCACGATCGCCGGCTTCGCCCCCCTTTCGGCGGGAATGGTGCTGGCGGTCGCACTGCTCTGGGATGCGGCATTCGACCTGGCGGTCGCGCGCTGGGCCGACGCACATGGGGGAGCGACGGGCCTCGTAAGGCTGGTCCTGATCGGCGCGCCACTGTGCGGCATCAGTTTCTGGATGATCTTTGTGGCAGAAGCGCCTGCAGCGGTGGCAGCCGCCATCATCGCGTGCCGGATCGGCTATTCGTTTTGCGATGTCGGCCATAATACGCTGTTGATCCGGGTGGCGCGGTCATCGGCTGATGCCGGTCGGGTATCGGGGCTGCGTCTGTTGTTCAGTGCGGCGGGTGTCGCGCTGCTGTCCCTCGCCGCGGGATCGAGCCTGTCACGCACCGGTGCGTCGGCCCAGCATGCTTCCTTCGCAAGTTCGGCGATGCTCGCCGGTGCGCTTTACGTCGCGACCCTCTTTCTGGCCGTATGGGCGACGCGCAACCTGTCGGGAGGCCCGGCTGTGGCACGTCAGGAGCGAAGGCTACGGCCGCTATGGGTCTATTGGCGCGACGCGCAGTTCCGTCGGCTCCTGCTGGTGATCGCCGCACAGGCGGGGCTGGTGCCGCTGTTCCAGCGCGCGCTGCCCTTCTATGGCGCCGCCGTTCACGGAGACCCCGCCTGGGCCGGGTCGGCGCTGTTGACGATGACGATCGCGCAATCCGGCGCGCTGGTAGGCTGGATCGCGGCATCGCGCCGCTATTCGGCGCGTGGGATCGCCGTGGCCGCGCATGGCATCGCCTTGATATCCTTGATCGGCCTGACCGTGACGACGTCGGTGCCGGTCGCCATGGTCCTGATGGCGACCCTGGGCGTCGCACTGGGCGGGATGAACCTTGCCATCTGGTCGTTGCTGACTGCCATCGTGCAAGCGTCATGGGCGACGGGGACTCGACAGGACGCGACCCCCGTAGGCCTCTTCCTGACCGTTTTGAAAGCAGCAGCAGCGGTCGGCAACCTGCTGCTTGCAGTGATCGTCGCTGCCGTGTCGCATGGGTTGCCCGACAATGTCGTCGAGGGAGGCAACCTGCTGCCGGTCGTCGCCACTGTGGTGCCGGTGGCTGGCTGTGTCATCGTCCTGAGCCTGCTTGTGCGACAGCCGGGCAGGGAAGCATCGGGAAATCAAGCTTGCTTGGGCTTGTAATACTTTAGGTCGACATCTTGATAGAATTGTCGGTTTATGGAGGATGCTACGGCTGAGACTCAATCAGAGCCAGAATGCGAGCGCGGTTGCGATGGCGACGCCTGAGAGGAAGTTGACGGCGAGCTTATCGTAGCGGGTAGCGACACGGCGGAAGTCCTTGAGACGGCAGAAGGCGTTCTCGATCAAGTGGCGGCCGCGGTATCTGTCTTTATCATATCGGATCGTGCGTTTGCGGTTTCGCCGTCCGGGAATTACGGGACGGCTCTGGCATCACGTAGATAACGGCGCATCGTAGCCCTTGTCGATCAACGTTCAAGACCTACACGAGGAACGGCAAGGTCCGGGTGCGCTGGCTGACTCATGCGCAGGTCGATCGTCTCCTCGGGGAACTTCCGGCTCATCAGCAGGACCTGATGCTGTTCGCGCTCGCCACCGGGCTGCGGCAGGGAAATATCAAGAGGCTGACCTGGGATCAGGTCGATCTCACCCGCCACATCGTCACGATCGAGCACGGGGAGACCAAGAATGGCGAGGCGCTGGGTGTGCCGCTCAACGATCTCGCGGTCTCGGTTCTCGAGCGGCAGATGGGCAAGCAGTGCGAGCACGTATTCACCTATGCCGGGGCGTCCGATCGGGCAGGTGAATACGCGGCATTGGCGGGCGGCCTTGAATCGGGCCGGCATCGCCGATTTCCGCTGGCACGACCTGCGCCATACCTGGGCGAGCTGGCTACGGCAGAATGACGTGCCCACCTGGGTGCTTCAGGAGCTGGGCGGCTGGAAATCGGAAGCGATGGTGCGCCGCTACGCGCACATGTCGACGAAGCATTTGCAGCCCTACGCAGACCAGCTGATTTTCGAGGGCACAAAGGCTCCGGCCCGACCCTCGGGCATCAACCCCGGTCAAGGGCACAAAAATGGTCACAGGGACAGACCGACCCGGATCCGGCTCGTCGCCGAGGCGGACTTAAGTCATTCATTGTGAAGGAAAGGAGGTGGTGGACGCACTTGGGCTCGAACCAAGGACCCGCTGATTAAGAGTCAGCTGCTCTACCAACTGAGCTATGCGTCCATGACCTGGCCTGTTTGGTGGCGCTTTGGAGAGGCGCCGGCCCCGTCGGGAGGCGGCCAATTAGCAGGCGTTTCGGATCGTGCAAACCCTTTTTTGCGTTGCGGCGGATTTTTTCGCTTACCAGCGAACGCGGCGGCGATTTTCGCGGTCGATCGACATCAGAATGCCCATGCAAAACAGCACGGTAAGTTGGGCGGAACTGCCGAAACTGACCAGGGGCAACGGAATGCCGACGACCGGTGCCAGGCCCATCACCATCGACAGGTTGATCGCGACGTAGAAGAAGATCGTCGTGGCGAGGCCTGCGGCGGTGAGGCGGGCGAAGCGCGTGTTTGCCTGCTGCCCGACGTTCACGCCCCATCGGATCACGAGCAGGAAGGCGAGGATCAGCAGACAGCCCCCGACGAGGCCCCATTCCTCCGCCATCGTTGCGAAGACGAAGTCGGTGTGGCCTTCGGGCAGATAGTCGAGGTGGCTCTGCGTACCGTTGAGGAAGCCCTTGCCCCACAGCCCGCCCGAACCGATCGCGATCTTGGACTGGCTGATGTGATAGCCGGTGCCGAGGGGGTCACTTTCGGGATCGAGGAAGATGAGGATGCGATTTCGCTGATAGTCGTGCAGCGCATATTGGAAGGCGAGGGGGCCTGCGACCGCGATTCCGAGCGCGCCACCGACGAACAGGCGCATCGGAACACCCGCCAGGAACATCACCGCGATGCCGCCGCCGGTGACCATCAGCGCGGTGCCGAGATCGGGTTGCTTGGCGATCAGCGCGGCAGGAATGCCGATCAGCAGGCCGGCAGGCCAGATCGCGCCGAAGCGCCGCGTCTCGCCGGGCGGGAGCATGTCGTAGAAGCGCGCGCAGGCCAGCACGATGGCGGGCTTCATGAATTCGGATGGTTGCAGCTTGATGCCGACGTCGAGCCAGCGCTGGCTGCCGCCGCGTACCGCGCCGACCAGTTCAACCAGCACCAGCGCAATGACGATGACGACATAGGCCGGCAACGCCGCCGATCGCCAGACGCGTTCGGGCACGTAGGAGACCGCCAGGGCCATGCCCAGCAGGATGAAGAAGCGGACGCCCTGCGACAGCGCCCAGGGCTGTAGGGAGCCGCCGGCGGCGGAATAGAGTACGATTTGGCCGAAGGTGCCGATCGCAATAATGAGCAAAATGACCCGCCAGGGCAGCCGCGCGATCGGATCGGGGATCAGATGGCCACGGCTCACTGCGTGTTGCCCGCAGCGTCGTCGGGAGAGTCGGTGTCGCTCGGCACGTCGCCGTTGGCGACGGCGGGGCCCATCGCCGCCTGCGTCGCATTGGCGAGATCGGTCGCCGCCTCCACCGCGTCCGAATCGCTGGGGACGGTGGAATCGGTCTTGGTGGCGTTGGCCGCGGGCTGCGGTGCCTGGGCGGCGCGATAGGCGGCGGCTTCGGCAGCCATGCGCGTCTTGATGTCGCCGCCCCAAGTGGGTTCGACGTCAGCGAGGCTCTTCATCGCGCGGTCGCGATCGAACAGCCACGTCATGATGTCGCGGCCGATCATCGGCGTGTCGAGATTGCGGACGGTGTGGCCATTGTGTTCGAGCACGACCGCGGCGGCGTAGCGGGGATTGTCGGCGGGAGCGAAGCAGACGAACAAAGCGTGGTCGCGCAGCTTGAAGGGCAATTGCCCGTTCTTGAGCACGCCCGCGCGCCGTTCTGCCATGGTGATGCGGCGGACCTGGGCGGTGCCCGTCTTCGCCGCGATGGCGACGCCCGGGATCAGCAGCCGCGCCGCGCCGCCGGTGCCGCCCTGGTTCACCACGCCGTACATCGCGTCCCTAACGATCGCGAGATGCTCCGAAGCGAGCGGCAGCGCCGGTGCGTCGAGGTGGACGTGATGCGAGAGCAGGCTCGGCTGCAACGCGCGACCCGACGCGAGCCGCGCCGCCATGACGGCAAGCTGCAACGGGTTGGCGAGCACATAGCCCTGGCCGATCGACGCGTTCAAACCGTCAGCGACGGTCCATTTCGTCTTGTATTTCCGCAGCTTCCATTCGGAATCTGGCACCGTGCCGTAACGCTGCGTCGCCAGCGGCAGATCGAACTTCTGCCCCAGCCCCATCATCCGCGCGATCGGGGCGATCTTGTCGTAGCCGACACGGCGGATCATTTCGTAGAAATAGATGTCGCAGCTCTGTTCGATCGCGCCCTTCAGGTCGAGCGGACCGTGGCCGCCGCGCTTGTGGCAGTGGAAGACGCCGGTGCCGACGCGCATCGCGCCCGAGCAGACGACGCGGTCATGCGCGCCGACGCCTGCGGCGAGCAACGCGAGACCGTTCATCGGCTTCACCGTCGATCCCGGCGGGTACAGCCCCTGCGTCACCTTGTTCATCAAGGGGACGTGATCATTGTCCGACAGCATCTTCCATTCGAGATGACTGATGCCGTCCGAGAAGCTGTTGGGATCGTAGGCGGGCATCGACACCATCGCGAGCATCTCACCCGTGCGACAGTCGATCACCACCGCCGAGCCCGAATTCGTGCCAAGCCGGCGTGCGGCATATTCCTGCAGCCCGGCGTCGATCGTCAGCTTCTGCGTCTTGCCGGGGACGTCGGCACGAGTGGGCAGTTCGGCGACGACCTTGCCGCGTGCGGTGACTTCGACGCGCTTGGCGCCTGGTGTGCCGCGGAGTTCACTTTCCAGCTGCTTTTCAAGGCCATCCTTGCCGAGCTTGAAACCCGGTGTGACGAGCAGGGGATCGTGCGTCTTCTTATATTGTTCGGCGTTGGCCGCGCCGACATAGCCGGTCAGGTGCGCGACCGCGGCGCCGGCCGGGTAGTTGCGCGCGAAGCCGCGGGTGGGCGCGACGCCGGGCAGTTCGGGCTGGCGCAGGCTGATCGCGGCGAAGCGATCCCAGCTGATGTTTTCCGCCACCTGCACCGGCTGGAAGCCCGCCGCCCCCTTCAGGTCGATACGAATTCGCTCGACCTCGTCGGGCGGCAGGTCGAGCAGCGTGGCGAGCCGCGCGAGCACGCGGTCGCGACCCGCATCGCCGCCCTCCAGCCGATCGGGAATGATATCGACGCGGAAATCGGTGCGATTGTCGGCGATGGCGGCGCCATGACGATCGACGATCCAGCCGCGCCGCGGGGGGATCATCGTCAGGTTGACGCGGTTGCTTTCGGCCAGAAGGTTGTATTTCTCGTTCTGGGCGATCGCGAGATAGCCCATGCGGCCGGCGAGCATGACGCCGACGGCGCCCTGCGCGGTGCCGAGCAGCCACGCCCGGCGCGAGAAGCTGTATGCCTGCATCGCTTCGGTGACGATCCGGGAGGAACGCTTCACGCGGTCGGCCCTCGCTTGCGATCGATCCAGGCGACCAGACGGGCCGACAGGGGGAACAGCATCACGGAGATCATGGTCTGTGCCAATAGCACAGTATCGACGTGCGCGCCGATGGGAACCGCGATCCAGCGGCCGATTGCGGTGCAAAAAACGATCGCGCCGCTGGCGATCAGCCAGTCCTGCCAGAAATCGCGGGTGACGAGGCGCTGCTCGATCAATTCGATCGCGATAAAGCAGAGCGACCAGAGCAGCATCGCCGATCCGAGCGGCTGGCCACTCACCAGATCGTCGAACAGGCCGAGCGGCGCCGCGGCCCAGGGGCGCAGTGCGAATCGCGCGAGCAGGCGCCAGCTGAGCAGCAGGATCAGCCCCAGTGGCGGCATCAGCGGCAGGCTTGCGACCACCGGCACGATGGCGGTCAGCGTCGATGCAGCCAATACGCTGACCCAGGGGAGCGCGCGGGCCCGCCCGGGGGGCAGCGGCGCCTGGAAGGGCCGATAGTCGATCGAATTGCGCGTCGTCACCGGATCACGGCACCGCCGGGCGGGCCGGCGGGGGCGGCGGCATCGGGACGTAGGGGCGCTCGACCACCGCGAAATCCAGCGCATCGGGGGCCATGAACGGCGTCGCGACGACGCTGTCCATGCCGTTGCGATCGACCTGCGCCACCGGAACGCCGGGCGCGTACAGGCCGCCCGTGCCCGAGGTCACGAACATGTCGCCACGGTTGAAGCGCACGTTGGTCGCGTCGACCGAGCGGATATCGACGCGTCCGTCTCCGCGCCCTGCCGCGATCGCGGCGACGCCGTCGCGGGTGCGGCGGACGGGGACGAGGCTTTCGGGATCGGTGATCAGCAGCACGCGCGCGGCGATCGGCCCGGATTCGAGGACGCGGCCGACGAGGCCATCCGGCCCGCGCACCGGCATGCCGGGCTGCACGCCCTGCATGCGCCCGGCGTTGAGCAGCGCGAAGCGTCGCCCACTGCTGGCGGTCGATCCGACGAGGCGCGCGGCTATGACGACTTCGGGCGTGCGGTCGCGGACGCGCAGCAGCGCGCGCAGGCGGCGATTGTCATAGGCAATGATCCGCGCGCGGGTCAGCAGTGCGCGGCTGCGCGCAACTTCGGCGCGAAGCTGCGCATTCTCGCCATGCACGCCGATCCACGTGCCGATCGCGCGCGGCACGGACGCGACGGCATCCACCCCCGCATCGAGCACGCCGGCGATCGGCGCGGTAACGCTCGCCACCGCCATGCGCGCGGTGCCGAACGCCGGCGGGTGGACCGTGGACACGACGAGCAACACGGCCCCCACCACCGCGCCCGCCACTGCGAGCACGTAGCCGATGAACGTCGAATATTGCCGTCGCCGCGAAAAACCGGTGCGACGGTCGCGGGCAGGCGCCATGCGCCGGGTCCCCCGTCCGTTGAGTGTGGGTCAGCCGTTACGTCGTTGCGGGCGTTCAGCCGGTTTGCAGCACGCCACGGAACATCGGATCCTCCAGCGCGCGGCCGGTGCCGAGCGCGACGCAGGTCAGCGGGTCCTCGGCGACGGTCACCGGCAGGCCGGTCTCGTCGCGCAGCACCTCGTCCAGCCCTTCGAGCAGCGCGCCGCCGCCGGTCAGCACGATGCCCTGGTCGACGATGTCCGCCGCCAGTTCCGGCGCGGTGTTTTCCAGCGCGACGCGCACGCCCTCGACGATCGTCGCGACCGGCTCGCTCAGGGCTTCGGCGATCTGGCCCTGGTTGATCTGGATCTCCTTGGGCACGCCGTTGACGAGGTCACGGCCCTTGATGTGGATGATCTTGCCGATGCCGTCGACCGGCGGGCGGGCGATGCCGACTTCCTGCTTGATCCGTTCGGCGGTGGCTTCGCCGATCAGCAGGTTGTGGTTGCGGCGGACGTAACTGACGATCGCTTCGTCCATCTTGTCGCCGCCGACGCGCACCGAGGTGGTGTAGGCGAGACCGCGCAAGCTGAGCACCGCGACTTCGGTGGTGCCACCGCCGATGTCGACGACCATGCTGCCGATCGGTTCGGTGACGGGCATGTCGGCGCCGATCGCGGCCGCCATCGGCTCTTCGATCAGATAGACCTGGCTGGCGCCGGCGTTCGACGCGGCGTCGCGGATCGCGCGGCGTTCGACCTTGGTCGAGCCCGACGGCACGCAGATCACGATTTCCGGCCAGCGGGCGAACTTGCGGGGGCCGTGGACCTTGCGGATGAAGTGCTTGATCATCTCTTCGGCGACGTCGATGTCGGCGATGACGCCATCGCGCAGCGGGCGGATCGCCTCGATCGAACCCGGGGTCTTGCCCATCATCAGCTTGGCGTCGTCACCGACCGCCTTCACCCGCTTGACGCCGTTGATCGTCTCGACCGCGACGACCGACGGCTCGTTGAGCACGATGCCGCGCCCGCGGACGTACACCAGCGTATTCGCGGTGCCGAGATCGATCGCCATGTCGTGGGACATGAATTTGAAGAAGCGGGGGAGAGCCATGGAGCGCAGGGTTCCGTGTTCGGGACGCACAAAAAGTACCGCTTCATCCGTCGCAGGCCGTGTCGGCCAGGAGGTTCGTCACGTCTTGCGTAGGGCTCGCGGGATGCGTCCGCTTGGTATAGAGCTTGCGCAGTGTCAATACGCCGTCTGCCCGAACATCTCGTCAACCGCATCGCCGCCGGTGAAGTGGTGGAAAGGCCCGCCAGCGCGTTGAAGGAGCTGGTCGAAAACGCCATCGACGCCGGTGCGAATCGCATCGCGGTGATGCTGGCGAACGGCGGGCTCGCGCGGATCGAGGTTGTCGATGACGGCTGTGGCATGGCACCGGCCGACATGGCGCTGGCGCTGGAACGGCATGCGACGTCCAAGCTGCCCGACGAAGCCATTGAAAATGTGACGACCATGGGCTTTCGCGGCGAGGCCTTGCCCTCGATCGCCAGTGTCGCACGGCTGACGATCGAAAGCCGCGTCCGCGGCGCGGAGGGCTGGGCGCGGACGGTCGACAACGGCATCGTCGCTCGGGAAGGGCCCGCCGCCTTGCCGCCGGGGACGCGCGTGATCGTCGAGGATCTGTTCGGGCGCGTGCCGGCGCGGCGCAAGTTCCTGCGCTCATCCCGCGCCGAATATGCCGCCTGTCTCGATACGGTACGCCGGCTGGCGATGGCGCGGCCCGATATCGCCTTCACGCTGGAGCATGACGGCCGCCGCGCGCTCGCCGCGATGCTGGCCGAGGACCGGCCGGCGCGCGTCGCCGGGCTCACCGACCGGGCGCTCGCCGACAATGCGGTGACGATCGATCTGGAGCGGCCGACCGATTCGGGGCCGATCGTGCTGGGCGGGGTGGCGAGCATCCCGACCTACAATCGCGGTGTCGCCGACCACCAATATCTGTTCGTCAACGGTCGGCCGGTGCGCGACCGCCTGCTGATGGGCGCGATCCGCGGTGCCTATGCCGAGATGCTGCCGCGCGATCGGCATGCCGTGGTGGCGCTGTTCCTCGACGTGCCGCCGGCGGAGGTGGACGTGAACGTCCATCCCGCGAAGACCGAGGTGCGCTTTCGCGATCCCGCGATGGTGCGCGGCATGATCGTGTCGGGCCTGCGGCGCGCGCTCGATGCGGCGGGGCACCGCAGCGTGCAGCGGCCGGCCGAGGATGCGCTGGCGATGTGGCGGCCGGAGCCGGTAGCGCCCCATCCCACGGGCGCGGTGGCGGGCGAGGCGTGGGCCGCGCCGGCGATGGGGGGCGGTGCATCTGGAGCGACGGACGGCGCGGGGCTGTTCGCGCAGCGCTACGTCAACGATGCCCGCCCGACGTTCGCCCCGCCGCCTCCCGCCGCGCGCGCCGAGCCGGCCTATGCGCTGCCGCCGTCGACCGTCGCGCACCCGCTCGGCGTCGCGCGCGGTCAGGTGGCGCGGACCTATATCGTCGCGGAAGCGGAGGACGGGCTGGTGCTGGTCGACCAGCATGCCGCGCATGAGCGGCTGGTGCTCGAACGCATGCGCGCGGGACTGGCGGGTGGGCGGGTCGCGGCGCAGGCGCTGCTGATCCCCGAAGTGGTCGAGCTGGACGAGCCTGCCTGCGACCGCCTCGAATCGCGGATCGGCGAACTCGCCGAACTGGGGCTGGAGCTGGAGCGGTTCGGGCCGACGGCGATGCTGGTGCGGGCGACGCCGGCCTTACTGGGTCAGGCCGATCCGTCCGGACTTATTACCGATCTGGCGGACGAACTCGCCGCGTTCGACGAGGCGCTGTCGCTACGCGAGCGGCTGGATGCGGTGGCCGGCACGATGGCCTGCCATGGGTCGGTGCGGGCGGGCAGGGTGCTGGGCGTCGCCGAGATGAATGCGCTGCTGCGCGAGATGGAGGCTACGCCGCACTCGGGCCAATGTAACCATGGTCGGCCGACATGGGTGAAGCTGGCGCATGGCGATATTGAGCGTCTGTTCGGTCGTCGCTGAACAGCCAGGCTTCCGCTTCCGCACGGCTGAAGAAATGGGCGACGCCCTCGCGATCGGGCGGGTTGAGGCGTTTGGCCTGATGGCGGGACAGCGACATGCCGACGACCATGGCGAGCCGCCGGCCCTGCCGCACCGGATCACGCACGATGGTGGTGAAGGCGTTGACGACATCCTGCGACTGGATGCTCATGTCCGAGATATCGCAGAGCGTCAGATGCGCGTTGGGTGCGCAGCGGAGCAGGGCATGCGCTTGCGCCCATTCGCGATCGAAGGCGGCGACGTCGGGCAACAGGAAGAATCCCGACAAAGTGATGTAGGTGACACCCCGGGCGGTATCCGGTTCTACGCGAAATCGAGCAGGAGAATGCAGACCCATGAATGTGTCCATATCGGTGCGGACTTTCATGGAGGTTAATGGCGCGGGTTAAAGGAGCATGACTCGCCCGAGACGCCAGTGGCGGCGGCCCGTTCACGAACACGCAACCTTTGCATCGGGTGCGCATTGGGCATTGGGAATCGCAAGGACCTGATGATGAAGCAGATTTTTCCCGTCGTTCTGGCCCTGATCCCGCTGGCGGCGGTCGTGAGCGCCTGCGTGACCTGCCCCTGAGGCGTCGGTCGTCAAACCTGCCGACAGTACACGTCGGACGCACGAAAAAGGGCCGCCCGGTACGCACCGGACGGCCCTTTTCGTGGATCGGCGATAGCCGACGCGGGGGGTTAGCCCTGCGCCTGCTCCGTTTCGGCGCGATCGTCGCTCTGCACTTCGGCAGTGGCGCCCGGCTCGGCGTTGGGATCGTAATCCTCGGTGAAGCCGGCTTCGTCACGCTCGAACATCGATGCCATGACATCGACGCCCGACGCCTGCATCTCGGCCTCTTCGGGCGAGCGGGCGACGTTGACCTTGACGGTCACGGCGACTTCCGGGTGGAGCGCGACGCGCACGTCGTACAGGCCGATCGACTTGATCGGCTTGTCGAGCACGATCTGGCTCTTGGTCACCTTGAGGCCGTCGGCGACCAGCGCCTCGACCAGGTCGCGCACCGCGACCGAGCCGTACAGCTGGCCGGTGTTCGACGCCTGACGGATCAGCGTGACCGACACGTCCTTGAAGTTGACCGCTTCCTTCTCGGCTTCGCCGCGACGGTTCGCGTTTTCCGATTCGATGCGGGCGCGGTTCGCCTCGAACACCTTGCGGTTGGCTTCGTTGGCGCGCAGCGCCTTCTTGTTCGGCAGCAGGAAGTTACGGGCGAAACCGTCCTTCACCTTCACTACGTCGCCGATGGCGCCGAGCTTCTCGACGCGCTCAAGCAGAATGACGTCCATGGATCGGACTCCTTACTTAACGACGTAGGGCAGCAGGCCCAGATGACGGGCGCGCTTGATCGCCTGGGCGAGTTCGCGCTGCTTCTTGGCGCTCACCGAGGTGATGCGCGACGGAACGATCTTGCCACGCTCGGACACGAAGCCCTGGAGCAGACGGACGTCCTTATAGTCGATCCGGGGCGCATCCTTGGCGCTGAACGGGCACGACTTGCGGCGGCGGAAAAACGGGCGAGCCATTATGCGGCCTCCTCTTCACGGTCACGACGCGGGCCGCGGTCGCCACGGGGGGCGCCGTCACGGCCGCCTTCACGGTCGCTGCGACGCTCACGGTCGCGCTCCTGCTTGCGCATCATGACGGTCGGACCCTGCTCCAGCTCGTCGACCTTGACGGTCATGTAGCGGATCACGTCCTCGTTGATCTGGGTCTGGCGCTCCAGCTCGGCCACCACGTTGCCGGGGGCGTCGATCTCGAGCATCACGTAATGCGCCTTGCGGTTCTTCGCGATGCGATAGGCGAGGCTGCGCAGGCCCCAGGTCTCGGTCTTGACGACCTTGCCGCCATTGTCTTCGATGATCTTCGTGGCGGTTTCCGCCAGCGCGTCCACCTGCGCCTGTGCCAGATCCTGGCGCGCAAGGAACGTGTGCTCGTACAGAGCCATGCCTTGTCCTTCGTTGGCCGATCGCTGACGCCGCCCCATGCGGCGCCCCTCCGGCTGTCGTCCCCGTATCGCTCTCACTCAAATCGCAATACGAACCGGGGCGGAGAGACTGGCTCTCCACCCCGGATGTGGCGTCCCCTAACGGGTTCGCGCCAAAAGGCAAGGCTTAACGGCCCGCCTCATGAACGGCGAGGCTCAGCGGAACGAGCGCTGGATCACGCGGATGACCGTGCCGTTGTTGCGGACCAGCACCGCATCGCGACCCGAGCGCGCCCAATAGGCACCGCGCGGCGGCGGGGCGAGGCGATAGGTGCGGTAGTCGCGCACGATGCGATAGTTGGCCGCGCGACGGCGATCGAAGCGCTGGCCGGCGCGCCAGCCGCGGGTTTCGGTGGTCCGCGTCGTCACGACGGTGCGGCCGTTGGCGCGTTCCTTGACGGTAGTGACCGTGCGCTGCTGCGGCGCGGCTTCGGCGACGCTGGCAACCATCGGGCTGGCGACCAGCGTGGCGGCGATCGCGCTCAGGATCAGCTTCTTCATCGTTCATACTCCCGTTGAACATGCATTGGATACTGGCGCCGTTTTTCGTGGCGTCGGAAGGAGATATGGGCGCCACCTGTCGCACGCCTCTCCCACCGATCCGTCAAAACGGTCGCAACGTGTCGCAACTCCGCGATCTTCGTTCAGGTTGCGTGAGGCCCGCCGCGGCCCTAGTGGCGCCCTCCTGCGAATTAAGGAGAGTCCAGATGCGGGCATTCATCTTCCCCGGCCAGGGCAGCCAGGCGGTCGGCATGGGCAAGGCGCTGGCCGACGCGAGTCCCGTGGCGCGCGAAGTGTTCGGCGAAGTCGACGAGGCGCTGGGCCAGCATCTGTTCCGCCTGATGGTCGAAGGACCCGCGGACGATCTGACCCTGACCGAAAATGCCCAGCCCGCGATCATGGCCAACGCCATCGCGACGCTGCGCGTGCTGGAGCGGGAAGGGGGCGTGTCGCTCGCCGACAAGGCGGACTATGTCGCGGGCCACAGCCTTGGCGAATATAGCGCTTTGTGTGCGGCGCAGGCGTTCGACCTGTCCACCACCGCGCGTCTGCTGAAGCTGCGTGGGCAGGCGATGCAGGCGGCGGTGCCGGTGGGCGAGGGCGCGATGGCGGCGCTGCTCGGTGCCGATCGCGACAAGGCGCAGGTGATCGCCGGGGCGGCGGTCGATGCGATTCTGGCGGAGGGCGGCGAGCAGCTCGTCTGCACCGTCGCGAACGACAACGACCCCTCGCAGGTCGTGATTTCCGGCCACCGTGCCGCGATCGAACGCGCGGTCGCGCTCGCCAAGGACCTGAGTGCGAAGCGCGCGGTATTGCTGCCGGTGTCGGCGCCGTTCCACTGCCCGCTGATGCAGCCGGCCGCGGACGCGATGGACGCCGCGCTGGCCGATGCGCGCATCGGGGCGCCGCTGGTGCCGGTGTTCGCCAACGTCGATGCCGCGGCGATCGCCGATCCGGGGGCGATCCGCGCGTCGCTCGTCGCGCAGGTGACGGGCATGGTCCGCTGGCGCGAATCGGTGCTGGCGATGGTCGAGGCGGGCGTCACCCAGTTCGTCGAATTCGGCGGCAAGGTGCTGTCGCCGATGGTCAAGCGCATCGCTCCCGACGTGGATGCGATCAGCGTGGTGACGATGGACGACATCGAGGATTTGCTTAAGAAGGTGTGATCACGCGGAGGCGCGGAGACGCGGAGAAGAAGTGAGAGACATTGACCAGATCAGCGGTGACGTGCTCGACATTGCGTTGAGGATCCACCGCGATCTCGGTCCCGGCCTTCTGGAAAGCGTCTATGAAACCGTCCTCGCGGGCAAACTATCGGCGGCAGGCTATCAGGTCGCGCGTCAGCGACCGGTGGCTATTGAATTCGAGGGAATGCGGTTCGATGCCGCATTTCGCATCGACCTGCTTATAGACGAGCGACTGCTCGTCGAGGTCAAGTCGATCGAACGGTTGACTATCATTCACGCCAAACAATTGCTGACCTACCTTCGTCTCACCCATCAGCCCGTAGGGCTGCTGATCAATTTTGGTGGCGCGACGCTCAAGGAGGGAGTGCGACGGATCGTCAACGACCATCGCCCCTCCGCGTCTCCGCGTCTCCGCGTGAATCAAAATCTTGGAGATTAAACGATGTTCGATCTTAGCGGCATGACTGCGCTCGTGACGGGGGCTTCGGGGGGTATCGGGTCTGCCATTGCCAGGGGGTTGGCGGCGCAGGGGGCGCGGTTGGCGGTGTCGGGTTCGAATGCCGAGAAGCTGGAGGCGTTTCGTGCGGGCCTTGGCGGGGATCACGTTGCGGTGCCGTGCAACCTGTCGGATGCCGCGGCGGTCGACGCGCTGGTGCCGCAGGCGGTCGAGGCGCTGGGCGGGCGGATCGATATCCTGGTCAACAATGCCGGCGTCACGCGCGACAACCTGGCGATGCGGATGAAGGACGACGAATGGGATCAGGTGATCCGCGTCAATTTGGAGGCCGCCTTCCGGCTGATCCGCGCCGCCGCCAAGCCGATGATGAAGCAGCGCTTCGGCCGTGTCGTGTCGATCACGTCGGTCGTCGGGCAGACCGGCAATCCGGGGCAGGCGAATTATGCCGCGTCCAAGGCGGGCCTCGTCGGCATGTCGAAGGCGCTGGCGCAGGAACTGGCCAGCCGCAACATCACGGTCAATTGCGTCGCGCCCGGCTTCATCCGATCGGCGATGACCGATGTCCTGCCCGAGGCGCAGAAAGCGGCGCTGCTCGGCCGCATCCCGGCGGGCGACCTGGGCACCGGCGAGGATATCGCCGCGGCGGTCGTCTATCTGGCGTCGAAGGAGGCAGGGTACGTCACCGGCCAGACGTTGCACGTCAACGGTGGCATGGCGATGATCTAACCCCTTGTTAAGGCGGTTGGCCGACGCCAACCCTTAACAGACGCTTGCCAGCCGGACGGCCCCGTTCTACGGGCTGTCGGGAATTACTGAAAACCCCCCAACGTGAAGAGGGAATACACATGAGCGAGACCGCCGACCGCGTGAAGAAGATCGTCGTCGAGCATCTCGGCGTCGAAGCCGACAAGGTGACCGAGGACGCGAGCTTCATCGACGACCTGGGTGCCGACAGCCTCGACATCGTCGAGCTCGTCATGGCGTTCGAGGAAGAGTTCGGGGTCGAGATCCCCGACGATGCCGCCGAGAAGATCACGACCGTCAAGGACGCGATCACCTACATCGACGAGCATAAGGCGTAATCGCCTGAGGCCGGGCCTTTCGCCTCGCCTCGCGCCCGCAAGGGCATGATTGAAGCGGCTCCCCGTCCCCGTTGTGAGAGGGCGGGGGGCCGTTTTTCGTAACAGCCGGGCGCGAAACCCGCGGCCGGGGACGTACATGGACTGGATGGAGTAAGGGTATGCGGCGCGTTGTCGTAACCGGATTGGGCCTCGTGACGCCGCTCGGCGCGGACGTCGAGACGGCCTGGGCCAATCTGATCGCCGGCAAGTCCGGCGCGGGGACGATCACCCGCTTCGATACCACGGGCCAGAAATGCACGATCGCGTGCGAGGTGAAGCCCAAGGATCACGAATATGGTTTCGACCCCGACAAGCGCGTCGACCACAAGGTCCAGCGTCAGGTCGATCCGTTCATCATCTATGGCATCGACGCCGCGGGCCAGGCGCTGGAAGACGCAGGCCTCACCGAGATGGACGAGGCGACCAAGCTGCGCGCGGGCGTGTCGATCGGATCGGGCATCGGCGGCCTGCCGGGCATCGAGATCGAATCGATCAACCTGCATGAGCGCGGCCCCAGCCGGGTCAGCCCGCACTTCGTCCATGGCCGCCTGATCAACCTGATCAGCGGTCAGGTCTCGATCAAATACGGCCTGATGGGCCCGAACCACGCGGTCGTCACCGCCTGCTCGACCGGCGCGCATTCGATCGGCGATGCCGCGCGGATGATCCGCGACGACGATGCCGACATCATGCTGGCGGGCGGTGCGGAAAGCACGATCAACCCGCTGGGTGTCGCCGGCTTCGCGCAGGCGCGCGCGCTCAACATGAGCATGAACGACCGCCCGACCGAAGCGAGCCGCCCCTATGACAAGGACCGCGACGGCTTCGTGATGGGCGAGGGCGCGGGCGTGGTGGTGCTCGAGGAATATGAGCACGCCAAGGCACGCGGCGCGAAGATCTATGCCGAGGTCGTCGGCTATGGCCTGTCGGGCGACGCCTATCACGTCACCGCGCCGCACCCCGAGGGCAAGGGCGCCGAGAATGCGATGCGCATGGCGCTGCGCAAGGCGGGCATGGAGCCGTCGGACATTGATTACATCAACGCGCATGGCACCTCGACCATGGCGGACACGATCGAGCTCGCCGCGGCGAAGCGCGTGTTCGGTGACGATCTGTCGGGCGCGTCGATGTCGAGCACCAAGTCGGCGATCGGGCATCTGCTCGGCGGGGCCGGTGCGGTGGAGAGCATCTTCTGCATCCTGGCGCTGCGCGACCAGATCGTGCCGCCGACGCTGAACCTGCATAATCCCGACGAGGGCACCGAGGGCGTCGACCTGGTGCCGCTGACGGCGAAGAAGCGCGAGGTGAAGGCGGTGCTGAACAATTCGTTCGGCTTCGGTGGCACCAATGCGTCGCTGGTCATGAAGGCGATCTGAGCCACTTACGATGCGCAAGGTCGGCTGCCTCGGTCTGTTGCTCGGGCTCGTCGCGATCGTCGCGGCGGTCGTCGTCGTGCGCAGCTGGGGCGGCAGCGGCCCGGCGCAGCGGACGGTGACGGTGCAGGTGGCGGAGGGCAGCAGCCTCGCCGCCGCCGCGCGGGAATTGGAACGGGCCGGGGCGATCCCCTCCGCCGGCCGCTTCCGCCTGTTCGCCCGCGTGTTCGGGGCGGATGGCTCGATCAAGGCGGGCGAATATCGCATCCCGCCGCACACCAGCCAGGCCGATATCCTGAAGATGCTGCAGGGCGGCAAGGTGCTCCAGCGCCTTGTCGTCGTGCCCGAGGGCTATCCGTCGGTGCTGGTGCATGACGCGCTCGCCAAGGCGGATGGCCTGACCGGCAGCGTGCCGGTGCCCGCCGAAGGATCGGTTCTGCCCGACAGCTACGCCTTCCAGCGCGGCGACACCCGCGTGTCGGTCGTCGCCCGCATGCAGACGGCGATGAAGGCGTATCTCGCCCAGGCCTGGGCGAAGCGGAAGCCCGGCATTGCGGTGACGACGCCCGAACAGGCGATCATCCTCGCCTCGATCGTCGAGAAGGAAACCGGCAAGCCGTCCGAACGGCGGATGGTCGCCGCGGTCTATGGCAACCGGCTGAAGCGCGGCATGCCGTTGCAGGCGGACCCGACCGTCATCTATCCGATCACCAAGGGGCGGCCGCTCGGCCGGCGGATTCTACGCAGCGAATTGCAGGCGAAGAACGGCTACAACACCTATGCCGAGGTGGGGCTGCCGGCCGGGCCGATTGCCAATCCGGGCCGGGCGTCGATCGACGCGGTGCTCGATCCGGCGCAGTCGAATGCGCTGTACTTCGTCGCGGACGGCACAGGCGGCCATGTGTTCGCCGACACGCTGGCCCAGCACAATGCCAATGTGCAGAAATGGTACGCGATCCGCCGCCAGCGCGGGGAGATGTGATCAGGCGGGGGTAAGCACGCGCGGCGCGGTGGCGAGCTGCGCCGCCAGCCAGTCACGTGCCGCCGTCTCGTCCAGAAAGATCGCCGCCGCAGTCGTACCGAGCGAGCGTTCCGCCTGTAATTTGACGAGCATGGCAGAGAACAGCAGGCAAACCGGCCGCTCCTGACTGCTCGCCCGGCCGATGACGTTCGCGAAGCCCTCGGCCAGCGCGCCGGTCTGTACCTGATAGTCGCGGCAATCGACGAAGACGCCATAGCGGCCATAGCGCCGGGCTTGTCCGACGCTGCGCGCGGTCACCTCGTCGACGAAGGCCGCCAGAACCGGCGGTGTCCAGAAGCCCTGGAGCCGTATCGTGAAGACGCGGGCCTGTTCGTCGAAGGCGAAGGTGTACATGCCCTTCACCCTGCACCGATCGGATGGAGGATCGGTTAAACTAGCGGCGGGATTCGATCATCTTGATGCCGATTGCCCGTCGAAATGGCCCCGGCAAAGGGGCGGCTGTGGCGCGCGATATCATCGTGGCGGACGGGGACCGGGGCGGCCGTTACGCACAGCGATGCCGGGACGGGCACGGCATCGCTGGTGGTGTTTGTGATCGGGCCTCAGCGCCGCAATGCGCTCGCCGCGCGGGCCTTGGCTTCGACGTCGGCCATGCTGCCGCCCGTGACCCAGCTGCCGCCGACGCACAGGACGGGGTCGAACGCCAGCCAGTCGGGCGCAGACGCTTCGGTGATGCCGCCGGTGGGGCAGAAGCGGCACTGGTAGAAGGGCGCGGCGAGAGCCTTCAGCGCCTTCAGCCCGCCGCTGGTTTCGGCGGGGAAGAATTTGAAGTGCGTGAGGCCGAGGTCGAGCCCGCGCATGATGTCGCCCGCCGTGGCGGTGCCGGGCAGATAAGCGACGCCAGCGTCCAGGATCGGGCGCGCGAGGCGTTCGGTGAGGCCGGGCGAAACGATGAATTCGACGCCGGCATCGATCACCGCCTTCGCCTGCGCTTCGTTGACGACGGTGCCCGCGCCGACGATCGCGCCGGGCACGGTCTTCATCTCGGCGATCGCCTCCATCGCGGCGGGGGTGCGCAGCGTAACCTCGAGAACGCGCAGGCCGCCGGCGACGAGCGCTTGCGCCAGTGGCTTGGCGGTGGCGGCGTCGTCGATCACCAGCACCGGGATGACGGCGCTGGTCTGCATGATGGTGGCGATATCGGTCATGCTGGATGCTACCTTTTTATGCGTGTTCTTGGGCGAAGGCGGCCGCCGCGCCGAACAGGCCGGGCTGCGGATGCGTGATGAGCTTGACGGGGATGCCCGCCATCAGCGTCTGGAACCGCCCCTTGGCGACGAAGCGCTGGTCGAAACCGGAGCGGATCAATTTGTCCTTGATGCGCAGGCCCAGGCCACCGGCGATGACCACGGCCTTGGCGCCATGGGCGAGCGCGAGGTCGCCTGCCACCGCACCCAGCGACAGGCAGAAGCGATCGAGCGCGGCGAGAGCGATCGAATCGGTGCCGTCCAGCGCCTCGGTCCAGATCGCCTTGTCGTCGAGGTTCGGCACCGCGCGGCCTTCCAGCGCGGCGAGCGTTTCGTAGATCGCGACGATGCCGGGGCCGGAGCAGATGCGCTCGGTCGACACGCGGGTGAACTGGCGACGCAGCCGCTTGACGAAGGCATCCTCGATCCCGTCGAGCGGGGCATAATCGACATGGCCGCCTTCGGTGGCGAGGACGTGGTAGCGATCGCTGGTCTTGAACACCTGCGCGACGCCGAGGCCGGTGCCCGGGCCGCAGACGGTGGTCACGCCCTGTTCGGGTAGGGCCAGGTCGGGGCCGCAGAGATGCTCGAAGTCTTCAGCGGGCAACTGGGCCACCGCGTGGCCGACCGCGCCGAAATCGTTGATGACGGTGTAGATGTCCGCGCCGAGCCGTTCGGGGATCAGCGACGGACGGATCACCCAGGGATTGTTGGTCAGCCGGATGATGTCGCCGGTGATCGGCGAGGCGACCGACAGCGCCGCCGCCTTGGGCAGCGGCGTGCCGTGGATCGAGGCGAAATGCTGCCATGCGGTCTGCAAGCTGGCGTGTTCGGCGGTCTTCAGCGTCACCGGCTCGCCGAGCGATACGACGCGGCCGTTCTCCACCTCCGCGATGGCGAAGCGGGCGTGGGTGCCGCCGATGTCTACGCTGACCAATTGCATTGCGTTTCCTCTCTTATCGTTCCGACCCGCCCTCACCCTGTCGCCGGCTTCGCCGTCTCTTCCCTCTCCCGATGGGAGAGGGAGGGAGGCGCGCAGCGCCGGGAGGGTGAGGGTGGTCTCTTACAACCCAGCCGCCGCGAGCATCCCCGACGCGCCCTTTTCGGCTTCGTCGGCGAGGCCGCGGAACATGCCGAACAGCTCACGGCCCATGCCCGTCGCCGCGCCCGGCGCGTCGCAGAGCGGGCGCTCCAGCCATTCGGCAGGATCGACCAGGGCATCGAGCGTGCCGTTCACCGCGTCGACGCGGATGATATCGCCATCGCGGATCTTGCCGATCGCGCCGTTGCCCAGGGCTTCGGGCGAGCAATGGATCGCGCACGGCACCTTGCCGCTGGCGCCCGACATGCGGCCGTCGGTGACCAGCGCGACCTTGAAGCCGCGGTTCTGGAGCACGCCCAGCGGTGGGGTGAGCTTGTGCAGTTCGGGCATGCCGTTGGCGCGCGGGCCCTGGAAGCGGACGACGACGACGACGTCCTGCTCCAGCTCACCGCGCTTGAACGCGTCGAGCACGTCGAGCTGGTCGTGGAAGACGCGCGCGGGCGCCTCGATCACCCAACGCTCGCGATCGACCGCCGACACCTTGATGCAGGCGCGGCCGATGTTGCCGGCGAGGATGCGCATGCCGCCATCAGGCGAAAAGGCTTCGGCGACGGGGCGCAAGATGCTGGTGTCGCCGCTGTCGCCGACCGGCTCCCACGCCAGCTGATCGTCGGCGATGACGGGCTTCTGCGCATAAGCGGCGAGGCTGTCGCCGCTGACCGTCGTGATGTCGCCGTGCAGCAGACCGGCCGAGAGCAGTTCGCGAATGACGAAGGGCATGCCGCCCGCCGCCTCGAACGCGTTCACGTCGGCCGAACCGTTGGGATAGACGCGCGCGATCAGCGGCACTGCCTGGCTGAGGCGATCGAAATCCTCCCAGTCGATGACGATGCCCGCCGCGCGCGCGATGGCGGGCACGTGGAGCAGGTGGTTGGTCGAGCCGCCGGTCGCGAGCAGCCCGACCGCGGCGTTCACGATCGCGCGTTCGTCGACGCAATGGCCCAGCGGGCGATAGTCGTCACCGCGCCAGCCCATGCCGGCGAGGCGATGCACCGCAGCGCGGGTCAGCTCCTGGCGCAGCTTGGTGCCCGGATTGACGAAGGCGGCGCCGGGCATGTGCAGGCCCATCACCTCCATCATCATCTGGTTGGTGTTGGCCGTGCCGTAGAAGGTGCAGGTGCCCTTCGAATGATAGGCCGAAATTTCGGCGTCGAGCAGTTCCTCGCGCCCGGCCTTGCCCTCCGCATAGGCTTCGCGCACCGCGGCCTTCGCCTTGTTGGGCAGGCCCGAGGGCATCGGACCGCCGGGGATCAGCATCATCGGCAGGTGACCGAAGCGCAGCGCCCCCATCAGCAGGCCCGGCACGATCTTGTCGCAGATGCCGAGCAGCGCCGCGCCTTCGAACGTGCCGTGGCTGAGCGCGATCGCGGTCGATAGCGCGATCGTGTCGCGGCTGAACAGCGACAGCTCCATGCCCGGATAGCCCTGCGTCACGCCATCGCACATCGCGGGTACGCCGCCGGCGACCTGTGCCGTCGCGCCGACCTCGCGCGCCCAGACCTTCATCAGTTCGGGATAGCGGTAGTAGACGGCGTGCGCGGACAGCATGTCGTTGTACGCGGTGACGATCCCGATGTTCATCGCCTGGCCGGACCGCATCGTGTCGCGATCTTCCTCGGTCCCGGCATAGGCGTGGGCGAGGTTGGCGCAGCCGAGTTGCGGGCGCCGCGCGCCATTGTCCCGCTCGCGCTCGATCAGCGACAGATAGGCGGCGCGGCTGTCCTTCGACCGGGCGATGATGCGGTCGGTGACGGCGGAGACTTCGGGGTTCATGGCGCGGATTCCTGGGGAGGGGTGGGGCGCGGGTGATCCCTCTATACCGTTCGCCCTGAGCTTGTCGAAGGGCGGTGGGTCTCACCGTGCTTCGACAGGCTCAGCACGAACGGTAGGAGGGAGTTTACGGCGCCCAGTGGATGTCGACGGGCAGCTCGGCATCGGCGAGGACGCGACCGATCGGATAGGGCGACGATGGGCCCTGTTCGATCGCCTGTTCCAGCACCTTGCGCTTGTCCTTGCCGGTCAGCGCGATCATCAGCGCGCGCGCCGTCACGATGCCCTGGCGGCTGAGCGTGACGCGTGCGACCGGTGCCTCGGGCGGCAGCGGATCGGGCATCACGCCCAGCATGCGGCGCTCCTTGGGGCCGTTCAGCGCTTCGTCGAAATCGGGGCCGGGGAAGATCGAGGCGGTATGCCCGTCGCCGCCCATGCCGAGCAGGCACAGGTCGAGCGGCCAGTGCAGGTCCTGCATCAGCGCATCGGCGGAGCGGCCGGCGGACTTATAATCCTCGGTCTGCTTGGGCACGATCGGGATGACGCGCGCGCCCTTGGGGATGAACAGCTTGCCGAGCTGCGTCACGTTCGACAGCGGGTCGCCGAGCGGCACGATGCGCTCGTCGCCCGGCACGATCGTCACGCGCTTCCAGTCGAGCTTGGCCTGTGCGAGCTTTTCATAGGCCGGGAAGGGGGTCTTGCCGCCGGCGAGTGCGATGACCGCGGAGCCGCGCGCATCGATCGCGCTTTCGATGACGAACTGGATGTCGCCGGCGATCGCGTCCGCGAGCTCGCCCGCGTCGTCATACTCCCACCATTCGATCTCGGTCATGGGTACAGCCTTTTCATGTCGGCGCGCGGGGCTCGCTTAGCGGAGTGGCCCACGCAAGGTAAGTGCCCCCGCATACGTATGGGGGACAGAAATGTTCGCGTCGCGCGCGAGTCACGCGTGCTCCCTAATCGTCATCCCCGCGAAGGCGGGGATCCAGAACCTCTGACCTCGCGGCATGGAGTGCGACGGTAGCGCGTCTGGATTCCCGCCTTCGCGGGAATGACGAAAGGGGGCTAGGGGCTCGACCTCAATCGTCCTGCCAGGTCACGCCATCGCGCTCGGTCAGCGCGATCGCGCCCGCGGGGCCCCAGGTGCCGGCGGCATAATGCTTGGGCTTGGTCTGGTTCGCATCCCAGCCGGCGCGGATTGCGTCGATCCAGGTCCATTGCGCCTCCACCTCGTCGCGGCGGACGAACAGCGTCTGGTCGCCCTCGATCAGGTCGAGCAGCAGGCGCTCATAGGCGATGCGGCGGCGGGTGCCGGCAAATTCGGCGTCGAGGCTGAGGTTGAGCGGCACCTCGCGCAGGCGCAGGCCGTCGCGGTCGAGGCCCGGCTCCTTGGTCATCACCAGCAGCTGGATATATTCCTCCGGCTGCAGGCGGATCACCAGCGTATTGGGCTGCAGCACGCCGCCGCGGCCCGAGAACATCGAGTGCGGCACCGGCTTGAACTGGATCGCGATCTCGCTGCGGCGCTTGGCCATGCGCTTGCCGGTGCGCAGGTAGAAGGGCACGCCCTGCCAGCGCCAATTGTCGATATGCGCCTTGATTGCGACGAAGGTTTCGACATTGCTGTCATAGCCCAGTTCGTCGTCATAGCCCTTGACGACCTTGCCGCCGACCGCGCCTTCTTCATATTGGCCGGTGACGGTGCATTGCGGCACCTGCTCGGGCGTGATCTTGCGCATGCTGCGGAAGACCTTGGCCTTTTCGTCGCGGATCGCGGTGCCGTCGTACAGCGCCGGCGGCTCCATCGCGATCAGCGCGACGAGCTGGAGCATATGGTTGGCGACCATGTCACGCAGCGCGCCCGCGCCCTCGTAATAGCCGGCGCGATCCTCCAGACCCACCGTCTCGGCGATGGTGATCTGGACGTTGTCGATCCCCTGCGCGTTCCAGATCGGCTCGAACATCGAATTGCCGAAGCGCAGCGCCAGGATGTTCTGGACGGTTTCCTTGCCCAGATAATGGTCGATGCGGAACGTCCGCTCTTCGGGGAAGGCGCTGGCGACGGTGTCGTTGATCTCCTTCGACGAGGCGAGGTCGTAGCCCAGCGGCTTTTCGAGCGCGATGCGCACGGTCGGCCCGGTCAGTCCGACCTTCTCGAGGCCCTGCACCGCCGATTCGAACAGCGAGGGTGCGGTTGAGAGATAGATGGCGAGGCCGCCCGACACGTCGCCGATCTTGTCGGCGAGCGGCTGGAAGCTGTTGGGGTCGGACAGATCGGCAGGCTGGAACTGGATGCGCTGCATGAACGTGCCGAGCGCGCTTTCGTCCTTGCGGTCGGCGGGGAGGAATTCGTCGAGCGCCTTCTTCACGACGTCGCGATAGCCATCGTCGTCCATGTCGCCGCGCGCCGAGCCGGTGATCGTCAGATCCTTGGGCAGCAGGCCGTCGGCGTGCAGGCCGTACAGCGAGGGCAGCAACATGCGCTTGGCGAGGTCACCGGTGGCTCCGAACAGGAGCAGCTTGCCGACGGGATTGCGCTGCATGACGATCCTTTACGTTACAGGATGAGGCCGGCGAGCGGATCGAGCCCGGCCATGATGTTGAGGTTCTGCACCGCCGCGCCGCCCGCGCCCTTGCCGAGATTGTCGAGCGTCGCGATCAGCCGGACGTGGCCGGTGCCGGGGTTGCCGCAGACGCGCAGCGTCATGCGGTCGGTGCCCGCATTCTCCTCGATGGCGATTGCGGTGACGTCGCCCGGCGCGACCGAAATGAGCGCGCTGTCGGCATAGGCCGCGGCCAGCGTGTCCTCGATCTGCGCGATGCTGGGGCTGCCGGGCAATTGCGCGAGCGGCAGCGGCACTTCGGACAGCATGCCGCGGTTGAGCCGCGTGACCGACGGCGCGAAGATCGGTGGGTGGGCGAGGCCGGCGTGCGTCTTCATCTCGGGCAGATGCTTGTGCGCGAGGGTGAGGGCGTAGACGCGGAAGGCGGTGTCGGTGCCGCCTTCTTCGAACTCGGCGATCATTGCCTTCCCGCCGCCGGAATAGCCCGAGGTGGCGTTATAGGTCAGCGGCCAGTCGGCGGGCACAAGGCCGGCGCGGATAAGCGGGGCGACGAGCGCGAGGAACGCGGTGGGGTAGCAGCCGGGGTTGGAGACGCGTGGGGATTGCGCGATCCGGTCCGCCTGGCCTGCGTCGAGTTCGGGGAAGCCATAGGTCCAGCCCGTCGCGACCCGATGCGCCGACGATGCGTCGATGATCCGCGCGCCACCGTCGCGGACGAGCGCGGCGGCTTCCTTCGCAGCCTCATCGGGCAGGCAGAGGATCGCGAAATCGGAGTCGTTCAGCGCCTCGGCTCGCGCAGCGGCGTCCTTGCGACGCGCCTCATCGAGCGTCACGATGGTGAGATCGCTACGGCCGCTCAGCCGTTCGCGGATGTCGATGCCGGTGGTGCCGACCGCACCGTCGATGAAGACCGAGACGGTCATGCCGCGTCATCCTGCGGCACGGCGATATCCAAGGCGGTGCGGTCGACATAGCCGACGAGGTTCTGCGCCGTGGCCCGGCCCCAGGCGTGGTTGCCGGCAAGCTCCAGCACGTCGAACGTATCGCCGACGCTGAGATCGGCGACCTGCTCGCTGAGGTTGCGATCGCCGAACAGTCCGACAGCGCGCGACACGACGGTGACCATCGGCGCGGCATAATGGGGCGCGAAGACCTGTTCGGCGAGGCGGACGTCTGCCAGATCGCCGCGAACGGCGTGGGTACGCGGATCGAGATCGACCGAGGGGCCGGTTAGCGCAAAGGCTTTACGCGAGGGCCGGTTGAGGTGCGTGTGATTCGCCGTCGCCGAGGAATTGCCCGAACTCTTCAAGAAACTCTGCCCCTTCGGATGTACGTGCGACGAAGATATTGCGCTTGTCGCTGTCGTCACGCTGACGGCGCAGATAGCCGAGGGCGCCCAGCCGATTCAAGGCGCGCGTGACGACGGGCTTCGACACGTTGAGCGCCCGGGCCAGGCCGCGCACCGTATGCGGGCCGGGATTGAGGTAAACGAGGAGGAGCAGTGCCATCTGCCGGTTGGTGAGATCGGGCTCGCCCGACCGCACGTAATCCACCAGGGCGCTCATCCACGTCGCGAGTGATTGCGCGGCTGTTCCCACGTGCAAATATCCGTTTCTGCGCCATTTTCGGGCTTTGTTTCGGGGTCATAACGCCGCGGTGCGGTGGTGGTTTCCGGGAAATGAACGGTGGGTGGAATAAACGGGGCGGGGCGGGTCTGCGCGTCGGTATCCCGCTTCATGGCGTCATTCCCGCGGAGGCGGGAATTCATAGCCGCTACCGGTATTTATGGAGTCGACACGGTAGCGCGTCTGGATCCCCGCCTGCGCGGGGATGACGAAGAAGGGAGGCACCAGGTTGGCAGGCGAGGCCTCCGCACCCCCATCCCCACGCCGGTTGATCGTTCGGCGCGCCTCGCCTATGTGCGCGCCTTCATCCGTTTTTCCCAAGGTCGTCGATGTTCACCTTCCTCCTCGTCGTTCATGCCATCATCGCCGCCGCGCTCGTGACGGTGATCCTGATGCAGAAGTCGGAAGGCGGCGGCCTCGGCATGGGCGGCAGCCCGTCGGGCCTGATGTCGGCGCGCGGCGCGGCGGACTTCCTGACCCGCATGACCTCGATCCTCGCGACGGTGTTCGTCTGCATGTCGATCGCGCTCGCCTTCATCGCGGCGCACCGCCAGACGCAGACGATCGACACCTCGCTCGCCCGTCCGCTTCCTGCGGCGCCGGCTCCGGCGGCCCAGCCGCTCGCACCGGCGCAGGATGCGGTGCCCAATGCGCCTGCCGATAACGGCGCGGTGCCGCTGCAGCGTTAAGCCGCACAACGTTTCGTCGTAAATCGCGCGCGGGAGACCCCCGCGCGCTCTTGTCGTTTGCCCCCCATCCAAGCTAGGCGATTCCTCCCATGGCGCGGTACATCTTCATCACCGGCGGCGTGGTTTCGTCGCTCGGCAAAGGCCTCATGGCGGCCTCTCTCGCAGCTCTGCTTCAGGCACGCGGCTATCGCGTCCGGATCCGGAAGTTCGATCCCTATCTCAACGTCGATCCGGGCACGATGAGCCCGTATCAGCACGGCGAGGTCTATGTGACCGACGACGGTGCGGAGACGGACCTCGACCTCGGCCACTACGAACGCTTCACCGGTGTTGCGAGCCGCCAGTCGGACAACGTCACCTCCGGCCGCATCTACAAGACGATCATCGAGCGCGAGCGTCGCGGCGACTATCTCGGCGCGACGGTGCAGGTGATCCCGCACGTCACCGACGCGATCAAGGCGTTCGCGCGCGCGGAAACCGACGACCTCGACTTCGTGCTCTGCGAGATCGGCGGCACGGTCGGCGATATCGAATCGCTGCCGTTCATCGAGGCGATCCGCCAGCTGCGCAACGAAGAAGGGCGCAACAACGCGATCAGCATCCACGTGACGCTGGTGCCCTACATCGCCGCCGCGGGCGAACTGAAGACCAAGCCGACGCAGCATTCGGTGCGCGAACTGGCCGCCCTGGGCGTGCAGCCCGACGTGCTGGTCTGTCGCTGCGAACAGCCGCTGCCGCCGTCGGAGCGCGCCAAGATCGCGCTGTTCTGCAACGTCCCCGAAACCGCGGTCATCCCCGCGCTCGACGCCAAGAGCATCTATGCGGTGCCGATGCAGTATCACGGCGAGGGTCTGGATGCGGAGGTGCTGCGTGCCTTCGGCATCACGCCGTCGTCGGCCCCCGATCTGTCGCGCTGGAGCGACATCATGGATCGCCTGACCAACCCGGAGGGCGAGGTGACGGTCGGCGTCGTCGGCAAATATGTCGGCCTGCAGGACGCATATAAGTCGCTCAACGAAGCGCTGGTCCATGGCGGCATCGCCAACCGCGTGAAGGTCAACGTCCGCTGGATCGACGCCGAACTGTTCGAGAATGACGACAGCGAGATCGTGAGCCAGCTCGAACCCTGCGATGCGATCCTCGTCCCCGGTGCGTTCGGCGAGCGTGGCGCGGAGGGCAAGATCAAGTCGGTCAAGTTCGCCCGCGAGCGCGAAATCCCCTATTTCGGCATCTGCTTCGGCATGCAGATGGCCTGCGTCGAAGGCGCGCGCGATACCGCGGGCATCGCCAATGCCTCGTCGACCGAATTCGGCCCGACGAGCGAGCCGGTGGTCGGCCTGATCACCGAATGGATGGGGCGCGACGGGCTGGAACAGCGCGAGGCTTCGGGCGATATGGGCGGCACGATGCGGCTCGGCGCCTATGAAGCCGCGCTCGACGGCAACAGTGTCGTCGCGTCGATCTACGGCGGCACGACCATTCAGGAACGCCATCGTCACCGCTACGAGGTGAACACGCACTATAAGGACGCGCTGGAAAAGGGCGGCCTGGTGTTCAGCGGCATGTCGCCCGACGGCACGCTGCCCGAAATCGTAGAGCGTCCCGATCACCCCTGGTTCGTCGGCGTGCAGTTCCACCCGGAGCTGAAGAGCAAGCCCTTCGATCCGCACCCGCTGTTCGCCAGCTTCATCGCCGCCGCAGTCAAGCAGAGCCGATTGGTGTGATGTATTCGCCCTCCCCCGGTATAGCCGGGGGAGGGTTTTGCGTTTCGGGACGCTAGTCCCGCCGCCGGCGCGCTAGAGGCGGCAGGGTTCGCTTCGGAAGTGGCTCAGGCCGTCAGCGTCTTCAGCGGGATGTCGGTTTGCGCCAGTGTTGCGGCATCGGCGGCGGTGCGGGCGACCACGAGCGCGCGGCCCTGCACGTAATCCTTCACACTGTTGATCGCGTCGATCGCGATTACTTGCCCGTCCTTCAGATAGATGGCGCTGAAGCTGCGTGAGGCGGGATCGCCGCGCACCACCACCTGATCGTGGCCGGTCGACAGGCCGACGGTCTGCAACTTCAGGTCATACTGGTTCGACCAGAACCACGGGACGGCGTCATAGGGTTCGGCCGCGTCGTGGATTGCGCGAGCGACGGTGCCGGCCTGATCGTTGGCGTTCTGCACCGATTCCAGTCGGATGACGGCGCCGTCCGCATAGGGGTTGGGGTGGGCGGCACAGTCGCCGATCGCATAGACGTCAGGCAAGGTGGTGCGGCACATGGCATCGACGATCACGCCGTTGCCGCACGCCGCGCCGGCCGCCTGAAGCGGTGCGATCGCCGGGATGATGCCGATGCCGACGATCACCATGTCGCACGGCACTACTTCTCCGTCCGCCAGCCGCACGCCGGAGGCGGCGCCGTCCGTGCCCTCGATACACTCCACCGCACAGCCCAGGCGGATATCGACGCCATGCGCGCGATGCTCGGCTTCGAAGAACCGCGACACCGCTTCGCCCGCGACGCGCGCCAGCACCCGGTCGAGCGCTTCGATCAGGGTGACGGACTTGCCGAGCTTCGACAGCACCGCGGCAGCCTCCAGCCCGATGTAGCCGCCACCGATCACGACGACGCGCGTGGTGTCGTCCAGTTCCGCCATCATGCGATCGACATCGGCGCGGGTGCGCACGGCATGGACGCGGGCGAGGTCATGGCCCGGGCAGGTCAGCCGGCGGGGCGCGCCGCCGGTCGCCCAGATCAGCGTGCCATAGCCGATGCTGTCGCCATCCTCGCGTGTGATCGCGTGACCAACCGGATCGATCGCCGTCACGCGCTGGCCCAGCAGCATCGTCACTTCGCGCTCGCGCCAGAAGCTTTCGGGGCGCAGCAGCAGGCGATCAAACGATTTGTCGCGCGCCAGATAATCCTTGCTGAGCGGGGGGCGTTCGTAGGGCAGTTCAGGCTCGTCACCGATGATCGCGATCGTCCCCGCAAAGCCACGCTGGCGTAGCGCGATGGCGGCCTGTGCGCCGGCATGGCCCGCCCCGACGATCACAATGTCGAACCTGTCGCTCATTCCCGAAATCCCTCGCCCATTCCGAACACGTGCTTATGGTCCGATGGACCATAAGGAGCGGTGCCAGAAAAGCGACGGGTTGTCATGACCCGTCCATATCGATCCTAAAGCTTGGCGCGTTTGTGATCACCGCCGTCACTGTCGGCCCAGTGCCGCGTGCGGGGTGTGTGGCCGATCCCTGGATTCAGCTGATTCCGGGGGTCTATATCGCGATAGAATTCGGCCAGTTGGGCGGGCGCGACATAGAGGTGGCCGACATTATGTTCGGCGGGATATTGGGCGCCGCGCGCGTCGAGCAGCGCCCAGAGCGCATGTTCAAAGGCGAGGGGATCGTTGCCGCGTCGGACGATATAGTCCTGATGGAAGACGTGGCAGAAGAAATGGCCGTAATAGAGCGTGTGGATTACCTGATCGGCCAGCGCTGGCGGCAGGTCCTCGACCCAAGCCTGCGCATTGCGGGGCAGCGCGACGTCGAGCGCGACGATATCGGCGACCTCGTCGCCGTGGACCGCCCGATATCGGACGGCGGCACCCGCCACCACGAATCGGTGGAGAAAGGCCTTGGCGCTGTCCGATGCGCTGCATTCCCGATGGTCGCCCACGGCATCGCCCGGAAACAGCCGCGCCAGCAGCGCGCGGGTCTCGGCGCGCTGATCGCCCGACACCTTCAGGATCAGGTGATGCGCAAAAAGATCGCGATAGGTGCGCATCCAGCCGGGCAGATGATCGGGCATGAACCGCGCCGACCATTGCATCAGGCGGTCGCTCAAGCCCTTCGACACGCGATCCGCGACCGCATCGAACCGAGCCTTGGCGGCCAGGAGGGCAGGGAGCCGATGCGTACCGAGCCGTTCGATGGCCAGGAACGTGTCGCGCCCATAATGATCCGCGACGTCGAAGGCGGTCCGGTGGATATATTCGCCCGCGATCGGCAGCCGGTCGAAATCGCGCAACATCGTTCGGCGCAGGTCGGTCAGCCGATCGGGATCGTTGGTGCCGATATAGAAGGTTGCGCTATCCTCTTCGCGCGCGAAGGTGTCGAGGCGCACCGCGAAGACGATCAGCTTGCCCGCGCTGCCCGATGCTTCGAACAGGCACCGTGGGTCGGCGTTGAAGCGGGCGGGCATGTCGCTGTCGATCGCGCGGACATGCTCGGCATAGCTGTGATCGTGCGCCCAGCGATCGGTGGTGGCCTCGACGTCTGCCTCAGTGAAATCCCCGGTGTCGAGCCGCGACAGGATCGTGTGCGGATCGTCGCCGAGTGCGATGCCCAGATGATTGACTAGTTTGAGGCTGCCGTCCGGTTGCACGGCGGCGAACAGGGCGAGCTGCGTATAGGCGGGGCCGCGCCGGATCAGCGATCCCCCCGAATTGTTGCAGACGCCGCCGACGACCGACGCGCCGAAACAGGACGATCCGATCACCGAATGCGGTTCCCGCCCATAGGGTCGCAGCGTCCGTTCGAGCTCGTGCAACGTCGCACCCGGCAGGCACACCACCTGCTCGCCGCCCCGGATCACGCGCAGCCGGGACAGACGGGTAGTGCTGATGATGACCAGGCCGCCCGGATAATCGTCGCCATCGGGTGTCGAGCCGCCGGTCAGCCCGGTATTCGACGCCTGCATGATGATCGAGACATCGGCGGCGACGCAGGCCTGCGCGACGCGCCACAGCTCCACCAACGTGGCCGGCTGCACGACCGCGATCGCCGGTCCGTCGCCGGTCCTGTATCCCTTGCGGAACCGCGCCGTGGCGCGCGGGCTGGTGAGCAGGTGACGCCCGCCGACGATGGCGCGCAGCGTCGCCAGGAGCGCCGCGGTGTCGGTCATGGCCGTGGCGCCGGGGTCATTGCGTTTGCACCTCCTGGTCGGTCATCGCATCCCTTCCATCCACGCGGCTGATGTATGGGACGGATGTCAGCGTACAATGCCATCCTGCAAGTAGATACCACTCCGGTACGACGTACAAGTGGCATCATATTGGTTTGCGCGTCGGATACGGAGTTGCTAGCCTCCTGCGCGTACGGATTGGAGCATGTCATGCTGAGGATCGACGTCGCGCTGTCCGATGGGCAGGGCCCTGTCAACGAGGATGCGATCGGCCATCATGGCAACGCCGCATGGGTGATCGATGGCGCCACCGGCATCGGCCCGTCGATACTGGACGCGCCGAGCGATGCGGCATGGCTGGCGCAGACCGCCAACCGGCTGCTCGCCGAAGCACTTGCCGACGACCCGGACTGCCCGACGATCGCGCTGCTGCGCACCGTCATGACGCGGTGCGCCGAAGCGCTGGCGCGGGTGCAATTGCGCGCGGATGTCGATTCCTGCGATCTTCCCTCGGCCGCCTTCGCCATGGTTCGCATCATCGACGACGCGGTCGAGATCACCAGCCTTGCCGATTGCCGCGTGGCGGCGGTCGATGAGGCGGGCGCGGCGCGATTGTACGGCGCGTCCGACCTGGATATCGTCGAGGCGCGGACATTGGCGGCGGTGAAGGCGATTTACGACGCGGAGCCGACGATCGATCCCGATGCGCTGAAATTGCGGCTGTTGCCCGGATTGCGCGCCAATCGCTGCCTGAAGAATTGCGAGGGCGGCTATTGGGTCTTCGGGCCAGAGGCCGCGGCGGCGGACCATGTCTGGCAGGCGAGGCTTCCTTTGCGGCCCGGGCAGCGCTTCGCGATCGCGAGTGACGGTTTCCTGCGCCTCGTCGAACTGTTCGGCATCGAGACGCCCGCCGATCTGCTGGCGATCGCCACGCCGGGCGAGGCGCAGGCGTGGCTGGCACGGCTGCGGGACATCGAACGCGAGCCGGACTCCTTACGCCGCCACACCCGGGTCAAGCGGCACGACGACGCCAGCCTGATCGTTTGCAGTTGGGACGTTCCGAGCTGACACCGACACCCGACGCCGATCCCTGCTATAATACCAATATGCCATACCACCTCTTTACAGGCATAAGACAGGTATGCATTATCCCTGCCTTGCCAGCGTCTCGCCGGGGCCCATGATGACCGGGCGGCGGCGCCGGGTTCGGGTTCAAGGGAGGGACTCCATCATGGTGACGTCGTACCGACATACCGTAGCCGTCGCGGCTCTGGCCATCGCCCTCGCACAGATGCCCGGTGTGGCGCACGCGCAGACTGTTCCCGCGGCGACGGACCCGAGCGTGCCCGTGACAGGCGACGACATCGTGGTGACGGGTACGCGGATCGCGATTCCCGGCCTGACCAGCAGCAGCCCCGTCGCATCGAGCGGCGAGGAGCAGATCAAGCTGCAATCCGCGCTGACGATCGAGGATTTCTCGACCAAGATCCCGCAGCTGTCGGGCGGCGTGCGCCAGGGTTCGCAGGGGAGCGATGCGTTCGGGGCGCAGGTGCTGGAACTGCGCAACTTCGGCCAGAGCCGCTCGCTGGTGCTGATCGACGGCACGCGCGCCGCGCCGTTCAGCTTCCGCAACTCGGTCGACGTCAACGCCATTCCGGCCTCGCTCATCAAGCGCGTCGACGTGCTCACCGGCGGTGCAGCCGCGGTCTATGGCGCGGATGCGGTTGCGGGCGTCGTGAACTTCATCCTGAACGACGATTACAAGGGCCTGCGCGGAACGGCGACCAGCCGCCTGTCGGTCCATGGTGGCGCGCAATATGGCGCATCGCTGATGATGGGCACCGGCATCGGCGATGCCGGCAATCTGGTGATCGCGGCGGACTATACGCAGCGCGATGGCGTGCGGGCCGGGCAGCGCGACTGGGCGGCAACGCCCAATCAGACGATCCCCAGCATCGGCGGCGTGTTCACCGATGTCGCCAGCGGCCGTCGCTTCGGCTTCACCGACGATGGCACGTTCACGACCAGTCCGTCCGCCACTTCGAACATCTCGGCCAGCTATCCGCTGATCTCGCCGCTCAAGAGGATCAACGTCGCCGCGCTCTACAAATATGCGATCACGCCGCAGATCGAGCTGTACGGCCGGGCGATGTTCACCAATGCGCGGACCGAAGAGACCGGCACGCCCGGCGCGGCGCCCGCCTCGGTCAGCCGTACCGTCGGGATCAGCGCCACCAACCCGTTCCTGACCGATGCGATCCGCAACCAGCTGACCTTCGTCAACGGCGTCGCGCAGGTGAACGTCTCGCGCTCGCTCGCCGAGCTGGGCCTCATCACCTATGCGACCGAACGCAACACCTTGCAGTTCCAGTCGGGGCTGCGCGGGCCGCTGACCGATGCGATCCGGTGGAACGTCTATGCGCAATATGGCCGCTCGACCGAATCGTCGCTGATCTCGGGCGACGGGCTCGTCACCAATGCGGCGGGTGCGAACAACTTCGCCTCGATCGTCAACACCGTGAACATCTTCGGCCCGCGCCAGCCCGGCCTCGCCGCAGCGCTCGGCAGCCCGATCAACGGCTTCGATCGCAAGCGCGACCAGTTCGTCACTGCGGCGACGATCAGCGGCAGCCTCGCCGACCTGTTCGCGCTGCCCGCCGGGCCGATCGGCTTTGCCGTCGGTGTCGAATATCGCCGCGAGACCGCGAGCATCACGCAGGACAGCGCGCTGCTGACCGGCAACACCTATCGCCAGGGCGTGCAAGCGGCATACAGCGGCGCGTTCGACGTACGCGAACTGTACGGCGAAGTACTGGTGCCGCTGATCCACGACACGCCGTTGATCCGCAAGCTCGCGGTGGGCGGCGCGTATCGCCTGTCGGACTATAATCTCTTCGGCACGCACGGGACGTGGAAGGTCGAGGGTAATTGGGAGGTGGATCGCAACCTGCGGCTGCGCGGCACCTATCAGCGCGTGCTCCGCACCCCCAATTTCGGCGAATTCGCCGCCACCACGTCGTCGCTGCCGTTCAGCAGCCTCGTCACCGTCGATCGGCTGAAGCCGCGCTACGGCGGCGATCCGTGCGTGATCGGCACGGGCGATGCCGCGCAGTGCAAGCGGTTCGGCGCGCCGGCGGTGGGGTCGACCAATTCGAATGCCGCCAGCTACCTGACCGGCAATTATTATTATGGCGGCAACCCCGCGATCCAGCCGGAGACGGGCTACACGACGACCGCGGGCGCGGTGTTCACGCCGACGTTTATCCCCGGGTTGAACGTCACGGTCGATTATTACAATCTCGACCTGCGGGGCGCGGTGGGTGTGATCCAGCCGATCGCGGCGATCACCAGCTGCTACATCACCAATCCGACCGCGGGTAATCCGCTGTGCGGGCTGGTCACGCGCAACCCGAACGGCAGCTTCGCCGACGCCTTCGTCAACAACCAGAATCTCGGCCGGCTGCTGCAACGCGGCTTCGATATTTCGGCGGCCTATACGCTGCGCGGTGACTGGCTGCCGGGCAGGGGGCTGCGCGCCACCTATCAGGGCAATATCGTCACGTCGTATCTGATCCAGGCGAACCCCACCGTGTCGGCGGTGCAGTGCAAGGGCACGTTCGGTGCCACCTGTTCGAGCGACGGGACCACGCTGGTCCAGCCCGCCTACCGCCACACCGCGGGAATCGGCGTGCTGCTCGACAAGGGCGTGATCCAGTTCGACTGGCAGCGCATCGGCAAGGTCCGGTCGAGCACGGTCGGATCGACCGAGGTGATCAAGGCGCAGGACACGTTCGACCTGTCGGCCTCGTACGACTTCACCGACAGGGTGACGATGAGCGCGGGCGTCTACAATCTGTTTGACCGCAACCCGCCGCGCGTGTCGTCCGGCGGTGTCTTCAACACCTTCCCCGACACGTACGACATTCTGGGGCGGACGATCGGCGTTTCGCTGACTGCGCATCTGTGATCGCCCGGCATCGAGATCGGATTTGCCCGATCGACGGGGCGGGCGGACCGTTCATCGGCCGCGGACACCCGGTCCAACGCAAGCGGAGCATGGCTCGATGATGTTGCCCTTTTCTGTTGCCGACTGGCTCGTCATCGCGGCCTATTTGCTGTTGCTGGTGGCAGGCGGATGGATGTTCACGCCGCGCAAGACCGAGTCCGCCCACGACTATTTCCTGGCCGGCGGCAACGTTCCCGCGTGGCTGGCGGCGCTGTCCGTCCTGTCGGCGACCCAGTCGGCCGCAACGTTCCTGGGCGGGCCGGATTACGGCTATCGCGGCGACCTGACCTATCTGACCGGCAATATCGGTGGGCTGATCGGTGCGATCTTCGTCGCTCATGTGCTGATCCCGCGCTTTTACGCCATCCGCGCGACCACCGCCTATGAGTTGCTGACGCTTCGCTTCAGCGAACGGGCGACGCGCTGGGCGGGCGGCATGTTCCTGATCGGGCGCGTCTTTGCCGGGGGCGCGCGCGTGTATCTTGCCGCTATCGCGCTGGCGATGGTCGTCACGGGCAGCGTCGGGGCGCAGGGGATCATGATCGCGGCGGCCGCGCTGATCGTGGCGAGCGTCGCCTTCACCTTCGTCGGCGGCCTGAAATCGGTGCTGTGGAACGACCTGATCCAGTTCATCGTCTATGTCGGATCGGCGGTGGCGGTGGTCGTGTTCCTGCGCCTGTCGATCCCGGCGTCCAACGCCCAGATCCTGCACGCGCTGGCGCACACGCCGGAGGGCGTCGACAAGCTGCGGCTGTTCGATTTTTCGTTCGATCTGTCCCGGCCGTTCTCGATGCTGGCGATCGTGACCGGCATCGCGCTGCTCTACATCGCGAATGCGGGCATGGATCAGGACACCACGCAGCGCCTGCTGTCGTGCAAGGATGCGAAGACGGGCGCGCGCAGCCTGTACCTGTCCGTGCTGGCGACGGTGCCGACGGTTGGCATGTTCATCGTGATCGGCCTGCTACTCTATATCTTCTACAATCGCCCGGACCTGATGGGCGGCACCGGTGCCGTCGCGGCCAGCCAGTTCGGCGGCGAGAAGATCAGCATCTTCATGCATTACATCCTCACCGAACTGCCCGGCGGTCTGCGCGGTCTGGTGACGATCGGCATCTGCGCCGCCGCGGTCGCGACGACCAATTCCGCGCTCAACGCGATGTCGTCGGTGCTGGTGCAGGACTTCTATCGCCCCTGGCGCGACCGGCGCGGGCCGGTGGAGGAGCATCACTTCGTCCAGGCCGGGCGCGCGGGCATGGGGGTGATCGGCTTTGCGATGTTCCTGATGGCGGTCGCGTCTTATTATTGGCAGCGCCACAGTTCGATGGGCCTGCTGGAGTTTGCGTTGCAGGTGATGGTGTTCAGCTATGCTGGGCTGTTGGGCGTCTATTTCACCGCGGTCTTCACCACCCGCGGCACGACCGGATCGGCGATCGCCGCGCTGCTGATCGGCTTTGTCACGATCGTGTTGCTGCAACCCGCTATCGCCAAGGCGATCGGTCTGCCGCTGGTCCTTACCGGCCTGTCCTTTCCGTTTCAGCTGTGTCTGGGAACGGCCGTCGCCTTCCTGGTCTGCGCCGCGCCCGCCGGCCCGGCATCGCATCGAGGTCGTTGATATGATGAACACCGAAGCGCTCGATCCCCGATTCCTGGAACTCGACCTGTGGCCGACCCAGTCGGCCGTCGAGGCGATGCTGGAGGGACAGATGGCCGCGATCGCGGCGCTCCAGTCGCAGGTCGCCGCGATCGCGGATGCGGCGGAAGCGGCCGCGGCGCGGCTGGAGCATGACGGGCGGCTGATCTTCGTCGGGGCGGGCACATCGGGCCGACTGGCGGTTCAGGACGGGACCGAGCTTCACCCGACCTTCGGCTGGCCGATGGATCGCCTGGTCTTCCTGATGGCGGGCGGCATGGGCGCGCTGACGGAAGCGCGCGAGGGGGCGGAGGACGATGTCGAGGCCGCGCATCGCGACATCGACGCCTGCGGCCTTACCGCGTCCGACGTCGTCATCGGCGTCGCCGCCAGCGGGCGGACGCCCTATACCGTCGCCGTGATCGAACGCGCGCGGGCGCTTGGCGCGTTGACGATCGGCATCACCAACAATCCCGATATGCCGCTGAGCGAGCGGGCCGAGCACGTAATCGTCGCGGACACCGGCAGCGAAGTTCTGGCCGGATCGACGCGGATGAAGGCGGGCACCGCGCAAAAGGCGGTGCTGAACCTGCTGTCGACCGCGGTGATGCTGCGGCTCGGCCTCGTCTATCGCGGGCGCATGGTGGCGATGCGCGTCTCCAATGCAAAGCTCTTGGTACGGGCACGTCGCATGGTGCAGGACCTTGCCGGCGTCGATGCCGAGGTCGCCGCGCGCTCGCTCGACCTGGCGGACAACGACATTCGGCTGGGGATCGTCGTCGCAATGGGGATTCCGGTCGAGACGGCGGCGCAACTGCTCGACGCACACCGCGGCAGCCTGCGCGACGTCCTACATGCCATCGGCAAGCGGGAGGCGTAACGGTGCGCGATATCGCCTGGACGCGCAGCGACGAAGCGACACCCTTGTACATGCAGCTCGCCCAACGCCTGCGCGAGCATATCGACGGCGGCGGTATCGATCCCGGCAGCGCGCTGCCCTCCGAACGCGAGCTCAGCGAAATGGCGGGCCTGTCGCGCGTTACGGTGCGTAAGGGCATCAAGCAGCTGATCGACGAAGGCGTGGTGATCAGCAAACATGGGTCGGGCACCTTCGTCGCGCGGCGGATCGAGACCGCGGGCGCGAAGCTCAACAGCTTCAGCGACGATACGCGCTCGCGCGGGCAGGATCCGGGGGTGGTCTGGATCTACAAATCCTATGCCCTGGCGACCGAAGAGGAAGCCGCCGTGCTGGAGGTGTCGCCGGATGTCCGCGTCGCGCGGCTGGGGCGCGTACGGCTGGCCGGTGATGAGCCGCTGGCGATCGAACATGCGGTGATCCCGGCGATATTCATGCCCGATCTCGATGCGCTGGGCGATTCGCTGTATCAGGCGCTCGACGTCCATGGCTTTCGGCCGACATCGGGCACGCAGCGCATCCGCGCGTCGCTCGCGACCGAAACCGAAGCGGGGATTCTGAGCGTCCGCCAGCATTCCGAAGTCTTGCGGATCGAGCGCCGTACGCGGATTCCCGATGGCCGTATCGTCGAATTCACCCGCTCGGTCTATCGCGGCGATCGCTATGAGTTCGTGACGGACCTCAACGTCATTTGATCTGAGGCGGGGGCCGTCAGTCAGCCTCGCCCTCACGCCACGCGGCCATGGCCTCGCGATAGTGTCGCTCCTGGTCTGCGCGTGCGGTTTCCAGCCGCTCGCGCTCGCGATTCCGGTCGTTGTCCAGCGCCTGACGTTCCTTGCGCAGTGCCGCCTCGCGCGCGGCGAGATCGCGGCGCGCCGCATCATATCGCTGCTCCGCCTCATCGATCGCCTGTTCGGCCTGATCGAGCTTGGAGCGAGAGGGGCGGGGCTTGGGCTTCGTGCGGCGGGGCTTGGCCGGGGGCGCATCCGTCGCGTCCGCCGGCTTGCGCTTGGGTGTGGCCGGCAAGGCGGCCAGATGGTCGTCCACGGTGCCGCGGGTCTTGCGGATGACGTCGCCCGGGTGCGCCAAGGGCTCTTCCATCAGCGCGGCGTCCGTCACCTGCTCCGCGACACCGCGGGCGAACAGATCGGTATCCGTGCCCCAGGCCTGCAACGCCGCCTTTTGGCTCGGCGCTGCGACATAGGCGTCGTGAAATCCGATCGGGGTGCGGAAAACCTTCAATTTGCGCGTCATGTCGGTTCAACGCGTGGTCGGCGCCGAAGGTCTCCACGTAAAAGCTGGCGCCCTTACTCGGTCAGAAACACGACGCCCGGCACCGGGGTGGTGCCGACCGCGGGCCGCAGGCGACCGTCCCGCTCCAGCGGCAGGCGGGCGATGCCGCCCGATCGTTCATTGGCGACGAGCATGGCGTTCCGGTCTTCCATCAGCAGGAAGAAGCGCGGCCAGTGACCCCCGCATCCGACATGCTGCAGCAGGCGCAGATCACCGGTGGCGCCGATGGCGAAGACCGCGATGCTGTCGTGCCCACGATTGGAGACGTAAAGGCGCGTTCCGGCCGCGTTCACCGCGATATGGGCCGCGTAGGACGGGCCGCTGAAGCCGGCGGGCAGGGTCGATACCTCCGCGCGCCGGGCAAAGGTGCCGTCCGCTCCGCCACGCAAGACGCTGACCGTGTTGGCCAGCTCGGCAACGAGATAAGCGACCGGCAGGCGAGGGTGCCGCACCAGATGCCGTGGCCCCGATCCTGCGACGGCACGATAGGCGATGCTGGTCTTCGCAATCCTGCCCGCCGCGCGATCGATATGGTGCGAGAAAATGGCGTCGGCACCGAGGTCGACCGAATGGAGGATGTCGCCGCTGCGATCGAAGCCCACCCAATGCGCATGCGGGCCGGCCTGTCGCTTGGTTTTTGGCCCGCTGCCCTGGTGCTGGGCGACCGCGGGGCGGCCCGTCGGAAGCCCCGTCGCCGGGTTCAGCGCCCATAGCGCGACGCTGCCACTCGAATAGTTCGCCGCCGCCAGCAGCGTGCCGTCCTCCGACAGGGCGATGTGGCAGGGGTCTGCGCCCATGGTGGACGACATGGCGACCTGCCGCAGCGATGCGTCATAGACCCCCATCATGCCCTTTTGCTGCTCATCCAGCAGGTAACGCAGCCGATGACGTGGCGACACGACGCCGAAGGAGGCGTTGCGGATCGCGGCATGGGCGGCGCCCGCGGTCCAGCCGCCCTGTTCCGCGGCCAACGACACCAGCCCGGCGCCGCCTTCCTGCGCATAGGTGCCCGCGAACAGCCGGGAGATGGGGGCCGCGATGCCGGTGCGCGACAGTAGCCCGATCGCAAGCGCGCCCCCGACGACGGCACGGCGGGATGGGCGGAACAGAGGTGTGTCGATCATGGCCCGCTTGAACCCGCCTATGCGCGTCGCGTCAACGTCGGGCTGCTTGCGGCGGGCCGTCCGATTGCGTTTGCGTCGCGCCCGCTATTCGAAGCGGCTGGCAAGCCTTTCGACGAGGAAGTCGACGAAGACCCGCACGCGGGCGGGCGTGGTGGAGCCGCCGACGAAGACGGCGTGGATCAGCTCGACGTCGCCAGGATTATAGTCCTCCAGCAGCGGCACGAGCCGCCCGTCCGCGATCTCGGCCGCGACGCTGAAGCGTCCGACCCGGGTGATGCCGACCCCGGCAGCGGCGAGATGACCCAGCGTCTCGCCATTGTTGGCGACGATGCCGCCGTCCACGGACAACGCGAAATCCCGGCCGTCGCGGCGGAACGGCCAGATGGGTTCGGCGCGGCGAAAATTGAAGTTGAGGCAATTGTGGGCGTGCAGGTCTTCGGGCACCTGCGGTGTGCCCGCCCGCGCCAGATAGTCGGGCGACGCGACGATCACCCGCCGCGCCTCGGACAATTTGCGGGCGGTGAGGCCGCTATCGGCGAGCGGGCCGAAGCGGATCGCGACATCGGCCTGTCCGCCAGCGATGTCGACCAGCGTGTCGGTCAGCGCGATATCGATGAGGATATGCGGATAGGCGCGGGCGAAGTCGCCGAGCAGCGGTACGACGCACAGTCGCCCATGCGCCAGCGCCGCACTGATCCGCAGCCGTCCGCGCGGTGCGCCCTGGTCGGCGATCTGCTGCTCGGCATCGTCGAGATCGGCGAGGATGCGCCGGGCGGCGAGCAGATAGGCCTGCCCTTCGGCGGTGAGCGTCAGCGCGCGGGTGGAGCGGAGCAGCAGTCGCACGCCCAGACGCGCCTCGATCCGGTCGATAGCGCGCGCCACCGCCGACGGCGTCAGCCCGAGCGTGCGGCCGGCGGCGGAAAAGCTGCCTTCCTCCACCACGCTCGCGAACAGGGCGAGTGATCGGGCGCGATCGTCATTGCCAGCTACCTTTGCGTCCAAGGCATAGATCCTTTGCACCCGCGGGCGGTTCCGCCGCCTCGCGACACCGTCCATCTATGCGCCTGAGAATGACATTCGAGAAAGGAGGTGTCATGGAATATCGGCAATTGGGATCGTCCGGCCTGCGCGTTCCCGCGCTGTCGTTCGGCGCGGGCACGTTCGGTGGTAAGGGGCCGCTGTTCAGCGCCTGGGGCACAAGCGACGCCGCCGAGGCGCGGCGGCTGGTCGATATCTGCCTCGACGCCGGCGTCACGCTGTTCGACACCGCCGACGTCTATTCGGATGGTGCGTCGGAACAGGTGCTCGGCGAGGCGATCAAGGGGCGGCGCGATGCCGTCCTCATCTCGACCAAGACCGGCCTGCCCATGGGTGACGGCCCGCAGGACTGGGGCGCGTCGCGGGCGCGGCTGATCGGCGCGGTCGAGGCGGCGCTGCGGCGGCTCGGCACCGACCGCATCGACCTGCTCCAGCTTCACGCCTTCGACGCCTCCACCCCGACCGAGGAGGTGATGGGTACGCTCGATCGACTGATCGCGGACGGCAAGGTGCGTTATGCGGGCGTCTCCAACTATCCCGGCTGGCAGATCATGAAGGCGCAAGGCTTGGCCGATCGTCATGGCTGGCCGCGCCTCGTCGCGCATCAGGTCTATTACTCGCTGGTCGGCCGCGCCTACGAATGGGACCTGATGCCGCTGGCGGCGGATCAGGGCGTCGGCGCGCTTGTCTGGAGCCCGCTCGGCTGGGGACGGTTGACCGGCAAGATCGGGCGCGGACGGCCGATCCCGGCAGGGAGCCGGTTGCACGACACCGCCCAGTTCGCGCCGCCGGTCGAGGATGAGCATCTCCACCGCGTGGTCGATGCGCTGGAGGCGGTGGCGGCCGAGGTGGGTAAGACCGTGCCTCAGGTCGCGATTAATTGGCTACTGCGACGCCCGACGGTGTCGTCAGTCATCATCGGCGCGCGGGACGAGGCGCAGTTGCGCGACAATCTGGGTGCGGTCGGCTGGGCCCTGACGCCCGAGCAGGTCGCCGCGCTCGATGCGGCGAGCGACGTGCTGCCGCCCTATCCACACACACCCTATCGGCAGCAGGAGGGCTTCGCCCGCCTCGCGCCGCCGATGGTTTGAGGAAAGACGATCATGAAGTTCAATCTCGGGCTGATCGCGCTGGCGGTCGGCGCCTTCGGCATCGGCGTGACCGAGTTCGCGCCGATGGGCATGTTGCCGGTAATCGCGGGCGACCTGCATGTGTCGATCCCCGCCGCCGGACTGCTGATCAGCGCCTATGCGATGGGCGTGCTGATCGGAGCGCCGCTGTTGACGCTCACCACCGGGCGGATCGACCGGCGGACACTGCTGATCGCGTTGATGGGCATCTTCACGCTCGGCAACGCACTGTCGGCGATGGCGGGCGGCTATTGGATGCTGATGGCGGCGCGGGTCGTCACCTCGTTCAACCATGGCGCGTTCTTCGGCGTGGGGTCGGTGGTCGCCGCCAGCCTCGTGCCGCCGGACAAGCGCGCGGGCGCGGTGGCGGCGATGTTCACCGGGCTGACCGTTGCCACGATCGGCGGCGTGCCGGCGGCGACCTGGGTCAGCGAGGCGGTTGGCTGGCGCACCGCCTTTGCCGGGATCGCGGGCGTCGGCGCGATCGCGATGCTGTCACTCCGCCTTGCGCTGCCATCGCTGCCCGCTGACGAAGGCGGCGACATGCGCGCCGAGTTGCGCGTGCTGACGCGCGGGCCGGTGGTGATGGCGCTGGCCCTGACCACGATCGGCTTTGGCGGCGTCTTCACCGTCTTCACCTATATCGTGCCGATCCTGCGCGATGTGACGCATGGCTCGACCGGCTATGTCACCGCGATGCTGATGCTGTTCGGGGTCGGTGCGACGATCGGCAATGGTTTGGGTGGTCGGCTGGCGGACCGATCGGTCGAGCGGACGCTGATGACCATGCTGACGATCATGGCGCTAACGCTGCTTGCCTTCACGGTGCTGATGCAATGGCCGGTGACCGCTGCCGTCGCGATCTTGGTCTGGGGCATCGCCAGCTTCGCGATCGTGCCGCCCTTGCAGATGCGGGTGATGGATGCGGCTTCGGACGCGCCGAACCTCGCTTCCGCGATGAATATCGGCGCGTTCAACCTCGGCAACGCCATCGGCGCGGCGCTGGGCGGGGGCGTGATCGGGGCAGGGCTGGGGCTGCCCACCGTGTCGCTCGCGGGCGCGGCGATGGCGGCTGTGGCACTGGCGATGCTGCTGGCGTTCCGGCGTCAGCCGCGCGCCGAAGTGTGTCCGGCCTGACGCGCAGCCCCGTTAGCCTCGAGTCACAGCCGCTTGCGCATCCGGGTCAATGGCACGACGACGCCCTCGACATGCGTATCAGCCCGCTCAAGCGGCGCATAGCCGCTCGCGGCATATAGCGGCACGCCGCCCGCCGTGCCCATCAGTTCGACCGCCGAAAACCCTGCCGCCCGCGCCGCCTGCTCGCAAGCGTCGAGGATCATTCGGCCGATCCCGCGCCGGACATGGTCCGGGTGAGTGTACATGGCGCGGATGCGGGCGGCGTCCTTCGCCGGATCGAGAAGCGCCGGGTTGCGCAAGTCGGTACTATGGTCGCCGCCATAGAGCGTCGCGCGCCGGCTCCAACCGCCGCAGCCGACCGGCACGCCGTGATCCTCGACGACGAAATAGGTGCCGTCGCGCACCAATTGCGTGTCGAGCCCCATCACCGCCCGGCTGGCAACGATCTGCGCCGGGGTCAGCACCTCTGCCTGACCCCGATCGATCGACAGCGCCATCAGGTCGCGCAACGCCCCTAGATCGGCTTCGGTGGCGATGCGGATGGTCAGCGCGGCGCTCATGCGGCCAGCTCCAGTCGCCACGTTTCCCCCTGCAGCGGGACGCCGAACGCGTCGTGCATCGCCGTCTCGACACACACGAACCCCTGCGCGGCATAGATACGGCGCGCCGATTCCAACACCGTGTGCGTCCACAGCATGAGCGTGTGGTAGCCTGTATCCCGCGCGAAGCCGACACAGCGGGCGACCAGCGCATCGCCGATGCCACGGCGACGCGCAAAGGGCTCGACATGCAACAGGCGCAGCCGGGCAACGCCATCGCCTTCGTCGGTGACGAACACGGCGCCTGCCAGGACCCCGTCGATGTCGGCGACCCAGCATTGCTCGCGCGCCGGATTGAAGTCGCGCAGGAACGCCGCAGTCACCTCGCTCTCGAGCGTTTCGAGTTCGCGACCCCAGCCATGGCTCTCGGCATAGAGCAGCGACTGGCGCGCGGCGATCATGGCGGGCTCGCCGGTGCGGAAGGGGCGGATGACGAACGCGCCACCCGATGCCGGATCGAGCAGCAACCGTGCGCGCGTCAGGGCCTCGACCAGATCGCGCCGCGCCAGCCCGTCCATCGCGCCGAGCAGATCGCTGACGGCGTCGCGCTGGCGCTGGTCGACGACCGCGAACGCCGCACGCCCCGCCTCGGTCAGCCGCAGCTCGCGCGCGCGGGCATCATCACTTCGCCGTACGCGTGCGACCCAGTCGCGCTTCTCGAAGCGCGCAACCAGGCGGCTCAGATAGCCCGCGTCCATGTCGAGCGCATCCTGCAACACGGTCGCGGTGACGGGCTCACGCGTCGCGATCTCGAACAACAACCGCGCTTCGGGCAGGGTCGCCTCAGTGCCGAGGAATTGGCCGTCGAGCGCGCCGATCGTCTGGGTGTACAAGCGGTTGAACCGGCGGATCGCGGTGACGTCTGCATCTTCCATGTCCGCCATGCTGGCTCGGAATGGTTGACGGAGTCAAGTATTGCCATGGGAGCGACGGCGTGGGGGTGCTATGGCATAGCGGTGCCGTCGGGAGAAGATACGCTGGCGCTGGGACGGTAGGCCGGACGTCGCCGGTCGGCCGATCTCCAATGCCGGGTCGCAGCGCCCTGCGAACCGTTTAGCCTGAATGTTGGAGCGGCAGAGCGTTTGTTACATGCCGCAGGCTGTGATCGTCCGGTGAGACCGCGCCGAAAATGGTCGGGGAGACAGGATTCGAACCTGCGACATCCTGCTCCCAAAGCAGGCGCGCTACCGGACTGCGCCACTCCCCGACGTGGAATGCGCCTAGGCGGTGGAGGCCGTGGACGCAAGCATTTGGTGGGCCCGGCAGGACTCGAACCCGCAACCTAGCCGTTATGAGCGGCCAGCTCTAACCATTGAGCTACAGGCCCCGCCATGATGCTGGCCCGAGCGCTAGCCCAGCTTGGCGAGAAGCGAAAGATGGGAACCGCGCGATCCCAACACAAACGGCAATAGAAAAGGGGCGCTTCCCGCATGGGAAACGCCCCTTTCGATCGTGCAACAGCAGATCGGCGCGTCGAGCTTATGCCCGACGCAGCGCGATTACATGTTGTCCGCCTTGGCTTCAGCGGCGTCACGGACGTTGTCCGCAGCGGCGTTGATGTTGTCGGCCTTGTTCTCGAGAACCGCTTCGGCAGTCGCGTTCGAGGTGTTGTCGGCCATGGCGTCCAGGTTGTCGGCCTGCATTTCCATGTTGTCCGCCAGCATGTCCGCGTTGTTCTCAACGGCGGCGGCTTCAGGCGACTTCGAGCAGGCAGCGACGGACATCAGGCCGGCGGCAGCGAGAACGAAAGCGATCTTCTTCATTCGAATGCTCCCAAGCAAAGCAAAAATCGCGGCCGGCCCGATCGCCGTCGCGAGGCAGCCCAAATACCGCACGACTCCCCGCGGTCAATCATGAAATTCATCGAAATGAAAGCAAATGGGCCTTCTCCGCGGGTTAGGCCGGGCCGCAACGGCGGTTCAACGACGTGGCGTGACGGGCCCGATCTCCTCTGGCGCGTTGGCGACGACGCCCAGCATCGTCGTCCAGGCAGCGACGTTCTGGCGCAGTTGCACGGGGTCGATCCGCTCCAATGTATCGTCGGGCGTGTGGTGCGTATCGAAATAGCGCGTGCCGTCCTGGTTGAGGTCGACCGCCGCGACGCCCAGCGCCAGCGTCGGGCCGACATCGGTGCCGTCGCCGCCTACACCGGCGCCACGCGCGATCCCGAGCGGCGCGAGCGCGCTTTGCAGGCGATCGGCCACAGGCTTCGCACTGTCGGGCAGGTTGACCTCGAAGCGCCAGACGCGGTCGGCGCCGAAATCGCTCTCGCTGGCGATGGCGTGGCGTTCCTGGCCGTGGACCCGGGCATAGTCCTTGCCGCCGTAGCCGCCCGGCTCTTCGGCACCGAACCAGACGACGCGGATCGTGCGGCGCGGCCGCGGACCGTCGAGCAGGCGCTTGGCCGCCGCGGTGGTGATCGCGACACCGCTCGCATCATCGATGGCGCCGGTGCCGAGGTCCCAGCTGTCGAGGTGCCCGCCGACCAGCACGACGCCGGCCTTCGGATCGCTGCCCGGCACTTCGGCGATGACGTTGCCCGAGGTGCCGGTGCCGGCGAAGCGCGGGGTGAGCGTCAGCTTCAGCGTGATCGGCTTGCCGCGGGCGGCGATCCGCTCGATCTGGTCGCCATCTGAGACGGACAGCGCCGCGGCGGGGATGGGGGCGGTGCCGGCCGGGAAGTTGGTGCCGCCGGTGTGCGGGTTGCGATGGGGATCGGTGCCGATCGATTTGATCACGATCGCCGCGGCGCCCATTTTCGCCGCAAGCGCCGGCCCGACGAAGCGCGCCGGGCCATAGGCGCCATAGCTCGACCCGTCCTGCGTCGGGTCCATCGCATTGCCGACATAGACGATCTTGCCGCGCACGCTGTCGGGCGCGGCATTGGCAAGCTCGCCATAGCTCTTGAACACGACGAGCGGCGCGGTGAGGCCGCTGGCCGGTGTCGCACCCGAATTGCCGAGCGCCACCAGCTTCAGCTGCTGCGGGAAGGGGGCGAGAACTTCCGCCGTTTCGACCCCGCGCAGCCACACGGGCATCTGATATTCTTCAATATGTACGTTCTTGAAGCCGAGCGACTTGAGCTTCGCGACCGCCCAAATTCGCGCGCGCGCTTCGGCATCGGTCGCCGCCAGCCGCTGGCCGACCTCGGTCGTCAGCCCCTCGACGATGTCATAGGCCAGCGTGTCGGTCAGCGCCGCATCGCGCAGCGCGGCGACCTTGGGATCGACGGGGGCGGGCACGGGCGGGGCGGTCCGCTGCGCGAACGCGAGGCCGGGCAGGGCGGTGGTCGCGGCGAGGGAGAGCAGGGCGAGGGCGACGCGCGTCATATTCGGTAAATCCCCTTGTCGTTTTTTATCGTCTGCCCACGCGTGCCCGAAGCGGCGCCGGCACACAAGCGGGTCAGCATAGGCGCAGCGCGACACGGCCCATTTGCACGCGCGCCGGCCAATCGCTACATGGCGGAGCAAATCTCCCAACCCTTTCCAGCCTTCAGGAGCCGTCGGCACATGGCCGTCCAGTATACCTACGTCATGAAGGGTCTGACCAAGACCTTCCCGGGCGCCAACAAGCCCGTGCTCAACAACATCCACCTGCAGTTCATTCCGGGCGCGAAGATCGCGATCATCGGCCCGAACGGCGCCGGCAAGTCGACCCTGATGAAGGTCATGGCCGGCATGGACACCGACTTCACCGGCGAAGCCTGGGCGGCAGAGGGCGTGCGCGTCGGCTATCTGGCGCAGGAGCCGCAGCTCGATCCGACCAAGGACGTCATGGGCAACGTCAAGGACGGCGTGCGCCCGGTCGCCGACCTGGTCGATCGCTTCAACGCCATCTCGGCCGAAATGGGCGATCCGAAGGACGACACCGACTTCGACGCGCTGATGGAAGAGATGGGCGAGCTGCAGGGCAAGATCGACGCGGTCGACGGCTGGACGCTCGACAACCAGCTCGAAGTCGCCATGGAGGCGCTGCGCTGCCCGCCGGGCGATGCCGACGTCACCAAGCTGTCGGGCGGTGAAAAGCGCCGCGTCGCGCTGTGCAAGCTGCTGCTCGAAAAGCCCGACATTCTGCTGCTCGACGAACCGACCAACCACCTCGACGCGGAAAGCGTGTCGTGGCTGGAAAACTACCTAAAGGAATATACCGGCAACGTCATCCTGGTGACGCACGACCGTTACTTCCTCGACAATGTCGTCAACTGGGTGCTCGAGCTGGATCGCGGCCGCTACTACACCTACGAATCGAACTATTCGGGCTATCTGGAAAAGAAGGCGAAGCGCCTCGAGCAGGAAGAGCGCGAGGAGGCCGGCAAGCAGAAGGCGATCGCCGACGAGCTCGCCTGGATGCGCCAGACGCCCAAGGCCCGCCAGACCAAGTCGAAGGCGCGTATCCGCGCGTTCGAGGAACTGATGGAAAAGCAGGAGAATCGCGTCGCCGGCAAGGCGCAGATCCTCATCCAGCTGCCCGAGCGTCTGGGCGGCAAGGTGATCGAGGCCAAGGGCCTGACCAAGTCGTACGGCGACAAGCTGCTGTTCGAGAACCTCGATTTCACGCTGCCGCCGGGCGGCATCGTCGGCGTGATCGGGCCGAACGGCGCGGGCAAGTCGACGCTGTTCAAGCTGATCACCGGCCAGGAACAGCCCGATGCGGGCGAGATCAGCGTCGGTTCGACGGTCAAGCTCGGCTATGTCGACCAGAGCCGCGACGACCTCGATCCCAACAAGAACGTCTGGCAGGAAATCTCCGACGAGCTGGAGGTCTTCCGCTTCGGCAAGCAGGAGCTGGGCACGCGCGCCTATGTCGGCGCGTTCAACTTCCGCGGGCCGGACCAGCAGAAGAAGGTCGGCCAGCTTTCGGGTGGTGAGCGCAACCGCGTCCACATGGCCAAGATGCTGAAGGAGGGCGGCAACGTTCTGCTGCTCGACGAACCGACCAACGACCTCGACGTCGAGACGCTGCGCGCGCTGGAAGAGGCGCTGGAGACTTTCGCGGGCTGCGCCGTGGTCATCAGCCACGATCGCTTCTTCCTCGACCGCCTCTGCACCCACATCCTGGCGTTCGAAGGCGATAGCCATGTCGAATGGTTCGAGGGCAATTACGAATCGTACGAGGAAGACAAGCGCCGCCGCATGGGCGACGCCGCCGACCGCCCGACGCGCCTCGCCTATAAGAAGCTGACGCGCTGATGCCGGGCCGCCAGTCGCCGGGGGATACCCTTGGCGGCTGGCTGTTGGCGAATGGTCTCGAAGCACCGGACGGGCCGGGCGGCATCGCCGACGTGGCGCGGGTTCGCGACCTTTTGGTCGCGGCGGCGCGTGAGGGCCGGGCGATGACCTACAGCGAAATCCTAGGCGCGCTGGGCCACCGCTTCACGCGGCCGAAGATGCGGGCATTGTGTGCGACGCTCGACCGGATCGATACGGATGGCGCGGCGGCGGGCGAGCCGGGCCTTGCGGTGCTGGTCGTTCGACAATCGGACGGTCTGCCCGGGCAGGGCTGGTGGATCGGCACAGCGGCGGACAACGGCTATACGGGGCAGTGGACAGGACCGGATGCCGAGACGTTCGTCCGCGGGCGGCAGGCGGAAGCGTTCCGCTATTGGCGCGTTCGATAGCGGTTCACAGCGCATCCGTTTCGATGTCGACGTCGCGAATGGTCGCTATTTCGATCTTCTGACCCAAAGCCGTCTCGCGATGATGGTCGTAGGCGTCGCCTTCTGGGCTCCACAACTGATGAACGACGCGCCGGTTCGCGTCCACAACCCAATATTCCATGATGCCAGCTCGGGCGTAGATGCGCGTCTTGTCGGTCAGATCAAAGGTCAAGGTGCTCGCCGAGACTTCGACAAGCATGGCGACGCTCATCAGCGGTATCGGTCCATCGCCCTTGGGCTCGGCGGTGAGGATGATGTCAGGCTGCGGTTCGTTAAAAGCGTCGATTGCAACCGATTGCTCGGTGGCGACGCGGAGGGGCGATCCCAGGTCTTCGAGGGCACGGCGTAACCTATAAGCGAGTTCATCCTTGATGAAACCATGGCGGCGATATTGTGGACTCATGCCGTATACCACACCATCGACCAGCTCTGTCTTCTCACGGTCATCCAGCAAACCCGCGTCGGTTAGCAGGTGATAATCCCGTCGCCGCAGCTTGATAGGAAAAGACGCATCACTTTCCGGTTCCGCATCGCTTTGCACAGGGACGCCGAACAAGGCGCCGTCCAGAAGTTCCGCCTTGGAGTATTCGGAGAATACGCCCGCGCTTTTCAGCAACCAAAAGGCGTCCGCCGTCAGCAGAACCGGTTCACGACGCGCAAATGGCGAGTGGATATTCACACATTCCTCATACCATCGCGAGACGCGCAGCGCCAATCATCACCGCACCCGCTTGACGAACACCCCGTCGGGGCGGCGTTCCGACTGGAAGTTCGGCACCGCCTGGATCAGGTCGGACAGGCGCTGATAGCCGTAATTGCGGGTGTCGAAGCTGGACCGGTTGCCGGCTAGCTGCCCCATGGCGGACAGGCTGACATAGCCCTTTTCGTCCCGCTTCACCGATTGATAGGCGTCGATCAGCAGCGCGATCAATTCGGGGTCGATCGGCTTCTTTACCCGCGGCGTACCGGCGATCGATGGGGGCAGCGAATCGCCGATCGGGACGTCGACGTTCGTCGGCTTTGGCGTCGCTGCGGTGGTGCCGGCGGTGGCTTCCGCCTTGGCATCGCTTACCAGCGCGCCGACGTCGATGAAGCGGGTACAGGCCTGTTTGAAAGCCTCGGGCGTCTTGGCATTGCCGAAGCCGTAGACGGGGATGCCGTCCTGCCGAATGCGCATGGCGAGCGGCATGAAGTCGCTGTCCGACGACATGATGCCGAACCCGCCGATCCGCCCGCGGAACAGCAAGTCCATGGCGTCGATCGTCATCTTCATGTCGGTGGCGTTCTTGCCCTTGGTCAGGTCGAACTGCTGCTGCGGCTCAATGCCGTGTTTCACCGTCATGTCGCGCCAGCCCTTCAGCGCGGGCTTCGACCAATTGCCGTAGACGCGGCGGATGTTCACCGTGCCGAGCTCGGCGAGCACGGTCAGCACGGGGTCGATCGCATGCCACGAGGCATTGTCGGCGTCGATCAGCAGGGCGATGTTACGGGTCGGCTCTTCCATGCGCGCGAGCCTTGCGGGGCGGGGCGGCGGGGTCAACTGCTATTGCAGGTAGCCTGCGGGAAACGACCTTCGCCCGATGGCGCGCAGCCTGTCGAAGGGTACGCGCTTCCACAGGCTGGGCCCAGCCGTCGCCGGGTGTGGGATGTTCGAGGCGTGTCGATCGCCGCCTAGCGGTTCGGCCCGCGATCGGCGGGCCGCGCCTGACCGTGGTCGATGTCATCCTGCTTAGTCACGCGGTCGTGGTCGTCGGGATCGTCGATCGCGCGCGTCAGGTCGTCCTGGCTGCCGACGTCTTGCGCCAGCGCGCCGCCTGCCGATCCGGCGTCGGCCTCGCCAGCCGGGATCATACCCTCGATCAGGTCGTGGTCATCTGTTTCGCGCGCGGTGTCGGTGCGGGGATTGTCTGCCATGTCTGCTCTCCTGTGATGACTTCAACGGGGGAGCAGCGGCCAGCGTTCCTCAGTCTGTCGGGTACGTGACGGCCATCACCTCATATTCCTTTTCACCCGCGGGCAGCACTACGCGGCGCAGGTCGCCCACCGTCGCCCCGCGCAGCGCACGTGCGATGGGCGCGTTCCAGCCGACGCGGCCGGCGCCCGCCTCCGCCTCGTCGTCGCCCACCAGGGTAAGCACACGCTGATTGTCGTCCTCGTCGGCGATCGTCACGGTCGCGCCGAACCACGCGCGGCTGCGATCTTCGGCGCGGGCCGGGTCGATCACCTTGGCCGCCTTCATCCGCTTTGCCAGCCAGCCCAGCCGCCGGTCGATCTCGCGCAGCCGCTTGCGGCCATAGATATAGTCGCCGTTCTCCGAGCGATCGCCGTTGCCCGCCGCCCAGGCGATCGTCTCGACCAACGCCGGGCGTTCGGTCGCGAACAACCGGTCATACTCGCCACGCAAGGCCGCATAGCCCGCGGGCGTGATGTAATTGGGGCGTTGTTCCATGCCGCTCAGCCCGGCCGTCCCTTGCCCAGATACCAGCTGAGGTTGGCAGGTCCCCTGGACTTGGCGTGCGCCGGGCTCATCAGATCGTAGACGACGGCATTTTCCAGCACGCGCTGCACGTAATTGCGGGTTTCCTGATACGGGATCGCCTCGATCCAGTCGACCATGTCGACCGCGCCCGAGCGGGGGTCGCCATTGGCGCGCAGCCATTTGTTCACGTTGCCGCCGCCCGCGTTATAGGCAGCGATGGCCAGCGGATAGCTGCCGTAATTGGCGAAGACGCGCTGGAAATAGCTCGATCCCAGCATGATCGACATATTGGGGTCGGTGGTCAGCGAGGCCTGATTGTAGGCGAGGCCGATCTTCCCCGATTGCTCGCGCGCGGTCGCCGGCATCAGCTGCATCAGGCCGCGCGCACCGGCATGGCTCACCGCGGCGCGATCGAACTGGCTTTCCTGGCGGGAGATGGCGTGGATCAGCGTCCAATTGTCCTCATAGCCCGCAGGCACGCTCACCGTCGGGAAACCGGTCGCCGAATAATCGCTCAAGCCGTTCTGCATCGCGCTCCGCCCGACCATCACGCCCAGATCCGGCCGCCCGATCTGGCGAGACAGGTCGGCGGCGAGCACGTGATCGGTATCGGTCGTCGCATCCGCAGCGATCTGGCGGACGAAGGCGGTCTGATCCTGATACTGGCCGATCATGCCCAGGAAACGTGCGGCGCGCACCGTCTCGCGGTCCGCGAACGCCTGTCGCACCGCAGGCGCCACGGCGAGCGCGGGGACGGCGGGCGGCGCCGTCAGCGGCCGTCCGGTCCGCTCCAGCGCCAGTTGCCCGTAGAATTGGTCACGAAAGCCCGCAGCCCGGGCGTAATAGCCTGCTGCCTCCGCCGACTTGCCCGCCGCCTCCGCCGCTCGGCCTGCCCAATAGAAGCCCTTCGCCCGCGTCTGCGGCGACTGGCTGCCACGGCCATAACGCTCGAACATCACCATCGCATCCGCCGGCCGCGACAGCTGCTTCAGCGCGACCTGCCCGGCGAGCCAGGCGAGGCTCGTATAATCGTCGCGTTCGCCATAGGGCTTGGTCGATACGTCGGTGCCCGCCGGATAGGCGTCGTCGATCTGCCGCGCGATGTCGTAGGCGAGCTGATATTGATTGTCGGCGTTGGCGGCACGGGCGTTGGTCAGCAGCACCTCATACCATTTTTCGACATTGCCCGGCCGGCTGGCAAGGCTTCGCGGCCGCGCGAGCCAAGAGCGTGCCGTGGGAGAGGCGCCAGCACCCCGCAGATAGCTCGCCCGGTCGGCGATATAGCCCGGATCGCTCGCGAACTGATCTTGCGTCGTCATCGCCAGAGTCGCGGCATTGGCCGCATTGCTGCGGAAGGCGAGCCGCGCCTCGAACGCCGGACGCTTCGCGGGGCTGGTGAAGCCGATCTGGCGCGCGGCGACGCCGGTCGCATTCTGCCACAATAACGCGTCCATCCGCGCGTCCTGATCGTCGGGTGTCAACGCGCTGCCGAAGCCCGACAGCACTGCCGCTTCGTCATCCGCAGACAGCACGCCCTTGCGCCACGCGGCGCGGGCGGCGGCCTGCGCGTCCGCCGTCCGACCGAGCGACTGCAGGGCACGCGCCTGCGCGACGAGGCCGGTGGCGGTCAGCGGCGGGAAGCGGGTGAAGAAGGCGACGACGCTGGTCGGGCTGGCGGTCGCCGCCTTGCGCTCGGCGGCGCGGCGGTTCGCCGCTTCGTTCGGCCAGCCGGGATGTGCCATCAGGAAGCCGGCATAGCTGTCGAACGGAAAGGCGTCAGTCTGGCCGATCGACTTCCACTGCGCCAGCGCGGCGGCAATCGCCCCGTCCGCCGGGGTCTGCGGCGCCTGCGGCGACATATTCGCCATCTGCGTCCGATAGCGGTCGAGCGCGTCGGGCACCGACGCGGACGGGGTCGTCTGCCCGTCCTGTTGCGGCGCGGCGGAGACGCCGGCGAGGGTGGCGAGGAGCAAGCTGACGGGCAGGGTGGCGGAGTGCATGTGGACATCATAGGGCCTGCGCCCGTATCTGTCCTGAACGAAACGCTGCATCGGACGCAGCAGGAGCGCGCATTACCTCATGTTTTCAGGTTCGATTCCCGCCCTCGTCACGCCCTTCACCGATGACGGCCAGTTCGACGAGGCCGCCTATCGCGCGCTGGTCGACTGGCAGATCGCCGAGGGCTCATCGGCGCTCGTGCCCTGCGGTACGACAGGCGAGGCGGCAACGCTGACCGCCGAGGAGCATTTTCACATCGTCGGCGTCTGCGTCGACCAGACCGCGGGCCGTGTGCCGGTGATCGCGGGTGCCGGATCGAACGACACCGTCGTCGCTGCCGCCAATATCGCCCGCGCGAAACAGGCGGGCGCCGACGCTGCATTGATGGTCCCGCCCTATTACAATCGCCCGAGCCAGGAGGGCATCTTCCAGCATTTCGCCAGGCTGGCGGAGACGGCCGAGCTGCCGATCGTCCTCTACAACGTGCCCGGCCGTACCGTGACCGATATCCAGCCCGCCACGATGGCGCGGATCGTCACTGCCTTCCCCAAGGTGTTCGTCGCGGTAAAGGATGCCAGTGGCGCCATCGCCCGCGTGTCGGCCCACCGCGAAGGCTGCGGCCCGGATTTCGTCCAGCTGTCCGGCAACGACGATATGGCGCTCGCCTTCAACGCGATGGGCGGCAGGGGCTGCATCAGCGTCTCCGCCAATGTCGCCCCGCGACTGTGCGCCGAATTTCAGGCGGCCTGCCAGTCGGGCGATTATGCCGAGGCGCTGGCATTGCAGGACCGCCTGTGGCCGCTCCACGATGCGCTGTTCACCGATGCCTCGCCCGGCCCGGTCAAGTACGCGATGACGCGTATCCGCCCCGATTTCCCCAGGGGACTGCGCCTGCCGATGACCTGGCCGTCCGAGGCTTCGCGGTCTGCGGTGGACGCGGCGCTGGCGCATGCGGGGCTGATTTAACGGTTACCTTGGATCTCGACCCATGACGCGACGATCCTGCCATCGCGCATGGCGGGTATGAAGGTCAGGCGCCGCAGCGTCGCGTCCGTACCAGCCAAAGTCCTCCCGATGGTGCGGATGCGCTGGACCCGTCCATCGGCGTCGACGCGGACACAGGCAGTGACGGCTGGCAGGGCGATGGCCTGCGATCCGATGATTGTTGGCAGCCTCTCCACCGGCGGCTGTCCCGGACACGGCCCGCGGACATGGACGCGATAGGACGAAGACGCGACGACGACCGGCTGCACGGTTGCTTGCACCGGCAGCACAGTGACCTTCGGCCCCATGTCGAAGATGCGAGGCATTTCCGGGTCCGAAAACAGCCATATGCCGCCGCAATCGGCGCACGTTGGTCCGAGAGGGACAGTCAAACCTGCGAGCATCAGGGCCAAGCCGCCATTGGCGGCCGAGGTTCCGACGAGTCCACGCCAGTCCAGCATGATGTGATGCTATCACGTGGAGGGCGATCGGCAATCGGTTTCGGGCAAGGTGTTGCGGTGTTCCGGGAGCCGTCACCCCGGACGTGTTCCGGGGTCCACTCATCCACGGGGGGATGGCCCGGGCCTCTTGCCGCCCCCCTCGCCGCGGAGTGGACCCCGGACCAAGTCCGGGGTGACGACGGGTTTATGAGGCGGGCAATCGCACCCCGCTTCCCTTGGCCCGGGACACTCCCTACATCGCGCCCAATGTCGCGTCCCAAGCCCGCCACCTTCGACAAGAAGAAGATCGTCGCCGAGAACCGCAAGGCGCGGTTCGAATACAGCATCGATACCGTCTATGAGGCGGGGATCGCGCTCACCGGCACCGAGGTGAAATCCCTGCGCTTCGGCGAGGGCAGCATCGGCGAAAGCTATGCCGAGGTGCGCGACGGGCAGGTGTGGCTGGTCAACGCCAACGTCCCCGAATTCAGCCACGGCAACCGCTTCAATCACGAAGCCAAGCGCCCGCGTAAATTGCTGCTTCACGAACGTGAGATAAACAAGCTCCATGGCGCCGTCGCGCGCGAGGGCATGACCCTCGTGCCGCTCAGCGTGTATTTCAACGGGCGCGGCCGCGCCAAGGTGGAACTGGCGCTCGCCAAGGGGCGCAAGGATCATGACAAGCGCGCCGCGATCAAGGAGCGGGAATGGAAGCGGGAAGCCGGACGTATCATGCGCGATCGCGGCTGAGCCCGGCGGGGCGCCCCGGCATGATGCACAAGACGTTCGGCTGGTTGCGCGCCAATATGCCGACGCGCGAATCGATGGAATCGAACCGGCTGCTGCGCCCGGTCGCGCATCGCGTGATGGAGCCGGGCCTGTGGCGCTTCAACCGCCGCTCCGTGCCGCGCGGCGTGGCGCTGGGCATGGTGGCGGGATTCCTGTTCCCGGTTGCGCAGATCGCCATCGCCGCGCTGTTCGCGCTGCCGTTCCGCGCCAACGTGCCCGTCGCCGCGCTGACGACGTTCATCACCAACCCCTTCACCACGCCGTTCCTGTGGTTTCTCGCCTATAAGATCGGCAGCTGGATCCTGCACAGCGACGCACCCGCCATCGCCCAGCCCGCGGCGGAGGCGACCGGGTGGCTGCAGACGATCACTGGCGCCTTTCACTGGCTATGGGCGCAGGGCCCGGCGTTCGGCCTAGGCCTCATCGTTTTGACCAGTCTGTGCGCGGTCGTCGGCTATGCCGCCACGGCGCTCGGCTGGCGTCTATGGATCGCACGCAAGTGGCGGCATCGCCATGCGCATAGTCACAGTGGAAACCATATTTGACGAGGCGTTTTAACTGGTTACAACACTGCCCATCGTGAGTCTGCCAATCCCGGCTCCGCTCACCAGGGACCTTCGATGCGCAAACCGGTTATCGCCGCTCTCCTGCTCGCCTCCGCTGCATCCGGCGTAGTCTACGCCCAAAGCACTCGCCCGACCGCAACCACCACGCCCGCAGCCGCCGGCAAGCCGCAGCTCGGCAGCTTCGGCGTCGACCTGACCGCGATGGACAAGAGCGTCGTGCCGGGCGACGACTTCTACAACTACGTCAACGGCGCCTGGATGGCCCGCACCGAGATCCCGGCTGACCGGTCGAGCTGGGGCGGCTTCGCGATCCTGCGCAACCTGTCCGACGAACGCACCCGCAAGGTGATCGAAGACGCCGCCGCCAATCCCGGCAGCGACCCCGTCACCGCCAAGATCGGCGACACCTATGCGAGCTTCATGGACGCGGCCGCGATCGAAAAGGCCGGCGCCGCGCCGCTCAAGCCCTATCTCGCGAAGATCGCCGCGATCAATTCGCAGACCGATCTCGCCCGCGCCTTCGGCGACGCGACGCGCCACGGCATCGATGTGCCGATCGGCGCCGGCGTGCAGCAGGACCTGAAGGATAACACCGTCTACGCCGTCTACATCGGCCAGGGCGGCCTGGGCCTGCCGGACAAGGACTATTACCTCAAGGACGATCCTAAGTTCGCCGAGGCACGGACCAAGTACGTCACCTATATCGCCGACATGATGCACATGGCTGGCCAGCCCGACCCGCAGGGCGCGGCGCAGCGCATCTATGACCTGGAAAAGCAGATCGCGCAGGTCCATTGGGATCGCGCCGAGCTGCGCCAGGTCGAAAAGGGTTACAACCCGATGCCGGTCGCGCAGCTTGCCACTGCCATGCCCGGCTTCGACTGGAAGGCGATGCTCGACGCGCAGGGCCTGGGCAATCAGAGCCGCGTGATCGTCGGCCAGCCGTCGGCACAGGCGGGCACCGCCAAGATTGTCGCCGCGACGCCGCTGCCTGTGTGGAAGGAATATCTGGCGTTCCACACGATCTCGAACGCCGCGCCTTTGCTGTCGTCGAACTTCGTCAACACGCAGTTCGCCTTCTACGGCACGACGCTGAACGGCACGCCGCAGCTGAAAGACCGCTGGAAGCGTGGTGTCGACCTCGTCAACGGCAGCCTGGGTGAGGCCGTCGGCCAGGTCTACGTCCAGAAGTATTTCCCGCCCGAATCGAAGGCCAAGGCCGACGAACTGGTCCGCAACCTGATTTCGGCAATGGACAAGCGCCTCAACAACCTCACCTGGATGGCGCCCGAGACGAAGCTGAAGGCGCGTGCCAAGCTCGCCGCCTTCACGCCCAAGATCGGCTATCCCGACAAGTTCCGCGATTACACGTCCCTGAAGGTCGTGAAGGGCGACGTGCTCGGCAACGCCGATCGCGTGGCGGAATTCGAATACAACCGTCAGCTTAACAAGATCGGCAAGCCGGTCGACCGCAGCGAATGGTTTATGACGCCGCAGACGGTAAACGCCTATGCCAACCCGCTGATGAACGAGGTCGTCTTCCCGGCCGCGATCCTCCAGCCGCCGTTCTTCGACCCCAACGCCGACCCCGCGGTGAACTATGGCGCGATCGGCGCGGTGATCGGCCACGAGCTGAGCCACCACTTCGACGACCAGGGCCGCAAGTTCGATCCCAAGGGCAATTTCTCGGACTGGTGGACGCCGCAGGACGTCGCGCGCTTCAACGCGCTGACCGACAAGGTCGTCGCGCAGTACAGCGCCTATGAGCCGATCCCGGGCACGCACGTGAACGGCAAGCTGACGCTGGGTGAGAACATGGCCGACCTCGCCGGCATCAACGTCGCCTATGACGCGTACAAGCTGTCGCTGAAGGGCAAGCCGGCGCCCGTCATCGACGGTTACACCGGCGACCAGCGCTTCTTCATGGGCTTCGGCCAGGTCTGGCAGACCAAGGCGCGCGAGGCCTCGATCAAGAACCAGCTGACCACCGACCCGCACACCCCGGGCCAGTGGCGCGCCTATGTCGTCCGCAACCTCGACGCCTGGTATCCGGCGTTCAACGTGAAGCCGGGCCAGAAATTCTATCTGGCCCCCGCCGATCGCATCAAGATCTGGTGATCCTGCCGCCGCCGCCCGCGACCACCCGCGGGCGGCGGTTTTGTTTTGGGAATAGCTGATCGCAACCGTCGAGAGGCGCGCAACGCGGACCCCAACTCCACCGTCACCCCGGACTCGTTCCGGGGTCCACTCCTCGGCGAGGGAACGGCAAGAGGCTCTAGCCACTCCCTTGTGGCCTGGTGGATGCCGGAACGAGTCCGGCATGACGGGATGTCTGAGGCAATGATTCGCCCGCTCGCCACGCGGGGCACTTTGGGGCACATTGATCCCAAGCGAACCATCGCGACCCACAAGAACCGACCCATCGGGGAGAGACCATGAAGACCTATCTCATCGCCGGCCTGCTCGGCGCTTCGGCGCTTGCCGGCGCCGTCTACGCACAGCAGGCGCCGACCGTCGTCGCAGCGGGCAAGCCGCAGATCGGCGCCTTCGGCTTCGACGAAGCGGGCATGGATCGCAGCATCGCGCCGGGCGACGATTTCTACAATTACGCCAACGGCACGTGGGCGAAGACGACCGCCATCCCCGCCGACAAGTCGAGCTTCGGCGCATTCGACACGCTCGCCGATCTGTCGCGCGATCGCACCAGGGGCATTCTGGAAGCGGCGGCCAAGCAGCCGGGCTCCAAGATCGGCACGGCCTACGCCACCTATCTCGACACCGGCGCGATCGAGGCGAAGGGCCTGGCACCGATCAAGCCGTGGCTCGACACGATCAAGCGCTCGACCAAGGCGAACTACGCCTCGCTGCTCGCCCAGGCGGACCGCAACGGCGTCTCCATTCCGTTCGGCAGCGGCGTCGGGCAGGACGACAAGGCACCCGAAACCTATGTCGTCGAGATGCGCCAGTCGGGTCTCGGCCTGCCCGATCGCGACTATTACCTGCAGGAGAAGAACGCCAAGGAAAAGGCCGCCTATGAGGCGCACCTGACCAAGGTGCTGACGCTGGCAGGCGAGCCCAATGCCGCGGAGCGCGCCAAGGCGATCGTCGATTTCGAAACGCAGATCGCACAGGTCAGCTGGAGCCGCGTCGACAGCCGCGACGCCAACAAGACCTACAACAAGATGACCGTCGCGCAGCTGGTGCAGAGCGCGCCGGGCTTCGACTTCGTCACCTATCTGAAGGGCGTCGGCACGCCCGTCGATTCGCTGATCGTGTCGCAGCCGAGCGCCGTCACCGGCATCGCGAAGCTGATCGGCGCCGCGCCCATCGGCGTGTTGCAGGATCAATTGCTGGTCCGTAGCCTCGACGGATTCGCGGGCGTGCTGCCGAAGGCGTTCGACGACGAACAATTCGCCTTCTACGGCACCACTTTGTCGGGCACGCCGCAGCAGGAAGATCGCTGGAAGCGCGCGGTCGGCTTCACCAGCGGCGCGCTGTCGGACGAGGTCAGCAAGCTGTACGTCGCGCAATATTTCCCGCCCGAAACCAAGGCGTCGGCGGACCAGCTGGTCAAGAACGTCATCGCCGCGATGGGCAAGCGTATCGACAAGCTCGAATGGATGGCGCCCGAGACGAAGGTGAAGGCGCACGCCAAGCTTGCCGCCTTCACGCCGAAGATCGGCTATCCCAGCCAGTGGCGCGATTATAGCAACCTCAAGATCGTCAAGGGCGACGCCTTCGGCAACGCCCTGCGCGCGCGCCAGTGGGGCCACGAATATAACATCAGCCACCTCGGCAAGCCGTTGCAGCGCTGGGAATGGGGCATGACCCCGATGACGGTGAACGCTTATGCCAATTTCGGCATGGTGGAGATCGTCTTCCCCGCCGCGATCCTGCAACCGCCCTTCTTCGACCCGAAGGCGGACCCGGCAGTCAACTACGGCGGTATCGGCGCGGTGATCGGCCACGAGCTGAGCCATCATTTCGACGACCAGGGGTCGAAGTATGACGCGCACGGCCAGCTGACCGACTGGTGGATGCCGGAGGACGTCACGCGCTTCAAGGCGCTGACCCAGCGGCTCGTCGACCAGTATAATGCATACGAACCGCTGCCCGGCATGCACGTCAACGGTGCGCTGACCTTGGGCGAGAACACAGCCGACCTCGCCGGCCTGTCGGTCGCCTATGACGCGTACAAGGCCTCGCTGGGCGGACGCGAGGCGCCGGTGATCGACGGTCTGACCGGCGATCAGCGCTTCTACCTCGGTTGGGCGCAGGTGTGGCGTCGCAACTATCGCGAGGCGAACCTGAAGCAGCGGCTGATGACCGATCCGCACAGCCCGTCGCAGCAGCGCGCCTGGGTCGTCCGCAACCTCGATCCCTGGTACGGCGCCTACAAGCCAGCGCCGGGTGGCAAGCTGGTACTGACGCCGGACCAGCGCGTCCGCATCTGGTGATACCGTCCCGCTTCCTCTGGCGTGCCGGGGGAAGCGGGGCCACTATCACCGCCGTTCGCCCTGAGCTTGTCGAAGGGCAGGTCGCCACAAGCGTCGTCCCGCAGGTCGAAACCCGTGCTTCGACAGGCTCAGCACGAACGGCCCTGGGGCGCGGGAGCAATCCCACTACACCAATCGCTTGACGCGCCCCGCCCGATCCCGCGATGACGGGCGGGCATGGCCTCGCTCCCCTTTTCGACACATCTGAACCCCACTCGGGCCGCTGCGCTCGTCGCCGGCGCTGCGACGGTGGCGGCCGCGGCGCTCGTGCTGTGGCTGGTCGGCAGCATCGTCGCCGCGGCGGGGTTCGTCGCCACGGGGATCGTGGCCGCAGGCGCGGTGATTGCGTGGCGGATGCTGGCGCCGGCCAGGGTGGCGGCGACACCGACGATCGATTGGGCCTTCACCCGCGCGGTCGCGCAGGCGAGCACTGACGCCGTGGCGATCACCGATCGCGCCGGCCGCCTCGTCTGCGCCAACGACGCCTATGAGGCTCTGTTCGAAGGCTTTCCGACCCCGCCCGGCCTGCCGCTGGCGGGGGAGGGCGTCGCCGAACTTGGCAACGCTGGCCGCATCGCCTGGCGCGACGGGCGCGGCGAGGTGCGGGGCCTTCGTGCCGGGCCACACCGGCTGACCGCAGAGATCGCGCGGGCGGGCGATGAGGGCGACATGCTCGTCTGGCGCTTCGCCATCGTCCGGCAGCACGATGCCGCCGCCTCCACCGAAGCGTTGGTTACCGGGGCGATGGGCGAGCGGCTCGGCACGTCCGGCGTCATGGCGGCGCTGCTGGGGAGCGACGGCCGCGTCCGTGCCGCCAACCGCCTGCTCGCCCGACGCGCGATCGCCGCCGACACGGGACTGGAGGGGCGCGACTTCGCGCGGCTGCTCATCACCGACAGCCGTGGCCTCGTCCGCTTTGAGCGCGAGGGGCTGGACGGCACGCCGTTGCGCGTGGTGGAAATTCCCTTCACCGATATTCCCGACGCGCCGACGCTGATTGCGTTGCTCGATGATGTGGACACCGCCCCGGCGATCGGAGCCAGCGCCTCCGAACATGTGCGCAGCCTCGTTAGCCTGATGCCGTTCGGCATGGCGCTGGTCGATCGCGAGGGCCGCTTCCTCCAGATGAACGACGCCTTCGTCCGTGCCGCGAGCGTCGATCCCGCCGCCGCGCCGCTCTATCCGGGCGATCTGGTGGTGCGCGAGGACAAGGCGGCGGTCGCCGACGCGATCCGGCGCTTCGCCAGCGGCGCGACGCATTCGTCGGACATGGCGGTGCGGCTGAAGGACCATCCAGACGAGCCGGTCGCGCTCACCATTGCCGGTGCCCGCGGCCTGGGCGATGCCGCGGTGCTGCTCAGCCTCAAGGACAACAGTGAGGAAAGCCGCCTGAAGCGCGAGGTGGCGCAGGCGACCAAGATGCAGGCGGTCGGTCAGCTCGCCGGCGGCGTCGCGCACGATTTCAACAACATCCTCACCGCGATCATCGGCCATTGCGATCTGATGATGATGCGCCATTCGCCCGGCGACAGCGATTACGACGACATTCAGCAGATCCGCACCAATTCGAACCGCGCCGCCAGCCTGACGCGCCAGTTGCTCGCATTCAGCCGCCAGCAGACACTCCGCCCGCAGACGCTGCAACTGCCCGACGTGGTGGCGGAGGTGTCCAACCTTCTGAAGCGGCTGATGGGCGAACAGATCCGCCTCGACGTCAGCCATGGCCGCAACCTCGGCGCGGTGCGTGCCGATCCGGGGCAGCTCGAACAGGTCGTCGTCAATCTTGCGGTCAATGCGCGCGACGCGATGCTGGCGCACAATCCGCGCGGGGGCGGCACGCTCACCATCCAGACGCGCAGCGTTACCGCGGCCGACGTGCGCGCGATGGGCACCGACATCCTGCCGGTCGCCGATTACACCGCGCTGATCGTCAGCGATACCGGTGGGGGTATCCCACCCGACGTGCTGCCTAAGATCTTCGAACCCTTCTTCACCACCAAGGAAGTGGGCAAGGGCACCGGGCTCGGCCTGTCGACCGTCTACGGCATCGTCAAACAGTCGGGCGGCTGGATTTTCGCCGATACGAAGCCGGGGCAGGGGGCGACCTTCAGCATCTACCTGCCGGTCCACGCCGCAGGCACCGCGACCCGCGCACCTGCGCCGCGGGCCCCCGCCAAGCCGGTCGAGGTCTGGGGCACCGGCACCATCCTCCTCGTCGAGGATGAGGATATGGTCCGCGCCGTCGCCGAACGTGCGCTGACGCGGCAGGGGTATACCGTGATGACCGCGGAGAATGGCGAGGCGGCGCTGGAGCTGCTCGATCGCAACGGCCGGCCAGACCTGCTCATCAGCGACGTGGTGATGCCGACGATGGATGGCCCCACGATGGTCCGCCACGCGCGCGACCGCTACCCCGACCTGCCGATCATCTTCATGTCCGGCTATGCCGAGGAGCAATTGCGCAAGTCGATCGACCTCGACAACGTCGCCTTCCTGCCCAAGCCCTTCAGCGTGCAGCAATTGGCGGAAGCCGCGCGCGACGTCCTCACGACGCGGTAGCACACCGTTACAAACGAGTGGTTGTCAGCGTGTGACAACCACGGGTAAGGGCTGGGGCATGTCTGCGCTCACCCAGATCCTCATCGTCGAGGACGAACCGCTCATCGCGATGATGCTCGAGGATTTCCTCGAGGTGCTCGACAAGACGCCGGTCGGCACCGTCGATACGGTGGCCGGCGCCCTGGCGCGGGTGGAGGACGGCGGCATCGACGCTGCGATCCTCGACGTCAACCTGCGCGGCGGTGAGAAGAGCACGCCCGTCGCCGAAGCGCTCGCCGCACGCGACATTCCGTTCGTGTTCGCGACTGGCGGCAGCGACGACAGCGTCGACAGCCGCTTCCGCGATCGCCCGGTGCTGCAAAAGCCCTTCACGATGGACGGCGTCGCCAAGGCTCTCGCCGCGCTGTAACGCCCCTCGTCCGGCATGACGCATTTGTCACCGGAACGATTGACCGCCCCATCGCATTGGTAGCGTCGATTCCGGACGCAACGATGGGGCAAGGTGCATGACAGATAATCCGATCGCGGTAGTGACCGGCGGCGAGTCCGGTATCGGGGCGGCGTGCGTCGCCGCCCTGGCGAAGGCGGGCGCGCGCGTCGTCTTCACCTATTTCCGCGATGCGGATGCCGCGGCCAAGGTCACCCAGGCGGCGGGCGCCGATCGAGTCCACGCGATCCAGTGCGACGTGTCCAGTGAAGACGCGGTCGAGGCGCTGTTTGCCGACACCGAACGCCGCTTCGGTACTGCGACGTGGCTGGTCAATTCCGCGGGCCTCAACATGAGCGGCACCAAGCTGGTCGACATGCCGCTCGACCATTTCGATCGCGTCATCCGCTCCGACCTTTACGGCCCCTTCCTGACCTGCCGCCGCTTCGTGCGTGCGGCGGAGAAAGCCGGGCAGGGCGGGCGGATCGTCAACATATCCTCGATCCACGAACGGGCGCCGCGACCGGGCGGCGTGGACTATGACGCGGCAAAGGGCGGCTTGGCCCAGCTTACGGCGACGCTCGCCCTCGAACTCGCGCCCGCGAAGATCGCGGTCAACGGCGTCGCGCCGGGCATGATCCTGACGCCGATGAACGAACACGCGATGGAGGATGCCTCCTATCGCCAGTCGCTCGAAGCCAACATTCCCTGGGGGCGCGCCGGCAAGCCCGAGGAGGTCGCGACGCTGGTCGCCTTCCTGCTCTCACCCGCCGCGGATTACATCACCGGGACGACCGTCACGATCGACGGCGCGCTCAGCCTGGTTATCGCGCAGGGGGCCTGACCGATGCCGACCTATGCCGTCGAAGCGCTCGACGACGTCACGATCGCGCCCGGTTCGCCGCTTGATGGCATGGACCTGATGAGCCCCTTCGTCTGGCGCGAGGACGGGCGTTATCGCATGCTGGTGCGCGGAGTCCCCGACCCGCTCGGACCGAGTGATCCGACCGGCCTTATCGCCAGCGGGTGGAGCGATGACGGCCTGAGCTTCACGCTGGACGATCATATCGCCATCGCTCCGGGCAGCGATCCGACGGACCCGGACGCAGGAGGCTGCGAAGACCCGACCGTGCTCAGGACCGACGACGGCACCTACGTCGTCTATTACACCGGCGTCGACGCCAAGCGCAGCCAGGGCGTGATGATTGCCGCGACTGGCCCGTCGCTCGACCGGCTGACCAAGCGCCGCGTCGTCCTGGCCGCCCCCGAAGGCGAGGGCAATATCAAGGAGGCGACCTTCGCTCCGACACCGCACGACGGCTGGCGGTTGTTCTACGAATATGCCGCGGCGGAGGAAAAGGGCGTTGGCGCGTCGCGCGTCGGCATCGCCCGTGCGGACCGGCTCGGCGATCCCTGGACATCGCTCGACGATCCGTTTCCGATCCGGCCGAAATCCTGGGACAATTGGCACCTGTCGACTGGTCCGATCTGCCAGTTGCCCGATGCCGATCCCGTGATGTTCTACAATGGCGCGACGCTGGATGCGCGCTGGCGGATCGGCTGGATCAGTTTCTCGCCGGATTTCTCGGCCGTCACCGGCCGCGGTATCGAACCGCTAATCCTGCCGCCACCGCCGGAAGATCGCGCCAAGACCGATATCGCCTTCGCCGCGTCAACAATCGTCGAGAACGACATGATATCGCTGTACTTCTCGATCGAGGACCGCATTCTCCGTCGGGCGCGCGTGCGATATTACGCGTAACAAGCTTGCGTAGAAGGTGGCTTTCGCGACATAGGGCGTCGCCATGACCCAGTTCGACAAAACCCGCCTGCCCAGCCGTCACGTCTCCGTCGGCCCCGAACGCGCGCCGCATCGCAGCTATTATTATGCGATGGGCCTCAGCGAAGAGGATATCGCTAAGCCCTTCGTCGCGCTGGCGAGCGCCGGTAACAATTCGGCGCCCTGCAACACGACGCTCAACGCCCAGGCCGATGCCGCGCAGGCGGGCGTGATCCAGGGCGGCGGCATGCCGCGCCGGTTCAACACGATCACCGTCACCGATGGCATCGCGATGGGCCATCAGGGCATGAAGGCCAGCCTGGTCAGCCGCGAAGTCATCGCCGATTCGGTCGAGGTGTCGGTCCGCGGCCACTGTTATGACGCGCTTGTCGGCTTTGCCGGCTGCGACAAGTCGTTGCCCGGCATGATGATGGCGATGCTGCGCCTCAATATCCCGTCGATCTTCGTCTATGGCGGATCGATCCTGCCGGGCCGCTTCCACGACCGCGACGTCACTGTCGTCGACGTGTTCGAAGTCGTCGGCAAATACGCCGCTGGCGCATGTCCGCTGTCCGAAGTGCACGAGCTGGAAAAGGTCGCCTGCCCGGGTCACGGCGCATGCGGTGGTCAGTTCACTGCCAACACCATGGCCTGCGTCGGCGAGGCGATCGGTTTATCGCTTCCAAACAGTAACATGGTGCCCGCTCCTTACACCACGCGTGAGCAGATCGCCGTGGCCGCGGGCGCGCAGGTGATGGAGCTGGTCGCGCGTAACCTGCGTCCGCGCGACATCTGCACGCGTGAAGCCTTCATCAACGCCGCGCGCGTCGTCGCCGCGACCGGCGGCTCGACCAATGCCGCGCTCCATCTGCCGGCGATGGCGAACGAAGCCGGTATCGATTTCGACCTCTTCGACGTCGCAGAGGCTTTTAAAACAACACCCTACATCGCAGACCTCAAGCCCGGTGGTCAGTATGTCGCCAAGGATATGCATGAGGCGGGCGGCGTCTACATGCTGATGAAAACGATGCTCGCGGGCGGCTTCCTCGATGGCAATTGCATGACCGTCACCGGCAAGACGCTCGGCGAGAATATCGATCAAGTGACGTGGAACCCGGACCAGAAGGTCATCTATGATATCGCCACGCCGATCACCCCGACCGGCGGTGTCGTGGGCCTGCGTGGCAGCCTCGCCCCCAATGGCGCGATCGTGAAGGTCGCGGGCATGCACCGCCTGCAATTCGAAGGCCCGGCGCGATGCTTCGATTGCGAGGAAGACGCCTTCGCCGCCGTCGAAGCGCGCGCGATCAACGAGGGCGAGGTGATCGTCATCCGCTACGAAGGACCGAAGGGCGGCCCGGGCATGCGCGAAATGCTGTCGACCACCGCGGCGCTCTACGGCCTCGGCATGGGCGAAAAGGTCGCGCTGATCACCGATGGCCGCTTCTCGGGTGGCACGCGCGGCTTCTGCATCGGCCATGTCGGGCCGGAGGCGGCAGAGGGCGGCCCGATCGCCTTGGTCGAGGACGGCGACACGATCCGCATCGATGCTGAGGCCGGGACGATCGATCTGCTGGTCGACGACGCCACGCTCGACGCCCGCCGCGCCGCCTGGACGCCGCGCGTGAACGATTACGGCGCGGGCGCATTGTGGCGCTATGCCCAGAACGTCGGTCCCGCCTTCCAGGGCGCTGTCACCCACCCCGGCGCAAAGGCCGAACGCCACGTCTATGCGGATATCTGATCGCCCGCTGGTGGCGGGCAGGGTGGTGGCGGCAACCGCCCTGCTTCTCCTTGCCGCCTGCGGCGATCGTGGTGTCGACGCGACTAGTAATCAGGCGCTGGCCAACGCGGAAAGTGTTCAGCGTCGAACTGCCGACGACGCAGACCTGATCTTCTGCGCGCACGGCAGCGATGCGTTCCATCGGACCTGCACGGTGGAACGGACGCGGGTGGATCGCGGACTGATCCTCACCGTCCGCCACGACGATGGTGGTTTTCACCGCTTGCTCGTCACGCAGGATGGCCGCGGCGTTATTGCGGCCGATGGGGCGGAGGCGGCGCACGTGTCGATCATCGATCCGCAGTTGATCGAGGTGGCGATCGGTGGCGATCGCTACCGCCTGCCCGCGACGATCGCGTCGACACGATGATCCCGCCCGAAGGCCAGCCGATCCTGACCGCAGCGCAAATGCGCGCTGCGGAAGACGCCGCCGTCGCGTCGGGCATTTCCGTCGAGACGCTGATGCAACGCGCAGGCGAAGGCATTGCCGCTGCCGTGCGCCGTCTGACTGCAGGCGCCGATGTGCTCGTGCTCTGCGGACCCGGCAACAACGGCGGCGACGGCTATGTTGCCGCATCGGTTCTGCAACGTCTCGGCCTGAGCGTACGAGTCGCGGCGGATGAAGCCCCTCGGACGCCCGCCGCCTCCGCCGCATGCCGGGGCTGGCAGGGCGATGTCGAGCCTCTGGACACGGCACGGCCCGCGCCGGTCCTGATCGACTGCCTGTTCGGCACGGGGCTGTCGCGACCGCTGCCCGCCGCCACCGACGCATCGCTCGCCCGCCTTGCCGGTGCAGCGCGGGTCGTGATCACCGCCGATCTGCCCAGCGGCGTCGATGCCGACACGGGCGCCGTGCCCGATTGGGCCGCGGCACATCCCGCGACGCTCAGTCTTGCGCTCGGCGCCCTCAAGCCCGCGCATGTCCTCGAACCGGCGGCCAGCGCCTGCGGCACGATCCGCCTGATCAACCTGGGCCTCAGCGAGCGACCCGCCGACTGCATCGTAGCAACGGCGCCGCATCTGCCACAGCCCGGGCCCGAATCGCACAAATATACGCGCGGCATGGTCGCCGTGGTCGTCGGCGCGATGGAGGGCGCCGCGCGGCTCTCTGGCATCGCCGCCCTGCGCAGCGGGGCAGGCTACGTCGCGCTATATGGCGATGGCAGCTGGGGCGGTCCCGACGCGCTCGTTCACCGCCCCTATGATGCCGACGCGCTGACCGATCCGCGGATCGGCGCCATCCTGATCGGTCCGGGGCTGGGCCGAGACGACGACGCGCGGCATCGCCTCAAGGCGCTGATCGCCGCCGACGAACGCGCGCTGATCATCGACGGGGATGCGCTACACCTGCTCGATCCAGACACGCTTGCCGGGCGGTCCCACCCCGTCATCCTCACGCCGCACGCGGGCGAGTTTAAAGCCCTGTTCGGCGAGAGCGCGGGTTCCTTGCTCGATCGCGCGCGTGCGGCAGCGCGGCGCACCGGCGCCGTCGTCGTCCTGAAGGGCCCGACAACCATCGTCGCCACGCCCGCTCGCACGATCGTTCATCCGCGCGGCAACCCCTGGCTGTCGACCGCCGGGACCGGCGACGTGCTCGCCGGCGCGATCGCGGCGCAACTCGCCCATGCCGGCACCGATCCGCTCGCGGCAGCGAGTGCCGGCGTCTGGCTCCACGCCCAGGCGGCACGCCGGCTCGGCGCCAGCTTCATCGCCGACGACTTGGCAAATGCGCTGACGCCCGTCAGGGCGGGCGCATGACCGATTCCGATACGATTCTGCCCCCCGATACGATTGTCCGCGTCGCCGCCCGTGGCGATGGCGTCACTGCCAACGGTCGCCATGCCGCCTTCGCGGCGCCCGGCGATCTGCTCGGCCCCGATGGTACGTTGACCCACGGCCCGCATCACCAGACGCCGCCGTGCCACCATTTCCCCGAATGCGGCGGCTGCCAGCTCCAGCATCTTGATGACGAATCCTACGCCGCCTTCGTCAGCGATCGCGTCGCCAGCGCGCTGGAGGCGCAGGGGCTGACCGCGCCGTTGCGCGCGCCGCTCGTCTCGCCGCCGCAAACGCGCCGCCGCGCGACGCTGCATGTCGAGAGTAAGGGTGGTCGCATCCTGCTGGGCTTCTCCGCCGAGAAGAGCCACGCCATCGTCGATGTGCGCGAATGCCACATTCTTGCGCCAGAGCTGTTCGCGGTGGTCGCGCCGCTGCGCGCGCTGCTGCAGAAGCTCGGTTTTAAGCGGCGCGGCGACGTTCATCTGACCCTGTCCGATCAGGGCCCCGACATCCTTGTGACCAATCTGTCGGCGGACGGCCTCGCCGCCGCGGAGACGATCACCGCCTTTTGCGAGCGACACGGCATCGCGCGCTTCACTCTCGACAGCGGCGACGGGTTCGAAACGCGCTGGGAGCCGCAGCCGGTGACCATCACGCTCGGCGGGCACCCCGTGCCGCTGCCGCCCGCATCGTTCCTGCAAGCGACACAGGAAGGCGAGGACGCGCTGGTCGCCGCCATGCGCGAAGCGACTGCGGGCGCGGGCACGATCGCCGATCTGTTCGCGGGCCTCGGCACCTTCGCGCTGGCCCTGCCGGCACGGGTGTACGCCGCCGAGGGCGCGCGGGATGCGATCATGGCGCTGAAAGCCGGAGCGGCTCATGGCGGGCGCCAGATCTTTACCGAACATCGCGACCTGTTCCGCCGACCGCTTACCATTACAGAGCTCGACCGCTTCGACGCGATCGTCATCGATCCGCCGCGCGCGGGGGCGCGCGATCAGGCAGAGGCGCTCGCCGCATCCCAGACCAAGGTCATCGGCTATGTTTCGTGCAATCCCAGCAGCTTCGCGCGCGATGCGAAGATGATGGTGGAGGGCGGCTGGCGGATCGACTGGATCCAGCCCGTCGGCCAGTTCCGCTGGTCCACCCACGTCGAACTCGCCGCGCGGTTCGTTCGCTAAAGGGTTCGCGCGACGCCGCGAAGACGCAAAGAGGTCCTGCTAGGGCGCCGCGATCGGCAGACGCCACCGTCGGCGATTGGTAGGACGGCCTCCGTCCTGTCCGTGTCCCCCTTCGCGTCTTCGCGTGAATCAATACACTGCCGTCATGAAGAACAACCCATCGGGCGGCGCATTCAGCCCCAGCCGCGCGCGATCCCGCGCCGCGAGCGCATTGGCGACGTCTGCGACCGACCACTGCCCCCGCCCGACCAGCGCCAGGCACCCGACCATCGATCGCACCTGATGATGCAGGAACGATCGCGCCGCCGCCCGTACCGCGATTCGATCGCCATTCCGCTCGACGGATAGCAGATCCAGCGTCCGCACCGGACTGTCGGCTTGGCAATGCGCAGAGCGGAAAGTGGTAAAGTCGTGCCGCCCGACCAGCACCGCCGCCGCCGCCGCCATTGCATCGGCGTCGAGCGGCTGCGGTACCTGCCACGCCAGCCCCGCTTCCCAGGTCAGCGGCGCGCGCCGGTTGACGATGCGATATTCGTAACTGCGCCCGACGCACGAAAAGCGCGCATGCCAATCGTCCGCCACCTCCACGCAGTCGAGCACCGCGACCGGTGCCGGCCGCACCCGCGCATTGAGCGCCTCCATCAACCGGAACGGCGCGATCGTCTTGGCGATGTCGACATGCGCGCGCATGCCCAGCCCATGTACGCCGGCATCGGTCCTTCCTGCGGCATGCACCGCGGCCGTCTCACCGGTGACGGCGAACACCGCCTCTTCCAGTGCCGCTTGCACGCTGGGCCCGTGCTTCTGCCGCTGCCAGCCCATGAACGGCCGACCGTCATATTCGATCGTCAGCGCGAACCGCGTCAAAGCTGCGTCCCCGATCGCACCGGGAAGCCCCGCAGCATCTCCTCCGCGCTCGTCACGCCGCGCCCGGCGCGCTGCACCAGCGTCGGGCGGATCGCACCGTCGCCGCATGCGATCGTCAGCGCCGCATCCACCGTCGTTCCCTCGCCGCCGGGGAAAGAGAAGGGCAGGACCTCGGCAGCGAGCAGCTTCACCCGCTCGCCCGCAATCTCCACCCATGCGCCCGGCGCCGGGTTCATTGCGCGGATCAGCCGCTCGACCTCGACCGCGCTCTTGGTAAAATCGATCCGCGCCTCGGCCTTGTCGATCTTGCGCGCATAGGTGATGCCGTCCTCGGGCTGCGGCACCGGTGGATGTCCAGCCAGATCGTCGAGCACCTCTATCATCAACCGCCCGCCCAGCGCCGCCAGCGCATCGGTGAGTTCGCCCGCGGTCTGCCGCTCGATCGCGACCCGCCCCTCCAGCCGCACTGGGCCGGTGTCTAGCCCCGCCTCCATCTGCATGATCCCGACCCCCGTCTCGGCATCGCCGGCCAGGATCGCGCGCTGCACGGGCGCCGCCCCGCGCCAGCGCGGCAACAACGAGCCGTGGACGTTGAGACAGCCATGCTTTGGCGCGTCGAGGATCGCCTGCGGCAACAACAGCCCGTAAGCCGCCACTACCGCCACGTCCGCGTCCAGCGCCGCAAACGTCGCCTGCGCCTCGGCGCCCTTCAGGCTGACCGGATCGTATACCGGTAGGCCTGCCTCTTCGGCGCGCAATTGGACCGGCGACTTGACCAGTTCGCGCCCGCGCCGACCGCCCGGCCGTGCCGGCTGCGTATAGACCGCGACGACCTGATGCCCCGGCGCCGCCAACACCGCATCCAGCACGTCGCGCGCGAAGGCCGGGGTTCCCATGAAGATGATCCGCATGGGGGCCTTCAACGCGCTGGCGGGGCAGGGCGCAACCCCCTATCTGTTCCCCATGGCATCCCCCGAAATCGAGGCGCTGACCCAGGCGCTCGCGCGCCTTCCCGGCCTCGGCCCCCGATCCGCCCGTCGCGCGGTGCTGCACCTGCTGAAGAAACGCGAGGCCGCGCTCGGCCCGTTGCGCGCCGCGTTGGAGGCGGTGGACGAGCGGCTGGAGACGTGCGGCATCTGCGGCAACGTCGACACCGCCAACCCCTGCGCGATCTGCGCCGATCCGCGCCGCGACCAGCGCTCGCTGTGCGTCGTCGAAGAGGTGGCCGACCTCTGGGCGCTCGAACGCTCGCGCCTGTTTCCCGGTCGCTTCCATGTGCTCGGCGGCCGCCTGTCGGCGCTCGAGGGCGTCCGCCCTGAAGACCTCGCCATCGACGCGCTCGTCGCCCGGATCGAGGCGGGCGGCATCGACGAGGTCGTTCTCGCGATGAACGCCACGCTGGAGGGCCAGACGACGGCCCATTATCTCGCCGACCGGATCGAGCGCTTTCCCGTCCGCGTCACGCAACTCGCGCACGGCCTGCCGGTCGGCGGCGAACTCGACTATCTCGACGAAGGCACGTTGGCCCAGGCCCTGCGCGCAAGACGGCCGGTCGCCTGATCGCGAGGTCACCCCAATCTTGACGGCAAACGCCCCGGGACCTAGCTCCGCGCGATGGCAGTTCTTCCCATCGTCGAAATTCCCGATCCGCGCCTGCGCCTGATCTCCAAGCCCGTCGAATCGATCACCGATGAGACGCGCGCCTTCGTGCAGGACATGATCGACACGATGTACGCTGCGCACGGCATCGGCCTCGCCGCGATCCAGGTCGGCGTCGACCAGCGCATTCTCGTCATCGACCTGCAGGAGGAAAAGGACGAGGACGACAAGCCGATCAAGGCGCCCAAGGCCTATATCAATCCCGAAGTCCTGTCGGTCAGCGACGAGACGAGCACCTATAACGAAGGCTGCCTGTCGATCCCCGAACAATATGCCGATGTGCAGCGCCCGGCATCGTGCCGTGTCCGCTGGCAGGACGAAACCGGCGCCGCGCATGAGGAAGAGCTGACCGGCCTGCTCGCCACCTGCATGCAGCATGAGATCGACCATCTGAACGGGGTGCTCTTCATCGACCATATCAGCCGCCTGAAGCGCGACATGGTGCTCAAGAAGCTGGCCAAGGCACGCCGCTGACCGAAGCCGGCCGGCGCGACGGTCACGCCGGCTGCATCACCGCCAGCACATGTCCGTCCGGGTCGGCGAGGTGAAAGCGCCGGCCGCCCGGAAAGGCGAAGATCGGCACGGTAACGCGCCCGCCCGCCGCCTCGACCGCGGCTAGGGCCGCCTCCAGATCGTCCACCTCGATCACCGGCAACGGCGCCGCGACGCGATCCGGTGCCGCATCCAGTCCGACATCGGTGTCGCCGCTGGTCGTCGCGGCATAGTCCGGTCCGTAATCGGCGAAGGTCCAGCCGAAGGCCTCGGCGTAGAACGCCTTGGCCCGCGCGCGATCCCCCACCGGCAGCTCGAGATAGTTCAGACGCGCCATCGAATCCTCCCATTTCGTTCTTGATACGTTCTACGTGCGCGCCTAGCCTTTGGCAATGGTCGGTCCCAAGCCCCGACGCGCCGTCCGCGGTGCGACGCTCAACAGCGAAAGCCGCCGCTTCAACCTGCCGCAGGTGGAGGCGGACGGCGACTGGCTGGACGCGCGCGAGGAGATCGACGGCGAGGCGCCACCGCTGCGCACCAGCGTGACGATCGAACAGCCCCGCACGATCATCAGTCGCAATGCCTCACCCGACGTCGGCTTCGATCGCTCGGTCAACCCGTATCGCGGCTGCGAGCACGGCTGCATTTATTGCTTCGCACGGCCGACGCACGCCTTCCACGATTTGTCGCCCGGTCTCGATTTCGAAAGCCGGCTTTTTGCCAAGCCACAGGCGGCGGAGCTGCTCCGCGCCGAACTGCGCAAGCCCGGCTATGCCGTCGCACCGATCGCGCTGGGCACCAACACCGACCCCTATCAACCGATCGAGAACGATTGGCGGGTTACCCGTAGCGTGCTGGAGGTGCTGCGCGAGACGCGGCATCCGCTGACGATCACCACCAAGTCCGACCGCGTGGTCCGCGATATCGACCTGCTGGCCCCGATGGCGGCCGAGGGGCTGTCGGCGGTTTCGGTGTCGATCACCTCGCTCGATCCGCGTGTCGCCATGACGATCGAACCGCGCGCGCCGCATCCCGAACGGCGGCTGAATGCGGTGCGCGCGCTCGCCGATGCGGGCGTACCGGTCTATGTCTCGATCGCGCCCGTGATCCCCGCCATCACCGATCATGAGATCGAGCATCTGGTCGAACGTGCGGCAGGGGCGGGGGCCCGCGCGTGTTTCTTCATCCCCGTCCGCTTGCCGCACGAGGTCGCGCCGCTGTTCCGCGCCTGGCTCGACACCCATTTCCCCGATCGCGCCGGCAAAGTGATGGCCACGATCCAGAGCCTGCGCGGCGGCCGCGACAACGATCCCGGCTTCTTCACGCGCATGCAGGGGGCAGGGCCATGGGCCGAGCTGATGCGCACCCGTTTCGCCATCGCCTGCCGCAAGCACGGCCTCGCCAATCGCGGCGTGACGCTCCGCACCGATCTGTTCCGCCCGCCTGCCGGCCCGCAGGGCGAGTTGTTCTGACGGGGGGACGGACGCTTCACCAACCCTCGTCACCCCGGACTTGATCCGGGGTCCCGCTTCTGCTTCGGCTGCGGTGAAGAAGCGGGATCCCGGCTCAAGGCCGGGATGACGGGGCGTTTTCGGGCACTGCCCGTACCATCGCGAAGACATCCTGACATGCCCGCCACGCTCATGAGAGCCCCCCCTCGTCACCCCGGACTTGATCCGGGGTCCCGCTTTTACCCCGACCGCAGCGAATGAGGAAGCAGGCATCCGATCCTGCGACGAAATCACGGGGAACAGTCCCGCCGAAGCAACGCCACCCCGCCGCCGTTAGGCACCCGCTAACCATAACAGGCGCATCGGGAGAACCATGACCTCGCGCCGCATCTGGCTGATCCTCGCGCTCGTCGCGCTGGCGCTGCGGCTGCCCGATATCGGCAATCCGCTCGTCGATCTCGACGAACAGATGTACCTGCTCGTCGGCCAGCGGATGTGGGACGGCGCGATCCCCTATGTCGACATCTGGGATCGCAAGCCGATCGGTCTGTTCCTGATCTACGCCGCCAGCGCCGAGCTGCCGATCGACGCAATCGTTGCCTACCATCTCGTCGCGCTGGCCGCGGCGGTGGTGACGGCGGGATGCATCGCGATGCTCGTGCGCACCTTTGCCGGACCGAAAGCCGCGCTCGCCGCCGCCATCCTGTATCTCGTCTGGCTGTCGCTAATCGGCGGGCGCGGCGGGCAGTCGCCGGTGTTCTACGACCTGCCGATGGTGCTGGCCGCATGGCTGACCTGGCAGACGCTGGCGGGCCGGCGCCGCGGCGGGGTCGCGGCGATGCTGCTGGTCGGCGTCGCGCTCCAGATCAAGCCTACCGTGGTGTTCGAAGGCGCGTTCTTCGGAGTCACGCTGGTGGTCGCGTCATGGCGGCACCACCGCAGTCACGCACGCGTCGCTCGAGACGCCGCGGTCTACGTGGTCGCCGCCTTGCTCCCGACCTTGATCGCGGCGGGCGTCTATGCCGCCATGGGGCAGGGTGACGCCTGGTGGTTCGCCAACGTCCAGTCGATCTTCCTGCGGCGCCTGACGCCCGGCGATCCGATCGCGACCCGACTGATCGGCGCGGTCGTCGTGCTGCTGGTACCGTTCGGCTTGGCGGTGCGCGGTCTCGCGATGCACCATGGGCAGCGCCGCTGGTTTCTGGCCGGCTGGCTGGCGAGCGCCATCATCGGCTGGCTGCTCGTCCCACCCTATTTCAACCATTATGCGCTGCCGCTGCTGGTGCCCCTTGCGGTTGCGGCCAGCATCGCGCTCGATCGCCCCGCGCTGCGCTGGCTGGCGGCGCTGGCTGGTGCGGTGATGCTGTATCTGAGCGGTTATCCGCATTGGGGCGAGACCGCGACGATCCGTCGCCAGCTCGCATCGCTCGCCACCGCCTTCGGGCAGGATCGCGATCGCGGTTGCTCCTTCGTTTTCGATGCACCGCCTGCACTTTACACCGCGGCCCACACCTGCCTGCCGACCCGCTATCCGTTCCCGCCTCACCTCATAGAACCGAGCGAGGCGGTCGCGATCGGCATCGATCCGCGTCGCGAACTCGCGCGGATTCTCGCCGCCAAACCCCCTGCCATCGCCGTCGGCCGATCCGACGCGATGATCCACGCGACGCTGGTCACGGACTATTACCCTGTCGCGCGGGCGCTGGGCATCACCATCTATCGCCGCGCCGATCTGTCGCACGTGACGGATAAGTCGGCCGCATCCGTGCGTTCCCCCATCCCGCACTGATGCGGCCGGCAGGAGCGCAGCATGACCGATCCCGACACGCCCGAACCCACCGAACGCCCTGACGGCGCGGTGCCCGATACCAGCGTCCCCGACGAATCGGGTGCCGGCTACGGCAATCACGGCGACGCGGACGATTGATCGTCGATACGAAAGAAGGCCCGGACGCGCGACGCATCCGGGCCTTCTTTAGTCGTTAGACGAAGGGCTTACGCCCAGTTCGCCATCTTCTGCTCGAGGTTCGAACGCACCGCCTCGAAGAACTGTTCGGTCGTCATCCAGGGCTGATCTGGGCCGATTAGGATCGCGAGATCCTTCGTCATCTGGCCGTTCTCGACGCATTCGATGCAGACGCGCTCCAGCGTCTCGGCGAAGCGGACGACGTCCGGCGTGTTGTCGAACTTGCCGCGATACTTCAGGCCGCCGGTCCAGGCGAAGATCGACGCGATCGGGTTGGTCGACGTCGCCTTGCCCTGCTGGTGCTGGCGATAGTGGCGCGTGACGGTGCCGTGCGCCGCTTCCGCCTCAACGGTCTTGCCGTCCGGGGTCAGCAGCACCGAGGTCATCAGACCCAGCGAGCCGAAGCCCTGCGCGACCTGGTCCGACTGCACGTCGCCGTCATAGTTCTTGCACGCCCACACGAACTCGCCGTTCCACTTCAGCGCCGATGCGACCATGTCGTCGATCAGGCGGTGTTCGTAGACGATGCCGGCTTCCTTGAACTTGTCCTTGAATTCGGCCTCGAACACCTCGGCGAACAGATCCTTGAAGCGGCCGTCATAGGCCTTCAGGATCGTGTTCTTGGTGCTGAGGTACACCGGCCACTTCAGGTTCAGGCCGTAATGCATCGACGCACGGGCGAAATCGCGGATCGAATCGTCCAGGTTGTACATGCCCATCGCGACACCCGACGACGGGAACTGGAAGACTTCTTCGTCGATCACGGTGCCGTCTTCGCCTTCGAAGACCAGGCGCAGCTTGCCCGGGCCCGGAACGCGGAAATCGGTCGCCTTATACTGGTCGCCGAACGCGTGACGGCCGACGACGATCGGGTGCGTCCAGCCCGGGATCAGGCGGGGGACGTTCTTGATCACGATCGGTTCGCGGAACACGACGCCGCCCAGGATGTTGCGGATCGTGCCGTTCGGCGACTTCCACATCTTCTTCAGGCCGAATTCCTCGACGCGCGCTTCGTCGGGGGTGATCGTCGCGCACTTCACTGCGACGCCGTACTTCTGCGTCGCCTTGGCGGCATCGACCGTCACCTTGTCCTCGGTGGCGTCGCGGTGCTCGACGCCGAGGTCGTAATAGTCGAGCTGGATGTCGAGATACGGCTTGATGAGGCGTTCGCGGATCCATTCCCAGATGATGCGCGTCATTTCGTCGCCGTCGATCTCCACGACGGGCGTCTTCACCTGAATCTTGGCCATATGCTCTTCCTGCAAGGGGAGTTTGCGTGTGCGTCTAGGCACAAGCGCCACGCGGATCAACCACCGGCGCGCGCCTTCGGCCCGAGAGCGTTGTGTTGCAGGAACGTCACGGTTACACCTGCGCGTTATGTCATCGCTTGAAAAGCCTCCCCACACGCCGCTGCCGACGACGACCGTCAAGTGGCGCTTCCCCTCGGTGCATCCCGAAGGACACAAATACGCCGCCATCGCCCTGGGCATCACATTGCTCGGCACGGTGCTCACCAAGGTGCTGTTCTGGCCGCTGCTCGCGGTCGTCGTCTGGGTGCTCACCTTCTTCCGCGATCCCGTGCGCACGACGCCGACGGGCGAGGGGTTGATCATCGCGCCCGCCGACGGCCTCGTCACGATGATTCAGAAGGTGCCGGTGCCGCGCGAACTGATCGGCGACCTCGGCGACGCGCCGCTCACCCGCGTGTCGATCTTCATGTCGGTGTTCGACGTCCACATCAATCGCACGCCTATCGCCGGCACGATCCGCCAGGTCGTCTATATCAGCGGCAAGTTCCTCAACGCCGATCTCGACAAGGCATCGGACGAAAACGAACGCCAGCATATCGTCGTCGAAGGTCGCGACGGTCGCCGCATCGGCTTTACCCAGATCGCCGGTCTCGTCGCACGCCGCATCGTACCCTTCGTCAAGCCGGGCGACATGGTTGCGACCGGCCAGCGTATCGGCCTGATCCGCTTCGGCAGCCGCGTCGACGTCTTCCTGCCCGACGATATCATCCCGCAGGTGACATTGGGCCAGCGTTCGATCGCCGGTGAGACCGTGATCGGCCGCGTCGGCGGCGTGCCCGTCACCGGTATCGCCCAATAATGGACGATTCGTCGGAGCAGCGCCCCCCGCTGTCGCAAGGCCGGTTCGCCGGCCGTCGCCTGCCTCGCCGGCCGCGGGGCCTGCCGCTGCGCGCGGTGGCGCCCAACGCGGTCACCGCCCTTGCGCTGTGCTCGGGCCTCAGTGGCGTCCGCTTCGCGATCGGCGGCGAATGGCAGAGCGCGGTTGCCATGATCATGATCGCGGGGGTGCTCGACGGTCTCGACGGCCGCATCGCGCGCATGCTGCACGGCGAAAGCCGCTTCGGCGCCGAACTCGATTCGCTGTCCGACGCGATTTCCTTCGGCGTGGCGCCGGCGCTGATTCTCTACCTCTGGTCGCTTGCCGCGCTGCCCCGCATCGGCTGGATCAGCGCATTGGTGCTGGCGGTGTTCTGCGCCCTGCGCCTCGCCCGCTTCAACGCCAAGATCGATGAGACGGATCAACCGCACAAATCGGCGGGGTTCTTGACCGGTGTTCCGGCGCCTGCCGGAGCGGGCCTCGCCATGCTGCCGATGTATTTCTGGTTCTGGACCGACGAGCCGATCTTCACGTCACCCTGGCTCGTCGCTCTGTGGGTCGCCTTCGTCGCGCTACTGATGGTGTCGAGCGTCGCGACCTTCTCGTGGACCTCGCTACGCCTCCGCCGCACCGTGCGGTTCGAGGCGATCGCGGCAGTGGTCTTCCTGGGCGCCGCGCTGGTATCGGCGCCGTGGCACACGCTTAGCGTGATCTGCCTCGGCTACCTGCTGACCATCCCGTTCAGTATCGCCAGCTACGCCCGGGTCAGGCGGCTGCGCGCAGCCGGCGAACGGCCGCGGGCACCGGAGCCGACGCCCAGCGCCTGACGGCGATGCGGCGCTCGGCGCGGGCAAGCTGCGACAGCGGCGTGAACGCGGGTTCGATATGGCCGGAGGCGAGGCGGGCGATGCGGCGCCATTGCGGCGCGACCGTGGCGATCATCACCCCGGCCGCCGCCAGAAACGCGCCCACGAACACCAGACCGGACAGTACTGCAACCATCGAACCAACTCCCTCGCAGGGTTGCGAGCACCCTGTGGATAACTCGCTAAACCCATGTTTTATCGGTGAGTTCCCATAAGCCTCTGATTTTCGACCATTTCGGCCCCTTGTTGATCTCCATCAAGGGGCGGCGTGGGCTTGGGTCACCGTATGAACACGGTATGTTCCATATACGTTCCACGTGTCAAGCGGATGTTCCGGCTTGCACTGGCGCGTGGCTTTCGCTAAGGGCGCGCTCCTCAACCCCGCATGGGAGGCATCATAGCCCGGTGCGCGTGGCCGAACGGCCGCCGTCATCCGCTTCCCAGAGGCATTAACCGGAAGGACTTATCCTATGGCGGCTCCCGTCGTCACCATGCAGCAGCTGATCGAGACCGGCGCCCACTTCGGCCACCAGACCCACCGCTGGAACCCGAAGATGAAGCCCTATATCTTTGGCGACCGTAACGGCGTCCACATCCTCGACCTGTCGCAGACCGTTCCCCTCTTCGCCCGCGCGCTCGAGTTCATCTCGTCGTCGGTCGCCAGCGGCGGCAAGGTGCTGTTCGTCGGCACCAAGCGCCAGGCGCAGGACGCCGTCGCCGATGCAGCGCGTCGTTCGGGCCAGCACTTCGTCAACCACCGCTGGCTGGGCGGCATGCTCACCAACTGGAAGACGATCAGCAACTCGATCAAGCGTCTGAAGGCGCTCGAAGAGCAGCTGTCGGGCGACACGCACGGCCTGACCAAGAAGGAAGTGCTGCAGCTCACCCGTGAGCGCGACAAGCTCGAACTGTCGCTCGGCGGCATCCGCGACATGGGCGGCATTCCCGACGTGATGTTCGTGATCGACGCGAACAAGGAAGAGCTGGCGATCAAGGAAGCCAACACGCTCGGCATCCCCGTCGTCGCGATCCTCGATTCGAACGTCTCGCCGGACGGCATCGCCTTCCCGGTTCCCGCGAACGACGACGCGAGCCGTGCGATCCGCCTGTACTGCGAAGCCGTGGCGATCGCCGCGACCCGCGGTAACCAGGAGCAGCAGTCGCGCCGCGGCGTCGACCTGGGTGCGCAGGACGTTGCGCCGGTCGAGGAAGCGCTGACCGTCGAGCCGGTGTCGGCGGATGCCGGCGCGGCAGCGGAGGCCGAGCGTCAGATCGACGCGTAAGCACCGTCACGATGCTTTCATGCGGGCGGGGCAGGGCGTGCGCTCTACCCCGCCCGCAAACACATTCAGACTATAGAGGATATGCACATGGCTGATATCACCGCAGCGATGGTCAAGGACCTGCGCGAGAAGAGCGGCGCGGGCATGATGGACTGCAAGAAGGCGCTGAACGAGACCGCCGGCGACATGGACGCCGCGCTGGACTGGCTGCGTACCAAGGGCCTTGCCGCCGCGCAGAAGAAGTCGAGCCGCACCGCGGCCGAGGGCCTCGTCGCCGTCGCGACCAGCGGCACCAAGGGTGCGGCGGTCGAAGTGAACTCGGAAACCGACTTCGTCGCGAAGAACGACCAGTTCCAGCAGTTCGTCCGCGAAGTCGCGCAGATCGCGCTGGCGACCGGTGGCGACGTCGACGCGCTCAAGACCGAATCGATGCCCTCGGGCAAGACGGTCGAGGAAGTGCTGACCAACAACATCGCGACGATCGGCGAAAACCAGTCGCTGCGCCGCGCCAAGCGCCTCGAAGTGTCGAAGGGCGCGGTCGTCAGCTACGTCCACAACCAGGCGTCGCCGGGTCTCGGCAAGATCGGCGTGCTCGTCGCGCTGGAATCGGACGCGGGTGAAGAGGCGCTTCAGGCGCTCGGCAAGCAGCTGGCGATGCACATCGCCGCAGCCTTCCCGAAGGCGCTGAACGAGGAAGACCTGGACGAGGGCGAGATCGAGCGCGAGCGCGCGATCGCGACCGAAAAGGCCGCCGAATCGGGCAAGCCGGCCGACATCATCGCCAAGATGGTCGAAGGCTCGATCGCCAAGTTCCGCAAGGAGCATGCGCTCGTCAGCCAGCTGTTCGTGATGGACGGCAAGACCAAGATCAGCGACGTCGTCGCCAAGGCGGGCAAGGACGCCGGCGCCGAGATTAAGCTGGTCGACTATGTCCGCTTCCAGCTCGGTGAAGGCATCGAGAAGGAAGAGAGCGACTTTGCCGCTGAGGTCGCCGCAGCTTCGGGCGTTGCGCAGAAGGGCTGATCCGGCCTGTCCTCCGTCCTTAGGGGCGGACGAGCAAAAAAGATCCCATGGGCGCGGGCTGGCGCCGGTTGAGGCAGACTGACCTTCCCGCTTTGTCGTGAAGGAGGTTGCCCGTGCCCGTGTCCGTCTCATGCCATGCCGCCGTCAGCACGCAGCTGAACGCAATCTTCGTGTCGCTGGAGCTGAGCCGCTCCACCTGGCTGGTGACGTCGCTGTCGCCGGGTCGCGGCGAGCGGATCTCGCGGCATCAGGTGAAGGGCAGCGACGTGCCGGCACTCCTGGAGCGGTTCGCGCAGTTACAGGCGAAGGCCGAGGCGCGGATGGGCGAGCAGTACCCGTTGGTCGTCATCCAGGAGGCGGGCCTCGACGGCTTCTGGATACACCGCTGCCTGGTGCGCGAGGGTATCGAGAGCTACGTCGTCGACGCCGCCTCGATTGCCGCTTCACGACGCAGCCGGCGCGCCAAGACGGACAAGCTCGACGGCGAGGCGCTGGTCCGCACGCTGCTGGCCTACAAGCGCGGGGAGCCGCGGGTGTGTGCGATGGTGGCGGTGCCGAGCGTCGAGGACGAGGACCGGCGACGCATCTCGCGCGAGCGGCGGGCTTTGGTCGTGGAGCGGGTGCGGCACGTCAACCGCATCAAGGGCCTGCTGTTCGCGCAAGGGGTCGGCGACTACGAGCCACTGCGCGCCGACCGGCGGGCGCGGCTGGACGAACTGGTGACCGGCGATGGACGACCGCTGCCCCGGCATGTTCGCCGCGAGATCGAGCGCGAGCTGGACCGGCTGGAGATGGTCGTCGGCCAGATCAAGCAGGTCGAAGCCGAGCGCGACGCGCTGCTCGAGCCGCGGTCGGATGCCGCCGGTGAGGCGGACACTGGTCCCCGGCTCATCCAGTTGCGCGGCATCGGTCCTGAGTTCGCCGGCGTGCTGCACGCAGAAGCGTTCTTCCGCAGCTTCAGCAATCGACGACAGGTCGCCGCCTATGCCGGGCTGGCCCCATCACCGTGGCAAAGCGGCAGCATGGACCGGGAGCAGGGCGTGTCCAAGGCGGGCAACAAGCGGTTGCGAACGACCATGATCCAGGTCGCCTGGCTGTGGCTGCGTCATCAGCCGGACTCGGAGCTGACGAAGTGGTACGCGGAGCGGGTGGGCGCGAACGGTGGTCGCGCGCGGCGGGTCATGATCGTGGCAGTCGCACGCAAGCTGCTGATCGCGCTGTGGCAGTTCGTCTCGGCCGGCGTGGTGCCCGCAGGCGCGCTGCTGAAGGCCGCATGAGCACGTAACCCGATACGAGTTCCCGCAGGGCATCGTCCCTGCCGGATCCAGGTGGACGGACCGGAGGTCCCTGTTGGCTTCAGATGCCGAAAAAAAGGTTGGTCCCGTCTCCTGAGCCAGACCCGACGCAAGCGGGATTGTGGTGCAGCCGCGCACGAGCGGCGACCGGATGTGAGGTTAGAGCGGACCGGTCACCGGGACGCTTGTTGCAACAGGCTCAGGCCAGTGATCCAGAAATTGAGGAGGACGACCATGGCCTGACGCTCTGACCATTCCTGACGATTGATCTGGAATGGCGACGACAAAGCGATAAGCTGGCGTCATGTACGCCGCACGAGCCAAGCGCACCTATCCTTCAATTTGGCGGGTGATCCTCGCCTTTGTAGTGGTCCCGGGCGCAGCCGCCTTGTTGATGGCTATTGCTATGCCAGCATATGAGGGCATCACCGATCCGCTCGAACGGATCTGGCGGAGCGCTGTGGCATTTGCCGTGTTTGGCGCTTACCCTCCAGCCTTTATCATCGGGCTCCCGGCGTTCTTCATGTTACGCCGACACGTCAATGCGACAATCATCAACTGCGCTGCGACTGGTGCAGTGGTCGCCGCTCTTCCCTGGCTCGTGCTCGCGTTAATAAGTCGACCGGATAATGCGAGCATTGATGGACGATCAACCGTCATCGACGGATCTTTGACTGCTTACGGATGGCTGATGAACTTCTACTACGTCGGCCAAATTGCCCTATTAGGCGCTATTGCAGGCGCGCTGTTTTGGTTCATTGCTGCGGCTGGCAGCCGAACCGGCAAGGTAGAACAGATATGATTGTGCGGAAGGAAAGAGGCTGCACGCTCTACCGCACAGCCTCTTGACCTGAGAACTCCCATGTGAGGGGGCATCGCGTGATCTACGTGATGCCCCCTTTTTCGTAGTTCTTCTAAAGCGCCCGGGCGTCAGTGCGCCGACCAGCCCAGCGTCAGGCGCAACCCCAGCACCAGCGCATTGCGGATCGTGCGGTCCGCCGCCGGATTGATGACATATTGGATGTCGGGTTGCAGGGAGACACCCTTCATCAGCGTATCGGTATAGGTCGCCTCGATGATCGTTTCCGCCCGGCCGAGTGCAGGCAGTTCCGGCGGATTGGCGCTACGATAGCTGTTCGACAGCACGCCGCTGCCCGCCCCGATCGAAACGGCGCTGTCGGGCCGCGATGCAAAGGGCTGTTTCAGCAGCAGGCCGCCTTGCCAACCACCGCGAAACGGCGTCGTCTTCCCCTCGGACAGCCCCAGCCGCAAAAACCCTTCGAGCTGGCGGGGGGCGTCGGCCTTGCCGGCGAGCAAGCGCTCGGCGATCAGATAGACGCCGCGCGACGCGTGGAAACCGGGCCCTTGCGAGATTTCCGGCAGGATGATCGTCGGCTGGGTGCGCGTATAGGTCCATGCGCCGACGGCGACGCGGCCGTTGCCCGTCCAGCCCGCTTCGCCGATCAGCAGCGCGCCGTCGCGGCCAGTGAAGTCGATGCCATTTTCGTCGCCGATCGTGCCGGCGCGCGCGTTGACCACGGCGAATGCGCCATAGGTCTTGCCGGCCTCGACCCGCAGCCGGGCGGCGAGCGCCGTCGAGGGAAAGATCGCCGGGCCGTTGACGCCCGTCGCGGCCAGTTCCGATCCGACGCCGAACATCGGCGAGATCAGCAATCCCGCCGCATCGTTCTGGTAGAATTCGCTGTTGACGTCGTACAGCCCCGCCCGCAGCGACCAGCCTGAAGCCAGCGCCTGCTCGACCCAGGCTTCGTAGAGTTTGAAGCGCCCCTGCGACACTTCGATATTGTTGATGCCCTGGATCGATCCGGCGAGATCGTTGGGCTTGCCGCCCATGTTGTTGAGCAGCGCTGCATGCGCCTTGCCGCCATGCCATCCGATCAGCGCGTCGAGATCGGCCTCGGCGATCACGTCGATATTGTCGAGATAGCGCACGCCGCGTTCGAGTCCGCCGGACGCCACGCCGGCGACATCGGCCGTGTAGTCGGCCGACAGGCTCCATGCGCTCGACGCCTCTTGGGCAATCGCCGCGTCGACACAGCCAACGCTGATCGCGATGATTCCGGCGCCCCACCGCATGGCGCGGCAAATGGCAAAGATCCTGTCCATGTCTACTCCCTGTTATGACTGGTTACGGGAGCGGTAATGGCGATGGCGTTTCCCTTATTGGTCAATATGGACCTAATTTGACTTGGTGACGGCCGGAAAGCATTTCGGTTGATGCCAGTCGGCCAAGCCCGTCAGCGCGGTTAACCCAACTTTATCCGTTTCCGACATAATGACAGGAACATGACGCGGAACGGGAGAATTTAGGGGTGCGATCGATCAACACGATGATGATGGCGGCGATTGCCGCGATCATCGCCCTCGTCCTGGCCTCGGCCGGGGTGAGCCTGTGGGCCAATGGCCAGCAGTCCGCGGCGCGCGACCGCGTCGGCGCGGCCTCCCGATTGCTGCGCAATCACATGACCGCGGATATGATGCACGATGCGATCCGGGGCGACGTGCTGTCGATCCTGCGCGCGATCCGCGTCGGCGACCTCAGCCTGACGGACAATCGCAAGGCGCTGGAACAGGATGTGGCGACGCTGCGCAAGACGCTGGCCGTCGACCGCGCCTATGCCGCCGCGCCCGAAGTCGTCGCCGCGGCGACGCAGATCCAGCCGCAGGTCGACGCCTATATTGCCAGCGCCCGCTCCGTCGCGGCGACGGCTGCCGTCGATCAGGATCGCGCATCGACGATGCTGCCGGCGTTCCTGCGCACCTTCCACGACCTGGAATCGGGCATGGAAACGGTGTCCAACCGTCTCGAAACCCATCTGAACGCGGTGGACGCCGATGCCGACCGGGTCACCAGCCTCGCCTCCATGTCGCTGATCGCGACGACCCTGGCGTTGCTGGCCCTCGTCGGCACGATCGGCGTGCTATGCCGGCGCTATGTGGTCGCGCCGCTTCTTCAGTTGGTCGGTGTCCTCAACCGGATGACGTCGGGCGACCTGACGGTGGCCGTGCCCGCCACGGGTCGCGGTGACGAGCTGGGGCAGCTCGCGGGTGCGACGACGGCGCTGCGCGATCAGCTGGTCGGCGCCGAACAGGCCAAGGCGGCCCAGACGACGTTGATTGTCGACAGCTTCGGCCAGGCGCTGTCGCGTCTGGCGGAGGGTGATCTGGTCTCGCGCGTCGATGCCGATCTCACCGGGCCGTTCGCGCGCATCAAGGACGATTTCAACGCCGCCGTATCCGCCCTGCAAACGACGCTCGCCGCCATGTCCGAATCGGCGTCCAGCATCAACAGCGGCGCCGGCGACATCCGCCAGGCCTCCGACGATCTGTCGCAACGTACCGAACAGCAGGCGGCGAGCCTCGAGGAAACCGCCGCGGCGATGGACGAGATCACCAGCACCGTCCGCTCCACCGCGGAACGCGCCGGCAGCGCCAATGCCGCGGTACGCAGCGCCCGCGACGAAGCGCAGCATTCGGGCGCCGTCGTGCGCAACGCCGTGGAGGCGATGGGCGGGATCGAGCGCACGTCGGGCGAAATTTCCGAAATCATCAGCGTCATCGACGGCATCGCCTTCCAGACCAACCTGCTGGCGCTGAACGCCGGTGTCGAGGCGGCGCGGGCAGGGGACGCGGGCAAGGGCTTCGCCGTCGTCGCGTCGGAAGTGCGGGCGCTGGCGCAGCGGTCGGCAGAGGCGGCCAAGGACGTCAAGACGCGGATCACCGCCTCGTCACAGCAGGTGGACGAGGGCGTGCGGCTGGTCGGCGAAACCGGCCAGGCGTTGCAGCGGATCATCGACCGGATCGCCGAGATCGACGGTTTGGTCGCCGATATCGCGCGCTCGGCCGAACAGCAGGCGACCGGCCTGCAACAGGTCAACACCGCGGTCAGCGAGATGGACGGCGTGACGCAGCAGAATGCCGCGATGGTCGAGGAAGCGACCGCCGCCGCGCGCAGCCTTGCCGCCGAAGCGGAGACGATGGCGCGCCAGATCACCCGCTTCCGCACCGGCGGTGGGGCCACGTCCAATGCATCACCCGTCGCGCAGTTGCAGGAACGGGCGGCGGTGGCCGGACGCCAGATCGCGGCGGCGAGCAAGCGCCGGGCGACGGGCAACCTCGCCGTCGTCGCCGCATCGGACGACTGGTCGGAATTCTGACCGACGCGGGCAGGGGCGGCACCGCGACGCGCCGCTCCTGCCGCCATCGGCCCGCCGTTGCCCCGGCACGGCCGATCTGCTTAACCTTGCGCGCATGAAGACCCTCTTTGCCGCGAGCCTGCTCGCCACCGCCGCTGCCATCGCCGCGCCCGCCGCCGCCCGCCAGCTTACCATCGATGACGTCACCACGCTCAGCCGCGTCGGCGCGCCGACCGCGTCGGCGGACGGCAAGTGGCTCGTCTGGGCGCAGCGCGAAACCGATCTCGCCGCCAATCGCGGCCGCTACGACCTGTGGCGCCTCGATCTGACCCGCAAGGGCGCCAAGCCCGAACCTTTGGTCGCCGAGGCGGAGGTCAACGAAAACGCACCGCAGATCGTCGGATCGACCGTCTACTTCCAGTCGAACAAGGGCGGCGAGGATGCCATCTGGGCGATCCCCGTCACCGGCGGCACGCCCCGCAAGCTCACCAGTTTCCAGGGCGGCTTCGGCGGCTTCAAGGTCGCGCCGACCGGCGACCGCATCCTCGTCTGGGCCGATCGCAAGCCCAACGCGCCCAGCCTCGCCCCCGCCATGGTGAAGAAGGACCCGCTGGCCGGCGAGGGCCGCGTCTACGACAAATTGTTCGTGCGCCACTGGGATACGTGGGCGGACGGCACGCAGTCGCAGCTCTTCGTCCTGCCGCTGACCGCCGCGGGCGCGCCGGGTGATGGCGTCGCGATCGAACACGGTCTCGACGGCGATGCCCCCTCGCGTCCCTTCGGCGGCGGCGAAGAGGTGTCGTGGAGCGCCGACGGCAAGACCGTCTATTTCGCGCTGCGCGTCGCCGGCACCACCGAACCGCTGTCGACCAACCTCGACATCTGGTCCGCGCCCGCCGACGGTTCCGCCGCGCCGGTGAATCTGACCGCCGCCAATCAGGCGACCGACAATCTGCCCACCGTCTCGCCCGACGGCCGCAGCCTCGCCTGGTTCGCGATGAAGCGGCCCGGCTTCGAAGCCGACCGCCAGGTATTGATGCTCCGCGATCTCGCGACCGGCCAGGTGCGCAGCCTGACCGAGGGCTGGGACCGATCGGTCGGGTCGATCGCCTGGTCGCCCGATTCGAAGCGCATTTACGTGACGGCGCAGGATACGCAGGAAAACCCGCTGTTCGCCGTCGATCCCGCGACGGGCAAGGTCACGCGCCTGACGCAAGCCGGTCATGTCTCCGCCGTCGTGCCGACGCCCAAGGGCGCGGTCGTCGCGATCAACAGCCTGACCGCCCCCGACGATTTCTACGCCGTCGCCGCCACCGGTAAGGGCAAGCCCGCGCGCCTGACCGCGGTCAATGCGACCAAGCTCGCCGGCATCGACATGCCGACCGTCAGCCGCTTCAGCTTTACCGGTGCGAACAACGACACCGTCTGGGGCTATGCGGTGAAGCCGTATGGCAGCACGGGCAAGGTGCCGGTCGCGTTCATGGTCCATGGCGGCCCGCAGGGATCGAGCGACAACAGCTGGTCCTATCGCTGGAACCCCGCGGTGTTCGCCGGCGCCGGCTATGGCCTCGTCGCGGTCGATTTCCATGGGTCCACCGGCTACGGTCAGGCCTTCACCGATTCGATCAGCAACAATTGGGGCGGCTGGCCGCTCGACGATCTGAAGGCGGGGCTGGCCGCGGCGACCACCAAGTTCGGCTGGCTCGACGGCGACAAGGCCTGCGCGCTTGGCGCCTCCTATGGCGGCTATATGATGAACTGGATCGAGGGCAATTGGCCCGATCGCTTCAAGTGCATCGTCCAGCACGACGGCGTCTTCGACGCGCGCGCCATGGCCTATGAAACCGACGAACTGTGGTTCGACGAATGGGAACATGGCGGCAAGACCTATTTCCAGGACCCCGCCGCGTTCGAAAAGTGGAACCCGGTCAATTACGTCGCGCAGTGGAAGACGCCGCAATTGGTCATTACCGGCGAAAAGGACTTCCGCATTCCCTATACGCAGGGCCTCGCCGCCTTCACCGCGCTCCAGCGCCGCGGCATCCCCTCGCGCCTCCTCGTCAACCCGAACGAGAACCATTGGGTGCTGAAGCCCGCCAACTCGCGCCAATGGTATCGCGAGGTGCTGGGCTGGATGGATCGCTGGACCAAGGACCAGCGCTAACTTGCTCGCAGGTCAGGCGGCGCGGCTGAAGGCGGACAGGCGAGGATGCAGGTGGCGCTCCTCCCAGTCCAGCCGGCGGCGCAGCCTGGCCTGTAGCATCAGCACCGCACGGCGATAGGCGGGGAACTCCGCCTTCACGCGCTGCGGCGGCCAGGCCGCCACCTGCGCGCTATAGTCGCGAATCAGCACCTGCATGTCCGCGGCGCCCTGGATCCGGATCGGGTCGTCTGCGGGCAGCTGCTGGCAGCACGCCTCTTCTCGGGCGACATGTGCCTGGAATGTCTGATAGAATTTTACGCGGGCGCGTTGCAGGTCCGCGTCGAACCCGGTCGATTGGTCCATCGCCATGGCGAAGCTGTGCATCAGCGTTCGCAATTCGTCATGGTCGTGGTGCAGATCGTGCATCGGCTGGCGAACTCTGGTCCGTTGGGGGATCGCCGTACCCCCAAAACATTTACCAAAACCCTATGATGCCAGACGCTTCCGGCGTGCTGCACGCACCCTTCTTCTCAGATGCGTCCGCCATGGCTACAGGCATTGCCATGACCGAGCTTCCCAAGACCTTCGACCCCGCGACAATCGAACAGCGCTGGTATGCGCATTGGGAGGCGAACGGCCTGTTCCGTCCCGACCGGCCGAATGCCGAACCCTGGACGATCGTCAACCCGCCGCCCAACGTGACGGGCAGCCTGCACATCGGCCACGCGCTCGACAACACGCTGCAGGATATCCTGACCCGCCATGCCCGGCTGAAGGGCAAGGATGCGCTCTGGGTCGTCGGCACCGACCATGCCGGTATCGCGACGCAGATGGTCGTCGAGCGCCAGATGAACGCCGCCGGCCAGAAGCGCACCGACCTCAGCCGCGACGACTTCATCGCCAAGGTTTGGGCGTGGAAGGCGGAGAGCGGCGGCCAGATCACGCAGCAGCTGCGCCGCCTGGGCTGTTCGATGGACTGGGCCAACGAACGCTTCACGATGGACGAGGGCTTTTCGAAGGCCGTGCTCAAGGTCTTCGTCGAGCTGCACCGCCAGGGCCTGCTCTACCGCGACAAGCGCCTCGTCAACTGGGACCCGGGCCTCGGCACCGCGATCAGCGACCTCGAGGTCGAGACGCGTGAGGTGAAGGGGAGCTTCTGGCGCCTGCGCTATCCGCTCGCCGACGGATCGGGCTTCATCGAGGTTGCGACGACGCGGCCCGAGACGATGCTCGCCGACATGGCGGTCGCGGTGCATCCTGACGATGCCCGCTACGCCGCGCTGGTCGGCAAGCAGGTGCGCCTGCCGATCACCGGCCGCCTGATCCCGATCGTCGCCGACGAACATGCCGATCCCGAACTGGGATCGGGCGCGGTGAAGATCACGCCGGGCCACGACTTCAACGACTTCGAAGTCGGCCGCCGCGCCGGGATCGAGGCGCGCGACATGCTCAACATGCTCGATGCCAAGGCACAGATCGTGCAGACCGCGGACGGCCTGATCCCCGCCGACCTGCTTGGCCTATCGACCGCGGACGCGCGGAAAGCGATCGTCGCCCGCCTGAAGGACGATGGCGTCCTGATCCCGCACGTCGACAAGGACGGCAACGAGCACGACGCCGAACCGCGCACGATCCAGACGCCGTTCGGCGACCGCTCCGGCGTGGTCATCGAACCCTGGCTGACCGACCAATGGTATGTCGACGCCAAGACGCTCGCTCAGCCCGCGATCGAGGCGGTGCGCAGCGAGGCGATCAGGATCGTCCCGAAAACCTGGGAAAAGACCTTCTTCAACTGGATGGAGAACATCCAGCCGTGGTGCGTCAGCCGCCAATTGTGGTGGGGCCATCAGATCCCGGCGTGGTTTGGCTTTTCAAAGGAATGGTTAGAAGCCAACGCATCGAAGACGTTTGCGGACATTGGCCGACAGGTCTTCTCCGGCGCCGGGCCGGAACAGATGGCCTTTGTTGGAGAAACGGAAGCTGATGTTCGTCAGCAGGCGGAGCAATATTACGGGGATGCCTGGCAGATCACGTTTTCCGATGGCGAGGAAGGACAGGTGCCGACCATTGAGGGTGAAAAGCCCGCTGTTGTTCTGATTCGCGATTCCGATGTCCTCGACACGTGGTTTTCCTCCGCACTCTGGCCGTTCGCGACACTCGGCTGGCCCGACAACACCGACCCCACGCTCGGCGGTCGCTATCCCAATGACGTGCTGATCTCCGGTTTCGACATCCTGTTCTTCTGGGATGCGCGGATGATGATGCAGGGCATGCACTTCCTGAAGGACGTCCCCTTCAAGACGCTCTACCTGCACGGCCTCGTCCGCGCGGCGGACGGCGCCAAGATGTCGAAGTCCAAGGGCAATACCGTCGACCCGCTCGGCCTGATCGATACCTACGGTGCCGATGCGCTGCGCTTCTTCATGGCGGCGATGGAAAGCCAGGGCCGCGACATCAAAATGGATGAACGCCGCGTCGAGGGCTATCGCAACTTCGCGACCAAGCTGTGGAACGCCGCGCGCTTCTGCCAGGCGAACGGTATCGGCGCGAGCGCGACAATCGAGGCACCCGCGGCGACCCTGCCCGTCAACGCCTGGATCATCGGCGAAACGATCCAGACCGTGCAGGCGATCGACCTCGCGCTTGCCGACCTGCGCTTCGATGCCGCGGCGAACGCCATCTACCAGTTCGTCTGGAGCCGCTTCTGCGATTGGTATCTCGAACTCATCAAGCCGCAGGTCGTGGACGGCGTCCGCGGCGAGATCGACCCGGAATCCAAGGCGGTCGCCGCCTGGGTACTCGACCAGATCCTGATCCTGCTCCACCCGTTCATGCCCTTCATCACCGAAGAGCTGTGGCACGCCAACCCGCGCGCCCACGACCTGATCGTGGCACAATGGCCGCAGACCGACGCGCGCAGCCTCGATCCGGCGGCGGAAGCGGAGGTCGCGTGGCTGATCCGCCTCGTCGGCGAAATCCGCACCGCGCGCACCGAGCTCAACGTGCCCCCGGGTGCGCGACTGGTGCTCCACACCGCCGACGCCGACGCCGCGTTGCGTGACCGCCTGGGGCGCAACGCTGCCACGCTCGGCCGCCTCGCCCGTACGGAAACGGTCAGCTTCGACGCCCCCGCCGCGGGCAGCGTGCTCCAGATCGTGGTCGATGGCACCACCTTCATGCTGCCGGTCGAGGGCGTCATCGACCTCGACGCCGAACGCGCCCGCCTGACCAAGGGCATCGCCGCCGCGGAAAAGGAACGCGACGCGCTCGCCGGCCGCCTCGGCAACGCCAGCTTCGTCGAACGCGCCAAGCCCGAAGCGGTGGAAAAGGCCCGCGCCGACCACGCCGAAAAGGCGGCAGAGGCGGAACGTTTGTCAGCCGCCCTGGCGCGCCTGGGCTAAAGGGGAGGGCGCACCGCTCTCCCCGCGCACCCCGTCACCCCGGACTCGTTCCGGGGTCCACTTTGCGGCGAGGGGGATGGCTGGAGGCTCTATCGTCCCCCCGCGGCCTGGTGGACCCCGGACCAAGTCCGGGGTGACGGGGGATTTGCGGTGCCTGGCGCGCGTCTCGCGGAGTGGAACAGCGCGGCATAGCGGCGATCGACCCGCTAAACCGCAACGTGAGCTCACCGACCGAGCGGCTGCATCGCTACGAGAAGATCACGCCGCTCACCCCACCCACTCCGTCACCCCGGACTCGTTCCGGGGTCCACTCCGCGGCGAGGGGATGGCTGGAGGCTCTATCGTCCCCCCGCGGCCCGGTGGACCCCGGAACAAGTCCGGGGTGACGGGGGATTTGCGGTGCCTGTCCCGCGTCTCGCGGAGTGAGATAGGGCGGCGGAGCGGCGATCGATCTGCCAAACCGCAATGTGATCTCACCGACCGATCGGCTGCCTCGCTGCGAGAAGGCCACTCCGCTCACCCCACCCACGCCGTCACCCTGGACTGGTTCCCGGGTCCTCTCTTCGGCTAGGGCGGCGGCAGGGGCTTGAGCGATCTCCGTGCGGCCGGAACCAGTCCGGGGTGACGGGCACTTAGACGCTCCGCCGCCGCCTCACTCCAGGGGGCCACGACATACAAAACAGGGACACACCATGGCGAAACCACAGCGTGACCTCACCACCGGCCCGATCGGCCGCACGCTGTTGCTCTTCGCCCTTCCGACCCTCGGCTCCAGCGTGCTGCAGTCGGTCAATGGATCGATCAACGCGATCTGGATCGGTCGCCTGCTCGGCGAGCGCGCGCTGGCGGCGACGACCAACGCCAGCCTCGTCATGTTCCTCCTGATCTCCGCGGTGTTCGGCTTCGGCATGGCCGCGACGATCCTGATCGGCCAGGCGATGGGCCGGCGCGATATCGATGGCGTGCGGCGCGTGTTCGGCACCGCGGCCGGCCTGTTCGGATTGCTCTCCGTCGTCGTCGTGGTGGCCGGCTGGTTCGCGACGCCCGCGATCCTTACCGCGTTGCGCACCCCCGCCGACGCCTATGACCTCGCGCTCGATTATCTGCGCGTCATTTTCGTCTCGATGCCGACCAGCTTCCTCTCGGTCCTGCTGTCGATGGCGTTGCGCGGGGCGGGGGATTCGGTGACGCCGCTCAAGTTCATGGCGCTGGGGTCATTGCTCGACGTCACGCTCAACCCCGTGCTGATCCGCGGCCTCGGCGGCGCGCCCGAACTCGGCATCGCCGGGTCGGCGCTGGCGACCTGCATCGCGAACACCGTCTCTTTCCTCGCGCTGCTCGCCTATGTCTACCGGCAGGACCTCGTCGTCCGGCTGCGCGGGGCCGAATGGCGCTATCTGATCCCCGATCCCGCGCTGCTGCGGCCGATCGTAGCCAAGGGCGTGCCGATGGGGCTCCAGATGCTGGTCGTCACGGCCTCGGCGCTGGCGATGATCGGCCTGATCAACAGTTACGGCACCACCACCACTGCGGCCTATGGCGCGGCGAACCAGCTGTGGACCTATATCCAGATGCCGGCGATGGCGGTGGGTGCGGCGGTCAGCGCGATGGCGGCGCAGAATATCGGGGCAGGGCGGTGGGACCGGGTGGCGCGGGTGACGCGCGCGGGCGTGCTGATCAACCTCGCGATGACCGCCGCGCTGATCGGTGCGGTGGCGCTTGCCGATCGGACCGCGCTCGGCCTGTTCCTCGGCAGCGACGCGACATCGATCGACCTTGCCGCGCATATCAACATCGTCGGATCGGTCAGTTTCCTGTTCTTCGGCGTGTCGATGGTGCTCGCCTCGACCGTGCGCGCGAACGGCGCCGTCGTTGGGCCGCTGGTGATCCTGGCGGTTGCGCTGTTCCCGGTGCGGCTGGGCATCGCCTATGCCCTGCAACCGATGCTCCACGCCGATGCGATCTGGTGGAGCTTCCCCGCCGGCACGCTCGCGTCGATGGCGATGACGATCGCTTATTACCGCTATGGCAACTGGCGGAAGGGCCGCCTGATGCCCGCCGCGCATTGCGAGGAACAGGCGAAGGCAGAGGTCGAACCCGCCGCCCGGCAGATGCCGCTGGGCTGACGGGTTCGCCCGCGATGCCGCTTAGCCGCCGGCCTTCGCGGGTACGCCGGTCACGTCCGCGGTGCCGTCGTCGCCGATCGTGATCAGCCATGCGCCGCCATCGGTGCAGCGCACCGCCCACACCGGCTTGCCGTTGTTATCCTTCTGGCGCAGCGTGTCCGCGATGCCCTGGCACGATTGCTTGGCGTCATCGATCGCGCGGTACAGCACGCCGTTCAGCTGGCGCGGCGGCAGTGCCAGCACTTTGGCGATATAGCCGCTGCTCTGCGACGTGGCGGTGGTGTTCGCCGCGACGGCCTCGTTCGATCCGCCCTGCGTCCCGCACCCTGCCAGCGCCATGCCCAAAACCAAGACCGGCCATCCACGCATCATGATCGTCCCTCGCTTGTCCGCCGCGTTCGTAGCGCGGTCGACCGTTAAACGCGATCGATACGCATCCGTTCCGGACTTATCGTCGCGGTTGAAGCGTATCGCCGACGGCGGCACACGCACAGGATGAACTGGCAGATATCGGTCGAGCGCCACGGCGCAGAGGAACAGCCCGTCGTCGTGATCGACGGCTTTGCCGATGCCGCGCGGTTTCGCGACGACGCCGCCTTCCTGTCGTTCGCGCCGATCGGCCCGCATTATCCCGGCATCCGCGCGGTGGTGGCGCCGCCGATGCTGCGCGATCCCCTCGCGCGTCTCGCGCCCATCGCTGCGGAGGTGTTCGGGGCCGGGGCGTTGGAGGTTGTCGACGCCTTCTATTCGATCGTCACCACGCCGCCATCGGCGCTCACCCCGATCCAGCGCCTGCCGCATTTCGACGAGGTCTCGCCGCGCCGCCTCGCATTGCTCCATTATCTCTCGCCCGACGAATCGAGCGGCACCGCTTTCTATCGCCATCGCAGCACCGGCTTCGAATCGATCGATGCCACGCGCTTGCCCGCCTATCGCACCGCGCTCGACGCCGATCTGGCGGCCCATGGCCTGCCGGACGCCGCCTATATCGCGGGCGACACGCCGGTGTTCGAGCGCATCGCGCTGCACCAGGGGCGCTTCAACCGCGCGATCCTCTATCGCTCCAACACGCTGCATTGTGCGCATCTGCCCGACACGCTGTCGTTCGATCCGGACCCTGAAACGGGCCGGCTGACGGTCAATAGCTTCCTGGAATTGCGCGACTAATCCGCTGTTGCGGAAAAGACACGGCGGCTGCGAGGCGCAATGCATGCATCCGTGAATACGTATGTGGCCAACTTGGCACCTAATCCTCTCGCGTTCACAAGCCCGCAACACAGTCAGCCGATCGTCCGCGATGGTAGCGGGCGGGGGCATGGCATTCGTCAGGGGGAGGATTTTCGTGTCCCACATCGATTCCAGTTTTTCGCGTCGTGCGCTGATCGCGCTGCGCTCCAGCACCGTTGCGATCGGCAGCGTGCTGCTCGTCACCGGCGGCGCCGCCTTCGCGCAGGAAGCGCCCAATCCGCAGTCGCCGACCGCCAACCCGCCCGCCGCGGCGACGGTGCAGGCGCCGGCCCCCGCCGCCGACCCCACGCCGAACCAGGCCGCCGCCGCCCAGCAGACCGCCGCCAACGCCGCGGCCGATGACGGCGACATCGTCGTCACCGGCATCCGCGCCAGCCTTGCCAATTCGGCGAAGATCAAGCGCGATTCGACGCTGATCGTCGACAGCGTCTCGGCCGAAGACGTCGGCAAGCTGCCCGACGTGTCGATCGCCGACAGCCTTGCCCGCCTGCCCGGCGTCACCGCCCAGCGCCTCGAAGGCCGCGACCAGCGCCTGTCGATCCGCGGCCTCGGCCCCGACTTCTCCACGACGCTGCTCAACGGCCGCGAACAGGTGACCGTCGGCGACAACCGCGGCGTCGAATACGATCAGTATCCGTCGGAATTCTTCCGCAACGTCAACGTCTACAAGTCGGCGAACGCCACGCTGATCGCCGCGGGCATCTCGGGCACCGTCGACCTGCGCATGCTGCGCCCGCTCGATCAGTCGCAGCGCGTCTTCGCGATCAATGCGCGCGGCCAGATGAACGGCATCGACAATCTGAACCCGGATTCGTCGCGCTACGGCTATCGCGCCTCGGCAACCTACATCGACAAGTTCGCCGACAACACGCTCGGCATCGCGATCGGCGTGTCGGCGACGCAGACGCCCTCGCAGGACGAACGCTACAACGCCTGGGGCTATTCGGGCAGCGGCACCGCCGCCGATCCCTATGTGCTGGGTGGCGCCAAGCCCTATGTCCAGTCGAACGAATTGCGCCGCTATGGCGCGGTCGCGACGATCGAATGGGCCCCGTCGGAGAATTTCCACTCGACCTTCGACGCGCTCTATTCGCACTTCACCGAAGAACAGCGCCTGCGCGGCATCGAATTCCCGCTCGGCTTCTCGGATCCCGTCAAGAGCGGCATCACGACGAACAACGGCTTCGCCACCGCGACGACGTTCAGCAACGTCTTCGCCGTGCAGCGCAACGACTATAACAAGCGCACTGCAGAGAATCTGTCGCTCGGCTGGAACAACGATTTCAAGATCGCCGACAACCTGCACTTCAACGTCGATGCCAGCTGGAGCCGCGCGGACCGCACCGACTTCCTGCTCGAAACTAACACCGGCACCGGCTTTGCGAAGAGCGGCGTCGCCGATCGCGTAACCGTGACGCAGAACGCCAATGGCACTTACAAGATCGTGCCGACGCTGGATTACACCAACACCAGCATCTTCAAGCTGACCGACCCGCAGGGCTGGGGCAACAACGGCACGCAGCCGGTCGTCCAGTCGGGCTTCCTCAACCAGCCGAAGTTCCGCGACGACCTGAAGTCGCTGCGCGCCGCGCTGAAGGGCGATATCGACGGCAGCATCATTAAGAGCTGGGAAGTCGGCGGCAACTACAGCCGTCGTGAAAAGACCAGCGCCTACACCTCCTACTTCCTCTGCCCGACCGGCGGCGGCACCAACTGCACCGTCGCCAGCGGTACCCCGCTGACCGCACCGCTGCCCACCGCCGCGCTGCTCGGCACCAATATCCCGCTGACCTATCTCGGCATCCCTGCGATGCTGACCTGGGACCCGCTGTACGTCTACAACAACGCGCTCAACAAGGCGTTCGACGGTCGTCCGTCGGCGCTGGTCCGCGACAATGTCGTGACCGAAAACGTCTGGACCGGCTACGCCCAGGCGAACATCGACGGCGAACTTGGCGGCAAGTCGGTGAAGGGCGCGCTCGGCGTGCAGGTCATCCGCAGCGAGCAGCGCGGCACCGGCCAGATCGCCAGCGTCAACAACGGCATCGTGACGATCGCGCCGGCCGACCAGAAGTCGACCTACACCAACGTCCTGCCCTCGGCGACCTTCTCGGTCGAGCTGATCGACAGCGGCTACGTCAAGCTGGGTGCGTCGCAGACGATGATCCGTCCGCGTCTCGACCAGGAGCGCGTGACCCAGGATGTGTCGATCAACCTTGCCAACATCCAGGCGAACAACACCAATCCGGCGCTGAATCCGGTGTTCACGTCGAACGGCGGTAACGTCGCGCTGCGGCCGTACCAGTCGACCAACATCGACATCTCGCTGGAAAAGTATTTCGACGGCGGCGGCTATGTCGCTCTGTCGGGCTACTTCAAGCACCTCACCGACTTCGTCGATCCGAACAATGCCTATGCGTATGACTTCTCGGGCCTGCTCGGCGGCCTGACGGCGGCGCAGCAGCAGATCATAACGCGCAACAACCTGCAGATCGGCAATGTGTCAGCCCCGGCCAACACCGGCCGCGGCGAAGTGCTGGGTGTCGAAGCCACGCTGTCGCTGCCGTTCAAGACGCTGACCAGCGCGCTCGACGGCTTCGGCATGTTCGTGACCGGCAACTACACCGACTCGCGGATCGTCTATCGCAACAATCCGACGCCGATCACGCTGCCAGGCCTGTCGGACGTGGTCGCCAGCGGCACGTTGTACTTCGAAAAGTATGGCTTCCAGGCGCGCGTCAACTATCGCTACCGGTCGGACTTCCTCGCCGAAGTCGCGGGCCTTTCGGCCTCGCCGACCTACCGCACGGCAAAGTCGGAAGGCATCCTCGACGCGCAGATCGGCTACGAATTCCAGGAGGGTTTCCTCAAGGGCTTCTCGATCCTCGCCCAGGCGAAGAATCTGACCGACCGTCCGTTCATCACCTATCAGAACAACGACGTCCGTCAGGTGATCGACTATCAGCGCTACGGCCGCGATTATTACATCGGCATCACGTACAAGTTCTGATCCTGGCGGCCCTTCCGATCCCGGTGCCCAAGCCGTCATTCCAGCGAAGGCTGGGATCTCACGGCGAAGGCACGGGACGGGAGCCGCACAAGGCCCCAGTCTCCGCTGGCGCGTCGGCTTCGGATCAGACCTTACCGTTTCCTTCCCCGGAAACCTTCGGGCTGTCGTCATGTGACGGCAGCCCGTTTTCTTGATAGGCCAGCAGCATGGCGGACACTCCTCTCACCACGCCCATGACCACGATCGTCATCGCCGGTGGCGGCACCGCGGGTTGGATGGCCGCGGCGGCCTTCGGCGGCCTGCTCGAAAGCGGCTACCGCATACGGCTGGTCGAGTCCGAAGAGATCGGCACGGTCGGCGTCGGCGAGGCGACCATCCCGCAGATCCGCCTGTTCAACCAGGCGCTGGGGCTGGATGAGGACGCCTTTCTCCGCGCCACCGGCGGCACGTTCAAGCTCGGCATCGCCTTCGACGGCTGGCGCGAGCCCGGCCACAGCTACATGCATGCATTCGGCGACGTCGGCCGCGACGTCGGGCTGATCGCCTTCCAGCATTACTGGCTGCGCGCGCGCCAACTCGGCCTTGCCAAGCCATTGGACGCCTATGCGCTCAACGAGGTCGCCGCGCGCGCCGGCCGCATGCACCGCGGCGGGCCGATCACCGCGCAGACGCTGCCGACGATGCCCTACGCCTTCCACTTCGACGCGGGGCTGTACGCCGCCTACCTGCGCCGCTTCGCGGTCAACCGCGGGGTCGAGCGCACCGAAGGCACGATCGACCGCGTCGAACGGAACGGCGGCACCGGCGATATCGCGGCGCTGGTCCTCGCTTCGGGCGAACGCGTCGCGGGCGACCTGTTCCTCGACTGCACCGGCTTTCGCGGCCTGTTGATCGAGGGCGCTCTCGAAACGGGCTACGATGACTGGACGCACTGGCTGCCCTGCGACCGCGCCGTCGCGGTGCCCAGCGCCAACGTCGGCGCGCCGCTCCCCTACACGCGGGCGATCGCGCGTGAGGCGGGGTGGCAGTGGCGGATCCCGCTTCAGCACCGGACGGGCAACGGTTATGTCTATTGCAGCCGCCATCTGTCCGACGATGCCGCCGCCGCGGCGCTGCTGGCGAATATTGAGGGCGAGGCACAGGCAGAGCCCCGCCACCTGCGCTTCGTCACCGGCCGCCGCAAGCGCGCGTGGAACCGCAACGTCGTCGCGCTGGGCTTGGCGAGCGGCTTCCTCGAACCGCTCGAATCGACCAGCATCCACATGATCCAGTCGGCCATCGCCCGGCTGGTGAAGCTGCTCCCTGCCTTGCCCATCGCCGACGCGCTGCGCGACGAATACAACCGCCAGACCGATTTCGAGATCGAGCGCATCCGCGACTTCCTGATCCTCCATTATTGGGCGAACGGCCGTTCGGAGCCGTTCTGGAAGGAACGCCGCGAGGCCGACCTACCCGACACGCTCCGCGCCAAGATCGGGCTCTGGCAACAGGCCGGCACGATCACGCGTGAGCACGAGGAACTCTTCACCGAAGACGGCTGGCTGCAGGTGCTGGCGGGGCAGGGGGTACAGGCAGCCGCCTATCACCCGCTCGCCGACCAGATCGGCGTCGAGGACTTGGGCGAATATATGGAAACGCTCGAACTGCTCTACCGCCGCGAAGCGCAGGCCATGCCCTCCCACGCCGACCTCATCGCCCGCCACTGCGCCGTCCGGGCCTGAACCTCCCCGTCATCCCATTCCGCCCCGTCATCCCGGCCTTGAGCCGGGATCCCGCTTCTTCTTCTGCGCTGGCTGGGAGTAGCGGGACCCCGGATCAAGTCCGGGGTGACGAATGTTGGGTGTCGTCATCCCCGGTGTAGGATCGATACGGCGGCCAAGTTCTGTGCAGACGCACCACATTGCGCCTCCCGTCATCCCGGCCTTGAGCCGGGATCCCGCTTCTTCTTCTGCACCGGCCGGAAATAGCGGGACCCCGGATCAAGTCCGGGGTGACAAACATTGGATGTCGCCGCGCCCCGTATAGAATCGTTTCGTCCAAGGCGTTCGTGTTGCCTCTTTTCAGGCCGACGCCCGCACGATCAACCGCGGCTGCAACAGCGCCGTATCGGTTGGCTGGTCCGCGATCCGGCGCAGCAGCGTGTCGACCAGCACCTCGCCCGCCTTGCGATAATCCTGCGCGATCGTGGTAAGCGGCGGCTGCGTCGTCGCCGCGGCGGGAATGTCGTCGAAGCCGATGATCGCCACATCCTCGGGCACCCGCCGTCCGGCCTCGGTCAGTGCGCGCACCGCGCCCAGCGCGATCAGGTCGGATGCGGCGAACAGCGCGTCGAACGGCAGGTCGCGCGCCAGCAGTCGCTTCGTCGCGTCATAGCCCGATTGCTCGACCGACAGCGCATCGGCGTGCAGGCCCGGATCGACCGGCAGCCCCGCCGCGCGCAGCGCCGCGCACAGCCCGCGATACCGGTCGCGGAACTCGGGATAATGATCGTCGGCATCACCGATGAAACCGATCCGCGTGGCGCCGCGCGCGATCAGATGCTCGCCCGCCATCCGCCCGCCGGCGATATTGTCGCAGCCGATCGTCACCCCGATCGGATGCGCGTCGACCGATCCCCAGCGCACGAAATGCGTGCCCTGCGCCACCAGCGCCTCCAGCCGCGCCTTGTACAGTTCGTAATCGCCATAGCCGAGCAGGATGATCCCGTCCGCCTTGCGACTGTCCTCGTAATCGGTGTGCCAGTCGGCGGAGAGCTGCTGGAACGAGGTGAGCAGGTCATACCCCCGCGCCGCGCAGGTGCGCAGGATCGACCCCAGCATGGAGAGGAAGAAGGGGTTGATGAAGCTGCCGTCGTCCAGCGGGTCTTCGAAGAAGAGCAGGGCCAGCGTCATACTCTGCCCCCGCCGCAGCGACGATGCGTTCTTGTCGACCTTGTAGTTCAGCTGCCGCGCGATCGCCTCGATCCGCATCCGCGTCGCGCTGCTGACCGTGCGGTCGCCACGCAGCGCGCGGCTGACCGTCGGCTGCGATACGCCGGCGAGCGCGGCGATGTCGAACGAGGTCGGCGGCTTGTCGCCCGCGCCCGTTCCCCGTCCTCTGCTCTTCACGGCCATGCGGGACTGTAGCCAAAGCCGGGCGGTAGGGATAGCGGCGTTGAATACGTATGCCCTATGCTTGGCTTGGGGGCGCAGGGTCCGCACAAGGCGGGCCGGACGCGGCCGGCGACGGATCGGCTGCGCGTGACTTGGGGGATGCATGCTGAAGCTGGCCACACGAACCGCGACCGCGCTCGCCCTGCTGCTCGCCGCCTCCGCCGCGCCCGCCCAGACGGCGGCCACCGATTACCGCGCGCGCCTGCCGCAGGACGAGGTGATCTACTTCCTGCTTCCCGACCGGTTCGAAAACGCCGATCCCAGCAACGATCGCGGCGGCCTGAAGGGCGACCGCACCGTCACCGGCTTCGATCCCACCGCCAAGGGCTTCTACCACGGCGGCGACCTCAAGGGGCTGACCAAGCGCCTCGATTACATCCAGTCGCTCGGCGCGACGGCCCTGTGGGTCGGCCCGATCTTCAAGAACAAGCCGGTGCAGGGCGCCCCCGGCCAGCAGTCCGCCGGCTATCACGGCTATTGGATCACCGACTTCATACAGGTCGATCCACACCTCGGCACCAATCAGGATTTCGCCGACCTCGTCGCCGCCGCGCACGGCCGCGGGATGAAGGTCTATATGGACATCATCATCAACCACACCGCCGACGTGATCCAGTATCGCGAATGCGTCGGCCAGCGCGAATGCCCCTATCGCAGTCGCGCCGACTATCCTTATCAGCGCCGTGGCGGCGTGACCGGCAAGGCGATCAACCCCGGCTTCGCCAGTGACCAGGACCGCAGCGCCGCGAACTTCGCGAAGCTCACCGACCCGACCTACGCCTACACGCCCTTCGTGCCGGCGAAGGAAAAGGACGTGAAGGTCCCCGCCTGGCTGAACGACGTGACGCTCTACCATAATCGCGGCGATACGACCTATCGCAACGAAAGCTCGACGATGGGCGACTTCGTCGGCCTCGACGACCTGATGACCGAAAACCCGCGCGTCCTCAGCGGCATGATCGACATCTTCGGCGGCTGGATCGACCGCTACGGCATCGACGGCTTCCGCATCGATACCGCCCGCCACGTCAATCCCGAATTCTGGGCGGCCTTCGTCCCCGCCATGGAAGCGCGCGCCAAGGCGAAGGGCATCCCCAACTTCCACATCTTTGGCGAAGTCTCCGACCATGAGGTGCGCCCCGCCGTGCTCGCCCAGCACACGGTGGTCGACAAGCTGCCCGCCGTGCTCGACTTTGCGTTCCGCCAGGCGGTGGTCGAAACGGTCGCCGGCACCCGCGGCACCGACGCATTCGAGGCCTTGTTCGACGGCGATGCGCTTTACGCCAAGGGTTATGACACCGCGATCCAGCTGCCGACCTTCACCGGCAACCACGATGATGGGCGCTTCTCCACCTTCGTGCGCAAGGCCTTCCCGAACGCGAGCGATGCGGAGGTGCTGCAACGCGTGATGCTGTCGAACGCGATGCTGCTGTCGTTGCGCGGCGTGCCGACCATCTATTCGGGCGACGAACAGGGCTTCGTTAGCGACGGCAACGACCAGGACGCGCGCGAGGATATGTTCGCGAGCAAGGTCGCCAGCTATAACGACAACCGCCTGCTCGGCACCAGCAAGACGACTGCGACGGAGAGCTTCGGCCAGGACAATCCGCTGTTCCGCCAGACCGCGATGCTCGCCAAGCTGCGCACCGCCACCCCCGCGCTGACCCGCGGCCGCCAGTTGCTCCGCGCCCGTGAGGATACGCCCGGCCTCCTCGCCATCTCGCGTTTCGACCCGACGAACGGGGCAGAGGTGCTGCTGGCCTTCAACACGTCCACCACGCCGTTGACCCGTCAGGTCGAGATCGGCGTCGGCGCCACCGGCGCAAAGACGCTCGCCGGCACCGGATGCGGCGCGGTCGCCGCGCCCGGCAGCCTCACTGTCACGCTGCCGCCGCTCGGCTATGCGATCTGCGCGCTGACCCCAGCACGATGAGCCACATGCAACCTCCCCAGGACCGCCCCCAAGACCGTGCCTGGTGGCACGGCGCCACCATCTATCAGATCTATCCGCGCAGCTTCGCCGATTCGAACGGCGACGGCATCGGCGACCTGCCCGGCATCACCGCGCACCTCGACCATGTCGCGAGCCTGGGTGTCGAGGCGATTTGGCTGTCGCCCTTCTTCCGGTCGCCGATGGCCGATTTCGGCTATGACGTGTCCGATTATTGCGACGTCGACCCGATCTTCGGCACGCTTGCCGACTTTGACGCGCTCGTCGCCCGCGCGCACGCGCTCGGCGTGAAGGTCATCATCGATCAGGTCTGGGCGCACACCAGTGACCGGCACCCCTGGTTCGAGGAAAGCCGGGCCAGCCGCGACAACCCCCGCGCCGATTGGTACGTCTGGCACGATCCCAAGCCCGACGGCTCGCCGCCCAATAACTGGCAGTCGGTGTTCGGCGGCCCGGCGTGGACATGGGACGCCCGCCGCCGCCAATATTACATGCACAACTTCCTGAAAGAGCAGCCGCAGGTCAACGGCCACCATCCGGCGGTGCAGCAGGCGTTCCTCGACGTCGCACGTTTCTGGCTGGAGCGGGGCATCGACGGGTTCCGCATCGACGCGATCAACTTCATGATGTTCGATCCCGGCTTCCGCGACAATCCGCCCGCGCCGCTGGACGATGGCATCCCGCGCACGCGCCCGTTCGATTACCAGCTCCACACCTACAACCAGAGCCACGAGGCGATTCCCGGCTTCCTCGAACGCATCCGCGCGTTGTTCGACAGCTATGACGCGCGCTTCACCGTGGCCGAGGTCGGCGGGGCGGACAGCGACCGCGAGATGAAGCTGTTCACCGCGGAAGGACGTCGCCTGCACAGCGCCTATGGCTTCGACTTCCTCTATGCCCCCGGCCTGACGCCCGTCGTGGTCGCCGAGGCGGTGGAGAAATGGCCCGAGCAGGACGGCGTCGGCTGGCCGAGCTGGGCGTTCGAGAACCACGACGCCCCCCGCGCCATCTCGCGCTGGGTCGCGCCGGAGCAGGCGCGGGCCTTCGCCCGGATGAAGATGCTGCTGCTGGCAAGCTTACGCGGCAATATCTTCCTCTATTATGGCGAGGAACTGGGTCTGACCCAGGTCGATGTGCCGTTCGAGGATCTGCAAGACCCGGAAGCCATCGCCAACTGGCCGCGCACGTTGTCGCGCGACGGTGCGCGGACGCCGATGCCGTGGCAGGCTGAAGCTCCCAACCTGGGGTTCTCTACGGCCAGGCCGTGGCTGCCGATCGGTGACGATCATGGCGCGCTTGCCGTGGACCGCCAGGAGCGGGACCCGCATGCGCTGCTCCACTGGACGCGCGACGTGCTCGCCCTGCGCAAGGCGCATCCGGCGCTGCTGACCGGCGACATCCGCATCGTCGCGGCGGACGACGCCATGCTCGCGATCGAACGGCGCGGCGCGAACGAGACGATGCTGTGCGTCTTCAACCTGTCGCCCGAGCCGCAGCGCTGGGCGCCGGAGCAGCCCGACCAGTGGCAGACCGTCGCCGAGACCGCGACGCAGGGCTGGCATTTCGACGGATATGGCGCATTGATCGCCAAAAGAACGGGAGAGGCATGATGAGGCATTTCACGATCGGCGCCGCGATGGCGTTGGTGCTGGCGGCGGGCGCTGCCGTCGCCCAGACGGATCCCAATGCGGTCGCGCAAATCCCCACCGCCAGCTTCAAGCCCGTCGCCACCGCCACCTCGCCCGACGGCAGCATCGCGCTCACCATCGCCTTCGATAACGATGGCCGCCCCACCTATGCGGTCAGCCGCAAGGGCAAGGCGATCCTCAACCCCAGCCGGCTCGGCATCATGTTCACCGACGCGCCCAAGATCGAGCGCAACGTCGAACTGATCGGCCAGTCCAAGGCGAGCGGCGATAGCAGCTGGACGCAGCCGTTCGGTGAATGGCGGACGATCCGCGACCGGCACAACGAACTCACCCTCCGCTTCCGCGAGAAGACGGGCTTGAAGCGCGAGATGGACGTCACCTTCCGCCTGTTCGATGACGGCTTGGGCTTCCGCTACAGTTTCCCCGACCAGCCGAACCTGCATAACGCCAATATCTCGGACGAGCTGACCGAATTCGCCTTCGCCCAGAACGGCACCGCCTGGTGGAAGCCGGCCTATCTGTGGAACCGGGAGGAATATCTCTACAACAAGACGCCGCTCGACGCGGTCGGCACCGCGCAGACGGTGATGACGGTGAAGCTCGCCGACGGCACGCATGCCGCGCTGCACGAGGCGGCGCTGGTCGACTATGCCGCGATGAACCTCGCGCGCAGCGAGGGAAATACCTTCAAGGCCTCGCTCACGCCCGGCGCCGGTGCGCCCAAGGTGACGCGCGCGGCGCCCTTCGCCTCGCCGTGGCGGACGATCATCCTGTCGGACGATGCGCCCGGTCTCTACATGAGCCACCTCGAGCTGAACCTCAACGAGCCGAACAAGCTCGGCGACGTCAGCTGGCTGAAGCCCGCCAAGTTCGTCGGCGTGTGGTGGAAGATGATCAAGGGCGAATGGACCTGGGCGACCGGGCCGCAGCACGGCGCGACCACCGCCAACGTCAAAAAGTATATCGACTTCGCCGCCGCCAACAAAATCCCGGGCGTGCTGGTCGAGGGCTGGAACGTCGGCTGGGACGGCGACTGGTTCGGCAACGGCAACGACATGCAATTCGACCAGCCGACGCCCGATTTCGACGCCGCGGAACTGACCCGCTACGCCAAGGCGAAGGGCGTCCACCTCGTCGGCCATAACGAGACGGGCGGCTCGGCCAGCCATTACGACGCGCAGCTCGACCGCGCCTTCGCCTATGCCCGCGACCACGGCATTCCGGTCGTGAAGACCGGCTACGTCACCGACGCCGCGCAGATCGAACGCGTCGACGCCGACGGGACGAAGAAGCGCGAATGGCATGAGGGCCAGTGGATGGTGAACCACTATCTGCGCGTCGTACAGACCGCCGCCAAGTACAAGGTTGGGATCGACAGTCACGAACCCGTCAAGGACACCGGCCTGCGCCGCACCTACCCCAATTGGCTCGCCCGCGAGGGCGGTCGCGGCATGGAATATAACGCCTGGCCTGGCAAGAACCCGCCCAATCACGAAGCCAATATGTTCTTCACCCAGTGGCTCGGCGGCCCGATGGACTTCACGCCCGGCATGCTGAGCCTGGAAGGGCAGGGCGGCAGCGCGTTGATGTCGACCGCGGCGAAGCAGCTGGCGCTCTACGTCGTCATCTATTCGCCGGTGCAGATGGCGGCGGATACGCCCGAAAACTACGCCAAGCACATGGATGCCTTCCAGTTCATCCGCGACGTGCCGGTCGACTGGTCGGACACGCGCGTGCTGAACGGTGAGGTGGGCGATTACGTCACCGTGGCGCGCAAGGATCGCGCGAGCGACGACTGGTATCTCGGCAGCATCACCAACGACAGCGGCCGGACGCTGAACGTCGCCCTCGACTTCCTCGATCCGGGCCGCAGCTATACCGCCGAAATCTACCGCGACGGCACGGGCGCGGACTATCGCACCGACGCCCGCCACGCGATCGCGATCGAAAAGCGCCAGGTGAAGAAGGGCGACACGATGACGCTCGCTTTGGCGCCCGGCGGCGGTCAGGCAATCCGCTTCGTCGCAAGCGGCAAGGCCCGCCGGAAGTAAGTGAACGCGCGGCTGCCTGTCCATAACCGTCACCCCGGACTTGTTCCGGGGTCCACTCGTCCGCGGGGGGAACGCCTGAGCCTCTTGCCCGTCCCCCCGTTGCACAGTGGACCCCAGAACAAGTCCGGGGTGACGGAGAAGATGGGGCAGGCGACGGCGCTTCACCGATGACCCCACCGCCTTCCTCCATCGCCATCCTCGGCGGCGGCACCGCCGGCTGGATGGCCGCCTGCCTGATGGCCAAGGCATGGCCGCAGGCGCGCATCACCGTCATCGAATCCCCCGACATCGGCATCGTCGGCGTCGGCGAAGGGTCGACCCCGCAGCTCAAGGCGCTGTTCGACGCGCTTGGGCTTGCCGAGGCCGACTGGATGCCGGCCGCCGACGCGACCTACAAGGCGGGCATCGCCTTCCATGGCTGGTCCGACGATACGCCCGCTTATTTCCACCCCTTCGCCGGCCAGATCGACCTCCACACGCAAGGCGCCTTCTTCGCCAGCACCCGCGCACGCCGTCATGGCGCCGACGTCCCCGCGCATCCGGACCGCTTCTTTCTGAACGCGAGGCTGGCGGAGGCGGGCCGCGCCCCGATCGCGCCCGCACACTTCCCGTTCCGCATCGGCTATGGCTATCATTTCGACGCGCACAAGGTCGGGCATGTCCTGCGCGATGCAGCGGTGGCGCGCGGCGTCGTCCATCTGCCGCGCCGCGTGCATGACGTCGTGGTCGATACGGCCGGTCAGGTCGTCGCACTGACGCTGGACGAAGGAGATGCCCTCCACGCCGAGCTGTTCGTCGACGCCAGCGGTTTCGCCAGCGCCATCGCACAACAGGCGCTCGGTGTGCCGTTCCGCTCCTTCGCAAACACTCTGTTCGCCGACCGTGCCGTGGTGATGCCCACCCCGCGGCAGGCCGCGCTGCCGGTCCAGACCAAGGCGACCGCGCTGTCCGCCGGCTGGGCCTGGGGCATTCCGCTGACCAGCCGCACCGGCAACGGCTACGTCTACGCCTCGCGCTACCTGTCGTCCGACGCAGCCGAGACGGAGCTGCGCCGTCACCTCGGCCTGCTCGATGCCGACGTCGCCGCCCGCCACCTCAGCATGAAGGTTGGCCGCGTCGAGACGAGCTGGACCGCCAACTGCCTCGCGATCGGCCTTGCCCAAGGCTTCATCGAACCGCTCGAAGCGACGGCGCTCCATATCGTACAGGCCACGATCGAGGGCTTCATCGGCGCCTATCAGGCCGGCAGCCGCGACGCCTTCAACGCCGCGATCGCGCGCCGTTACGACGGCATCCGCGACTATATCGTCGCCCATTACCGCCTCAACCGCCGCAGCGGCCCCTTCTGGCGCGACGTCGCCGCCAACGACGATCTGTCCGACGACCTGAAGGCGATCATGACCGCGTGGTTCACCGGCGGCGACGTCGCCGCGGTGGTCGAGGGACGGGGCCTTGCCGGTTATTACGCGCCCATGTCGTGGGAGGTTCTCCTCGCCGGTTACGGCACCTTTCCCGATGCGACGCGGCTGCGCACGGCTCCCCCCGTCGCCGATCTCGCCGCAATCGATACCTTGCTGAGCGGATGCCTGCTCAACTTCCCAGATCATCAGGCCGCGCTAGACGGCCACCGGAGGATGCCATGACCCCCACTGCCACTCGCCCGCGCCAAAGCTGGGCGGGTCTCTGGAATATCTCGTTCGGCTTCTTCGGCATCCAGATCGGCTTCGCGCTGCAGAACGCCAATATGAGCCGTATCTTCCAGTCGCTCGGCACCAGCCTCGACGATCTGCCCGCGCTCTGGGTCGCGGCGCCGCTGACCGGCCTGTTGGTGCAGCCCGTGATCGGCCACCTCAGCGACCGGACATGGCTCGGCCGATTGGGACGGCGGCGGCCCTATTTTCTCGCCGGCGCGATCCTGGCGGCGATCGCGCTGCTGCTGATGCCGGAAAGCCCGGGGCTGCTGATGGCGGCGATGCTGCTGTGGCTGCTCGACGCCTCGCTCAACGTTTCCATGGAGCCGTTCCGTGCCTTCGTTGGCGATATGCTCGACAAGGATCAGCATGCCGCAGGCTATGCCGTGCAGACCGCCTTCATCGGCGCGGGCGCGGTGTTCGGGTCGATCTTTCCCTGGCTGCTCGAACATCTCGGCGTGTCCAACCAGGCGGCGGGCGGCGGCATTCCCGATACCGTACGCTATGCCTTCTGGTTCGGCGGCGCGGCGCTGTTCCTCGCCGTGCTGTGGACCGTGCTGACGACGCGCGAATATGCGCCCGAGGAAATGGCGGCGTTCGACGGGGCTGCGACGGAGGACCATGGCCACACGCTCCGTATCCTCGCCGCGCGCCAGTACGGCACCAGCATCGCCTGGATCGTTGCGGGTGCGATCGTGGTCGTCGCCGTCGCCGCGATGCGGCTGGAGAAGGAGGTGTACCTGCTCGGCGCGTTGCTGGCAGGCTATGGTCTCGCCAGCATCGTCGCGATTGCTCGGGCGCGGGCAGGGCATGTGGCGGGCATGCTCGGCCATATCGTTGGCGATTTCGGCGGGATGCCGCTGCTGATGAAGCGACTGGCGGTCGCGCAATTCTTCAGCTGGTCGGCGCTGTTCATCATGTGGATCAACACGACGCCGATCGTCGCGGGGGCCTTCTACGGCGCACCCGATGCGAAAAGCCCGCTGTATCAGGAGGGCGCGAACTGGGTCGACGTGCTGTTCGCGACCTATAACGGCATCGCCGCGGTCGCCGCGCTGACGCTGCTGCCGGTGCTGGCCAGGCGGATCGGGCAGGCGAAGACGCACATCATCGGGCTGCTGTGCGGCGCGGCGGGCTTTGCCAGCTTCTTCGTCATCACCGATCCCAAATGGCTGCTCGCCAGCGAGATCGGCATCGGCATCGCCTGGGCGTCGATCCTCGCCATGCCGTACGCGATCCTCGCGTCCAGCCTGCCGCAGCGCAAGCTCGGTATCTACATGGGGCTATTCAATGTCTTCGTCGTCGTGCCGCAGCTGCTGGTCGCGACGGTGATGGGATCGATCACCAAGCACTTCTTCCCGACCGCACCGATCTGGACGCTGGCGTTCGCGGCCGGAGCGCTGCTGCTCGCCGCGATAGCGATGACGCGGGTGGAGGCGGCGCGCGTCCCCGGCTAGAGCGGCGTGCGACGCAAGCGGGGACGAGACAATGCCGACGACATTGGTGACGGGCGTGGCGGGGTTCATCGGCATGAGCACCGCCGATGCGCTGATGGCGCGCGGCACGCGGGTGATCGGCGTGGATTCGATCAACGATTACTACGACCCCGCCCTCAAGCACGCGCGCCTCGCCCGCCTGACCGAACGCTATGGCGACCTGTTCACTTTCCTCCACGTCGACTTCGCCGATGCCATTGCGCTGAAGTCCGCGCTGGAGCCGCACGATTTCGATCGCATCGTCCATCTGGGCGCTCAGCCTGGCGTGCGCTATTCGATCGAGCATCCCGAGGCCTATGGCCAGTCGAACCTCGTCGGCCACCTCAACCTGCTCGAGGTCGCGCGGCACCGCGGCGTCGCGCACATGGTCTATGCTTCGTCGTCGTCGGTCTATGGCGGCAATACCTCCGTACCGTTCCGCGTCGAGGATCGCGTCGACCGGCCCGTCTCGCTCTATGCCGCCACCAAGCGCGCGAACGAGGTGATGAGCGAAAGCTACGCGCACCTGTATCGCCTGCCGCTCACCGGCCTGCGCTTCTTCACCGTCTATGGCCCATGGGGCCGGCCGGACATGATGATGTGGATCTTCACCCGTGCGATGTTCGCGGGCGAGCCGATCCCGGTGTTCAACGACGGCCAGATGGAGCGCGACTTCACCTTCATCGCCGACATCGTCGCCGGCGTGATCGCGGCGCACGACAATCCGCCGCCCGACGACGGGTCGGAGAAAGCCGGCGGCAGCGTTGCGCCGCATCGTCTCTACAATATCGGCAACAACCGGTCGGAACCGTTGGGCCGCGTGATCGAGGTGCTGGAACGGGCGACGGGCCGCCAGGCGATCCGCCGAAACCTGCCGATGCAGCCGGGCGACGTCGTCCGCACCGCGGCGGATATCGACGCGATTGCCGGCGACCTCGGCTACCGGCCGACGACGTCGATCGATGTCGGCGTGCCGGCGTTCGTCGACTGGTATCGCGCCTACCACCGTCTGTAGGCGGCGCCTCCCAGCCGACGCCTCAGCCGGCCGCCTTCGCCTCCGCGCGATAGCGGTGGAGCAGCGGTTCGGTGTACCCGTTCGGCAGCTCGACGCCCTCGAACACCAGCGCCCGCGCCGCCTGCCAGGCGAGGCTGTCCGGATGCCCGCTCATCGGCCGGTAGAGGGGATCGTCGGCATTCTGCGCGTCGACCTTCGCCGCCATGCGCGTGAAGGCGGCATCGACCTCGGCCGGCGTCGCGACGCCATGCAGCAGCCAGTTCGCCATATGCTGCGAGGAGATACGCAGCGTCGCGCGATCCTCCATCAGGCCGATGTCGTGGATGTCGGGCACCTTCGAACAGCCGATGCCCTGATCGATCCAGCGCACGACATAGCCCAATATGCCCTGCGCATTGTTGTCGAGTTCAGCGCGCACCTCGTCGGGCGTCCAGTTCCGTCCCGCCTCGGCAACCGGGATCGTCAGCAGGTCACGGAGCGGCGCGACCGGCTCGGCGGCGCGCTCGCGTTGGCGGGCGAAGACGTCGACGCGGTGATAGTGCGTCGCGTGTAGCGTCGCCGCGGTAGGCGAGGGGACCCAGGCGGTATTAGCCCCGGTCTGCGGATGGCCGATCTTTTGATCGAGCATGTCCGCCATCCGGTCCGGCGCGGCCCACATGCCCTTGCCGATCTGCGCCTTGCCCGACAGGCCGCAGGCGAGCCCGATCTGCACGTTGCGGTTTTCATAGGCCGCGATCCAGCGGCTCGCCTTCATCTCGCCCTTCGGGATCATCGGTCCGGCGTGCATCGATGTGTGCATCTCGTCGCCGGTACGGTCGAGGAAGCCGGTGTTGATGAAGACCAGCCGGTGGCGGACGGCGTAGATGCACGCGGCCAGGTTCGCGCTGGTCCGCCGTTCCTCGTCCATCAGCCCGACCTTGATCGTGTGGCGATCGAGGCCCAGCAGGTCCTCGACAGCGTCGAACAGCGCGTTGGTCAAGGCCGCTTCGTCCGGCCCGTGCATCTTGGGCTTGACGATGTAGATCGATCCGGCGCGGCTGTTGCGGCTCGGCCCCCGCACGTCATGCAGCCCGATCAGGCTGGTGACGATCGCATCGAGGATGCCTTCGGGCGCCTCGCCGCCGTCAGGCAGGCGCACGGCCGGCGTCGTCATCAGATGGCCGACGTTGCGGACGAACAGCAGGCTGCGGCCGGGCAGGGTGATCGTGCCGCCGTCGGGCGCGCTATAGGTGCGATCCTCGGCCAGCGTCCGGCTCACCGTCCGCCCGCCCTTGTCGAAGCTCGCTGTCAGGTCGCCCCGCATCAGCCCCAGCCAATTGGCATAGCCAGCGACCTTGTCCTCGGCATCGACCGCCGCGACCGAATCCTCAAGGTCGCAGATCGTCGTCAAAGCGGATTCGAGGACGACGTCGGCGATACCCGCGGGGTCGTCGCGACCGATCGGGTGGCCGCGGTCGACGACCACCTCGATATGCAGGCCGTTGTGCCGGAAGAGCAACGTGTCGCCGGCGTTGCCCACCCATTGCCCAGGATCGGCGAGCGCGGGCGTGCCGCCGGTCCAATCCGCCCAGCGGCCGTCGGCCAGCGGCACCGCCTCGTCCAGAAACGCCTTCGCCCAGGCGATGACCTTGCTCCCGCGCGCCGCGTCATAGCCGCCGGACGCAGCCTCACCGGGTAGTGCATCGGTGCCGTACAGCGCATCGTACAGGCTGCCCCAGCGCGCATTCGCCGCATTCAGCAGGAAGCGGGCGTTGAGGATCGGGACGACCAGCTGCGGCCCCGCCCGCTCGGCGATTTCCGGATCGACATTGGCGGGGTCGACCGCAAAGGGGCCCGGTTCGGGCAGCAGATAGCCGATCTCGCGCAGGAACGCCTCATAGGCGGCGGGCTCGAACGCATGGTCGCGATGCCACGCGTCGATCGCTGCCTGCATCCGGTCGCGCGTCGCCAGCAGCGCGCGGTTCTGTGGCGTGAACCGGTCGAAGATCGCCGCCACCCCCGACCAAAACGCGTCAGGCGTAACACCGGTGCCCGGCAATGCCTCGCGCTCGAGAAAGTCGGCAAGTTCGGGGGCGATGCCAAGGCCGGCGCGCGCGATCATGGGGTCATCCTTCGCTATGGTCTTGCCGGCGATCCTAGACCGATCGCTATCCGTTCGGTAGCAGCAAAGATATTGAAGCAGTTTATCGTAAGAGGAACGAATGGCCTTCGATCCCGATTATGCGCTGTTCGTCGCCGTGGCCGAAGCGGGCAGCCTCAGCGCTGCCGCACGGGCGTTGCGCCTGTCGCCCGCGATGGTGTCCAAGCGGCTGCAACGGCTCGAGCAGCGCCTCGGCGTTACTTTGGTCCACCGCACCACCCGACGTCTGGCGCTGACGACGGCAGGCGAGCGGTTCCGCGCCGATCTCGGTGACATTCTCGGCGCGCTGGATGCGGCGGAAGCGCGGGTGACCGGTGCCCGCACCGCGCCGGCGGGACCGCTTCACGTGTCGGCGCCGACCTCATTCGGGCGGCTTCACGTTGCGCCGCACCTCGGCCGGTTCGTGGCGGCCTGCCCGGCGGTCGAGCTGCGCTTCGATCTCGACGACGGCTTCGTTGACCTGTTCGGGGCGCGGGTCGATTGCGCGATCCGTATCGCGGCAGACGTGCCTGAGACCGTCGTAGCGCACCGGCTCGCCACCAGCCGCCGCATCCTCTGCGCGGCGCCGTCCTATCTCGTCGACATCGGCACGCCTGAACAGGTGGACAACCTGTCCGCGCATCGCCTGCTGGCGGCCGATGGGCAGATGCCGTGGCGTCTCGTGTCCGACGGACGCACGACGCTCGTCACCGAACCCAGCTACGTCCGCACCAATTCCAGCGAAATGGTGCGCGAACTCGCGTTGGGCGGCGTCGGTATCGCATTGCGCTCGTTATGGGATGTTGGCGATGACCTCGCCTCGGGCCGACTCGTGCGCGTGTTGCCCGAATGGGAGGGGTCGGCCGACGTCGGCATCTACGCCGTTCACCTGCGCAGCCCCGCGGTCCCGGCCGCCGTCACCGCCTTCATCGATTTCCTGCGCGACACGATCGATCCCGCCGCCTGGGCCTGACGGTCAGCGTAGCGTCTTGGCAGCCGTCAACGCGCGATCGCGCGCCTCGCGATGGCCGATGATCTTGGGCGGATAGCCCTTCGGCCGGGCGTCATGCGCATCGGGATCGTGGATCGCGGCATCGGAAAGGCCCGCCAGCTCGGGCACCCATTGGCGGATGTAATCGGCCGCGTCGAACTTCTCCGACTGGCTGAGCGGCGCCATGATCCGCCCGAACATGTTGGCATCGACGCCGGTCCCCGCGATCCACTGCCAATTGACCGCATTGTTCCCGTAATCGGCGTCGACCAGACAGTCCCAATACCAGCGTTCGCCCTCACGCCAGTCGAGCAGCAGATGTTTGACGAGGAAGCTCGCCGCGATCATGCGCACGCGATTGTGGATCCAGCCGCTCGTCCACAGCTGGCGCATGCCCGCATCGACGATCGGGTAGCCGGTGCGCCCCTGTTGCCAGGCCTTCAGGTCGCGCTTTGCCGCCGCGCCCGTCCGCCATGGCATCGCGTCATATTGCCGCCGCCCGTTGACCGTGCCGTAATCGGGCATGGCGAGCAGCACGCCCGCGGTAAAATCGCGCCACGCGATCTCGCGTAGATACGGCATCGTGTCCGCCTTGCCCCGCAGCGCATGGTACAGCGTCCGCGGCGAGACCTCGCCCTGATGCAGGTGCGGCGACAGGCGCGACGTACCCTCTTCCGATGGCAGGTTGCGGCGCCGGTCGTAGTCGCCGACCTCTTCGGGCCAGTGCTTCACCTTGGCCAGCGCCTCGGCTTCGCCCGGCACCCAATCCTCGCCGAACCCGCCCGACCAGTCCGGCTTCGACGGCAGCAGAGCCCAATCGGACAGCGTGTCGCTCTTCGGCCAATGGTCCGGCGCAGCGATAGTGCGCGGCATCGGCACGGGCTCGGGGGGCGGCAGATGCTCCTGCAACGCCTTCCAGAACGACGAAAAGACTTTGAACGGCGTGCCCGCCCCGGTGGTCACATCCTCGACGCGCGCCAGCCGGTCGCCATCGTGCAGCACAAGGCGGTCGCCCAGGGCCGCCTCAGCCTCGCGCCACCATGGCTCGTAATGCCGCGTGGCGTGGATCTCGCCCGCGCCGGTCTCTTCGCACAATTGGCGCAACACGCTCACCGCATCGCCACGTCGCAGGATCAGCCGGCTATGCTTCTTGTCCAGGCTCTTGGCCAACGCAGCGAGGCTGTGATGCAGCCACCATCGCTGCGCCCCGCCGATCCGCCATTCGCCCGGCGCATCGTCGTCCAGGATGTAGACCGGAATGACCGGCCCCGCATGGGCAGCGGCGGCGAGGGCGGGCTGATCGTGCAGGCGCAGGTCCTGCCGCAGCCATAACAGGGTAGGGGCGTTCATCGATCGCTCCAATCGGCGGAACACAGGTTAAGTTCCTGCGCGGACTTGCCGGGCGCGGCGGCTGCTCACAAAGTCCATCACGATGCTCCGTCCGCTTCTCCTCGCCGTGCCGCTCGCGCTCGCCGCCTGTTCGCCCTCCGCGCCGGATCCCGCCCCGCCGCGCCTGCCGGTCCCGATCCGCGATAGCGCAACGCTGACGCTGATCCGCGGGCAGGCGCTGGAGCAATTGGTGCGCGGCAGCGTCCAGACCCGCCCCGGCACCGGCGGCCGTCCCGGTCCGAACGAGCGCTTCGCCGCCGTCGGCGACGCCTACACGCTCGCCTACGATCGCCCCGACACGAGCGGCCGCTACCGCATCACGCCCGATCGCGTCTGCCTGCGCTTCGTCGATGAACGCAGCATCTTCTGCCGCTTCTACCTCCGCGATGCCAAGGGCGGCATCGTGATGGCGGAGGACGACCGTGACTATCCGCTCCACACCGCGCCGGTGACGATCACGCGGGCGCCATGACTTCGATCGCCCCGGCGGCGACCCGCGCGGTAATGGGCGTATGCGCCAGCACCTCGCCATCGATCGAGATCGGCAGCGATGGTCGCGTATCCACCTTCAGCGCGGTGCCGCTGAAGCTCACCGTATCCTGGTGCCGCGCCTTCAGCCCCAGGAAGCTCGCCGCCCAATTTTTGACCAGCGTCCGCTTGTAACGTCCCGTCACCGCCTGCACGACGATGCGGCCCGACTGCACCGACGCCTCGTCCACCAGCCATGTGCCGCCATGATAGGGCCCGTTGCTGATCCGCACCTCGACCACGCGCAGCCGGTGCGTCTCGACGCCGTCGTCGATCGTCAGCATGAACGGCTTGAACCGAACGAACTGCCACGCCGCCCAGCCGAGGTAGCCGATCCGTCCCAGCACCTTCTTCAGGCCGTGCGGCACTGTCTCGGCGATCTGCGGGCTGATCCCCATCGCGGCGCAATTGGCGAAATAATCGTCGTCGATCATGCCCAGGTCGATGCGCTTGGGCACGCCCGTACGGATCACCTCGATCGCGCCTTCGACATCGATCGGCAGGCCCAGCGTCCGCGCGAAGCTGTTCGCCGTGCCGAGCGGCAGCACCGCCAGCGTCACCCCCTTGCCGACCAGCAGGTCGACGAGGCCGCTGACCGTCCCATCACCCCCGCCCAGGATCACCAGGTCCGGCTTCTTCGCCAGCGCGCGCTCGACCGTCGCCTCCAGGTCGTCGGGATTTTCGACGGCATGGGCATCGACCGGAAAGTCCAGCCCATCCATCGCCGCGCAGGCCCGCTGGAAAAGCTTCTGCCCTTTCCGCGACTTGGCATTGACGATCATCGCGGCGGATCGGAATTGCACCATGTCGCAAAATTCCCCAGAACTTCCATGCGGATAAGGATTACGCCTGCGTAACGCTTGCGAGGACGCCTATGATCCCGCAAAGCCGAATCCATGTCCGCATCCTACCCCGCGCTTCGCCTTCGTCGCACCCGTGCGAGTGACTGGAGCCGCCGGCTCCACGCCGAAACCGTCCTGACGCCGGCCGATCTGATCTGGCCCCTGTTCGTGGTCGAGGGGCAGGGGGTGGAGCAGCCGATCGCCAGCCTGCCCGGCGTGTCGCGCTGGTCGGTCGACGGCATCGTCGCGCGCGCGAAGGAGGCGAGGGACCTTGGCATCCCGTGCGTCGCGCTCTTCCCCTACACGCCCGCGCACCTCAAGACCGAGGACGGGCGCGAGGCGCTCAACCCCGACAATCTGATGTGCCAGGCCACCCGCGCGATCAAGGATGCGGTGCCCGAGGTCGGCGTGCTGACCGACGTCGCGCTTGATCCCTATACCAGCCACGGCCATGACGGGCTGGTCGATGCGGCGGGCTATGTCATCAACGACAGCACGGCCGACCTGCTGGTCCAGCAGGCGGTCAACCAGATGCGCGCCGGTGCCGACATCATCGCGCCGTCCGACATGATGGACGGCCGTATCGGCATGATCCGCGCGGCGCTGGAGGGCGAGGGCGCCCACAATGTCCAGATCATGAGCTATGCCGCGAAATATGCGAGCGGCTTCTACGGCCCGTTCCGCGACGCGGTCGGCAGCCGCGGCCTGCTGAAGGGCGACAAAAAGACCTACCAGATGGACCATGCCAACGCCGAGGAAGCGCTGCGCGAGGTGGCGTTGGACCTTGCCGAGGGCGCCGACACGGTGATGGTGAAGCCGGGCCTGCCCTATCTCGACATCATCGTCCGCGTGAAGCAGCGCTTCGAGGTGCCGGTCTTCGCCTATCAGGTGTCGGGCGAATATGCGATGATCGAGGCGTCGGTCGCCGCCGGCGCAGGCGATCGCGACGCGCTGGTGCTGGAAACGCTGATGGCCTTCAAGCGCGCCGGCTGTTCGGGCGTCCTGACCTATCATGCGGCGCACGCCGCGCGGCTGCTCGGCGCGTGATCGAGACCGAGCGGCTGACTTTGCGGCCGTGGCGCGAGGAGGATCGCGCGCTGTTCCATCGGCTTGGCAATGATCCGGATACGATGCGCTATCTCGGGCCGTTGCGCTCGCGTGAGGAGGATGATCAGGCCTTCGATCGCCAGCAAGCGTTCTTCGCGACGGCCGGCACCTGTGGCTGGCTGGTCGAGCGCCGCGCCGACCGCCGGCCGATCGGCATGTGCGGCACGAAGCCGGCGCGTCCGGGCTTGCCGATCGCGGGCGAGATGGAGATCGGCTGGCGGTTCGAACCCGATTATCGTGGCCAGGGCTATGCGCTGGAAGCCGCGCAGGCGAGCCTGATCTATGCTTGGGAGAAGACCAGCGCTCCTCGCGTCGTTGCGATCACCGTGCAAGACAATATCCCCAGCCGCCGCCTGATGGAGCGGCTTGGAATGCGTCACGTCGTGCAGGCGGATTTCGATCATCCCTTCGTCCCCTACGATAGCCCGCTGCGCCGGCACGTCCTCTATCGGATCGACCGTCCCGCGTGAGCGACGCCGAAAGCAATGCCATCGGCCGTAGCGGCCGCCTGCTGTTCGTCGCGACGATCCTGACGGGATCGTTCCTGCTGTTCCTAGTCCAGCCCATGGTGGCGCGCATGGCGTTGCCGCGGCTGGGCGGGGCGCCGGCGGTGTGGAATTCGGCGATGCTCGTCTACCAGACGCTGCTGCTCGCCGGCTATGCCTATGCCCATGCGCTGGGGCGCATCCGGCCGATGGCGCAGGCGGCGGTGCATCTTGGCGTGCTGCTCGTCGCGGGGGCGTGGCTGCCGATCGGGCTGGCGCTGGGGGCGGGGCCTGCCGGCGTGTCGCTGGCGGTCTGGGTGCCGTGGCTGCTCGGCGCGTCGATCGGGCCGCTGTTCTTCGCCGTTTCCGCGCAGGCACCGCTGGTGCAACGCTGGTTCAGCATGGCGAGCCGGGGGGGCGATCCCTATGCGCTCTACGCCGCGTCGAACCTCGGCAGCTTCGCCGGCCTGATCGCCTATCCGCTCGTCGTGGAGCCGCTGTTGACGCTGCGCACGCAAAGCCTCGTCTGGAGCGCGGGCTACGTCCTGCTGATCGCGCTCGTCGTCGGCTGTGCTTGGCATCTGCCGCGTGGGGAGGGCAAGGCAGCGGCGCGCCCGACCAGCGAACCCGCAACCCACCGTCGTATCGCCCACTGGATCGCGCTCGCATTGGTGCCCTCGGGGCTGATGCTCGCGACCTCGACCTATATCACCACCGATATCGTCGCGATGCCGCTGCTGTGGGTGCTGCCGCTCGGCCTGTATCTGCTGAGCTTCAGCGTCGCCTTCGCCACCGACCGGTTCCTCGCCGACCTGCTGACGCGGATCGCGCCGATCACCATCTTGCTGTTCGGCGGCGTGATGGTCGGCGGATTCAACGAATCGCCGTTGGTCAATCTCGCCATCGCGCTGACCTTGCTGTTCATGGCATCGGTCGCGCTGCACACGCAGCTCTATCGCCTGCGCCCCGCGCCCGACCGTCTGACCGGCTTCTACCTCGCCATGGCGGTGGGCGGCGCGTTGGGCGGCGTGTTCGCGGCCTTGATCGCGCCGGTGGTGTTCGACTGGACGTACGAATATCCGATCCTGATCTTCGCCGCCGGGCTGCTGGTGCCGCAACTGTACCTGACACGCGCTGTCCGGTCGCTGTGGACCACGCCGCGGCGTCGCCTTTTGGCCTATGCGGTGGTCACCGTCCTGCTCGTGGTGTTGGCGGGTCTGACCTTCCGCGGCCCTAGTGATCTGTTTGGCGATGGCCATCAGGGCCTGACCTTCATCGTCATCGCGCTGATCGGTGTGATCGCGATCGGGGCGCGTCCGGCCTATGCGCTCACCCTCGCCGTCGCGCTGGTGATCTTCGGCGGTTGGCGTGCGGTCGAATTGTCGCTGGAACAGGGTGCGCGCACCCGCAGCTATTTCGGCGTCTATACGGTCCGCGACCGTCCCGGCGTGCGCGAGCTCGATCACGGCACGACCGTCCATGGCATCCAGTTCATCGGCAACCCGATCCTCGAACGCCTGCCGACGACCTATTACGCGCCGCCCTCCGGTATCGGCCGCGCGATGAGCGCGCTCGATCCGCTGTACGGACCGCGCGCACGCGTTGGTGTCGTCGGGCTCGGGACGGGCACGCTCGCCTGCTACGCGCAGCCGGGCCAGCGCTGGCGCTTCTATGAGATCGATCCCGTCGTCGTGCATATCGCGCGCGACACCGGCCAGTTCACCTATCTGCGCAACTGCCTGCCCAACCCCACGATCCGCATCGGCGACGCGCGCCTCAGCCTGGAGCAGGACGCACCCGACAGTCTCGATCTGCTCGCGCTTGACGCTTTCTCCTCGGATGCGATCCCCGCGCATCTGATGACGCGCGAAGCGTTCCGCGCCTACGCCCGCGTGCTCCAGCCCAAGGGGCTGTTGCTCGTCCACATCTCGAACCGGTTCCTCGATCTCGAACCCGTCGTCGCGGCGCTGGCGCGGGACGGGGGCTGGCATGCGGCGAAGCTCTTTTATCAGCCGCCCCGCTACACCGCGATCGCCTCGGCCAGCCAGTGGATCGCGCTGTCTCGCGACCCCGCGACGCTAGCCGCCCTCGCGAAAAGGGGCGGCCAGTGGCAACCGCTGACGCCGCGCGCCGGCCTCACCCCGTGGACCGACGATTATTCGACGATCCTGCCGCTGCTGAAATGGGGGCCTTAAGCGGCGGGAAGCGACGCCTGGATGCGGTCGATCGTCGCGGCCTGCTTGGCAGCCTCCGCCGCAATGCGCTCCCGCACCGCGCCGAGCGCAGGATAGGCCGGCTCCAGCTTGGCCTCCCGGTCGGCGGCGATCACGTCGATATCGCTTAACAGCGACGACGTCTGCGCCCGCCAGTCGTCGAGCTGGGCGAGCGCGGTCTGCGCATCCAGCCACGCATCGCTGCCGACGGCCTTGCCCTTGGCCTTCGCCGCGGCGGTATCCGCCTTGGCGGCGTCGCCGGCAAAGCCCTTGGCCAAGCGGTCGAGCTTTACGCCGAACTCAGCGATCTTCGCATCCAGCGCCGGATCGGGCTTGGCCTCGACCACCGGCACTTCGGGCTCGGCGAAGCCAAGCTTCTCCACCGCCCGCGGCGCCAGCGAGGGATAGCGGGTCGTGTCGCGCGAACAGGCCGACAGCGAGGCGAGGGCGACGGCGAGCGACAGAGCGACTTTCATGGGGCTCGGCTGTAGGGGGTGCAAGAAAATGGCGCAACGCACTTGCGCGTTTCGAAGCGTCTGCTATCAGCGCGCCTCCAATGCGCGCCCGTAGCTCAGCTGGATAGAGCATCAGACTACGAATCTGAGGGTCGGACGTTCGAATCGTTCCGGGCGCGCCAGGATTTCCCCCGCTCACATCATCGATGTGGCGGGGGTTATCGTTTGTGGCGCAGCGAAACGCGCTTTAGGGCGGCCGGCATGATCCGCCGTATCCTCAGCTTCGTCGAACCGTTCATCCTCATGCTGCTCGGCACCGTCGTGCTAGCCAGCGTGCTGCCCGCACGCGGCGAATGGGCGCGTGTGGCGGGGATCGTCGCGGATGCGGGGATCGTACTGCTGTTCTTCCTGCACGGCGCCAAGCTGTCGCGTGAGGCGATCTGGCAGGGCGCGCGCAACTGGCGGCTGCACCTCGCCGTCCTCGCGACGACCTTCGCGGTGTTTCCGCTCCTGGGGCTGGCATTCGGGCGGCTGCCCGGCCTCGCCGCACCGGTTGCGGCGGGTATGGTGTTCCTGACGCTGCTGCCCTCGACCGTACAGTCCTCGATCGCCTTCACCGCCATTGCGCGCGGCAATGTTGCCGCGGCCGTGTGCAGCGCGTCCTTTTCCAACCTGATCGGCATCGTGCTGACGCCCGCGCTGGTCGCGCTGACCATGAGCGGCGTCGGCGGACAGGCGGGGATCAGCCTTGCCGCCGTCGAATCGATCGTGCTGCAATTGCTGGTGCCGTTCGTCGCCGGGCATCTGCTGCGCCCGTGGATCGGCGGCTTCATCGGCCGGCACAAGGGACTGGTCGGCATCGTCGATCGCGGCTCGATCCTGCTCGTCGTCTACACCGCCTTCGGTGCCGCGGTGGTCGAGGGGCTGTGGCACCGCGTTTCCGCGGCCGATCTTGCGCTGATCGCCGCGGCCTGCATCGCGTTGCTCGCGATCGTCCTGGTCTTCACCTGGCTCGCCGGCCGCGCGCTGGGCTTCACGCGCGAAGACCAGATCGTGCTGCTGTTCTGCGGTTCGAAGAAGAGCCTCGCGTCGGGCGTGCCGATGGCGGGCGTATTGTTCCCGGCGGCGCAGGTCGGCGCGGTACTTCTGCCCGTGATGCTGTTCCACCAGATCCAGCTGATCGCCTGCGCGATCATCGCCCGCCGCTATGCCAATGCCGCAAGCCTCGCCGAGGCCGAAGCCGTGTCAGCGTAGCGCGGCAACCGCCGCCAGCACCTGATCGGCGAGTTCGGGCCGACAGATCAGCAGGTCGGGCAGCAGCGGGTTCTCGCAATTATAGACCAGCGGGCTGCCGTCGATCCGAGAGGCATGCAGCCCCGCCGCCAGCGCCACCGCGGCGGGGGCGCAATTGTCCCACTCATACTGGCCGCCGTCGTGCAGATAGATGTCGGCGCGGCCATCGACCACCGCCATCGCCTTGACGCCCGCCGATCCCATGCCCACCCGCGTCGTCGCCAGCGCCACGCCGACGCGCTCGACCATATCGGTCGCCCGCGTCCGGCTCACCACCATCCGCGGCGGCGCGCCGCAGACGATCTGGCGCGAGCACGCCTCAGCGGTCGTATAGACGCGTCCCGTCGCCGGCACCGCCACCGCGCCCACCGCCGGGCGGCCAGCCACCGCCAGGCCGATATGCACCGCCCAATCGTCCAGCCCCTCGGCATAGTCGCGCGTGCCGTCGAGCGGATCGACGATCCACACCCGCTCCGCCGCACACCGCGCCCGATCATCCAGCGACTCTTCGGACAGGATGAAATCGTCCGGCCGGGCCGCGCGCAGCCGATCGAGGATCAGCGCATTGGCCTCCGCATCGCCGGCATCGCCTAGCGCCTTGCCCTGCGCACCGCCGCGCGCACGGATGGCGAGCAGCAGCGCGCCCGCCTCTTGCGCGACGCTGCGGGCGAGGTCGACGTCGGATACGGCGGGCAAGGTCACAATTCGAAGCTCCACACGCCCAGCACATGCTCGACGATCCGTTCGGCGGCATCCTCGGCGCTCTCGCGCGTCGTGTCGATGCGAATATCGGGCGCATCCGGCGCCTCATAGGGGCTCGAGATGCCGGTGAAATGGGCGATCTCCCCGCGCCGCGCCCTGGCGTACAGGCCCTTCACGTCGCGCGCCTCCGCCGCAGCCAGCGGCGTATCGACGAAGATCTCCACGAACTCGCCCGGCGGCAGCATCCCGCGCACCATCTGCCGCTCGGCACGGAACGGCGAGATGAAGGCGGTCAGCACGATCAGCCCCGCATCGGTCATCAGCTTGGCGACCTCGCCGACGCGGCGGATATTCTCGATCCGGTCGGCGTCGCTGAAGCCCAGATCGCGGTTCAGGCCATGGCGCACATTGTCGCCATCGAGCAGGAAACTGTGCCGCCCCAGCGCATGCAGCTTCTTTTCGACCAGATTGGCGATCGTCGACTTGCCCGATCCCGACAGGCCGGTGAACCACAGCAGCCGCGGCGACTGCCCCTTCTGCCGCGCATGCGCCTCACGCGTGATATCCACCGACTGCCAATGCACGTTCTGCGCCCGGCGGAGCGCATGGTGGATCAGCCCGGCCGCGACCGTCGCGTTGGTTTCGCGATCGATCAGGATGAAGCCGCCGAGCGGCGCGCTCTGCGCATAGGGCTCGAACACGATGCCCTCGTCGGTGAACACCTCCGCGACACCGATGTCGTTGAGTTCCAGCGTCTTCGCGGACAGATGCGCCTGCGTGTTGACGTCGACGACATATCCCGGCGCCTGCACGCTCGCGCCCACCGTCCGTGGGCCGATCTTCAGCCAATAGCCGCGACCCGGCACCAGTGCCGTGTCGGACAGCCAGACGATCGTCGCCTCGAACTGGTTCGCCGCTTCGGGCGGTGTATCGGCAGCCGCGATCACGTCGCCGCGCGAACAATCCACCTCGTCGGCCAGCACCACAGTCACCGCTTCGCCCGCCTGCGCCGTCTCCCGATCGCCATCGAACGTCACGATCCGCGCGACCTGCGTCGTCTTGCCGGAGGGGACGATCCGCACCGCATCGCCCACCGCGACGCGACCGCCGGCGATCGTCCCGGCAAAGCCACGGAAATCGAGGTCGGGCCGGTTGACCCATTGCACCGGCAGCCGGAACGGGCCCGCCGCGGCGCGATCGCTGTCGACGGGGATCGCCTCCAGATGCGGCAGCAGCGCCGGGCCGCTATACCACGGCATGGCCTCGGACCGGGTCGTGATATTGGCGCCGGTCAGCCCCGACAGCGGAATGGCGGTGAACGCCTCGATCCCGATCCCGCGTGCGAAGTCGGCATAGTCCGCCACGATCGCGTCAAATGTCGGCTGATCGTGGCCGACCAGATCCATCTTGTTCACCGCGAGCACGATCTGACGGATGCCGATCAGGTGCGCCAGGAACGAATGCCGCCGCGTCTGCGTCAGCACGCCCTTGCGCGCATCGATCAGGATCACCGCGCAATCCGCGGTCGACGCACCCGTCACCATGTTGCGCGTATATTGTTCGTGGCCCGGCGTATCGGCGACGATGAACTTGCGCTTCTCGGTCGCGAAGAAGCGATAGGCGACGTCGATCGTAATGCCCTGCTCGCGCTCGGCGGCAAGCCCGTCGACCAGCAGCGCGAAGTCGATATTCTGCCCTTGCGTGCCGACACGCTTGCTGTCCGCCTCCAGCTGGCTCAGCTGATCCTCGAAGATCGTCTTCGAATCGTACAGCAGCCGCCCGATCAGCGTCGACTTGCCGTCATCCACCGACCCGCAGGTGATGAAGCGCAGCATCGACTTGGTCTGATGCGTGTCGAGATAGGCATGGATATCCGCCGCGATCAGCGCATCCGGTGTATAAGCGGTCATGCGAACACATCCTCCCTCGCGCAGCGGGGGAGGGGGACCGCCCGCCACAGGCGGGTGGTGGAGGGGGCGTCGCCGCACACGTGGGCCTCGTCGTATCCTCCCCCTCCGTCACGGCTCCGCCGCGCCACCTCCCCCTGGCGGGGGAGGACCGATGAGAGTGCGAGCATCGGAAATATCCTGCCTGTAGACATGGTCACGCCGCAAAATCCTCCCTCGCGTCAGCGGGGGAGGGGGACCGCCGCGAAGCGGTGGTGGAGGGGGNGCTTCCGCGTATGCCGAAGCCGCCGCTGTCTTCTCCCTCCGTCCGCTTCGCTGCCACCTCCCCTTGGCGGGAGAGGGATGTCGTGACGGCAGCCATCAGAAATACCCCTCGCGCTTCTTCTTCTCCATGCTCGCGGCCTGATCGTGGTCGATCGCGCGGCCCTGGCGTTCGCTGGTCGTGGTCAGCAGCATTTCCTGGATCACCTGCGGCAGCGTTGCCGCCTCGCTCTCCACCGCGCCGGTCAGCGGATAGCAGCCCAAGGTGCGGAAGCGGATCGATCGTTCGACCGGCACTTCGCCGGGCGCCAGGCGAAAACGATCGTCGTCCACCATCAGCAGCATGCCGTCCCGCTCCACCGTGGGGCGCGGTGCGGCGAAATAGAGTGGGACGATCTCGATCCCCTCGCGCAGGATATATTGCCAGATATCGAGCTCGGTCCAGTTGGACAGCGGGAAGACGCGGATGCTCTCGCCGCGATGGATGCGGGCGTTGTACAAGTTCCAAAGTTCGGGCCGCTGCGCCTTGGGATCCCAGCCCTGGCTCGCCGAGCGGAAGGAAAAGATGCGCTCTTTCGCGCGCGACTTTTCCTCGTCGCGCCGCGCCCCGCCAAAGGCGACGTCATAGCCGCCGGCCTTCAGCGCCTGCTTCAGCCCTTCGGTCTTCCACAGATCGGTATGCCGGCTGCCATGGTCGAACGGGTTGATCCCCGCCGCCTCCGCCTCCGGGTTCTTGTGGACGATCAGTTCCATCCCGGCGTCCGCCGCCGCCTTGTCGCGCAGCGCGTACATCGCGCGGAACTTCCACGTCGTATCGACATGCAGCAGCGGGAAGGGCGGCCGCGCCGGAAAGAACGCCTTCTTGGCCAGATGCAGCATCACCGCCGAATCCTTGCCGACCGAATAGAGCATCACCGGCCGCTCCGCCTCGGCGACGACCTCGCGCATGATGTGGATGCTCTCGGCTTCCAGCCGCTGCAAATGGGTAAGCCCGCTCATGGGGCTTTCAGATAAGCCTCCGCTCGCGCGATGCGACCAACTTATCCTTGGGGCGCCCCTATTCCGGCTGGCCCCACTCCTCGCGCCGCCGCTCGACCGAATCGATCAGCACCCCGCCAACCATGAACACCGCGATCGGGCAGCAGCAGAACAGCATCCACCCCTGCCAGCCGGGATATTGCTGCAAGTAATGCATGCCGCGCTCCACCGCCCCCATGGCAAGGCCATAGATGATGACGAACGCCTCGAACTTGGTCTTGATGGTGAAGAGGCGTTTGATGCGGGTCCACATGTCGAAAGGTTAAGCAAGCCCTGCGCCAACGGCGGATTTCCGTCGATCGCGGGTTAAGAGGCGTGGTTAACCGTCAAGTAACCCGACAGGTCCAGCGCCTCCAGCAGCCGTTCGTGCGCGGTTTCGACGTCCCGAACCAGCGCCGCATTCCCCAGCGCGGCCGGATCGATCGCCTCCGGCCACCAGCGCCGCACCACGGCTTCGATGGCATCCAGCTTCGCCGCATCGACCAGGAAGCGCGGATCGACCGTCGCCGGGTCGGCGACCACGCGCAATCGCAGGCATGCCGGCCCGCCGCCGTTCGCCATCGATTGCGTGACGTCGACCGTCTCGACCCGGCGGATCGGCCCGTTGCCGGCCTGATGTCGCTCCAGCCAGCCCCAGACGGCGGCATTGGCGCGCGCCTCCATCGGCACGACCAGCGTCGGCCCGTCCACCGTCGTGACGAGTTGGGCGTTGAACAGATAGGAAGCGATGGCATCGGCCAGGCTCACCTCGCTGGCCGGCACCTCGACGATCTCCACCTCGGGCAGCAGGCGGCGCAGGTCGGCGTAGAAGCCGTCCTTGTCGGCAAAGGCCAGCTCGTGCGCGAACAGCACGCGTTCGTTGGCGACCGCGACGACGTCGTTGTGGAAGGCGCCCGCCGCCACCGCCTCCGCCGATTGCTGCACGAACAGCGTCCGTTCGGGCGACAGACCGTGCGCGCGCGCGATCGCCTCGCTGGCCGTCGGATGCTGGCGCGCCGGGAAGGGGCCGCCGGGCAGCGTGTAGACGAACACCTCGACGCCCGGCGCATCATGGCTCGCGCACAGCCGCATATGGTTGGCCGCGCCCTCGTCGCCGAACGGCGCGGGCACGGGCCCATGCACCGCAAAGGCGTCGTGCGCGAAAGCGGTGCGGAGTTGCGCCAGCGTCTCGGGCCATTCGTGGCTGCGATGCGGCATCGTCATCAGATTGGCGACCGACAGATGGCAGCGCCCATCGGCCGTATCCGGCGCAGGCGAGACGGTGGCGGCATTGGCCGCCCACATCGCCGAGGCCGACATCGCCTGCGCCTGCAACAGGGCAGGGGCGCTCGCATAATCGGTCGACAGGCTCGCCAGCCAGCGATGGTCCGGCCGGCGATGTGGCAGCAGCACGCCCTGGCGCAGGCCCAGCTCCAGATTGCGCCGCATCTTGTCGAGGCCCTGCAAGGCCGCGGCGCGCGGCTGCGACACCTGACCCGCATGCGCCGTCGCGGCGAGATTGCCTGCCGACAGGCCGGCATAATTGTGGCTCGGCCCGACGATCCCGTCGAAGTTGATTTCGGTCAGCATGCTCACCACCGCGACGCGAACAGGACGCGATCGTCTGGCTGCACGCACAGCACCTTCGCGCAATCGGACGACAGCACCACACCGTCGCCCACCATGCGGACATGCCCGAAGGCGCAGCGGAAGTCCTGCAGCCGGCCCGCGGCGACCAGCGCCTCGTCCCCGCCATCGTCGTCGATCGCGATCACCGGGCAGTCGCGTGCGCTTTCGATCGTGCGCACCCGGTCGGTCCGCGCCGTCATCGTCGGTCCGCCATCGAAGATATCGATATAGTTTTCATAGTGAAAACCCTCATTCTCCAGCATCCGCATCGCCGCCCGGCCGCTCGGATGCGGCAGGCCGATCACCGCGCGCGCCGCTTCGGAGAGCATCGCGGTGTAGATCGGATGCTTGGGCATCAGATCAGCGATGAACTGGTGGCCGTGCGTCGCGTTGAACTGGTCGGCGTCCTGAAAATTCATGCCGAAGAAGCGCCCCGCCAAGCCGTCCCAGAACGGGGATCCACCCGCCTCGTCGATGATGCCGCGCAATTCGGCGAGGATACGATCGGCGAAGCGCGCCCGGTGTGCACGGATAAACAGATAGCGGCTGCGCGCCAGCAACAGGCCGAGCCCGCCCGCGCGCTCCCCCGGATGCAGGAACAGCCCGCCGACCTCGCACGCGCCCTCCAGATCGGTGGTAAGCGCCAGCATTTCCGCGCGAAACGTGCGCTCCAGCTCCTTGCTGTGCTGCGTCAGCGTGCCCAGGCGATAGCTGTAGAAGGGGTGTTTCTGCCCCACCTGCGTGAACAACTGACAGGTGCCGCGCACCTCCCCCGTCTCGCTATTCTCCAGCATCAGCACGAACAGCTCGTCGGTGATCGACCCATCCTCGCGCGCGAACGCCTCGTCGCTGCGGTCCAGCTTCGTGCGCAGCGCCTTGCGGTCGGGGGGCAGGTTGGTGAACCCTCCGCCGGTCAGCTTCGCCATTTCATAGAGATGCTGCAGATCGTCGGCGCGCGCGGCCCGAATGCGAAAGGTCATGGCCGTCCCCGCTGTACGATACGACTGATGGTGAGCGCCGAGAGCGCCGCGCGCTCGGCGAGGCTGTCGACGATCATGAATTCGTCCGTCGAATGGATCGCGCCGCCGCGCACGCCCATCGTGTCGACCACCGGTACGCCGGCCGCGGCTATGTTGTTGCCGTCGCACACGCCCCCGGTCGCGCGCCAGCCGATGCTGAGGCCCAGGTCCGCGCCGGCGTCCGCGACGCAGGCGAACAGGCGTTCGGCACCGGGGTCGATCGGCTTGGGCGGGCGGTTGAAGCGGCCATGCACCTCGATCCGTACATCGTGCGCTGCCGCAACGGCGGCGACGCTGTCGTCGATCGCCGCCTGGGCCCGTGCGATCGCATCCGCGGCGGCGGGGCGGAAGTTGACGCGCAGGATGGCGAGGTCGGGCACCACGTTGTTCGGCCCACCGCCGTCGATCCGCGCCGGGTTGACTGACAGGCCCGGTCCGCCCGCCTCCGCCAGTCGTACCGCCAGCGCGGCGGCGGCGACGATCGCATTGCGCCCCTCTTCGGGGTTGCGCCCCGCATGCGCGCTCCGCCCGCGGATCACGATGGAAAAGTTGCCCGTGCCGCCGCGTGCGCCGGCCAATGTCCCGTCGGCGAGCGCCGGCTCGTAGGTCAGCGCCGCGACCGCCCCGCGTGCCGCCGTCGCGAGCAAGCCGGCGGACGAGAGCGACCCCGTCTCTTCGTCCGAATTGATGACGACGTCATAGCCGAAGCTATCGGCGCCCGCCGCCTCCACGGCGGTCAGCGCGGCGAGCATCACGGCAAGCCCGCCCTTCATATCCGCCGTGCCCGGCCCATTGATCGTGCCGTCGTCGCGGTGGGTCAGCGTCTGAAACGGATGATCGACGGGATAGACCGTATCCATATGCCCGGTGAACAGCATGCGAACCGGCGCCTCGGGCCGGACTCGCAGGTGCAGGTGGTGGCCATGCGCCAGCGCGGCGACCGAGCCGTCCGCCGCCACCGCCTCGACCGGCTCCGGCTCGACCATCGCGATCTCGCCGGGCAGCACCGCAAAGGCATCGGCCAGCAGTGCGGCCATCTGCCCGACGCCGGCCAGGTTGCGTGTGCCGCTGTTCACCGCCGCCCATCGCTCGACCTGCGCCAGCATCGCCGCCTGGTCGATCCGCTCGACCAAGGCGCGTTCGTCGTTCGACATCCCTCTCATGCCTGGGAGGCTAGTCGAATATGGTCTCCGATGAAACCAGGTTCAGAACGTATAGACCAGCGACGCCCGGCCGATCGTGTCGGTGTTCTTGGACTTCACCGGCGGTTCGCTTTCATATTGGACATTATACGAAAACGCCGCGGACAGCGGCCCGATCAGCTTGGCATTCAGCGCGCTGGTGCCGCTCAGCGTCGAATTGGCGCTCTGCACGTAGGCGGAGGCATTCTGCGTCACCGACAGCCCGGGCAGCACGCGCCAGTTGAACGCCAGCGTCCCGCGCGCGGCGATATTGCTCTGGCGGGTTTCGTCGGTGAAATGCGTCTGCCGGAACGCCGGGCCGAGTTCGACGTCGAGCCACACCTTGGGGCTCTTGATCGCGCTATAGCCTGCACCCGCCGACGCCGAATAGCGGTTGTAATAGCCCAGGAACCGATCCGATTCATATTGCGCGGCGCCATAAGCATACAGGCGGTCATTGATCTTGTAGTTCGGTTCGTAGCTCGCGAGGTAATGTTCGCGCGTCGTGATGTTGGCGTTTTCCTGATAATCCGCCTGCACGTGGAACTTGTGGCGCCATTGCAGCCCTTCGCGCGTCAGATCGAGGATCGCCGACCCGCCTTTGCTGTCGGTATTGCCGGTGGTGATGTAACCGCCCAGCTCCGCCCGGCCGCTCCACAGGTCGAACATACCCGCCTGCCTGATCGTGGTCTGTCGCGCCTGCGCCCGGTCGCTGCGCCACTTCTGCGCGATGGTGAGCACCGCATCGGCGCTCGCCGGATCGGCCAGCCGCGCGTATTTGACCACGACCGACACGTCGCCGTCGTTGCCGCTTTCGATCGCGGCATCCAGCATCGATCGGATCGCGGCGGGGATCGGCACCTTGGTGTCGTCCGGCTGGCCGCCATCGGCGACCGGCGCATTGGCGATCAGCAGGGGGGCAAGGCACAGCGAGAGGAGCAAGGTAGCGCGCACATCCGGCGCTCTAGCCGTTCGTCGCGCGCCTGACACCCCCCAACGCAGGTCAGCGCGGGCCCACTGCGGCGAGATGAGGCGCGAACGCGGCGAGCACGTCCTCGTACAGCGCGCGCTTGAACGGCACGATCATCGTCGGCAGGTCGGCGGGGTCGCTCCAGCGCCAGGCGCGAAACTCCTGATGCTCGGTCGCGATATCGATGTCGCCGTCCTCGCCCAGGAAGCGGAACAGGAACCAGCGCTGCCGCTGCCCGCGCCACTTGCCCTTCCACACCTTGCCGATCATGTCGGGCGGCAGGTCGTACAGAAAGTCCTGCGGCGCCTCGACGATCAGCTCGACATGGTGCGGCGCGACGCCGGTTTCCTCGCCCAGTTCGCGCACCGCGGCGTCATAGGCCTCTTCGCCCGGATCGATCCCGCCCTGCGGCATCTGCCACGCCTCCAGCGTCGTATCGATCCGCTGCCCGACGAAGACCTTGCCCTCGCGGTTCAGCAGCATCACGCCGGCACAGGGGCGATAGGGCAGGGTGGCAGGATCGGTCATCGTACGGCCTCCTGTCCTGCGGCCTGCGCCATAACGCGCGCCGCCTCCGCCTCGACGATCACGTCCTTCAGCGCCGCGAGATAGCCGGCGACGTCCCCCTGGCTCGACGGGATCGCCTTGCGCAGCGTGATGAAGCCGTGGACGGTCCCCACCGCCTCGCGGAACACCACCGGTATGCCGGCCTGCACCAACGCGGCGGCATAGGCGCGGCCCTGATCGCGAATCGGGTCCAGGCTGGCGGTGACGATCACCGCGGGCGGCAGGCCCTCCAGCCGGCCGAGCAGCGGCGATCCCCGGCTATGCGCGATGTCCGCCGCATAGGCATCGACGAACCATAGCATCGTATCACGCGTCAGTAGAAAGCCGTCGGCGAACTGGTCGAACGACGGATAGGGCCGCGACGAATCGGCTGCCGGATAGATCGGCGCCTGGACGATCACCGGCACCGCCGCCGGCCGGTCGCGCAGGTCCATCGCCGTCACGATGGTCAACGTGCCGCCCGCGCTGTCGCCGCACAGGATCAGGCCGGTGACGCTGCGCTCCAGTTCCGCCGGACTGTCTGCCACCCAGCGCGCCGCCGCCTCGCAATCGTCGGGTGCGGCGGGCCAGCGATGTTCGGGGGCCAGCCGATAGTCGACCGAGACGACCGGCACGTCGAGCACCCGCGCCATCTCGGCACAGAAGCCCGCATGCGTGTCGATATTCCCGATCACGAAGCCACCACCGTGGTAGAAGACCAGCACCGGCCCCGGCTGACGCGTGTCGCGCGCGTCGAACAGCCGCGCGGGAATGGTGCCGCCGGGTCCGGGGATCGACAGATCGCGGATCACTGCCAGCTCGCCGACCGGCAGATCGGCGACGTCCTTCATCGCCGTGAACACCTGCCGAGCTGCCTCCGGCGTCATCTGGTGCGTCCGCGGCCCCGGCATCGCGTTCAGATAGTCCAGGAATCCGCGCACGTCCGGCCGGACGTAGGGAGTAGGGTCGGCGGGAGTAGGGTCGGCGGTCGCTTCGGTCATTCGGCTCTCTCCGGCGGGCACCGCTTGGGGCGGCGCTCGATCGCTCCTACCTAGGCAGCGTGATCGCCGTCGTCCATCATCCCGCCTATGTCGCGCCCGCACCGGCGCGTTCCACCTACCGCTGGAACAAGAACGGCCTGATCCGCGACCTGCTGCGCGAGGCGGGTGACCGCGTGATGTGGCACGAACCCGAGGCGATGCCGCGGCGCTGGCTGGAGGCGGTCCACGATCCCGAATATGTTGCCGAGGTGCTGGAAGCGCGCGTCCCTGCACCCAAGGCCCGCCGCATTGGTTTTCCGATCACCCCCGAAGTCGCGGCGCGTGCCGCGGCGGTGCCCGGCGGCACGTGGCTCGCCGCGCAGCTCGCGCTCCGCCATGGCTTTGCCGCCAATACCGCGGGCGGCAGCCATCATGCGCTCGCCGATACCGGCGCCGGCTATTGCGTGTTCAACGACCTCGCGCTCGCCGCGGTGCGTCTGATCGACGAGGGCACGGTCGATCGCCTCGTCGTGGTCGACTGCGACGTCCATCAGGGCGACGGCACCGCGGCCTTGCTCGCCGGGCGGCCGGGGATCGCCACCTATTCGATCCATGCCGAAAAGAATTTCCCCGCCCGAAAGGCGCGCTCGACGCTCGACGTGCCGCTCGCCGATGGCGTGGATGACGCCGGCTATCTCGCCACGCTGGAGGCGACGCTCGCGCCGTTCCTCGCCGAACACCGGCCGCAGCTGATCCTGTACCAGGCAGGCGTCGATCCGTTCGTCGGCGACCGGCTCGGGCGCCTGTCGCTCAGCCTCGATGGGCTGGTCGCGCGCGAACGGCTGATCGCCCGCCTTGCGGACGGCGTGCCGCTCGCGAGCACCGTCGGCGGCGGCTATGGCGACGACGCGCTGGAGATCGCCCACCGCCACGTCACCGCGATCCTGACCCTAGGTGAAGCGATGGCGCGCGACGCGGCGATCGCCTGACCCCTTTCCACTGCGGCCAAGCTGCGGCATGAGCGCGCCCGACATGCCCGGGGACACATTTCAGCAACGCCTTTTCGCGCCCGCATTTCACCGCTTTCTCGACCGGATCGATACCGGGCTGGTGCGCGGTGGGATTGAGGCGCGGCTGCCCGATGGCACGCATCGGTTGCTCGGCGGGCGCAAGCCGGGGCCGGTGCCGCTCGTCACCATTCACCGCTGGCGCTCGCTCGTGCGCCTCGCCACGGGCGGCTCGGTGGGATGGTATGAAGCCTGGGCGGACGGCGACTGGTCCAGCCCCGATCCAGTGCCGCTGTTCGACCTGTTCATGCGCAACCGCGTGCCGCTCGCCAATGTCGCGCGCGCCGGCGGTATCCCGAAGCTGTTGTTGCGCGGCTGGCATGCGCTACGCCGCAACGACCGCAAGGGCTCGCGCCGCAACATCGCCGACCATTATGACCTCGGCAACGATTTCTACCGCGAATGGCTCGACCCCAGCCTTACCTATTCCAGCGGCATCTACGGTTTGGGCGATACGCTGGCGCAGGCCCAGCGCCGCAAGCTCACGGCGATCCTCGACCGCACCGGCACCGCGCCCGGCGACACCATTTTGGAAATTGGCTGCGGCTGGGGATCCTTTGCCGCCACGGCATCGGCGGCGGGCTGCAGCGTCCATGGCCTCACCCTCTCGACCGAACAGAAAGCGGAGGTAGATGCCCGCGGGCTTCCCGGCGTCACCGTCTCGCTCACCGACTATCGCGACGTCATCGGCACCTATGACGCGGTCGCGAGCATCGAGATGGTGGAGGCGGTGGGCCAGGCCTATTGGCCCGCCTATTGCGACACGCTCGCCCGCGTCCTGAAACCCGGCGGCCGCGCCGCGATCCAATATATCAGCATCGCCGACGACGTGTTCGAACGCTACGCCTCCAGCGTCGATTTCATCCAGCGCTACGTCTTCCCCGGCGGCATGCTGCTGTCCGACAGCCGCTTCCGCGCCTTGTGCCAAGCGCGCGGCCTCGCCTGGACCGATCACCACGCCTTCGGCCTCGATTATGCGCAGACGCTGCGCCACTGGCGCGAACGGTTCGACAATGCCGACAAGGCGGGCCGCCTGCCCGAACGGCTCGATGCCCGCTTCCGCGACCTGTGGCGCTATTACCTGATGTATTGCGAAGGCGGCTTCCGCGGCGGCGGCATCGACGTCGCGCAGGTCACTTTGGTCAAGCAGCGCTAGGCCGCGCGACATTCGGCGCGAGGCCAAGTCCTCCCCCGCCAGGGGGAGGTGGCATGCCGCAGGCATGACGGAGGGGAAGGTCAGGGTATCGCCCTGTCACGAAGGACCTGCCGTCCGCCCCTCAGCCATCGGCTCCAGCGGCGTCACCTCCCCTGGCAGGGGAGGAATAATGCGCTGTCCAGAATGTCGATCAGCCCGACCCAAAGCTCGGGCTAACCCTCAGGCGTCTTCCACCTCGCGCGCCACCGGCGGATGCAGCCGCAGGCGATGGATACGCCGCTCGTCCGAATCGAGCACTTCGAACTTCCAGCCCGACGGGTGATCCACGCACTCGCCGACGTGCGGCACATGCCCCGCCAGCACCGCCGCAAGGCCGCCCAGCGTATCGACGTCGCTCTCGGCTTCGCCAAGCCGCGCATCGATCAGCTCGGCCGCATCTTCCAGTTCAGCGCGGGCATCCGCGTCCCACGCGCCGCCGTCGATCGGCACCAGTAGCGCGCTCGGCGCCTCGTCATGCTCGTCCTCGATCTCGCCGACGATCTCCTCGATCAGATCCTCGATCGTCACCAGGCCTTCGGTGCCCGAATATTCGTCGAGCACGATCGCGAGGTGGACATGCCGCTGGCGCATGTCGGCGAGCAGGTCCAGCGCGCCGCGGCTCATTGGCACGTACAGCGGCTCGCGGATCAGTCCGGCGATGCTCGTCGGATGGTCGGCGCCGGTCGCCAGAATGTTGAACACATCCTTGATGTGGACCATGCCGATGATCGTATCCAGCTGCCCGCGATAGACCGGCAGGCGGCTGTGCCCCGCCTCCGCGAAGATCTGTACCAGATGCGCGAAGGTCGTATTTTCCTCGACCGCGATGATGTCGGCACGCGGCACGCCAACATCGCCCGCGTCGCGCTCGCCGAAATGCAGCAGGTTGCGCACCATCTGCCGTTCCAGCGGCGTCAGGTCGCCCTTGGCGTCGGGGCCGGGATCGTCCTCATGCCGGTCGATCGCCTCTTCCAGCTGGTCGCGGAGCGATTCCTCCTGGCCGCCGCCGAAGATCAGCGTGCGCAGCCCGCGCCAGATACTCGATTCGTTGGAGTCGCCGTAACCGGCGCTACTTCGGTCCTCTGCCATGGCAGTCTGTGTCAGTCCTCACGCACGAGATAAGGGTCCGCGATGCCGAGCGTGGCCAGAGCCTGACGCTCGATCTCCTCCATCGCCTCGGCCTCGTCGTCCCCCATGTGATCATAGCCTAGCAGATGCAGCGTGCCATGTACCAGCAGGTGCGTGGCATGTTCCTGCACGCTAACGCCCTTTTCGGCCGCCTCGCGTTCGCATACCCCATGCGCAAGCACGATATCGCCCAGCAACAGCTCGCCATCGTCGCTATTCTGGCTGACCGTATCGATCAGATCCGGCTGCACCATGGGAAAGGACAGGACGTTGGTCGGCTTGTCTTTCTGCCGATACTGACGGTTGAGCGCGTGGACCTCATCGTCGGAAGTCAGGCGGACGCTGATCTCGACGGTCGCAGGCGTAGTGAGCAATTCGCCATGCGGCGTCCGCTCGATCGCCGCGCGCGCGGCCCGGACGGCGAGCCCATCCCAATCAAGGGAGTTGGGCCAGGGCATCTCATGGGTGAGTTCGACATGGATCATTCGAGCATTGCGTCCTTCAGATCGGTCTGCGCGAAATCCTGCCCTTTGAACAGGATGATCGCGTCATGCCGGCGGGTACAGGCATATGAAAAGCAATCGCCCATGTTTAGCGCCGCGGGATGCATACCCCTCTCGAAGCGTTGATGGGCGTCGAGTGCGAGATCGGCTTCCTCGCTGGCGATCGGAACGACCCGCAATTGCGCGTCGCGCACGAAGTCAGCAACCAGCGTTCTCGCCTCGGCGAGATCGACGCCGCGAACGCGAACCACAGCGCGGACGGCTTCCCAGAGCGCGACGGCGGAGGTCAGGCGGTCGGTTTCCCAATCCATCCGGCGCGAAAAATGCCACGCTTCCGGCTCGCGCGCGATCATTGCGACGATCGCGGAGGCATCGACGAACAGTGTCACTCGTCGTTGAGCGAATCGTAGAAGCGCTTGTCGGCTTTCAGGCCGGACGGCAATGGCAGGGGGTGATCGATCCAGTATCGGCGCAGCCATTCCGGGTGCGGAGACGTGAGCGCGTGGCGGGCTGCATAATCTTCGATCGCCAGCGCCACGATCTCGTGCATGGCCGTCCCCCTTTCGTCAGCGAGACGCGCAATTGCCCGAACGAGATCCTCATCTTCGATCAGGAACGGCACGGACAGCGCCTGTGCCTCGGCACGCGTCAGCGGGGGATTGGGGGCGTTCATCTTGACCGTCTCAGCTGTTCGCCCCCTCATACGCCTCGACGATCCGCCCGACAATCGGATGGCGGACGACGTCGGCACTGCTGAAGCGCGTCATCGAGATACCCTCGACACCCTCCAGCCGCATCGTCGCGTCGGCCAGGCCGCTCGCCGCGACGCCACCGGGCAGGTCGGTCTGATTGGGATCGCCGCAGATGACCATCCGGCTGTTCTGACCGAAGCGGGTCAGGAACATCTTCATCTGCGCGGGCGTCGTGTTCTGCGCCTCGTCCAGGATGACGAAGGCATCGGCCAGCGTACGACCGCGCATGAAGGCGATCGGCGCGATCTCGATCTCGCCGCTCGCGATCCGCCGCTCGACCTGCTCGGCGGGCAGACAATCGTGCAGCGCATCGTAGAGTGGCCGCAGATACGGATCGACCTTGTCCTTCATGTCGCCGGGCAGGAAGCCCAGCTTCTCGCCCGCCTCGACCGCGGGGCGCGACAGGATCAGCCGCTGGACGCTGCCGGTGATCAGCTGCGACACCGCCTGTGCGACCGCGATATAGGTCTTGCCCGTACCCGCGGGCCCGAGCGCGAAGATCATGTCGTGCGTGCTCAATTCGCGCATGTAATGCGCCTGCGCCGGGGTGCGCGGCACGATCGTCTTCTTCCGCGTGCGGATCATGATCGACGGGATCGCGCTGCGTTCGGTGCTGACGATGCCGTCGAGCGTCGGTTCGGCCGCCATCGCGATCGACGCATCGACCAGGCCGGTGTCGATTTCCTCGCCGCGCTGGATGCGCTGGTACAGGTCCTGCAACACGTCGCGGGCGAGCGCGACATTTTCCGCCGCGCCCTCCAGCCCGACGCGGTTGCCGCGTGCGGTGATATAGACACCCAGTCGGTTTTCGAGCGCCACCAGATTCTGGTCATATTGGCCGAACAGCGTGGCGAGCAGCTGCGGCTTGTCGAACAACACCTCCGCCCGGCTGCGTTCACCGGAGCGGGCGGGGACGGGCTTGCGACTCATGCAATCCTTTCGTGCCGAAATGGCATGCACCGAATGTGGGATGCCCGCGCGCGAAAGGGAAGCGGCAAACGTGCCGATCTATGCGGCCTGCTTCACCCGCACCGCGCCCGCCATCGAAACCGGGCCGGCGGACAGCAGATCGACCGTCACGATGTCGCCGATCGCGGCATCGGTCATCATATGCACCGATTGCAGCCAGGGCGACTTGCCGAGCATCTGGCCGGGCAGCTTGGCCTTGCGCTCGATGAGGACGTCGCACGTCCGGCCCACGCTCGCCTGGTTGAACGCCTGCTGGTCGCGGCCCAGCGCGGCTTGCAGACGCTGCAGCCGTTCGTCCATCACCTCAGGCGGCACGGCGCCGGCGGTGTCGGCGGCTGGGGTGCCGGGGCGGGGGCTGTATTTGAACGAATAGGCCTGCGCGTAGCCGACCGCATCGACCAGCGCGAGCGTCTCGGCGAACTCCGCCTCCGTCTCGCCGGGAAAGCCGACGATGAAGTCGCCCGACAGCGCGATATCAGGGCGCACGGCGCGCACCCGGTCGAGCAGGCGCAGGTAGCTGTCGGAATTGTGGCTGCGGTTCATCGCCTTCAAGACGCGGTCGCTGCCCGCCTGCACCGGCAGATGCAGGAACGGCATCAGGCTCTCGACGTCGCCATGCGCGTCGATCAGGCCCTGTGCCATGTCGTTGGGATGGCTGGTCGTGTAGCGGATACGGGCGAGGCCGGGGATGCGGTCGAGCACGCGGATCAGGTCGTGCAGGCCCCGCCCGTCGTCGTCCCAGGCGTTGACGTTCTGGCCCAGCAGCGTGATCTCGCGCGCGCCGGCATCGACCAGCGCCTTCGCCTCGTCGACGATCGCCGCGAACGGACGGCTCACCTCGGCACCGCGCGTATAGGGCACGACGCAATAGGTGCAGAATTTGTCGCAGCCTTCCTGCACCGTCAGGAAAGCCGACGGCCCGACGCGACGCCGCGCGGGCAAGGCACCGAACTTCGACAGCAACGGCATATCGGTATCGAGACCTGGCGCGCCGCTCGCCGCCTGGGCGACGAGGCCGGGAAGGTTGTGATACGCCTGCGGCCCCACCACGACGTCGACGTTGGCACGGCGGACGATCTCCTCGCCCTCCGCCTGCGCAACGCAGCCAGCAACCGCGATCATCGGCGCGGCACGGTCAGCGACGCGGGCGTCCTTGCGCAGCCGGCCGATGTCCGAATAGACCTTCTCGGTGGCCTTTTCGCGGATATGGCAGGTGTTGAGCACGACCAAATCGGCGTCCGCCGCGTCGGCGGCGGCGGTCATGCCTTCCGCGGTCATCAGTTCGGCCATGCGCTCGCCGTCATAGACGTTCATTTGGCAACCGAAAGACTTGACGTGGAAGGTCTTGGGCGCAGGCTTGGGGCTATCCGTGGGGGTCATGGCCGCGGGCCATACAGGAATGGGCTCGGCGTCGCTAGCGCCCCCGCTTGACGGTCAGGCCGCGCCGATCGCCTCCCGCGCCCGCGCGGCGATCGCCTTGCGGCCGCCGATCTCGGCCGGGTCGAAGGTATCGAGCATGTGCAGCGTCACCGGAAACGTACCGCGGCGCCGCAGCACGCGCAGCGCATGGACCTGTCCCGGCTCGTCCCCGACCCACGCAAGCTCGGCGGTCGCCGGACCATAATCGATGCGCACCGGCTGCACCCGGCCGCCCGGCGGGGGCGGATCGAGCGCGGCGAGCAACGCCGCCTTGAACGGCAGCAGCGTCGTGCCGTCGCTGGTCGTGCCTTCGGGAAAGATCGTCACCGCCCAGCCTTCGGCCAGCGCTTCGCGCAGCCGTGCGATCTGCGCCGATACCTGCAACCGGTCCTCGCGCGTCACGAAGATCGTGCGGTTCAGCGTACACAGCCAGCCGACCAGCGGCGCTGCGCGCAGTTCCGCCTTGGCGACGAAGGCGCTGCCGGTCGCGCCGGCGATGGCGAGGATGTCGATCCAGCTCAGATGGTTGGCCAGGAACACGACGTCGCGCTTCAGCGGCCGGCCGATCACGCGCACGCGCGCGCCGACGATCCACGCGACGCTGCCCAGGAACAGGCGCGGCCAGGGCGAGGGCAGGCGGAACACCCGCCACAGGCCGTGGATGCAGAGCGCAGCGATCAGGGCGATCACCAGCGCCGCCAACCGGATCGCGAGGCGCAGGTTGGCGATCACGCGCCCGCGCTTACGCCTTGCGATCGAGGCTGACGCCGTACAATTCCATGCGATGGTCGACCAGGCGGAAGCCCAGCTTCTCGGCGATCGCCTTTTGCAGCTGCTCCAGTTCCGGATCGACGAATTCGATCACCTTGCCCGTCTCGACGTCGATCAGGTGATCGTGATGCGCTTCCGGCGACGGTTCGTAGCGCGCGCGGCCGTCGCCGAAATCGTGGCGATCCAGGATGCCGGCCTCTTCGAACAGGCGCACGGTGCGATAAACGGTGGCGATCGAAATGCCCGGGTCGATCAGCGAGGCGCGCTCATACACCTTTTCGACGTCGGGATGGTCTTCGGCTTCCGACAGGACGCGCGCGATGACGCGACGCTGTTCGGTGATGCGCAGGCCCTTCTGGTTGCACAGGGCTTCGAGGTCGATCTTGCGAGGCATGAGCACCGTGTAGAACAGTGCGCTTGTTGCGAAAAGCGAAACCGACTCGCAACAGTGATCGGATGCGACGATCGGTCGAGCCCGGTTGCGTTACACCGCCCGCCGATACGTATGCGCGTCGAACGCCTCGCCGCCGCGCCCGCGATAATAGCCGCGCCGCTCGCCCACCTTGGCAAAGCCCTGCTCGGTATACAGCGCCACCGCGGGATTGTTCGCCCGCACCTCCAGATGCAGGTCCGCGATGCCGGTCATCTGCGCCTCGGCGATCACCGCGCGCAGCAGGGCGGTGCCGATGCCCCGCCGACGAAAGGCCGGATCGACCGCGAGCAGCAGCAGTTCCGCCTCGTCCATCACGCTGCGCACCATCGCGAACCCGGCGGGCCGATCGTCGACCAGCGCCAGCGTCAGCCTTACGCCCGGCATCGCGAGCACGCCCAGGCACTGATTGCGGGTCCACGCCTCGCCATAGCGTGGGTCGAAGGCGGCGGTCATCAGCGCGTCGACCGTCGCGACGTCGCGCGGGTCGCCGGTGCGCAGCAGGATCTGGTGCGTCGCCATCAGGCCGTTGGCTCCGGCACGCGGCCGCCGGGCAGTTTGGCATCGGGTGCACGGCCATAGACCGGACGCGCGGGCAGCGTCTGCAACACCTCGGGCAGCAGCAACGCGTCGCGCGCATCGGGCAAAGCGGGCTGGCCGGCGAGGTCGGGGGCGACCTGTTGCAGCCAGCGCACGCCGTTGCCGACCGGATAGCGGTCGCCCAAAGCGGCGATCGCCGCTTCCGGCTTCAGCGAGGCGAGCGCATCGAGCGGTACCGGTCCCGCCGCAAAGCTCTGCACGAACACCTCGCCGTGCCCGCCCTCCAGCATCGCGGCGATCTGGCCCTCTCGCCCGCCGGCGAAGGCGGCAGCGGCGAGGAGCGACAAACTGGAATAGCCGGCAACGGTGCTGCCCCAGCCGAGCGCCAGCGCCCGGGCTGCGGCGATGCCGACGCGCAGGCCGGTGAAGCTGCCGGGGCCGACATCGACTAGGATATGCCCTGCGCGTCCGCCATCGGGCAAAGCGGCGATCATCGGCAGCAGCTGTTCGGCATGGCCGCGCCCGACCTCGCGATGCTCGGCTGCGATGGCCTGCCCGCCTTCGATCAGCGCGATCGAGCAGGCGGCGGTGGCGGTGTCGATGACGAGAGTGCGGGCAGTCATGATGAAGCGCCTGCTTTGCGGCAGCCCGCGCGTCGGGGCAAGATGCGAGTGGCGGTTACCACATGCCCCCCGTCACCCCGGACTTGGTCCGGGGTCCACTCTGCGGCGAAGGGAACGGCAAGAGGCTCCAGCTCCACCCCCGCGGTATAGTGGACCCCGGACCAAGTCCGGGGTAACGACGAATATGCGGAGGGACGCTCGCAAGCCCCGATCGGCGACGGATTTACGCGACCGTGTTGAATTTCTCGAACGCCGGCCGCGGCGAGCGCGGGTGCAGGCTGGCGGGATCGCCATAGCCCAAGGTGGCGATGAAGTTGCTGCGCACGCCCGGCTGGTCGGCGAAGAACGCCTTGTCCACCGCGCCCTGGTCGAAGCCCGACATCGGCCCGGTATCCAGCCCCAGCGCCCGTGCCGCCAGGATAAGATAGCCGCCCTGCAACGACGAATTGCGGAACGCAGACGCGACGCGCAATTCGGTATTGCCGTCGAACCATGCCTTGGCGTCGGTATGCGGGAACAGTTCGGGCAGGTGCTCGTGGAACTCGACGTCCATGCCGATGATGACGGTAACGGGCGCCTTCAGGATCTTGTCGCGATTGCCCTCGGACGCGCAGGCGGCGAGCTTCGCCTTGGCCTCGTCGCTGACGCACCAGACCAACCGCGCGGGCAGCTGGTTGGCGGAGGTCGGACCCCATTTCATCAGGTCCCAGATCTGGCGCAACTGCTCGTCGCTCACCGGGCGATCGGTATAGCCGTTGAACGTGCGCGCGGTGCGGAACAGCGTATCGAGCGCGGCATCCGACAGGGGAGCGGCCATCAGACGGCCCTCACTTCAGTGACTTCGGGAACATAATATTTCAGCAACTGCTCGATGCCGTTCTTCAGCGTCGCGCTGGACGACGGGCAGCCGGCGCATGCGCCCTGCATGCGCAGGTACACCTTGCCCTTGTCGAAGCCGCGATAGACGATGTCGCCACCGTCGTTCGCCACGGCCGGGCGGACGCGCGTGTCGATCAGTTCGCGGATCTGCGCGACGATCTCGGCATCGGCGGGGTCGTCGGTCGTCACCTCGTCGCTGTCGCCCGCCGGCACGCTGAAACCCGCGCTGCCTTGGCGGAACAGCGGCATGTTGGCGGCGAAATGGTCGAGCAGGATGGCGAGCACGTCGGGCTTCAGGCCGACCCAGTCGACGCCCGGCGCCGCCGTCACCGACACGAAGTCACGGCCGAAGAACACGCCGGTCACATCGCCCAGCGCGAACAGCATCTCGGCAAGCGGGCTTGCCTCCGCTTCCTCGGGCGTCGCGAAATCGCGCGTGCCCGCGTCCATGACGATGCGGCCCGGCAGGAACTTGAGTGTCGCCGGATTGGGTGTGGCTTCGGTCTCGATCAGCATGGGCGCCATGTGGACCGCAGGCGCGCCCGGATCAAGCACGGGCTTGGAAAGGCTTTGTTTCTGCCTGCGAAGCGGGGCGCCTCAGCCCACCCGCTCGCGATGCCCCGCCGGGAAGCCCGCGATCGCCAGCGCCGCGATCCGCTCCGCCACCACTTCCGGCGGCTTCACCGACTCCGGCGCCTCGCCCGGATAGGCGCGCGCGCGCATCTTGGTCCGCGTCGCGCCGGGGTCGAGGATCGCGGTACGGATGCCGCTGATCTCGCTCGTCTCGTCGCCATAGGCGCCGATCAGCGTCTCGAACGCCGCCTTGGACGCGCCATAGGCCCCCCAATAGGCGCGCGGGTTGCGCCCGACGCTGGAGGTGACGCCGATCACCTTGGCCGCCGGCGCCTTGCGCAGCATCGCGTCGAACGCCTGGATCATCGCCACTTGCGCACTGACGTTCAGCGTCAGCACCTGCGCGAATTCCTTGGGGTCGATCGCCGGCACCGCCGCCAGCGTGCCCAGCATGCCGGCGTTGAGCACCAGGACGTCCAGCGCCTGCCAGCGTTCGCCGACCGCGCTCGCCAGCCGGGCGATGCTGTCGGTCTGCGTCATGTCCAGCGGGGCGATCGTCGCCGATCCACCCGCGTCGAAGATCGTTTCTTCGACCGCCTCCAGGTCTTTCGCCGTCCGCGCGGTCAGCACGACATGCGCGCCCGCCGCCGCCAGCGCGATGGCGGTCGCGGCACCGATGCCGCGGCTGGCGCCGGTGACGAGCGCCAACTGGTTGTCGAGCGGTTTGGCCATCAGTTCACCCGCTCTTCGAGCATCGCGAACTGGTCGACGTCCGCCACGTCGTCATGGTCAGTCAGCGTCGTCGGATAGTCGCCGGTGAAGCAGGCGTCGCAATATTTCGGCAGACGCGACGCGCGCTGTTCCTCGCCCAGCGCCTTGTACAGGCCGTCGATCGATACGAAGGCGAGGGTGTCGGCATGGATAAAGTCGGTCATGCCGCCAACGTCATGCTTCGCCGCAAGCAACTTCGCCCGCTCCGGCGTGTCGACGCCATAGAAGCAGCTGTGCCGCGTCGGGGGCGAGGCGATACGCATATGTACCTCGGCTGCGCCGGCATCGCGCATCATCTGCACGATCTTCAGGCTGGTCGTGCCGCGCACGATCGAATCGTCGATCAGCACGATGCGCTTGCCCTTGATCAACGCGCGATTGGCATTGTGCTTCAGCTTGACGCCCAGGTGGCGCACCTTGTCGCCCGGCTGGATGAAGGTGCGGCCGACATAATGCGAACGGATGATGCCCAGCTCGAACGGAATGCCCGATTCCTGCGCATAGCCGATCGCGGCGGGCACGCCCGAATCGGGCACCGGGATGACGAGGTCGGCCTCGACCGGCGCCTCGATCGCCAGCTGCGCGCCGATCGCCTTGCGCACCGAATAGACCGACTGGTCGCCCGCGATCGAATCGGGGCGGCTGAAATACACCCATTCGAAGATGCACGGCCGCGGCGCCACCGCTTCGAACGGCTTGATCGAGCGGATGTCCGCACCCTGCACGATCACCAGCTCGCCCGGCTCCACCTGCCGCTCGAACGTCGCGCCGCACACGTCGAGCGCCACGGTTTCGGATGCGAAGATCACCGCGCCGTCCAGGCGCCCCATCACCAGCGGCCGGATGCCGAGCGGATCGCGACAGGCGATCATGCCCTCGGGCGTCATCACGACCAGGCTATAGGCACCCTCGACCTGCTTCAGCGCATCGATGAACCGGTCGAGCAGCGTCCGGTAGTTCGACGTCGCGACGAGGTGGATGATCGTCTCGGTATCGCTGGTCGACTGAAAGATCGACCCGCGCCTCACCAATTCGCGGCGCAGCTTCATCGCGTTGGAAATGTTGCCATTGTGCGCGACCGCGAAGCCGCCGGTCGACAGGTCGGCGTACAGCGGCTGGACGTTGCGCAGCGCCGTCTCGCCCGTCGTCGAATAGCGGACGTGGCCGACCGCGGTGGTGCCGGGCAGGGCGCGGATCACGTCGTCGCGATCGAAATTGCCCGCGACATGGCCCATCGCGCGATGCGTGTGGAACAGCGTGCCGTCGAAGCTGCTGATCCCGGCGGCTTCTTGTCCGCGGTGCTGCAGGGCGTGCAGCCCCAGCGCGACCAGCGCGGCGGCACTATCGCTGCCGGACACGCCGAACACGCCGCATTCCTCGCGCAGCGTATCGCCGTCTTCGGTCGTGGTTTCGAACGGATTGGTAGTCAGCATGGGGAGGGGGCTCACATGACGGCGGGTGGCCATATAGGAGCGCAATCCGGCTTTGTCGCGCATTTGTCATGACCGATCGAACCGTTTCCCCCGTCCGCTCGTTGTGGCGCTTTCGGGAGTGGAGTCGGACGATGGCGAAGGATCACGGCGCACAGATCAAGGACGACGGCCTGTACGAAGAGCTTCGCAAACAGGGCAATTCGAAGGAAAAGGCCGCGCGCATCGCCAACGCCAAGGCGAACGGATCGCTCGACCACAAGGCGACGCACCTCGAAGATCGCACCAAGGCCGACCTGATGAAGGAAGCCCGCGAGATCGGCATCGAAGGCCGATCGAAGATGGACAAGCCCGCGCTGATCAAGGCGATCCGCGGGCATAAGTGAGGGTCAATGCTAGAGGCGCGCGAACCTCACCCCACTTCACCCGTCACCCCGGACTTGTTCCGGGGTCCACCGGGCCGCCGGGGGTCGGCTGAAGCCTCTTATCATCCCCCCAGCCGCGGGGTGGACCCCGGAACAAGTCCGGGGTGACTGTGGGTTCGGGGATGCCTACCTCACCCCAGCGTTGTCACCCTTGCGGCGCACGCCGCCCAGATCCTCCGGCCCCTTCGCCACCGGAGCAGCCGCGGGCACCGGCGTCGCCGCCGCCACCGGCACGGCGCTCAGCAAAACCTGCTGCTTCATACACTGCCGCCGGTCCGCGCGTTTGGTGAGCGTACAATTCCACAACGGTCGCTCGATCCCCGCATCTCGATCGCGCCAGTAGCTGAACGCCATCGCCGCCACTTGCTCGGTCGTCAGCGGCGTCGCGGCGGGCGTGGCGGCGGCTTCCGTCCAGCCCGAAAAACGGCAGGTCTTGCGCTCGCCGCACGCCTTCATCGCCACCGCGGGATACAGGTCCGGCATCACGCCCTTTGGCAGCGTCGCGAGGATCGTCTCGTTCGTCCCGTCTGCCGCCGGCGCCGTCGCTGCGACCGTCGCGGCCGCACCGTCGTCGCCCAGCATCCCCAACGCCTCCGCCGCATCGAGCAGCGCGGTATCCGCCTCGGCCAGCGCCGCGCCGGTCTTGTGCGCATCGGACACGGGGGCGAGCTGGGCGATCACCGGCTCCGCGGAACTCACCTGCCGGTTGAACGCGGGCGGCGTGCCCCACCATCCCGTCCAGCGGAAGAACAGATGGCTATGCACCGCGACCACCTTGTCCAGGCTCGCCTGCCAATAGGGGACGACCCAGTCGGTGTGGTAATGGGTCGCATAGCCGACCGGCCGATAGACCGCGCCCGACAAGGCGGCGTCCGCCACGCCGCGCGCCCGCCGCCATTGGTCCGCGGTCGGGATCCAGCGGCTGAGCGCATGGTCGCAGGCGAAGCTGAACTGGCAGCCGGTGCTGCGCTCCTGCCCTTCGAAGATTACCCCGCAGATCGTCTTCGGAAACGCCGGATGCCGCAGCCGGTTGAGCACCACCTGCGCGACCGCGCGCTCCCCCTCGGCATCGTCGCCCGCCTCGTACAGCACGCCCGCCGCCATGCAGTCGAGCGCCCGCGCCCGATCTTCCGCGCCCCCGGCGAAGCGGAACGGCCGCGCCGCGGGATTGGGCAAGGTGGAGAACGGGATGGCGTCATTATACGCCTTGGCATCCTCGGCCGACAGGTCGACGAACGCGACCGGCTCGACGTCCGGCACCTCAGCGGCGGGCACGACGTGGCGTGGGGGCAGTCGAACCGCCTTATGCGCCTTCGGGATCGCCGGCGGGTGCGCCACTACCCACGCCGGCACGCCGATCGCCAACAAGGCGGTGACGGCCAGCACGGGGCGCAGCCAAAGGGGGTAGGGGGCCGCGCCGCCGTGATTCGCCGAAGTCATTACGGCTGCGTGTGCTTCGCCTTGGGGCCGGAAGCAATCCGGCGTCCACTCGCCCCATCCTCGTCATCCCCGCGAAGGCGGGGATCCAGACGCGCTAACGTTGCGAATCAAGCTGGGAGGTCAGCCAGTCTGGATTCCCGCCTGCGCCGGAATGACGGAAATGGGTCAGATGTGCCTTACTGCTCCGGCAGGAAGTCCGGCACCGACAGATAGCGCTCGCCCGTGTCGTAATTGAACCCGAGCACACGCACGTTATCCGGCAGATCCGGCAGCTTCTGCAGGATCGCCGCCAGCGTCGCGCCCGACGAAATCCCGACAAGGATGCCCTCTTCGCGCGCCGAACGCCGCGCCATGTCCTTGGCGACCGCGGCATCCACCTCGATCACGCCGTCCAGCGCCTGGGTGTGCAGGTTGCGCGGGATGAAGCCCGCCCCGATCCCCTGGATCGGGTGCGGCCCGGGCTGGCCGCCTGCGATCACCGGCGACGCCGCCGGCTCGACCGCGAAGACCTTCAGGTTTGGCCATGCCTTCTTCAGCGTCTCGGCAACGCCCGTGATATGGCCACCGGTGCCGACGCCGGTGATGATCACATCGATTGGCGAATCGCGGAAGTCGTTCAGGATTTCCTGCGCCGTCGTGCGGACATGGACGTCGACGTTCGCACCATTTTCGAACTGCTGCGGCATCCACGCACCCGGCGTCGCATGCACCAGCTCGATCGCACGCTCGATCGCGCCCTTCATGCCCTTTTCACGCGGGGTGAGATCGAACGTCGCGCCATAGGCGAGCATCAGCCGCCGCCGCTCCAGCGACATCGATTCGGGCATCACGAGGATCAGCTTATAGCCCTTCACCGCCGCGACCATGGCGAGGCCGACGCCAGTATTGCCGCTGGTCGGTTCGATGATCGTGCCGCCGGGCTTCAAGTCGCCGTTCGCCTCCGCCGCCTCGACCATGGCGAGCGCGATCCGGTCCTTGATCGATCCGCCGGGGTTCGACCGTTCCGATTTGATCCAGACCTCCGAATCGGGGAACAGCTTCGACACGCGGATGTGCGGCGTGTTGCCGATCGTTTCCAGGATGGTGTTGGCCTTCATGGCTTGGCGTCTCCGTGGCTAGGTTCGGTTTGCAGGATCTCTGGCGGGTCAAAGGTTCGCGCGGCGCCGAGTTCCGGAAACAGCCGCGCCCACAGCAAGGTCACACCGATCGCGCCCAGCCCGCCGAACACGACTGCGCCCACCGGGCCGAGCAGCGAGGCCATCACCCCGCTCTCGAATTCGCCCAGTTCGTTGGACGCCGAGATGGTCAGCTGCGACACCGCGCTCACCCGCCCGCGCATCGCGTCGGGGGTGTGGAGCTGGATCAGCGACTGGCGGACGTACACCGACACCATGTCCGCGCCGCCCGCGACGATCAGCGCGACGAGGCTGAGCAGGAACGCCGGATGGACAAACACCGCGACGCTGCCGAGCTGAACCGTCCGCGTCGTCAGCCCGAGTGCATCGGTGACGTGGCTCGCGATGCCGAAGGTCAGGATGGACAGGCCGAACACGACAACCGCTGCGAGCATCTTGACGCCGACATTGGTGCTCATCGGCTTGAACGAGAACCAGATCGCGGTGGTCGCCGCACCGATTCCCATGCCCGCGGCCAGCACGCCCAGTCCCTGCGACCCGACATGCAGGATGTCGCGCGCGTAGACGGGCAGCAGCGAGGTCGCACCGGCGAGCAGCACCGCGAACAGGTCCAGCGTGATCGCCGCCTGCACCAGCCGGTTGCGGCGGACGTAGGAAAAGCCCTCGGCGATTCGCGCCAGCGGCCGGTGGTCGGGCTGCGATGGCGGCTGCGGCACCGGGCCGATCAGGAACATGAACGTCAGCGCGACTGCGAACAGCGCGGTGGCGACGCCGTATGCGACCTCCGGGTGGATCGCGTAGAGCAGCCCGCCGACGCTGGGGCCGGCGATCGTGCCCACCTGCCACGCGATCGAGCTGACCGCGATCGCGGTCGGCAGGCTCTCGCGCGGCACCAGATTGGGCGCGAGTGCCGAATAGGCGGGCCCCGAAAACGCCCGCGCGATGCCGAACGCCACCGCCGCGGCGAACAGCGCGATCAGCGTCAGGTGCCCCGACCAGGTCAGGAACCACAGCATCCCCGCCGTCGCGACCAGCAGCGCGGTGGTGCTCCGTACGATCCAACGCCGGTCGACGCTGTCGGCGACCAGGCCCGTGACCGGGGTCAGCAGGAACAGCGGCACGAACTGCGCAAAGCCGATCATGCCCAGCATGAACGCCGCCTGCCGCACGTCCATCGTCACACGCGCCAGATTGTAGACCTGCCAGCCGATGACGATCGACATCGCCGATACGGCGATCGTCCCGCTGAACCGCGACAGCCAATAGGCGCGGAAGTTGGCGATGCGGAACGGATGGACGGGGCGCGTGCTCATGTCGGACGAGCTTTGGCGCGGGCCGAGGGGAAGGGCAACATAGTTGCGCTTTGGTGCCCCTCATGTTCTGCCCACTCTTCGTCATCCCGGCGGACGCCGGGATCCATGGTTGCGGGCGGCTGATGGTGATGCGCCATCGCGAGCGTCGCGTGTCCGTGGATCCCGGCGTGCGCCGGGATGACGAAAGAAGCCACCAGAAACGCTACGTCACAGCCATCTTACCCCAGGGAATTGATGTTCCCCGTGAACCCGGCCTATAGGCTCGGTCACATCCCCAGGACCGTTGAGGTAATACGTGGCCAAATCGCCTGCTCCTCCCGCCGTACCGCTCAGCAATCGTGAGCGCCCCGCCGATCCCAAGCCGTTCGAGGCGACGAAGGAGCAACTGCTCGACTTTTACAAGCAGATGCTGCTGATCCGCCGGTTCGAGGAAAAGGCGGGCCAGCTCTATGGCTTGGGCTTCATCGGCGGCTTCTGTCACCTGTACATCGGCCAGGAAGCGGTCGCGGTCGGCCTGCAGTCGGCGCTGGACGGCGACAAGGATTCGGTGATCACCGGCTATCGCGACCACGGCCACATGCTCGCCTATGGCATCGACCCCAAGGTCATCATGGCCGAACTGACCGGCCGCGCGGCCGGCATCAGCCGCGGCAAGGGCGGCTCGATGCACATGTTCTCGACCGAACATAAGTTCTACGGCGGCCACGGCATCGTCGGCGCGCAGGTGTCACTCGGCACCGGCCTCGCCTTCGGCCACAAGTACAGCAACGACGGCGGCGTCTGCCTCGCCTATTTCGGTGACGGCGCGGCCAACCAGGGCCAGGTCTACGAAAGCTTCAACATGGCGGAGTTGTGGAAGCTCCCGATCATCTTCGTGATCGAGAACAACCAATACGCCATGGGCACCAGCGTCAACCGCGCCTCGTCGGAAGACCAGCTGTACCGCCGCGGCGAAAGCTTCCGCATCCCCGGCATCCAGGTCGACGGCATGGACGTGCTCGCCTGCCGCGGTGCCGCCGAGGAAGCGCTCGCCTGGGTGCGTGCGGGCAAGGGCCCCGTCATCCTCGAGATGAAGACCTATCGCTACCGCGGCCACTCGATGTCCGACCCTGCCAAGTACCGCAGCCGCGAGGAAGTGCAGGGCGTCCGCGACAAGTCCGACCCCATCGACCACGTCAAGAAGCTGCTTGAGGGCCACGGTGTGACCGAGGCCGATCTCAAGACGCTCGAACAGGATATCCGCAAGATCGTGAACGAAGCCGCCGATTTCGCCGAAAGCACGCCCGAGCCCGAAGAGGCCGAGCTGTATACCGACGTGCTGGTGGAGACGTACTGAGATGGCGATCGAGATTAAGATGCCGGCGCTGTCGCCGACGATGGAAGAGGGCACGCTCGCCAAGTGGCTCGTCAAGGAAGGCGACACGGTGAAGTCCGGCGACATCATGGCCGAGATCGAAACCGACAAGGCGACGATGGAATTCGAAGCCGTCGACGAAGGCACGATCGGCAAGATCGTCGTTGCCGAGGGCACCGATAACGTGAAGGTCGGCGAAGTCATCGCCGTGCTGCTCGAAGACGGCGAGAGCGCCGATTCGGTCGCCACGACGAAGAGCGACAGCCCCAAGGCGGACGAGGCCAAGCCGGCGGACAAGGTCGAGGATTCGGCTCACCCCGCGCAGGAGAAGGTCGAGACCGGCACGCGCCAGATGTTCGAAGCGGCCGAGAACGAGGGCAAGCAGGACCCGGCGATCCCCGAAGGCACCGAGATGGTGAAGACCACCGTCCGCGAAGCGCTGCGCGACGCGATGGCCGAGGAAATGCGCCGCGACGAGCGCGTGTTCGTGATGGGCGAGGAAGTCGCCCAGTATCAGGGCGCGTACAAGGTGACGCAGGGCCTGCTCGACGAGTTCGGCGACAAGCGCGTCATCGACACGCCGATCACCGAATATGGCTTTGCCGGCGTCGGCACCGGTGCGGCGATGGGCGGCCTGCGCCCTATCATCGAATTCATGACGTTCAACTTCGCCATGCAGGCGATCGACCACATCATCAATTCGGCGGCCAAGACCAACTATATGTCCGGCGGCCAGATGCGCTGCCCGATCGTGTTCCGCGGTCCGAACGGCGCAGCGAGCCGCGTCGGCGCGCAGCACAGCCAGAACTACGGTCCGTGGTACGCCAGCGTTCCCGGCCTGATCGTCATCGCGCCGTACGATGCGGCCGACGCCAAGGGCCTGCTGAAGGCTGCGATCCGCAGCGAAGACCCCGTCGTCTTCCTCGAAAACGAGCTGATGTATGGCCGCTCGTTCGACGTGCCCAAGCTCGACGATCACGTCCTGCCGATCGGCAAGGCGCGGATCATGCGCGAAGGCAAGCACGTCACGTTGGTCAGCTATTCGATCGGCGTCGGCCTCGCGCTCGAAGCCGCCGAGACGTTGGCGAAGGACGGCGTCGAGGCGGAGGTCATCGATCTGCGCACGCTGCGCCCGCTCGACACCAAGACGGTGCTGAAGAGCCTCGCCAAGACCAACCGCCTCGTCGTGGTCGAGGAAGGTTGGCCGACCTGCTCGATCGCCAGCGAGATCGCCGCGGTGGTGATGGAACAGGGCTTCGACGACCTCGACGCGCCGGTGCTGCGCGTCACCAACGAGGACGTGCCGCTGCCTTATGCCGCGAACCTCGAAAAGAAGGCGCTGATCGATGCCGCGAAGATCGTCGCGACCGTCAAGAAGATCGTCTGATACGGATAGGAAGGGGGCGGCTGCGCCGTCCCCTTCGACCGCTTACGCCGCGAACAGGTCGCAGGTCGACGGCGTCGCCGAATTGAGCGGATTGTAGATCTGCCGGAAGTCGCGATTGTTGCGGACGATCATCGACGCGACGTAATGCATGCGGAACGGCTTCGCGAGCCACGCGCTGACCAGCGGCTGATACTGGTAATTCACCTCGACGAAGATCACGCCCGTATCGGCGGGCGCGCTGACCATTCGGCCGGGATCGCCCATGCCGTTGGGAGCCAAGGTGCCGGCATCCGATGACGTCGCGGTCGACCCGGCGGTCGCCGACGTCGTGCCATAGCTCGACTCGTAGCCTGCACCGCGCTTCATACCCATGCATCGCTGCCAGTGAATGCGCTGCACGCGCGCGCTATCATAGCTCTGCTGGATATATTCCAGGCTAGAGATCGTGACCCGGCCGTACGTCCCAAGCTTCAGCGGCGCACCCTGCAACCGCGCCGCCTGGAGCACGTCGTTCATGTCGCCGTCGCGCATCTGTTCGATGTTGTTCGCCCCCATCTGCCCCATGCGAGAGGCATTGTCGGCAAGGGCGAGCGTGATCTGGCTGATCCGCATATGCGTCAGGGCCTGGTTGCCCATCTCCGCGCCATACAGGCCGAGCGCCAGCACGACCGGCCCGGCGAAGGCGAATTCGATCATCGCCACGCCGCGGCGGTTGCGCGCTAGCTGCCGCCACAGGGCCTTGGGCCGGGGGGTCAATTGCATAGACGGTTCACCGTCGGCGCCGCCTGCGTGGCATAGGGCTGGTTCTTCAGCAGCGTCTCGGCAGTCACCGTCTGATAGGGCGAGGCGCCGATCAGCGGCGCGACCGGGAATATCCGCGGATAGGTGATACGGATCCGGTACAGCGTCACGTCGTTCGCGCCGCCCTGGCCGGTCGTGCCCGGCTCCGCATCCCAGCTGCCGTTACCGTTGATATCGCGATAGCATTCGCCCGGATCGCGCTGGTTGTTGCCGTTGGTATCCTCGAACGGTTCGGGGCCGACGGCGCCGAACGTCGCGTAGCTGAGCCGCGTCGAGCAATAGGTGCCGGGCCCCGGCGTGGTGGCGCAGGACGCGGTCGGCATCGCCATGACGCCCGTCATCATCTGCAGCACGCGTGCGTCGATGGTCGCGGTCTGCTGCGCGCCGCCCTGGATCCCCGAATCGCGCGCCGCCTTCTGGATCGCGCCGTACAGCAGCTGCTTGACGTACATCTGGTACAGCATGTCGCCGAGGCCCATCATCATCAGCGCCATCACCGGAAAGATGATCGCGAATTCGACGAGGGTGACGCCGCGCCGGTCGCGACCCAGCCGCGACAGCAGCCCGCGGCCGATCCTCATTTCGACACCCGCAGCAGCGCCACCTGGTTCGCGATCCGGCGGAAGGCCGCATCCAGCGACGCATTGTCACTGGCGTAGAATGCTTGGCCGGGCGAGGCGCATTGCGTCAGCTGCGGTGTCAGCGTCTGGCCGAAACCGATGACGAACACGGTGATGTTTCGCGCCTTGGCCGCGGTGCATTCCGCGAGGAAGCGCGCGTTGTGGTACGCGGTCAAATTGCCGGTATCGCCGTTGGAGACACGCCCGTCATACGCCTCCAGCCCGTACATGCCGTAAATGGCGGCGTTGGGCGCCATGTCGCCGTCGGTCATGAAGACGATGTAGCGGTTGGGCGTCTGCCGGCCCGCCGCAGCCGCGGTGTCGGACGCGAACAGGCCGGTCGGCGACAACAGGCGCGTGCCCCAGATCATGCCGGTATCGTGATACGTGCCGCCCTGCGCCTTGAAATCCACCGCGTTGACGTAATCCGACACGTCGGTGCGGTTCATCGGCCCCAGCCGCCGCACGGGCTTGCCGCACGAGACATAGGCGGCGCGCAGGTTCGCCGGATAGGCGAGCGACGTCCACGCGACCGTCGCCGACGTCGTCGTGGTCGAATAATCGCCATAGACGAAGGGCGAAGACGGCGTGTTGGGCTTGATGACGTTGCCCGAATAGGCGTTGGAATTGTTGCGGTAATAGGTGACCTCTGGCCACATCGGCCGCCAGCGGGTCGCATCGCTCGTCGGCAGCGCATCGGGATCGAGATCGGGCGGCAGATTGTTCTGGTCGAACGTCGTCGCGCCGCTGATGGTGTCGCGCTCCTCCAGGCACCCCTGCCATTTCGCCGTCGCACCCGAAACCTTGCTGGGATCGACCACGGCGTTGCCCAGCTTGAATTGGCTGAGGTCCAGCGTGACGGGCATATATTGCCACGACGGCTTCTTGGGGACGGTGGTCGTGTTGCAGGTGCCGCCGTTCGAACTGTTCCAGTCGGTCGTCACATATTCCGCGGTGCCGTCGGTCCGGAACGTGTAGCGCGTGCTGCCATCGGAGTTCGTCTGCAGCGCCGGCGTGCGACCGGTCGCGCGCTTGTCGCAGGTGGGCCGCGACGTGTTCGTCGTGGTGCTGACGCGCGTGTTGGTCCAGCCGGAATAATAGGAATAGGTCCAGCCGCCGTTGTCGTTGTCATCCTCCCCGACGATCTTGCGCGACTGGTAGGTCCAGTTGTCGACGATCGCGCTCGACGGCAGCGCGAAGCCGGCGTTGACGGTCGAGGTATAGGTAACGAACCCGTATCGAACGCGGGTCGAACTGTCCTTGTTCGCCTCCATCGTGTCGAAGAAGCTGAGCACGGCGGAGCGCAGGCCGGAAATCTTCGATCCAGTCGCCTCGACCGCATAATAGCCGGTCGTCCCGTCGGGACGGGTGTAGGTGCTGGTCTGGTTCGTGCAGCTGTTGGCGGGCGTGCAGGCCATCGACCCGGTCGTGTCGAGCACGAACATGACGTCCGAATCGGCGACGTCGAAGCGCGCTTCGCAGTTCACCGTCATCGTCCGCGCCGGCATCCCGAACATCTTCATCACCGTCGTCGGCACCCGGACGGAGGCGGTGCCGGCGACCTGATTGTCGCTCGTCTTGGTCGGCGTGAAGGGCACGGTCGCGCTGGTATAGGCCGGCGTCCCCATGATCCCGCTGGGGAAGTTGTTGGCGAAGAACGTCTTTGCCGTCGCCGCCGCGGCTGCGTCCAGCGTACTGCTGCTGCTGTCGGCCATCGCCTTGCGGCCGGCCAGCGCGCCCGCATCGCACGCCTGCTGCAACCGCACCTTCACCAGATACATGCGCCCGAAATCGACCGCCGATCCGGTGAGCGCTGACATCGGGATCAGGAAGGCCGCGAGCATCGCGAGCGTATTGCCGCCCTTCGCCCGGGCGAAGCGGGACAGGAACGAAGGCTGGCCGTTGGTATCCGTCAGTTGCCGATCGATCGTCACGCCGCGCGAGCCCTGTCCATAATCGACTGATATTCTAAGCGCTTAATGCTGACGATTACGTAAATGCCGTGTCCGGTCCGGTCCTATCGCTCCATCCGCCCGACGCGGTCGCGGGGCTTGCAAGTCGTGATGCGGACGGGCAGCGATCCGCCATGTCCGATCCCTCCGCCGCCCCGCCGCCCGATCGCGAACTGATGCTTGCCGCCGCCCCGCAGGCAGCGCGGGATGCGCTGCGCACGCTGTTCGACCTCAACGATCGGCTCGCGGGGATCGTCCGGACGACCCGCGAACCGATGGTCGGCCAGATGCGGCTCGTCTGGTGGCACGATGCGCTGGAGCGGCTCGACACCGCGGCGCCGCCGGCCGAACCTCTGCTCCAGGACATCGCACGCCTGCTGCTGCCGCGGGGCGTGAGCGGCGCGGCGCTCGCCGCGATGACCGACGGGTGGGAAGAGCTGGTCGTCACCGATCCGCTCAATGATCAGGCGCTCGCGCGGCATGCCGATTCGCGCGGGGGCACGCTGTTCGCGCTGGCGGGACGATTGCTCGGCGCCCAACCCACTGTTCTGCGGATCGCGGGGCAGGGCTGGGCCCATGCCGATCTCGCCCGCCATCTCACTGTCGCCGTGCTGGCCGATCATGCGTCGGCGCAGGCCCGCGCCACGCTTTCCCAAGCCTTCACCGCAACATGGCCGGCGCCCGCGCGTGCCGTCGGCGTTCTCGCACTTCTCGCCCGGCTCGATCTGGAGGGCGGCACACCGCTCGCCAAGGCGTGGCGCGTCGCGCGCTTCCGCTTCACGGGGCGATAGCGGCATTGCCTGCGCTCCATCGCATGATAGCCTCCCGCCGCAATCGGGAGGGCGGGCGATGTGGCGATATCTGGCGGGTGGCGGAGCGCTGGCGGCGGCGGTCGGGGCAGGGGTGTTGATCGCCGGGCATCGCGCTCAGCCCGACCTGCTGCCCGCCCAGCCGCTCGTCCAGCAGGCCGCCGCGCAGACCACCACCGACGCCGAAGACCCGGCCGTTCCAGAGGCTGCACCCGCCACGCGCGAACAGAAACGCTTCAACCGCTACGACAAGGATCGCGACGGCCGCATCACTCGCGACGAATATCTCGCCGCCCGCCGCAAGGCCTTCGCCAAGCTCGACGCCAACGGCGACGGCCGGCTCAGCTTCGACGAATGGGCGATTAAAGCGACGACAAAATTCGCCGCCGCCGACAAGGACGCCTCCGGCGCGATGACCGCAGCCGAATTCGCCACCACCGCCGTCAAGCGGAAGGCACCGTCTCGCGCGAAATGTCCGCCGCCGCAGCAGGCTCCGTCGGAAGAGAGCTGAGCCACGGTTCGAACGCGGCGCGCGCGCGGTCGGTGTACATCCGCTTGCGATCCGCCTTCTTCGTGCGGCCGGGAATCGGCGGCATCAGCCCGAAATTGACGTTCATCGGCTGATACGTCTCCGCCTCTGCCCCGCCGGTGATATGCCCCAGCAGCGCGCCAAGCGCGGTCGTCACCGGCGGGGGGCTGAGCGTCTCGCCCCGCAATTCGGCCGCGGCGAAGCGCCCGGCGAGCAGGCCGATCGCCGCGCTCTCGATATAGCCCTCGCACCCCGTGATCTGCCCGGCGAAGCGCAGGTTCGGCCGATTCTTCAGCCGCAGCGTCTCGTCGAGCAGTTCGGGCGATCGGATGAAGGTGTTGCGGTGCAGGCCGCCCAGCCGCGCGAACTCGGCGTTCTGCAAGCCCGGGATCGTGCGGAACAATCGCACCTGCTCGGCATGCTTCAGCTTGGTCTGGAAGCCGACGATGTTCCACAACGTGCCCTGGCGATTGTCCTGGCGCAGCTGCACGACGGCATAGGGCCAGCGCCCGGTACGCGGATTGTCGAGGCCCACCGGCTTCATCGGCCCGTAGCGCAGCGTATCGATCCCACGCTCCGCCATTACCTCAATCGGCATGCAGCCGTCGAAATAGGGCGTGTCCTTCTCCCATTCCTTGAACTCGGTCTTCTCGCCGGCCAGCAACGCGGCGTGGAAGGCGAGATACTGCTCCTTGTCCATCGGGCAGTTGATGTAATCCGCCTCGCCCTTGTCCCAGCGCGATGCCTTCCACGCGATATCCATATCGATCGTGTCGAAATGGACGATCGGGGCGAGCGCGTCGAAGAACGCCAGCGCCTCCGCTCCCGTCGCGCCACCAATCTCCTGCGCCAAAGACGCCGCGGTCAGCGGCCCGGTCGCCAGGATCGCGGGCCCTTCCGGCAAGGCATCCACCCGCTCGCGCACCAAAGTGACGTTGGGATGGTTGGCCAGCGCCTGCGTCACCCCGTCCGAATAGCCGTCGCGATCCACCGCCAGCGCCGACCCCGCCGGCACGCGATGCGCATCGGCCTGGGCCATGATCAGCGATCCCAGCCGCCGCATCTCCTGATGCAGCAGCCCCACCGCATTCGCCTCCGCGTCGTCGGAGCGGAAGCTGTTCGAACAGACGAGTTCGGCCAGGCCATCGGTTTGGTGCGCCGGCGTGCGCTCGCCGCTGCCGCGCATCTCGGACAGGCGCACGCGAAACCCCGCTTCGGCCAGCTGCCACGCCGCTTCCGATCCGGCGAGCCCGCCGCCGACGATATGGATGTCATGAGTCATGCGCCATGCCTCTAGGCCGCAGCGGGCAGGGGGGCAACGCGCGAGGGGCCCCATGCGTTGTCACGCCATGACGACCATCTACACGATCGGCTACGAAGCGACGACCATGGCCGACTTCCTCGCCGCGCTCACCAAGGCGGGCGTCAAGCGCGTCATCGACGTCCGCGCATTGCCGCTGTCCCGCCGCCCCGGCTTCTCCAAATCCTCGCTCGCCGCCAGCCTGAAAGAGGCCGGCATCGACTATGTCCACCTGAAGGCGCTCGGCACCCCCAAGCGCGGCCGCGACGCCGCCAAGAAGGGCGACGTCGCAACCCTCACCGCCGTCTATGACGACCAGCTCGCGCTCCCCGAGGCCCAGGCGGCGGCAGCCCAGATGCTCGACCTCGCACAGGACAAGCCCAGCGCCCTCCTTTGCTACGAACGGGAACCGACCCACTGCCACCGCACGCTGCTGCTCGACGCCGTGGGTGAGGGGGTAGAGGTGGTCGATCTCTACGCCTGAGGCTATGTCGCCTCCCGCAGCCGTTTCACCCGCCGGATGCGCGGTTCGCGGTCGATCTCCGCTTCGGCCTTGATCGACTGGCGCAGTTCGTCGCGCTTTTCGTGAATCGAGGCGATCACCGGGCCCATCGCGACGCCTAGATCGACCAGCACCGCCTCCGACAATTGCAGCGAGCTTTCGAGCGTTTCCGGCACCGCATCGGTCACGCCGGCGCGATACAGTTCGGCGGCATGCTGCGGATCGCGCGCGCGGGCGATGATCGGCAGCTCGGGCGCTAGCGCGCGCATCCGCCGCGCCAGCCGCACGGTCAGCACCGGATCGTCCATCGTCAGGATGAGCGCGCGCGCGCGGGCAAGGTCGAGCCGGTCGATCAGCTCGGCGCGCGCGACGTCGCCGAACAGCACCGGATGCCCCGCCCGCCGCGCATCGGCGACATTGTCGATGTCGGCATCCACCGCGAGATAGCGCTGGCCGTGAATCTTCAGCATGTCCGCGACCATCCGCCCGACGCGCCCGAAGCCGATCACGACCGTCCCCGGCCCCTCGCCATCGTCGATCGGCCCCGCGTCGATCGGCGCGCGATCGATGCCGCGCGACAGCCGCTGCCCGGCCTTGGCAAGCAGCGGCGTGATCGTCAGCCCGATCGCGGTGACGGTCTGCCAGAAGGCGGCGGTGGACGGCAGGATCAGCTGCGCCTGCGCCGCGGTGGCGAGCACGATCAGCGTCGTCTCCGACGGGCTGCCCATCAGCAGCCCCGTCTCGGCGGCGATCCCGCGCCCGGTCTGCGCAACGCGCAGCAGCAGGAAGGTGACGACCGCCTTCACCCCCACCACCGCCACGACCGCGGTCAGCAGCGCCGGCCAATTGTCGAGCACCTCGCGCAGGTTGACGCTCATGCCGACGGTGATCAGAAACACACCGAGCGCCAGCCCCTTGAACGGCGCGGTCATCACTTCGACCTCGGTGTGATATTCGGTTTCGGCGATCAGCAGCCCTGCGAGCAGCGCGCCGACGATCGGCGACAGCCCCGCCGCGGTCGTCGCGACGCTGGCGACGATCACCACCAGCAGCGATGCGGCGAGGAACAGCTCCGGGCTCTTCGTCCGCGCCGCCTGTGCGAACAGGCGCGGCAGCACCAGCCGCCCGCCCAGATACATCACCACCACTGTCGCCGCCCCGCGCAGCGCGACGCCGGCGATGCCGACCCAACCCTCGTCGCTCGCGGTCGGCGCCATCGCGCCGAGGGCAAAGATGATCGGGACCAGCGCGAGGTCCTCGAACAAGAGCATCGCGAACGCGCCGCGCCCGACCGGGCTCGTCGTCCCTACCAGCGGCAGCACGAGTGCGGTCGACGACAGCGCCAGCGCCAGGCCCAGCCCCGCCGCGCCCGCCCAATCCTGCCCCAGCAGATGCACCGCGATCGCGATCAGCACCGCCGATCCGATCAGCTCCGCCGGCCCGGTGCCGAATACCTGCGCGCGCATCGCCCACAGCCGCTTGAACGACAGCTCCAGCCCGATCGAGAACAGCAGCAGGATGATGCCGAATTCGGCGAACGGTTCGATCGAATGCGGATTGGATATGGTGAGATAATAGAGCCACGGCGCCTGCGTGGTCAGCTGCCCCAGCCCGAACGGCCCGACCAGCATCCCCACCAGAATGAAGCCGATGACGGGGCTCACCCGAAATCGCGCAAAGGCGGGGATCACAAGCCCCGCCGCCCCCAGGATCACCAGCGCGTCGCTGAACCCCGCATTATCCAGTCCGATCGCCATAAGGGCGACTGTAGGGACCGTGGGCCATTTGTCAGCCCCCGGATGGTGTTTCTACCATACGGCAACACATTGTCATGCCCACGCGGCGCGCGCTCCCATCCGAATAAGCCGTCATTCCCGCGAAGGCGGGAATCCAGACTGGCTGGCCGTGCGGTTCCATCCCCGACGTCAGAGGTTATGGATTCCCGCCTTCGCGGGAATGACGGGTGTGGGGGGGGGGGGCAGGAGCCAGCCCCCTCATTCGTCATACCCGCGAACGCCGGGATCCATGGTGGTAAGCGGCTGATGATGCGCGCTACCCCGGCGTCATCGTATCCATGTATCCCGGCGTCCGCCGGGATGACGAACGGGGGACAGAGCGAACCGGCCAGCCCCCTCACGCCGCCAGCTTGAAATCCTTGAACTGCTCCCGCAGCGCCGTCTTCAGCAGTTTCCCCGTCGCGGTGTGCGGCAGGCTGTCGACGAACACCACCGCGTCGGGCAGCCACCATTTCGCCACCGCGCCCTTCAGATGCTCGACGATCTCGCGCTCGCTCACCTCGCTGCCCGGCTTGCGCACCACAACCAGCAGCGGGCGTTCGTCCCATTTGGGATGCGCGATGCCGATCGCCGCTGCCTCCGCCACGCCGGGGCAGCCAACCGCGGCATTTTCCAGCTCGACCGAGCTGATCCACTCGCCGCCCGACTTGATCACGTCCTTCGACCGATCGGTAATCTGCATCGTGCCGTCGGGGTGGAGCACCGCGACGTCGCCGGTGTCGAACCAGCCGTCCGCGTCGATCGCATCCGCCTCCGCGCCGTAATAGCGTTTCACCACCCACGGCCCGCGGATATGCAGCCGCCCGGCGCTGGTGCCGTCGCGCGGCAGATGCCGCCCTTCGTCGTCGATCACCGCCAGTTCGACGCCATAGGGGATGCGCCCTTGCTTGGTCAGCACGTCGAGCTTGGCATCCTCCGACCAGTCGTCCCAGTCGGGCGGCGGCGCCGCGGCGGTCGCGACGGGCGAGGTTTCGGTCATGCCCCACAGATGCTTGACGTCGACGCCCATGCCCATCAGCCGCGCGATCATCGCGCGCGGTGCGGCGGACCCGCCGATCGTCGCCATGCGCAGATGGCGCGGGCTCTCGCCGGTCGCATCGGCATAGGCGAACATCGCCAGCCACACCGTTGGCACGCCCGACGATATCGTCACGCGCTCCTCGTTCATCAGCCCGCACAGTACTTTGGGGTCGTTGACCGCGGAGAATACCAGCTTGGTTCCCGCCATCGGCGCCGCGAACGGCGTGCCCCAGGCGGCGGCATGGAACAGCGGCACCACCGGCAGCAGCACGTCGGCCGACGACAATCCCAGCACCGCCGGCGACGACGCCAGCATCGCATGCAGCACGGTCGAGCGATGCTCATACAGCACGCCCTTGGGGTTACCCGTCGTCCCGCTGGTGTAGCAGAGCATGCACGGGTCGCGCTCCGATCCGGTCGCCCAGGCATAGTCGTCGTCTTCCGAGGCGATCAGCGCGGCGAAACTATCCGGACCGTCGCCATCCATCACCACATAATGCTCGATCGTCGGCCATTGCCCGCGCAGCCGGTCGACGATCGGCTGGAACGCGCGATCATAGAACAGCACCCGGTCCTCGGCATGGTTGGCGATATAGACCAGCTGGTCGTCGAACAGCCGTGGGTTGATCGTATGGACCACGCCGCGCATGCCGATCGTGCCGTACCATGCGATCAGGTGGTGCGCGTGGTTCATCGCCAGCGTCGCGATCCGGTCGCCCGCGCGCATGCCCAGCCGTTCCAGCGCCCGCGCCAACCGCCGCGAATCGCGCGCGACGCCCTGCCAGTCGGTTCGCGTCTGGCGGCCGTCCGCCCAATGCGTCACGATCTCGCGCGTGGGATGTTCGCGCGCCGCATGATCGAGCAGTGTCGATACCCTGAGTTCGAAATCCTGCATGCCGCCCAGCATCCGTGGCTCCTCTCAGTCCGTGCGCAACCGTGCGCCTCTTGCCGAAGCGGACCATACCCGAGACAGGAGCGAGGGCAAGATGGCCGATGTGACGAAGAATTGCCGGCGGCGGGTGGGGGAGGCTGGCAGGGGCGGCTGATTGCCACGCCTCTCCGTCACCCCGGACTTGATCCGGGGTCCCGCTAAGACCGTCTTTCAAAGCGGGATGCCCGCCTAGGCAGAGGTGACGGGGCATAGCCGCGGCCAAGGCATCGCAAGTCTGACCCGGTCCGGGGGACCGTACGGCATCAGCCGAATGGAGGGACGGGAACGACATACTCCCTAACCGAGCGCACCGCGTACCGCCCCCTCCGTCACCGCTACGCGGCGCCACCTCCCCCTGGCGGGGGAGGACTTGGTGGGGCTCAATTCTCAGGGACCACCGCCGATCGCGACGACACACGCCCGGTCACCGTCATCGCCGATCAGCCGAAGGGTCGCGAAGGGGGCAAGTCCTCCCCCGCCAGGGGGAGGGGGACCGTTCGGCGCCAGCCGAATGGTGGAGGGGGAGGACACGGCACGCGCCCTTAGCGAGCGCACCGCTTACCGCCCCCTCCGTCACCGCTACGCGGCGCCACCTCCCCCTGGCGGGGGAGGACTTGGAGGGGCTTAATTCTCAGGCACTATTGCCGATTGCGACGAAACACGCCCGGTCACCGTCACCGCCGATCAGCCGAAGGGTAGCGCAGCCGTCAGGTCCTCCCCCGCCAGGGGGAGGGGGGCCGTTCGGCGCCAGCCGAATGGTGGAGGGGGAGGACACGGCACGCCTCCTTACCGAACGCACCGCGTACCGCCCCCTCCGTCACCGCTAACGCGGCGCCACCTCCCCCTTGCGAGGGAGGATTTGGACGACCCTAATTCCCCGACACCGTCGTCGACTGCGGCGACACGCGCCCGTTCACAGCGATCGCCGTCGCGGGCCGCGCGTTCATCCGCACCGCCGCGGCGCCCGGCAGGCCGGGGAAGCGCGGCCACATGCCCTGCGCCAGCGCAGACCGGCTCACCGACGCCTTGCGGCCGCCCTGTGCCTCATACATCCAGTAGTTGCGCAGCACCGTGGTCACGTAACCGCGCGTTTCCCAATAGGGGATGCTCTCAATGTAAAGCAGCGGATCGCCATTATCGTGGACGATCGCATTCCAGTCGCCCACCGGGCGCGGGCCCGCGTTATAAGCGGCGATCACCTTGGGCAGCAGCCCGCCCGTCACGCCCGCCATGTCCCGCAGCCGCTCCAGATGGCGCTGGCCGATGTCCATGTTCGTCGCCGGCTTGGTCAGCGCGCTCTTGTCGACGGTATAGCCGCTCTCGCGCATGTAATCGGTGGCGGCGGCGGGCATGATCTGCATCAGGCCATAGGCGCCAGCGGGGCTGACGACCTTGTTGCGAAAGCCGCTTTCCTCCAGCGTATGGGCATAGACCAGCGCCTTGTCGACGCGCCAGCCGCTGGTCGGCGTCCAGTTCGGCGTCGGATAGCGTGCCTCGGCAGCGGCGACGACGCCCTGCGGGCAGTTATGCGCCAGCCACACGGTGGTCGCGGGCAGGCTCAGCGCCTCGGCGACGCGTACGAGGCTGCCGAACTCGGACGGATCGCCGATCCGCGCCTGCTGGCGCACGACGCTGTCGGCCAGATCGGTCTCGCCGATCTCGGTCAGCGCGGCCGCGACGCGGAGGTTGGGCCGCTTGTCGAGCCGCGCCCAATCAGCGGCGACCACCTGCGTCTGCGGTCGGCCCTTGTCGCGGATCAGCAGCGCCTGTCGCGCCAGCTGGCCGTAGAAGCTTTCCGAATATTGCGCGGCATTCTGCAGGCGCGGCTGCACCTTGTCGGGCCGTCCGCACACCATGTCGGCGCGCGATGCCCAATAGAGCGCGGCCGCACGCAGATCGACGTCGGTCGCACGCGTGGCGACGCCTTCGAAGCCGGTGCCCGCAGCGGCGCAGTCATTCTGCCGCCACGCCGACAGCGCCCCCATCCAGCGACCCTGCACGGCCCAGTCGCCCACGCCGTTCGCGGCCTTCGCCGCCATCGCCCGCGTGTTCAGGTCGTCGCCGGTCAGGAAATACATCCAGGCGATCTTCGCCTGCCATTCGGTCTGCGCCTCGGGCGTCAGGCCCGGGGTCGATTCGAGCAGCACCTGCGCCTCGGCGCCCTGGTCGCCCTTGATATAGGGCTGCATCTTCACCGCCAGCTCCGCGGCGATTTCGTCGCTGCGGGTCGTCTTGGCGCGGACGCGGCGCGGCGCGCCATCCTGCCAGATCAGCCGTTGCGCGACGGGCAGCGGCGGCAGCTCGCTCGCGCCGCGTACCTTGGCCAGCCGGGCCAGATCGGCGGCCTCGGGCAGCTCGGGCGCTTCGTTGAGCAGCGCGACCAGCGGCTCCAGTTCGACCTTGGGCGATCCCTTGGCGGTATAGAGTTCGGCGCGGGCGATGGCGTGAAGCGGACCCGGCTTCATCGCGTCGAGGCCCATCTGCGCATCCTGCCAGCGGCCGTCGCGGATCGCCTGGAACACCGCGCGATACCCCTCGCGCTGCGCGCTATCCAGCTGGTCGGGAATGCGATCGTTGCGGCTGGCGGCGGTGATCCGGGCGTCGCCGCCTGCGGATGTGCCGGGCTCGGCAGCCGAAGCGGCCTGCGGCACGGTCAGCGCGACGATCGCGGCCATCCCCAGTGCCGCTAGTCCTGGCGCCAGCATACGGGTCATGCGGACAAATTCCCCATCAGCAATTGCAGGTCCTTCCAGGCCTCCGCCTTCGCCGCGGGCTTCTCGATCAGGAAGCGCGGATGAAAGCTGGCGACCACGCCTGTCTTTCCCCGTCTATGGTTAAACGCGTGTAAAGACCCGCGCGTCCCCGGCATTTCCGCCCCCAAAATCGCACGGCTCGCCGCATTGCCCATCAGCAGCAGCCGTTTCGGCGCGACGAGGCCGATGTGGTGCTTGGCGATATCGGCCAGCTGCGTTTCCACCTCGCGCGGCATCCGCCCCGCCACGGGCCGCTTTGCGCAGACCGAGGCGAGGTGGATCGTCTCGCGCGACAGGCCAATCGCGGCGAGCATGCGGTCGAACAGCCGCCCCGTCTCGCCGCTCATCAGGATGCCGGCGGCATCGTCGTCCTTGTCGGGGCAATCGACCAGCACCATCACCGCGGCATCCGCCGGGCCAGTCGCCGCGATCGACACGCCGCGCCACGCCACCTCGGGCACGGCATCGCCGCCGCGCCATGCGATGAAGTCGGCCAGTTCGGCGGGCATCGCCGGGGCCAGCTCCACCGGCGCGGCGGGGGAGGGCGCCCGCGCGAAGACCGGCGCGACCATCGGCTGGGTCAGCCAGTCGCGCGGATCCGCCTCGACGAGCGTGTCGACGCCCGCCTCCTGCCACCAGTCGAGCGCGCTCGCGAGGCTCTCATTCCAACTGTGATGCTGATCGGCCCCCACGTTTCTCTCTTTCTGTAGGTTGACGTTTTCGTCAACTTGTCCGATCGCGGTTCAGAGACGAGACGTTGTCGGCCTGCGCCTGACCGCTATCCCCCGGCGCCGACAACCGCAACCGTATCCGGGAGTGGATGACAATGACGCAACGTGAATCGATGCCTTACGACGTGGTGATCGTCGGCGCCGGCCCGGCGGGCCTGTCGGCGGCGATCCGGTTCAAACAGGTGGCGGCCGAAAAGGGCGCGGACCTCAGCGTCTGCGTGCTCGAAAAGGGCTCGGAGGTCGGCGCGCATATCCTGTCGGGGGCGGTGATCGATCCGCGCAGCCTCGACGAACTGCTGCCCGACTGGCGCCAGGACTGCCCGCTCGCCGAAGTGCCGGTAACCGAAAACCTCCACTGGGTGCTGACGGAAAAGAAGAAGTCGATCCTGCCGCACGCGCTGACGCCGCCGTTCCTGCACAACAAGGGCACCTATACCGGCAGCCTCGGCAACCTGTGCCGCTGGCTCGCGGGCAAGGCCGAAGAACTCGGCGTCGAAATCTTCCCCGGCTTCGCCGCCGCCGAAATCCTGTTCGACGATCAGGGCCGGGTGATGGGCGTCGCGACCGGCGACATGGGCGTCGCGCGCGACGGCACGCACAAGCCCGATTACCAGCCCGGCCTCGAACTCCACGCCAAATATACCTTCTTCGCAGAGGGTTGCCGCGGACACCTCACAAAGGAAGTGATCCGCACCTTCGACCTCGCGAAGGACAGCGACCCGCAGGTCTATGGCCTGGGCGTCAAGGAATTGTGGGACATCGACCCGGAGCTCCATCAGCCCGGCCGCGTCATTCACACGCAGGGCTGGCCCCTGGGCGACGACGCCAATGGCGGCGGTTGGCTGTATCACCAGGCGAACGGCCAGGTCAGCCTGGGCTTCGTGACCTGGCTCAACTATTCCAACCCCTACATCTCGCCCTTCCAGGAGATGCAGAAGTGGAAGACCCACCCCGAAATCGCAGCGATCCTGAAGGGCGCCAAGCGCGTCAGCTACGGCGCGCGCGCGATCAGCGACGGCGGGCTCCAGTCGATCCCGAAGCTCGTCTTCCCGGGCGGCGCGCTGATCGGCGACAGCGCCGGCTTCCTCAACGTGCCGCGCATCAAGGGCACGCACACCGCGATGAAGAGCGGCATGATGGCCGCCGAAGCCGCGGCCGACGCGATTCTGTCGCAGCGCCAGCATGACGAACTGGCCGCTTACCCCGAAGCGTTCGAGCACAGCTGGGTGAAGAAGGAGCTGTCGATCGTCCGCAACGTCGTGCCCTTGGTCAAGAAGTTCGGCGATTTCCTGGGGTCGGGCCTCGCCGGCATCACGATGTGGCTCGAACATTTCGGCCTCAAGATGCCCTTCACGATGAAGCATCACCCGGATCACGAGACGCTGTGGCGCAAGGATCTGGTGAAGGCTCCGGTCTACCCGAAGCCCGATGGCGTCCTGACCTTCGACCGCCTGTCGTCGGTGTTCCTGTCGAACACCAACCATGAGGAGGACCAGCCCGTCCATCTGACTCTGAAGGATCCCAACGTCCCCGTCGAATATGATCTGCCGCTCTACGATGAGCCCGCGCAACGCTATTGCCCGGCCGGCGTTTACGAGATCGTCGGGCAGGAGACGGGCGATCCTAAGTTCGTCATCAACGCTCAGAATTGCGTCCACTGCAAGACGTGCGACATCAAGGACCCCACGCAGAACATCAACTGGGTGGTGCCGGAGGGCGGTGGAGGCCCCAATTATCCCAATATGTAAGCGTCTATTCCTAGCATCGGTTCTGAGCATCGCGGTCGCCGCGCCGGCTCAGGCCGATGTGGCACGCCGCGCCGATCCGGTCGCGGACTATATGCAGGCCCGCGTCGCCGATGCGGACGGCGACGTGACGACGGCGATTGCCGGCTACGCCCGCGCGCTCGCCGCCCGGCCTGCCGACGCAACGGTCGCGCTGAGGGCGTATCGCGAAGCGCTGGCCGCCGGCGACATCCCGCTCGCCACCCGCGCCGCCGCGGTGCTGCGCGACCAGCCCGGCGCGCCTGCCGACCTCGCGCTGCTCCCCCTCGCGCTCGCCGCCGCCCGCAACGATGCGGCAGGTGCCGAGGCCGCGACGCAGTCGCTCGCCCGCACGCCGCTGTCGGTGATGGTTCCGGCGCTTCGGGCGTGGATCGCCTACAGCCGCGGCGGGAATCCGAGCGCCCCGATCATCGCCGCCAATGTCGGCAGCACCCCCGTCGCCCAGCGCCTCGCGGCCGAGACCGCGGCCTTGCTTCAGATCGCGATGGGCGACGTGCAGGGCGGCCTGCGCGGGGTGCAGGCGCTCCGTGAAACCGGCTCGCCCGTCGATCTGCGCCTGTCCGCCGCGCAATTGCTGTTCGGCACCGGCCATCCCGACGAAGCGCGCGCGCTGCTCGCCGGTGACGACCCCGCGCTCGCCGCGCTCCGCCAGGGTTCCCCCGCCAAACCGACGCTCGCCTATGGCGTCTCGCGCCTGCTCGCTCGCGTCGCCGGCGACCTCGTCGATCAGGACGTCGCGCCGCTGTCGATCGCGCTCACCCGCACCGCGCTCGTCGCCTCGCCCGCCAACGATCGTGCCCGCCTTCTGCTCGCCCAGGCGCTCGCGGGGGAGGATGCGACCGATCAGGCGCTCGCGACGCTCGACGCGGTGCCCGCGTCCAGCCCCTTCGCCTCCACCGCCATCGCCGCGCGCATATCGATCCTCGCCCGCGCCGATCGCACCGCCGACGCGCTCGCACTCGCCCGCCGCGACGCCGAGCGCGCCGACGCCGGTCCCGCCGCCTGGCAGCTCTACGCCGACCAGCTCACCACCGCCGGCAACAACGCCGAAGCCGCCCGCTGGTATCGCCGCATCGCCGAGGCGCAGCCCGCCGCGTGGAACGCCTGGCTGCAATATGGCGGCGCGCTGGAGCAGGCGGGTGACTGGCCCGCCGCCCGCGCCGCGCTGAAAAAGGCGGTGGCGCTCGCCCCCGCCGAGCCGCTGGCGCTCAACTACCTCGGCTATGCGCAGGCCGAACGCCGCGTCGACGTTCCCGCCTCGATCGCGATGCTCCAGCGCGCGCACGCCGCCAAGCCCGACGATGCCTCGATCGCCGATTCGCTCGGCTGGGCGCTGTTCGTCAACGGCGACACCGCGCGCGCGCTGCCGCTGATCGAGCGCGCCGCCGAGGCGGAGCCGACGAATGCCGAAATCGCCGAACATCTCGGCGACGTCTATTGGGCGCTGGGCCGCCGTTACGAAGCCCGCTACGCGTGGCGCGCCGCGGCGTTGACCGCTCCGGCCCAGGACGCCGCGGCGCTCGCCACCCGGATTGCACAAGGCCCGCCCGCCCGATGATCGTCGAAGCCGCCCCTGCCAAGATCAACCTCGCGCTCCACGTCCGCCATCGCCGGCCGGACGGCTATCACGAGCTTGAAACGCTGTTCGCCTTCGCGGCCGATGGCGACACGGTGACCGTCGTCCCTGCCGACACCGATAGCTTTGCGATCACCGGCCCGTTCGCCGCGGCGCTCGAGACGGCATCCGGCCCGAACCTCGTGCAAAAAGCCGCCGGCGCCTTCCGCGAGACGTTCGGCATCGCCGGGCATCACGCGATCACGCTCGACAAGCATCTCCCCATCGCCTCAGGGATAGGCGGCGGATCGGCCGACGCCGCCGCGACGCTGCGCGCGCTCGCCCGCCTCCACGCGATCGCGCCGCAGGACCCGCGCCTGTTCGTCCTTGCCGAAACGCTCGGCGCCGACGTGCCCGCCTGCCTCGATGGCCGCACCACTTTGGGCACGGGCAAGGGCGAGGCGTTGATCCCCATCGCCGGCCTCGCCGGCACGCCGTTGCTCCTGGTCAACCCCGGCGTCGCGGTCAGCACCGCCGCGGTCTTCGCGCGCTGGGACGGCACTGACCGCGGCGGCATCGCCGGGGAGGGCGACCTTCTCACCCGCGCCGCCGCCGGCCGCAACGACCTGCAACCCGCCGCACTCGCACTCGCCCCCGTCATCGCCGACGTCCTGTCGCTCCTCGAAGGGGCAAATAGCGTCCACTTGGCGCGCATGTCCGGCAGCGGCGCCACCTGCTTCGCCTTGTTCGCGGACGAAGCGGCAAGAGACACAACCCGCGACGCGGCGGTAGCCAAAGGCTGGTGGACCCTAGCCACATCTCTTACCTAAAAGGTTATCCTTCCCGCTCGCCAACCGTCATCCCAGCGCAGGCTGGGATTTTATAGTTACAGCGCGCCACCAGCGCCGAGAAATACGCAAGCCTCCGCTAGGGTGACGCAAAAGGCTGCGAAAAGCCGCCGCTGCCACAAGCGCAACCCCTCCGCGTCCTCCGCGCCTCCGCGCGCAAAACCTCTTCGCGCCTTCGCGTCTTCGCGCGAACCATATCCACCAACTCCATGGCCCAAAACCAAAGTTCCTCTCTTGTTCTCATGGAACAAACATCGTACATACAGAACAGACGCGTTGCTCATGCCGCGCGCTTGCTCTAGCGAGGAACCCTCCCGATGGCCGCCAATCTGAAAGTGATCGACACCGGCATGGCAACCGCAAACGCAGACCGTCAAAAGGCGCTCGACGCCGCCCTCGCGCAGATCGACCGCGCCTTCGGCAAGGGCAGCGCGATGAAGCTCGGTCAGAAGGAAACGATGCAGGTCGAGGCGATCTCGACCGGCTCGCTCGGCCTCGACATCGCCTTGGGCGTCGGCGGCCTGCCGCGCGGCCGCGTGATCGAAGTCTATGGCCCTGAATCGTCGGGCAAGACGACGCTTGCGCTGCATGTCATCGCCGAAGCGCAGAAGAACGGCGGCACCGCCGCCTTCGTCGACGCCGAACATGCGCTCGATCCCGTCTATGCCAAGAAGCTGGGCGTCAACATCGACGAACTGATCGTGTCGCAGCCCGACACCGGCGAACAGGCGCTCGAAATCACCGACACGCTCGTCCGCTCGAACGCGATCGACGTGCTGGTGGTCGATTCGGTCGCCGCGCTGGTGCCGCGCGCCGAAATCGAGGGCGAGATGGGCGACAGCCACGTCGGCCTGCAGGCCCGCCTGATGTCGCAGTCGCTGCGCAAGCTCACCGGCTCGATCAGCCGCTCGCGCTGCATGGTGATCTTCATCAACCAGCTGCGCATGAAGATCGGCGTGATGTACGGCAATCCGGAAACGACGACGGGCGGCAACGCGCTGAAGTTCTACGCCTCCGTCCGCCTCGACATCCGCCGCACGGGCGCGATCAAGGACCGCGAGGAAGTCACCGGCAACACCACGCGCGTGAAGGTGGTGAAGAACAAGGTCGCGCCGCCGTTCAAGCAGGTCGAATTCGACATCATGTACGGCGAGGGCATTTCGAAGATCGGCGAGATCCTCGACCTCGGCGTGAAGGCGGGCCTCGTCGAAAAGTCGGGCAGCTGGTTCTCCTACGATTCGGTGCGGATCGGGCAGGGGCGTGAGAACGCCAAGAACTACCTGCGCGAAAACCCCGAAATGGCCGACCGCCTCGAAAAGGCGATCCGCCAGCGCACCGAAAAGGTCGCCGAGGAAATGATGGCCGGCCCGGAAGCCGACGACGATCTGTGATCGCCGCGCCATCCCATCGGATGCTACGAGGGGGCTCGCCGGCAACGGCGGGCCCCTTTCGCATGGAGGCGCTCCGGACGCCGACGTATCCTCCACTTCGTCCACTTCCACGCTCGTTTTGGCGGAAATGGGTTGGGGGCGTAATCAGTATCGCTCCTCACGCCTTGCACGCAGCCGTATGGGCGGGGCGGGTGTCGTTCCTGCCCGATCCACACTCACCACGTCACCCCGGACTTGTTCCGGGGTCCACCGTGCGGCACGGGAAAGGTTGGAGGCTCAGGCCTCGCCCCCGCGGCTGAGTGAACCCCGGAACAAGTCCGGGGTGACGCGGAGCAAGGGGCAGACGTGCGCCCACCCCATCACAACCGGACCCACCCCATGACCACCGCCACAGACTGGACCGGTCGCGTCGGCCGCACCTGGGCCGCCGAATGGCAGCGCACCGACCGTTCCTTCGCCAATTTGTCTCCGCATCTCGACGCCGCGATCCGCAGCGCCGCCCCGGCCGGCCCCTTCCACGCGATCGACATCGGTTGTGGCCCCGGCGCCACCAGCCTCGCGCTCGCCGACGCCCGCCCCGACGCCACTGTCACCGGCCTGGACCTGTCCGCCGACCTGATCCGGACGGCGCGCACCCGAGCCGGTGACTGCGGCGCGGTAACCTTCCATCATGGCGACGCCATCGCGCTGGCCCCGCAACTCCCGCCCGCCGACCTCATCGTCTCGCGCCACGGCGTCATGTTCTTCGCGGATCCCGTCGCCGCCTTCGCCACGCTCCGCACCGCGGCTAGCCCAGGCGCCCGCCTCGTCTTCTCCTGCTTCCGCGACCGCAGCGACAATGTCTGGGCGTCCGATCTGATCGAGCAGGTCACCGGCAGCCGCCCGCAGCCCTTCGAAGGCTACGCCCCCGGGCCCTTCGGGTTCGCCGACCGGACCGCCACTGCCGCAATCCTGACCCAGGCGGGCTGGAGCGTCGACAGCGCCACCCGCATCGACTTCGCGTATGTCGCCGGGGCCGGCCCCGATCCGGTCGCCGATGCCGCCGATTTCTTCTACCACATCGGCCCGCTCGCCTCGGCACTCAAGGACGCCGCCGATCCATCGCTCGACGATCGGCTCAAATCGGCATTGCAGCGTTATACAGCCGACGGCATCGTCGCGCTCCCGGCCTCCGCCTGGATCTGGCGCGCGACCGCAACAGGGGAACAGCCATGATCATCGTCCACCATCTCGAAAACAGCCGGTCGCAGCGCGTGCTGTGGATGCTCGAGGAACTGGGCCTGCCCTATCAGGTCAAGCGCTACGAGCGGAACAAGACGACGATGCTGGCGCCGCCCGAGCTGAAGCAGGTCCACCCCCTGGGTAAGTCGCCCGTCATCGAGGATACGGACGGCGGCCACGTCATCGCCGAAACCGGTGCGATCGTCGAATATCTGGTCGAGAAGGCGGACGGCCGTCTGGGCGCGCCCGCGCACCGCGATTCGGCGCTCCGCTACCGCTTCTGGCTGCATTATGCCGAGGGCTCGCTGATGCCGCCGCTGCTGCTGAAGCTCGTCCTCAGCAAGGTGCCGCTGATGGGCAAACCTGCGATGAAGCGCATCCAGCCGATGATCGACGTCCACCTCGACTATGTCGAATCGGAGCTGAAGCAGCGCCCGTGGTTCGCCGGTGACGCGATGACCGCCGCCGACATCATGATGAGCTTCCCGCTGGAGGCGGCGCGCAGCCGCGCCGGTCTCGATACCGCTCGCCCGGCGACGATCGCCTGGCTGGAAAAGGTGCATGCCCGCCCGGCCTACCAGGCCGCGCTGGCGCAGGGCGGGCCCTACGCCTACGCCTGATCTTCGGCGTTTAGTGCCTGAAGCTGGTGGCCGGCGGCAACGCCGGCCCCTCCGCCACCGCCGGGTCGATCTCGGCCGGCTCGCGCGGATCGAAGCCGCCCTCCCACTTGGCGACGACCGACGCCGCCACCGCATTGCCGATCACGTTGGTCGCGGTGCGGCCCATGTCGAGGAAATGGTCGATGGCCAAGATCAGCAGCAGCCCCGCCTCCGGAATGTCGAACACCGGCAGCACCGCAGCGATTACCACCAGGCTGGCCCGCGGCACGCCCGCAATGCCCTTGGACGAGATCATCAGGAACAGCAGCATCGCCACCTGCGTCCCCAGCGGCATGTCGATGCCATAGGCCTGGGCGATGAACAGCGACGCGAACGTCATGTAGATCATCGACCCGTCGAGGTTGAACGAATAGCCCAGCGGCAGGACGAAACTCGCGATCCGCGGCGGCACCCCGAACTTGTCGAGCGCCTCCAGCATCCGCGGATAGGCCGCTTCCGACGAGGCGGTGGTGAAGGCGACCAGCAAGGGCTCGCGAACGTAGCGGATCAGATCCTTGATCCGCGGCCCGATGACGAGGAACCCGACGCCGAGCAGCACCGCCCACAGGCACAGGAGCGCGAAATAGAAACTGCCCATGAAGAAGGCGAGCTGCCCGATCACCCCGGCACCGCGCTCGGCGAGGGTTGCGGTCACGGCGCAGAACACCGCCACCGGCGCGACGCGCATCACATAGTCGGTGATCCGCAGCATGACGGCGACGAGGCCGTCGACCGCCCGCACCAGCGGCGCGCCACGCTCGCCCACCGCGGTCAGCGCGACGCCGACGAAGATCGAAAAGACGACGATCTGGAGGATCTCGTTGGTCGCCATCGCCTCGATCATCGATGCGGGGACGATATGCGTGATGAACTTGTCGAGGCTGAATGCCGCGGTCGCAACCCCGGCATCGGTGCCGGCGGGCGGCAGGGCGAGGTTGATGCCGACGCCCGGATGGATCGCATTGACCAGGACGAGCCCAAGGCCGAGCGACACCAGGCTCGCGCCGATGAACCAGCCGATCGCCTTCGCCCCGACGCGCCCCAGCGCCGCGGTATCGCCCATCTGCGCAATGCCGCTGACCAGGGTCGCGAAGACGAGCGGCGCGATGATCATCTTGATCAGCCGCAGGAACACCGTCGTGCCGATCGTGAAATAGCCGGCGATCGCCTTCAGCCGCGCCGCGGCCTCCGGCGTGCCGTCGTCCAGCCAGCCGTTCAGAATCAGGCCGGTAACGATGCCGAGCAACAGGCCGATAACAATAAACACAGTCAGCCGCTTGGCCATTCATTCCCTCCCGGATTCGCGCTTAAGGGAAGGGGATTGCGAGCGCCGGGTCAAGCGCCGTATCGTTCCGCGATGCCCTTCACCCCTTCGCGCCGCACGTTTCTCACTGCGGCCGCCGCCACGCCGCTGCTCTCGTCGGCCATCCTCCGCGCCGCCGAACCCGACCTGTCCGAGTTGCGTGACATCACCACCGGCGCCCAGCCGATCGGTCCCGACGAACGCGGCCGCCGCCTGGCCCGTGCCCAGGCGCTGATGGCGCAGAACGACATCGGCGCCGTCCTGATCGAGCCGGGATCGTCGATGATCTACTTCACCGGCGTGCGCTGGGGTCGCAGCGAGCGGCCGACGCTCGCCATCCTGCCCCGCGAGGGTCAACCGTTGATCGTCACGCCCTTCTTCGAGGAACCCTCGGTGCGTCAGACGCTCGCCGTCCCCGCGGAGGTGAGCGTCTGGCAGGAGGACGGCAACGCGCTCGCCATCGTCGCCGGCTGGCTGAAGGAGCGCGGCCTCGCCAACGCGAAAATCGGCATTGAGGAAACCGTCCGCAGCTTCATCCCCGCCGACCTCGCCCGCTTCGCACCCGCCGCACGCCAAGTCAGCGCCAACCCGATCGTCCTCGGCTGTCGCATGGTGAAGACGCCGGCCGAACTCGCGCTGATGCAGACTGCGACCGACGTCACGCTGGCGGCCTATCGCTGGCTCGCCCCCCGCGTCGAAACCGGCATGACCGGTGCGGAGATCGGCGCACTGATGAACGCCGCGACGCGGAAACTGGGCGGCGATCCCGAATTCGCGCTCGCGCTGATCGGCCCCGCCGCGGCGCTCCCCCACGGCAGCCGCGAGGTATATCGCGTCACGCCGGGCGAAATCCTGCTGATGGACTGCGGTTGCACCGTGCAGGGCTATCAGTCCGACGTCTCACGCACCTGGGTGCCGAAGGGCGCGCCCAGCGCAGACCATCGCAAGGTCTGGGATCAGGTCGCCCGCGGCCAGCAGGTCGCCTTCGCCGCCGCGAAGCTCGGGGCCACCGCGGGCAGCGTCGACGACGCCGTCCGCCGCTATTACACCAGCCTCGGCTACGGCCCCGACTATAAGCTGCCCGGCCTGTCGCACCGCACCGGTCACGGCATCGGCATGGACGGCCACGAGCCCGTCAATCTGGTCCGCGGCGAAACGACCCGCCTCGCACCTGGCATGTGCTTCTCCAACGAACCCGGCCTCTACCTCCCCGGGAAGTTCGGCGTTCGCCTGGAAGACTGCTTCCACATGACCACCGATGGCCCCCGCTGGTTCAGCACGCCGCCCCGTTCGATCGAACAGCCGTTCGGATGAAGCGGGCGCTGGCAGAGCAGGGTTTCACCCTATGGCCCGGACGGCTCGACGCTGCGGCGCTCGCCGAACTGGAGCGGCTGTTCGACGCCATGCCTGCCGATCGCCCGGGTTTGCGGATCGCACCGGGAGACGCGGCCCGCTTGAGCGCCTGCCGCGCCATCCACGACGATGTCCGGCACTTGATCGGTTCCGCCGCGCGGCCGGTACGGGCGCTGCTGTTCGACAAGCGCGACGCGAGCAATTGGGCGCTCGGCTGGCATCAGGATCGCACGATCGAGGTTGCCGAACGCGTCGATGCTCCCGGTTATGGTCCATGGACGGTAAAACAGGGGCGCTTGCATGTCGCACCACCGATCGACGTGCTGGAAACGATGCTGACCGTACGCCTGCACCTCGATCCCGTCGGGGCGGACAATGCACCGCTGGATGTCGCCCCGGGAACACACCGAATGGGGCTTCTCGCCGAAGACGCGATTCCCGACGTCGTTGCCCGATGCGGCACCGCGACGTGCCTCGCAGAGGCGGGCGGTGTCTGGTTCTACGCCACGCCCATCCTGCACGCGTCGGCGCGCAGCGCGTCCGGCCTGCGCCGCCGCGTCTTGCAGATGGACTTCGCCGCGATCGATCTGCCCGGCGGCCTGCGCTGGGCCGCCGATCATGCTTGAGGGGAGGGGCGCTCTCGCCTAAGTCACGACGCCTATGATCTCGACCAACGATATTCGCCGCGGCTTCCTCGATTACTTCGCGTCGCAGGGCCACACCATCGTACCCTCCGCGCCGTTGGTGCCGCAGAACGACCCGACGTTGATGTTCGTCAACGCCGGCATGGTGCCGTTCAAGAATGTGTTCACGGGGCTGGAAACCCGGCCCTATGTCACGGCGACCAGCAGCCAGAAGTCGGTACGCGCCGGCGGCAAGCACAACGACCTCGACAATGTCGGCTATACTGCGCGCCACCACACCTTCTTCGAAATGCTCGGCAATTTCTCGTTCGGCGACTATTTCAAGGAACAGGCGATCCACCATGCCTGGACGTTGCTGACGAGCGTCTGGGGTATTCCAGCCGAAAAGCTCACCGCCACCGTCTACCACACCGACGACGAGGCGTACGGCCTCTGGACCAAATACCTGCCCGAAGAGCGGATCATCCGCATCGCCACCAAGGACAATTTCTGGGCGATGGGCGACAGCGGGCCGTGCGGGCCGTGCTCGGAAATCTTCTACGATCACGGCGACCATATCTTCGGCGGCCCTCCCGGCAGCCCGGACGAGGACGGCGATCGGTTCGTCGAGATCTGGAACCTCGTGTTCATGCAATATGAGCAGGAGGCCAATGAGATCGTCGGCGAACTGCCCAAGAAGTCGATCGACACCGGCATGGGGCTGGAGCGCATCGCCGCCGTCTTGCAGCGCGTCCACGACAATTACGATACGGATACGTTCAAGGCGCTGATCGCCGCATCGACCTCGCTGACCGGCACCGATGCCGAGGGCGAGCGGCGCGCGTCGCATCGCGTCATCGCCGATCACCTGCGCTCGTCGGGCTTCCTCGTCGCCGACGGCGTGCTGCCGGCAAACGAAGGTCGCGGTTACGTGCTACGTCGGATCATGCGCCGCGCGATGCGCCACGCGCATCTACTCGGCGCGAAGGAGCCGTTGATGCACCGGCTGGTGCCGGCGCTGGTCGCCGAAATGGGCGCGGCCTATCCCGAGCTCGTCCGCGCGCAGCCGCTGATCGAGGCGACGTTGCGCCAGGAGGAGACGCAGTTCCGCAAGACGCTCGACAAGGGCCTGAAGCTGCTCGACGAGGCGACCGCGGGCATGGGCGAGGGCGATACGCTCGCCGGTGAAACCGCGTTCAAGCTCTATGACACCTATGGCTTCCCCTACGACCTGACTGAGGACGCACTGCGCACGCAGGGTCTGCACGTCGATCGCGCCGGCTTCGACGCCGCGATGGCGGAACAGAAGCGCGCGGCACGGGCGGCATGGAAGGGCTCTGGCGCCAAGGCGTCGGACGATCTGTGGTTCGACATCGCCGAGGAAACCGGCTCGACCGAATTCATCGGCTATTCGGCCGATATCGGCGAGGCGGAAGTCGTCGCGCTGGTCAAGGACGGCGCACGCGTCGACACGGCGATTGCGGGCGATACCGTCGCGATCATCGTCAACCAGACGCCCTTCTATGGCGAGAGCGGCGGCCAGGTCGGCGACAGCGGTACGATCTCGACCGACGCGGGCCTGCGCGCCACCGTTACCGAAACGTCGAAGCAGCTGGGGCGCATCTTCGTCCATCATGCAGTGGTCGAGGCCGGGTCGATCACGGTGGGCGATGCGGTGAAGCTACAGATCGACGTCGCCCGCCGCGCCGCGATCCGCGCCAACCATTCGGCGACGCACCTGCTGCACGAGGCGCTGCGTCAGCGTCTCGGCACGCATGTCGCGCAGAAGGGCTCGCTGGTCGCGCCGGAACGCCTGCGCTTCGACGTGTCGCATCCGGTCGCGATGACGCCGGCCGAACTCGCCGACGCAGAAGCCGCGGTCAACGCCCAGATCCGCGGCAACGGCACGGTCACCACCCGCCTGATGACGCCGGACGAGGCGATCGCCGAAGGCGCGATGGCGCTGTTCGGCGAGAAATATGGTGATGAAGTCCGCGTCGTGTCGATGGGCACCGAGGATGGCGGCAAGACCTATTCGATCGAGCTGTGCGGCGGCACCCACGTCAACGCGCTCGGCGACATCGGCCTGTTCAAGGTGGTGGGCGAGGGCGCGGTGTCGTCCGGCGTTCGCCGTGTCGAGGCGCTGACCGGCGAGGCGGCGCGCGCCTATCTAGTCGGCCGCGACGAACGTCTGCGCGAGGCGGCAGCGACGCTCAAGACCACGCCCGACGAGGTGCCCGCCCGCGTCGCCGCGCTGCTCGACGAGCGACGCCGGTTGGAACGTGAGCTGGCCGAGGCGAAGAAGGCGCTCGCCATGGGCGGCGGTGCCGGTGGCCCGGCGGGGCCGGAGCAGGTCGGCGGCGTCGCATTCATCGGCCAGGTGCTGGACGGCTTTGATGCCAAGGGGCTGCGCGGTGCGGTCGACGAGGCCAAACAGCGCCTCGGCGGCTCGGGCGTCGCGGTGATGGTCGCGGTGAACGATGGCCGCGCCTCGATCGCGGTCGGCGTGACCGACGATCTGGTCGGACGCATCACTGCGGTCGACCTGCTGCGCAAGGCGGTGGCGGTGCTCGGCGGGCAGGGCGGCGGTGGCCGTCCTGACATGGCGCAGGGCGGTGGCCCCGACGGCAGCAAGGCCGCCGACGCGGTCGATGCGATCCGCGCGGCGCTGGCCGAGGCTCCGGTCGCAGCCTAGGCTTTCGGGACGGCGCCGGGCAGGCTCTGCTCGCGCCGTCCTGATCCCGATCAACTAGAAAAACCTATATAGAGCCGAGACTTGGGCGCCATCCGGCCGTTGATCGATCGTCCCCTTCAACGATCGAAAGACAGCACGCCATGACAGCCCAGCCGGACCGCCTGCACGACCTCTTCATCGTCGGCCTGCGCAATGCGCACGCCGTGGAAAAGCAAGCGCTGTCGATCATGACGCCGCAGGTCAGCCGCATCGAACATTATCCCGAAGTCGCCGACCAGCTCCGCCGCCATATCGAGGAAACCAACCAGCAGATCGCCCGGCTCGACGAACTGCTCGAAGGGTTCGACACCAGCGGTTCGCTGTTGAAGGAGGCGGCGCTCAGCCTGTCCGGCACCATGGCGGCGATCGCCCACGTTCCGGCGGGCGACGAGATCCTGAAGAACAGCTTCGCCAACTACGCCTTCGAGCATTTCGAGATCGCGGCGTACAAATCGCTGCTGACGCTCGCCGAAGACGGTGGGTTCAGCTCGGCGACGACGTTGTTGTCGCAATCGCTCGGCGAGGAAGAGCGGATGGCGGCATGGATCGACGACGCCTTGCCGACGATCACCCGCCGCTATGCCACGCTTTATGCTGAAGGCGGGGCGAGCGCCGCCAAGGTGTAAGCCGCCTTATGACCCCAGGAACGCAGCGGTTCGCGCCGCTGCGGCTTCCCAATGGACACCATGGGCGCTGAGCCACGCATCGTCGTAATAGGTGCATCCGTATCGCTCGCCCCCGTCGCACAGCAATGTGACGACGCTGCCGGTGCGGCCCGCCGCCGCCATGTCGTCGATCAACGTCATGCAGGCGATCAGGTTGGTGCCGGTCGACCCGCCGACCCGCCGCCCCAGCCGGTCGGACAGCGCGCGCATCGCGCCGATGCTGTCCGCATCCTCGACCGCGATCATACGGTCGATGACGCTCGGCACGAAACTCGGCTCGACGCGGGGGCGGCCGATCCCTTCGATCCGCGAACCGCAGCCTTCGGGCAAGGCGGTTACCGTGGCATCCTCGAAATGGCGGTGGAAGACCGAATGCACGGGGTCGGCGACGCACAATTCGCTGTCATAGCGACAATAGCGGATGAACCGCCCGATCGTCGCCGACGTGCCGCCGGTTCCTGCGCCGCACACCACCCAGGACGGCACCGGATGCTCCTCCGCCGCCATTTGCGCGAAGATCGATTCGGCGATGTTGTTGTTGCCACGCCAGTCGGTCGCGCGCTCGGCATAGGTGAACTGGTCGATGAAATGACCGCCGGTTTCCGCAGCGAGCCGGTGCGATGCCTCGTAGATCGCACGCGGATCGTCGACCGTATGGATTTCGCCGCCATGGAAACGGATCGCGTCGAGCTTCGGCGCCGCGGTGCTGGCGGGCACCACCGCGATGAACCGCAGCCCGAGCATCCGCGCGAAATAGGCTTCGCTCACTGCGGTCGAGCCCGACGACGCCTCGATCACGCAGGTGTCGGGCCCGATCCACTCGTTGCACAAGGCGTAGAGGAATAGCGAGCGCGCCAGCCGATGCTTCAGGCTGCCGGTCGGATGCGAGCTTTCGTCCTTCAGATACAGCGTGATGCCCGGAAAGCGCGGCAGGTCGACGCGGATCAGATGCGTGTCGGCGGAGCGGTTGAAGTCCGCCTCGATCCGCCGCACCGCCTCGGCCAGCCAGGTTCGGTCGGTTCGCGTCCGCATCATTGCAGGCCGTGCCGCACCAGCATCGCGACCGGATCGGGGTCGCGACCACGGAACGCGCGGAAGCTGTCCGCCGCCGGCCGTGTCGCGCCGCGCGCCAGCACTTCCTCGCGGAACAGATCCCCGGTCGCGCGGTCGACGAGGCCCGCCTCACGGAAGCGGTCGAAGCCGTCGGCGGCGAGCAGTTCCGCCCACAGATAGCTGTAATAGCCCGAGGCATAGCCGCCCGCGAAGATATGGCTGAACGCATGCGGAAAGCGATTCCACGCCGGCGGGCGGATCACCGCCACCTCGGCGCGCACCGCCTCGATCACCTCGATTGGGTCGGATCCCATCGTGCCCAAGTGAAGCAGCAGATCGAACAACGCGAATTCGACCTGGCGGACGATGAACAGCCCCGCCTGGAAATGCCGCGCCTTCACCATCCGATCGAACAGGTCCTGCGGCAGGCGCTCGCCGGTTGAGACATGGCCGGACATGCCGGTCAGCACATCGGCATCCCAGGCGAAATCTTCCATCAGCTGGCTGGGCAGCTCGATCGCGTCCCATTCGAACCCGTTGGTGCCGGCGATACTCGGCCGGTTCACCCGCGTGAACAGCAGGTGGAGCACGTGGCCCGTCTCGTGCAGCAAGGTGGTGACGTCGTTGTGGCTTAGCAGCGCCGGCGACCCCTCGCTCGCCGGCGGGAAGTTGCACACCAGATAGGCCACCGGATTGGCGATCGTATTGCCGTCATGCAGCCGCGGCCGTGCCTCGCTCATCCAGGCGCCGCCCCGTTTGCCGGCGCGGGTGTGGAGGTCGAGGTACATCCCCGCCACCACCGTGCCGCCCTCGTCGATCACGTCGAAATAGCGCGCATCCGGATGATAGAGCGACACGTCGTGACGCTCGACCAGCGTGACGCCGAACAGCCGGGTCAGCAGCGCCTGCCACCCCGCCACGACGCGCTCGACCGGGAAATAGGCGCGCACCAATTGCTCGTCGACCGCGTAGCGCGACTGGCGCAACTTGTTCGAGGCGAAGCCGACGTCCCACGGCTGCAGATCGGCGATGCCCAACTCCGCGGCGGCGAATGCCCGCAATTCGCCGAGGTCCCGCTCCGCGGCCGGCTTGGCCCGGCGCGCCAGGTCGCGCAGGAAGGCCAGCACCTCGCCCGCATTGGGTGCCATCTTGGTGGCGAGCGACCATTCGACGGGATCCGCAAAGCCCAGCAGCCGGGCGGCCTCATGCCGCACCTCCAGGATGCGGGCGATGCGCGGCGAATTGTCGAACTTTCCGGCATCCGGCCCCTGATCCGATGCCCGCGTCGCCGACGCGCGATAGACCCGCGCCCGCAGATCGCGGTTCGTCGCGAAGGTCAGGATGGCGTTGACACTGGGTTGCTGCAGCGTGACCAGCCAGTCGTCGAGCCCCTTGGCCTTTGCGGCGGCGGCAAACATCGTCCTGTCCGCGTCCGATACGCCATCGAGCAGCGCCACGTCGGTGACATGCTCGCTCCAGCTTTCGGTCGCATCCAGCACCGCGCTGCCGAAGGCGTTGGACAGCGCCGACAATTCGACCGAGATGTCGCGAAAGCGGTCGCGATCCCCGGCATCCAGTGCCACGCCCGACAGGCGGAAATCACGCACCGCATGCTCCACTGCGACACGATCGGCCACCGGCAGGGCGGCGAACTCGGGCGATGTCGTCAGGCCGACGAGGATGTCGTAGAAGTCGCGGTCCTGCCCGACGGCGATGCTATGCTCGGTCAGCCGGCGCTGCGCTTCGGCGTGCGCCGCGCGAATGTCGGGCGTGTCGGCAACGCCGTGCAGATGCGACACCGCAGACCAGATCGCGTCGATGCGCGTGTTCGCCCGCTCATAGGGCAGCCATACGGACGTGAAATCGGTGGGCTTTGCCGCCTTGATCGCGGCAACCGTCGCTTGATGTTCGGCCAGCGCGACGTCCAGCGCAGGCGCGATCATTTCGGGCGTGATCTCGGCGAAACGGGGCAGCGCATCGGTATCGAGCAGCGGATTGGTCGTCGAAGTAGCCATCGCGCCGATAAAGCCGCTCGCGCCACCAATCGCAAATCCGAATTGACGATAGGGCCATCAATCGTGCGAATGACGGGATGGCGGACCGGCGTTCAGGACACCGATATCTCGAACGCCCCCACCGGCAGCCCGGCATCGTCGGTCAGGTTGGTGATCGCGCTGTCCCCCCATGCGTAGCGCACGCGCGTGACGGGCTTGCCGTCGCCCGACAGCATCACGCCATCGTTACCGACCGTGGTGCCCGCGGCAAAGCGACACGTGCCCGGCGCAGCGTCACACAGTTCGAAGCCGATCGCCTGCGTTGCGCCCCGCGCATGGAGCATCCCGGTGACGCCAGTGAACCGTAACGCCACGCCGGTGCCGCTCGTGCGGGCTGTCGCAATGGCCGGCCCCGACGCGCCGATGGCGTCCTTGTAGACGATGGCGCGCATGACGCGGGCAAGCCGCTGGCCCACCGCATGCTTCTCACCAGGGTGGATATCCAGTGGATCTCCGATATCGTGCGATACCGCGATGCCCGCACGTCCGTCGCGCTCGGCAACCACGCGTTGCGTGTTGCGTACCTCGCCCCAGCCGCTTTCACTCGGCGCGCTGGGGATGGCGCCGTAGGACGACAACTGCACGACGCCCCATGCCGCCTGCGAGCTGCCCAGCCGCGTGCGCCAGTCGGCAAATATGGCGGCAAGGCGCCGGTCGTATCCCGGAATGCCGGTATCCGATTCACCCTGATACCAGGCGATGCCCGCGACGTGCGTCTGCCCCAGCGGCGCGATCATCGCATTGTACAGCGTGCCCGCGCCGTTGATGTCGTCCCAGGGCACGCGCGGCGCCGCACCGTTCAAGCGCTTGGCGATCGCGTAACGCCAGCCGGAACCCAGCGGAATGCTGCTGCCATCGGCAAAGGTGATCCGCATCGCCTCGGCCGGACCGGTCATCCCGCCGAGCGCGTAGACGTCATCGTCATTGACGGTGATGACGTTGCGTCCAGCGGTCAGCGTACCGGCGGGCAGGGCGTAGACCCGCATCTGCGATGCCAGGCTGCTGCCGCCAACCCCCTTACCATTGACCCAGGTCCGATCCGCATCGTCGATCGCGCCCAGCGTGAGCGTCGCCGGGCCCTGCGCTTGCTCAGCCGAGACATCGATATCGCGGCTATACCAGAGCATACCGTTATAATCGGCGAGTTCCGGCACGCCCCAATATTCGAAGTTGGTCATCGACGGCACCGGCCGCCAGTCGAGCCGCGCTTCCGGCTGCCAAGGCTCATGTCCTGCTGCATCGCCCGATCCCTTCCGCCACCAATCCTCCCACGCGGCCATCGCGCGCGCATTGGCCGCGGCGGGATCGCGCGCATACAGCGCCAGCAGGTCGGCGGCATCCGCCATGCCGGCAGCGCGCAGCGCGGCGTCGCTCATCCACGCGCTGATCCGCGACCCGCCCCAGCTCGAATGGATCGCGCCGATCGGCACGTCGGCGGTGCGGCGCAGCGCCTGCACCATGTAATAGCAGGCGGCCGAAAAGGCGGGGACGTTGTCGGGTGTCGCCGCGACCCAGCGGGGCTGTTCGGCAAAGCGGGCCAGAGGCGTCGCGGAAGACACCTTCGCCACCGTGAGCAGCCGCAGTCTGTCGTCGGCGGGGGCATGCGCGTCGGCGATCATGTCCTGCGCGCTCGAGACGGTCATCTCCATGTTGCTCTGCCCCGAACAGAGAAACACATCGCCCACCCGCAGGTCGCGTACGACCACGGCGCCACTCGGAGCGGCGATGGTCAGGTCATAGGGGCCGCCGGCGGGCAGCGCGGGAAGCTGAGCAGCGAAGCGGCCGTTGCGGTCGGCGCGGGCGGTGACGCTGTGCCCGGCGAGCGTCACCATCACCGTTTCGCCGGGGGCCGCATCGCCCGACAGGTCGACGGTTTGGCCGCGTTGGATCACACCATGGTCGGTCAGGACGCCATCGAGCCGGGGCGCGGCACCGGCCGCGGCACTCGTTCCGACGAGCAGCAAGGCAAACAGTGGTTTCATGACAGGCCCTCTCAATAATCGGCGCTCGACGGTGACGCCTTTTCGGCTATGGTAGCGCCATCATCGACACGAGAAAAGGCTCCAGCCATAAGAACGGTCGCCCGCTTCCCATCGGGCGAATCTTCTGACACACGTCATGCTAACGATATCACGATGGGAGAGAGCGCATGGATCGCCGTGATTTTCTGACGAAGGGCATGTTGGGCGGCGCGGCCGGCTTGGCGGCGAATGGCTTCGCGACGGTTGCGGGCGCCGATCCGATGAAGCCGCAAGACCTCAGCTTTCCCAAGGATTTCCTGTGGGGCTGCGCCACTGCCTCGTATCAGATCGAAGGCGCGGTGACGGAGGACGGCAGAGGGCAGACGAATTGGGACGTTTTCTCGCATACGCCGGGCAAGGTCGCCAATGGCGATACCGGCGACGTCGCCTGCGACAGCTATCACCGGTACACGGACGACATCGCCCTCCTGAAGGCCCTCGGCGTAAAGGCATATCGCCTGTCGATCGCCTGGTCGCGTATCTTTCCCGACGGTCGCGGCAAGCCGAACCAGAAGGGCATCGACTATTACAACCGCGTGATCGACGGCCTGCTGGCGGCGGGTATCCAGCCCAACGTCACCCTGTTCCACTGGGATCTGCCGCAGGCGCTGCCCGGCGGTTGGCAGAACCGCGACACCGCCAAGGCCTTCGCCGACTATGCGGGCGTCATGGCGGGCAAGCTGTCCGACCGCGTCCACCGCTTCATGACGGTCAACGAGCTGCGCTGCTTCACCGATCTCGGCCATATGGTCGGTATCCACGCGCCGGGGCTGAAGCTGCCCCAAGGACAGGTCAACCAGGTCCGCCATCATGGCGTGCTGGCGCATGGCCTGGGGGTGCAGGCCATTCGCGCCAGCGCGCGGGCCGGGACCGAGGTGGGCCTTGCCGACAACGCCAACATCTTCGTCCCGGTCATCGAGACGCCCGATCATATCGAGGCGGCGAAAAAGGCGCTGCGCGACGACAATGCCATGTTCCTGACCGCGATCATGGAGGGGGCCTATCCGGACAGCTATCTTAGCGCCGCCGGGGCCGACGCGCCCAAGGTGCAGGCAGGCGACATGGCGGCGATCGGCAGTCCGATCGATTTCGTCGCGCTCAACATCTATACGCCGACCTATGTGAAGGCCGATCCGTCGGCGCCGCGCGGTTACACGCCGCTGCCGCATCTGCCCTCGTCACCGCGGATGGCATCGCCCTGGCTGTATGTGGGGCCGGAGGTCGCCTATTGGGGCGTGCGGGCGGTCAGCGAATTGTGGAAGCCTAAGGCGATCTACATCAGCGAAAACGGCTGTTCGGCGGACGATCCCGTCAACGCGAGCGGGCTGGTCGATGATTCCGACCGGATCATGTACCTGCGCAATTACCTGGGCCAGTTCCGCCGCGCAGCCGCCGAAGGCTATCCGCTCAAGGGCTATTTCCTCTGGAGCCTGATGGACAATTTCGAATGGGCGGATGGCTATGGCAAGCGCTTCGGCATCCACCACGTCGACTTCGCGACGCAGAAGCGGACGCCGAAGCTGAGCGCTCTGTGGTATAAGGAACTGATCCGCCGCAACGCCTTGGTCTGACGCATGCGCCGCCCCGTCACGTGCAGAGCGTGGCGGGCGGCAGCGGGGCGTCGGCAGGGATGGGGACCCCTTTCGCCGCCGCAGCCGCTTCCAGCGTCGGGCTGGGGCCCGGCAAGGCCAGATCGGTCGCTGCCGCGTAGAAGGGGTCCGCCTCCGCGCGTTGCAGCGTCGTGAAGGTAAAGCCCATCTCGCGATACTGCGCCAGCAGGCGCGGCATCATCCGTGCATCGAACGCCCCCAGATGCATCAGCAACACATAGGGAATGTCGCGCCCCAGCGCGGCTTGCGACAAGGCGCGCGATCGGAGCGCTTGCGCGCGTGCGGCGGCGAGAAAGCTGGTTTCGAGGCTCGTGATGGCGGCGGCGTCGTTCTTCGCGACGCAGCGCGCATAAGCATCGTTCCAGCCATAATCGCCAAAGCTCATCGTCACCGCGGCGATGCGATAGCCCTTGGCCCGCAACCCTGCGCGCACCGCGCCGACCTGCGCCATGTCCTTGCCCTCGCTGAGGAAGGGATAGCGGAACCAGCGCCAGTCGCTGCCTTTGCCGGCCGCGGCCAGCGCCGGCTCGTTGCGAGCGACGTCGGCGAGGAAGGCCGGGGCGGTCGTCGTCGCCAGATTGCCGTGGCTCCAGCTGTGGTTGCCGATTGGCAGCCCGGCACGCCGCCACGCCGCGACCACCTGGGGCGCGGTCGCATCGCTGGCGAAGCCGCCGTTGTAGAAGCCGAACGCGGGCGCCCGTTCGGCCTTCAGCGCCGCGATGATGCGCTGCGCGATGCGCAGGCGATTGTCCCCGATCGGTAACGGACCATGCGCGGGCAGGTCGTCGAAGGTCAGCGCGATCTGCCGCGACGGGGGCCGCGGCCCGACCGTGATCGGGGCGGCGGCGCCAAGGATGCGTCGCTCGGCGAAGAGCGAAAGCGGGATCGCCTGGGCCATCGCGCGATAGCCGGCTTCATTCGGATGAAGATGGTCCCCCGTATCATAAGCGGGCAGCAGCCGATCCGGATGTGCCGGATCGCGGACCGCCGCGTCGAAATCGACCACCGCATCGAACGTGCCGGAGGTCCGGATGAAGCGATTGATCGCCTGCCGGTCCGCCTCGGTTTCGGGGCCGGCATGATAATTGGCGTTGCCGACCAGCGGCGTAATCGTACCACCGATCAGCCGGATGCCATGCGCGTGAGCTCGCGCCGCGATTTGGCGATACGCAGCGGTGATGGCGGTAACCATCGCGCGATGCGTCGCGGCATCCACGGGTCGGTCGCGGGTCAATGTGCCGAGATCGTTGACGCCTTCCAAAACGATCGCCGCGCGCACGTTGGGCCGGTCGATCACGTCCCGATCGAAGCGCGCGAGCAGATTGGGGCCGGCGCCGTCGAGCAGCACCCGATTGCCGCCGATCCCGGCGTTGACCACCGACAGGCCCGCCGTGGCGCGGTTCGCGGACAGGCGGCGCGCGAATTCGTCGGGCCAGCGCGTGTTCGCATCGTCACGCACGCCGCGGCCATCGGTAATCGAATCGCCGATCGCGACGATCGTCCCCGTCGTGCCACCACCGCTGACTTCTACATCGGCGAGGCTCCACCATCCGCCGATCGTCTGCGGGTCGGTCAGCGTCGTAGCGGCGGTCTGGTTGCCGCGCGCCGCAAAGGTCGTCGCGCGGGCGCCGGGGTGGCCGGTGCGTGGGGCGGGCGCATCGGGGAAGAACAGGCTGATCGTCAGATCGTCCCCCGCCTTGGTCGCAAGCGGCAGCGGATCCGAATAGACGTCGGCGCCCGCCGGAATGGTGACCGCAGGTGCTCCCGAGAAGGTCAGCCGCGCATTGGCGGTGACAATAGCACTGGCGGGCGCACCCTTGCCCAGCGCGGCGGCGTCGATCCGGAGCGGCGCAGTGCCGGCGCTGTTCGACAGCCGCACGCGCACCATCGTGCCACCGCCCGAAAGGTGGACGATCTGCCGCACCGTCACCGGCCCCAGCGCTGCCAGCTTGTCGGCTTCGGCCTGGGCGGCGACCATCTGGGCCGATCCCCAGGCGGGCACCCAGTGCGGCCCCTGCGCCCAACCCGCCGCCGCTATCCCGGCGAGCAGAAGCGTGCCGCCCGTCACCATCGTCGTCCGCCGCTCCCGGTCCCGCCATGCCGCCCTCATCCGCCTGATCCTCTCAACCCGATGCCTAGCGCGGCATCGCCAAATACGCCGCGACCCAGACCAGTGGCGCATTCCAGTTGATGGCCACTTCGTTGTCCGCAAAGGCCCGCGAATCGTCCAGCCAGCACCGCTGCGCGACGCATCGCCCCTTCAGCGAGGCCGAGACGGGATCGGCGAAGGACGTGTTGTTCGCCCCCCCGCTCAGCACGCCCGGCGGCGGCCCCGGCAGTCGCGCGTCGAATTGATGCGCCCAGAAGCGATGGTGCGGGTACCGCATCGGCTTCCATCCGAAGCCGGTGACATAGCTCTGATCCAGCGGATTGCGCCCCAGCACGTAATCGGCGGTATCGACCACCGCATCGCGATAGCGCGCCTCACCGGTAAAGCGCGCCGCCAGGGCGAGCACGATGCCGCGGCTCAGGATCGCGCCGTTCGATCCCCAGACATAGTCGGTGGTCGCATAGGGCAGGTGATACCCCGACCGCTCCCGCTCCGCCAGGAATGCGTCGGCGAGCGCCACGAGCTTTGCCCGTGCCGCATCGCGTTCGGCCAAGGGGACGCCATCGGCGGTCGCCAGCGTGATCGTCCCCAGCGTCCCGACATTGGCCCAGCCCGCTTCGCCCCACAGCGGTGCGCCATGCAGCGGCATGCGATGCAGCGCCTCGGCCAGCTCTGGCATCTTGGTCGTCGCGTACAACTCCGCGGTCGCCCAATAGCGCTCATCGTGGAGGTGCGTGTCGCCATAGCCGCCGCTGCCGTCAAAATCCTGTGCGGCATAGATATCCGGGTTGCGCACCGCCGCTCGGTAGGCCTTGCCGGCCGCCACCAGGCAGCGATGCGCGAAGGCCTTGTCGATCACTCGCCAGATCCGCGCGCATTGCGCGGCGGTGGCTGCCAGGTTCAGCGTGGCGGCGGTGCTCGGCGGATACAGCAACCGCTCCTCGCGATCCTCGGCGGGGATGGTCGGCAGCGGGGTCCAGTGGCGATCGGCCACCTTGTGATGCGCCATGCCACCGGCATCGACGCTGGTCAGCGTCATCGGCCGGCGTGATTGCGGCCCGACCGGCAGCGCCAGTTGCGTGCCATCCGGCACCTGCATCGCCAGCAGGAACCGCATTTCCCATCGGCTCTCGTCGAGCAGGTCGTTGATGCCGTTGCCTGCCTCGGGCAGCACCGCGCTGCCATCGGCGAACGGCGGTGCCGCGGCATTGACCTCGTAGAGGTTCTGCAACGTCCACAGTGCGATGCCGCCGTTGACCACATACTTGCCGTGGTCGCCCGCATCATACCAGCCGCCGGTCACGTCCAATGTATAGCGGCACCCGGGCCAGACCGTGCCGGCGGTATCGCGTCCGGCAAAACAGGTCGCAACCTCATGCGGATGCCCCGCCGCGCGTGCCCATTGCGGGCCACCGGCAAAGCGCGCGTCGATCGCGATGCCGGCGCGGTTCTGGTAGAAGAAGTTCAGCGCCGCGCGGGCCAGCGGCGCATAGGTGTCGGCCTTGATCGTAAAGGGGTGGCTGGTCACGCCATCCACCGTCAGCCGATACGTGCCGGGCACCCGCACCGCGCTCAGGTCGATCTGATGGACGTGATCGCCCGATGCCGCATCGTCGCCGAACGGCCGGGTCTTGCCCTCCGTTACAGCCTTACCGCTTGCATCGACGGCGCGCCAGGGCAGCGGCGCCTTGGCATCGTCCGACAGGATCGCCCATTTCGCCGTATCGGGGCGAAAGCCGATCTGGTTGAGATACACCGCCGGGGGAGGTGGCGCCGCGCCCGCCAGCGCCAGCGGCAACAGCAGCGCCCAGGCCTTGCTCATCGGGTCTGCCCCCAATTGGCGAGCGGGGAAGGGGCCACCATCCGCAGAAAATCGCCATGTGTCGGCAGCCGCTCGGCGGTGTCCGCATAGCCGCGCCGCATCGTCTCCATTGCCTCGGCGACCAGAGTTTCGTCCAGCGCGTCTGCGGCCGGCTCCCAGGTCGATGGCACCAGCCCCTGGCCCAGGCACACCGCGACCCAGCTCGGCACGCTGAACAGATCGTAACCCTCGCGGAACAGCCGCCCCTTGCCGCGCCACAGCTCCAGCTTGCGGGTCAGGCTGTCCGGCAGCGGCATGGTGCGGACGCGATCCCAGAATGGCGTGTCGGTCCGCCGGGTCTGGGCATAATGCAGGATGATGAAGTCGCGGATGTCCTCGTACAGATCGTGCAGCTGGCGGTTGAATTCGTCGCGTTCGGCAGGGTCGAAGCGCGTGTCGGGGAACATCGCGACGATCCGCTGAATGCCCGCCTGGACCAGATGGATGCTGGTCGATTCGAGCGGTTCGATGAAGCCGCTCGACAGCCCCAGCGCGATGACGTTGCGGTTCCAGCTCTGCCGCCGCCGTCCCGCGGTGAAGCGCAGGCGGCGGGGATCGCCCAGCGGCTCGCCCTCGAGGCTGGCGAGAAGATCGAACTCCGCCGCCTCGTCGGACAGGAATTCGCTGCAATAGACATAGCCGTTGCCCATCCGGTGCTGCAGCGGGATACGCCACTGCCAGCCGGCCGCACGGGCGGTGGCACGGGTGTACGGATCGGGCTCGCGCGCACTGGGCAGCGCACACGGCACCGCCACCGCCCGGTCGCAAGGCAGCCACTGCGCATAGCTCTCATAGCCCGTGTGCAGCGCCTCCTCGATCAACAGCCCGCGAAAGCCGGAACAGTCGATAAACAGGTCGCCCGCCACCTGCCGCCCGTCGACGAGCGTCAGGGCCTCGACATAGCCATCCTCGCCCCGCAACCGGACGTCGGCGATCCGCCCCTCGATCCGCGTCACCCCGCCGCGCTCGGCGTAACCGCGCAGATAGCGCGCATAGAGCGAGGCATCGAAATGATAGGCGTAGAACAGCTCGCGCACCGGCGAGCGCGCATCTTCGCGCGCTCGGCCGAACCGCCCGCGCGCCGCCGCCTGCGCGCTCATCGACCAGGCGGTGATGTCCGGAATCGCCCGACGGCTGCGCTCGCGCAGCCACAGCTGGTGGAAGGATATGCCCTGCAAATCCTGCCCGAAGGTGCCGAACGGATGGATGTAGCGATCGCCGATCGCGCCCCAGTCGCGAAATTCGATGCCGAGCTTGAACGTGCCTGCGGTCGCCGCGAGGAACTCGTTTTCGTCGATCCCCAGCATCCGGTTGAAATTCAGCAGCGGCGGGATGGTCGCTTCGCCGACGCCGACCGTACCGATCTCTTCCGATTCGATCAGCGTGACGCGCGTATAGCCGGTGTTGAGCAGGCGCGAGAACGCGGCGGCGGCCATCCAGCCGGCGGTGCCGCCGCCGACGATGACGATACTGCGGATGGCATGGTCGGGGACGGGCAGGGTCATCGGGCCAGGCGCCTCGCTTGCGCCGCCAGCCAGGCGGCATGGGTGGGGGCATGCGGCAGCGCTGCCGCGATGGCATCGGTGATGCCATGCATCGCCGCATGCGCGTCGGCCAGCGGCACGGCGTCGGCCAAGGGATCGATCCGGCGCGGGCGTATCCCCTGACCGATCAGTACCGCCGCCCAGCCGTCGCGCGTGAAGGTTTCCTCTCCGTAGAAGGGCAGGCGCCCGCGCTCTTCGAACTGGCGTAGGGTATGGGCCAGGCTATCCGGCGGCGCCGCGAAGGCCACCGCCCGCCACATCGGTTCCGGCCGGGCGGTCGCGCGATAATGCAGCGCCAGCATGTCCCGCACGCGTTCCGCCTCCGCGAGCGTCTGGCGATTGAAATCCGCAGCCTCCACCGGCGCCATGTCCCGGTCGGGCAGCATCGCGATCAGGCGATCGATCGCGCTCAGCGCCAGGTGCAGGTTGCACCATTCCAGCGGATCGATTGCCGTCGCGGCGTCGCCGATCGCGACGCAATTGCCACGCCAAGGCTCCCGGCGCGTCCCCGGTCGGATTATGACAGGCGCAGCACCGGCCGTCCCCAGCATTGCTACTGCATCGTCATCGGCCAGCCGATCGGCGGCATAGACGATGCCGCGCTACGTGCCGCCATTCCACGACCAGCCCGCCGCATGCGCGGTGACAGGCGTCAGCAGCGGCGGCTCGGCCGGCGGCCCATCGGCCAGCATCACCCGATCGCACGGCAGCCACGCGCCCCAATCGTCGCGCGCGGTGTCGATCGCATCGCGCAGCCGCGCCTCGGGCCCGGTCGCATCGACGTACAGGTCCGCTGCCAGCTGTCTCCCGTCGGCGAGCGCCACCGCCGCGATCCCGCGACGGCCGTCGCGTGCGATGTCGCCGATCTCTCCCGCCACCACGTCCACGCCGACATGGGCGGCAAAGGCCCGGATCATCCGCGTGTAGCGCGGCAGGTCCAGCGTCAGCCCCGGCTGATGCCGAGCGAAGATCGTTCCCGGCGTCGGCGGTGCGTATCGCCCGGCCCGACCGAGCGCGGCGGCGGGCGCGAACGCGTCGTACCGCGGCACCGCCCCCTCCCGCTCGGCGCGCAGCCAGTGCAGGTGGAACGCCGTCGCGCCAAAGGCCTGGCCATAATGATCATAGGCATGGACATAGTCCGCGTCGTCGCGTCCCCACCCGACGAAGCGCGTGCCCAGCCGATAGCCGGCACCAGTGCGCACCACGGCGTCCTCGTCACCGATGCCCAGATCGGCATGGAAACCGGCGAGCGAGGGCAGGGTGTAGGCGATCCGATCGGCCAGCGCATTCGGCGACGGCGCCGCGTCGAGCAGCGTCACCGCCAGAAACGGCGCGCGCCGCTTCAAGGCGGCGGCGGCCAGCCAGCCGACGATCCCGCCCCCCGCCACCAGAATGCTGCGAATGGCGCGATCCTGCGTCACGCCGCGTCCGCCATCGGGCAATAGCCGTCGATGAACGCGCGGTGCCCAGGCCGTCGCCCCACCTCTGCGGCAATCTGTTCGGCAAGATTGCCAATGCCACGACGCAGGTCGCCGCCGGGGGCCGCATCGGCGCGCGGGTCCCACCCCTGCGGTACGATGCCCTGGCCCATGTAGACCGCGATCCACGATGCATCCAGGAACACGCCCTCACGATACTTCACCACCCGGCCGCGCCGGCGCCACAGCTCCAGCTTCTCCGACAGGCTGTCGGGGATCGGCATCGTCCGCACATAATCCCAGAACGGCGAGTCGCTCCGCGTCGTCGCGTGATAGTGCAGGATCAGGAAGTCGCGGATCCGGTCATATTCCAGGTCGATCACACGGTTGAACTCGTCGCGATCCGCTGCGCTGGTGCGCCCGTCCGGGAACAGCTCGATCAGCAACGTGATCGCCTGCTGCACCAGATAGATGCTGGTCGATTCGAGCGGCTCCAGAAACCCGCTCGCCAGCCCGATCCCAACGCAATTGTGCGACCAGCTCTGCCGCCGCCGCCCCGCCTTGAAGCGCAGCGGCCGCGGGTCGGCGAGCGCTTCGCCCTCCACCACGCCACGTAGCGCGGCGGCGGCGGCATCGTCGCTCAGGAAGTCGCTGGCATAGACATAGCCGTTGCCGGTGCGGTGTTGCAGCGGGATGCGCCAGCGCCACCCCGCCGGCATCGCGATCGCGCTAGTATAGGGCGTCACCGCCGTCTCGGTCCGGCACGGCATCGCCACCGCCCGATCGGCGGGCAGCCAGCGCGACCAGTCCTCGAACGGCTCGCCCAACGCCTCGCCCAGCAGCAGCGATCGGAAGCCGGAGCAGTCGACGAACAGGTCGCCTTCGATCCGCGTGCCATCGGCCAGCGTTACCGCGACGATATCGCCGCTCTCGCCATCGCGTTCCACGTCGACAACGATCCCTTCGCTGCGCCGTGCGCCCATCTCTTCGGCAAGACCGCGCAGATAGGGCGCGAACAGCAGCGCATCGAACTGATAGGCATAGCCGAACGTCCCCGCGAGCGACCGCCGGTCCATCTCCGGCATGGCGAACCGCCCCTCGCGCGCCAGCGCGCAGGCATAGGACAGCCGGTCGAGCGGCGGCAGCTCGGCGCCCTCGCGCAGCAGTCGCGTATAATAATGGTGGAAATCGACCGCGCCCGATCCGGTGCCGAACGTACCGAACGGGTGGATATAGCTGTCGCCGATCGCACCCCAGTCGCGAAACTCGATCCCCAGCTTAAACGTCGCGCGCGTCCGCGCCATGAATTCCGCCTCGGGGATGCCCAGCCGTTCGTTGAAGGCACGGATATGGGGCAGGGTGGCTTCGCCGACGCCAACCACGCCGATCGCCTCCGATTCGATCAGGTGAACCTCAGCGCGATGCGGCAGCAATCGCGCGATCGCCGCCGCGGTCATCCAGCCCGCGGTCCCGCCGCCCACGATGACCACGCGGGTCGTCCGTTGCCGTTCCCCGGCCATCCTCATCCCTCCCCGACACCCGTATGGTGGCGCTCCCATTCCATGCGGTGTCTTCTCCGGTCGATGTCCTACAGCAGTTCGGATGATGCGCCAATGTTGCTTGAAAATCACACTGGAGACATAAAATGTAATGGCACCGGAGCGGGCGTTACCGCAACCATTGCAGTTGGACCGCCGCTCTGCTCAGACAAATAGAACAGGAGACCCGCGGATTCGAAACCGTGCGGCTCATTGGGGAGGATCATCATGCGCCCAACCGCGCCATCGCATTCCACTGCCACATCGCTCGTCCGCCTCCTGCGCGGCGCCTCGGTGGGAGCCCTCTGCATCGCCAGCGTAACGGGCGTCGCCCATGCGCAATCGGTCGAGCAGACCGAACAAACCTCCCCGACCGCGGCGAAGGCCGGCACTGGCACCGCAGGCACCGCGTCGGCCACCACGCCCGCCGCGAGCGCACAGGTCGATCCGGCCGCGACGTCGCAGGCGAGCGATACGTCGGCATCGCCCGACGACATCGTCGTCACCGGCATTCGTCAGAGCCTCGCCAATGCGCAGAACATCAAGCGCAATTCCGATACCGTCGTCGATGCCATCACCGCGACCGACATCGGTGCGCTGCCCGATCGCTCGGTCACGGAGGCGCTGCAGCGCGTGCCGGGCGTGTCGATCAGCCGATTCGCTGCCGCCAACGATCCCGACCACTTCTCTGTCGAAGGATCGGGCGTCGTCGTCCGCGGTCTCAACTTCGTTCGGTCCGAATTCAACGGCCGCGATGCCTTCGCGGCGGGCATCGGTGGCCAGTCGCTCAACTTCTCGGACGTTCCCGCCGAACTGCTCGGCTCGGTCGAGGTGTACAAGAACGTCACCGCCGCCGCGATCGAGGGCGGCCTCGCCGGTACGGTCAACCTCAACACGCGCAAGCCCTTCGACAATCGCGGCTTCCACATGGGCGTCGATGCCGAGGGGAATTACGGCGACTTCCGCAAGAAGTGGACGCCGACGGGCTCGATCCTGATCAGCGACACCTTCGAAACCGGGATCGGCACGTTCGGCATCCTGGGCGATCTATCCTATTCACGTATCCGCAGCCGCGCCGATGGCGTGCAGATCACCAACTTCCAGACGCGCGACAACACGCAGGTGCCCTTCCAGAACGGCAATGGCGTGCTCGTCTGCCGCAACCCGTTGCCGAGCAACAGCAACACGACGACGCTGCCGCCGGCCGGATCGGCGTGCGGCACGGCATCGACGGCGGGGGCGGATGGCTTCGCCGATCTGCTGCCCAAGGCCTATGCCCCGCTCGGCGGCCAGTATCGCACGCAGGAATTCGACCGTAAGCGCGACGGCATCGCGCTGGCCGCGCAGTTCGAAACGCGCGACAAGTCCTTCCTGCTGACCGCGCAATATCTGCGCTCGCACACCACCAACACGACGGATGAGCACACGTTCGAAGCGGCGCCCGATCTGTCGGAATACAGCACCTTCCCGGTCGGCTGCGTGCAGAACAACGACGGCCCGCTATACAACGGCAATGGCACGGTGCGGGCGGAGTGCCCGGTCGGCCAGTTCAAGAATTACGTCTACGATTCGAACGGGCTGTTTCAGAGTGGCTACATCACGTCGCCGGGCACCGGCTATCGCACCAGCCGTAGCGGCGCGCCGGCCACCACCTTCCTGCCGACCGGCGGCGCGCAGCTTCAGCTCGCGCGCGGGCAGACCTATGATCGCAACCTCGTCAGCGATTACGGCCTCAACGCCGAAATCCATCCGGCTGAGCGGTGGTCGATCAACCTCGATGCGGACTATACGCGGTCGGAACACAATAACTACAGCCTGAGCATCTTCGGCGCGACCTTCGCCGATCAGGAGCTGGATCTGACGGGCAAGCTGCCCAGCGTCATCTCACATAAGCCGAACACGCTGTCGGCGAGCTGGGCGCAGCCGGCGAATACGATCCTCGCGGGCGAAACCGACGCCCAGTATTTTGCTGATCCCCGCGCGCAATATTGGCGCGCCGCGATGGACCACAGCGAAGATAGCGTCGGTCAGGAATATCAGTTCAAGGCGGACGTCACCTACGACTTCGCCGAGGACAGCTTCTTCAACAAGGCCCGTTTCGGCGCACGCTATGCCGATCGCGACCAGAATGTGAAGTATTCGACGTATAATTGGGGCATGCTCAGCGAAATCTGGGCGGGCAATTATCCGGTCACGCTCGATCAATACGGCGGCAACCAGGCGCAATATTACACCTTCCCCAACTTCTTCCGCGGAGCCACCAACTCGCCGCCGGGCGCCTATTTCTACAATGGCGACATGATCAACGGCTACGGCACGGCGGTGAACTTCCTGAAGCAGGTGGAAGCCGTATCGCGCAACCAGAACGGCAATACGCAGCAGCAGTGGCTGCCGCTCGCCGAGCGTCCGGGCGTTGTGGCGGGCACGCCCTATCTGCCCAGCGAAATCCAGCGCGTGCATCAGCGCGATACCGCCGCCTATGCGATGATTTCGTTCAAGTCGCGCAGTGGTCTCGACTTCAGCGGCAACGCCGGCGTCCGCTATGTGCGCACGGGTCTCGATTCGTTCGGCACGACCACGGTGCCCAACCAGGCGACGCTGAACATCTCGAACCCGTACAGCTCGCGTTGCGCCATCGCGGCTCCCCCTGCCGGTGCCCCTCCCGGTGCGACGCCCAGCACGCCTGGAGGCGTCTGCAACCTGGGGCCGACGGGCTATGCGCTGCTGCAGCAGTTCGCCGGGGTAAACTCGGTCAACCTCTACAATCAGGCGAAGAACAGCTACACCTACTGGCTGCCGAGCGTGAACCTGAAGTTCGGTGTCACGCGTAACCTGATCGCGCGTCTCGCCGGATCGAAGGTGCTGACACGGCCGGATTCAGCGCTGATCCGCAACTTCCAGCAGATCACGATTGACGGCAACGGCAACTTCCTCAGCACGGTCGGCAATCCGTATCTGAAGCCGGCAACGGCATGGCAGTTCGACGCAACGGCGGAATGGTACTTCTCGAAGGTCGGGTCGTTGACCGTCGACGCCTTCTACAAGGATGTGTCCAACTTCTTCTACCAGTCGGTCGTCAGCCTGCCGCTCCAGAACAATGGCGTCACGTTCCCGCTGCTGACCCGCGGGCCGGCGAACTATAACGGTCACGGCAAGATCAAGGGTGTCGAGGTCGCTTACCAGCAGACGTTCAGCTTCCTGCCCGGCTTCCTCAACGGTTTCGGCTTCACCGGCAATTATTCGTATATCGAAAGCTCGGGCCTGCCGAACTCGTTCCTCAACGGCGGTGCGCCGGTGACGAACGTGGCTGCGCAGACGGTGCGTGGCAGCCTGCCGCTGGAGGGCCTGTCGAAGCACAACGTCAACGCGACGCTCTTCTACGAAAAGGGGCCGATCTCGCTGCGTGCCGCCTACAACTGGCGCTCGAAGTATCTGCTGACCGCGGCGGACGTGATTTTCCCCTATACGTCGATCTTCCAGGACGCCTCGGGTCAGCTCGACGCGTCTGCGTTCCTGAATGTGACGAAGGCGATCAAGATCGGCGTCCAAGGCGTGAACCTGACCAACACCGTCACCAAGACATTGCAGGCGTATACGGGCGATCCCGCCCAACTCGCCCCGCGTTCCTACTTCATGAACGACCGCCGCTTCTCGTTCATCCTGCGCGGCAACTTCTGACGAAAAAGGCGGCGGGATATCCCCGCCGCCTCCACCGTGCCGGGCCGGTTCCTCGTGATCGAGGTGCCGGCCATTGTTCGTATCCGTCAGTTATGCGGCAGCTTCGACCGATCGAACCCGGCGCCCAAATCGAGCAGGAACGCCGGCCCCACCTCGATCACCTGCTTCGCTCCGGCGAGCTGTATGCCGATCCGCGCCTTGCCCGCCGCGAACGCCTGGTTCGACACGCCCGACACAAAATAGCGCTTCCAGCCAGCGCCGACGTTCACCGTCTCGCCGGTAATCTGCGGGTAGGGGGCATCGGCGCCGCCGACGTTGACCGGGATCGGCACGGTCGCGCCGTCCTTGGCATCGGGCGCGCGCAGATAGACCATCACCAGCAGCGTTTCGCCGGCCGCGATCGGCTTGATCGTCGGATAGATCGCGCCGACGTCCCATACGTTCGCGCCCGCCTTGCTCACCTGCACGCGCACGGCGGCACCGCCGGGCACGTCCGTCGCCGGCACCTGCTTGGCGGTCTGGCCGGGACCATAGATGCTCCATCCGATACCCGGCTGATTGATCGCCTTGTCGAAGATGCTCCCCTGTGCCGGCGCCGCCTGTTGTCCCGCCGCCACGGCGCTCAGCGGCACTATGGCGAGCGCCGCTGCGAACATAACCCTCATCATCGTCTCCCTGTATGGCCGGCCGGCTTCATGCCGGTCCGGAAACGGATCAGCGCGGACGCGCCGCGGCAAAGGGGTCCGCAATGGCGGTGCGCATCGGCTTGGGCCGCAGCGCCGCATCATACGGGGTCGGGCGCCGCGCGGCACGATCGGCGCGGGGCTCGAACCCCGGAATCCAGCTGTGCGCATCGCTCAGGCCCCACACCAGCACGTCGCGCAGCTGCGGATAGGCGAGCGTCACGTCCAGATAGCCGCGGGTGAAGTCCGCCACCGCACGATCCCGCACCGCAATGTCCGCAGGCAGGTTGTTGTCGCGCACGTCGAGCTCGGTGATCAGCAACGCATAGCCCATCCCCGTCACCGCATCCAGGAAGCGCCGCCACTCGCCCTGCAACCGCCCGACATCGGCGCGGGCATCCGTGCTCTGCGTGATGAGGTGCGATTGCACGCCCAGCGCGTCCACCGGCACGCCGCGCCGCCGGAACCCCTCGAGCAGCCGCAGCACCCCCGCGCGGTGCGCCTCGTTGTGCGGTTCCCAGCTCATATAATCGTTATAGACCAGCTGCGCGCCCGGCGCGGCTGCGCGCGCGGTGTGGAAGGCAAGGTCCAGCGTCGGCTCCGCGCCACCAATCGCCTTCGACAGCGCGGTCTCGTAGAGGTGGCCGTCCGCCGGATCGACCGCCTCGTTCACGACGTCGTAGCTGCGGATTTTGTTGCCATACCGACCGAGCACGGTGCGGATATGCGTCGTCAGCAGCCGTTCGCCCTCGGCACGGGGCCGGCTGCCGAAATCATAGGCGTTCAGCCACTTTGGCTGCCATTTCGGCTGATGCCACAACAGATTGTGCCCGCGCACCGCCAGGCCGTTGTGCTCCGCCCAAGCGACGATCGTATCGAAGGGCGCGAAGTCGAACACGTCGGGCGCCGGGCGCAGCCGCTGCCACTTCATTTCGTTTTCGGCGACGACCAGCCCGCATTGCTGGGCGATCAGCCGCGCATAGGCCGGGTCGCGGACCGGCAGGCCCGGCGGCGAGCCCGGCTGCCACGGGATCGCCGATCCGAAGCGCAGCCCCTTGCGCGCGGCGATCGCCTCCAGACTGTCGGCGGGGTGCGCGGCCCATGCAGCCGGCGCCGCCATGCCGGCGACGGCGAGCGCCGCGCTTCCCAAAATATCGCGTCGCGACGGCGGTGCCATGATAGCCTCTCCAACTTTCGTTATCGCTATCATTGGCCTCGCCGCCGCTGCCGTCAAGGACGCAGCGCCGCTACCGCCCGATCACCATCACCAGCGGATCCAGCGCCTGCCCGGTCGGCAGCCGCCCCTCCACCGACAGTTGGCCGCGGGCATCGTCCCACACCAATGTCGCGCTGCGTCCGCCCCCCGTGCGCCAGGCGTTGGTCGTCCCGTCGTCGTCATACAGCGTGAAGCGTGCGTCCCGCCCCGGATAGACGCGGACCTTGGCCAGCCCTTGCTCGCGTGCGGTGCTTTGCACCTGCTCTCCGATCGGCAGGATCGATCCGGCGCGTACGAACACCGGGATGCGGTCGATCGGCGCCGCCGCGTCGATCCACTGGCCGCCGGTGTGGCGCTTGTCCGTCCACAGATCGTACCAGTCCGTCCCGGCGGGCAGATAGACGCGGCGGCTGGTCACCCCCTGTTCGGTGACGGGCGCGACCAAGAGGGCGGGGCCGAACATATATTCATCGCCCAGCGTCTTGGCCGCCGCGTCGTTGGGGAAGTCCATGAACAGCGCCCGCATGAACGGTGCGCCGGTCAGGCTGGTCTGGCGTCCCAGCGCATAGATATAGGGCAGCAGCTCGTACCGCAGCCGCAGCGATGCGGCGAGCACCGGTTCGGCCGCCGTGCCATAGTCCCAGATCGCCGTCGCCGGTCGCTGGCCATGGATGCGGAGCGTCGGCGTGAACACATTATACTGGAACCAGCGCACGAACAGCTCGGGATAGTCGCGATACGACGGCGCCATGGCGGTCGCCCCCGCCGGATCGATCAGCACGGGGCGCTGCGCCGCCGGGCCGTTGGGCCACTGCCACCCGCCCGTATCGCTCGACCAATAGGCGATCCCGCTTGCCGTCATGCCGAGCCCTGCCGGCACCTGCCGCCGCAACGCCTCCCACGTCGATCGCACGTCCGATGACCAGAACAGACAGCCATTGGCCTGTGTCCCCAGATACGCCGCCCGGCACAGGATCAGGTTGCGCATATCCGGCCGGTCGCGCGCCGAGCCTTCCGCGACGCTCAGCGTATGCAGCAGCGGGAAGACGTTGTGATAGCGATCACCCGTGCCGATCGCATAATGGAAGCCGTCCGGCACCAGATCGGGTTCGGTCTCGTCCAGCCAGGCGAAATCGAAGCCGGCGCTGAAGATATCGTCGCGGATCTTGCCCCAATACCAGGCGCGTGCGTTCGGGTTGGTGCTGTCGATCAGCGCACCCGCCCGATCCGACCGGATCGGCAGTTCGTCCACCGGCTTGCCCTCCGCGTCGTGCAGCAGCCAGCCCTTGGCGGCGAGCGTGTCGAACCAGCGGCTCTCCTTCTCGAACCGCGGCCAGATGCTCACGATGCTGCGGACGCCCTGCGATTTCAGATGGGCGTTCATGGCGACCGGATCGGGGAACGCCGTCCGGTCGATGTCCATCTGCCCCATCCGGGTCCAGTAGAACCAGTCGAGCACGATGATGTCGAGTGGATAGCGGCGCTGCCAGTATCCGTCCGCCACGGCGGTCAGCTCCGCCTGCGTCTCGTAGCGCGCCTTGCTCTGGATCAGGCCGAACGCCGATTTAGGCGGCAGCGGCGTCGCGCCGGTCAGCCTGGCATAGCCCGCATACAGATCGTCGCTGGTCCGCCCGGCGATGACGAAGAACGACACGCGCTCGCCGACGTTGGATTGCAGATGCGTCTGGCTGTGCAGGCCGGGCGAGACCATCGTCGCCGACGGATTGTCCCACAGGATCGCATAGCCTTTGTCCGTCACCATGAACGGCACGCACACCGCTTCGCCGGCGGGGCGATCGTAATCGTGGCGGCAGTCGATCGTCCGCCCGCGCAGGTCGAGCACGCCGTCCTGATATTGGCCCAGGCCGTAATAATGCGTGTCGGGCGTGTCGCCGAAGGTCGCGCCGACGCGGAACGTATGCTCGCCCGTCACGTCGTGCGGCGCCATCTCCCACCCGGTCATCGCGGTCAGCGGCGTGCCGTCGGCACGGTCGAAGCGGATCGACACGGGCGGGAGGGACGGGGCGAAATAGCGCTCCATCTGGCTCGGCGGCTTGGGCCAGGGTTGCGCCGCCACGGTGACGCGCAGGTTGCCCGAGGCGAAGACGTCGCCGCCGTCGCTGCCCTGCTGTCGGGTCCAGCCCGCGGCATCGCTCTTGCCGGAAATGCCATAGCCGGGTTGGCCTTCCGCTTGGCCCCGATCCGTCGCGATCGTCACGCGCACGATCCCCGGTCCGTAGGGCTCCACCGACACCAGCGCCCCATGGCGCTCGACGGTCGCCAGCCGCTGTGCATAGGCGGGCGCGCTGACCGCCAGCAGCGCGGCGATCAGGGCGAGGCGCGTCATCGGCCCGCTCCCCGTTCACCCAGCGCCCGGCGAATCGCCGCCTCGGCCACCGGCCGCATCGCCGCATAGCCCGCCGCCGTCGGATGCACGCCGTCGCTCGCCAGCCCCGGCTTCATCGCGCCTTGCCCGTCGTCCAACATGGGATGATAATCGACATAGGTGAACCCTTCGCGCTGGGCATATTCCCGGATCCACGCATTCAGCGCCGCGATCTGCGGCACCGGCTGCTTGTCCTTCGCCCAGGGGAAGGCGCCGGCCGGGGGCACGGAGGCGAGGATCACCCGGATGCCATGCGCGCGGGCCAGTTCCGCCATGCTCGCGATATGCCCTTCCACCGTCTCGATCGTCGCTGCACCGGTGTTGCCGGCGATGTCGTTGGAGCCGATCATGATGTGGACGGCCTGCGGGTGCAGGTCGATCACGTCCTGCCGGAATCGCAAGAGCAGCTGCGGCGACGTTTGGCCGCCGATCCCGCGATCGATCACGCCGTTGCTGAAGAAGGCTGGATCGAAATTGATCCAATTGTCCGTGATCGAATCCCCGGCGAACACGACCCGCGGCCGTTCCGTCAGCGCGGCATTGGCGGCGCGATAGCGGCATAGCTGCCCGAAATCGCGGGTCAGAGTGTGCAGTTGCTGCTCGGTCCAGCTGACCTTGGGATGGGCTGGGCAGGGATCTGCGACGATCCCGGTCGGGTCGCTTGCAAAGGGATCGCCGGCGACGCTGACCTGTGCCGCGGAGGGCACCGCGCCCGACACCAGCACCGCGGCGCCCATGACACCCAGCCAACCACTGCCCACGACATTCTCCCCTGCCTCTTGTGAGCGCTATCGTAGCCGCCCGGTTGCGCGAGTCCAACCTGTCAGCCGGTCGGATTGAAAAAGGGGCTGTCCTACACGCTTCGTTCGATCTATGTTCCCGGCATAGGTCAAGGGATCGTCACGGAAAAACACCCTCTTCGGCGTGACTTTTGTGACCTTTCGAAGGGACGTTCGTGGACCAGTTGCTTGTCGTTGCCATTCTCGCGCTTGCCGCCGGCCTGCTGATCGGTTGGCTGCTGGCGGCCCGTCGCAGCGGCCGACTCGCCGCCGATCTGGCGGTCGCGCAGAGCAAGGTCGCCGACGCTGAGCTCGTCGCCCGGACGCGTGACGCGGTGGAGCGCGAACGCAACGACGCGATGCGCGAACTCGCCGGCCTGCGCGCGCAGGTTGATGATCGCATCGCCACCGCCGACGCGCTGCGCACCGAACTCCTCGCCGTCCGCAGCGACCGCGACGCGGCACGCGCCGACCTTGCCGCCGCCGGCGCGCAGGTCGAGGCCGCGGAGGTCCGGCTTATCGACCTGCGCGCCCAGATCGATCAGAGCCTCGCCGCTGCCGACCTGCTCCGCCGCGAACTGGCGACGATCCGCGCCGATCGCGATGCCGCCCGCGCCGATCTCGCCGCGATGCAGGCACAGAGCGAGGCCTTCGAAGCCCGCCTCGCCGACATGCGCGAAGCGAAGGAGCTGATGGCGACGCAGTTCAACGATCTCGCCAACAAGGCGCTGACCGACGCGCAAAAGGCGTTTCTCGATCGCGCCGAGGCACGCTTCCGCCAGTCCGAAGAGCTTGCCGGCAGCAACCTCAAGTCACTGCTCCAGCCAGTCAACGATCGCCTGGCGCGTTACGAAGAGGGCGTCGCCAAGGTCGAGGCCGAGCGCCGCGACGCCTTCGGCGACCTCAAGGGGCAGATCGAACAGATGCGCCTCGGCCAGGAACGCGTCTCGGGCGAGGCCGCCAAGCTTGTTAACGCGCTCCGCAACGCGCCCAAGGCCCGCGGTCGCTGGGGCGAACAGCAGCTGCGCAACGTCCTCGAAACCTGCGGACTTGCCGAGCATACCGATTTCGCGATGGAGGTCAGCGTCGCGGACGGGGAAGGGGGCCGCCTGCGCCCCGACGCGATCGTCCGCGTCCCCGGCGGCAAGTCGCTCATCATCGACGCCAAGGTGTCGCTCAATGCCTATCAGGACGCGTTCGGCGCGGTCGACGAGAACGAGCGCCATATCGGCCTCACCGCCCATGCCGCCTCGATGCGCGCGCATATCAATGGCCTCAGCGCCAAGGCCTATTGGTCGCAGTTCGACGATACGCCCGAATATGTCGTGATGTTCGTTCCCGGCGAACACTTCCTCTCCGCCGCGCTGGAGCATGACGCCGGCCTGTGGGACTATGCCTTCGACAAGAAGGTTCTGCTCGCCACCCCCACCAACCTCATCGCCATCGCCCGCACCGTCGCGGCGGTGTGGCGTCAGGAGAAGCTTGCCAGCGAAGCCCGTGCGATCGGCGCGCTGGGCAAGGAACTGTACGACCGTCTCGCCAAGGCCGGCGAGGATCTGCGCAAGGTCGGCAGCGGCCTCACCACTGCGGTCAACAATTACAACAGCTTCGTGTCGAGCTTTGAGAGCCGTGCTCTGGTGTCCGCACGCAAGTTCCGCGACCTCAACATCGAACCCGGGGCACGCGAGATCGGCGTTGCGGAACCGGTCGAGGCCTTGGCGCGCTACGGCGATGACGTACTGCGCCTTCCCGACGCAGCCGAATGAGGACCCCGCGATGAAGGGCATGCACCCCGGCGATATCGTGATGGATCAGGACGGCCGCATTGCCGGGATGGTCGCCGGCGATGTCGTCATCCGTCCCGGCTGCGACGTCCGCATCAGCGGCATGGTCGCGGGCGACGTCTATGTCGAAGAGGGGGCCCGCGCCCGGATCAGTGGCATGGTATCCGGCCGTGTCTTCAACGACGGTGGCGCGGTGCGCATCAGCGGCATGATCGGCGGGTAGATCGCTTGCTGTACCCTGCGGCCTTGCTGTTGGCTGCATGGGTACGGCAATCGAAACGATCAGCCGCGACCGTTTTGGCTAAGGTGTTCATGTTGCAAGAACGGGCAGTCACCGGCTCTGCTGAGCCAGCACCTCATAGGCCATCACCGCCGTCGCCACCGCAGCGTTCAGGCTGTCCGCCTTGCCCAGCATCGGAATCTTGACCAGCAGGTCGCACGCCGCGGCATAGTCCGTCGGCATCCCCTGCGCCTCATTGCCCGTCAGCAGGAACGTCGGCGCGGCATAGGTCGCCCCGCGATAGTCGTGGGTGGTGTCGAGGCTCAGTCCCACCAGTTGTCCCGGCCCATGCCGAAGCCACCCGAGGAACTCCTCCCAACCGCTCCGAACCACGGGCACGGTGAACAGCGCCCCCATGCTCGCGCGAACGGCCTCGACCGAGAAGGGATCGACGCACTCGCCGATCAGGATCAGCCCGCCGGCCCCCACCGCATCGGCGGTGCGCAGGATGGTGCCCAGATTGCCCGGATCGCGCAGCCGCTCGGCAACTAGCCAGATGCCGGCACTGTTGCGGTCGAGGTCGGCAAGCGTGCGATCGAACTCGTCGAACACCCCGACGACGGCCTGCGGGTTATCCTTGCCCGACAGTTTGGACAGAATGTCGGGCGTCGTCTGGATCGATTCGCCGCCCGCCATCTCGACGTCGATCGACAGCGCATGGACCAACGGATGGTCGGCATTGGCTGCCGCATAGAACAGGATGCGGGGCAGGCGGCCCGTCTCGCGCGCTTCGGTCAGGATGCGCAGGCCCTCGGCCATGAACTGCCGAGCGCCGCGACGATGCTTCTTGTCGCGCAGCTCGCGGGCATATTTGACCAGCGGGTTGGAAAAGGCGGTAATCTCTCGGGGCATGGCGTGTCGGGCCTTCGCGCCAGCCGGAGGCTGACGCAAGGCAAAAGCGACACGCCCGGCCGGCGCGGCCGACAGCCGCGTCCGACGACGCGGCTTAGCCGCGGCGCTGCCCTAGACGGAACGCCACCCGAAATGCGGCGGGCCGCCCCGCTCAGTCTTCGCCGAACTTCGCCTCGACCAGTTCGCACAAGGCGCTCACCGCCGCCTCGGCCCCGTCGCCCGCTGCACTGATCGTGATCGAATCGCCCTTGGCGGCGCCGAGCATCATCAGCCCCATGATCGACGTGCCCGTGACGGCGCCATCGTCCTTGCGCACCTGCACCTCGACCGGCTGGCTGGAGGCGAGGGTCACGAACTTGGCGCTCGCCCGCGCGTGCAGGCCGCGCTTGTTGGTGATCAGGACGGTGCGCTCGATCCCGGCGCTCATGCCGCCGCCTCGCCCAGCACCTCGGATGCGACCGAGATATATTTGCGTCCCGCCTCGCGCGCCGCAGCGACCGCCTCGACCACCTTCATCGACTTGCGCGCCGATCCCAGCCGGATCAGCATGGGCAGGTTCATCCCCGCAATCACCTCCACATGCCCGCGCGTCATCAGCGAGATGGCGAGGTTGGAGGGCGTTCCGCCGAACAGGTCGGTCAGCACGATGACGCCGCGCCCCGTATCGACCGCCGCGATCGCCGCGGCGATATCCGCGCGGCGCTCTTCCATGTCGTCGTCGGGACCGATCGAGATGGTGGCGATCCGCTCCTGCGGCCCCACGACATGCACCATGGCGGTCACGAACTCTTCGGCGAGCCGTCCGTGCGTCACCAGAACCAGGCCAATCATATCGGTTACGTTACTCATTTGCTGGCCGGCGGCCCCTCGAGCGAGTCCTGCGGTGCGGCCCCCAGGTCGCGATGCGTGATGGTGGGCGAAAAACCCGCGTCGCGCAACCGTCGAGCGAGATGTTCCGCGACATGGACCGAGCGATGCCGCCCGCCGGTGCAGCCGATCGCGACGCTGACATAGGCTTTCCCCTCAGCGCGATAGCGCGGAATCAGCAGTTCGAGCAGGCTGCCGATCTGCGCCATCGCGGCGGGATAGGCGGGGTCTGCCGCAACATAAGCGGAAACGTCGGCGTCCAGCCCAGTGCCCGGGCGCAGCACGGGGTCCCAGTGCGGGTTGCGCAGGAACCGCATGTCGAAGACCAGATCGGCATTGCGCGGGATGCCGCGGGCGAAACCGAACGACTGGATCGACAGCACCGGCGCGTCGCTGCCCGACACCGCGAAGGTCGACCGCACCTTTTGCGCGAGCATGTTGGCGCTGAGGTCGGTGGTGTCGATCAGACGATTCGCCCATTCGCGCAGCGGCGCCAGCAACTCGCGCTCGCGGGCGATGCCGTCGCTCGCCGGCCGGTCCGGTGCCAGCGGATGGCGCCGTCGCGTTTCCGAATAGCGGCGCTCGAGCTCGGAGCCCGCGCAATCGAGAAACAGCATGCCGACGTCGAGCCCATGGCCTTCACGCAGCGCGCGGATGCGCTCGATAATCCGTTTCGGGTCGAAGTCGCGCGTCCGCGCACCGATACCCAACGCCAGCGGCTGCGCGCCATCCGCAGCCCCCTGCGCCAGCGGCGCTTCCAACAGACGATCCAGCAGGGCGAGCGGCAGATTGTCGACCACCTCCCATCCCAGGTCTTCCAGCGTCTTCAGCACGGTCGACTTGCCCGCCCCCGACAGGCCGGTGACGAGCAGAATGTCCTTGGTCATCAATACGTCCCTGCAATGCGGGCAAAGAGGAGAGGGCGTGTCACGCGGGCGTCGCGCCGGGTTGGCGGACCGCCCATTCGATCTTCAGCGGGGTCGAGGCGTGATGCGCGTCGAAGGAAAGCTCGCGGACGGCGATCCCTGCGAGCAGGCGCTGTCGCCGCTCGGGCATGCGATCGGGCTCGCCGCCCAGATGCACGACCAGCGCGACCGGCAGGTCATCGACCTGTGGCAGGCTGACGATGCCGAGGCCCCGCACCTCGATCCGGCCACGGATGGTGTCCGGCGCCCGCGCGAGCAGGGCGGTTCCCTGCCGCACCACCAGCGTGCGATCGTCGCTGACCAGCACTGCGCCGCGATCGATCAGGCGCAGCGCCAGATCGGATTTGCCGATGCCGGACACACCCTGGATCAGCACGACATGCCCATCGATCGCGACACTGGTCGCGTGCAGCATTTCCGACGAAAGGATGGTCATGATGCTCAGTCCGCCGCAGATGGCGCGCCCGCGATCGGCAGGCGCACGACGAACCGCGCGCCCGCCAGCCGGTCTTCGCGCGATTCGACGATGATGCTGCCCTGATGCGCCTCGACGATGGTTCGCGCAATGGCGAGGCCCAGGCCGCTATGCTGGCCGAACGCCTCGCTCTCGGGCCGGATCGATTGGAACCGCCGGAAGATCGCCTCACGCGCTTCTTCGGGCACGCCGGGGCCTTCATCCTCGACGCGGATGACGACGTCCTCGTCGCTCCGTGCCGCGGCGATGGCGACGAGGCCACCGTCAGGCGAGAAGGATAACGCGTTCTCGATCAAATTTTCGAACACCCGCTCCAAGCGCGCGCCCTCACCGAGCACGACCAGCGGTTGGCCATCATCGTCGACCCGCAACCGGATGTGCCGCTCCACGACGCGCTCGATGCGCTGGGCGACGAGCGCATGGATCATCGCGGCGACATCGATCGGCTCGAAATGCGCGCGGCTGAGCTGCGCATCGAGACGCGATGCCTCGGAAATGTCGGTAATCAGCCGATCGAGCCGATGCACGTCGTCGCGCACGATGCCGAGCAGGCGGGCCTGCAACTCGGGGTCTTTCACCCGCCCCAGCCCCTCGACCGCCGATCGCAGCGAGGCGAGGGGGTTCTTCATCTCATGCGTCACGTCGGCCGCAAACGCCTCCGTCGCATCGATCCTCGCGCGGAGTGCGAGGCTCATGTCGGACAGGGCGCGAGCGAGGCTGCCGATCTCGTCGCGGCGCGACGGCAGGCGCGGGACCACGACCTCACGCGCACGCCCCAGCCGCACCCGCACCGCCGCCCGCGCCAGCCGTCGCAGCGGCCTGACGATCGTGCGTGCCAGGAACAACGACAGCAGCACCGAGACGAGCGTCACGACGAGGAGCACGATGCTCAGCCGGAACCGCTCGATCCGCACCGTCTGCGTGATGTCGCGCGCGTTGATCGTACTCATCACCACGCGCTTGCCGGGCAGAGGCGCCGCGACGGTGATGACCGGGGTGCGATCGGGCGCGCGCCAGATGCTGCCGGAGACCTTGCTCTGCGCTGCCGCGACGGAAACGTCAGGCCATTCGCGTCCGTCCCCGCGCTCGCGGTACAAGGGTGGGCGGACCGCGCCGACGATCGTATCGATCGCCGCGTCGAGGAAGCGGGCGACGCTCTGGTTCCACGCCTGCTTGTCCGGGTCGAGCAGCACCGCGTTGCGGACGCCGAGGTCCCGGCTGTCGGCGATCGTCCGCCCGCCACCATCGAAGATACGCAGCCGCGCACCCGTGTCCCGCGCCAGTCGCGTGATCAAATCGTCCCGCTGCTCCGGCCCCACCATCGCCAGCGATTCGGCGATCAGCCGCCCTTCGCGAACATATTGCGCCACCCGCGCGTCGAGCAGCCGGCTGCGGTACGAATCGAGGTAAAAGAACCCACCCGCCAACAGCAGCAACGCGAAGATGTTGACCGCCAGGATGCGGCGGGTGAGCGAGATCTGGCCCGACCAGCGGAGCGCGAGGTCGCTCGCCTCGCGTCGCCGGTCGCTGCCTTCACTCTTCGGAGAAGCGGTAGCCGGCGCCATACAGCGTCTCGATGGCGTCAAATTCGGGATCGACCTGTCGGAACTTGCGTCGCAGCCGCTTGATGTGGCTGTCGATCGTCCGATCGTCGACGTAGATGTCGTCCTGATAGGCGGCATCCATCAGCTGGTTGCGCGTCTTCACGATCCCCGGGCGCTGCGCGAGCGTTTCGAGGATCAGGAATTCGGTGACGGTCAGCGTGACCGGCGCATCATCCCAGGTGGTGCGATGCCGCGCCGGGTCCATCGACAGGCGCCCGCGGATGAGCGGGGCCGCCGCCGTCGTATCGCCTTCCTCCGCGGGGCTGGCCACCGCCTCGGTCCGACGCAGGATCGCGCGAATGCGGGCGATCAGCAGCCGTTGGCTGAAAGGCTTGGCGATATAATCGTCCGCGCCCATCGCCAGGCCGAGCGCCTCGTCCAGCTCGTCGTCCTTGCTGGTCAGGAAGATGACCGGAATCTGGCTCTTCTCGCGCAATCGCCGAAGCAGTTCGAGGCCATCCATCCGCGGCATCTTGATGTCGAAGATGGCAAGGTCGGGCGGGTTGTCGGTCAGGGCCTTCAACGCCGTCTCGCCATCCGAATAGACGCGGGTCAGGAACCCCTCCGTCTGGAGCGCGATGGACACGGACGTCAGGATATTGCGGTCGTCGTCGACCAGCGCGATCGTCGCGGTCATGCTCGGGGGCGCCTTCGATCCATAGAGCTGGCCTAGGGCAAAGCGTGCCGCGGCTCAACACCCGCCCCGTTGCAAGTGTTTGACGTGTTAAACGCCGTGTCCTATATGATGGAACATCAGCGGCGTGCGCACAGCCCCTCCCCAGGATGTGCAGGCCGTGGCGAGTCATGGGAGGATGATTGTGAACGAGCGCATTCCGCACGCGGGTCTTGCCGCACAGGGTATCGAAACGCGCGCCGACCTGCATTGGAACCTGGTGACGGCGCGGCTGGTCGAGGCCGCCGTCGCGCGCGGCGAGGGCAAGCTCAGCGCCGACGGACCCTTGGTCGTCGAAACCGGCGCCCACACCGGCCGGTCCGCGCAGGACAAGTTCATCGTTCGCGATGCCGAAACCGACGGCACCGTCTGGTGGGGCAAGTCGAACAAGGCGATGGCGCCGGAGCATTTCGCCGCGCTCAAGGCCGACTTCCTGACGGCGCTGGGAAGCAAGGAACATCTGTTCGTCCAGGATCTGTACGGCGGATCGCAGCCCGAAAACCGCGTCCGCGTGCGCGTCATCAACGAACTCGCCTGGCACAATCTGTTCATCCGCACGATGCTGGTCCGCCCTGAAGAGCATGAACTGCGCGACTTCCAGCCCGAATATACGATTATCGATCTGCCGACCTTCCGCGCGGACCCGGCACGTCACGGCACGCGCAGCGAGACGGTGATCGCGGTCAACTTCACCGAAAAGCTGATCCTGATCGGCGGCACGCGCTACGCCGGCGAGATGAAGAAGAGCGTGTTCGGCCTGCTCAACTATCTGCTGCCGACGACCGGCGTCATGCCGATGCACTGCTCGGCCAATATGGGCGCGGATGGATCGACTGCGGTGTTCTTCGGCCTGTCGGGCACCGGCAAGACGACGCTGAGCGCCGATGCCAGCCGCACGCTGATCGGAGACGACGAACACGGCTGGTCGGACACGGCCGTCTTCAATTTCGAAGGCGGCTGCTATGCCAAGATGATCCGCCTGTCGGCCGATGCCGAGCCGGAAATCTTCGCGACCACCAAGCGTTTCGGCACGGTGCTAGAAAACGTGGTCATGGACCCCGTCACACGTCAGCTCGACCTCGACGACAATAGCCTCGCCGAAAACAGCCGCGGCGCCTATCCGATCGACTTCATCCCCAATGCCTCCGAAGAGAATATGGGGGGCGTGCCCAAGAACATCGTGATGCTGACGGCGGATGCCTATGGCGTGTTGCCGCCGATCGCCAAGCTGACGCCGGATCAGGCGATGTACCATTTCCTGTCGGGCTATACCGCCCGCGTGGCCGGCACCGAGATCGGCGTGACCGAGCCGGATGCGACCTTCTCGACCTGCTTCGGCGCGCCGTTCATGCCGCGTCACCCGTCGGTCTACGGCAATCTGCTCAAGGAGCGCATCGCCAAGGGCGGCGTCGACTGCTGGCTGGTCAACACCGGCTGGACCGGCGGCAAGTACGGCGTCGGTAACCGCATGCCGATCAAAGCGACGCGGGCGCTGCTCAACGCCGCGCTCGACGGCAGCCTGAAGGACGCGGAGTTCCGTACCGATCCCAATTTCGGCTTCCAGGTGCCGGTTGCGGTGCCGGGCGTCGATGCCGCCATCCTCGACCCGCGCAGCACCTGGGCGGATAAGGACGCGTACGATGCAACCGCCGCGCGTCTGGTCGACCTGTTCGTCGAGAATTTCGCGCAATTCGCCGACCATGTCGACGAGGGCGTCCGTCAGTCCGCGCCGCAGGTGAAGGCGACCGAAGCCGCCTGACGCGCGCATGGCGTCGCGGGCCCGGAGGGGCTCGCGGCGCTGTCATGCGATCATCGCAGGACTTTCCCCGGCGCGTCACAATCTGCGCGCATGGCGCCGCTCGACGCACAGCCGAGGGGTGGGCAGATGACGGGTAACACGCAGAAGGCCGTGGCCGCCGCGATGCAGCGGCACGGCCATCTTTCCAAACAGGGCCTGCTGGAGCGCGCCTTCACCTGGGCATTTCGCGGCCTCGTCTATGCGCAGATCTGGGAAGACCCGGTCGTCGATATGGCAGCGCTGGCGATCACGCCGGACTGCCACGTCGTCACCATCGCATCGGGCGGCTGCAACGCGCTGTCGTATCTGACCGCCAACCCGGCGGCGATCACCGCGGTCGATCTCAACACCGCGCATATCGCGCTCGGCACGCTGAAGCTCGCCGCGGCCCGGCACTTGCCGGATCACGCGAGCTTCCTGCGCTTCTTCGGCCACGCCGCCAGCCGTGACAATCTCGACGCCTATCAGCGCTACATCCGCCCGCATATCGACGAGCCGACGCGCCGCTATTGGGAAGGCCGCGACCTGATCGGTCGACGCCGCATCGGCGGCTTCGCGCACGGCGTTCACAAGCGCGGTTTGCTGGGCCGGTTCATCGGCGCCGCGCATCTGCTCGCCAAGCTCAATGGCGTCGATCCACGCCTGCTGCTCGATGCGCGATCGATCGAGGAACAGCGCGCGATCTTCGATCACAAATTCGCGCCCGTCTTCGACCGGCGCTTCGTCAAATGGTTGACCGACCAGCCGGCCTCGCTGTTCGGCCTTGGCATTCCCCCCGCGCAATTCGATGCGCTGGCCGGCGAGGAGCGTATGGCCGGCGTTCTCCGCCAGCGCCTGGAAAAGCTCGCCTGTGGTTTCGACCTCAAGGATAATTACTTCGCCTGGCAGGCCTTCGGCCGCCGGTACGGCGAAGGCCCCGCCGCGCCGCTGCCGCCCTATCTGCAAGCCGAGCATTATGACGCCATCGTCGACCGCGTCGGCCGTATCACGCTCGCCCACGCCAATCTGACCGAGCATCTCGCCGGCCTGCCCGACGCGTCGCGCGATCGTTACATCCTGCTCGACGCACAGGACTGGATGACGGACGCGCAACTGTCTGCGCTGTGGACGCAGATCACTCGCACGGCGCGCCCCGGCGCCCGCATTCTGTTCCGCACCGCCGGGGAGGCGGACATCATCCCCGGCCGCATCCCCGACGCCGTCCTGTCGCGCTGGGCATATCAGGCCGAGGCATCGAAAGCCTTCACCGCGCAGGATCGATCGGCGATCTACGGCGGCGTCCACCTCTACATCCTGCAGGATGCGTGAGGTGGATCATGCCGCGCGGATGGACCGCATCTACGCGGGCCAGCGCCACATCTATGATCTGACGCGCAAATATTATCTGTTCGGGCGCGATCGGATGATCGATCGGCTGGATCTTCAGCCGGGTGCGACCGTGCTGGAGGTCGGCTGCGGGACGGGACGCAATCTGATCCGGGCAGCGCGGGCATGGCCGGACGCGCGTTTCTATGGTCTCGATATCTCGGCCGCGATGCTGACCACGGCGCGGGCCAAGGTTGCGGCGGCGGGTCTGCCGGGTCGGATCACGCTGGCGCAGGCCGATGCCGCAGATTTCGATCCCGTCGCGCTGTTCGGCATTGCGCGGTTCGATCGGGTCGTCTTCAGCTATACGCTGTCGATGATCCCACCCTGGCGCGCCGCGTTGCAACAAGGGCTGGCGGTCACGGCAGCGAACGGGCGGCTCGCGGTGATGGACTTCGGCACGCAGGGCGGCTGGCCCGCCTGGTGGCGCACGGCGTTCCTCGCCTGGTTGCGCCATTTCGACGTGACGCCGCGCGCCGATCTGGCGGAGGAGGTCGCGAGCCTCGCCACGCTAGCCAACCGACAGGCCGATACGCGGGCGTTATGGGGCGGTTACGCCTGCGAAGCGACGATCGCCTGAGTCGTCAGCGGCGTTCGACCAGACCCGTGGCGGGCAGGGGCCCTTCGCCGAGCTGGAAGAAGCGTTCGACGATATCGCGCGCGAGCCGCGCGGGCCGCAGCGTTTCCGCATCGAGGCAGCACCAGCTCGATTTCACCTCGGCGACCACCTCTTCACCGCGGCGGATGACGGTGTCGTAGAAGGCGCGTGCGCCCTGGACCTTTTCCAGCAAGACCGTCGCGATCACGTCGTCGCCCAGGAACGTCGGCTTGCGATAGGTGATCTCATGCTTCAGCGCGACCCACAGATGGGCGGCGACCGCATCGGCGGGCGCGAGCTTCTGCCAATGGCTGACGACGGCGTCCTGCACCCACTTCAGATAGCTTGCGTTGTTGACGTGCCCCATGAAGTCGATGTCGGCCGGATCGATCGGAACCGGAAATTGATGCGGAATGCTCTGCGTCACGCCTGTGGATATAGCAGTTCGCGCGCGATCCGACAGGGCCGATCGGGATGGATGCGACGAATGGCGCGATGAACGTCGGTCAGTCGCCCGCCTGTTCGACGGTAACCATGCCGCCGTCGACCGCAACGATGCGGACACGGTCCCCCACTGCCGCATGCGGTCCTCTCGCCGGCCAGCTGCCATCGCCGATCCGCACCCGGCCGCCGGCCTCGCCGATCGCCACGTCGACCAGTACGATCTCGCCGATCAGGCGCGCCGCCCGGTCGTTCAGCTTGGGGTCGCTGCTCGACACGGGAAAGTCCCGATACCAGCGCCGCCCGACCAGCACCGCGATGACGCTCCAGACGGCGAAGGCCGCGATCTGGGCGGGCAGCGGCAGATCCGGCGCTACCAGCACGACCGCGCCGACGACCGCTGCGGCCGCCGCCAGAAAGATCGCGAACACGCCCGGGATCAGCAGTTCCGCAATGCCGAGCGCCAGCGCAGCGATGAGCCACGCGCCGCCGGCCCCGCCGATCGTGTCGAGCGTCACGCCTGCGGCAATTCGAACGGCCCGCGCTTCGGTTCGGGCTTGGCCGTGGTGGGGGCAGGGGATTTCGCCAGCGCGTCCTTCGCCAGTTCGCCGATGCCGCCCAGCGTGCCGATCAGCTGCGTCGCTTCCACCGGGAACAGGATCGTCTTGGCGTTGGGGCTGGTCGCGAACTTGCCGACCGCCTCGACATATTTCTGCGCGACGAAATAGTTGATCGCCTGCGTCCCGCCTTGCTCGATCGCCTCCGACACGACGCGCGTCGCTTTCGCCTCGGCCTCCGCTGCCCGTTCGCGCGCTTCGGAATCGCGATAGGCCGACTCACGCCGTCCCTCGGCTTCGAGGATCCGCGCCTGCTTCTGGCCTTCTGCCCGCAGGATTTCCGAAGCGCGCGTGCCCTCGGCCTCCAGGATGTTGGCGCGCTTCTCGCGCTCGGCCTTCATCTGCCGGCCCATGGCGGCGACGATATCGGCCGGCGGGCGGATGTCCTTGATCTCGACGCGGGTGATCTTGACCCCCCAGGGCACCGTCGCATGATCGACCACCGACAGCAGTCGCGCGTTGATCTCGTCGCGCTTCGACAGCGTTTCATCGAGGTCCATCGACCCCATCACGGTGCGCAGGTTGGTCGTCGTCAGCTGCAGCAGCGCGGTATAGAGGTTCGAAACCTCATAGGCCGCCTTGGCCGCGTCGAGCACCTGGAAGAAGACGACGCCGTCGGTCGAGATGATCGCATTGTCCTTGGTGATGATCTCCTGACCCGGAATGTCGATCACCTGCTCCATCATGTTCATCTTGCGCCCCACGCGATAAAAGAAGGCGGGGTAGAAGTTGAAGCCCGGGCTCGCCGTGGTCGTGTATCGGCCGAAATGTTCGATCGTATATTGATAGCCTTGGCGAACGATCTTGATGCTCGTCATCAGGTAGAACAGCACCAGGACGAGGGCGAAGGCGGCGATCGTGATGGCCATCGGTGTCGTATCCCCTTGCCGCGCGAATCTGCCCCGCGCTGTGGTGCGACGATAGCACAGTCCGTTGGCCATGCACGGCCCTCTAGCGCTTCTGCTGCACTGCGGTTACATGGCCCGCCACTTACTCCCCTCCCGCGAGGACATGGCACCTTGGATATCCGGCTCGGTCTCACCTTCGACGACGTATTGCTCGTACCGGGCGAGTCGGACATCCTGCCGAGCACCGCGGATACGCGCACGCAGCTGACGCGCGGCATCGCGCTCAACATCCCGATCCTTTCGTCCGCCATGGACACGGTAACTGAGGCCGACATGGCGATCGTCATGGCGCAGTTGGGCGGGATCGGCGTGCTCCACCGTAACCTGTCGATCGAGGAACAGGTCGCTGCGGTGCGGCAGGTCAAGCGCTTCGAATCGGGCATGGTCGTCAACCCCATCACCATCGCGCCGACCGCGACGCTCGCCGAAGCGCAGGCGCTGATGGCGCATCATCGGATCAGCGGCATTCCGGTCGTCGAACGCGACGGCAAGCTCGTCGGCATCCTGACCAACCGCGACGTGCGCTTCGCCGGCAACCCGAAGCAGCCCGTCGCTGAGCTGATGACGCATGAGAATCTCGCCACCGTCACCACCGACGTCGGGCAGGAAGAGGCGCGACGCCTGCTTCACCAGCGCCGGATCGAGAAGCTGCTGGTCGTCGACGACGCCTATCGGTGCGTCGGCCTGATCACGGTGAAGGATATCGAAAAGGCGGTCACCTATCCCTCGGCGACGAAGGATGCCGCCGGTCGCCTGCGCGTCGCCTCCGCGACGACGGTCGGCGACAAGGGCTTCGAACGGACCGAGGCGCTGGTCGACGCCGAATGCGATCTGATCGTCATCGACACCGCGCACGGGCATAACCGCGACGTCGCGCGCGCGGTCGAGCGGGTGAAGAAGCTCAGCAATTCGGTGCAGGTCGTCGCCGGCAACGTTGCGACCGGTGAAGCGACGCGCGCGCTGATCGATGCGGGGGCGGACGGGATCAAGGTCGGCATCGGCCCGGGCTCTATCTGCACCACGCGCGTCGTTGCAGGTGTCGGTGTGCCGCAGCTTACCGCCGTGATGGACTGCGCCGAGGCGGCGGCGAAGGCGGGCGTGCCGGTCATTGCCGATGGTGGCCTGCGCACCTCGGGCGACCTCGCCAAGGCGCTGGCCGCGGGCGCCTCGACCTGCATGGTCGGCTCCTTGCTCGCGGGCACCGAGGAAGCGCCGGGCGAGACCTTCCTCTATCAGGGCCGCGCCTACAAATCCTATCGCGGCATGGGCTCGGTCGGCGCGATGGGCCGCGGCTCGGCCGATCGCTATTTCCAGGGCGATATCAAGGACCAGATGAAGCTGGTGCCTGAAGGCATCGAGGGGCAGGTCGCCTATAAGGGCCCGGCGAAGGACGTGATCCACCAGCTGGTCGGCGGCATCAAGGCGGCGATGGGCTATACCGGTTCGGCCACGATCCCCGACCTCCAGACGCGCGCGCAATTCGTCCAGATCACCGGCGCGGGTCTGAAGGAAAGCCACGTCCACGACGTCACGATCACGCGCGAAGCGCCCAATTATCCGACTCGCTAAGTGACGCCCGCCGCCCGCACCCAGGCCGCGATCGAGTTGCTCGATGCGGTGATCGACGCTGCGCGCAGCGGCGGCGCGGCGGCGGACACGTTGATCGCGCGCTATTTCGCGACGCGCCGCTATGCGGGATCGAAGGATCGTCGCGCGGTGCGCGACCTCGTCTATGCCGCGATCCGGCGAGCAGGGGACGTGCCGACATCCGGCCGCGCCGCCATGCTGTCGGTGGCGGCAAGCGACGCCGCGGTCGCTGCGACCTTCGACGGCTCCGCGCACGGTCCTGCCCCGATCAGCGCGGACGAACCGATGGCGGCCAGCGGTGTCATGCCCTCGTGGCTCGCGGCAGCCTTGTCGGCCTCCGGCGTCTCACCCGATCAGCAGGCCGCTCTCATCGACCGGGCGCCGTTGGATGTGCGCGTCAATCGTCTGCGCGCCGATCCGGCGTCGATCGCTTCAGCCTTGGATGGCGAACCGATCCCTGGCGTGCCCGATGCGCTTCGCCTGCCGACCGGCACCAACGTCGATGCCTATGCCGGCCAGATCGAGGTCCAGGATGCCGGCAGCCAGATCGTCAGCCTCGCCGCTATTGCGCAGCCCGGCGAGCGTATCGTCGACCTGTGCGCCGGCGGTGGTGGCAAGACGCTGGCGCTCGCCGCAGCGATGCGGAACGAGGGCCACATCCTCGCCACCGATATCGATCGGGCGCGGTTGTCCCGTCTGGCGCCGCGGGCCGAAAAGGCCGGCGTGACGATCGTCGAAACGCGCCTGCTCGATCCCAAGCGCGAGGCGGCAGCGCTGACCGACTGGGTGGGGACGGCCGACACGGTGCTGATCGATGCCCCCTGTTCGGGCACCGGAACCTGGCGCCGCAACCCCGAGGCGCGGTGGCGGCTCACCGCCGACCGGCTCGCGCGTTTCGCCGAGCAACAGCGTCACGTGCTGGATGTCGGGGCAGAACTCGTCCGACCCGGCGGGGCATTGGTCTATATCGTCTGCTCACTGCTCGACGCCGAAGGCGCCGGGCAGGTGGAGGCGTTCCTCGCCGATCATTCGGACTGGCGCGCCGAGCCGCTCGATCTGCCGGCAGGCAGCCCGCGCGGTGCCGGTCTGCGGCTCGATCCGGCAAGCCATGGCACCGACGGATTTTTTGTCGCGCGTCTGATCCGCGCCTGCTAGTCCTCGGGGCGTGCCCCCCGTGGAGACCTTCATGCGCGTTACGTCCGTCGCCCTTGCTGCCGCGCTGACCCTCGTCTGCGTGTCCACTTCGCTCAGCGGCCAGCGTCCCGACGACCAGATCGACGCACGGTCGCTGCAATTGCTCAGCGAAGGACGTTCCGCCAAAGCCGCCGGCAATCTCGATCAGGCGACCGACCTGCTCGAAACCGCCCTCGCGGTCGATCCGCGCAACCGTCAGGCGTTCATCACGCTGGCGCAGGTCGCCGAAACGCGGGGTCTGCCCGGCAAGGCGATCCGCCTGTATCGCGAGGCGCTGACGCTCGAGCCCAACGATGTCGCCGCGTTGCGCGGGCAGGGCGAGGCGCTGGTGATGAAGGGCGCCGTCGCGGTCGCGAAGGGCAACCTCGCGAAGATCCGCACGCTCTGCAAAGGCGCCTGCCCGGAGGCCAACGAACTCGCCGCCGTCATCGCCAAGGGCCCGCCGGTGACGACGGCACAGAACGACGCGAAGCCGGCGACCGCCAAGCCCTAAGCGCCGGCGCCGACCTGCCGCGCGAGGGCAACGAACTCCGCCACGCTCACCGTTTCCGCCCGCCGGGTGGCGTCCAGACCGAGCCGCTCGAGCGCGGCGAGCGCGCCCGGCACGCCCTTCAGGCTCTGGCGCAACATCTTGCGCCGCTGGCCGAAGGCCGCCGCCGTCACCCGCTCCAGCACGCGCACATCGACGCCGTCCGGCGCTTCGCCCGGCACAATATGGACGACGGCCGACATCACCTTGGGCGGCGGGGTGAAGGCGGAGCGATGCACCGGCATCGCGATCCGCGCGGTCGAGCGCCACTGACTAAGCACCGCGAGCCGGCCATAGGCATCGTCCCCGGCGTCGGCGACGATCCGGTCCGCAACCTCCTTCTGGAACATCAGCGTGCAGGATTGCCACCACGGCTGCCAGTCGCTCGTCAGCCAGCCGACGAGCAGCGCGGTGCCAACGTTATAGGGCAGGTTCGAGACGATATGCGGCCGCCCGGCGAACAGCGTCGGCGCGTCGATTTCCAGCGCGTCGCCCTCGACGACGCGCAATTTGCCCGGATAGGCTTCACCGAGTTCGGCCAGCGCGGGGATACAGCGCCGGTCGCGCTCGATCGCGGTCACCTGCGCCCCCGCCGCGAGCAGCGCTCGCGTCAAACCACCGGGACCTGGGCCGACCTCCAGCACCTCGGCACCCGCAAGCGGGCCCGGCACCGCTGCGATGCGGGCGAGCAACTGCCCATCGAACAGGAAATTCTGCCCCAGCGCCTTACTGGCGCTCAAACCGTGCCGAGCGATGACGTCGCGTAAGGGGGGAAGGACCGGCGCAGGCGCACCGGTCGCAGGGGCATCGCTCATGCCCGAGCGCGCCGGTCCGCCGCCTGCCCCGCCATCGCGATCGCCGCGATCATCGCACCGGGATGCGCCCGGTCGCTGCCCGCCAGATTGAACGCGGTGCCATGATCGGGCGAGGTTCGCACGATCGGCAGGCCCAGCGTCATGTTGACGCCCTCGTCGAAATGGAGCGTCTTGATCGGCACCAGCGCCTGATCGTGATAGCAGCACAGGGCCGCATCATAATGTTTGCGTGCGCGGGCATGGAACAGCGTATCGGCCGCGAACGGCCCGGTGGCGTCGATGCCCTCGGCACGGAGCTGCGCGATCGCAGGCTCCAGAATGTCGATCTCCTCGCGTCCGATCGTCCCGCTCTCGCCCGCATGCGGATTGACGCCGGCAAAGGCCAGGCGCGGCGCGGCAATGCCGAAGTCGCGCCGCAGGGCGGTCGCGGTCGTCCGCGCTTTCGTCACGAGCAGATCGACCGATAGCAGCGACGGCACCGCCGCCAGCGGCACATGCGCGGTCAGCGGCACGACGCGCAGCGACGGCCCTGCCAGCATCATCACCGCATCCTCCGCTGCCACGCCGCAGCGTTCGGCAACGAATTCCGTCTGCCCCGGCTGATTGAAGCCGATGCCGTAGAGTTGCGCCTTGGAGACCGGTCCCGTGACCAAGGCCTTCGCTGCGCCCCGCTGTGCGAGCGCGATCGCGCATTCCAGCGCGCTCAGCGCGGCCCGCGCGCCGGAAATCGTGGCCGTGCCCGGCACCACGTCTCCAGCGGGCTCGACCGCCAAAACCGGAAGCGCCCGATCGAACACGACGGGCGCCTCGGCGATGTCGTCGATCACCTCGATCGGGCCATCCCACACACGCGCGACGGCGCCGGCATCGCCGACCATCGCAAAGGGCGGCAGGCTGCGCAGCGTGCGCACCACCCAGCTCTTGGCGATAATCTCCGGGCCGACCCCCGCGGGGTCGCCCATCGCAATCGCCAGCGCCGCCCCGCCCGTCATATCAACGATACTCGATGACCGCGTCACGACGCAGGTCGCGCAGCTTGCTCTGCGCGCGCAGGTTGACGCGCTGCTGCTCCAGCTGGCCCTGGATCTGGGCAGCGCCCGGCACCACCGAGGCCTGCGGATCGTCACGACCGCACAGCACCAGCGCGCGCACGCCTTCGGTCGGCGAACCGAACGGCGGGGTCGCCTGACCGACCTGCATCTTCAGCAGAATTTCCTGGAGCGGTGCGGGCAGGTCGCGGATGCGGATCGAATCGTTGTCGACCACTTCGGCGCCGATGCCGGCAGCAATCTTCTCTACCGTGCCGCAGCCCTGGATCGATTGCACCGTCTTGGCAAAGGTCGCGGCGCGTGCCGAGGCCTGCGCCTGCGTGGTGCCCGCCGGGAAGGCGACGGTCAGCTGCTTCAGGCTCAGCTTCGCATCGCGCGGGTCGGCCGCACCGATCGTCCGCTTGTCGGTAAGGTACAGGATCGAAAAGCCGCCCGGCGTTTCGATCGGGCCGGCGATCTGGCCGACCTGCATCTGCTGCGTCGCCTCGGCGAGCGGCTGCGGCAGCGTGACGAGGCGGATCCAGCCGAGATCGCCACCGACGCCGCGCGTCGACGCTTCGGAATAGTTGCGCGCGAACAGTTCGAAGGGCTGCTGCGCCTTCTGGATTTCGCCGATGATCTGCTTGGCCTTGGCGAACACCTGCGCGCGATTCGCGTCATTGGCGCTCAGGTAGATTTCCTTGAGGTTATATTCCTCCGTGCCGCGCGATGCCTCGATCCGCTTCTGGATCGCCGACACCTCTTCGTCGCCGACGTTGACGAACGGCTCGATCTTGCGGCGCAGGTAACGGCTCCAGGCCAATTCGCCCTCGATCGCACGACGCAGCGAGCGTTCCGACGAGCCCGCCTTGCGCAACGCGACGCGCAGCTGCGGCACGGTCATGTTGAACCGCTTGGCAAGGCCCGCTTCGCTCTGGTCGAGCTCGGCCTGCGTCACGGTGATTTCGGCGCTCTTCGCCTCCTGGATTTCCAGCGTCTCGTCGATCAGCTGGCGCAGGATCTGGAGCTTGAACTCGTCGATCTGGTCGGGCGGGGGCGTGCGGCCGCCATTGTTGAAGACGGTCAGCGCCAGGCGCTGGTCGACATCGGTGCCGGTGATGACCGTGTCGTTGACGATCGCGGTCGGCTTACGGACGTTGGGGTCGAGCTTGCCGAAGATCTGCAGGTTTGCGGGGATGTTCAGGTTCGTGTCGGGCACCTGCTGGTCGGCGACCGTCTGCGCGATCGCGCCGGTGCTGAAAGCGGCCAGCGCGGTCCAGCCGAGCAGGCGCACGGCCTTGCCGCGGAGATTGCGTCGAATGTTGTGCGTCACGTCGTTCCGTTACCCCAAAAAGCGCGGGCGCGCCGCAGCACGGCCTTGCGGCCCGTCTTGCCCCGTCGCAGCTGAACTTCGGCTTAGCGACCGAGGTTGGTCAATGCCAGCGTCAACAGGAAGCTGTTGCCCGAGCGCGCGTCGCCCGTATCCTGATAATCGCGGCGCCACGTCGCCCCCAGCCGGATGCAATCGTCCTCGTACTGCACGCCGATACGATGGCGGATCGGATCGAATCCGTCGGACAGCGACAACGGGTCTTCGTTGCGATCGGTCAGGTCGATCACGGTCGATCCGAACGCCGACCAGAAACGTGCGAACTGGACGCGGCCGGCAAGGCGCAATTCCTCGCGGTCCTGCAAATCCTCGATTTCGGGGAAGATATTGCGGTTGAGCCGCAGATAGCCGGCCATGACATAGGTGGAGCGCGATCCGATCGTCGCATCCACTTCGTTGCGGCGCACGGCCAGCCCGTCCTTGTCGAGGCGGTAACGATGCGTGATCGACACGAAATCGCGGATGCGCAGCGTCGTCCGGCCGACGATGTCGGAAAAGCGGTCCGACAGGCCCGTGCCGCTCGGCAGGATCGTCGGCCGTTCCGACAGACGATAGCTCTGGCCGATCACCGCATCCAGCGTCGCGCCGGGCAGCGCGACGGACCATTCCGCCCCATAGGTCGCACGGCTGCTGTCCTCGTACCGGTCGTACCCGGCGAAGCGATTGAGCGCGAACAGGTTCGAATCTTCGAGGTCGACGGCCCGCGCATCCTCGTTCGGCACGGCGAGGTTCGCGATCCGCGGCGCACCGACGATCTGCACCCGTGGCGTCAGGCGCTGCGTGCCGCCCAGGAAGCTGCCGACGAACGGCCATTTCACGTCCACCGCCACCGCACCGATCGCGCGCGTCTGGAACCCCTCCAGCCCGCGATAGCTGGCGACGCTGGTCAGCTGCGTGTCCTGCGTGTTGTACGCGTCGAGCCGGGCATAGCCGGTCAGCGTCACTTCCTGGCCCCAATTGGTCAGGCGACGAAGGTCCCACTGGCCCGCGACGAACGCGCGCTGCGTATCCTGCCCGGCCGTGCGGGTAAGGGCGAGTGTGTTGGCCTGCAGCTGCAAGCGCCCGCCGGCCAGGTCCATCCGCTTGCGGAAATCGAGCTCGGGCAGCGCGATCGGCTGCGTCCCTTGCGGATCGTTGACGCGCATCGACTGCACGTACCAGCCGGTCAGCGCGAAATAGGTATTGGGGTCGATCCGCTCCAGCGACGCCGTCGTGCGCAGCCGGTCGTCGCGCGAGATGTTGTAGCGGCGCAGGAACGTGCGGTCGCTCGCCAGGCGCACCGAACCGCTGACGCTCCAATAGGGCGACAGCTGGTAGCGGGCGACGCCATCGATGTAGCCGCGCAAGGCCCGCTCGGTATCGGTCGGGGTGATCGTGACCAGATCGTCGCTGCGCCGGCTTTCGGTGCCATAGGCGGTGATGCGGAAGGCGCCGTTGGTGCCCAGCGCCTCATATTGCGCCTCCATCATCGGCAAGACGGCCGAGAAGACGTGCGGCGTCAGCGTCAGCCCCTTGTTGGGCGCGAGCCGGAAATAATAGGGCGCCACCAATTCGAGGCCGTTGACCCGATCGAGCTGGAAATCGGGCGCCAGCAGGCCGCTTTCCGCCTTGCCGCCGATCGGCAGCGAGAAGGCGGGCAGGGGAAGCGCGGGCAGGCCGAACAGATGGAATTGCCCGCCCCCGAAATACACGCGCTCGCGATCCGGGCGATAGGTGATGCGGATCGCCGTGATCTTCCACGACGGTTCCTTGGGGCACCCTTGCGGATTGGTGACCGTGCAGGGCGTATAGGCCGCCTTGTCGAGCTGGAGCGTGCCGTCGGCGTAGCGCTGCCCGCGCTCGGCCGCCATGCGCCCGCCCTGTTCCAGCACGACGAGCATATTCTCGACGACGCCGTCCTTCATCGAATCGGTCAGCTCGATCGAATCGCCGTAGGCGACGTCGCCTTCGGGGTTGGTGACCGCGATATTGCCGGTGGCGACGACGCGCCCGGTCTTCCGGTTCCACACCACCTTGTCGGCGCGCAGGCGATCGCCCTGCCGAAACATCCGCACGTCGGTCAGCGCGGTGACGATGTCGGTGTTCGTATCATATATCAGGCTGCCGGCGCTGAACTGCACCTGCTCGGCATCGTTGGGCTTGGCCGCAGGCGCAGACAGAGCCGGATCGCTGGAGGATGGCGGCGCGACGGGGCGGCTCTGCAGGTCCTGCGCATGCGCCGATCCGGCGAACAGGGTCGCGGCGAGCGCACAGCCGGCCAGTAGGTCGAAACGCAACACGATGATCCCGGCACCCTTTTCCGTACACCGCGGCCTCGCCCTGATCGACGCCGCACGTCTGCCGCCTATCGCACCCCTGATGCGCACCTGCAATCGTTGTGCTTCACCGCCTGCGATCCTAGATCGGGCATCAGTCATAGTCGTTGTCGGAAAGTCCAAAGATGCAGATCGCCTTCACCTCCACTGCGCCGAGCGCGCCCGCCATTCTGGCGCTTCCAATCGACAAGGATGCTGTCGGTCGCGGGCAATGGGGCGGTTTGGGGGAAGGTCATCACGCGATCGCAGATGCCGCGGCCAAGGCGGCACGGTTCGACGGCGAGGCGGGCGCGATCGTCGAGTTGTTCGTCGCGGACGACGGTCAGGCGAAACAGCTGCTGCTGGTCGGCGTAGGGTCCGGTGACGAAGCCGGCTGGAGCAAGGCGGGCGGCGCGCTGGTCGCGCGGTTGCTGACCTCTGGCGCGACCGAATTGGTTGCCGACCTGAGCGACGCGGACGTCACCCCGCAGGCCGCCGCGCGTTTCGCCGCCGCCGCCGCCCAGCGCGCATGGCGCTACGATCATTATCGCACCAAGCTGACCGACAAGCAGAAGGTGAGCTTGACCACGCTGACGATCGCCGGGGCACCCGACGGCACCGATGCCGCATGGGCCGCGCAGGACGCCGTGACGCAGGGCCTCGAACTCACCCGCAACCTCGTCGCTGCGCCGCCCAACATCCTCTACCCCGAAACCTTCGTCGAGCAGGTCCGCGAATCGGTCGAGGGACTGGGCCTCGAGATCATCGTCCTCGGCGAGGACGAAATGCGCGAACACGGCATGGGCGCGTTGCTCGGCGTCAGCCAGGGGTCGGTGCGCGACGCACGCATCCTCGCGCTCAAGTGGAACGGTGCCGGGGAGGGCGATCCCACGCTCGCGCTGGTCGGCAAGGGCGTGACGTTCGACACCGGCGGCATCTCGCTGAAGCCCGGCGCGGGCATGGAAGACATGAAGTGGGACATGGGCGGCGCCGGTGCGGTCGCGGGCACGATGAAGGCGCTCGCCGCGCGCAAGGCCAAGGTCAACGTCGTCGGCGTGATGGGCCTCGTCGAGAATATGCCCGATGGCAACGCGCAGCGCCCCGGTGACGTCGTCACCTCCATGTCCGGCCAGACGATCGAGATCCTCAACACCGATGCCGAAGGGCGGCTGGTGCTGTGCGATGCGATCACCTGGACGCAGCAGACGTTCCGGCCGAAGACCATCATCGATCTCGCCACGCTGACCGGCGCGATGATCGTCAGCCTGGGCAACGAATATGGCGGCCTGTTCTCCAACGACGACGGTCTCGCCGACAAGCTGCTCGCCGCCGGCACCGCGACTGGCGACAAGCTCTGGCGTTTCCCGCTGTCGGACACGTACAACAAGCTGATCGATTCCCCGATCGCCGACATGAAGAACGTCGGCCCGCGCGGCGCCGGTTCGATTACCGCGGCGCAGTTCATCCAGCGCTTCGTCGATGAGGGCGTGCAATGGGCGCACCTCGACATCGCCGGCATGGTGTGGAGCGACAAGGCCGCGGCGACCTACGACAAGGGCGCGACGGGTTATGGCGTGAAGCTGCTCGACCGCCTCGTCGCGGAGCATTTCGAAGGATAAGCGTGAGTGATGCGGGGGTGGAGCCATGCCCTCCGGCAGGCTACACCCCTGGCATGCAGGTCGACTTCTACCACCTCACCGCGACGCCCCTCGACCGCGCGCTGCCGCAGATCGCGGCAAAGGTCGTGGAAAGCGGCGCGCGTCTGCTGATCGTCACCGCGCGGGACGAGCAACGGGCCGATCTCGACCGCCTGCTGTGGACCTACCGCCCCGACAGCTTCCTTCCGCACGCGCAGGCGGGGACAGGGGACGACAGCGTACAGCCCGTGCTGCTCGCACCTGCGGTCACGCCGACGAACCAGGCCCGCCACGTCGCGCTGGTCGATGGCCAGTGGCGCGACGAGGCACTGGCCTTCGATCGCGCCTTCCACTTCTTCGAGGACGAGCACATCGCCGCCGCGCGGGAGGCTTGGCGCGCGCTCGGCGGCCGCGACGGGGTGGAGCGGCGCTATTGGAAACAGTCCGATACCGGCCGCTGGGAACAGGCCGCCTGAACCCGAAGCGGTTGCAAAGCCGCCGCCCCGCGACTAGGGCGGCGCCACTTTCAAACCCCTCCCAAATTACAGGAGCCCGTGACCATCATGGCCGCGACCCGTACCTTTTCGATCATCAAGCCCGATGCCACCCGCCGCAACCTGACCGGCGCGGTCACCAAGATGCTGGAGGACGCCGGTCTGCGCGTCGTCGCGTCGAAGCGTATTCACATGACCCGCGAGCAGGCCGAGGGCTTCTACGCGGTCCATAAGGAGCGCCCCTTCTTCAACGATCTGGTCGAGTTCATGATCTCGGGTCCGGTCGTCGTGCAGGTGCTCGAGGGCGAGAACGCGATGCAGCGCAACCGCGACATCATGGGCGCGACGAACCCGGCGAATGCCGAGGCCGGCACGATCCGCAAGGAGCTCGCGGAGTCGATCGAGGCCAACACGGTCCACGGTTCGGATTCGGACGAAAACGCCGAAATCGAGATCGCCTACTTCTTCAAGCCCGAAGAGATCGTCGGCTGATGACCGACTGGCGGCTGCGGCGTGCGTCCGTCGAGGATGCGCCCGCGGCCGCTTTGGTTGCCGGCGCCAGCTTCCTGGCGACCTTCGCCGGCATAATCGATGGCGCCGACATCGTCGCGCATGTTGCGAAAAACAGCGCGCCTGCGACCTTTGCCGCATGGATCGGCGATCCCGGCAGCGTCGTCACGCTTGCCGAACATCCGATCGGCGCCGCCCCTGTCGGCTACAGCGTTTTGACCACGCCCGACCTGCCGGTCGACACGCATGCCAGCGATATCGAGCTGCGCCGCATTTACACTTTGCCACTCGCACAAGGCACCGGCCTTGGTCGCGCCCTCATGCAACAGGCCATCGCTGACGCCATCGCGATGGGTAAAACACGCCTGTTGCTCGGCGTGCTGGGCCGCAACGCTCGCGCGCGCGCCTTTTACGAACGGCAAGGCTTCGACGTCGTCGGCGCGCGCCAATATCGCGTCGGCAGCGCCCTGTGCGATGACGTGATCTACGCGCGTTCGCTGTAAGCCCCCTCCCGACACTGTCGGGAGAGGGCTCATTCGGGCTCAGGCCGGCGCGAACACGCCGTCGTCGTCCATCACGTGCAGCACGCCGTCGGCGATCGCGAAATAGGCGCCGCGCAGCTTCAGCGTGCCCTGCGCCTCGCGCTTCGCCACGAAGGGGAAGGTGCGCAGGTTGTTCAGGCTGACGCGCACCGCCTCATGCTCCATTTCGCGCGAAGCGTCAGGGCCATCGCCGTGCTTCGCAATCACCCGTTCGCGCGCGGCGTCCAGCATCCCGACCCAGTCGGAGATGAACTTGCCCTCGCCGGCCTTCGCATCCTCGAAGCCATGGGTCAGCGCCGCCTTGCAGCCGCCGCACGACGCGTGGCCCATCACGAGCACCTCGGGCACTTCGAGCTGCGTCACCGCAAATTCCAGCGCCGCCGACACGCCGTGATAGCCGCCGCCGACCTCATAGGGGGGCACCAGGTTGGCTACGTTGCGCACCACGAAGATTTCGCCGGGCGACGTGTCGAAGATCTGCGACGGATCGACGCGGCTGTCCGAACAGGCGATCACCATCACCTTCGGGCTCTGGCCGTCCTTCAGTTCGTCCCAGCGCTCGCGCTGTTCCGACCAGCCGGTGTCGCGAAACCGATGATAGCCACCAATCATGTCGGAAAAGTCGGTCATTGTGCCTCCGTTATGGTCTAGGTCCGGTTCGGCGGGGATAACGCGTTTGCGGCCGACTGGTGCCCGCCCGGGCGCGTCAGCAAAGCAACGTCACAATCGAGCGATGGTTGTTCCTTCCGCCCGACATCGCTATCTCGCCCGAATGAACGAGATGACTCCGGTGGCCCGCCCCGAACGCCAGCGCAAGCCCGACTGGATTCGCGTGAAAGCGCCGACCAGCGCCGGCTTCGCCGCGACGCGTGAACTGATGCGGTCCAAGAGCCTGACGACCGTCTGCGAAGAGGCCGCCTGCCCGAACATCGGCGAATGCTGGTCGAAGAAGCATGCGACCGTCATGATCCTCGGCGATACCTGCACGCGCGCCTGCGCCTTCTGCAACGTGAAGACCGGCATGCCGCGCGCCGTCGACCCGATGGAGCCGAACAACGTCGCCGATGCGGCTGCGCAGATGGGCCTCGAACATATCGTCGTCACCTCGGTCGATCGCGACGATCTGCCCGACGGCGGCGCCAAGCAATTCGTGAAGGTGATCGAGGCGATCCGCCGCGCCAATCCGAAAACGACGATCGAAATCCTCACGCCCGACTTCCGCAACAAGCACGAAGCGGCGGTCGAGGCGATCGTCGCCGCGCGGCCGGACGTCTACAACCACAATCTCGAAACCGTGCCGCGGCTGTATCCGACGATCCGGCCGGGCGCCCGCTATTATGCGTCGATCCGGCTACTGGAGAGCGTCAAGAAGCTCGACCCGTCGATCTTCACCAAGTCGGGCGTCATGCTGGGGCTGGGCGAAGAACGGCTCGAGGTACATCAGGTGATGGACGACATGCGCTCGGCCGACATCGATTTCCTCACCATGGGCCAGTATCTTCAGCCGACGCCGCGGCATGCGAAGGTCGCCGAATTCGTCACGCCCAAGGCGTTCGACAGCTATGCCGCGATCGCCCGGGCCAAGGGCTTCCTGCTCGTCGCGTCCTCGCCTTTGACCCGCTCCAGCTATCACGCCGGCGACGATTTCGCGAAGATGCGTGCCGCGCGTGAGGCCAAGCTCGCCGTCCATGCCTAAACATTCGGAAACGCGGCATCTGCCGTATTCGGCCGAACAGATGTTCGACATGGTCGCCGACGTGAAGCGCTATCCGGAGTTCCTGCCCTGGGTCAGCGCGATGCGCGTGCGCCAGGACAGCGACACCGCGACGCTTGCCGACATGATCGTCGGCTTCAAGGGCCTGCGCGAAACCTTCACGTCGAAGGTCGAAAAGCAGCGCCCGGGCAGCATCCACGTCGAATATATCGACGGGCCGCTGAAGTACCTGCACAACGATTGGCGCTTCCGCCCGGAGGAGGGCGGCTGCGCGGTCGATTTCAGCGTCGACTTCCAGTTCAAGAACCGGATGTTCGAAATGCTGGCCGGGCAGGTCTTCGGCGTCGCGCTCAGGAAGATGATCGGCGCGTTCGAAGACCGCGCCCGCGTCCTTTACGGCAGCAGCAGTTCCAGCGCGACCAGCGCCGCCTGAAGGCGGATTCCGCCGCGCCCCAGGTCGCCGAACTGCTTTCGATCGGCGTGGACATCGGCGGGGTCGCCGCCCCGTTCCGCGCGGGCGAAGACGACCGTGCCGACGGGCTTCTTTTCCGATCCGCCACCGGGACCTGCAATGCCGGTGATCGCCACCGCGACATCGGCATCGCTATTGGCGAGCGCGCCCTGCGCCATGCTCCAGGCGACGGCGATCGACACCGCGCCGAACGTTTCGAGCACGTCGGAATTGACCTTCAGAAGGCGCATCTTGGCTTCGTTCGAATAGGTCACGAAGCCGGCGCCGAAGACGTCGGACGATCCGGGAATTTCGGTCAATGCCGCCGCGACGAGCCCGCCGGTGCAGCTTTCGGCCAGCGCCACGGTCCGTCCGGCGGCGCGGTTCGCTTCCACGACACGGCGTGCGGCATCGATCAGTTCCGCGGGGAGCAGGCTGTCCATCATCGCGCCTCCGAACACAGCGGCAGGTCGGGCACGTTGATCGCCTTGCCCTTCGCCTTTTCCGCCTTGAAGTAGCGCAGGGTCGTTACGATGACCCCCGCGGTGTTCTGCGGGGGAAGGGGGGCGAGCTGCGTCACGAAGCGATCGATCGTCCCGCAATCGGCGGGGTTGATCCGGCCGACGAGCAACGGCGCCAGTGCCGCCGTCAACAGCGGCCGGGCGAATTCGGATTGCAGCAGCGAATCGATCATCGGATCGGACAATTTGACGATCGCGGCACGGGCATTGGGCCACGCCCGATCCGCGGCGGACTGGTAGCGCGCCAGAAAGTCGCTGTCCGTCCGCCGGATCAGACTGGTCGCTGGCAAGCGCGCCGAACAGACGATGCCGGTCTGCTGGATGATATCGGGCAAGGCGACCAGCGTCATCGCCTCCGCCTCGGGCGTGGTGATGCAGCGGCTCTGCGCTTCGGCAGGCGCGGCCGCGAGCAGGGCTGTGACGGCGAGCAGCGCGGTCTTCATCGCGGCAGGCTCACGGTGGCCACCGCCTGCGCGGCAATGCCTTCGCCGCGGCCGGTAAAGCCCAGCCGTTCCGTCGTCGTCGCCTTGATGCTGACGCGGTCTTCCGACAGCCCGAGCAGCGCGCCGATGCGGGTGCGCATGGCCTCGCGGTGCGGCCCGATCTTCGGGGCCTCGCAGATCAGCGTCAGGTCGACGAAGTCGATGCGGCCGCCCTTGTCGGCGATCAGGGTGGCGGCATGTTGCAGGAATTGCGCGGAGTCGGCGCCCTTCCACTGCGGGTCACTGGGCGGAAAGTGCGTGCCGATGTCGCCCGCCGCGATCGTGCCCAGCAGCGCGTCGGTCAGTGCGTGCAGCCCGACGTCGGCATCGCTGTGCCCTGACAAACCCTTGTCGTGCGGGATGAGCACGCCGCCCAGCCACAATTCCTCGCCTGCTTCCAGCCGATGAACATCGAAGCCGGACGCGCTCCGCGTCTCCCAGGCGATTTTGGCTTCGGCCGCGGCGAAGTCCTGCGGATGCGTCACTTTGTCGAGCATCGCATCGCCCTGCACCAAAGCGACGCTCCCGCCAAGCCGCTGCACCATCTGCGCATCGTCGGTGGCCTCTTCATCGGCGGGCCAGCCGGCATGGGCGGCGCGGAGCGCGGGCAGGCGAAAGCCCTGCGGCGTCTGCACACGGAACAGCCCGTCGCGCGGGACGACCGAACCGTCGCGCACGAGCGTGTCCGCAACGGCGAGGCCGGGGATCGCCCCCTCATCGGTATCGAGCGCGGCCAATATCCGGTCGATCACCTGCGCCGGCACGAAGGGCCGTGCCGCATCGTGGACCAGCACCCTGTCGGCCTCGATCGCTGCAAGCCCGCGCGCGACCGACTCGCGCCGCGTCGCTCCGCCGACGATCGTGCGCACCGGCCCGAGTGCGGCGGCCGCCAACGGCTCCGCCCCCGCGGCAATCACCACCACCACCTCGTCCACCGCCGTGTGCCCGGCAAAGGCGGCATAAGCGTGCGCGAGCAAAGCCTTGCCGCCGACGTGGGCATATTGTTTCGGGATGGCACCGCCGGCGCGCGAGCCGCTGCCCGCCGCCACGATCAGCGCGACCGTCCGCTGCTTGTGTATCATCGCCGCCGCCTAGCGCAGACCCGCAATGCTTGCCAGAGCGGGCATAGGACGGTAAGGGCTGCCTGTTTTTCAGGCAGATTTATGGCCCATCTCACGCCCATTCAGATCGGTCCCATACGGATCGAGCAGCCCGTCGTGCTGGCGCCCATGACCGGCGTCACCGACATGCCGTTCCGCACGCTCGTGCGCCGCTATGGCTCCGGTCTCAACGTCACCGAAATGATCGCGAGCCAGGCGGCGATCCGCGAGACACGGCAGTCGCTTCAGAAGGCCGCGTGGCACCTGTCGGAAGAGCCGGTCTCGATGCAGCTCGTCGGCTGCACCCCGTACGAGATGGGCGAAGCGGCGAAGCTTGCGGAGGATCGCGGTGCGGCGATCATCGACATCAATATGGGCTGCCCGGTCCGCAAGGTGACCAACGGCGACGCCGGCTCGGCGCTGATGCGCGACCTCAAACTCGCCGCGGCCCTGATCGACGCCGTTGTAAAGGCGGTCAAGGCTCCAGTAACGCTGAAGATGCGTATGGGCTGGTGCCACGACAGCCTCAACGCGCCCGAACTGTCGCGGATCGCGCAAGATCTTGGGGTGAAGCTCATCACCGTCCACGGGCGCACCCGCAACCAGATGTACAAGGGATCGGCGGACTGGCGCTTCATCCGTTCGGTCAAGGACGCGATCGACCTGCCGGTGATCGCAAACGGTGACATCTGCACGATCGACGATGCGGTGGACGCCCTCGATCAGTCCGGCGCCGATGGCGTCATGATCGGCCGTGGCGCCTATGGGCGGCCGTGGATACTCGGGCAGGTGATGCACTATTTCGCGACCGGCGAACGGCTTCCCGACCCGTCGCTCGACGAACAATATCGCGTCATCGTCGAGCACTACGATGCCATGCTCGACCATTATGGCGAGATGACCGGCGTCAACATGGCGCGCAAGCACATCGGTTGGTACACCAAGGGGCTCACCGGATCGGCCGAGTTCCGCAACGCCGTGAACCAGGAGCCGAGCGCCGCGAAGGTAAAGGCGATGCTTGCCGATTTCTACGCGCCATACCGTGATCAGCTCCCTGCGGCCGTCCGCCAGGCCGCCTGACAGGATTGTGACGGACCGTCCGGGCTTTGCCGAGCTGTTCGCGGCGCTGCCCGTCGCCGTGCTCGTGATCGATGGTGAAGACCGTATTCAGCACGGGAATGCCCAGGCGGAGCTGCTGCTCAATTTGTCCGAACGGGTGATGCGCGGGCAGCCGCTATCGGCGATCCTGCCACGCCCTCCGGCTGGCGATCGGCAGGCGGGGCACGGCTTTGCCGTCTACGACACGGAGATCGCGACGCCACACGGCCCCAAGATCCGTGTCGACTTTTCCGAGGCGCAGCTCGCCGATTATCCCGGCTGGCGCGCCATCACGCTGCACAGCGTTGCGGGTACGCGCAGCGTCGGCCAGCTTGGCGGACGTGGGGCCAGCGCCCGCGCGGCAAGTGGCGCCGCGGCGATGCTGGCGCATGAGATCAAGAACCCGCTGTCCGGAATCCGCGGTGCTGCGCAATTGCTCGATGCCGGTGAACTGACCACGCTGATCGTGACCGAGGTCGACCGGATCGCGGCACTGATCGATCGTATGCAGGATTTCAGCGACACGCGCCCGCTGCCGATCCAGTCGGAGAATATCTATCCGCTGATCGGCCATGCCCGCCGGCTGGCGCTCGCCGGCTTTGCCCGCGGCGTGTCGATGGAGGAGCGGTTCGATCCCTCGCTGCCGCATGCCGCGATCAATCGCGATGCCTTGCTGCAGATTTTGATCAACCTGCTCAAGAACGCCGCGGAGGCGACGCGGACCGTCGCCGATCCCCGCATCGTCATCACCACCGCCTATCGCCACGGCATGTCGGTAGCGGCGACGCGGGGCGGCCCGCGCGTGCCCTTGCCGATCGAGATCTGCGTGACCGATAACGGCCCCGGCGCCCCCGCCGACATTGCCGAATATCTCTTCGATCCGTTCATCTCGGGTCGGCCGGAGGGGCAGGGGCTTGGCCTCGCGCTGGTCGACAAGCTGATGCGCGACATGGGCGGGATCGTTCAATATGCCCGTGAAGGACTGCCTGAGATGACGACCCTGCGCCTCCTGCTGCCACGGGCCGTCCAGTGAGCCGCGTTCTGGTCGTCGACGACGACGCTGCGATCCGCACCGTCGTTGCGCAGGCGTTGCGCCGCGCCGGACACGACGTCCAGACGGCGGAAACCCTGTCGCAGGCCGATCGTGCGCTGGCGCAGCGGCTGCCGGACGTGCTGATCACCGACGTGGTGCTGCCCGACGGCGACGGCATCGTTCATGTGGCAGAGGTCAACGCCCGCCACCCCGATTTACCGATCATCATCCTGTCGGCACAGAATACGCTGACGACGGCAGTGCGCGCGAACGAGGTTGGCGCGTACGAGTATCTCCCCAAGCCTTTCGATCTCGACGATCTCACCCGCGCCGTCGCCGGTGCGCTGGTCCGCCACGCGGAAATGCCGCCGCAAGGGGAGGGGGAGGATCCCGCGCTCCCCCTGATCGGTCGCTCGCCGGCGATGCAGGACGTCTACCGGGTCATCGCCCGGGTGGTTTCGACGGACCTTACCGTTCTAATCTCGGGCGAATCGGGCACGGGCAAGGAACTGGTCGCGCGTGCGATCCACGATCTCGGGCGACGTCGGAGCGCGCCATTCGTCGCGATCAACATGGCCGCGATCCCGCGCGAGTTGATCGAGGCGGAATTGTTCGGTCACGAACGCGGCGCCTTTACTGGGGCTGGCCAGCGCAACGCCGGCCGTTTCGAACAGGCCGCGGGCGGCACCCTGTTCCTCGACGAGATCGGCGACATGCCGATGGACGCACAGACGCGTTTGCTTCGGGTGCTGCAGTCGGGCGAGTTCACCACGGTCGGCGGCGCTCGGACGATGCGGGCCGACGTGCGCGTCGTGGCTGCCACCAATCGCGACCTGACGCAGCAGGTCGCTTCGGGCCAATTCCGAGAGGACCTGTTCTATCGCCTGAACGTCGTCCCCATCGTGCTGCCCGCGCTGCGCGACCGGCGGCAGGACATTCCCTTGCTCGCCCGTCACTTCCTCGACAGCGCTGCCGCCCAGGGTTTGCCGCGTCGCCAGCTCCAGCCGGAGGCGGAAGCCGCGCTCGCGGCCTATGACTGGCCGGGCAACGTCCGCGAGCTCGAAAACCTGATGCGCCGGCTCGCGGTGCTGGCACGAGATGAGCTGATCGATCCGGCGACGATCCGCGACATGATCGGTGTGCCGGGCGGACAGATGGATTTGCCCGACGCGGGGATCGCCGAGGCGGTGCGCCACCTGATCGAACGGATCGCCCGTGAGCGCCCCGGCGCCCTGGACGATGGCACCTTGTACGATCGCGTCATCGGCGAGGTGGAACGACCCTTGATCGAAGCGATGCTGGCCCGACACGGCGGCAATCAGCTACGCGCGGCGCGGGCGCTGGGTCTCAACCGCAATACGCTGCGCAAGCGATTGGATACGCTGGGGATCAGCGCCAAGGGCGACGATTGATCCGTAGCGGCTGACCGCTGCACTTGATCGTACTGTGGCCCCAAACCACCGCAACCGACAATTATGTGGTTTCCGTGCAACAATCCGCGTTGTACGGAGGGACGAATGCACGCGGCCCCCACGCCCGATTTGAACGACATGTTACCGGTTCGCCGCCGGCGGATTACGCCCGCGGTCGAAGCGCTGGTGCTGGCGATTGCGTTGGCGATCGCCGTCGCGACCTATTTCGTGTTGACGGGTGGGGCATCCAACACCCGCGTAATCTCACCACCCCTGGTTGCGTTGCTGCTCGTCGCCAATCTGGTGTCCGGCACGACATTGATGATGCTGATCGGGCGGCGGATCGCCAGACGGCGCGCCGTACAATCCCAGATTGGCGGCAACGGGCAATTGCACGTGCAGCTCGTTGCGCTGTTTTCGCTCGTCGCGGCTGTCCCGCTCGTACTTGTTAATATTTTCGCTTCTCTATTGTTCCAATACGGCGTCGAATTCTGGTATTCAGACCGCGCCCGCGGAATGCTGGAGAATTCTACTGCACTGTTGCAGATAAATTATAATCAAGAACTCGATCGCATAAGCGCTGAGGCTAGCGCTATGCGCGTCGACCTTGCCGGATATTTGCGCGATTACCCTATCAATAGTGAAACATTTGCCAGGGGGCTCGTCTTTCAGCTTAAACAGCGAAACATGTCTGAAACGGCGATTTTTCTTAAAGGCGATCCGGTTCCGATTGCCTTCGTCAATCCGTACGAACGCCGGTTAGATCGCGTCGTGACCCCCGGCATGATTAGGAAGATCGATTCCGGGACGCCCAGCGTGGTCATTCAGGCCAAGGATCGCGCCGCACTGTTGATGCCGTTCAAATACGGCAAGGGCGCCTATCTCTACGTGGCACGGGTCTTCGATCCCAGCGTGGTCGAGCAATGGAAACGCGGCGAGCAGCTTGTGGCCGACTACCGAGATATGGAATCACGGTCGCGTGCACTGCAGTTGCGGTTCAACTCCGCATTGCTCGGCATTTCCTTGCTGATCGTGGCCCTTGCGGTGTGGATCGCGCTGGCCGTTGCCGACCGTCTCGTTCGCCCCCTGGGCGAGCTTGTGGGCGCGGCGCGGCGCGTCGCGGACGGTGATCTGTCGACGCGCGTGCCCGATCCCCGCACCTTGGATGAGGTCGGCACGCTGGCCAATGCGTTCAACCGAATGACCGGGCGGTTACAGGAACAAAATCGCGCGCTGGTCACCGCAAACGATCAGCTCGACAGCCGCCGCGCCTTGATCGAGGCGGTGATGGCCGGCGTGTCGGCCGGCGTGATCGCCTCGGGCGAAGACGGCATGATCCGGATCGCCAACAATTCGGCGTCCGAACTGATCGGCACAGGCATCGACAGCGTCGTCGGGCAGCCGCTGGCCCTCATCGCGCCCGAACTCGCCGATCTGGTGGCGAGTGGCCAGCGCGAGGCGATCGTCCAGGTCGTGCGTGGCGGCGAGACGCGGACGCTCGCCGTCCGGATCGCGCGGACCGACGCGGGGCCGATCCTGACCTTCGACGATATCACGCAGCAGTTGCTCGATCAGCGCCGCGCGGCGTGGTCGGACGTGGCGCGGCGCATCGCGCATGAGATCAAGAACCCGCTGACTCCGATCCAGCTCGCCGCCGAGCGTTTGCAACGCCGCTACGGCAACAAGATCGATTCCGCGGATACCACCTTCGCGCGGTTGACCGAAACGATCGTCCGGCAGGTTGGTGACCTCAGGCGGATGGTCGACGAATTTTCGTCCTTCGCGCGCATGCCGAAGCCGGTGTTCCGCGAGGAATCGCTCGTCGACATCGCTCGCCAGGCGCTGTTCCTGCACGAGGTCGCCCATCCCGCGATCCGCTTCGCGCTCGACCACGATTTTCCCGCCCCGCAGCTCGTCTGCGACCGGCACCAGCTTGGTCGCGCCTTCACCAACATCGTCAAGAACGCTGTCGAGGCGATTGAGAGCAAGGGGGATGGCGGCGGGGCTGTCACCATGGGCATACATGACGATGGTACGACGATCGTCGTCGAGGTCGCGGATACGGGCGTCGGCCTGCCGCCGGATCGCGATCGGATCGTCGAACCCTATATGACGACCCGCGCCCGCGGCACGGGCCTGGGCCTCGCGATCGTCAAGAAGATCGTCGAGGACCATTTCGGCACCATGGCCTTTGCCGATCGCGATGGCGGCGGCACCGTGGTGCGCATGACATTCGATGCCGCGGCCCTCGCGGCGCTCGATCAGGGGGCAGCCCCACCCGAACCGGTGACCGAACATGACGGTGCCGGCCAGCTTGCTGCACTCACACGCAATCGGAATTAGAGATTATGGCGCTCGACATCCTCGTCGTCGACGACGAACACGATATCCGCGAACTGGTCGCCGGCGTTCTGGAGGACGAAGGCTATGACACGCGCTCGGCCGCAGACAGCGACGCCGCGCTGGAGGCGATCGCCACTCGACGCCCGTCGCTCGTGCTGCTCGACGTCTGGCTGCAGGGCTCTCGCCTCGACGGTCTCGAACTGCTCGACGAGATCAAGCGGCGCGATCCCTCGATCCCCGTGCTGGTCATTTCCGGCCATGGCAATCTCGACACCGCCGTCGCCGCGATCCGGCGCGGCGCCAGCGATTTCATCGAAAAGCCGTTCGAGGCGGAGCGGCTGCTGCTGCTGGTCGCCCGCGCGACCGAAACCGAACGTCTGCGTCGCGAACTCGCCAGCCTGCGCGTCTCGGCCGGTCGCGAGACGGACCTCACCGGCCGCTCGGGCGCGATCAACGGCGTCCGCGCCACGCTGAAGCGCGTCGCCGCGACCGGCAGCCGCGTGCTCATCATGGGGCCGGCCGGCGTCGGCAAGGAGGTCGCCGCCCGCCTGCTGCATGGCTGGAGCAATCGCGCCGAAGCGCCCTTCGTCATCGTCAGCGCCGCGCGGATGACGCCGGAGCGCGTCGAGGAGGAGCTGTTCGGCGTGGAGGAGGGGGGTGACCTCGTCCGGCCGGGCCTGCTCGAACAGGCGCATGGCGGCACGTTGTTCCTCGACGAAATCGCCGACATGCCGATCGCGACGCAGGCGCGTATCCTGCGCGTGCTGACCGATCAGAGCTTCAGCCGCATCGGTGGCACCCGAACGGTCAAGGTCGACGTCCGCGTCGTGTCCGCCACCTCGCGCGACCTGACGCAGGAGATTGCCGAGGGGCGGTTCCGCGAAGATCTCTATTACCGCCTCAACGTCGTGCCGGTAATGCTGCCGGCCTTGGCCGAGCGCCGCGAGGACATTCCGTCGCTGGTCGAGCATTTCATGGCGCATTACGCCTCCGAACGCCGCGTACCGACCCCGGAGATCGCACCCGATGCGATGGTCGCGCTGCAAAGCTATGATTGGCCCGGCAACGTCCGCCAGCTGCGCAACGTCGTGGAGCGCACGATCATCCTCGCGCCGGGCGATCGCATCGGCCGTATCGACCTCGATCTCCTGCCCGCCGAGGTTCTCGGCGATCAGGGCGATCTGGCCGGCGGAGGTGGCGGCGCGATCATGGGTGCGCCGTTACGCGAAGCCCGCGAGACGTTCGAGCGCGAATATCTGCGCGTCCAGATCCGTCGCTTCTCGGGCAACATCAGCCGTACCGCCAGCTTCATCGGCATGGAGCGATCGGCGCTGCACCGTAAGCTCAAGCTGCTCGGCATTACCGACGTGCGCGAGGATTGACGCCTTTACGGCACGGGCCTTCGTTCATAGATACGGGGTCGCTGCCTATCATGGGCGGCGATCCCGACGCCGGGAAACGGCGCGATAGCGGGCGAACGTCCCGCCAATAACGGAAAAAGGCTCAACTCATGGCCGAAAAGCAAGGCTCGCTGCAGGACCTCTTCCTGAATTCGCTGCGCCGCTCCAAGACCCCGGTCACCATGTTCCTGGTGAAGGGCGTCAAACTCCAGGGTATCGTTACCTGGTTCGACAATTTCTCCGTGCTGCTCCGCCGCGACGGCCAGTCGCAGCTGATCTACAAGCACGCCATCTCCACGATCATGCCGTCCGGCCCGATGGACCTGGCCGGGATTATCGAATCCGTGGGAGAAGCGCAGCGCAAGCAACCGCTGTTGCAGGAAATTTTCCTGAACGCGGTGCGCAAATCCGAAGATTCGGTCACGATGTTCCTGATCAACGGCGTGATGCTGCAGGGCCAGATCGCCGGGTTCGACCTGTTCTGCATGCTGCTCCAGCGGGAAGGCATGGCGCAGCTCGTCTACAAGCACGCGGTATCGACCATCCAGCCGTCGCGTGCGCTGAACCTCGCCGATGAGGGCGAGACGGACGAATAAGCGATGAGCACTGGCTTTAACCGTGACCGCGACGAGTTCGCCCGTGGCGGTCGCGCGCTGATCGTCCTGCCCGATCAGGGCGACGCGCATCGCGACGCCGAGGCGCGGCTGGAGGAGACCGCCGGTCTCGCCGCCGCGATCGGCCTCGTCGTCACCGACAAGGTGGCGGTGCGCGTCCGCCAGCCCAAGCCCGCGACGCTTATCGGCAGCGGGCAGGTTGAGCAGCTGGCCGTGCAGGTCCGGCAGGACGAAGCCGATCTCGTCGTGTTCGACGCCAGCCTGACGCCGGTGCAGCAGCGCAATCTGGAAACCGCGCTGGAGGCCAAGGTGATCGACCGCACCGGCCTGATCCTCGAAATCTTCGGCGAACGCGCCGCCACGGCCGAAGGGCGGTTGCAGGTCGAGCTCGCCCACCTCGATTATCAGGCCGGCCGGTTGGTGCGGAGCTGGACCCACCTCGAGCGGCAGCGCGGCGGCTTCGGCTTCCTTGGCGGTCCCGGCGAAACGCAGATCGAGGCCGACCGCCGGCTGATCCGCGATCGCATGGCGCGACTGCGGCGCGAACTCGAACAGGTCAGCCGCACCCGGGGGCTACACCGCGAACGGCGCCAGCGCGCGCCGTGGCCGGTGATCGCACTGGTCGGCTATACCAATGCCGGCAAGTCGACGCTGTTCAACCGGCTGACTGGCGCGCATGTGATGGCGGAAAACCTGCTATTCGCGACGCTCGACCCGACGCTCCGGCAGATCTCGCTACCCGGCATCGACAAGGCGATCCTGTCCGACACTGTCGGCTTTGTTTCCGACCTGCCGACGCAGTTGGTCGCGGCGTTCAAGGCGACGTTGGAAGAGGTGGTATCGGCCGATCTGCTGATCCACGTTCGTGACATCGCCCATCCGGACACCGAGGCGCAGCGCGCCGACGTCGAGGCCGTTCTCGCCGACCTCGGTGTGTCCGAAACAACGCCGCGGTTCGAGGCGTGGAACAAGCTCGATCTGCTCGACGCAGACCAGCATGAGGACGTGCTGGTGGAAGCGGCGCGCCGCGACGATGTTGTCGCGCTGTCCGCATTGGATGGGGAAGGGGTGGATCAGCTCATCGCGCAGGTCGCGGCGAAGCTGACCGCCGGCCACCGCCGTTATTGGATCACGCTTCCGGCTGGAGACGGTGCGGGCGCCGCATGGCTGCACGCGCATGGCGAAGTCCTGGGGCAGGAAGAAGAGGGCGAGGGGCTGTCGACCCGCTACGAGGTTCGGCTCGCCGAGCGGGACTACGAACGCTTTCTCCAGCGTTGATGAACGGGCTCAGCCGCGCTTGACCTGCTGCCAGAGCGCTTCCTTGTCATCAAGGCTCAGTGCGGCGAACGCCTCGCCGCCTAGGGCTTCCATGGCGCGGAAGCGACGCTCGAACTTGGCGTTGCCCGATCGCAAGGCAGCTTCGGGATCGACGCCCAAATGCCGTGCCCAATTGACGACGGCGAACAGAAGATCGCCGATCTCATCCTCGCGCTGATCTTCGGAAGCCGTCTTAACTTCCTCAATTTCCTCCATGATCTTGGCGATGGCGCCGGTCTGGTCGGGCCAATCGAACCCGGTTCGGGCGGCGCGCTTTTGCAGCTTTACCGCGCGCATCAGAGCGGGCAGGCCCGCTGCGACGCCGGCAAGCGCGCTATCGTCCTGCGTCGCATCGCGCCGTTCGGCGGCCTTCAATTCCTCCCAACCGGGGCTATGCGACGCATCGCCGAAGATGTGCGGATGGCGGCGCTCCATTTTGTCGCTGATGGCGGCGACGACATCGGGAAAGGCGAAGACACCGGCTTCCTCCGCGATCCGCGCGTGGAACACGACTTGCAGCAACAGATCGCCCAGTTCGTCCTTCAGATCGTCCGCATCATTCCGCGCGATCGCATCGGCAACCTCATAGGCTTCTTCGATCGTATAGGGCGCGATCGTCGCCCAGGTCTGGGCCACGTCCCATTCGCAACCGCGCTGCGGATCGCGCAGGCGCGCCATGATCGCCAACAGCCGCTCAACCGCCATATCGCACGTCCACGGTAAGATTGATAATATACATTATGTAAATTCTTGATGATGGTGTGGTACGAGGATTAGCGTGTTGCCCTCCACCCGCCACGATTTCAGTTTCGACAGGAAGTTCATGCCGAGGACGTCGGTGTCGCCGAACGCCGGAGATACGACCACGGGCAGATCGCGCGCGACGATATCGCCGAGTTTCAGGTCTCGCACCGTCGCGCTCCGCGCCTGGATGCGCCCGTTCGCCGTATTGAGCACGATCGGGATCAGGCTGTCTCTCACGTCCAGCGACGCGGCGGCCGCGGTGTCCGTAGACAATGCCGTCAGGGTCGCGCCGCTATCGACGAGCATGCGCCGGTTCACGCCATCGATCGTCACTTTCGCCCAGAAATGCCCGTCGGCAGACATTCTGATGCGGGTTTCTTCGCCGACGACATTCTGGTCGTCTAGTTTCAGCAGTCGCGTAACATATTGCAGATATGGGTCGAACCGTTCGCGCTCGGTGATCACCACCAGCAGCAACCCCGCGATTACCGCCCAACTGACCAGCGACAAAACGACCCGCAATACCGGCACCCGCCGGGCGATCAGCGCCGAGATCGGCAGGATGAGCAGCAGCAGATAGATGACCGCCTGGCCGCCCGAGTCGAGGTTCATAGGACGAATTCTAATCCATCGTAGCCGGGTTCGACGCCGAGCGGCAGATCGCGGACCAGCGTGGCGTAATCCATGCTCTGATCCATATGTATAAAGGCTGACCGTTTCGGCCGAAGCTCCGCGATCCAGTCGAGCACCTCCGGCACGTGCGGATGGGTCGGATGCGGTGCATAGCGGAGCGCATCGACGATCCAGACGTCGAGCCCCGTGTAGAGCGCGCGCATCGCCGGGGTCAGTTCGTGAAAGTCGGTGGCATATCCTACCACCGCGCCACCCGCGGAAAAGCGCAGGCCGGCCGAGGTGATATGACCGTGGGGCTGATCGACGACATCGATCGTGATCGCACCGATCGTCAGCCTGTCCGGCAACACCGCGCTCTCCACCGTCGGCGGATAGCCCTGCCGGCCGGCGAAGACATAGGCGAACCGATGGCGGAGCGCGGTGAGCGTGCCTGTCCGCGCGTAGCCCGGGACTGGCCGACGCATGGCGTGAAAAATCTGGCGAACGTCGTCGATGCCATGACAATGGTCTGCATGGTCATGCGTCCACAGGATCGCGTCGACCGTCGACACATCGGCTGCAAGCAATTGCTCCCGCATATCGGGGCCTGTGTCGACCAGGATACGCGTGTCGTCATGCTCGACGAGCAACGATACGCGCGTACGCCGGTTACGTGGTTCATTGGGGTCGCAAGCGCCCCAGTCGTTCCCGATCCGCGGCACGCCCGATGACGTGCCCGATCCGAGAATGCGAACCTTCACGCGCGCGCCTTGTTGAACAAACTGAAGAAGTTATCCGCGGTTCGTGCCGCCAACTCTTCGATCGCTTCGCCGCGCAGCTGGGCAAGGAAGGTCGCGGTGTCCGCGACGAAAGAAGGCTCGCCCTGTTTGCCGCGATGCGGCACCGGCGCCAGAAATGGAGCGTCGGTTTCGATCAGTAGCCGTTCGATCGGCAGGCGGGCCGCCGTCTCCTGCAGGTCGCGCGCATTCTTGAACGTTACGATCCCCGAGATCGAGATGTAGAACCCGAGCTCCAGCGCCGCGTCGGCAAAGGCGCCGCTCGCGGTGAAACAGTGGATGACGCCCGTATAGGCCCCCTGCTTCATCTCATCGCGCAGGATCGCCAACGTGTCCTCTTCCGCATCGCGGGTGTGCACGATCAGGGGAAGCCCCGTTTCGCGACACGCTCCGATATGACTCCGGAAGCTTGCCTGCTGGCGGGCACGATCGGAATGATCGTAATAATAATCTAGGCCGGATTCACCGATGCCCACGATGCGCGGATGCGCTGCTCGGTCGACGAGGCGCGCCATGTCGACGTCGGGATGCTGATCAGCCTCGTGCGGATGGATACCGATCGAAGCCCAGACGTCGGGTTCACGCTCTGCCGTGGCGACCACCGCGTCCCATTCGCTTTCGCGCGTCGAGATGTTGAGCATCGCCCCCACCCCACGCGATCGGGCACGGGCGAGCACGTCACCCTGTTGCTCGAACACCCCTTTATAATTGAGGTGGCAGTGGCTGTCGGCGAACATCATGCCGCGGCGGCAGGCAGTTCGAGCCGTGGGAAGACCGGCGACGGCGGTGCGATCGTAAAGCCCGCGGCCTGCTGGCGGCCATACCAGCCATCGTCGTCGATCGCGGCATGGTCTCGCTCGTCTGCGCCGAGCTGATCCAGCACCTTGCCAGCCGATTGCGGCACGACGGGCAGGATCGCAATCGCCAGCATCCGGATCGCCCGCACCAGCGTCCCGAGCACCGCATGCATCCGATCGGGATCGGTTTTGCGCAACGCCCAGGGGGCTTGAGCATCAATATACTGATTGCACGCGAAAACCCCACGCATCCATGCCTCGATGCCTTGGCTCAGCATCAGATCGTCGAATGCCGTCCGCAATCCGGCGCAGGCGATGACCATCTCCTCGATCAGCATTGCGTCCGCCGGATCGCTGCGCCCGGCCTCCGGCAGCGCACCATCCAGATTCTTGGCGATGAACGACAGCGTGCGCTGCGCCAAATTGCCGAAGCTGTTGGCAAGTTCCGCATTGACGCGCGTCACGATCGCCTCGGCCGAATAGCTGCCGTCCTGTCCGAAGCTGACCTCGCGCAGCAGGAAATAGCGGACCGCATCGACCCCGAACGCATCGGTCAGTTCGTCGGGGCTGACGACATTGCCGACCGACTTCGACATCTTCTCGCCCCGGTGAAGCACGAAGCCGTGCGCGAACACCTGCTTCGGGAGCGGCAGGTTCGCCGACATCAGGAACGCCGGCCAGTAGACGGTATGAAAGCGCGTGATGTCCTTGCCGATCAGATGCAAATCGGCGGGCCAGAAGCGTGCCATCGTCTCGGCATCGTTGGGATAACCGGCACCGGTCAAATAATTGGTCAGCGCATCGACCCACACATACATGACGTGTCCGGGGCTGTCGGGCACCGGCACCCCCCAGTCGAAGCTCGTCCGCGACACCGACAAGTCCGATAGACCGCCTTCGACGAAGCGCATCACCTCGTTACGGCGCGCCTCAGGCCGGATGAAATCGGGGTTGGCGGCGTACAGGTCGAGCAGCGGTTGCTGATATTTCGACAGGCGGAAGAACCACGTTTCTTCGGCGGTCCACTCCACGGGCGTACCCTGGGGGGACAGCTTGGCGCCCCCTTCCCCCTCCACCAGTTCCTTCTCGTCGTAGAAGGCCTCGTCGCGCACCGAATACCAGCCCTCATACCGATCGAGGTACAGGTCGCCGGCATCGCGCATCGCCTGCCAGATCGCCTGGCTGGCCGCATAGTGATCGGGTTCAACGGTGCGGATGAAGCGGTCGTACGAGATGTTGAGCGTGTCCGCCATCGCGCTGAAATACGACGACATCTCGTCGGCGAAGGCGCGCACGTCGATGCCGCGGGTGCGCGCGGTCTGTGCCATCTTCAGCCCATGTTCGTCGGTCCCGGTCTGGAAGCGCACGTCGCGCCCCGCCTGCCGCTGAAAGCGTGCGATCGCATCCGCGGCGATCATTTCATAGGCATGGCCGATGTGCGGACGGCCGTTAGGGTAATGGATTGCGGTGGTGATGTAATAGGGATCGGCCATAGCGCGCTTCCCTAGTCGATCGATCCGGCGAGGTGAAGCGGCGTCAGCGCAGCCGCGCGACGATCGCCGCCATCTCGAACACCGTCGCCTGTGCATCGAGCGACAGGCCCATCGCCGCCCCGGCGAGGTCGCGCGCAGCAGCCTGAGCGTCGAGCGCGGTTTTCAGCCGCGCTCCCGCCCGTCCACGGGCTTCGCGCGCGATAATTGCCGGAACCCGATCGAGGAACACTTCGTAGCGCGCGGCATTCCCCTTCCCTGCCAAAGCCTTGGCAAGCGCCGCCCGGCGTGTGTTCATCGGATCGCCGTCGGTGGCGATCGCGGCGATCGCGGTGTCGAGGCCGGCAACGTCCAGCCCCGCATAACGGATCGCCCGCCCCGGCGAGCCCTCCCCCGCCGCGATCAACATCCCGATCTCGTCGCTATCGGCATCGGGCAACGCGTCGTGCAACGCACGGCGCATGTCGGCTTCGTCGAGCGCGCCAAAGCGCAGGACCCGGCATCGCGATCGAATGGTGGGGAGCAATCGTCCGGGGGCATGGCTCACCAGCAGAAACACCGTTCCCACCGGCGGTTCCTCCAGGTTCTTGAGCAGCGCATTGGCGCCGTTGCGCTCGAGATCATCGGCCGCGTCGATAATGACGACGCGGCGTGCGCCCATCGACGGCGTCGTCGCAAACATCGGTTGCAGGCTGCGCACCTGCGCGATGCTGATCGACCGCGCGATATCCTGATCGGGCTTGTCGGCATCCTTTGGCAGACGGCGCAGGATACGCAGGTCGGGATGCGACCCCGCCTCCACCAGAGCGCGCGTGGGATGATCGGCGGGCACCGTCAGTCCCGGCGCGGTTACCCCGCTCGCACTCGCCTCGGCCAGCATGCGCAACGCCGCCAATTCGGCGAAGCGTGCCTTGCCCACGCCTTGCGGCCCGACCAGCAACCAGGCGTGATGCAACACACCGCTGCGCAGGGCGGCCGCGAAGGCCCCCTGCGCCTCGGCATTACCGAACAACGCGGTCATCGCGGTTGCGCGATCAACCGAAGAACGAGGTCAGCCCTGCCCAGGCGCGACCGAAGAAGCCCGCCTGACCGACGTCCTTGTCCGCGACCAGCGGCAGGCGCTGTTCGGGCAAATCGGGCGACGTCACGACTAGGTCGGCGATATGCTGGCCCTTGGTGATCGGCGCCTTGATTGGACCTTCGTAGACGACCTTGGCGCTCATCTGCGGCACGGCGCCCGCGGGCAGCGTGACGGTCAGCTGGCGCGGCGCGACGAGACCGACGTTGCTGGAACTGCCCATCTGCACTTCCGCCGTCGACACCTGCTTGCCCGCCGCGACGACGGGTTTCGCCTGCCATGCGCGAAAGCCCCATTCCATGAAGCGCACCGATTCCTCAGCGCGATCCTTGGACGACGTCAGCCCCGCAACGACCATTACCAGACGCCGGCCGTTCTGCTCAGCAGAGCCGGTGAAGCCGTAACCGGCCTCTTCGGTATGGCCGGTCTTCAGGCCATCGGCGCCGGCGACGCGGCCGAGCAATGGATCGCGATTCGCCTGCGTAATGTCGGCCCCTGCCCCCAGCGTCTTGCCCCAGGTGAAGTTTGGCAGCGAGTAGAAGCGCTTATAAAGATCCGGGAAATCCTGGATCGTCGCGGTGGCCAGATGCGCCAGGTCGCGCGCGGTCACATAGGTGACGCCATTGTCCGGCCAGCCGTTGGCGGTGCCGAAGTGGCTGTTGGTGAGGCCAAGGCGCTTCGCCTGCGCATTCATCCGGTCCGTAAAGGTTTGCTCGGTGCCCGAAATACCCTCGGCCAGCACGACGCAGGCGTCGTTGCCCGACAGCGTCACGATGCCCTTCAGCAGGTTCTCGACGCTGACGTTTTCGTTGGGCGAGAGGAACATGGTCGATCCCGCCTGCGGCCCATGCCACTTGGCCCAGGTCTCGGGGCGAACGGTGATCATCTGGTCGAGCTTCAGCTCGCCCTTCTTGATCATGTCGAAGGCCACGTAGACCGTCATCATCTTCGCCATCGATGCGGGCGGCATGCGGCGGTCGGCGTCACGCTGATACAGGACCGCGCCCGACGACAGATCCTGCATGAAGGCGATCGGCGCGATGCCCTGGAACTGCGGCGCCGCGGCGACGGAGGGCATGGCGAGCGCGACGATGGCGAAGGGAGCGGCGATCAGCGGTTTCATGACGTCGGGTTCGGCTTTCGGCAGGGTAATAGGGGTGGAATGGGTCAGGCATAGCGCCGCAACTGCGCCGCGTCAGCCCTCAACAGCGTCGGCGAGCAGGCCGACGGACAGCGCGTAGAAGTTCGAGCAATTGTAATCGAGGATCACACGGTAATTGCTGGTGAGCAGATAGGCGGTGGCATTGGGGCCATCCGGCTCGATCAGCGTCGCCTGCACGCTGTCGGCGGGCCAGCCCCTGCCCTGCGGCACGAGGCCCAGCGCACGCCATTCGGCCATCGTCCGCCACTGGCTGTGCCGCTCGAACACGCGCGGACAACGTGGTGACACCATGCGCGTCGTCAGGGCGGCGCGGTCGAAGCTGGCGGGGACGCGCACCGCGATCCCCCACGGCTGACCCGGCCGCCAGCCGGCATTCTCGAAATAATTGCCGATCGAGGCGAGCGTATCCGCCGGGCTGGTCCAGATATCCGCGCGCCCGTCGCCATCGCCGTCGCGGGCGAGGCGCAGGTAAACAGAGGGCAGGAATTGCGGATTACCGGTGGCGCCTGCCCAACTGCCCTTCAGCCGCTCGCGCGGGATACCGCGATCGAGGATCTTGAGGCCGGCGATGAACTCGCTGGCGAACAGCTCGCGCCGACGGCCCTCATAGGCGAGCGTCGCAAGGCTGCGAAGCAGATCGAAATTGCCCGTATAGGCCCCGTAATTCGTTTCATGCCCCCAGATTGCGACCATGATCGATTCGGGGACGCCCGTCTCCCGCTCGACACGGGCGAGGCGCGCCCGCTGCGCCTGATAGGTGCTTCGCCCACGGCCGATCCGCGCGGCATCGACGTGGCTGATCCGATAGGGCGCGAACGGCGGCGTCGCGGTGCGACCCGGATTGCCCGGCTGCGCGCGGTCGAGCTCGATCGTCCGCTCGCTGAGCGTCAGCGTCGGAAACACCTCATCGACCGTGCGACGCGTAACACCCTCGGCCAGCGCCTGCGCGCGCAGCGTGCCGAGATAGGACTGGAAGCCCTGCTCGTCCTGCGCCGCGACTGGTCCGGCCGAAGCCATCGCCAGGATCGTCGCCATCAAACCGGCCTTCAGCCCGCGCGTCATCGGATGCCCCCACATGCCCTCGCAGGTGCCACAGCCGGCATCCCGCGTGAACCTCCTATCGTCGCGGGGCTTGCACGGACAAGCGCGGTGCGCGTATTCGGGCGCTCCACGCGGAGGGATGGCCGAGTGGTTTAAGGCAGCGGTCTTGAAAACCGCCGTAGGTGGAAGCCTACCGTGGGTTCGAATCCCACTCCCTCCGCCAAGGCTCCCCGGCCGAAACCGGGGAGGCAGCGGCGATTATTTTGCGGGCTGCGCCGGACCCATCAGCTTCTGCGCGAAATAGGTCATCTGCAGCGCTTGCAGACGCGCACCCTGTTCGATGTCGGCATCGCCCGAATGGCCGCCGGCGGTGTCTTCGTAGAACAGATACGGCAGGCCGTATTCCTTCAGGCGCGCCGCGAACTTGCGGGCATGCTGCGGGCCGACGCGGTCGTCCTTGGTCGTCGTCCAGATATAGGGTTCGGGGTACGCCACCCCCTTCTTGATATTCTGATAGGGCGAGATCGTGCGGAGGAACGCCTTTTCCGCCGGCACGTCGACCGAGCCATATTCGTCGACCCAGGACTTACCCGCTTCGATCTGTTCGTAGCGCATCATGTCGAGCAGCGGGACCTGGATCGTCACCGCCTTCCACAGGTCAGGGTGCTGGTTGAACTCGACACCCATCAGCAGGCCCCCGTTCGAGCCGCCGTAGATGCCCAGCTCCTGCGGGCTGGTCAGTTTGCGCGCGAACAGTGCCTTCGCGACGCTGGCGAAATCGTCGTAGATGATCTGGCGCTTGGTCTTGCGACCGGCATCGTGCCAGGCGGGACCGAATTCGCCGCCGCCACGGATGTTGGCGAGCACGTAGGAGCCGCCGCGCTCCAGCCACAATTTGCCGGTGATCGCCGAATAGGCGGGCAGCATCGGCAGCTCGAAGCCGCCGTAGGCCGTCATGATCGTCGGCGTGCTGCCGTTGAGCGGAATATCCTTATGGTGGACGATGAAATACGGGACCTTGGTGCCGTCGGTCGAGGTCGCCTCATGCTGCTCGACCACCAGACCCGCCGAATCGAACTTGGGCGGCAGCGTCTTGACCGGCTTGCCGACGCTCGCCGTCGCGGCGTCGAGCGGCAGCAGCGTCGTCGGCGTCAGGAAGCCGGTGACGGTCATATAGCCATGGTCGCTGCGATCGTCGGCACTGGCGACGCCGAGCGAGACGTTGTCCGGCAAGGCGATCGGCCGCGCTGTCCAGCCCGCCTTGCCCGGCGTGTAGACCGCTGCGCGCCCGCGCACATTGTCGTTGTAGATCAGGACGACATGGTCCTTGGTCGTCACGACCTCGTCCACCGATTGACGTGGATTGGGCGCGAACAAGATCGTCGGGGTCACCCGGCCGCTTTCGACCATGGCAAGCGGGGCCGAGGCGACCGAGCCGGCGGCAACGGCGCCCCAGGGGTCGCTGGTCTGGAACAGCACCTGCCCGGCGACCATACCGGCGGGGAAGGTCCGCGCCGGAATGTCGAGCTTCTTCGTGCCCTCTGGCGTCCAGACATGCGTCTCGCCGCCGAAGAAAGTGGTGCGGCGCTCGATCGTGACCAGACGATGGCCCTGCCCGTCGGTGATCACGCCGGCATAGGTGCCGAGCTGATCGGTCGGCGCGCCGCGGAAGATTTCCTTGGCGGCATCCAGCGGTTGCCCGCGTTTCACCATCTTAACGACGAAGGGATAGCTTGATCCGGTCATCGTGCCGGCGCCCCAGTCGCGGCTGACGAGCAACGTATCCTTGTCGAGCCAGCTCGCGCCCTGCTTCGACTTGGGGAGCGAGAAGCCGCCGGGCACGAACTGCCCCGTCGCCAGATCGAACTCGCGGTAGCTGATCGCGTCCTCGCCGCCTTCGGACAATGCCACGAGGCAGAGGCGCTCTTCGGGATGGAGGCAGCTTGCGCCCTTCCACACCCACTTCTTGCCCTCGGCCTTCGATAGCGCGTCGAGATCGAGCGCGACGGTCCATTTGGGCTGGGGCGCGGCGTAATCCGCCTCGCTCGTCCAGCGCCAGATGCCCTGCGGATGATCGGCGTCGCGCCAGAAATTGTAGATGCGACCGAACAGCTGGTTCGGCATCGGGATGCGATCCTTGGCAGAGGCAATCGCCAGCGCGTCGGCGTAAAAGCCCTTGTAGCGCGGATCGTTCTGCAACCGGGGCAGCGTGCGGGCGTTTTCGGCCTCGACCCAGGCGAGCGGCTTGGCGCCGTCCTTGTCTTCCAGCCAGATATAGGGATCGGTATCGGTCACGGGCGTGCTCTGCGCGAAGGCGGAGGTCGCGGCAAGCATGGTGGAGGCGATCAGCAGCGTGCGGACGATCATCGGGGTACAATCTCCCAAGGGTACTACGAGCAGCGATGCACCAGTTGTGCCGGGCAATGGCTCCACGGGCAAGGCACCGGCACGCGAAAGCGGCGATGGCCTGCCCCTGCCCCGCCGCTTCGTGGCGATCGGGGCGATTTCGGCCGGCACCGCGCTGACGATCATCGATGGCGGCATCGCCACGGTCGCGCTGCCGACGATCGCGACGGACCTGCACGTCGGCAGCAGCGCGGTTGTATCGGTGGTCACCGTCTATCAGCTGATCCTCGCGATGATGATCCTGCCCTTCGCAGGCCTCGGCGACCGGTTCGGACTGAAGCGCACCTATCAGTTCGGGCAGCTGCTGTTCACCGTGGCGACGGTGCTGTGCTTCTTCGCCAAAAGCCTGCCGTTCCTGCTGGTGGTGCGGGCGGCGCAGGCCTTGGGCGCAGCGGCGGCGTTGAGCGTGTCGTCGGCGCTGATCCGCTCGATCTATCCCTCGTCGCAGCTCGGCCGGGGCCTCGGCATCAATTCGGTCGTCGTGTCGAGCTCGGCGGCGCTGGCACCGACCTTGGGCGGGCTGGTGCTGGGGATCGCGCCTTGGCCATGGGTGTTCGCGAGCGCGGTGCCCTTTGCGATCATCAGCCTGGTCCTCGGCCGCGCACTGCCCGCGCCGCAGCCGCGCAAGGAACCGTTCGACGTGCTGGGTGCGGTGATGTGCGCGAGCATGATCGGCCTGGTCATTTCCGGGGCGGAGAGTGCGGTGCATGGCGACAGTCCGGTCGTCTCTGCCGCGATCGTCGCGGTTGGCGCTGCGATCGGCTGGGTGTTCATCCGCCGCGAGCGGGGCGAAGCCAAGCCGATCCTGCCGGTCGACCTGCTGGCGAAGCCCGTGATCGCGCTGTCGGCGATCGGCGCCTATACGGCCTTCACCGCCTCGATGACGCTGCTGCTGTCGACGCCGTTTCGGCTGACGCACGGTTATGGTTGGAGCGCAGCTGCGGTGGGCGCGGCGATCGCGCCGTGGCCGCTGACCAACATGATCGTCGCGCCGCTGGCGGGTTGGCTGTCCGACCGCGTGCCCGCGGGGTTGCTCGGCGGCATCGGCATGGCGGTATCGATCGTCGCGCTGGCGCTGATCGCGCTGCTGCCGGCGGATGCGACCTATGTCGATATCGCGTGGCGGATGGCGCTGTGCGGGTCTGGGTTCGGGCTGTTCCTACCGCCCAATGCGCGGCTGATCATCGGATCCGCCCCGCGCGAGCGGGCGGCGGCCGCAGGCGGACTGGTCGGCACGGTGCGGCTGGTCGGCCAGACGACCGGCGCCACGCTGGTCGCGGCCCTGCTGGCGATGGGCGTGGGTGCGACGTCGACCCCGCCGCTGGTCGCTGCGGGACTGGCGCTGGTGGCGGGCCTGTGCAGCCTTGCGCGACTGCGCCCGTCGATCCGCAATCCGCGCAGCGACGAGGCGGAGGACGAGCAGCCGGGGACACAGGTGTCGCGGTAAATCGTGCAGTCCTCCCCCGCCAGGGGGAGGTGGCAGCGAAGCTGCGGAGGGGGAAGATGCCGCGAACTCGGCGTGTGCGGAAACGCCCCCTCCACCATTCGCTGGCGCGAACGGTCCCCCTCCCCCGCTGAAGCGAGGGAGGAATTGTGAGATCAGACCGCGGCCTGGGTCGCGGTGGGGCATCAGAGCGCATCCCGTCACCCCGGCCGAAGAGCCGGGGCCCCGCTTTTAAACCCGATGCGCGGAAGCAGCGGGACCCCGGGTCAAGCTCGGGGTGACGGGTGAGGCACGATCAGAACACCGCCCGGGCGGTGTCCTCACCCATCATCTGCTGGCGGACGAGCGGGATCGCCGGGCCGCCGTAGCTGAGGAATTGATCGTGGAAGGCCTTCCACGCCTTTGGTCCGCCACGGCTGGCGGTCCAGTCGTCGCGGAGCTTGCGGATCAGCAGCTTGCCCATCGTGTAATTGAGATACGCGGGATCGTAGGTGCCGCGGGCCGCCTGTTGGCGCGCATTGCCTTCGTCCTGATAGCATTGTTCGCGGAACATCTGGAGGCTCTGCGCCTGGGTCATGCCGCGTGCGTGAAGGCCGATGGCGGACAGGAAGCGGCAGTCGCGCAGCAGCGCGTTGCTGAGCTGACCGATGTGCGTTTCGGGCTTGCCGTTGTCGATGCCGGCCTCCCACATCATCTCTTCGGCGTAATGCGCCCACCCTTCGGCAAAGGCGTAGCCGACGAACAGGCGACCGATCGGCGATTTGGCCCGGTTCGAATGCAGGAACTGGAGGAAGTGCCCCGGCATCACCTCATGGATCGAGGTGAACAGCAGGTCCTTGCGCCCCGGCACGAAGGCATCCTGCGTTTTCTTGTCCCACGCCGGATCGGGCGGCGAGATGTAATAGACTGACGGCACGTTCTTCTCGAACGGCCCCGCGGGATCGATATAGGCGGAATTCTGACGGTTGTAGGGCGGGCTTTCCTCGACCTTGGCCTCTTCGGTGCCAGGAATGGTCACGAGGTCGTGCTTGACGACGAAGGCGCGCAACTCGGGGATCTGGCGGCGGGCTTCGGCGACCGGGCCGTCGGGCGCCTTGTCGGCGTTCATCTTGTCGATGCACTGCGGGATCGTCTTGCCCTTGGCGTAGAGCGCGCAGGCGGCGGTAAGTGCGTCCTGATTGCGCTTCAGGTCGGCGCGACCCGCCGCCTCGAGCTGGTCGAGCGAGGCGTCGACGCCCTCGGTCGCGCGGACCATTCGCTGGAAGCGATCGGCGCCGAGCGCGAAATCCTGAGTCGCGCTGCCGCGCTGCGACGCCAGCCACGTCCCGAGGCCGCGCATTGCCTCGCTGGCGGCGGCGGAGGCGGTCTTGAGCTGATCCTGCAGCGCGGGATCGTCGACGTCGGCGAAGGCCTTCACCGCGTCGCCGCCGTAATAATCGGCAAAGCCGTTAAAGCCGGCCACCCCGTAATTCACGAACGATAAGGGCATCGGCGTCTTCAGGTTTGCGCGGATGTTGCCGACCGCCGCCGGCACGCGTTGCAGGAAGGCGATCACCGCCTTCATCCGCGTCGGCGCATCGGCATAGGGCCGCGCGATATAGACGTTGGGGTCGAGGCCGCCGCCGACATAATAGGTCGGGTTGCTATGCGGCTGGTCGGCGTCGTCGAGCCAGAACAGCTTGCCCTCCGCAACGCGCACCAGATAGTCGCGCTCGAACCGATCCTGCGGCGATAGATCGGCGTCGCCGAACGCCTTGGCGCGATCGATCGTCTGGTGCAGGAATTCGGACTGGCGCTTCAGCCCCGCCGCGCTCCAGTCGGGCAGCTGACCGTCGAAATCGTGGCGGCCTTCATACACCGCGAAGGCGGGATCGATCCGGAACCAGCTTTCGATGAAGCCGTCGCGAAAGCGCGCCCAATTGCTGGGGGTGGCGACGGGCTTCGGCGCGGGCGCGGTGGCCGTCTGGTTGGCGGCCGGCGCCGCGCCACGCGAACAGCCTGCCGATACCGTTGCCGCAATCGCCATCGCCAACAGCGATGCCCTGACCCTCACCGTCATATCCGTCTCCACTCCGCCATTCCGGCGCTTGTCGCGGCCGATCCTGACAGGCCGGACCTGATGACGCCACCCCCTTCAGCCGCCGATGGCTATCCGTGCGGTTGCGCGGAAATGTGATCTAAGTTGCGGAACGGCCGCCCGATCCGCCTCGTTGGTGCAGCGCATTGCCTGAGAGGATGATCGCCATGCCCTATATCAAAACGCGCGACGGCACCGATATTTACGTCAAGGACTGGGGCTCGGGCCGGCCCGTGATCCTGATCCATGGCTGGCCGTTGTCGGCGGACAGCTGGGACCCGCAGATGATGGCGCTGGCGGACGCGGGCTTCCGCGCGATCGCCTATGACCGGCGTGGGTTCGGACGGTCGGGTCAGCCGTGGAGCGGCTATGATTACGACACGCTCGCCGACGATCTGGCCGACGTGATGGCCGCCACCGGCGCGGACAGCGACGCGACGCTGGTCGGCTTCTCGATGGGCGGCGGCGAGGTCGCGCGCTACATGAGCCGTCATGGCGGCAAGGGCGTGATCGCCGCCGCGCTGGTCGGATCGGTCGTCCCCTATATGCTGAAGACCGAGGACAATCCGAATGGCGTCGCCGAGGCGGATCTGGCCGAGATCGGCGAGAACATCCAGAAGGATCGGGCGCACTTCTTCCGCAGCACCTTCTTCAAGCAGTTCTTCGGCGTGGGCGTGATCAGCCATCCGGTGAGCGATGCGGTGCTGGATGCGGCGACGGCGACCGCGATGCAGGCCGGACTGAAACCGACGCTCGCCTGCGCCGAGGCGTTCGGCCACACCGATTTCCGCCCCGACCTCAGCGCCTTCCGCGTGCCGACTCTGATCATCCACGGCACGTCCGACGTGACGGTGCCGATCGATGCCACCGGTCGCGCCGCGGCAGAGGCGATCGCGGACAGCCAGCTGGTGGAATATGACGGCGCCCCCCACGGCCTGTTCGCCACGCATGGGGACCGACTGACCAACGATCTGCTGACCTTCCTCGGCCGCTGACGCTACGGCTGGCGCCGGGCGAGATGCATCGGTAAGCAGTGCCGCGGGCGCCGAGGAGGTGCCCGCGGTTTTGAGTTGGGGAGCGTGATGACCGATCCAGAAATCTATCCAATCACCGGCGATTGGACCAACGCCAGCCTCAACCCCAAGACCTATGCCGAGTTGTACGAAGCGGCGACGAGCAACCCCGGCGGCTTCTGGCTGGATCAGGCGACCAAGCGCCTCGATTGGACGCGCACGCCCACGATCGCCGGCGACTGGTCGTTCGCCGAGGCCGATTTCCACATCAAATGGTTCGCCGACGGCAAACTGAACGTCGCGGCCAATTGCATCGATCGGCATCTGGCCGCGCATGGCGACACGGTGGCGATCATCTGGGAACCCGACGTGCCGACCGAAGAGGCGCGGCACATCACCTATCGCGACCTGCATGCTGAGGTCTGCCGCTTCGCGAACGTGCTGAAGAGCCAGGGTGTCGGCAAGGGCGATCGCGTCACCCTCTACATGCCGATGATCCCGGAGGCGGCCTATGCGGCGCTCGCCTGCGCGCGGATCGGCGCGATCCATTCGGTGGTGTTCGGGGGCTTTTCGGCGGACGCACTGGCGGGCCGGATCGAGGATTGCGGATCGCGCATCGTGATCACCGCCGACGAGGGCCGGCGCGGCGGCAAGCGGATCAAGCTGAAGGCCTGCGTCGACGAAGCAGCGGCGCGCGCGCCTAGCCTCGAAAAGGTCATCGTCGTCAAGGCGACGGGCGCCGATGTGCCGATGGGCGAGCGCGACGTCTGGTATCACGACGCGGCGGCGGCAGTCGGCACCGACTGCCCGGCGGAGGAGATGGACGCCGAGTACCCGCTGTTCATCCTCTACACCAGCGGTTCGACCGGCAAGCCCAAGGGGGTGATGCACACCTCGGGCGGGTATCTGCTGTGGGCGAGCCTCACTCATCAGATCGCGTTCGACTACAAGCCCGGCCAGATCTTCTGGTGCGCGGCCGATATCGGCTGGGTGACGGGCCACACGTACATCCTCTACGGGCCGCTCGCGAACCGGGCGACGACGGTGATGTTCGAAGGCCTGCCGACCTGGCCTGACGCCAGCCGCATCTGGCAGGTTGTCGACCGGCATAAGGTCGACACGCTGTTCACCGCCCCTACGGCGCTGCGCGCGCTGATGAAGGAGGGCGACGATTTCGTCCGCAAGACCGACCGCAGTTCGCTGAAGGTGCTGGGATCGGTCGGCGAGCCGATCAACCCGGAGGCGTGGCGCTGGTATCACGACGTCGTCGGCGAAGGCCGTGCGCCGATCGTCGATGCCTGGTGGCAGACCGAAACGGGCGGCATCATGATCGCGCCGATCCCCGGTGCGGTGCCGATGAAGCCGGGCTCTGCCGCCAAGCCGCTGCCGGGCGTGACGCTGCAACTGGTTGACGATCAGGGCAGCCCGTTGGTCGGAGAAGCGCAGGGCAACCTGTGCATCACCGAAAGCTGGCCGGGTCAGATGCGCGGCGTGTGGGGCGATGCCGAGCGGTTCTTCCAGACCTATTTCACCACCTACAAGGGCAGCTATTTCACCGGAGACGGCTGCCGCCGTGACGCGGACGGTTACTATTGGATCACCGGCCGCGTCGATGACGTCATCAACGTCAGCGGTCACCGGATGGGCACTGCCGAAGTCGAGAGCGCGCTGGTGCTGCATGAGGCGGTGGCGGAGGCCGCGGTCGTCGGCATGCCGCATGACGTCAAGGGTCAGGGCATCTACGCCTACGTGACGCTGAACGCCGGCCGCGAGGGTTCGGACGAGCTGCACAAGGCGCTGGTCGCCTGGGTGCGGCAGGAGATCGGGCCGATCGCAACGCCCGACAAGCTCCAGTTCGCGCCCGCACTGCCCAAGACGCGATCGGGCAAGATCATGCGCCGCATCCTGCGCAAGATCGCCGAGGGCGATGTGTCGAGCCTGGGCGATACGTCGACGCTGGCGGACCCGGCGGTGGTGGACGATCTGGTGGTGAACCGGGTGGGGTGAGGCGGCGCGGTCGTCCCACCCACACCGTCACCCCGGACTCGTTCCGGGGTCCACCGCGCGGCGAGGGCAACGCTCGAGCCTCTTGCCATGCCCCTCGCCGCGGAGTGGACCCCGGAACACGTCCGGGCTGACGGGCACTTGGGGCGACTGTAACGCAACGTAACGCGCCTGCCGGTTGCCCCTCCTGCCCTCGCCCTCTACGCATCTCCCGCAAAGGGAGACAGACGGATGGGCATCGCTAGCAGGATCGGCTGGATCGTCCTCGCACTGGTCGGGGCAGCGGCGCTGGGCGTAGTGGCGACGGCGCGGGGCGAGGCGGTGAACGCCGTCTGGATCGTCGTCGCGGCGGTCTCCGTCTATCTGATCGCCTATCGCTTCTACGCGCTCTATCTCGCCAAGATCGTCGGTATCGACCCCGCCCGCCCCACCCCGGCGGTGCGTCATCCCGACGGTCTCGATTTCGTCCCCACCGACCGGCGCGTGCTGTTCGGCCATCATTTCGCGGCGATCGCCGGCGCAGGGCCGCTCGTCGGGCCGGTGCTGGCGGCGCAGATGGGCTATCTACCGGGCATGCTGTGGCTGCTCGCTGGCGTCGTGCTGGCGGGGGCGGTGCAGGACTTCATGGTGCTGTTCCTGTCGATGCGGCGTGACGGGCGCTCGCTCGGCGAGCTGATCCGCATGGAGATGGGCGCGGTGCCGGGCACGATCGCGCTGTTCGGCGCCTTCATGATCATGGTGATCATCCTGGCGGTGCTGGCGCTGATCGTCGTGCGCGCGCTCGCGGGCAGTCCCTGGGGCCTGTTCACCGTCGCCGCCACCATCCCGCTCGCGCTGCTGATGGGCGTCTATACGCGCTGGATTCGGCCGGGACGGATCGGCGAGGTGTCGCTGCTGGGACTGGTCGGCCTGATCCTTGCGATCGTCTACGGCCAGAATGTCGCAGAATCGGCGACGCTGGCGCCGTGGTTCACCTATACGCCGGTTCAGCTGTGCTGGATCCTGATCGGCTATGGCGCCATCGCCGCACTGCTGCCGGTGTGGCTCCTCCTCGCGCCGCGCGATTACCTGTCGACCTTCCTCAAGATCGGCGCGATCGCCGCGCTCGCAATCGGCATCGTGGTCGTCGCCCCGCCGCTACGCATGCCGGCGCTGACCCAGTTCATTGACGGCAGCGGGCCGGTTTGGTCGGGGTCGTTGTTCCCGTTCCTGTTCATCACCATCGCCTGCGGCGCGGTGTCAGGCTTCCACGCGCTGATCGCCAGCGGCACGACGCCCAAGCTGATCGCGAGCGAGGGCGATGCCCGCTTCATCGGCTATGGCGCGATGCTGATGGAAAGCTTCGTCGCGATCATGGCGCTGGTCGCGGCATCGGTGATCGATCCGGGCGTCTATTTCACGATGAACAGCCCCGCCGCGGTCGTCGGCACCGATCCCGCCAGCGCATCCGCCGCGGTCACCAAGATGGGCTTTGCCGTCAGCGCGGATACGATCGCCGCGACCGCGAAGGATGTCGGCGAAACGACGATCATCAGCCGCGCAGGCGGCGCGCCTACGTTGGCGGTCGGCATGGCGCATATCTTCAGTCGGCTGATCGGCGGGCGTGAGATGATGGCCTTCTGGTATCATTTCGCGATCCTGTTCGAGGCGCTGTTCATCCTGACCGCGGTCGACGCCGGCACTCGTGCCGGGCGCTTCATGTTGCAGGATCTGATCGGGCTGGCGGTGCCGAGCTTCCGCAACGCGACGTCCATCGTGCCGGGTCTAACCGGCACGGGTCTGTGCGTCGCGGCCTGGGGGTTCTTCCTCTATCAAGGCGTCACCGATCCCTTGGGCGGCGTGAACACGCTGTGGCCGCTGTTCGGCATTTCGAACCAGATGCTCGCGGCGGTCGCGCTGACGCTGGCGACGGTCGTGCTGTTCCGCATGAAGCGGCAGCGCTACGCCTGGGTCACGATCCTGCCCGCGAGCTGGCTGGTGCTCTGCACCGTCACCGCCAGCCTGATGAAATTGTTCGCGTCGGATCCGCGTGTCGGCTTCCTCGCTCATGCCAGCCGCTTCGCCGATGCTGCATCGCGCGGCGAGGTGCTGGCGCCGGCGAAGTCGCTGGCCGAGATGCAGCGGATCGTGATGAACGACCGGATCGACGCGGCGCTGTGCGCGCTGTTCCTGGCGGTGGTCGTTTCGATCGTGGCATATGGCGTTCGCACGTGCCTGGCGGCGCGACGGATCGACGCGCCCTCGGTCAGCGAACTTCCGGCGACCGTGGAAGCGGCGGCGTGACGATCACCCGCACGCTCCGGACGCTCCGCGATGCGCTGCACCTGCTGGTGGGCATGCCGTCCTACGAGACATACCGGGCGCATATGGCGGAGGCGCATCCGGACCGGCCGGTCATGAGCAAAAGCGCGTTTTTTCGCGACCGGCAGCAAGCCCGGTACGGCGGGCGCAACGGCGGGCGTTGCTGCTGACGCGCAGCGAAGGTTTCGGCCATGACGCTGCCGGCGGTCAGCCGAGCAGCAGGAACGTCACCGCACAGATCGAAGCCGCCATGCCGCTGGCGCAGCACAGTATTCCGAATCCGCATTGGCACAAGGTCGGTTGATACCGGTCCATAGCACCTCTCCTGTCGATCGCGTCGTTGCGCGACCGGCGAAGGATAACATGGGCCGGATCGGAAGGAAATAGCCCGGATTGTGCGTCAGTTGGCCGACGCGTCCTGCGCGTCGAGCGCCACAGACAGTTTCCCGAACAGCACAGACAGCTGGGCCTGCTCGTCGTCGTTCAGCGCGCCGAACACGCTGCCGATCAGCTCCTGCCGCAGCGGTTCGGTCTCGCCCAGCACGCGCCCGCCCGCTTCGGTGATCGAGATATGCTTGACGCGACGATCGTGGGGATGCGGTCGCCGGACGACGAGGCCGTCGCGCTCCAGCCCGTCGATCGCCTCGGTTACCGTGCGCGGCGCCTGATCGAAGAAATCCGCGATGTCCGCCGCGCGGGATGGGCCGCGCCGGTCGAGGAACAGCAGCAATTTCGTGCGTGCCAGCGATGCACCCTGCTCCGCGAGGCGTTTGTTCATCATCCGGTGCATGCGCAGGAACAGGCTGAACAGGTCGGAGGCGAGGTTTTCGGTGCATGCCATATATGAGGACCCTCATTAAATGGTCTTGCGCTATGCTGCAAGTGCGAGCATGAGGGTGCCTCACGCAGTCTGAAAAGATGAAGAGCATGGCAGACCACGAGCAGACGCAGGACGATCATTCCGACTCGCAGGACGATGCAGAAACAGAGAAGCCGTCGCCGCTGAAGAACCCACGGGTGCGGATCATCCTGTTGCTGGTCCTCGCCGCCGCGGTGATCGGCGGCGTGCTGTGGTATGTCCGCTACCAGAGCGTGGGCAAGTTCATGCAGGCGACCGACGACGCCTATATCCAGGCGGATGCGGTCACGATCGCGCCCAAGGTGTCGGGCTATGTCGACCAGGTGTTCGTCGCCGATAATCAGGCGGTTAAGGCCGGGCAGCCGCTGCTGCGCATCGATGCCCGCGACTATCGCGCCCAGGCCGCGCAGGTCGAGGCGCAAATCGATGTCGCGCGGGCGAATGCGGAGGGCGTGCGCGCCCAGATCCGCGAACAGCAGGCAGCCATCACCAAGGCGCAGGCCGATCTGACTGCAGCGCGCAGCGATGCCGCCTTCGCCCATGCCGAAGTGGCCCGCTATCAGCCGCTGGCGGCGTCCGGTGCGGAGACTCGCGAGCGTTTGTCGCAGCTGCAAAACCAGGCGCGTCAGGCCGATTCGCAGGTCGCGGCCGCGCAGGCGGCGCTGACCAGCGCCAATCGTCGCGTCGGCACGCTGCAGGCGCAAGTGCAGCAGGCGCGCGCCCAGGGCGAAGCGAGCCGGGCGCAGCTGACCGCGGCCAACGTCAACCTGGGGGCGACCGTGCTGCGCGCCAGCATCGACGGCCGCGTCGGCGACAAGACGGTGCGCGTCGGCCAGTTCGCGCAGGCCGGCACGCGCCTGATGTCGATCGTGCCCGTCAAGCAGCTGTACGTCGAGGCGAACTTCAAGGAAACGCAGCTTGGCCTGATGCGGGTCGGCCAGCCGGTGACGCTGGAGGTCGATGCGCTGCCGGGTGTTGAGATCAAGGGCCACGTGCAGAGCGTGTCGCCGGGCACCGGCGCGCAATTCTCGCTGCTGCCGCCGCAGAATGCGACGGGCAACTTCACCAAGATTGTCCAGCGCATTCCTGTTCGCATCGCGATCGATGCCGGCCCCGAAACGCGCGCCCTGCTCGTCCCGGGCATGTCTGCCGACGTGACGGTCGACACACGCTCGGCCAAGGGTGCCGTGAAGCGCATCCGTGAAGAGCAGGACCAGCATAACGAACGCCGGGCGCAATGAGCAGCGCGGCGCTCCCCGCCGACACGGCGCCGCCAAAGCGGGACGCCGACGCGCCGCCGGAGCGGGCCGACCTCGGCGCGTGGCTGGCGGTGGCGGCGGGCAGCCTCGGCGCGCTGATGGCGACGCTCGACATCTCGATCGTCAATTCGGCGCTCCCCGTCATTCAGGGCGAGATCGGTGCGAGCGGGACCGAGGGCACGTGGATCGCCACATCCTACCTCGTCGCCGAGATCATCATCATTCCGCTCGCCGCCTGGCTGGAACGGGTGCTGGGCCTGCGCACTTTCCTGCTGATCGCGTCGATCCTGTTCACCGGCTTTTCGGTGGTGTGCGGCCTGTCGACGTCGCTCGGCATGATGATCGTCGGCCGCGCCGGGCAAGGCATCACTGGCGGCGCGCTGATCCCCACCGCGATGACGATCATCGCGACCCGTCTGCCGCGATCGCAGCAGCCGATCGGCACCGCCTTGTTTGGCGTCACCGCCATTCTGGGCCCCGTACTCGGGCCGTTGATCGGCGGCTATCTGACGGAAAACGTCAGCTGGCATTACGCCTTCTTCCTCAACGTGCCGGTCGGTGCGGTGCTGCTCGTGCTGCTGCTCGTCGGTCTGCCGCATCAAAAGGCGCATCTGGAGGAGCTGCTGAAGGCCGACTGGCTCGGTATCGCCGGCCTGGCGCTCGGGCTCGGCGGCCTCACGGTCGTGCTGGAAGAGGGGCAGCGCGAACAATGGTTTCAGTCGGCGCTCATCATCAAGCTGACCGCGCTGACCGTGCTCGGCCTCGTCATGCTGATTGCAGGTCAGTTCATCGCCAAGAACCCGGTGGTAAAGCTGCGCCTGTTGCTTGACCGCCAGTTCGGCAGCGTCGCGACGATGGGCCTGGTGCTCGGGATGGTGCTCTACGGCAGCAGCTACGTCATCCCGCAGTTCCTCGCGGCGATCGCGGATTATAACGCGTTGCAATCGGGCAAGGTCGTGCTGCTGAGCGGCATCCCCAGCTTGCTGATGATGCCGCTGGTGCCGATCATGATCCGGCATCTCGACATCCGGCTGGCGGTGGCGTCCGGCCTGTTGCTGATGGCGATGAGCTGCCACCTCGACACGACGCTGACGGCGGACTCGGTGGGCAGCGCCTTCACCGATTCGCAGCTGTTGCGCGGGGTCGGCACGATCCTGGGCTTCGTATTCCTCAACCAGGCGGCGATCGCGTCGGTCAAGCCATCGGAGGCAGGCGATGCCGCCGGGCTGTTCAGCGCAGCGCGCAACATCGGAGGATCGTTCGCGCTCGCGGGCATCGCGACGCTGCAGGACCAGCGCAGCTATCTGCATGCGCGCCGGATCGACGAGACGCTGAACGCCAACTCGATCGACCTGCAATCCTACCTTGCCGCGACGGGGCGGGCGCTGGGCGATCCCGCCGCGGCGCTGCGGGCGCTCGGCGGCACGATCCAGCGCGAGGCGCTGGTGATGACGTATAACGATCTGTTCTGGCTGCTGTCGGTCGGCATCTGCTGTGTCGTGCCGCTGGTACTGTTCCTGCGCCCCCTGCCGCAAGGCAAGATGGCGGCGATGCATTGAGGCGATTGATGCGTACCCTCCCCCTTCTCGTCCCGGCGCTACTGCTCGGCGCCTGCACCGTCGGCCCCAATTATGCGGGCCCGCCTAAGACGCTCGCCGATGCGACCGGCACCACCGGCTTCAAGCGGGCGGGGCCTGCGACCATCAACGCGGCGCCGGCCGTCGCCGACTGGTGGACGCAGCTGAACGACCCGACGCTGACCGCGCTCGAGCAACAGGCGCTGGCGGGCAATCCCACTATCGCGGTGGCGGAGGCTCGGCTGCGTCAGGCCCGCGCCGGCCTGCGGCTGCAACGCGCCAATCAGGCACCTAGCGCGAACGCCTCGGCCGTCTATGCGCATGCCCGCATCCCCGGCATTGACCTGACGGGTAAGGGCGATACCGGCGCGAGCGCGGTCGACCTGTACAACCTCGGCTTCGATGCGAGCTGGGAGGTCGATCTGTTCGGCGGTCAGCGCCGACAGGTCGAAGCCGCGCGTGCGCAGGCGCAGGCGGCGGAGGCCAATGTCGCGGATGCGCAGGTCAGCCTGACCGCCGATGTCGCCAACGCCTATGTCGCGCTGCGCGATCGGCAGCAGCGGATCGCGCTGTCGCGCCGTTCGGCTGAGATGCAGCAGCGCATGCTCGACCTCACCCGCCAGCGGTTCGATCAGGGCGCCGCCTCCGCGCTCGACGTGGAGCGCCTGACCGGACAGCTTGAGGCGACCAATGGGCAGATCGTGCCGTTGCAGGCCGAGCTCGAGAGTTATCTGAACGCGCTGGCCGTGCTGACGGGGCAGGAACCGGGCGCGCTCGATGCCGAGCTGACGGCGTCCGCACCGGTGCCGCTGCCGCCCGCGTCGGTGGCGGTCGGCGATCCCGCCGCGCTGCTGCAACGCCGCCCCGATATCCGCGCCGCCGAACGCCAGCTCGCGCAGCGCACCGCGCAAGTCGGCATTGCCAATGCGGCGCGCTTCCCGCGGCTCAACATCCTGGGCCTCATCGGCCTCGGCGGCACGCGCCTGTCGGACATCAGCCCGGACAAGCTGCTCGGCATCGCCGCGCCGATGCTGCAGTGGAATTTCCTCGATTTCGGCCGGGGCCGGGCGCGCGTGGATCAGGCCAAGGGCCAGCGCGACGAGGCGGAGGCGCAATATCGGGGCGCGGTGCTCGCGGCGCTGCGCGACGCGGAGGATTCGCTGTCGCGCTTCGGCCGACGTCGCGAAACGGTGGCGAGCCTGATGCGCAGCAAGGCCAGCGCCGATCGCGCGGCGGCCCTGATGCAGCAGCGGTTCCGGGCCGGCACCGCGACGCTGATCGACACGCTGGATGCGGAACGCCAGCGCGTCGCGGCAGAGCAGAATCTGTCGGCGGGCCTCGCCGCGCTCACCGGCGATTACGTCTCGCTGCAAAAGGCGCTGGGCCTCGGCTGGGCGCCGGTGCCGCCGGCCGGGGCCGCGCGATAGCTGCGGCCCCGGCCGGCGTTACCTGACGACCAGCGACACCGCGCTGCCCGTGTCGGCGAAGCGGAGGTCGAAGGCGTGCAGGTCTGCGATCGCCTTGACGAGGCTGAGCCCCAGCCCCGCGCCGCCGCCATCGGACCGGGCGCGATAGAAGCGCTGGGTCACCAAGGCGCGGTCGGCGAGCGATATGCCCTCGCCATCGTCCGCAACGGTGACGACCGCGCCCTCGCCCACGGGCCCCACCGAAACGTGGACCGTCCCGCCCGCCGGGCCGAACTTCATCGCATTGTCGATCAGATTGGCGATCGCCTCCATCAGCAGGCTGGCGTCGCCCTCGACCGGCGGCACCGGCGCGATCGAGCAGTGTAGCGTCAGGCCGCGATCCTCCGCGGCGGGGCGATACAGATCGCAGGCATCGTCGACCAGACGCGCGAGGTCGACCGGCGCGAAGCGGCTGCGGCGGGCATGGTCCTCCATCTCCCGCAGGCGCAGCAGCGCGCTGACGATGCCAAGCAGCGTGTCGATCTCGGCAAGCGCCTGATCCGCGACGGCGGCGAATGCCGCGGGATCGGCAGCATCGCGCAGCCCCCGATCGATCCGGGCGCGCAGGCGCGTGAGCGGCGTCCGCATCTGGTGCGCGATGTCGTCACCGATCCCGCGCACGTCGCCCACCAACTGCTGCAGGCGATCAAGCATCGTGTTGATATGCGCGCACAATAGCCCGAAACTGTCGGGATAGGGTGCCACGGGCAGACGCTGTTCCAAATCCCCCGACACGATCTGCTGCGTGAGGCGGCGGACGGTATCCACCTGCCGCGCAGCGCGGCGCCCGGCGACGAAGCCGAAGGCGACCGCGAGCAGCACGCCCGGCACTAGCCCCAGCAGCAAGGACTGCCAGATCAGCTGCAACGCCTCTTCGGTATCGTCGAGGTCGATACCGGTCAGCAACCGCGTACCATCGGGCATGGGGCAGACCATGACGCGCGCTTCGTCGCTTCGCTTGCCGGGCAATTCCGTCGGCGCAAGGTCGGCGATGAACGATCGCCCCTTCGATGGCGCGGTCGGAAGGCGCGCGATATTCCCCGCGATCAGGCGCCCGCGCGCATCGAACAGCCCCAGGAACCGATCGCGATGGATGTCGCGCGTCAGCTTTTCGCGCAATTCCTCGGGCCGCTCTTCCGCCGGGGTCAAGGCGAAGAAGGCGCAATCCTCGCCAAGCGCATGTTCGATCGCGCGTCGGTGGCTGCCGTTGGCCAGCATCCAGAAGGCGGCGGTCATCACCAGCGACTGGACGACCAGCATCGCCGCCAGCGCCCCGCCCCAGCGCCAGGTCGATCGGGTGCGCGGATCAAAGCGGCGCGTCAAGGACATACCCCTGGCCGCGCACGTTGCGGATCATCGGTGTCTCGCCCTCGCCATCGATCTTGCGGCGAAGGCGACCGAGGTGGACATCGACGACATTGGTGTCGGGTTCGAAGCTATAGCCCCAGACGTCGCGCAACAGCATCGCGCGGGTCACGATCTGTCCGGCGCGGCGAACCATATAGTCGAGCAGCTTGAGTTCACGCGGCAGCAGGCCCAGCGGGCGTCCGGCCCGCGTCGCGGTGCCGGCCAGCAGGTCCAGCTCCAGCGGCCCGGCGATTAACCGCGTCGCCCGCGTATCGTTGGGCCGGCGCAGCAGCGCCTCGACCCGCGCGACCAGTTCGACAAGCGCAAAGGGCTTGGGCAGATAATCGTCGCCACCCGCGCGCAGGCCGCGCACCCGGTCGTCCAGGCTGCCCAGCGCGCTCAGCACCAGCGCAGGCGTGCGCTGGCCGTTCCGTCGCAGGTCGGACAGCAGCTCCAGCCCCTCGCCATCGGGCAGCTGGCGATCGAGGATCAGCAGGTCGAAGGGCTCGCCGGCCGATAACGTCCGTGCCGGTTCCAGTGCGGCGACGCGCGTGACGTCATGACCGCTGGACCTCAGCTCGAGGCCGATCTCGTCGGCGGTGCCGTCGTCGTCTTCGATAAGCAGGATGCGCGCCATGACCGGTCTGATCGCCGGGCGGCTGGGTCGGGGTCAACTGAATAGCAATTTAGGTTTGACCCGCGTGCGCGCCGCTGACCGCTCCTCACGCTTTGGCTGGGGACACGGACATTCTGCCAGACGGCGATCGGTCCCGGAAAATAAACCCTGATTTAGTCGACACCTGGCCGCGCCGATGCCTACCAGCCGGGCAACAGGAATCCGGAGTTTGCGATGCGGACCGTTGCGTGCGTCTGTCTGATGGTTGCGGCGTCGCCCGCGGCGGCCCAGTCCACTGCGCTATCGCTCGATGCGCTGGCGCAGGACGTCGTCACCCACAATCCCGAACGGCAATTCTACCAGCGGCAGATCGAGACGGCGGGGGTCGAACGCGATGCGGCCGGGCGCTGGGCCGATCCCGAGGCGGTGGTGGAATTCGGCCAGCGTCGCGCACAGGACGTCACCAGCGGCGCCGTCACCGGCGAAGGGCTGACCTACGCCGTGTCGGTCGTTCAGCCGATCGAGTTCGGCGGGCGTATCGCGCTGCGCCGGGCGATCGCCGATCGACAGGTGGCGCTGGCGCGGATCGGGTTGCAGCAGTTCGACGCGACGCTCGCCGCGCGCGCGCGTTCGCTGGGCTATGGCTTGTTTGCCGCGGACGAAAAGGCCGCGGCTGCGCGCGAGGTCGCCGGGCGGATGCGGACGCTGGCGAAGGTCATCGTCTCGCGCGATCCCGCCGGGCCGTCGCCGCAGCTGGAGGCTGCATCACTGGTGGCGAGCGCGATCGGCGCCGAGCGCACCGCCGCGACGGCCGATGCCGAGGCCAATTCGATCCTCTACGAACTCAACCAGCTGCGCGGCGCGCCCTTCGCCGCCCGCATCCGCATCGTCCGCCCCGATATGACGCTGCCGGCCCTGCCCTCTGGCCAAGTGCTTGCGAACCGCGCGTCCGAAAACAATTTCGAGCTGAAGGCGCTGCGTGCGCAATTCGAGCAGCAGGGGCTCCGCGTCGATCTGGCGAAGAAAGCGCGTATCCCGACGGTCAGCGTCGGCCCTTATTACGACCGGGCCCGGTCCGACATCCGCGAAACCAATTACGGCGTCCGCCTGTCGACCAGTATTCCGCTGTGGAACCGGCAGGCGGGTGAGGTCGCGGTCGAACAGGGTCGGCAGGCGCAGGCCAATGCGACGCTGATCAATGCCGAACGCCGGATCGCGCGCGACGTCTTCGATCAGGCGGCGCAATATGCGGCGAAGCGTGAGGCGCTGGCGCAATGGGACGGCGAGACGCCCAAGCGCTTTGCTCAGGCGGCGGTCGATGCTGATCGCAACTACCGGTTGGGCGCCATCCCGCTGACCACCTACACGCAGATGCAGCAGAGCTATGTCGAGGCGGTCAACGCGATGCTCGACACCCGGCGCGAGGCACTGGAGGCGCTGCTGCAATTACGCGCGCTCAACGGCGGGGAACCGCTGGCGCGATGAACCGCTGGCTGCATTACGTCACGCACCACCGGCTTGCGGTGGCGCTCGTCACCGCCTTGGTTGCCGCAGCCGGCCTGTGGTCGTTCATCAACCTGCAGATCGATGCGATCCCCGATATCACGGGCGTGCAGGTGCAGATCAACACGCAGGTGCCCGCGCTGGCTCCGGAGGAGATCGAGCGGCTGGTGACGCTGCCGATCGAGCGCGCGATGGGCGGCCAGCCTGGGCTCGACCAGACCCGCTCGCTGACCAAGACCGGGCTCAGCCAAGTCACGTTGCTCTACAAGGACGGCACCGATCAGCTGAAGGCGCGCCAGCTCGTCACCGAACGGCTGACGGCGGTGCAGAACCAATTGCCCCCCGGCAGCACGCCGCAACTCGCCCCGATCACCACCGGTCTGGGTGAGATTTACTACTATACGCTCGAATGGCGCCGCCCGCCGCCGGGCATGGACGCGCAGCGCCAGCTGATGGAGCTGTACGAGGCGCAGGAATACACCGTCCGCCCGATGCTGCGCGCGGTGCCGGGCGTCGCCGACGTCAATTCGAACGGCGGGCTGGAGGAACAGTTCGTCGTCTCGCCCGATCCGGTGCGGTTGCGGCTGCATGGCGTCACGGCTGGCGAGCTTGCCGCGGCGGTGGCGAAGAATGTCGAGAATGCGGGCGGCGGCATCATCCGGCGCGGGCCCGAACGCTTCACCGTCCGCACCGACGCGCGCGTGCTGAACGCGACGCAGATCGGCGCGATCCCGGTCAAGTTCGCCGCTGGCGTACTGCCCTTGCAGGTGCGCGACCTTGCCGATGTCGTGATCGGCGCGGCCCCGCGACAGGGTGCGGCGACGCAGAACGGGCGTGAGACGGTGCTGGGCACCGTGATGATGCTCGTCGGGCAAAACAGCCGCGAAACCGCGCTGGCGGTCGAGGACGCGCTGCCCGGCATCCGCGCGGCGCTGCCCAAGGGCATGGTGATCGATCGCCAGTATAGCCGCGCCGATCTGGTCGATCGCACCGTCCACACGGTCGAAAAGAATTTGGGCGAAGGCGCGCTGCTGGTGGCGCTCGTACTGTTGCTCGTGATGGGCAATTGGCGGGCGGCGCTGATCGTGGCGCTCGTCATTCCGCTCGCCTTCCTCGTCACCGTATCGGGCATGCATGCGATCGGCGTGTCGGGCAATCTGATGAGCCTTGGCGCGCTCGACTTCGGGTTGATCGTCGATGGCGCGATCGTGGTGGTCGAGAACAGCCTGCGATTGATGGCCGTGCGTCGCCAGGAAAAGGGCGGGGCGCTGACGGCGGACGACCGCCGCGACGTCGTCGCGCATGCGGCGCAGATGGTCGCGCGGCCGACCTTCTTCGGCATCGCGATCATCGCTCTGGTCTATGTGCCGGTGCTGAGCCTCGGCGGGGTCGAGGGTAAGCTGTTCCAGCCGATGGCGCAGGCGGTGATGCTGGCCATCGTCGCCGGGCTCGCATGGACCTTCACGATCGTCCCGGCTTTGTCGGCATGGCTCCTCCGCTCCCCCGCTGCCGATGCGCAGGACGATCACCACAAGGGTTTCGTCGGCATGGCGGAGCGCGTCTACACGCCCGTGCTGAACCGGGCGCTGGCGCACCCGCTACTGCTCGTCATCGGGGCGGTGGCGCTGCTCGCTGCGACCTTCCTCGTGTTCAAGACGCTGGGATCGCAGTTCACGCCGCAGCTCGACGAAGGCGCGATCACCGCCATGGTCTATCGCCCGGTGGGCATGTCGCTGGAAGAGAGCCTGGCGATCGAACAGCGGACCGAGGCTGCGATCCGCCGTGCCTATCCGCAGGTCACGCATACCTTCTCGCGCATCGGCACCAGCGAGGTGGCGACCGACCCGATGCCGCCGAACGAGAACGACCTGTATATCTTCTACGGCCCCCAAAAGGACTGGCCGACCGGCGATGGCATGCCGCGCACGAAGCAGGAGCTGATCGCCGGCATCGAAAAGGTCGCACGCCGCGTCTACGCCGGTCAGAACTTTGAATTCGCCCAACCGATCGAAATGCGCTTCAACGAGATGCTGGAGGGCGTCCGCGCCGACGTATCGGTCAAGATTTACGGCGACGATTACGACCGGCTGGAGCAGGCGGCCGCGAAGGCGAAGGCCATCCTGGAGAAACTGCCCGGCACCGAGGGCGTCGAGTTCGAAACGGCCGGCCGCCCGAAGAGCATCGTCGTCGACCTCGACCGCGACGCGCTGATCCGCCTCAATCTCGGCGCCGAGGAGGTCAACAATGCGATCCGCGACGCGCTCGCGGGCGCGGAGGTGGGCTTCATCCCGCATGGCCCCGCCCGCCACGCAATCGTGATCCGCATGCCCGAAAGCCTGCGCGCCGATCCTTCGGCAATTCTCGCGCTGCCCCTGCGGGTCGGCGAGTACGGCATGGTGCCGCTGTCGCGGGTCGCGCGGCTGCGGCAGACGCGGATCGTCGAGCCGATCCTGCATGACGACACGAACCGCCGGGCCGCGTTGATGGTCAATCTGTCGACCAGCGATCTCGAAGGCTATGTGCAGAAGGCGAAAGCCGCGATCGACGGGCAGGTGGAGCTGCCGCCGGGCTATCGCATCGAGTTCGGCGGCCAGTATCACCAGTTGGAAGCGGCGCAGAGACGCCTGTCGATCGTCGTGCCGGTGGCGCTGATCCTGATCTTCGCCTTGGTCTATGCGGCGCTCGGCAGCGTACGCGAGGCGGCGATCGTCTACACTGGCATCCCCTTTGCCGTGACCGGCGGCGTCCTGGCGCTGTGGCTGCGCGGCATGCCCTTTTCGATCACCGCCGCGATCGGCTTCATCGCCTTGTCCGGAATCGCGATGCTGAACGGCTTGGTCCTCATCGACCATATCAACGCGCTGCGCGATGGACGCGAGGGCGATCCGCTGCCGGTCGAGGACGCGGTGCGGCAGGGCGCGCACGATCGGTTGCGGCCGGTGTTGTCGACCGCGCTGGTCGCCTCGGTCGGGTTCGTGCCGATGGCGATCGCGACGGGCGCGGGGGCGGAGGTGCAGCGTCCGCTCGCCACCGTGGTGATCGGCGGGATCATCACCTCGACGATCCTGACGTTGCTGCTGCTACCCAGCCTATATGCCTGGATCGAGCGGCGCGCGGCGCCTTAGCGACGAACAGCCATCGGCATGATCGCAGCCGGTTGTGGAGCCGGCGGGAATGATACAAAGTCACCGCCGAGTTTCACATCCGAGTGCGGTCATGCCCATCGACATCCTCCCCTCGCCCGTCACCCGCCGTCCCATCCGTATTGCCGCGATCGTCGCGAGCGGCCTGCTCGTCGCCTTCGCGGCGGGGGGCAGCACCGCGAAAAGCGACAATCCCGGTTACCTCAGCGCCGGGGAGTTCGACGTGACGCATGTCCTCGAACCGGCGCCGCGCAAGGGCGATCCCCGCTATGAGACCGACCGGATCATCTTCCGCGCGACGCGCAAGCTGGTCGGCACACCGCGGTGGCAGCTCGCGACGAACGACGCCGATACCTCGCGGCCGGCGCTGATGCGCGACTTCAGCTGCGCGGTCGGCATCGCGCTGACCCCGGAAACCGCACCGCTGACGCTGCGCCTGATATCCCGCGCCGGTGCGGATACGGCCGCGCAGACCAACATCGCCAAAAATTATTACCGCCGCGCCCGCCCCTATCACCAGGACAAGGGGCCGGTGTGCCAACCCATCGCGCAGCTTGCCGACAGTTACGATTATCCGTCGGGGCATACCACCTGGGGATGGACCTGGGCGCTGATCCTCACCGAACTGGCGCCCGATCGCGCCGGGCCGATCCTGCGGCGCGGCCGGGCCTATGGCGACAGCCGCTTCGTCTGCGGTGCGCATAATGAAAGCGCGGTCGAGGGCGGCATGCTGTCAGCGAGCGCGACGATGGCGCTGGTGCGGACCAAGCCGGCCTTCCAACAGGACCTGGCCGCCGCACGCGCCGAGATCGACCGGTTGCGCGCCGATCCCGCGACGCCCCGGCCGCAGGGCTGCGCCGCGGAAGAGGCGCTGGTCTCGCAACGCGTGATGCCGAAGCTGGACCGTTGAGGCCCGCACCGCTCCTGATCGCGCTGGCCGCCACGGCCGCCAGCGCGCAGGACTATCAACCGCGCGAGACGTTCGCGCCGTTCGATATGGCGCAGCCGATCAACCGCTATCGCAGTGCGAACGGGCTGCCCGGCCCCGATTATTGGCAAAATCGCGCCGATTATCAGCTGCGCGTGACGCTCGATCCCGTCGCCAAGACGATCGCGGGGACGGCAACGATCACCTATACCAACAACAGCCCCGATACGCTCGACGTCCTGTGGCTGCAGATCGATCAGAACCTCTACAAGCCCGGCTCGCGCGGCGGGATGGCGCGCGGCGGTGCGGCGGGTGGCCATACCGACGGGATGACGCTGGATGCGGTCGGCGTCGCGGTCGGGAGCGGCAAGGCCGTGTCGGTCACGCCGCTGGTCAGCGATACGCGAGCGCAGCTGCGGCTGCCGACGGCGCTTGCGCCGCATGCGAAGGCGGTTGTCACGATCCGCTATCATTACACCATCCCGGGGGAATGGGGTGGACGCACATCCTGGGGTCGATCGCGTGACGGCGAGATTTACGACATCGCACAATGGTATCCGCGCATGGCGGTGTACGACGACGTGCGCGGTTGGGACACGGCGCCGTATCTCGCCCAGGAATTCTACCTCGAATATGGCGACTTCGATTATTGGGTGACGCTGCCGGCATCAATGCTGATGGCGGGGTCCGGCGAGTTGATGAACCCGCGCGAGGTCCTGACCCCGACGCAGGCCGCACGACTGGATGCGGCGCGGCGCAGCGACACGACCGTGCCGATCCGCAGCGTCGCGGAGATCGGCGCCCCGGCGTCACGGCCGCGACACACCGGCACGCTGACCTGGCATTACCGCATGCAGAATACGCGCGACGTCGCGTTTTCGGCCTCGTCCGCCTTTGCCTGGGATGCAGCGCGTATCCGCCTACCGGACGGCAAGACTTCGCTGGCCATGTCCTATTACCCCGCCGAAAGCGCCGGCACCGCGCGCTGGGGCCGATCGACCGAATATGTGAAGGATACGATCGAGCGCTTCTCGGCACGCTGGTATCCCTATCCCTGGCCGGCCGCGATCAATGTCGCCGGCCCGACCAGCGGAATGGAATATCCCGGCATCGTCTTCGATGCGCCCGAAGATGCGGGCAAGGAGCTATTCTGGGTTACCGCGCATGAGATCGGGCACAATTGGTTTCCGATGATCGTCGGCTTCGACGAACGGCGGCATGCGTGGATGGACGAGGGCTTCAACACGTTCATCGACGTCTATCAGTCGGACGATTTCAATCGCGGCGAATATGCGCCCAAGCGCGACAGCGAATATGCCGAAGGCGGCGGCAATCCGGTCGACGAGATTCTCCCCGTCCTGGCCGATCCCACCGCGCCGCCGATCCTGTCCCGCGCAGATACGGTGATCGAAAAGTGGCGGCACCCGGTCACCTATTTCAAGTCGGCGCTGGGCCTCGTGCTGCTGCGCGAACAGATCTTGGGGCCGGACCGTTTCGACCCCGCCTTCCGCCGGTTCATCGCCGCCTGGGCCTATCGCCACCCGCAGCCCGCGGACTTCTTCCGGGCGATGGAAAGTGAGGCGGGCGAGGATTTGTCCTATTGGTGGAACGGCTGGTACGCACATAATTGGCAGCTCGATCTCGCCGTGACGGGGATCGAGACGGCGAAGGACGGGACGCCGCTGGTCCGGGTCACGTCGCGCGACCGATTGGTGATGCCGGCGACGTTGCGCGTGACCTATGCGAACGGCACGACACGCGATGTCCGCCTGCCCGCGGAAACCTGGATCCGTCAGGCATCGACCGCAGTCTCCGTTCCCGCAGGAACAGTCGTGAAGGCGGAACTCGACCCCGACCATAAGCTGCCCGACCGCGACCGGTCGACCAACGTCGCGCAACGCTGACGATCCCGTCGACCAACGCGGTCGCGAAAGCAGCCTATGACGCTTCGTTATGGGCGGGCGTCATGGTGGAATGGGTTGCCGGCACCGGTCATGCTATGCGCGCTGACATGGACGGCAGGACGATCCGCGGCGCGGCCAGAGCCCGCTTCCACCGCCTCTCGCGGGTCGGGTGGCTGGTAGCAGGGGCGGCATGTCTCGCCGCCTCGCCCGCCGGTGCGGCGGCCGCGGCCGACAGCTGTCCGATCCTCCACGATCAGTCGCCAAGGCCCGACACGCGGTTCGCATCGATTGACTCCACCGTGCGGGGGGGTGTCGGCACGCTGTACCCCGGCGCGGTGCTGCTGATCGCGCATCATGGCGCGATCGTGCATCGCGTCGCCTTCGGCAATGCGCAGACGCTGACCTCCACGCCGGAGGGCGATCTACGCCCCCTCTCCCCGCCGCGGCCGATGACGGTCGATACGCCGTTCGACATGGCGTCGATCACCAAGGTGGAGGCGACCACCGCCGCGATGCTTCACCTCGTGGGGCGCGGGCAGGTGTCGCTCGACGACAGACTCGGCACGCTGCTGCCCGCCTTCCGCAATACCGACAAGGCCGGCATCACCGTGCGCCAGTTGCTGACGCATCGCAGCGGAGTGTGGGAATGGCAGCCGACGTGGCTGCATCGCGTACCCTCGGGAGGCGCCCTGCCCTATCTCGCGGCGCTACCGCTGCGCTATCCCATAGGGGCGCGCTTTGCCTATTCGGACCTCGGCTTCATGATCCTGGGCGCAGTCGTCGCCAAGGTATCGGGGATCCCACTGGATCGCTACGTACGCGAGCAGATCTACCGGCCACTCGGCATGACGGGCACCGGGTTCCTGCCGGACGCGGGTCAGCGCCGACGAGCCGCGGCGACGTCGCAGGGGGATGCGTACCAGCGCCGGATGGCGGAAACGGGTAAACCCTATCCGCAGGCCCCCTACCCACCGGCACAGCCGTTTTCGGGCTATCGCAGCCGGGTGCTGGTCGGCGAGGCTAACGACGCCAATGCCGCGCTCGGCTGGGGCGGCGTCGCGGGACATGCGGGACTGTTCTCGACGGCGACGGACGTTGCGCGCTACGCGCAGGTGCTGAGCAACGGCGGCTGCTACGGCCGCTGGCGGCTGGCGCCGGCCGCGACGGTGTCGGCGTTCGAGCAGACGCCGTTCGATCCCGATCAGGCGCTCGGCTTCCGCAAGACGCAGCTCGCCGGTATCGCGGCGCCCTTCTTCGGCCATTCCGGCTTTACGGGCACGTGGTTCGCCGTCTCCCCGCAATTGGGGCTGACCGTCGTCTTGCTCACCAATCGCGTCCATCGTCCCGATGGCGAGCCATATCCATCGCTCGATGCGCTGCGCGAGACGGTGTTGCGTGGCGTGGTGGCGGCGTCTGGCCAATGATCTGGGACGGCAGAAAGGTACGGCTATGACAGTGAACCTCGGCGTGATCGAAGGTCTGTTCGGCAAGCCGTGGAGCTGGGCCGATCGCACCACCGTCCTGCGAACGCTCGCCCCGGCCGGCTATCGATTCTACCATTACGGGCCCAAGGCCGACCCCTTCCTACGCCGACGCTGGCAGGAACCCCACCCGCCCGAGCAGTTCGCCGCGCTGGCTGCTTTCGCCGCCGAGTGCCGGGCGCGGGGCGTGCGCTTCGGCGTAGCGCTGACCCCGGTCGGCAGCACGCATCCCTTCGATGAGGCATCACGCGCGGCGCTGCGGCGGAAGCTCGCGCACCTCGACACGCTGGGTCTCGACGACCTCGCCATCCTGTTCGACGATCTGCCCGCCGAACTGCCCGATCTGGCGCGCAGCCAGGCGGACTTGGTCGATTTTTGCGCGAACGCCACCCGCGCCAGCCGGGTGTTCTTCTGCCCCAGCTTCTATTCGGACGATCCCATCCTCGAACGCGCCTGGGGCCGCCGCCCGCCGGCATATCTGGCCGATCTCGGCCGGTTTCTCGACCGGCGTGTCCAGGTCTATTGGACGGGCGAAGAGGTGATTTCGCGCGAGATCGGTGTCGCGCACCTGAAGCGGGTGCAGGACGAACTGGGCCGCAAAGTCTGCCTGTGGGACAATTATCCGGTCAACGATGGTGTGCGGATGTCGCAATATCTTCACCTGCGCGCCTTTACCGGGCGATCCGCGGCGATCCGAAACCATGTCAGCGGCCATGCGATCAATCCCGCCTCGCAACCGTTGCTGTCATGCATCCCGGCGCTGACGCTGGCGGCAAGCTATCGCGAGGGAGACGATTATGCCTACGGTCAGGCGTTTCTGACGGCGGCGACAACGGTGCTGGGGCCCGATTTCGCCGCGACGCTGCGCCGGGACATCCTGCCGCTGCAGGATACGGGGCTCGATAATCTGGGGCCGCGCCATGCCGAATTGCGCGCGCGCTATGGTGCCATCGACCATCCGGCCGCGCGCGAAATCACCGACTGGCTGGACGGCCGCTTCCGCACGACGCTGGAAGAGGTGCAGACGCAATAGCGGGGGACCGGAATGACGCGTTTTTTCCTGGGCGTGGACGCTGGCGGCAGTCATTGCCGCAGCCGTCTGGTCGATGCGAACGGTCGGGTGCTGGCCGAGGCGCAGGCCGGGCCTGCCAATGCCGGGTTGGGGCTGATCGCACTGCATGCGACGCTGCGCGACGTGACCGATTGTGTGGTGCGGCAGGCCGGTCTCACCGCGGCGGATGTGGCCCGGACCAGCGCGGCGATGGGCGTGGCCGGGATTTCCCGCTCCGGCGTGCGCGCGGCGCTGGAGGGGTTCGCCTTTCCCTTCGCCACCACGGTCTTCGAAAGTGATGCGGAGATTGCGAACCTGGGGGCGCACGGCGGTGCCGATGGCGCGATCCTGATCATCGGCACGGGGAGCATCGCTCTGGTGCGCGTCAACGGCGAGACCTTTCGGATCGGGGGCTATGGCTTCCCGATATCGGACGAGGGTAGCGGTGCCGCGCTGGGTCTCAGTGCGATGCGCCATGCGATGCGGGCGCTGGATGGCCGCACGCGCGCGACGCCGCTGAGCGCGGCGGTGACCGAACGCTTCGGCCACGATACCGCCCGAGCGATCGCGTGGATGGATCAGGCGACCCCGCGTGACTATGGCAGTTTCGCACCGCTGGTGATGGCGCATGCGGAGGCGGACGACGTAATCGCCAGGTCGATCGTCGAGGATGCCGCTGGCCATATCGAGCGCTTCATCGAAACGATCTTCGAACGCGGCGCGACCCGCTGCGCGCTGCTGGGTGGCCTGTCGCAGGCGATGCGCCCGTGGCTGCGGGCGCGGACCGTCGCGCGGCTGAGCGAGCCGTTGGGGGATGCGCTGGACGGCGCGCTGTATCTGGCGGGGCTCTCCGTCGGCGCGAAGGAGGGGGTAGCATGATCGACCGCCGCAGGGTCCTCGCCGCCGTCGCGAGCGCCGGGCTTGCGCCGATCGCAACGCCGGTGGCCCGCGCTATACCACTGCCGCCCCCGCCCCCGCTCCTCGCATCGAGCGCGCTGGCCGCGCTGCTGGCCTAAGCTCCGTCGCTCAGTTCGCAGCGGCAACCGCTACCAAGGCTGCATCGATCGCCGCGGTCGCGCTCGCGTCCCCCGCCATGTCGTTGGCATAGGCCGAGAAGATCAGCGTCTGCCCGCTCGCTGCCGTGAGATAGCCGGACAAGGCATTGGCGGCGTTGAGCGTCCCGGTCTTGGCAGACAGCCGTCCCGCGAGAGGCGTGCCGACGAACCGCCGCATCAGCGTACCATCGGTCGCCGCGATCGGCAGCGTCGCCCGCCACGCCGCGCCCCACGGCTGGGTCATCGCCCAGCGGAGCAAGGCCACCGTCGCGCGTGGGGTGACGCGGTTATAGTTCGACATGCCCGCCCCGTCCGCGAAGTCGAACGCCGGCGTCGCCACGCCCGCGCGGGCCAGCGTCGCGGTGACCACGGCATGACCATCCGCGACCGTCCCGCTGCGAGTCAGCCGGCGCAGCAGCAGTTCGCCGTGGAGGTTCTGGCTCATCTTGTTGGTGCGCTGGATATCCTCGGCCAACGGCGGCGGGGTCAGCCCAGCCAGCACCGGCAAAGGGGGCGCGCCAACCTCTTGCGGCATTGCCGCGGGAGCGGGTGGGCGGTGCCGCACGATAATCCGCCCCGTCACCGTCACGCCTGCCGCGCGCAACAGTTGCGCGAAGCGCCACGCGGCGTGATGCGCGGGATCGTCGATCCCGAGAGGGATGACGATCGGTGCATGGCCGGTGGGAACGCTGCCCGACACGTGCAGGCGATCGCTGCCCGGTATACGCTCGACCGTCAGCCTGCGCGCGCTGCCAGCCGGACCGGTCGTCGCGCTGTTGTCGATCTGGAAATAGCCGTCGCCCGTCACCGTCAGCGGCGATCCTGGCGTCGTCGTCACGACCGTCAGCGGCACGGCATTGTCGTCGAGTGTCAATGCCGACACGCCGGTGCCGTAGACGCTGTCCATGTTGTTCCAGCTCATGCCCTGCGGCCAGCGCTCGTCCGGGAAGGCGGTATCGTCGCCGACGACATCGCCAACGATCCGGGTGCGCTGCGCGACCGCGGTCGCCAGCGTCGACAGGCAATCGACCCGGCAATCGGGCGCGGAGGACAGCCGCGCATCGCCATGCCCCGCCAGGATCACGGTCGGGCGTTCCGTGCCCTCCAGCCGCACCGTTGCGCCACCGCGCGTATCCGGCGCCGCCACGTCGAGCGTCGCAAAGGCGGCGGCGGTGGTGAACAGCTTGGTGTTCGAGGCGGGGATGAACCGCTCGTCGGGCCGGATCGCGACGATCTCCCGCCCGTCGGCATCGACCACGAGCAAACCGATGCGCGTGCCGGGGGGCGCCTTCGCCAGTGCCTCCGCCACCCCGGGCGGGGGCGGGCTTGGCGCCGGCGGCGCGGCTGCCGGGGCCGCCTGTCCCGCCAGCATCAGAGGTAGCAGCAGGGCCGTACCGATCATCGACGTTCGATTTCCTCGCTCAACAGGGTCAGGAACTCGGCGGCCAGCGCCGATGGCGGGCGGTCGAGCAGGTGGATCGCATGGACATCGAACGTCACCGACGGGCGCAGCGGACGCATCGACAGGCCCTGGCTGATCGACGCCGCCGCGGTGAAATTATCGACGATCGCGACGCCCACCCCCGCCTGCACCAGAGCGGCGGCGATATAGAAAGTGCGCGCAACGGCAACTTCGTTCAATGCAAGACCCAGCCGGTCGATCTCGTCGCCGAACAGCTTGCCGATCGGGCCGCTGCCCTTCATCGAAATGATCGGTTGATCGACCAGTTGCGACAGCTCGATCCGGGGCGGCGCATCGGGCATGGTCTGTTCGCGATACAGAACCACGAGTTCCCCCTCGCCCAGCCAGCTGCGCGACAAGGCGACTCCGCGCGGCGGCTCGCTCGCGATCGCGATGTCGCTTTCGCGCTCGTACAATTTGCGCAGCAGGTCGTCGTGGTGGACGGTCTGCAAATCGAAACTGACGTCGGGGTGGCGCGTCAGAAACCGCGCGACCGCATCGGGCAGGACGCTGAGCGCCAGGCTGGGCAGCGCGGAAATGCGAAGCGTCGTACCCGCGCCGACGCGCAGATTGCGGCCCGCCTCGCGCAGCGCGCGGACGCGTTCCTGAATGTCGGCGACATCGGCGAACAGGGCGTGCGCGTCTTCGGTCGGCAGCAGCCGGCCGTTGGAGCGCTGAAACAGCTCGAACCCCAACAGGCTTTCGGCGTGCCGCAACGTCTTCGAGACCGACGGCTGCGACACGTTGAGCGCGCGCGCCGCGGCCGAGACGGAGCCGTTGACGTAGACGGCGTGGAAAATCTCGATGTGGCGCAGGTTCATGGGCAGCAGCCTAGCGAAGCCGAGGCTATTCGGCCACCGGCCCGCGGAACCGCGCGGCGTCCAACGCCCCCTCGCCGCGCGCGACCAGGGTCGCCACCGTCAGATTGGCGGAGGCGGAGGGGACGGTGCGCGTCATGTCGAGCAGGCGGTCGAACGGCAGCACCAGCCCGATCACCAGCGCGGTCTGCTCCGTACTGACCCCCACCGCCGACAGCATCGCCGCCAGCATGAACAGCGAGGCGGACGGCACGGGTGCAGTCCCGAACGCGGCCAGCGCGCCGGTCAGCAGCATCGTGACGAGCATTGTCGCGTCGGGAACGATGCCCAGCGCCTGCAACGCGAACTGGCCAAGCAGCCCGACATACATGGCCGTCCCGTCCTTGCCGATCGACGCGCCGAGCGGCAGGACCGTGGAAGCGACCGCCCGCGAGACGCCCAGATTGTCCTGCGCCACCCGCAGCGCGACGGGCAGCGTCGCCGATGACGATGCGGTCGAAAAGGCTACGACCAGCGCGTCGACGATCCCCTTGAAGAACCGCGTCACCGGCAGGCGCGCGACGAAGCGGATCAGCCCGGCATGCACCACCAGCATCTGGACGAGCGACGCGAGCACCACGGCCAGCGCCAGCCAGCCGACATGGACGAACACCCCTGCGCCATTGACCGCGACCGCCTGTGCGATGAGCGCCAAGACGCCGAACGGGGTCACCTCCATCACCAACCGGACGATCTGTAACAGCACCGCCGACAAGCCTTGTAGCAGGGCCACGACCGGCTTGCCCGCCTCGCCCGCCAGGATGGTCCCCGTGCCCAGCAGCACCGCGACGAATATGATCGCCAGCATGTCGCCGCGGACCAGCGCCTCGACGATATTGAGCGGCACGATCGACAGCAGCTGATCGGCCGGCGTCACTGCGGCACCCAGCACATGCGGCACGACGCCGCCCAGCGACATGGCCGCGCCGGGGCGCAGGATCAGCCCTGCCGCCATGCCGATCGATACCGAAACCAGCGTGGTGGCCGCGAACAGGCCCACGGTGCGCAGGCCGATCGACCCCAGCCGCCGCGGATCACCCAGCGTGGCGATCCCCGCCGCGATTGTGACCAGCACCACCGGCACCACCAGCATCTTGATCAGGCGCACGAACAGATCGCCGATTAGCCGGATCGCGCCCGCCCCCTCAGGCCACAGCAGCCCGAGTGCGACGCCCAGGATCAACCCGCCGACCACCCGCTGCCACAGCGGAATGGCGAACCAGCCCCGGATCAGGCGCAAGCGAGCGTGCCCCAAAAGCCAGGCGCCGGTGCGGACAGGATGCCGTCGTGATCGCGCGCGCCGCCGTCGCGATCCTGCGCCAGCCACAGCGGGCCATCGAGATCGACGAAGTCCGCGCCATTCGCAACCAGCATCGCCGGCGCGATACCCAGCGACGAACACACCATACAGCCCACCATCACCCCAAACCCCCGCTCCCGCGCCTCACCAGCGAGCGCAAGCGCTTCAGTCAAGCCGCCCGTCTTGTCGAGCTTGACGTTCACATGGCTATAGCGGCCGGCCAGCCGATCGAGATGGTCGCGGGTGTGCAAGGCTTCGTCCGCACAGATCGGGATCGCGCCGGCCAGGGCCGCCAGCCCCTCGTCGTCATCCGCCGGAACAGGCTGTTCGAGCAGATCGACCCGCTGCGCGCGCAGCAGGGGCAGATAGGCGGCGATGTCCTCCACCCGCCAGCTTTCATTGGGGTCGACGATCAGCCGGGGGGCAGGCGCAGCGGCACGGACCGCCGCGATCTGGGCTGCGGCCTCGTCGCGGTTCACCTTGATCTTCAGCAGCGGCACGTGCGCCACCGTCGTCGCGACGGCGGCCATGGCCTCGGGCGTGTCGATGCCGATCGTGATCGCGGATGGCAGCGCCGAGACGGGCGGGACGCTCGCCAGCGCGGCGACGTCGGTACGGCCGATCCGCGCCTCCAGGTCCCATAGAGCGCAGTCGACCGCATTGCGTGCGGCGCCCGGCGGCATCGCCTGGGCGAGATCCTGCCGTGATCCGCCGCCTTCGATCAGCGCGCGGACACCGTGGATCGCGGCGATCGCGCCATCGATCGTTTCGCCATAGCGGGGATAGGGCACGCCCTCTCCCCATCCGCGTGCGTCACCCTGCGCGATCGTGACCGTCACCACATCGGCCGCCGTCTTCACGCCGCGGGCGATGCGGAACGGCGCCCTTAGTGGGAAGCGGTCATGGCGAACGATGAGGGTGCGGCGCATGATGTCTCCAGCAGCAGGTCGATGATCGCCTCCGACCCGAAGCGATAGGGGTCGGTGCAGGGCAGGCCCAGCGCATCTTCGGCCTCGCGGCACATCCGGCGGGCGGTCAGCTCGTCGAGCTTCGCCGTGTTGAGCGCCACGCCGACGCCGCGCACGTTCGGGCTGGTCAGCCGGGCGACGCGCAGGTTCGCCTCCAGGCATTCGGCAAGACCCGGCATCGGGCAATGCGGCAGGCCGCGCATATGCGGACGCAACGGATCATGGCATAGCACCAGCGCGGCCGGCTGCGCGCCGTGCAGCAGCCCGGTCGACACGCCGGCGAAGGCCGGGTGGAACAGCGATCCCTGCCCTTCGATCAGGTCCCAGCCATCGTCTTCGCGTGCCGGAGCGAGCGTTTCGATGGCGCCCGCGATGAAATCGGCGACGACGGCGTCGAGCGGCACGCCCTCGCCCGCGATCAGGATGCCGGTCTGGCCGGTCGCGCGGAAATCGGCGGTGACCCCGCGCGCCCGCAGCGCGTCGCGCAGGCCGAGCGTCGCGTACATCTTGCCGACCGAACAATCCGTGCCGACGGTCAGCAGGCGGTTGCCCGCACGCCGGCGACCGTTGCCGACGGGAAGGCCCGCGGGCGCGTCGCGCACGTCGAACAATTGGACTCCCGCCGCTTTCGCTGCCTCGACCAGTTCCGGCACGTCGCGCAGCCGCTCGTGCAGGCCGCAGGCGACGTTCAGCCCGGCACGGATCGCGGCCAGCGCGTCGCCGATCATCCAGCCGGGAAAGCGTCCGCCGGGATTGGCGATGCCGAGCACCAACGTACGGGCGCCTGCGGCACGGGCGGTGTCCGCATTCATCTGCGGCAGACCGAGCGTGAAGGGGCAATCGCTGTGCCGCCATTCGCCGACGCAATCCGCCCCGCGAAAGGCGGCGAGCCCGCGGGAGGTCTTGAGGCCGATCTCGTCATCGGAATGGCCGAGATAGAGCAGATAGGGAGCGGGAATGGTCATGATGCCAGCATGATAGAGGGGGGATCGCCGATGGTGCCAATCGCGCTCGCGGCGCTGCCTATAACGTTCGGCTATTGGTCGCAGCCCGCGGGGCGCGGGCGGAGCAGCGCCCGTCCGGCCGCGGCGCCGGTCGCCGCGCCATCGGTCAGCGCGCGTCGGCCGTTGACGAATAATGCGACGACGCCGACGCTCGTTTCGCGGGGATGCAGATAGTCTGCGCGGGGCGCATAGCCTTTGGGGTCCAGCACCACGAGATCCGCAAAATAGCCCGGCCGAAGATACCCGCGCTGCGGGATCCGGTACATGTCCGCGGTCGCGCCGGTGGAGCGGCGGATGAACTGCCGCAGCGTGATGACCTTCCGGTCGACGACATAGGTTCGATACAGCCGCGGGAAGGTCGCATATTGCCGCGGGTGCCCGTCCGATCCGTCCGACGACGTCACGACCCAGGGCTGCTTCATGATCAGGTCGACGTCGCGGTCGACCATATTGAAACTGGCGACGTCCGACCCCGCCGGGCCGTCGCCTGCCGCATTGGGCGTGCGCAGGATGCGGATCGCCGCGTCGATCGGGGAGAGGTGCCACGTCGTCGCCATCTCGGCGAGCGTCTTACCGGTCCACGGCTGGCCCTGTGCGGTGAGCAGCAGCGCCCCCGGCCCACCCCGCCGACTCAGATTGTCCGCCATCGCCGATTTCAGCCGCGCCATCGTCGCCGGATCGTCGAAGCGCGCAAGCAGCCGCTTATAGCCGCCGTCCATCGCCCAGCCCGGCACCAGCGCGGCATCGACACTCGATCCCGAGGCGAGCCACGGATATTGGTCGGCCGTCACGGCCTGCCCCGCGCGCCGCGCCGCCTCGATCGTGGCGATCAGCGCGGGGGCCTGCCCCTGCACGGGCACGCCCAGCGCCTTCAGATGCGCGAAATGGACTGGCGTGCCGGCGCTCTTCCCGATCGCGATCGCCTCACGCGTCGAGGCGAGCAGGCCGATCGAGTAGTTGGATTCGTCGCGCTGGTGCGTGTCGTACATCCCGCCGCGCTTGCCCGATTCGCTGGCGACGGCCGCCACCTCGTCGGTCTTCGCGAAGCTTTGCGGCGGATAGAACAGGCCGGTTGACAGACCATAGGCCCCTTCGCACATCCCCTTGCCGGCAAGGCGCCGTTCCTCCGCCAGTTCGGCCGACGTGGGTGCGCGGGCGTCCTGCCCTAGCACATGCGTGCGGATCGCGCCGAAGCCGACGAAGGGGACGATATTGGTGCCGATCCCGCTCGCCTCCAGCGTGTGCGCATCCTTGGCGACCTCGAACGTGCCATAGCCGTCGACGCCGATCACGACCGTCGAGACACCCTGCGTCAGCCACGGCAGGTTGAGGCGCGCCTTGGGATCGGGCGAGCGGATGTAGCTGTCGGGATGGGTGTGCGCATCGATCAGCCCCGGCGCGACGATCATCCCCCGCGCATCGATCACCTCGCCTGCGGCGGTGCCGCGCGGTCGCCCGACATAGACGATGCGGTCGCCGGTCAGCTCGACATCGCCGACGAAGGGCGCGCCTTCCGCGCCCGTATAGATCGTGCCGCCGTGGATCACGACATCGACGCGCGGGTTGCTCGCCGAGGTGGCGACGCACCAGATGAGAGCGGTCAGGGCGAGGCGTTTCATCGCGGACTCCTTTCGGGTCGAAGGTGGGTGGTGGCGGCCGCAACCGCATCGACCGCCGCCCGGCTGAAGGGCATGGGCAACATCCGCCCCGCGATCCACGGGGCCGCCTGATCGTCGCGATGGACGGACCGCGGATCATTGGACTGGCCTGGCAGATTGAGCACGACCGATCGATCCCAATCGCCGACATCGATCACCTGCAGGTAGCTCGCGCCGCCGCCGACCCGCCAGTCCGGCCCGTTGCCCAGCCACCGCGCCATGACGGTGAAGCCGTCACCACCGGACCCACCGACCTCGATCGGCGGAAAGGCCGCGGCGATGGCGGGGATACGGGCGAGTGGGTGCGCGATCCGGACGCGGTGAAGCGTATCCCACCGCCACGCGGCGGGGTTGTTGCCGAGCAGCGTCGTCGCTTTGGCCCAGCTATCGGCAAGCGCAGCGTCGATCAGGTCGGGCCGCGTGGCGGCGACCCGGATCAGCTCGGGCGGCTCGATCGCGGGGATGAGGGTGCGGGCGCGCTCAGGCACCAGTGCGGCGATCATCTTCGCGTTGAGATCGCGGAGCACGATCTCGTACAGCGCCGCCGCACCGCTTGCGCCGTCGATCCGGCCGTCCCAGCGCGCCAGCATGGCCGTGGCGGCAGCCGCCCCGGCGGATGGCGCGCTTGGCAGCAGCGCCTGAAAGCGCCGGGCGGGCAGCGATAGCGTGTCATGTTGGAGCGCGACACTGTCGGCGACGCTGTGACGCGTCTGCGTCGATAGCACCTCGGCGATCCGGTCGTAGCGTGCAGGGCTGCGGAACGAAAAAGCCGGGCTGTGGTCTGCGGGCCAGCCGGCCGGCAGATTGTTCTGGTTGGCGGAGGCGAACCAGCCGGCCGGTGGATCGACGACGCCGGGCAAGGCACGGAAATCGCGCATTCCGGTCCAGTCGTAACGGCCGTCGCCGGGCACCGGCAGCAGGCCATGCCCGCGCTTGCGCTGTGGCCAGAAACCAATCGCCTGCCAGCCATGATGGCCGCGCACGTCGGCATAATGGAAATTGGTTGGTGACGGGTGCAGCTTGAACGCCTCGCGCAAGCCGTCCCAGTCCTGCGCGAGGTTGATCGCCACCATGGCGAACGCGCCCGATCCGCCGGGCTGCATCTCGACCGAGGCGAGCGCGGTGGCGCGCGAGCGGGCCGGATCGTGGGCGATGACGGGCCCCTGCACGGCATAACGCAGCCGTACGGTGCGGGGCGCCGCGTCCTTGACGGGGATCGCGATGTCGACCGCCGTGAAGCGCTTCCACCCGCCGTTGTGGCGGTAGCGTTCGGGGTCGGCCGGATCGAGTTCCAGGACGAACAGATCCTCCTGGTCGATGTGGAAGTTGGTGCGGCCGAAGGCGAAGCGATCGGTATGGCCTTGCATGATCCCCGCGAGGCCCGGCGCGCCGCCGCCGATCACGTCCAGCCCCGGCGCGGTCAGATGCGCGACATGGCGCGGGCCGAACCCGCCGATGCCGAGGTGCGGATCGTTGGCCAGGATCGGGCGCCCGGTCGCGGTCCGGCTGCCCGCGACCGTCCAGGCATTCGAGCCGGCATTGGCGGCGTTCAGCAGCTCGTCCGGGTCCTGCGTATGCGTCTCGCGTCCGAACGGCAGCGGGCCGAGCCGCAGCACGCCCAGGTCGGCCTCGCTGACCTGCGCGGGGTCGAGTCCGTCGGGCACCTCGAGCGGGATCGACGGGCGTAGCGGCGCCACCAGCTGGTCGAGTTCGAGCAACCCCAACGCCGCCAGCTGCGCGCGGCGGATCTCGTCGTCGACATTGCCGATGCCGCCGCCCCGCGCCTGCACGAGGTCGCGCACGTCCCAGCGCAGCGGCATGACGCCCAGGATACGGTATTCGAGCGGCAGCAACGACCGATCGCGCTCCACCTCCGCGATCCGCGCGTTGATGCCGGCGATATAGCCGCGCACGCAGTCGAGCACCTCGCGCGGAATGCGCGCCAGCTCGGCGTCGAAATCGCCGCGATAATGGAACAGCCGCGCCGCCGCGTCATGCGCGGCGAAGTCCCCGCCGAACACCTCGGCCATCTGCCCCATCTCGCGGCGATGTGCGAAGTCGATCTGGAACAGGCGGTCGCGCGCGACCACATAGCCTTGCCCGAAAAAGGCATCGGCCTTGGTCGCGGCGCGGATATGGGGAACGCCCCACAGATCGTCGACGATGGTGATCGGCTGCGACAGCCCCGGCACCGTCGCATAGGCGGGGGCGGCGGACAGCCGTGCCGTCGCCCGCCAGGGTGCGAGCGCGCCGAATGCCGTGGCGCCGAGCAGGAAGGTGCGGCGAGAGACCATGGTTTCCCCTTGTTCGGCCGACCCACGATACGGCCGCGCAAGATCGGCGGCGCAACGGTCGGCGGGGCGGTTCGCGACGGAGCATAGGCCGGCGTCGGGACCGCGCAATGCCACCATAATCGCAGGCTATGGCCCACCCAACGATCGGTGTCGGTCGACCCTTGACCTAGGTTGCATCCCGCCTGCACCATCGCCGCTGCCCGGATCAGCGACAAGACCATGACCGGCCGCAGGGTGATCACGTTCCAAACGATCGTGAATAAGGGGGATTGCAGATGACGGACGGATCATGGCGCGGGTTGATGGCGACCGGGACCGCATTGACGGCCTTGTCGATGGCGCTCGCCGCTCCCGCCTTCGCGCAGACGACGCCGGCTGCGCCGGCCGACGCCAGTCCGCCCCCGCCGGAGACCAACCCCGGCGACATCGCGCCGGACGACATCATGGTCACCGGCACGCGCATCGTGCGCGATGGCTTCAAGTCGCCGACGCCGCTGACCGTGGCGACGCAGGAGGATATCCTCAACACCTCGCCGACGAACAACATCGCCGACTTCGTCAACCAACTGCCGGCGCTGGTCGGGTCCACCCGCCCCTCGAACTCACGCCTCGCGATCAGCTCCGGTCTCGCCGGCATCAACGCGCTCAACCTGCGCGGGCTGGGTGAAATCCGTACGCTGGTGCTGCTCGACGGGCGCCGCACGGTGGGATCGAGCGTCACCGGGCTGGTAGACGTCAACACCTTCCCGCAGGCTTTGGTGAAGAGCGTCGAGATCGTCACCGGCGGTGCGTCGGCGGCCTATGGCTCCGACGCGGTTGCGGGCGTGGTCAACTTCGTGCTCGACAAGACGTACAAGGGCATCAAGATCCAGGCGGATAGCGGCGTCACCGAACGCGGCGACGGCGCCAATTACTCGCTTAGCGCCGCGGCGGGTCTTGCCTTCGGCAGCGACGATCGCGGGCATTTGTTGCTGAGCGGCGAATGGGCGCATCGCGACGGCATTTTCCGCGTGGATCGTGAGTGGAACGCGCGCGGCGTCGTGCGGATCACCAACCCCAATTACACCAACACCAACGGGCAGGCGCAATTCCTGATCCGCCAGCCGGTGGGTGTCGCCAATACCACGCCCGGCGGCATCATCCTCAATTCCAGCGGCGGCGTCGCCAATCGGCTGCGCGGCATCTATTTCGGCCAGGGCGCAGCGGCGAGCCAGTTCCAATATGGCGCGCTCACCTTCCCCGCGGTCGGTGGCGCGACCGCGCCCTCGCTGACGCAGGGCGGCGACTGGCAGGTCAACGATCAGGGCCGCAACATCGGCCTCGACGCCGACGACGATCGCCGCGGCGCCTTCGGGCGGCTGAGCTACGAAGTCGCCACCGGCGTGACGCTCTTCGCCGAAGCCTCGTACAATTGGCAGAAGACGCTGTTCAACGCGGGCCCGCAGTCGACGACGTCGATCACGCTGTCCTCAGCCAATCCCTATTTGCAGAGCGCACTCGCCAATGCGGTGTCCGCGGGCCTCATCACCGCAGCGGAGCGTGCGGCCGTCACGTCGGTGACGGTCGGTAGCACCGCAGTGGACCTGCCCTATCGCAAGAACAACAGCAGCCGCGACGTGCAGCGCTATGCGATCGGTGCGGAGGGTGAGTTCCAGGCCTTCGGACACAAGGCGTTCTGGAACATCTACGGCCAATATGGCGAGACGAACGCGCACGAGCAGCTGCGCGACATCATGAACACGGCGAACATGGCCAATGCCACCGATGCGGTCGCGGCGCCGGCCGGCAACGCGCTGGGCGTGGCGGCTGGCACCGTCGTGTGCCGGTCGTCGCTGACCGCGCCGACCAACGGCTGCGTGCCGCTGAACCGACTGGGCATCGGCGTCGCCAACCCGGCCGCCTTCGCTTATGTGCTGGGCGACCCCTATCGCGACCAGAAGCTCAAGCAGACGGTGGCGGGCGTCAACCTGTCGCTCACGCCATTCGCGACCTGGGCGGGCGACGTCAGCGTCGCGGTGGGCGGCGAGTATCGGCGCGAATCGGTGTCTGGTTCGGTGCCGACGCAGTTCCAGACCGGCTGGTCGGTGGGCAATTTCCTGCCCACCTTCGGCAGCTATAACGTCAAGGAAGCCTATCTCGAAACGGTCGTGCCGCTGGGCCTGGGCCTGGAGTTCAACGGCGCCGTGCGCGGGACCGACTATTCGACGTCGGGCTATGTGACGACATGGAAGCTCGGCGCGACGTGGCAGCCGATCCCCGACATCCGCTTCCGCGCCACCCGCTCGCGCGACATCCGCGCGCCCAACCTCAGTGAATTGTACGCGTCGGGCACGTCACGCACCAACACGTTGACCGATCCGGCGACGGGGCGCACGACGGTCACCTTCCGCGAGACGACCACCGGAAACCCGAACCTGCGCCCCGAAAAGGCGGACTCCGTCTCCGTCGGCGTGGTGTTCCAGCCCACCTTCCTGCCGGGCTTCTCGACGTCGGTCGACGGGTTCGACATCAAGCTGAAGGACGCGATCGGCCAGTTCTTCGCGCAGGACATCATCAACCGCTGCTTTGAGGGGCGGACCGAATTCTGCGCCGCCTATGGCCCCGATCCCACGGGCGATCGCGAGCTGTTCTTCCGCGCCAGCCCGTTCAACTTCGCCCGCCAATGGGTCCGCGGCATCGACTTCGACGCAAGCTACCGCCTGCCGCTCGCCAACATCATCCAGCGCGCGCCGGGCACGGTCACGCTGCATGGCCTCGCGACGCGCTACATCCACAACATCACCGACAGCGGCGTGCCGAACGTGATACCGGTCGACACCGTCGGCCAGCTGAGCGGCATCAGCCCGCCCAAGTGGATCTATCGCTTCAATGCCAGCTATGAGACGGACAGCTTCTCGGTGACCGGCACCGCGCGTGGGGTCAGCAGCGGCACCTATGGCAATGCGTATATCGTCTGCGACGGCAATTGCCCGACGGGCCGCCCCGCCGCCACCGTCTCGCAATTCCCGACGATCGACAACAATTCGATCTCCGGCGTCATCTATTTCGACCTCAATCTGACGACCAAGATCGAAACGCACAGCGGCGGCCGCGCGGAGCTGTTCCTCAACGTTACCAATTTGTTCGACCGCGATCCTATCCTGTTGCCTGAAACCGGGCTGGCGGCGAACAGCACCTATTCGGATCTGCTTGGCCGCGCCTTCCGGGTCGGCATCCGCTTCCAGACGCGCTGAGCCGGGCGGCGACGATGATCCATCGTCGCGCAGCTCGCCCGACACCCCGCGCCGCCATCGCCCCGCCCGGCGATGCGGCCGCGGGGTCGCGATCAGCGTCGCCGGAATGAGCAGTTCGGCAACACGTGGTCCGGTGACGATCGCCGACGACATATGGGGCGTGCCCCATATCCGGGCGGGGTCGATCCCCGACGCCTATTTCGGGCAGGGCTATGTCGTCGCCCGCGATCGACTGTTCCAGATCGATCTGCAACTGCGCCGCGACCTTGGGCGGCTGGCGGAAAGCTTCGGGCCGCGGTTCGTGGCCTATGATCACACCGCCCGCCTGCTGCTGTTCCGGGGCGATGTCGCGGCAGAGCTCGACGCCTTGCCGCCGGATGTTGTGGCGTGCGCGTGCGCTTACGTGGACGGGATCAATGCCCGGATTGCGGAACTGGAGGCGGACCCCGCACTGCTCCCGCCCGAATATGCTGCGCTGGGGCTGACCCCGCTCCGCTGGGATATCGCCGATCTGGTACGCATCCGCAGCGGCGACATGGGCCGGCCCGACGACGAGGTGCGCCGCGCCCGGCTTGCGGCGCGCGGGCTGCTCGATCTCGACCGGCTGATGACGCCCCTCGCCTGGGATTGGCAGCCCGTGGTGCCCGACGGGCTCGACGTGGCGGCGGTGTCCGACGCCGACCTCGGCGTTCTCGCGCTGACCGATGGGCCGTTGCCATGGGACGCGGCGGTGCAGGCACGCTACGATCCCGTCCACGATAGGCTCGACCGCGACGCGCATGGCAGCAATGCGTGGACGATCGCCGCGGACCGCTCCGCAACCGGTCGCCCGATCCTGGCCAACGATCCCCATCTCGGCATCGGCGGCTTTTCGCCGCGCCACATCGCGCACCTGACCGCGCCGGGGTTCGACGTGATCGGCGCCGGCAGCCCGGGTATGCCCGGCATCATGCAGGGTCACACCGATCATTATGCGTTCGGGCGCACCAACTCGCACATCGATCAGGAAGACCTGTTCGTCCTGGACCTGCACCCGGACGACCCGGAGACCTATCGCCACGACGACGTCTGGAAGCGGTTCGAGACGCGGACCGAGACGATCCGGGTGAAAGACGCGGCGGACGTGACCGTCACGATCCGCCAGTGCGTGCACGGCCCGGTTCTGTCGCACGACCCGTCGCGCCGACGCGCAACGGCGATGGCGTCGGTGTCGTTGCAACCGGGCGCGAACATGACCTTTGCGATCATCGCGCTGAACCTCGCGCGGGACTGGGACGCGCTGGCGCAGGCCGTCCGCCTGCATGTCGCGCCGACGAATTTACACTACGCCGATCGCGACGGGAACACCGCCTGGCGGATGCTGGGCCATGTGCCGATCCGTAGCGCTCATCACGACGGGCTGATGCCGGTTCCGGGCGACGGACGGTACGACTGGCAGGGCATCGTCGCGAAGGAGGACATGCCGGCGATACTGAACCCGCCCGACGGCTGGTTCGCATCGGCCAACCAGCTCAATCTACCCGCCGATTGGAGCCCCGACAAACGGGTCAGCAGCTTCATCTGGAACGCGCCCTATCGCTACGATCGGATCGTCGAAGCGCTCGAAGAACAGGACAGGCATAGTCTCGCCGACAGCGTCGCGCTGCAGCACGACGATCTGTCGCTTCCGGCACGTGCGCTCGTGGCATTGTTGCCCGGCCACCTGGACGGGACGGCAGCCAGCGCCGCCGCACTACTCCGCGACTGGGACTGCCGTCTGGGGGCCGACAGCGCGGCGGCTGCCCTGTTCGAGATGGTCTGGATCGCGCTCGGCAAGGCCTTTCTCTCCGCGATCGTGCCGGATGCAGCGCGCGACCTCGTCACATCCGTCGATCCTCGGCCGATGCTGGCGATGCTGTCCTACCCCGATGCCCGCTTCGGTCCCGAAGCTGCAACCGCGCGGGATAGACTCCTGGCGACGGCGCTCGCCGCGGGATGGGAGGCGGCCATCGCCGCGTTCGGGCCCGATCCCGATGGCTGGAACTGGGGAGACGCGCACCGCGTCGTGCTGCGCCATCCGCTGTCCGCGCTGCCCGAGGTCGCCGCCGTCAGCCCCGCGATCGAGGGCGGCCGATCGGGCGGCGATGCCTTCACGGTGATGGCGCGCGGCTATGTCGCGGCGCGCGATTACACCGTAAGCCACGGGGCCAATTTCATGATCGTCTGTGACGTCGGCGACTGGGACGAATCGCTCGTCTGCGCGCTGCCGGGCCAGTCGATCGACCCTCGCTCGCCGCATTATTCTGACAGCTATGCCGCCTGGGTCGCGGGCGAACCGCGCCGCCTCGCCTTTAGCCGGCACGCCGTCGATGCGACCATACGCCCGATCACGGAGCTTCGACCATGAGAGGCCTCATCAGGGTAGCGGCGCTCGTGTCCGCGTTGAGCACCGTCACGATAGCCCCCGTCCCCACCTCCGCCATCGCCGCAGAGCGCACGCCCAATTTCGACGCCGCCTTCGCGGAGGTGCAATCCTGGGTCGGCAAGGCGTTCCCCGGCGCGGTGGTGGCGGTCGGCGTGCATGGACGGCTGGTCGCGTTGAAGGCCTTCGGGCGAATCTCCTCCGCTCCGGACGCGCCGCCCATGCCGCGCGATGCGATCTTCGACCTCGCATCGCTCACCAAAGTGGTCGGCACCACGACCGCCGCGGAAATCCTCTACGACCGCGGCCTGCTCGACCTCGACCGCCCCGTCGTCGCCTATCTGCCGTCCTTCGCCGGCACGCCGGGTCACGAGAAAATCACCGTACGCCACCTGCTCAGCCACAGTTCGGGCCTCTTTACGTCCGATCTGTTATGGCAGCACAGCCGCAACCGGCAGGAGCTGCTCGCGCTGATCGACCGGATGCCGATGGCCTGGGCGCCGGGCACGCACTACCAGTATCGCGACGAAAATATGATCCTGATGGGCGAGATCATCGAGCGTCTTTCCGGTCAGCCGCTCGACCGCTTCCTGCACGATGCGGTGTTCGCGCCGCTGGGCATGACAGACACCGGCTTCAATCCCCCCGCCAGCCGGATCAACCGGATACCGCCCACCGAGCAGGACGACCTATTTCGTCATCGGCTGGTGCGGGGCGAAGTGCATGACGAAAATGCCTTCGTCCTCGGCGGGGTCGCCGGTCACGCGGGGCTGTTTTCCACCGCGCGAGACCTTGCGCGCCTCGCGCAGGTCTATCTCGACCATGGCCGTCACAATGGTCGCCCATTCCTGACGCCCGGCAGCCTTGCTGCCTTTACCACCCGGACGGCTTTTCCGCCGGGGAGCTTCCGGGCGCTGGGATGGGACATGCCCGATCCGGCCGGCAGCTTCGCCGGCCCCCTGGCCTCGCCCGACGCATTGATCCACACCGGTTTCACGGGCACATCGATCTATATCGACCGGTCGCGCGACGCGTTCGTCATCCTGCTGACCAATCGCGTAAATCCCACCCGGACCAACAAGCAGATCGCCGAGGCCCGGATCGCGATCCACACCGCCATCCTGTCGGCCATCGATGCTGCGTCGCGGCCGTCAGCCGCCGGCCAGCCGCGTCCACGCTGACCATTCGCAGTGGTGCCTCTACGGCACGATTCGTGACGCGAGACGCCCCAGGGCGCCGCGTTCAGCGTGTTCGATTTCCGAGATAAAATGGTCGGGGCGACAGGATTCGAACCTGCGACCCCCACACCCCCAGTGTGATGCGCTACCAGGCTGCGCTACGCCCCGACCGAGGGACCGTGCGGCATTCGCTGCCGATCCCAGAGCGCGGGCCTTTAGGCGGGGCGAACCGGCGATGCAAGCGCTGATCGTCGCTTGGCCGATACAATGCGGTCACGTGTGCCGTTGCAGCGGCGCAACATTGCGCAAGTCGCCGTGCGATGCTAGCGCGCGGCGCTTCCAGTGCGGGGGATTTCCTCCGCCGATCAGCCATGCACGGATCAGATGTTCATCTCCCCAGCCTATGCCCAGACCGCGGGTGGCGCCGCTGAATCCGGCGGCCTTGCCTCGCTGATCAGCTTCGCACCGCTGCTCCTCATCTTCGTCGTCTTCTACTTCCTGATGATTCGCCCGCAGCAGAGCCGCATGAAGGCGCTGCAGGCCGCGATCGCGGGCGTGAAGAAGAACGATCAGGTTGTCACCGCCGGCGGCATCGTCGGCCGCGTCACCAAGGTGGAGGACGCCTTCGTCGAGGTCGAGATCGCCGCGAACACGCGCATCCGCGTGGTGAAGGCGACGCTGGCCGAAGTGACGAGCCCCAATTCGAAGCCGGCGAACGACTGATGCTGGACTTTCCGCGCTGGAAGGTAGCGACGATCTGGACGGTGCTCGCGTTGCTGTGCGCGCTGGCCATCCCGACGTTCCTGCCCGAATCGATGACCGCGAACTGGCCGTTCCACCCGCGCGTCAACAAGGGGCTGGACCTCGCCGGCGGCAGCTATCTGATGCTGGAAGCCGATACGCAGGATCTCGCCAACACGCGGATCGAGGCGATGCGCGACCAGATCCAGGGGACGATGCGCAACGGCACGCCCCGGATCGACATCGGCGACATTTCGACGCGAAACAACCAGATCACGTTCATGCTGCGCAACCCGGCGCAGGTCGATGCGGCGCGCGAGCGCCTGCTCGGCATCACCGGCGGCGGCGCCGGCATGACCGGCCAGCGCGAATGGGACATCCAGGTCGTCGACGGCAGCCGCTTCGTGCTGACCCCGACGCAGGCGGGCCTCAACCAGGCGATCAAGACCGCGATGGAGGATGCGACCGACGTCGTGCGTCGTCGTATCGACGCGCTCGGCACGCGTGAGCCGACGATCGTGCGCCAGGGCGACAACCGCATTCTGGTGCAGGTGCCGGGCCTCCAGAACCCACAGCAGCTGAAAGACCTGCTCGGCAAGACCGCGCGCCTCGAATTCAAGTTGGTCGACACGACCGCCAACCCGGCCGATGTCGCCAAGGGCATCGCCCCGATCGGCAGCCAGATCCTGCCCTATCCCGGCAGCCGCGACGGCGTGCCGGTCAGCGTCGTGAAGCGCACCGCGGTCATCACCGGCGACATGGTCGCCGACGCGCGCCAAGGCTTCGACCAGCAGACCAACGCCCCTAACGTCCAGATCACCTTCAACGGCGTCGGCGGCAACCGTTTTGCCCGCGTGACGCAGGCGAACGTCGGCAAGCCGTTCGCGGTGGTGGTCGACAATCAGGTCGTCTCGGTCGCCAATATCAACGAACCGATCCTGGGCGGATCGGCGGTCATCAACGGCGGCTTCACCGTCGAAAGCGCCAACCAGCTCGCCATCGCGCTGCGTTCGGGCAAGCTGTCGATCAACCTGAAGGTGATCGAGGAATCGACCGTCGGGCCGGAACTGGGCGCCGATTCGATCCGCGCCGGCATCCTCGCCTGCTCGGTCGCGGTCGCGCTGGTCATGGCGTTCATGTTCCTGACCTACGGCCGCTTCGGCGCCTATGCGAACCTCGCCGTCGTCATCAACGTGTTCGTCATCCTCGGCGTCCTCGCGCTGATCAGCGGCACGCTGACGCTGCCGGGCATCGCGGGCTTCGTGCTCACCATCGGCACCGCGGTCGACGCGAACGTGCTGATCAACGAGCGTATCCGCGAGGAACGCCGTCGCGGGCGCAGCGTCGTGCAGGCGGTGGAGCTGGGCTATAAGGAAGCCAGCCGCACCATCTTCGAAGCGAACATGACCCACTTCATCTCGGGCGCGATCATGTTCGTACTGGGGTCTGGTCCGGTCCGCGGCTTCGCGGTCGTTCTGCTCATCGGTATCGTCACCTCGGTCTTCACCGCCGTCACCTTCACGCGCATGCTCGTTGCGCTGTGGATCCGGCGCGAGAAGCCCAAGACGATCAACATTTGAGGCGAAAGGACACCTCATGCGCCTCCTGAAAATCGTACCCGACAACACCAACATCGACTTCGTCCGCCTGCGCGGCTGGGCATTCGGGCTCACGCTCGCGCTCAGCCTGCTCGCGGTCGGGCTGACGGTGGTGAAGGGCCTGAACTTCGGCGTCGACTTCGTCGGCGGCCTGATGATCGAAGAGAAGTTCCCGACCCAGCCCGACCAGAACAAGGTCCGCCAGGTCATCGACGGCCTGGGCGTCGGCGAAGCCGCACTGCAGCAGTTCGGCGACCCCAAGACACTGACCATCCGCCTGCCCGTGCAGGAAGGCGCCGACGAAGGCGCCACCAACGCCGTCGTCAAAAAGGTGGAAGGCGCATTGGGCCAGGCGTTCCCAGGCGCGACCTTCAGCCGCTATTCGACCGTGTCGAGCAAGGTGTCGGGCGAGCTTATCCGCAACGGCGTGCTCGCCGTCGTCCTCGCGATCCTCGGCATCGGCCTGTTCGCGATCGTGCGGTTCGAATGGCAGTTCGGTGTGTCGACGATCGTCGCGATCGTCCACGATCTGTTGATGACGGTCGGCTTCTTCGCGCTGTCGCGCTTCGAATTCGACCTGAACATCATCGCCGCGGTGCTGACGATCATCGGCTATTCGATCAACGACAAGATCGTGATCGACGACCGTATCCGCGAAAACATGCGCCGCTATCGCAAGATGGAGATGCGCGAGATCATCAACCTGTCGGTCAACGAGACGCTGCCGCGTACCGTCATGACCTCGGTCACGATCCTGCTCGCGCTGATCGCGATGCTGTTGCTCGGCGGCCATGTGCTGCGCGGCTTCACCGCCGCGATGATCCTCGGCATCGTTGTCGGCACCTATTCGTCGATCTACGTGTCGTCGTCGCTGCTCATCACGCTCGGCCTGCGCGCCGATCCGAATGCCGGCGAACGCACCGCAAAAGGCGGCATCAGCAATGCGGAGCGGGTCGGCCCGCGCGAGGGCTGACGCGGTGCGCATGGACCGTGAGGCCGCCGCCGACGGCCCGATCGTTCGCGGCTTCGTCGGCTCGGGGTTCCGGGTCGACGACGAGCGGGTGTTCCGCGCGCTGCTGATGACGGTGGAGACGGCGTCCGAATGGACGCCGCCCCCGCTCGACCGGCTCGACACGGCGGCGTTGCAGCCGCTGATCGACGCGGCGCCGGAGTTCATCCTGATCGGCACGGGCGCCGGGCTGACCCGCCCGCCGGTCGCGCTGGTCCGCGCGCTGGAAGACGCGGGCATCGGCGTCGAGGCGATGGACAGCCGCGCGGCGGCGCGCGCCTGGGGCGTGCTGCGCGGCGAGGGCCGCGTGATCGGCGCGGCGCTCTACCCGCTGGATGCCTGATCCCTCTCGCGCCGGTGGGCGACGAGCGCCGACAGGTGATCGACCAGCGCCGCAGTATTGGCTTGCCAGGTAAAGCGCTTCACCGTCGCGGAGACTGCATCAGGCGCAGGCGGAGCGGCGATCAGCTCCCGTATGGCGACGGCAAAGGCCTCCGGGTTGCGCGCGACAATCCGTCCGGCGTCCGTCGAGGTCACCACCTCCGCCGCACCGCCGATCGGCGGAATGACGACAGGGGTGCCGCAGGCGAGCGCCTCGATCCACGCATTGGCCAGCCCTTCCGAACGCGAGGCCAGCGCCATGACATCGGCCGCGGCGATCACCGCCGGAAGCGCCCGGTGCGGCACGCCGCCCACGATGCGGACGCGATCGGCAATCCCCAATGACGCAGCAAGCGCGGTCAGGCTTGCCCGCTCCGCCCCCTCGCCGACGATCATCAGCGGGACGCCGGGCAGCGTCGCCACCGCGCGCAGCACGATGTCGTGGCCCTTGCGTGGGATCAGTGCCCCCAAGGACAGGACAAGCGGCCCGGTGACGCCCAACGCGGCCTTGGCAACGGCTCGATCGAACGGGTGAAAGGCGTCCGTGTCAATGCCCGTGTGATGCACGCGGATGCGGTCTCCCGGCATGCCGAGCGCGATCATGTCGTTCCGCATCGCGCCGCTGACTGCGAGAAGGCCGTCCGCCGCGCGGCCGGCCTCCCGCACCTGCGCGGCCGTCGGGCCCGATCGCCCCCAAAGATGGATATCCGCCCCGCGTGCCTTGATCGAGACAGGAACGCCGTAGCGCCGCCCGAGCATCACCGCGGCCGGCCCATCGGGGAAGAAGAAGGACGCGTCGATCACATCGAACGGAAAGTCGTGCCGTATCGCGTCCAGCACCGGCACGAGCGCGCGAACGAGCATACGGGCATGCCACCGGCCGGCAGTGCCCGGCATCGCGATAAAGCGCGGACGGTACACATCGACGCCGCGCCAGGTCTCCCGCGCCGGCAGTGCCAGCCGCTCTCGCTGCCGCAAGCGCGACACCGGCCAGGGGGCAACACCCACCGGCGCGACGACCCGCACCGCGACGCCGTCCGCCGCCGCCAGCCCCTGCGTCTGCCGTTCGACGAACACGCCGAAATTCGGCCGGTTCGCATCCGGATACAGGGACGACAGGGTCAGGACGCGCAGCATCGCGGCTTGGCCTAACGGCGCCGGGTTAAGGCTTCCCCTACCCGGCGCCCGCCCGCGAATCAGAGGCGCTGCGTGCCCGGATAGGCGAACAGCAGGTCGGCATCGGCGCTGCTCGCGATCGTCTCGCTACCGGTGACGGTGACGCATTCGCCTGCCTTGAACGCGACACCGGCAACCTCGCCCGATCCGCGGATCGGCACCAGCCAGCCGGTCTGACCGTCCTGCAGCGCGACTTGGTGTTCGCCACCCGTCCAGCGCTCCAGCACGAACTTCGGCCCCTCGACCAGAATGTCGCGCCCCTCGCCCGCCGCACCCGGCGAGGCAATCGGCTGGTACGGGGTCAGGTGCGATACCGCGACGCCATCGTCTAGGTGCAATTCCCGATCGCTGCCGTAATCGTACAGGCGATAGGTCGTCTCACTGTTCTGCTGCACCTCGATCAGCGTCAGGCCACCGCCGATCGCGTGGATCGTGCCGCTGGGGGCGTAGTAGAAGTCGCCGGCCTTCACCGGCACCCAGTCGAGATCGTCCTCGATGCTGCCGTCCTGTGCATGGGCGCGCAGTTGGTCGGCGGTGATCGGCTGCTTGGGGCCCAGGGCGATCGTCGAATCGGGGCGGGCCGCCAGGATCGTCCAGCATTCGTCCTTGCCGCGCGGCAGGCCGCGGGCGTGCGCCTGCTCGTCGTCAGGATGGACCTGCACCGACAATTTGTGGTCGGTGAACAGATATTTGATCAGCAGGTCGGGCGTGCTGTCGCCCGGCTCCTGGAACCAGATCTCGCCGATCGGCTTGCCGTCCTTGGGCGCATCCTCAAAGCCGAACCCCAGGTCATGCCGGCCCCACGGCTTTTCGACGCGGTGGGTGTGGAGCAACGTAGCAGGCATGAGGGTCCTTTCGAGTCCGTAACAGGCGCGCCAACCTGCGACGGAGGGGATTGTTCGCTGGCACGCGCTTACGCTAAGAGCCTTAGCCGATGCGTATCCCACAGTCCAAGGCGCTTGCCGCCGCGATGATCGCCGTCCTCGCGCTTCCGGTCGCCGGTTGCGCCCGTAACAAGGCGAAGTCCGACCTGCCCTATGTCGCGCGCGACGTGGGCACGCTCTATTCGACCGCGAAGACGCGGCTCGATCAGGGCCGCTACAAGGAGGCGGCGCTGCTGTTCGACGAGGTCGAGCGCCAGCACCCCTATTCGATCTGGGCCCGCCGCGCGCAGCTGATGAGCGCGTTCAGCTATTATCTCGACCGCGATTACACCGCGAGCATCCAGTCGGCGCAGCGCTTCCTGTCGGTCCACCCCGGCAACCGCGATGCTCCCTACGCCTATTATCTGATCGCGCTGAGCTATTACGAACAGATTCGCGACGTCACGCGCGACCAGAAGATCACGCTCCAGGCGCTGAGCGCGCTGGGCGAACTGACCCGCCGCTATCCGAACACCCGCTACGCCTCCGACGCGCGCCTGAAGATCGACCTCGTCAACGATCACCTAGCCGGCAAGGAAATGGAGATCGGGCGGTTCTACGAAACCCGCGGTCAGTGGCTGGGCGCCGCGCTGCGCTTCCGCACCGTGATCGACAAGTATCAGACCACCACGCACACGCCCGAAGCGCTGATGCGCCTCGTCGAATGCTATCTGGAACTGGGCCTGCGCGGCGAAGCCGAGAAGGCTGCGGCGGTGCTCGGCGCCAACTATCCCGGCAGCGACTGGTACGCGCATGCGTACAAGCTGATGCAGGAGCACCCCTTCACGCCGACTGCGCCGATTCCCGCCGGCCAGCCGATCATCCCGCCCAACACGCCCGGCACCAAGAAGCTCGCCGAGCCTGGCGAGCTGGAGGCCGCCAAGCCCAAGGCGGAAGCCCCCACGCCGCCGACGCCGGTCGCCCCCAGCGGCGGCACGGCCGGCGCACCGGTGCCGACCACCGAGACGCCGACCAACTGATCGGCGCCCCGGCCGTCATCGCGGCGATGAGAACATTTAAGGATCAACATCGCCGCGTAGGCGCGCTATAGCGCCTCCGATGCTGACCGCGCTGTCCATTCGCGATGTGGTGCTGATCGAGGCGCTTGACCTCGAATTCGGGGCCGGGCTCGACGTGCTGACCGGGGAAACCGGTGCGGGTAAGTCGATCCTGCTCGATGCCCTCGGGCTGGCGCTGGGGGGCCGTGGCGAATCGGGGCTGGTGCGCCACGGTGCGGCACAGGCCATCGTCACCGCGACCTTCGATCCGCCCGTCGGTGCACTCGGCGCCCTGCTGGAAGAGAATGGTGTCGAGGTCGAGCCGGGCGAACCCTTGCTCGTCCGACGCATCGTCAAGGCCGACGGCGGCAGTCGCGCGCTCGTCAACAACCAGCCCGCAGGCGTTGCGCTGCTGCGCGAGATGGCGCCGATGCTGGTCGAAATCCACGGCCAGCACGACGATCGCGGCCTGCTCAATCCACGCGGGCATCGCGCGCTGCTCGATGCGTTCGGACGCGTCGATCCGGGCGATACCGCGCGCGCCTGGGTAAGTTTGCGAGACGCGCAGGCAGAGCTCGCCGCGGCGCAGGCCGAGATCGAGACGGCCGCGCGCGATCGCGAATGGCTGGAACATGCGGTGGGCGAACTCAGCGCGCTGGCCGCCGAACCGGGCGAAGAGGAAGCGCTCGCCGACAAGCGGCGCGGCATGCAGCGCGCCGAAAAGATCGCGGACGAATTGGCCGCAATCGACGACTATCTCGAAGGATCGAACGGCGGGCTAGCGCAGCTGCGCCAGGCGGCGCGCGTGCTGGAACGCATTGCCGAGGATCATCCCGCGCTCGGCGAAGCGCTGGCTGCGATCGATCGCGCGGTGATCGAGGCGGCGGCTGCCGAGGAACAGCTGGTCGAGGCGCGCCGTGCCCTCGCCTTCGACCCACGGGCGCTGGAAGAGGATGAGGCGCGCCTGTTCGAACTGCGCGGTATGGCGCGCAAGCATCGCGTCCAGCCCGACGATCTCGCCGCGCTGACCGAGGATTTGCGCGGCCGATTGGAGCGGCTGGAAGCTGGCGAGGGCGGGATCGCGCTGCTGGAAGCGGCCGTCGCCGCGGCCCGCGCCGATTACGACGTCGCCGCCGACATCCTGTCGCAACGCCGCCATGCCGCGGCCGAGCGCCTCGACGCGGCGGTCGCGGGCGAACTCGCGCCGTTGAAGCTCGACGCCGCACGCTTCCGCACGACCGTGGTGTCGGTCGGGCCTGACGGGTGGTCCGCGCACGGCAAGGATCGTGTCGAATTCGAAATCGCGACCAATCCCGGCGCGCCCTTCGCCCCGCTCGCCAAGATCGCCAGCGGTGGTGAGCTGTCGCGCTTCATCCTGGCGATGAAGGTCGCGCTGGCGGAGGAAGGCGGCGCGGCGACGATGATCTTCGATGAGATCGATCGCGGCGTCGGCGGTGCGGTGGCGAGCGCGATCGGCGAGCGCCTCGCGCGCCTCGCCGAACACACGCAGCTGCTGGTGGTGACGCACTCGCCCCAGGTCGCGGCGCGCGGTGCCGAGCATCTGCTGATCGCCAAGAGCCACGACGGCACCGTCACCCGCACCGGCGTTCGGGTGCTCGACGAGGCCGAACGACGCGAAGAGATCGCCCGGATGCTGTCGGGTGCGACCGTCACCGATGAGGCGCGGGCGCAGGCCGATCGCCTGTTGGAGACGGCCTGACCCTCCCCTCCCTCATCAGAGGGAAACGTCAGATCGCGCCGGTGCCGCCGTTAGCGCCAAAGGCGCTGCCGGTGGTGAAGCTGTTGCCCGCCTCGGCCAGCGCAACGTACAGCCCTGCCAGTTCCGCTGGCTGACCCGCCCGGCCCAATGGCGTGTCCTGCCCGAACTTACCCATCTTGCCCGGCAGCTGGCCGCCCGCCACCTGCAGCGGCGTCCACACCGGGCCCGGCGCGACCATGTTCACGCGGATTCCCTTCGGCCCCAACTGTTTCGCCAGTCCCTTGGTGAAGACGAGGATCGCCGCCTTCGTCGTGGCATAATCCAGCAGCTCTTCGCCCGGGTTGACCGAATTGACCGACCCGGTGTTGATGATCGCCGCACCCCGCGGCATCAGCGGGATTGCCGCCTTGCACAGGTGGAACATCGCATAGACGTTGGTCTTCATCGTCCGGTCGAACTGTTCGGTGCTGATCTCCGCGATCGACGCCTTCGACTGCTGGTACGCCGCATTGTTGACCAGGATATCCAGCCCGCCCAGCTCTCGATTAGCACGCGCGATCAGGTCGCGGCAGAATTTTTCGTCCGTGAGATCGCCGGGGATCAGCACCACCTTGCGCCCTTCGGCCCGCAGCAGCTTGGCGACGTCCTGCGCATCGGGCTCCTCGGTCGGATAGTAATTGATCGCGACATCGGCGCCTTCGCGCGCAAAGGCGATCACCGCGGCGCGGCCGATGCCGGAATCGCCGCCCGTGACCAGCGCCTTGCGCCCGGCCAACCGCCCCGACCCGCGATAGCTGCGCTCGCCGCTGTCGGGCACCGGCTTCATGTCGCGTTGCAGCGCCGGCCATTTCTGGCGCTGTTCGGGAAACGGCTGGCTGGTGTAGCGCGTCTGCGGATCGCTGAGCGCCGGCGCGCCTTGCGCGAAAGCCGGGGCCGCAGCGGCGGCGACGCCAGCGACGGCGGCGCCCTTGAACAGATCGCGGCGATTGGTCTGATCGGTCATGATGCGGCCTTCGATGGCGGATGGATGAAGACGCAATCGCCCGGGGCCGCGGTTGGTTCATCGGTGGTGGAAATTCATGCGGCGTATCAAGCATCTATCGCCCTCGATCCGGGCTATTCCACTCCCCGCTTGCCCGACCGCCGTCCTCTCCCCTAGTCGGCAACCATGACCGACCTGCCGCAGACGCCGCTCGATGCCGCCGCCGAACTGGAGGCACTCGCCGCGCAGATCGCGCACCACAACAGCCTCTACCATACGCATGACGCGCCCGAGATTTCGGACGCCGAATATGACGCGCTGGTCCGCCGCAACACCACGATCGAGGCGGCCTTCCCTGACCTGATCCGCACCGATTCGCCCAGCCGCAAGGTCGGCGCCGCCCCCGCCGCCCATCTCGCCAAGGTGCCGCATGCCCGTCCGATGACCAGCCTGGACAATGCCTTTACCGACGAGGAGGTCGAGGAGTTCGTCGCCCGCGTCCGCCGCTATCTGAAGTTGCCCGAGGACGAGCCGGTCACCCTGACCGCCGAGCCCAAGATCGATGGCCTGTCCTGTTCGCTGCGCTATGTCGACCAGCGGCTGGTCCAGGCGCTGACCCGCGGTGACGGCGCGATCGGCGAGGACGTGACCGAGAATGTCCGCACCATCGCCGACATTCCCCAGACCCTGCCCGCCGACGCGCCGCGGGTCTTCGAGGTGCGTGGCGAGGTCTATATGAGCAAGGCCGATTTCGCCGCGCTCAATGCCCGACTGGCGCAGGAAGCCGCCGACGCGAACAAGGAGGCCCGCCAGTTCGCCAATCCGCGCAACGCCGCCGCCGGGTCTCTGCGCCAGAAGAACCCGGCCATCACCGCCGGGCGTCCCTTGCGCTTCCTGGCGCATGGTTGGGGCGAGGCAAGCGAGGTGCCCGTCGAGACGCAGTTCGACATGGTCGAGGCATGGCGCCGCTGGGGTTTTCCCATCGCCGACGCCTTTGCCCGCGTGCCCGATGCCGGTGCCGCGCTGGCCATCTATCGCACCATCGAGGCGCAGCGTGCCGACCTGCCCTTCGATATCGACGGCGTGGTCTACAAGGTCGACCGGCTCGACTGGCAGGCCCGGCTGGGCATCGTCGGGCGTACGCCACGCTGGGCGATCGCGCACAAATTCCCCGCCGAGCGCGCCCAGACCACGCTGGAGAAGATCGATATCCAGGTCGGCCGCACCGGCGCGCTGACCCCCGTCGCCCGGCTGGAGCCGGTGACGGTCGGCGGTGTCGTCGTGACCAACGCCACGCTGCACAATGCCGACGAGATCGAGCGGCTGGGCGTCCGCCCCGGCGACCGCGTCGTCCTGCAACGCGCAGGGGACGTCATCCCGCAGATCGTCGAGAACCTGACCCGAGACGTCGCCCGAGAGCCCTTCGTCTTCCCCGACCACTGCCCAGAATGCGGCAGCTTAGCGACGCGCGAGGAGGGCGAGGTCGTCATCCGCTGCACCGGCGGCCTGATCTGCCCGGCGCAGCGCGTGGAACGCCTGATCCACTTCGTCTCGCGCCACGCCTTCGACATTACGGGCCTCGGCCTCGTCCGGGTCGAGGAATTCTTCCGAGACGGCCTGATCGCCTCGCCCGCCGACATCTTTCGCCTGCACCAGCATCGCGAGGCGCTGATCCAGCGCGAGCGCATGTCCGAACTGGTCGTCGACAAGCTGCTCGCCGCGATCGACGCGCGGCGCGACATAGCGCTCGACCGCTTCCTCTTCGCGCTGGGCATCCGTCATGTCGGCGAGATCACCGCGCGCGACCTGGCCCGCCGCTTCGTCTCGATGGCGGGCTTCCGCGCGATGATCGACGCCGCGCTCAAGGTGCGCGCCGACACCATACCCGCACTGGGAGAACCCGACCGCAAGTTCGAGCTGCGCCGCCAGCGCGCGATCGTCGCGGCGATCGACACGCCCCAGATCGGCCCCGAAGTCGCCGACGCGCTGCTCGACTTCTTCGCCGAGGCGCATAATCGCGAGGTCGTCGACGACCTGCTCAGCGAGGTCACGCCCGCTGACGTCGTCTGGGAAACCCGCGCCTCGCAGGTCAGCGGCAAGATCGTCGTCTTCACCGGCAAGCTCGAAACGCTGAGTCGCGACGAAGCCAAGGCGCAGGCCGAGGCACTGGGCGCGCGCGTGTCGGGGTCGGTGTCTGCCAAGACCGACCTCGTGGTGGCCGGAGCCGATGCGGGGTCGAAGCTCAAGAAGGCGACGGACTTGGGCGTGGCGGTCATCACCGAAGCGCAATGGGCTGAAATCGTTGCCGAAACGGCCGCATGACGAACCGGGGGCGTTGCCTTTTTGCAACGCAGCGGAACGAAGCGACGCGGGTCATCATCGCTGCCCTTTGATTGTCACAAACTCGCAATATTGATCTCACATGGGCCGCGGCAACGGCAAAAAACACGAGCCGCGAATCCAAGAGCACCATGCTCAAAGGGGACAAGATCAGATGCGTATGACTTTCGCTTGCGGCGTTGCCTTCGCCGCGCTCATGCTGCCGGGTGCCGCCTTCGCGCAGTCGACCGGTTCGACCGAAGCCGACACCGTCGGTTCGGGTGACATCGTCGTCACCGGCGCGCGCGAACCCGGCGTCGGCGGCGTGGACATTCCCGCGACCGCGAAGAACAAGCAGGTCCTGAATCAGACGTTCATCTCGCACCAGACCCCTGGCCAGACGATCAACGACATCATCAACCAGCTGCCGGGCGTCAGCTTCCAGAACAACGATCCGTTCGGTTCGGCGGGCGGCACGCTCACCATCCGCGGGTTCGACGGCAGCCGCATCAGCCAGACGTTCGACGGCATCCCGCTGAACGACACCGGCAACTACGCCATCTATTCGAACCAGCAGCTGGACCCCGAACTGATTGAGCAGGTCAACGTCAACCTCGGCTCGACCGATCCCGACTCGCCCACCGCTTCGGCCTCGGGTTCGACCGTCAACTATCGCACGCTGATCCCGACCGACCAGTTCGGTGCGCGCATGGTCGGCTCGATCGGTGACTACAGCTTCTTCCGCGTGTTCGGTCTGGTCAACACCGGCGTCTTCACGCCCTGGGGCACCAAGGCGTGGTTCTCGGGTTCGAGCGCGACGAACGACGTCGTGTTCAACAACTTCGGCAAGATCAACAAGCAGCAGTATAACGCCAAGATCTATCAGCCGATCGGCAGCGGCAAGGACTTCATCTCGGTTTCGGGCCACTACAACCAGAACCGCAACAACTTCTTCGGCTCGGCTCCGCTGCGCAACGACAATAACGTTTACACGACGACGGTCGCGACCGGTGCAAACGCCGCCGCTCCGACGCTGATTACCGGTGACGTGCGCACCGCGGGGACCGGGTCGACCAACCGCTTCCCGCGCAGCCGTGATGAGTTGCCCTATTCGGTCGGACGCTGTCAGATCGACGTGCCCCAGGCTGGCGGCGTTGACGCACCTGCCACGACCAACGCACCGGGCGCATCCAACAACGGCGCCATTTGCGGCAGCAGCTTCGACGAGCGCTACAATCCGTCGAACACCGCCAACATCCGCATCAACTCGCGCTTCTCGCTCAGCGACAAGCTGACGCTGTTCGTCGATCCGTCGTATCAGTACACGAAGGCGAACGGCGGCGGCACGGTTACGGGGCGCGAGCAGGGCCGCACCGTCGGCGCCAATACGTACTATGGCTTCTTCCAGAGCGTCAGCAATTCGAACGGCTATTATTTTGGTCGTGACCTGAACGGCGACGGTGATACGCTCGACACCGTTACGCTGCTCGCCCCCAGCCAGACGATCACCAACCGTTATGGCGTGATCGCATCGCTGCGGTACGAGTTCTCGGACACGCAGAGCATCCGCGTTGGCTACACGCTCGATTACGGGCGCCACAAGCAGACCGGCGAGCTCGGTTTCCTGCAGGCGAACGGCAAGCCGTTTGACGTCTTCCCCGTCAACGACGGCATTCTGGCGATCAACGGTGGGGTGGTCGAGAAGCGCAACCGTTTCTCGAAGGCGATCCTGAACCAGGGCTTCGCGCAGTACATCGGCAATTTCTTCGACAGCAAGCTGCGCGTCGAAGCGTCGGTGACGGGCAAGTGGTTCAAGCGCGACCTGACCAACTACTGCTTCTCCACGTCGGCCGGCGGCAACGTCGACTGCCTGGCGTCGGCCTCGCAGAACGCGGCCTATGCCGCGGCGAACCCCTACGTCGTCGGCGGCACCACCGCCGCTCCGACGATCACGGGCTTCGCTGCCCCGCAGAACCGCGTCTACAAGTATGACCGCATCCTGCCGGCCGGCGGCCTGACCTACGAAGTCACCGACGCGTTCAGCATCTTCGGCAATTATTCGAAGGGCATCCAGGTTCCGGGCACGGACAACCTGTATCAGGCGTTCTATTACCCGCAGAACACCACCCCTGCGAACCCGCGCCCGGAAACGACCGACAACTTCGATGCCGGTATCCGCTACACGACCAGCCGCGTCACCGCGTCGCTGGGGCCGTGGTACACCCGCTTCCAGAACCGTCTGGCGAGCGCCTATGACATCGACACGCAGCAGACGATCTATCGCAACCTGGGTCGCGTCGATAAGTACGGCATCGATGGCAGCATCTCCTATCGTCCGATCCGCGAGCTGCTGTTCTACGCATACGGTTCGTACCTGAAGTCGGAGATCAAGACGAACGTAGAGATCGGCCGCTGCCCGCAGACGCTGACCGCTGCGAACACGACCAACAACTGCACGGTCGCGGGCGCCCCGATCCTGGCGCAGACCGCCGGCAAGCGTGAATCGGGCGCTCCGGTCTACACCTTCGGTGGTCGCGTCCAGGCGACCCTCGGGCCGCTTGAACTCGGCGTTCAGGCGAAGCGGACTGGCCGTCGCTACCTGAATGACCAGAACCTGCCGCAGTTTGCCTGCGCGGGCCCGAACGGGAACCTGAATCTGGTCAACAACGTCTGCCCGACGGTTAACAACGTTCCGGCCACCTACACCGGTCAGCGTGGCATTCAGTACCAGACCTATGGTGCCTATGCTCCCGGCTACACCACGGTCGACTTCGACGCGCGCTTGGCGCTCGACTGGGTCGGCATCGGCGGCAACAACAAGACGTACCTGCAGCTGAACGTCGTCAACGCGTTCAACAAGTTCTACGTCGGCGGCTTTACCGGCGGCCAGACGGTGAACGTAAATAACTCGATCCCGTTCGTGCAGATCGGCAGCCCGCGCGCGTTCATCCTGTCGGTGAACACCGCTTTCTGATCGAACTAACCAATACTGCCTGACGGATAGGGCCGTCGCTTCCTTCGGGCAGCGGCGGCCCTTCTGTTTTGCACGGCGGTGCGCACGCGTGTAGAGACGCCGGCTATATGGCGACCCTTCCCGCCCCCACCCGCCCGGCGCTCAACGTGCGCCCCTTCTTCGAGAACAAGAGCCGCGCCTTCTGGACGCTGCAGGCGGTCGGCTGGACCGGCTATCTGTTGCTGCGCGGCGCCTCGACGCTCACCAACCTGTCGCTCGACACGATCATCCCCGTGATCGTCGAGGCTATCGTCGGCTATTGCGTGACGCTGCTGCTCTCAACCTTCTACGGCTATTTCCGGCGCTTGCCGCGGGTCAGCGGGCTGATCCTGACGATCCTCGCCTTCGTGGTCGCGACGATCTTCTCGACCTTCGTCGATGCCTTTACTTGGTCGCTGATCCAGAACGGCCAGCCCGGCGTCACGCTGCCGCGCATGGTCGTCGCCTTCTACGTCGCCTTCACCGCGCTGTTCGGCTGGTCGGCGCTCTACTTCGGCATCAATTTCTACCTGATCGTCGAGGATCAAATCGACCAGATGCAGCATCTGGAAAGCCAGGCGTCGTCGGCGCAGCTCGCGATGCTGCGCTATCAGCTCAACCCACACTTCCTGTTCAACACGCTGAATTCTATCTCGACTTTGGTACTGCTCAAGCAGACCGAGCGGGCGAATGCCATGCTCAGCCGGCTGTCATCCTTCCTGCGCTACACGCTGGCCAACGAACCGACCGCGCACGTCACCGTGTTGCAAGAGGTCGAGACGCTGAAGCTGTACCTGGAGATCGAAAAGATGCGGTTCGAGGATCGCCTGCGCCCGGTGTTCGACGTCGATCCGCGCGCCGAACGCGCCCGCCTGCCCTCGCTGCTGCTGCAACCCTTGGTCGAGAATGCGATCAAATATGCGGTCAGCACGCAGGAGCAGGGGGCCGAAATCTGCATCCGCGCGCGGCTCGCCGGGGATCGCGTGCAGATCGGCGTATCCGACACTGGACCGGGTTTGCAGGAGGGGCGTGCGATGCCAAGCCTTTCAACTGGCGTGGGTCTCCCCAATATTAGGGAGCGGCTGGTCCAGGCCTATGGCCCGGATCACCGTTTTGAGACGCGTACCGCGCCGGCTGGCGGGTTTTCGGTGGAGATCGAAATCCCCTTCCAGCTCGACGATGTGAGTAGAGAGGCCGCATGACGATCAGAACCATCCTGGTGGACGACGAACCGCTCGCGATCCAGGGATTGGAGCTCCGGCTCCAGGCGCATGAAGACATCGAGATCATCGAAAAGTGCTCGAATGGGCGCGAGGCGATCCGGGCGATCAAGACGCACAAGCCCGACCTTGTCTTCCTCGACATCCAGATGCCCGGGTTCGACGGTTTTTCGGTCGTGCAGGGCCTGATGGAGGTCGAGCCGCCGCTGTTCGTGTTCGTCACCGCCTATAGCGACCACGCGCTGCGGGCGTTTGAGGCGCAGGCGGTCGATTATCTGATGAAGCCGGTCGAGGAATCGCGGCTGGCCGATACGATCGAACGGGTGCGTCAAAGGCTTAGTGAAAAGCGCGGCGTCGAGGAGGTGGAGAAGCTGAAGGAGGTGCTCGCCGAGCATGCGCCCGAGGCGGCTGCCGACATCGCGGACGCAGGCGACCTGTCGGCCAATCGCTACGAGAAGCTGATCAACATCAAGGATCAGGGCCAGATCTTCCGCGTCGACGTCGACACGATCGAGCGGATCGACGCGGCGGGCGATTACATGGTGATCTACACCGGCGACCGAAACCTGATCCTGCGCGAGACGATGAAGGATTTGGAAAAGCGGCTCGATCCGCGCCGCTTCCAGCGCGTCCACCGCTCGACGATCGTCAATCTGGACCTCGTCAAACAGGTGAAGCCGCACACCAACGGCGAATGCTTCCTGGTGCTCGATTCGGGCGCCAGCGTAAAGGTCAGCCGCAGCTATCGCGACGTCGTCGCGCGCTTCGTTCACTGACGAAATCGGGGGGCGGCCGGTGCCGCCCCCCGATCGAACTTATAAAGCGCGGCGGCCGGTGAAGAGCTGGATCAGGCCGACGATGATCGCGATGACCAGCAGGATGTGGATCAAACCGCCGGCGATGTGGAGCGAGAAGCCCAGCAGCCACAGGATCAGCAGGATTACGGCGATCGTCCACAACATGATTGGCATCCCTCTCTTCGCCAGGCCCAGCGCCCGGCGTCAGCAACAAAACGTTACGCAGGCGATACCGGTTCCGATATGGCCGAAGAGTGATTGTTTGTGAGGCGCTTACAATGCGCGGTCAGCGGATCGAGGCCGCCTCCGCCCGTGGCCTGATCCACGCGAGCGCTTCGTCATGGATGCCCGGCGCGGCAACCATCACGCCGAAGGCGGTCGGATCGGGCTTATTGTAGCGGAGCGTCCCACCCAGCGCGTCGCTTACCCCCGCACCCGCCTCTACCGCGATCACCGCCGCGGCCGCGATGTCCCATTCGTTGCCCCAGCGCAGCGTCGCGACGAGGTCGGCCTCGTCCGCCGCCACCATTGCCATCCGCAGCGCGATCGAATTGGGCTTGTGGACGATCGTCAGATGACGATCGATCTTCGGCAGCGCATCGGTGGGCACGCGCGCGCCGGACAAAGCGGATCGCATACCGGCGTGCAGGGCTACGCCGTTACGCCACGCCCCCTGCCCGCGCGTCGCGGTCCAGCGTTCGCGACGCGCCGGTGCATCAAGCACCCCCAGCACCACCTCGCCGTTGCGCACCAGCGCGACCGAGACCGCCCAGCCTTCGCGTCCGCGGATATAGTCGCGGGTCCCGTCGATCGGATCGACGACCCACACCGCCTCGCGCGCCAGCCGGTCGGTATTGTCCACCGTCTCCTCCGACAGCCAACCGGCGTCGGGCAGCAGCCCCTCCAGACGCGCACGCAACATCCGATCGACGTCGAGGTCGACCTCGCACACCGGGCTGCCCGGTGTCTTCTCCCAGCGGCGGAAATCGGTCCGCCAGCGGGCAAGCGCCATCTGCCCCGCCTCGTGCGCGATCTGGGCGACGGCCGCCGTCAGGTCGAACGCCGGATCAGCCACTCGCGATCGTCATCCCGTCGATCCGCAGCGTCGGCACATTGATGCCATAGCGGAATTCGAGGTCGCTCCCGGGCGTCAGGTTGAGGAACATGTCCTTCAGATTGCCCGCAATCGTAAACTCGGCGACCGGCCCGGCGATCACGCCGTCGACGATGCGGAAGCCGGACGCGCCGCGACTGTAGTCGCCCGTGACGGAGTTCACTCCCTGGCCAATCAGCTCCGTGATATAGACGCCATCGGCAATGTCGCCGATCAGCGTCTCGACCGGGATCACGCCGGCCTGCATGTACAGATTGCTAGGCGAGACGCCGGGCGATCCGCCGACGCCGCGCGCGGCATGGCCGGTCGGCTCCAGCCCCAGTTGTCGCGCCGATCCGCTGTCGAGCAGCCAGGTCTCCAGCATACCGTCCGCAATGATCGCGGTCGGCGATACCGGCAGCCCTTCACCGTCGAAGGGGCGCGACCGCAAACCGTGCGGACGATGCGGATCGTCACAAATGGTGACGCCGTCGGCGAACACGCGCGTCCCCAGCGCGTCGAGCAGAAAGCTGGTCCGCCGTGCGATCGCCTGGCCTGCAATCGCGCCGGTGAGATGGCCGAGCAGCGACGAGCCGACGCGGGGGTCGAGCACGACCGGCATCGCACCACTGGCGAGGCGGCCGGGGTTGATCCGGGCGACGGCGCGCTCCCCGGCGCGCCGACCGATCGCCTCGGGCGTCTCGAGATGCGCCCGCTTGCGCGCCGCGTGATGCGCGTAATCGCGTTGCATGCCGCTCGCGACGTCGCCCGCCAAAACGCTCGCGGACAGGCTGTAGGTGGTCGTGGCATAGGCGCCGGCAAAGCCGTGGCTGGTCGCCAGGCCCCAGACGGACCGTGACGCGGCCGCGCCGCCGCCCTCGCTATTGCTGACGCCCGCGACGCTGCGCGCCGCGTCCTCGGCCTCCTCAGCCCAGGCCCGCAAATCGGCAGGTGAAATGTCGCCGCCATCGTCGAGATCGAGCAGCGGCGGCGCCCCGTGCATCAGCCGTTCCTGCGGCGCAAGGCCCGCCCAGCGATCCTCCGGCGCCTCGCGCGCCATCGCCACCGCACGCTCCACCAGCGCGCCCAGCGCGTCGGCGGACAGATCGGAGGTCGAGACGCTCGCCGAGCGCTGGCCGACGAAGACCCGCAGCCCCAGTTCTTCGCTCTCCGACCGCCCCAGATCCTCCAATGCGCCGAGCCGCACGCCGACGTCGGTCGAGGCATCCGCGGCGAAGACGGCGTCCGCGGCATCCGCTCCCGCCCGAACCGCACGGGAAACGATATCGGCGGCGCGGTCACGCGCTTGATCGGGAGTCAGCATCGCCCCCAATTAGGGGCGGGAGGGGCGCGATGCTAGGCCCGACGGCGGCTCAGGCGGTCGATCCGACGACCAGACAGGCGAGGAACATCAGCAACCCGGCAAAGCGGTTGCTGCGAAAGCGGGCCAAGGCATTGCCGCCGTCGTCCGGCACCAGCGTCGTCACCTGCCAGCCGAGATGCAGCGCGACGGGCACCAACGCGACCAACGCGAGCGGATCGGCATGCACCAGCCAGATCGCCCCCGCCCAGCACAGCACCGCCAGCAGATAGAAGCCGGCCGTCCCCGCTCGCACCCGCGCACCCATCCGCAGCGCCGACGAGCGCACGCCGATCAGCGCATCGTCCTCGCGATCCTGCAGCGCATAGATCGTGTCATAGCCGATCACCCAGGTGATACACCCCGCGTACAGCAGCCACAGCGGTGCCGACAGCGCACCCGCCACCTCCGCCCAACCGACCAGCGCCGCCCATGAAAACACAAGGCCCAGCCACGCCTGCGGCCACCAGGTGATCCGCTTCATGAAGGGATAGGCCGCCACCGGCGCCAGGCTCGCCAGCGCGACGATCTTCGCCAGCGTGCCGAGCTGGAGCAGCACGACCAACCCGACCAGACACAGCGCGACCAGCCACACCCAAGCGAGCCGCACCGACACCAGCCCGCTCGGGATCGGCCGCGCCCGCGTCCGCGCGACCTGCGCGTCGAGGTCGCGATCGACGATGTCGTTGTACACGCAGCCCGCACCGCGCATCGCGATACTGCCGGCAAGGAACCACAGCAGCAGCGGCCAGCGCACGATCCCGCCCCCAGCGAGCGCGATCGCCCACGCCCCCGGCCAGAACAGCAGCCACCAGCCGATCGGCCGGTCGAGCCGGGCCAGCAGCGCCAGTCCCCGCGCGCGGGGCGGCAGGCGGCCGACCAGACCGCGATGTTCGCTGTCGGGGACGATATCGGTGGGGGGATGCGCGGCCATGATCCGCCTTTGCCGCGCGACACCGCCCGCGGGCAAGGCCGTTCCCGGGCTTTTGCCTCGCTATCGCCGCGAAGATGCGGCAGATCGTCCGCGATGGACGCTACCCGCCCCTCCTGCCCCCGCCGGAACCACCCATGATCGGCCTGTCCGTGGCGGTCGGGCGCTTCGTCGAGGCGCTGTTCTGGGCGATCCTGCGCGTTGCAGGCGTGGTGACCGTCGTCGTCGTGGCGATCGCGGTGGGCGCGCTGCTCGTCGCGATCGTCGCCCGCAAAATCTGGGCGCGGCAGAAGCGCCTCAAGGCCCAACCCGAGCATCGACCATGACCGCCACGCCCGCCTGGCCCCCGCAATCCACCCCGCGCCTGTTCGTCGAGCAGCCCCTCGCGCCCGGTCCGCTGCGCATCGACGGGCCCGCGGCGCATTATCTGCTGTCGGTGATGCGGACTGCGCCGGGCGATCCGGTGAAGCTGTTCGACGACGTCACGGGGGAATGGCTGGCGACCGCGGTGCAGGTCGGGCGCCGAGACTTGACCGTCGACGTGTCGACACGTTTGCGCGAGCGGGAGCCGGTGCCCGACCTATGGCTGTGCGCCGCGCCGTTGAAGAAGGGCCGGATCGACTGGCTCGCCGAAAAGGCCTGCGAGCTTGGGGTCGATCGGTTGGTCCCCGTCGTCACCGCGCGCACCATCGTCGACAAGCTGAAGACCGATCGCTTGCGCGCGCACATGATCGAGGCGGCGGAGCAATGCGCCCGCACCGCTTTGCCGGCGCTCGACGAGCCCGTGAAGCTCGCCGCGATGCTGCGCGACTGGCCGGCGACGCGCACCCTATTCTTCGCAGACGAGGCGGGCGGCGATCCGGCCGTCGCGGCGATGCGGGCGCATCCCGGCCCGGCCGCCATCCTGATCGGGCCGGAGGGTGGCTTCACCGATGCCGAACGCGCGATGATACGCGAACATTCTCAAGCGATTGGCATCAGCCTTGGGCCCCGCATCCTGCGCGCCGACACGGCCGCGGCCGCCGCGGTCGCATTATGGATGGCGGCTGCGGGCGACTGGTAGCAAAGCTTGCTGGCGTCGCTGTTCATCCCCGCGTAAGGGCGCGCCATGACGACCAAGACCGTTATCGCCGAGGGCTCACCCCTCATCGAGTCGCGCGAGCAGCTGATCGCGAGTTTCGCCCGCGGGGAAAAGCCGCGCGAACGGTGGCGGATCGGCACCGAGCATGAGAAGTTCGTCTACAGCACGACCGACCATCACGCGCCGAGCTGGGGCGAGCCCGGCGGCATCCGCGCGCTCCTGACAGAGCTTCAGCAATATGGCTGGCAACCCGTAGAGGAAGGCGGAAACCTTATCGCGCTGACGGGGGCGGACGGCAGCGTCAGCTTGGAACCGGCCGGCCAGTTCGAATTGTCGGGCGCACCACTCGACAACCTGCACCAGACCTGCGCCGAGACCGGACGCCACCTCGATCAGGTGAAGGCGGCGGGTGAGAAGCTCGGCATCGGCTTCCTCGGCCTCGGCATGTGGCCCGACAAGACGCGCGACCAGCTGCCGATTATGCCCAAGGGCCGCTATGCGATCATGCTGCGCCACATGCCGCGCGTCGGCAGCATGGGCCTCGACATGATGCTGCGCACCTGCACGATCCAGGTGAACCTCGACTATGCGTCGGAAGCCGACATGGCGAAGAAGTTCCGCGTCGGGCTGGCCCTCCAGCCGCTCGCGACCGCGCTGTTCGCCAACTCGCCCTTCACCGATGGCAAGCCCAACGGCTTCCTGTCGTATCGCAGCCATATCTGGTCGGACACCGATCCCGCCCGCACCGGCATGCTGCCCTTCGTGTTCGAAGACGGCTTCGGGTACGAACGCTATGCCGACTATATGCTCGATGTGCCGATGTACTTCGTCTACCGCGACGGTCGCTACATCGATGCCGCCGGTCTGTCGTTCCGCGACTTCCTGAAGGGCGAGCTGAGCGTCCTCCCCGGTGAAAAGCCGACGCTGGACGACTGGAACGATCATCTGTCCACCGCCTTCCCCGAAGTGCGGCTGAAGACCTTCCTCGAGATGCGCGGCGCCGATGGCGGTCCGTGGGGCCGTATCTGCGCCCTGCCCGCCTTCTGGGTCGGTCTGCTCTACGACGACGCGGCGCTCGATGCGGCGTGGGACCTGGTGAAGGGCTGGAGCCTCGCCGAACGGCAGGCGCTGCGCGATGCGGTGCCGCGGATGGCGCTCGACGCGCCGCTGCCGGGTGGCGGACGGCTGGCCGATATCGCCGGCACCGTGCTCGACATCGCCCACGCCGGCCTCGCCGCGCGCGCCCGGATCAATGGCATCGGCGAAAACGAAACCGGCTTCCTCGATCCGCTGCGCGACGTCGTCCGGAGCGGCAAGGTGCCCGCGCAGGTGCTGCTCGATCGCTACAACGGCGCCTGGGCAGGCGACCTGTCCCGCGTATACGATGAGGCAAGCTTCTAAAACGCCTCGACATTCCAGCGATCGACCGATGACAATTCCTCCCCCGCCAGGGGGAGGTGGCGCCGCGCAGCGGTGACGGAGGGGGAGGTAAGCGACACGTCAATTGGTGTTTCCGCCCCCTCGGTCATGCCTACAGCATGCCGCCTCCCCCTGGCGGGGGAGGGATTACTCCCCCTGGCGGGGGAGGGATTACTCCCCCTGTTGAACGACGATCCGCCACAAAAGCGCGCGCCTACCGCCCCAACGCCGCCCGCGCGACGCGCTCCAGTTCCGGATCGAGCGGCGGTGGCGTCATATCCACCGCGGCCTCCAGCCGGTCGGCGACCTCCGTTAGCGCGTGGATGCGCGCCGCCTTCTTGTCGTTGCCGTTGATCACCGTCCAGGGCGCGCCGCCCGTGTCGGTGCGGGCGAACATGTCGTGCATCGCGGCGAGATACTCGTCGCGTTTGGCGCGGTTGCGATAATCCTCCAGCCCCGTCTTCCACCGCTTCCACGGATCGTCCAGCCGCGCCTCCAGCCTCTTGTCCTGTTCCTTCTGCGACACATGGACGAACAGCTTCACCAACGTCGTGCCGTCCTCGGCCAGTTCCGCCTCGAACGCGTTGATCGCGTCATAGCCCGCGCGCCATTCGGCCTCGCTAGCAAAGCCCTCGACCCGCTCGACCAGCACACGGCCATACCAGCTGCGGTCGAAGACGATGATGTTGCCCGGCTTGGGCAGGCGAGTCTGGAAGCGCCACAGGAAATCATGCGCCTTTTCCTCAGCGCTCGGCGCGGCGATCGGATAGACCTCGTAATAGCGCGGGTCCCATTCCGCGGTGAGCCGTTGGATGATGCCGCCCTTCCCCGCCGCGTCCCAGCCCTCCAGCATCACGACCGCACGGCGGCCATGGACGATATGGGCGACGAGGATCTGCTCCAGCCGCTCCTGCAGCGCGGCGAGGTCGCGCTTGTAATGGCCCTTATAGGCCTGCTTCTTCTCGTAATCGCGCAGGTCGATCATGCGTCGGTCCGTCCTTTCGCTCCTAACCCTCATCAGGAACGTGAACGCTCCAGTCGCCGCGACGACGCAGGACGAACCAGTAATAGGCCGCGGACGCGACGATCTGCGCGCCCGTCATCAGCAGGCCGGGCCGCCCCTCGCTCGCGTCCTGCCAGCTCGTCCACACGACATAGGCAAGCGCGATCAGCGTCACGACCGGGGCAATCGGGTATAGCGGCATGCGATAGCGCGCATGCGCCGTCGCCCCGGTCCGGCGCCCGACCATCGCGGCGATCGCGATGCCGGCGTAGATCGCAACGAGGCCGGTGCCGCTCAGCACCAGCAACAGCGTCAGCGGCAGGAAGCAACAGGCGACGCCCACCCCGCCGACGATCAGCGTGCCGACCCAGGGCGATCCGAAGCGCGGATGGATGCGCGTCATCCACAGATCGATCGGCCGCCCCCAGCTGCCGTCGCGCGCGGTGCCGTAGAAGAAGCGCGAACAGGCCAGGATGCAGGCGATGATCGCGTTGACGATCGCGATCACGACGCCGATCGCGGTCGTATCCGCCACCCAGCCGTTACCGCGCAATCGCGCGATCAGCCCGAACGGGTCGCTGGCGGTGGTCAGCGCATGCAGGTCGGGCGCGCCCATCAGCACCGCGATCGTCGGGACGATCTCGAACAGCAACGTCAGCACGAGGCTCGCCAGGATCGCCCGCGCGATCAGCCGCGACGGCTCCTTCATCTCCTCGCCGAAATAGACCGCCGCGCCATAGCCATTGAGCGCGAAGATCGCGATCGAGGTGGCAAGGCCGATCCCCGCGGCCGATGCCGGCACCATCGCGCCGCCGTCCGGCATCACCGGCGCGGTCAGCAGCACGGCGAACGGCCGCACCACGTCCGACCAGCCGAGCGCGGTAACGACGAGCAGCGCCAGTACCTCGCCCGCCAGAAACAGGCCGGTGATCCAGGCATTCACGCGGATCTGGAGCAGCGCGATCAGCGTCGATGCCGCGACGACCGCAATCGCGACCGGCACCGTTGGCAGGCCCGGATAGACGGTGGACAGAACCGCACTGATCCCCAGCGCCGCGGCGGGCGGAAAGAACAGATTGTTGAAGACGTTGACGCCCAGCATCACGAATCCGGATAGCGGCCCCAGCGTCTTGGCGACGGCGACATATTCGCCGCCCGCAACGGGCCAGGCGCTCGACAGCTCGGCATAGACGAAGGCCGTCGCGACACAGACGATCCCCGCCAGGATCAGCGCCCAGATCGTCCCCGTCCCCGCCACCTGCAACATGCCCGGAATGATGACGAACACCGACGAAGCCGGCGTCGCCACCGACAAGGTCAGGAACAGGACACCCATAACACCGAGACTGCGGACGAGCGGGGCCGGCCGTGCCGGAAGCAACTGATCGTCTAACATGACCCCCCACGTCTAACCCCGGGGGCCTAGTGACATGGTTAATGGAGCGAGGGAAGCGACGGAATTGCGCGGCTTGCTACTCGCATTGGTTTTTGCAGGCGTGGTAGAGCGGTGCATCACCTGAAGAGGACGATGATCCATGCCCTATGAAAGTCCCTGGCAGCAGCAACGCCGATCGAGCGTGGCGGACGAGATCGACTATGAGATCAAGGGCCAGGAATTGCAGTTCCTGGAGATCGAGCTCGACCCCGGCGAAAGCGCGGTCGCAGAGGCGGGCGCAATGGTGTGGAAGGACGCCAGCATCGCGATGACCACCGTCTTCGGTGACGGCAGCGGCGCGAGCGGCAGCGGCTTCATGGGCAAGCTGCTCGGCGCGGGGAAGCGATTGGTCACGGGCGAAAGCCTGTTCACCACGGTCTTCACGCATGAGGGGTACGGCAAGGCGCGCGTCGCCTTCGCCTCGCCGACGCCGGGCTCGATCGTGCCGCTGCGCCTGTCGGACCTGGGCGGGCAGCTGATCTGCCAGAAGGACGCATTCCTCGCCGCGGCGAAGGGCGTGCAGCTCGGCATCTATTTCCAGCGGCGGGTCATGACCGGGCTGTTCGGGGGCGAAGGCTTCGTGATGCAGTCGCTGACCGGCGATGGCTGGGTCTTCGTCCAGATGGGCGGCACCGTCGTCGAGCGGACGCTGGCGCCGGGCGAGGAATTGCACGTCGACACCGGCTGCCTTGCCGCGATGACGCCGTCGGTTGAGTTCGACCTCGTCACGGTCGGCGGTGTGCGCAGCGCATTGTTCGGCGGCGAAGGCCTGTTCTTCGCGCGGCTACGCGGACCGGGCACGGTCTGGATCCAGTCGCTCCCCTTCTCGCGCCTTGCGGGCCGCATGATGGCGGCGGCGAACGGCGGTGGCCAGAACCGCGGCGAGGGATCGGTGCTGGGCGGGCTCGGCGATTGGGTCGGCGGCAATGATTAGTCGGACCTGCATCTGACGCCAAACAAAGTCCTCCCCCGCCAGGGGGAGGTGGCGCCGCGCAGCGGTGACGGAGGGGGAGGTCAGCGACACATTGGCTTCGTGTCCGCCCCCTCCGTCGTGCCTACGGCATGCCACCTCCCCCTGGCGGGGGAGGACTTGTCGTCGGTCTTCCGCCAACCTCGACAACGCCCGACCCGCCGTCGCTGGTCAATCCGTCGCGCGAAGCTTACCCCGCGCTCGGCGCCACCGCCTTGTCGACGTTGACCGTCGCCTGCGGCGGGGTCGCCTGACGGATCGACAGCTCGCGCAGCTGCTGCACCGACGCGGGCGACGGCGCCCCCATCAGCAGGTCCTCGGCACGCTGGTTCATCGGGAACAGCGACACCTCGCGCAGGTTCTGCGCGCCGCACACCAGCATGACGATGCGGTCGACGCCCGCGGCCATGCCACCATGCGGCGGTGCGCCGTACTGGAACGCGCGATAGAGGCCGCCGAAGCGCTCTTCCACGTCGGCCTTGCTCAGGCCGACGAGCTCGAACGCCTTCACCATCAGCTCCGGCGACTGATTGCGGATCGACCCCGACGCAATCTCATAGCCGTTGCAGACGAGGTCGTACTGATACGCCTTGATCGTCAGCGGGTCCTGATTCTCCAGCGCGTCCATGCCGCCCTGCGGCATCGAGAACGGATTGTGCGCGAATTCGACCTTCTTCGCGTCCTCGTCATATTCGTAGAACGGGAAGTCGACGATCCAGCACAGGCGGAACGCCCCCTGCTCGATCAGCCCAAGCTGGTCCGCCACGCGCGTGCGTGCGGCACCGGCGAGTTTCGCCGCCGCCTCCGCCTTGCCCGCCGCGAAGAACAGCCCGTCATCCGGCCCCAGCCCGAGCGCGGCATAGATCGCCTCCATGCCTTCGGTGCCATGGTTCTTCGCGATCGGCCCACCGAACTCGCCGCCCTTGCGCGTGACATAGCCGAGGCCCGCATGCCCTTCGGCGCGCGCCCATTCGTTCATCTCGTCGAAGAACTTGCGGCTCTTGTCGGCGGTGCCCGGCGCCGGAATCGCGCGGACGACACCGCCACCCGCGACGATCTTCTCGAACAGACCGAAGCCGCTCTGCGTGAAATGCTCCGACACGTCGGTGATGATCAGCGGGTTGCGCAGATCGGGCTTGTCGCTGCCGTACTTCAGCATCGCTTCGTCGTGCGGAATGCGCGGGAACTGGCCGCTCGGCGTCACGCTCTTGCCGTCGGCGAAGGATTCGAAGATGCCGCCGATCACCGGCTCCATCGTCTCCCACACCTCTTCCTGCGTCACGAAGCTCATTTCCAGGTCGAGCTGGTAGAACTCGCCCGGCAGGCGGTCGGCGCGCGGGTCTTCGTCGCGGAAGCAGGGCGCGATCTGGAAATAGCGGTCGAAGCCGGCCACCATCAACAGCTGCTTATACTGCTGCGGCGCCTGCGGCAGCGCGTAGAACTTGCCCGGATGGATGCGGCTCGGCACCAGGAAGTCGCGCGCGCCTTCCGGCGACGAGGCGGTGAGGATCGGCGTCGAATATTCGGTGAAGCCCACGCCTTCCATCCGGCGCCGCATTTCGGAAATCACCTTCGTCCGGCGCACGATATTGGCGTGCAGCGTCTCGCGGCGCAGGTCGAGGAAACGATACCGCAGGCGGATGTCCTCAGGGTATTCCTGCTCGCCGGCGACCGGCATCGGCAGCTCGTCCGCGGCCGACAGCACCGTCGCACCGCGCGCGAACACCTCGATCTCGCCGGTCGCGAGGTTGGCATTCACCGTGCCCGCCGAGCGCGCCTTGACGCTGCCATCGATCGTCACGACCGATTCGACGCGCACCTGCTCCAGGATGGCGAGCGCGGGCGAATCGCTGTCGGCGACGATCTGGGTGATGCCGTAATGGTCGCGCAGGTCGACGAACAGGACGCCGCCATGGTCGCGCTTGCGATGCACCCAGCCCGACAGGCGAACGGTATCGCCGACGTTGCTCGCGGAGAGCGCGGCGCAGGTGTGGGTACGATAGGCGTGCATGATCGTGTCTTCTTCAGGCCGGGGTGACGGGGATGGATGACGGATCGCATCTTCACCCATCCCCTATTTGTCAACCCGCGCGGGCGGTCTATGGAGCGTCGGATGCATATCCACCCGTTGATTACCGACAGCGCGACGCTCGCCAATCTCTGCCATCGCCTTGCCCAGGCCGACTTCATCACGGTCGACACCGAGTTCATGCGCGAGAGCACCTATTACCCCGAATTGTGCCTGATCCAGATCGCCGACCTGAACGAGGCCGCCGCGATCGACCCGATGGCGCCGGGGCTCGACATGACGCCGCTGCTCGATCTGCTGGTGAACAACGAGGACGTGCTGAAGGTCGTCCATGCCGGTGGGCAGGATATCGAGATCATCCACAATCTGACCGGCAAGACGCCGCACCCGCTGTTCGACACGCAGGTCGCGGCGATGGCGTTGGGTCAGGGCGAACAGATCGGCTATTCGAACCTCGTCGACAGCTGGCTCGGCATTCAGGTCGACAAGGGCGCGCGCTTCACCGATTGGGCGCGCCGGCCGCTCGATGCGCGCCAGATCGAATATGCGATCGGCGACGTCACGCACCTCGCGCGGATTTTCCCCAAGATGCTGGAACGGCTGCGCAAGACCGGTCGCGGCGTATGGCTGGACCAGGAGATGGAGCGGCTCGCCGATCCTGCCAATTACGCCAACGACCCCGATCAGGCGTGGAAGCGCGTGCGCATCTCGGGCCGCAAGCCCGACGTGCTGGGCCGGCTGAAGGCGCTCGCCCGCTGGCGCGAACTGGAGGCGCAGGGCAAGGACCTGCCACGCGGCCGCATCGTCAAGGACGAGACGCTGGGCGACCTCGCCGGCCATCCGCCGCGGCGGCAGGCGGACCTCGCCAAGGTGCGCGGCCTGTCAGCGACCTGGGCGTCGAACGATATCGGCGGCCGGCTGATGGCGGCGCTGGAGAGCGCGGCGCCCCTGTCCGCGGACGAACTGCCCCCGCGCGACGATCGCAAGCCGGGCCTGGGCAAGGACGGCGCGCTGGTCGCCGATCTGTTGAAGCTGCTGCTCAAGATTCGCGCGCGCGACATCGACGTCGCCTCGCGCCTGCTGGCCCGATCCGATGAGTTGGAGGCGCTCGCCGCCGGCACCCGCACCGGCCTGCCGATGTTGGAAGGCTGGCGATTCGACCAATTCGGCCGTGATGCGTTGGATCTTGTCGAAGGTCGACTGGGTTTTGCCGTACAGGGCGGCAAGCTCACGATGACGCGGACGGAGGAAGCGGGATGACGACACGGGTCTGGACGCTGGCGGCGCTGCTGCCGATCGGTCTTTGCGGCTGCATGACGATGGCGCCCCCGCCGCCGCCCGCCGGCCCGTGCGTCGTGACCGAAGAGGCACGCATCCGCTACGCCGGCGTCAAGTTCCGCGAGCGCATGCGCGACGCCATCGAATATGAAACCCACTCGCGGATTTCCCGCGTGCTCCGCCCCGGCGATGCGGCGACGATGGATTTCCGGCCCGACCGCCTGAATATCCTGCTCGACGACATGAACGAGATCAGCGGCCTAAAATGCGGCTGAGCCGATAACAGCCCACCCAAAGTCCTCCCCCGCCAGGGGGAGGTGGCATGCCGCAGGCATGACGGAGGGGGAGGCAAGGGCAGCGCTTCGTTGCCGGGAACATCCCATCCCCCCGACCCACGCCCCCATCACCCGCTCCAGTGAACCACCGACTTCCGCCCCAGCGCCGCCGCCAGCGCCGCATGCCGCCGCTCGACCGTCTCCGCATATAGCGCGCGATCAGCATCCTTCAGCGCCAGCGTCACCTGCCCGGCATCGATCGACAGCGCGGATCGCTGCAACGGCCCCGCCAGCCCGCCGCTGAACCTTTGCCCCAGCCGGATCGCGAGACCCCAGCGAATCGCACAGGCGATCTGCGCATCCCTCGCCAGCCCGCCGAGCAGCGGATGCGGGGTCGTGCTGCCGCCCAGGCTGGTATGCAGCACCTGCGCCAGCATCGCGCGTTCGGACGCCTCGATCGCCACCCAATTGCCGTGCAGCGCGATCTCGAACCCGCGCTCGTCGCGAAATTCGGGGTTCGCACGCCACCCCACGTCGGCCAGCAGGCAGGCGGCGTGGCGAATGCGCGCCAGATGCGGCGGATCGGCGGCGAACAGCGGCGCGATCCAGTCGCTCAGCAGATCGCCATGTTCGGGAAAGCGCCCCAGCAGCCGCCCCTCTTCGCGCGCGGCGACGATCAGCGGATCGAGGCTGCGGGTCTGGCGGTCGAGCGCACCGTACAACAGCCCCTCGCGCAGACCGAAGCTGGACGCCACCGCGCTGGACGATCCCAGTTCGCGCAGCACGATGCCGAGCAGGGCGGTCGCGTCGCCAAGCTGCGACGCCCGGCCTGCGGACATGCCGGGGATTTCGCGCAGCCGCTGCTTGGACATGTGCGCGATACTGCGGCCCAGGCGTGCGACCGTCTCGGGCGCCAGCGCATAGCCATGGATGATCGGCAGCGGGAAATGCGTCAGGCTCATGTCGAGCCGCGCCAGCGCGCGCCACGATCCCCCGACCATGTACAGCGGCAGGCCCCTGCCCCGCCCGTTCCATCCGGCATCGCGGATCAGCTTCGAGACATGGCGGTCCAGCCCCGGGCGGCTGCCCCGCCGCAGCGCCGCGATGCGCAGCACGCCGAGTGGGAACGAGATACGATCGGTGACGGTGCCGGCCACCACCCGCACCAGCTCCAGACTGCCGCCGCCCAGATCGCCGACGATCCCGTCCGCATCGGGGATGGCCGACAGGACGCCAAGCCCCGCCGCATTCGCCTCCTGTTCGCCGCTCAGCAGCTCAACCTCGAGGCCAAGGTCCCGCGCGGCGGCGATGAAGTCCCCGCCGTTCGACGCATCGCGCACCGCTGCGGTCGCCACGGTGCGCACCGTCGCCTCCATCTCGCGCGCAACCGCTGCGAATCGCCGCAGCGCCCCGATCGCGAGGCTCATGCTGTCGGCGTCGATCGCCCCCGTCGCGGCCAGACTGCGGCCGAGGCCCGCCATCACCTTTTCGTTGAACAGCGTCGCCGGCACGCGCGGGTGCCCCTGATACACGACCAGCCGAACCGAGTTCGATCCGATGTCGATGATGCCGGTACGGGGAAAGGCGCGGCTCATGGGCGAGCGAACCCTTCGCCCCAATCCCCCGTCACCCCGGACTGGTTCCGGGGTCCACTCCGCGGCGAGGGGGACGGCACGAGGCGCGAACACCGCCCCCGCGGCCCGGTGGACCCCGGAACCAGTCCGGAGTGACGACGGATGTGTGGCAAGCGCGTACGATCCATCACGCGACTGTGGCCGCTGAAGGGACGAGCAACAACCCTAACGCCGCCGCCGAAGCGCCAAAGTGGGCACCGCATTGCTTTCCGCCAGCGCCGCACCGCGTCCGGACAGCGATGGATTGTTCATGAAATAGCGGTGCAGGTTGAACGGCTTGTCGCCCGGCTCGTCCCGCACGTAGCGCCCGTCCGCCTCCAGCTCCCAGCTCTGCTCGGTGTCGATCAGGTTGGCGACCATCACCTGGTCGAGCACCTGGTCATGCACCGTCGGGTTCTCGATCGGCAGCATATATTCGACGCGCCGGTCGAAGTTGCGCGGCATCCAATCGGCGGACGAGATGAACACATGCGCATTGTCGTTGGGCAGCGCCGCGCCGTTGCCGAAGCAGAAGATGCGGCTGTGCTCCAGGAAGCGGCCGATGATCGATTTCACGCGGATATTCTCCGACATGCCGGGCACGCCCGGCCGCAGGCAGCAGATGCCGCGGATGATCAGCTCCACCGCGACGCCCGCGCCGCTCGCCTCGTACAATTTGTCGATGATGATCGGGTCGACCAGGCTGTTCATCTTCGCCCAGACCGCACCGGGCTTGCCGCTGCGGGCATTGGCGATCTCGACGTCGATCTGCTCCAGCAGCGTCTTGCGCAGGTCGCGTGGGCTGAGCGCCAGCTTGGTAATATCGGTCGGTTCGACATATCCCGTGACGTAATTGAACATCTGCGCCGCATCCCGCCCCATCCGCGCGTCCGCAGTGAAGAAGCTGAGGTCGGTGTAGATGCGCGCGGTCACCGGGTGGTAATTGCCGGTCCCGAAGTGGCAATAGGTGCGGAACTGCCCGCCCTCGCGCCGTACCACCATCGACACCTTGGCGTGCGTCTTCCACTCCAGGAAGCCATAGACCACCTGCACGCCCGCGCGTTCCAGCGCGCTCGCCCATAGAATATTCTGCTCTTCATCGAACCGAGCGCGCAGCTCGACCACCGCCGTCACCGATTTGCCCGCCTCCGCCGCGGCGATCAGCGCGTTGATGACGGCAGGCTGCTTGCCGGCGCGGTACAGCGTCTGCTTGATCGCGATGACGTCCGGGTCTGCCGCCGCCTGCTTCAGGAAGGCGAGCACCACATCAAAGGTTTCGTACGGGTGGTGGACGATGATGTCCTTCGCCCGGATCGCCGCGAAACAATCGCCGCCGAATTCGCGGATGCGCTCGGGAAAGCGCGGCACGAACGGCAGGAATTTGAGGTCCGGCCGGTCCTCGTCGATTACCATGTCGAGGTCGCCGATGCCGAGCAGGTTGCCGCTTTCGGTGACGATCGCATCCGCCCCGCCCAGTTCGTTGCGCAGCACGTCGGCCAGCGCATCGGGCATGCCCGTTTCCAGCTCCAGCCGGATCACGCGGCCGCGACGGCGGCGCTTGATCGCATTGGCGAAGTAGCGGACGAGATCCTCGGCCTCTTCATCGATCTCGATATCGCTGTCGCGCAGCACGCGGAACGCCGCAGCACCGACCAGCGTGTATCCGGGAAACAGCACATAGGCGAAGCGCTTGAGCAGCGCCTCGATCGACACATAGCGCGCAACCTCGCCCGGCAGGCGTACGAAGCGCGGCGCGCTGGCGGGGATCATCACCAGCTCGCGCACCGGCTCGCCGTCCGAATCGCGAACGACGTCGAACATCACCGACAGCCCCTTGTTCGGGATGAACGGAAACGGGTGCGCCGGATCGAGCGCTTGGGGCGTCAGGATCGGGAAGATCTGTTCGCGGAAATGCTGTTCCAGCCACACCGCGGCCTCGGCGTCCACCTCGTCGCGGCGCAACACATGGACGCCCGCCTCGTCGAGCGCGGTGCGCAGGTCGCCCCACACCGCCTGCTGGCTCGCCATCAGCGAATCGGCCTCCGCGGTGATCGCGGCGAGCTGCTGTGCTGGCGTCAGACCATCGGTCGAGCGGCGATCGACGTCTTTCAGCTGCTGCCCCTTGAGGCCAGCCACGCGCACCATGAAGAATTCGTCGAGGTTGGTGCCCGAGATCGACAGGAAGCGCAGCCGCTCCAGCAAGGGATGCGATCCGTTGCACGCCTCTTCCAGCACCCGCCGGTTGAACGCCAGCCACGACAGCTCGCGGTTGAAATAGCGATCGTTGACCTCGGGGACGAAAGGATCGTCGTCGGCGTCGGTCAGATGGGCGAGATGGGCTGGGCGAGTCATGATCAGGACATAGGCAGCAACGGTTGCGGTTGCGTGACGATCCCCGCTGCGGTCAAAACAGTCCGCGCGAGCGGGATCGACAACCGCTTGCGGCTTTCGAGCACCTCCTGATCCAGCGCATCGACGACGCGCTGGACGACGATATGGCTGCGCTCGATCCGCGTGCTGAGCCAGGTGACGAGATCGGGCCGCGCATCCAGCCCCCGGCGCTGGAACAGATGGTCGAGCAGCGCCGCGATCAATTCGTCGTCGGGCGGCTGGATCGCAGCATGCGGGCTGGCCGCCAGGCGCGATCGCAAGTCCGGCAGCCGCACCGCCCACAGCGGCGGCAAGGCGTCCGCCACGATCACCAGCGGGCGCCGCTCCGCCTGCGCCTGGTTCCACGCGTGGAAGATCTGCGCCTCGGGCACGTTCTCGGCATCGTCGATGATCGTGCCGTTGCTCTTCGCGGCGAAGATTCGCGCGAGCAGGCTGCGGCCGGACTTGCGCGGGCCGGTCAGCACCGCCGCCATCACCGGCCACGTCGCCCAATGCTCCAGCGTCTGTGCGGCGCGGGCGTTGGAGGGCGTCACGAGAAAGGCGTCGTCGCGGGGGTCGGCGGGCCACCCCAACGGCAACGCGAGCTGATTGGTCATCGCGTTAGCCTGCCGGGTTGGTGTCGGCCGGCAGGTTCGGCGGCAGCAATTGCGGCGCGCGGCGGATGCGCAGCGTCTGGCCGCTGCCCGTCACCTGCAAGCCCCGCACCTCCAGCGCCGCGCGCAACGCATCGGGATCGCCGTCATAGGTCACGCGCATCAGCGACACGCCGCCCAGCGCCAGGCTGGTGGTGGAGGCGGAGCGGACGCCGGGGATGCCGCGCACCAGTCCTTCGGTATTTGCGACCGCGCTCGCGCTCGGCGTGTCGAATTGGAGCGTGATCGCGATGCCGGCGCTCGCGGGCGCCGTATCGCCGACGATCTCGGCCAGCGTCTCGCCGCTCGTATCCTCGGTCGTCGGATCGACGACGGGTTCGGGCTCGGGCGGCGGCGACAGCGTGGGGTCGAGCCCCAGCGCACCACCGCGCAACGCCTGCTGGAAAAGCCCGTCCATCCGCGTCACGCCCGCATCGAGCAATTGCGGCAGGCCCGCCGCCGTCCCGACGCGCAGCGTGAAGCTGCCGAGCAACTGATTGTCCGGCCCGTGCCGCGCCTGGAACACGCCGATGATCGGCCCGCCCGGATAGCTGCGATACAGGCGCACTACCGGGATTAGGATGTCGGACGCGCCATATTGGTCGATGATCGTCCGCCACCAGCCGCGTCCCGGCCGCCCGATCTGGCCCGCATTCAGCAGCAGCGAATCGGCACCCGTGCCAGATGGGCGGACATAATCGATCGTGCTGTTGCCGGTGCGGAAGCGCGCCCAGGCCTCCTGCCAATCGTTGCGCTGTTCGAACACTGTTTCGACGCCGCCCGAAATCTGCAGCGGCACGAGCAGCATCGGGCGCGACCGGTCGGAATAGGCGCTGATGCCCAGGATCGACGCCGCCCGGCCGCGGTCGAACAGCACGCCCAGCTTGGCGATATAGCGCGTCGGCCCCAATTGTTCGTTCTCGACGACGATGCCCGACACGATCTGGTCCAGCGCATTGTCGGAAATCAGCGCGCCGTCGCCACCCAGCCGGCGCGACAGCTGCACCCACGCCTTGCGCTGCGCCAGCCGCCAGCCGCCCAGGCGCGCGGCCTCCGCCGTCTTCGCCGCGACGTCGACCGTGACGCCGCTCACCTCGAAATCGCCCGAACTGTCGACCGGCGCGACCCCGCGCCCGCCCTCGATCTGCGCAAGCGCACCCGCGCCAAAAAGGAGCGCGGCACCGGCCAGCGACGAGAACAGGGTACGGACACGCATCGTGCCCGCCTTTTGGCGAAGCGCGGCCGGTAAGCCAAGCGCGATGTGACGGGGCGGCGCCAGGGGAAAGACGCAGAGGGGCGGTCGGGGCGTGCCTGCCAGCCTGCTTCTTCCCAGCCCGATCGAGAAGCGGGAATGACGCTCGCGAATTTTAGGTTTCGAAATCAGGTGTGAATGATCGTCGATCTTACACGGCGGCCAACGCTACGGCGTGACTATCTTCAAACAGCCGGAAGCGAACGATCTGACCGTCCTCGACCGTAAAGTCGAAGGCGAATTCCGTCTGTATGAGTTTCCCGGTATTCCTCACCCGCGAGGCCAGCTCACCAAGCACGACGACCCTGTTTTCGTTAGCCAGCATATCCGTAATCTCGAATTTCTCGGCTATAACCTGATGACGAAGTTCGCGATAAAAGTCCGCTACGCCAGCACGACCCTCCTTACGCCCGATCCACGGGACGACGTTGACGTCGCCCGCCACGTACCAATCGACATCCTCGCGGACCATTTCGGCAATTCGCTCAGGAGGATCACCGGATGCGTTCCGGCGGAAGAACTCCTCAGCCGTCGCCTTTGCGGAGTTGGCCATAGCGTCCTCATTATGCTGCGTCGCATCGGAAAAGCTATGTTGGCGACCCCTCAGGGTCAACGGCCTGTACGGGTGTTTCAGTTCTCTCCGATTGGGAACGGCGACGGACATCCGGTGGGGCACATTACGTACACCGCCACTCCGCGCTGATAGGAAGCCCGGTCGCGCATCTGAACGAACTTCAGCATTCATGCCCCTGTCCTACACGCCAACCACTCCCTACATCCGCATCATGTGCTCGACCGGCGCCCACCTCCCCCATCGCGACGCGGGGGCAGGCGGGGTGCGCGTTTCGAACGATACGTATCGTCCACTTCGTCCACTTCCGCGCGCGAATTTCGGCGATTCCGGCCCGTCCGCCCCGCCCGAATCACCTGCCCATGCACCCGGCGCCGGTTCAGCATTGCCACCGCGCCGGACAGATCGTAGCAGGCTGGCCGGATGAGCACCGAGCCATCCTCCCCCGCCGACCAGTCCTACACCTATGCCGACGCCGGCGTATCGATCGCCGCGGGCAACGCGCTGGTCCGTGCGATCGGACCGCTCGCCAAGGCGACCCGGCGGCCGGGCGCCGACGCCGACCTGGGCGGGTTCGGCGGCATGTTCGATCTCAAGGCGGCGGGCTTTACCGATCCGCTGCTAGTCGCGGCGAATGATGGCGTCGGCACCAAGCTGAAGCTCGCGATCGAATGGGACCGGCATGAGGGCGTCGGCGTCGATCTCGTCGCGATGTGCGCCAACGACCTGATCGTACAGGGCGCCGAGCCTCTGTTCTTCCTCGACTATTACGCGACCGCGAAGCTCGACAACGGCATCGCCGAACGCGTCGTCGCCTCGATCGCGGAGGGTTGCCGCCAGGCCGGCTGCGCGCTGATCGGTGGCGAAACCGCGGAAATGCCCGGCATGTATGCCGAGGGCGATTACGATCTCGCCGGCTTCTGCGTCGGCGCAGTCGAGCGCGATGCCGTGCTGACCGGGCAGACGATCGCCGCGGGTGACGTCATCCTCGGCCTCGCCTCGTCGGGCGTGCATTCGAACGGCTTCTCGCTGGTCCGCCGCCTTGCCACCGATCGCAATTGGAAGCTTGACCGCCCGGCGCTGTTCGACGCCGACCGGCTGCTCATCGACACGCTGATGGCGCCGACGCGCATCTATGTCGCATCGCTGCTGCCGCTGCTCCGCGAGCGCCGGATCAAGGGCCTCGCCCACATCACTGGCGGTGGCTTGCTCGAGAACATCCCGCGCGTCCTGCCCGACGGCACGCATGCCGTGGTCGATGCCGATGCCTGGGAGCAGCCGCGCCTGATGGCGTTCCTGCAGGCCCAAGGCGCGATCGAGCCCGAGGAAATGGCGCGCACCTTCAACTGCGGCATCGGCATGGCGGTCGTCGTCGCGGCGGATCAGGCGGACGCGGTCGCTGCAGCGCTCACTGAGGCCGGCGAAACCGTCCACACGATCGGCCGCATCGACGCCGGCCCGCGCGGCTGCACCGTGCGCGGCAGCACCGAAACGTGGAGCGCGCGCGCCGACTGGACCGCCACCCACACCCATGGCTGACGGGGCGATGAAGACCGTCGGCATCCTGATCTCGGGCCGCGGCTCGAACATGATGGCGCTGGTCGAATCGGGCGTGCCGGTCGGCCTCGTCGCATCCGACAAGCCCGATGCCGCGGGCCTCGCCTGGGCGCGCGAGCGGGGGCTCAAGACCTTCGCGCTGTCGCCCAAGGGGATCGGCAAGGCGGCCTATGAGACACAGGTCGACGCCGCCCTGCGCGAGGCGGGATGCGAGATCGTCGCGCTTGCCGGCTACATGCGGCTGCTGTCGAACGACTTCGTCGCGCGCTGGCGCGACCGCATCGTCAACATCCATCCTTCGCTGCTGCCCAAGTACAAGGGCCTCGACACGCACGCGCGGGCGATAGATGCCGGCGATGCGGTGGCGGGGTGTTCGGTGCATATCGTCACCGAGGAACTGGATGCCGGCGCCCTGCTCGGCCAGGCCGAAGTGCCGATTTTTGCCGGTGACACCCCCGATACGCTCGCCGCGCGCGTTCTGGTCGCCGAACATCGCCTGTATCCGCAGGTGCTCAAGGAGTTCGCCAGCCGATGACCCCCGAATTGACCGACGCGTCCACCCCGATCGACCGCGTCCGCGCGATCGCGCTGCTGTTGCCCGAGGCGGAGGAACGCGACGAGGGCGGCCTCCCCGTCTTCGTCGTCGATGACGTCCCCTTCGCACAGCTGACCGACGACGAAACGGTGTGTGTCCGCACGGCCGATGCCGAGGAACAGGCCGACGCGCTGGAAAGCGATCCAGACGCCTACGAACCCGCTGACGATCTCGGCCCCGAACCGTGGATCGGCATGACGCTGGGCGGCGACCCCGACTGGACGCTGATCGAGGATCGCATCGCGCACAGTTGGGAACTGGCGGCGCCCGAACGTCTGCTGGAGGCCGGCGGACGATGAGCGGCACCGGCGGAGGCAGCGAAACGCCCGATCAGGCGCAGACGCGCCGCCGCTGGATCACCCTGGCGGAGGTGGTCGCCGTTGCCGGCGTCATCATCGCCGCGCTGACGCTGTACAACAACTGGCAGGAACGCCGCGACGCCGCCGCCGACAAAGCGGTAGAAGCCGCGAGTGCGACGCGCGACAAGACCCGCTTCGTGCTCCGTGGCACACCGTCGAAGGACAAGAGCCAGATCGTCCTCGCCAAGACAGAGGCGCATCCGCTCGGCGACGTGCGCGTCACCTTCCCGACCGCGCTCGACGTCGGCCCGCAGGATGCCGTCGATCAGACGATCGAATCGCGCTGGTTCGAAAAGGCGCTGCGCAAGGCGACCGATGGCGGCCCCGACGCACAGAGCGGCCGGCTGCCCGTGCTGATCCGCTACACCTATTTCACCGACGACCAGCCGACGACGCGGCAGGCGGTCTACGATCTCGTGTGGGAAACGCATGGCCGCCCGCTGCGTGGCCGCGTGGTCGAACTGATCGACCTGCGCCTGCGCGAAACCGGCGGCAACCAGGCGCGCATCGACGCCTTATGGACGAAGGATCATCCCGCCACCTGAGGCGCCTCGACCGGCGCCGGTGCAGGCGTGCCCAGCAGCCAGCGGAGGAACCGCGGCACGGCGCCATGCCGCCCCATCCAGTCGCTGTACGCGCGATACGTCGGGTCGAGCCCCAGATGCCGCTCTTCGGTCTTCGCCCGCCAATAATAGACGCCGCTCACCACGCCCATCAGCAACGTGGCCCGGATCGCATCGACCAACGACCCCGTCGTCAGCAGCGGCAGCGTCGACAGCCACCAGAACAGGTTCTTCGACAGATAGGCCGGATGACGCGACCAGCCATAAGGCCCGTGGGTCAGGATGCCGCGATGCGTGAGGTTGGAAAAGCGCAGGCCGAACGCCACCGTCGCCCAGGCATAGATCGCCGTCAGCACGACCAGCACCGCGCCCCACAGCCACAGCAGCGCCGGATGCCCGGCAAACCAGCTGCTCCACTCCTGCGTCCCCGGATGATAATCCAGCGGTCCGCCGGTCTCCATCATGATGAACGGCGGATAGCAGATCAGCGCCGCGGTCCACGCCGCCGCAAACGGATTGGCGCTGCGGATATGCGAATCGAGCGGCCGCAATGTCAGTACATAGCCGACGGTCGCGAAGCTGACGTCGATCACGAACATCAGCGCGATCAGCCAGCTCGCCAGCATCACCGGGTCGCTCAGCCGTGTCAGATCGCTGCGGATGAAGCTGCCGTAATTGCCCGGCACAACCGCCAGCATGAAGGCCAGGAAGAACGCCTTCACTCCCCAGCTGCGCATATGCCCCCAGATCGCCTCGCGCTCGACGCCCGCCTGCCCGGTCAGCCACGCGCCGACATGCCAGCTGCCGTCGCGAGGCTGCTCCAGATAGCGGTCCAGCCACAGGACATAGGGCACCGCCAGCAGTGCGACGATCGGCATGCCCCAACTGAAGCACCACATGGCGAAGGCGAAATTGCCCTCCCAATAGAAGCGCCCCATGCCATACATGATGCCGATCGCCGCCCAGGTCGCGAACAGGCCGGCAAGCTTGGTCAGGCTGATCTCCCGCGTCTCGGCGAACGGCCGCGGACTGCCCCAGTCGATCCCCGTCGTCGCATGGCGATGCACCTTGTCGACGAGCAGCGACCACAGGATCATCGGCGCAGCGCAGGCGACCAGCGCGACCAGCGCCGCATAAGGTCCGTCCATGCCGATGCTGCCCGCAAAGACCAGCCACGCGCCCAACCCAGCAAGGCCCGCCAGCCCCACGCCATGGCTTACCGCCGACGGCGGGCGATGATCGGGCAAGGACGCACAATCAGGTACAGGGTCGACAGACATGGCCCGCTTCTACCGTGCAAACGGTAATCAAGCCATGAACCACGCTGCCGCTTGCACCGCACGAAGCGCGACGATAGATAGGCACCCACGCGACGATCGCCGGGCCCCAGGCTCCGCTGCCAGCGTCATGCGGGTATAGCACAATGGTAGTGCAGCAGCCTTCCAAGCTGAATACACGGGTTCGATTCCCGTTACCCGCTCCAGTTTTATCAGGTAATTCAGGCGGTAGCGCGCGGTTGATGACGTCCGCTGGATGTCGCGGTTTAGACGAGACGCTCCCCGCTAATTTAGCACCGAGGTGCCCAGCTTTTGGGAGGGGTCGGGAAAACCCCAACATCGCCAACAATGGCAGATTTCCGCGGGTTTCAGGCCAACATTTACCCCAATATATCTATAACCTGATTATGTCTCCAAACCCCAACGATCGGCTCTTAAAAAGACGTGCCTTTTCAATGAGATTGGGTTCTGACATGAAAAATGTTGGTGAATGTTAGGGTTGGACGCCAACGCCATTTTTCGCAGTTTTCTGCGGGTTACAGCAGCCTTTTTTCCGGCGGTTGGGGATGTTGGGGTTTTCCCGACCCTACCCCCTCGTATAAGGATCGTGATGTGCAGCGGAGCAATCCTCATGCGGGCAACCGCGGGGCCGTGATCCACCCAAGAGTGCCGATCGAACGATAAGAGTGGAGCTGCACGCTTTCGATCTTTCGGCTGCATCAATTTGCATGCGCCTTCGAACGCAGATCCGCACGGATCTAGGGCCTTCTTCCCTCCCGACGCATCAGATCGTCGTTTTGCATCAAAACCGACCCAAAAAGAGGGCGGGCGAGGCGGGGAGAACAGCGCGGGATTTGGGGTCGCAGCCGCGACGAAGCACATGACCGCAAAAAATTTGGCTCGTAGATTTTGAAATTTTATTACACGCAATAAAATTACGCCCGGTTTGCGACGGTCAGCGCCACCTTGGGGGCGGCGCCCAATAGTGGCGTCGCTTCGCCAGGGCCTCGGCCTCCTGGTCGCGCTTCACCTGCACGAGCGCCTCGGCCATGAACCGCCGCGACTCCAGATCCGCATCCGGATAGCGACCGGCTGCGCGCAGATCCTCGACGATAGCATCGAGCACGGCACGGCAGCTGTCGGAGCGGTTCGCGTTGGGGAGCTGGCCAGCATACGACCAGAATTCGACGAGCAACGCACGATCGGTCGCATGAGGCAGGACACACCGAAGCGCCAAGCGTACCTCCGGCCCGTCGATCGGCCCGGCCCTCGCGCGCTCGACTGCCGCGCGCAGCACGCGCACCGCCAGCTCGATCAGCGTCGCGCGCACCACAGGTCTCGTATCCCCAGCTCGCGCTCGGTCAGGCCGAAATACTCGGCCAGGCGGCGGTGATCGTCCGGTGCCAATGCCTTCGGCACCCCGTGGTCGATGAACCGAGCGAGATAGCCGTCCCCGTGCCCGATCATGCGCGACAGTGAAGCAAGGCTGTCGCGGCCGCGGCCGACCACTTGGCGCAACGCCTCGCGCGGATCAGCGGTGGCCCGGCTCATGATCGCCCGCACCTCATCACGCCGCGCCTGCTCGATCACAGCCGCCCGCGCGAGTGCGCGCCGACGATCGTGCACCATCGCATTGTGATCGCCCCACCGTTCGATTGACCGACTCGCCATGCTTCGTAGATAGAGACTGTTCCACGTTTGTTCTACGGGATGGGCCATGGAGGAATTCAGCCTCGCCGTCGTCGGCATCAATTACGCCAACGCGGACAAGAGCAATCGCCGCTTCGAGCTGTCGCTCTGCACACCCGGCGAGCCGGTTCGGCTGGTGCTCGAACCGAAGAACAGGCACGATCCGGCTGCCGTCGCCGTGTTCAGCGCCCGCGACCATCAGGTGGGCTACCTGTCGCGCGAACGCTGCCTATGGGTTGGCTCTCGCATTCGCGCCGGCGAGGAATACGAGGCGATATTCCAGGAGCTGGACCAGCATATCGCGTCGATCCGCGTGCGTTTCGGCGGGGGTATGCCGACCTTGCCGGTGCCCAGGCCAAAGCCCGCGGCACCGGATGAGGACGATTGGCTGTGTCGCGACCCGGATGGGCCGGAATGGGGAGCCTAGCCGATCGGGCCGTTCGATATGATCAGTTCGGCCGCGCGCGTGCTGGCCGCGACGCCGATCGTGTATGTGGTCGATGCTTCGACCATCGTGAACCGGGCGAACACCTCGCGCACCCCCGGTGCGTCGTTGATCGACAGAAGGAAACGCCCCTTGATCCCGGCGAGCTGCCCCGCCAGACGCGCGAAGTCGGCCCTGCCGAACACGTCCTGGCCATAGTCTGTCTCGCAGCCCCAATAAGGCGGATCGAGGTAGAACAGCATGCCGGCGCGATCATAGCGCTGGATGAAGACACCGAAGTCGAGCTGCTCGATCACCACGCCTGTTAGCCGCTCGTGAATGTCAGCGAGCAGCGGTTCGAGCTTGGCCACGTTGAAGCGCGCGCCTTGCGTCTTGTCGACACCAAAATGCCGGCCGTTAACCTCGCCTCCGAACGCCAGTCGCTGAAGGTATAGGAACCGCACCGCGCGTTCGAGATCGGTCAGCGTCTCGGGCGGCTGCGCCCTCAGCCGCTCGAATTCTGCACGGCTGGCGACACGGAACCGCAGCATGTCGATCATGTACGGGTAGTGGCGTTGCAGCACCCGGAAGAAGGTCGCGACATCGCCGGATGCGTCGTTGATGACCTCGACCTTCGGCTGCGATCGTCGCCGCAGGAAGACGCCACCCATGCCGACGAATGGCTCGGCGTAGCCATCATGGTCGATGCGCTCGATCATCGAGACGAGGCGGGCGGCAAGGTTGCGCTTGCCGCCGATGTAGCCAGCCGCAGGCGCGACGGGGCGAATTGCTTTTTGTATGTTCACTTTTCGTTCTCGCCTCATAAATGGCCCGCCCGGCGAATCGCCGGGTGCGGGACGGCCGATGGCCGTTGGTCGTGGCGAGCTTCCCCTCGTCGGTAAGTCGGGCTGCAACCCGGCTCCCCCGCCCGGCTATGCCGGACTGGATTTCAGGCTGACGGCTTGTCGCGTTCGAGGAAGCGGATCGCCTCGAACCCCAGCCGGTCGTTGATTTCGAGGAATGCGGTTTGCATCGGCTGGATCTCCAGCTCGAAGAACATGGCTGTCGCATCCTTGGGATTGCCGAAGGCCGACCCTTGCGCCGGCACGATGCCGAGCAGCTGGGGCGGCACGCGATGCGCGGCCATCACGTCCGCCTGGGTGGCGTTCTTGATGCCGATGAACTCGTCCTTTGCGCCGGCCTCGGTCACGGGGATGATCTTGAGGCTCCCCTCTTTCCCGTTCGGCGCGTGGACCATCATGTTGCGGAAATTGCCCGGCCCCTTCGCCTGCCGCATGGCTTCCTTGATCCGATCGACGTCCGTCGCATCGATTTCGCCGGTGGCATAGAGGATGTACCCCGCATGGCTGCCGTTGAGATAGTAGCGCCGGCGAAACAGCGTCGCCGCTTCGTTGAGCAGCGCGGCCTGTAGCGCTGACAGATATTCGGGAACGCCGTAAACCTCCTGGTTCACATCCGGCTGCATGATCTGGATCACGCTGTTGTCGGGGAACTGCACCGCCTCGGCGTTGCCCGGCACCCACCAGAATTGTCCCTCGACTAGTCCGCGCCGCGTGTAGCGGGCCATGGCGTGCACGAGGCGCACCGGATCGGAGAAGACGTTGCGGCGCGTCTCGGCATAGGCGTTGCCGAACACCAGATAATCCTGTGCCATCTTGCCCAGCTCAGCGCGTGTGATCAGCGACGACGGGTCGAGCGAGGCTTGCAGGAGGTTCCGCTTGAGGATGATCGCCGAGCTGTGATGCGGCGAGACGCGGAACGCGCGAGCCAGTCCATCGAGCGGCACCGGCGGTTCGTACCAGCGACCGTTATGCCAGCATTCCAGCATGTCGAGCAGCTGGCGCCCGCCGAGGACGGGTTCGGGATCGCCGAACGAATAGGTCTCTATCGATCCGCGGTTGTCGTTCGACGCGATGATCGCGCCGGTCGCGGCCTGGGCGGTTTCCGCGCGCGACATCCGCCGCGCCTTGCTCGCCTTGCTCATGTCAGAACATCTCCATGGAGCCCTTGGGCGCTTCCTGCCCATCGAGCGGCTCGTTGATCATGATGTGCATCGCCGCCCAAGCGAGGTCGGCGTGACCTACCTCTTCGGTGCGGCTCGCCTTGAAGGTCACGGCGCGGCCGGACGTCGTCAGCGCCTTCTTGATCGACAGGAACGCCGATTGCAGGTCGATCCAGCTCGCGTCGAATTCGATGCGCTGCCGGGCGAAGCTGTGCTGCGCCTTCATCACCATCGCCGTCTTCGCTTCGAGCGAATATTCGATCTTGGTCAGGCCCCGGATTTTGCCGACGAGCAGCTGATGCACCGCGGCGCCGACGCCGTTCGCGTCAATGCCGAGGTAGGTGCAATTGTAGCGCGACAGCCGGGCGAGGATGAATTCGGCCTGTTCCTGAAAATCGCCGCGGAGCTGGTGGCGTTCGAGCAGCCGGAACTTGCCGTTCGGCCCGCTCGGCGGCAGCGCAATGATCAGCGCGGCGTTGTCGCCGTCGGCGCTTTCCTGCGGATCATATCCCGCCCAGACCGCACGATCGCCCGCCGGCCGGGCGGCCAGCGGGTTGAACCAGTCCCAATCGATCACCGTGTCGACCGTGCACCGCAGGATCTCGTTGAACTTGAACGCGGACAGGCTGTCGTCCACGAATTGGCACATGAGCAGGTTAGCGAACTCGTCGGGCGCATAGTCGACGCGCAGCTCGGCCATGTTGAACAGGTCGCAGCCGCCCCGTTCGGCGTCCTCGATCGTCACGATCTGGCGCCACACGCCATCTTCGCACAGCCGGCCCGCGGCCACACCGGCATGGCTGACATCGATCGATACTCGGTCCGCCTTCTTGACCCGGCGATTCCGATGCTCGCCCGTCCAGTAAGGATGGGCCTGATGCGCGATCGTCGACGGCGTCGAGAAATAGGTCCGGCGCCACCGCTTGTGCAGCGCCATGGCGCTGGCGACCTTGTTCAGCTCCTCGAACCCATAGGTCCAGAAGAACTCGTCGAAATAAAAATTGCCGTGATAGCCCTGCGCGGTGCGGGCGTTGGTGCCGAGGAAGATCAGCTGGGCCGCCGACTCGCCGTCGGGGATCGTGTCCGCGGTGACGATGATCGGATCGCCCTGCAGCTTGACCCCGACCCGCGCCGCGAATTGGACGATGTAATTGCGGAAGATGTGCGCCTGGTTCTTCGATGCAGACAGAAATATCTGGTTGCCGCCGCCCCGCAGCGCGTCGAGCAGCGCCTCGCGCGCGAAATACCACGTCGCGCCGATCTGGCGCGATTTGAGGATCATGCGGGTTCGCTGATCCTTTGCCCCCCACCAATCGCGCTGATAGTCGAACAGTTCGTCTTCGAAGATCGCTTCGAGCTGCTCGACCTGTTCGGCGGTGAAGTGGTTCTTCTTCGCCTGCCGCTTCTCGCCCGCGTTGCGGTTGGCGACCTTATCGTTGAGGTGGCCGTCGTGCCCGCCGGGCGCCTTGTAGCGTTCGATCTTCGCCGTCATCACGAGCGCGCGCATCAGCGCGTCCAGCTCCTTGTAATCGGCGCCGGTCTTCGCTTCCTTCCAGATCAGCGTGTTGATCCGGCCCTCGGCCGAGTCCTGGACCTTCTCGATGCACGATGCTTCGTCCCAGCCGCCCCGCTGCTTCCAGCTCTCGACCGTTGCGCGGGCATAGGCCTTGCCGGTTTCATCGTTGGCATACCCGAGCTGCGCCAGCTCGTCGGTGATCTGGGTGACCCCCCATCCCCGCCAATACAGGCTGCGCGCCATGCGCTGCGCCGTCACCGGAATCGGGAACGTCACGGCGGGCAGCGGCATGCCAGTGTCGACGGAAAGCTTGCTCATCGTGGGCAAGCCTAGCCACCGCCCGCCCCCGCAATCGCCGCCCTGCTCTTGTAGAGACGCTCTCTACAAGAGCGCCGCCTTGAGAAGATGCGCCTGTTCGGTCCCTGTTGAAGCCTCAGATGCGGCCCCGCGCCGTGGACACGATTTCGAACCGAGGACCGCAGCGCCATGGGCACCAAGAGCAAGTTCTTCCGCGCTTTCGTCGCAGGTCAGACGATCAGCGACGGGCGGGTGATCACGCCGGAAATGATCGCCGACATCGTCGCGACGTTTAATCCCGAGAGCTACACTCCTCGGATCAACATCGAGCATATCTCGGGCTACAGTCCTGAACCGCCATTCAACGGCTACGGCAGTGTGATCGCGGTCAAGCAGCAGACCGATGACATCACGATCGCCGGCAAGACCGAGAAGCGGGTCGCGCTCTACTGCCAAGTCGATGCCAACGACCAGCTCGTCGCCCTCTCGGCTAAGGATCAGAAGCCGTTCCCGTCGGTGGAATTAACCGACAGCTACGCCGGAACGGGCAAGGTCGGCATGCTCGCTCTCGCCTTCACCGACAACCCCGCCAGCATCGCCACCCAGGCGCTCAAGTTCTCGCGTAGCGCGCCGGGCACGGTTCATGCTCACGGCGATGCGCCGGCTGCGATCGAATTCGATGCACCGCCCGCCGATCCGACCAGCGTGTCGGATGCGATCGTCGCCGGTTTCTCGCGCGTCGCCGCCATGTTCAAGCCCGCGCCGCCCGAGCCGAAGAAGGAAGAAACGAAGGAGCCGGCGAACGACAACGATCGGTTCGCCTCGGCAATTGCGTCACTCGGCACCAGCATCGCCGCGGCCATCAAGCCAATCGCCGACGCACAGGCTGCCAGCGATCAGCGGTTCGCCGCCCTCGAACAGCGCCTCGCCACGACCGAGGCGCCGAACGGCTTCTCGCGCGCGCCCCACGCGGGCGGATCGGTCGATGCGAAGTTCGCCACTGATTGCTGATCGCAGCCCGCCGCTCCCTTCCGCCTCTCGACCAGGAACACCCGCCACATGCAGACCGCCACCCGCCTCCTGTTTAACAGCTACGTCGGCACGCTCGCCCAGCTGAACGGCCTCGATCCCTCGCTGACCGTCATCCCCGGCGAGCTGAAGCAGTTCGCGGTCGCACCGGTGATCGAGCAGCGGCTGCAGGCCAAGCTGCAGCTGACCAGCGACTTCATGAGCCGCATCAACGTCATTCCGGTAGCCGCACAGCAGGGCGCGCGTGTCGGCGTCGGCGTTGGCCGCTCGCTCGCCAGCCGTACCGACACTGCCGCAGGCCACCGCCGCAACCCCGGCGATCCCACCACCAGCGACGTCATCGACCAATACTTCTGCAAGAAGACGGATTACGACTACGCCTGGGGCTACACGCTGCTCGACGCCTGGGCGCACCGACCCGAGTTCCAGCAGCTCGTGCGTGATGCCGTGCTCGTGCAGAAGGCCGAGGACGTTATCACGATCGGGTTTAACGGCGTCGACGCCGCGGTGGAGACGAACCGCACCACCTATCCCCTGCTGCAGGACGTCAACTGGGGCTGGCTCTACAAGATGCGGACCAACGCGCCGGCCCGCGTCATGAGCCACGGCACCAAGGACAACCTCAAGGTCTACGTGTCGGACGAAGGCACCGCCGATTACGTCAACCTCGACGCGCTGGTCTTCGATGCCATCGGCAACCTGATTCACGAGCGGTACCGCACCGCGACCGATCTGGTCGTGATCGTCGGGTCCGATCTCGTGCAGGAGAAATACTTCAAGATCGTCAGCGCGGCCGGCGACAAGGCGACTGAGCAGGTCGCGCGCGACGTCATCCTGTCGAGCCGCCAGCTGGGCGGTAAGCCGACCATGCAGGTGCCGTTCTTTCCGGCCAATGCCATCCTCATCACGAGCCTCAAGAACCTGTCGTATTACTGGCAGATCGGCTCGGCGCGCCGCGCGGTAAAGGATGAACCCGAGTTCGACCGTATCGCCAACTATGAGAGCATCAACGACGCTTTCATGGTCGAGGATTACGGCAAAGCCTGCCTGATCGAGAACATCCAGCTCGGGCCGAAGGTCTAACCAACCTTCCGCCCCGCAAGCTGCCCGCCCTCTCGCTTACCGGACACGATCATGAGCCCTGCTCGCCTACATCGGGAACGCCTCGCCGCAGCTGCGGCTAAACCTGGCCTGCCCCAATCGGTCGTTGTCAGCGACGGGGGCGGGCAACCCGCTCTCCCTGCCATGAGCCCGGCGCTGGAACATCGCCTGTCGACCGCGCTGGCGGCGACCGCAGACGTAGACGATGACGCGGCCCGCGCCGCGATCGGCGTCGATCCCGCGGTTGCGCAGATCGCGCTGCGCCTGGCGCACGACCTGCGCCGCCTGAAGGAGATCAAGGCAACCGACCTCAAGATCGCCGCCAAGCGCGAGATGATCCCCGATTATCGCGAATGGTGCGACCTGCGCCTTGCCGCCGGCGCTGCGCTCGACGGCCGCGATCTCCCCTCGGCCGGCGCCGACGACGTGCTGCCGACCGTCATGGTCTGGGCGCTGGATACCGGCGATTGGTCCCATGGGCTCGAACTCGCCGAACACGTCCTGCGCTTCGGCATCGCCTTGCCGGCACGCTACAATCGCGACGCCGCCACGGTGATCGTCGATCTGACCGCCGACGCGGCGCTGGCTGCGCAGCAGGCCAAGCAGCGCTTCCCCCTCAAGGTCCTCGAACGGGTCGAAGAGCTGACGGCGGACGTCGACATGCACGATCAGCCCCGCGCCAAGCTCGCAAAGGCCATTGCGCAGGAGCTGATCGCCGAGGCCGACGCCACGACTGCCGGGCCGCTCGCGGCGACCTTCCTGTCGCAGCGCGCGCTGGAGCTGCTGCGCCGCGCGCTTATGCTCGACACCCGCAGCGGCGTGAAGGGTCTGATCACGCGACTGGAAAAGGCGCTCGGCGCCCACTCCGCCATCACGGAACAGACCGGCCTCACGCCGGCCGCATAGCTCGCTCCCCGGCGCTCGGGGGCGGATCACGCGAGACGGGAGGGCCTTCGGGCTGCGGGCCGTCGATCGACCTGATCCCCACCCCCGTAAACCGGGGAGCGCGAAAAGGACGCCCTACCATGTTCCTCGCCATCCTGATCCACACCCTTGCCCTCGCACTGGTTGCAGGCGGCGCATGGCTGACGTTCGCGGGTGCCGTCGCGACGCTGTTCCCCGAGGCGCTCGCTCTCGCCGATGTTCTGGACGGCTATGCCGCGGCGCCGCTGATCGCCCGCCACACGCGCGAACTGGCCATGCTGTGCATCGTGATCGGCCTCTTGGTGTTCATCGCCGGCGCCACGCTTGCCGCACGGGGCCTCGCGTGACCGAGACCCTCTTGCCGATCGTCGACAACGGCACCGATGCCGCCCCGGCGCCGGTGATCGCCAATGACGGCTTCTTCCCCGACATCGACCCCGCTGACTTCGCCCAGGCGATGAGCGTCCGCGACTCCGTCACCCCCGCCCGTCGCCGTCAGGCGCTGATCGACGGTATCATCGCGATCGGCAATCAGCTCGCCGCCTACCGAGAGGCCCGCTTGCTGGGTGGTATCGCAAGCCTTGCCGCCGTCGCATCGCCGAAAATCGACGGGGAAAGCCGCCTCGTCCAGATCTACCGCACCGCCGTCTACAGCGAGGCCAAGGCGAAGCTGGTCGAGCGCTATCGCGACGTCGACATCACCAAGGCGGGTAAGGACAAGGTCGAGGATCTTGAGCCGTCGATCGGCGAACTGCGCCGCGACGCGATCTGGGCCGTGCGCGACATCCTCGGCACCGGCCGTACCGACGTCGAGCTGATCTGATGGCTGACAGCGTCATCGCGCGGGCAGGCGACACGCTCGACGGCCTGATCTGGCGCGAGCGCGGCCTCGGCATCGCCGACGCACCGACCGTCCTCGCCGCGAACCCCGGCCTTGCCGGTCTTGGCGCCACCCTTCCCGCCGGCACGCCGGTCATCATCCCCACCATCGTCGCGCCGGCCGTCGCCGTGCGCGAGATCGTGCAGCTCTGGAGCTGACCCATGGACAAATTCGTGCATGAGGTCGTCGACACGATCCTCGCCTTCCTCGTCAGCCTTTTGCCGTCCGCCTTGGGGGCGACGGTCAGCATGCTGGTCGATGACGGCATTACCTGGAGCAAAATGCTCGCCCGCCTCTGGGTGGGCATCGTCATGAGCTACTTCATGAGCCGCGCGCTAGACGCGCTGTTCGCCTTCCATCCATTCGTGACGCAGGCGATCAGCTTCCTGATCGGCATGGTCGCCTACAAGTCCGCCCCCGCCTTCATCGCCGGCTGCGCGACCGCATTGGGCGAGGCCCCGGCGCAGATCCGCGACCGCATTGTCGGATTGCTGCCCTCCAAGGAGAAAAAGTGATGGCCAAGCGCAAGACGCTGGTCGGCGTCGTCGGCGTCGCCTGTGCCGCGATCGTCTCCCCGTTCGTGTCAGGATGGGAGTCAGGCGGCAAGCCCCGCCTCGTTGCCTATCAGGGCAAGCACGATCCGGCGAACGTCTGGACGATCTGCGACGGTGAAACGCTCGGCGTCACCCCCGGAATGGTCGAGACGGTCGCAGGTTGCATGGCGCGCAACGAAGCTGCTCTGGTCCGCCACGCCGAACCGGTCCTCGCCTGCACTCCTACACTGCGAGGTCATCCCAACCAGCTCGCCGCGGCCATCAGCCTCGCCTACAACATCGGCACTGCTGGCTATTGCCGCTCCACGGTCGATCGCCGCTTTGACGCCGGCGACTGGCGCGGCGCGTGCGATGCGATCCTGATGTGGAACAAGGCGAACGGGCAGGTCGTGAACGGCCTCGACCGCCGGCGCCGCGCCGAGCGCGCCCTCTGCCTGAAGGAATTGCCGCGATGATCCGCCGCCTGCTCTCGCCCATGTTGGCCAAGCTGCGCGCCGAGGCGGCATTTCTGGTGCTGCTCGCGGTCGCGGGCGTCGGCGCGTATCTCTACGTCCAGTTTCAGCGCGTCAGCGCCGATCGTGACGACGCCATTCACCGCGCCGAAGTGATCTGTGCGAAGGCCGGCGCCGACTGGTCGGCGGCTCCGTCGAGCAAGACGACGAAAGCCGTGCCCCGCGGGGCCGCCTGCGCCCGGCGCGCAGCCGACCTCGCGGCCTTCAAGGCGTCCGCCGATGAGCAAACCGCCCGCCTGCTCGCCGATGCCATGAAGGATGCCAACCTGCGCGCCGCGCACGACGCCCAGCTCGCCAGCACCTCCGCTGCGCGCATGCGTGACGCCCTCAACCGAATGGAGACCGCCGATGCGCAAGCCGAGCGCCGCAACCTTGTCGATCGTGAGTGGACTTCTGCTGTTAACGCTGTTGCCGGGCTGCGCCCTGCGGCGCGCTGACGTCGCCTCGGCCGCCCCGCCACCTGTCGCGGTCAAGGTCGAGCCGCCGCGCCCGCCGGCCGAGCTGCTTGCCTGCGCCGATCGTCCTGCCGGTCTCCCCGAGGATCCGGACCTGATCGCCCAGATCCCGACGCGGCTGCGCGCTGCCATCATCCGACTCGCCCGCGCCTTCGGTGCCAATGCCGACCGTCAGGACCGTCTGATCGACTGGCACGCGCCGGGCAGCTGCCCCGTGCCGAAGGCTGCGCGGTGAAAAAGGTCGATGGCCTGCGGGCGCTGCTGCTCGCGGCGGTACCCGCCCTGAAGGCGAACCCGCAGAACCTCTCGATCTACGTCGACAAGGGGGCGATCAAGGCGATCGGCACGCGCTCGCTGTCGTTCGAGATCGCCTACACGCTGACCGTCTGGATACAGGCATTCAGCGGCGATCCCGACACGGTGTTCGTGCCGATTCTATCATGGATCGCCCGAAACCAGCCCGACCTGCTCGACCGTGCCGAGCATCAGCCGTTCACCTTCGAGTCCGAACTCCTCGATGCCACGACCAGCGACATCGCCATCGAGATCCAACTCACCGAGAGCGTCCGCGTCGAGCGCCTGCCCAGCGGCAAGCTGCGCACGACGCATATCGACGATGGGCGGCCCTCGATCGGGTTTGAGGGCATGGACGCGGGCGTGCATCCATGGCGCGGTCTGCTCGACGACATAGACGCCGGCGCATGAGCGATCTTGTTGAGATCGACCAGCTCGCGCGGGCGCTATTGCGCCAGATCGACCCCGGCCACCGCCGCCAAGTGCTGCGCGGCATCGCCAGCAAGGTCCGAAAGAGTCAGTCCGATCGCATTGCTCGGCAGATCCAGCCGGATGGATCGGCTTTCGCACCCCGCAAGACCAAGGCGCAGGCTCGAAAAGGACGCCTGCGCGCCAAGATGATGTTTCGGCGCCTGCGTCTCGCCAAATACCTGCGGTCGGGTACCGAAGGTGGCGAAGCGTGGGTTGGATTTTCCGGTCGCGCTGCCGCTATCGCGACGGTTCACCAGGAGGGATTGGACGACGCGCCCGAGAAGGGTGGCAAGAAGGTCCGCTATCCCCGGCGTGTGCTGCTGGGCCTCACTGACGCCGAGCAAAGCATGATCCTTGACGACCTGCTAGCAATGGTCGCGCCGTGATCGGAGCGCTCTTGTAGAGACGCTCTCTACAAGAGCGCGGCATAGCCAACGCCGCATCACGCCGACGACATGGCCGGATGGCCGCCACCCCCACCACGCTCGATCTGTCGCGCCTGCCCGCGCCCGTGTTCGTCGAGCAGCTGGGCTTCGAGGACATCCTCGCGCAGATGATCGCGGCGGTGCAGGCGCTCGTGCCGTCATTCGACGCGACAGTCGACAGCGATCCGGCGGTGAAAGTGCTGCAGGTCGCCGCCTACCGCGAGATGTTGATCCGGCAAGCGTTTCAGGACGGCGCAGCGCAGAACCTCGTCGCCTATGCCAGCGGTGCACGGCTCGACCACCTCGGCGCCCTCGTCGGCGTCGCACGTCTCCAGGTCACGCCCGCCGACCCGCTCACTGGTGCGGCTGCGATCATGGAGGATGACGAGGCCCTGCGCGCCCGAATCGTCCTTGCGCCCGAAAGCTTCACCTCTGCCGGCCCCGAGCTGGCGTACGTAAGCCATGCCAAGGGCGCGAGCGGCGACGTGGCGGACGCGAGCGCCACCTCGCCGGCACCCGGCAAGGTGCTGGTCTCGGTCCTTTCCCGCACCGGTGACGGCACCGCACCGCCGGCGCTGATCACCGCGGTTGACGCGATCGTCACCGACAAGGCAATCCGACCGCTCGGCGACGACGTGACCACCGCCAGCGCGCAGATCGTGCCCTTCGCCGTTGCCGCGACGCTCGTCACCTTCTCGGGCCCGGACGTCGACGTCGTGCTGAATGCTGCCCACGCCGCCCTCGTCGCCTACATCGCCGATAATCGGAAGCTCGGCCGCACCATCACCCGCAGCGGCATCATCGCCGCGCTGAGCGCCGCCAATGTCCACCGCGTCGACCTTACCGCTCCAGCCGCCGACGTCGTCTGCGATGCGACGCAGGCGACGTGGTGCACCGACATCGCGATCGTCCATGGGGGATATGCCGCATGAGCCTGCTGCCACCCAATGCGACCCGCCTTGAGCGGGCGCTCGAAGCGGGGTCCGCCCGCATCGGCGACGTCGACGCGCCGCTCGCCACGCTCGCCGACCCCACCACCATCGCCGCAAACGCGCTGCCATGGCTCGCCTATGGCCTGTCGGTCGATTTCTGGGACAGCACCTGGTCGGAAGCAATGAAGCGCCGCACGGTCGCCGAATCGATCGCGCAGCACAAGATCAAGGGCACGCGCGCTTCGGTCGAGCACGTCCTCGCCCGGATCGATACGCTCGCCACCGTGATCGAGGCGCATGAGGCGCCCGGCCGGCTGGCGCCACACACCTTCGAGATCGACCTACCGCTCGTCACCGCGCCGGGCAGCGCTGGCGGTAGCCGCGCGCAGGCCGCGATCGTCGACGACATCATCGCGCAGGTTGTGGCGGTGAAGCCGCTGCGCGAGCATCTGACCGTCGTCCAGTCGCTGGCGCTGGCGGGTGGGGTTGCGGTGCAGGGTGTCTCCCGTCTCGCCAGCTACACGCGCGACGACGCCGCGCTGCTGATCGACACCTCGCCCGTCTGGGACTTCTACATTCAGACCGAACAGGGCGAGCCCCTGCAGGCTGAGACGGGCTCGCTGCTGGACACCGCCCCATGACCGCGCTCAGCCTGATGATCACCCGCGCGGGGCAGGCGCGCTTCACCGCCGCCCAGCTCGACGCCGACATCAATCTCGGCATCGCCTCGATCGGGCTGACTGACGCGCCTTTCGTATCGGCGCCGACGCTGGAAGTACTGCCCGGTGAATTCAAGCGGCTCGCCAGCATCAGCGGCGACCAGGTCGGCGACAATATCGTCCACATGACCATCCGCGACGACAGCGCGGACGGCTACACCGCACGCGGCTTCGGCCTCTTCCTCGCCGATGGCACCCTGTTCGCGACCTACGCGCAGGCGGATCAGCTCTTCGAAAAGTCGCCACGCGCGACCTTCCTCGCCGCGATCGACATCGCCTTTCCGACCGGTGATATCTCCGAGCTGGTCTTCGGCAACACCGATTTCCTCAACCCGCCTGCGACGACAGCACGGAAGGGTGTCGTGCGGTTCGCCACCCCAGCAGAACGAACCGGCGGAATTTCAGCCGATACCGCGGTCACCCCCGCCGATTTGCGACGGGTGCTGCCGATCGGCTCGATCATGCTGTGGTACGGCAGCGCCGAGACCGCACCCGACGGCTGGGCGATCTGCGACGGCCGGCAAGTCGAACGCAGCGATGGCTTGGGAGCGGTGAAGACGCCCGATCTGCGCGACCGCGTGCCGGTCGGCGCCAGCGGGACGCATGCCGCAGGCTCCGCCTTCGGCGCGACGCAGCAGACGACGGCGACCGCCGGATCGCACAGTCACGACGTCACAGTCTCCGGCACGACCGATCGAGCGGCGACGAATTTCGCCCTCAATCCCACGACCAAAACCGATGCGGCCGGCAATGGGTCGGGCACGGTGATCTCCGCGGTCGCGCCGGCGGATCCCGGTCATACCCATGGCGCGACGCTTCAGGGCCAGAGTGCCAGCGCCGGCAGCCACGATCACACGGTCGACGTCACGCAGCCATCGCTGGCCCTGCTCTTCATCATGAAAGTCTGACGATGGCGAAGATCACCGCATTGGACGTCGCTGACGCTCTGACGGGCGACGAGCATCTGCCGATCGTGCAGGGGCAGGACACCAAGCGCACGACGATGGCGGCTTTCCGCGCGCTTATTACCCCATACCTGCAGTATTGGTACAAGGGCGACCGCGGTGACACCGGCGCAGCAGCCAGCACCTATGTCACCAAAGCCGAGCTAACCGCCGCGCCGATCACCCACCGGTCGTACATCTTCGCGCCCGAATCAGGCAGCGACGACGGCCTTCTTGCCGGCACCTTTACCTTTCAGGTCGGCGACTATTCGACGTCCGAGCAATATGACGAGATCGCCCAGGGCTTCATCGTCGCGCTCGACGGCGTGCCGCTGACCATGGGGGCACTCGTCCGGGCGGATGCTCGCAGCCTGTCCTTCCTTGGCAGACTCACTCGATCGATCCGTCGCCGGATCGATGCGAAGCTCGGCGATATCGTCAGCGTCAAGGACTTCGGCGCGGTCGGAGACGGTGTCACAGATGACACCGCCGCGATCCAGGCGGCGATCGACGCCACTCGCAACGGCGGATCGCTGACCTTTCCCGAAGGGCGCTACCTGGTCACCACGCTCCACACCGGCCGTTGCGAGACGCATTGGTTCTTTCACAAGGCCGAGCTGGTAGGCGGGGCCACTGTCCCCACCGATTGCGTACTCAAGTTCGGTGGAGTGCACACGCGCCTATACGGCGTGAAAATCAACTGCAATTTCAATCCGAATTATAGCTGCGGACTTTGGTGGTACAATGCTGGTGAAGCGTCGCAACATAACGACATTTATGGCCTCGACATTCACTACGCCAAGGTCGGGATCATCTATGGCGAGATGCCGGGCGAGATCAGCACCTATTATGCTCAGTCCGAGAACAACATATTCGGCTATCGCCCTCGCGGCGTTGAGGTGCCGATCATCGTCAATCACGAAAACGGCTTCATCAATCTGTACGGCGCGCATCTGGTCGCGCATGCGGAGGAATGGGCGCAGCTCGGCCCGCCGGACGGCTTCGACAGCAGTGTCAATCGCTGCTTCGAGGCCATGGCCGGGCACCTGATGATCTATGGCGGCGAGCTGCAGAATACGATCGACCCGCTCGGCGTTGCCGCGCGCGTTTCCGGGGGCGTCGTTCACATCTACGGCGTCATCGCCGAGCTGTCGGTCCCGGTCGAAGTGAAGGCAGGTTACCTGCTGATCCACGGCGGCCGGACGCTCAATACGCAATCGCTCACCCCTGGCTTTACCGTCCCGATCGACGCAGCCACTTCGGCGCGGGTCACCATCGTCGACCACAAGATGGAGCGGAACCCCGGCACCGGCAGTTTCTCCGCTCAGCCGCTGATCGCTAATGCCGGCGCCCCGCCGATCGAATTTCAGATCATCAATTCGAAGATCGACGATTGGGCGCAACTTGCGCTCGATAGCCAGCAGAGGATCATCCTCCGCGGCACGCGGTGGATGCCCAATGGCCTTGATTCCGCAGACGTCTACCATCTCGATACCGAGAGCCCGGATCTGCTCGATCGGCGCGAAATTGACCGGAAGGGCTATACGACCGAGGGTCACTACCCCTTCATTTCGTATGGAAGCGGGGGATACGGTCAGTCGGCCGACGTGCCGACTGGCGCGTTCGCCTCGTCTATCTTCACCGCGATCGCCAATGGCGAAGGCGGCTTCGCCACTGCCGGGCCATTTACCGCAGGACCGGACGGGCCGTCCAGCAAGGCCCCGGCGCTGGCAGATCTCAAGGCCAAGGCTGATCGCGTGGGGCCGGGTGACCGCTTCCTCGTCGAAGCATGGCTACGCAATGTCTCGGCCGCGGACGCGCTGCTTGCGCTTTTCCTATACGATATCGCCGGGACGGAGGTCGAGGCGATCCCGGTGGCAAGCGCCGCACCCGGTGGGTGGCGCTACGTCAGGGGCGCGGTCAAGATCACCGCCCCGACCGCAGTCTACGCATCGGTAGGCATGCTGGTGAAGCAGGGCGAGGGCCGGTTCTGTCCGGCACAGCTGCGGCGCGCCGACTGGGGCCGCCGATAAGGAGTAGCGTGACATGAAGGCCTTCCTCGATAATTTGCAGCGCGCCATTGATAGCCTCGAGCGGGCCGTCGCCAATGCTCCGACGCCCGAGATCCGAGTGGAGCTGGAGGCGATCGACCTGCAGGCAGTGCTGGCAAAGGCGACCGGTATTCAGCGCGACTGCTGATAGCGGGCTCTTGTAGAGAGCGTCTCTACAAGAGCACCCCCTCGCACTCCTGCAACGGCCGCGCATGGTCGGATCGACATGGCCGATCCGACTGACATTCAGCGCCTCATTGGCGACATCCTTCGCGAGGGTTTGATTGAAAGCATCGACCTTGGCGCCGGTAAATGTCGTGTTCGGCTCGCGGACGACTTCATCACCGGCCCAATCCCATGGGCCGCCAGCCGCCTGGGCAAGACACGCATATGGGCACCGCCTAGCATCGGCGAACAGGTTCTCGTGGTCGCGCCGGAGGGCGACACGCTGCGCGCAATCGTCACCGGGTCGCTTCGTTCGGACGCCAACCCCCACCCCGCGGACGACGGTTCCACGCGGATCGTTTTCGAAGATGGCGCGGCCATCGGCTACGATCCTGCAGGTCACACACTGACGGTTACATTACCGGCCGGTGCCAAGATCGCGATCGTCGCCGATGGTGGCGCCTCGTTGAAGGGCGATCTGTCGGTCGAGGGAGAGATCCGTTCGACAAAGACGATCACGGCAGACCAGGACGTTGTCGGTGGGGGCAAGAGCCTCAAAGATCACGTCCACACGAAGGTGCAGGCCGGCGCCGCGGTCTCCGGACCACCGCAATGATCGGCATGGACCGCTCCTCCGGAAAACCCTGCGAGGGCGCCGATCACCTCCGCCAGTCGATCGGCGACATCCTCGGCACGCCCGTCGGTACACGCGTCGGGCGCCGCGACTATGGGTCGCGCATCCCCGAGCTGCTCGATCAGCCGCTCAACGATGCCACCCGCATCCGAGTGTTCGCCGCAGCAGCGCTAGCGCTTTACCGACAGGAACGCCGGGCAAGGATAGCGCGGGTTGCTCTCGAAAGCGGCGAGGCGCCCGGCACCGCCCGCCTGATCGTCACAGGCCGCCGCACCGATACCGCCGGCCCGGCCGCAAGCTTCAGCGTCTCCACCCCTGTCACCGCGCGTCGCGCGCTCGTCTGAAAGGATTGCCTATGTTCCACGGTATCAAGGTGACTGAGGTCGCCAGCTCCAAGCGGACGATCGCGACTGTCGCGACGGCTGTCATCGGCCTCGTCGCGACCGCCCCCGCGGCGGATGCTGCGGTGTTCCCGCTCAACACGCCCGTTAAGGTGACGGTCCTCGCCGACGCCATCGCCGCAGCTGGCGCGACTGGCACCCTCAAGAGTGCGCTGCAGGCCATCGCCGCCCAGGTGCGCGCTCCCGTCGTCGTCGTCCGCGTCGCGCCCGGCGCCGACGCAGCGGCAACCGAGGCGGCAGTAATCGGCACCGACGTCGATGGTGTGAAGACGGGCATGCAGGCGCTGCTCGCGGCCGAAGGGCAGATCGGCATGCGACCCCGCATCATCGGCGCGCCCGGTCTTGATACGGAAGACGTCGCGACCGCCCTCGCCACCGTCGCCAAGCGGCTGCGCGCCATGGCCTATGCCGCCGCGATCGGCGCTGATCGCATTGCCGTCGCGGCCTACCGCGAAGGCTTCACCCAGCGCGAGCTGATGCTGATCTGGCCCGATCTTACCATGCCGCTGGGCGCGAACGGCGCCGACGTCGCCAGCTTCGCCGTGGCGCACGCGCTCGGCCTGCGCGCCGCGATCGATCAGACGCAGGGGTGGCACAAGACCCTGTCCAACGTGCCGCTGGCGGGCGTCGACGGCATAACCAAGGACGTCGGCTTCGACATCTCCGATCCGGATTGCGACGCCGCCATCCTCAGCGCCGCTCAGGTGGCGACGATCGTCCGCATCAACGGCGAGCTGCGCTTCTGGGGCAACCGCACCTGCGCGGACCCGGCGAGCGACTTCACGTTCGAATCGGCAACGCGCACCGCGCAGATCCTCGGCGACAGCATCGTCGCCGGTCTCGTTTGGGCGGCCGACAAGCCCCTCACTCCCGGCCTCGCCAAGGCGATCGTAGAAGAGATTAACGAGAAATTCCGCGCCCTCGCCCGCGCCGGCATCATCCTCGGGGCGCGGGCGGAATTCGCTGCCGACAAGAACCCCGTCGCCAGCCTGAAGGCCGGGCAGCTCGTCATCAGCTACCGCTACACGCCCGTTCCCCCGTTGGAGGGCCTCGGGCTGGAGCAGGAGATCAGCGACGAATTCCTCGCCGACTTCGCCACTCTCGTCGCCAACGGCTGACCGCCGCCAGCCCCCTCACACCGAAGGAACACGTCATGGGGATGCCCCGCAAGCTCAAGGACCTGATGCTCTTCAACGCCGGCCTCGCCTACATCGGCGCGGTCGAGAGCTTCACCCTGCCCAAATTGACCCGCAAACTCGAAGACTGGCGGGGCGGCGGCATGGATCGCCCCATCAAGGTCGATCTCGGTGCCGAGCCGCTGGAAGCCGAATGGACGCTCGGCGGCCCCATGCGCGACGTCCTCGCGCAGTACGGCGTCACCAGCGCGACCGGCGTCGGCCTGCGCTTCGCCTGCGCCTATCAGCAGGACGATACCGGCGCGGTCGATTCCGTCGAGGTCGAAATCCGCGGCCGGCACGAAGAAATCGACATGGGCGAGCAGAAGATCGGCGAGGCCGGCGAATTCAAGGTCAAGACCGCCATCGCCTACTACAAGCTCGTCTGGAACGGCGTGACCCTCATCGAGATCGACGTCCTCGCCGGCACGCTGATCGTCGATGGCGTCGATCGCCGCGCCGAGATCCGCGCCGCCATCGGCCTTTACTGACGTCCCCTGCCCTACCGCCGTCGGGATCGACCCGCCGGCGCCCCCCAGGCATCAAACCGAAAGCGCCCACCATGACCGCCACTGTCGCTGCCGCGCTCGCCAGCACTGCTATCGTGCGCACCGTCACACTCGACGTCCCTCTCACGCGCGGAGAAGCCGAGCCGATCACCACCGTACAGATCCGCACGCCTAACGCCGGCGAGCTGCGCGGCGTCACGCTGATGGCGCTGTCGCAGCTCGATTACGGCGCGCTTGAAACCGTTCTCCCGCGTATCACCATGCCGATCCTGCACAAGGCCGACATCGCGCGTCTGGCACCGTCCGACTTTATGCAGCTTGGCGGCGAGGTCATGGATTTTTTGCTGCCGAAAGCCGCGAAGGAGGCGGTCTCCCCAACGACGTAGAGGAGGCGATGGCGGACCTCGCGACCGTCTTCGGATGGATGCCGTCCGCCATGAACCCGATGAGCCTGTCCGAGCTGATGGGCTGGCGAAGCAAGGCGGCGAAACGCCACCACCCGGAAAGCTGACGACATGGCCGATCGTAACCTGCGCATCCGCATGCTGCTCGAAGCGGGCGACCGCGTCACCCGCCCCCTTCGCGACATGGCGGCAGGATCTACGCGAACCGCTCAGGCGCTGAAGGCCACGCGTGACCGCCTCAAGGAGATCGAGCGTGCGCAGGCCGACCTTGCCGGCTTCCGCCAGCTCAAGGCGGGTATGCAGTCGTCTAGCGCCGCGATGCGCGCCGCCCAGGCGAGGGCCACCGCGCTGGGGCGTGAGATCGGCCAAACCGCCTCGCCCACGCGGGCCATGACGCGCGAATTCGCCAAGGCGAAGGCAGAGGCGGAACGGCTGACGCGCCAGCATCAACAGGAATCGATCCAGCTGCGCGATATGCGCGAGCGTCTGCGCGCTGCCGGCATCGCCACGAGCGACCTCGCCCGCCACGAACGCGAACTGCGCACCCAGGCAGCCGGCGCGAACCGCGAGATCGAGGAACAAAGCCGCCGCGTCCGAGAGCTGGCGGATCGCGAACGCCGCGCCTCGGCCGCGCGCGAGCGGTTCGCACGCGTGCAGGGCATGGCAGCGAACATGGCCGCGAGTGGCGCCGCAGCGATCGGAACAGGCGTTGCCATGGGATCGGGAATCTGGGCCGGCGTGAAAGCGGCGCAGGAATACGAATCGACCATGACGACGATCGCGCAGAAGGCGGATATGCCGCGCGTGAAGGCGGTGCAGCTCGGGAAGGAACTGCTCGGCGCCGCTAAGGCCGCCAATCAGCTTCCCGATGCCCTGCAGGAGGGCGTCGACACCCTCGCGGGGTTCGGCCTCGGTACGGATAAGGCGGTCGCCATGATGCGGCCGATCGGCCGCGCCGCGACCGCCTACAAGGCGGAGATTGCGGACCTGTCAGCCGCAGCGTTTGCCGCCAACGACAATCTTAAGGTCCCGGTCGAACAGACCGCGCGAGTGATCGACGTCATGGCGAGGGCAGGCAAGGATGGCGCCTTCGAGATCAAGGACATGGCTGGCGCATTTCCGGCCCTCACAGCCGGCTACCAGGCGCTCGGACAGACGGGCATTGGCGCGGTCGCCGACCTGTCGGCCGCGCTGCAGATCGCGCGCAAGGGCGCGGGTGACAGCGCCACCGCGGCGACCAACGTTTCGAACATCATCCAGAAGATCGCCTCACCCGCGACGATCAAGGCTTTCTCCAAATTCGGCATCGACCTGCCCAAAGCGCTGAAGAAGGCCTATGCCGAGGGTAAGACGCCGCTGGAGGCCATCGCCGAATTGACGAGCAAGGCAACCAATGGGGATCTCGGCAAGATCGGCTTCTTGTTCGAGGACGCACAGGTGCAGCAAGGCCTGCGCCCCCTCATCCAGAACATGGAAGAATATCGCCGCATTCGGGCGAGCGCGGCCGGTGCGAGCGGCACGACCGATCGCGACTTCGCCGAGCGCATGAAGGATTCGGCCGAGCAGTCGAAGCAGCTGGCTATCAATGCCAAAGCGCTGGGCATCACCCTTGGCAGCATGCTCCTGCCCACCGTCAACGCCGTGACCGTTCGGGCGACGGCATTTGCCGAGTCAATCGGCCGCGCGGCGCAGCGACATCCTGTGCTCGCGAAATATGCGGCTATCGGCGCGGCAGGACTTGCCGCGCTTTTTGTCGTATTCGGCGCCGGCGCCATTGCACTCGCCGGCATCATGGGGCCGATCGCGATCGTGAACGCTGGTCTGGTTGCCATGGGCGTCGCAGGCGGCGTGGCGTCGATCGGCCTCGCGCCCATCATCGGCGTGGTGCTCGCCATCGCTGGCGCCGTCGCACTGTTCTTCGCAGCGTGGAACCACTGGGGAGAGATCACGGCTGCATGGTTCGCCTTCTGGGGCGGCATCCGCAACAGCTTCATCGCGGCCGGCAACTGGCTGTCGACCACCGGCGTCGCGATGCTCAAGAGCGCCGGCATGATGATCCTGCGCGGGCTGCTCGGCGGACTTGATCCCAACATCGTGTTCGCGCGCATCCGCGGCATCGCGCAGGGTGCGATCCGCATCTTCAAGAGCGTCATGGGTATCCATTCCCCCTCGCGCGTGTTTGCGAGTCTAGGGGGCTACCTCATGGATGGCCTGTCGAACGGGATCGCGGATGGCGAACGGCAGCCGGTCGCCCGCCTCCATGGCCTCTCGCGCCGCATGACGTCAGCGATAGCAGCCGGCACGCTCGTCGCAGGCGTCGCCGCACCGGCGGGCGCGGCGGGCGCGCGCGCTGGTGGGAGGGGGGAGGCGCAGGCATCGCGATCCGCCGCCCCGACCCCGATCACGATCCACGTCCATGGTGCGCCTGGTCAGAACGAACAGACGCTCGCGCAGGCTGTCGCGCGCGAGGTGGCGAAGGCCATGGCGGGACAATCAAGCAACCGCGGCTCCTACGCTGATCGGGACGATTTCTGATGCTGCTCTCGATCGGCATGTTCATCTTCGCCATCCCGACGCTCGCACATGACGAGGTGCAGCGACGCGCGTCTTGGAAGCACGCCACGTCGCCGCGGATCGGCGCGCGCGATGCGACCCAATACGTCGGCCCTGGCGAAGAGACGATCGCAATCAGTGGGACCGCCTTTGCCGAATTGAGCGACGGCATCGCCTCACTCGACGAGCTGCGCACCATGGCGGCAAGCGGCGATGCATGGCCGTTGGTCGACGGCACCGGCCGCGTCTACGGCGCCTTCGTCATTCAGACCATCGACGAAGGCTACAAGCACCTGCTGGCCGACGGCACGCCGCTGCGAATCGACTTCACCCTCAATCTGCTGCGCGTCGATGACGAGGTGCGCGCATGAACAACATCCCCGACTTCCGTCTGACCATGGGCGGCACCGACCTGCGCGGCACCCTGTTCGACGAGGCCCTGCAGCTGCTCGACATCACCGACAAGGTCCGCCCCCGCCTCATCTCGATCGGCCTGTCGGAAAAGCGCGGTGGGGAGGCCGATCAGCTCGACATCGTCCTCGACGATACGGACGGCGCGCTCGATCTGCCCGTCACCGGCGCGACGCTGCAATTGCAGATCGGGTGGAAGGCAGGCAGCGACGTTACGGTCGGCCTGGTCGACAAGGGCCGGTTCATCGTCGACGAGGTCAGCCACGCCGGGCCGCCAGACGCGATCACGATCAAGGCCCGTGCCGCAGATTTCGCCGGCGACGGCAAGACGCGCCGCGAGAGGACGTATCACGACACAACACTCGGCGCGATCGTCGCCCAGATCGCCGGTCGCCTGCACGTCAAACCCCGCTGCGCCTCCGCGCTCGCATCGATCCCCATCGCGACCGCCGCTCAGAGCCGCGAAAGCGACCTCGCCTTCATCCGCCGGATCGGCCGCGAACACGACGCTGTGGCCAAGGTGGCAAGCGGCGCGCTGATCCTCTCGCCGATCGGCGCCGGCACGACTGCAAGCGGCAAGGCACTACCCGCTCTGACCATCCGCCGGCGGCAGGGCGATGCTCACCAATTCACGCGTCAGAAACGCGATGACGTCCCCGGCGTGGCCGCGACGTGGCACGATCGTAACGCCGGCAAGCGGCAGACGTTCGTCGCCGGCAAGGTTGATGGCGCGAAGAAGCTCGCGCGGGTGTATCCCACTGAAGAAGCCGCCCAACACGCCGCCAATGCCGCCCAGGCAAAGGCCGGTCGTGAACCCGTGTCGCTGTCACTGACGCTGCTCGGCCGTCCCGATATTGCGCCCGAGCAGAAAGCGACTGTCATCGGCTACAAAACGGCGATCGATGCGATCGGCTGGATAGTGAGCGAGGTGCAACACAGCATCGGCGACGTTGGGTTCACTACGAAACTGAGCCTTGAAGCAGCGTAGCGCGCTTTACGACCCGATGGCCATTTTCGCCAAAGCAGCTTCGTATTGCTTAGCCTCCAGCGGCAGCAGAACATGATCTAGCCGAACAAGGACCGGCCCCTTGGTATATTGATATTGCGTTAGAGAGGGTATGCCACTCGACACCCGTTCAACGTATTCACGTCTACGCTGTGCACCGATTGCAGTTGGAAACACCTCAATCGTGTTTTCGCCTTGTTCGTCACCTTCGATCTTAGACTTTTGATGGCGATTGTCGTAGAAGAATATCTTGCTAGTGTACTGGCCCGGTCGTCCGAGCAGGTGGTTGTCGTCGGACTTCTCGGTGACTGTGACTACGTTGACCACCGGCAAGCCCGCAGTTTTAAATGCATCGGCCACATCGTTAGCCGTCACAATCCTAACCTTAGGTTGTCGAGCAGCCACACCGGCGTTCCCATCTTCTACGGTCTGCCGTTGGCATCCCGCAGCAAGGGTGAATGCCACCACTGCCACGGGGCGAATGATGCGCGCGAGCCTGTGCAATTTAACTCTCCCCTGCCTCACATCCGGCGCCCAATGAAGACCACTCGGCCGACGATCCTGATGTCGCTCGGCATGACCTCATCTTGTGGAACAGTCGCATTGTCTGACAGGATCGCGATCCGACCGGATGGACGGACGCGAAGTCGCTTAATCATGGCTGCGTCGCCCATAGTGAGCGCCCAAAGCACGTCCTGCTGCCGAAAGTCAGTCTGCGACTTATCGATCAGAACGATGTCGCCATCGATCAGAGTCGGCATCATGGAGTCGCCACGACCACGGGCGAACACCAACATGGACGGCGGAGCGTCGGTGAGCGCCGCCAGCCATGCCCGTGGGAAATGCCGTGGGGTCACCTCAATCGGAACCTGATCGGTGTAGGTTTCGCCCAGGCCGAACGTCAGGTCGATTTCGTCAATTGCGACGAGGTCGAGCTGATCGGCTATCACGTCATCCGTGGGCAGTAGCATGGCCCCTTCGTGGGGATCATCCACTTGACCGACCAGATAGGCGGGCGTCGTCTCCAAAACCTGCGCGATCTTGCCGATGTTCGGGGTGCTGCGCGACGAACCGTTTACAAGCTTGCCGATTGCCTGCTGCGAAATACCCACCCGTCGTGCCAGCTCCGCTTGGCTAAGGCCTAGGTGCCGCATCTGCGCGGCCAAGCGCTCCATCACGATCATTCCGAACACCTACAACTAAAGTTTATTTCGGATACGGAAATGTAGATGTTGACACAGCAACAACTCGGGTTGTAGCTGGTTGTCATGAACACGCGGACCACCCCATTCGAAGCGCTGAAGGCATCAGTCGAGGCGATCGGCTCGCAGTCTGCCTACGCGCGCCTCTGTGGCGTTTCACAGACGGCCGTCTGGAAATGGCTCCAGAGCGGCAAGCGACTGCCCGCCGAGCATGTCATCACGATCGAAGCCGAAAGCGGTGTGTCGCGTCATTTGCTGCGTCCCGACATCTATCCGGTTGACGTCCTCCATCAGGGCGTCCGGACCGATGACTCGGAAGTAGCGGCGTCACCTTTTGCCGACCAATTCGATCTGCCCGCCGTAATGAAGCGGAGCGCGGGCCAGTGACCCAGCTCCGCGCGCCTCTCACCTTTCCCGCCGCCATGACTCGTGTCGCAGGTGTCCTCGGCTGGCCGACCTGCGCGCAGATGGCACGACGCACGACCCGCGCCGTGCGATACTGGTCGCAGGACGACGCGGCCGCGACACCAACCATTGCCCAGGCGCTCGCCTACGACGCCGCTTATCAGGCGGCAGGCGGCGAGGGTACTCCGTTCGGCGACGCCTACGCCTTCCTCCTTCAAGCCGCGCGCGAACCACAGGACGCGTGCCGCCGTGCGCTTGTCGAGGCGATTGCGGAGGTCGCCACGGAGAGCGGCGAGGCCATCGCTGCCACGATCGCGATCACCCATTCGAATGCCTCGCCGCTGTCGACGCTCCGCGCGTCCGCCGAGGTCGGGCAGCTCATTGCCGCGGGACAGCGGCTGTTGAAGCGGCTCACGCCATTCCTTCCGGCCGGCTCGGGGTCGATCGCGGGGAATACCGGGGGCCATCATGGCAAATAAGAAACTCGTCCGCATGCCCGGCATTCAATGCCCGCATTGCACGTCCAAAAGCATCGTCCGCACCAGCGTACAGGTCACCGATCTTGTTCGTGACCTGCACATGGCCTGCGACAATATCGACTGTGGCCACACCTTTGTTGCGCAGCTTTCGATCATCCGCACCATCCGACCCGCGGCGAAGCCGAATCCGGCCGTGCGCCTACCGTTCGGTGAGTGGCGCGGCGCACCCGCAAAACCCGCGAACGACGATAGCCCGCCACTCGAAGCCCCGTGCTCGCCTGCCAACGACGACGGCGACATCGCCGCGACGATCGGCGCGACACTCGCCCCGCCCATGACCTGATCCCCGCGGCGTCCGCGCCGCGCACTGCCCCTGCTCCGCATGATGCCCGCCGAAAGCCCCCGCTTCCGGCAACGCCACCCGCTTGCCTCGAAAGATCGCCCCGCCCGTGCAACCCGATATTCTCCGTGAGGTCCTCGCCAAATTGAAGTCGGATTACGGCTTCAAGGAGAAGGGCCGCTATCTGCAGGAGGGGAAGTGCCCCGCCTGCCAGAAGCGCGAGCTGTTCACCTGGGCGGACAAGCCCTTCGTCCTGCGCTGTGGCCGCGAGAACCGCTGTGGCGAGACGTTCCCGGTCAAGCCGCTCTATCCCGAGATCTTCGACGACTGGTCGAAGCGCCACGTCCAGACGCCAGCCAATCCGCACGCTGCTGCCGATGCTTATCTGCAGCACGCACGCGGCTTCGACCTCATGGGCCTGCGCGGCTGCTACACGCAGGAGGTCTATCACGACCGCGACCGCAACATCAGTTCGGCGACCGTGCGCTTCCCACTGCCTGGCGCGCCCAACACCTATTGGGAACGGCTGATCGATCAGCCCGCGCGGTTCGGTAAGAAGAAGGCCGTCTTCGCCTGGGGATGCAAATACACCGGCCTGTGGTGGGCGATGCCGGCGCACACCATGGCGGCGCTCGCCGCAGCCGAAGAGGTCTGGATCGCGGAGGGCATCTTCGACGCCATCGCGCTCAATCAGTCCAGCGCCTTCCGCGATCGTGGCGCGATCGCCGTCAGCACCCTGTCGTGCAACAACTATCCGGCCACCGCGCTCGACGAGCTGCGCAAGGCCGCTGCCGATGCCAACCGCTCCGCGCCGCGCCTCGTCTTCGCCTATGACGTCGGCGCGGCCGGCGTCCGTTACACCCGTGAATTCGTCAAGAAGGCACGCGAGGCAGGATTCGAATGCGGCGCCGCGCAGGTCCGGCCCGATGGCGAGGGTGACAAGCACGACTGGAACGACCTGCATCAGGCGCACCAGCTCGGCGCCGAGGATCTCGCCGGCTACCTGTGGAATGGCGACGTCACAATCGCCGCCAGCGCCACCGAAAAGGCGATGCTGATCTACCGGAAGGAGCATTACGCCTCCTTCCCCCTCACCTTCGCCGGCAAGCAGCTATGGGCGAGCTTCTCCGTCGAGCGGATCAACCAGATCCAGCAGATGTGGAACGACAGCAACGACCCCGAATTCGACCACATCAAGGACATGTCGCCGCAGGAGCGGCTGGACCTGGCTGCGGAACAGGCCGTCGACATTGACGAAGTCGCAAACTGCGTCTTCCGCACCCTCTATTTTCAGCGCGACCCGAACATCGAAGAGGGCGCCTATTTCCTCCGTATCGATTTCCCGAAGGGCCGCCACACCGTCAAGGCGACCTTCTCCGGGTCCGCCTGCAGCACGAACGGCGAGTTCAAGAAGCGCCTCGCCTCGATCGCGGCTGGCGCGCAGTGGACCGGGTCACAATTCCAGATCGACCGCCTGATGCAGCTCCAATGGGGCGCGCTGCGCATGGTCGAGGCGATCCAGCACACCGGCTATTCCAAGGAACACGGCGCGTGGATCTTCGGCGACATCGCCGTACACCGCGGCCGGGTCCACGAGCCGAACGAGGACGAATATTTCGTCCTGGGAAAGCAGTCGGTCAAGCTGCGCACTACCGACCGGCTGCTGCGCATCACCTACGAACCGGACCGGCTCAACCTCGCCTGGGTGCCGCCGCTCGTCACCGCCTACGGGGTGAAGGGCATCGTCGCCCTCGCCTTCTGGACGCTGTCGCTCTTCGCCGATCACATCCGCGCCGAACAGGATAGCCTCGCCTTCCTCGAAATGACGGGCCTGCCCGGCACCGGCAAGACGACACTGCTCGAATTCCTGTGGAAGCTGCTCGGCCGCTCCAATTACGAGGGGTTCGATCCGACCAAGGCGACCAACGCCGGTATCGCCCGCACATTGGGGTCAGTCGGCAACCTCCCCGTCGTGCTGATCGAGGCCGATCGCGGACAGGATACCCCCCACGGCCGCAAGTTCGAATGGGACGAGCTGAAGACCGCCTACAACGGTCGCGCCGTCCGTACCCGCGCCATCGCCAACGGCGGCATGGAGACGTTCGAACCGCCATTCCGCGGCGCGATCGTCGTCGCCCAGAACGACACGGTCGAAGCGTCGCCGGCGCTGCGCGAGCGCATCATGGCGATCCACTTCGACAAGAGCCTGTTCAGCGTCGCCGGCAAGACGGCGGGCGAGCAGCTCGCGCGGATCGACGTCGGGGACGTGTCGGGCTTCATCGTCCACGTCGTCCGGCGCGAGGACGACATTCTCGCCACCTACCGCGAGGCGTTCAAGCACCACGAAGCCCGGATGCTCGCCAACAAGGCGATCCGCAACGGGCGACTCGCCAAGAACCACGCCCAGCTAGCCGCGATGCTCGACGCCATGCGGATCGTCGTGCGCAACCTCACCGACGATCAGGTCGGCCGCGCGCACGACTTCATCACCACCATGCTCGAAGAGCGCCAGCGCGCGGTGGAAACCGATCACCCGCACGTCGAGTGGTTCTGGGAGCGGTTCGACTATCTCAATCACCCGGCCACCGCCCAGGCCGGCGCCATCGACCACAGCCGCGTCCCCGACGTCCACGCGATCAGCTTGGTCGATTTCGAGAAGCGCTGCGCCGACGCCGGCCTGCGCCTGCCCTGTTCCACCAACGAGCTGAAACGCCTGCTCAAGACCAGCAAGCGACGCAAGTTCGTCGACGTGAAGGCCACCAACAGCCGCCTCACCGAAAAGACGGTGAATTGCTGGGTCTTCCGCAACCCCGACCACCAACCCGCCGCCCCCGCCCGCTGAAAGGAGCCACCATGTTGCACGCCTGCATCCCGTCTCGTCGCACCGGCCTATCCGACGCTGTCGCCACGATCATGACGGCCGATCGCTATCTCACCCTGCGCCGCGAGGCCGCCGGCCTGTCGCGAATGCAGGTTGCCCGGCGCCTGTACGATATTCAGATTCGGCGCTTCGCCGGGGGCCGGCGCCCGCGCCGCCTGTTCGACTGCATGGCCCAGGCGTTGACGTTGATCGAGCAGCTTGAGCTGCCCGGCGCCCGTGCAAAGTATCGGCCGATCATCGACGTCCTAGGCGGCATCTTCCCACTCGATGCGGACGTCTACCACCAGCTCGCCGACGAACCCGCCGATCGTCACCCCCGCGTCTGCACCGGCTGCGGCTGCTCGGCCGCCGACCCCTGCACGCATGACGACGGCCTCTGCTCGCTCGACGGCGCGGCCTGTTCGATCTGCACCGATATGCCTCGCGCCGTCCCCACCTTCCGCGTGTGGCGCGAGCTGCGCGACGAAGCCCGCGCGATCGGGGTGGGGGCATGACCATGCTCACCCTGCGCAGCGTGCGCGGTGCCGGCGGGGAAACTCGCCTGGTTCCCACACCCTACGTGCCGCCAAAGCGCGGCGCCAAGGCGCGAACGCGTCATGTGCCCGACCCGATGGTCACGGGCGGCAATCAGGCCGCTGACGAGCTGCGCGTCCTGCTCGAACGCGTCGAGCGCATCGATCAGGAGATCGAGGGCATGCAGGACGATCGCCGGGACGTCTTCGCCGAGGCCAGGGGCCGCGGGTGGAGCGACAAGGTGATGCGCGACATCCTGAAAATCCGGAAGCTCAAGAAGGAGGAATTTCAGGAAAACGCAGCGCTGCTCGAAACCTACATGATCTCGCTGGGGATGCTGTGATGCAGCCCCGCTTCGATCGCCGCCAGCTTGCCTGGGTCGCGGGCCACCTCCATCATCAGCGCGTCGTCGGCTACCCCGACCTGATCGCGGCCGGCACGCTGAAACTGCACGTCGCGCGCAACGCGCTGCGCATCAGCTGCGCCATCGCCACCGACTGGTGGCTGATCGCGATGGTGCAGCCGCATCAGCCGTGGCTGGACGATCCGGCACAGGGCGGCTCGACCGCCGACGAACGCCGCGACACGCTCGCCGCCTTCGCCCGCCACGCCCGCGCCGCGGCGCAAGCCGCGCCCTACGACGATCTGCTCGGCGAGATCGCCGACGCCGTCGACGTGCTGATCGCGTCCGAAGACGTCCATCCGTCCCCCCGGTTCCTCGCCGACATGACGATTGAGCTGCGCGACCGCGCCGCGGCCGATCGCGCGCGCACGGTGCCGTCCGCCACCCTTTGGAGAGCCGCAGCATGACACCCGCGCCCGCCCCCCGTCACCCGCGCCTCAAGATCGCTGCGATCATCGTCGTCGCGATCCTCTGTGCGCCCATCACCATCGTGATCCTGATCGCCAGCATCAAAGCCCAGGGGAACCGCTGATGTACCGCCCCGTCATCGACCGCATCGCCCTGCGCGGCGAGGAGATCGCCCGCATCGACGCGATCAGCCGCACCCGCGCGCTGACCGAGGCCGAAAGCATCCGCCTGCAGAACCTGCTCTACCGCGAACGCTACGACGCCCACCGCGCGCGCCGGCGGCACGCCGCATGATGCGGCAGACGATCACCCGCCGTATTGTGCAGGCCGGATGCTTTGTTTGCCATGGCCCCGATGCACGTTGGTTTGGCGGGCAGGCCCAAGGCACGGCTGCCCGCCACCATGACGCTACCAAGCACCTAACGTGGTGCGACGTAGTGTTGGCCGTCCGCTACGGACGGGAGGAAGCGGACGAGCGGCAATTCGATATAGAAGCCGCCATCTCGGGAAAGGGTGATTGATGCCGATCGCGCCCGAGAACCTCGCCCGTTATCCCGCGGATTGGCCGGAGATCAGCCGCCGCATCCGCTTCGAACGCGCCGGCGGTCGATGCGAATGTCAGGGCGAATGCGGCCACGATCACGCCGGCCGCTGCCCAGAGCGACACGGCGAGCCGCACAGCGTCACCCGCTCGACCGTCGTTCTGACCGTCGGCCACACTACCCATCAGCCCGAACGATCGGGCGACGACGAGCTGCGCGCTTGGTGCCAGCGCTGCCACCTCGCCTATGATCGCGATCACCACAGCGCCAACGCTCGCCGCACCGCGTCCCTCCGCCGCATCGATCGTGCCGGCACCTTGGAGCTATTCGCCGACGATCTTGGCGACCGGACTCGCCAGCCGGTCGCCTTGCCCGACGTCGCACCGCTCGCGCCGGCACCGTCCGCCGGCTGGCCATTCGCTGGCCTGACGCCCGGCCGCTATGGCGTCATCCTCGCCGATCCACCGTGGCGCTTCCTCAACCGCACGACGGCCGGCGAGAAGAAGAACCCGAGCGCACACTATGCGTGCATGTCGATCGCCGAGCTGGCCGCGCTCCCCGTCGCGCGCCTCGCCGCGCCCGACTGCGCCCTTGTCATGTGGGCGACGGCGCCGCTGCTCGACCGCGCGATCGAGCTGATGCGTGCATGGGGCTTCACCTTCAAGAGCGCCGGCGCCTGGGCGAAACGGTCCAAAGGCGGCGGGAAGTGGACGTTCGGCACCGGCTACGTCTTCCGCTCGGCCGCCGAATTCTACCTCGTCGGCACGATCGGCAAGCCGCGCGTCACCTCCCGCTCGATCCGCAACCTGATCGAGGCGCCGGTACGCGAACACAGCCGCAAGTCCGACCAGCTGCACGCCGACGTCCAGCGCCTCTACGCCGGCCCCTACGCCGAGCTGTTCGCCCGCCAGCGGCGCGGGGGCTGGGACGTGTGGGGCAACGACCTCGATCGGTTCGCCGGTGGCTAGTCGTGCGCCCCCGCCGCCCGAGCTGATCGCCTTCGTGGAGGCGCTCGCCCGCGCCGATGTTGCCAGAAGGTATGCCGACGCGCAAAAGCGGTCGGTTGTTGCAAAGGAACCGCGCCGTGCGGACCGTCGTCTACGCCCGCTACTCAAGCCAGCTGCAGAACAGCCGGTCGATTGAGGATCAGATCGCGGTCTGCCGGGAACGAGCGGACCGCGAGGGGTGGACGATTGTCGACGTATTTACCGACTATGCGATCAGCGGCGCGGCCGGGATCGGCGAGGCGCAACGTCCCGGCCTGAACGCCATGCTCGCCGCGATCGATGCCGGCGGGATCGATCAGATTTTGACGGAATCGACAGACCGCATCGCGCGGCACCAAGGGGACGCCTTTGCGATCCGCGAGCGCATCCAATTCGCAGGCGCTCGCATCTTCACCCTGATGGACGGTGAGGTCGATGACATCACCGGCACCATCAAGGGTCTGATGGACGCACGGTTCCGGAAGGACCTGGGCGCCCGCGTGAAGCGTGGTCAGCGCGGCGCCGTGCAGCAGGGCCGCGCTGCCGCCGGCATCGCCTACGGCTACAGCCGAGCCAACCGGCTCGACGAACGGGGCGAGCTGATCCGTGGCCTGCGGGCCATCGACGCTGATCAGGCGGCGATAGTGGTGCGGATCTTCACCGAGTATGCCAGCGGCCAAAGCCCGAAGGCCATCGCCGCCCGCTTGAACGCAGAGGGTGTGCCCGCGCCCCGAGGTCAGACTTGGCGCACGACGACGATTTCAGGGGATCGGAAGCGCCAGAACGGCATGCTCAACAATCGCCTCTATATCGGCGAGCTGATCGTCAACCGCACGAGCAAGATCGCGAACCCCGTGACCAGGCGGTCCGTCATCCGGCCGAATCCTGAAAAGGATTGGGTTGTTGAGCAAGTGCCCATCCTTCGCATCATCGACGATGCTCTCTGGGCGAGCGCGCAGGCGATGAGAGAACGCCTGCAGGGCATTCCCTTCGACAAGACACGCCGGCCGAAGCATCTGCTGTCAGGCTTGGGTCAATGCGGCGTCTGCGGTGGCGGCTGGGTCAAATACAACCGCGATCAGTGGGGTTGCGGTCGGTACCGCGACGGGCGTGGCTGCGAGAACGGCCGCTCGATCTCGAATCAGCAATTCGAGAAGCGGGTGCTTGCCGGTCTGCAGGACGAGCTGTTGCACCCTGATCTGGTCGCCTCCTACGTCCGTGCTTGGCATGTCGAAAACGCGCGCCGCGCCCAGGTGACGACACGCGAGCGAGCCAAGATGGAGCGCCGCCACGAGGAAGCTGTGCGCCGTGTCGATCGCCTGATCGAGGCGGTCGCCTGCGGCGCCGACGACTTCCGCGAGATTCGCGAAGTGCTGGCGAAGGCCCGCGCCGATCGAGACTCGTTGGCGGCGCAGCTCGCGGATCTGGACGCCTTACCGGTCATCGCCCTCCACCCCGGCCTAGCCGACGACTATCGCCGACAGGTGGCGGCCCTGAACGACGCGCTCGGCGAGAACGACGCTAGTCGCCTAGAGGCGGTGCCCCGTCTTCGCTCCCTGATCGATCGCATCGTCCTCACGCCACACCCATCCGGTCGCGGCGTAACCGTCTCGATCACCGGCCGCTTGGACGAGATAGTCCGTCTCGCTACGGGGCGCACTGCGTCGGCACTGACACCAGCCAAGAAGCGCCTCGCAGCACTTACCTGATAACGCCCAATTCCCGTTACCCGCTCCATCCCTCCCCATGCGCCGCCCATTATGCCGGGTGCGCTCCGGCATAATGGGCGCGAGCGTTCGTCGTTCAGTCCTTCGCCGTTCCCGGCTCGGCCATGGCGCGGTGGCGCTCCGCGAGTACGGCGTTCGGTGTGACGTTCGCGACGGCGGACTGGATCTTGTTTTTCCAGCCGGACACGACCTGCGCCTTGCCGGCCATCAGCGCGTCCCAGCCATCGCGGGCGACGTCGGCGGGGTCGCTCTTCTTCGGATCGCTACCGACCGACGTGTCGAGCATATCGCCGCGCGCGAAGAATTCGGTGTCGACGGGGCCGGGCATCAGATTGGTGAGCGAGACGCCGTCCGCGTCCTTGATCTCGTTCTGGATCGCGGCGACGAAACTATCCACGAACGCCTTGGTGCCGTTGTACACCGCTTGGAACGCACCGGGGATGTAGCCTGCGATCGAGCCGGTCACCAGCACCTTGCCCGAATTGCGCGCGACCATGTCGGCCAGCACCTTTTGCAACAGATAGCTGGTGCCGACGATGTTGGTGTCGACCACACGGCGCCAATCTTCGACACGCTGATCGAGGAAGGCGTGACCAAGTCCCCGGCCGGCATTGGCACACAGCAAGTCCACCGGCCGCCCCTCTGCGGTCGCGAGCAGTTCATCGACACCCTGCAGGGTCGACAGGTCGGCCTCGACGGAGCGTACCTCGGTGCCGAACTGGCGAAAGTCCTCCGCCGCCGCCTCGATCAACGGCTCGTCCGCGACGACCAGAATGTCATAGCCGTTTTTGGCCGCCAGCGTGGCGAGCTCGAAGCCGATGCCGGTCGAGGCGCCGGTAATGATCGCAAAGGGATGTGCCATGATGTCGCGTTCCTTATGAGGTGGCCGTCATGCCGGGCTTCAGCACGATCTTTGTCGTCTCATTCTGCTGGTCCTTGAACATCTTGTAGCCCTTGGGCGCGTCCATCAGCGGCATGCGGTGAGAGATCAGGAATTCGGTGTCGATCTTGCCCTCCATGATCGCGTTCAGGAGTGCGGGCATGTAATGCTGGACGTGGGTCTGGCCGGTCTTCAGCGTCAGCCCCTTTTCCATGAACGCGCCGAGCGGAAACTTGTCGACGAAGCCCCCGTAGACCGCCGGCATCGACACGCGTCCGCCCTTGCGGCAAGCGATGATCGCCTGGCGGATCGAATGCGGCCGATCGGTGCCGAGGAAGGTGGACGCCTTGATCTGATCGATGACGTTGTCGACGAACATCCCGTGCGCCTCCAACCCCACCGCGTCGATCACCGCGTCGGGACCGATACCACCGGTCATTTCCATCAGCGCGTCATAGGTCGCACTATCTTCGAAATTGATCGTCTCCGCCCCGAAGCGCTTGGCTAACTCCAACCGGTTCGGGAAATGATCGATCGCGATGACGCGCTCGGCCCCCATCAGGAACGCCGACTGTACCGCGAACAGCCCCACCGGCCCGCAGCCCCAGACCGCGACCGTGTCGCCGGGTTCGATCTGCGCATATTCGGCCGCTTGCCAGCCGGTCGGCAGGATGTCGCTGAGGAACAACACCTTGTCGTCCTCCACACCGTCCGGGATGACGATCGGCCCGACATCGCTGAACGGTACGCGGACATACTCGGCCTGACCGCCCGCATAGCCGCCGGTCATGTGGCTGTATCCAAACAGCGCCGACATCTCATGCCCGTACAGCTCGCGCGCGATATCCTGATTGTCGGCGGGCAGGCCGTTGGGACAGGCGGAATATTGGTGCTTGCCGCAATGAAAGCAGCTGCCGCAGGCGATGGTGAAGGGCACGACGACGCGCTGCCCCTTTTTCAGCGTCGACTTCGCGCCGACCTCGACCACCTCGCCCATGAACTCGTGGCCCAGGACATCCCCCGCCTTCATCGTCGGAATATAGCCATCGTACAGATGCAGATCGGATCCACAGATTGCGGTGGAGGTTACCTTGATGATGCAATCGCGCGGGTTGACGATTTCGGGATCGTCGACCGTATCCATGCGGACGTCATGCTTGCCGTGCCATGCGAGCGCTTTCACAGCCCCATCTCCTCGAATTGCTTGAGCGTCATCGCGGGCGTGGCGATCTCGCCCGCCTCCATCAGCTGCTTGAAGCGCGCCAGGTCGCGACGCGCCTGGATCGCGGGTTCGCGCTGGAACATCTTGGCGATGACTTTGCCGATCACCCCGCCGGGCGGATCATAAGCGATCGTCGCGGTGACGACCGTCCCGCGCGGGCCCGCATCGCGGAACGTGACCCGGCCCGAGTTGGGCACATCGGCACCGGGCTCGGACGTCCAGGCGATCAGCCGATCCGGTTCTTCCTGCGTGATCCGCGCGTCCCACGACACCGTGGCGCCGGCGGGCGCCTTCACGGTCCAATGCGAGGTCTTATCGTGCGTCACCTCGATCGAGACGACATTCTCCATGAAGCTCGGCAGGTTCGCGAAGTCGCGGAAGTAGGCATAGACCTCGGCCACCGGCCGATTGATCGTCACCGCCGTTGCGATCGCGGACGAGCCTTTGGCATTGATCAGCGATTCGGTTGCAGCATCGGCGGCATCGCCATGTTTCGACGTCGTCGGTGGCGCGTCGTCGCGTGGATAGGTCATCCTCAGCTCCCTCGAGAAGAGGGGCACCAACCCGACGTAGCAACCAGCGTTCCAGTCGTTACGCCCGTAGATTCAACTAGATAAGTGTCTTTCCGGCGTGCGCCGCATGCACGCGGGCATCCGCTGGGGACGACGTCGCTGTGATGGTGAAGAGCGATCCGGCGGTGGGGATCGGCCTTCCCTGCGTCGGGAAGGATGGTGGACAGGGCTGGATTCGAACCAGCGTACGCTTGCACGGGCAGATTTACAGTCTGCTGCCTTTAACCACTCGGCCACCTGTCCAGATGGGAGCTTCGCCGAAGCGAGGCGGCCTATTGGCGTGGGGCGACGCGCCTGTCAACGCCGCTTTGCCCACAAAACTGTGCATAAGCTGCACAGCTTGCGTGCTCCGCCGTCGCGGCCTAGCAGGCCGGCGATGACTTACGCCCCCTTCCCCTCCGTTTCCGGCGGCCTGCGCTGATGGCGCGCCGCGGCCATCGCCCGTCGACGGGCACCGCCAATCGCCCCAAATTCTGGGGTCGCCACCCGGTGACGGCGGCGCTCGCCAACCCCAACCGCACCGTGCGCAAGATCTGGGGCACGCGCGAGGCGCTGTCGTCGCTCGACCTGCCGCCCGCGATGCCGGTCGTCTATGCCGACGCCGCGGACCTCGGCCGGCTGGTGCCATCGGACGCGCCGCACCAGGGCCTCGTCGCCGAGGTCGAACCGCTCGAGGAGATGTGGCTGGCCGACCTGCTGATGGAGGGCAAGGACGACAACCGCCCGCTGATCGTGCTCGATCAGGTGACCGACCCGCACAATGTCGGCGCGATCCTGCGTTCGGCGGCGGCGTTCGACGCACTGGGCATCGTCACGCAGGACCGGCACGCACCGCCCGAAAGCGGCACGGTTGCGCGCTCGGCCTCGGGTGCGTTGGAAACGGTGCCGTGGTGCCGCGTCGTCAATCTGGCACGCGCATTGGAAGAGATCGCCGAAGCCGGCTTCTGGCGCATCGGCCTGACCGGCCACGCCAATCAGACGCTGGCCGAGGCAATGGGGACGCAGCGCATCTGCATTGTGCTCGGCGCGGAAGGCGAAGGCATGCGCCAGAATACCGAGGCGCATTGCGACGAACTCGCCAAGCTGCCGATCAGCGACAAGGTGGAAAGCCTGAACGTCTCGAACGCCGCGGCGATCGCACTGTATGCGGTAGCGGCGCGATAAGGCCATGTGAACGTCGTCATCCCCGCGCAGGCGGGAATGACGACATTAGGATGCCGGGCCCCTCAATCCTCGCCGGCGATCGTCACCTTCAGGCCGTCGAGCGCATCGGTGAACGGCAGCTGGCACGACAGGCGCGACGTCGCGTTGCGCTCGTCGCTCGAATCGAGCAGGTCGTCCTCGTCCGGGCTCATCGCGGGCAATTGGTCGGCGAAGGCCGGGTCGACATGGACGTGACAGGTCGCGCAGCTGCAGCAGCCGCCGCACAGCGCCAGCAGTTCGTCGATGCCGGCGTCGCGGATGACTTCCATCACCGACAAACCGGCCTCGCTGTTGATTTCGCGTTCTTCCCCCTCGCGCGTGACAACGATAAGCTTGGGCATGATAATCTCCCCTAGAGTTGCCGCGGGCCATGCCTCGCCACCGCCCCAGGATCAAGCATGGGCCTGAGCGCCGAGCAAATCCGCGCGAGCATGGACGCCCTCGCCGCCGCCGAACCCGCCTTTGCCGCTGGGCTCGCCCGCGTCGGCTATCCGCCGCCGCGGCTGCGCGCGCGGGGCTATATCACACTGCTGCGCACGATCATCGGCCAACAGGTCAGCGTCGCATCGGCGAATGCCGTCTATCGCAAGCTCGAATCACTGGTGGGCGATCCGGGCGATCCGCATACCATCCTCGCCGCCAGCGACGAGACGCTGCGTGCGGCGGGGCTTTCGCGCCAGAAGGCGGGATATGCGCGCAGCCTTGCCGAGGAGGTGACGAGCGGTCGCCTAAACCTCGATGCGCTACCCGAGGATGACGAAGAGGCGATTGCGCAGCTCGTCCGCGTCAAGGGGATCGGGCGATGGTCGGCCGAAATCTATCTCCTATTTGCGGAGGGGCGCCCCGACATCTGGCCTGCCGGCGACCTCGCCGTGCAGATCGAGGTCGGCCGTCTGCTGGGTCATGACGCCCGCCCGTCCGAAAAGCAGGTTCGCGCGCTCGCCGAGGCGTGGCGGCCGCATCGCGGGGCGCTCGCGATCTTCACCTGGCATCATTACGGCGCCGGGCCGGACGTCGACGCCGCTCCGGTGTGACGGTGCACGTTTTCGAATAAGATCGTGCGATTACATCTGATTAACACAGATCAGTGTATGGTCATCGGAAGAGGCACGCTGCGCGAGAGGAGGCTTGATGACAACGACAGTCGATATCGCACCAGCCTCCGATCCCTTGTGGCATCGGCTGCTGTTGGGCGAGATCAAGCCGACCTATCGCTGCCTGGCCCTTCGGATCCTGATGATCCGACTGACGCATGCCTATCGCGACGGAACCGCCGACAAGGCGGACATCGTTGCCGAACTGCGCACCTTCTTCCGCGACAATGCCCGGTTCGCGGCCCCTGATTATGCCACCATCGCAGAGGCCAGCGCGCGATGACCAACAGCCCGGATCAGCCTGCCGCCGACCGTTCGCTCTACAGCGTTGACGAGGTCGGCGCGATGATCGCCGCTGGCGATGCCCTGCTGCTGGCCGGCGAAGAGCAGCTGCTCGCTGCGCTGCCGCAAGGCCGGTGGATCGGCGGCACCATCCCTTATTTCATGACGCATGAAGCCGGCGGCACATTCGATCGCGACCGCATCTTCGTGCAACGCCTGCCAGACATGGCGGCCGTTCATGCGCAACACCTGCTGCCGGCCGATGCGCTGTCGACGCTGGCGGACGGAGGCCCCGACAACGGCTTTACCGTCATCCTGCTGCCCTCGCAGAGCCCAGCGCATCAGGCGTTCGCGCTGCGCAGCGGCGAATGGCCCGGGGTGTTCCGCCGCCCGCTGGTCGGCTGGGTCACGGGGGCCGCGCTCGATCGTCTCGACACCGACAGTCCCAAGGTGATTGACGGCGCGACCGGGCAGATCTCCGGCACCGACGCCGTGGTCATGCACGTCGCGCTGCCCGACAGCCATTATGCCGACGTCGATATCGTCAACCTGTTCGAACCCGGCGACGGCCCAGCGCTGACCTTCGGAGACGAAGACGGCGCCGATACCGGTTTCACCGTCGAACACGTTTACGTCGATGGCGTTCGCAAGCGCCTGATCGACCATATCGCGGACCATGGCATCGATACGCGGTTGCCGCTCGTCGCCGACTATAACGGCGCGATGATAAACGTGGCGACGGCCGGCATCGCGGCGGACACCGGCCACGTCACGTTTTTCGCGCCGGTGTTCCCCCACATCACCTATCGCTTCGCCAAGCCGATCAAGGATTATGAGACGCTGTTCGCTGAGCAGCTCGGCGAACGGCATGACACGCTCGCCTTCGCCTGCAACTGCATCCTCAACTACAATTACGCCCGTCTTGCGGGCAAGCGCACAGCGGATGTCGCGGGGCCGATGTCGTTCGGCGAGATCGCTTATATGCTGCTGACCCAAACCTTGGTCTATCTGACGATCAAGGCTGTCTGACCCAACCGCCGGCCGAGCGCGCAACGAAGTTTTTCGCGTCGCGTGCGACACTTGCGGTCGTGACGCGCTTGCCGCACAGACCGCGGAGATGACGCCCCCCGCCACCTCGCCCGCGCCCTCGCTGATCGGCAGCCATCGCAGCGTCTCGGTGCCGACCGGCGGATCGGGCTGGCGGCGGCTGGCGGCCTTCATGGGGCCGGGCTTCCTCGTCGCCGTCGGTTATATGGACCCCGGCAATTGGGCGACCGACATCGCCGGCGGGTCCGCCTTCGGTTACACCTTGCTGTCGGTCATTCTGCTGTCGAACCTGATGGCGATCGTGTTGCAGGCGCTCTCGGCCCGACTGGGCGTCGCCTCCGGCCTCGACCTCGCACAGGCCTGCCGGGCCTATTACAGCCGGCCGGTGTCGTTCGCGCTGTGGGCGCTGGCGGAGGTCGCGATCATCGCCTGCGACCTGGCCGAAGTGCTGGGCACGGCGATCGCGCTGAAGCTGCTGTTCGGCATCCCGCTGGTCTGGGGCGTGATCCTGACCTCGCTCGACGTGTTCCTGATCCTGGCGCTGCAACGCTATGGTTTCCGCAAGATCGAAGCGTTCATCATCGCGCTGCTCGTCATCATCGCGGGCTGCTTCGCGTTCGAGCTGTTCCACGCAAAGCCGGACGTCGGCGCGATGCTCGCGGGCCTCGTCCCCAGCCCCGGCATCGTCACCGATCCAGCCAAATTGTACCTCGCGATCGGCATCCTCGGCGCGACGGTGATGCCGCACAACCTCTACCTCCATTCCTCGATCGTCCAGACCCGCGCCTTCGAGGCCACCGACGCCGGTAAGGCCGAGGCGGCGCGGATGGCGACGATCGACGGCACGATCGCGCTGGGCCTCGCCTTCTTCATCAACGCCGCCATCCTCGTGACGGCGGCAGCGGTGTTCCACACCGCGGGCCGCACCGAAGTCGCCGAGATCGATGAGGCCTATCGTTTGCTTGCCCCGATGATGGGCGTCGGCGCGGCGAGCGTCGTGTTCGGCATCGCGCTGCTCGCGTCCGGCCAGAACTCCACCGTCACCGGCACGCTGGCCGGGCAGATCGTGATGGAGGGCTTCCTCCAGCTCCGCCTGCCCGTCTGGCTGCGTCGCCTCGTCACGCGGCTGCTCGCGATCGTGCCGGCGGTGATCGTTGTTGGCGCGAGCGGCGACGGCGGTGCGACCCGGCTACTGGTGCTGAGCCAGGTGATCCTCAGCCTGCAACTGCCCTTCGCCGTCGTGCCGCTGGTCCTGTTTACCGGCCAGTCGCGCGTCATGGGCCGCTTCGTCAGCCCGCGTTGGTTGCGTCTGCTCGCTTGGCTGATCGCCGCGATCATCATCGGGCTCAATCTGACGCTGCTGGTCGGCATGCTGTGATGCCACTTCGGCCATTTAAAGGGTGACTTTCGCCAGCACCTATCGTTTAGTTACGGCAGCGTATCCCTCTTCTTCCCCGGATCGATCGTGACCGAACCAGCTGCCGCATCCACCCCTGCGCAGACCCATGCGCTCGCCCCAGACCTCGCTAACGAGATCGTCGACACCCTCGTCCATCGCATCGGCAAGGACCGGCAGGCCGCCCGCCCGCACGATTGGCTCGCGGCGACGATCTTCACACTGCGGAACGAGATCATCGAACGCTGGATGCGCTCGACCAAGGAAGCGCATGCGGCGGGCGCGAAGCGGGTCTATTATCTCAGCCTCGAATTCCTGATCGGGCGGTTGCTGCGCGACGCCCTGTCGAACCTGCGGCATAACGACGAGGTCGCGCAGGCGCTGGCGTCGCTCGGCGTCGACCTGGCGGTGATCGAAGAGATCGAGCCGGACGCGGCCCTCGGCAACGGCGGCCTCGGGCGACTGGCCGCGTGTTTCATGGAGAGCCTCGCGAGCCTCGACCTGCCGGCCTATGGCTATGGCATCCGCTACGTGAACGGCATGTTCCGCCAGCGGCTGGACGATGGCTGGCAGGTCGAGCTGCCGGAAACCTGGCTGGCGCACGGCAATCCGTGGGAGTTCGAGCGGCGGGAAAGCGCCTATTTTGTCGGTTTCGGCGGCGAGGTGACGACGCTGGCCGACGGCCGCAGCCACTGGTCGCCCGCCGAAGCGGTGGAGGCGGTCGCCTTCGACACGCCGATGGTCGGCTGGCGCGGCAAGCGCGTTAATACGCTGCGGCTGTGGAACGCCCGCGCGTTCGATCCGATCAAGCTGGACCAGTTCAACGCCGGCGATTTCGAAGGCGCGCTCGCCGGGCAGCTTCGGGCGGAAACGCTGACCCGCGTCCTCTACCCCAATGACAGCACGCCTGCGGGCCAGGGGCTGCGGCTGCGTCAGGAATATTTCTTCTCCTCCGCCTCGATCCAGGACATCGTCCGGCGCCACGTCCAGTATTTCGGCGATATCCGCACGCTGCCGGACAAGGCCGCGATCCAGCTCAACGACACGCACCCCGCGGTGTCGGTCGCCGAACTGATGCGGCTGCTGAAGGATTTCCACGGCCTGACCTTCGACGAGGCGTGGGACATCACCCGCAAGACCTTCGGTTATACGAACCACACGTTGCTGCCCGAGGCGCTGGAAAGCTGGCCGCTGCCGCTGTTCGAACGGCTGCTGCCGCGGCACATGCAATTGGTCTATGCGATCAATGCCAAGCTGCTGCGCGAGGCGCGCGAAAGTGGTGCCGACGATCGCGCGATCGCCGCGATCAGCCTGATCGACGAAGGCGGCGAGCGCCGCGTCCGCATGGCCAACCTCGCCTTTGCGGGCAGCCACAGCGTCAACGGCGTGGCCGCGCTGCATACGGATCTGATGAAGAAGACGGTCTTCGCCGACCTTCACCGTCTCTATCCGGATCGGATCAACAACAAGACCAACGGCATCACCCCACGGCGCTGGTTGCAGCAGTGCAATCCCGGGCTCACCGATCTGATCGAGAGCGCGATCGGCGGCGGCTTCCGCGACGATGCGCAGGCACTCACCGCGCTGGCTCCCTTCGCCGACGATGCGAGCTTCCGCGATCGCTTCGCCGCGGTGAAGCGCGCGAACAAGGTGGCGCTCAGCCAGTATCTGCATGACACGATGGAGCTCAAGCTCGATCCCGATGCGATCTTCGACGTGCAGATCAAGCGCATCCACGAGTATAAGCGCCAGCTGCTCGGCATCGTCGAGACGGTCGCGCTATACGACCAGATCCGCAGCCACCCGGAACGCGACTGGACGCCGCGCGTCAAGCTGTTCGCCGGCAAGGCGGCGTCGAGTTACCACAACGCCAAGCTTATCATCAAACTGGCGAACGACGTCGCCAAGCGGATCAACGCCGATCCCGCGGTCGGCGATCTGTTGAAGGTCGCCTTCGTCCCCAATTACAACGTCAGCCTTGCCGAACGCATCATTCCGGCGGCCGACCTGTCCGAACAGATTTCGACCGCGGGCATGGAGGCATCGGGCACCGGCAACATGAAGTTTGCGCTCAACGGCGCGCTGACGATCGGCACGCTCGACGGCGCAAATATCGAGATCCGCGACCATGTCGGCGCCAACAACATCTTCATCTTCGGCCTGACTGCAGAGGAGGTCGCCGACAAGCGGGCCAGCGGCTATCGCGGTACGGACGCGATCGGCGCGTCGCGCGAATTGGCGCAGGCGGTGAACGCAATCGCCTCTGGGGTGTTTTCTCCGGACGATCCAAATCGTTATGGGGGACTGATGGACGGCATTCGCGATCACGACTGGTTCATGCTGGCCGCCGATTTCGACGGCTATGCCGCCGCCCAACGCATGGTCGATGCGCGCTGGAGCGATCCTGCCGCATGGGGCCGATCGGCGGTCCTCAACGTCGCCAATATGGGCTGGTTTTCGTCGGATCGCACGATCGGTGAATATGCGCGCGACATCTGGAACGTGATGTGAAGCCGCCGCGTGGCGCCATCGCTGCCCTGCTCGCCGGGCGCCACGACGATCCCTTTTCACTGCTGGGTGTCTTCGCGGGTCCGAACGGTACGTTCGCGCGCACGCTGATCCCCGGCGCCGAAACGGCCGAAGCGTACGACCTGTCGGGCACCTCGCTCGGTCGCGTGAACCGTGTCGACGACAATGGACTGTTCGAAGGCGCGATCGACGGTGATCCGCAGCCGGTGAAGTACCGCGCGCAGGGCTATGGCGCCGAATGGTGGGTCACGGACCCGTACAGCTTCGGCCCGGTGCTCGGCCCCACCGACGATTATCTGATCGCGGAAGGGTCGCATTTCCGCCTCTACGACAAGATGGGCGCGCATCTGATCGAGCATCAGGGCGCAAGCGGCATGCACTTCGCCGTCTGGGCGCCCAATGCGCAGCGCGTGTCGGTGGTCGGCGACTTCAACGATTGGAACGATACCCGCCACGTGATGCGCCGCCGCGCCGACATCGGCGTCTGGGAGATTTTCCTGCCTGATATCGGTGCGGGCCGCAGCTACAAGTTCGCGATCCTCGGCCCGGACGGCACGCTGCAACCGCTGAAGGCGGACCCCTTCGCCTTCCAGTCCGAACTGCGCCCGAAGACCGCGTCGATCACTACTGCACCGTCCGCGCATGACTGGGGCGACGCAGTTCACCGCGACAGCTGGTCGCGGCTCGATCCACGCCGCGTCCCGATGAGCATCTACGAGGTCCACGCCGGCAGCTGGGATCGCGACGAAAACGGCTGGTATCTGTCGTGGGACGCGCTCGCCGATCGGCTGATCCCCTATGTCGTCGACATGGGCTTCACCCATATCGAATTCATGCCGATCAGCGAACACCCCTATGATCCGTCATGGGGTTACCAGACCACCGGATTATACGCGCCGTCCGCGCGCTTCGGCGATCCGGACGGCTTCGCTCGCTTCGTCGATGGTGCGCATCAAGCGGGGATCGGCGTGTTGCTCGATTGGGTGCCCGCGCACTTCCCCGTCGATGTCCACGGCCTCGCCCGGTTCGACGGCACCGCGCTGTACGAACACGAAGACCCGCGCCTCGGCTTCCACCCCGACTGGAATACCGCAATCTACAATTTCGGGCGGCGCGAGGTGCGCAGCTTCCTGATCAACAACGCTTTGTTCTGGACCGAACGCTATCACGTCGACGGGCTGCGCGTGGATGCCGTCGCCTCGATGCTGTACCGCGACTACAGCCGCAAGGCCGGCGAGTGGATCCCGAACGACGAAGGTGGCCGCGAGAATTGGGAGGCCGTACATTTCCTGCGCGACATGAACCGCGCGGTGTACGGCAAGCGCGACGGCGTGTTCACCGTCGCCGAGGAATCGACCAGCTGGCCCGGCGTCTCCACCCCCGCCTTCGACGACGGGCCGCGCACCAACCTGGGCTTCGGGTTCAAGTGGAACATGGGCTGGATGCACGACACGCTCCAGTATTTCGCACGTGAACCGATCCACCGGCGGCATCACCATGGCGAAATCACCTTCGGCCTGGTCTATGCCTTCGACGAGAACTTCGTGCTGCCGCTCAGCCATGACGAGGTCGTCCACGGGAAGGGTTCGCTGCTCGCCAAGATGGCCGGTGACGATTGGCAGCAGTTCGCGAATCTGCGCGCCTATTACGCCTTCATGTGGGGCTATCCCGGCAAGAAGCTATTGTTCATGGGCCAGGAGTTCGCGCAGCGACAGGAGTGGAGCGAGGATCGGGCGCTCGACTGGCATTTGCGCTGTTCGTCGTCGCACGAGGGGATTCGCAATCTCGTCCGCGACCTCAATCGCCTGTATCGCGAGACGCCCGCGCTGCATGCGCGCGACTGCGAGGGCGAGGGCTTCGAATGGCTGATCGGCGACGATGCCGCCAATTCGGTCTTCGCCTGGCTCCGCAAGGCGCCGGGCGAGAAGCCGGTGGCGGTGATCGCCAACCTGACGCCGGTTGCGCGCGCACCCTATCGCGTGCCGCTGCCGCACGACGGACGCTGGCGCGAGATCATCAATTCCGACGCGCACCATTATTGGGGCTCCGGCCTCGGCAATATGGGGGGCGTTGACGCGAAGGACGGCGCGGCATGGGTGACACTGCCACCGCTCGCGACCATCATGCTGCAATACGACGGTTGACCGATCCAGGGGCAGGACGGTCGACGGACAGATAATAGGAGGATGCCGGTGGTAGACAGACGAGGACAGCCGCTATCGCGTGACGCGATGGCCTATGTGCTGGCGGGCGGGCGCGGCAGCCGGCTGATGGAACTGACCGACACGCGCGCCAAGCCCGCGGTCTATTTCGGCGGCAAGAGCCGGATCATCGATTTCGCGCTGTCGAACGCGATCAATTCGGGCATCCGCCGCATCGGCGTCGCGACCCAGTACAAGGCGCATTCGCTGATCCGCCACTTGCAGCGCGGCTGGAACTTCCTGCGCCCCGAACGCAACGAAAGCTTCGACATCCTGCCCGCCAGCCAGCGGATCAGCGAATTCCAATGGTATGAAGGCACCGCCGACGCGGTCTACCAGAACATCGACATCATCGAGGCCTATGACGTCGAATATATGGTGATCCTGGCCGGCGATCACATCTACAAGATGGATTACGAAGTGATGCTCCAGCAGCATTGCGACAGTGGCGCCGACGTCACGGTTGCCTGCATGGAGGTTCCTCGGATGGAGGCGGTCGCGTTCGGCGTGATGCACGTCGATGAGACCGACCGGATCATCGACTTCGTCGAAAAGCCTGCCGATCCGCCGTCGATCCCGGGCCAGCCCGACATCGCGCTCGCCAGCCTCGGCATCTACGTCTTCCGCACGAAGTTCCTGATCGAACAACTGCGCCGCGACGCCGACACGCCTGGCTCCGCGCGCGATTTCGGCAAGGACATCATTCCGTACCTCGTCCAGCACGGCAAGGCGCAGGCGCACCGCTTCTCGGCAAGCTGCGTGCGCACCAGCGAGGAGCCCGCCGCCTATTGGCGCGACGTCGGCACGGTCGACGCCTATTGGGAGGCCAATATCGACCTCACCGATGTCATCCCGCAGCTCGACGTCTACGACCACGAATGGCCCATCTGGACCTATTCGGAGATCACCCCACCCGCCAAGTTCGTCCATGACGAAGAGGGCCGGCGCGGGTCGGCGGTGTCGAGCCTGGTTTCGGGCAATTGCATCGTGTCGGGCTCGTCGATCCATCGCAGCCTGCTGTCGACCGGCGTGCGCGCGCACAGCTTCTCTGCCTTGGACGAGGCGGTGGTGCTGCCCTATTGCCACATCGGCCGCGGCGCCCGCCTGAAGCGCGTGGTGCTCGATCGCGGCGTCGTCATCCCGGACGGGCTCATCGTCGGGGAGGACCCGGAGCTCGACAGCCGCCGCTTCCGCCGGACCGACAAGGGCATCTGCCTGATCACCCAACCGATGATCGACCGCCTGGCGCTGTGACCCTGTCGGTCCTCTCGGTCGCATCCGAAGCCTTCCCGCTGGTGAAGACCGGCGGGCTGGCGGACGTCGTCGGTGCCCTCCCCGACGCGGTCAGCCCGCATGGGATCGCAACGTCCACGCTGCTCCCCGGCTATCCCGCGCTCGCCAAGGCGGTGAAGGGTGCGACGGTCGTGCATCGCTGGCCCGATCTGCTCGGCGTCGAGGCGCGGCTGCTGGCGTCGCACATCGGCGAGCATCCGCTGATGGTGCTCGACGCGCCGGAATTGTTCGCACGGCCCGGCGGACTCTATGGCCAGACCGACGACTGGCAGCGGTTTGCAGCGTTCGCCTTCGCGGCCGCCGAAATCGCGGCGGGCGTGGTGCCGGGTTATCGCTTCGACCTGCTCCACGCGCACGACTGGCAGGCGGCAATGGCACCCGCCTATCTCCGCTTCCTGCACGCCGATCGCCGCCCGGCGAGCGTGATGACCGTCCACAATATCGCCTTCCAAGGCCAGTTCGGCGCGGAGGTGTTCACGGACCTCGGCCTGCCCGCAATGGCCTATGCGATCGACGGCGTCGAATATTATGGTGGCGTCGGGTTCCTGAAGGCAGGCCTCGCCGCCGCGGACGCGATCACCACCGTCAGCCCGACCTATGCGGCTGAGATCCGCGAAGGTCGCTTCGGCATGGGCCTCGAAGGCCTGATCGAAGCGCGCCGCGACCGCGTCCATGGCATCGTCAACGGCATCAACCCCGCGGTCTGGAACCCGGAAACCGACGCCGCCCTCCCCAGCCGTTACACCACCCGCGCGCTCGGCCGTCGCAAGGCGAACAAGCGCGCGATCGAAAGCGTATTCGGATTGGAAGCGGGGGACGGCCCCCTGTTTACCGTCATCAGCCGCCTGACGTGGCAGAAGGGCATGGATGTCCTGACGCAATGCCTCGACGAACTTGTCGCGCTCGGCGGACGGCTGGCGCTGCTCGGATCGGGCGACGCGCATCTCGAGGCGGCATTCCTTGCCGCCGCCGCACGCTATCCCGGCCGGATCGGCGTGCAGATCGGCTATGACGAGCCGCTCTCGCATCTGCTGCAAGGCGGCGCCGACGCCATCCTGATCCCGTCGCGCTTCGAACCGTGCGGCCTGACCCAGTTGTACGGACTCGCTTATGGCTGCGTGCCGATCGTCGCGCGCACGGGCGGTCTTGCCGACACGGTCATCGATGCAAACGAAGCGGCGCTCGCCGCCGGCGTCGCCACCGGTTTCCAGCATGGCGAGACCGGCTACCACACGCTCGCGCACGCGATCCGCCGCGCGATTGCCGCTTATGCCCGGCCCGATCTATGGTGCATCCTCCAGCGCAACGGGATGCGTGCCGATTTCTCCTGGGGCCAAAGCGGCCGCCGTTACGCCGACCTCTATAAGACCCTGACAGGACACGCATGATCCGCACCTGCCCGACCCAGCCCTACACCGACCAGAAGCCCGGCACCTCGGGCCTCCGCAAAAAGGTGACGGTGTTCCAGCAACCCAATTACGCCGAGAATTTCGTCCAGTCGGTGTTCGACGTCATTGACGGCAAGCAGGGCGCGACGCTCGTCATCGGCGGTGACGGCCGCTTCCTCAATCGCGAGGTGATCCAGAAGGCGATCCGCATCGCCGCCGCCAACGGTTTCGGCCGAGCGGTGATCGGCCGTGGCGGCATTCTGTCGACGCCCGCCGCCAGCAACATGATCCGCATCCGCAAGGCGCTGGGCGGCCTCGTTTTGTCGGCGAGCCATAATCCCGGCGGCCCGACCGAGGATTTCGGCATCAAATACAATATCGCCAACGGCGGCCCCGCGCCCGAAAACGTCACCGAAGCGCTGTATCAGCGTACCAAGGTCATCGACCGCTGGCTGACCGTCGACGCGGCGGACGTCGACCTCGACACGATCGGCGAAACGCAGGTCGGCGATATGACCGTCGAGATCGTCGATCCGGTCGCCGATTATGCCGCCCTGATGGAGCGGCTGTTCGACTTCGACGCCATTCGTGCCGCCGGCCTGACCATGGCATTCGACGCGATGAGCGCGGTTACCGGCCCCTATGCGACCGAAATCCTCGAAAACCGTCTGGGCTTCGCCAAGGGCACGGTGCGCAACGGCACGCCGCTGGAGGATTTCGGCGGCCATCACCCCGACCCCAATCTCGTCCACGCGCATGCGTTGTACGAGACGATGATGGCCCCTGATGCGCCCGATTTTGGTGCCGCATCGGACGGTGACGGCGACCGCAACCTTATCATCGGCCGCGGCCGGTTCGTGACCCCATCCGACAGCCTCGCGATGCTCGCCGCCAATGCCCACCTTGCGCCGGGCTATGCCGACGGGCTGAAGGGCATCGCCCGATCGATGCCGACCAGCGCCGCCGCCGATCGCGTCGCGGCGGCCAAGGGGCTGCCGATCTTCGAGACGCCGACGGGATGGAAGTTCTTCGGCAATCTGCTCGACGCCGGCATGGCGACGATCTGCGGCGAAGAAAGCGCGGGCACTGGGTCCGACCACGTGCGGGAAAAAGACGGCCTGTGGGCGGTCCTGCTGTGGCTCAACATCCTCGCCGTTCGCGGCCAATCGGTCGATGCGATCGCGCGCGATCACTGGGCGACCTACGGCCGCAACTTTTACGCCCGTCATGACTATGAAGGCGTGGAGAGCGATCGCGCCGATGCGCTGATGGCCGAACTGCGCGGCAGGCTCGATACGCTCGCCGGCACGCAGGTTGCCGGCTTGCGCGTCGCCGAAGCCGATGATTTTGCCTATACCGATCCCACCGACGGATCGGTCAGCCGCAACCAGGGCGTGCGCATCCTGTTCGACGGTGGCAGCCGCGTCGTCTTCCGCCTGTCGGGCACGGGCACTAGCGGCGCGACATTGCGCGTCTATCTCGAACGCTACGAACCCGCCGACGGCGACCTTGACCGCGATACCGGCGAGATGCTGGCCGATATTGTCGCCGCAGCGGATGCGATCGCCGGGATCGTTCGCCACACCGGCCGCACCGAGCCCGACGTCATCACGTGAGCGTATCGATCGGCGCCGAAGTCGTTGACGGCGGCACCCGTTTCGCCGTGCGGAGCGCGACCCCGGTCACGCTTTGCCTGTTCGACGATGCCGGCGAACGGCAGATACCCATGACCGGTGCGGACGGCGTCTGGCATGCGGAGGTCGAAGGCGTCGGCGTGGGCACCCGATACGGCTATCGCGCTGCGTCCGACCCGGCGAAACTGCTGGTCGATCCCTATGCGATCCAGCTGGACCGGGCGTTCCGCTACGACCCGTGCCTCGGCGAGCCGGGTATCGACACGACCGCGCTGGTCCCCCGCGCCATCGTCACGCCGCCCCCTACCGCACCTGTCGCCGCGCCCCTCTTTACCCCCGGGGGCCTGATCTACGAACTCAACGTCCGCGGCTTCACCATGCTGCACCCGGACGTACCGGAGTCGCAGCGGGGCACGATCGCCGCCCTCGCCCACCCCGCTGTCATCGCGCATCTCAAGACCTTGAACGTCGCCGCGATCGAGCTGATGCCGATCGTCGCATGGATCGACGAACGCCACCTGCCGCCGCTCGGCCTCACCAACAGCTGGGGCTATAACCCGGTCGTCCCGATGGCGATCGACCCGCGGCTCGCCCCCGGCGGCGTCGCCGAACTGGTCGAAACGGTGGCCGCCCTCCGCAGCGCTGGGATCGGGGTGATCCTCGACATGGTCTTCAACCACACGGGCGAGAGCGACCGCCTCGGCCCGACATTGTCGCTGCGCGGGTTCGATGAGGCGCTCTATTACGCGCACGCGCCCGAGGGCAGCCTCGTCAACGACACCGGCACGGGTAACACGCTCGATTGCAGCCGACCCGAGGTTCGCGCGCTGATCCTCGACAGCCTGCGCCATTTCGCCCGGTGCGGGGTCGACGGCTTCCGTTTCGACCTCGCGACGATCCTCGCCCGCGGCCCTAGCTTCGATCCCCATGCGCCGATCTTTGTAGAGATCGCCGCCGACCCTTTGCTCGCCAGCCGCGTCATGATCGCCGAGCCGTGGGACATCGGCCCCGGCGGCTATCAACTCGGCCACTTCCCCGACCACTGGCTGGAGTGGAACGACCGCTACCGCGACGACGTCCGCCGCTTCTGGCGCGGCGACGGCAGCGCAGGCGAGCTGGCCACCCGCATCGCAGGATCGGCGGATCTCTTCGGTCCTGGCGACACGCGCACGGTTAACTTCCTCGCGGCGCACGATGGCTTCACGCTCTCCGATTTGGTCAGCTATGCCGAGCGCCACAACCACGCCAATGGCGAGGACAATCGTGATGGCCATGGCGACAATCTCAGCTGGAACAATGGCGTCGAGGGGCCGAGCAACGATCCCGCCGTCCGCCAGCACCGCCGTGACGACCTTCGCGCGCTACTCGCCACGCTGTTCGCCTCGCGCGGCACGATCATGCTGACCGCCGGCGACGAATTTGGCCGCACGCAGCAGGGCAACAACAACGCCTATGCGCAGGACAATGCGATCGGCTGGGTCGACTGGCAGAATCGTGACCGCGATCTCGAGGATTTCGTCGCCGCCCTCGCCGCCTTTCGCGCCGCCAACCGGCTGGACGCCGTCGCCCCCTACGCCGACGCCGACTGGCGCGCGCTCGATGGCGAGGTCATGACGCCGGACCGCTGGCACGACGCGCCCGGTTTCGAACTTTGCCTGGCCGACGGCGACGCCCAGATCGTGCTGCGTATCGATCGCCAGACCCGCCGCGTCTCGCTGAGCCGTAGAACCATCGTGGAGAGCCGATGATGATCCGCCCGCTGCTGCTTGCCCTGTCGACGCTGCTCGTCGCCGCCACGCCGCTGTCGCCCGCACAGCGCTTCGGCGAGTTGTTCCGCGCGGTGCAGATGCAGCGCGTCTTCCCTGATTCGAAGACCTTCGCCGACGCCCAGCCGCGGCGCAGCGATGCCGCGATCATGAAGGCCTATCGCCAGTGCGCCTGCAAGGATCGCGCGGCGCTCGAAGGCTTCGTGCAGGCGAACTTCACCCTGCCGATCACGCCGACCGTGCCGCCACCCTCGGCCAAACTCTCGCTCACGGCGCATATCGATGCGCTGTGGCCGCAGCTCACGCGCACCCTGTCGAGCGTTGCCCCAGGTTCGTCGGCGCTGCCGTTGCCGAAGCGCTTCGTCGTCCCCGGCGGCCGGTTTCGCGAAATGTATTATTGGGACAGCTGGTTCACGATGCTGGGCTTGCAGGCATCGGGGCGGCAGGATCTGGTCGAGGACATGATCGTCGATTTCGGCAGCCTGCTCGATCGCTACGGCCGCATCCCCAACGGCACGCGCACCTATTATCTCAGCCGCTCGCAGCCGCCCTTCTTCTACCTGATCGCCGGCATGTCGAAGCGCGCCGACACGCTGGCGCAGCGGACGCGCTGGCTGCGTGCCGAGCATGACTTCTGGATGCGCGGCGCCGACGGCCTGCGGGCCGGCGAGGCGAACGCCCGCGTCGTCCGCCTCAGCGACGGCAGCCTGCTCAACCGCTATTGGGACGACCGCGACGATCCCCGCGACGAAAGCTATCGCGAGGACGCGCTGCTCGCACAGGCGAACCCCGGCCGCGACGCCAAGGTCCTTTACCGCGATCTACGCGCCGGCGCCGAGAGCGGCTGGGACTTTAGTTCGCGCTGGCTCGCCGATGGCAAGACGCTGGCGACGATCCGTACGACGCGCGTCGTCCCGGTCGATCTCAACAGCCTGCTCTACGGGCTCGAACGCAGCATCGCGACGAACTGCCGGACGCTGAAGGACGATCCCTGCGCCAGCCGCTACACCGCGGCGGCAGACGCCCGCGCGGTGGCGATCAACCGCCATCTGTGGAACGCCGCCGGCTATTATGCCGATTACGACCTGGACGCGGACACGGTCGCGCGCGGGCGCACCGCCGCCATGGCCTTCCCTCTGTTCGTCGGCATCGCGACGCCCGATCGCGCCCAAGCCACTGCCAAGGCGCTGGCCCCGCTGATCGGCGAGGGCGGGCTGCGCACCACGCGGGTGGACACCGGGCAGCAATGGGACGATCCCAACGGCTGGGCGCCCTTGCAATGGGTCGCGATCACGGGGCTCGAACGCTATGGCGAAACCACCCTCGCCCGCCGGATCGCCGCCCACTGGCTGGCCAGCGTGACCCGCGAATATGACGCCAGCGGCAAGCTGCTGGAAAAGTACAACGTTGTGCAGCGCCTGCCCGGCGGCGGCGGCGAATACCCGCTGCAGGACGGGTTCGGCTGGACCAACGGCGTCACCCGCGCCCTCATCGCCAAGGGGTTTACCACAGCGCAATAGCTGCATAACATCGGTTATGGCCACCGCCGCCCCCGACCGGACGCTCCGCGCGACGGACCTTACGCCACGCGATTGGCTGGAGGCGGGACAGTCACTTCTGCGGCGGGGCGGGCTGCGGGCGCTAAAGCTGCGTCGGCTCGCCACGGAGCTGAACGTTTCGACCGGCAGCTTCTATCACCATTTCACCGACTTCGACGCCTATCAGGGCCGGCTGGCGGACTATTTCGCGGGCGAGCATCTTGCCAGCATCCTCGACACGATCATGAACGCGGAGCGAAATCCCGTCGATCGCATCCGCCTGCTCGCCGAGATCGTCCGCCGGCGGGGGCTGTTCCGTCTCTCACTCGCGATGCGCGCCTGGGCCGAAAGCGATCACCGTGCGCAGGCTGCGGTCGAACGGAACGACGCGCAGGTCCTCGCCTTCCTGTCGCATTGCCTCGAGGCGAACGGCCTCACGCCTTATCAGGCACGCGTGCGCGGCTATGCGCTGATGACGCTGGGGCTCGGCAAGGTCCACGCGCCCGATCTCGATCGGCCCGCATTGATGGAGGAGCTGATCGCGCTCCTCTGCACACCCACGGATGCGACGGTCGAAACGGCCGCGCAGGAGGAGAGAGCATGGCAGACCAAGGCTTCGACTATATCGTCATAGGGGGCGGCTCGGCCGGCTGCGTCATGGCGGCGCGCCTGTCCGAAGACCCCGCAGTCCGCGTGCTGCTGATCGAAGCCGGTGGCCACAATCGAGACTTGCTCGTCCGCATGCCGGCCGGCGTCGGCGAATTGATCAAGACGAAGAGCAAGCACAATTGGGGCTTCTGGACCGCGCCCGAACCGCACCTCGACAACCGGCGCCTGTGGTGGCCGCGCGGCAAGGGGCTGGGCGGCAGCTCGGCGATCAACGGCATGATCTATTCGCGGGGCCATCCGCGCGATTACGATCGCTGGGCGCAATCCGGCCTTGCCGGGTGGGGCTGGGATGACGTCCTCCCCTATTTCCGCAAGCTGGAGGGGCACCATCGCAGCGGGCCGCTGCACGGGACCGATGGCCCGCTGCGCGTCTCGCCGGGCGAAAGCGACAGCCCGTTCAACGCCGCCTTCATCGCCGCGGGGCGACAGGCCGGCTATCCGATCACCGACGATTTCAACGGCGCGCATCCCGAAGGCTTCGGCCCCTATGACCTGACCATCGCCAACGGCCGGCGCTGGACCGCGGCGGAGGCGTATCTGTTCCCCGCATTAGCCCGACCGAACCTGACGATCGCGACGGATGCGCGCACCACGCGGATCGACGTGCAGGGCGGCCGGGCGGTCGCGGTCGACTATATGGTCGGGCGCGAGCCGCGCCGGGCAACCGCCTCCGGCGAAATCCTGCTGTGTACGGGCGCAGTCCAGTCGCCGCAATTGCTACAGCTGTCGGGCATCGGCGATCCCGCGCACCTGCGCGGCGTCGGTATCAAGACGGTGCATGAGCTACCCGGTGTCGGGCGCAACCTGCAGGATCATCTCGACGTCATCATGAACTGGCGCAGCCGCGGCCTGCGCACGGTGTTCAGCGAAGTGAAGGGCCTGCGGCAACTCGGCGTCGGCCTCCGCTATGCGCTGACCGGCAAGGGCGTCGGGCGCCAGAACTTTCTCGAAGCCGGCGCCTTCATCCCCTCGCGTGAGGGCCTCGACCACCCGGACATTCAAATTCACGCGGTGCTCGCGATCATGCGCGACCACGGCAAGGTCAAGGCGACCGAAGACGGCTTCTCGCTCCACCTCTGCCAGCTTCGCCCCGAAAGCCGCGGACGCATCGGTTTGGTGTCGGATGACCCATTGGCCGATCCGCTGATCGAGGCGAATTACCTCAGCACGCCCGAAGACCGCCGCGTCCTACGTGAAGCGGTGACGATCGGCCGGGACGTAGTGGCGCAGGTGGCGCTCGATCCTTATCGTGACGCCGAACTGGCACCTGGGCCGGACGTACGGGGCGATGCCGCGATCGACGCCTGGGTCCGCCAGACGGCGGAGACGATCTATCACCCGATCGGCACCTGCAAGATGGGGGCGGAAGGCGACCCGATGGCAGTGGTGGACGGTCAGCTACGAGTGCGCGGCATCGCGGGCCTGCGCGTGGTGGATGCCTCGGTGATGCCGAGCCTTGTCAGCGGCAACACCAACGCGCCGACGATCATGATTGCGGAGAAGGCGGCAGACATGATCCGGGGCATCGCGAAAACCCAACTGGCAGCCTGATCGCTTACCCCACTCCCCCGCCACCCCGCTCCCCTCCCCGCGCATCGCTTGCCCCAAACACCCTGTCACCCCGGACTCGTTCCGGGGTCCACTCCGCGGCGAGGGGGACGGCAGGAGGCTCAAACGCGGCCCCCGCGGCCCGGTGGACTCCGGACCAAGTCCGGAGTGACGGCGCGTGTGGGGCTTCCCTTCCGCGCGTCGCTTACCCCAAACACCCCGTCACCCCGGACTCGTTCCGGGGTCCACTCCACGGCGAGGGGGACGGCAGAAGGCTTAAACGCGACCCCCGCGGCCCGGTGGAGTCCGGACCAAGTCCGGAGTGACGGAGTGTGTGGGGCTCCCCTCCCCGCGCATCGCTCGTCCCAAACACCCCGTCACCCCGGACTCGTTCCGGGGTCCACTCCGCGGCGAGCGGGACGGCAGGAGGCTCAAACGCTACCCCCGCGGCCCGGTGGAATCCGGACCAAGTCCGGAGTGACGGAGCGTGTGGGGTTTCCCTTCCGCGCACGCCGCCACGCCAGCGATTGTCGATTCAGCGCCGCTAGGTCGGCCCACCCCTCCACGACGTCGTGCCCCAACGCCACCGCCCGCGCTAGCAGCCCGCCATCGATACACCGATACGCCGGCCGTCCGGCAACCGCATCATACCACACCCCGCCGACGACCGCGTCGAGCAAGATCCGCTGGAAGCAATGATCCGCCCGCACCGGCCAGACACGCGAACGCGCGAGACCCGGTAAGGTCCCGCGCGTCAGCTCCAGCCATTCGGCCTCCAGATCGGCGCGGGAACGCTCTGCTCCCTCGCCGTCCGACATCAGATGTGGATCGGCTTGCCCGTCACCGCCATCGCCGCTTCCTTGATCGCCTCGGAATGCGTGGGGTGGGCGTGGCACGTGTAGGCGATATCCTCGCTGGTCGCGCCGAACTCCATGGCCTGCGCTGCCTGCGCGATCATCGTGCCGGCGACGCTGGCGATCGCCCAGACGCCGACGACGCGATCGGTCTTCGCATCGGCGATGATCTTCACGAAGCCGTCCGGCTCGTGGTTGGTCTTGGCGCGGCTGTTCGCCATCATCGGGAACTTGCCGACCTTGATCTCGCCCTTGGCCTTGGCCGCTTCCTCGGTCAGACCGACACCGGCGAACTCGGGCATCGTGTAGACGACGCTCGGGATCACATCGTGGTTCACGATGCCGGTCAGGCCAGCGATGTTCTCGGCGACCGCAATGCCCTCGTCCTCGGCCTTGTGCGCGAGCATCAGGCCGGGTGCGACGTCGCCGATCGCCCAGATACCGGCCACGCTGGTCGCGAAGTCGTGGTCGATCTCCACCTGTCCACGGCCGTTGACCGACAGGCCCGCGGCTTCGAGGTTCAGGCCATCGGTGTTCGGCTTACGACCGATCGCCAGCAGCACGGCATCGGCGGTGATCGTCTCGGCCGCGCCACCCGCGGCGGGCTCGACGGTCAGGGTCGCGGTGTCGCCCGCCACGGTGACGCCCGTCACCTTGGTCGACAGCTTGAACTCCATGCCCTGCTTCTTGAAGATCTTCTGCGCTTCCTTGCGCACGTCGCCATCGAAGCCCGGCAGGATCTGGTCGAGATATTCGACCACCGTCACCTTCGCACCCAGGCGGCGCCACACGCTGCCCAGCTCCAGGCCGATCACACCGCCGCCGATGACGACCATATGCTCGGGCACCTTCGGCAGCTCGAGCGCGCCGGTGCTGTCGACGACGACCTTCTGGTCGACCGTCACGCCCGGCAGCGGCGTGACCGACGAGCCGGTCGCGATCACGATGTTCTTGGCGCGCACCGTCTGGCCCGCGACCTCGACGCTGTCCTTACCGGTGAAGCGCGCATGGCCCTTCAGCCACGTCACCTTGTTCTTCTTGAACAGATATTCGATGCCGCCGGTCAGCTGCTTCACCGCGTCGCGGCGCTGGCCGTGCATCGCGTCCAGGTCCAGCTCGGGCGTCACCTTGATGCCCATCTTGGCCATCGCGCCATTGGCTGCCGCATCGAAATATTCCGATGCGTGCAGCATCGCCTTCGACGGAATGCAGCCGACGTTCAGGCAGGTCCCGCCCAGCGTCTCGCGCGCCTCGGCGCAGGCGGTCTTCAGCCCCAGCTGCGCCGCGCGGATCGCCGCGACATAGCCGCCAGGGCCGGCACCGATCACGAGGACGTCATAGTCGTAGTCTGCCATCATTTCCTCCAACCGTCATGCCAGCGGACGCTGGCATCTCGTGCGGCAGGAAGCGATGCTCCCCGCGAAAGACCCCGGCCTCCGCCGGGGTGACGTGTCTATATAGATACTTACAGGTCGATCAGAATGCGCGTCGGATCCTCGATCGCATTCTTCAGCGCGACGAGGAAGGTCACCGCCTCGCGGCCATCGATTAGACGGTGGTCATACGACAGCGCCAGATACATCATCGGACGCACCACGACCTGGCCGTTCACCACGACCGGGCGATCCTCGATCCGATGGAGGCCCAGCACCGCCGACTGCGGCGGGTTGATGATCGGGGTCGACATCAGCGAGCCGAACACACCGCCGTTGGAGATGGTGAAGGTGCCGCCCTTCATCTCGTCCATCTTCAGCGTGCCGTCCTTGGCGCGGCGGCCGAAGTCGCCGATCGTCTTCTCGATGCCCGCGACCGACAGGTCCTGCGCATCGCGGATGACCGGCACGACCAGGCCGTTCGGCGCCGATACGGCGACCGAGATATCGGCATAGTCGTGATAAACGATCTCATCGCCCTCGATCGAGGCGTTGACGGACGGAATGTCCTTCAGCGCCATCGTGGCCGCCTTCACGAAGAAGCCCATGAAGCCCAGGCGGACGCCGTGCTTCTTCTCGAACAGGTCCTTATACTTGGCACGCGCCTCGATCACCGCGGTCATGTCGACGTCGTTGAACGTCGTCAGCATCGCGGCGGTGTTCTGCGCTTCCTTCAGGCGCTTGGCGATCGTCTGGCGCAGGCGCGTCATCTTGACGCGCTCTTCCTTGCGGCCGCCCGCAGCGGCGGCAGCCGGAGCAGCAGCAGCGGGCGCCTGCGCCGTCGCGGCCGGCTTCGCAGCGGCGGCAGCGGCCACGTCTTCCTTGGTAATGCGACCGTCCTTGCCGGTGCCGGTGATCGACGCGGGATCAAGTCCGTATTCCAGCACGGCACGACGAACCGACGGCGACAGCGCCGCCGGCGAGTCGCTCGATGCCTCAGGCGCCGCAGCCGGTGCCGCAGCGGCCGGAGCAGGCGCAGCCGGGGTCACCGCCGGAGCCGGCGCAGCGGCAGGCGCCGCCGCCGCACCACCGCCCGCCTCGATCGTCGCGAGCATCGCGCCGACCTGCACAGTATCGCCAACCTGCACCGCATGCTGACCCATCACGCCGGCGACCGGCGAGGGCACTTCCACCGACACCTTGTCGGTCTCAAGGCTCGCGATCGGCTCATCGGCCTTCACGGGGTCGCCGGGCTGCTTCAGCCATTCGCCGACGGTGGCTTCGGTGATCGATTCGCCCAGAACGGGAACGGTGACTTCGGTTGCCATCTCTTGCATCCTTCTCCCCGGGGAGGGGGTCTTCAACGGGGAAAGTGGTTAGCTGCTCGGGGACTGGGTCGGCCGGGCGGTGGTGGTGGAGCCCTCGCTGCGGGTCCGGCGGATTTCCTCGCGCACATTATGGCCAAGCGCATCGGCGACCAGCGCGCCCTGCTCGGCGGTGTGCCGCTTCATCAGACCCGTGGCGGGCGACGCCGCCGCCGCACGACCCGCGTAGCGGGCACGCTTCACCGCGCACTGCGCCTGAGCCAGCGATTCCTCGATCAGCGGCTCGACGAAGAACCAGTACCCATTGTTCTTCGGCTCTTCCTGCGCCCAGACCACGTCCTTGAGGTTCGGCATCCGCGCGATCCGGCGGGCGAGCGCATCGCCCGGGAACGGATAGAGTTGCTCGATCCGCACAATCTGCGTGCCGGTATCGCCCGCGGCGTTACGAGCCTCGATCAGGTCGTAGGCGACCTTGCCCGTACACAGCACCAGCCGCGTCGTATCGGCATCCGCCGCACCATTGGTGTCGGACAGGATGCGCTTGAAGTGGCTGTCGCCCTGGAACTCGGCCGCCGTCGACACCGCCAGCTTGTGGCGGAGCAGCGACTTCGGCGTCATCACGATCAGCGGCTTGCGGAAGTTGCGGTGCATCTGCCGGCGCAGCAGGTGGAAGTAGTTGGCCGGGGTGGTGCAGTTCGCCACCTGGATATTGTCCTGCGCACACAGCTGCAGGAAGCGCTCGGGACGCGCCGAGCTATGCTCCGGCCCCTGCCCTTCGTAGCCATGCGGCAGCAGCATCACCAGGCCGTTGGCGCGCAGCCACTTGGCTTCACCGCTCGCGATGAACTGGTCGATCATGATCTGCGCGCCGTTGACGAAGTCGCCGAACTGCGCCTCCCACATGACAAGCGTCTTGGGGTCCGCCAGCGCGTAGCCATATTCGAACCCGAGCACGCCATATTCGGAGAGCGGGCTGTCCAGCACCTCGAACCGGCCATGCTCCACCGTCGTCAACGGCACATACTTGTGCTCGTCGGTCTGGTCGACCCACACCGCGTGGCGCTGGCTGAACGTGCCACGACCCGAATCCTGACCCGATAGGCGCACGCCATAGCCTTCCGACAGCAGCGAACCGAAGGCCAATGCCTCGCCGGTCGCCCAGTCGAAATTCTCGCCGGTCTTGAACATCTGCCGCTTGGCGTCGAGCACGCGGCCCAGCGTCTTGTGGATCTGGATGCCCTCCGGCACCGTCGTCAGCGTACGACCCAGCGCGTCGAACAGCTTCATCTCGATGCCCGTTTCGACGTTGCGCCGCTCAGTGCCGCCGTCGGTCGGCGCCGACAGGCCGGTCCAGCGACCCGCGAACCAGTCCGCCTTGTTCGGCTTGTAGCTCGCGCCCGCCTCGAACTCGCCTTCCAGCAGCGTCGTGAACTGGTGGACCTTCTCGTCCATCCACGCCTGGTCGATCACGCCTTCCTGGATCAGGCGCTTGCCGTAGATTTCGCTGACGCCGGGGTGCGAACGGATCTTGTTGTACATCAGCGGCTGCGTGAAGCCCGGCTCGTCGCCCTCGTTATGACCGAAGCGGCGATAGCACCACATGTCGATCACGATGTCGCGATGGAACTTTTGGCGGAATTCGATCGCCATCTTGGTGGCGAAGGTCACCGCCTCGGGATCGTCGCCGTTGACGTGGAAGACCGGCGCCTGCACGCCCTTGGCCACATCCGACGGATAGGGCGACGACCGCGCGAACTGCGGGCTGGTGGTAAAGCCCACCTGATTGTTGATGATGAAGTGGACGCAGCCGCCGGTGTTGTAACCACGGATGCCGGAGAAGCCGAGGCATTCCCACACGATGCCCTGGCCCGCGAACGCCGCGTCGCCGTGGATCAGCACGGGCAGCGAGGCGCTGTGTTCCTTGAGGTCGTTGGCGATCGTCTGGATCGCACGCGTCTTGCCGAGCACGACCGGGTCCGCTGCCTCGAGGTGCGACGGATTGGCGACCAGCGACATATGCACCTTGTGCCCGTCGAACTCACGGTCGGTCGAAGTGCCGAGGTGATACTTCACGTCACCCGAACCGCCGATCTCGTCGGGCTGCGCCGAACCGCCGGCGAACTCGTGGAAGATGACGCGCAGCGGCTTCGCCATGACATTGGCGAGCACGTTCAGGCGGCCGCGGTGGGCCATGCCGTATACGATCTCGCGCACGCCGGCCTGGCCGCCGTACTTGATGACGCTTTCCAGCGCCGGGATCATGCTTTCGCCGCCGTCGAGGCCGAAGCGCTTGGTCCCGACATACTTCTTGCCGAGGAACTTTTCCCACTGCTCGGCCTCGATGACCTTGCTCAGGATCGCGCGCTTGCCGTCGACGCTGAACTCGATCGCCTTGTCTTTGCCCTCCATGCGGTCCTGCAGGAAGCGGCGCTCCTCGACATCGACGATGTGCATGTACTCAAGGCCGACGTTGCCGCAGTAATTGCGGCGCAGCGTATCGACCAGCTCGCGCACGGTCGCCCATTCGAACCCGAGCGTTCCGCCGAGGTAGACCGGGCGATCGATATCGGCATCGGTGAAGCCGTGATATTCGGTGCGCAAATCCTCCGGCATGTCGCGGTGCGACAGGCCGAGCGGATCGAGATTGGCGGCAAGATGGCCACGGACGCGATAGGTACGGACCAGCAGCTGCGCGCGGATCGCGTCGCCCGCCGCCTTGATGATGTCCTCTTTGGACGGGGCGGCGCCGGCCGCCGGCGCGGGCTTGCCGCCGCCCTTCGCGGGTTTGGGCGCGGGCTCCATCTGCGTCGGGTCGAGCCCCGCGGTCAGGTCGTCGGTCGTGGTCAGCGGCCAGCGCTTGTTGGTCCAGCTCGGGCCGCCGGTGCCGGCCTCCAGGCCTTCGAAGAAGCTGCGCCAGCCCAGATCGACCGATGACTGGTCGGCCTGATATTTGGCATAGAGCGCCTCGATGAACGCCGGGCTGACGCCCGCCGCGATATCGCCGAAATCCTGACCTTCGTAGCCCATGGTCTTCTTCCTAATCCCCTCTCCCACCGGGAGAGGGAGGGGCCCGCCGCTCGTCAGAGCGGTGGGAGGGTGAGGGTCGAGGGGAAGGCTACCGCCCTCACCCTTCCGCGGCTCTGCCGCTCCCTCCCTCTCCCGCCGGGAGAGGGAATTTACTTGTTCAGCACCTGCAGCAGGGTCGAACCCAGCTCGCTCGGCGACGCCGCGACCTTGATCCCGGCCGCTTCCATCGCCGCGATCTTGCTTTCCGCATCGCCCTTGCCACCCGACACGATCGCGCCGGCATGGCCCATGCGACGGCCCGGAGGCGCCGTACGACCCGCGATGAAGCCCGCCATCGGCTTCTTGCGACCGCGCTTCGCCTCGTCGATCAGGAACTGCGCCGCCTGCTCCTCCGCATCGCCGCCGATCTCGCCGATCATGATGATCGACTGGGTCTCGTCATCGGCCAGGAACAGCTCCAGCACGTCGATGAAGTTGGTGCCGTTGACGGGGTCGCCGCCGATGCCGACCGCGGTCGTCTGACCCAGGCCAGCGTTCGAGGTCTGGAACACCGCCTCATAGGTCAGCGTACCCGAGCGCGAGACGACGCCGACCGAGCCCTTCTTGAAGATCGAACCCGGCATGATGCCGATCTTGCACTCACCCGGCGTCAGCACGCCCGGGCAGTTCGGGCCGATCAGGCGCGACTTGGAACCCGACAGGGCGCGCTTCACCTTGACCATGTCGAGGACCGGAATGCCTTCGGTGATCGCGACGATCAGCGGGATCTCGGCGTCGATCGCTTCCAGGATGGAGTCGGCCGCGAAGGGCGGCGGCACGTAGATGACCGACGCATCGGCGCCCGTCTTCGACTTGGCTTCGGCGACGGTGTTGAAGACCGGCAGGCCGATATGCTCGGTGCCGCCCTTGCCCGGCGTCACGCCGCCGACCATCTGCGTGCCATACGCCAGCGCCTGCTGGGTGTGGAACGTGCCGGTTTCACCCGTCATGCCCTGGGTGATGACCTTGGTGTTCTTGTTGACGAGGATGCTCATCTTAGCTCCCAACTCCCTTGTGTCCCCGCGAAGGCGGGGACCCAGTCCTGGGCTCCCGCCTGCGCGGGAGCACGATCGCTCAAAACAATGACTCGTACAGGTCGAGCCAATCCGGATTCTTGTCTTCGATCAGCCGCAGCTTCCAGTCCCGGTTCCACTTCTTAAGCTGGCGTTCGCGAAGCCGCGCACTGTCCAGTTCGTCATGGGCCTCATACCAGACCAGAAGCCTGCAACCGTATATCTTGGTAAACCCGTCGATCAGGGCATTGCGGTGGTGATAGGCCCGCTTCGCCAGATCGCTCGTGACACCTAAATATATCGTTCCGTTCAGTCGGCTCGCCATGATGTAGACATAGCCGATTTTGGTCATCCTACGACTCCATGTGCTCCCGCGAAGGCGGGGACCCAGTACTGGGCTCCCGCCTTCGCGGGAGCACAACGGAGCGTGAAGATCGCCATTAGTTCAGCGTGCTGTCGATACCCTTGCAGGCGACCAGCAGCTCCTTCACCGCGTCCACCGACACCTGAAGGTTCGCCTTCGCCTCGTCCGACAGCTTGACCTCGACGACCTTCTCGACGCCACCGGCACCGATCACGACGGGGACGCCGACATAGAGGTTGTCGATGCCATATTCACCCGACAGGTGCGCGGCCGCAGGCAGGATGCGCTTCTGATCGTAGAGATACGCCTCGGCCATCGCGATGCCGCTGGTGGCGGGCGCATAATAGGCCGAGCCGGTCTTGAGCAGCGCGACGATCTCGCCGCCGCCGCCGCGGGTACGCTTGACGATCTCGTCGACCTTTTCCTTGGTCGAGAAGCCCATCTCGATCAGGTCGCTGACCGGGATGCCGCTGACGGTCGAATATTCGAGCACCGGGACCATGGTGTCGCCGTGGCCGCCGAGCACGAAGGTGTTCACGTCCTTCACCGACACGCCGAACTCCTCGGCGAGGAAGTGCGAGAAGCGCGCCGAGTCGAGCACGCCCGCCATGCCGACGACCTTGTTCGCCGGGAGGCCCGAAAATTCGCGCAGCGCCCAGACCATCGCGTCGAGCGGGTTGGTGATGCAGATGACGAAGGCGTGGGGAGCGTTGTCGCGGATGCCCTCGCCGACCGCCTTCATCACCTTCAGGTTGATGCCGAGCAGGTCGTCGCGGCTCATGCCGGGCTTGCGCGCGACACCGGCGGTGACGATGATGACGTCCGCGTCCGCGATATCGGCGTAGTCGTTGGAACCCTTGATGTTCGCGTCGAAACCCTCGACCGGGCCGCACTGCGACAGGTCGAGTGCCTTGCCCTGGGGAACACCCTCGACGACGTCGAACAGGACGATATCGCCCAGCCCCTTGAGCGCGGCGAGGTGCGCGAGCGTGCCGCCGATGTTGCCGGCGCCGATCAGCGCGATCTTCTTGCGAGCCATTCCAATCCTACTCCATTGGCCCCAACGGGGCGAGGCGTGATTGGTCATGCCGCATAGGCCTGTTACGGCAGGGGCACAACCACCTAAAACTCGCTCGCCGGATTTATCGACGATAACGGTTCGCAATAGCGATAAAGCGGATGGGGCTGGATTTCGGAGCGGGTTGTTAACCCTTCTGCGATACCGCGGGCGCGTGATGTCGCAGCCCTCCCGCCCGGATCGCGCCCTGTCCGCGATCGACGTGCTCCGCTTTGCGTGCGCGGCGATGGTGGTGGGATATCATTACGGCTTCGCCTTTCCACTCACGCCGCCCCGCCCGCTTGCCGGCGTCGTCGCGGCGCCGGTCAACGGGCTCTGGTTCGGGTGGGTCGGGGTCGAGCTGTTCTTCGTTATTTCGGGCTACGTCATCCTCGGAACGGCCGAACGACGCGACACGCGCCAGTTCGTCCGCGCGCGCGTGCTGCGGCTCGTCCCCGCCGTCTGGATCTGCGCGACCACCACCGCTTTGCTGCTACTGACGGTCCCCGGCGTCGATATCGGTTCCGTGGCGCACGGCTGGGTCGATGCGGTGGCCTTCGTGCCCATCGGCGTCCAAATCGACGGATCCTACTGGACCCTCGCCATAGAAATCGTTTTCTACGGATTGGTCGCCACAGTCATCGCGTTGAGGCGAAACGATCGTTGGGTATGGAGGGCGGTGCTATATCTAGGCGCTATCAGCCTAGATTACTGGATGATGCAGGCTGCTTTCGCGGACAACCCCGCCTTTCCCACGCGTGCCCGCATGCTGACCTTGCTGCCACATGGCGTCTTCTTCGCATTGGGCGCGGTGCTCTATCGTCTATCGACCAAGAGTTGGTCGTGGCAACTTGCCGGCTTCTCTCTGGCGCTCGCTTGGGGGTGTTGTTTCGAGATTGTCGTGCGGGCGACAACGGTGGCACGCGATTACCAGCTGACGATCGGTCCGTACCTCCCGATCGCCGTGTTCCTCGCGGGTGTCGTCGTCGTTGCGCTGGCGGTACGGCTCCAACCCGCCATGGCTAGGACAGTGCCATCAAGGCACGCCGCCCGCATCGGCATGGCGACCTATCCACTCTATCTAGTCCATCAGGCCGCTGGGGCGGTGGTGATCGCTTGGCTGACGGCGGCAGGGACACCTTATTGTCTAGCATCGATGGTGGTTGGCGCACTATCGCTGGGTTTCGCCCTTTGGTGCGCGGCAATACCCGAACCGTGGCTTCGCGAACGCCTCACACGCGTCAGATTGCTCCGTGTCCCTGCGCCAGGTAGGTCTCGGATCGCATTTCTTCGAGGCGGCTGACGGTGCGTTGGAATTCGAAACGGCCATCGCCTTCGGGGTAGAGTGCATCCGGTTCGGCGTCTGCGGCGGCGAGTAGCTTCACTTTGTGTTCGTACAGCGCGTCGATCAGTTGGACGAAGCGTGCCGCCTCGTTTCGGTTTTCGGGGCCAAGCTGGGGAATGCCGACGAGGATCACGGTGTGATAGCGGCGGGCGATGGCGAGATAGTCGGCCGCGCCCCGCGCTTCCCCGCACAGTTTCTTGAACGAGAAGACGGCGACGCCCTTCAGCGTCTTGGGCACGTGAAGCGTACGCCCCTGCACGGCCAGATCCTCCGAGGGGATCGGCTCGGTCACCTCATGGTCGGTGAGGCGAAAGAAGGCCGCGGACAGGTTCGCGGTCGCTTCCGGCCCGTTGGGCACCAGCCAGGTGTTCTGCTGGCCCAGCCGGTCGCGGCGATAGTCGATCGGACCATTCAGCGTCACGACGTCCAGCCGCCCCTCGATCAACGCGATGAAGGGCAGGAAGTGTTCGCGATTGAGGCCGTTCTTATAGAGATCGCCCGGCGCGCGGTTGGAGGTCGTGACCATCGTCACGCCCGCCTCGATCAGCGCGGTGAACAGGCGACTGAGGATCATCGCGTCGGGTGAGTTGGTGACCATCATCTCGTCGAAGGCCAGCAGCCGCGTCTCCTCGGCGAGGGCTGCGGCGACGGGGGCGATCGGATCGCCGCTTTCCTTGCGCCGCTCGATCGCGATGCGCCCGTGAACCTCGAGCATGAATTCCGAGAAGTGAACCCGGCGCTTCCGGTCGACCGCCACGTTCGCGAAGAAAAGGTCCATCAGCATCGATTTGCCGCGCCCGACATCGCCGAACATATAGACGCCGCGCGGCGCGGTGCCGCCGCGGCCGGTAAGGCGGGCGAACAGGCCGGCCTTTTTCGGGGCTTCGAGTTCGGTGGCCAGCGTATCGAGGCGGATGGCGGCGGCCCGCTGCTCCGCATCCGGGCGCAGTTCGCCTGCGGCGATGAGCGCGTCATAAGCGGCGAGGACTTGGGTCATGTCAGGCTTTCGTGATGGTCTTTGCGCGGGCCATTCGCTCCACCGTCGCGCCGGACGTATTCAAGGATGTACCGGGCCGCGGGCGTAGCGCTAGAGCCTCTAGCCAATCCCCTCGCCGCGGAGTGGACCCCGGAACACGTCCGGGTTGACGAAGAGAGAAGTACCGACGTTATAGCAAATCACCGCAACGACGGCGGCGGGGTCGATTTGCGCAAGGTGCCGGTGAAGCTCGCGACGGTAGGCCATCCGTCCTGCACCACCAGCCCGCGCAGGAACAGCATCCGACCGGTCTCGCGGAGCAGCTCGATCCGTGCCTCCAAGGGCTCGCCGATCGCGCTGCCGCCGATGAACTGCGCGGACAGATCGAGCGTCACCGCCCCGCCCGCCTGCAACACCCCCAGGCCGCGGGCCGCGGCGAACAGCGCAATGTCGATGAACCCCAATAGCGCACCGCCATGGACATGGTCGCGCATGTTGGAATGCTCTCGGCGCGGCGTAATCCGCACGCGCGCGATACCGTCCTCCACCCGAACGTGGAGCGGATCGAATGCCGAGTTGAACCGCCCCCCGTAGCGAAGCTGCCAGCGTTTCCAGCCGGGCAGCTCCGGATCGTCGTCGAACGAGAAGACGGGGGATTCCGGCGCGTCCACGATCCTTACAGGATGCGCTCGGCTTCCATCTTCTTGACCTCGGCGATCGCCTTGGCCGGGTTGAGACCCTTGGGGCAGGTGTTCGCGCAGTTCATGATCGTGTGGCAGCGATACAGGCGGAAGGGATCTTCCAGCTGATCGAGGCGCTCGCCCGTCATTTCGTCACGGCTATCGGCCAGCCAGCGATAGGCCTGGAGCAGGATCGCCGGCCCCAGGAACTTGTCGGCATTCCACCAATAGCTGGGGCACGACGTCGAGCAGCAGGCGCACAGGATGCACTCGTAAAGGCCGTCGAGCTTCGCGCGATCCTCCGGCGACTGCAGCCGCTCCTTGCCCGAGGGCGGCGGGCTGACCGTCTGCATCCACGGCTTGATCGAGCTGTACTGCGCGTAGAAGTGCGTGAAATCGGGGACGAGATCCTTGATCACGTCCATCGACGGCAGCGGGGTGATCTTCACCTCGCCCCTCACGTCCTCGATCGCCGTGGTGCAGGCGAGGCCGTTGCGACCATCGATGTTCATCGAGCACGATCCGCAAATGCCTTCACGGCACGAGCGGCGGAAGGTGAGCGAGCTGTCCTGCTCCGCCTTCATCTTGATCAGCGCGTCGAGCACCATCGGGCCACATTCGTCGAGGTTGATCTCGAACGTGTCGTAGCGGGGGTTCTCGCCCGTGTCGGGGTCGTAGCGGTAGACCTTGAACGTCTTGATCCGCTTGGCGTCACCGGTCGCTTTATGGACCTTGCCCTTCGCCTTGACCTTGCTGTTCTTGGGCAGGGTGAACTCGGCCATCGCCGTGACGCTCCTTCGAAATGCTGCAATTGCGGTTATGCCTGTCGGACCGCGGACGCAACCCCTTTGGCACCGTCAGATGATGTCGAGCACCAGGCCACGGCTCCGCGCCTCTTCCGCCTCGATATACCAGTTGGAAGGCGCCTTTTCGCACAGCTCCTCGAACGAGACCGACGATCCGCGCACGATCTCGCGAAACCCCTCCTCCTGAATCTTGATCGATTCCTCGATCTCATGCAGCTTCGCCTTCAGCACCGCGGGCAGCGTCGTCAGCGGACCGGAGAGCTGGACGCTGCTGCTCATCAGACGCTCGTGCAGCATCAAGCGCGTACCCCGGGTGAGAAAGCGCTTTTCGACCGGGAAGGCCGCCATGAAGGTCGCGCCCGCCGAATAGACCGCGACCTTGCCCAGAAACAGCGTCTCGCGCCCGGTATAGTCGCGCAGCAGCTGGATATCGTCACCCATCGCCCGCCCCATCTCAGGGTCCCCGCCCAGCGTGGTCAGCGACACCACGAGCGGCCCGTCCACCGGCGCCTCGGCCAGCTGCGTCTTGAAGCGGGCGTACATCATGTCGTCGACCGTCCCATGCAGCTGGATATGGGGGTGGGCGAGCAAGGGATATTTGCTCGCGGCGGTCTGGCGGTCCTGATCGGTCATGGCGGCGCGAACCCGCCGTGCACGGCCGGAGTTCCCGACGACCGCCAAGCAATACGCCCTTCATGACACAATGTTAACGGAACCGCGCGGGACGGGCTGGGGTTCATATGCCCCGTCAGGAGAAGATCACCGTGGCCGCCATGCCCAAACCCTTAGCCGACCAGGTAATCGTCCTGACCGGCGCAAGCTCGGGGATCGGCCTCGCCACCGCCCGGATGGCGGCGGAACAGGGCGCGCGGGTGATGTTGGTCGCGCGCGACGACGGGACGCTGCGCGAGATCATACGGACGATCACCGCGGCGGGCGGCACCGCCGATTGTTACGCCGCGGACGTCACCGATGCCGACGCGGTTCGCGCCGCGGCAGCCCATGCCCAGCAACGGTTCGGTCGGATCGATACCTGGGTCAATGCGGCGGGCAGTGCGATCTACGGCAAGCTGGCCGGATTGCCGCTGGACGAACATCGCGCGCTGTTCGACACGAATTACTTCGGCGTGGTGAACGGCTGTCAGGCGGCGATCCCCTATCTGCGGGACAGCGGCGGGACCCTGATCACGATCGGATCGATCGCATCCGACCTGCCCAGTCCGATCATGGGCGCCTATGCGGCGAGCAAACATGCGATCAAAGCCTATGTCGAGGCGCTGCGGATCGAACTGGCTGCGGACGACGTGCCGATCACGGTTACGCTGGTGAAGCCATCGGGGATCGATACCCCCATCGCTCAGCATGCGGTGAACCACGAGGCGGGCGAGGCGCAGATTCCGCCGCCCGTCTACGCGCCGGAGGTCGTGGCGCGCACGATCCTGTTCTGCGCCACCCACGCGAGGCGCGACATTACCGTCGGCGGTGCCGGACGGGCGCAGGCGCTGTTCGCCGCGCATTTTCCGCGCCTGTTCGAACGTCTGGCGCCGATCGCAGCGAAGAGCTTCGTCGATCCGGCCAAGTCACAGCCCGCGCCGGCCAATCTGTTCGCCTCGACCGATACCGGCCGGGTGCGGTCCGGCGAGCATCCCGCGGTGCGGCAGACCAGCACCTACACCCGCGCGGCGCTGCACCCGGCGATGACCGCGACCGCCGCCATGGCCGCGGCGGGGATCGGCGCCCTGTTCTATCGCCGCCACCGGCGGCCTACCCCCGACGCAAGGAACGAATGATGGCCGAAGACCGCGTTACGATCGACACGGCGAGCGTGTTCGACAACACCGCCGACCGCCAGGTCGAATTTGCCGGCGAGGCGAGCGGCGAGCGCTATGCCTTCGCGTTGCGCTATGATGTGCTGGAAGCCTTGGCCGGCGATGCGACATTCGACGCGATGCCGCTGTTCCAGCGCCACCGCGCGCGGATCCAGACGCTGGCCGCCGATGCGCTGGCGCGCGATCCCGATCAGGCGCTGGTGGTGATCAGCGAGAACGATCTCGCATGAGCGGCATCGACTGGCGGATGAGCGCGGTGCTGGCCAATGTCGACCGCGGCGGATCGGAATTGGCGGAGGTGACCAGTCTGGAGCAGACGGTGCAGGCCTGGCTGGCGCTCGACAACGGCTTGCAGAACGAAGCGGTATTGCGGCCGGAGCGCGCCGTCGTGATCGACGGCGAGACGGTCGCGGCGTTCGAAGGACAGGCGATCCGCGCACTGGCGGACCGCTTGCCGTAGATCGATCCTGCCTCGCGAAAGCTAGGTGGCAACGCTGGGGTTGGCCGACGGGGAGGATTAGCGCGAGCTCGGCGTGTGCGGGAACGCCCCCTCCACCCTTCGGCTGACGCCGAACGGTCCCCCTCCCCCGGCTGCGCCGAGGGAGGAATAGGCGGTTACGCTGCGCGGAACATTTCGGGCGGCAGCGCCATCACGCTCTCCGCGCCGCCTTCGATCTTGCGACGCAGTGCGCCGGCGTCCGGGCAAATGCGCTCGGCGAAGAAGCGTGCGGTGACCAGCTTGGCGTCGAGGAAGGCGGCATCGCCCTCGCCCGCCGCCTTCTGCTCAGCGGCCGCCTTGGCCATGCGCAGCCACATCAGGCCGGTCGCGACGATGCCCATCAGGTGCATATAGGGCACCGCGCCCGCGCCGACGTTTTCCGGGTTCTTCATGCCATTGGCCATGAACCACATCGTCGCGGCCTGCAGTTCGCCCAGCGCCTTCTTCAGCGCCGCCGCGATGCCGGCGGTCGCCTCGACACCCTCGGCCGCCGCGGTTTCCTCGGTCACGATCTTGAACAGCGCCTGCACCGCGCGACCTCCCTTGGTGGCGAGCTTGCGGCCGACGAGGTCCATCGCCTGCACGCCATTGGTGCCTTCGTAGATCATCGCGATCCGGGCATCGCGGACGTACTGCTCCATCCCCCATTCCTGGATGTAGCCGTGGCCGCCGTACACCTGCTGCGCGTTGGTCGCGATCTCATAGCCCTTGTCGGTGCCGACGCCCTTGATGACGGGGGTGAGCAGGCCGATCAGGTCGCCCGCCATCTCGCGCTCTTCCTCGGTGCCGGCATTATGCTCGAGGTCGACCTGGAGCGCGCCCCACAGGCACAAAGCGCGCAGGCCTTCGGTCCAAGCCTTCGCCTCCATCAGCATGCGGCGCACGTCGGGGTGGACGAACAGCGTATCCGCCTTTTCGTTCGGCTCCTTGGGGCCGGTCAGCGCGCGGCCCTGACGGCGGTCGCCCGCATATTGCACGGCGTTCTGATAGGCGACTTCGGCGATGGCGAGACCCTGGAGGCCGACGCCGAGGCGTGCCGCGTTCATCATGATGAACATCGCGGCCAGGCCCTTCATCTCCTCGCCGACCAGCCAGCCCTTCGCACCGTCATAGTTCATGACGCAGGTCGAATTGGCGTGGATGCCCATCTTGTGCTCGATCGAGCCGCAGGTGACGGCGTTGCGCTCGCCCAGGCTGCCGTCCTCGTTCACCAGCACCTTCGGCACCACGAACAGCGAAATGCCCTTCGAACTGTCCGGCGCGCCCGGCGTCTTGGCCAGGACGAGGTGGATGATGTTGTCGGTCAGGTCGTGCTCACCGGCCGAGATGAAGATCTTGGTGCCGGTGATCGCATACGATCCGTCGGCCTGCGGCTCCGCCTTGGTGCGGATCAGGCCCAGGTCGGTGCCGCACTGCGGCTCCGTGAGGTTCATCGTGCCGCCCCATTCGCCCGACACCATCTTGGGGACGTACATCGCCTGCTGCTCGGGGCTGCCCTTGGCGATCAGCGCGGCGATCGCGCCATGAGTGAGGCCCGGATACATGGCGAAGGCCATGTTCGACGAGATCATATATTCCTGGAATGCGATCGACACGACGTGCGGCATGCCCTGCCCGCCATGTTCGGGCAGGTTGCCCAGCGTCGCCCAGCCGCTCTCGACATATTGCTTATAGGCTTCCTTGAAGCCCTTGGGCGTCGTGACGCTGCCGTCTTCGTGGCGGGTGCAGCCTTCCTGGTCGCCCGACTGGTTGATCGGGAACAGAACCTCGGCGACGAAACGGCCGCCTTCCTCCAGCACCGCCTCGACGACGTCGGGCGTGGCGGCGTCGAAGCCGGGCAGGTTGCTGTAGTTCTGCAGGCCGACGACATGCTCCAGCAGGAAGCGGGTGTCGCGGACGGGGGGCGTATACTGGGGCATCCGATTATCCTTGCTGTTCAGTGTTGTGGACGGCCGAGACGACCTCCACGAATTCGGTGAGTTCGGCGATGGCGGCGTCGATGTCCTGCTTCTGCCGTTCGAGCAGCGCGATGCGCGCCTGGCAGCGGTCGATCGACACCTGCCGCTGCACGCGCCGCCCGTCGCCCAGATCGTACAGGTCGATCATCTCGCGGATCTCGCTCAGGCTGAACCCGACGCGCTTGCCGCGCAGGATCCAGGCGAGACGCGCGCGGTCGCGGTGCGAATAGATGCGCTGCGTGCCACGTCGCTCGGGCGCGATCAGGCCTTCGTCCTCGTAGAAGCGCAGCGCCCGCGCGGTGACGCCGAACTCCTCGGACAGGTCCGAGATCGTGAAATGGTCGCGGTCGTGGCGATGTTCGATCATCGCATAAGCGGGAGACGAAGCCATGCGCTTCGACTACATCACGTTTACGTCAACGTCAATTGGCTGACGCGGTGGGACACAGCAATTTTCCGCCCGGCGTCCGCAGCGTTTCCGCCTCCGCCGTCGATGTGCTGAGCCGTTCGACGGTCAGCGCGGCGAGGGACGCGCGCCCGGTACACAGGCTGTCGCAGCTGGCCGGCAATTCCGCTGGAAAGACGATTCGATCGCCTTCGAACCGCGCCTCGAAACGACAGGCGCCGAAGGTCATTTGCACGCGGTCTCCGCTGCGCCGGGCGGTGCCGGACGCCGCGCACCCCTGCCCCTCGCCGTAATCGACGAGCGCTCCCAGCCGAAGCCGGCCTTTCGCACCCGGCACGACGCAGACGCGGTCGGTGTCCAACGCCCAGGAGCCGAGCAAATCGGCGCGCGTCGGATCGTCGATCAGGCCGGTGCGGATCGCCGCCGCTTCTAGCTGCGCACCGGACGTCGCGGCGTCGGCGGACGGCTGCGGTCGCGAACCGCAGCCCGCCAGCAGGACGACCGCCGCCGCCAGCGCCAGCAACGCCCTCATGCGACGCGGATGAGCCGATCGCCGTCGATCCGCCGGTAGAAGCAGCTCGTCGCCCCGGTATGACACGCGGGGCCGGCCGGATCGGCGATGATCCAGAGCGCATCCTGATCGCAGTCGATCCGCATCTCGACGACGCGCAGGACGTTGCCCGAGGTTTCGCCCTTCTTCCACAGCCGGCCGCGGCTGCGCGACCAGAAGGTGGCCTCGCCGCTCGATTGGGTCGCGGCCAGCGCCTCGGCGTTCATATGCGCCACCATCAGCAGCGCACCGTCGCGCGCGGTGACGACCGCGGTGATGAGGCCAGCGGCGTCGTATTTGGGATCGAGGATCGGATCGGTTTCGCGCGGGTCGGACATGCAATCCTCCTATCGCCCACCCGCGGCATTGGCGAGAGGCGGTCGTCCCATCCATGGCGTCACGCCGTCACCCAAATTCATGTCCGGCATGGCGGGTGAGGTGTTACCCCGCCGCCCGTTGCGCTTCCGGTTCGTGCGCATGCACCCGGGCGAGCGCCTCGCCTTCGAGCTTGGCCAATTCGCCCAGCGTCTGGTCGAGCGCATCGCGCTGCTTTTCCAGCTCCTCGATCCGCATGCGAACCCGCTCGGCCAGCGCGCGCATCTGTTCGAGATGCTGGGGGTCCGCATCGTACAGGTCGAGGAATTCGGCGATGTCGGTCAGCGAAAACCCCAGCCGTTTGCCACGCAGGATCAGTTGCATCCGGGCGATCTCGCGCCGACGATAGACGCGCGTCGTCCCGATGCGGCAGGGCTCGATCAGCCCCTTGTCTTCATAGAAACGCAGGGTCCGCGGCGTGATGCCGAGCATCTCGGCCACCTCCTGGATACCCTGCAACTCGCCTCTGTCCTCGTTCACCCCTTGCACCCTCACCTGAAGCGAGCCGGCGTCTAACGCGCCGCCTTCGCCATTTCCTCTTCGACCAGCTCCTTTTTGGAAAGCTTGCCGATCAACGTCTTGGGCAGACTGTCGCGGATTTGCACCTCGCGGGGAAGCTCGATCTTGCTGATCTTGTCGCGCAGGAAGTCGCGCAGATCGGCGCCTGTCACGCTGCCCGGTTCAGACAGGACGACGAAGGCCTTGGGCGCCTGGCCGCGATGCGCATCGGGTACGCCGATCACGACGGCTTCGACGACGGCGGGATGCTCGTACAGCGCCTCTTCGATGACGCGCGGATAGACGTTGTAGCCGCCGCACAGGATCATGTCCTTGATCCGGTCGACGATGAAGAGATAGCCGTCGTCGTCGAGATAGCCGACGTCTCCCGTCCGCAGCGCACCATCGGCGAAGGCCGCGTCGGTTTCGGCAGGCTTGTGCCAATAGCCCTTCATGACCTGCGGCCCACGCGCGCAGATTTCGCCCTTCTCGCCCTTGGGCATGATGCGCGACGGGTCTTCGCGGTCGCGGATTTCGATCGTCGTGCCGGGGAAGGGCAGACCAGCCGAGCCTTCCTTGTTGACGCCGTCGAACGGGTTGCAGGTGATGATCGGCGAGGCTTCGGACAGGCCATAGCCCTCGACCAGCTTCGCGCCCGTGTTCGTCTCGAACGCATGGCGCACTTCGATCGGCAGCGGCGCGCCGCCCGAAATGCAGACCTTGATCGCGGACAGGTCGGGACGCTGCCCCTCCCCCAGATTGGCGAGCGCATTGTAGATCGTGGGCACCGCCGGGAAGTAGGTCGGCCGGGTACGTTTCAGCGTGCCGAGCAACTGCTTCATTTCAAAACGTGGCAGCAGGATCATCTCTGCACCGACAAGCGTCGAGAAGGTCAGCACGTTGGTCAGCGCGAAGACGTGGAACAGCGGCAAGACACCGAGCACGCGATCCTGATCGGGCGTTTCGCCGCCGACATGGACCAGCATCGCGTCGGTGTTCGCGACGATATTCGCGTGGGAGAGCATCGCCGCCTTGGGCACGCCGGTGGTGCCGCCGGTATATTGCAGCACCGCCACCTCGTCCGGCGCGACCGCGACGGGAGCAGGCGTGGCGCGCTTCGCCATCAGGTCGGCGAAAAACAGATGACGCGCGTCTCGCGGGGCGCGGCCGATCTCCTTACGCTTGACCAGCTTGTAGGCGAATTTCTTGATCGTCGGCAGGGCGTCGGCAATCGGGCAGGTGATGACGTGGCGCATACCCGCGTCGCCCGCGACCTTCAGCACCCGCGCCTGAATTTCGGCGACGTCAGGCGTCGCGATGATCTCCGCGCCCGAATCGTGGATTAGGTGCGCGAGCTCGCGTTCGACGTAGAGCGGGTTGACGTTGACGACGATGCCGCCCGCCTTCAGCGTCGCGAAGAACAGGATCGGATAATAGGGCGTATTCGGCAGGCAGAGCGCGACGCGCGTCCCCTTCACCACGCCCAGCGCCTGCAAGCCCGCCGCGGCGCGGTCGACCGCCTTGCCGAGCTCGCCCCAGCTGGTGACGGACCCCATGAAGTCGATCGCCGCGCGACCGGGAAAGCGTGCGACGGTATGGTCGAGCAGGTCGCCGAGCAGGCGGGGCCGACTCGGCAGCGGCACGCCCTGCTTGATCGCCAGCGGCGCTGCACCCTGCGCCGTCGTTCCGGCGGTGGCGGTGTCGCTCATTCCCTCATCCTCTCATGCGCATCATCGAGCATATTGTCGGCTCGATCCACTTGACGTAATGGGAAGGTATCGCACCTATACGGCATCACGCAAGTCTGCGCTTGCATCCCGATGCCTGCCAAAGAGAGGATTTCATGACCAACGTCGTCATCGCCGGTTATGCGCGCTCGCCGTTCCACCTCGCCGGCAAGGGCGCCCTCGCCCGCGTCCGTCCCGACGATCTCGCCGCGCAGACGATTCGCGGCCTGATCGAAAAGACCGGCGTCGACGCCGCCGAGATCGAGGACATCATCCTGGGCTGCGCCTTCCCCGAAGGCGAACAGGGCCTCAACGTCGCACGGATGATCGGGTTGCTCGCCGACCTGCCGTTGTCGGTCGGCGGCATGACGGTGAACCGTTTCTGCGGATCGTCGATGAGCGCGATCCATATCGCGATGGGCCAGATCCAGATCGGTGCGGGCGAGGCGTTCATCTGCGCCGGCCTGGAATCGATGAGCCGCGTGCCGATGGGCGGCTACAACCCCCTGCCCAACCCCGTTCTCGCGAAGAAGAATGCCGGCGCGTACATGGGCATGGGCGACACGGCGGAAAATGTCGCGACCAAGTATCAGATCACGCGGGCTGAGCAGGATGCGTTCGCGGTGAAGAGCCAGCAGAAGGCCGCCGCCGCGCGCGCCGATGGCCGGCTGAGCGATGAAATCGTGCCGATCCAGACGAAGGCCGGCACGGTCAGCGAAGACGGCACGATCCGTCCCGACACCACCGTCGAAGCGCTGGGCGGCCTGAAGCCCGCGTTCAGTCAGGACGGATCGGTCACCGCCGGCACCTCGTCGCCGCTTACCGATGGCGCCTCCGCGGTGCTCGTCACCTCGGAAGAGTTCGCGAAGAAGCACGGCCTGAAGATCCTCGCCCGCATCAAGGCGGTCGGCGTGTCGGGCATCGAGCCGGAGACGATGGGCCTGGGCCCGATCAGCGCCTCGCAGAAGGCGCTGGCGCGCGCCGGCGTGTCGGTCGGCGACCTCGACGTCGTCGAGATCAACGAAGCCTTCGCCAGCCAGGCGATCGCCTGCATCCGCGATCTCGGCCTGAAGGACGAAACGATCAATCTCGACGGCGGCGCGATCGCGATCGGCCACCCGCTGGGCGCGACTGGTGCGCGCATCGTCGGCAAGGCGGCGGCGCTGCTGGAGCGCGAGGGCGGCCGCTATGCACTCGCGACCCAGTGCATCGGCGGCGGCCAGGGCATCGCCACGGTGCTGGAGCGCGCATAACATGAGCGAATCCATCAAAAAGGTGTGCGTGATCGGTGCGGGCGTCATGGGCGCCGGCATCGCCGCACAGGTCGCCAACGCCGGCATCCCGGTGCTGCTGCTCGATATCGTCCCCAAGGAGGGCGACGATCGAGACGCAGTGGCCAAGGGCGCAGTCGCCAAGATGCTCAAGACCGAACCCGCGCCCTTCATGTCGAAGGGTGCGGCGAAGCTGGTCGAGACGGGCAATATCGACGACCACCTCGACCGTGCCGCCGAGTGCGACTGGATCGTCGAGGCGATCGTCGAACGGCTCGACATTAAGCAGGCGCTCTACGCGAAGCTGGAGCAGTTGAAGCGCCCCGGCACCGCCGTCAGCTCGAACACGTCGACCATTCCGCTCGGCCATCTGGTCGACGGGCGCTCGGACCAGTTCAAGGCCGACTTCCTCATCACGCACTTCTTCAATCCGCCGCGCTACATGCGACTGATCGAGATCGTCCGCGGCGACCACACCGACGCGGCGGTGGCCGAAAAGGTCGAGGACTTCGTCGATCGCTTCATGGGCAAGCGGATCGTCCGCGCCAAGGACACGCCGGGCTTCATCGCCAACCGCATCGGCACCTATTGGCTCGCCGTCGCGATCAATGCGGCGATGGACCAGGGCCTGACCGTCGAGGAGGCCGACCAGATCGGCGGCCGGCCGATGGGCGTGCCCAAGACGGGCATCTTCGGCCTCGTCGACCTGGTCGGCGTCGACCTGATGCCTCTGCTGTCGAAGAGCCTGTCGTCCACGCTGCCGCAGGGCGACCCCTATTTCGACACCGTCCGTCCGATGCCGCTCGTCGACAAGATGATCGCCGAGGGCTTTACGGGTCGCAAGGGCAAGGGCGGCTTCTACCGCTTCGACAAGGCGACGAAGACCAAGCTCGCGCTCGATCTGGCCACCGGCGAGTATCGCGGTGGGCAGAAGCCCGCGCCGCTGCCGCCCAAGGCGGAAAAGGATCTGGGCGCGCTGATCGCGACGCCGGGCAAGGTCGGTGACTATGCCTGGGAGATCCTGGGCAAGACCTTGTCCTATGCGGCGATGCTGGTCGGCGAAGCCGCGGACGATATCGTCGCGATCGATGATGCGATGAAGCTCGGCTACAATTGGAAGTTCGGCCCGTTCGAGCTGCTCGACCGGATCGGTGCCGCCACCTTCGCGCAGCGGCTGCGCGACGAAGGCCGCAGCGTTCCCGCGATCCTCGAGACGGCCGGCGACCGCAGTTTCTATCGCGTCGTCGAGGGCAAGCGCCAGTTCCTGGGCACGGACGGCGACTATCATGACGTCGTCCGCGGCGATGGCGTTCTGCTGCTCGAAGACATCAAGCTCCGCTCCGAGCCGTTGCTCAAGAACGCGTCGGCCGCTGTGTGGGATGTCGGCGACGGCGTCGCGGCGCTCGAGTTCACCACCAAGATGAATGCGCTCGACGGCGAGATCATGAGCCTGATCCAGCAGGCCATTCCGCTGGTGCAGGACCGGTTCAAGGCGCTGGTGATCTACAACGAAGGCTCGAACTTCTCGGCCGGTGCCAACCTCGGCATGGCGATGTTCGCCGTCGCCGCGGGCATGTGGGGCGAGATCGAAAAGCTGATCGCGGGCGGGCAGCAGGCGCTGAAGGCGCTGAAATACGCCCCCTTCCCCGTCGTGGCGGCGCCGGCCGGCATGGCGCTGGGCGGCGGCTGCGAGGTCGTGCTCCACGCCGATGCGGTGCAGGCGCATGCCGAAAGCTACATCGGTCTGGTCGAGTGCGGCGTCGGCCTGCTGCCCGGCTGGGGCGGCAATGGCGAGCTGCTCGATCGCCTCGCCAAGGCGCCGATGATGCCGCGCGGGCCGATGCCCGCCGCCGCCAAAGCGTTCGAGACGATCTCGACCGCGCAGGTGTCGAAGTCGGCCGCGCTGGCCAAGGAGATGATGTTCCTCAAAGCCAGCGACGGCATCACGATGAATCGCGACCGCCTGCTCGCCGACGCCAAGGCGAAGGCGCTCAGCCTGGTCGACGGCTATAAGGCGCCGGAAAAGCCGACCTTCCGCCTGCCGGGCGAAAGCGGCCGCACCGGCATCGCCGGCGTCGTCGAGGGCTTCCGCAAGAAGGGCATGGCGACTGAGTATGACGAGGTCGTCTCGGGCCGGCTCGCGACGGTGCTGACCGGCGGCGAGGCCGATCTGGTCGATACCGTGCAGGAGGATGACCTGCTGACGCTGGAGCGTGCGGCGTTCATGGAGGCCGTGCGCGACCCGCGGACACAGGCACGCGTGCAGCAGATGCTGACCACGGGGAAGCCACTGCGCAACTGACGCGGCATCGGGCGGGGTCCATGCCTTGCGAATGCGAGGCCTGGACCCCGCCCGGGCGCATGGCGGCTGGCACGATCCGATGCCGTCCGCGCAAAAAGATGCTTTGAGCACCGCGGTTTACGTCATCACACTTGACACACCGCGCCCCGGGATTAGGCGGGCATCAGATTGCCGTAAACGGCATCTGGCTCGCCAATAGGTCATGGCCCGGCATCGGGTGGCCTCCGCGGCGCCACAATGCGACCGTACAGATACGGCGCAAGGCTTGAACGGCTTGTTCGATGGGCGCGGCCGTTCGCGTCCATCCGGGAGAGGAGAAGTGACCATGTCCCTGATGTTGATTGGCGCGCTGCTGGCCGCCGCCCCTGCGCCCGCCCCCACCCCCGACGTCGCGCTGGGCCGGTGGAAGACCGAGACGCGCAACGGCATCGTCGAAATCCAGCGCTGCGGCGCGTCGATCTGCGGCCGGCTGATCTCGTCCGAACTGCTTCGCCAGCAGCCCGACCTGAAGGACGTCAACAATCAGGATCCGGCGCAGCGCGGCCGCCTGCTGAAGGGGCTGTTGCTGATCAGCGGCTTCACCGCCGATGGCGATGCCTGGAGCGGCGGCAAGATCTACAACCCCGACGACGGCAAGACGTACAAGGCGAAGGTGACGCCCGTCGACGCCAACACGCTGAAGGTGCGTGGCTGCGTGTTCGTGCCGCTCTGCAAGACGCAGACCTGGACGCGCGTGCGCTGATCCATCCCGTTTCGACCTACCAGTAAGCTTAAGGAAGACCGCTCATGTCCCTGCGTATCAAGACTTCGTTGCTCGCCACTGCCGTCCTCGGCTCGTTCGGTTTCGCCTCGGTGGCGCACGCCCAGGCCTTCTACCTGCAGGAGCAGTCGGCGCGTGGCGCCGGCCGCGCCTTCTCGGGTGAAGTCGCCGACACCGGCCCGCAGTCGCTGTGGTGGAACCCGGCATCGATCGCAGGGATGGAGCGCGGCGAAGCCGCGATCAACGCGTCGGGCATCCTGCCGCGCGGCCGCGTCGTCAACAACGGCACCGTGGTGTGTCGCCCGGCCGGCGTGTCGTGCGCCAACCCCGCGAACTACCAGCCCGTCGGCGGTGCGCAGGAAGCGCGCAACCCGATCGACAAGGGCCTGCTGCCGTCGGGCGCGATCGCCCTGCCGTTCGGCCCGGTCGCGTTCGGCCTCGCGGTGACGTCGCCCTACAGCTTCACCACCGACTACGACAACAACAGCTGGACCCGCTACAGCGCGACCCGCACCAAGCTGATGACGATCGACATCCAGCCGTCGATCGCCGTGGCGCTGACCGACTGGCTGCGCGTCGGCGGCGGTGCGAACGTCGAGCACGTCTATGCCAGCCTGGGCAACGCGCTGCCGAACCTGACCACCACCGCCGACGGCTCGCAAAAGCTGGAAGGCAAGGGCTGGGACATCGGCTGGACCGCGGGCGTTCAGATGCACAACGACTGGGCGACCGTCGGCATCAGCTACAAGTCGCGCATCGAGCATACGCTGACGGGTGACCTGACCGTCGCTGGCCTGGTCGGCCCGCTGGCCGGCCAGAACCGCACGCTGACCGGCGTGCAGGCGAGCTTCTACACGCCTGCGCAGACGATCGTCGGTGCGCGCATCAAAGTGACGCCGGCGCTGACGCTGAACGGCCAGGCGGTGCGCTACAATTGGAGCAAGTTCGACGCGATCCGCCTCGGCGCGCCGCTGAACACCGCGCTGCCCGAAAACTATCGCGACAGCTACAGCCTGGCCGGCGGCGTCGACTATGCCGTGTCGCCCAGCCTGACGGTCCGCGCCGGCGTGCAGCGCGCGCTGACCCCGACGCAGGACGGCCTGCGCGACGCGCGCGTGCCGGATTCGAACCGTTGGAATTATGGCGTCGGCGGCACCTTCCAGGTGACTCCGAAGTTCGGCTTCGATCTCGCTGCAAACTATGTCGATTTCGAAGACACGACGATCGACCGTCAGACCGCGGCCTATGTCGGCACCGCGGCGCAGACCAACGTCCTGACCCGCGGCACCCTGCGCGATGCCCATGCGGTCGTTCTGTCGGCGGGCGCGCATATCGGGTTCTGATCCCGCCACCTATCTGCATCAAAACGTTGCGGGTCCGGGTTCCGTTGGAACCTGGGCCCGTTTCTTTGCGTACTGATAACAAGGGTTTGCTTTGCGCTGCGTCGAAACGATAAGGCCTACCCCGCCAGTGGCGTACACCGTGTCGAAAACGTCGGTATGTCAAATGCATCAAGGGGCCTTTGATGAGCGATTACGAACTGTCCATGTCTCGCCGCGGCGTGCTCGCGAGCGGGGCGATCGGTGCGGCGGCGACCGCCATGCCTACTGAGGCGGCAGCCGTGCCGCTCGACGAACGGCCCGCCCCGCCGACGATGCCGGTGACGCTGAAGGTCAATGGCCGGACCAGCCAGGTCGCGCTCGACACGCGGACGACGCTGCTCGATGCGCTCCGCGAACATTGGAAGCTGACCGGCACGAAGAAGGGCTGCGACCATGGCCAGTGCGGCGCCTGCACGGTGCTGGTCGAGGGGCGGCGCATTAACAGCTGCCTCAGCCTCGCCGTGATGCACGATGGCGACGAGATCATCACGATCGAAGGGCTCGGCACGCCCGACAAGCTGCATCCGATGCAGGCGGCCTTCGTCAAGCACGACGGCTATCAGTGCGGTTATTGCACCCCCGGCCAGATCTGCTCGGCGGTCGCGGTGCTGGACGAGATCAAGCGCGGCGTGCCCAGCCATGTGCAGGACGACGTCGCCGGCGCGCCTGCGCTGACTGCGGAGGAAATGCGCGAACGGATGAGCGGCAACATCTGCCGCTGCGGCGCCTATTCGAACATCATCGACGCGATGCGGGATGTCGCGGGAGCCAAAGCATGAAGGCCTTCACCTACGAACGCGCCGACACGCCCGCCGCCGCTGCGCAGGCCGTGGCCGCGCGCCCCGGTGCCAAGTTTATCGCGGGCGGCACCAACCTGCTCGACCTGATGAAGCTGCAGATCGAGGAGCCGGTGCATCTGGTGGATGTCAACCGGCTGAAGCTCGACCAGATCGAGCCGACCGAGAACGGCGGCCTGCGCATCGGCGCGCTGGTGCGCAATACCGATCTCGCGGCGGACGCGCGCGTACGCCGCGACTATGGCGTCCTGACCCGCGCGATCGTCGCGGGCGCCAGCGGGCAGCTGCGCAACAAGGCGACCACCGCGGGCAACCTGTTGCAGCGCACGCGTTGCCCCTATTTCTACGACACCAACCAGCCGTGCAACAAGCGCAAGCCCGGATCGGGCTGTGCGGCGATCGGCGGCTACAGCCGGCAGCTCGGCATCATCGGCACGAGCGATGCGTGCATCGCGACCTATCCCGGCGACATGGCGGTGGCGATGCGGCTGCTCGACGCGAGCGTCGAGACGGTGCAGCCATCGGGCACGACACGCTCGATCCCGATCGCCGACTTTCACCGCCTGTGGGGCGATACGCCGCATATCGAAACGGCGCTGCAGCCGGGTGAGCTCATCACGGCGGTGACGCTGCCCAAGCCGCTCGGCGGGACGCACATCTATCATAAGGTGCGTGACCGCGCGTCCTACGCCTATGCGCTGGTGTCGGTGGCCGCGGTGATCCAGCCCGACGGCACCGGCCGTGCCGCGATCGGCGGGATTGCGCCCAAGCCATGGCGGACGCCCGAGGCGGATGCCGCCATGCCGCAGGGGGCGACGGCGGTGGCGAGCCGCTTGCTCGCCGGCGCGCGCCCCACCGCCGACAACGCCTTTAAGGTGCCGCTGGTCGAGCGCACGCTCGCCGGTGTGATGGCCCAAGCCAAGAGCAGGAGCGCCGCGTGAAGTTCGATCAGCCTGCGGGCACCAACCCGATCGACCAGCTGAAGGTCATCGGCAAGCCGACCGATCGTATCGACGGCAAATACAAGACCACCGGCACGGCGCGATACGCCTATGAGCGTCATGACGTCGCGCCGAACGCCGCCTATGGCTATGTCGTCGGCGCCGGCATCGGCAAGGGCCGGATCAGCAGCATGGATCTCAGCGCTGCCAAGGCCGCGCCGGGAGTGCTGGCGATCGTTACCGCCGACACGGCCGGTCCGCTCGGCAAGGGCGACATGAATACCGCCAAGCTGCTTGGCGGTCCGGCGGTCGACCATTATCATCAGGCGATCGCGCTCGTCGTTGCCGAGACGTTCGAACAGGCGCGCGCCGCCGCGGGCCTGATCCGCGTCGATTATGCGCGTGGCAAGGGCCGCTTCGACCTCGACAGCGCGCTCAAGACGGCGCCGCTAAAGGGCGACAGCAGCGGTGAAGGCAGCGCCGCGCCGCCCGTCGACCGGGTCGGCGATTTCGACAAGGCGTTCGCCGCGGCCCTCGTGACGCTCGACGCGCGCTACGAGACGCCCGACCAGAGCCATATGATGATGGAGCCGCATGCCAGCACCGCGGCATGGAATGGCGACAGGCTGACGCTGTGGACGTCGAACCAGATGATCGCCTGGGGCAAAGGCGACGTCGCCAAGACGCTGGGTATTCCGAAACAGAACGTCCGGCTGATCTCGCCCTATATCGGCGGCGGGTTCGGCGGGAAGCTGTTCGTGCGCGCCGATGCGATCCTGGCGGCGCTGGGTGCCAAGGCGGCGGGCCGGCCGGTGAAGGTCGCGCTGCAACGGCCGCTGATGGCGAACAACACCACGCACCGCCCGGCGACGCGCCAGCGCATCCGACTGGGCGCGGGCAAGGACGGCAAGCTCGTCGCGATCGCACACGAAAGCGGTTCGGGCGATCTGCCCGGCGGTGGACCGGAAACGGCGGTGGCGCAGACCAAGCTGCTCTATGCCGGCGCCAACCGGCTGACGTCGATGCGCCTCGCGGTGCTCGACCTGCCCGAAGGCAATGCGATGCGCGCGCCAGGCGAAGCACCGGGGCTGATGGCGCTTGAGGTCGCGATGGACGAGATGGCGGAAAAGCTGGGCATGGACCCGGTCGCCTTCCGCATCGCGAACGACACGCAGGTCGATCCCGAGAAGCCTGAACGCAAATTTTCGCAGCGCCAGCTGGTGCAATGCCTCCAGATGGGGGCCGATCGCTTCGGCTGGAGCCGGCGCCAGGCCAAGCCGCGCGCAGTGCGAGACGGCCGCTGGCTGGTCGGCATGGGCGTCGCGTCGGGCTTCCGCAACAACATCAACATGAAGTCGGGCGCCCGCGTCGGCATCGATGCCAAGGGCATCGTCACGGTCGCGACCGACATGACCGACATCGGCACCGGCAGCTATACGATCATCGCGCAGACGGCCGCCGAGATGATGGGCGTCCCCCTCGACAGGATTCACGTGCTGCTCGGCGACAGCGACTTCCCCGTAGCAGCCGGATCGGGCGGACAGTGGGGCGCGAACAGCGCGACCGCTGGCGTCTATGCTGCTTGCGTCAAGCTGCGTGAGGCGGTCGCGCAGAAGCTCGGCTTTAATTCGGCTGACGTCGTTTTCGAGGATGGCAAGGTCCGCTCGGGCAATCGCAGCGTGCCGCTGGGTCAGGCCGCGGGCGACGCGGGCCTGTCCGCCGAGGACAGTATCGAGTTCGGCGACCTCGCCAAGAAGGTGCAGCAGTCGACCTTCGCGGGGCATTTCGTCGAGGTCGGCGTCGACGCCTATACCGGCGAAATCCGGGTCCGCCGCATGCTGGCGGTGTGCGCCGCCGGGCGTATCCTCAACCCGAAGTCCGCGCGCAGCCAGGTGATCGGCGCGATGACGATGGGCGTGGGCGCGGCTTTGATGGAGGAGCTCGCGGTCGACAAACGGTTCGGCTTCTTCGTCAACCATGACCTTGCAAGCTACGAGGTGCCGGTCCACGCCGACATCCCGCACCAGGAGGTGGTGTTCCTGGACGAAACCGATCCGACGACGTCGCCGATGAAGGCCAAGGGCGTCGGCGAGCTCGGACTGTGCGGCGTCGGCGCGGCGATCGCCAATGCGATCTACAATGCGACCGGCGTGCGCGTTCGCGAATATCCGATCACGCTCGACAAGATCATCGGCGGCATGGCGAAGGTGGCGTAAGGGTAGAGGGGTCGGTTCGCCGGCCCCCACATCGTCACCACATCAAGCACAGCCTGGCGGGCGCGATAGCCCTCTGAGCTACGGAATATTCGGACCGCGTCCGTTATGACGAACCGGGTGAGGCGAAGGCTTGCCCCACCCAGTTGCGATAACTTCGTTACTTCCCCGACTTCAGCCACGTCTCCACTGCCGGGCGCAGGCGTTCCGCCGCCGCCTTGCGCACCGCGATGCCCGAGATCACACGACGCGCCGGCGCACGCGAGGTTTCCGGGAGCGTCTGCGCGAAGCTTTCGATCTTGCCCGGCATCTTGGGGTCGGACGAGCCTCCGCCCAGACCGACGATGAAGCCCGAACGGCTGCTTTCCTCGATGAAGCCATCGACCAGCGTGTGGTTCGCCACCGCCCAATCGAATGCCATATCGGGATGGCTGCCCGAAATCGCCCGCAGCAGCGCCGCCTTCTGGGGGGCGGTGAACGTGTCGGTCTTGAGCAAGGCCAGCGCGCGGGTCGCGACCGCATCGTCCTCCGCCGCGCCGAGCAGCGATACATATCGGTTCTTGGCGACCGGATTGGTTTCCGCCTGGGTCAGCGCCAGCAGCGCATCCCAATCGGCGGGCGTCGCATAGGTGGCGAAGGTCGACAGCACCGGTGCGCGGATGGCGGGCGGGATCGCGGTCGGGTTGGTCTTGAGCTGCGCGACATAGCTGCGCGCCTGCGCCAGCACCTGGCCGTCGCCCGCCGCGCCCAGGCGATAGACGAGCGATTCGCGCAGGTTCGTCACCAGCGGCGACTCACCTGGCTGCGCCGTCATGCCGATGCGCCGCAGAACCGGGCCGAGGATGGCGACGGTGCGATTGCGCAGCGCCGTCTCCAGTGGCGTGCCCTCGTACAGCCCGGCTAGGCTGCCGAGGCGTCCCGACACCAGCTGCCATTCGAGCGGATCGGCGCCCTCGCCCACCCGGCCCATCAGCGCGAAGAAGCGCGAGAGGTCCTGATAGCCCCCCGCCGCCAGCGCATAATCGTCGGCGAGCGTGCCGAGGCGGTCCTTCAGCTCCAGCCGCGTATAGTCGCGCACCAGCGCATCGTGCGCCGGCTGATCGTACATCACGCGCGTGTAGCTGCCCTTGCCCTGGTTCAGCACCAGCGTGCCGCAGCCCTTGACGCTGACCTTGGTCGATGGGCCCGTGACGATGGTGCGCGTCTCGCCGCCGCCGAGCGTGCCGACGACCATCGGCACCTTCCACGTCTGCGGCTTCTTCGATGCCTCATCCAGTCCGAAACGGCCCTGCACCAGCGTCGCCTGCGTCATGCCGCCGACGCACTGCGCGTTCGACAGCGTCACCAGCGGCACGCCGCCCTGCAGCGTATAGCCGTGCGCGATCTCCGCGACGGGCTGCCCCGCCGCCGCGGACAGTTCCGCCCACAGCTGTTCGGTGACCGTGTTGCCGTATTTGTACTTCGCCATGTAGCGGCGAATGCCGTCGCGGAACTTGTCCGGGCCCAACGTCGATTCGAGCATGCCGATCACGGCCTGCCCCTTCATATAGGTGATGCCGTCGAACGCTTCGCCGATCTGGTCGACCGTCTCGATCTTGCGGATGATCGGATGCGTGGCCGAGGTCGCGTCGATGCTCATCGCCGCCTCGCGGTCGCTCATGACCGCGCCGGCTTCCGCATTCCAGTCGGGGTTCAGATCGGCAGCGGACTTGTTCTCCATCCACGAGGCGAAGCCCTCGTTCAGCCAAAGATCGTCCCACCAGCGCATGGTGACGAGGTCGCCGAACCATTGGTGCGCCATTTCGTGCGCGACGACGGTGAAGATGCGCTGGCGGCCGCTTTCGGTGGCGCGCTTGGGATCGAACAGCAGTTCGGGTTCGAAGTAGAAGATCGCGCCCCAATTCTCCATCGCGCCGAAGAACTGGCTGGAGCCGGGGCCGGCGATCATGTCCATCTTCGGCAGCGGATAGGGCGTGCCGAAATAGCTGTTGTAATAGCCGAGCAGCCGCTTGGCCTGCGCCAGCGCGTAATCGCCCTGGTCCGCGACGCCGCGACGCGTCACGACGCCGATCTCGACATTGCCCGCCTGCACCGTCTTGCGATCCAGATCACCCATACCGAGGTACAGGAGGTAGCTCGACATCACCGGCGTTTCGGCGAAACTATACAGCTGCGTGCCGTTGGCCTGCTTCGTCACCGACGTCGCCGGCATGTTGGAAATGCCGAGCTGCCCCGCCGGCACCACCGCTTTCAGCTTGAACTTCGCCTTGAACGCCGGCTCGTCCCACATCGGTGCGAAGCGGCGGGCGTCGGGTGCCTCGAACTGCGTCGCGAGCATGCGCGCCTTCGACCCGTCCTGATTGGTGTAATCGATCGCGAACAGGCCGGCAGCGGACTGGTTGATCTTGCCGCTCCACGCGAAGCCGACGGTGTGACGGCCGACGGTCGCGGCGGCGGGCAGCGTCAGCACGAGCTGCTGCTTGTCCTTGTCGAGCGCGAAGCGGACGGCCTTCCCGTCGACCGTCGCCGACGTGACGTCCAGATCGGCGGCGTTGAGCGTGATCGTGCGGGTCGCCGCCTTCACGTCCACGGTGACGGTCTCGGTGCCGGTGAAGGTCATCGCCTGCGCATTCGGCGTCACGGCGATATCATACAGCACGGGCACGACATCGGTCGGCAGGCTGCCCGCGGCGAGCGCAGGCGCAGAGACGGTCATCGCGAGAGCGGCGGCGACGGCGAGTTTCATAAACTGGTAACTCCGGATACAATGTTACGTCCCGTCTGACGCCTTTGCGCGCGCGCCGCAAGCGCCGTCGTGCTGGACAGGCGGATAGGTTTCGCTAGACAACCGATCATACGAAGAGGAGCCGCCCGACCATGACGACGCCCACGCTGTTCGACCGCCTGCGCCTGCCCGTGATCGGTTCGCCGTTGTTCATCATTTCCGGGCCGGAACTCGTGATCGCGCAGTGCAAGGCGGGCATCGTCGGCTCCTTTCCGGCGCTCAACGCCCGGCCGCAGGCGTTGCTGGACGAATGGCTGCACCAAATCACCGAAGAGCTCGCCGCGCATAATCGGGCGCACCCGGATCATCCCGCCGCGCCGTTCGCGGTCAACCAGATCGTTCACAAATCGAACGACCGGCTGGAAGCCGATCTTGCCACCTGCGCCAAGTGGCAGGTGCCGATCGTCATCACCTCGCTGGGCGCCCGCGAGGACCTGAACACCGCGGTGCATGGCTGGGGCGGCATCACGCTGCACGACGTCATCGACGATCGTTTCGCGCGCAAGGCGATCGAAAAGGGAGCGGACGGGCTGATCGCGGTGGCGGCCGGTGCCGGCGGCCATGCGGGGCGCCTGTCCCCCTTCGCGATCATCCAGGAAATCCGCCAGTGGTTTGATGGACCGCTCGCTTTGTCGGGTTCCATCGCGACGGGCGGTGCGATTCTGGCGGCGCAGGCGATGGGCGCCGACTTCGCCTATATCGGCTCACCCTTCATCGCCACGACCGAGGCGAATGCCGCGCCCGATTACAAAGCGTCGATCGTCGCGAGCAAGGCGGCCGACATCGTCTATTCGAACCTGTTCACCGGCGTGCACGGCAATTACCTGCGTAGCTCGATCGAAGCGGCCGGGCTGGACCCCGATCATCTGCCCGAGGGTGACCTGAAGACGATGAACTTCGGCGGCAACAACGGATCGAAGGCGAAGGCCTGGCGCGATATCTGGGGATCGGGCCAGGGCATCGGCGTGATCGATGCGGTGGAAAGCGTCGCCGACCGCGTCGATCGCTTCGCGCGCGAATATGCGGCGGCAAAGGCGCGGATCGCCGGCTGATCCGGCGCCGCGTCGCGGTCAGAAGGCCAGTGCCAGCCGATCGTGCAGGCGCTGGACCGGGCTGGGGGCGACCGCATCGACTTGCGCCGCATCCAGCAGACCGACGCGGCGGTGCAGGTTCGCGCTCGCCTCTACCAATGCGCGGGCACGCTGCGGCAGCGCCGCGACCAAGTCCGCGTCGAATTGCGGCGCGTGGCCCAGCCGCCGGTTCCCGTCGAGCGCATCGCGCGGCTGCATCTCCCCCGCATCGATCGCACGCTGCGTCAGCAGCCAGGCGATGACGTGCATCAGCCGCGTCGTCACCTTCAACGACTCGCACGAAAAGCCGACGCGGATCAGCGGGTCGAGCGCTTCCCGCTCCAGCCGTCCCGCCTCGTCGAAATAGCTGCGCGCTTCGTCCGCCAGCAGCATCGCCTCCGTATAGAGCGAATCGATCAGGCGACGATGAATGCGTGATTCGGAACGGCTGCCAGTCATGCGTTCACCGGTGGCATAGCGTGCGCCGCCTGCCCAGCGGCCGTTGCTGTCGATGCTGTGCCAAAACGGAAAAAACACCACCGGCGGCTCAGGCGATGATATCCGGGATCAGCTGGTCTTCGCATAAGGCGATCTCGTCGCGCAGCCGCAGCTTGCGCTTCTTCAGCCGGGCGAGCTGCAATTGGTCGGGCGTCGCGCTGGCGCCCAAGGCCGTGATCGCCGCGTCGAGATCGCGATGCTCGGTGCGCAGCTGTTCCAGGCGGGCGATGATCTGCGCGTCGTCCATGGTAAAACCCCCTGCCACCACCCTGCGGCCCGCTTTGCCCCTAGCGCAGCCGGACGACCAACCCAAGTCGTCGCATCATGCCCCTCGGCTAATCGCGTTCAACCATTTTCGGTGACGACTTTTAGGATGTTCGGTGGTTTACTCAGTCCCCCAACACGCATGCATCAGGAGGTACACCGAAATGCAGACGACGCATCAACAGGCACTGGAAACCAAGCATGCCGCGCTCGACCGCCGCATCGCCGACGAATCCCATCGCCCGATGCCCAACTCCGCGATCCTCACCGACCTGAAGCGCCAAAAGCTGAAATTGAAGGAAGAGCTTACGGGCCTGTAGAGCCTGACGCCATTCAGCCCCTCCCCAACCCGGAGGGGCTTTTTGCAGGGGCGGCACGTCGAAGGGGAACGCCCGCCGCGAACCTTAGACCGCAGTGACCTCGTCGCGCACCAGCGCCGGATCGATCGGGGCGTCGAACGCGATCCCCATCCGTCCCGCGGTACACCAGGCGACCTTCCCCGCGACCGTTCCCAGCCCCGGCATCTCCAGACGCACCAGCGATCCCGGCTCCCTCAGCACACCGCAGTCGACCATCACCCCGCCCGGCGACAGGTTGCGCATCCGAACCCCGCGATCGCAATGATCGCCGTGCAGCCACAGACGCGCCGGGAGCAACAGGCTTTCGCGCGGTGGCTGGCGCGGCGTCACGACGCCGTCGTTGACAGGCCCGGCATCGTCGGATGCCGTAAGAGACGCGTGGAAGAGGCTGTCCATATCCGGTGCCCTCGTCATGATCGGCCGGGAAATTCCCACCGCATGCCGCCCCGAATCTTACCAGAACGTAAACGCCGGCACATCGCAGCGCGACCGCCGGCGCACGATCAATCCTCGCGCGAAATCTTCTCGTTACGCTCGTGGCGTTCCTGCGCCTCCAGCGTCATCGTCGCGATCGGTCGCGCCTCCAGCCGGCCGAGGCTGATCGGCTCGCCGGTGACTTCGCAATAGCCGTATTCGCCCTCGTCGATGCGGCGGATGGCGGCTTCGATCTTCGACACCAGCTTGCGCTGGCGATCGCGGGTGCGCAGTTCGATCGACCAATCCGTCTCGCTCGACGCGCGGTCGGTCAGATCGGCTTCGCGCAGCGAGTCGAGCTGCAGCTGGTTGAGCGTTCCGGCCGCGTCCTGCAGGATCGCGTCCTTCCAGCGGAGCAGCTTGTTGCGGAAATAGGTCTGCTGGCGAAGATTCATGAACGGCTCATCGGGGCTGGGCCGATAACCATCATCGCTCCAGTCGCCGGCGTCGTTCGCGGGCAACATGTCGGCATTCCTGTCGTGTACGCGGCTTACGTGCGTTGCCATGCCACTCTCCCTCCGGTCCCTGAACTTGAACCCGGGACCGCCCCCATATTGGTGAGGCGCCTATAATCGCGGCTGAACGGAACCACAAGCGATGCGAGTTACCGAATCGATCGCAAACACGAACTTTTATTGCGAATGGGACCAGAACGGTTGCAAGTCAGCGACTAAGCTGCGTTACGGTCGGAACGCGATTGCGAAACCCACCGCTGTTTCACTCTGGTACGTTAACCGCGAATCAGATGGTGCAATCTCGGTGAAGCACTGCAAAAGCAGCGAATTGCTGGTTAACAAACTTGCACTTAACGGTTTGTTTTGCGTTGAATGGCATAGGCGGCACTCCGTTGCTGCGACACGACGATCCGGGCCGCAGGGACCGGCAATGAAAGAGAGACCCGATGTCCGTACGGATGGCTTTGGCGAAATTGTGCGCATGCGCCTGTGGCGGTGCGTTGATCGGCGGTGGCGCCGTCCACGTCGCCGAACGTCCCAGCCGCCCCGTCTACACCAAACAGGTCAAGAAGCGCGTGGTCGCGCATCGGCAGGTCGCCGCGGTCCAGCGTAAGGCCTTGCGCCGTCGTGTGGTGACCACGACGACCACCGCGGCCTGCGCACCAGCCGTGGTGACGGTCGCCAGTCAGGCGGCACCGGTGCCGGTGCCCCTGCCCGCGTCCGAAGGCTTCGTAACCGGCGGCGGTGGCGGTGTTCCGGTGGTCGTCGGCGGCAGCGGCGGCTGGGGTGGCGGCGGCGGCGGCTTCTTCGGGGGCGGCTTCTTCGGCGGTGGATCGTCCGGATCGTCGGGCAGCATCGTGATTTCGTCGACGTCCAGCGGCGGGTCGAGCTCGACCAGTTCGTCCAGCAGTTCCTCGTCGTCCGGCAATGTGTCGAGCAGCTCGTCGGGGAACGTGTCGAGCAGTTCGTCGACCAGCAGCTCCACGGGCGGCGCGAACGTCGTCGTCGACAATCAGAACAACAATAACAATAATAACCAGAACAATAACACCAACCAGAATTACAACGAAAACAACAACAACAATAATAACAACAACAACCAGAGCCAGAATCAGGGCCAGGGCCAGGGCCAGAACCAGGGTCAGGGGCAGAACCAAGGTCAGGGGCAAGGTCAGGGCCAGGGACAAGGCCAAGGCCAGGGCCAATATGGTTCGAGCTCGAAGGGCTGGAGCTCCACCGGCGGACCGCCGCCGCCCCCGCCGCCGCCGGGTTCGACCGGATCGTCGGGCGGCCCGCCCGCGCCGGTGCCCGCGCCGCCGATGGTGCTGCTGTTCGGCGCCGCTGCCGCCGCTCTGGTCGCCCGCAAGCGCTTCGCCAAGCCGCAGGCGGCCTGACCCGAAGCCCGGTTTCGTAACAAAAAAGGGGCTGCCGAGTGATCGCTCGGCAGCCCCTTTTTTCTTTGGGCGGTTCGTCAGGCCGAACGCAGCGCCTGCTCGATATCCGGCACCGGATGGCCGGTGAGGTCCTTGGCCAGCTCACCCGCAAGCCGGTTGCTGACCTCTTTGTGATAATGTTTGCGCAGCTCGCCCAGCGTCTTGGGCGGGGCGACGATGATCAGCGATTCGAAATCGTTGGCCAGCGCGCGGCGCTTCAGCATATCGGCCGTCTCGGCCGCGAAGCGATCCTCTTCCTGCTGGTGGAAGTCCGTTTCGCCCATCGTGCCACCTTGCGTCGAGGAGGCCTGACCGGCGGCATCGGTCTTCTGATCGCGATCGGCCGGGTTCACCTTCTCCTCGGCATGCTCGACCTGGAGATTGGGATAGTCCGCATCGCCCTCGTTGCGGAAGAACAGCGCCTTGCGACCGTCGGCGACGAGCACGAAGGCATTGTGGGGGACCTGCATCGGGGCTTCTCCTGATCGTTGCTATCCCCTGCTCAACGCAGCCGAGGCGGGCGGGTTGCCGCCTGACGCGCGGCGGGGCATAGCCGCGCCATGCACGACATCCGCGCCATCCGGGACGATCCCGCCGCCTTCGACGCCGCCCTCGCCCGCCGGGGCGCTGCCCCCCAGTCCGCCGAGCTCATCGCGCTGGACGACGCGCGCCGCGCTGCGATCGCCGCTGCCCAGGACGCGCAGACCCGCCGGAACGAGCTATCGAAGGGCATCGGTCAGGCAAAGGCGCAAAAGGACGAAGTGCGCGCGCAGGCGCTCATGGCCGAAGTCGCGGCGCTGAAAGAGGCGCTGCCCGGTCTCGAGGCCGCCGATGCCGAAGCAGGCCTCGCGCTCGAGCGCGCGCTGGCCACCATCCCCAATTTGCCCGCAGCGGACGTCCCCGACGGCGAGGACGAGGCCGGCAACGTCGAACAGACCCGCTGGGGAACCCCGCGCGCGTTCGACTTCACGCCACGCGAGCATGCCGACATCGGTCCGGCGCTGGGCATGGACTTCAAGACGGGCGCCGATCTGTCGGGCGCGCGCTTTACGTTCCTGCGCGGGCCAATGGCGCGGCTGCACCGGGCGCTCGCCCAGTTCATGCTCGACCACCAGACCGCCGACAATGGCTACGTCGAGTGCAACCCGCCCGTGCTGGTCAACGACCCCGCAATGTACGGCACGGACAAGCTGCCCAAGTTCGCCGAGGACTCCTTCCGCACGACGGATGGCCGCTGGCTGATCCCGACCGCCGAGGTCAGCCTGACCGCATCGGCGATGGGCCAGATCCTCGACACGCTCGTCGAACCGATGCGGCTCACCGCCCATACGCTCTGCTTCCGCAGCGAGGCGGGCGCGGCCGGACGCGACACCCGCGGGTTCATCCGCCAGCACCAGTTCGAAAAGGTCGAGCTGGTCAGCATCTGCCGTCCCGAGGACAGCGACGCCGAGCATGAGCGCATGACGCGTTGTGCGGAAAGCGTGCTGGAGGCGCTGGACCTGCCCTATCGACGCATCCTGCTCTGCACGGGCGACATGGGCTTCGGCGCGCGCAAGACCTTCGACCTCGAAGTATGGCTGCCGGGCCAGCAGGCGTGGCGCGAGATTTCGTCCTGTTCGAACACGGGCGATTTCCAGGCGCGGCGGATGAACACGCGCTACCGGGCGGAGGGCGAGAAGGCCCCGCGCTTCGTTCACACGCTGAACGGGTCCGGCCTTGCGGTGGGACGTACGCTGGTCGCGGTGCTGGAAAACTATCAGCAGGCGGACGGATCGGTCGTCGTGCCGGCAGTGCTGCGACCCTATCTGCGCGGGCTCGACCGGCTCGAACCGCAGGGCTGATCGGATGGCGCGGGGTCGGACCGTCACGGGGGTAGCGCTGGCCGGGCTGATGCTGTCGGCGTGTATTCCGAGCGTCGACGACATCTCGGCCGAGGCCCCGCCCCCGCCCCGCCCCGCCTATCCCCCGGCCGCCGCTTACCCGCCGCCCGAACCCGCCGCGCGCTATCCCGAGCAGGACGCCCCGCAACCCTTGCGTGAGGAGATGCCCCCTCCCTCGCGGCAGGTGGCCATGCCCCCCACCGCGCGCCCCGCATGGGAAGCGCGGCCCGTGACGCCCGACGCGCAGGTGGTCGCGACACAGAGCTATACCGTCGCCCCGGGCGACACGTTGCGCCGGATCGCCGAGCGCACCGGTGCCAGCGCGGAGGCGATCGCGCGCGCCAACGCGCTCGAACCGCCCTTTGCGGTGCAGACGGGGCAGACACTCACCATTCCGGGCGGCCGCTATCATCTGGTGCGGCAGGGCGAGACGGGCATCGCCATCGCCCGGGCCTATGGCATCGAATGGTCGCGGATCGTCGCCGCCAATGCCCTGGAGGAACCCTATATCCTGCGGGCCGGCCAGCGTATCCTGATCCCCGGCGACCCGACCCAGGCGCCCAGCCTGGCCGAGCGCGCCGCCGCCTTCCGCCTCGACATCGACGACATCCTGACCGGCGGCGAGCCGACGCCCGCCCCCCGTCAGGCGCCCGCGCGGCCCGTCGCCAATCCGCGCCGCGTGCTGCCATCGACGGAGGTCGTCGCGGCGCCGGCGCGGCTACAAGGCGGGTTCGTCTGGCCGGTCGACGGTCAGGTCGTCCGCCGCTTCGGCCCCGGCCGCAGCGGCGAACGCAACGACGGGATCAAGATCGCGGTCCCGGTGGGCACGGCGATCCATGCGAGTGCGGACGGCGTCGTCGCCTATGCCGGCGACGGGATCGCGGCGCTGGGCGGCCTGATCATCATCAAGCACGGTGGCGGCTGGACCAGCGTCTATGGCCACGCCAGCAAGCTGCTCGTCCAACGGGGCCAGAGCGTGAAGCGGGGACAGACGATTGCGCTGTCGGGCGACACCGGCCTTGCCGACCGCCCAGAGGTGCATTTCGAGCTGCGCAAGGGGCGTACGCCGGTCGATCCGCTGAGCCAGCTGTCGGGGCGGTAACGGCCGATTGCGTCTGCCCGAATGGGACAGGGTGACGTGCGGCGTTCGGCTTGCTAACCGCGCGCCATGACCTACCAGTCCGATCTGCTGAACACGCTCGCGACGCGCGGCTACCTCCACCAGCTCACCGATGCGGCCGCGCTCGATGCGCTCGCGGCGAAGCAGGTCGTGCCCGGCTATATCGGCTTCGATCCGACCGCACCGTCGCTCCACGTCGGCAGCCTGGTGCAGATCATGCTGCTGCGCCGACTGCAACAGACCGGGCACAAGCCCGTCGTGCTGATGGGCGGCGGCACCGGCAAGATCGGCGACCCCAGCTTCAAGGACGAGGCGCGCAAACTGCTCGCCGAGGATGGGATTCAGGCCAATGTCGCGTCGATCAAGCGGATCTTCGAACGCTTCCTGACCTTCGGGGACGGCCCGACGGACGCGATCATGCTCGACAATGCCGAATGGCTCGATGCGTTGGAATACATTCCGTTCCTGCGCGACGTCGGCCAGCATTTCTCGGTCAACCGGATGCTCAGCTTCGATTCGGTGAAGCTGCGGCTGGATCGCGAACAGTCGCTTTCCTTCCTCGAATTCAACTACATGATCCTGCAAGCCTATGACTTCATGGAGCTATCGCGCCGCTGCGGTGTGCGGCTGCAGATGGGCGGCAGCGATCAATGGGGTAATATCGTCAACGGGATCGAGCTCGCCCGCCGCATGGACGGCACCGAGGTGTTCGGCGTCACTACCCCGCTGCTGACGACCGCATCAGGCGAGAAGATGGGCAAGACCGTCGCGGGCGCGGTGTGGCTGCACGAGGACCAGCTGCCGCATTTCGATTACTGGCAATTCTGGCGCAACACCGACGATCGCGACGTGGGCCGCTTCCTGCGCCTGTTCACCGATCTGCCGCTGGACGAGATCGCGCGGCTGGAGGCGCTGGAAGGCGCCGAGATCAACGAAGCCAAGAAGGTGCTTGCCAACGAGGCGACGGCGATGTGCCGCGGTCGCGCCGCTGCCGAGGACGCGGCTGAGACCGCGCGCCGCACGTTCGAGGAAGGTGCCAGCGGCGCGGCGCTGCCCAGCGTCACGGTCGCGGGCGGATCGATCAACGTCGTCGATGCGCTGATCGCGCTCGGCTTCGCCAAGTCGAAGGGCGAGGCGCGTCGCCTGATCGCGGGCGGTGGCGCCCGCATCGGCACCGACAAGGTGAGCGACGAGGCGCTGATGATCGCTGTCGGCGAAGACCCGGTTCGCCTGTCCGCGGGCAAGAAGAACCACGGCCTGCTCGTTCGGGAACAGTAAGCAAGCGTAAACGGTTACTCTTCTATCGCTTCAGTCCGGAATGGTCACGGCCACGTCCGGGGCGTGAGGAGTATCGGCCATGTCGCAAGCCCTGTCCCACCCGATCGACGGCCGTGCCGAGCCGCGCGACGAGGTGCATCATCGATGCCGTGCCGTGCTGACCGATCGTCGGACGCTGTCGGTGCTGGCGGTGAACCTGTCACCGCAGGGCGTGATGATTCGCAGCGATGCCGACGTGAGCGTCGGCGAATGGCTGCGCGTGACGCTGCCCGTGGTCGGTGAGATGCAGGCGGCCGTGCGCTGGGCGCTTGGCGGCCGGATCGGCTGCCAGTTCGAAAAGGCGATACCGGCGAACCAATATCACGCCGTCCTGGGCGCGATGCAGGGCTGACCTGCTCGCCCCTTAGCCCGACCGCAGCAGCGCCACGCCAGCGTCGCGATCGAACAGATACAGTGCGATCCGCGCCGCCTGTCCGCGCGGCCCCTCCAGCCCGCCGTCGCGATCGATCAGCAAACGGGCATCGTCCTGCGCGCAGTGGAGGAGGTCGCTGAGCATGTCCGGCAGCGCCAGACGAAACGTTACCTCGCCCGACTGACGCGTACCGAGCAATTCGCCGCCGCCGCGCAGGCGTAGATCCTCTTCCGCGATGCGGAAGCCGTCGTTCGTTTCGCGCATCAGCGCCAGCCGCGCACGCGACGTCTCGCTGAGCGACGCCCCACGCAGCAGAAGGCAGCGCGACAGGCCGCCGCCACGCCCCACCCGACCGCGTAGCTGGTGGAGCTGGGCAAGGCCGAAGCGATCGGCATGTTCGATCACGATCAGCGTGGCATTGGGCACGTCGACCCCCACCTCGATCACCGTCGTCGCGACGAGAACGGACAGACGATTGCCGGCGAACGCCTCCATCACCGCATCCTTTTCGGGCGGCTTCATCCGGCCATGGACGACACCGATCCTGTCCCCGAAGCGCGCGCGCAGCGATTCGGCGCGCATCTCGGCGGCGGCGAGGTCGCTCTTCTCGCTCTCCTCGACCAAAGGGCAGACCCAATAGGCTTGGCCACCGTCGGAGATATGGCGCCCGATCGCGTTGACGACCTCGTCCAGCCGATCCTCGGACACAACACGCGTTTCGATCGGTTCGCGGCCGGGCGGCATTTCGTCCAATCGGCTGACGTCCATCTCGCCATATTGCGCGAGCGTCAGCGTGCGCGGGATCGGGGTCGCGGTCATCGCCAGCAGGTGCGGCGGCGCCTTGCCCTTCGCTTGCAGCATCATACGCTCGGCGACGCCGAACCGGTGCTGCTCGTCGACCACGACCAGTGCCAGGTCGCGATAGCCCACCGCTTCCTGGAAGATCGCGTGCGTGCCGACGAGGATATCGATCTCGCCGCTCGCCAGCGCCATCAGCGTCGCCTCGCGCGCGCGGCCCTTGTCGCGGCCCGTGAGCACGGCGATGTTGACGTCGACGCCCGACAGCAATTTGCGCAGCGTCTCATAATGCTGGCGCGCGAGAATTTCGGTGGGGGCGAGCATCGCGCCCTGCGCGCCGGCCTCGACCGCGATCAGCAGGCTCATCGCCGCGACCAGCGTCTTGCCCGATCCGACGTCGCCTTGCAGCAGGCGCAGCATCGGCGCGGTCTGAGCGAGGTCCCCCTCGATCTCGGCGATGCTGCGCGATTGCGCGCCGGTGGGGCTATAGGGCAGGCGCAACTGGTCGCGCAGACGATAGTCGCCGACCAACGCCCTGCCCCGCCGCTTGCGCGTGTCGGCGCGCACCAGCGTCATCGCGAGCTGGTTGGCGAAGATCTCGTCATAGGCCAGGCGTTCGCGCGCCATCTTGTCGGCCGGGTCAGCGTGGATGCGGGCGAGCGCGTCGCGCCAGTCGGGCCACCCACGCTTCGCCTTCAGGCTGGGGTCGATCCATTCGGGTAGATCAGGCGCCCGCTCGATCGCCTGAGCGGCGAACCCGGCAAGGCGGCGGGACGTCATGCCTTCCGACAGCGGATAGATCGCCTCGCGTTCGCGGAAGGGTTCTTCGGGCTCGCCCAGATCGGGATGTATAATCTGGAGCGTCTCGCCATAGCTTTCCAGCTTGCCCGACACGCGGCGCGGCTCGTTCAGCGGCAGCAGCTTCTTCACCCAGCCCGACGACCCGCCAAAATAGACGAGGGAGACGTAATTGCCCTTCGCATCGGTCGCCTGCACCCGCGTCGGACCGCGGCCGGTGCTGGTGCGATAATCGCGCGGGGTCAGCGTGATCGCGATGATGCGACCGGCGTCGGCGACGTCCAGCTCTTCGCGGGGCAGGCGATCGATCCAGCCGCTCGGCAGATGAAAGGCGACGTCGACCACGCGCTCCAGCCCCAGCCGGTCGAGCGGCTTGGCGAGCGCAGGCCCCACGCCTTTCAGCGCGGTGACCTCGGCGAACAGCGGATTGAGGATGGCGGGACGCATGACTACATGACCCCTCTAGCCTACCCGACCGATGCCGTCAGCATCCGCCGGGCTATTCGTATTGGATGACCTATGGATCACGCCACCCGCTTGAAGCGCCTGAAATTCCGCGCCTGGCATCGCGGCACGAAAGAGGCGGATCTGATGATCGGCGGCTTCTTCGATGCGCATGGCGCGGGGTGGACGCCCGAACAGCTCGACTGGTTCGAGGCGCTGTTGGAGGAACAGGATGTCGATATCATGGCCTGGGCGATCGGATCGATGCCCTGCCCGCCGGAATGGGAGGGCGACATGATGATGCAGATGCGCTCGCTGAGCTACGTGCCGGTGGCGGAGTAGGCACTAGCTCCGTCTGTTCCCCCGTCACCCCGGACTTGTTCCGGGGTCCACCGAGCCGCACGGGGGCGGCATGAGCCTCTGGCTATTCCCTCGCCGCAGAGTGGACCCCGGAACAAGTCCGGGGTGACGATAGATTTGGGGCAGCCGTTCGCCCGTAAGTCGCCTGCCTTCTTCAAGGACCATGATGCCCGACCTCAAGACGATCCTGACCGCCAAGACGCCGCTGACGCTGTCGGGCGTGCCCGCCGGGTTCCAGCCGTCGCTGCTCGCCGACCTCGCCCGCGCAGCGAAGGGGCGCGCGGTGTTCATCGCGCCGGACGATGCCGCGATGCGCGCCGTTGCGGCGACGGCGCCGTTCTTCGCGCCCGAGCTGGAGGTGATCGTCTTCCCGGCCTGGGACTGCCTGCCCTATGACCGCGCCTCGCCGACGCTGCGGATCATGGCGGAGCGGATCGCGGCGCTCTACCGGTTGCAGCGCCCGGCCAAGGGTCCGCAGCTCGTCCTGACGACCGCCAATGCGGCGACGCAGCGTGTGCTGACGCCGTTCCGGATACGCCAGCTGGTGGCGACGCTGGAGCCAGGCGCGCGGATCGATCGCGACGATCTTGCCAAGCTGCTCCAGGCAAACGGCTATGTGCGCACCGAAACCGTCCACGATCAGGGCGAATATGCCGTGCGCGGCGGCATCGTCGACCTGTATCCGAGCGGGGAAGAGCAGGCGCTGCGCCTCGACTTCTTCGGCGACGAGATCGAGACGGTACGTACGTTCAGCCCCGAGGATCAGCGTACCACCGGCCGGATCGACGGCTTCACGCTGTTGCCCGCGTCCGAGGCGCTGCTCGACGAGGAATCGATCAAGCGCTTCCGCACGCGCTATCGCGACAAGTTCGGTGCGACCGCGACCGGCGATCCACTGTACCAGGCGATCAGCGATGGGCGTCGCCTTGCCGGCATGGAGCATTGGCTGCCGCTGTTCGAAGACAAATTGGCGACGCTGTTCGACCATCTGTCCGCCGACGACGTCATCGTGCGCGATTTCGGCGTGCCCGGCGCGGTCGAGGGGCGAATGGAGGCGGTCGCCGATTATTACGAAAACCGCCAGCGCGCTGAGGCTGCACAGCCCGGCAGCTATCGGCCGCTCGCCGCGAAGACCCTGTACCTCGACGCCAAGGAATGGGCGGCAGGGCTGGAGGCGTGTCACGCGCATCTGACCACGCCCTTCCACGAGCCCGAGAGCGCAACCGTGCTCGATTTCGGCGTCGATGGCGCGCGGGATTTCGCACCGGAGCGGTCGGGCGGTGCGAACGTCTACGAAGCGGTGGTCAAACACCTGGGCGCGCTGCGCAAACAGGGCAAGAAGCCGGTCCTCGCCAGCTATTCGGTCGGCGCGCGCGAGCGGCTGGGCAATCTGCTGAAGGATCACGGCCTCAACGGCGCCAAGGCGGCGGACAGCTGGCATGAGGCGCTGGGCATCGCCGATACGTCGAAGAGTGCCGGCGTCGCGCTGGTCGTGCTGCCGCTCGACCATGGCTTCACCGCGCCCGACGTCGCGGTACTGACCGAACAGGACATGCTCGGCGACCGCCTCGTCCGCCGGGCGAAGCGCAAGAAGTCGGCGGATGCCTTCCTTGCCGAACTGGCGACGCTGACACCGGGTGATCTCGTCGTCCACGCCGATCATGGCATCGGCAAATATCTGGGGCTGACCTCGATCCCCGTCGGCCAGTCGCCGCACGACTGCGTCGCGGTGGAATATGCCGGCGGCGACAAATTGTTCGTGCCGGTCGAGAATCTCGAGGTCCTGTCGCGCTACGGCTCATCGGAAGAGGGCGCGAGCCTGGACCGGCTGGGCGGCGAGGCGTGGCAGCGGCGCAAGTCGAAGATGAAGGAGCGCATCCGGGAGATCGCGGGCGAGCTCATCAAGACCGCCGCCGAACGCGCGCTGCATCCGGGTGACGTGCTGGAGCCTGATCCCGCCGGCTATCCCAGCTTCGTCGATCGCTTCCCTTATGCCGAAACCGACGACCAGGATCGCGCGATCGAGGACGTGCTGGGCGACCTCGGCGCCGGCCGTCCGATGGACCGGCTGATCGTCGGCGACGTCGGGTTCGGCAAGACCGAGATCGCGCTGCGCGCCGCCTTCGTCGCGGCGATGGCGGGCAAGCAGGTCGCGGTCGTCTGCCCGACGACGTTGCTCGCGCGCCAGCATTTCAACAATTTCAGCGCGCGGTTCGAAGGCTTTCCGATGAACATCGGTCGCCTCAGCCGCCTCGTTCCTGCGGCCGAGGCGAAGCGGGTCAAGGAGGGGCTGGCGGACGGCAGCATCGACGTCGTCATCGGCACGCATGCGCTGCTGGCGAAGGCGATCGACTTCAAGCGCCTGGGCCTCGTCATCGTCGACGAGGAACAGCGGTTCGGCGTCACCCACAAGGAGCGGCTGAAGGCGCTGCGGGCGGACGTGCATATGCTTACCCTCACCGCGACGCCGATCCCGCGCACGTTGCAGATGGCGATGAGCGGCATCCGCGAACTATCGGTCATCCAGACGCCGCCGGTCGACCGCCTCGCGGTCCGCACCTATGTCATCCCCTGGGACCCGGTGGTACTGCGCGAGGCGTTGCTGCGCGAACATTATCGCGGCGGGCAGAGCTTCATCGTCACGCCGCGCGTCGCCGACCTGCCCGACCTGGAAGAGTATCTCCGCAACGAGGTGCCCGAGGTCCGCTACGTTATCGCGCATGGCCAGATGAGCGCGACCGAGGTCGAGGAGCGGATGAGCGCCTTCTACGACAAGAAGTTCGAGGTGCTCGTCTCGACCACGATCATCGAAAGCGGCATCGACATCGCCTCGGCCAATACGATGATCGTCAATCGCGCCGACCGCTTCGGCCTCGCCCAGCTGTACCAGCTACGCGGCCGCGTCGGCCGGTCGAAGACGCGCGCCTATGCCTATCTGGTGACGCCGCCCGAACGGATGATGACCGACACGGCGGAGAAGCGGCTGAAGGTGTTGAGCGATCTCGACAGCCTGGGCGCTGGGTTCCAGCTCGCCAGCCACGACCTCGACATTCGCGGCGCGGGCAATCTGCTCGGCGACGAACAATCGGGGCATATTAAGGAGGTTGGGTACGAACTCTACCAATCGATGTTGGAAGAGGCGATCATGGACGCCAAGGCCGGCGGGCTGAAGGGCGACCGTCCGCGCGACTTCTCGCCGCAGATTACCGTCGACGCGCCGATCCTGATCCCCGACGATTACGTGCCCGACCTCGACCTGCGGATGGGCCTGTACCGCCGCCTCAACGAGCTGGAAGACAATCGCGAGATCGAAGCCTTCGCCGCCGAGATGATCGACCGCTTCGGTCCGCTGCCCGATGCGACCGAGAACCTCATCAAGGTGATCGAGATCAAGCTCAATGCGCGCAAGGCCTGCATCGCCAAAATGGATGTGGGGCCGCGCGGCGTGCTGGTCGGCTTCCACGACGATACGCCGCCGAACGTCGCTGGTCTGCTCGCCTATGTCGAGCGGCTCAACGGCGTTGCCAAGCTGCGCCCCGACAGCAAGCTGGTGCTGCAGCGGGCGTGGCCGGACGCCAAGTCGCGCCTGCATGGCGCGTTGCAGCTGTCGAAGGGGCTCGCGAAAGCAGCGGGGTGATGGCGGCTTAAGCGGGTTTCGAACTCAGCTGCTGTGGTCGGCGATGATCTTCCAGCCGCGAGCCTGCTTCTCGAACAGCAGCGACGTCATGCCCTTGTCGCTGCGACCATCGGGATAGGCCAGTTGCCATTCCGCCCAGAGCATGCGGTGGGTCGCATCCACCGCCCGCGCGCCGAGGATCCGAAACGACAGCGCGCCGCGCTTGCTCGCATCGGCGCCATAGCTTTTGTCATAGCGCGCCGCGATCGCCGCCTTCCCGCGGACGAGGCCATTCTTCGTCACGAACACCGCATCGTCGGCGTAGATCGCAAGGAAGCGGGGCATGTCCCCGGCGCTCCAGCCTGCCGCGCTGTCCGCCAGCGCTGCCTCGATCGCCGCCTGCGCATCCTGCACCGGGGCCGGCAATGCCAGCGCCGCCACGATCGTCAGCATGTCCCGTCTCCCACCATCGCTGCCAATGCTGCGTCATCCAGTGCGGGCGCGAGCAGGAAGCCCTGGTAGAAGGCGCAGCCCTCCGCCGCCAGCAGCTGCCGCTGGGTATCGGTTTCGATCCCCTCCGCCACGACGGCGAGGCCCAGCGAGCGCGCCAGCGTCATCACCGCGCGCACCACGCCGCGGTGGCGCCGCGTCCGCTCGATGCCCAGCGCCAGCGCCTTGTCGAGCTTGAGGTAATCGAGCGGCAGCGTGGTGAGATAGGCGAGGCTGGAATAGCCCGTGCCGAAATCGTCGAGCGCCACGCGCAGCCCCGCCGCGCGCAGATCGGTGAGGATCGCCGCCGCGCGATCGAGATTGTGGATCGCGCCACTCTCCGTCACCTCGACCGTCAGCCGGTCGCACGCCACGCCGCTGGCGCCGACGCGCCGCAGGAAGGAATAGGCGAAACCGGGCCGGCCGAGGTCGCCGGCGGTGATGTTGAGCGCGACGCGCACATGCGACAGCGATTCGGGCCACGCGGCGATTCGCGCCAGCACCAGCCCCTGGATATGATCGGACAGGACGAGGCCGAGATCGGCACGCTCCGCCGCGGCAAACAGCACGTCTGCGCCGAGTGGCCCCAGCCGCCCGTGCCGCCAGCGTGCCAGTGCCTCGACCCCGGTGATACGCCGCGAATCGATTCGCGCCTGCGGCTGGAACAGGATGTCGATCTCGTCGCGCTCGATCGCAAAATGCAGGTCGATGGCGAGCGAATCGATCGGCGCCGTGTGCTCGGGTCCGGCGACGCGAATCGTCGGCCCGTCGCTGGCCTTCGCCGACACCAATGCCTCCGCGGCACGGTGGAGCAGGCTGGCGGCATCATCGCCCGGTGCGCTCTCCGCCAAGCTCCAGCGACTGCCCAGCACCGCCTGTCGCCCCCCCACCGCAATCGGACGCGACAGGGCGCCATCAAGGGCACGTGCGAGGCCGACCAGCGCGCCCTGCTCCGCCACCGCCGCAACGACGATATCGCCGCCGCGCGGCGCGCCGACCACCGCATCGTCGCCCAGCAGCTCGGCGGCCATCGTACGAACCTGCCGATGCGCCTCGGCGATCAGCGCGTCGCCCACCGCACGACCTCGTGCGGCATTCAGGATATCGAGCCGCGACAGTGCGATCCTGACGATGCCGACCTGACGCCCGGCTTCGAGCCAGGCCGAAATCGGCTCGCTGACGTCTTCCGGATCGGCGCGCAGCCCGAACGCCGGGCCGCGCCGCTCGCCCTGATGGCGGGTCGCGTGCCGCGCCGCAAAGCGCAGGGCGAGCTGGATATCGGCCGGATCGCCCGTCTCCCGCAGGAAATGCGTGGCGCCCGCGGCGTAGAGCTGGTCGAGCGTATCGCCGTCGTCAGTCAGCACCAGCAGCGCCGCGCCGGTCGCGGCGATCAGGCCGCCCAGCGCGCGGACCGCCGCCAGACCGGCCGCCGGCGCCTTCCGCCCATCGACCAGGATCACCGCCGCGCCACTCGCCAGCGCCCGCGCGACCAGTTCACGCCCGCCGGTATCGACGACCGGCGCCCAGCCGTCGTCCTGCGCCAGCGCCGCGAGCGCTGCCGCATCATCGTCCTGCGCGACGATGAACAATCGTGTGCTGTCGGTAACGGTCCCCATTCCCTTCCTGCCTAAGCGCGCGGGGGTTAACCGACAATGCTGTGTCACGGTGAAGCGGGCTTAACGGAACGGACTTGTCGGCGGATGGTTGTCAGCCTAGCCCCATGTCATGACCAGCGCCCTTGCCCCCTCCGCCGACCCGCTGGTCGATCCGCAGGGACGGACGATCCGCTATCTGCGGATCTCCGTCACCGATCGGTGCGACTTGCGCTGCCGCTATTGCATGGCGGAGCAGATGACGTTTCTGCCCCGTGCTAAGCTGCTGACCCTCGACGAAATCGCGATCATCGCCGAACGCTTCATCGCGCGCGGCGTGACCAAGATCCGCCTGTCGGGCGGCGAGCCGCTGGTGCGTCGCGACGTCGCCGATCTGGTGCAGCGGCTGGGCCGGCACGTGGGGGCAGGACTCGACGAGCTGACGATGACGACCAACGGCACGCGGCTCGCGCAGTACGCCGATGCGCTGGTCGATGCCGGAATCCGGCGCATCAACGTCAGTCTCGACAGCCTCGACCCCGATCGCTTCCGCTACATCACGCGGCACGGCGACCTGACGCAGGTGCTGGACGGCATCGCCGCCGCAAAGCGCGCCGGGCTGGCGGTGAAGATCAACGCCGTCGCGCTCGCCGGCCTCAATGAAGACGAAATTCCGGCGATGCTGCAATGGTGCATCGACGAGGGCCACGACCTGTCGCTGATCGAGACGATGCCGCTGGGCGCGGTGGATGAGGATCGTACCGATCGCTTCGTGCCGCTGACCCGCGTGTTCGAGGCACTGTCGGCACGCTTCCCCTTGTATCGCGCCACGCATCGCACCGGCGGCCCGGCGCGCTATTGGCAGGTCGAGGGTACCGCCACCCGCCTCGGCCTCATCTCGCCACTCACCGCCAATTTTTGCGACGGCTGCAATCGCGTAAGGCTGACGACCGAGGGCAAACTCTATATGTGCCTGGGGCATGACGATCAGGTCGACCTCAAGGCAGCCCTGCGCGACGGCGGCATTGACGGGCTGGATGCCGCGATCGATCGCGGCTTGCTGCGCAAGCCTGCGCGCCACGATTTCCGCATCGCGGCGGGCGCTGCACCGGCGGTGGCGCGCCATATGAGCGTGACCGGGGGATGACCGATTATCAGCGGCGGGCGCTTGTCGCCTCGCCCACGGCCCCTGCCCGCGCCGCGGCCGCCGAACTGGCGGACGCTGCCGACTGGGTCGATCCCGCCGAGGCCGACGTCATCATCGCGCTGGGCGGCGATGGCTTCATGCTCCAGACGCTGCACGGCCTGCTCGACCGGCGCCGCCCGCCCGTGCCCGTCTTCGGGATGAACCTCGGCACGGTCGGCTTCATGATGAACGAATGGCGCCGCCACGGCATCGACGAGCGGCTGGCACGCGCCAAGCCGTTCAAGGTGTCGCCGCTTGCCGCCACCGTCACCGGCATCGACGGGCGCGTCCATCAGGCGCCGGCGATCAACGAAGTCTCGCTATTGCGCGAAACCCGCCAGACCGCGAAGCTCGAGGTGACCGTCAACGAACGCGTCGTCATGCCGGAACTGGCGTGCGACGGCATCCTCGTCGCCACGCCGGCGGGGTCGACCGCCTATAATTTGTCCGCGCAGGGTCCTATCCTGCCGCTGGGGTCGAACATGCTGGCGCTGACGCCGATCAGCCCGTTCCGCCCGCGGCGCTGGCGCGGCGCGATCCTGCCGGACAAGGCGCGCATCTCGCTGCGCGTGCTCGATGCCGCCAAGCGCCCGGTATCCGCCGTCGCCGACCAGCGCGAATTCCGCGACGTCGCCGAAGTGAGCGTCGCGATCGACCGCGCGCGCGAGCTGACCCTGTTGTTCGACCCCGAACATGCGCTCGACGACCGCATCACGATGGAGCAATTCATCGCCTGATCCGCCGATGCCGCACGAAGCTGTGGAAAACTCGCTTTAACGGGTTGCGCCGCAAAAATTCGTGGGTATAGACGCCCTCCACGACGCAGCGTTCCCTGATAGCTCAGCGGTAGAGCTCTCGACTGTTAATCGAGCGGCCGTAGGTTCGAATCCTACTCAGGGAGCCATTTTCACCCACATCGTCAGCGTCTTGTGCGCAGCCGGGCAGCGAAATCGCTTGCACCGGCTTCGACTCGTCCGCATCATGCCCCGATGCGAGAAGCGATCAACGCTTCCGCTGGAGAGGCTTTGCTATGATCTTTCTGGAAGTGGCGATCGGCGCCATGGCTGCCGCCCTGTTGACCGTCCCCGTGCTGATGGCCGTCACCGGCAAGAAGCCCGTCGACAGCGAATAGTTTTCCGACGGATAGGGATCGGCCGCGACGCCGCGCGTGCGCCGTCCTGCGCCCGTCGACCCCGCTTCATTGCAAACGTCCAGTGCGTGGCGCCCCCTTGGCGGCGTTCGTACGCATTAAGAGGCTACTGGGCAGCCCCGGCTTGCCCGAGTTCCCGCGATCGTTGCGATGAAAGTCAGCATCCGTGCCACGGCGCGGCGCTGAAGTCTGCGATGCAGCGGTTTTGCGCGGGCATCGTCTATATCCTTTGACGCAGTCAGGGTCCGAACGTGGCGACAGCGCGTTGGCAAGGCACCTCAACCGCAAAAAGGAGCCAACATGCATCAATCGGTCGGCACGCTGACGATCCAGACGCGCCGCAAAGGATTGGTCGACATCACCGCACCCGTCTGCGAATGGCTGGCGGCGCAGGGGATCGGCGACGGCCTGCTCACGCTCTTTTGCCGGCATACCTCGGCCTCGTTGGTCATCCAGGAAAATGCCGCACCGGCCGTCCGCCGCGACATGGAGGCCTATTTCGATCGACTCGCGCCCGAAAGCGCCGCGTACGAACATGACGACGAAGGGCCGGACGATATGCCCGCGCATCTGAAGGCGGCGCTGACCGGCGTTCAGCTGTCGATACCGGTTGCAGGCGGCGAACCGATGCTGGGGACGTGGCAGGGTATCTATCTGTTTGAGCACCGGATTGCGCCGCATCGGCGCAGCGTCGCTTTGCATGTCATCGGCGCGTGATCGCGACGAAACGTTGCCGGACGGAGCCAAGTCGTTCATCGCTCGTTCGGACGGAAGTGGATATACGCGCGGGGGTTCGCCGCACCCGCGCGCGAATGGAGTATTGGTGTCATGATGCATCTTGGCCGCAAGGCTATGGTCGCGGCGCTCGCCGCCTCCACGTTGATGGTCGCGGGCTGCGCGACCGAAACCACCTATCGTCCCGCCACCGGGCAGGGTTTCAACCGCACGGGCTATAGCGACCGTCAGATCGAACCGGGTCGCTTCCTGGTCAATTTCGCCGGCAACAGCGTGACGTCGCGCGACACGGTCGAACGCTATCTGCTGTTCCGTGCTGCCGAGCTGACGTTGCAGAACGGCTATGACTATTTCGTCATGGCCAACCGCGACACCGATCTGCAGTCGCGCACCTATACGACGCCGGGCATTGGCGGCGGCTGGGGCTATGGTGGCTTCGGCGGCTATTGGGGTCCGTCGTGGCGCTATTATGGCCGCGGGTTCGGCTGGCGCACGTGGGACCCATGGTTCGGCGGTGGCTTCGGCCCCTGGGGTAACGACTTCGATATTCGCACGATCGATCGCTACGAAGCGAGCGCCGAGATCGTGATGCGCAAGGGCCCGATCCCACGCGATAACCTCCGCGCCTTCGACGCTCGCGCGGTGGTCAACAGCATCGGCCCGAGCGTAGTGCTACCGAAGTAAGACTGCTTCAGATGTAACGAAAAAGGCCGGGTCACCGCAGGGTGGCCCGGCCTTTTCGTGTGTAGCGGTTGCGGTATTACTGCCGTCACCTCCGGACGTGTTCCGAGGTCCACTCTGCGGCGAAGGGAGGTCTAGCTGTCCCCGCGGCCCAGTAGACCTCGGAACAAGTCCGGGGCGACGGAGGATGTGTGGGAGGGCGCCCCTTACACCGTCACCGCGCCGTGGCAATGCTTGTACTTCCGCCCCGAACCGCACGGGCACGGCGCGTTGCGGTTCACGCGGCCGTCCCACAGCTCCGGATTGTCGCCCAGCTCTGTCGGGACATCCGGCTGCATCATCTGCATCGGCGGAATCTGCGCGGTGATGCGCCCCATCGTGCCGGCATCGATGTCGTTCGAATCGTCTTCGCCCGTGAACGGGTCGAAATGCGTGGTGATGAAGTCGGGCAGTTCGGGCAGGTCGGTCGGCAGCGGCTGCAGCTGGAATTGCGCGTGCGCGATCGTCTTCGTCACGTCCTCGCGGATCGCGTCGAGCATCCGCTGGAACAGGCTGAAGGCCTCCTGCTTATACTCGTTGATCGGCGTCTTCTGCGCATAGGCGCGCAGGTGGACGACCTGGCGCAGCGCGTCGAGCGTCGCCAGATGCTCCTTCCAGTGATGGTCCAGGTTCTGGAGCAGGATCGACTTTTCGACCTGCGTCCACGTCTCCGGCTCCAGCTCCGCCGACTTGGCGGCGATGGCGGCGTCGGCGGCTTCCTGCACGCGCTCTTCGACGATCTCGGGGTCGATCGCCTCTTCCTTCAGCCAGTCGTCGATCGGCAGGTCGAGGTTGAGCACGTCGACCAGACCCGCCTTCATGCCCTCGATATCCCATTGCTCGGGATAGCTGTTGGGCGGGCACGCACCGCCGACGATCACGTTGACCGTCTCGGCACGCATGTCGGTGACGACGTCGCCCACCGCATCGGCATCCATGATGTCGGCACGCTGTTCGTAGATGACCTTGCGCTGGTCGTTCATCACGTCATCATATTCGACGACCTGCTTGCGGATGTCGTAGTTGCGCGCCTCGACCTTCTTCTGCGCGGTCTCGATCGCCTTCGACAGCCACTTGCTGCCGATCGCTTCGCCGTCCTCGATATTCGAGCGCATCATGCGCGCAAAGAGCGTGTCCGGCCCGAAGATGCGCAGCAGATCGTCGTCGAGGCTGAGGTAGAAACGCGACAGGCCGGGATCGCCCTGGCGGCCAGACCGGCCGCGCAGCTGATTGTCGATGCGGCGCGATTCGTGACGCTCGGTGCCGAGCACGAACAGACCGCCTGCGGCGAGCACCTCCTGCTTCTCGACCTCGATCTCGGCGCGGATGCGCGTCGCCTCGGCTTCATATTCGGGCGTGCCCTCGACAAGGTCCGGATGCTCGTCGAGCATGCGGAATTCGAGGTTGCCGCCGAGTTTGATGTCGGTGCCGCGACCCGCCATGTTCGTCGCGATCGTGACGGCGGCCTTGCGGCCCGCCTGCGCCACGATATGCGCCTCCATCTCGTGGTAGCGCGCGTTCAACACCTTATGCTCGACGCCTTCCTGGACCAGGAATTCGCTGAGCAGTTCGGACTTTTCGATCGACACCGTGCCGACCAGCACCGGCTGGCCCAGCGCGGCATGTTCGCGGATCTTTTTGGCGATCGCGCGGAACTTGTCGTTGGTATCCTTGTAGAATTCGTCTTCCTCGTCGATCCGCTGCACCGGCACGTTGGTGGGGATCGTCACGACGTTCATCTTGTAGATGTCGTAGAATTCGGCCGCCTCGGTCGCCGCGGTGCCGGTCATGCCGGCAAGCTTCGGGTACATGCGGAAATAATTCTGGAAGGTGATCGAGGCCATCGTCTGGTTCTCGGGCTCGATCGTGACGCCCTCCTTCGCTTCGACCGCCTGATGCAGGCCGTCCGACCAGCGGCGCCCGTCCATCATGCGGCCGGTGAATTCGTCGATGATGACGACCTTGCCGTCCTTGACGATGTAATCGGTGTCCGCCTTGAACATCATGTTGGCGCGCAGCGACTGGTTCAGATGGTGGACGACCTGCGTGTTCTCGAAATCGTACAGGTTCGCGCCCTGCAGCAGGTCGGCGGCTTCCAGCAGACGCTCGGCGCGTTCGGTGCCGTCCTCGGTCAGGATGATCGTCTTCTGCTTCTCATCCTTCTCGTAATCGTCGGGGGTGAGCTGCTTCACGATCGCGTCGACGCTCATGTACAGCTCCGACTTGTCGTCGGTGGGGCCCGAGATGATCAGCGGCGTGCGGGCTTCGTCGATCAGCACCGAATCGACCTCGTCGACGATTGCCATGGCAAAGGCACGCTGCACCATGCTGCTGCGCTCATACTTCATGTTGTCGCGCAGATAGTCGAAGCCGAACTCGTTGTTCGTGCCGTAGGTGATGTCGCTGTTATAGGCGGCGCGGCGCTGTTCGTCGGTCAGGTTCGGGATGATGACGCCGACCGTGAGGCCGAGGAAACGATACACCTGCCCCATCCACTCCGCGTCGCGTGCGGCGAGATAGTCGTTGACGGTGATGACGTGGACGCCATCGCCCGGCAGCGCGTTAAGATAAGTGGCGAGCGTCGCGACCAGCGTCTTGCCCTCACCCGTGCGCATCTCGGCGATCTCGCCGCGATGGAGCACGATGCCGCCGATCATCTGCACGTCGAAGTGGCGCATGCCGAGCACGCGCACCGCCGCCTCGCGCACCGTCGCGAAGGCTTCGGGCAATAGGTCGTCGAGCTTGGTGCCGTTCGCCAGCTGCTCGCGGAACTTGGCGGTCTGGCCCGACAGTTCCTCGTCGGACAGCGCCTGGAGCTGCGGTTCGAACGCAGCGATTTTGTGGACGATGCTGCCCAGCGACTTCACGTAACGATCGTTGGATGACCCGAAAATGGACTTGGCAAGGCCGCCGAACATAGGCTGATTCCTGATGATTGTGCGCGCGCGCACGGACGAAGGGCGCGCAGCGTCGAGTGCATGAAAAGATGGGGTCGGCCGTGGCCGAAGCAACGCACGCGCGCGCTATTCGCGCCGGCGGCTCGCAAAAAGAGGCTCGACCGCGGGCAGCGCCAGCACGGTCGTGACGCCCAGATCGGCCAGCGCGGCCAGCCCCGGCACCCGCTGTTGCGGCCGGCTGGCCGCGCGAGCGGCCCGCACCTCGGCCTGCACGCTCGCCACGATCCCCGCTGCGGCATGCGCCGCCACCGGCGCACGCGCCGCAGAGGCGCCGCCGGTCAGGGCGGACAGCAGCGCGGAAAGGAGCAGCAGCAGGTTCACAGGGGCAGTCCCTATTGCAGATGCGGTCCGTCGTCCATCCGCATCCGTCCGTCGCATCTCATTCGAAACTCACGCTCGACGTCATTCGGCGATGAATGATCGCCTTGATGGGTTTGCCGGCGCGAACATACCCGACGCCCATTGGCGTACCTGGAGGGTTCTGTGCGCAGGGGTCTGTGGGCATGTACGTCGGCTTTGCCTCGATCACGCGACAACTTTCCACCCTACCATCGAACCCCACGGTGATCGCTACGTCGGCAACGTAATCTTCCATGGTGGTCGTCGCGACATCGATCGGCTTCGTGGGGGTGAAGGGCTGGCCGATCGAAACGGCGGAATCACCCTCTGGGATCTTCCAGACGATTCGACGCTCGAATGTCCGGCCGGATGGACCGGGAACGAATTGCGCGCGAGCGACCAAAGTGGCGCATGTGCCCTCATCAAGACGTGCGTACCCGCTCGAACTCACGATCTGGCAGGCCGTCACGCGGCCCGTCGAATCGACGACGAGCCGAACGGCGACCGTACCGGCTTCGCGCGCCCGCAGGGATGCCGGCGGATAATCAGCGTAGCCGATCCAGTCGGCCGGATTGTTTGCCGGTTCTGCCTTCGCGCTCGCCGCAGCATTATCTTGGCCCGGCAGAGCCGCGCCGGTCAGCGTGAGAGATGCTACTAGCACCATCGCTTTCGAAACCATCGTCCCTCCCCTTTTCAACTGTCATCGTTCCGTCGTTGAAGCCGCTACGCGAGCTTCTATAGGCTTGAGACATGACAGATCATGCCCGTTCGCCGCTAGCCCCCGCCTCTTTCCCCGCCCTGCCTGCCATTGCCGGTGTCACCCCGCATGTCGCCCGCGCACGGTACAAGACGTGGGATCGCTGCGACCTCACCTTCGTGACGCTGACCGAGGGCACCAGCGTGGCGGGCGTGCTGACGCAAAGCAAATGCCCCTCGCCCGAAGTCGAATGGTGCCGGCAGGCGCTGCCCTTGGGCCAGGCGCGTGCGCTGGTCGTCAATGCCGGCAACTCCAACGCCTTCACCGGCAATCGCGGCCGCGCGGCGGTGGAGGCGATCGCGGCGCGCACCGCGCAGCACGTCGGTTGCCAGCCGTCGGACGTGTTCGTCGCCTCGACCGGGGTTATCGGCGTGCCGCTGCCGATCGACAAGGCAGAAGCGGGCCTTGACGCCGCCTTCGCCGCGACCCCGTGCGATTGGCTGGCGGTGGCGGAGACGATCGGCACGACCGACACCTATCCGAAAGGCGCGATGACGACCGCGATCGTCGATGGCCGGACCGTCACGCTGGTCGGCATCATCAAGGGATCGGGCATGATCGCGCCGGACATGGCGACGATGCTCGGCTTCATCTTCACCGATGCGGCGGTCGCGCCCGGCTTCCTGCAAGGCGCGTTGGCGGCGGCGAATGGCAAGACCTTCTCGTGCATCACGGTGGATGGCGATACGTCGACCAGCGACACGGTCCTCGCCTTCGCCACGGGGGCGGCGGGCAATGACCCGATCGAGAGCAGCGACAGCGCGGGCGCCGATGCCTTCGCCGCTGCGCTTGCCGACCTCTGCCACCAGCTCGCGATGCTGGTCGTCCGCGACGGCGAGGGCGCGACCAAGCTGATCGAGATCGCGGTCGAGGGTGCGGAGAGCGACCGTTCCGCGCACCGCATCGCCATGTCGATCGCCAATTCGCCGCTGGTGAAGACTGCGATCGCGGGCGAGGACGCCAATTGGGGCCGCGTCGTGATGGCGGTGGGCAAGGCGGGTGAACCCGCCGAGCGCGACCGTCTGTCGATCCGCTTCGGCGACACGCAGGTTGCGCAGGCGGGCCTTGCGGTCGAGGGCTATGATGAGGCGCCGGTCGCCGCGCACCTCAAGGGCCAGCATATCGAAATCGGGGTCGATATCGGCCTGGGCGATGGCACCGCCACGGTTTGGACCTGCGATCTGACCCACGGCTACATCTCGATCAACGCCGATTATAGGAGCTGACATGCATCACCCGCACCATGACGCCGTCGTCCAGCTGATGCGGCGCGTCGCGGCCGAGATCGTCCTGCCGCGCTTCCGCAACCTGGCCGCCGACGAGGTGGAGGAAAAGGCCGCGGACGACATGGTGACGATCGCCGATCGGCTTAGCGAGGAAGCGCTCACCGCCGGCCTCGTCGCGATCGACGCATCGGCGCGGGTCGTCGGCGAAGAAGCGGTGGCGGCGGACGCGACGTTGCTCGACGGCATCGACCAGGGCCGGGTGTGGATCGTCGATCCGATCGACGGCACCAACAATTACGCCAGCGGCAAGACCCCGTTCGGCATCATGATCGCGCTCGCCGAGGAGGGCGAGGTGCTGGCGGGCTGGATCCTCGATCCCGTCGCAGACCGGCTGTGCCACACCGTCGCAGGTGGCGGCGCGTTCATCGACGATGTCGCGGTGACGGCACGTCCCCGTACGGACGAACGCCCCGTATTGGGCGTGCCGACCTATTTCCTCGACGGTATGGAGCAGGCCGATTTGGCGGCCCGGGCGGGCGACGACTGGACGCTGCACCCGATGCCGCGCTGTGCGGCGGAGCAATATCCGCGGCTGGTGCTGGGGGTGGACGATGCCGCCATCTTCCAGCGCTCGCTGCCCTGGGATCATGCCGCCGGCGCGCTATTCCTTACCGAAGCGGGCGGTGTGGTGCGTCAGCTGAATGGCAGCCCCTACCGTATCGGCGATCCCCGCGACGTGATGATCGCGGCGGCGAGCGAGGCGATGTGGGAGCGGGCGGTGGGGCTGGTCCGCGAGGACGCTTGAGGCCACCCTCCCAACCCGTCGCCCTGAGCCGGTCGAAGGGTGGCTTTCCGCAAGCGTCGCGCTCGTGGCATGCGCCCTTCGACGGGCTCAGGGAAAACGGTAGGAGGAGAAAGGGCGGACCATCAGGCCCGCCCCTCACCCTCTTACGCCAGCTCGCCCTCGAGCCAGGCCTTCAGCCGGCCCTTGGGCTCGGCACCGACCTTGGTCGCCGCGGGCGCGCCGCCCTTGAACAGGATCATCGTCGGGATGCCGCGCACGCCATAACGGCCCGGCGCATCGGGATTGTCGTCGATGTTAAGCTTGGCGATCGTCACCTTCTCGCCCAGCTCTTCCGACAGTTCTTCCAGGCTCGGCCCGATCATCTTGCACGGGCCGCACCATTCGGCCCAGAAATCGACGAGCACGGGGCCATCAGCCTTGAGGACGTCGGCGTCGAAGCTGGCGTCGGTAATCTGTTTGGTAGCCATGAATATCTCCTTTGCTGTCCATCTAGGATGGCGTGCCGCCCGGCTCAACCGTCCGGCCCCTAGCTTTGCTCCGGAAGGCGAAAGCGCGGCTTGTGCGCGGCGAGCGTGTCTGCGGGCAGTTCGAACAGACGCGGCCCGCCGGTGTAGAGCAGCGCCGCCTCGATCGTGCGATCGGGGAAGATCACGCGCAGCGCCGCGACATAGGCCGCCATCTGATCGAGGTGATAGGGCGGGATATCGTCGAGGGTATCCGGCACGCGGCGCCCGGTCTTGAAATCGACGAGGCGAATCGCGTCCGGCGCGATCAGCAGCCGGTCGACGGTGCCCGACACGACCATGCCGTTGGCGAGCGTCGCGGCGATCGGCGCCTCGGCAAGGCTGTCGGGGCCGAACAGCGGCGCATAGGCGGGGTTCTCGATCACCGCGAGCACGCCCGCGACGATCCGCTGCCGCTCGGCCGCGTCGGCGACACCACCCGCGGTGGCGAGCCAACGATCCGCGCAGCCGGCGCGATGTTGTGGCTCGACCGGCGGCAGGCGTTCGAACAGCGCGTGAAACAGCCGCCCGCGTTCGGCGGCGGCGCGCATCGCGGGGCCGGGCGGCGGGTCGCTCACCTCATCCTCACCGAGGGCGGACGGGGTCAGCGGGCGCGACGGACGGCTCTCGGGCGGCGCGGGCACATGCGCCCAATCGGGCAGCACGACCCGTTCGGGCGAGCGTGCCGGCGCAGCGCCGCGCGGCTTGACCGGCGGCTGGGGATCGGAGCCACTGAACACGCGCGGCCCCTCGTCCGGCACGCCCAGCTCGGTCAGCGCGCGTGCCGCCGCGGCATACCAGCTCGCGACCGGCGGCTCGCCCTGCGCACGTGGCCCCAGCGCGCCGCCAATCACCAGCCGTTCCTCGGCCCGCGTCGCGGCGACATAGAACAGCCGCCAATGCTCCTCCAGCTCACGGCGCTCGACCTCGCCGATCGCTACATCCAGCGGCCCGCCACGCTCGCCCGACCGGGGCCGGAAGATCGGGATAGGCTGCGCCCCCGGTTCCGGCACCCAGCGCACCAGCGCACGCGGCGCGGCGGTGGGATCGACGGTCGCGTCCGCCAGGATCACCAGCGGCGCCTGCAAGCCCTTCGCGCCATGCGCGGTCATCACGCGCACGGCGTCGAGCGGCGCCGACGGATCGCGCACGATCTCGACATCCCCGCGGTCGAACCAGTCGAGGAAGCGTTGCAGCGATGGCGTCGACGTCGTCTCGAACGCCAGCGCGGCGTTGAGCAGTTCCTCGATCGGATCGCGCGCTTCCGCCCCCAGCCGGCGCAGCAGCCTCCGCCGGCCGTCGAGCGGCCCCGACAGGATCTCTTCGAGGAACTGGTAGGGCGTCGCGATATCGGCGCGCGACAGCATCGCGCGCAGTGGCGCCAGGCGTTCCTCCGACAGCGTCTGCGTCAGGTGCCGCCACAGGCTGCCATGCTCTCGCGGCGCGGCATGCATCAGCTCGTCCTGCGTCCAGCCGATCAGCGGCGACACGAGCAGCGCGGCGAGCGACAGGTCGTCCTCCGGCTGCAACACGAAGCGCACCGCAGCGAGCAAATCCTGCACCGCCAGCGGCGCGTTCAGCCGCAACCGGTCGACGCCGGCGACCGGCACACCCTCGGCATACAGGCGCGCGACGATCAGCGAGGCGAGGTCGCCACGCCGCTTGACGAGGATCATCACGTCCTCGGGCCTGAGCGCCCGCCCCTTGCTCTCCAGCATCAGGCCGCCGTTCAGCCAGTCGCGCACCGCGCGTGCGATCCGCACCGCCTGTGCGCGGACGGCATCGTCGATCCACGCTTCCTCGTCCGTTTCGCTGCCGCCCGCGATCACTGGCGGCCACAGTTCGACCGTGCCGGGGCCGGGCACCTCGCTGGCATGCGCCTGCATCGCGTCGATCGCGCCGAGGCCCGGCTCCCCCGCGGCGGCGACGGCGGCATCGACGAACTCCAGGATCGGCCGTGTCGACCGGAACGAATGCGTCAGCGACAGGCGCTGGAACGGCAGGCCGCGTTCCTCCTCCGGCCAGTCGTCCGCCCCCTCCACCTCTGCCGCACGACCGGCGAAATGCCCCTCTGCCCAGCGGAAGTTGATCGGGTCGGTGCCCTGGAAGCCGAAGATCGCCTGTTTGAAATCGCCGACCGTGAACAGCGTCCGGGTCGAGGGCGCATGCACACCGCGGCCGACGAAAAACTCGCCTGCCAGCGCGGTCACGATCCGCCACTGGTTGAGGTTGGTGTCCTGCGCCTCGTCGATCAGCACATGCTCGGTGCCCTGGTCGAGCTTGTAGCGCACCCATTCGCCGATGCCCGGTTGTTCGAGCAGCCGCACCGTCACGCCGATCAGATCGTCGAAATCGACCGCCCCGGTCCGCCGCTTGGCCGCGGCATAGGCGCGTGCATAGTCGCGGCCCACCTCCAGCGCGTCGGCCAGCAGATCGGCATAAGCGGCGCGCGCGGTGAGCGACAGCAGGTCGAGGCAATGCTGCCCCAGCGCGACGGCCAGCTCGGCATAATCGGGTTCGGCATCGATCAGCTTCTTCGACGCCTTGCGCGGTTCGTTCTTCCCCGTCAGCACCACGCCGGCAAGGTCGCCGAGCGTCGCGGCCCGCTCCGCCGGTGCCGCCGCGAGCCAGCGGTGGAGCGTGTAGGCATGCCCCACCCCCGTCGCCGCACCCCAGGCGGTGTTCGCCGCTGCCAGCCGCTCGACCAGATCGGTGTCGATACAGTCGCAGCCCTCGGCCAAGGCCTCGCCGATATCCCCCTGCGGCAGGTCGAGCGCGCGCCGCAACCACGGCCCGATCCCAATCGGCAGCGCCTCCAGCGCGTGCAGCGAGCGTGCGCAGGCGAGCAGGAAACTCTCCGCCCCGCCCTCACCCAGTCGCAGCGACAGCGCGCCGATCGTCTCGATCGGCCGTTCGCGGCCCTCGCGCTCGGCATCGGTCAGCAGGGTCGCCAGCGTCTCGCGCGCCAGCACCGCCTCCTCGCGCGCCTCCAGCGGGCGGAAGCCGGGGGTCAGCCCCGCCTCGACCGGAAATGCGGCGAGCAGGCTCTGGCAGAACCCATGGATCGTCTGAATGCGCAGGCCGCCACCCGGCGCGTCGAGCACGCCCGCAAACAGCGTGCGGGCCCGCGCCTGCAAATCCGGCGTACCCTTCTCGCCCAGCGCTTCCAGATCGGCGTACAATTGCGGTGCCGGCATCCGCACCCAGGCGGCGAGCCGGTTGTTGATCCGCTGCGCCATCTCGGCCGCGCCCGCCTTGGTGAAGGTCAGGCATAGGATCGCCGATGGATCGGTGCCCCGCAGCAGCAGGCGGAACACGCGCGCGGCGAGCACCTGCGTCTTGCCGGTGCCGGCCGATGCGGACAGCCAGACGTGCGCGTGCGGATCGCTCGCCGCCGCCTGCGCGCCCTTCAATCGCGGCAGGGTCGCCAGCTCAGTCCCGGCCATACCATTCGTCCCGGCGCATCAGTTGGTCATATTCGGCATAAGGCGCATATTCCGGCACCAGCTTCGCAGTGAACGGCGCATCGCCGGTCAGCCACGTGCCGGCAGCGTCGACGAAATTGCTGACCGCGATCGTGGTGAATTCGGTCGTGACGATCTTGTCGCGCTTGCCCTCGGCATCCACCGGCGTCTCGATATAGCCGAACTGATCCTTCTTCTTGCCGAGCGACCAATATTCGAAGCCGCCCGCCTTGCCCTTCACCTCCTGAAAGCCGCCCCGCTCCGCGATCGCGCCGAGCAGCCCGAGTTGCAGGCTATACCCCGCGCGCACCGCGGCGGCGGAGGGCGGCTTGCCAGTCTTGTAATCCACGATCGCGAGCGTGCCGTCCGCCAGCCGATCGACGCGGTCGTACCGGCCCGACAGCGTCACGCCGGCGATCGTCACATGACCCTTGCCTTCCGCCGAGGCGACCGTGCGTCCTTCCGCGTCCTGCGCCGTCACGGTGTCGGCGATCCAGCGCACCGCCTCCATCAGCCGCGGTCGCCACAGGGCGCGCATCATCGGATGCGTCCGCTCGTCCTCCAGCATCGCGGTGGCGCGCGCGACGAGCGCGTCGGGCGCGCAACCGTCCTGCTTCCACCATTGCTCCAGGATGTCGTGGACCGCAGTGCCGCGCCACGCCGCGCTGGGATCGGCATCGACCGGGTCGAGCGGCATCAGCCCCAGCACCCGGCGTGCGTAAAAGGCGTAAGGGTCCGCCTTCAGCCGGTCGATCTCGGTGACGGAGATCGCCTTCGGCCGCAGCGCCGGTCCCGGCATCGGCTCCGGCCGAACGACCGGGCGATGCTGACCGGGATCGTCCAGCGCGAGCGCCCATCCTTCCAGATCATGGGCTCGAACGAAACGATCCCCCGCCATCGCCTGCAACCGCAGCCACAGCCGCGACGCAAGCGCGGGCGACGCCGCATCGCGCCGCGCCCGCGTCACCAGCGCGCGCGGCGCGCCGAGCGCATGGCCGAAATCGTGCGCCGCGATACCGACGCTCCGCTCCAGCCCGGCCAGCCCCAGCGCCGCCCGGATGCGCGGTGCCAGCCACGGATCGGGCGCCGGCCGCCCCGGCCACACGCCCTCGTTCAGCCCGCCCAGCACCATCAGGTCGGCGGTCTGCAACCGCGCCTCGATCGGGCCATAGATGGCGATACGCGGATGGCCGACGCCCGATCCCGGCCGCACCGCCACTTCGTCAAGCAACCCGCGCAGCAACGGCGGGAAGCCATCGGGCGCGACGCGGGGCGGCCCGACCGCCGCCTCTGCCTCCAGCGCGTCGAGGAACTCCGCCGCGGCCCGTCCCGCCGGTCCCGACCACAGATTGTCCCCGCACAACGCCTGCGCCGTCTCGCGCAGCACCGCCAGCAGCGATGATAGCGGCTGCGGCCCCTGATCGCACACCAGCTCGATCGGTTTCAGCAAGCCGACCGGCTCGGCGAACCACGCCGCCGCCCGATCCCGCCGGTTGGCCAGCAGATGCCCCATGATCCCGTCGAGCCCCGCCGCCGGTCGCGGGCCCCGCAACGCGCGATCGAGCGTGCGCGTCCCGTCCAGCCATGCGCCCCGCAGCGCGCGGTCACTGGGGTCGACCTTGACCAGCGGATGCTTGAGCAGCGCCAGCAGCGCCAGCGGCGCGAACCGCTGCGCCGCCGCCTCGGCGAGCGCGAGCAGCAGCGTGCCCGGCGGCAGGATCGACAGCGGCCGGCCCGCCGTGTCGTTCGCCTCGATCTGCCACCGCCGCAAATGCGCGCTGACCCGGCGGGCGAGCGCGCGATCCGGCGTCACCAGCGCGGCAGTCTTGCCCGGTTCCTCGATCGCACCGCGCAGCGCCAGCGCAATCGCCTGCGCCTCTTCCGCCGGCGTCGCGAGTTCCACGGCGGCGACCCCGGTCAGGCGCCGGTCCTCCGCCTTCAGTTCGGTCCATTTGCCGGTGAAGGCGGCCGGCGCCAGAGCATTGGCGATCGCGCGCCCGCGCAACGCCCCCGCGTCCGGCCCGGCGCTGCCCGGCCAATGCGCCACCTCGCCGCGGCCGACGCCCATGCGGTCGAGGATCAGCTTCAGATGGAATTGCGGATGCGTCTCGATCGACCGGCGGATGCGCCCGGTCACCGGATCGGGTGCGTGCGGCCCCAGCGCATCCCACTCGGCCTCGGGCATCTGGAGATCGAGCCCGGCGAACACCGTCAGCCCCTGCGGCGCCTCCGCGACGCAGCGCAACAGTCGCGCGACCGCGGGCGCCGGATCGGTCACGCCGGCCGCACAGACGAAGCCCGCGGGCGGCCGCGTCTGCCAGCGCGTCACCAACCGGTCGAGCAGCATCCGCCGCCGCGTCGCCGCGTCGAGCCGGCCGGCCCTCGCCAGCTCACCTGGCCAGCGCTCCAGCACGATCCGGAACGTCGACAGCGCCCGCTGCCAGTGATCGGTCAGCTCAGGCGCCAGATCGAGATCGCGCAAACGCTCGGGCGCGACCTCCTCGACCAGCAACTGATCGAGCGTGTGGCATAGCTCGCCCGCCAGCCGCACCGCCTCCGCGGCGTCGACCGGCGCGCCCGCCGCAGCGCGCTCCTCGAACACCAGCCGCGCCAGGATCATGCGCCGCTGCATCGGCGCGATCGCGGGCGGCGGCGGATCGGCATCGTCCACAGGGTCGAGCGCCGCGCCCACCGCTTCGCCCAGATCGGGGCTGCCCAGCGTCACCAGTCGCGGCAGCAGCAGCCCGCTGCCGCTCGCCCGCACGAACGCCGCCGATACCGCGCGGGCGGCACGGTTGTTGGGCAGCAGGATCAGGCCGCGGGCCAGCGCCATCGCGTCACCGCCCGTGCGCTTCATCAGCCCTACGACCAGCGTGTCGGCGAACGCGCGGTGAGCCGGAATGGTGAAGAGTTGCGGGCGCTTTTTATGCTCGACGGTTCCGGCCCGCTCCCCCTCCCGGCCACCCATCAGGATACCGTGTGGGTGGCCGGGAGGGGGAGCGGGCTGGCACCGCCATCAGGATACACCTCAGCCATTGGCGATGATCGCCTCCGTCTTGGGGATCGCGGCGGGGGTGCCGACGTCGAACCACAGGCCCTGATGGACCTGCGCATAGGCCCGGCCCTGTTCGATCGCGCGGCTCCAGAACAGGTTGGTCGAGAAGGGCCCTTCCGGCCAGTCGCGGATCAGGCGCGGGTGCAGGATCTGAATGCCGGTGTAGACGAACGGGGCGGTCGCCCCTGCCTTGCGTCGCCCGACGATCCGGCCGTCGGCCGCGACGCGGAAATCGCCCTGCCCCTTGTGATTATGCGCGCGCGCATAGGGCACGACCAGCAGCAGCGCGTCCATCGTGGCATCGTCCCAGCGATGGCTCAGCAGCTTGATCGCGTCGACCGGCCCGTCGATCCACAGATTGTCGCTGTTGACGACGAGGATCGGGTCGTCTCCCAACTGGCCGCGGGCCTGCACCAGCCCGCCGCCCGTCTCCATCAGCTGCGCGCGCTCGTCGCTGATCGCCACCTCGATCCCGTCGAACCGGTTGGTGACATGCGCCTCCAGCGTATCCGCCAGATAATGGACGTTGACGACGGCCTTCGCGACGCCCGCGTCGATCAGCCGATCGAAGACGTGATCGATCAGCGGCTTGCCCGCCACCTCGACGAGCGGCTTGGGCCGCGTCGCGGTGAGCGGGCGCATACGCTTGCCGATGCCGGCTGCCATCACCATCGCGGTGTGCGGCACCGCGCCGCCGGGATCGGGACGCAGCGATCGCTGACGGGTCATGCGGACAGCACCTTCGGATCGCCGCGCAATTCGGGCGGCACGTTCTCATCGAACCAGCGCGCGACCGGCGCCAGGGCCGGCTGCGACAGGTCCCGCTCCAGATAGCTCCACACCCGCGGGCACAGCGCGGCGTAGCGCGGCTTGCCGTCGCGGCGCCACAGCCGGGTGAAGATGCCGATGATCTTCGCATTCCGCTGCGCGCCGAGCACATGATAGGCGTCCATGAAACCCTCGCCCACGCCCGTCGCCGCGCGATAGCGGTCCAGCATCACGCGCTCGACCTCCGGATCCACGTCGCGTCGCGCATCCTGCAGCAGCGATACGAGATCATAGGCGGGGTGGCCCGCCAACGCGTCCTGAAAGTCAAGCAGGCCGAGCCCCTTTGCCGACCCCACCAGCATCAGGTTTTCGGCATGGTAATCGCGCAGCACCGTGACGGGCGCATCGGTCAGCGCGTGATCGAACACCGCATCCCAGGCCGCATGATAGCCCGCGACGTCGACATCCAGCCCGACCGCCGGGGCATACCATTCTGGGAGCAGCGCCGCCTCGCGATGCAGCACCGCATGATCGTACGGCGCGATCTCGGCTGGGGCATGCCCGCGCAGCGCCACGAGCAGGTCGATCGCCGCCTCGTACAGCGGCAGCGCCGCCGCGGCGTCGGCATCCGCCGCCTCGCGCAGCCGCGCGTCGCCGAAATCCTCGAGCAGGACGAGGCCCTGATCGAGGTCGGCGGCGTGGATCGCAGGCGCCGCAAAGCCGCGTTCGCGCAGCCATTGGGCGATCGCGATAAAGGGGCGCGGATCCTCGTGCGGGGGCGGCGCATCCATCAGGATTGCGGTGCGATCCGCTTGGGTTACGCGGAAATACCGGCGGAACGACGCATCCCCCGCCACCGGGCTGATCGTGCCCGACCAGCCATGGATCGCGAGGAAGGCGGGCGCACCGGCGGGCGGGGTCATATCGGCCATCGCGGCTTCCATGACGCCGGGACGTCGGCTGTCAAGATTCGTCCGCCGTCCGGTGCCGGCGCCAGGGTCAGCCGCAACGCATGCGGCCAGTATCCCGGCGCCCGCTCCGGCCATTCGACCAGCAGCACCGCGTCGGACAGCGCCTCGTCGAGGCCCAGTTCCTCGAGTTCGTCCGGGTCCTCGATCCGGTACAGATCGACGTGCAGGACCGGCACCCGCACCTCCGGCGGGTCATAGGGCTGGACGATCGCGAAACTGGGGCTGGGCGCCTCACCCTGTAGCCCGAGCGCGGCGAGCAATCCGCGCGCGATGCTCGTCTTGCCCATGCCAAGGTCGCCGCTCAGCGCGATGACGTCGCCCGCACGAACGCGGTCGGCAAGGCTCGCCCCGAACGCTTCCGTCGCCACCGCGTCTGAAAGCAAGATCGACGTCACCACCCCCACTCCGTCACCCCGGACTTGGTCCGGGGTCCACCGGTCCACGAGGGGACGGCCCACGCCTCAAACCAACCCGCTCGCCGCGGAGTGGACCCCGGAACCGGTCCGGAGTGACGGAAAGCAAGTGTCATCCACATACGAACCGTCACCGCCGCGGCAGCTCGACCGTCACCAGCGTCCCCTCACCCGGCTGCGACACCAGATCGATCCGCCCGCCATGCGCCTCGACGAACTGCTTCGCGAGCGGCAGGCCCAGCCCCAGCGCGCGTTCGCCGGTCGGCTGCATGCCGGGCTCGCCGAACCGGTCGAACGCCTTGGCGACGCTTTCCGCATCCATGCCGAAGCCATCGTCCGATACGACGATCCGCGCGCCCGTCGCGCTGCCGTCGGCGTGAAGCAGAATTCGCCCGCCCTCAGGCGTCGCCGCGACGGCATGGCGCAAAAGATGCTCGATCACTTCCTTCAGCCGCTTGGGATCGCCCGTCACCCGCCCCGCCGAGCGCGCGACCTCCACCGCGAAGTCCAGCTTGCGCCGCTTCGCCGCCGGCATGATCGTGTCCGCCGCAGCCCGGGCGACCACCGCCAGATCGACGTCGACCCGTTCGATCTCGGCATCGTCGCCCCCCTGCGTCAGGTCGAGCACGTCGTCGATCAGCAGCCCCAGCCGCTCGACCGATTGCAGGATCGCCTCGACATAGGTGTCCGCATCCTTGCTGAGCTTCCCCGCATAGCCGCCATGCAGCATCTCGGCGAACCCGCTGATCGAGGTCAGCGGCGTACGCAATTCGTAGCTCATATTGGCGACGAACTGCGTCTTCACCCGGTCCGCCGCCTCCAGCGCATTGGCGCGCTCGCGCAACGCCTGTTCGGCGCGCCGGCTGTCGGTGATGTCGAGCATCGTCAGCAGCGCATTGCCATCGGGCAGCGGCACCGCGGCAAACTCGAAATGCCGCCCGTCGGCGAAGGCGACGCGGCCGCCGCGCTGCTGGCGCTCGACCGTCGCCGATCGCACCAGTTCGGGGATCAGCGCGGCGCGATTGGGCGTCGCGAGTTTGGGCGCCGCAGCCTCGGCAAAGGTATCGACGCGCGGATGACCGGCGAGGAATTCCTCCTCGAACCCCCATACCGCGCGCATCCGGTTGTTCCACAATTGCAGCTTGCCGTCGCCGGCGAACACCGCCAGCGCCTCGAACAGATTGTCGAACGTCGCGGTCCGCACCCGCAGCAGCGTGTCACGCGCGGAGGCGAGCTGCACCTGCTCGGTCCGATCCTCGAAAATGACCAGCAAGCCACCATCGGGCAGCGGCTGCGCGACCACGCGCAGATGCGTGCCTCCGGGCAGGTGCCAATTCTCCTCCGCCGCATCCTCGCCCGGCACGAACCAGGCACGCCGTTCCGCCTTCCACGACGGGAAGTCGCGCACTTCGGGCAACCGGTTCGCCTCGCGCATCCGCTCAAGCACGCGATCGAATTCGGGTCGGTCGGACAGCCATTCGGTGCGCATCGCGAACATGCGGCGGAACGGCTGGTTGCAGAAGACGAGGCCGCGGTCCGCGCCGAATTGCGCGACGCCGGCCGACAGGCGGTCGAGCATTGCACGCTGCGCCTCGGCGAAGCGCTTGGCCCCGGCCCGCGACTGCTCCAAATCCTCGACATCGACCGCGAAGCTCGCGACACCGCCCGTCGGCAGCGGCACGTCATGCACTTCCAGGCTGCGGCGTTCGCCGTCGATCGTGGCGGGCAGGATTTCGCGCTGCGGTTTGCCGCTGATCCGCGCCGCCTGCGCGCCCGCGCGTGGACCGCCCCGGCCCGAGCCCTCGACCAGTTCGAGCTCGCGCGCGATTACATCGGCAGCATCGGCGCCCTCGACGGCACGGACATAAGCGCTGTTGACCATGGCAAGCCGCAGGTCGGAGCCGCGATACCACATCGGCAGCGGCGCCGCCTCGATCAGCCCGGACAGCGCATCGAACGCAGTCGACAAATCGTCGACCTCGGTCTGCAACCGCCCGATCTCGCTCTCGCTGTCGGTCGCGTCCATCGTCCACAGCACGACCGCGCCCGTCGCGCCCAATTCGCCCGGCGCGCGGCTGCCCCGCACGGTAATCGCTCGCCCCGATCCCTGCGGGTGGAGCGCTCGCACGAAGGCCCGTCCAGACCGCTGCGCCGCCTTCACCTCACTCGCCAGCGCCGTCGCCTCGTCGGCGGGCAGGCCCGCGCCATCGGCCGACAGATCCTGCAGGAAACGAGGCGCGACGGCGAGACCCAGCCAATCGACCAGCCGCGGCGGCATTTCGACCCGACCATCCGCGCGCACCAGCATGGGCAACGCGGGTGAGACGCTACGCAGCGCCTCGGCCTCGCGGACCCGCGCGCTCGCGTCGTCGGCCTCGGCCGCCAGCCGCCGGCCGACGAACAGCGCGTAGCCCGCACCGCCGACGAGCAGCGCGAGCACCGCGCCGCACACGACCGCCGTCATCACCGAAAGCTGGATCAACGCTCACCCCTCATCACGCCGCTCCGGCGGGCGTGGCGTCCGACGTGTAGAACGGAAAACGGGGCAGCGGCAATGTCATTGATCCGCCGCGCGATCCCATCGGGACCGTACGGCGCGCATCATACCTTTTCGGGGATCGTATTCTCGTCGGCGATACCCGCCTGGAAGGAGGCGGACGCGTCCTCGCCATCCGGCGCATGCGCCTTGCGGTCCGCGTCCTTGTCCTTCGGCGTGCTGCCCCGCAGCGTCAGCAACGCGGCCGCCGCGGCGGCGCCCACGGCCGCGACACCGGCACCGACGGCGGCGACGCCCCATTTACCGCCGAGCAGATCGCCGCTTTTGCCCGTCGTCTTCGTCGCGGGCTTCTTGGTCGCCGGGCGCGGCGCGGCGCGCTTGGTCGACCGCGGCTTGACCGCCTTGGCGGCCGACGCGACGGCGCCTTCCGCCTTGGTCACCGCCGTGCGAGCGCGGCGCGTCGTCTTGGTGGCCGCGTCGCTGATCGCAGTCTCGACCTTCTCGACGGTCGACGGCGCCGCAGCCTTCCGCGGCGCGCGCGGCTTCGTCGTGCCGGTCTTCGCGGCGGTGGTACGCGTCGTGCTCGCCTTGCGCGGCGCGCGACGGCGTGGCGTGGCGGCGGGGGTGTCGGTCTTGGGCGTGTCGGTGTCGTCGGCCACGATACGGCTCCCTGATTGATTCGGAGGCGTAACGCATGTGCGGCGGATCGTTTCCCGTCCCGCCGCACGCCAACGTTATTTCAATAGCTTAGCGGAAGGGCGGCTCGTCGAAGGCGCGCAACTTGCGACTGTGCAGGCGATCGCCCTCCAGCCGCAATTGCTCGCACGCCTCGATGCCGATCCGCATATGCTCGCTGATCGCCCGCTCGTAGAAGCGATTGGCCTGGCCCGGCAGCTTCAACTCGCCATGCAGCGGCTTGTCCGACACGCACAGCAACGTCCCGTACGGCACGCGGAAGCGATAGCCCTGTGCCGCGATCGTCGCCGATTCCATGTCGATCCCGACCGCACGGCTGAGCGAGAAGCGCAGCGCCGACGCCGAATAGCGCAATTCCCAATTGCGATCGTCGGTAGTTACGATCGTGCCCGTCCGCAGGCGCCGCTTCAACTCCTCGCCCGACTGGCCGGAAATGATCTCGGACGCCTTAGCCAGCGCCTGCTGCACTTCGGCGATCGCCGGCACCGGGATTTCGGGCGGCAGCACATCATCGAGCACATGATCGTCGCGCAGATAGGCATGGGCGAGCACATAGTCGCCGATCCGCTGGCTGGGGCGCAGGCCTCCGCAATGACCGATCATCAGCCACGCTTCGGGCCGCATCACGGCGAGGTGGTCGCAGATCGTCTTCGCGTTCGACGGCCCCACGCCGATGTTGACCAGCGTGATGCCGGTGCGATCGTCGGCCATCAGGTGATAGGCCGGCATCTGATGCCGCCGCCACGCGCTGTCGTTGACCAGCTTGTCGACGTCGCCGGGCTTGTCGATCACGATATTGCCGGCACCCGACAGGGCCGTGAAGCGCGAACCCTCACCCAGCTGCGACGCTCCCCAGCGAACGAATTCATCGACATAGCGGTGATAGTTCGTAAACAATACGAAGCGCTGCGTATGCTCCGACGGCGTCCCCATATAGTGACGCAGGCGCGCGAGACTGAAATCGGTGCGCAACGCGTCGAACAGCGCCAGCGGACGGCTACCGCCTTCGGCGATCCACAGGCCGTCCGCGATCTCATCGCCGATATGGGCGAGTTCGGTCGCCGGGAAATGCCGCGCCAGTTCGGTCGCCGACACGGTGTCGAGGCTCAGCGCATGACCGGGATCGAGCACATAGGGGAACGGGATTTCCTGCCGCCCCGGCACCGCCTCGACCTCGACGTCATAATCCTCGATCAGCAGCGTCAGCTGTTCGGTCAGATAATCCGCAAACAGCGCGGGCTTGGTGACGCTGATCGTATAGTCGCCGGGCGACACCAGCCGCCCGAACGACCGCGGCGGCGCAGGCCGGTCGCTCGTCGCGGCATAGCGCAGGCGGATGACGGGATAGGCGAACGAGCCGTCGAGGCGGCTTTGCGGCGACGGCGGCGTGCCATCGGTCAGATAGGTGTTGAGGGCCGCTTGCAGGCGGTCGACGGAAGCGCGGTAGAGGCGGTCGAGTTCGGAAACGATCTGGGAAGCTTTGGTCATCCCCGATGGCTACGCAAAGCCCGTGACGGTGGCAAGTCAGGCGGGACACGCGAGATGTGCGGCAGGCCGCCACGCCCTGCCCCGCCGTCGGCCTCAGCGCATCTGTGCGGTAATCTTGGCGATCTCGCGCGCGACCATCGTCTCGACCATCTCGGGAAGATGCGTATCGAGCCAGCTGCGCAGCATCGGGCGCAGCATCTCGCGGACCAGACCCTCCAGCGTGCCGTCGCTCTCCGGCTCCGGCTTGACCAGCAGCTTGCTCAGCGTTTCGAGCGACCCCAGGCTCGCCGCGGCGGCGCGCTGGGACAAAATGGGTTCGTCCGACATTGCAGGCTCAACGGGCGCGGGCCTCGGAGGTTGCGCCGGCTGCGGCGCAGGTTCGGGCTCCGGTGCATAATGGTGGGGCGCGGGTTGCGCGACAGGCTGGGGCGGCGCGACGGGCTGGGGCGCCGGCTGGGCGACCGGCTGCGGCGCGGCGACCCGCGCCATCTCGCGCTCCACACGCGGCTGTTCCACCCGCGCCGGCTCCATCCGCGAATGCGGCATCGGATCGCTCAGCTCCAGCACCTCTTCGGGTTCCGGCTCGATCGGCTGCGGTGCGGCACGCGCCCGGCGGGCACGCGCCTGCGTCCCCTCGCCTTCTTCGGCGATGATCCGTTTGATCGACGAAAGGATCTCTTCCATCGACGGTTCGGCGCTCATGTCCCCCATTGCCCTCTTGTGTCCCTGCCCCGAGTTCTTACCGCCGTTACTGGCGGTTCGGCGAGGACGCACCTGTGGTTAACGCCGGGCTTCTGTCAACCGGCGTATCGAGCATCGGGTCGAAGTTCCGCGTGACGGTGGCGGTCTGCGCGGGCGTCTGCGCGGTCGAGGTGGCGACCGGTTCCGGCTCGCCATCGCCCGCGAAGTCGTTGATCCGGTTGCGCACGCGCTTGTAGTTGAGCACCGGGTCGTACAGCGCGCCGCCCTCCAGCCCCAGATCGCGCGCCTCGGCATGGCCCATCGCCGCCAGCAGCGCGAAGCCCGCGACATAGGCATCGCGCCGCGCGCTCACCAGCGTCACCTGACTGTTGAGCAATTCCTGCTCCGCGTTCAGAATCTCGAGCACGGTACGCGTACCGACGCTGTTTTCGGCGCGCACGCCCTCCAGGCTCAGTTTGTTGGCATTGACCGCCGTCTCTGACGAGGCGATCACCTGCTGCGAGGATTGCCACACCGCATAGGCCGATCGCGCCTGTGCGATGACGTTCCGCTCGGTCGCGGTCACCGCCTCCAGCGCCTGGCTGCGCTGGGCTTCCGCCTGCCGCACCTGTGCGGCGGGACGACCGCCCTGGAAGATCGGCAGCGAGAATTGCAGCCCGGCGGTCGCGGCGGTGCCGGAATTGGGCACGCCCTGCGCCACCGATGCCGGCGGCAGCGAACCCAGATAGGTGAAATAGGTCCCGCCCGTCACCGCCGACAGCTTGGGCAGGCGGTTCGCGCGCGCGACGTTGATGTCGTAGCGCGTCGCATCGGCCTGACGCCGCGCGGCGATGAGATTGGGGTTGAGGTTCAGCGCCTCGCTTACCGCCTCGTTGGGCGATGCGGGCAGCTTGGGCAGCGCCGGCGGCTGTTCCAACGCGACCGGCGGGCTGCCCACCACCGCGACATAATTCTCGCGACTGGAGATCAGCTGTGCCTCGGCCTGCTGCAATTGCGCCCGCGCCAGCGCTAACCGCGCCTCGGACTGGGCGACGTCGGTGCGGGTCAGGTCGCCGACCTGAAAGCGATCCTTGCTCGCCTGCAGGTTCACCTCCAGCACACGCACGTTCTGCTGATTGAGCGACGTGATCGCCTCGTCGCGGATGACGTTCATGTACGCGGCGACGACGTTGGTGAAGGTCGACGCCTCCACGCCGCGCAACGTCGCCCGGCCCGCATCGACACGCGTTTCCGCCGCGCGCACCGCATTCTTCACCGCGCCGCCCTGAAAGAGCGGTACGGAGAGGTTGAGCGCGCCGTTGCCGCTACGCTCGGGATTGAGGAAGTTGTTGTTCGCCTGCAGGATGTTGTCGGTGACGGAGCCGGTGGCGGCAACGCCCGGCAGCCCGCTCGCCCGTGCGATCGGCACGTTTTCGTCCGTCGCGCGCTGCGCCGCACGCTGGCCGGTCAACGTGGGGTTCGACGCATAGGCCTTGGCGAGCGCATCGCGCAGTGTCTCTGCCTCCGCCGGCATCGCCGACATCGCCAGTCCGACCAGCGCCACGCTCCCCAGCAGCAATCCTCGCATCATCCCCCCACTAACTTATTCTAGAATGTAAATGCCTTAGGCTTTGCAAAGCCCGGCAGCACCACGCAATCGCAATCGAGGAACGGCGACAGGCCGAAGCCGCCATCGGTCTTGCGCCCCGTCGCCAGTCGCGTGACGCCGCGATCGACGATGCCGGTGACGACGCGGCCGCCGGTCGCGACCTGATCGACCAGTGTGTCGGGCAGATGCTCGACCGCGCCGTCCACGATCAGCACGTCATACGGCGCGCCCGCGGCATGGCCCTGAGCCAGCGCACCCTCGATCAGCGTGACGTTCGGCGTGCCCGCCAGCGCGTCCTTCGCCAGCCCGAGGAGGCCTGCATCCTCTTCGACCGCCGCCACCTCGGCGACGATCTGCGCCAGGATCGCGGCGGTATAGCCACCCGCGGCGCCGACCAGCAGCACGCGGTCGCCCTTTTGCAGATAGGCTTCGGTCAGCAGCCGGCCGGTGACCATCGGCAGGTTGATCGCCCGGCCGCCGGCAACCGGCAGCGCCGTGTCGCGATAGGCGATGGCGCGCGCCTCGGCGGGCACGAAGGCCTCGCGCGGCAGCGTGTTCATCGCGACCAGCACGCGCTGATCGTTCACCGCATTGGTCCGCAACTGGCTGGCAACCATCGCATGGCGCATCGCCTCCGATGCCGCCGCGTTACCCAGACCGTTATCGATGCTGACGTTCATGATGACCCCTCTCGCACAACCGTATTAGCTGCGCAATACACTTCGTGACAGTCCGGCTTGTATCGCGCGCAACCCGTCGCGCCAAGCGGCGGATGCGTGTGGAGGGCGCAATCGTCCGCGGATGGTCAGCACGGTCGCAAGGCCGTATGGGCGCGCCATGATCCCAGAACTCTATCACACATTCATCGACTGGATCGGCGACGGCACCGGTCTTCCCGACACCATCCTGCACATCCATGCCGGCATGGCGGTGCTGATGGTCGCGCGCATCGTCACACGTCGATCGCTGGGCAGCTTCGTCCCCTGGTCGTTCGTCGCCGCGGCGGAGGCGTTCAACGAGATCATGGACCGGCTGAACTTCGGGTCGTGGCGCTGGGCCGACACGACGTCGGACATCGCCAACACCCTGTTCTGGCCGACGGTGATCTGCCTGGGCATCCGCCTGCGCCCGATGCTGCTGGCGCGCGACGCGGCGCGCGTGAAGATGCCGGACGAGGGCTGAGGCCCCGTCCTGACATCTGGTCCCGGCATCTGGAGGCGCGACCGGGAATCGAACCCGGGTGCAAGGATTTGCAGTCCTCTGCGTCACCACTCCGCCATCGCGCCTCGATGCGGGAGGGCGGCTGATGATCGGTTTTCCCCGTGGCGTCAACCGCCGATTGCATCGTTTCCGGTCAACCAGCGCTCCAGCATCGCCACCAATGGAACGTCGGCGGGCGGCATCGGCAGATCGTGCATCGCCGCGGGCGTCACCCACGCCAGCTCGGTCGCCTCCAGCGCCTCCGGATCGCCCTGCCAGTCGCGAATCACGTATAAAAGCAGCAGCAAATGCCGCCCGCCCAACGGCGCGCTGGCGAAGGTCAGCGGAACGCAGCCCTCCTGATCGACGACGATGCCGAGCTCCTCGGCCAGTTCGCGCACCAGCGCGGCTTCGGGGCGTTCGCCGGGATCGATCTTGCCACCCGGAAATTCCCACAGGTCCGCCATCTGCTTGCCCGGCGGGCGCCGCTGCAGCAGCACGCGTCCCTCACCATCCAGCATCGCCGCCGCCACGACCGGCAACAGCGTGACGGCCTCGCCGGCGATATCGTTACACCTGTCGACCATTTCTTAAGCGCTTTCCCCTATCGCCGACGCCATGACAGCGCGTGCGTACCTTCGTCGTCTCGTCCGGCGGCTCGCTCCGGCCCTGCGCAACGCGCGCGGCGCGACGGCGGTCGAATACGGACTGATTCTCGCGCTCGTCGTGCTGGTCATGATCGTCGCGCTGCGCGGGGTCGCGGGCGTCACCGTCAATATGTGGACCAACGTGTCCGACCAGGTCAGCAAGGCTGGCTAACCAGCCGCAGAAATCCGCCGTTTTGAGCAATACCTTAGCCGCTCGTCTTAAACCTTTGGCAACCTCACCCCCGTACACCCGTCCCCGCTGCTCCGGGTTTCCGGTTCAGCCGGGTGACTGAAGTTCGAACATGGAGACCGGAATGCTAGCGATTCGTAAGTTCATCAAGAACAGCAAGGGCGCCACCGCCATCGAGTACGGCCTGATCGCCGCGCTGATCGCCGTCGCCGCCATTGCTGCGATGAAGGGCCTGGGCACCAAGCTGACCACGACCTTCAATAACGTCTCGTCGAACATGAGCGCCACCTAAGCGCTACCGTTCGATCGAACGAAACAGGGCGGCGGACCTCACGGGTTCGCCGCCCTTTTTCGTTTTGACGATGGACGCGGGGCGAAAGCGACCGCCCCACACCGGGCACTGGCCGTGTCTTACAGCCGCCCCATCGCCAGGAACTTCGCGCGTCGCTCGCGCCGCAGCGTCGCGGCATCACGGCCCGACAGCGACGCCAGCGCATCGCGCAGCGCGTCACCCAGCAGGCGGATCGCCTCGGCGGGATCGCGATGCGCGCCGCCCAGCGGCTCGGGCACGATCGTGTCGATCACGCCGAAGGTCTTGAGGTCCTGCGCCGTCACGCGCATCGCCTCGGCCGCCTCCGCCGCCTTGTCCGCAGTGCGCCACAGGATCGACGCGCAGCCTTCGGGGCTGATCACCGAATAGATGGCATGTTCGAACATCAACACGCGATTGCCCGCCGCCAGCGCGATCGCGCCGCCCGATCCGCCTTCGCCGACGATCGCAGCGACCACGGGAACACCCGCGGCCAGGCACGCCTCGGTCGAGCGCGCGATCGCCTCGGCCTGGCCGCGCTCTTCCGCCTCGATGCCGGGGAAGGCACCCATCGTGTCGACCAGCGTCACCACCGGCAGGCCGAACCGGTCGGCCATCTCGACCAGCCGGATCGCCTTGCGATAGCCTTCGGGTTTACCCATGCCGAAATTGTGGCGCAGGCGGGTGGCGGTGTCGGAGCCCTTTTCGTGGCCGATCACCATCACCTTCGTGCCGCGGAACGTCGCGAAGCCGCCCATGATCGCCTGGTCGTCGGCAAAGGCACGATCACCGGCCAGCGGCACGAACTCGTCGAACAGCCCGGCGACATAATCCTTGAAATGCGGGCGCTCGGGATGCCGGGCGACCTGCGTCTTCTGCCACGGGGTCAGCTTCGCGAACGTGTCGCGCAGCAGCTTGTCCGACTTGCCCTGCAGCCGCACCAGATCGGCAGCGATGTCCACGGTGCCATCCGCCGCGGTCGCCCGCAGTTCGTCGATCCGGCCCTGCAGTTCGGCAATCGGTTTTTCAAATTCGAGGAAGCTCGCCATAGTGCCGCCGGTTACGGGCCACAGCCCGTCGCGTCAACGCGTGCCGCTGCCGCGCCGTTCGGGGTCCGCCAACGGGTGGCGCGTGTTGACCAGCGCTACGAGGCGGCTGGCGTCGACGTGCGTATAGATTTCGGTCGTCGCGATATCGGCATGGCCCAGCATCGCCTGCAACGCGCGCAAATCCGCGCCACCGGCCAGCAGATGCGTCGCAAAGGCATGGCGCAGCACGTGCGGGCTGACCCGATCGGGCGGAATGCCCGCGTCCGCCGCCAGCGCCTTCACCAGCTGATACAGGCGCACCCGCGTCAGATGCCCCTTGCCCGACGGAAACAGCCACGCGCGATCCGGCGCGACATGCATCCGCCACGCCGCCACCGCGGCGCGGGCGCGGTCGGATATCGGCACCAGCCGCTCGCGCCCGCCCTTGCCCTTCAGGATCAGGAACGGCCGGTCGGGGTGAATGGCATTGCGCGGCAGGCTGACCAGCTCGGTCGCGCGCAGCCCCGATCCGTATAACAGCTCGATGAGCGCCGCTAGCCGCAGGTCCGCGCGCGTCGGCGTCGCCGACGCAAGCCGGTCACCGATCACGCCGAACAGTGCATCGACGTCGCCCACGCTCAGCACCTTGGGCAGCGGCCGCGCCGTCCCCGGCCGAGGCAACGCCGCCCCCGGATCGTCCGCGCGATGCCCCTCGTCGACCAGAAAGGCATAGAAACGCCGCAACGCCGCCGATTTGCGCGCCACGCTGCTCTTCGCCAGCGCGCGCCATGCCTCCGCCAGCCGCTGCAACGCCGCCGCATCCGCCTGCACCAGCCCGCCGCCCAACACCTCGGACGCCAGCGACAGGTCGCTGCGATAGGCCGCGATCGTGTTCGCCGCGGCCCCGGCTTCGGCGGCCAGCATTTCGAGGAACCGCTCGATCAGCGCGCGGTCGGTGGCCATGATCCCCGCGATCAGGCCCGAGCCAGCGCCTCGGCCGCGATCATCCGCGCCTCACCCTCCAGCCCGACGGCGCGCAGCGCGCCGACGATACGGTAGAGCATCGCAGGCGGGACGCCGTCCCAGCGCGGCGTCTGCATGCCGATCGCGGCGAGCACCACGACCATGCCCTGCTGCCCGTCGGCCGCGGCGCGATCGATCGCGCGCGTCCACGTGTTTTCGGCACCGATCCGCACGTCCAGCGCCTTCGCCGCCCGCTCGATATCGTCGGCAGACAGCCGCCCCAACCCGGCGAGCCCCGCGAAGAACAAGCGCTGCTTCAGCGCCGCATCGCCGCGCCCGACGTAGGAGGACAGCTGACGATAGCTCAATTGCCCCGTCATATCCGGATCGGCGAGCGCGATCATCGCCCAGGCGTCGCCGCCTTCTTCCACCGCCGGGCGCCAGCGCGTCGCGGTGCGATCGAGCCCCGCGGTCAGCATCGATGCTACGAGGTAGCGCGCATCCGCAACACCCAACCGCGCCGGCAAGCGCCCCGCCGCACGCGCGGTCAGCACCAGCCGCGCATAGGACGGCTCGGCGCCTTTATCGTCGCCACCCCAAAGCCGCCGCATCGCGGCCAACCGCGTATCCACGTCATTGCCGACATAGGCGGCACGCAGATCGTTCGCCGCCGCCGCGGCACCGCTCGGCATATCGTTGGCAGCGTCCACTGCGCCATACAGATCGACCAACGCCGCCGACGATAGCACGCCCTGTCCAGCCGCCGCCTCGGCATAGGGCACCCGGTCGCCCAGCGGCACGCTCGGCGACAGCGCGTACCAATAGCGCGCCTGCTGCCCGGTCGTCGCGAACAGCGTATCGGGCACAGTCACCCCGGTCGCAATCGCGAGGCCGAAGCGCCACGCAGTCAGCACGTCGACGCCTGCCCATTCGATCGTCACCGCCTGCCCACCATCGGGACCTGCGCCGACCACTTTCTGCGCCAGCTGATAGTCGATGCCGCTCGCGACGTTGCGCCGCTTCGCCGCAGCGAGCAGCGTCTTGGCGCGGCCCGGCTCGGCCGCAAGCGCCGCGCACATCGCCTGCGCCATCGTCCAGCCGCGCTCGTGTGTCGCGGCGAGGCCCGCATCGGCGATCCCGCACAGCTCGCCCGGATCACCCGTGGCGAGCGCGGTGTTCATCGCGACCTGATACAGTTTCGGCGTGTAATTCGCATTGTCGACGCTCTGCGCCACGGCTCGCGCCGCCACCGATTCGCCCATGCGCAGCAACAGCCACGCACGCTCGGCGGCAAAGTCCGCGCCATCGACATTCTCGGGCGTGTCGAGCTGCGCTGCCAGCGTCCGCCGCAGCAGGATTGACAGCCAGCGCGACGGCAGCGGCGCGGCCACCCGGCGCATCAGCGCCTCGGCGAAGCGCCCGTCCGCACCGGCGAAGGCATTCGCCTCCAGCCCGCCCTCTCGCACGCCCGCCGGGCCGACTCGGTCGAGCGACCGCCGGGCAAAGGCCGGCATCTCATATTGCGCCAGCACCGACGGATCGATCGTCGCCACCGGCGTGGGCGTCGCGCTGGCAACCGGCGTCGGCGTATCGCTGGGCAAGGGCTGCACCATGCCGGCGCCGGCCGCTTGGCCGGACGCCGGCGTGCCGCTCGCGGCCGGAGCCGGCGCCGTGGACCCGCCCGTGCGCGCCGGCGTCGGCCGTGCGGCCGGCTGCGACGCGGGCTCGCCAAAGCCCGGCGGCAGGATCGATTCGGGACGCTCCTGCCCGATGGCGGAGGTGAACGCCGGCACCGCCGCGATCGCGATCGCGGTCAGCGCCGCACCCCGGGCCAGCAGGCGGACGCGCGTCCTAGCTGAGGTTGGCAAGCGTCACGGCCTTCTCGACATGGGTCTGCGGCCGTTCGGAGGCCCGACCGGCGAGCAGGAACAGGCCACCGACGATCACCACGAGAACGACGATGACGGAAAGGACGAAGCGGGACATACCGTACCTTGCAACACGTAAACGCAAACCGGAGCTGTTGCCCCGTCCTGACCCGCTGTATAGCGCCGAGACCGATGTTGCAAAGCGCTGTTCCCCCGTCCGACGATCATGCCCCCGCGAAACCGCCACGCGCGATCGTGCTCGTCGGGTTGATGGGGGTCGGCAAGTCGACCGTGGGGCGCCGCCTTGCCGCCCGCCTGCGGCTGCCCTTCGTCGACGCCGACCACGCGATCGAGGAGGCGGCGGGCATGACCGTCGCCGAGATCTTCGAACGCTTCGGCGAGGCCTATTTCCGTGACGGCGAACGCCGCGTCATCGCCCGGCTGATCGACGGCACGCCAAAGGTGATCGCGACCGGCGGCGGCGCCTTCATCAATCCCGAGACGCGGGCTCTGATCCTCGAATCGTCGACCGCCATCTGGCTACACGCCAACCCGGACGTGCTCGCCGAGCGCGTCGGCCGGCGCGACACCCGGCCGCTGCTGCGCGGCAAGAACCCGCGCGCGGTGCTGGCCGAGCTCGCCGCGATCCGCAACCCGATCTATGCCGAGGCGCATATCCACATCACCAGCAACAAGTCGCCGCACGAAACCACGGTCAATGCGATCCTGAAGGCGATCCGTCAGCCGGGGCAGACGGCATGAGCGCGCGCGTCACGGTCGAACTGGGCGACCGCAGCTACCCCATATTGATCGAGGACGGCTTGCTCGCCCGCGCCGCAGAGCATCTGGCCCCGCTTTCCCGCGGCCGCACGATGGCGATCGTCACCGACGACCACGTCCTGCCCCATGCCAACACCGTGCGCGACAGCCTCGCCGCGGCCGGCGTCGCCAGCGAGACGATCGTGCTGCCGCCGGGTGAGGGGACCAAGAGCTGGCCACACCTCAGCCAGCTGTGCGACCGGCTGCTCGGCCTCGGTGTCGAGCGCGGCGACCATGTGATCGCGATCGGTGGCGGCGTGATCGGCGACCTCGTCGGCTTCGCCTGCGCCATCCTGAAGCGCGGCTGCAATTTCGTGCAGGTGCCCACCACCCTGCTCGCACAGGTCGACAGTTCGGTCGGCGGCAAGACCGCGATCAACACCGCCGCGGGCAAGAACCTGATCGGCGCCTTCCACCAGCCCGCGTTGGTGCTGATCGACCCGACCGTCCTCGATACGTTGCCCTTGCGCGAAGTCCGCGCCGGCTATGCCGAGGTCGTCAAATACGGCCTGATCGACGATCCCGCCTTCTTCGCCTGGTGCGAAGCCAATGGCGCCGCTTTGCTCGCCGGCGACCCCGCCGCGCGCCATTATGCCATCGCGCATGCCGTCGCCGCCAAGGCACGCATCGTCGCCGCCGACGAGCACGAAACCAACGGCACGCGCGCGCTGCTCAACCTCGGCCACACCTTCGGCCATGCGCTGGAGGCGGAAGCCGGCTTCGACGGCAGTTTGATCCATGGCGAGGGCGTCGCCGCCGGCTGCGCGCTCGCCTTCGCCTATTCCGCCGCGCACGGCCTGTGCCCGCCCGACGACGCCGCCCGCGTCGCCGCGCACATGCGCGCCGTCGGCCTGCCCGATGGCCTCGCCGCCGCCCGCATTGCCGCCAGCGGTGCGCGCCTCGTCGACCATATGCGCCACGACAAGAAGATGGCGGCCGGCACCCTGCCCTTCCTGCTCGCCCGCGGCATCGGGCAGACCTACCTCGACAAGACCGTTGATTTAACCGACGTCGAGGCGTTCCTAGACCGGCAGCCGCGCTGATGCCCAACGGCACCGCCAAGCGCGACCTGCCGACCAAGGTCTGCCCCGCCTGCAACCGCCCCTTCACCTGGCGCAAGAAATGGGCGCGGGACTGGGACAATGTCGTCTATTGCTCCGACGCCTGCCGCAAGAAGCGGTAACGCGGCCGCGCCTCACACACGCCGTCACCCCGGACTCGTTCCGGGGTCCACCGGGCCGCCAGGGGACGGCAAGAGGCTCAATCCACCCCCCTCGCCGCGAAGTGGACAACGGAACCAGTCCGGGGCGACGGGAAAAGCTCACACCCACCACCCGTAAGCCAGTTGTCAGCTTCCCCCTCTACCCTCTCCCCCACACATATGGGGGGAAAGCACATGGCACGGCACATCACGGCATCGGCGATCGCCGCCACCCTGCTCGCCGCGACCGCGATCGCCCCCGCCCAGGCCGCCACCTGCAAGGCGGGCATGCTCGCCAATCTGCCGATCACCATGCAGGGCTGGCGCCCGATCGTGCAGACCACGATCGACGGCAAGCCCGCCCCCTTCATCCTCGACAGCGGCGCCTCGTACAGCATGATGCCCGCGCCCGTCGCCAAGGCGTTCGGCCTCCATCTGCAGCCTGCACCCGTCGGCCTGCGCATGAAGGGGATCGGCGGCGAATCGAACGTCGATCTCACGACCGTCCGCCACTTCGGCCTCGCGGGTGCGGAAATCCCGCAGGTCCAGTTCCTCGTCGGCGGCACCGACGTCGGCCAGACCGGCCTGCTCGGTCAGAACGTCCTCAGCATCGGCGATGTCGAATACGATCTGCCCGGCGGCGCCGTCCGCCTGTTCCGCGCGCAGGGCTGCGGCAAGCTCGCCATGGCCTATTGGACGCAAGGCAAGCCCTTCTTCGAAATCCCCATCGAAGCGCGCCAGAACGCCCTATCGCACACCGTCGGCACCACCGAATTGAACGGTGCGAAGCTGCGCACCGTCTTCGATACCGGCGCCGCGCAGACCGTGCTGACGCTGAAGGCCGCCGCGCGCGCGGGCGTCCACCCCGGCGATCCGGGCGTCGAGGCATCGGGCTGGGAAACCGGCATCGGCCGCCACGTCACGCAAGGATGGATTGGCCATTTCGCGCTGCTGAAGATCGGCAACGAGGAATTGCACAACATCCGCCTGCATTTCGCGGATCTCGGCCCGTCGTTCGACAACGACATGCTGCTCGGCGCCGACTGGCTCGTCTCACACCGGCTGTACGTGTCGAACGCGCAGCACCGCATCTATTTCACCTATACGGGCGGCCGGCTGTTCGACACGAAATCGCACATCGATGCGGCCAGCCAGATCGCCGTGGTCGGCGGTGTCGATGCAGCCGCGCCGACGACGGCAGAGGGCTATAGCCAGCGCGGCGCGATGCTCCAGACACAGCATGACCTGTCGGGTGCGATCGACGCCTTCAGCCACGCCGTCACGCTCGCGCCCAAGGAAGCGCGCTACGTTCGCCAGCGCGCGCTCGCCTATATCGCCGATCGCCGCCCCGTGCTGGCGATGGACGATCTCGGCACGACGCTCGCGCTCGATCCCACCGATGTCCGTGCCCGCTTGCTGCGCGCCGAACTCAGAATGCGTGCGCGGAACGACGCCGGCGCCATCAGCGACCTCGACGATGCCGCCGGCCGTCTGCCAAAGGAGGACAATCAGCGGCTCTGGATGGGGCAGCTCTACCTCGAATCCGACGCCTTCGACGCGGCGATCGGCCAATACGACCTGTGGCTCGCCAGCCATCGCGAGGACGCCCGCCGGCCCGAAGCACAGAACGGCCGCTGCTGGGCACGCCTGTTGCCGAACAAGGATATCGATGCGGCGAAGGCCGACTGCGCCGCCGCGGTGCGCGCCGTTCCGACCGACGCCAATTACCTCGACGGCCGCGGCCTCGTCGCCTTCCGTCAGGGTGCCTATGCCGACGCGGTGGCGGACTTCACCGCGGCGCTGGCGATCAATCCCAAACTGGTCTGGGCGCTGTACGGCCGCGGCCTCGCGGAACGCCATCTCGGCCGCACCGCCGACGGCGATCGCGACATCGCCACCGCGCAGGGCCTCAGCAAGACGATCACCGCACGGGCGAAACGCTACGGATTCGGCTGAAACCCGCCTCCACCGTCATCGCGAGCCCAGCGAAGCAATGACGGCGACCCTAAGCCCCCCGCAACCCCCAGGCGAACCACAACCACCCGATAATCAGCAGCGTGCCGCCAATCGGCGTCACCGCCCCCAGCCAGCGCGGCGCCCCCAGTGCCATCAGGTACAGCGTGCCTGCAAAGATCGCCGACCCGGCAACGAACAGCCACGCCGGCCCGCGCGCCTCGAACCGCAGCGCGACCAGCGCCGCCACCGCATGGATCAGCTGATATTGCCCCCCGGTCTTCAACCACTCGACCGCCGGGCCGCTCGCGCCATGCGCCCCGAACGCGCCGGCAGCGACGGCAATCGCGCCCGACAGCGCGGCAAGCAGGCCAAGGATCATCGCGGGTCATTCCCCCAGGGTTGCTGTTCGGCGACCAGCGCCCGCGCCGCGCGCAGGTCGCCGGCCTCGATCTGGATGCGCAGCCGTTCCTTGTCGCGGCTGCGGTACATGTCCTCCGCCCGATCGATATCCGCCTGCCCGATGCCCAGATCGCGCATCGCGACCCGCGCCATCTTGATCGCCGATTCCAGCACCTCGCGCACGACATAGACCGCCGAACTCTTCTTCAGCCGCACCAGCGCCCGCCGGTCGAATGCGCGGACGTAGATCGCCGCCTTCGGGAAGGCTTCGTGAATGCCCTCCAGCATCTCCGCATCGATCTGGTCGCCGTCCATGCAGAACAGGATCAGCTCGGCTTCTGCCGCGCCCGCCTGCCGCAACAGGTCGATCCGCGTGCCATCGCCATAATAGACCTTGGCGCCGAACTCGCCGGCGATGTCGATCATCTCGATATCGGTGTCGATCAGCGTGACGGGAATATCCTGCGCCAGCAGCATCTGCCCCACCGTTTGGCCGAAGCGCCCATAGCCGACGATGATCGCATTGGCGCCGTCCGCCGTCGGGCCGTCGCGCGGTTCGTCCTTGGCGATCGGTTCCTCGCGGAACCGCTTGGTCGCCGCCATCAGGAACGGCGTCGTCGCCATCGACAGCGTGATGATCGCGCCGAACAGGCTCGCCGCCTCGGGTGCGATCAGGAAGCCCGATTGCGCCTGCGCGAACAGCACGAAGCCGAACTCGCCGCCCTGGCTCAGCAGCAGCCCCAGCGCCAGCGCGCTGCGCCACGTCATCTTGAACGCCATGCCGATGCCGGTGATGACCGCCGTCTTGGTGACGATCAGCGCCGCCGCCATCGCCGCGACGAACAGCGGCCGCTCGGCGATCGCCTGCAGATCGAGCATCATGCCCACCGCCAGGAAGAACAGGCCGAGCAAAATCGACCGGAACGGCTCGACATCCGCCTCCAGCTCATGCCGGTACGGGCTGTCCGCCAGCATCACGCCCGCGATGAACGCGCCCAGCGCGGTGGACAGGCCCAGCGCCTCCATCAACGCGGCGCTGGCGATGACGGTGAACAGCGCCGCGAACACGAACATCTCGCGCTCGCCAAGATTGCCGATCAGGCGGAACAGCGGCCGCAGCAGGAACCTGCCCGCCAGGATCAGCCCGACCACCGCCCCGACCGTGTACAGCGCCAGCAGCCACCCCGGCGGACCGCCCGCATCGGCAGGGTTGCGGCTCATCGCCGCGACGATCGTGATCAGAGGCACGATCGACAGGTCCTGGAACAGCAGGATCGAAAACGCCCGCTCGCCGAACGGTGTGCGCAGCCGCCCCGACGATTGCAGCATCGGCAGCACCTGCGCCGTCGACGACAGCGCCAGTGGCAGACCCAGCGCCAGTGATGCGGGGACGGAGAAATGCGCGAACGCCCAGATCACACCGGTGACGGCAAGACCGCAGGCGACGACCTGCAACAGCCCCAGCCCGAAAATCTCCTGCTTCATCCGCCACAGCCGCGACGGGTTCAGTTCCAGTCCCACGACGAACAGCAGCAACGTGATGCCGAGTTCGGCGATCCCCATCTTCGATTCGGCATCGCCGACGAGGCCCAGCACATGCGGCCCGACGACCGCACCCGCGACCAGGAAGCCCAGCGTCGCACCCAGGCCGATCCGGCGGAACAGCAGCACGAACCCCAGGCCGAAGCCCAGCAGGATCATCCCGTCGCGGAGCATCGACACGCCTTCGGCCGCCTCATGCATCGGCCGTCTCCGCGCGCGCCGCAAATGCGGCCTCTGCCGCCGCCTCGAACGCCAGCCGGATCGAAGGGTGCCGCGCGGTATAGTCCAGTGCCGGCGTGAACACGTCGATCCCCGGCCAATCAGGCGTATCCCCCTCCCGCGCCAGCCACGCGGTCAGCGCATCGCGCGCCGCGGCCAGCTCCTCGGGCGTCTTGCCGATGATGTCCGCCGCCAGCAGCGACGACGATGCCTGGCCCAGCGCACAGGCGCGCACCAGCAGCCCGACCTCCTTCACGCGGCCGTCATCGCCCAGCCCCACGTCCACCGTCACCCGGCTGCCACAGATCGGCGATCGCTTTTCCACGGTCGCCTGCGCATGCGCCAGCCGCTCATGGTGCGGGATCGACGCCGCCAGCCGCAGGATTTCGGCATTGTACAAGGGGGCGTTCATCGCGGGTCACTTCCATTGTCGGGCTGGCCCGCCTCGCGATCCAGCATCGCGCGCGAACCGAACACGGGCAGCCCGCGACGGCGACGATCGACGAAATCGGCGATCCCCGCGCTCGTCGCGTTGAGCAGATTGTAGCATTTCGACTGGGTCATCCAGTCCGGCCGCCGCGCCGGCCCGCCACGCGCGGTATCGACCAGCAACGCGGCCAACAGGAAGGCGAGGCTCGCGAGGATCAGCCCTTTTAGCGCGCCGAAGCCGAAACCCAGCGCCCGATCCACCGGCCCCAGGATCGAGGTGCGCGTCCGCTTGCCGATCGCATTGGCGACCAGCTTGCCGCCCAGATACGTGCCGCCCGCAATGATCGCGAACGCCGCCACCGCCGCGCCCGACGGCGTGCCGACCGTCCCCGCCAGCTTGGCCGCGAGCGCGACGTGGAAGAGCTTCAGCATCGCGACGATCGCCACCCAGGCGAACATCGACAACACCTCCGCGACGAACCCCCGCCGCGCGCCGAGCAGCGCCGCGCCCCCGACGAGCAGCAGGACGATGATATCGAGTGCGGTAAGACCCATAGACCCCCGGGAATAAGGACGCGGAACGCCCGCGGCTAGTCCTGCATCGGACGAACTGCGATGTGCGAGGGCGACGTGAGGCCGCCCCGCCTTCCGCACCCACCCCCGTCATTCCCGCGCAGGCGGGAATCCAAACGCGCTACCGATAGCGAGAGAACCGCAACGTCAGAGGTTATGGATTCCCGCCTGCGCGGGAATGACGGAAAGTAGCCGAAGCCCCTCACCCCCGCCCCAGCATATGATCCACGAACTGCCCCAGCGTCCGGAACCCCGTCAGCCGCAGCGCGCTGTCGTCCTTGGCCAGCGCGATCGGCACCATCGCGCGTTCAAAGCCGAGCTTCCCCGCCTCCTTCAGCCGCAGCGCGCCATGCGCCACCGGCCGCAGCTCGCCCGACAGCGCGACCTCACCGAACGCCACCGCATCGACCGGCACTGGCCGTTCCGACAGCGCCGATACCAGCGCCGCCGCGACCGCCATGTCCGCCGCCGGGTCCTGCACGCGATAGCCGCCCGCAATGTTCAGATAGACTTCCGCCGTCGCAAAGCTCAGCCCACACCGCGCCTCCAGCACCGCCAGGATCATAGCCAGCCGCCCGCTGTCCCAGCCGACCACCGCACGCCGCGGCGTCGCGCCGCTGGCGAGGCGCACGACCAGCGCCTGGATCTCGACCAGCACCGGCCGCGTCCCCTCCAGCGCCGGGAACACGGTCGTCCCGCTCACTCCCTCGTCACGCTGCGTCAGGAACAGCGCCGACGGATTGGCGACTTCGGCCAGCCCTTCGCTCTGCATCGAGAACACGCCGATCTCGTCCGTTCCACCGAAGCGGTTCTTGATCGACCGCAGGATGCGATACTGATGGCTGCGCTCGCCCTCGAAGCTCAGCACCGTGTCGACCATATGTTCCAGCACGCGCGGCCCCGCGATCGACCCGTCCTTGGTCACGTGGCCGACGAGCACCAGCGCGGTCCCGCGTTCCTTGGCGAAGCGGATCAGTTCCTGCGCTGATGCGCGCACCTGGCTCACCGTGCCCGGCGCGCCCTCGATCAGGTCGCTGTGCATCGTCTGGATCGAATCGATCACCAGCAACGCTGGCGGCGCGCCGATCGACAGTGTCGTCAGGATATCGCGCACCGATGTCGCCGCAGCGAGCTGCACCGGCGCGCTTCCCAGCCCCAGCCGCCGCGCGCGCAGCCGCACCTGATCCGCAGCCTCCTCGCCCGACACATAGGCGACCGACCGCCCGGCGAGCGCGAACTTCGCCGCCGCCTGCAGCAGCAATGTCGACTTGCCGATCCCCGGATCGCCACCGATCAGCGTCGCCGACCCTTCGACGAAGCCGCCACCCAGCGCCCGGTCGAGCTCGGCGATTCCCGTCGCCATTCGTTCGGGCAGCGCGATCTCGGCATCCAGCCCGACCAGCTGCACCGTCCGCCCGCCGGTGTGCAGATTATGCTTGGCCTGGAACGGCGTAACGACCGCACCCGCCTCTTCGACCAGCGTGTTCCATTCGGCGCAATCGCCGCACTGCCCCGCCCAGCGATGCGACACCGATCCGCACGCCTGGCACACATATCGTTTCTGCGGTTTCGCCATGGCGGTGCGTGTAGCGGAATGAGAACGATAAGGGAACAGATTTCGGGCTATCGGCAGCCCCCAAATCCCCCGTCACCCCCGGGCTTGTGCCGGGGTCCACTCCTCCGCACGGGGGAGGTCCGAGCCTCCAGCCGTCCCCTTGCCGCCCGGTGGACCCCGGAACAAGTCCGGGGTAACGGTGCGCAGGCGCGACAACCACCCCCAAGCGACATAGTCACGCCGCAATCGCAACGCTATGGCCGGCGCCATCATGCACCCGTCGGACCTTCGTGTCGCGCTCTTCAGCGGCAATTACAATTACACCCGCGACGGCGCCAATCAGGCGCTGAACCTGCTCGTGCGCCACCTGCTCGACCGCGGCGTGACGGTGCGCGTCTATTCGCCGACGATCGATCCGCCCGCCTTCCCGCCGACCGGCGACCTCGTGTCGGTGCCGGCGATCCCGATGCCCGGCGGCCGCGCGGAATATCGCCTGGGCCGCTATCTGCCCAAGGCGACGCGTGAGGATCTCGAGGCGTTCGCGCCCAACATCATCCACGTCTCCGCGCCCGAGTTTCTCAACCACGGCGCCGTCACCTGGGCGCGCCGTCACGGCGTGCCGTCGGTCGCCTCGTTCCACACGCGCTTCGAAACCTATTTCCGCTATTATCGGATCGGCTTCATCGAACCGATGATCAAGGCGATCATGACGCGCTTCTACAACCGCGTCGATCGCGTCATGCCGCCCAGCCCCAGCATGGGCGAGGCGCTCCGCGAATGGGGCGTCACCACGCCGATCACCATCTGGTCGCGCGGCATCGATCACGAACGCTTCAAGCCGGACCGCCGCGATTGCGCCTGGCGCCGCAGCCTCGGCATCGCCGATCATGAGGTCGCGATCGGTTTCCTCGGCCGGCTGGTGAAGGAAAAGGGGCTCGACGTCTTTGCCGAGGTGGTGAAAGAGCTCACCCGCCGCGGCGTGCCGCACAAGGTGCTCGTCGTCGGCAAGGGCCCGGCGGAAGACTGGTTCGCGCAACAGGCCCCGCACGCGATCTTCGCGGGCTTCCAGTCGGGCAACGACCTCGGCCGCGCGGTCGCGTCGATGGACGTCTTCTTCAACCCCTCGATCACCGAAACCTTCGGCAACGTCACCACCGAAGCCATGGCCGCCGGCGTTCCCGTCGTCGCCGCGCGCGCGACGGGCGCGGTCGATCTGGTGGAGGACGGCGTCACCGGCTTCCTCGTCGATCCGAAGGACATTGCGGGCTATGCCGATGCGATCGAACGCATCGTCGCCGACCCTGCACTGAAGGCCAGCATGGGCGAAGCCGGCCACGCCAAGGCCGCGCAATATCGTTGGGACACGGCGAACCAGGCGGTGCTCGACACGTACTTGGAGCTGCACGACGGGCCGCACGCCGGTCGCTAGGCTGAACCATCGTCACGGATCGCGTCACTCCCGCGACGGCAAGGTCTCTGCAAAGGCCAGGCCGCCCACCCCCTCCGATCCGTCACCCCGGACTTGGTCCAGGGTCCACTCCGCGGCGAGGGAACGGCCCGAGCTTCTATCGCCCCCCCTGCGGCCCGGTGGACCCCGGACCAAGTCCGGGGTGACGGATCGCGTGCTGGTAGCGACAAAATTCCCGCAAAGGCCCTATTAACACCGTCACACGATCCGCGCCCCCACCCACACACGTCATTCCCGCGAAGGCGGGGATCCAGACACGCTAACGTCTGCGATGGAAGCGAAACGTCAGAGGTTATGGATTCCCGCCTCCGCGGGAATGACGGACGGTGGAATTAGAGGATTCCTGCCGTCCCTTCGATCGAAGACAGCGACAATCCCTCTTCCTCGCCGCGCCTCCGCGTCACCCGATCTTCTCTCTACGTCGCGTCTTCGCGTCTTCGCGTGAACACTCCTATTCGTCATTCCCGCCTTCGCCGGAATGACGAAGGACGCAAAGCCCTTACCCCTCCCGCCAATCGAACGTCAGCGGCGCCTCGCGAAACGCGAACCGGTCGAGGTGACTCGCCACCACCTCCCGCATCCGGCCCGTGTCCTCGCCCTCGGGCACGGTCAGCACCAGATCCAAGCTCTCGCTGTCCGCCCGCATCGCCAGCACCGATCCGGTGGGAAAGGTGATCGTCCCCTCTTCCTCGGTAAAGGCCACCGTCATCTTGTGGCTCCAGTGCTTGGCCAGCTGCTGGAGGTAGCGGCTCGCCGAATGCGTCGGCACGCGCACGACGGAGATGTGGGGCGTGCCGCTCACTTCAGCCGCTCGATCTTGCGCACGACCTCGTCGATCAGCTCGGCCACGTCATGCCCCGCCTCTTCGGACAGGTCGCCCGCCTCCAGCCGGGTCTGCAGGACCGTGCGCAGGTTGCGCATCGCCCGCCGGATCGGCGCGCGATCGGCGCGCGCGCGATGCTCGCCGACGTCGGTCAACCGCGCGATCAGCGCCGCGACCAGCTCCGCATTTTCGGCGAGGTGCGCCGCACCCGCCTCGGTGATCGCATAGCGCTTGCGCGTCGTGTCGGACGCCTGCTCGGCGATCAATTCCATGTCGGCGAGCATCGTCAGCGCCGGATAGACCATGCCAGGCGACGGCGCATACGCGCCCCCGGTCAGCTCCTCGACCGCCTTGATCAACTCATAGCCGTGGCGCGGTTCGTCCGCGATCAGCTTCAGCAGCACCAGCCGCAATTCGCTGCCGTCGAACATCCGACGACTCCGCCCGCCGCCGCCGCGCCCTTCGCCGAACACCTCGGCAAAACGCTGGTCGAGCTTCTCGCCCCACTGCTCCCAGCCCCCGCGCGGCCCGAAACCGTGATCGCGCGCGTGGCGATATCCCCGCCCGTGGCGGTGTTCATGCCCATGACCAAACATTGTACGTCCTTTGTGTTTCGATGCACTCAAGATATATCACAGAGCGAAGGGTACAAGCCCGATCAAGATATATTTTGATCGGGTGCGGCGGTCTGGAATGGATCGACATTCGCCAAGGCCCGAAGTCCTCCCCCGCCAGGGGGAGGTGGCATGCCGCAGGCATGACGGAGGGGGAGGTAAGGGTAGCGCTTCGTTATCGGAGACGCTCCCGTCCGCCCCCTCCGTCACCGCCTTCGGCGGCGCCACCTCCCCCTGGCGGGGGAGGACTTACTTGCGTCGAAGTTTGGTCGGTCCCGCTGCCCGTTGGATCGCAAATGGCGCAACGCCTTCATGATAAATGCAGGACGCCGGACGACTGCCCTACACCGCGCGCGCCATGCTACGCCCGCACCATGCCCCGCGCCCTCACCCGTCGCGATCCGATGCCACCAGAATGGAAACGATCGCCCTGGATCGTTTCGCGTAAGGTGTTCATGTTGTCCAAGTCGCGCAAAACGGCGGACCGCCCCCCCCCCCCCCGATCACGACGGGGGTGACGCCCCACCCCCCACGCCTTATCTGACCGTCATGGCAGACCTGCTCACCGGCCTCGAACCGGAGCCGACCCCGACCCCACCGGCCGCCGACGCCCCGCTCGCCGATCGCCTGCGCCCACAGACGCTGGCCGAGGTCGTCGGCCAGGAGCATCTCACCGGCCCCGAAGGCGCGATCGGCCGCATGGTTGCCGCCGGCCGCCTGTCGTCGATGATCCTCTGGGGGCCGCCCGGCACCGGCAAGACGACGATCGCGCGCCTGCTCGCCGACGCGGTGGGCCTGCGCTTTCTCGCCATTTCCGCGGTCTTCTCCGGTGTCGCCGACCTCAAGAAGGCGTTCGCCGAGGCGCGGGACCATGCCCGCCTCGGCAAGCGCACGCTTCTGTTCGTGGACGAAATCCACCGCTTCAACCGCGCGCAGCAGGATGGCTTTCTGCCGTACGTCGAGGACGGCACGGTCACGCTGGTCGGCGCGACGACGGAAAACCCCTCGTTCGAACTCAACGCCGCCGTGCTCAGCCGCGCGCAGGTGCTGATCCTCCACCGCCTCGGGGCCGAAGCGCTCGGCAAACTCCTGACCCGCGCCGAGCAGCTGGAGGATCGCCCCCTCCCCCTCACGCCCGATGCCCGCGCCGCGATGATCGCGCAGGCCGATGGCGACGGCCGCTTCCTGCTCAACCAGGCCGAGACGTTGTTCTCAGTCGACCTGCCCGAACCGCTCGATCCGGCCGGCCTCTCCGCCTTCCTCCAGCGCCGCGTGCCGGTGTACGACAAGGATCGCGAGGGGCATTACAACCTCATCAGCGCGCTCCACAAATCGATCCGCGGCTCCGATCCCCAGGCCGCGCTCTACTATCTCGCCCGTATGCTGACCGCGGGCGAGGAACCGCTTTACGTCCTCAGGCGGCTCACCCGCGCCGCGGTCGAAGACATCGGCCTCGCCGACCCGCAGGCGCTGGTCCAGTGCATCGCGGCGAAAGACACCTACGACTTCCTCGGCTCGCCGGAGGGCGAACTCGCCATCGCCCAGGCGTGCCTCTACCTCGCCACCGCCCCCAAATCGAACGCCGCCTACAAGGCGCAAAAGGCGGCGTGGCGCAGCGCGAAGGAAACCGGCAGCCTGATGCCCCCCGCCAATATCCTCAACGCGCCCACCAAGCTGATGAAGCAGATCGGCTATGGCGCGAACTACGCCTACGATCACGATGCGGAGGACGGCTTTTCCGGCGCCAATTACTGGCCCGACGAATTGCCGCCGCAGACGTTCTACGAACCCACCGGCCGCGGCTTCGAAGCGCGCCTGCAGGAACGCCTCGCACATTGGGACGGCCTGCGTGCGAGGCGGCGGTGACGCACGCCCTCTGGACTATGGCGCGCGCCTGTCGCATGGGGCGTGCCGCGCCGGGTTAGCTCAGCTGGTAGAGCAGCGGTTTTGTAAACCGAAGGTCGCGGGTTCGATCCCTGCACTCGGCACCATAACGGCACCAAATGCGCGCGGCGGCGTTACGCCTCCGCAATGGTTTCTCGTCCCCTGAAGGTCGCTAGCTACAATATCCACAAGGGGATCGGCCTCGACCGCCGGCGCAACCCCGAACGCGTGCTGGAGGTGCTGCGCGAGGTGGATGCCGACGTCATCGCCCTGCAAGAGGCCGACCGCCGTTTCGGCACCCGCGAATCGGTGCTGCCGCTCCACCTGCTCGACGACCACAGCGACTGGAAGCCCGTGCCCTTCGGCATGCGCGCGCTGTCGATGGGCTGGCACGGCAACGTCATCCTCGTCCGCAAGAGCGCCGAGATCGTCCACCACACCCCCATCCATCTGCCCGCACTCGAACCCCGCGGCGCGGTGATGGCCGACATTGCCACGGCGGCCGGCGTATTCCGCGTAGTCGGCATGCACCTCGATCTGTCCGGCCTGTGGCGCCGGCGGCAGGCCGCGGCGATCTGCGCGCATGTCGACGGATGCAGCGAGCGGCGTCCGACCGTGCTGATGGGCGACCTCAACGAATGGACCGCCGCCGCCGGGTGCCTGCGCGACTTCGGCCGCGATTATCGCATGGCGGCGACCGGCCCCAGCTTCCATTCGCGCCGCCCGGTCGGGCGGCTCGACCGGATCATGGTGTCGCGCGACCTGACCGTCACCGATTGCGGCGTCCACGCCAGCGCCGCCGCGCGCAAGACGTCGGACCATCTGCCCATCTGGGCGACGCTGGCCGTGGCACCCTGATGCGCGAAAAGGAGCTTCGCCTCGCGCTCGTCTGCTACGGCGGCATCAGCCTCGCGGTCTACATGCACGGCATCACCAAAGAGGTGTGGCGCATGGTCCGCGCCAGCCGCGCCGCCCATGCCGGCGAACCGCCAGCCGATGGCACGCAGGGCGTCTATCGCGAACTAATCGAGGAGATGGAGGCGCTCGCCGGCATCCGCTTCCGCGTCCTTGCGGACATCATCGCCGGCGCGTCGGCGGGCGGCATCAACGGCATTTTCCTCGCGCAGGCGATTACGACCGGCCAGAGCCTGGAACCGCTGACCGACCTTTGGCTCACCTCGGCGGACGTCGAGGCGCTGATCGATCCCGAGGCCGCGCCGGCCAGCCGCTTTTCGAAGATGTGGGCGCTGCCGCTCGCCTGGGTCGCCGCCGGCCGCAGCGCCGATTCGGTCGCCGCACTCGATGACGCCACGCGCGACGAGGTGCGCACGAAGCTGTCGCATTTCGTCCGCTCGCGCTGGTTCGAACCGCCGTTCGGCGGCGCCACCTTCACCGGCCTGCTGCTCGACGCCTTCGATGCCATGGCGCGCAGCGAAGCCGGTCCGCGCCTGCTGCCCGACAGCCAGCCGCTCGACCTGTTCGTTACCTGCACCGACTTCACGGGCCATCCCGAGCGGCTGAAGCTGAACTCCCCGCCCGAAGTGCTCGAAACCGAACATCGCATCGTGCTCGGCTTTTCGGATCACGGCGCCACCGGCACGATCGGCGCGATCCCCGAACTGGCCTTCGCCGCGCGGGCGACCTCCAGTTTCCCCGGCGCCTTCCCGCCCTTCACCGTCGGCGAGCTGGACGGCGTTCTCGCCGAGCGCGACGTGGCATGGCCGGGTCGCGAGGACTTCCTGCGCCGATCGCTGCCGCGCCAATATGCCGCGCGACAGGTCGATAAGGCCGTGCTGATCGACGGATCGGTGCTCGCCAACGCGCCCTTTCGCCCCGCGATCGACGCACTGAAGGAACGCCCCGCCCGCCGCGAGATCGACCGCCGCTTCGTCTACATAGACCCCTCGCCCGGCATCAAGATCCGCCTCGGCACGCCGGGCGAGGCGCCCGGCTTCTTTCAGACCATCCTCGGCGCGCTGAGCGATCTGCCCCGCCAGCAGCCGATCCGCGACAATCTCGACGCCATCGCCGCCCGCTCGCAGCGGATCGACCGGATGCGCGGCATCGTCACCGCCCTGCGCCCGGCGGTGGACGAAGAGATCGAGGCGCTGTTCGGCCATACCCTGTTCCTCGACCGACCGACGCCCGCGCGCCTCGTCGCCTGGCGCCGCCGCGCGCAGACCGCCGCCGCCACGCGCGCCGGCTACAGCTACGCCGCTTATGGCCACCTCAAGCTCAGCGACGTCGTCGCGACGATCACTGCGCTGCTCTACCGCGTCGGCGGCGAATTGGGGCAACAGCGCTGGCAGCGGATCCGCTCCGCGATCGAGGCGGCGATCGCCGAGCGCGGCTTCGGCGGCACCGCGCCCAGCTTCTCAGGCAAGGAAAGCGCAGCGACGATCGACTTCCTGCGCACCTTCGACATCGGCTTCCGCATCCGGCGCCTGCGGCTGATGGCGCGGCGTCTCGGCGAGATCGATGGCGAGGCGGAGGATGCCAGCGGCACGGCCACGATGCGGGAGGCGATCTATGCCTCGCTGGCGACCTATCTCGACCGCCAGCGCGCCGACGACCACCTGCACCTGGGCATGCTGGTCCGGCAGATGCGCGGTCAGGATGCCGCACCGCTGCTCGATGCGCTGGCCGAGGCGCTCGACCTGACCGCGCTCGACGCGGCCACCGACGAACGGCTGGCCGAGGCGCTGGCGACGGTCGACAAGACTACCCGCCGCACGCTGCTGCTCACTTACCTTGGCTTCCCCTATTTCGACACCGCGACGCTGCCGCTGCTCCAGGGCGAGGGGCTCGACGAATTCGATCCGATCAAGGTCGATCGCATCGCCCCCGACGATGCCGTCGCGATCCGCTCCGGCGGCGCGGAGGCGACGTTGAAGGGCATCCAGTTCAACAGCTTCGGCGCCTTCTTCAGCCGCGCCTATCGCGAAAACGACTATCTGTGGGGTCGGCTGCATGGCGCCGAACGGATGATCGACATCTGCGTGTCGACGCTGCCCGCCACCGTCCGGATGAAGGCCGGCCGGGTCGCCGCGATCAAGCGTGCCGCCTTCCGCGCGATCCTCGACGAAGAGGAACCGCGCCTCACCGCCATCCCCGCCTTGTTCGCCAGCCTGCGTGTCGAAATCGGATAGGCTGGCCTTCCTCCGCCTCTGCGGCTACCCTCCCGCGCACCTCAGGAGTGTTGCATGCAGTTCCTCAAGATCCTGTTCTGGTTCCTGCTCGCGTTCGTCGCGGCGCTGTTCACCTATGGCAATTGGACGCGCGTCCAGATCAATCTGTGGAGCGGCCTGATCGCCGACGTGAACCTGCCGCTGCTGCTGCTGGTGACGTTCCTGATCGGCTTCGTACCGACCTACCTGTATCTCGGCACGGTTCGCTGGCGGCTGCGCCAGCGCCTGACGACCTGCGAGCGCATGCTGGCCGACGCCCGCGCGCTACCGGTCGCGACACCCGTCGCAACACCGGCCATCGCCGAAGAGCCCGTCGCATGAGCCCGATCTACGTCGCGATCGACACCCCCGATCTCGCCCGCGCCAAGGCGATAGCCACACGCACCCGCACCCATGTCGGTGGCATCAAGCTCGGCCTCGAATTCTTCTGCGCCCATGGGCAGCACGGCGTGCACGAGATGGCGAAGCTCGGCCTGCCGATCTTCCTCGACCTGAAACTGCACGACATCCCCAATACCGTCGCCAAGGCGATCCAGGCGCTGGGGCCGCTCGAACCCGCGATCCTCACCGTCCACGCCAGCGGCGGCCGCGCGATGCTGGAGGATGCCAAGGCCGCCGCCCCGCTCAATACGAAGGTGGTCGCGGTCACGATGCTGACCAGCCTCGACGCCGACGATCTCACCGCCACCGGCATCACGGGCAACGCGCACGATCAGGTACTGCGCCTCACCGATCTCGCACACGAAGCCGGCATCGACGGCATCGTCTGTTCGGGCGAAGAGGTGCGCGCGGCCAAAACGGCTTGGCCCAAGGGCTTCTTCGTCGTCCCCGGCGTCCGCCCCGCCAACGGCAGCGCCGGCGACCAGAAGCGCGTCGTCACCCCCCGCGCGGCGCTTGACGCCGGCGCCTCGATCCTCGTCATCGGCCGCCCGATCACCCAGGCAGAAGACCCCGACGCCGCGGCCCGCGCGATTGGTGCGACGCTGTAGTCGTGGCGCTGGTTCGTCCTTTCCTCCCTGCAAAGGACTTTGCGCAGTCGCGCGCCTTCTACGAAGCGATCGGCTTCATCCTCGTCTACGCCGACGCCGACCTTGCAATCTACGATTACGAGGGAGCGGGCATCCTGCTCCAGAATTACTATGTCGAGGATTGGGCGGGCAATTCGATGCTCCAGCTGTTTGTCCGTGATCTCGACGACTGGTGGCAGCGCACCGCGACCTTGGCAGAGCGCTTCGGCGTCCGGCTCCCCACTGCGCCTGAGATGAAGCCATGGGGCCTGCGCGTCGGCATGTTGGTCGATCCCGCAGGTGTGCTGTGGCACGTCTGTGAAAACGTGCCAGCCTCCGACTAGCGCGGGGTTGGGACAAAGCTGAGCGCGTCTAGGCCAACGAGAATGCCATAGATCGCCGGCGTGCGAGCAATCAAAGGCGCGTACGAAACCACCCCTTCCGCACCCCGCTCACCGCGGTATAGCGACCCCATGCCCGTCCTGACCAAAATCTGCGGCCTGACGAATTCCGACACGCTGGGCGCCGCCCTCGCAGGCGGTGCGAGCCACGTCGGCTTCGTCTTCTTCGCGGCCTCGCCCCGCAACCTCGCCTTCGACCGAGCCGCCGGCCTTGCCGCTCAGGTCCCCTCGGCCGTGTCCCGCGTCGGCGTGTTCGTAGATCCCGACGACGCGCTGCTCGATGCCGCGATCAACGCCGGCCGGCTCGACGCGCTCCAACTCCACAAGACCGCCCCCGCCCGCGTTGCTGCGATCCGCGCGCGCTTCGGTTGCGAGACTTGGGCGGCCGTCGCGGTGAAGACCCGTGCCGACCTCGACGCCGCGCGCGACTTCGCCGGCGCCGCCGACCGCATTCTCTACGACGCCAAGACTCCGGACGGCGCTGCTCTACCCGGCGGCATGGGCCTGCGCTTCGACTGGAGCCTGCTCGACGGGGTTCGCCACCCCTTGCCCTGGGCGCTTTCGGGCGGTCTCGATCCTGCCAACGTGGCCGAGGCGATCCGTCGCACCGGAGCACCGCTGGTCGACGTGTCCTCCGGCGTCGAGAGCGCACCGGGGGTCAAGGATGTGGACAAGATCGCAGCCTTCCTTAAAGCGGCGCAGCTATGAACGCCCCCAACTCCTTCCGCGCGCAGCCCGACGATCGCGGTCACTTCGGGCAGTTCGGCGGCCGCTACGTCGCCGAAACGCTGATGCCGCTGATCCTCGACCTGGAGCGCGAATATCGCGCCGCCAAGGCGGACCCGGCCTTCGCCGCGCAGTTCGACGATCTGATGACGCATTACGTCGGTCGTCCCAGCCCGATGTATCATGCCGAGCGCCTCAGCGAAGCGCTGCGGGAAGGTGCCGAGCCCGGCATGGGCGCGCAGGTCTGGTTCAAGCGCGACGAGCTGAACCACACCGGCGCGCACAAGATCAACAATTGCATTGGCCAGATCCTGCTCGCGATCCGCATGGGCAAGACGCGGATCATCGCCGAAACCGGTGCCGGCCAGCATGGCGTCGCCACCGCGGCGGTCTGCGCGCGCTTCGGCCTGCCCTGCGTCATCTACATGGGCGCGAAGGACGTCGAGCGGCAGCAGCCCAACGTCTTCCGCATGAAGCTGCTCGGCGCCGAAGTGCGCCCCGTCACCAGCGGTGCGCAGACGCTGTCGGACGCGATGAACGAAGGCCTGCGCGACTGGGTCGCGAACGTCCACGACACCTTCTACATCATCGGCACCGCCGCCGGCCCGCACCCCTACCCGGAGCTGGTCCGCGACTTCCAGAGCATCATCGGCCGTGAAGCGCGCGCGCAATTGCTCGAACGGACGGGCAAGCTTCCCGACCTGCTCGTCGCCGCGATCGGCGGCGGGTCGAACGCGATCGGCCTGTTCCACCCCTTCCTCGACGATCCCGATGTCGGCATGCTCGGCGTCGAGGCGGCGGGCCATGGCCTGGAGGGCAGCGAACATGCCGCCAGCCTGGCGGGCGGCTTCCCCGGCGTGCTCCACGGCAACAAGACCTATCTGTTGCAGGACGAGGACGGCCAGATCGCCGAGGGCCATTCGATTTCCGCCGGCCTCGACTATCCCGGCATCGGACCCGAACACGCGTGGCTGCGCGATATCGGCCGCGTCGAATATACCAATGCCACCGACGTGGAGGCGCTGGACGCCTTCCAGCTGCTCTGCCGGACCGAGGGCATCATCCCCGCACTCGAACCCGCCCACGCCATCGCCGCCGTGGCGAAGCGCGCAAAGACGATGCGCAGCGACCAGATCATCCTCGCGAACCTGTGCGGCCGCGGCGACAAGGACATCTTCACCGTCGCCAATGCGCTGGGGGTGGCGATATGACCCTCGACTGGCGACAGGGGCTGACCAGCATCGTCCTGGCGGCGGCCGTGGCAGGCGTGGTGAGCCTCGTCCTGCGCGGCTGTGATGGCAACACGCATCTGGTGTCCGCGCTGGCCATCGGCCTCGCCATCGGTGCCTCGCGGCTGATACAGGGAGGGAAGCGCCCGTGAGCCGCCTGTCAGACGCCTTCACCAAGGGCCATCCCGCGCTCGTGACCTTCGTCACCGCCGGCGATCCCACGCCTGACGCCACCGGCGCAATCCTCGACGCCCTCGTCGCGGGCGGCGCGGACGTGATCGAACTGGGCATGCCCTTCACCGATCCGATGGCGGACGGCCCCGCGATCCAGGCCGCCAACATCCGCAGCCTGGCCGCGGGCACGCGCACCGCCGACATCCTGTCGATCGCCGCCGCCTTCCGCAGCCGCCATCCCGACGTGCCGCTGGTGCTGATGGGCTATGCCAACCCGATGCTCCGTCGCGGCGCCGACTGGTTCGCCGACGCGGCGGCACAGGCGGGCGTCGATGGCGTCATCTGCGTCGACATTCCGCCCGAGGAAGACGACGCGCTCGGGCCAGCCCTACGGGCGAAGGGGATCGACCCGATCCGCCTCGCGACGCCCACAACCGACGCCGCGCGCCTCCCGCAGGTCCTCGATGGCGCCAGCGGCTTCCTCTATTATGTCTCCGTCGCCGGCATCACCGGCCTGCAACAGGCGGCGCAAGGCTCGATCGACCAGGCCGTTGCGCGGCTGAAGGCGGCGACCGACCTGCCCATCGCGGTCGGTTTCGGCGTCCGCACGCCTGCGCAGGCCGCGGCGATCGGCGCCGTGGCCGATGGCGTCGTCGTCGGCTCCGCGATCGTCGAGATCGTGGCGCAGCACGGCGCCGATGCGCCCGACGCCGTCCGCACCTATGTTCAATCGCTGAGCGAGGCACTGGCCTCTGCGCGAAAGGTAAATCGATGAGCTGGATCACCAGCGTCCGCAACGCCCTGCCCTTCGGCACCAAGCGCGAAACGTCGGAGGAAAACCTCTGGCACAAGTGCAAGGGCTGCGGGCAGATGATCTTTACCCGCGAGCTGGAGGAGAACCTCTACGTCTGCCCGAAGTGCGATCACCATGAGCGCATCGGGCCGAAGGAGCGGTTCAAACAGATCCTCGACGAAGGCAGCTGCAGCGAACTGCCCGCACCGCGCGTGCCGGAAGACCCCCTCAAGTTCCGCGATTCGAAGCGCTATACCGATCGCCTGAAGGCGGCACGCACGTCCGCGCAGGAACAGGATGCGCTTATCAACGCCCGCGGCACGATCCTGGGCAACCGCGTCGTGATGGGCGTACAGGACTTCGGCTTCATGGGCGGATCGATGGGTCTCGCTGTCGGCGAAGCCTTCGTCCGCGGCGTCGAAGCGGCGATCGCCGACAAGGCCCCGTACGTCATCTTCACCGCCGCCGGCGGCGCGCGCATGCAGGAAGGCATCCTCAGCCTCATGCAGATGCCGCGCAGCACCGTGGCGATCCAGATGCTGCACGATGCCGGCCTGCCCTATATTGTCGTGCTGACCGATCCGACGACGGGCGGTGTCACCGCCAGCTACGCGATGCTGGGCGACGTGCAAATTTCCGAACCCAACGCGCTCATCGGTTTCGCCGGCCAGCGCGTGATCGAGAATACCATCCGCGAAAAACTGCCCGAAGGATTCCAGCGCGCCGAATATCTGCTGGATCACGGCATGCTCGACATGGTCGTTCACCGGAAAGATCTGCGCGACCAGCTCGCGACGGTGATCGGCTATCTGACGGCCGCCCGCGCCGCCTGACGCCAACCAGCCGCAGCGGGGCGCCACCGTGCCGGATCACGCCATCTCGACCGATCCCGCCGTCCAGGCACAGCTCGACCGGCTCTGGGCATTGTCGCCCGGGGCCGACGTGCTGGGCCTGGAGCGGATCACGCGATTGCTCGATCGGCTCGGTAACCCGCAGGACGCGTTGCCGCCGGTGTTTCACGTCGCCGGCACGAACGGCAAAGGCTCCACCTGCGCCTTCCTGCGCGCCGCGATCGAGGCGGCGGGGCATGACGTTCACGTCTTCTCCAGTCCGCATCTGGTGCGGTTCAACGAACGCATCCGGATCGCAGGCAAGCTGATCGACGACGCATCGCTCGCCGATTTGCTGGCCGAAGTGCTGGATCATGCGGACGGCATCGGCGCCAGCTTCTTCGAGATTACGACCGCTGCCGCCTTCCTCGCCTTCGCCCGCGCGCCCGCCGCGGCGACGATTGTGGAGGTTGGCCTGGGCGGTCGACTCGATGCGACCAACGTCATCCGCCGCCCCGCCGTCACCGGCATTGCCGCGCTTGGGATGGATCACGAGGCATTCCTCGGCAACCACCTGGTCGACATCGCCGGTGAGAAGGCGGGAATCGCCAAGGCCGGCGTGCCGCTCGTCACGATGAACTATTCCGCGGCCTGCACCACCCGCATTGCCGCGGTAGCGGACGCGGCGGGGGCACCCGTCATCGCCCGCAACGCGGCATGGTGGAGCGACACCAGCCGCAACACCGTCCGCTACCGCGACACCGGCTTCACCCTGGTCAGCACGCGCCCGCGCCTCGTCGGCCCGCACCAGACGCGCAACCTAGCGCTCGCTTTCGCCATGCTGCGTCATCAGGGCGCGGTCAACGTGCCCGAAGCCGCGATGCGCGCGGCGGCAGAATGGGCACGATGGCCAGCGCGTATGCAGCGGCTCGGCCACGGCCCGCTCCACGCCCGCCTTCCCGACGGCAGCGAATTGTGGCTCGATGGTGCGCACAATCCCTCCGCAGCCCGTCCCGTCGCCCAGAGCCTCGGCCGTCTCGCCGATGGCCGCCCGGTCACGCTCGTCCTCGGCATGCTGTCGAACAAGGATGCGGAGGGTGTGCTGCGGCTCCTCGCGCCGATGGTGTCACGTGTCGTTGCGGTGCCCGTGCCGAATCACGCCTGCCATGCGCCAGCAGACCTCGCGGCGCTGGCCCAGCGGCTCGGCGTCAGCGCCACCTCCACCGACAGCCTGGAAACGGCGCTGGAGAGCTTGGCCTCCGAGCCGCCGCACGTCGTGCTGATCGCCGGTTCGCTCTATCTCGCCGGTGAAGCGCTCGCCCGCAACGACGAGACGCCCGACTGACCGATTAATTGCGATTGACTTGCAATAGCTGATTTAAGACTGTCGGCGGTGAACGAAGGAGTCGCCGCATGTCCGAAATCACCACGACCGTCGCGGCATTGCCGCATGCGCTACCCGCCTGCCCCAATGCGCGAATCGCGCTGTTCGCGCTGCGCCGCATGGGTGCGCATGGGCTGCATGACGCGCGCGCCACGCATGCGCTGTTCACGATGTTCGGCGAGGGCTTTCGCCGCCCGCTGGTGCTGATGCGTGCGCTGATGACGGACCTGGCCTCGACCGCCGCGGATACGATCGCGATCGCGCCATGCTGCTGCGCCCGTATGACCGCCGCCGAACGCGCCTTGCTCACCGTCATCGCGCGCATCGAAACCGCGCCCGACACGGCCCGGCTGTTGATGAGCGACCTGCTCGGTGTGCGCCGTGTCGATCCGGTGCTGGCAAGCCTCGCCGCGGTCAGTGCGGCATGGGCCGACGACGGTCGCCCGATCTGCGTCTAGCGCCAGTTCGCCCGCCGCGCGGCGTCTTCCTGCGCGCGGTCGAGCGGCTCACCGGCGATCATGCCCATGATCGCCGTCGCCCGGGCGCCGTCGGTCCCCGCCATGCGATAATCGGTGGCCGGCGCCGATCCGGGCGCGGTGTAGCGCATCTGCCAATCCGTGCCCGCGCGGCAGGCGATCCCGGACAGCGTTTCCCCCGTGAAGCTGCGGCAATATTGCCCGTTCCTGTCACGGAACGACAAAGCGACCCGCACTGGCCCCGCATCGCCCGACAATTGATCGTTGAGCGCCACGGCCACCGGCGCCGGCACGTCGCCGCCAGGCGCCCCGCCCCGATCCTGCAGGACGAATAGCCCGACCACCAGGCTCGCCGCGATGGCGCCGCCCGCCGCCCAGCGCCGCCAGCCGTGGCTAGGCGCCGGCGCCGCTTTCGCCGCCCGCCGCGCGCGCACGTCGGCGAGCGAAATCACCTCCGCCGGCGGCCGCGCCAAGGGATCGAAGGCTGCGGCAAAGCGCGCCTTCATCCGACGGTGGCGGTCGGCGAGCGCACGCCAGTCGGCATCGTTCGCCACCGCAGCCTCGACCCGTACGGCCTCCGCCCCGGTCAGTTCGCCGTCGACCCAGGCGATGATCGCCGCTTCGTCCACTGGATCAGCACCCATCGCTCAAGCCTCCACCGCCGCCATTAATGCCTGCCGCCCGCGCACCAGCCGGCTGGTCAGCGTGCCCATCGGCACCTCGAGCACCTCCGCCGCTTCGGCGTAGCTCTTGCCCTCGATCATCACCAGGACAACCGCCTCGCGCTGCTCGTCCGGCAGGCGGTCCAGCGCCCGCATCAAATAGGATAGTTCGACCCGCGCCTCGGCATCGCCCGCCACGCCGACCTGCATCCCCTGTTCCTCGGGCGCATGCACCGCCTCGCGGCGCTGGCGAGATCGCGCCGTATCGATCCACAGGTTGCGGACCACGCGATAGGCCCAGGCCTCGAAATGCGTGCCCGGCTGCCACTGATCGCGCGCCTTCAGCATACGCTCCGCCGCCGCCTGCACGAGATCGTCGGCATCGGGGCCGCTGCGCGCCAAGCCATGGGCAAATCGCCTCAGCCGCGGCAACAGGCTTGCCAAACGTCGCTCGACTTCGTCCAAAGTGGCCCTGTCCTTCGTCCATGCGGATGAAACGTCACCCGGCGGTCGTTTCATCCATGGAGCGAGCCAAAAAAGGAAGACAAAGATGAAGGGATGGGCGCTGATGCTGACGATCGGTCTGGCCAGCCCGGCTGCGGCGCAGCTGCTGGGTGGTGGCCTGCCGACAGGCGGATTGGCGACGCCGCTGGGCGGGGTGACCGACCCCGTACAACGAGCCGCGGGCAGCCTCCTAGGATCACGGCAACAGGCGTCCGACGCGCTGTCGCAGGGCGTCGCGTCCGGTCTCGGCGGGCCGCTGCTGATGGCCGACGGCGCGTTGCGTGCGCTCAGCCCCCGCGACCTGCTGGCGCTACGCAAGGAACGCCTGCGCGCACTGGTCCGCGAAAACCGCGCGACGCTGGACGTGGATGACGACGGCAATCCCGTGCGGCGCGATGTGATCCTCGCGCTGGCCCTCACCCCCGACACGCTCGAAAAGGCGAAGGCCGCGGGCTTTACGCTGACCCGCGTCGAGACGATCGACGGCCTCGATGTCAGCACCTCCATACTCGCACCCCCACACGGCAAGCCGGTGCGCAAAGCGATCGAGGCGCTGCGCGCGCTGGATCCGGGTGGCACCTACGCCCTCGACGCCATCTACGAACCCGCGCACGCACCGCTGGCGGCGATGGCCGGCGCACTGGCGGGCGGTGGCGGCGCGACGAGCGGCAATGCCCCGTTGCGCATGGGCCTGATCGATGGCGGCGTCGGCCGCCATCCCGCCTTCGCCGGCATAGCCATCGAGCAGCGCGGCTTTGCGGGAGACGCCAAGCCCAGCGGCCATGGCACTGCCGTCGCGTCGTTGATGGTAGGCCGCAGCGGCGCCTTCCATGGCGCGATGCCCGGCGCCGGATTGCTCGTCGCCGACGTCTATGGCGGATCGGCGAGCAACGGCTCGGCCGTCGCCATCGTCCGCGCCATGTCTTGGCTCGCCCAGAATGGCGCGAAGGTCGTCAACATCAGCCTGGTCGGCCCGCCCAACCCGCTGCTCGCGGCGGGCATTCGTGCGTTGACTACCAAGGGCATCCGCGTCGTCGCCGCAGTCGGCAACGACGGCCCTGCCGCCCCGCCGCAATATCCCGCTTCCTATCCCGATGTGATCGCGGTCACCGGCGTCGACGCCAAGGGCAAGGCGTTGATGGAGGCCGGCAAGCCGCTCCATCTCGATTACGCGGCACCCGGCGCGGACATGGTCGGGGCGGTGCCCGGCGGCGGGTGGGAGGTGCTGCGCGGCACCAGCTTCGCCGCCCCCCTCGTCGCCGCAACACTCGCCCGCGTCGGAACGCCCGCCGCCCTTGCCGCAGAGGCCAAGCCCGGCAGCGGCCGCATCGGCCGCGGGATCCTCTGCGACACGTGCCGCACGCCCCCGAAGGCGGTCGGCCTGAAATAATTTTCGCGATGCCGGGATTAAACCGAAAAGGTCCATCGTTGTCCTTTTCGGAAGCCGGGCAGTCCCCCACCCCGGCTCGGACGAAAGGAGATTTCTCATGACCCCCACGATCCGTTTCGCCCTGATCGCGACGACCATGCTGATGACGGCCCCCGCTTCGGCGCAGCTGCTGGGTGGTGGCGGCGTCGGCGGCATGCTGGGCGGTGCCGGCAACCTCGGCGGCGCCGTGTCGGGCACGCTGAACGGCGCGGGCCAGCTCGGCTCGACCGTCGGGCAGACCAGCGGCCGCGTGTCGAACACCGTCAACGGTACGGCACGGGCGCATGGCAGCCGCTCGATCGACACCCGCTCGGGCCGCGCCAGCGCCGATGGCGGCCTCGCCGGTAGCGTCAGCCGCAGCACCGACGGCGCGCTTGGCGCGACCGGCCCGCGGGGCGGTGCGCTCAGTGGAGCGCTGAGCCAGAGCGGCTCGGCCAGCGGCAGTGCGAACGGCGGCGTCGACGCCCAGCTGGTCGGCACCGATCAGGTCGCCAACACGGTACGCGGCGCCCGCGATGGCGCGGCGGCAACGGCCGGCGCCGCGCGCGATCGCGCTACGACCACCGCGACGGCAGCCCGCAACCGGGCGACCTCGACTGCCGGCGCGGTGCACGATCGCGCCGCCGCCACCGCGGTGACCGCCCGCGACCGCACCACGACGGCGGCCAATGCGACCCGCAATCGGGTGAACGACGGCGCCCTCGCCGCCGGAGGCGCCGCGAACGGCGCGGCCAACGGCACGCGCGGATCGCTGGCCGGTTCGGGCTCGGCGAATGGCAGCGGCTCCGCGAGCGCGGGCAACCGCTCGGCCTCGGCCAGCGGCAGCGCATCGGGCAGCGGTAGCCTGAGCATCAACTGAGCACGCGCTACGTCGTAGCGACGGGAAGGGGGCATCGCCGGCAACGGCGGTGCCCCTTTTCGCATGCCGGCGTTTTCGCCGTGTGTTTCGAAGCGGATGGGATTAGGTGCTCCCGCAGACGGTCGTTCCATGAACGACCCGGCAGGGCTCTCGCCGAGCGCAAACGCCGGACGGAACACCGCCATCGAACCGGGTGAGGATCACGATCGAAGCGGGCCGGCGCATGCCGCCGCGCCTGGCGAAGGAGCATGAACGAACGACATGCGGTGGAGACGACGTAACCTCGCTTCGATGAGCGCCGATGTCGGCGATGGTTTGGCGCCCGCAGTCGAAGCCGTCACCAGCGGCGAGGGCCGACCGCCCGCTTCCACCCGCAGCTATCGCGTCATCGCGCTGGTCGTCGCCTCCGCGCTGTTCATGCAGCAACTCGACGGGACCGTGCTGACCGTCGCCTTGCCCACCATGGCCCGCGATCTCGGCACGCCCGCCACCAGCCTCAGCCTCGCGCTCACCAGCTATCTGCTGGCGCTCGCCCTGTTCATCCCGGCAAGCGGCACGCTGGCCGACCGCTTCGGCTCGCGCAGCATCTTCTGCGGGGCGATCGTCGTGTTCCTGCTCGGTTCGATCGCCTGCGCGCAGGCCGGGTCGCTGCCGACGCTGGTCGCCGCCCGCTTCGTCCAGGGGATCGGCGGTGCGATGATGGTGCCGGTCGGCCGCCTCGTCCTGCTGCGCAGCGTCGCCAAGGAAGACATGGTTCAGGCCTTGTCCTGGCTGGTCATGCCCGCGCTCGCCGGCCCGATCCTGGGGCCACCGATCGGCGGCGTCATCGTCACCTGGCTCGACTGGCGCTGGATTTTCTACCTCAACATCCCCTTCGGCGTGATGGGCATCATCGGTGCGTTGCTGCTGGTGCCGGAGGTGCGCGGCGATGCGCGCGCCCGTTTCGATCTGGTCGGTTTCATCCTGTCGGGCATGTCGCTCGGCTGCCTTTTGTTCGGCTTCGAGCTGGCGAGCCGCCCCGGCACCGGGTTGGTCGCCCTGATCCTGCTGGTCGCGGGCCTCGGCATGGGCATCGCCTATTTCCGCCACGCCCGTCACGTGGCCGATCCGATCCTCGACCCCGCGCTGATGCGGGTGCCGACCTTCCGCCTGTCGGTGATCGCCGGGTCGCTGACGCGGATCACACAAGGGGCACAGCCGTTCCTGCTGCCGCTGATGCTGCAGCTCGGCTTCGGCCTCACCGCAGCGAAGACCGGTACGATCACCATGGCGGGCGCGATCGGCGCGCTGGCGATGAAGGCGCTCGCCCCGCGCGTGCTGCGTCGTTGGGGCTTTCGCCGCAGCCTGATCGTGTCGGGGATCGCCAGCAGCCTCGGCTATGCGACCTGCGCGCTGTTCCGCCCCGATTGGCCGACCGCCGCGATCGTGCTGGTGCTTGGCATTTCGGGCTTCTTCACGTCATTCCAGTTCACCGGCTACAACGCCATCGCCTATGCCGACACCGACAAGGCGCAGATGAGCGCGGCGACCAGCTTCTACGCGACCTTTCAGCAGCTGACGCTGTCGCTCGGCATCTGCACCGCCGCAACGGTGCTGGAGATCGGCACGGTGATCGAGGGCACCCGTCAGCCGACGCTGCTCACCTTCTCGCTCGCCTTCGTCGTCGTCGCCACCATCTCGGCGTCGGCGGTCATCTGGAACCGCCGGTTCGCGGCCGACGCCGGTGCCGAGATGAGCGGCCACGCCGTCCGCTAGGCGCGCCCGATCGCCGCGGCGGCAAGCCCGCGCACATCCACCCGCGCCTTCAACCGCGCGGCGAGCAGCGCCGTGCCGCTGACCTTGCGCTGCACGAACAGCGTTTCGACATGCGGTACGTGCCAGGTGTCGCGATCGGCGATCATCGCCTTCGCCTCCTCGCGCACCACCGGCACGAAGGCGCGGTCGCCGAAGTCGAACGCGCCAGGCCGGTTGAGCGCCGCGTCGATCGCCGCGATGATCCGATCAACTGCGCCACGGTGCGCCCGCGCGGCCTCGACCCCGATGAAGCCCGTCTCCACCGCCACCTCGCGGATCATGTCCCGATCGCGCGCCAGCCCCGCCTCGATCAACCGGCGATAGGCATCCGCCGTCTCCGCCGGCACCGCGCGCGTCGCCCCGAAATCGAGCAGCACCAGCGCGCCGCTATCCGCCTGCCAGCGGTAATTGGCGAAATTGGGATCGGTCTGCATCACGCCGAACTCGAACAATTCACGCAACACCAACGTCACCAGCGCGGTCAGCGCGGCGTCGCGCGCCTCTTGCGAGGCACCCTCCAGCGTCTCGATCGCCTGCCCTTCGACGAAGCTCATCGCCAACACGTGTCGCGTCGTGAGCTCCGGCTCCAGCTTCGGCACGACATAGCGCGCATCCCCCGCCAGCCGCGCGGCATAGGCCCGCATCTGTTCGCCCTCGCGCGTATAGTCCGCCTCCTCGGCCAGCTGGCGCTTCGCCTCGGCCAGCAGCGGGGCGATATCCAGGCCCCGCGGCAGCAGCCCCGATACGCGCAGCAACGTCGCGACATTGTCGACGTCCGAATCGATGCTCTCCGCAACACCGGGATATTGCACCTTGATCGCCAGCCGTCGCCCATCGGGCAGCGTCGCGCGATGCACCTGCCCGATCGAGGCCGCCGCGACCGGCGCCGCTTCGAAATGCCGGAACCGGCGCCGCCAGTCCCGTCCCCATTCGCGCGCCAGCACTTGGTCGAGCTGCTGCGGCGGCATGCGATAGCCCTGGTTGCGCAGCCGCGCGAGGATCGCCGACAATTCGGGCGGCAGCACATCGCCCGCATCCATCGAGATCATCTGCCCCAGCTTCATCGCCGCGCCGCGCAGGTGCGACAATCGGTCGGCGACACGCGCCGCATTGGCCGGGGTCAGCACCAGATCGCCCATCCGCGGCCGCTCGCCCTGCGCCAGCCGCCGCGCGCCCTCGGCCAGCATGCCGCCCGCCACACCGCCAGCAAGCCGCCCGAACCCGCCTAGTCGCGCAAGCCTGCCCGTCGGCACCGCGCGATGCCGTGCCTCGAATCGATCGTCATCCATGCCCGCACAACGTCGCGGACTCGCGCGAAGGTCCGCCCTATCGTTCGGTCAGGCGCGGCATCAGCTCGACGAAGTTGCAGGGCCGATGCCGGCTGTCCAGCTGGTCGGCAAGGATGCCGTCCCACCCATCCTTCACCGCGCCGGTCGAGCCCGGCAGCGCGAAGATATAGGTCCCCCGCGCCACGCAGGCGCAGGCGCGCGACTGGACGGTCGACGTGCCGATCTTGGCGAAGCTCAGATGCCGGAACAGCTCGCCGAACCCGGGAATCATCTTCGTCGCAACCCGCTCGACCGCCTCCGGCGTCACGTCGCGTCCCGTCACGCCCGTGCCGCCCGTCGTGATGACGCAATCGATCGCGGGATCGTCGATCCACCGCTCCAGTTGCGCGACGATGCCCTCGATGTCGTCGCGCAGGATGACGCGATCGGCGAGGCGATGCCCCGCGCCCTCCAGCCGCGCGACGAGCGTATCGCCCGACCGATCCTCGGCGAGGCCCCGCGTGTCGGAGACGGTGAGCACGGCGATATTGATCGCGCGAAACGGCAGATCGGGGTCGATCGGCATCAGCCCACCGCCCGCAACTGCGAAGCGACCCGGTCGAGCGCCACGTTGCTGATCCCCGGAATTGCCTGGATCGCCTCGACCAGTTCGAGGTCGAGCAGGAAATCGCGCCCGAGCAGGACGACCGCCTCGCCGTCGCCCGCCGGAATGCGCGCGCGCACTTCGCCGCGCGCACCGCGCGCCTCGCCCAGCAAGGTCGCCAACGCCGCGAACGCCTCCGCCGTCGCCACCCGCGCCTCGATCGTGAAGCGCGCCATCGACGCCAGCCCCTCGAACGGCTGGATGCGTTTGACCGACACGCGCGGAGTCTCTTCGCCCGGCCGCCGGTCGAGCTCGACGGTGATCAGGCCGCACCCGCCACAACGCGCCGCCTCTTCCAGTTCTGCCGCGACGCCATCGTCGAAACAGGTCGCGACGAACTGGCCGCTCGCATCCGACAGCGTCGCCATCATGTAGCGCTTGCCGCGTGCCGAGGTCCGCCAGCGCGCATCCTCGACCAGCACCGCCATCGTCGCCCCCGCGCGCGTGCCGTCTTCCGGAATGCGCAACTCGGTCAGCGCGACATATTGCCGCGCGCCATGCATCTTGGCGAGATGCGCGTGCCGGTCGACGGGATGCGCGGAGAAATAGAAGCCGAAGGCGTCCTTTTCCTGCTCCATCGCCTGCGCCATCGTCCAGCGCAGCCCCTGGGGCAGCCGGATCGTGTCGCCGGCAACCTCGTCCCCACCGAACAGGCCACCCTGACCGCTCGTCCGTCCGGCATGCGTCGAGGCGGCGAGGCCCAGGATCGTCTCGGCGACGGCATGAACCGCAGCGCGGTTCGGCTCGATCGCATCGAACGCCCCCGCCGCGGCCAGCGTTTCGAGCTGCCGCTTGTTGATCAGTCGCGGATCGACGCGATTGGCGAGGTCGTCGAGGCTCTTGAACGGCCCCGCCGCGACCCGCTCGACGATCAATTTCTCCATCGCGCCTTCGCCGACGGACTTCAGCGCGCCCAATGCATAGCGGACCGCGAGGCGGCGTTCCTCGCCCTCCCCGACCGTCTGCACGTCGAACTCGGCATCGCTCTGGTTGATGTCCGGCCCGACGATATCGACGCCCAGCCGTCGCATGTCGTCGACGAAAATGCAGAGCTTGTCGGTCTGCGCCATGTCGTAACACATAGACGCGGCGAAGAATTCGTGCGGGTGGTGCGCCTTCAGCCAGGCGGTCTGATAGGCGAGCAGCGCATAGGCGGCGGCGTGGCTCTTGTTGAAGCCATAGCCTGCGAACTTGTCGATCAAGTCGAACAGCTGGTTGGCGTAATCCGCCTTGATGCCGTTATGCTCGGCACAACCGGCGACGAAGGTCGCGCGCTGCGCGTCCATCTCCGCCTTGATCTTCTTGCCCATCGCGCGGCGCAGCAAATCGGCGCCGCCCAGGCTGTAGCCCGCCAGGATCTGCGCGGCCTGCATCACCTGTTCCTGATAGACGAAGATCCCGTAGGTCTCTTTCAGGATCGGTTCCAGCAGCGGGTGGGGGTAGAGGATCTCCTCGGTCCCCTGCTTGCGCCGCCCGAAGCTCGGGATGTTGTCCATCGGGCCGGGGCGATACAGCGACACGAGCGCGATGATGTCGCCGAAATTGGTCGGCCGGACGGCGCTGAGCGTGCGCCGCATGCCCTCCGATTCCAGCTGGAACACGCCGACCGTGTCGCCCTTCTGGAGCAGCTTGTACGTCGCTTCGTCGTCCCAGGGCAGCGCATCCAGGTCGATCGAAATGTCTCGCTTGCCAAGCAGTTGGACGGCCTTCTTCAGAACCGACAGCGTTTTCAGACCGAGGAAGTCGAACTTCACCAGCCCCGCGCCTTCAACATATTTCATGTCGAACTGCGTCACCGGCATGTCGGACCGCGGATCGCGGTAGAGCGGGACAAGCTGGCTCAGCGGCCGGTCGCCGATGACCACGCCCGCGGCGTGTGTCGACGAATGGCGCGGCAGGCCCTCAAGCTTGGTCGCGAGGTCGAGCAGGCGGCGGACCTGATTGTCGTTGGCATATTCCTTCGCCAACTCGGGCACGCCGTTCAGCGCGCGCTTGAGGTCCCAGGGATCGGTCGGATGGTTGGGCACCAGCTTGGCGAGCCGGTCGACCTGGCCATAGCTCATCTGGAGCACGCGGCCGGTGTCCTTCAACACCGCGCGCGCCTTCAGCTTACCGAAGGTGATGATCTGCGCGACCTGATCGCGGCCGTATTTCTCCTGCACGTAGCGGATGACCTCGCCACGCCGGGTTTCGCAAAAGTCGATGTCGAAGTCGGGCATCGACACGCGTTCCGGGTTCAGGAACCGCTCGAACAGCAGGCCCAGCTTCATCGGATCGAGGTCGGTGATCGTCAGCGCCCAGGCGACGACCGAGCCGGCGCCCGAACCACGCCCCGGCCCCACCGGAATGTCGTGATCCTTCGCCCATTTGATGAAGTCGCCGACGATCAGGAAGTATCCGGGGAAACCCATCTGGACGATAACGTTCACCTCGAACGCCAGCCGCTCGCGATACACGTCGCGCCAATTGGGATCGTCGGGCTGCGCACCCAGCTCCTCGATCCGGTCGAGCCGCGCTTCCAGTCCCGCCGCCGCCTGATCGCGCAGCATCGCCGCCTCGCCGTCGCGATCGCCCGCCAGGCTGGGCAGGATCGGCTTGCGATAGGGCGCCATCACCGCGCAGCGCTGCGCCACGACCAGCGTGTTGTCGATCGCCTCGGGCAGATCGGCGAACAGCTGCTTCATCACCTCGGCGGGTTTCAGCCATGCATCGGGGCACGAGCGGACGCGATCCTCGCTTTCGACATAGGTCGAATGCGCGATGCACAGCATGGCATCGTGCGCGTCGAGGAAGCCGCTGTCGGAAAAGCAGCACGGATTGGTCGCGACCAGCGGCAGGTCACGATCATAGGCAAGGTCGATCAGCGCCTGTTCGGCCGCTTCCTCCACCGCGTCGCCCCGGCGGACGAGTTCGATGTACAGCCGGTCGGGGAACAGCGCCTGCAACCGGTCGCAATAGGCGCGCGCGCGGTCAGGCTGATCTTCGTGGAACAGGCGCGCCAATCCGCCTTCGGCCCCCGCGGTCAGCGCGATCAGACCATCGGTTCGCCCTTCCAGCGCAGCGAAATCGACATGCGCCGGCAATTCGATCGGCCGGTCGAGATGCGCCATGCTAACCAACGCGCATAGATTGTCGTAGCCGGTGGTATCCTGCGCATAGAGCGCGATCCAGTCGAGCGGCGCGGCGACGCCATCGGGCATATCGGGCCGCGCGACGCACAGCATCGTCCCGATCACCGGCTGCACGCCGTCCTTCTTCGCGGCGTCCGAAAAGGCCATCGCCGCGTACAGCCCGTTGCGATCGGTCAGGCCGGCAGCGGGAAACTTCTGCGCCTTGGCCTGTTTCGCGATCGCCTTCGGATCGATCGCCCCGTCGAGCATCGTGTAGGACGAAAAAATGCGAAGCGGCACGAAACCCGAATGAGCCATGCGAACCACTTAGCGACTCCGACCCGATTCGAACAGGCGACCCGCCCGGAATGGACGGAACCAGCGGTGGATAACCTCGTTTCGCGCCCATAACGAGGAGACATCGCCATGACCGACACGCGCACCTTTACCGATCCGCTTGCACCCACCGCCGCCGGGGCCGGCTGGGCCTGGATCCTCGCTTATGGCGTGCTGTCGCTGGCGCTCGGCGTCCTCGCGTTCCTCAATCCCTTCGCCGCCACCTATGCCGCCACCCTGGTCATTGGCGCCTTCTTCATCGCCGCCGGTATCGTCTCGCTCGCGGCGGGCGTGATGGGCAAGCACGAAGGGCGCGGCTATGCAATCGGCTTTGGCCTGCTGTCGCTGGTCATCGGTGTGCTGATGGCCTTCGATCCGATGTCGGGCGCGCTGTCGCTGACGCTGCTGGTCGGCGTGTGGCTCGGCATCCGCGGCGCGATGGAAATCGGCCTCGGCGCACGCTTCAAGCGCGGACGCGGGCTGATGATCGCGCTCGGCGTCGTCAACATCCTGCTCGCGATCTACGTCCTCGCAACGCTCCCCTGGTCGGCGCTGACGCTGCCGGGCTTCATCCTCGGCATCAGCTTCGTGTTCGGCGGCGTGACCTCGATCCTGTCGGCGCTACACCACAAGAAAGGCGCCAAGCCCTTCGCCGCCCCGGCGCTGTAAGCCAAGCCACCCCGTCACCCCGGACTTGATCCGGGGTCCACCGGGCCGCCAGGGAACGGCAAGAGGCTTCAGCCGTCCCCCTCGCCGCGGAGTGGACCCCGGAACAAGTCCGGGGTGACGCCCGTGTGGGGCGCGGCCCGCCCTACAGCAACGCCTCGATATCCGCCGCAAGATCCTCCGGCTTCGTCGTCGGCGCATAGCGCCGCACGACCTGCCCCGACCGATCCACCAGGAACTTGGTGAAGTTCCACTTGATCGCCTTAGAACCCAGCACGCCCGGCGCCGCCGTCTTCAGCCGATCGAACAACGGATCGGCCGCCGCACCGTTGACGTCGATCTTAGCAAACACCGGAAACGTCACATCATAGGTCAGCGAACAGAAATTCGCGATCTCCGCCGCATCGCCCGGCTCCTGCGCGCCGAACTGGTTGCAGGGAAAGGCCAGCACCTCGAACCCCCTGTCGGCGAACCGCCGATGCAGCGCCTCCAGCCCTTCGTACTGCGGCGTGAACCCGCATTTCGACGCGGTGTTGACGATCAGCAGTACCCGCCCCGCCCAGCGGTCCAGCGACAGCGGGTTGCCGTCCGCGCCCCGCACGGTCAGATCGGTGATGCCGCTCATGCGTACCTCCCAAGCAGATAGTCGAGATTCTGGCGCACGCCCGGCCATTCGCGGTCCAGGATCGAATAGACGACGCTGTCGCGCAGTCGCCCGCCGACGATCTGATGACCGCGCAGCACGCCATCCCGCTTCGCGCCCAACCGTTCGATCGCGCGCTGGCTGCGGATATTGAGCGCATCGGTGCGGATCTGCACGCACTGCACGCCCATCGCGTCGAAGGCATGCGTCAACAGCAGCCGCTTCGCCTCGGTATTCACGCCGGTGCGTTGGACCCGCGTCGCATAGAAGGTGCCGCCGATCTCCAGACGCCGATGGCCTTCGTTCATCCGCATGTAGCGCGTGGTGCCGACGACCGCGCCCGCCGGATCGCAGACCGCGAATACCAGCGCCCGCCCCTGCTCGACCTGCGCGAACGTGGCGGCAAACCAGCGATCCGCATCCTTCAGCTGCGACACGCTCGCGTAGAATATATTCCACAGGTCATCCGTCGCAGCGACGGCGACCAAGGCGTCCTTGTCCTTGGCGACAAGCGGCCGGAGCGTGACGTGACGGCCGACCAAGGTCGGGGTGGTCCGCCACGCATCGCTCACGACAGCACGCCCTCGTGCAGGCGCACGACGCGGTCCATCTTCTGCGCCAGCCGCTCGTTATGCGTCGCGATCAGCGCCGCCGAACCCTCGCCGCGCACCAGTCGCAGGAACTCGGCCAGCACGATATCGGCGGTATGTTCGTCGAGGTTGCCCGTCGGCTCGTCCGCCAGCACCAGCGCCGGCCGATTGGCGAGCGCGCGCGCCACCGCGACGCGCTGCTGCTCGCCGCCCGACAGCTGGCTCGGCCGGTGCGTCAGCCGATGCCCCAGGCCTAGCGCGGTGAGCAACGCGACCGCGCGATCGTCCGCCGCCTTACGCGCCGCGCCATGCACCAGCTGCGGCAGCACGACATTCTCGGTCGCGTTGAAGTCGGGCAGTAGATGGTGGAACTGATAGACAAAGCCCAGATGATCGCGGCGCATCACGGTGCGGCCATGCGCATCGAGCTTCGCCGCTTCGGTGCCGGCAATCCGGATCGATCCTTCGAACCCGCCCTCCAGCAAGCCCACCGCCTGCAGCAGCGTCGACTTGCCCGAACCCGACGGCCCGACCAGCGCGACGATCTCGCCCGGCGCCACGGTCAGGTCGACCCCGCGCAGGACGTGGATCGTCTCGCCGCCCTGCGTGAAGCTGCGCGTCAGCCGTCCGGTTTCGAGGACGTTATTCATAGCGAAGGACCTGTACCGGATCGGTGCTCGCCGCCTTCCACGCTGGATACAGCGTCGCGAGGAAGCTGAACACCAGCGCCATGATCGCGATCACGATGATCTCTACGGGATCGGGCTTCGACGGCAGTTCGGTGAGATAGCGGATCGACGGATCCCACAGATTCTGCCCCGTCACCATCTGGACGAGGTTCACCACCGCCTGGCGATAGAATAGGAACACGAAGCCCAAGAGCAGCCCCGCGACCGTGCCGAGCGCGCCGATCGTCGTGCCGACCACCATGAAGATGCGCATCAACCCGCCCCGCGTCGCACCCATCGTCCGCAGGATCGCGATGTCGCGCGTCTTGGCGCGCACGAGCATGATCAGGCTGGACAGGATGTTGAACACCGCGACCAGGATGATGATCGACAGCACGGTGAACATCGCCACCCGCTCGACCTCCAGCGCCTGGAACAGCTGCGCATTCATGCTGCGCCAGTCGCTGATCACCGCACCCGGCGGCAATTTGTCGCCCAGCGGCGCCAAAATCTGCCCGACCTTGTCGGCGTTGTTCGTCTCGATCTCGACCATGCCGACATTATCGCCGAGCAGCAGCAGGGTCTGCGCGTCCTCGATCGGCATGAAGACATATTGCTTGTCGTAATCGTACAGCCCGATCTCGAAGATCGCGGCGACCTTGTAGCTGACGATACGCGGCACGGTGCCGAACGGCGTCGTCTGCCCCTGCGGGCTGAACAGCGATATGTCGCTGCCGACGGTCGCGCCCAGCGCTTCGGCCAGCCGGCTGCCGATCGCGATCCGGCCGCTGCCCGGCGTCACGCCGGCGAGCGACCCCATCACCACCTTGTTGCCGATCACCGGCGCGATGTCCTGCATCCGCACGCCGCGGACCAGCACCGCCTCCGCCCGGCCGTTATAGGTCGCCGCCAGCGGCTGTTCGATCATCGGCACCGCCGACGTGATGTTGGGCGTGCGCTTCGCCTCGGCCACCACCTGCCGCCAGTCGACGGGGCGAGTGGGATCGAACTGGATCACCGCGTGGCCGTTTAGGCCGACGATCTTGTCGAACAGCTCGGCGCGAAAGCCGTTCATAACGCTCATGACGATGACGAGCGCCGCCACACCGAGCATCACCGCGACGAGGCTGATCGAGGCGACGAGGAAGATGAACGCCTCCCCCTTGCCCGGCAGCAGATATCGCCGCGCGATCATCCGTTCATAGGTAGAGAGGATCATGGCCGCGGCTCTAGGCGGAGAGACGGCGACAAGCAACAAATGTTGCGGATTCGACACAGGGCAGCCGCAATCGAAATGACGGGCGACAATATCCGGTGACAAAGCCCCTGCCCCTGCCTAGCACAGACTCATCTGAGACACAGGCAACGGCCGTGGTTCGGGGAAACAGTGTTCCGGCGACGCAGCGAAAACGCGCGATCGTTCACGACACGACCTAAGGGGGCTGACGGGTTTCTCGTCACGCAGGCGCCCGGATCGGAAACGGTCCGGGCGTTTGCTTGTCCGGACCGCCTCGACGGCGCCGGGCGAAGGGCGGGAGCTTCCAATTCACGCCCCCCGTCCGGCGACCTCTTTTATCGCAGATCAAAGCTGAACGCCGTCCGAACGCAGGGCCGTTCTCACGATGGACGCTGGTTTGGCCGGTACGCGAGGCGACGCCCCCCACCACCATCCAACCGTCATTCCCGCGAAGGCGGGAATCCAGATTGGCGAACGTCCGCGAATCAAGCTCCGAGCCTAGCGCGTCTGGATTCCCGCCTCCGCGGAAATGACGAAAAGCGCATACCACCCCCGCCCTCGTCATCCCGACCTACGCCGGGATGACGAAGAGTGCCTCAGAACCGCGTCGACAGCGTCACACCATAGGTCCGCGGATCGCCCGGCTGCCCCACGATCAACCCCGTACTCCCCGACTGAGTCGACAGCAGCTCGAAATACTGCTTGTCGAACACGTTGCGCACCCAGCCGAAGACGTTGATGCCGCCCTCGCGATAGCCGGCGCGGACGTTGGACAGCGAATGGCCCTCGATCCAGGTATAGGCCGACGGTGACGGGTTGGACGAGAAGCGCGAGCGGTAACTGCCGTCATAGCCGACATAGGCTTCGCCGCCCTTGCTCCCGACGGGCACGTTATACTCACCGCCGAACGAGAACGACCATTTCGAGATGCCGGGCAGCCGCTGACCGGAGATGTCGCATTGGGCCGGGCTGTACGACGGTTGGGTGGCACTGCCGGCCTGCCCTGCCGGACTCGCCGGGTTCGTGGCACTGGCCGCAGAGCCGCCCGACAATTCCGGCGGGCAGGGCGCGTTGGCGAAGCGGACGTATTTCGCGTCGGTGAAGGCGCCGTTGACGTACAGGTTCAGCCGGCTGTTCGGCCGAAAGCTCGTATCGAATTCGAACCCGCGCGACCGTACCTGACCCGCATTGGCAAGATAGCCGCGGATCACGTTGATCGCATTATTGTTCACCGTCGCCTGATAATCGAACACATCGGTCCAGTATCCGGCAAGGTTCAGCGTCAGTCGCCGGTTGAGGAACTGCGTCTTCAACCCGATCTCGTAATTGTTGACCTTCTCGGGCTTCACCGTCTGCGTCGACAGATCGACGCCCGTGCTGGTGGAATTGAGCGGCAGGCCCGACAGGTTGATGCCGCCCGATTTGAAGCTGCGGGCATAGGTCGCATAGGCATGAATGTCGGGACTGACGTCATACGAAACGGTGATGTCGCCCGAGGTGTTCCACGCGCTGAACCGCGGGCTGTAGCGTTGCGGCGCCAGCGTGTTGATCTGGTTCTGGAAGGTCGTGCGCGCCGCCGCGGTCGGCTGCGATGCCAGCAGAGCGGCCACATTGTCCGCCGTCGCGGTGAAGGCATATTGCGCGTTGCGGATGCTGACGACCGATTCGTAAAAGCCCGACTTGCGGTCGTAATTGACGCGCAGGCCCGGCTGGATGTGCAGCGCATCGGTCAGCGCCCAGTTCAGCTTGCCGAACACCGCGAAGCTGGTGTTGTCGAAGTTGATCGTGTTCGTCGACGGCAGGCCGTTGAGTACATTGGGATTGTTCGCGTCATTGCCCGACAGCAGGAACCGACTCGCCGCGGATCCCTGGACCTGCGACCCCTGCGTGTTGATCGTCTGGTGAAAGAAGAACGCGCCGACCGTATAGTCCAGCCGGTTGGTGCCATTAGAGGCGAGGCGCAGCTCCTGCGACACCTGTTTCTGCTGCGACGGGTTCTGCGACACCGTCGTGATCGGCAGGCCGATGAAATCGCGATCGTTCTGCGGCTGCCAATCCCAATAGCGCCACGCGCTGACTGAGGTCAGCGTCGCCGGCCCCAAATCCCAATTGCCGACCAGCGAGACGCCGCCGATCTCCTGCCGCGAATTGATCGGCGCATCCAGGTCGGTCACGCGATCGAACGGATTGGTGCTGGGCGGCCGATAATTGAACGCCGCGGCGAGCGCCGCATATTGCCGCGCGATCGGCCGCTGCGTGGTGCCGACCCGAGCGTAATATTGCACGCAGCAGAGCGGATTCTGCACGTTGTAATCGCCCGACAGCGTGAAGTTCAGGCTGTCGCTCGCGTTCCACAGCAACTGCCCACGCACGCCATTGTTTTCGAACCGGTGCAGGTTGCGCCCCGATGTGACGTCATAGATCGTACCCTGGCGCTGCGTCGACGACGCGGACAGGCGCAGCGCGACCCGATCCGACAGCGGGCCCGATACCGACGCCTTGGCCTGAACGAATTCGTAATTGCCGGCGGTCAGCTCGATCCGCGCCTCGGGGGTGAAGCTGGGCGGCCGGGTCGTGATGTTCAGCGCGCCCGACGTCGTATTCTTACCGTACAGCGTGCCCTGCGGTCCGCGCAGCACCTCCACCCGCTCGACATCGACGAAGTCGAAGGTCGAAGCCCCGATCCGCCCGATGTACACGCCATCGACGTAGAAGCCGACGCCCTGTTCGATCCCATCGTTGGTCAGGCCGAACGGCGCGCCGAGCCCGCGAATATTGATCGCTGAATTGCGCGGGTTGCTCGAATAGAATTGCAGCGAGGGCTGCTGCTGCTGCAGGCGGTTGACGTTGAACGCACCCGTCTTGTCGAGTTCGGCGCCCCCGATCACCGAGATCGCGATCGGCACCCGCTGCACCGATTCGGCGCGACGGCGCGCGGTAACGACGATGTCGCCGGCACCCGCCGGGGCGGGGGCACCCTGCGCCGCGCTGGCGTCGTCCTGCGCCTGCGCGCTTTCGGGTGTCGGCACCGGCTCGGGCGTAGGCTGCGGCACGGTCTGGCCGGCAAGCAGCATGGCAAGCGTCAGCGACATCGAAAGCTCCCTTTTATCGTTGCCACCAAACTCCCCCGAATCGCTGGGATTACAAAGATGGAGAACCTTGGGGCTGCGATAGCCGGGCTTCGTGCGCTGGATTCACTTACGATTTTTGCGGCCCGCCCCCTCTTGAAGCCGGTACGGACCTTCCCAAATTTGGGGACGCATGGCGCCATGATGGGCCATGCACCGGCATCGCACCGCTGTGGATGCCGTCGTTCAACTCGCTTCGTTCGGAGGATTTGACATGCGACTCGACCTGACCCCCTATCGCCGCTCGACCATCGGTTTCGACCGTCTGTTCGACATGCTGGAAAGCAACGCGCGCGCCGCGACCGCGGAAAACTACCCGCCCTTCAACTTGGAACGGATCGCCGACGACCGTTACCGGATCACGCTCGCCGTCGCCGGCTTCAGCCGCGACGAAATCGAGATCACGGCGCAGCAGAATTTGCTGCTCGTCGCCGGCAAGAAGGACGACAAGGCGGCCAACGCCAACTTCCTGCATATCGGCATCGCCAACCGCAGCTTCGAGCGCCGCTTCGAACTCGCCGATTTCGTGTTCGTCGAAGATGCGCGGCTCAACGACGGCCTGCTCGTGATCGATCTGGTCCGCGAGGTGCCGGAAGCGATGAAGCCGAAGAGCATCGCGATTAAGACCGGCGCGCCGCTGGCCGCCGTCGACAACAACGCGGACGCCGCCAAGGCTGCGTAAGTCGACGTAGCACTTCCTTAGAGGTGATCAGGGGCGCTCGGATCGTACGGTCCGGGCGCCTTGCTTATGCTGCGAACCGATTTGCCCGACGGCGTCGATCCACGGCAACGCCGTCAACCCGTAACTGGCTGACGATACGGACCGCAGACGACCGCAGCGCCGTTTCAGTTCGTCACTCGGACCGTTCGACAGGCCCCAGAATCAACAAGGGGAGCCGAAGCCCCCCTTGCCTTTAAAGTCATGTCGATCGGCGAGCGTCTTGGGAACTCCGCCGGATCGTCAGAAACTCTTAGTTGCTGTCGCCGCTGTCAGCGACGATCACGATGCCGGCAACGACGGCAGCCGCCGCGACCAGGGCAACGATCAGACCGCCACCGGCCAGTTCGTTCTTCTTCGCCGACGCCGAACCGGTGCGGACCGACTTGGCAACCGACAGGCTCGCGGCGGGGTTCGACGGAGCGGCCGCAGCGGGGGCCACGGCGAGAGCGGCTGCAGCGACAGCCATCAGATACTTGGCAACCATGATGGTCCCCTCTTTGGTAGGTTGAGATGCTCCAATGACATATAATTCATCGAATTCAAGGTAAAATCGCCACATCGCCCAAAAGGCAGGCGCCAGTGTTGCAAATGTACCAAGCAATTCGGCGGCATCTGCTCTAGTGTTACTGTCTCATGACGGCGTGCGTTATCCCAGCGAATGATGACCGCGCATCGTCCTATTTGCATGTGCGCACATCTGGCCGAACAAGCCGCACCGGACGTTTATCGGCGTCGACGTCGGGCGTACCCAATCTTCGGTTTTGCCCCCTTCATCGCAAACCTGCCTGCAATACGTCCCCTGCGGCGCGTCATACCTGGCAATCGGCAGCCGCCAACATCGCGTTAAGCGTCGTCGGTTTCACCCCGAGTGCATCCAGTTCGGCGAACATCCGGTCCCACCAGTGCCAGAACCGGTCGAGATCGCGTGCATCGCGCACATAGGGCGTGTGCCCCGGCTCCAGCGACGGCGAATGGAAGGAGAAGGTGAGCAGCCGCTGCCCCTCGTCGCGTACCGCGATTCGCACGGCGGCCAACGCCTGCTCGATCGGCATATCCTCCGGCGTCAACGCGATTCGCTGCAACAACCCGCTTCGCGCCGCGACGCCGCGACCGTGCGGCACCCGCCCCAGCGCCGGATACAGCCCGGGCCCGCGAGCGCGTAGCGCGCCGGTGAACACGCTGGTCAACGGCACCTCGATCAACGATCCCAATCGATAGGCCTCGCTGCCGATCCGGCTGAAATCCGGCCCGCCATCTGCCGAATAGTCGTAGCGCGCACGGATCGAGGTTTCGACGCGATAGCCCCGCTCAGCCAACAGCTCTGCCGTATCCGGACCGATGCCGTACCGACCCGCACGATAGACGATCGGCGCCGCGCCGAACGCCGCGCCCAGCACGTCGGTCAATACATCCAGCTTCGCCGCCTGTGCGGCGCGCGGCAAATTGCCCGGATAGCTATCCCCCGGCGTTGGCGCACCATAAGGCGGCGTGACCCAGGAATGCAGCTGCGCCCCGATCGTCGATCGCCCGTCCGCCACGACGTCGCGCAGGATCGCCACCGCCTCGGTATCGCTCGCCACCGGATGGTCGACGAGGCAGACCAGCCCCACGCCCCGATCCGCAAAGCGCGCATGCGCCGCCGGCAGCGCCCGCATCGCCGTCACCGACCGGTGCCGCGCCTCCAGCGGAGCGGACCAGTCGAACTCCTCCTCGACGTCGACGAACACGAGGAACCGAGTGCCGAAGCTCTCCGGCCAGCGAATCAGCGTGTCGACCGTCGGGGCGGGCGGCCGGTACGGCGGGATGGTGCCTCGTCGCACGGGTCAGTTGGCCGCCTGCTCCATCCCCTCTTGTACGGCGGCAGGCAGGCGCAGTGTCAACAGATGGTCGCCGAAGATCAATGCGCCGCCCATCTCGCTTGCCAGGTTGCGCGCCAGCCGCAGCGCGAAGCCCGCGCCCAGCAGCGGCGCGCCTTCCTCACCGGCATCGGCATCGATGCTGAGCAACGCGTCTTCACCGCCGGTGCCCAGCGCGTGCGGGCGCGCGAAGCACAGCGCCACCTGCCCCGCAGGCGCCGGCGCTTCGGCGATGTCGATCCGTTCCCCGGCGACGGCGGCAGACGTCAGCGTGGCGAGCAGGCGCGACAGCAAGCGCTCCATCGCCCGATCGTCGGCCAGCGCGGCATGATCGCCCATCGGATGGATGTCGAGCGCGCTCCCGCGCAACGCCGCCAGCGGCGCCAGATCGGCCGCGATCCGTTCCAGCAGCGGCTCGATCGCGACGGCACGCGGGCGCAGCTCCAACGCACGGCCTTCGATCCGCGCGGCGGTATCCAGATCCTCGATCGCCGCGATCAGACCGTCGGCGTGACGGCGGATCGTCGCGGCGTGGTCGCGATACACGGGCGATACCGGCCCCAGCAGCTGCGCCTCGATCAGCTCGGCAAAGCCCGAAATCGCGTTGGTCGGCGTCCGCAGCTCGTGCACCAGCTGGCGCAGCGAATCGGACGCACCGCTGCCCTGCGCAGGCCGTCCCGCATCCTCGTCGATGCGCGGTCGGCGGGCGATCGCGGCATAGCCGGTGAAGCGGCCCGTCGCGGCATCGAATTGCGGCTCGCCCGTCACCCGCCATGCGCCGCCCGCGTCGGACGATCCGCCGACGTCGAGCCGCACGTCGGCGAATCGCTGGCGCTGACGGAACGCGCCATTGATGCCGGCATCGATGCGGACCACGCCCTGCGGTGCCCCCACCGCCAGCGACACGCCGATCAGTGGCCCGCGCGTCACGCCGTCCACCGCGCAGATCACGCCGGCACTGTCGGTATCGAAGCGGAAGCAAGTGGCAGGCGCCTGCTCCACCGCCTCGGCGGGCGCCGCCAGCGGTTCGCGCTGGCGCTGAAAGGCATCGATACGCGCAACAACATCGGCGATCTGAAAGCCACCCGCCGCTATCGGCCGCGGCTCCGGCGGGGCAACAGCGACCGTCGGCATCGCGACCACGCGGGGGGCGACGACGATCGGCTCCGCTTCGATTGGCGCAGGGAACGGCGCGGTTACGACAGGCTCGGGAGCCGGCGCGTCCACCACAGGCGTCGGTACGACCGCCGGTTCCACCTCAGCGGGCCCCACATCCGACTTCGCCGGCACCGGAGCGACATCGGCCGCGGCAGCCACATCCGGCAAAACGAAATCGACCGATCCGAAGCTTTCGAGCGCCCGCTCCACCGCCGCGGGCAGGTCACGCCGGTGGCGCAGCAACGCCCGCCCCTGCGGCGACAGGCGCGGCAGCAACGCGATCCACGTATCCGCGTCCAGCGTCACCGTGCGCAGCAACGGCGCCGCGACCGCAAAGGCATCTTCCGCAAACAGCCCGACGAGCGGCGCTGGCGGCGTCGCAAAGGCGAGCGCCCGCGCGCTGGCAGACCGCACCTGCAGCGGCACCGCCTGCCGCAGCATCCGCAGCCGCGCCAGGCCAGGCTCGTCCGCCGCAATCCGTCCGCGCCCCATCAGGTCGACGAGCTGCCGCCACGCCGACTGCGCGCCGAAGCCGCTGTCCATGTCGGCGGAAAGCACCGTCTTGAGGCTGTCGTCGAAGCGCACGCTCACTCCCGGAAGGCGTTACGCCAGCGGAGCGCAACACCGATTCCTTAACGAGCCGGAGTCGCAGGGGAAACAGGTGATTTTCCGACTGTCTGCAGGCCGTCGCAAAGTGGGACAATTGCGTTGCGCCGCAATTTTCTTATGCTTAGAGGAAATCGCCGATATCGTTCGGCGCGTCTTAGGAGTGGCTCACGCAATGTCGTTCGATCGGATCGATCGTCAAATCCTCGCTCATCTGCAACAGGATGGGCGCATGACCAACGTCGAGCTCGCCGAACGCGTCGGCCTCACAGCGCCGCCCTGCCTGCGCCGCGTGCGTGCGCTGGAGGAAGCGGGTGTGATCCGCGGCTATCACGCCGATCTCGATCCCGCCAGCCTCGGCTTCCCGATTACCGTCTTCGCGATGGTCTCGCTGCGCAGCCAGGCGGAGCACGATCTCGCGGCCTTCGAAACCCATGTCGCCGACATTCCCGAAGTGCGCGAATGCCATATGCTCAACGGTGAAATCGATTTTATCCTGAAAATCGTCGCCAGCGATCTCAAGAGCTTCCAAGAAATCCTGACTACCCACCTGACGCCGGCACCCAACGTCGCCAGCGTCAAGACCTCGCTGACGATCCGCACCGCCAAATCGACCTCCGGCATTCCCGTCTCGGTCGATTAAGGCCACCCGGCACACCACCCGATACGCCGCACATCTGCGGTTGACGCCCGATTGTCGAATTACGTCACCCCAGCGAAGGCTGGGGTCTTTTGCGGCCAACACGTCGCCCGTTACCACAAGATCCCAGGCTCCGCTGGGATGACGTCGTTTGGTCGACGTTCACCGTCACCACCACCCGCAACGAAAAAAGGCGGCCCGTCGCCGGACCGCCCCTTCTCATTCCATCGTCGCCGCGATCACGCCGCCGGAGCGGGCGCCGAACCGACCTGCGTCCAGGTGTTCCACAGCGCCGCAATGCCCGCGCGGGGCTGGCCCGTCACCGCACCGAAGGCCGCCTGCGCACCGGCCTTGTCACCCGACTTGGCGAGCGCGATGCCGAGGCGCGTGTTCACCTCGTTCGCATCCACGCCGCCCTTCGACAGCGCCGCACGATACAGTTCGGCGGCCTTAGCGTAGTTGTTCTGGCCCAGATAGGCATCGGCGGTCGCCGAGGCGATCTTGCCGTCCTTCGACGCCAGCGCGGTCTTCTCGCTCGACGCCAGCGAACCGTCGCGCTGGATAGCGGTGGTCGCCGCGGCCAGCTGGCTCTTGGCATAGGTGCTGCTCGCCGGGATCTTGCCCGACGCCAGGCCTTCCTTCAGCACGGCAGCCGCTTCGTACGGATTGCCGCGGTCGCTGACCATGCGCGCATAATCCTCATAGCTCGACTGGTCCGGCATCGCGCCGGCCGCGCGCAGCAGGCGGTACAGATCGAGCGTCTGCGCCTTGTCCGGCGTCGCGATGCTGTTCTGCGCGAAGGCATATTGCAGGATCACGTCGCGCCACGTCTTCGCATTCGGGAAGGCGGCGGCGTACTTCTGCATCCACGCCAGCGTCTCAGGCGCCATCTTCTTGTTGTTCGCGGTCGCGATCGCGAAGCGGTAATAGGATTCCGGCACGGCCTGACCCGCCGCCTTCTGCGCGGTGATATAGCGGTCGAGGTCGGCCAAGCCGCCCGCGACATCACCCGCCTGCACCTTCACCTTGGCCAGCTGCAGATCGAAATCGGGGCTGTTGAAGCCCGCTTCCTTCGCCTTGGTGAAATATTGCGACGCGACGGCATACTGGCCGCCGTTGAACGCGAGCTGCCCACGGCGGAACAGATACTTGCCGCGATCGGCCGCCGGCGTGTTCGCCGCAGCGATCAGCGCGTCGAGCGGCTTGGCCAGCGCGGTCTCGTTCAGCGGCGCATTCGGGTTCGCCTGCTGCGCCAGCACCAGCTTGGTGTTTTCCAGGTCGTAGCGCAGCGCCGCGGCCACATATTTGTCGTCGTCGGTCGTGGCGGCCGCCTCGATCTGCGCGACCAGCGGCTCGGCCGTCGCGACGACCTTCGCCTTCACGGCCTGCTGCGCATTGTAGGCGATCGCCTGCACCGGCTTGCTGAGCTTGAAGCCCGGCGCCTGCTGCTCTTCCTTCTTGGCCATCGCCGGGGCGACGAATGCGAGGCCACTCACACCGGTAGCGAGCACCGCGGCCAGCGCGAGCTTCGAAAGGGTCTTCATGCTAACTCTCTCTCCGACAATTGGGGCATCGCTGCCGCTAACGTACGCGCGGCCTGTAACCGGCCGCCGCAGCGGGTACAAGCGACGCTGGGGACTGATCCCGCAGTGGCTTGAAGCCCGTGAACGGGAATTGAACGGTGGCCGAAGGCGCAGTACCGGACCGGCATGATCGCCGTCCTCTCCCCCGCCAAGACCCTCGATTACGAGACGCCGCTGCCCGATTTGGGTTCCACGCGGCCCCGCTTTGGTTCCGAAGCGGCCACGCTCGCCGCCGCGGCGTCGCACCTGACGCAGAAACGCCTGTCGGAATTGATGAAGATCTCGCCAGCGCTGGCGAAGCTGAACGCCGACCGTTTTCGCGATTTCCCCGATGCGCCCGAGCGGCCGGCGATGTTCGCCTTCGCCGGCGACGTCTACACCGGCCTCGACGCGCAAACGCTGGAGCCGGAGGCGGTGACGTTCGCACAAGACCATCTGCGCTTGCTGTCGGGCCTGTACGGCCTGCTGCGCCCGCTCGATGCGATGCGCCCATACAGACTGGAAATGGGCACCCGCTGGGCGCCACGGAAGCCGAAGCTCACCGACTGGTGGGGCGACCGCATCGCGCAGGCGTTGGCCGAGGACGTGGCGGCGGAAGAGACCGGCGTCGTCCTAAACCTCGCCAGCCAGGAATATTGGGCGGCGGTCGCCGGGCGCCTGCCCGCCGGCATCCGCGTCGTCGCGGTCGATTTCCGCGAAGGCGACCGCTTCGTCAGCTTCCACGCGAAGAAGGCGCGCGGGCTGATGGCGCGCTGGATGATCGAACACCGCATCACCGATATCGACGCGATGCGCGGCTTCGACAGCGATGGCTATGCCTTCGATGCGGCGGCCAGCACCGACGACCAGTGGCGCTTCGTCCGATGAGCGCGAAGGGCACCAGCGCCGTCGTCATCGGCGCCAGCGGCGGCATCGGCGCCGCGCTGGTCGAGGCCTTGCGCGACGAGGGGGCGTATGACGTCGTCCACGCGCTCTCGCGCTCCGGCAGCGATCCAATCGATATCGAGGACGAAGCCAGCATCGCCGCCGCCGCCGCGCGCATCGCCGCCGGCCCCACGCCGGCGCTGGTGATCGTCGCCACCGGCCTGCTGCATCAGGGCGATCGCCTGCCCGAAAAGAGCTATCGCGAGCTCGATCCCGACTGGCTCGCCGCCAATTTGCGCGTCAACGCCATCGGCCCGGCGCTGATCGCTAAGCATATCCTGCCGATCATGCCAAAACAGGGCCGCAGCGTCTTCGCGATCCTGTCGGCGCGGATCGGGAGCATCTCCGACAACCGTCTCGGCGGCTGGTACGGCTATCGCATGGCGAAGGCGGCAGCGAACCAGCTCGTCCGCACGCTCAGCATCGAGGACAAGCGCCGCAACGATCGCAGCATCATCGTCGGCCTCCACCCCGGCACGGTCGACACCGCTCTGTCCAAGCCCTTTCAGGCCAACGTCCGCCCCGGCACGCTCTTCACGCCCGACCGCGCCGCCTCGCAACTGCTCGACGTGATCGACGGGCTGAAGGCGCCCGACACCGGCCGCCTGTTCGACTTCGAAGGCAAGGAAATCGCGCCCTAGCGGGGAGAGACACCCCCCCCCGTCACCCCGGACTTGATCCGGGGTCCCGCTCCTTCTTCTACTGCTACACCCAACAAAAGCGGGACCCCGGATCAAGTCCGGGGTGACGACCTACGTGGCGCCCGGCCCACCCAACATGACGAAAACGTCATGATCCGGCCATCCCGTTGTTATTCCACGGGGCGCATCCCCTGCATCACGACGCCATACCGTTGCGTCCGTTCAAGGTGGAGAGGAACCCCATGAAGACGTCCCTGCCCTTCGTCCTGCTTGCGACCGCCTCGCTCTGCTGCGGCTCCGCGGCGATGGCCACCGGCGCGCAGATGCAGGCCAAGACCCAGGCCAAGACGGTCGCCACCAGCAAGACGACCACCACCACCAAGCCTGCGGTCGGCAAGCCCACCGTCGCCACCCGGACGACGACCAAGACCGCCGTCGCAGCCAACGGCCGCATGGTCACCACCAAGACCAGCACGGGCAAGACGATCACCTACAATTGCAGCAAGGCCGGCAACGCCAACAAGGCTGCCTGCAAGAAGTAACACTCCATAGGCCCGCGCGCGTACGCGTGTGCGTACGCGCGCGTGACTTTCGGTACGGATGCCCCTAAACCGGGGCCATACATCTGTAACAATCCGAAAGCGTCACACCTTGGCCGACGAGACCACCCTCGCCGAACCCCCCGCCCATCCCGAGGGCATTTCGACGATCTCGATCGTCGACGAGATGAAGTCGAGCTACCTCGACTATGCGATGAGCGTCATCGTCGCCCGCGCGCTGCCCGACGTGCGCGACGGCCTGAAGCCGGTCCACCGCCGCATCCTTTTCTCCGCTCAGGAAAGCGGCTTCTTCTTCAACCGGCCCTACCGCAAATCCGCCCGCATCGTCGGTGACGTGATCGGTAAATATCACCCGCACGGCGACACCGCGATCTACGACGCCTTGGCGCGCATGACGCAGGACTGGTCGATGCGGCTGCCGCTGATCGACGGCCAGGGCAACTTCGGCTCGATGGATCCCGATCCGCCCGCCGCGATGCGCTACACCGAAGCGCGCCTCGCCCGCGCCGCCAATTACCTGATGGAGGATCTCGACAAGGATACCGTCGATTTCCAGCCGAACTACGACGCCAGCGAGCGCGAGCCGCAGGTGCTGCCGGCGCGCTTCCCCAACCTGCTGGTCAACGGCGCCGGCGGCATCGCGGTCGGCATGGCCACCAACATCCCGCCGCATAACTTGGGCGAAGTCGTCGATGCCTGCCTCGCCTATATCGACAAGACGATGGCCGGCGAATCGATCAGCATCGACGAGCTGATCGAGATCGTTCCCGGTCCCGACTTCCCGACCGGCGCGATCATCCTCGGCAAGGCGGGCGCACGCTCGGCCTATCACACCGGCCGCGGCTCGATCATCGTCCGCTCGCGCCACGTCATCGAGGAAGGCCGCGGCGATCGCCGCTCGATCGTCCTTACCGCCATCCCGTTCCAGCAGGGCAAGAACGCGCTCGTCGAAAAGATCGCAGAGGCGGCGAAGGACAAGCGGATCGAGGGCGTCAGCGACATCCGCGACGAATCGAACCGCGAAGGCGTGCGCATCGTCATCGACCTGAAGCGCGATGCGACCCCCGAAGTCGTCCTCAACCAGCTGTGGCGCCACACGCCTGCGCAAGGGTCGTTCCCCGCCAACATGCTCGCGATCCGCGGCGGCCGGCCGGAGACGCTGAACCTCAAGGACATCATCCAGGCGTTCGTCCAGTTCCGCGAACAGGTCATCACCCGCCGCTCGAAGTTCGAGCTGAACAAGGCGCGCGACCGCGCCCATATCCTGCTCGGCCTCGTCATCGCGGTCACCAACCTCGATGAGGTCGTCAGCATCATCCGCGGCTCGTCCAGCCCCGCCGAGGCACGCGCCGCCTTGCTCGCGCGCGAATGGCCGATCGCCGAGATCGCGCCCTACCTCAGCCTGGTCGAGGCGGTCGAAGGCGAGCAGGTCGGCGACGGCTACAAGCTCAGCGATACGCAGGTCCGCGCGATCCTCGACTTGCGCCTCCACCGCCTGACCGCGCTCGGCCGCGACGAGATCGGCGACGAGCTGAAGGGCCTCGCCGAATCGATCGCCGCGCTGCTTGAAATCCTCGGCAACCGCGCCCGCCTGTACGAGGTGATGCGCGAGGAGCTGGTCGACGTCCGCTCGATCTTCGCGACCCCGCGCCGCACCGAGATCGCCGCGGCCGCCGACGGCATCGACGACGAGGACCTGATCGAGCGCGAGGAGATGGTCGTCACCGTCACCGTGCAGGGCTATATCAAGCGCACGCCCCTCGACGCCTTCCGCGCGCAGAAGCGCGGCGGCAAGGGCCGCGCCGGCATGGCGACCAAGGACGAGGATGCGATCACCAACCTGTTCGTGACGAGCACGCACACGCCGGTGCTGTTCTTCTCGACCGCCGGCAAGGTGTATCGCATGAAGGTGTGGCGCCTGCCCGAAGGCGGGCCGGCGACGCGCGGCCGCCCGATGATCAACCTGCTGCCGCTGGCGCCGGGCGAAACGATCTCCACCGTCCTGCCGCTGCCCGAGGACGAAGGCCGCTGGGGCGACCTGCACGTCATGTTCGCGACCGCCAACGGCACCGTCCGCCGCAACGCGATGGACGCCTTCGCCAACATTCCGTCGAACGGCAAGCTCGCCATGCGCTTCGACGAGGGCAGCGAGGACCGGCTGATCGGCGTCGCCGTGCTCACCGAAAGCGACGACGTCCTGCTCGCGACCAAGGCGGGCAAGGCGATCCGCTTCGCCGCCACCGACGTGCGCGAATTCCAGAGCCGCACCTCCACCGGCGTCCGCGGCGTCAGCCTCGCTGAGGGCGATGCGGTCATCAGCCTGTCGATCCTGCGCGGCTTCGCGGCGACGACCGAGGAGCGCGAGGCCTATCTGAAGGCCGCCCCGTGGAAGGAAGGCGAGCGCGAGATGTCGCTCAGCCCCGAACGCATGGCCGAATTCGAAGCGGCGGAGGAGTTCATCCTCACCGTCACCCAGAACGGCTATGGCAAGCGCACTTCGGCGTTCGAATATCGCCGCACCAACCGTGGCGGCCAGGGCATCACCAACATCGTGTCGGCCGGCCGCAACGGCCCCGTCGTCGCCAGCTTCCCCGCGCATTCGGGCGAGCAGCTGATGCTGGTGACCGATCAGGCGAAGCTCATTCGCATGTCGGTCGGTGACGTCCGCGTCACGGGCCGCAACACGCAAGGTGTGACGCTGTTCAGCGTGGCGAAGGACGAGCATGTCGTCTCCGCCGCCCGGATCGACGAGGAGGAAGAGCCCGAGAACGAGGCGGAGGCGATCGTCGCCGACGAGATCGGCGACGCGCCCGCGACCTCCGCCGATGACGCCTTGGTCGTCGACGACGGCACCGGCCCGGCGACGATGGACGAACGCGTCGATGAGAGCGACGATGGCGAGGAGGACGCATGAGCGCCCTCCCCCTCGTCGCCTATAAGGTGCTGACCGCGGAGCAAATGGCCGCGCTGGAACGCGATGGCAGTTTCGCCGGCGCGCCGGTCGACCTGGCGGATGGCTACATCCACATGTCGACCGCTGAGCAGCTGACGGAGACGGTCGACAAGCATTTCGCCGGGCAAAGCGATCTGCACGTCGCCGCGGTCGACCTCGGCAGCTTCGGCGCATCGCTGAAGTGGGAGGAATCCCGCGGCGGCCAGCTGTTCCCGCATCTCTACGGCCCACTGCCGCTGGAGGCCGTCCTGAGCTACGGTCCGCTGAAGCGTGCCGAAGACGGGACGGTTCGCCTGCCCATAACCGGTTGATCTGAAAGGACACTCGCCTCGCCGCCAAAAACGGGCGGAACCGCATCCGAAATCCCATCGTTACTTTGTCACAACGAGCAACAATGGAGACACTCGATGCGTACCTTGGCCCTGACGATCGGCACCCTGATGCTGATGCCCGCCGCGGCTGTGGCACAACAGGCTCCGGCCGCCGGCGCGACCGCGCAGGCCGGTGCCAGCGCGACCGCGACCACCCCGACGGTCGGCGCCACGATCTACGACAGCGCGGGCGTCTCGCTGGGCACCGTCGCCAGCGTCACGCCGCAGGCGATCGTCCTCAACACCGGCACCGCGCAGGTGCCCGTGCCGCCGGCCTCGATCGGCAAGACCGATAAGGGCTTCGCCATGGCGATGACCAAAGCGCAGCTCGACGCGGCGATCGCCAGCTCGCAGGCACAGGCCCAAGCCGCGGTGAAGGCGAAGCTGGTCCCCGGCACCGCCGTCACCGGTCTCGGCGGCGCGGCACTCGGCACGATCAAGTCGGCAGACGCCGAATTCGTGACGCTCAATACCGCCAAGGGTGAGGTGAAGCTGCCGATCAACGGCTTCAGCGCTGACGCCAGCGGCAAGGTGATCGTCGGCATCACCGCCGCTCAGCTCGCCGCCGCAACCGCGGCCTCGGCAACCGGCGCCGCCACCAGCAGCGCCGCGCCGAAGTAAGGCTATGGGGGCGGGCCACCGCCCCCATAGGTCCGGCGCCAGCCCGCGGACTATTCCTAGGCCCCGCAGGCCAATCGACATTCAGTGTGATAGCAAATCCTCCCCCGCCAGGGGGAGGAATGAACGCGTTGTCCCGGATGTCGATCGGCCATGGGCGTCATCCCAGCGAAGGTCGGAATCTCCCCATTAAGGGGCATTGCAAGAACCGCTGAAGACCCCAGCCTACACTGGGGTGGCGGACAGTGTTCACCCGGCGACAAAAAAAGGGGCGGCACCTCGCGGTGTCGCCCCTCTTCACATCCGCAGCACCCGATACCGGGCGCCGTCCGGATCAGTAGCGGTAATGATCCGGCTTGAACGGGCCTTCCACCGGCACGCCGATGTACGCCGCCTGCTTCTCGCTCAGCTTCGACAGCTGAACGCCCAGCTTTTCGAGGTGGAGCGCGGCAACCTTCTCGTCGAGGTGCTTCGGCAGGACGTAGACTTCGTTCTTGTAGTTCTCGCACTTGGTCCACAGCTCGATCTGGGCGAGCGTCTGGTTGGTGAACGAGGCCGACATCACGAAGCTGGGGTGGCCGGTCGCGCAGCCCAGGTTCACCAGGCGGCCCTTGGCCAGCACGATGATCTGCTTGCCGTCCGGGAACTCGACCAGGTCGGTGCCGGGCTTCACTTCGGTCCACTTGTAGTTCGACAGCGCCGCGATCTGGATCTCGGAGTCGAAGTGGCCGATGTTGCAGACGATCGACATGGGCTTCATCGCCTTCATGTGATCGGCGGTGATGACGTCGGCGTTGCCGGTCGCGGTGACGAAGATGTCGGCGCGCTTCACGGCCTCATCCATGGTCACGACCTCGAAGCCTTCCATCGCCGCCTGCAGCGCGCAGATCGGGTCGATTTCGGTCACGAGCACGCGCGCGCCGCCATTGCGGAGCGACTGGGCCGAGCCCTTGCCCACGTCGCCGAAACCGGCAACCGCGGCGACCTTGCCCGCCAGCATGACGTCGGTGGCGCGACGGATCGCGTCGACCAGCGATTCCTTGCAGCCATAGAGATTGTCGAACTTCGACTTGGTGACCGAGTCGTTGACGTTGATCGCCGGGAAAGGCAGCTCGCCCTTCTTCGCGATCTCGTAAAGGCGGTGAACGCCAGTCGTCGTCTCTTCCGACACGCCCTTCAGGTTCTTGACGGTCTGGGTCAGATAGCCCGGCTTCTTGGCGATGAACGCCTTGACCGAACGCTGGAACTCGACCTCTTCCTCATTCTCCGGCTCGCCGAAGGTCTGGCCGGCTTCGAGCTTGGCGCCCCACAGCGCGAACATGGTGGCGTCGCCGCCGTCGTCGAGGATGATGTTCGCGGTCTGGCCTTCGACGTCGCCGTCCCAGGTGAAGATGTCGCCGACATAATCCCAATATTCGGCCAGGCTCTCGCCCTTCACCGCGAAGACCGGCACGCCCGTCGCGGCGATGGCGGCGGCGGCATGGTCCTGCGTCGAGAAGATGTTGCAGGTCGCCCAGCGGACGTCGGCGCCGAGCGCGGTCAGCGTCTCGATCAGCACCGCGGTCTGGATCGTCATGTGCAGCGAGCCGGTGATGCGCGCGCCCTTCAGCGGCTGAGCAGCGCCGAATTCGTCGCGCAGCGCCATCAGGCCGGGCATCTCGGTTTCGGCGATCTTGATTTCGGCGCGGCCGAAATCGGCGAGGCCGATGTCCTTGATGACGTAATCGGTGTTCGTGCCGTTGGGCGCGAGCGCAGTAGCCACGTGGCATGCTCCTGAAGAGGTTTGGATGGGTTGCCCCTAGCCGCTCCGCCCCTACAGATCAAATATAAAGATATCTTTATATCTCGCGTCAGGCGGTTCCCGTGCCCACCACCAGCAGCCGCGGGTCGATCCCCGCCTTGGCAAAGGCGCTGCTCCACCGCTGCGGCGCGGGCGTGTCGAACAGCAGCGCATCGTCGCCCGCGACATGGAACCACCCCGGCTGCGACAGCTCCGCGTCGAGCTGCCCGGCTGACCAGCCCGCATAGCCCAGCGCGGCGACGTAGCGCGACGGCCCCGTGCCGTCGGCGATCGCACGCAGCACGTCGATCGTGCCGGACAGCGCCCATCGCCCCGCTACCTCGACCGTGTCCTGTCCCGCCCAATCCAGCGCATGCAGCACGAACCCGCGGCGCGGCTCCACCGGCCCACCGAAGTGTACCGGGGCGGGCGGTGCGGCGCCGTGCGCGATCTCGAACTGGTCGAGCAGGTCGTGCAGCGTCAGCCCATCGATCGTCGCGCCCAGGCCCACGCCCAGCGCGCCGCCCGCATCATGCGCGCACATCGCGATCACCGCATGGTCGAAACTGGGATCGGCCATGCCCGGCATCGCGAGCAGGAACTGGCCGGACAGATAAACGGGACCTTCCATAACCTTGCCACCATAACCGTCCCGCCGGCCGGCGCCATGCTTGAAATCGGCGGCGATGTGGTCGACGGTCCCGCGCGCAACCTTTCTACCCGGAGACCCATGATGACGATCACCGTCGGCGATACGATCCCCAGCGCCACCCTGACCAAGGTCACGCCAGACGGCCCCGATCAGGTCTCCACCGATGATTTCTTCCGCGGTCGCACCGTCGCGCTGTTCGCGGTGCCCGGCGCCTTCACGCCGACCTGCTCCGCCCGCCACCTGCCCGGCTTCGTCGAGAAGCGCGACGCGCTTGCCGCCAAGGGCGTGGACGAAGTGGCCTGCACCTCGGTCAACGACGCCTTCGTCATGGGCGCCTGGGCCAAGTCGCAGGAGGCCGAGGGCATCACGATGCTCGCCGACGGCAACGGCGATTTCGCCAAGGCGGTCGGCCTGACGATGGACGGCAGCAAGTTCGGCATGGGCCTGCGCAGCCAGCGCTACGCGATGCTGGTCGAAGACGGCGTCGTGAAGCAACTCCACGTCGAAGCCCCCGGCGAATTCAAGGTCAGCAGCGCCGAACACCTGCTCGACGCGCTCTGATGCGAAGGGGGTGGGCGACGCGCTCCGCTCACCCCACCCACTCCGTCACCCCGGACTTGGTCCGGGGTCCACTCCGCGGCGAGGGGGACGGCCTGAGGCTTAGGCACTGCCCCCGCGGCATAGACCCCGGACCAAGTACTGGACGACGAGGTACTCGAAAGCACCCCGCCCGCTCCATCACCAACCCTGCGGCTTACCCTTGTTCTGCTGGTCCAGCCACGTCTTCAGCGGCGCGAAATACTCCACCAGCGCCTTGCCCGACATCTGCCGCGTGCCGGTCATCACCTGCAGCGCATCCGGCCACGGCTTCGACTGACCCATGCTCAGCATCGCGTTCAGCTTCTCGCCGACCGCCTTGTTGCCGTAGAACGAGCAGCGATGCAGCGGGCCCTTCCAGCCCGCCTGCTCGCACGCCGCCTTGTAGAATTGGAACTGCAGCACCCGCGCCAGGAAATAGCGCGCATAGGGCACCGTCCCCGGAATGTGATACTTGGCGCCCGCGTCGAACTTGGTTTCGTCGCGCGCCACCGGCGGCACGATGCCCTGATATTTCAGGCGCAGCGCATCCCAGCCCTGCTGATACTGACCCGGCGCGATCTTGCCCGAAAAGACGTCCCAGCGCCATTTGTCGACCAGCAGGCCGAACGGCAGGAACGCCACCTTGTCCATCGCCTGGCGCAGCAGCAGGCCGATGTCCTTGTCGGCGGCAGGCACCTGCGCCGGCTGCAACAGCCCGATCTTCACCAGATAATCCGGCGTGATCGACAGCGCGACCGTATCGCCGATCGCCTCGTGGAAGCCGTCGTTGGCGCCGTTCTTGTACAGATACGGCTGGTTCTTGTACGCGCGCTGATAGTAATTGTGGCCCAGCTCATGGTGGATCGTGACGAAATCGTCGCCGTTCACCTTGGTACACATCTTGATGCGGATATCGTCCATATTGTCGATATCCCATGCCGACGCATGGCAGATCACCTCGCGATCGGCCGGCTTCACGATCTGCGAACGCTGCCAGAACGTCTCGGGCAACGGCGCGAAGCCGAGCGACGAGTAAAAGGCCTCGCCCTGCTTCACCATGCGAACGGGATCATAGCCCTTCGCCTTCAGCAGATCGCCGGTGTCATAGCCCAGATCGCCCGCCCCCTTGGGCGCGACGAGATCGTAGATATTGCCCCATTCCTGCGCCCACATATTGCCGAGCAGGTCGCTGCGGATCGGCCCGGTCTTCGCCTGCACCGCATCGCCGTACTTCTCGTTCAGCTTCCAGCGGACATAGGTGTGCAGCGACAGGTAGAGCGGCTCTACCTCCTTCCAGATCTGGTCGGTCAGCGCCTCGAACTGCTGCGGCGTCATGTCATAGCCGGACCGCCACATCGCACCGACATCGGCGAACCCCAGCTCCTTTGCGCCCGCGTTCGAGATTGCCGTCATGCGCGTATAATCGGCCCGCATCGGCGCGCCGACATTGTCGTTCCAGCTGACCCACATCTCCTTCAGCTTGGCGGGATCGCGCGTCGTGCCCATCGCCGCCTCGATGTCCGATCCGTTGATCGGCTTGCCGTCCAGCGTGCCCTTGCCCTTGCCGTAGCGCGACGACATCCGCGTCGTCAGCGTCGCGAGCTCGGTCGCCGCACCCGGCGTGGTGGGCGCGGGCAGGCCGACGCCATTCTTCAGCAGGTCGAGCTTGCGCTTGGTGTCATAGGACAGGCCCGTCACGCCGTTGAAGCGCGCCGCGCCCTTCGCCCATTGCACCGCCTTTTCGGTCAGCTCCGCGCCCGATTTCGCCGCCAGCGCATCGGTATCGTCGGTGATATAGGTCGCGTTGACCCAAGCGGTCTGCTGCGCGGGCACCGACAGATCGGCAGCTTCCTTCTCGACCGCAGCGACATAAGTGTCGGCCTCGGCCGCGGTCGGCTTCGCTGGCGCGGCCTGCCCGGCCGGCGCGGTCTGCGCCGCGACGGGCGCGGCAAACAGCGCCGCGGCGAGCGCGGCGGTGGAAACGAGACGCATGAAAACAATCCCCTACTGACTTCTTGTCGTTGCCGACACGATGCGCGGGGGCGCCCCTTTTGGTCAAGCGCCTGCGGTCAGGCGTTCAGGAAGTCGGCGATCGCCTGGCCTAGTTCCGGCTTGGTGACGGCGCTCATGTGATTGCCGGGAATCTCGCGGAAGATCGCCTGCGGCAGCGCGTCGGCCAGCGCCGCGCCCGATCCATTGTCGTCGTCGTCGATCCCGGCAACGATCAGCGTCGGCACGTCGATCGTCTCGACCGCCTCGATCGGCGTATCGACGAATGTCTCGAGCACGTTGAGCAATGCCACGGGATCGCCCCCGGTCGTCTTCAGGAACGCCTCGGTCATCCACTCGCCCGACCCGCGCTCGAAGCTGCCGAGGTTGGTCAGCACATGCCGGAAATAGCCGCCTCGCCCCGCCGTGCTGACGATGCCGGTCAGCCCCATGCCCGCAATGACCGCGCGGCGCGGCCTCGCCCCGTTGGCGAGCATCCGCATCGTCGTCCGCCCGCCCAGCGAATAGCCGCCGAGATCGTAATCGCTCAGCCCTAGATGCGCGATCAACGCCATCCCGTCGCGCATCAACGCATCCGCCGGATAAGCGGCAAGGTCATGCGGCTTGTCCGACGCCCCATGGCCCCGCAGGTCCGGCATGATCACGCGAAAGCCCTTGGCCGCAATCGCGGCGGCATGGCCGTATTTGATCCAATTGACCTCCGCCGTCGAGAAATAGCCATGGATCAGCACGACGGGCCGCCCCTCGCCCAGCTCGCGATAGGCGATGCGGGTGCCGTCGAAGCTGGCGAAATACTGCGGATGGGTAGGAGAAAGGGCCAAGGGTCGTCATCCATCGGTTGCGAGCGTGACCCCACGTGGGTCGCGATCAACCGCCTGTCCAGCACCGATCGTTGCAGGACAGTTTCGCAACGCCCCTCACCCCATCGTCACCCCGGACTTGATCCGGGGTCCCGCTATTCCCGGCGCGCCTTGGAAGCGGGACCCGGATCAAGTCTGGGGTGACGGGACGAGGCGAGCCCAACCAGGCAATTACAACGACGATCCGAGCCCATCCCCAAACCTCCGCCTGCCCCTTCCCAACCTCCAAAAAAGGGCATACTCTCCCTTCAAAACAAGCTAGGAGAGCGATGATGGACCTGCATCGGACCGGCACGGGCGACGAAAGCCTCGTGATCCTGCAAAGCCTGTTGTGCCTGCTGCGTGAAAAGAACGTGCTCAGCCGCGCCGACATCGAGGAACTCACCGAACGCGTCGCGATGCGCGCCGCTCAGGCCGAACGCGATCCCCTGCCCTGTTGCGCCGAAGCCACCCGCGCCGCCGCCACCGAAATGGCCCGCATCGGGCAATATGTCGGCCAGCATTACGGCGGTAAACACCGGCGGGCGTGAGGGGGGGATCGACGTCAACCGATCAGTTCAACGTGCCCGGCCAATCCCACTCGTTTTGCCGCCCGGGCCATGCCGGCATCGGCCGTCAAGACGATCGCATCAGTTCTGACAGCCAGCACAAGGTACAGGCAGTCATACACCGCATGACCTGCCTGCATAGACAATGCGAAGGCCTCGTCGAGTAACGATAGCGTAGCGACCGTATCGGTCAGCAGGTCGGGCGCAGCGGTCAGACCCGCCGCCGCTGCGGCTTCGGACAGGCCATCATTCCGCACTTTTTTGGCCAGCGCGTTGGCTACTTCGACGTGGAACCAGTCGGGTGCGATCCGCTCCACCTCCCCGACTACCCGGATCAATACGGCCTCTGCACCCGGTTCGCGCGTAACCAACTTGATCGCGACGCTCGCGTCGAGAACGATCATCCCGCGTCCCGGGCCTCGCGAATATACGGGGTGCTATCGACCGCTGCCGCCTCGGGTGGAGTCATCGCCCACAGACCGTGGACCAGCGTTCGGAGTGCATCGCCATCCAACCGCACCTTAGGTCGAGCCTGCGCCAGCGCCTCGCGCAACTCGGCTTCCAAAGATCGACCATTGGCCTTGGCGACGCGCCGGAAGTCGGCGATCAGCGCGTCGTCGAGATTGCGGATCAGCACCTGTCCCATGGAACAGATGCTATCACTCCGCTATCAGCCGCTCAACCGCCCTTCTGCAGGTGCCGTCGGCCGAGCAGTTCCGCGATCTGCACCGCGTTCAGTGCCGCACCCTTGCGCAGATTGTCGCTGACGCACCACAACGCCAGCCCGTTCTCCACGGTCGGATCCTCACGCACGCGGCTGACATAGGTCGCGTCGTCGCCCGCCGCCTCGATGGGCGTCGCGTATCCGCCGTCCTCATGCTTGTCGATCAGCATGATGCCGGGGGCTTCGCGCAGGATACGCTTGGCGTCCTCGGCGGAAATCTCGTTTTCGAACTCGATATTCAGCGCCTCGGAATGGCCGACGAACACAGGCACGCGCACGCAGGTCGCGGTTACCTTGATCTTGGGATCGAGGATCTTCTTGGTCTCGACCACCATTTTCCACTCTTCCTTGGTGGATCCGTCGTCCAGGAAGCTGTCGATGTGCGGAATGACGTTGAACGCGATCTGCTTGGTGAACTTCTTGGGCTCGGCTGGATCGCCGACGAAGATGTTGCGGCTCTGTTCGAACAGCTCGTCCATGCCGACCTTACCCGCGCCAGACACCGACTGGTACGTGGCCACGACGACGCGCGTGATCTTGGCGGCGTCATGCAGTGGCTTCAGCGCGACGACCATCTGCGCGGTCGAGCAATTGGGGTTGGCGATGATGTTTTTGGCGCGATAGCCGTCGATCGCGTCGGCGTTCACTTCCGGCACGATCAGCGGCACGTCCGGGTCCATCCGGTACAGCGACGAATTGTCGATCACCGTGCAGCCGGCGGCGGCGAACTTGGGCGCATAGACCTTGGTTGCCTCGCTGCCGATCGCGAACAGCGCCATGTCCCAGCCGGTCGGATCGAAATATTCGATATTCTGGACCTTGAGCATGCGACCGGTGTCACCATACTCGATCTCGTCGCCTTGGCTGCGGCTCGACGCCAGCACCGCGATCTCGTCCGCGGGGAAGTCGCGTTCGGCGAGGATGTTGACCATCTCGCGCCCGACATTGCCCGTCGCGCCCGCGACCACCACCCGATAACCCATCACGTCCTCCAATTCAGTGTGCGCCGCCTAATACGGTTGCGCGGAAACGTCCACCGACTTTCCTAATCGTGCGTGCTCAGCTGCCACGTCGCGTGGTCGATCCCGTGTACGCGGCCCAGATGCTCGACCAATGCGTCGAGCTCCGCGTCCACCACGCCGCTGCCCACCAGCGTCGCGACCAGCGCGACATGCTCGTCGTCGCGCACCTGCGTGTCGAGGTCGGCGACGGGCAGTCCCGCCTCCTCCAGATGCCCGACCAGCACATCCCCCATCGGCCCCGCCGCGGCGACCGGCACGGTGATCGTCACGCTATACGTCGCCTCCACCGTGCCGCCCGCGATCGGGATGCGGTTGATCGCATCGACCAGCGGTCGCAGCGCCGTATTGGCGAACAGCACCACACCGGTCAGCAGCGTCGCCTCGGCGATCATGTCCGACCCCGCGATCGATCCCACCGCCGCCGAACACCAGAGCGTCGCCGCGGTGTTGAGCCCGCGGACGTTCATCCCCTCCTTCATGATCACGCCCGCACCGAGGAAGCCGATCCCCGACACGACATAGGCGATCACCCGGATCGACTCGACGTCCCCGCCCAGCCGCTGCCCCAGATCGACGAACGCCGCCGCTCCGATCGCGACGAGCGCGTTTGTGCGCAGGCCCGCGGTCCGCTGCCGATACTGCCGCTCCGCCCCGATCGCGGTGCCGAGCACGAAGGCGGTGAGATAGCTGACGACCGTGTCGAGGAACGGCCACAAATGAAAGGCGGCGACGAAGTGCATGGGGTGGCGCCTTAGCGGCGGACCGTGACGAACGCACGTCACGACCAGTCCTCCCCCGCCAGGGGGAGGTGGCGCCGCGAAGCGCGTGACGGAGGGGGAGGATACGGAGCCCTCGCGTTCGCGGAAACGCCCCCTCCACCAGCTTCGCTGGTCCCCCTCCCCCGCTAAAGCGAGGGAGGAATTAAAGGGCTTACTTCTTGTTTTTCACATTCCGATCGAGGAAGTCGAGGATCGTCCCCCACAGATGCTGGCTCACCATCGGCCCGCCCACCCGGTGCGTGTAGCCCGGGTAGAACATCATCTCGAACGGCGTCGCCGTCGCCTGCATCTTCGCGGCGACCTTGGTCGAATTGTCGAGGAAGACGTTGTCGTCCGCCATGCCGTGGATCAGCAGCAGCGGGTCCTTGATCTTCGGCGAATCCTCCACCGCCTGCGACGTCGCATAGCTCTTGGGGTCCTTGGCCGGATCGCCCAGATAGCGTTCGGTATAATGCGTGTCGTACAGCTGCCAGTCGGTCACCGGCGCGCCGGACACCGCCGCCGCATAGACCCCCGGCGTCTTCTCCAGCATCTTCAGCGACATGTATCCGCCATAGGACCAGCCATAGGTCGCGATCTTGTTACCATCCACGAACGGCAGCGACTTCAAGTAATTGGCGCCAGCCAGCTGGTCCTCGACCTCTACCGTGCCCATCGCGTGATAGATCTGGTCCTCGAACGCCTTGCCGCGGTTGTACGAGCCGCGATTGTCGATCTTGAAATAGACCCAGCCCTGGCTGACCAGATATTGCGGCAGCGCCCCCTGCCAGCCACGCGTCACCTGCTGGCCAGTGCCCGGACCGCCATAATGTTCGAAGAACACGGGATATTTTTTGCCCGGCACCAGCGGCGGGGTGATCATCTCCCAATACAGCGTGCTGCCGTCCTTCGCCTTGATCGTCCCGAACTTCGTCGGCTGGTGGCTGGCGAGATAGGGGTAATAGGGATGCCCCGGCCGGATCGCATTCTCATTGATCCACTCCAGCCGCTTGCCGTTCGTGTCCGCCAGATAGACCTGCGTCGGCTGCCCGGCATTAGAGCGCGAGATGATGAAGCGGCTCGCCGCGCCGTCCATCGACGCGCTGTTCGTCCACCCCCGCTCGGTCAGCCGCGTCAGCACGTCCGGCCGCGCGATATCGACCGCATACAGATGCTGTTCGAGCACATCGTCCTTCAGCCCGGTGAAGTAGATGCGCCCCTTCGCCTCATCCACACCGACCAGGCCCGTTACGACCCACGGCCCCTTGGTCAGCTGCGTCCACTTGCCCGCCGGGCTGCGCAGGTACAGATGGCCATAGCCATCCCGCTCCGACCGCCAGATCAGGCTGCCGTCCTTCAGCACGCGATAATCGTCGCTGAGGTTGATCCAGCTGCGCGCGCTCGATTTCTCGGTGAACAGCACCTTCGCCTTGCCCGTCGTGGGATCGACGGCCAGCATGTCGAGCGTCTTCTGGTCGCGACTCTCGCGCTGCACCAGCAGCGTCTTGCCGTCGGGCGTCCAGTCGACGCGCGCCAGATAGATGTCCGGGTCGCTGCCCAGATCGACCTTCACCTGCCCCGACCCGTCCGGCCGCATCACATACAAATCGACCAGCACGTTGGGCGTGCCCGCCGCGGGATAGCGCTGTTCGTAGGTCTTGGTCCCCGCCGCGCCGATCGACGCGCGGGTGAAGACGCGCACCGGCGCCTCGTCGAACCGCTCGACCGCCACATAGCGCTCGTCCGGAGACCACCAATATCCGGTGCGCCGATCCATTTCCTCCTGCGCGACGAATTCCGCCTCGCCGAAATGCACCGTACCACCGCCACCGGTGGTCAGCGCGCGCGCCTCACCCCCGCTCAGCGGCTGCGCGAACAGATTCTGGTCGCGCACGAAGCTGACGTAATTGCCCTTGGGCGAGATGATCGGGTTGAGCTCACCACCCGGCGTCGCGGTCAGCCGGCGGACCTTGCCGTCCAGCGTCGCGAGGTACAGATCGCCGTCCAGCGGCACCAGGATCGACCGGCCATCGGGCGCGAAGTCATAGGCGACGATGCCCTTCGACCCGCCGATGCGCGCGCGCTCGCGCTGCATCTTCTCCGCCTCGGTCAATTCGGCGCCGGTGCCCACCTTCTTGCTGTCGACCAGCATCCGCTCCGCGCCGGTGCGCGTGTCGCGCGCCCACAGATCGGTGCGCTCCTTTTCGTCGGCGCGTGGGCGCAGGAAGGTAAGCAGCGTGCCGTCCGGTGACAGGCGTACGCCGCGCGGCTGCGATCCCGACAAGTCGGGGCTGCCGAAGACGCGCGCCAGCGTCAGCTTGTCCGCTTGCGGCGCCGCGGCTGTCTGCGCGCCCGCCTCAGCGCCTATCGCCATCGCGCCCACCGATGCCAGCGCCAGCCCCAACCACCATGTCCGCATCACCTACTCCAACTCCAACGTATCGCCGTTCTTAGGGCACGATCCGCCGACGTAAAGCGGGATTGCGGCAGGGTTACCGGCGCATCAACCGTGTCTTTACGTGGTTCGGTATAGGTACGGGGCGACAAGGGTGGCGTGTCGCACCGGATCGGCGGTCGGCATCAGTAAATGTCCCGGAGTGATATGTTGAACACCGTACAGACGGCCTGGTCGCCAAGCGCATGGGACATGGTTGCCCGATTGGGGGCCGTCGACGGCAGCGCGGCGCATCCGCATTTCGCCCGCCTGGTCTCGCCACGCGCCTCGGCGCGCGACGTGTCCGACGCGGTGCATGCACTCTGTGCGGTCCATGGCGTCCACCCCGGCCTCGCCGCCGCCGCACGCAGCCAGTGCGCGCAGCCCGATGCCTGCGACTGGCTCGATCGGATCGCCGATGCCTTCGCCGTCGAGCGCGCCTATATCGCGCATCTCGCCGCCGCCGCCGGCCCGCTGCCCTCCACGCCCGGCCAGGCGGATAGCGAGACCGCGCTCACCACCAGCCGCCACACGCTCGAAACGCTCGGCGCCTCCGAACGCCGCGGCTGCGCGACCGGCGCCGTCGCCGCGCTGGTCCACGACTGGGGCATGATCCGCCGCCTGCTCGACGCCGCCGCGCTCCGCTTCGGCGTGGAGCCGGCCCCTCGCGCCTTCCCGCCGCATCTGGAAACGGGCGCCAGCATCGACGCACTCGGCGGCACCCCCGCGACCGAACGCGCCATCGGCTTCGGCGCGCAGCAACTGTTCGCCCAGCACCGCGCGATCTGGGACTTGCTGGAGGCAAGGGCCAGCGCGCGGGAGGGGTAAGGCGGTTATTGGACTGTGCCGCGGCCACCCGTTGCCGCGCGACGACCGCCCGTCAGCAGGGCCGTCATGTCACCTCGCGTCTGGATGCTGAGCAGCAGAAGATACGGCAGCAGAAATCCGGCGCCGCCGAAGAACGCCAAGATCGCGAGACCGAAGCCGACGGGGGTGAAGTGATGACGCCAAGCGGTCCACAGTGCGGACAACAGCAGGAAGCATGAGAAGTCTGCATTGAACTGGCCGGACCACGTCGTGCGTGCGAGATCCCCGAAAAAGATCGGGAGCAAATCCATGCCATGCCTGGCGATCACAACCCCCGTGTAGATCGCCAGCACAGTCCAGGCAGCGATCAGCAGCGCACGAAACGCGATCATCACATTGTCTCCCCTGACACCTCGTCGATCATGGATCAGGCCGGCAGGGACAGCAATCGGTTGCGCGCACACCCCACCACCCCCGCTTGCGCTCCGCCCCGCGATCCGGCAACGACGTACCCGATATTCAATATCCGGGATCCGGCCATGAAGCGCTTCGAAGGCACGCAGAATTACGTCGCGACCGACGACCTGAAGGTCGCGGTCAACGCCGCGGTCACGCTGCGCCGTCCGCTGCTGGTGAAAGGCGAACCCGGCACCGGCAAGACGGTGCTGGCGCATGAGATCGCCAAGGCGACCGGCGCCGAGCTGATCGAATGGAACGTCAAATCGACCACCAAGGCGCAGCAGGGCCTGTACGAATATGACGCCGTCGCCCGCCTGCGCGACGGCCAGCTGGGCGACGAGCGCGTCCACGACATCGCCAATTACATCCGCCGCGGCAAATTGTGGGAGGCCTTCACCCGGCCCACGCCGCCCGTCCTGCTGATCGACGAGATCGACAAGGCCGATATTGAATTCCCCAACGACCTGTTGCAGGAACTCGATCGCATGGAATTCCACGTCTACGAGACGAAGGAAACCGTCCGCGCCACCGAACGCCCGATCGTCGTCATCACCAGCAACAACGAAAAGGAACTGCCCGACGCCTTCCTGCGCCGCTGCTTCTTCCACTATATCAAATTCCCCGATCGCGATACGATGCAGGCGATCGTCGACGTCCACTTCCCCGGCATCCAGAAGATCCTGGTCAGCAAGGCGATGGACATCTTCTACGATGTCCGCGAGGTGCCCGGCCTCAAGAAGAAGCCCAGCACCAGCGAGCTGCTCGACTGGTTGAAACTGCTGCTGCACGAAGACATGCCGCTCGACGTCCTCCAGAACCGCGACCCCACCAAGGCAATCCCGCCGCTCCACGGCGCGCTGCTCAAGAACGAACAGGACATCATGCTGTTCGAACGCCTGGCCTTCATGGCGAAGCGCCAGGGACGCTAAGCGCCCCCACCGTCACCCCGGACGTGATCCGGGGTCCCGCTTGCCGCCGCGGCAAAAGAAGAAAAAGCGGCATCCCGGCTCAAGCCCGGGATGACGGAGAAAACACCGTGCCCAGCACCCGATCCGCCAAAGTCCTCCCCCGCCAGGGGGAGGTGGCACCGCGCAGCGGTGACGAAGGGGGAGGTGAGGGACGCCCTCTCTCAAAACAAACCGATCCCCCCACGCAGACCACAAACGGCCGCACCCAAACAAAACAGCAGCAATCCCCCACCGCCCCTCACCCACCTCCACCGTCACCCCGGACTTGATCCGGGGTCCCGCTTTTCACCACGGCCGCAGCAGAAGAAGCGGGATCCCGGCTCAAGTCCGGGGTAACGGCTAGGTGGCGCCACGTCTGACCGCGCCACGAACCTCGGCCCCCCGGCAGCAGCACCAGCAAAAATTCACCACCCACCCGGAACAAAATCACTCATTTCAGCAGCGAAACGACCGGCAATATTTTGCCGGATTACCGTTTCTTAACCACGAATCCCAACCAAACGGTCACCGCCCCTTCCCTAAAACCCATCGAATGCAGGGCATTCTTCGCAAGTGCGGCATGATCGCCGCGGCAATCGGAGCGGCAACGCAGTTTGCCGCCCCGGCAAACGCAGCAGGCGGCAATCTGCTCGATTATGTCGGCCAGTGCGTCCCCTTCGCGCGCGAGGCATCGGGCATCCAGATCTACGGCGATGCCTGGACCTGGTGGTCGAAGGCGGACGGCCATTACGATCGCGGCCACGATCCGCGCGTCGGCTCGGTCATTGTCTTCGCCAAGAGCGGGCGCCTGCCGCTCGGCCATGTCGCCGTCGTCAGCCGGGTCGTCGAACGCCGCGTGCTTATGCTGACGCACGCCAATTGGTCGCGCTTCAACGGCGAACGCGGCCATGCCGAACGCGACGTCACGCTGTACGACGTGTCGCCCGACAACGACTGGAGCGAGGTGAAGGTCTGGTTCCGCGATTCCGAGGGGCTGGGCAGCAGCGTCTATCCGGTAAAGGGCTTCATCTACGGCGGTCGCCCCTCCCCGCAGATCACCACCCGCAACCCCGATTACGTCGGCGCGCTGATCGACGCCTACGCCGCCCGCTGATCGCCGGCCGAAACCCGATCTTCAAAAAGGGGCTGTCCTACACGACCGAATGCTCCTAGCGTCGGTGGCAGGCCATGACCGATCCGTTCGCCCCGACGCTGTTCCCCTCCCTTCCGACGCCCCTGCACGCAGCCGCATTCGGGACGTCACGTACCGTCCACTTCGTCCACTTCCACGCTCGGAATGGCGGAAGTCGACCATGTTCCTGACCTTCCTCGACGAGCTGCGACTCGCCGGCATTCCGGCCAGCCTGAAGGAGCATCTGGTGCTTCTGGAGGCGCTCGACGCCGAGGTGATCGACCGCACGCCGGAAGCATTCTACTATCTCGCCCGCGCCACCTACGTGAAAGACGAGGGGCTGCTCGACCGGTTCGACCAGGTGTTCGCCAAGGTCTTCCGCGGGATCGCGACGACCTACGGCACCCAGCCGACGGAGATTCCCGCCGATTGGCTGAAGGCCGTCGCCGAGAAATATCTGACGCCCGAGGAAATGGAGCAGATCAAGTCCTTAGGCTCGTGGGATGAGATCATGGAGACGCTGAAACAGCGTCTCGCCGAACAGGAAGGGCGTCACCAGGGCGGCAACAAGTGGATCGGCACCGGCGGCACAAGTCCCTACGGCAATTCGGGCTATAACCCCGAAGGCGTGCGGATCGGCGGGGAGAGCAAGCACGGTCGCGCGCTGAAGGTCTGGGACCAGCGCGAATTCAAGAACCTCGACAACACCCGCGAACTCGGCACGCGCAACATCAAGATCGCGCTACGCCGCCTGCGCCGCTTCGCGCGCGAAGGCGCCGCCGACGAACTCGATATCGACGGCACGATCGACAGCACCGCAAGGGCCGGCTGGCTCGACGTGCGCATGCGGCCAGAACGACGCAATGCCGTGAAATTGCTGCTGTTTCTCGACGTCGGCGGATCGATGGACCCGTGGATCAAGCTGTGCGAAGAACTGTTCAGCGCCGCGACGTCCGAATTCAAGAACCTCGAATTTTTCTATTTCCACAATTGCCCGTACGAAGGCGTGTGGAAGGACAATCGCCGCCGCTTCGCCGAACGCACGCCTTTGTGGGACGTGCTCCACAAATTCGGTCATGATTACAAGCTTGTGCTGGTCGGCGATGCGTCGATGAGCCCCTATGAGATCACCCATCCGGGCGGCTCGGTCGAACATTTCAACGAGGAAGCGGGCGCCGTCTGGATGCAGCGCCTGACGACGACCTACCCCGCCGCCGTCTGGCTCAACCCGATGCCCAAGGACCAATGGGGCTACAGCCAGTCGATCCGCATCCTGCGCGAATTGATGGCCGATCGCATGTACCCGCTCACCCTCGCCGGCCTTGATGACGCGATGCGCGAGCTCACCAGAAAACGCTGACTTACCAGGCGGTTGATACCCCGATCCGCACATTGCGGGGGCGCAGCGGCGTCGTCTCGTTCCGCCCCGGCAGGCCGAAGGGATTGCCGAAGGCGAAGCGGTTGGACGCGGTATTGGTCAGGTTCTCGACGCCCAACCCCAGGTCGATCCCCCGCCAGCGCAGTCCGGCGGTCAGGCCGATCGTCAGATACTTGCCCTGGCTCACGTCCAGCAGGTCCCCGGTCCCCAGCACTGACCGTCCGACGTAATCGGCGCTCGCCGCGATCCGCGGCGTAACCCGTCCTTCCGGCCAGCGATAGCTGAGCCCACCATGTGCCGCGAACGGCGGCGTCTGCGGCAGGCGCCGGTTGTTCAGTCGCGACTGATCGGCGATAGCGCCGTAGACGATATTGTGGGTGTACAGCGCCGACCCGTCGATCGTCAGCCGCGTCGTCGGCGTCCAGTCGAACGACGCCTCCACCGTCTGGATCCGGGCATCGCCCAGATTGGTCGTATAGGGCTGTCCGCGCCGGTTGATCAGGTCCGCCTGGATATTGCTCCACGCCGCGGTCGACCCGCTGATTGCAAAGCTGACGCCCCGCACGCCGCTGCGCAGCCGCCGCAGCCCGATCTCGGCGAAGCGGATCGAATCGGGATCGTAATTGGCGACCCGCCCGATGCCCTGCGCCACCGCCAGACCGCCGGTGCGAAAGCCCGTCTGATAGCGGGCGAATGCCGCCAGCTCCGGTGCGATGCGATAGGACAGCGCGATCGTCGGATCGAACCGCTGCGTCGATCGCCCCTTGATGTAATTGCCCGGCCGCCGCGTACTCGACGGTTCGCCATCGACCCGCGCCGTCGTGACGCGCCCCCCCAACGTCACCGACAGATCACGCCACAGCCGCGCCGTCACCTCGCCAAAACCGGACGCCGACCGCGTGACGTTGGTGACACCGACGATATCGATCGTCGCACCGCCCAGCCCCACCGATCGCGTCAGGATCGACCGATCGCTCAACAGGCTCACGCCCGCCAACCACGATCGCCCGCCATCCAGCGATCGCGACAGCCGCAGTTCCTGCGACACCAGCAGCTTGTCGTTGTCGAGATCGTAGCGCGCCGCCCCTCGCGACACCGGCGCGGCAAATCCCGTCGCATCGAACGTCTCGACCGTCCGGTAATCGGCGATGCCGGTCGCCGACACCAGCCGCAGTCCGCTCTCCCAATCCTTGGCGATCGTCACCCGCCCGAACAGCAAGCGCCCGAAGAACGGCTGCGCGATATAATTGCGCTGTGCAAAAGGCGATCGCCTCACATCGCCATATTGCCCGTCCGCCGATTCGACCCGCTGCGCCGCCCCGCTCGCATCGATCTGCCAGCCGCTCCCCGGATCGACGCGCAACGCCAGCCGTGCCCCCGTCGTGTCGCTATGGTTGGCGTCGACCACACGCCGCCGTGCCGCGTCGATATACCCACCGTCGCGCACCTGATAGGCAACGCCCCGCAGCGCCGCCTTACCCGCAACGAGCGGCACGTTCGCCATCAGCGCCACATCGTACCCCGGCGCGCCGCCCTGCGTCAGCGTGGTGCCCGCACTCGCGCTACCCGCGAAACCGTCCAGCACCGGTGCGCGCGTCGTCAGCCGCAACAACCCACCGATCGCACCCGCCCCATAAAGCGTACCCTGCGGCCCTTCCAGGATCTCGACCGCCTGCATGTCGTACAGGCGCAACGCCGGATCGGGGCCGGACGCGTTGAGCTGCACGTCGTCTAGGTAAACACTCGCGGTCGACTGGGTCGTACCGTTGAAGCTGCTGTCCGCGATCCCCCGAATGAACACCTTGTTGCGGCCGAGCCCCAGTTGCGTGCTTTGCAGGATCGGGAGTTGTCCCGCGATCTGACTGAGATCGGCCGTCGCACCGTTCGCGCGACGCGGCACGCCGCTCACCAACGTCAGGCTCCCCGGATAGCGGAGCAGCGGCACCCGCTGCTTGCTGGCGGTCACGACGATATCCGCCGGCGCCGGTTCGGGCGGTGGAGGCGCTGCCGGGCGGGCGACGGGTCGCGGCGGTGGCGCCGGCGGCGCGACGACGATGCGATAGCTGCCGGGGCCGCTCGCCACGGCACGAAAGCCACTACCCGCCAGCAGGCGATCAAGCGCCTGCTTTACCGTCAGCGTGCCGCGCAGCTCCGCCGTCCGCACGGTATGCAGCCCGCGTTCAGTACTGACGATATCGACCCCCGCGACGCGCGCGAGTGCGATGACGGCACGGTCGAGTGTCATGGGCGCGATGGCGAGGGCGACGCGCCGCTGCGGCGAGTTGGCCAACGCGGTGGCGGGCAGGCTCAGCGAACAGGCGGCGAGAAACAAGCCGGCACCCCGTCGGGATCGCCGCTTACCGTTCCGCCAACACCCAATCCGCCCCGTCACGCCGCCAAGTTGCCCCGATCAGATCGGCCAGATGCGGAATGTCGCGATCGGCTTCCCCCGTGAGGTGGATTATGCCGGTGAACGGACGCGTGGACAAGCCGCTCGCGATCCGCAGACGAAACCCGTGTAATCGCCGCAGGCTGGCCGCAACCTCGGCGACCGACGCCGCATCGAAGCTCAACACACCCTGGCGCCAGCCACCCACGCTGTCCGCCGGAATCGTGCTGCGCACGATCCGGCCGGTCGCCCCGTCGCGGGTGAGAGCGTCGCCGGCCCTCAGTGTCACCGCGGCGCCGTCCGGCTCGAACATCACCGATCCCTCGCCGACCGCGACCGACAGATCGCCGCCGTCACGCGTGACGTCGAAGGTCGTGCCCATGTCGCGGATGACTTGATCGCCGGCGTGTAGCGTAAACGGATGCGCGGAATCATGGACGACGTGCAGCGCCACCTCGCCCCGATCCATCGCGATCGTCCGCGGATCGGCCGGGTCGAACCGCAGCACCGTTCCGCCGTTCATCGCGATCTGCGTCCCATCCGCCATCCGGATATCGCGCCGTTCGCCATCACGAGTGGCGATCACCTCGCTCATGCCAGCCTGCGGCGACGGATTGAACAGCACGCCCGGCACCAGCCATAGCGCCAGCGCGGCGGCGATCGCCGCCCCGGCGGTGCCGGCAAGCGGCCAGCGCCGGCGGAACACGCGTTCGTCGTCGTTCGCCGCCACCGGCGTTGCCGGCGCATCGGGGAAATGCGCTTCGGCGATCAGCGCATCCTGCAGGGCGATCGCGTCATAGACACGCGCATGCTCGGCATCCGCTTCCAGCCAGAATACGAATTGCTCCCATTCGTCGGCCGACATGTCCGCCTGACGAACGTGCCACAGCGCGGCCTGATCGACGATCGCTGCCATGGCCGCGCTCATCGATCCTGCTCCATGCCGAGCACGGGCATCGCGCCATTCACCTCGGCGAGGCGCGCGTGCAGGATGCGATAGGCGCGCTGCAGAAGCTTTTCGACGCCGCTCACGCTGATGCCCAATTCATCGGCGATGGCGCGCTGACTACGCCCTTCGATACGGAACAGACGGAGCGCCCGCCCCATCCGCTCGGGCATGGCATCGATCGCCTGCTCGACGACGCGCAGGGCATCGCGCGCGACGAGCGCCCGTTCGGCATCCGGCATATCATCGGCCGCGGGCTGCGATGCGAGCCACGCACCGTCGCGTGCATCGCGCCGAGCGCCGGCGATGCGGCGATCGGTCGCGAGATTGCTGGCGACGCGGTATAAGAAGGCAGCAGGCTGGGCGATGGGCGTCGCGCCGAGCTGATCGAGCCGCAGCCACAGATCGTGGAGCGCGTCTTCGGCTTCCTCCCGCGAGCCAAGGCGCGCGACGAACAGACGCAGGAGCATAGCGCGCTGCGCAAGGAAGACGGCACGCAGCCCCCCATCCGCCGTGCTCCCGTCAGCCAATCTGCGCCCAAGCTCCTCATGTCAGGCCGGAAAGGCCAGACCCTCAGCCGCTGCCATGTCGGCAATCGACCAAGTACGCAAGGCATCGGCTTCACGCGGACGCGCTGCCGCGATCGCATCGCCGGGTCGTTTACCCGCTCCGGGATGGCACATCACCAGATGCATGCTCGCCGCCTTGCGTAGAAACCGTGGGAATAATCCCCGATAATCGGTTGAGAAATCGTAGTGCCCCGCGAAACTGTCGTTGCAACGCAGGCCATAACGCGCGGCGTCCCGTTTCAGGCCCCGCGAATGGAAAGCGCTGCCGATCGCTTTGCCCGCAAACGGCCGCCGCAGCATCGCGCCGACACGGTCGACGCAGTCGCGCACCCAGGCGTTCGGCGCGCGATGGGCGGTTTCGAACAGCACGATGTCGCGAATCCCGGGAAGCGCGTGGGAGTGCTGGTGGCCGTCGACGAAGTCCGGCGCCCGGCCCATCGCCGCGACGAAAGCGTCGAACTGCGCGGCCACTTCGCCTGCGATCTCGTCGAGCGGTAGCTCGCGACGCGCCGCCGAACGGGTCAGCGGATCGATTTCCGGCATCACGCCGTCGGGCGCGAACTGCGGCATATCGGTCAGCGGCCGCTCACCGGTCAGCGTCAGGTGCAGGCCGATCTCGACATGGCGCGGCAGGTCGCGCAGCAGCGCGGCATCGGTCGCCCAGCCCGGCATCAGCGTCATGCAACTGGTCGCGTTGAGCTTCCCCTCGCGCGCCAGGCCAGCGATCGTCTCGCTGACATCGCGCGAAAAGGCGAAATCGTCAGCGCACAGGATGAGACGCGGCACGGATCGGTCCTCCATGGTTCGACGGGACGGGCAAATGGGCAAAGCTGGTGACGGTCTGGAACGCGCGCTCGCGGATCTGCACGCTCATCAGGCGCCGGCGCTGCAACCGGCGGGCCAGGAAATGGTAGAAGAACCAGTCGCCAGCCCAGGGCGCCGCCGCGGTGTAGACGAGTCGTTCGAACAGCGTCCAACGGATCGATGCGCGATCCCGCTCACGCGGCGACGGCATGCACCACAGGTCCTTCGAATACCGCATGTCGCCTTGCGACATGGTGCGGTGGATCACCTCGTGATCCTCGAGGATATAGCCCCACAGCGCCGCATCGAAGCCGCCGACCGCCCGCAGCGCCGCCACGTCGAAGCACTGGCCCGCCCCGCCGGCATGGCATTGACGCGGCAGCATGCGTGCGGCGGTCAAAATCCGGCGCGCTTCCGCGTCGAGCGCGCTCTGGTCCGCGCCCGGATCGACGAAATAGGCGCCCGCAACGACGCAGCCGTCCTGCGCCAGCAGCGCCTCCGCCTCTGCCAAATAATGCGGCGGGTACAGCGTGTCGGCATCGCAGGTGGCGACATAGCGGGTCCGCACGCGCCCCAGGCCCGTGCGCAGCGCGCTGACCTTGCCCGGCACGGTCTCGCTGATGATCGTCGCATCCAGGCCATGCGCAGCGATCGCCGCGCGGGCGATCACGACGCTGTCGTCGGTCGAACCGTTGTCGACCAGCAGCAACTGGAACGGCACCGTCTGCGAGGCGAGGCTGGCGATCGTCTGGCCCAGGAACGCCGCTTCGTTGAAGAACGGGATCAGCACGGTCCACAGCGGCGTCGCGCGCCGCTCCGGGCCGAACATGGCGGCCGACAGCGGCGAACCGCCCGTCTCCATCCGATCCTGATCGACAACAAGATACATTCCAACGCCCCCCACGAGCCACGCTTCAGCCGGCCATGCGACACGCACGCCCGTTCCTTGCTGACAGGACGACGCCGATCGTCCGGACCCGCACCGCGGCGGCGAAATTAATTTCGGGCATGACGCCGCGGGCGGCGCTGCTATGAGCGCGCGCCATGGCCCACAGTGCATCGTCCGCCCCTGACACACGGCTGTCGTCGACCGGATGGGTGGCGTTCGCGCTGCTGCTGCTCTGGGCGATCGCCCTGCGTGCGCATGATTTCGGCAACCCGATCATTCATGTCGACGAGCAATATTACCTGCTCGTCGGCGACCGCATGCTGCACGGCGCCTTGCCGTATGTCGATCTGTGGGACCGCAAGCCCGTCGGCCTGTTCCTGTTCTTTGCCGCGATCCGGCTGCTGCCCGGCGATGGCATCCTCGCCTACCAGCTGGTCGCGACGCTGTTCGCAGCCGCCACGGCGTGGCTGGTGGCACGCGGCGGGCGGATGCTGGGGGCGCGGCCTGCGGCGGCCCTGATGGCGGGCGCGGCGTACATCCTGTGGCTGTCGCTGCTCAGCGGTCGCGGGGGGCAATCGCCGGTCTTCTACAACCTCTTCACCGCCGGCGCCGCGGTACTGACGCTGCGCCTGCCCGTGCTGGCCGAGGCTCGTGCGACGCGTGCGATCGTCCTCAACGGCGCGGCCGCCTGCCTGCTCGCCGGCCTCGCGATCCAAACCAAATATACGCCCGTCGTCGAAGGCGCGTTCTTCGGCGCGGCCCACCTCTGGTATCTGCACCGCGCGGGCGCCACGCTCCGGCTCTGCATCGGCGCGGCGCTGCTGTGGATGCTGCTGGGCATCCTGCCGACGGGGCTGGTCGTCGCGGAGTATTGGCGCCGCGGCCCGGCGGTCTTCGACGCCTTCTGGTTCTCCAATTTCGCCTCCGTCTCACTGCGCAAGGGCTATCCCGCCGCCAAGATCGCCGCGCGGCTCGCCGGCACGGGCGCCCAGTTGCTCCCCTTCATCGTCTGTACGGCGATCGCCCTTCGCCAGCGCCCGATGGCGCCCGAGCGGTGGATCGCCTTCCTCTGGCTCGCCGCCGCGCTGATCGCCTTCGCGATGATCGGGGCCTTTTTCGATCATTATGCGCTGCCGCTGATGCTGCCGCTCGCCATGATCGCCGCGCCGGTGCTGGAGCACCGCGCCGCGCCGGTCGCGCTGATCGGCTATGGCCTGATCCTGTTCGTCGCCCGCGTGCTGTTGCCGCCTACCGATGCCAGCTCCGCCCGCACGGTCGCACAGGTGATGAAAGCCAACGATCGCGGCGGCTGCCCCTATGTCTTCGCGGGCGATTCGGTGCTGTACCTGCTCGCGAACGCCTGCATCCCGACGCGCTACGCCTTCCCCTCGACGCTCGCGTACGACGCCGAGCGCGGCGCGTCCGGGGCCAACGAGGTCGCAGAACTAAACCGCATCCTCGCCACACGTCCGCCGGTGATCGTGACGATGGACGAACCGATGGCGCCTTGGAATCCCGCGACCCACAGCATCATGACCGCCACGCTCGCGCGTTCCTATCGGCAGGTCCTCACCGTCCCGCGCGAGGACGCCCACCTGCTCGTCTATCTCCGCCGCGATCTGCCCCTTCGTCGATAAAGCCCTACCGCTGGAGGCTTGGCGGCATCGCTCGGCCCGCGCTATGGCCGCGCGCATGACGCCGATGACGCTGTACAACAGCCTGACCCGAGCCGCGGAGCCGTTCCAGCCCGCCGACCCCGCCAACGTCCGCATCTATTCGTGCGGGCCGACGGTCTATCACTACGCCCATATCGGCAATCTGCGCGCGTACCTCTTCACCGACACGCTTGGCCGGACGCTGACGTGGAAGGGCTATGGCCTCACCCACATCATCAACATCACCGACGTCGGCCATCTGACCAGCGACGCCGATGCCGGCGACGACAAGATGGAGGCCGCCGCGAAGAAGAGCGGCCAGGATATCTGGGCCATCGCAGACCATTATACGCAGGCGTTCAAAGCCAATCTCAAGGACCTGAACGTCCGCGATCCCGCCCGCTTCCCGCTGGCGACCGACCATATCGACGGCATGATCGCCTTCGGACAGGCGATCGCCGACAAGCATTGCTACCGCCTGCCCGACGGCCTCTATTTCGACACCACCACCGTCCCCGATTACGGCCGCCTCGCCGGCACGCGCGATGAGGGTCCGGTCGAGGGCCGCATCGACAGCGTCGAGGGCAAGCGCCACCCCGCCGACTTCGCGATCTGGCGCACCAGCGCGCCGGGCGAGAACCGCCAGATGGAGTGGGACAGCCCCTGGGGTCGCGGCGCGCCGGGCTGGCACCTCGAATGCTCGGTGATGAGCCGGCAGTATCTGGGTGATCATTTCGACATCCACACCGGCGGCATCGATCATCGCGAAATCCACCACCCCAATGAGATCGCGCAGAACCAGGCGATCAGCGGCACCGCCGATACCGGTGCGACGCTCTGGATGCACAACAACTTCCTCGTCGATCGTACGGGAAAGATGTCGAAATCCTCGGGCGAGTTCCTCACCCTGCCCGCGCTCGTCGCCCGCGGCTTCCACCCGCTCGCCTATCGCCTGATGTGCCTGCAGGCGCATTATCGCAGCGAGCTGGAGTTTTCGTGGGAGAATCTCGCCGCCGCGCAGACGCGCCTCAAGCGCCTGATCCAAACCGTCGCCGCTCTGCGCGCCCGCGGCGAGGCCAAGGGCGCCGCGTCCGCCGCGCCCTATACCGAACGCCTCGACGCCGCGCTGTCGGACGACCTCAACACGCCCAAGGCCCTGCCCGTGCTCGACGAACTGCTCGCCGACAAGCGCGTCAGTCCGGCCGACCGCCTCGCCGCACTCGAAGACTTCGACGCGGTGCTCGGCCTCGACCTCCTCACCCTCTCCCGCGAAGATCTGCGCGTTCGCCCAGACAGTGCGACGATCGACGAAGCCGGCATCGCCGCCGCGCTCGCCGAGCGCCGTGAGGCCCGCGCCGCCAAGGACTTCGCCCGCTCCGACGCGCTGCGCGACGAACTTGCCTCGGCCGGCGTCGAAGTGATGGACGGCGATCCGCTGGGCTGGGACTGGAGGCTGTCGCTGTGAAGGCCGTCCTGCCCGCCATCGCTCGTGGCCTGCTCGAACCGCACCTCCCCGCCGAGGTCGAGCCTGTGTGGTTCACCACACCGGCCGAAGCGGAAACGATGATCGCCGACGCCACGATCGCCTGGGTCGACATGCAGCCGACCCACCTCACCGAACAGGCGATCCGCGCGGCGGGGCCGAAGCTGCAATGGGTTTCGACGCTCTACGCGGGCCTCGACGCCTTCCCGCTCGACCTGCTGCGCGATCGCAACGTCACCGTCACCAACGGCGCCGGGATCAATGCGGTTGCGGTGGCCGAATATGCCGTGCTCGGCATCCTCGCCGCCGCGAAGCGCTATGATGAGGTCGTTCGCATGGCGGATCGCCGCGAATGGCCGATGGTCTCGCCGGGCCGCATCGAACTGGCCGACACGCGCGCGCTCATCGTCGGCTATGGCACGATCGGCCGCCTGATCGGCGAGCGTCTCGCCGCTTTCGGCGTGGACGTCACCGGCGTCACCCGCTCCGGCCGCGACGGCACGCTTGCCCCCGATCAATGGGCGGCGCAGATCGGGGATTACGACTGGATCGTCCTTGCCGCCCCCTCGACCGATGCGACCCGCACGATGATCGGGGCGGAGCAGCTCGCGGCAATGAAGCGCAGCGCGTGGCTCATCAACATCGCCCGCGGCGACATGATCGATCAGGACGCGCTGGTCTCGGCGCTGACCGACGGTACGATCGCGGGCGCCTTCCTCGATCCCACCACGCCGGAGCCGCTCCCAGCGGATCATCCGCTGTGGAACGCGCCCAATTGCCTCATCTCGATGCATCTGTCGGGGCGCAGCCAGACCACGATGTTCCAGCGTGCCGCCGCGCTCTTCCTCGAAAACGTGCAGGCCTTCGTCGCCGGCCAGCCGATGCGCAACGTCGCCGACCTCGACGCGGGTTACTGAAGCGGCCGATCCGCCTCCGCCGCCAGCGGGGGCGCGTAAAAGCCATGGCCCGCGGGCATTGTCGCGATCGCCGTCTCCAACGCCTTCGCGCGCGCCGAGGATGACGGATGCGTCCGGCTGCGGAACAGGCCGCCGTCGACGTCCCCGCCATGCTCGCGCCAGAACCGCACCGCAATCTGCGAATCATATCCCGCATTGCGCAGCAGATAGGCGCCCAGCAGATCGGCCTGATCCTCGGTCAGCCGGAACAGCCGGCCGTTGCGCCCCACTTCGGACAGCAGGCCGCGCTTGACGCCTGCCGCTTCCAGCCGTGCGGCGTGGCGCAGGATATTGTGCGACAGCTCATGCGCGACCACGACCGCCACCTCGTCATCCGTATAGCGTTCGAAGAAGCGGACCCCGATCTGCACGATCCGCCCATCGGCCGACGCGGTCATGCCCGGCCCCAGCAGCACCTCGAACGCGCTCCGGCAGCCCGGCGAGGCGGGGATCGTCACGGTCCGGGTGCGCCCCTCGCGCATCAGCTCGACCGCCAAAGGCCGATCGGCCGTGAGGCCCGCGATCTGCTCCACCGCCGCATCACGCGCGGCACTGCTCGCGTCCTTGCCCGGCGCGCCGCTACCGATCGGCCGACCATCGACCGACACGATCGAATCGCCGGCTCGAACCCCCGCCTTGGCCGCCGCGGACCCCGGCACCACCGCCTCGACCGCGATCGGCGTTTCGAACCCGAAGCTCGCCCGCGCCTGGTCGCGCAGCGCCGGATCATATTGCCCCAGGCTATGGATCGCCCAGCCCGGCGTCGGCGCCAGCGAGCGACACAGCGGGGCATTGGCCGTGGTCAAGCGATAGGCGATCGCCGCCATCCGGCCGTCGACCTGCCGCAACGCATCGAACGTCGCCGCGGTGTCCGGGTCCGCCGCCACCGCCGGAGCAGCAACCGCCACGGCCGCTGCGATTGCCCACGAAATCCCATAGCGCATGCCGACCATCCTTACGCTTACTCGACGCCGTCCCTTACGGCAGCGCGCGACGCAGCGGAACCGGCCGCCGCACTATTTCAACGCCTTCGCATCGAGCGTGATCGTCTTGCCGACCGCCCTGCCCTGCACCTTGCCCTGCGACACCACCGCCCACACCTGCTTGGGCTGCGGCATCGTGCTGAACGAGGGCAGGACCGCCGTCGATCCGTCGACGTCCGTTAGCGAGACGCTGTACGTGCCCGTCTTGTCAATCTGCCCCATGATCGAGGGGAACACGCTCACCGAGCGCCCGCCGTCGTACAGAGCCATCGTATAGCCCCGATCGTCTCGCATATTGCGATAGACGCCATATTCGGTGCGCCCTTCACTCTCCCGACACCATAAAGGTGCGTCATCGGTCTTGGCGGGCGTCTTGGCCTTTTCGCTCGCAGCGAGGCTCGGGATCATCAGGGACATCAGCAGGTCGCCCGCGCCCGCCGCCACCTGCTTCGCCTTTCCGAAGACCAGAGGCGTCGCGCATGGCTTCACCAGCCTGGCCGCCGCGCCGGTCGCCGTCACCTTGGGCCAGCGAATGCCCGCGATGAATTGCTGCAACGCCGCATCGAGTTTGTCCGCCGTCAGCGTCGTCGCGCTCATGCGGATCGCTACGATCCAGCCGTTCAGCGGCATGACGGCCAGCGCCGTGCTGCGATAGGCTCCACTCGCATTGGCATAGTTTTGGCGCAGCGCCGATCCCGCCGTCGCACCCGGCAGCGCGAAGGCGACCGGATCGGCGCTCGCGGGCGCCGCATTGCGGAACTCGGCACGCGTCTCCAGCGCCGTCTGCGACCGATCGAACCACAGGCCGACGTCGGCGATCGCGGGGCGAAAGATATAGACGGTCGCCGTGACGCTCTTGTCGGGCGCCCAATATTGCGCGGCGACATCGAACTCACCTTGGGTCGCATCGGTCAACGCCGTGCGCGTCAGCCCCGCGTTTTGCGCCATGAGGGCGACGCCCGTCTCGGCATGGCGCCAACCTTTGTCCGCGGGCACCGGCAGGTCGCGGGCCGACGCCATTGCGCCGGCCATCACCACCGTTCCGATCAGCACCGCCACCAGCCGCTTCTGCATCATCGCCCCCTCTGTCTGTATCGTGTGCATAGCACGCCACCGGCCGATCGATACGCCCCCCAAGCGTTCCTTCATTGCGCAAAATCCGTTTTGGGCGCATGTGCCGCGACGTTTACACCCCGAAGGACGACATTATGGCCGCGAACTGGGCCCCCGACAGCTGGACCCGCGCCGAAGCCCGCCAGCTTCCCGACTATCCCGACGCCGCGGCACTGACCCGCGCGACGGACGCGCTCGCGAGCTTTCCGCCGCTCGTTTTTGCCGGCGAAGCGCGCAACCTGACCGCGGAACTCGCCAAGGTTGCGGAGGGCAAGGCCTTTTTGCTGCAGGGCGGTGACTGCGCCGAATCCTTCGCCGAGCATAGCGCGAACAACATCCGCGACACCTTCCGCGTGATCCTGCAGATGGCGGTCGTCCTCACCTTCGCCTCGAAGCTGCCGGTGGTGAAGCTCGGCCGGATGGCCGGCCAGTTCGCCAAGCCCCGCTCCGCGCCGACCGAGGTGCTCGACGGCGTCGAACTGCCCAGCTACCGCGGCGACAACGTCAACGACATTGCCTTCACGCCCGAAAGCCGCATCCCCGATCCGCAGCGGATGATCCGCGCCTATTCGCAATCGGCGGCGACGCTCAACCTGCTGCGCGCCTTCGCGCAGGGCGGCTATGCCAACCTGCATCAGGTGCATCGCTGGACGCACGACTTCATGGGCCGCAGCCCGTGGAGCCGTAAATATGCGGAAACGGCGGACCGCATCGGCGAAGCGCTCGACTTCATGGCCGCCTGCGGCATCGATCCCGAAACCGTGCCCCAGTTGTCGCAGACGCATTTCTACACCAGCCACGAAGCGCTGCTGTTGCCGTTCGAACAGGCCTTAACACGCCAGGATTCGCTCACCGGCGACTGGTACGACACATCCGCCCACTTCCTCTGGATCGGCGACCGCACCCGCTTCGAAAATTCGGCGCACGTCGAGTTCCTGCGCGGGATCGGCAACCCGATCGGCGTGAAGTGCGGCCCCAGCCTCGAACCCGACGCGCTGCTCCGCATGCTCGACACGCTCAACCCGGGCCGCGTTCCTGGTCGCATGACGCTCATCACCCGCTACGGCTATGACAAGATCGAGGCGCACCTGCCCAAGCTCGTCCGCGCCGTGACGCGCGAAGGCCATCCCGTCATCTGGTCCTGCGACCCGATGCACGGCAATACGGTGAAGGCCGCAACCGGCTATAAGACCCGCCCCTTCGACCGCATCCTGGCGGAGGTGCGCGGCTTCTTCGACGTTCACCGCGCCGAAGGCACGCATGCCGGCGGCATCCATGCGGAGATGACCGGCCAGAACGTGACCGAATGCACCGGCGGTGCGATCGACGTGACCGAACAGAGCCTGGCGGATCGCTATCACACCCACTGCGACCCGCGCCTCAACGCCGGCCAGAGCCTGGAACTCGCCTTCCTGCTCGCGGAAATGCTGAACACGGAAATGGCCGAACGCCGCAAGGCCGCCGCCTGAACGAGGGTTTGTGCGGGGAGGCGTCAACAAACCCGCTTGACGCCCCCCGCCCCCAAGCCTAGACGCGCCCCTCCACCGCACACGGCCCCTTCGTCTAGCGGTCTAGGACGTCGCCCTCTCACGGCGAAAACACGGGTTCGAGTCCCGTAGGGGTCACCAAATCTTGAAATTCGGCCGAATCGGCCGATTTCGAGACTGGGTGGCAGGATGTTTGAGGCGTTAAATCCCTCAGCATCTCAAACGGTTGACGGAAAGTCGCAGTCAATGCGCCGTTGGCCCAGGTGCAGTTCGATAGCACCAAATTGAGCGCTCTTCGCTTGTGTTTTGGAAGCGTAGCGGAAAACCCCTTGTGGGCGTTCGTGACCAGCTCCAGCAGTGCAATGCTGTCGTCAACATAAGCTTCATCGACGCTATTCAGATGCTCGAGGTTCCGGATCACCTGGGCACGCTCTTCCCGCCAAGGGATGATGATGCGATCATGATACTCAGCAGTTATCCGCCCCTCGATCCTGTCGAGGTAGATCATGTCCATTCGCCTCTGGAGCTTGTCTGCCTCATCTGAAAGCCGTTTTCTGGCCTCCTCTCGCTCCACGACCTCGTCGGCATGACTTTCCTTCAGCGCCGAGCGAAGGAGTTCGAAAACTTCGGTATCCAAGCGAAGCTGCTTAAGCAGATTCTCAAAGTGCTCGTCGAGCACCTCCTGGCGAACATAGCGTTCGGGACATTTGCCCCTGTAGCCGGTGCAGTGATAGTAGACGTACTTCTGCTTCTTGATTTCAGCGACGACGGCGCAGCCACAATGGCCGCACGTCATCAGTCCTGAATAGACAAAATCCTTGGAATCTGCCCGGATGTTGGCCGCCGCCCGACCGTCTACGACATCCTGGACAACCTCCCAGAGCTCCGGCGTAACAATCGCCTCGTGCCTTCCCTGGTAGATGCGACCATTCCACTCGTAAGAACCCGAGTAGAGCCTGTTTCGAAGCAGGTAGTGGAGCGTGCTCGTCCCAATCGGCTTCCCACTACGCCTATAGCATATTCCTAACTTCCTTCCCTTTGCCGCCAGCTCATTGAGAGAAAACTGACCTGTCGAGGCGTACTCGAAAAGTCGGGCCACGCGTGGTCCTATTTCGGGATCAACGACGATCACCTTCTTGCCATCGTCATTTCTGACATTGCGGTAGCCGAGTGGAGCCAGTGAGGGCCAGTAGCCCTGAGCGGCCTTCTCGTTCATCCCTTTGCGGGCTTCTTCCGAGAGATTATCGATATAATTCTTGGCCATCAGTACCTTGATGCCGTGCATAAATTTTTCTGAGGAGCGAGAATCCTGCGACAGGACTACCCCCTCTTTCGCAAGATGGATTTCCACACCGAGTTCGTCGAGCGTAACCCAATCCTTCAGGTTCCGGTAGAGTCGATCGGTTTTCTCGACCAGGATCGCCTTCACCGTGGTATGGCGTTTCAAGTAGGCCAACATGGCATCGAACTGGGTGCGGCCGGTTTTTCGGGCGGTTTCGACATCGACATGCTCGCCGGCGATGTCGATACCATTCAACGCAGCATATTCTCGAAGAAGCTTCAGCTGAGCAGGGATCGAAAAACCCTCACGTTCCTGCTCGGCAGTGGAAACGCGCGCATAGAGCACAGCCCTCCTCCGACTTTCTGCCTGCGCCTTGCGCCCTTGCGACCGCGCTCTCATTTTACCACGGGGGGATGCCACAATAATCACTCCATCCTACAACACCCACATCCGCCAGCTCCCCTCCGGGGAGCAACTTAAACAGCGAACCTAGGTCACTGCTTGACGCGCCAGCGCGATGGAAGCATTTGTTCACCTTTTATTCTATCCTCAGGGAGCTACAGTCAAGGCGCGAGTCACCGATGACCTGACGAAGGCGGGAGTTTATCAGAAATCGAGGAAGGATCGTTCGGATCGTCCCTTCTCAAGCGTGCCATGCCAACCACTGCAAGCTCGAAAAAGTCCGTGAGGTCACCAAGCATAAGCCTTGCCTCGGCTGGCGACACGTCACGCTTTAGCCGTGCTCCAAAAATCGACTGCGCTCTTGCCACCAGACCATCCGAGAATCGATCTCGTCTTGCCATCCTTGGTTCTGCTTCAGGTACCGATTGCGGTGCGCTGCTGGTCACCCTGGCCAGGCCTATGGCCTCGGATGGCTGACATTTTGGGGAGTCTGCGACTCGCCCAACGGCAGGCTCTGACGGAGGCAATACCGCGGGGCCCGAACGACGAGGTTTCTTCCCGCTCATTGTTGAAAGACCTGCAGGCCGTATCGCCGCCGGAGGTGCCCAGCAACGCTTGCGACATAGCGTCTTTGCCGCCACCCGGTGGGACTGTGGTAAACACCTATCGCCTTCCAATAGGTTCCCGTCGTGGATAGCGCCGACAGGAAAATCCAGCGCGCGGCCTGCACGTTGAAACATGGGTCGCTTATCAGCCAAGCTCGAACCTGCTCTGGCGGCCTCCGTGTGAGTACCGACAGTTTTTTCACCCAGAAGCTGTTGACCTGAAGCGGTCCAAGATCGTGACTGCCATTGCCGTTCGGCACCTCAGCACCGATCCAGCCACCTTCCTGATCGCGCAGCCCCCAAAGGGTCTTCTCGAGCCAGGCGCGACCACCCGCCGCCTGCTGGATGCATTGTCCAAGGCGTGCGTCGTGATCGGCCGACGGTACAACTCTGGCGTCTGCTTGGCCTGCCGATGCGAGAAGGATCGAGAGCGAGAGCAAGATCTGGCCGGGTTTGAGATCAACGATCATGCCCGCCTCCGTGATCCTGAGCGGGGGCGTGCTGGAGCTCGCGTGCCGGCTGTTGGGCTGCGGACTGCTGTCGCGCACCTTGCTCGCGCTCGTCTCCCCTGCCCGAGTTCCGGTCGAGCAGCGAGACGATCCACCGATCGAGGAAGCTCGCCGCCGATTGCGCCCGTCCGGCGATATATGAAGCGAGGCCGTCAGCCCTACCGGCTTCCGGTTGTGGTTGGGCCGCAGTTAGACGGTCTTTGCGGGCCTCCCGCTCGATGCGCTGCTCGTCGCGAAGCCGATCCCATCGCTCGCCATGGAGCGCAGTGCGCCCTTTCACGCTGTCCGTCTCGATTCGGCCCAGCCCCTGCAGCGAGGATGTCTTCTCGCCCGACCGGAGGGTCAGCTTTTCTACGAGCCGCTCGCGATCCTCGGTCCACAGGCTCGCGCCGAACCGGGCACGGGTGATTGCGGTGTAATAGTTCTGCCCGGTGACGAGCGGCGAGTTTACCGGTGCGAGGACATAGACCCGATCATAGGTCTTGGACTGGGAGGAGTAGACCGTCTCCCCATAGCCATGATCCCAGTTCTTATGGCGGGAGAGGTCGATCTCCTGCGCCTTCCCGTCCCGATCCCAGCGTATCGTGGCGAGCATCCCGTCGAGGTGTTCTACCGTGCCGCGCTCGGCGTTCTTCAGTCCAAGCTCCTTGTTCGCCAGCCGCCACTGGATCCGATCGCCCTCGGCGAGGTTGCGCTTCTCGTCCTTGAACACGTTGATCTGGGACGCGCGACCGAGGCGCGGATCCCACTGGATGGTTCGCCCATGCTCATCGACGATGTTGACCATCTGCCGGCCACGCGCATCGCGCCCGACGCTTAATACCTTATATTCCGAGTCCCGGGCGATACCGAGGCCGACATTGTCCCGGGAGAACACCACCACCTGGCCGCGCGAGTAGAAGCGCGCAAAATGCTTCTCTTGGTCGGTCATGCCAGAGGGCGACAGGATCGAAAGCCGTGCATCCTCGGCGGCGATAGCCCCCTCCGACTTCAGGGCTTCGCGAACCTTGGTGTTGACGATGAGCCGGGTCGCATTCTCGAGGACCAGGATGTTGGTCTTGTCCCGGGTTTCAGGGGAAAGCCGCGTCCAGTCGGCGACCAGCGAGACCGCGAGTTTCTCGGCGCTATCGCCGCTGGTCACTTTGTCGAGCGCGCCGAGCGATCCGTCATAATTCTGGAGCCGCGCCAGGCGGACGGCCTGGGTGATCTTGTCATTCTCCTGCCGGATCGTCTCCCGCAGTTCCGCCTTGGGTAGGCCGAGACGCTGCATCAACCAGAAGGGCTTGCCTTGCTCGATCGCTCCCGTTTGGCGGGTGTCGCCGAGCAGGATCAGCCGCGCGCCGGTGGTCCGGCTGATCTCCAGCAGCCGGATCGCTTGCCGGTTGCCGAGCTGGCCGGCCTCATCGACGACGAGGACATGGCTGTCATCGAGTTTGGCGCCGCCAGAGGCGAGCAGGCTGGCCACTGTGCGCGATTCGATACCGGCCTTCTTGCCTAGTTCGGCGGCGGCCGATGACGTGGGCGCGAGCGCGATGAGTGTCGCCTCATCCCCCGCGGCCTCTCGCAGCGCGCCAATGATGGTCGACTTGCCCGAGCCGGCGACGCCATGGACACCGACGACTCGATCGGAAGAAAGCCCGAGATGAAGGAGCGCCGTCCGTTGGTCAGGCTTCAGCCCGTGCGCGATCCCCGCGTCGCGCAGGCTCTCGACCGAGGCGAGCAGCTTCGCGTCTCCAAGCGCCAGCGCCAAATGGTCGGACAGCGCTATTTCCAAGCGCGCGGTCTTGCGTGACGTGCGGCCGCGCGTGTGAATCTCGTCGCCCGTCCGATGCCGCGTTTCGAGGAGCTTGGCGCGCGCCTGGTGCTCGTCGACGATCGGTCTGACGTCCGACAGGCGCACTTCGCCCACATGGGAGGCCAAGGCAGTCTGAAGCAACCGGCCGAGATTGTTAACCGCTTCCTTTCCCTCCGATTGCCGGAGCCCGAAGAGCATCGCCCGGGCTGCGACCGCCTGGATCACCTCGATCTCGCGCGTTCCGGATTTCTCGGCGTCGGCGAGCAGATCGCGAATGGGCTCGGCATGTTTGCCAAGGCGTCCCTCCCACCGCTCGTGGAGAGCTTCGAGCGAGACCTTTTCCTTGGCCCCTCGGGTTTCGTAGAAGGAGATGCGCCGCGCGGCCTGCCCGGTCAGCCCGTGCTCCTTTGCATGAGCGTCGATCTGCTCGGCGCGCTGCGACATGTCGGCGATCAGATCCTTTGGCACACCCCGGATTTCGAACAACCCCTTGCGCGGGTCGAACTCGACATCATAGCCACGCTCGCGCAGAAGATGGGCCAGTTCGTTCCTGTAGACTTGGCCTGCCGTCATTTGCTCGGCGTACATCGCCCGGGTCTCGAGGCTGACCTTGTTCGCCCCATCCCGCTCGTCGGTGATGTTCATGACGACGACATGGGTGTGAAGATGGGGATCGAGCTCACGCGAGGCGTGCTCGGTGAAGCGCGCATAGATGAGGCGCCCGGTCGTCTTCTCGGTGACCTCGCCATCGACGCGGTGCCGCATCGTGGCGTGCTCCTCGAGATAGGAGAGCGCCACGCCCACGGCCTGCTCATGCGCTTCGACGATCCGCTGGTCGCCAGCGACCAGCGCCATGATCGACACCGACTTGGGGGCGCTGACCGCGAAGTCCCACCCCGGATGATGTTGGATTTCGCCATTGGCCCGGCGCCGGCCGAGTTGCTGGTTCTCGACCTTGCCGGCGAGCAGGTCCTTGAAGATGCCGGGGTCTACACTCCCTTCGAGGCCGAGTTCAGTGGCGATCTTGCCACCCCATTCGGAATGCTCGTCGGCGCCCTTGGTGTAATAATCTCCGACCGTATAATACCGGGCGATGTTGGCGGCGGTGCCCTTGAGGCGACGCGGATGGATCATGCCGGCCTCGCCTTGTTGCGAGCGCCGTCACGGCGACCATGTTGCTCAAGGCGGAACCCTGCGGGCTTACCGAACAGTTCGAGGGGCGGACGCGTGGCCTGCTGCTCTCGCCCTCCCGGTGGATCGGCGGGCGGTGCTATTGGCACCTCGTGCGGAGCGTCCACGGGCGGCGTTGGCGGTGCCTTCGGTTGCGGAAGCGGAAGCTCTGCAGGTTGCTCTTCGGACCCGGCCCGCCGCCGCTTCGGAGGGGAGGATTTGGGCCTGGTCGGCGAGGATGGGACCGCCGGTTCCGGGGGCGCTTCGACGACCGGCCCGACCAACCTTACGGGGGTGGTTGTCCGCTCCTCGAACGCCTCGGCGACCGAGGCCACCTTGTTGTAGCTGTCCTCGAACCGGACCACGGGCAGACTGCGGCCGAACCGCAGATAGCCCATGAGGTTCGGCAGGTTGGTGACCTCGGTGTGCATCACCAGCGGGCGGGTGACCTGCATGCGCGAGAGGTTCACGCCGTCGCGCATATCGTTCACCCCGTAGGACATGCCCTCATTGGCTTCGACCTGCTCGACCTGCCCGAGATTCTCGCTGACATGCTTGGCGGTGGGGGTGTCGTTGGCGCGCAGCGCCACCCAGGTCGAGCAATAGCCGGTGATTGCCGCCGCATCCTGGATGCCGTAGGTCGCCTCGAGTTGCGGGTAGCTCTGGAAGCCCAGGATGCCGCAGCCGCCATATTTGCGGGCGCGGGCGAGGAAGTCGCCGAGCGAGGGCAGCTTCTGGAGCGTCGGCAATTCATCGATCACGCAATAGAGGCGCCGGTTGCGATCGGGCGTCATGCTCATGATTGCGCTGATGGCTATGTCGAGCCATACCGTGATCAGGGGGCGGAGCGAGGGAAGCTGGTCCGCCTTGACGGTGATGAACAGCCAGCTGTCGTCCTTCTCATTGGAAACCCAGTCGCGGATCGAGAAGCCGTCGGTCGTGTCGTCGAGATAGGAGAAGCTGCGCATGACGGAGGCGAGCTCGGCCTGGATGCCGGCACTGGTGCGCTCACCCTCGGTCGAGATGAATGCCGCCGCATCGGTGCCTGCGGCGAAGGCAGCGAGGTCCTTCAGCTTGGAGCGCAGCAGCGTGTCGAGCAGGATCGAGACAAGGGTCCGTTCCTGCTTCGCCAGCTTCCGAAGGACGGCGACCAGCGTGCCGCGCGCGGCCTTCGCCCAGAAGGGATCGCCCGCCTTATCCGGGATCGTGGACTCCGCTATCTGGTCGTAATGATAGTCGCGCGGTACATCGACCCAAGGCGACCAGGAGTCCGCGCGGCCATCGAGCGGATTGAGCAAAACGTCGATACCCGGCCGGTAGAACTTCTCCACGAATGTGCCGGCCGTGTCGTAGACGATCGCCCGGCGTTTGCGCTTACGGATCCCGTCGAGCATCTTGACGATGATGTTGGTCTTGCCGGTGCCGGGGGCACCGCAGATCAGGATATGCTCCGGCTCGAAAGCGTCAGGCACATTGACGCCACCAATCTCGAAGCTGCCCTTGGCCTGACGCCAGAGCGCGCGGCGAACTTGCTTGACGGTGCCGAACCGGGCCCCGCGCAGGAATTGGTTAGAACCAAGGCCCCTCCCCGTCCGGGTGAAATAGAACCACGCCCAGAACAGCATGGCGAGGGCGAACAGACCGGAAAGTAAGGCCCCATGGAGGAGGTATGTCTCGAAGGCGGCAAGCGTCCTGTGCGCGACACCCGAACCGATAAGCCCCTTGGGAGTGGTCCAGTATTGCTTGCCCGCCGCGGTCTTGAACAGGATCGGTGTCGCGTTGCCAGGTAGCGTGTCGCCCATGAAATAGGCTTGCGTGATCTTGAGCATCACGAAGCGTTCGTATTCGGATGACTTTTCGAGCGCGTACCAGATGGTGCCGCCGATCCAGATGACGAGCCCCGCGAGGAAGGTCTGGTAGAAGACCTGGGTGGTCATCCGCACGTTATGGACGATGGCCTGACCGCCCCGCGTCCAGGAGCCCAGCGTGTCGTGCCGGAAGATACTCACGGCCGGTCCTGCTCGGGATCGAGCAGCCCCTTTTCGCGGAGGAGACGACGGGCTTCGCCCAGCCCCTTCTGGAGGATGTCCGGCGAGCGCTCACCGACCGACGTCGCGAGAATGGCGAAGGCCTGGATGGCGGTCGCATGGATCTCGTCGAAGCGGGCATGATAGCCCGACGGATCGCTGCCTTCGAAGCGTTCGAGGATGTCGCGACAATAGGTCGCGGCGCCGAGACCGGCATTGCGCGCCTTGACGGAAAGGCGCGCATAGAGGTCGTCGTCTATGCGTATCGTGATGCGTGCCAAGCGGCGGACTCCTTGTCCGGCACGCCAGCAACGTGGTGAAGCACCGCCCTTATACCAGAATTTCGGCGCAATCCCAATAATTTATCAATGCTGCCGGTGGCAGCCGCACGGTGCCAAGGCAGATCAGACACTTACATGTCCGTTGGACTGTGCTTGGCTGCCGGCGGCAGACGATCAGTGCCAAAGCGACAGCCGCTCTGTGCCGGCGGAAAGCGGCGGAAATCCGGGCGATTCGCGCCCGCAGCACCCGTGCGTACGGTGCATTACATCCGCCTCCGGCGTGCGTGCCTCCTCCGCAGCGCGCTTGCCCGCTGCGCCCGTCGACTCGACCGTGGGCGGGTCTCCCCGGTTGGGTGCGTTTGCGGGCGTGATCGCATTCCGATCGCGGGGGAGGCATTGCATGGCGGTGGTCCTTGGTGGATAGTCGAAGGCGGCGAGCAGACCTCCTTGAGCAAGGAGTCTAAGAATGCCCAAGATGACGGAACGCGAACGGCTGGCGAAGATCGAGGCCGATCAGCAAAATCTCGCGCGTGAAGCCGAAACGGTGCGGCGTGGATTGCGCGCCCATTATGGGAAGCTGGCGACGGAATTGCCGGTCGAACGCTTAAGCGAGCGCGAATTTCGCGACGTGCTGAGCCAAGCGATTCGGGTCGGCGGCGGCGTGGCGATTGCCGCGCTCAAGGGGCTGACGGCACAAGGCGTCCAGGCGGAACCGTCTGCGGGGTCGGCTCGCAAGCGTGCGGTTGTTCCCCCGGCTGGCGGTGATGACGCCTCAACGGCTGTGCATCCTTAGCGGAAAGGGGAGCGACGTTGGCGGGCGGCACGCCCGGCAAAAGGAGCGGCGCGGGGAAAACCGTTCGGGTTTCCCCCGCTCGTGCCAAAGGCACGACAAGGGGCCGGGAGCGGTTGCCCGCCCCGGCCCTTCTCTTGGTGGCTTCGCGATCAGGCCGCTATGACGCGGCGCTTCTTTTTGATCGGCACATCGGGCGCCTGATCTGCCCGCATGAAAACATGGGTTGGAACACGGTGGCCCTTCTCCGGGTTGAACAGGTCATAGAGGCTCGACTGGATGCCCGACCCTTCGCATAGCAACGCCTCGACGGGCATAAGCTCGGCAATGTTGCGATTGCGCCGGAAGGCTTTGCCGTTGCCGCGCCCATAAAGGCCGAACGCGATGCAGACCACGCCCCGTTGCGCTGCCCATGCGGCGGCGGCTGCATCGACCCCAAGGCGCTGCCCGGTGGTGACAAGCACCATGTGAGGAATGCGGGTTCTGATCTGGTCGAGCCGTCCCCAGATAATCCGCCAATCGTGCCAGTCGGAAGGGCCGGACACGACCACGACGGGGCCTTGCGGGTCGTATCGGTCACGCTTCCGTTCGGACCTTGCGCGCAGGAAGTCGAGCGCCGAAATCTGGCTGGCGGTGGTGACATGGGACGCGCGCGAACCCTTGGCGGGCGACCATGGGCGACCGGCATAGGCACGATACATTGCCGCCGCATAGTCACGCATGGCTTCCATGGCGGCGCGCTGTTCCGCGACCGACTGGCATTCAAGCTGGGTGTCTTCCAGTTCCTTGTTGAACACCTCGCCCGGTTCCAGACGGCGGGCCATATCGCGAATGGTATCGGCCAGCCTGTCCTCGCGGCCTTCCAGCTTGTTTGCGACGAAATGGAAGCTGTTTACGAAGCCCCATGCGAGTTCCGGGGCAAGCGGGTCCAGCCGGGTATCGCCTAGCAGGTCGAAGATGGCGGCGATGATGCCGCCGCATTCCGCCTGTGCCGCGAGCGGATCGGGCATGAGAAATTCGCCCGGTTCCTCGTCGGCTTCGATGATGGATAGCGGGAGGGGATCGCCGAAGGATGCCACGAAATCGGGCGTGGCGATGGCTTCGGCATAGAGTTCCGGCAGGTCGGCAAAGCTGCTAACCTTGGCCAAGGCTGTTGGCTTGCTCATGGGATAGGCTCCTGTTGACGGGATGACGGTTCAGGACCGGGGAAGCGTTCCAGCGCTCCCCCGGTCCGTCTTTTCGTGCCGCTTAAAAGGGCACCTCATCGTCAAGGCTGCGGCCGTTGCCGGTATATCCGCCGTCCGGCCCTGCGGTGCTGCCGCCGGAGAAACCGCCGCCGGTCCGTCCGCCGAAACCGCCCGACCGCTGACCGCCGCTATTGCGCCCGCCAAAGCCGCCGCCCTGCGCCTCGCGCTCGCGCTCGCGCCGCCACTGGACATCGAAGCCGTTGGTCTCGTCGCCGAAAAGGGCGATGGGCAGCGGCTCGCGGAAGCTCGGATCGTCCACCATGCCGGACAGGAACACCTCGTCATTCGAGCGCATCTTGCGTTCCCAGACGACACCGATCTGGATTTCATCGCCAGCGCGGTTCGTCTCGTAAATCTCATAGACGGGGGCGCTGTCGCTTTGTCGATCCTCAACGCGGCGCATAATGAGGTAAGGAAAGCGCATTTCGCGGGTGGCGATCTTGCCGATAATGTCGCTGGCGCGCTCGTCAAACTTGAAGCTACCGATCTTCATGACTTCATCCTTTCTCTGTACTGTGGCTCGTTTCTCTTTCCCGGCCACATCAGAACCCTACTCCCTCCCCTCCATTACTTCCATATCATTGATTTCTTGACAGAAATCCATCGTACCTGGTGAGCCCGAGCATCGAACGGCCGCGCCAGCGGCCCACAAATGACAAAGACGCACCGGCCGCTTGCGGCCGGTTCTGCTTGAATGGAAAGGGAGCGTGGGCCGCCTGACAAGTCATCGCACCCGGAGCCGCCCTCGCAGGTCCGAAGGCGCAGGGCGGGGCTCTTGTCCGCAAGAAGCACGGGAGGGGCTCTAGCGAAGCTTGGCGAAAAGGGGCCGGCGCTTCTGTTGAAAACAGACAAACATCGCCGGCCCCTTTTCGCCTAGCGTAGCTTTGTCCCGACGCAATTCTTGCGGACGAAACCCGTCCTGCAACGCACGGATCCTGCGAGGGCGGCGAAGGGGGTGATGACTTGTCTGCTGGCTCCACGATCCGCATCGCGCGACTAGCGCGATTCCTTAGGCGAAGCCTGCATTGCGATGGTCGTGCCGGGCATTCTGGCGTCTCGGGAAGAATGTCTGCCCTGCCCGGCATCCCTGCGGAAGGGATCGTTACGGCGTCAGCCGCCAAGACCCCAAAGGGGGCTTGGTCGGAGCGGAGCGGAGATAGAGCCCGGTGCCCGCTTCAGCGGGCATCCGCCCGACCTCGGAATGTCTATCCCGTCGTCGATCGCTCGGCGTGCAATCCCGAGATGCCCCGCTTTCACGACAAACCGGAGGCTTGTCCTGGTGCAAAGCGCTGGATCGTGGTTGCCGGTTCATCGCCGCGTGCCGAGCTTGCGCCAACGGGCACCATGGGTCGTGGACCGCTCGAAGCCATAGCCGGCCCACACAAGGTCGTCGTCAAGATAGGGGTCGTTGGCGAGGAGATAGCGAACCGTCATGCTGTTGCCATGCTGGACCAGATATTGCTGGTTGATCATGCGGGCGGCGTCAGGCGGCAGGGTGGAATTGCTGAACCCCGGCGGGCCACCGGCGATGATGAAGGCGCCACAATATCGATCGAGCGTGAGCCACCAGGTTCGCAGGTCGTTGAAGAAGGCACCGAAGATGGATTGATGGCCCGGCGCCGAGATCATCAGCGTGGGGTTCGTCGATGTCCGCAAAGGGATCGGCGAATGGCAGACCATTACATTGATGGCGTCGGCGTCTTCGGGAATATTCTTGTCCATCGCGCCCTCGCGAAACAGGGCATGCGCATTGTCGGCGGATGCAGCGATCCATGCGTGCATCTCCTGCTCGTCCTCGCTCAAGTCGCCGTCGAGCGCGCCATCCGCGAAGCGGGCGGACTCAGCCTCGATGAAGCGTAAGGTCTCAAGGTTGCGACGTTGGAGGTGACGGGCGAAACCATAGATCGGTATCTTGTCGGTCTCGGCGAGACTGGCGCCGGCACCCTCGACGATCTTCCTCCAGGTCGGACTGTTGGAGAAAGGCGTCTCGATCATATGGTTGATCGGACCTTCGATCGACCCTGCGACCCCGTCCGCGACAAAGTCGTGGAGGGCGTCCTCATAGCCGATGCGATCGATGGATTTGCGGTCGATGGCGAGGATATCGCCATGTCGTTCGACCACGCGAACCTTGTTTGAATCGTCCGGGCAGGCAAAGCGACGGAGATAGAATTGCGGCACATAATGATGCCGCTTGGGCTTCTCGGCGGTCATTCTGGCGTTCCCTCGGGAGGGGTTCCAGCCCTGACCGATGCGGCCTGCGCGTCGATATCAAAGCCGTCGATCGAGAGGCCGACGATCATGTTGATGAAGGTCTTGGCCTCCGCGATCACCGCCTCGGCCTCATCCTTGTTGCTGAAGGAACCTTGGTGGACGACGGCGTTGCGGACGGTGTGGATCTTGCCCGCCGAGCTGATCAGGGCGCGTGCGGTTGGGCTTGTCCGGGGGGTCGCGAAGAAAACGGGTACGAACAGGCGCTCGACCTTCAGTGGGAGACCATTTGCCCAACGGAGGAACTGGTCGACGATGGCTGCATCGAACTGGGTCTTCTTGCCCCACTCGGTGCGTACCGCATAATTGGCGGCGATTTCCGCAGCCGTGGCGCAGCGTACGATCGCCGCGGATGGTTCATCGCGCCCGTGGAGCCCCGACAATTTGGTCCATTGGGACTGGAGTTTCTCAAGGTCGGTGCGCTCATTATAGGGCTTTCGCGAAGATTTCCGGTGGGCATCGCCTTTGGCACTCTTCACGCATTCCCCCTGTGTCTAATTGCATGCAACTCTATCGCATCGTCGTCACCACGGCGAGGTTTTGATGACTTGCAACTATGGGAGAAAGCTTCACCTTTTTGGACGCGCGAGGAAGCGCGCAAGAGGATTGCGATGATGTCGACGGCGGAGCAGTTACCCAGGATCTTTCAGGCCAATCTCGGGCGGTTCTTCGATCGCGTGATCTTGCCCGTCATGGACAAGCTGCCGTCCCATTCGGAGCTTGAGACCGGGGAGGCCGATAGCCTTGATCAGTTTCTCGATCGAGCGGCGGCGCAGGTGGACAATTATACTGCCAATGAGGCGGCCAAGGCGTTTGTCCTTACCCTCGCCGGTTTGTTCGAGCGACAAATGAGCCGCTGGGCGCGCGCGATGGAGGATGCGGGGGGTGCCGAGATGAGCAGGCTCACCGGCTTTGAACCTTTGGTTGCGGGCTGCGCCGGGCAGGCCGGTATCGATCTTGCGGCTGATGGTCTTGGAGAGGCTCTGACGGAGATGTTCGTGGTTGCCAATGTCGTGCGTCATGGAGAGGGGCGGTCCTGCGAAAGGCTGCGCGCGCTTGCGCCGGACTTGTGGGATGAGGATGCTACCGACTATCATGATCTCCTCCCCGGAACGCCCGTGGCAAGCGACCATGTGCGCATCCGGCAAGCGGACCTTGTACGCTATATCCGGGCAACCACCCGGTTCTGGGGTCTGGCGGATCCCCTACCCCTGGCGGTGACAAACCCGCCTTATGGGCGCGCCTGACGACGTGCCGGAGATGTTCGAACCGGGGGATGAAGAACCACGCTATCATCGCGTGTCCGACATCGGGCGGAGCGATCTGTTCGAGGCGCTGAAGTTGCTGGCCGGTTTTGCCGAGAACCCGTTTCTCGTGATGCAGGCGAGCCAGCTTTGCCATGTCGATAATCTGCTGAACGGCCTTGAAGAGCAGGTCCTGCAACAGATGGCGGAGGATGATCCGCCACGGTCGATCATTGCTATGGTGCAGGCGCTTTCGCCGATGTGGATCTTCGCGGCCTATGAATTGCTGCGCACGTGGCGGCAGCGCTGTGAAGAGGTCATCAGGCTGGCAGAAAATGGTGGGTTCGACCAGAAGGCGAGCTATCTCGAACGCGAGCTTGGGTACCGTCATTATGACCGCGAGCTTCGCGCGCAGCAGTTGCGTGATGCGCAGGAACGCCCGGAGCTGGTGGATCAGATGCGCGTCGATCTGCGCCGCACGGAAATGGGGTTCACCACGCTGGAGTTCATTCGGGTCGCGCTCGCCAAGCATGAGGTCAGCAAGAAGGGTAACAAGAAGCCCATCGCATTTGCACCGGGTCTCGCCCTTCCCAATCGCCATACCGGGTCGATGGACTATGAGATGAGCAATGGCGGCTCGATCATCGGCTATGTCTCCCGTCGCGACATTGCCGAAACGATCCGTTTTTTCCCTGAGGCGGAAAATCCAAGCGATGAGGATCTGGCCGGATTCCGGCAATATATGAACCCGCCCGATGTCGAGCCACCAGGTTCGAACGGGAGCACGCCATGACCAAGGGCATGCCTCGGCAACCCCAGCCAAAGGCGTTCGATCTGCTGGCGTCGCTGGCGGCCTTCGCGCAGCGTGAAGGCGTCGCCCTGAATGATCCGATGCTGATCGACAGGTTCATGACCGATGCCCGACCGAGGCTGGAAACCGCGTTGTCCGATGCGACGCTGATCCATGGCTCGCGAACCGAACGGCTGTTCGAGGCAACGGTTCTGACCCTTGGACGCTATCGGATGCTGAAGACCGAGGACATCGGCCGTGTTCATGGCAGCGCGGCATCGCGTGCTCCCGATTTCCGGGTTGTTCTCGACGATGGTGAGCAATGGCTGGTCGAGGTCAAGAATGTCCGTAGCGAGAAGCCGTTCAGGCAGCGCACCTCCATGTCGGCGGCTTACCTCGACTCGCTGCAGTCCTATGCCGACATGGTCGGCACGCCGCTCAAGCTGGCGATCTTCTGGTCGCTCTGGAATATCTGGACGATCATTCCCCCGGAGCCTTTTCGCCGTTCCGATGGCGGCCTGCGTGTGACCATGGAGGAGGCGGTCATGGCGAATGAATTCGGCAGGCTCGGCGAGGTGATCATTATGACGCGGCCGCCGCTCCGCCTGGTGCTCGACGCAGACCGGAAAATGCCGCGAAAGTTGAGCCCGGAGGGGTTGGCGGAGTTCATGATCGGCGCGGCGCGCATGTACAGCGGGGACACAGAACTGAGCGATCCTCGGGATCGCAGGCTGGCGCAGATTCTCTTCCTGTTCGGGGATTGGACCGTGGGCGAGCCGATCGCACGGATGGATGGTGGCGAGATCGGAGGTGTCGAGTTCGTGGCGCAGCCTGAGGAGCCATCGGACCAGGGCTTTGACGGGATCGGCTGGGCCAGCCGGATTTTCAGCCGCTATTATGCCGCGCAGACGGTCGACGGCGATCAGGTGATTCAGCTCCATGGCGAGGCGGTGCCCGAATGGTTTGCGCCGCTTGGGGCTTGGGACTTCAAGAGCAGCCGGCTCCCTTTATGGCTGGGGCACATCGAGCCGAACAGCGATCGGATCAAGCCCGAGTCTGATCCCGATTGACTTGTCGAGTCCTGCACGAATCGCGGCTGCGATATCGCCATTCAGCTCGTCGGATCTCAGACCGAGAAGGGAAATCACGCGGCGGCGCAGTTCGGGGATGTATTTCAGGAATTCGCGGTCCTTGCGCTGGTTCGCCAACAGCGTCTCGATGGCCTCGAGACTCCATAATATGGTGATCCAGCATTCCATGAAATCGACCGGCATAGCCTCGAAATCGCGTGCGAGCATGACGCGCCGTATTGCGGGCTTCCCGCCGCAGAAAAAGGCGACAAGGACGCGCACGACGAAGCGTGGCCAGCCAAGGAGGGCGCTGGATGTGTCCAGGCCCTTCGGCAGATCAGGGCATCGGGCCTTGTAGAGGAGGAACAGGACCCAGTAGCGCAGCCGCAGCACGTCGCTGGACCCGAGCGCCTCCTCATCGGCCTCGAGTCCCTCGGTATAGCCAAGAATATGGCGCTCATAGAGCCGGGCGTCGACCGGCGTGGGCGTAAGCGATGGCTTGCCAGTGTCGCGATGTTTAACGCTTTCATCGGCCGGGTCATCCTCACGGTCGGTGCCGGCCTTTTTGTCCGAGAGGTCATCGAAAGCTGTGTCGTCTTCGGCGGATTGATCTGCTTGAGGGCCGCGGCCGGAGAGCAGATTGAGGAAGTCGCGAATCGCGTCGCTGTAGGTGCCGGCAAGACTGTTATCGCCCTCGCCGCCCGAGCGGTCGGCGCCAGAGCGCGCCTGGGTGAACTCCTCATAGCTCAATGGAACGGGGGCCGCCGGCTCGTCCACGCTTTTGCGCTCCTGCGGCCGGGCGGGCGACAGGGCGCGCGGCTGGGTCACGGCTTCGAAATCCGCGCGCACAAGGGTTTCGAATGCCTGGTGCATCCAGAGATCGAAATCAGCGCCATCGGTGAAGGGCGCGAGCGCCCGGGCCACGCTGCCGGTCGCTACCTCCCGACGTCGGGCGCGCAATATCTCGCGATGCGTGATGTGCGCGAGGGTCGAGACGAGATCGCCGGTGGCCAGTCGAGCGAAGCACAGGGACTTGTGCAATGCGGGCTCTACCGGTGCGCGTCGCCGGTTATCGATCTGGACGAAGGATCGCACCGGGATCGTCCCGATCAGGCGCACAGACCGGTCGAGCAGCTGGATGTCTCCATCTGCCAAATCCGCTTTCGCGGCTGTCCAGATGAGCTGGCCCTGGTCGAGTTCGAAGATGCCGGGCTGTCGGGCTTCGATGGTGTCGAGCGGGATCGGGGATGTCACAATCCGCGGTGACAGGTCGGAGAGCTTGATCGGCTCAGCGTCAGTCCAGCGTTCGAGGTCCAAAGCTTGTCCTGCTGCGCCGGCGGGAAGCCTGCGATAGATGCAGGCTTCGGCATTGGCGCCTGGCATCCCGGCTAATCCGAGGGCGGCACTGGTACAGTTGGCGCTGCCGAAGAGGATATGGTCGTGATCAGCGGTCGAGGCGATGATGATCTTGGCGTGCGTGAAGCGCCGGGATGGCCACCGAAGATCGACGATCGTCGTCTTTCTGGCGAAGCGTGCATCGACCGGAAATTCATGATGGTTGCGGTCGATCGGCAGGATGATCCGGGTCGGGGAGAGGCGCTTCGAGAGATCGGCCAGCGCAGCGAGATCATGGTCCCAATAGGGACTGATTACCGTCAGACTCTGAACCTTCGCGCCCTGGATCAGCGACACGAACCGGTCTGCAATTCCCGTGTCGCCGGGTCCATGGAGGAAAGCGATGCCGGTTCCATCCAGTTCGTGCACGGCATCCTCTGCTGGCCCGCCCAGCCAGGTCGCACGCTCTTGCGTCCAGCGCAGCGCATCGCGCGCCGGAGAAGGTGCGGCGGGCACGAGTGCGTCAATATAGCGCCAGATAGAGCGAATGATGTCCCGCTCGGGGCTGTCCATGTTCTTGCATTCGATCTCGATCGCGACCTCGGCGTTGCCGGCAAAGCCCGATGCGGTAAGGTTTGCGGAACTGACGATCGCCCTGGCGCTTTCCCGACCAATTTGCAGGATGATTTTCGGGTGGAAAATGCCGTTTGCGGCAGGCGGGCTGTAGAGCGCATAGTCGCGACCGAGGGCGGCAGGAAGGGCTGATCCTTCCGAAAGCGCGAGCGCGGTCATGCGCGCGTCGGTCAGAAGGAGGAGGTTCGTTGCGCCGCTGGCCATGAGCTGCGGCAGCAGGATTTCCTCGACCGCAGCGAACTCCAGGGCGAAGCTGGTGGCGATTGCGCTGTGGAAAGGGCGGCCGCTGCGGCGGCCCAGACGATCGGGGAGCTTCATCGGCCGGCATCCCGCGCCACCAGACCGAGCGGCGTCAGGCCATCATCATCAAGGAGATGGATGTCGGCGAGAAACTGGATTGCGGATGCCAGCCGCGGCGTGGTGGCGACCGGCTGGTAGGCGGCGAGATAGACGAAACGCCCCTCTTGCTGCTCGAACAGGAACGTATAATCGCCCTGTCGCCGCAGTTTCTGCATGGCGACATGACTGTGCCGCCTGATGATGCGCTCGATCATATAGTCGGCGATGAGCGTGGCGGTGCGCTCCCCTTCCCTGCCTTCGAGCCACGATATTTCTGTACGCAGTGAGTGGGCCATCCCGCGATCGGGCAGACCTTGCGCGGCGGCGGCAGCAAGATCGGGACGGTCGAGCAGACGCTGATGAAGCGCAGCAATCAGCAGACATGCGCTGACGGCCTTGTCGGCAACGGCGCCGCGCGCGCCGGTGAGTTCGTCCCACATCTCGGCATAATCGAAGGTACGCGGATCGAGGCCGAGTCGCAGCGCGCGCCAGCTCGAGTCCGGATCGGGGTCATCCAGCGTTTCGAGATGGGCGACGACCTCCGCTCGGATCTCGACAAGCGACTTGCCTTGAGCCTCGGCGTTGATGATCGCTATGCCCCATGCGAGCAGTGCGGCGCACGCTACCTGCATCATGTCCTGGCATTGATAGGCTTCCCAGGCGAGCCGCTGGGATTCGAGGCTGGAAGGAAGGGCCGGCTCGGGTGGATCGAAAAGATGCCAGCGGACCTGTTCGGGGCTTGGCCACTCCTCTTGCATGAAGGCGGTTTCGAGGATGAGGTCGAGCGAGGCCGCGCGGCTCGGCCCTGTCTTTCCAGCGTCACCGGACCGGGCAAAGAGCAATGTTTCGTAGAAACTCCGCTCTTCGCTTTCTTCCTTGATCTGCGAAGGTGCGATGGGTTGAAGCCGGTCGAGTTCGCGAAGGCTTACCTTGGCGTCGACGATCTTCTGTCGCAGGAGTCTGGCGAGGTCCGGTCCGATGGCGTCTGCAAACAGGGAGGCCGCGCGACGGCCGAGATCCTTGGTGGCGACCTGGATGCCGTGGCGGTTCTCGGTGAAGAGGTTCATTTCGGCCATCTGGCTGTAATAGGCGCCGCCGAAGACGCCGAGCGACTGGCGAAGATAGCGTTCCTGCGCGGGATCGGTCGAGGCGGCGGCCTCAAAGTCGATCACGCGTCCCGTGGTCGCGAGGCGGCGATTGGCCCATTCGATACCGCCGACACCGGTTTCACCGGTCCGTGCTGACACGAGGGCGTAGAGTGCCTCGGCGCGGCGCACCCAGATGCGCCAGGCTTGGAAGTCGCTGGTCGTGCCCCGGCGCGCATAGGTTTCGCTGACCCAGCAATAATAGCCATAGTAGCGCATGCGCAGCGTGACGTTGCTGATGCCGGGGAGCAGTGACTGATAGAGCAGCACGCCGCTATTCTGCATGCCGAGCGGGTCGAGCCCGCGCTTTTCGGCTTTTTCGGTCCATTGTGGCAGCAGGATCATCGGCCCTCGGTGACTGTTCGGGCCGACGGCCTCATTTCACCATAGTAATGAGCAATGAAGTAATGGTGATCAATCGAGCGGATCATTTTGCGGGACGGTCTGGCCGGCACGTCGCATCGAGGTTGCCGCGATGGCTGCGAGAACCAGGCCTGCGATCACGAAACAGAGGTCGCCGACGATGCGCCACGCCAGCACCCCCGCGACTCCGCCGAGCAGGAAGGACAGCACCGTACCCGTGTGAAGGTTCAATCGGGTTGTAATCTCCGCGCGATCCGCAGGGCCAGCTTTGCCGCGAAGGATATCGAGCATCCTGGCGAGGCCGATGCCGATGTCAGTGGCCATGCCCGATACATGGGTGGTGCGCACCCGCGCGTTCGAAATATGGGTAACGATGGCGTTCTGCTGCCCCATGAGGAAAGCGAGGCCGATGATCAGCATCGGCACGCCTGCGGAGCGATCGAGCGCCATCCGCGCAAGACCGAGCGCGGCAAGAAGAGCGGCTTCGACCAGGATCACGCGGGCGTAGATGGTGCCGATCCCGCGCCGCAGGCCTGAGCCGATCGCGAGTGTCGAGACCATGGAGCCGATGATGAAGGACAAGACTATGGCGAGATAGCCAAGAGCCTGCCGCCATTGTCCCATTGCGAGCAGGCTGGAGAGCGCGGACACATTTCCGGTCATGTTGGCGGAGAAGAAGCCGACCTCGTGAAACGCCGCCGCATTGAGTCCGCCCGCCACCGACGCCAGCGCGAAGGCAAGCTTGCGGTCGAGACGACTGTCGCGTGCGTCGCCCTGGCGGATCAGCATTCCGCGATCATCCGCGCGGCTGCCCGATACGCACGAGCTTAGTCCGTCCACTGCCGCCGCGCAGCAATTCGAGCGCCGAGACAGGCTGCCCCAGCGCATCGGCGAGCAACCGCAAGATTGCCTCATTGGCCTTGCCGCCCTCGGCTGTGGCCGTTGTGCGCACAAGAAGTTCCAGGCCCCCGGCGTGCGATGGCAAAAGGATTGCGTCGGCCGAAGCATTGGGCGTGGCGCGGAGCGCGAGACGTCCTTCGCGATCCGCCAGCGCGCGGATTTCGATCGCAGAGGGCATCGGGATCCGGCGTCGCGCCATCAGCGCTTGCGAACGAACTCGGCGCGCAGCACGAGGCCCTTGATGCCGTCGAACTTACAATCGATTTCCTGGGCGTCACCGGTCAGGCGGATCGACTTGATGAGCGTGCCGCGCTTGAGCGTCTGGCCGGCGCCCTTGACGTCCAGATCCTTGATGAGGGTTACCTGATCACCGTCGGCGAGCAGATTGCCGACCGAATCGCGAACTTCCACCTGCGAGGCAGCGCGCTGCCGCTCGGCGAGTTCCGAGGCCGGCATCCATTCGCCGCTGTCCTCGTCATACACATAGTCGTCACTACTGTCCGTCATCTGTCCTTGTCCATTCAACTATCAACCAAGCGTCGCACAGTATCGCGCAGACGCACACCCCGCCCCCTGCCCTGACTGGGCGCGTTCTCACCGATCAGTTCGACCCCTTCCCGCTCCAGGGCCGATACGACCTTGACCAGCGTTTCCACGACGCCGCGCACCTGCCCGTCCGATGTTTCCATCCGCTGGATTGTGGGAAGCGAGACGCCCGCGAGTTCGGCGAGGCGTTTCTGGTCGATCCCGAGGAGGGCGCGCGCGGCCCGCATTTGCTGTGACGTGATCATCAGATCTCTATGATGTATTATCCATCACAGTTCAATCTTTCAAAATCATACTTCATGTGCTATGAGCTAGTTCTATCCTCAAAGGCAAGGACGGGCATGATCTTGTGAAGACCAGGGCGGCGAAGCAGTTCACGGGATATCTTTTGCTCCAGAACATGCTGTTGAGCGATTTCGTGCGTGAGGGCCTCGCCAGTCAGTCGCTTGGACGGGAGGACGCTGCCAGGCTTTCACGGTTGAAGGCGCTGAACGCGGCGGAAATCGCTCGATGGGAGCGCGATCTCTCTATGCCCGGCAACGAATCGGCACCGGTAAGGACGGACAATGGATGAAGACGTTCGCGCGATCGAACCGGCCTCGTCCTGCGCTGAGGTCGACCTGGACCGGTTTCACGATCTGGTCTTCGATCTACGCCTTGAGCGGCCCGAGCCCGGGTCGAACCTTCAGGGTCGATTTGACGGCACCGCACAGGTCCCGATCGCGCTCGACGCGCCATTCGGCGCGACGGGGCCGATGCTGTTCCGGTTGGGTGACATGCTGTCGCTGCTATTTGACTGGACCACGGTGCAGAGCGGGATGAAACTGAGCGATCCCGGTCATCTCCTGTTCGATTATACCCGGGTGATGATGGGGTTCCGGCTATTCCGACCACAGCCCCGGCGGATCGAGATGATCGGTTTGGGAGGCGGCTCTCTCGCCAAGGCTTGCTATCGCTGCCTTCCCGACTGCGACATCACGGTTGTGGAGATTGATCCCGAGGTTATCGCGCTCAGGGATCACTTTCATGTGCCCGCCGATGACCACCGGTTCCGGGTCCTCTGCGGCGACGGCGCGGATTATGTGGCGAAGGCCGGGGGCCGGCCTGACGTGCTGTTCCTGGATGGCTTCGATAGCCGCGGACTTCCCCAGGCACTGAGCGAGCGCGCCTTCTACGACAGTTGCCGGGCGAGGCTCGGGCCAGCGGGGCTGCTGGTGGCCAATCTCTGCGACAATGCCACGGCTTTCACCATTCTCAAGCGCCGTATTGCCGGCAGCTTCGATGGACGGGCCATTGCCATCCCGGCTGAGCAGCGCGGCAATCGCATCGTTTTTGCCAGCGCAGACACGGCCTTCCCGCCCTCCCTCGAGTCGTTTCGTCAGGCAGCGCGGCGGGTGATACCCCGGGATGTCGTCGATTATGCCACGAAGGCGCGGCGGATCGAACCGGCATTGCGCCGGTGGAGTAATCACACACAGGCCTGAGTCGCGCCTTGTCTCCAGGAAGGTCGCCGGCTCCGCGCGTTCCGTGTCTGAAGGCGCAGACGGCGCGGATGCGATGGGCGGCGAGAGATCAGACCGGACCGATCCAGAGCAACTCGAGCTGATTCGTCCCGCGGGTCCATGCCTCGATGCGAACCGGAAGATCACGATAGGCTTGCAGGTCATCCTGTGTTTCGAGGCGCCAGATCGGACCGTCATCGATTTCGAGCAGTGGACCACGCTCGCTGATGCGCAGAGTGCCGCGCAATCGCAGCGGAGCCTTGCCGGCACTCATCGGGGTTTGATCCTGGCCTGGACTGGAATTGGTGAGCGGCGCGAAACACGACGGGAAAAGTCATGAAAAAGATAACGAGACATGTAGCGTCGCATGCCATGTGAAAGATGGCGATTGCAATCTTGTTCGTTTTATGTTCTCAAGGCAGCATGATCCGGGACTATCTTGCCAGCTATGATTTCAATCTGCCGCTCGACGATGCGGCGGTTGATCCTGAACTGCCGCTTGTGCGTCGCCGGCTCGCGAGCCTTGCGGCGAGCGAAGGTCTGAATGGCGGCTATTATGAGGCGCAGGAGCTGGCCGAGACGTTCCTTGATGCGGCGCGCGAAGCGAATGCCGAGATCGCGGAGAATGACAGTCCGGCGCGAGTGCGGCTACGCGATATTCTCGATCGGGATCTCGACTATCAGAGGGAGCTGTTTGAGGAGGTTTGCGATTTGCCCCTGGCGGAGGCGGCGGCGCATCTCGTCTGGCTCACGGATCTGATGAAGCGGCGTGTCGATATGGCGCCCGTCATCTCGACGGCCCTGGACCGGCAGGCGTAGCGGGCACCGGAGGTGCCCGGGTTCAGACGCCCCTGTCTTGCCTTCCCGCGGCAACGATCCGGTGACGGTCGCCCGCGTCGGGGTTAGGTTAGGGCCATGGAGACCGAACCCGCCTATCTCGAGGCCCTCGACCGGCAATTGCTCGATCAGCCCGAAGCGATGCTGGTATCGCAGCTGGATGGGTTTCTCACCGGAATAGTGGTCAGCCCGGATCTGATCACGCCGGGCAGATGGATTCCGCTGATCTGGGCCGGTGATGAGGGCAATGGTGAGCCCGACTTCGAGAGCGAGGAGGAACTACAGACGTTCCTCAATCTGGTGATGACCCACTATCATGCGATCATCGATGCGCTGGCTCATCCGGGCGCCTATGCGCCGGTGCTGGAGACCGACACGCGCACCGACGAAACCTTGTGGGAGATGTGGATCGACGGCTTCGCGCAGGCGATGGCGCTTTCCCCGGACGGCTGGGCACGGATCGACGGCGACGACGATGCCGGTTGCCATGCAGCGCTCAAGGGCATCCGCACGCTGCGGGATTTTGCCGAGGGTAATCTCGCCCTCGGTGAGCAGGAGGAGGATCGCTGGGACGCCGAGGCACCGGACCTGATCCCGATCTGGGTGGAAATGCTGCACCAGTGGCGCGTGGAGAATGATCCCCATCGACCCGTCGCGGTTCGGCGCACCAAGGTCGGGCGAAACGACCGCTGCCCCTGCGGTTCAGGCAAGAAATACAAGAAATGCTGCGGAACCCATTGAGGGTAGTGATCGAGGATCAGGCGTGCCCCGCAACAGACGGGATCGACCGGACATGGCGCGCCTCACTGGGACCGAGAGTGGCCAGCAAAAGCCGTTCGGCGGCATCGACTTCATCGACACTGAAAAAGGCATCAACCGTATAGGCGCCGCGCGCGAAGTTGTCGCCCGGATCAGATGCCGTCATGGTGTAGTGAGGCGGCCAGCAACATAAGTGCAGCCATGGCCAGCACGGTGCCGACGGGCGGTATCGTGCAAAGACGATGTCGTCGGTGCGCAAGCCGGATGGCCGGCGATCGAGCAGCGATGGGGAGATCAGTTCGGTGCGCCGTTCACATAGAAAGGCCTCGAACTCCTGCATCTCGGCCAGGGTCTCGAGGATCACCGGATAATAGCGGCCAAGCGCGAGACCGTCGCCCGAGAAGCCGGGCGGTATATCGATCAGCAGGATATCGGGCAGCGTCGGCAACGGCCGGTGGTAATAGATTCGCTCCGCTGCGAGCTGGTCGATAAGGCGCATGGGCATGATTAGGCCAGTGGATGCGCGGAGAGGTCAAGCCACGTCTCGGACAGATTGGCGTAAGTCTCTTCAGACGTCCCGACCGGGTTCCTTCCTGCGCGCGACCGATCAATGATCGGCCTGCTCAACTGACCGAAAGGATGGCGCCGATATCGCGTGCCCCATGCAATATGCGCTGGATGCGAACGACCTGCAGCTCGACTTCGTAGAAGATGACGTAGCTTCCATGAGGTTTGGATCTCAGCCCTTCCCGAATTTCGGAACGCAAGGTGCCGGACTGAGGATATTCGAGAAGCCGTTCGCACGATGACTGTAACTTATCGACGAACGTAAGGGCCCGGGTAACATTGTCCCGGGCAATGAAGCTGGCGATCCCGGCGAGGTCTGCGTCCGCTGCAGGAGAAAACTCCAGACGCATCAGCTTTCGGCAACGCCGGCGGCTATGTCGGCAATGCGTTTGCGAGCCTTTGCAAAGGCCTGTTCGGCCGGAATACCGGCGCCGCTATTGGCGCCAAGGTCGATCTCGGCACGCAGGGCCTCAAGCCGCGCCTGGCGCAGCGCGTCCTGCTCTTCGAGCAGCCGCAGGCTGTCGCGCACGACTTCGCTCGCCGACGCATAGCGACCGCTATGCACCTGCTGCTTGATGAAGCTCTCGAAATGGGAGCCGAGGGTAAAACTGGAAGGCATGGCCGAACTCCTCTGCAAAGGAGGACTATCACTTTATGATAGTGGCGCGCAAGACGACGCCTGTTCCACGGGCATTGTCCGCACTCGGATCCAGCAGCCAGACGGACCGACGCGACCGTGACGATCAGGCCGCGAGACGCTCGACACCGGCGTTGAAGCGTTCGATCCAGTCGCGCATCGTCGGGCGCTCGGCGATCGGGATCTCGGCCGCTACTCGCTGGAAATCGATGAGATCGACTGGCGCACCGGCGATGATCGCGTCGATCTCGGTGGATGGCAACAGGCTGCGCTCCCGAATGAAGCGGGTCATCGATCCGGGGCGTTCGCGGGTGGATTTGCGCCACAGCCCCTCGACGGTCTGGAGACGCGGCGCCGCCCGCGCTTCGACCAGCACGATCAGCCGCAGGCACCATGGCGGCAGCGTCATCAATTCGCTCGTCTTTTGGGCAAGGCAGAGCCAGCAAGCGGATTTATGGGGCACCGGCACGCCCTCTGCCCGGATGCGGGCGGCACAGGCGTCCCGGTCCCACTGCCATTCGCGCAACGGATAGCGATAGTCGTAAAGGTCGCTGGCATGGCCTTCGCGATGGGCATAGCGACGGCTGTCGGCGGGCGAGTTGTCATAGCCGATGAGCTTGACAACCTTGCCGCCACGGGCCCATATTTCCCGCGCCGGCGCCCATCCGGCAACCCATTGATCCTGCGGCTGAATTTTCCATTTTTGGGAGCAGGAATGGCGGCCAAAGCTGATCGACGGCAGGGTCGCGTTGGTCAGGCAATTTTCCAGCAGCGAAAAATAGGGCGGCCAGTGTTTGAAGCGCTTTGGGACGTAGCGCACGACATGATGTTCGATATGATGCCGGTCCATCCAGCGCTGGAAAATCGGCAGATAAGCATAGGTCTCCTCGCGCTCGACGCCTGTATCCGCCGTCAAAACGACGGACAAAGGCAGGCCCCGGGCGACCCATTCGATGATCATCGCGGTGCTGTCGACGCCCATGCCCCAGGCGGCGACCACAGGGACGCCGAACAAGTCGTCGTGACAGGCGTCATCGTTCGCCGCCATGAGAGGCGGACGCATTGATCCGGACATAGCTGTGCTCCCATGGAGGCGGCCCAACGGTACGGCAGTTCAGGAAGCGACCGCCGGAAGGGCGGCATTCAACCGTCGAGCGGGACGCTGACGGCGACGTTCGGCGGGCAGCACCGTTCCGTCACGAGATAGCCGAGACGATTGACGTCATGCATGCCGTCAGTGATCTCCAGACCATCGTCGCCCTCGATGACGGTCCAGATTCGTGCGGGCGGCTGCGCGCGCACAAACGAAAGGTTCGGGCCCGAGGCCTCGAAAAGGCAGCCCCCTTCCCCGAAATCGAACCCGGCCGTATCCGAGAGATGGTTCGGCACGGGATGAAAGCGAGCGAGGAATTCGTCCTCGGTTATCTCGATATAGGGCGGCATCTCCGTCCCGGCAGTGGGCGGGGTTGCAATGTCGTGGGGCATTTCCCTGCTCCTTGAAATGGGGCTGATGTGGAGCCTGCGACAGACCGGCGCGCATATGTCAGGCAATGAGGGTCATCAGCGATTGTTGGCGCTTCGGTCCGGTGGCCGAGACCCGGAAAGGCTGAAGCGGATTGTCGGTGCGCAGAACGAACTGCGGCCGTCCGGTTTCACGCCGCTTCTGTATTGCGACCGCATAGGCGCGCTCATAGGTTGCGAGCGTCGTGAGCGCGGATGAACGGGCCGGTGGAAAGGCAACGATCATGACTGATACTCCTCGGGAAGTTCGGGATCGGGGAAGACGGGCAGGTCGGGCGACAAGGGTTCGTCGCGGTCGAACAGCACCCAGGAAACATCGCTGTCGAAAGCCCGGGTGAGGATCGCCCAGAATTGCGGGCTGATGTCGTCCGGCTGCTCGCCGCCGCATCCCACGATGGAGGTGTGGACGAAGAAGCCATAGGCATAAGGCTCGATCACAAGATCGGGATGGCCTACATCCGCCCGCCCATCGTCGCCGCGCGGGGCGGCGGCGATCAGCGTGTCGATGTGTCGGCGTTCGGCTACCGGCAGGTGGGCGGTCGAACAGACGATGAGCGCGGAGCGGCGCATGGATATTCTCTCTGAAGGGTTGCGATGGAGGTTGGCGCGGCTGAAGCCTCAGGCGGCCTGGGCGAGGTCGATCGAAAGCGCATTGCGGTTCGCACTGACGGTCAGGCTGCGCCCTTCGGGGATGAGCCACTGGACATGCTCGAAAACTGCTGCGCGCAACTGCGCCAGGAGCGCTTCATCTTCGCCGAGCAGCAGTTCGTTGGCGAGATTGAGCGCCTGCCGCTCGAAGGCAACCGACTGGGTGTCCCAACTGTCGCTCTCATGATCATCGGAGTAGCAGAACAGGCTCGCATAGATGAGGTCAGCCAGCGCGCCTGGCTGCACATTCGCCTCGCTATCGATGAGGATGGTCGCCTCATCGAGGGTCCAGGACGCATCCCTGCACACCAGCATGTCCGCAGGGATGCAATGCACGATGGGCTCGGACGCTTTCGCATCGCCGGGACACAGGACAATCTCGGCGGTCAACGCCTCGACCGGTCCGGACATGAAATCGTCCGGCAAGGCGACATCGTCGGCATAGCGGTGGGACACGCCGTCGCGTTTCATGGTGAAGCTGGAGGACAGGAGACGCGGGAGAGTGTCGTACCAGCGATAGCCTTCGAGATCGCGCGCCTCGTGAACGAGCCGCCCATTGAATGGCGATCCCTTTTTGAGCGTGTGGGCGAGTGCCTGTTCGACGTCCGGTTCATGCTCGGTCATCAGGATCATCGGCCCGGATCGAACGGGACCACCCATATATCGGTTGTCCGTGTCGGCGACGCTTGGCTGCCAGGCATTGAGCCAGACCTCGGCTTCGGGAAGATCGACGCCGAGATCGCGGGCGCGTGCCCAGGCCTTGTAGGGAAGACGGTGCGACGGCTCGTCGGCGACGGCCCGGTAGAGAGCGGTTTCGGCAGCTATCCTCAAGCGGGACAGTGCCTCATTCTCGACCATTTCCTTGCGGGCGGGCAGCACGAGCTGGAGCGCAGGCGCGTCCACGATGTCGACCCGCACCCGCCAGTTGTGCGGATTGCCGAGTTGGCCGACGCTGGGAAGCTGGCATGGCACCGTCACGCCGTGGAAGTTGATCCGGTGGCTGTGCGAAGCGTCGCTTACATTGTCATGGAAGACGCCGATGCGGCAGCCCTCCCACTCCTCGATCCGGCTGGCGCCGGCAAGGAAGTCCTGGCGCGGCAGTTCACCGCCCTCGAAATGGACCGGGAGAGGCAGATAGTGAGCAGCCAGACGCAGGGCCGATCCGAGCTGCTGTTCCCACACCGGCGGCAGCTTGATCAGGAACTCGGTGCCGCGCACGATTCCGCAGGAATGGATGTCGAGCGCGATGGCGCCTTCCCAGCCATCCGGCGAAATATGGACGGACCAGCCCCGGCCCGCGCTGCGCGACCAGGACCAGACCTCAACATCCTGCCCGGCGAGGCTGAAAACGCCCATGCCGGCCGGATCCTCGCGCTTGAGAATGTCCGACTGCCAGCCTGAATCGCCAAGCGTCAGCAGCTTGGCCGGATCATTGATACCGCGTCCGTCATCATAGATGGACAGCGCCGGTCCGTCGGGCAGATTGTAGAGGGCGACGTAGATGCCTTTGGCGCCGGCGCGGCGGGCATTCTGGAACAGTTCGCTAAGCACGTCACCGAGCGTCTGAGCATAAAAGCGGGAGACCTTGGTGATCAGCGTCTGGCCGACCGCGGGCCGGATGGTGGTGGGAAAGGACATGGGATGATGCTCCTGCGCGGCGCAGACCAATGCCCCGCCGCAACGAAGCTCATCCCCCTCCCCTTTGGGTGACAGTCGGATGCAGCGGATCGGACCAGTCGACATGATCGACGATCCAGTCGGGCACGAAATCCCAGTCGAAGCAGAGTGGATAGTCGTCCTCGACCGCACGCCAGGCGGCATCGACGGCGTCAGTCCAGCCGACCACGGTCAGCCGCAGCGCGGCGGTGCCGAGCGCCTCGAAGGCGCTGCGGATCATAAGGGCAAGACCGATCGCGTCGGGATCGCTGATCGGCCGGTCGCGAAGCCCGAGCACGGCTTCCCAGAGACAGGCGGCCGTTTCAAGCCGACTGTCGGCAAGGTCGGAGCGCTCCTCCATATCTGACTTCGGAGCGCCTTGGGCGGTGGGGGCCTGGTCCATCACAGTTCCTCCGGCTTGAAACCATGATGCTCGACCAACGAGTGGACCATGGCGTCCCAGGCTAGTTCCTTGATGGCGGCGCGATTTTCGAGATCGGCATCGAAGGCGTAGGCATCTGCCATCGCCTTTCCGATCTCTCCGAGCGCCTGCCAGAAGCGGCTGCGCATCGTATAGGTTTCGGCGAACGTCCTGGCATAACTGCTCATATTTTCCTCCATAATGGATGGATTTCGCGGTCGGCCGGGCGCGAGGCCTTGAGCCGACCTTCAAGCTCGGGGCGATATTGATCGCGCGGCATCAGGCGGCGCGCAGATCACAGCCCTGGTAGAGGTCGAGATCGGCGGCCATCAGTCCATCGATCCCGGAGGCGAACCGGTCGAAGGCGGCATTGAGGTCGGCCATGGCAAGCTTGTAGCTTGCGTCGTTCGGGGCGAAGTCGAGCGCGACCATTGGCGGGGTGAGCCGGGCAGTCATCTCCGGAAAGGCCGTGCGAATGATGAGCGCCTCGATCCGGCGTGCGACCAGATTGAGACTGACGGCGAGACCGCAGGGTGTCGCCAGTTCGCGATCATACCATGCCGCGGGCGCCACGACATCGGCGATGCGGGTGGAAGGCAGGCGGACGCTCCCGATCCGCGCCTGGATGATGACGCAGCGGGAACGGCGTGACGCTGCGACCTCGGCGAGCGGCACGAGTGCGCGGTACATATAGGTCGAGGCGGTTCCCGCGATGCGGGACCGGGAGACGATGACGTCCATGGGTTATCCTTCGATGATGGGAGGTGAATCGCCGCCGACGACGGCCACGGCGATCCTCGGGCGAAATCCGGCCGTCACACCCGAAGCTCCCGCTCCCCTCCTGTCAGGGAATGGTGGTGCTAGAGCGCCTTGGCGCAGAGCAGTTCGGCAAAACGCGAGAGGACCGCACCGGCATCGGGGAAGCGGTCACTAAGACCATGATGAGCGAGGATCCGGGTGCGGGACCGTGCGATCGCGTCGGCTTCTTCCCATGTCGGCAGGCGCGGCGGCCAGCCTTTCACGAACCGCAAGCCCACGGGCATGGCCGCTTCGATTGCGCGCCGTTCGCCAGCCCGTGTCTTTGCGCGCGCAATGTCGCGCAGCAACGCCGCCGGAAGGAGGTCTGGCGCCACATCGGCGAGCCAGCGCTGCGGTTGGAAGGAGAAGGTCGAGGCCGCCTCGATCGACACCAGATGGCGGTAGAGGTCGATATTCTCGGGCGCGGCGACGGAGGCCGTCAGATCGTGCGAGGAGGCCAGCACGCAGAAGGCGCAGGACAGACGCGTCGACCGATAATGGGTATAGGCTTCGTGGAGCGGCAGCCCATGGCTGTGGTGGAGCGCGAACACATCGTCGGCGCTCCAGTCGACGGCCGGGTGCCAGGTGAGCATGCGCGTCCCCGCACTGTTGCCGGCTTTGGCGAAGCGCTCGTCGATCCGGGAGATCGGCGTGGCGCGCCGGCTGGGACTTTCCGCGCGGCGCAGCCCGATGACGGAGACGATCATCTCGCCACGAAAGCGCCGGGCGAGTTCGGGGCCGATGACCTGGACCTTGAGTTCGGAGGTGCAGAAGCGCAGCGATGCCGAGGACCAGGGGCCGATCAGATTATAGGTTTCCAGCGCCTCATAGCGGCGCTTGCCGACAAGGAAGCGTTGTTCCCAGCGTGCCACCATATCGCCGGCGGTGCGGCGGACCACCAGCAAGGGCAGCCTGAGCCGTTCAGCGATCGCGGCGATGGTCGTCGGCGTCGAGCGCCATTCCGCGCGGCCAAGATCGGCATGAATGGCGATCCGGCGATCATGGGGATGGCCCATCGCGTCGAGCAGCGCGATGGCGACATGGGCCGCGGCGGTGGAGTCCTTGCCGCCCGACAGGTTGAAGACGAACCAGGCTCCATCCCTGATGGCGGCCATCACCTGCTCGTCTACGGCAGGCAGAAGTTCGGCAAGCGCGACGACGCGGCCGCGCGCGAGAGTTGCGCCCACGGCAAGTCTCCTGAAAGATGATGGATAGAGGCGGGCGGCTGCGTTCAGCCCACATCCGCGCGGCGATTGTCGAACAGTGGCTCGTCGCCGGGTTCCCATGGGCCGGGCATCCAGATCCGCCCGTTGTAGCTGATCCGACCCACCGGCGTGCCGCCAACCAGGACCAGCGCTTCGGGATAGAGGCTGGCGCCAAGACCAAGCTGATCGCGCCGCTCGCAATAGAGACGCGATGCCTCGGCCCAATCCGCCGCCACCAGGTCGGGATAGGCTTTCTGAGTGATCCGGAACGGTTTGCGTATCGCCGACCGACGTTCACCGCGGTGCAGGACACGTGCTATATGCCCAGCATAGACCGCGACGGTCGCCCAATAGGCGGCGACAAACACCTTGCGGCTTTCCCAGCTCGATCGCGATCGGCGGCGCGCCTCGGCGGCAAGGTCGAGCAGCAGCACCGCGAGCAAGGTGCGGGTATCGGCTGGCATAGCCTGAAGGAGGCGTGCGGCGGGAAGACCGAGGACGGGATTGCGAACCTCGGCCCTGGCGGAGCGGCGGGTCATCGCAGGGCCCTCACCACTCGAAGGCCTCAAGACCGTCGATGCAATCCGCGTCGCGGTCGAGAAGAAGCCAACGGCAGCCCTGGGCACGCGCGAATTCGATGGCGGCCCAAAGCTCGTTTGGGACCATCTCCCGTTCCAGGCCGTCGAGCGGATCCGTGAGGACGAACCAGCCATAGCCGGCTTCGGCGACACCAAGCGGGCGAGATTCCGGGATCATCGGCGCCCATTGGTCGAGAAGGTCGGCGGTGGCGGGACGGATATGGCTGGTGCTGATCACGAGATGGCGACCGACGCGCAATGCGTTCGGAGAACCGATCGGCGGCGCGTCGACCGAGATGCGCTCGGTCCAGAGATATTCTTCTTCGTGCGCGTCGAAGTAGATCGAACCTGCCTCTTCATCGCAAAGCGTAGAGGGATCGCGCCTGTCGCGGATTTGAGACCACCATTCGCGGCAGAAGGAGGCGACCTCCGCCATTAACGCCTCGCGGGTGAAGGCGGCATAGAGATCGCCTCCATGACGATGGTCGATGAACGCGACGTGGATGTCGGCCGACCAGGGAACTGCGTGGTTTTCCATGAGCCGTTCGGCCTGTGCCAATTCGTCGCACAGGATATGTCCTGCCGGGTTTGCGTCGGCGATCGCAGTGCGAGCGCGGGCCAGCAGGCGCGCAAAATCGTGCCTTGTCGTCTGGGTCATGATTCTTTCCTTGGGATGTGTCGGGTGCGCGGCGGGGCGATCGACCGGAGGGTGTCATCAGCGCCGGTCGAGCACCCGGCCGATGGCGACGAGCGCGTCGGCGATACGCTGCTCGACTTCGTGCGTGGTGATGCCGAGCCGCGCCGCGATCGCGGTAAAATCTTCGTCGCCTAGCAGATGGGCCATAAAAACCTGGCGGGTGATCTCTGGCAGTGCGGTAACCGCGCTGGCGTATCGGTCGATCTGCGCTGCACCGGCTTCCCCCAGACCGGCTGCATCAACGTGCACCCATGCACGCACCCAATAGCCCTCGCCATCACGCTGGACCGTTTGCTCGTCGGGGTCGATGCGCAGCATATGGGCGGTAGCCCAGCGTTCGCGGGCGGCAGCCACGATAGGGAGAACGGCCGTGTCCGGCGCAAGGAAAGCGTCGATCCGCGCGGCAAGCTCGTAGCTCGTCCGACGCCGGCCGCGTCGAAGGCTGAAGCGGGGATGGTCGTTGAAGAAATCGAGCGCCTCGACAAGAAGGGCGCGGGCGTCATGGTCGGACATGGTGGGGTCTCCGTTGGGCCGATCCCTGACCGGCCCCCATTCCCACCCCCTTCCCTCCGCGCCGACATGCTTGCGTCAGGCTGCGCGGGCGAGCAGCGGGAGCGCCGTCACGTCTGCGGCGGGCGGGGCGCGATCAAGAACGGGATAAGGCAGGCTTGGTACCGTGCGTGCCGCGATCCGCGCCGCTTTGGTGAGCGGAAACAGATAGACATGGTTGCCCGGGTGCTTCTGGCGGCGCAGAAAACCGACACGCTCGAGATCGGCGAGCCAATGGGCTGCATCTTCGCTCGAACGCCGGCTTCGCGCACCGGCCGCAATCAGTTGCTCGGCGGCATAGCGCTGACCGCATTCGTCGTTACGGATCTTGGAGATCGCCCGGCTCGAAATCGGCTGGCCGTTGGGCAGGATGAGATCGACGCGCGCTGACGAGCGGCCAGTATAGCGGCTGCCCATCACGCAATAGAGCGTGCCGACATGGCCCGGCATGAACACCTGCCCTTGTTCGTCGGTGCGACGGATCGGATCGGCATAGGAGATGACTGAAACGATCTCCGGTTTTTCGCGACGCAGCAATTTGAAGGCGCGCGAGAGCATCCAGGTTTCGGCGTTACCGCCTGTGTCATCGAGCAACACAAGGCGCCCGAGGTCGCTGGCGCTGCGCGGATCGGAGAGGCCCGCGGATTTGGGGACGCTGGCATTATTGACCGGGTGGGCGAAGACGCAAACACCGACCAGGTCGGATCGCCCGCCGGCACCATTTCGGAAAAGACCGATCGACAGGCGTGTAACCGGCATCGAGGCGGCATAGTGATGCTGGCGCACGAACGGGGCAGCCTGTTTGACGGTGTCAATCACATCGACGGCGAAGCGCCGGGGATCGATCTCAGTGGCGCCCGGTACCCAGCGGCAGCGCCGATCGCGCCAGCGCTGGCTTCTGGTGGTGATCATCAGCGGCAACTCCGGTTGCAGCCGTGACTTCTCCCGCCATGACGTGATCGGTGGCGGGAGAAAGCCGGGCTGCTTAGTGTGCGATCACGCGGCGCGTGATTTCGGGGATGCGCGCATTGTCGTAAGGACTGGAGACCGACATCTCGAGCGCGTCACGTTGGGCGCGATACCGGTCGGTCGCCTCGACCGTATAGGTCTCGGTTGCATAGGGTTCGCCGCCGCTGGAGAATTCGATCTCGACGGAGAATGAGCGCAGTTCGATTTGGGAGGAAGCGTGCATGATCGGATCCTTTCGATATGAAAAGGGCGGCCCCGACCTGTGTCGAAGCCGCCTCGGGGTGGACGGGTGTCGAAGGTTGGCCCGTTGGGCCGGACTGGATGGTCAGGCGCCCGCGGTGCTGCGCCATCGGGCGGCAGCTTCATCAGCCGTCAGCTGGCCATGGCTCTCGATGCAGAAACGCTGGAATTCGGCTTCCCCGGCAAGGGACGTGGTTTCCAGCGCCTGGATCACTTCCCATAGAAAAGCCGTGGCCGAGCCAGCTTCGGCGACCGGGACCCAGAGGGCGAGATTGTTGCTGTCCGCGCCGCATCGCTCGCAGGTTTGGCTGTCATAGGTCGCTAGCAGCGACCATTGCTGGGTGGTTTCGTCCCAGATGGCGTTTGCGTCCCGGCAAATGTCCGCGCTGCCGCAATGACGACAGCGCGGCATGAGCGGAGCCGCTGTTGGCGTGACCGATTTCGTCCCGTTTGCCAGCGGCGGATTTTCACCCTCGGAAAAACCGGGAGGGAGCGCCAGCGAGGAGGCGGTATAGGCGCTATCCACACCGGGCCAGATACCGGTCAGGTAAGTGGCGCCGCTATTTTCATAGTCCTCCTTCTGGCCTTCCCAGTCGTTGTCCTGGACGGCAAGCCGGCAGGCATCTTCGGCCGTGGCCGCCTGATAGGTCCGGTGCCGGAAAATCGGCAGCCGGTAGGTGCTTTCGATCGTGAAGCTCGGCATGGCGTCCTCCTCAGTTCGCCTTGGCAAAGAGCTTGCGCGCCTTGCCCTCGATCTCGAGCCGGGTGTCCTGGTTGGACTTCGCGCGCGCATGCGCGGTGATGCCCTGGACAAAATCGAACAGGCTGGCTGGCGGATGGCCTTCTTCGGCGATCACCGACTGGATGATCTTCGCGGTGTCGGTCTTGGAGAAGCCGTTCTTGCGCAGGAAGGAGTCGCGATCCTCATCGGTGCGTGCGACGATTCGGCCGCGCGCCGTTTTGATGCCTTCGATGAAGCTCATGGCCGAGGAGTCGGCAAAGGTCTCGAGTGCGGGCGCTGCTTCATGGGCGAAGCGGTTGGCGGCAAATTTCGAGTGGCGGATGGATATCTCTTCGAAATTTTCGACGCCCCAAAGATTACGATTCATGCAAACCGCGCGCAGATAAAAAGTCGCAATTCCCAACGTTTTGGAGCCGACTTCTGAGTTCCAGCAATAAAATCCGCGAAAGAAGAGATCGGGATCGCCATTCGGCAATTTCCCTGCCTCGATCGGATGCGTGTCGTCGACGAGGAACAGGAAAACGTCGCGATCCGACGCATAGAGGGTCGTCGTCTCGTGCGTGACGTCGACATAGGGGTTATAGCGCATCGAGCGCCAGTCGAGCACGCCCGGGACCTTCCAGCGCGTATCTGAAACGCCGTTTCCTGCGATCTTCATGACGGCCGCGACCAGTTCATGGTCCCAGATCCGGCCGTAATCGGGTCCGGTGACGGCTCGCAATTCAGCGCGACCCTCATGGGTCTTGAGAAGCTTCACCTGCTCGCCGCGATGGCTAAGGAGGCCATGCTGGAGATTGATGCCGGCGAGCGCGGCGGGAAGGTTGCGCAGATAGGAGGCGGGAGCGCCCACGAGGCTCGACAATTGACCGAACGACCAGTTGGTGGGGGCGATCGGCTCGGCTTCGCCGGGAACGATGAGGCTGAGGCGCTCGGCATTGTCCATGCTCGCCTCGACGCGGACGTCGCGGCTTTCGACGATCCGTGTGCGCGCACGGTCAGCGCGGCGTCGAACGCTCTCATAGAGATCGTCGAGGGACAGGAATTTCTCGTCGTCGGGACGCGAATACCATTCGGACGAGACCCGTCCGATATTGCGACCGCGGGATATGTCGACCTTGTAGGCGCCCGAGACCTGGGGCGCGTCGATATGCTGGGCAAGCGTTGCCATGGGACATCTCCTGGTTGGAACGGCCCGATCCGTTTCGAACCGGCCAACCCTTCCCCACCCCCTTCCCTCCATCCCGGCGCGTGGTGCCCGGGATCCGGGCTTAGCGTGCGAGATGGTCTCGGTAGATGTCGGCCGCCCATTGCTCGACCCAGAGCGTCGTCACGTCCTCGTGGCCGATGTCGCCGTCCTCGACGAGAGAACGGATTTCAGCGCGCGCCTGAGCAATTGCCTGCTCCCAGGGGTCGGCCGGGACTTGATCCGACTGTGGCAGGAACAACTCCGACTGGCGGGGCACTGCGTCCCTGCGAAGGCGCGCGAACTGGTTGGCCGTCCATGCCTGCATGTGCTGCGCCACAAGAGTGTCGGTTTTAGCGACTCCGCGCGCCAAGGCGTCATGTCTTGCGGCCTGGCCATAAGCCTGGCTGTCGATCGAGGCGATCCGGTGCTCGATCCCCTTCAGGTGGGAAAGCGCGGTGCCCTTGATCCCGAAGCCATGCAACATGACACCCTTCGGCAGAATGCAGTCGAGGTGATCGAAGACAGCAATCAGGCCCTCCGGACCCGAGACCTCCCGGCGGCACATACTGCCCACGCCGATCAGGGGCGTGCGGCTATAGTCAAGCGCGAGGCCGTCAAGGCAGCGCTCATAATCCTCAGGCCGCCTGCCCTGGATCACCGGCATCAGACGGTGTTCGATGCTGAGATCCCGTGCGCCGGACCGACAGTCGAAGTTGGCGCGGACGGTGCGCGATATCCGGTCGAGCACTTCCTCGCGGTCGCGGGCGATTTCGGGCTCGACGCAGTAGTCCATGCTGGCGAACCAGCGGAACGGATAGCTGGCGGCGAGCGCCAGATAGTCGCCGGTCGCCCAGGGAAAACCGCCATAGCTTGCCATGGCTACGAACCCCGCCGAATCGAGTGATAGGCTGGCCAGTCGCCGCGCATTGGCGAGCTGGCCGAGGTTCCAGCCTTGCCATTCCGGCCAGCCCTTGCGGCGGCTCCATCGCGACAGCGCATTGGCCGAGACCAGCGCCGGCACCCGCATGTTGACGGCACGCTTGAGGATTGTTCCATCGCCGAGATGCGGGAGCCCCACCATGATGTCAATCGCCATGGGGAATCTCGCTATGCGACCGACCAGCAGCACCAGCGTTCGGCGGCCTGGCTTGGGGTGAGCAGATCGAAGGCGTTGGCGCAAAAGGACTGGAATGCCGTGTTGAGGGTGAGACCGGGATTGCCGAGCCTCTCGATGACCTGCCACATGAAGCGATCCGCCGGGTCGGTCACGCCTCCCGGTTCGCCGTCGCGGCAGTGGGCAAGAAAGTCGGCAAAGGTGGCCAGATCGTCCTGCGTGCCGATATAGCGCAGGAGAAGGCCGATCTGGGTAGCCTCGCTCCAACCTTCGCTGTCGGCAAATTGATGGAATAGAGTGTCGGGCATCTATTGCTCCCAAGATGATGGAGGAGACCGAACTCCGCGTTTTGTGAGGCTTCGTTCAGTCGAACAGCGGCAGGCTCGACTGACGGTCACGGGCTGCCAGGCCGCAGCTGCCGAGGGGGCACGGGCCGTATTTGCCCTCGCGGTCTGCGAGGAGGTCGCGAGCGGCATGAAGTTCGACGAACGGGCCGCTGTGGCCGCTGGGGCGCCGGCAGCCGGCGCCTGCGGGCGCGTGGCAATCCGGGCATGGGACAAGTAATACCGGATCGACCTCCCAGCATTTGCCGCAGCCCGGCTTGTTGCAGACAGCCGGTCCCTTGACGATGAAGGCCATGGCTCAGGCGGCGTCCCGGCGCAGCCACTCATAGAGCAGATGCGAATCGGGGTCATATTCCGAGCCATTCGAAATCCGTACGAGCCGCCCGTCGCAAGCGAAGGCGGAGGCGCGCGGAAAGCTCAGATAGGAGCGGCCCTCGAGAATGAGATCTCCTGAGCGAACCTGAGTGATTGCCCTCGTCGTTCCGAGCGAACGGTGTCCGGCTGGCGCATCGACGAGCTTCAGGCTGTCACCGGCTCTGACCTGCTTCTTGAACGCGGCAAGGGAGACTTTGGCTTCGACGGGATTCTTTGCTCCCCGACGCGCGGCCAATGCTGCCCAATAGGCCTGCCCGACCCGTGCCTCGCAGTAGAAGGAGCAGGTGTGGTAATCCTGGAGCAGGTTGGAGCGCGTATAGCCGAAGCGCTCCATCTGGTCGCGCACCGCGATAAAAAAGTCGTTCTGTGCGTCACGCCCGGTAAGGTCCGCTGGCGTGTCGAGTATCTCGGCAATGATCTTGCGGCCGCCTGCGAATTTTTCGGTCTTGATCGCGAAGCGCGTGTCGGGAAATCTGGTCTTGAGATGACCTTCGATGCGCGCGGCGAGCGTCGAGAGATTGTCGCCGGTTCGATAGAGGTCGCCCTCATAATGGAAGTTGCCCCGCTCATCGAACGGGGTCTGGCTGTACAGGCGCGCGGGGGCACTTGGCGTCGAAACGTCGGTCATGGTCTTTCTCCGTGTTGAAGCTGAGGCGGCCGGTGCTGCGGCCGGCTGTTGTGAGGCGTCAGGGCCCCCTATGGTAATTCCATCGCGATGAAGGCGCGGGCGCGCTTCACGACGACCTCATCGATGTGGCCCGCGACCTCGGGCGTGGCAGCCGCCAGGCGATCGATCGCCCCAAGCAGGCTTGAGAGCAGATGAAGCGCCGTTGGAGATGCCGTTGAACTATCCCAGCCCGATGGCGGTCCGGCGTGGCGATAGCCATGATCGAGCGACCCGTAGCGCCTGACGATCGCAAGCGCCTGGTCGGCGGTTTCGCAGTCGTCGAGCGCGAAGCGACACGTCATCTCATCGACTGTGATGCCGGCGTAGAAGAGCGCCGCGGACACGCCATTTGCGAGTGTGCACCGCATCGGGCGGTTCGCTTCACGATGGATATAAGCGATGTTGCCCAGTCGATCGGTTGCACGAATTCGAACGGGGTCACGACGCGGTGCGGTGCTGGTTGTTCGAGGATTGTCGTCAGAGGCGAGCATTTCCGACCGGGCGTCGATCCATGCGCAATAGCCAAGACGGGTATCGTCGTTCGCGACCTCGGTTTTCCAGTCGTCGACGGGATGGTCGGGATCGTCTTCCCAATGATCACGGCGGCTCATGAAATGCCTCCCTCAAGCGCCTTTGAAAGCGCTTCCCGCGTGAATTCTATTTCGATCCGGTCCGGGAAAACCGCGCACCACCCTCCGCCGAAACTGTCGAGATTGGGTTTGGTACAGGTGAAGCTCCAGTCGAACCCGACCGGGGCAATCGCCAGCGACGATTGGCAGCAACGTTGGATCAGAGCGGCGATCGGCCAGGGCTGGAAGTCGATCGTGCTGTAGATGGTGACTGAACAGGTCATCGGATCGTCGGTCGAACTCTCGACCCGAATGTCGGCGCCGAAGTCGGGAAAGTTCATATCGTCAAAGATCGCGGTAAAACCACTTATGGGGTTATTTGCAGTGGTCGGCAGAAAGACTGCCAGCAATTCGTCGCTGAGGGGGACAGGTTTGAAATCTCCCATAAGATCGGCGGCAAGCTGCCATGCCTCTTCGATCAACGCCGCTTCGGCGATCGAGCAGGTGAAGGCGAATGAGCCCTGTATGAAGTGGTCGGCCATGGGGCCTCCATGAAGATAGTGGGCAGCCCAATTGCCGCGGCACCCACAACCGCCCTGCTCCCCTCCCTTTGACTTGAGCACCGAATGACGGCACGAGTTCGTTTACGCTTGCGCAAGAGCGTCTGGTTCAAGACCTGTGTTTCCAGCAAGAAGAAGGATGTTACATGGCCGAAACCGAAGATTCGGGCGTCATGTCTTTGACCGTGACGTTGCTCAGCGCCTATTTCGCGAACAATACGGTGCCGAGTGGCGAATTGCCGGCGCTCGTGGAAGGGACACGGCGGGCCCTCCTGGGCGGCGCGCCTGTTGCGATACCAGCCGCCGCTCCTGCGACTCAAGATGTTGCGCAGGAGACGCCCGTGGCCGCGCCCGAAACGTCAGCGGTTGCACCGACGACGCCGGTGGCCGTGCCGGAACATAAGCCGATGGTCTCCATTGAGGAAAGCCTGGCCTCGGCCGATCACATACTGAGCCTGATTGATGGCAAGCCCTACAAGGCCCTGAAACGACATCTTTCAGCGCACGGGCTGACCCCTGCGGAATATCGCGGCCGTTATGGCCTTCCGGCGGACTATCCGTTGGTTGCGCGCGGATATTCGGCGGCCCGGAGGGAAGTTGCGTTGAAGCTTGGCTTGGGCGGTAAGCGCACAAGGTCTCCTGCACCCGTCGTTGAAGAAGTACCTGCCCCTCCGGCCGCCGAGGTGCCGGAGCCGTCGGTCGCGGAGACACCATCGGCAAAGCCCGCACCGGTGCGTCGCTCGCGCGCCAAGGCTGTCGAGGCCCGACCGAAGCCCGCGGAAGAAAAACCCAAGCGCAAGGTCTCGAAGGGCGCTCCGGCCAAGGCTCGGGTTGCGAGCTCGGAAGCTGCGGAGAAGCCCAAGCGCAGTCGAGCCACAAAGGCAGACGCCGAGGCGGTTCCTTCGGCCGAACCTGTGCCCGAGGCCACGATCGTGGAGGGCTGATCGGTGCGGTCCGGGTCCATCGTGGGTCCCGGACCGCTGCTCATGATCGCGCGGACTGCAGGGGCAATCAGGTCCGCGTCATCGCCAGGATTGCCTCGATGACCTCATTCGACCGATCGAGCGGAATGAACAGTCGGGTCTTGTACTGAATGACCTCACTGAACACGCCATGTGCCTTCAACCGCTCGCGGTCCTCCGGTCGGTAGTTGCGGATTTCGAGGCGGCGTGATCCGTTGACGAGCGCGGTCGTCATCGTCGCGCCACCCAGGCCTGGAATTGCGACACCAGTGCCTTTCTGGGCGGCGGCGCCAAGTTCGGCAGCGGTAAGCGGGACCGTGCCATCGAGACCGAACGCTGATTGCAGATCCGCCATTGCCGCCGGAGGGATGAGCCGGCCGAGGATTGAAGTTCCCTGACCATCGTCGATCCGCCAGACGCGGACATCATCTTGTGGAAGTCGGTGCCACACCGGCAGGAGAAGCCCGGTCGCGACGTTGACGGTTTCGATATCGACCTTGGCTTCCGCCTCGTTCGCTTCGGCTTCCCAGAGTTGCTGAAATTTGTCGCGGTCGATCTCTTTCCAGAGGCTGGCCCACATCGCGATTTCCTGCATGCGGGTTCCACCGGTCGGACGAACAAGCTGGCACATGGACACGATGCGCCCTTCCTCGTCGGTGATCGACCAGGACGGCACCTTGAGAGCGACGCGCCTGGATCGGCTGTTCCAGAGATAAGCGATTTCGCTCGTGCCGTCCCAGATCTGCATCAGCCGCTTCCAATGCATGACGCGCGGGCGCAGATGAAGCTCGAGCCGCAGCAACCTGGTTTCGGCCCCGGTCACCGGATCGGTGCGCAGCGTCTGCTCGGATCGGGTGATGATCTGTTCGGCGCGGATGGTCTCGACCCCGACGTCAAATGTGCCGGCCTCGCGCGCCGCATCGATGCGCGCCTGGATCAGGCCCATATATTCATCGAAGATCGCGTTCTGGGTCGCGATCCTGAGTGCGAGGATGCGGTTGAGCCAGCGCTGGATCGGCGGCAGTTTCTCCAGAAGTGTGCCGTCCTCGTCGGTGAGCTTGAGACCGGTCATGCCCTGGAAGCTCTCCATGTTCACGCTCGAGAGCTTTTTGCCATGGAGAAGATGATACCATTGGGTGAGGGCTTCTCGCGCGTAGTCGCTTTCCAGATTATCCGCAGGATCGAACAGGTTCTGGCCACCCGTCTGGCGCTGCCCGCGTGTCAGCGCACCCAGACTGTCGAGACGGCGCGCGATGGTCGAGATGAAGCGTCGCTCGCCCTTGCAGTCGGTCGTCACCGGCCGGAACACAGGCGGCATGCTCTGATTGGTGCGATGGGTGCGCCCCAGGCCCTGGATCGCGACATCGGCCCGCCAGCCCGGTTCCAGCAGGAAATGGACGCGGCGCTTGTCGGCCGTCCTGCAGGTCAGATCAGCATGATAGGAACGACCGGTGCCACCGGCGTCGGAGAAGACAAGGATGGGTTTCAGCCCGTCCATGAATGCCTGGGTCTCGGAGAGATTGGCGCGTGCGCCGCGCCGTTCGAGTTTCTGGGAACCGTCGCTGCCGATTACGATGCGGCGCGATCGGCCGGTCACCTCGGCGACCTGGCTCGTACCGAAATGCGCAAGCAGTGCGTCGAGAGCAGCCGGAACTGGCGGCATGGCGCAGAGTTCCTCGATCAGCGCATCGCGCGTGGCCAAGGCTTCGGCACATTCGACCATATTGCCCGCTTCATCACGCATCGGCTCTGATCGGAGCGAACCGTCGCTGGTGGCGAAGACACGCATCTGCTGTGTCGGGAAAGCGTTCTTGAGGTAGTCGATCATGGTCGCTCGGGGCGAGAGTTCCAGATCGAGATGAGCGCGTTCTTGCGGAGAGAGTTCGGCCAGCCGCCTGTCGAGGATAGCCTCAGCGGTGCTGACAAGTTGAACAACCGCAACGTTGCCGGCCGCGAGTTCGGTTTCGATCGCCTCGAAGACCGCCGGCATCTTCATCGAGATCAGCAATGCCGACCAGAAGCGCTGCTTGGAGCTTTCGAACCGGCTCAGCGCAGATCCCTTGGCCATCGCGTTCAGGGTTCGGCCCGAGGCGCGATCAACGATATTGGCGGCTTTCAATGCGGCGTCGACATTGCGATGAATCACGGCCCACGCGTCGGCATAGGCGTCGTAAATCTCGATCTGGGCGGGTGTAAGCTTATGCTCGAGCGGCTCATATTCGACCCCGGCGAAGCTGAGTGCGCGGGCCGTGTAGAGACCCATGGCCTTGGTGTCGCGCGCCACGATCTCCATCGCCGCGATGCCGCCCTCCTCCATTGCCGCAAGGAAAGCGTCTCTGTCCCGGAAGGCGGTGCCTGGCCCCCACAGGCCGAGCCGCGCGGTGTAGCTCAGATTTTCCGGCTTGGTCGCTCCGGTCGCGGAGACATAGATAACCCGGGCGCGCGGCAACGCGATCTGCAGCCGGACGCCGGCAAGGCCCTGTTCGGACCCCTTGGCCGCGCCAAACTCGGTCTCGGTGCCGGCAGCGTTCCCGAGTGTATGCGACTCGTCGAGCAGGATGACGCCGTCGAAGTCTGGCCCCGCCCAATCGAGCAATTGTTGCAGACGCGATGCGCGGTCATGCCGCTGAGAGCGGAGCGTCGCATAAGTGAGGAAGACGATCCCGCTAGCCATGGCGACGGGTTCACCGAGAGGAAACGCATCGAGCGGCTGGATATCGATCGGCACGCCCCCGAGGGCGCTCCAGTCCCGCCTTGCGTCCTCGATCAAGGCCGAGCTGCGCGAAATCCAGATCGCCCGGCGGCGGCCACGGTTCCATTGGTCTAGGATGATGCCCGCGCCTTCACGGCCTTTGCCGACACCGGTGCCGTCAGCGATGAAGAAGCCCGTCCGGTAAACGGCGCCTTCCGCATCCTCGTGCAACTGGTCGCCCGCCTTGTTGGGCGAGAAGGTGCCTTTCAGATCGCGCTCACAGGCTTCGCCGGCATGGATGATCGTTTCGAGCTGGGCGTCAGACAGGGCGGCGAAAGCCTGCGGCTGGAACATCGGACGATAGCTGGTCGCGGGCGGCAGCACGGATGCCATGGCAACCGACTCCACCAATTGGTCCGGGTGGGGCCTTGCGCCGTGAATTTCGATGCGTGCAGGCCGCCAGGGTGCGTAATGTCCGGCCGGATCGCCCGCTGGCAGCGGGGTTGCGCGGATCGTATAGTCGACCGGACTGGCACTTCCATCGGCCGCTATGCGGTCGGGGACAACCAGCGCGCGTTTCTGGATGCCGCCGAAGATCGTCGACGGCGATGGTTTGGCGGAGGCGCGCGGTCGAAGGGGGATGACGGCCGGCGCTGGCGGCTCCGGCTCGGGCACGGAAAGACGCGGCGGGACGCTTCCGACCAGCGTCGCGGCTTCCTCAATCGTTTGGGCGGTCAGGCGTTCCGTTGGCCCTGTCCAGCCTTTGTCGAATATGATCAGGCGGACCGCGATGCTGGTGCCATGCTTGGCATAGGGGTTGCCGAGGATCGTGATCTCGACACGAGGGTTCGCGGTCTCGCAGACCATCGTATAGCCGGTGGCCGCTGTACCGTCCGCTGCGAAGCTGGGTGGCATGATCGCGACGCAGCGGCCGCCCGGTGCCAGCCTGAGCAGCGCGGAACGCAAATGACGGGCGCCGGCGAAGCGGTCCTTGCCCCGACCGTCGCTCCGGCTGAAGGGCGGGTTCATCAGCACGAGGCTCGGGGAAACGCCGGGGGCTAGCAGGTCGTTGATGAATTCGGCGTCGTGGTTTGTGACAGGGTCGCCGAGCAGCTTTCCAAGCAGCGCGGCGCGGCCCGGATCGCGCTCGTTCAAGGTCAGCGCGACACCGAGCCGAACCGCTTGCGCTGCCAGCATGCCGGTGCCGGCAGAGGGTTCGAGCACCTGGTCGTCCTTGCGGATACGCGCGGCCTGCGCGGCGAGCCAGGCAAGCGAGATCGGCGTACTGAACTGCTGCATCTCGACCTGATGCTCGCTGCGATAGGTCTGGGTGGGGAGCGCCCGTTCGAAGCGGCGAAGCGAGGCGAATGCATCAGCGCCGTCCGGAACGATGCCGGTCCAGCCTCCAGGGGATTTGAGGAGGATAACTTGTGCCGCCTCGAGCGCATCATAGGCATCGCGCATCGACCAGTTGCCCGTCGCGTCGGAGGCCGAGAAGGCTTCCTCCATCAGGCGTTTGAGGTCCTGGCGGCGAATAGACTGGCCGCGTCGGAGCAGGTCAGCCAACCGGGTAGCGACGTCGAAAAGACGCGTGGTCTTGGAAGTTTCAGGCTCGTCGGGATGTGCGAGCGCGAGCAAAGGAACAGACATGGCGGAACTCCGGATTGGATCAGGACCATCGCGGCCCATCACTCCTCCTCCCCCTTCCCTCCCGGTGTGCGGCCAGCACGAAAACAGGGCCGTGGCGTGAGGCCAGGCCCTGAGTTGGAGACAGAAGGTGAGATGGAGAACTTGGTGGCGGCCTATGATGATCCGAGGAGGATCACGGCAATCGACGGCTTCTCCTCAGACGGATGGCGCCGGCTGTCATAAGCATTATGGCCCCCGCGACCGATGGTGAAGAGGTCGAAGCTGGGCGATGCCCCACCATTCGCATTCGGGATGGTGGTCCCATTGTCGTGATATTGGATGTCGATGAAGCTCGGCGCCGCGCCGCGTTTATATTCGCCGAAGAAGAAGGTGATGCGGCGTCCATCGCTGGTGCGTGCGCTGATTGTGAAGTTGCCGTCGGGAATATCGATCGGCATGGTCGGCACATCGTTGAAACGGGCGAAACCGATCGATTCGGCGTCGCGCGCGGTCATGATGGGGAGCTGGGTGATATCGGCCATGGTCTGGTTCCTCGGACCTGGTTCGCCGCTCGAGGCGCAAGTGGACGAAAAAAGATCCCATGGGCGCGGGCTGGCGCCGGTTGAGGCAGACTGACCTTCCCGCTTTGTCGTGAAGGAGGTTGCCCGTGCCCGTGTCCGTCTCATGCCATGCCGCCGTCAGCACGCAGCTGAACGCAATCTTCGTGTCGCTGGAGCTGAGCCGCTCCACCTGGCTGGTGACGTCGCTGTCGCCGGGTCGCGGCGAGCGGATCTCGCGGCATCAGGTGAAGGGCAGCGACGTGCCGGCACTCCTGGAGCGGTTCGCGCAGTTACAGGCGAAGGCCGAGGCGCGGATGGGCGAGCAGTACCCGTTGGTCGTCATCCAGGAGGCGGGCCTCGACGGCTTCTGGATACACCGCTGCCTGGTGCGCGAGGGTATCGAGAGCTACGTCGTCGACGCCGCCTCGATTGCCGCTTCACGACGCAGCCGGCGCGCCAAGACGGACAAGCTCGACGGCGAGGCGCTGGTCCGCACGCTGCTGGCCTACAAGCGCGGGGAGCCGCGGGTGTGTGCGATGGTGGCGGTGCCGAGCGTCGAGGACGAGGACCGGCGACGCATCTCGCGCGAGCGGCGGGCTTTGGTCGTGGAGCGGGTGCGGCACGTCAACCGCATCAAGGGCCTGCTGTTCGCGCAAGGGGTCGGCGACTACGAGCCACTGCGCGCCGACCGGCGGGCGCGGCTGGACGAACTGGTGACCGGCGATGGACGACCGCTGCCCCGGCATGTTCGCCGCGAGATCGAGCGCGAGCTGGACCGGCTGGAGATGGTCGTCGGCCAGATCAAGCAGGTCGAAGCCGAGCGCGACGCGCTGCTCGAGCCGCGGTCGGATGCCGCCGGTGAGGCGGACACTGGTCCCCGGCTCATCCAGTTGCGCGGCATCGGTCCTGAGTTCGCCGGCGTGCTGCACGCAGAAGCGTTCTTCCGCAGCTTCAGCAATCGACGACAGGTCGCCGCCTATGCCGGGCTGGCCCCATCACCGTGGCAAAGCGGCAGCATGGACCGGGAGCAGGGCGTGTCCAAGGCGGGCAACAAGCGGTTGCGAACGACCATGATCCAGGTCGCCTGGCTGTGGCTGCGTCATCAGCCGGACTCGGAGCTGACGAAGTGGTACGCGGAGCGGGTGGGCGCGAACGGTGGTCGCGCGCGGCGGGTCATGATCGTGGCAGTCGCACGCAAGCTGCTGATCGCGCTGTGGCAGTTCGTCTCGGCCGGCGTGGTGCCCGCAGGCGCGCTGCTGAAGGCCGCATGAGCACGTAACCCGATACGAGTTCCCGCAGGGCATCGTCCCTGCCGGATCCAGGTGGACGGACCGGAGGTCCCTGTTGGCTTCAGATGCCGAAAAAAAGGTTGGTCCCGTCTCCTGAGCCAGACCCGACGCAAGCGGGATTGTGGTGCAGCCGCGCACGAGCGGCGACCGGATGTGAGGTTAGAGCGGACCGGTCACCGGGACGCTTGTTGCAACAGGCTCAGGCCAGTGATCCAGAAATTGAGGAGGACGACCATGGCCTGACGCTCTGACCATTCCTGACGATTGATCTGGAATGGCGACGACAAAGCGATAAGCTGGCGTCATGTACGCCGCACGAGCCAAGCGCACCTATCCTTCAATTTGGCGGGTGATCCTCGCCTTTGTAGTGGTCCCGGGCGCAGCCGCCTTGTTGATGGCTATTGCTATGCCAGCATATGAGGGCATCACCGATCCGCTCGAACGGATCTGGCGGAGCGCTGTGGCATTTGCCGTGTTTGGCGCTTNCCCTCCAGCCTTTATCATCGGGCTCCCGGCGTTCTTCATGTTACGCCGACACGTCAATGCGACAATCATCAACTGCGCTGCGACTGGTGCAGTGGTCGCCGCTCTTCCCTGGCTCGTGCTCGCGTTAATAAGTCGACCGGATAATGCGAGCATTGATGGACGATCAACCGTCATCGACGGATCTTTGACTGCTTACGGATGGCTGATGAACTTCTACTACGTCGGCCAAATTGCCCTATTAGGCGCTATTGCAGGCGCGCTGTTTTGGTTCATTGCTGCGGCTGGCAGCCGAACCGGCAAGGTAGAACAGATATGATTGTGCGGAAGGAAAGAGGCTGCACGCTCTACCGCACAGCCTCTTGACCTGAGAACTCCCATGTGAGGGACCGCAACGCGAGGCTGCGGTCCCATGGACGTTGGATCAGGCGGCCTGCTGGAGTTCGTCATCCGAGCCGGTGACGTTCTCGTCGTTCGCAGGCACCGGCTCAGGCGCGATAGGGGGCACGCTGAAACGCATGACGTCAGGCACCCAGGCGAGAGCCGCTTCGCGCAGTTCAGCCTCGATGGGGACGGACCCGCCGAAGATCTTTTCGGCCGAGGTCGCGAGATCATGCTTCTTCGACGCCCCGTAGCGGCTCGACAATTCCTTGCCCCCAATCTCTTCGAGATGGGTCAGGATGGCTGCCTTGCTGCTCAGGCGATCGAAATAGTTGTTCGCGGTCGGACGCCACCAGGCCGCTACATCGATTTCGAGCTTCGTGCCGAGATGGTCGATCATGGCCTCGCCAGTCTTGCCCGCGACGACTGCGTGGAGCGTCCGGGCGATTGCCCAGGCGAGCCAGGCCGCACGAGCTTCATCGGGAAGCGCGCAGAAGGCGTCGTAGCGCTGACAGGCATCGCCAGCCTCGGTCCAGCTGCGATCGAGTGCCTCGTCGATCTTGCCCCATTCCTCGGAGGCAAGCGTGCCGCTCTGGTAGCCGGTGAGCCCGGAGAAGGGCTTGTCGGCCTTGAGTTCGGTCGCAAGATCGAAACCGCTCGAATGCCGGGTTGCCTTTTCGACCATCCAGAACGTTCCGAGATCGAGGGCGAAGCTCGGATCGCTGGCGATATGAACGCGCAGCAATTCGCTTTTCATCTCAGCCAGTTCCAGGCTGAGCCGCTGGCTGTACGCGGACCTCCCCGTGGAGCCGACGACATCGTCGTTGTCGACCTCGCCTTCAGACTGCTCGTCCTGCTCCTCATCGTCCGGCTCCTCCACCGGAGCGACATAGAGTTGCTCGTGAAGGCGCGGCTGGCCGTCATGACCGATGACGACATAGGCGAGCGCCCCCGCCTTCTGCTCCTCGGAGATGATCGGTACGGGCTTCTCGATCGCGCGATATTCCGCTTCGAGCATTTCGACGCGGTTGGCCTGTTCGACCTCACCGTCTTCATCAGCATCTTCCCAGGCTTCGTTGGCGGCCTCGATCTCAGCCTCGATTTCCTCAAGACGCGCCCGCTGTTCCGCCGTGAGTTCGGGCGTGTCGCCCTTGAGCGGGCGCAGGTCCCAGGTGTCGTTGTAGCTGACATGGGTCGAGGGAATGATGCGGACTTCCGCCAGCCCCTCACGGGTACGCAGGTCTTCCGCGGCGGCCGCGAGCTTGTCCGCCACGAGACGATTAAGGAGATCGCCGTCGATCCAGCGCTCGGTCGTCGAGTCGGTGAACAGGTCGAGATCGACCCGGCCGCCTGCCTCGATATAGGCATCGCGCCCGACCAGAAGCGCCTTGGGATCGCTGCCGACATAAGTGTCCTCAACGAGCTGACGCTTGATCTCGTTGACGTTGGCCCGGTAATAGCCGTCCTTGAGCAGTTCGAAGACCTCAGCCTGCTTGGTACGGTCGCTGTTGCTGGCATAGGCGACGGCAACATTCAGCGTGATTTCGCCGTTGCGCAGGGCTTCGAAAATCGGATCGGCGAGATCGGCAAGGCGAAGCCGACTGCGCACGAACCGCTCGGTCAGGCCGAAGCGCTTGGCGACGTCCTCCGGGGTCTTCTTCTCGCTTTCGATGATGTCCTGGAAGGCCCGGCAGGTATCAGCCGGGTTCATCGTGAGGTTGAAGAAATTCTCCTCGAGGCTGGTCTCGATCGCGTCCTTGGCATTGCCCAGAACGAGGACCGCCAGCTGATAGTCGGCAGCGAACACGCCCTTCTCGATCAGGCGATGGACCGCGTCGAGCCGTCGTCCGCCCGCGATGATGCGGTAATGTCCCTTCTTGCGCGACACAGGGACGCCGATCAGGTTCTGGCGGACGCCCTTGACGGCAATATTCGCCTCGAGCTGGGCATCGGCGACGGGATCGCCGACAGTTCGGACGTTGCTCGGCGACTTGGCGAGGTTCGCCGCGGCGACGAGGATGGGTAGTTGGGTCATGTGGATAGGCTCCTGGCGGGGACAGCCTGACCATCAGGCCACTTTCCGCCACCACTCCCCCACTCCCTCCCCTCCCACCCGGAGCACGTCGTTCCAGTCCTTGAAACCGGGCGGCGGGAACTCGGTGTCGATATCGCGGCCCGGCATCGCGTAACTTTCGAGCGCGTGGGCGACGCCGATTTCGCCGGCGATGTCATTGTCGGGGAAGAGAATCAGGCGCCTGACGCGGTCGGGGATTGCAATCTGATGGAGTCGCTCGCTGCCGAGCGTGGCCCAGACCGGAATCCCGAACAGGATCATTGCGGAGATTGCGGTTTCGACCCCTTCGGCGAGTCCAAGGATCGACGTCGCTGTGCCCAGCATGACTGCCGCGCGCTCGGGGCGGCCAAGCGTCATGCGTGGATCGGCAAGATCGCGGGCGCGCCGCGCATCGTCCCGATCGAAGAAGGTGCGCTGGATAGCGATGAAGCGCCCCTCATCATGAAGACCGCCGTCCTGAAGAGCCGCAATCATGGCGGGCCGGAACTCGACGTCGTCACCCTGTCCGAGAGGTGTCCGGGGATGGAAGCGCAAGGCACGGGGCAGCAGCGCTATTCGTCTGCGGCGCAGATAGATTTCGGCGGGTGTGCCTATCAATGGCTTGGCTTCATCCCATATCCGCAATGCCTGCTGACGCCGCCACAGGTCTGTTGGCATTCCCGCCGAGGCCTGAGAGGCCTTGTCCACATGGTGCAGCGCTTTTTCTTCGAGGCGCAGGATCTCATTGATGACGTCGCGGGAATCGCAGCCGGCGAAACACTTGAAGAGCAGCGCATGGTCCCCCACGCGGACAGAAAGGCTGGGGCTGCGGTCGGCATGGGCCGGACAACGACACATCGCGCCGCCCAGCCTCCAGACGCCCCCCAGACGCTTCACGATATCAGACCCGATAGCCTCGAGTTCCGGATTATATTTGCTGATGGTGCGAGCCATGGGCGTGTCCCGAAGATGGGCCGCCCGCCGGTGCGTTCATCAAACGTGAAGAACGGCAGATAGGAAGAGGCGGGCAAGCGTTGGACGGGCGACCCGCAGATCGCCCAACCAATTTCCGCCCACTCCCCTCCGTCGCCGGTGATCCCGGCGAACAACACAGGCTTGTTGAAATCGGGTCCAGTGGATGGGCCCAATTCTGCCGACGTGTCCGTGTCGGCGCAAGTCCGAATGAGCCCATGAGTGCCATTGCAAGCGATTGCCAACTGGCGCGCGATGTCGGGCCGGATTATGCGCACAGCATGTGGGGCGTGCTCTTGACGGTTTTTGCCTCGCGCAGCCCTCCTGCCGATCCGACGTCACGCTCCGAATCGAGCCGAAGCCTCCTTGGGCATCATTAGAGAAGCAGAAGCACGCCATCAGGCCAAACTCAAAGGCGGAGGACAAAGGTCTAGTCACCACGCATTCGGATCAAGATTATTGTGGGCGGCGGTTATCGATCGGTCCCATTCCCGGGTTTCCGCCGACAGGTGATCGAGACCGAGATTCGGGGCATTTCAGCAACCGTCTGCTCGCGGTCATCGCCGCCGTTCTTAGTGAAGTTGATATTATCATTCATAATGGAGGGAAAGGCGATTGCGCGGCATTTACGCGCAGAAACTTACAATATGAGCGGTGCGACATGAGTTTCCTTCTCGCATGAGAAAGGAGCTTTCTATGCCCATCCGCACCAGATTGAAGACCCATCCGCTGCGATCAGCACTACCCCCGGCAGCGGAGAGCGCACAATGATTGAGGGGCGACGTATAACGGCGACCGTCACGCGCTGCAGCATGATCGGATTGACCGAACAGGTACAACAACTGCGCGCCGACGAGTTCGGCAGGGAGTTGTTCACGATCCCGGCATTCGAAATGCTGCTCGATCTCTATACTCGCAAGAGTTCCCAGCCGCGATCACTGACGTCGCTCACAGGCGCATCGAGTGCGTCGGAACGAAATTCCCAACGGATAGTCCACCGCCTGGCAGAACGCGGCTTCGTGGACCTTCACCGTGATCCGTCCGACGGGCGCCGGATCATCGTCGAGCTTAAAGAGGAAACGACCGAGATGCTCGATCGCTTCTTCGATCGACTGGTCGAGATGGCTGCCGGTCTGCCCATGCTTCACCGGCACCAGAAGTGAAGATTGGCCTGCTGCATCACAGCACTGCGACGCGGGATTTTCGCGCCTTGCAAGAGACGAAAATCCAATGCACAATTCTGGTGCAATGCGGGATATGGCTGGGACCCGATTGCAGGATAATCCTTCCAGGCATGATGGTGGGCTCATCCATAACGGTTGAGCGCAATTGTTGGACAATGTTGCCCGCCACCCGTGGGTGGTTCTGTCATGCTGTCTTTCGTTCAAAAATGCGGCCGCCCCTCGGCGCCATTCGATCTCGTCCGGTGCGCTTGAGCTTATGTATCGGGCGCAGCAAAGCGAAGGCGCGTGTGCGCCCGCAGCAAACATATACGAGGAACACCAGTTCGTGGCCGTATATCGCGAGGAAGCGCCGAAGCTGCGCTCCTTTCTCCGACGAAGGATATGGCTCGAAGACGATAGGGATGACATGGTGCAGGAGGCCTTCACCAGACTGGCAGCATCACGATCGGCTACCGCCTGGAGCAACCCCGGAGCCTATCTCCACGGGATCGTGCGGCATCTCCTCGCTGATCGTGTGCGGGCCTGGGCCAGAAGCCGGCCTCTGGATCCCGTGGTCTGCCTAGTCGGCCAGGAAGTGGCTGGGCCAGACGCAACTGCGGAGTTGAACCAAATGCGGGACCGTTATCGCCTGGCAGTTGATGGCCTCCCGCCTAGGACGAAAGAGGTATATTTGTTACATCGTGTTGAAGAACTCGGATATAGGCAGATTGCGGAGAAACTGAGCATCAGTATCCGAACTGTGGAGTGGCATGTGGCGGAGGCCATTGTTCGCATCGGCAAGAGCATTGGCAATTCCAATGGCTGAGAACGCACAGCCGGAGGGCCTGCCTCGTATGGATCAGTTGACGCGCGAAGGATCGCTATGGTTCGCGCGGATGCGCGGTCCCGATGCGCAGAGCTATCGCCCCGAGTTTGAACACTGGCTCTCGTTGGGCGCCTCGCACCGCGATGCCTATGAGCGTGCAGGTGAAATCTTCGCATTGGGGCGGTTCCTCGCCAGCCAGAGGGAAGAAATCGAAGCTGACGCCAACGACAATGGGCCTATGGGCCATAATTGGAAATGGGCGGCCATCGCAGCCAGCCTTCTTCTTGCGCTCGGCGCCGGCGGCTGGTTTGCGAACAGCGAGTTGCGCGGCTCGGCCGGTGGGACTCCCCAGGTGGCACAGTTGGATGCCCACACCGGCATCGAACGGGGTGTCTACGATACGGTGGTTGGTGGACGACGGAACATTCGACTCGCTGATGGATCTCTCGTCGAGCTCGACGAGGGCAGCGAATTGTCGACGGAGTTCAGCAAGGGCAGGCGCGAACTTAGACTCAAGCGCGGGCGCGCGCGTTTTGAAGTTGCACATGAAGGCCGTCCATTCGTTGTATTGGCCGGTGGCGGCAGCGTGACGGCCCGTGGCACGGTGTTCGATGTCATTCTTGGCAGGGACCAGCGCGTCACGGTACGTTTGTTGCGAGGCGCGGTTGACGTCGAGCGCCCACAGGGCGTGGAAGGCGGTCGGGGTACCGCCGCCGCGGTGGCGAGACTGGAGGCCGGCGAGGTGTTGAGCTTCGCAGTGATAACGCCGGTGGCACTTCCGAACATTTCGGGCAAGGGCGCGATCGAGCCCGTCATGCTTAAACCGGATCAGCCGCTGATCCGGGAATATGAGCGAACGCCGCTATCCGCCGTCGTTGCCGAAGCGAACAGGGACTCGACGACGTCGATCAGATTGGCAGATCCAGGCATTGGGGCGCTCAGAGTGAGCGGGCGCTTCCGCGTGGACAATGCCGATCAGGTTGCGGACCGCCTCGCGATATTGTTCGATCTCGACGTCGAACGAACCAAATCGGACGAAATCACGCTTCGCAAAAGATAGTCCGAGATTTTTATACCCCCTACCCCGTAGATTGCAGTTTTGTTGCGATGCTCCCTGAAACTCCCGCCAGATTGTCGGGAATTTCATAGGGGGCAAGAATGGTTCAGATGCGGTCTCGGTCACGGTTTCGTTTTGCACTCCTTGCTGCGGCGGCGATCGGTACGCTTGTTCCGGGCGCCTCCGCACTTGCCCAGGAGCAACGCCGCGCCGAATACAAGATCGAGGCCGGTGATCTCGGGGAGACACTCAAGGCAGTCAGCCGCCGGTCGGGCAAGGACATCATCTTCACTTCCGAGGCAGTGCTGGGACGGAGTGCTCCGGCGCTGCACGGAACCTATAGCGCAGACGAAGCGGTTCGGGCGCTGCTGGAAGGTTCCGACCTCGTTGCGCAGTTCCGGAAGGATGTCATCATCATCCGGGGGCGATCGGAGCCGCCGGGGGTTCTAGCGGATCGCCCGGCGGATCAGCGCGACATCGTGGTTACGGGTTCGCGGATCAAGGGTGCTCCGGCGACATCGCCAGTCACGATCCGTTCCAGAGACCAAATTGAAAAGCAGGGCGCGACGGATCTTGGGAGCTACATCAGGCTTCTACCGCAAAACTACAATGGTGGTCAAAATCCGAATGTCGCCGGCGGTGGGGCTCAGGGCAACAACAATAATGTGAGTTCCTCCTCCACGCTTAATCTGCGTGGACTTGGTCCGGATGCGACGCTTACACTGCTCAACGGCCATCGACTGGCTTACGACGCCTTGGCTCAGGGCGTGGACATCTCTGCCATACCGTTAGCCGCGGTCGATCGTGTCGAAGTGGTGGCAGACGGCGCGTCGGCGCTCTATGGCTCCGATGCGGTTGGCGGCGTCGCGAACATCATTTTGCGTCCGGAGTTCCGCGAAACTGAGATCTCGACGCGGTTTGCAACGACGACAGATGGCGGCGGCAGACAAGCTCAAGTCTCGGCGGTGACAGGATCGACATGGTCGAGCGGTGGCTTCATGGTTGCAGCGGACTATCTATCTTCGGAGCGCATTAGCGCAGGGCAGCGCAGCTACACATCCCTTATGGACCAGAGCGCGACGCTTGTACCAAGCGTGCGGCAAATCAGCATCGTCGCTACCGGCCATCAGCAGATGGCGGAAGGCGTAGAATTGAAGATCGATGGAACCTTCAGCCGGCGCAATTCAAAATACGATAATCCATACCTGAACACAGGGGCAGTTACGGAAAACGGACTCCGGTCCAACCCCGTCGTTCGCACCTATTCGGTCTCGCCGAGCCTGACCATAGCTTTGACACCGGTCTGGTCGCTCAATTTCTCAGGAACGATCGCCGATAGCCAAGCGGACCTTCATTCAAGGCGATACGCTGCTTCGATCGAGACACCGGGGCGCCTTGTTTACGGCAACGACCTGAAAGCTTTGGAAGTGGGGGTTCAGGGGCATCTCGCAGAGCTGCCCGGGGGGGAGGTCAAGCTTGCGGCCGGCGGCGGAATCCGATCCTTGGGGCTCGGTGTTGAGGTATCCAACACGCCTTCCGGATCACCGACGATCGTGACCGAACAGTTTCATACGAGGCGAGCCGTCCAGTTTGCCTATGGCGAACTGACGATCCCGGTCTTTGGCGCGGGAAACAGCCGACCACTACTCTATCGGCTTGATTTCACGGCGGCGGGCCGGTTCGAGCATTATGAGGCGGTCGGATCGGTTGCGACCCCAAAGTTCGGCTTTCGCTATGCGCCATCGCCTGATTTGAGTCTGATGGGCAGTTGGGGCCGCTCATTCAAGGCGCCAACTCTTTATCAACAGAACCAGATACGACAGGGCGTATTGCTGCCCGGTTCAATCTTTTCGGATAATCCGAGCGGCCTTCCCGTCCTGTTGCTGGCTGGTGGGGGCACGCCTCTAAGCTCGGAGAAGGCTGAAACCTGGACGGCAACCATCTCGTTGACGCCGCGAGCGGTTTCGGGCCTGCATTTGCAGGCGAGCTATTTTGACGTGGCGTACAAGGATAGGGTTTCGGTACCCATTGTTGGCGCCACGGCCGCTCTGAATAATCCGATATACGCCAATCTTGTGCGCCTGTCGCCGTCGTCAGCCACTGTCGAGGCAGAAATCGGTCGTCTTCCTCAAGGGCTTTCCAATTTTAGTGGTTCAGCGTTTGATGCAGCGAGCGTCGCGGCGATCATCGACGCTACGGACCAGAATGTAGCTCGACAGAACGCGCGAGGCATTGATCTCTCCGCCCAATATAAGTTTTCGATCGGTGGATCACAGACGCTGGAGCTATCAGCGAACGCGAGTTACCTCGAGAGCCGCCGCCAAGTGGCAACTGGCTTGCCATTCAGTCGACTGGCTGGCACCATTTTCAACCCACCGCACTGGCGCGCCGAAGGAGGTCTTACATATTCCCGCACGTCCTTCGACGCCTCGCTATTCGCCAACCATATTGGGGGAACCAGCGACACTCGATCGCTCCCCGAGCTCAATGTGGGATCGTTCACTTCATTCGACGCAACGCTAAGATATAAAGCCGATAAAGCCGGTGGCATACTCGCCGGTTCCGAGCTCATGCTTTCGGTTCTCAATGTGTTGAATGAGAAGCCAGCTTTAATCCAGAACTCCGATCCATCGCTGCCGCCTTATGACTCGTCCAACTATTCGGTGATCGGACGGCAAGTTTCTGTGACGCTCCGCAAGCTATTCTAGTGAACGCCATGAACAAGGCAATCCATCTGCTCGCGCTGGTGTGCCTGGTGCCATATTCAGGCTCGGCCGCCATGCCCCGTGACAATTCCTGCTTCGAACGGCTTACGGCCTACGCCATTGAGCGTCCGCGCATACCAGGCTCGTGGATGGAACGGCCACAGTTCGATGTATCGCGAGATGGCAAGTACCTGATTTATGTTGAGCGATCTGCGAACGTTGCCGACAATTCGATCACCGACGGATTGTGGACGATCGACCTGAAGGACGGTCTCAAACGACATTTCGTAAGCGTGCTCCAGACCGCCCGTGACGGAGCTAATTTGCGGTTGCCAAGCCCCTCGTTCAATCCAGATGGAACTCGCGTTGCAGTTCTTGGGGGGAAGGTCCCGGCTGGCGTTACAGTCTTCGATCTGTCGGATAATCGATCCCGAGCATTCAGCCTGGAAAATGCGGCCATTGCAGATTTGCGCTGGTCTCCAGATGGGAAGTCATTGGCCGTACTGGCCACGACTGCCCAAGCCGGTCTGCGACGCACCGCCTTTCAACCATCACTGGATTGGGATGGCTCGAGCCGAAGCACGCCCCGTCAAAGTGTCGCGATCCTTGATTCATCAAACGGTGCCGTCGTCGGCGAGGTGCCGATTGCCTATGATCTTGTCGGGCTTGATGCCGATTTTTCCTGGTCGCCCGATGGCCAGAAAATTGCGTTCAGCGCGCAGCTATCGGGAGCGGATAGGTCGAGCCCTGCCGGGCCGAACATTTATGTCTGGGATCTCGTCACTAGTGCGATCAAGGTCCTGTCTGACCGACCGGGGCCCAATCTTGACCCGCGCTGGTCTCCTGATGGAAGAAGGATAGCCTATCTGACCTCCGAGCGCCGAGACTTGCTGAAAGGCGGCTTGCAACTGGTCATTCAGAGCAGTTCCGGCCACGAGCAGGTGATCGTATCGAAACCGGACGAGACGACAGGTTCTCCCTATCTTCCGACCTGGATCGACGCCGAACATCTCACCTATGTCGCCATGCGTCAGATGGAATGTCCGGTCTTCAAGGTTGATGCCATTCGGGGAACAGCGGCGATCCTAGGGCGGCAGTCATTAAATTGCTTCGGCGGAAGCAAAATCGGGGCTGGTGGTTCGCTGCTCATGACCCGGCACAGCCTCGAAAATCCCGGGGAAGTCATCACGACGGCCGGGAATTTATGGTCGCCAAAAGCGCTGATCCTTCAGCCGGGCGGCCCGCGCCTTCCTTGGCGCACTGAGGCGGTATCATGGCAAAGCAAGGACGGCGATTACCTGATAAGCGGCGTGCTCATCCGGACAGTCGGTCGCCAAGCAGATCAGGCATTGCTCGTTTCCGTCCCAGGCGGGCCGGCCATGGTTACACCGGATAGCTATAATGATGACGCCCCCTTTCTTCCCTATGGCCCTCTTATGAACGGCTTTTCTATATTGATCCCCAACACGAGAGGGCGCGGCGGATATGGACGTGATTTTGAAGCCGCGATCCGCGACCGGAAGGATTATGTGGAAGGCCCGCTGGAGGATGTCCTGGGAGGGGTCGATTATGCGACAAAAGGGCTCGGCACTCCTCGATCCCGAATGGCTTTAGCTGGCTTCAGCTATGGCGGAATCCTTACCGCTTATGCAGCCAGCCACGTGCATGCGTTTCGAGCGACCATAGCAATGGAAGGCGTTGTCGATTTCTACAGCAGGGCGTTGCTGGAATATGGCGGACCAAACCAACAAGCAGCCTACGCCAACATGGGTTTTGGAAACCCCTATGACATCGGTGAGAAGGAACGGCTTCTATCGCAGTCGCCCCTGCTTTCAATCGACGCGCTTCAAACCCCTGTACTCCTGGAATGCGGAGAGAACAGTCTGGGCCCCACTGATTGTCTGAAGTTTTTCCGTACCGGCAATACCCGTGGCTCGGCGCCCGTCGAGCTTGCGATCTATCCAAGAACCGCCCATCAGATTCTTGAGCCGGCGCTTCGGCTCGATAGCGCGAGGCGGCAGCTGGAATGGCTTCGCAGATGGATTCCCACATCACCATCTGACTCTGATGAAAAGGGCTGCTATGGGCTCCAGTGAGACACCCAGGCTTCGGTATCGATCAAGGACAACAGGCGCGCCTGATCCGCTCCCATGGTCGGTTGATCTTTGGAGAGAGCCGAGACGATTTCATCGCAGTCAATGATCTTCTGGCGCGCTAGATGGCCGCTGGTCAGCCGCTCGAGAATCTCGGCTCGATGTAAGGTTATAATCTGGTTCGCGAAGCCATCAGGACCGCCCTTAGATCGCCTCTCCAATATCCGACTGGGCAGGATGCGCCTGAAGGCGCGTCGAGCCAACGCCCTATCTCTTCCTCCTTCAACCCAGGCCCAGGACGGCACGGCAAGGCACGTCTCAAGAACTGGCTGACTCATAAGCGGGTTGATCATCGCTGGATGCCGACGGTCATACCCCTCCAGACCCGATTGTATTCTCAACATGGCGGCAATGTGCGCTGCCTTTCCCGGCAGGCGCGCGCGACCATCCGATAGCCACGGATGCTTCACTGGTTTTGTGGCAAGGCGAGCCACCAGATCGGCATGTAAGAAGCGAGAATCAGGTCGCCATTGGTATCCTTTTCCTCGCTCGTGGATCGATCTAATCGTTGCTGCAGCAGCTTCGACAGGCGTGCACCCCGTCAATCGGCAGACGTCGCGCCCCGTCTGAAGGGCACCGATACCTATGCCGTCAACGAGAAGCCTATCAGCGATGGGATTTGCGGATTGGGTATAGTAGAATATATTGTCGCCACCGTTTCCACTGAAAAACGCGTCGATGCGTCGCTCGTGAGCTACACGATGTATCGCGCGATCATACGCCAAGGCGTGGCTTCGCCCAAGCGGACGGGCAAGGTGGGCAACGCATGAAGTGGCGAGATCTATATCGGCCGGATCATAATGTATCTCGAGAATCTCTAGCCCAATCTCACACCCGAGATATCTCGTGAAGAGCCTTTCATCGCCATCTGGATCGTCGGTAACGAGGGTAACACCCACAACTTCCGTACGTCGAGTTGGGATACTGGCCGCGACGATGGATGAATCTAGTCCCCCAGAAACACCAATCAGGATTGAGGGATATCTCGAAGACCATGACGAAACCACGTTCTGGATAGTTCGTTGGAGGATTTCTGCCTGGTCGGAGATATCGGATACGGATCCCAACTGTGTATGATCCCAGGGAGACCACAACTCTTCCACGCTCATCGAGGTTTCGCAGATGTTGCACGCAGTGCCAGGCAGCAGCTCAGCCAACCCCTTAAGTGGCGTCACAGGGCCTGGTAGCCCCCGTGTGTAGAGGTGGATCGCTAAGTCTTCCCACGATACTGCGGGTTTCCAATGTCCAGTGGCGGCAATGATCTCGGGATCGGAGCCTATCACGCAGGAACCAGCAGCGCCCGAATGGTAGACCGGCAGCCCGCCAGAAGGATCGCGCATAATGTTGAAAACAGTGCCATCACTTAAGAGAAAACAATAGGATCCCCAATAGTTCTCGAGGAGGGCTCGCTCGCCTCTAGCAGAGATCAGCTTCTGCTGATCCATTTTCATTTCGCCTATGGGTTCTGGTGGACCGTGGCGGTCGAAGAGTGTCCCGAGAATTACGCCACGATCGCCACCAAGGCGAATGGCGTAGCCGGGCGACACGAAAGCCCGGACTCCACATGCATCGAAGCATAATTCGAGCCCGAAGCGTTCCGCTGCTTTCTCGACCCGCCTCCGGTCGGGAATAGCCCGATCAATCAGAAATCGCGGAGCGCTCACAGCGCGCATATCGGGGTGTATATCCGCGTGATGTCGATTGAATCGCCAACAACGACCGAACCTTGCTGCACCCAACAGTGGGCGGTGAACGGGTTGATCCGCACACCGATCACCAGGGAGGGATTGTGACCCACACGCAAGCACCGTCTGATGATCGCAATCGCCCGCGGGAGGCAACGATCATTGCGGCCAAAGACAAAATCGCTGACCTCGAAGGCCGCTGACACGGCAAGGTTCGAGGTCGGAATACACGCTGAACGTCGGGGGGCGAACCGCAGGCGCTCTTGCGCAATCAGGCGTCGAACGTCAGCTATCGCTTGGCGTGTCGCGATCCGCTTTGAGCGCAGCCGTTCGAAGAGGGCTGCAGCAATTTCAATCACTGGTGCATCATGGATGGAAAGCCGACCAAGATCGCCATTCGGCTCGACGAAAGAATCGGGTGTCGTCAGTCCGCTTCTCCTGGCATGTTCGCCTTGGATTATCTCCAAGGACATCAGGTCGGCGATCAAGGCGTCATCAGAGCTCCCGCCACGTTTTCCGCCCGCCAAGATCATGCGTTGAAATGCTCGATCGACATCCTCAGGAATGCAAAAATACCGGCTCGTATCCTCATCAAGAAAGATGGTCCGACCATCAACCGTGCAAAAGTGCAATCCAGGTTTGATGTAAAGGTCCATCGCTAATTTCCCATACAGAAGGGAACGTCCGCAGCGATCAACCTAACGGACGTTCCGAGGCATCCTGGTCAGTCGGCGGTGAGACCGCCGAAGATCGGACGAAGCCCGTTCTGGTTGTCGTTGACCGACATGGCGCCGCCCTTGGTCTGCTGCATGACCCCGCCGAGATCGAGGCGCTTCACGTCCCGCTTGTCGTTCTTCCGTTGCATGGTTCATTCCTCTTCATTTGCCGCACTGATTTGCGACTGAAGGAGGATAAATTGATCTCTGAGCGATCTCCCAAAATATACCCCGACAAGATGGCTGGAAATACACATGATTCACATTCCAAAGCGCGATAAATTATCCAATCTATTGATTATAAAATGATTTCCTACAAACCGACGCTCTACCGATTATCCGAGAGCGGACTTTTGCCGGTCAATTCTCCGCATATGATAAGCCTCAAGCCTGCGCCGCATGCTCTTCTGGAGATCCGTCACCGAAATATTTGTCAAAATTCTGACCTCTTTCGCGGCGTCGCGGAGATCTTGAATTTCGCCGATTCGGACATAATGGAGCCGTTCATTCAGGTTGCTGACGGACAAGATCGCAAACTCATTGCCCGTCGCCGATGCAAGGGAGAGAAATAACGAGCCCACCGCGTGCGAGATTTCTACGGGTGTCCGTTGCAGATTCTGCGGGGTAGCCTCTTCAATTGCTCGTTTCAACGCTGATAGTCTGACTTCGTGAACCAAACCCATGAGAAGGCTCATATTCCACGCATATAGTTCCGCCAGCCTTTCACCACTATACATAGGTAATCGAAGACCACCGTCGGGATGCGGCTCAATCAATCCCTCGCCCATCAACCGACAGAGGGCTTCCCGCGCAGGCGTTTTGCTTGCACGATATCGGTCTGCAATCTCTTGCACATCGAGCCGGCGTCCTGGGGAAAATACGCCCGCAGCGTAATCTTCCTTCAGTGATCTGTAGACGATCTCCTGAAGTGGAGGATCCATCGCCGACATCATAGGCCGGTAACCCTTGGAACAGCCACGGCGGACCAGGCTGGCGTCAAAGCCTGTGTCAGATGGTCGAGGTTGCGCTGAGCGATGAGCTCGATGCACATCCGCTCAAGCTCGCTGAGATCACCTGTTGCCAACTGGCGAGGAAAGGACATTTTCTGGCCCGCAAATAGCAGCGGTATCAGGATATGGCCGGTCGACAAACCAAGCCGGTAGGCACAGATGAGGTGATCGTCTAGCCGCGAGCGGGGATTGCCGCCTTCGATCTCGCGAAGCCAGCGTACACCCATACCAAGCTCTCGCGCCAAATCGCGTTGCGTCAGGCGCCTCTTCTTCCGTGCCTCTTCAATTTGTCGCCCGGACTGCACTTTGACGTACAGGATTGGACTTTCAGCAACGGAAGTCGCTAAATAGTGCGACATGTCCGTGTCTCCTTACGGGAGATACCGCCCGCCAAGGCAATTCCGTAAGTCGAACCCTATGGTGTACTTACCACCAACGTCAATATACAACCTCGGCCAAAATGTCTGCATTTACCCAACAAGATCATTGGCATCGCGCGAAGCGGGGCTGCGCGCCCCCGACTGCAACGCGCGCTCAAAAGCGTTCATAAGGTCCATTTGGTCCGCTTTGGGGATTTGCATGAGCGCTACGATGTAGATGGTCCCCAGGTTGGGTTGACGTGTGCCAGGCAAACTTTCCTGGACCCGCTCGGTTATTCGAGTGGCGACATCCCAGAGACGATGTGATGCCCCGACATGATGCTCCTCCCCGCCACCGAGGCATCCAAACTCCAAAGTGTTCAACTGGTCGACGATTTCGGCGGTAGACAGCGTCGCAAGATGTTCTACCGCCACATGCAGCGTCGTACCCCAGGCTATCAGCGAGCGCGTAATGCGAATCAGATGGCAATGGGAGTCGATGAGTACGTCCAGTCCGGCCGGTGAAAGCCGGAGCTTGAAGCTGCGTCTAGCTCGAGCCATCACTCCTTCTCCTGCCTCAGCTATGTTCTTGTCACCCGCCGACAAGCGCGAGCGGGTGCATTTCCACGGCGAGTGGAGGCAAAAGCGGCATTATAGTGCCGCTTTTGCCCAAAACTGATCTTTCCAACGCTCTTTGAGATCATTTAGCCGCTTTCATCTGAATAGTGCTTTGTTTCGCCGCTTCGGCACTTCAGTGCCCTCCCTGTTGCGGCTGTCATTTCTGATCGTCATGTCTTGGGGCGCACCGGATCGGCGGCCGCAAGGACCCAAGTCCAGGCCATCCTGCCCGGTTTATCCAAACCCCAAACCCGAGCGCCTCGTGGCGCCACGAGGAGACGTGTGCCATGGACATCCCATGCTCAATCCCGATGCGTGCCGGAGCAATCTTGCTCGGCATCGCCGCGGGACCTGCCTGCGCCCAGACCTACCGGCCGGACGCTGAAGCCTATCCTTGCGCCCGAAGCGCCCAACTCGCCGTCGTTCAGAGCGATTCCGGCTTCTCGATCCGCGAAAAGCCCGAACAGCCCGTTGTTCCCACCACATCGACGGCGATCAAGATCGGCAACTCGCTCACCCTCGACGGCCGACTTTTCGCGCGCACCTCCCTCGTTCGTCCGGAGTCCCATCATGTCCCGCAGCGCTAAGCTGATCGCGGCAGCGCTGATCTGCGCGACTGCGCCTGCGCACGCCCAGGATAGCGGCAGCGAGCCGCTCACGGCCGCAGCCGAGGAGGCTCAGCGTCAGTTGCGCCAGACCTTCACCAATCTGACGTTCGAGGACTTTGGTCCGGCGCCTGTCAGAGGACCAATATATCAGGCCATTGCTGGCGGACGAGTCATCTATTTCGCGCCCGAGAGTCAGCATCTTCTGTTCGCCGCGATCTACGACAAGAATGGCGTCAATCTGACGGCCCTTACCCAAGACGCGAGTGCGAGGAAGCGCCTCGGCGCCATCAATCCGGCGGATGCATTGGTCATTGGTCCTGCGGGGGCGCCCAAGGTCATCGAGTTCACCGATCCCGATTGCCCCTACTGCCAGGCGCTGGAGCGATTCTGGCTGGCAAAGGAAGCGGAAGGAAAACCGGTCCAGAGGCTCGTCTATTTCGTGAGCGGCATTCACCCGCAGGCGGCAGCGAAGGCTGAACACATCCTCTGTTCCCCCGACCGCGAGGCGACCTTCAAGTCGGTCTATGCCGGCGAGCGACCCGCGGTACTGCACAAATGCCGGGCCGGCGCCGAGAAGGTGGCCCGCGATGCAGAGACGGTCCGCAAGATGGGCGTCTCGGGCACGCCGACGCTCTTCGTCGACGGCAAGCTCGTATCCGGCTTCCAGCAGGCGGAGCTTGAGGCTTTCATCGAAGCAAGCGGCAAGAAGGCCAAGGCCAGCCCCTGAGCAGCATTTCAGAGATTTGGCGGACCTCGCCTGCGTGCGCTCCAGAAGTGCCCGCGAGGACCGGAATGCCGGCGAGGACGTGGCTCCGGGAGCCGTCCAGCGCCTCGTCGGCCGGAAACGATCATTCGTCGGTGCCGGCAAGCATGATCGGGACGGCTCCTAACCACGACAAGGAGACTGCATATGTTGACTTTGCTTCGGGGAAGGACGTTCCGCACGATCGACGCGGCGGTCCTTTTCCTCCTGGCCGCGATCGCCGGAACGAGCGTCGCCTACGCCTTCCAGGCGCCGGCTGCTGGCGACCTTGGTTACGACATCTACGACATCGTCGTGAACCAGGGCGTCAAGGGTCCGCTCGGCTTCGTGGGCGGCGTTGCCGCCTTCCTGTTCGGCGTCTCGCGGCTCTTCTCCAACATCATGATCGGCATCCCGACGATCGTGGCGGCGGTCTGCCTCATCAAGGCGGATTCGATCCTCCAGACCTTCGGCATGCTGATCTGAAAGTCTGGCCAGGCGCCGGATAGACCGGCGTCGGGCCACCGGAACGGGAGGCGGTGGTCGCCTTCCGCAACCCACGCCCAGCGGCGTGGTGAAGCAAGGGAGAAGAGCGTGGACGAACGTCTGCCGCAATTCCTGCATCGGCCGGTCCAGATCCTCTGGTTCGACAGTCAGGAATTCATAGTCGTGATGAGCGTGATCTTTGTCGCGGTCATCGTCGGCGGGATCATCGGCTGGCTGCTCATCGGCGCTCTTCTTCTTTTCATTCCCTGGAAGCGGACCAAGCCACGCGGATTCATCCCGCATCTGGCCTGGCGCTGGGGCCTCGCCCGCTTCCGCAACTATCCGGGTCCGACCCAGACCCGCTTCTTCGAGTAGGCGAGATGGCTCATCCCTTCAGGCGCAAGCGCCAACCCGACATGATCGGCGACACGAGGCCGAGCTGGCACCTGCACCGCTATCTGCAGGGCTCGGCTAACCTTTTCGAGGAGAACCGGCTGCTGAAGGTCGCGATCGCGGGCCTGTTCGGGATTACCGCCGTCCTCGGTACCGTCATCTACACCTCGCACCAGAACACGCGCACCGTGATCGTGCCATTCGGCGCGGACGGCGACCTCTATGTGACAGGCAACAAGCCTTCCGCGGCTTATCTGCGCTCGATCACCTTCAACATCGTGGGTCTCGCCGGCACCTATTCCGCTTATTCGGCGGATCGTCAGTTTCAGGAGCTGCTGCGGATCGCGCATCCCAGCGCCTACAACGGTCTTCGCGACAGCCTGAACAGGCTGCTCGATGAGCTCGGCAACAATCCGACGCTGTCGATCGCGACCTATATCCGCGGCGACCAGCCCGTCACCTGGACGGGCAGCGAGATCCTTGTGCCTGTCGAGAAGGTCAGGGTGATTGGCGGCGTGATCCGCAAGTTCCGCGGCAATCTGCGCATCCGATACGCGCTCGAAAATGGCCGCTTCTGGCTGACTACGCTCCAGGAGGAGAATTTCAGTGCCGATATCCGTTAAGCGCGCGAGGCTCGCCTGCCTCGCCGGAGCCCTCGTTGCGTCCCTGCCCGCAAGTGTACCCGCTTTCGCCCAGTCGATCGCGGCGCTGCCTGACCAGACGAGCCGAATCCGCCTTTCCAACCATGACGTCAATCACGTCGTGTGCGTGGGCGGCGACATCGATGACGTCAAATTCTCGGCCGAGAAGGGCCTCGCTGTTGAACGCGGCGGCTCGGATGCGTGGATCAAGTTCCTTGTCCTCGAGACCGAGGACCCAAATATTCCGGGAACTGGTGCCAAGACGCACAGCTATGTGACGACGCCATCGGAATTCTTCGTCTCGTGCAACGGCGCGATCTATCCGCTCTATGCCGAGCCCGCCGACATACCGGCCCAGACCGTCACGCTCGTCCCTGGGGGCGCCCAGCGCGCCCGGGCCAATGACGCCCTGCTTGGACCACTTGTCGAGGAAGAGCGTGCGGTCGGAATCGTGCTCGCGATCCTGCAAGACAGGGTGCCGGCCTCCTTCTCCGAGGTAGCACCCTCGCACGACCGATTGATCCTTGCGGACCTGCCTACAGCGACGCTTACCGAACGGCGGCGGCTCGAAGTCGAGGGGGCTGGTCTGTCGGTCAGCGAATATCTGGTCCGTGCCAGTGCCGCCACCGCGCTCGATGAGCGCTATTTCCTCGATTCCGCGCTTGGCGCCGACATCTTTGCCATCACGATCGACCGGCTGACCCTGGGTCCCAACGAGACCGCGCGGCTGATCATCGTCCGCCGGAGTGTCCAGCAATGACGACGCCTGACGATAGCCGACCGGCGACGCCGCCAACGGCCCCGAGCCACCCCGTCGACGATAGCGACGAGAGCGTTATCGCGCGACCGGCCCTGTTGGATCTACCCGCGCAATGGTCGAAGCTGACCTCCGACCAAAAGCTGCGCGCCAAGCAATTCGGCGTTGTCTCCACGATCGCGCTGCTCGGCCTCGGCCTCTACACCGCGAGTACCAGCGGCAACAAGGAAGCGCCCAAGGCGCCCCAAGCCTCGAACCTCGATATGGGCGCTGGCCTTCGCGGCGACAGCCTCGAAGTGAAGCTCCGCGGCGATCTCCAGAAGATTCTCGACGGACAGACCCTGCTCGGCGACCGGGTCACCGCGATTGAGGAAGGCAAAGTGGTTCCCGGCGCAGGTGGCGGCTCTCATATGGCCGCTGCCGGAGATGGTGGCGATTTGCCGCCGGCCATACCCGGCGAGGCTCCAGCTTATCCGCCAGCGCCGCCCGGGGCCAGGGGCGCGGCCGACGAAATCCCTACTCCGCCTGCTGCTCCCGCTGCACCGCCGGCGCCTCCCGCTCCGCCTACGCAGCGGCAGGTCGGCGCGATCGGCGCGGCGACAGCCACGCAAGCCTCGGAAGGAGGTGCTGGCAGCGGCGCCGCCTCAAAAAAAGGGAAGCGGACGATCTATTTGCCACCTGGTTTCATGAAGGCGCGGCTGCTGACCGGCATCGACGCCCTGGCGAGCCGGGACGCGACCAGTAATCCCGAGCCGATTATCGCCAGGGTTCAGGCACCCGCCGTCCTCCCCAATGAGGTCAAGGCCAATCTCGCCGGCTGCTTCGTCATCGGTAACGCGACGGGAAGCCTCGCGAAGGAGCGGGTCGAGATCCAGCTTGTGTCGATCTCCTGCGTGGACTTCGACAGTCACGCGGTGGTCGACCAGGCGATCAAAGGCTTCTTCGTCGACGCCGACGGCAAGAAGGGCCTGTCCGGCAAGGTCGTGACCCGCGCCGGCGCCACGCTCGCCCGTTCCTTCATCGCGGGCACGATCGCCGGCATTTCGCAAAGTGTGGAAGGATCGTTCGGCAGCCTGTCGACATCGGCGCTAGGCAGTGTGCGGAGCCTGGATGCAGGCGATGCGGTCAAGTCCGGCGTCGCGGGTGGCCTCTCCAAGTCCTCCGACAAGCTTACGGACTTCTATCTCGATCTCGCCCGCCAGGCTGGCCCGGTGGTGGAGGTCGGCGCGGCCAAGGATGTCGTGGTCGTCATCCAGGAGGGGCTCGCCCTCGAGATCAAGCCGTCGGTCGGGAGCAAATTCTGATGTGCTTGTCCAATTCCTCAGGAGATCCCGCCATGTCCAAGCTGGCCTATCAAGCTCTTCATCGTTCGCTGCTTTCGCTCAGCCTGGTCGCAAGTCTCGGAGGCTGCGCGACGGTCGGATCGATAATGTCGCCCTATTCGGAGAAGTTCGACTGCAAGAACAGCGACCATGGGCAGTGCATCCATCCGGACCGCGCCTATGAGGATGCCGTCGCGGGCGTCGCATCGAAATCGGATCCCAAGGTCACCAACGACCGCGCCATGCTGCGTGGCCAGGACCTGGGCAAAGCAAACGGCAGACCGGGCAGCAACGCCGCAGTCAATGCCTATGGCAGCTATCGCGACAGCGTCTACCAGGAGCTCAAGGGGCTGATCGAAGCGCCGGTCACGCCAATGCTGAAGCCTGCGCGCACCGTTCGGACGCTCATCCTCCCCTATGCTGACCGCCAGCGCCCAGACCGGCTCTATATGCCGCGCTATGTCTATTCCGTGATCGACAAGCCGGTCTGGGTGGTGGGCGGCGCGCTCGTCGCCTCTCCTGATCGCGCGTCACAGGCACCAATCCTTGGTCAGGTGCGCGCTGGTGCCGCGCCCGATGGTGAGACGGCGCAGGAGGCCACCGTTCCTACCGCACCCGCGATCGTCCCGCCCGCCCCGGAGTCCCAGCCATGAGCGGCCTCTCTTATGCACGGCTGCGGAGCGCCGTCCGACGGGATAGTTTTTCTGACTATCTCCCTCTGGTCGCTTGGGACGAACATAGCGAAGCGTTCCTGTGCATCGACGATACCTGGGGCCATGCCTGGGAGCTGGTACCGACCGCCTATATGTTCGCGCATGTCCAGGGCGCGTTGCAGGGGCTACTCAACATCCATTTTCCGGACGGGACGGTCCTGCAGATCCACACCTTCGCGGATCCGCTGATCGACGACGCGCTCGATGCCTTCCTCGATCTGAAGACCCGTGATGATCCGCTGATCCAGGCATCGGCACGTTACACTCATGCGTATCTCAGCGAAGGGCGACATGGGCTCAAGGCGCTCCACGGAATCCCGGTGCGCAACTTCCGTACGCTTTTGTCGATCAAGACGCGCCGGCCACTTGGTGAGGACCTTCGGCGGCAGGTCGAGGAGCAACTGGCAAAGCTCGGCATTCGTCGGCTTCCGCCAGAGGATCTGGTCGCCTTCTACAGACGCATCTTCAACGGCGTCGCAGATACGGCCCCCGGCGTCTTCGCTGGCGGTACTACGACGGGCGCGCCGCCGATCGGCAAGCAGATCATTGATGCGGGGCCGGATCTCGTGTTCGACGGTACGGAGGTGTTCCTCGGCAACCAGGTCGCGCGCTGCCTGACGCCGAAAGCGCCGGCGCGGCGCATCACGGCTGAGCGGGCGAACCGCCTCATGGGCGGCATGCGCGGTGCGTCCGAGGACAGCGACCAGATCGGCGGGCCGTTTCTTTATACGCTCAACATCCTGTTCGATCATTCGCAATTCGAGATCCACAAGCGCGCGCAGATCCTCTCTGCGCAGAAGGCGGCCGGCAGCTTCGCCGTCGAGGTCGGCAAGCAGATCGAGGAGATCGGCTGGATCCTGGACGAAGCGGGCAACAGCAAGTTCGTCCGCGTGATTCCGACGATCTGGGTGTTCGGCCGCGACCGCGCCCATGCCCGTGATCTCGCCGCGCGCGCCAAGCGACTATGGGAAGGGGAGCCGCTTCCCTTCTCGATGCAGGAGGAGAGCTATCTCAACCCGACGCTGCTGGTGATGAGCCTGCCATTCGGCCTCTATCCTGACCGCACGACGCTCAGGCTCCTCGAGCGCGACTTCCGCATGCCGGTGAAGGCGGCCGTTCTGATGGCGCCCATCCAGACCGACTTTCGCGGCGGCGGCCGCCCTGCACTGCTCTATACCGGACGCAAGGGCCAACTCGTCACGCTCGATCTGTTCGATCCGCGCATCAACAATTACAATTTCATCGTCTCTGCCGAGAGCGGTGCCGGCAAGAGCTTCCTGCTCAACAATCTGTGCCAGCAATATTTCGCCTGCGGCGCGCTCATCCGCATCATCGATATCGGCGGCAGCTACCGCAAGCTCTGCACGCTCTGCTCGGGCCGCTATATCGATATCGGAGAGGAGCATCTTGTCCTCAATCCCTTTGACATGGGCCTCGCTCTCGACGGCGATGACAAGCAGTCGGCCATCACCATGGCGGTAGCGATCGTCGCCGAGATGGCCAATGCCTCCACCCGCAAGGGCGTTACCACCTCGGAGTGGAATCTCCTCAAGTCCGCTGTCCAGTGGACGATCGATACGGGCCGCGCAGATCATGGCATCGATGCTGTGCGCGAATGGCTCGGCACCTATCCCGAGCTCGTCGAGACCGCGCTCGATCATGTGGACCATCTCGTACCTGTTGCGCGTGAGCTAGCCTTCAACCTGCGCGATTTCGGGTCTGGCGGCGCCTATGGCCATTACTTCAACGGCCCCTCGACGCTGGACATCCGCCACGATGAATTTGTGGTGCTCGAACTCGAGCGCCTCAAATCCATGCCCGATTTGTTCAACGTCATCGTCATGGTTGTGGTGAACGCGGTCACGCAGGAACTCTATCTGTCCGCGCGCGACAAGCCCCGCTTCGTGCTGTGCGACGAAGCCGCGCAGTTCATGACGCGCACCGACGGCCAGGACCTCTCGCGCCTCGCCGAGGCCTTCGGGCAGGGCTATCGCCGCGCCCGCAAATATCGCGGCTCGTTCGGCATTGTGCTGCAGTCGATGAACGATCTGACATTGTTCGGCGGCACGGGGCAGGTGATCCTGGAGAATGCCGCGACCCGGTTCCTGCTTCAGGGTTCGACCTATGACCGGGCGGTCGACAACAAGATCCTCGATTATTCGGGGTTCGTTCTCGACCTGCTGAAATCGGTCCGCAATTCCAAACCCAATTACAGCGAGGTGTTCATCGACTCGCCGCTTGGGCTCGGCATCGCGCGGCTCGTGGTCGATCCGTTCAGCTACTGGATCAACACTTCGGCTCCCGACGAAGTCGCCGCCTTCGAGGCGCTGATGCGTCAGGGTCTTTCGCCGCTCGAAGCCATTTGCCGTCTGGCCGGCGTCGAGCCCTCGCAAATCCTGGGCCCGTCCGCTGCGCCCGGTTTGGTGGGAGTGTGATCGGCATGGCGCGCTTTACACCGCATCCTGACCAGTTGCCGCTCAACTGGTCCGACAATGAAGCAATCGAATTAATCGTGGAGCGACGACTCGCCGAGCGGTTCGAGGCGGAATCCTTCCAGTGGCGTTTCCGGCTCGTCATGATCGAAACCGTGATGATGGGCCTGCTGGTTCTCGTCGCGGGGCTCCTGCTCAAGCAGCCGACCATGATGGTGCTGCGCGCCTCGCTACTCGTGGCGGCATCGTGCCTTGCGACTGGCCTGCTGCTGCTGAGCCTCTCGGCGGGCACCGCGAAGCTGATGAGCCGCCTGCGCCGGTGGAGGGGCAAATGAACGGCCTCACCTCTTCCACGCCCTCGCCGTCGGTGATCCGGCTCGTGGTCAGCGGTTTTCTGCTCATGATGGTCCAAAGCGCGCTCTTGCTGATGTCCCCTGCGCTCGACCGGGACTCCGGCATGCTGATCTGGGTCCTGACACCTCTGGCGTTCTCAGCCTTCGTCGCCGCGCTCATCGGCATTCCCGAGCCGCCCGAACAGCATTGGAGGCACCGTCATGGCAGATAGGCTGCTCGGTCGTGTTCGCCGCGGCCCGATACTGCTGGTGCTCGCCACGGGCAATCTGCTGGCTGTCGCAGCTGCATTCGGCGCAGCCGGACCGATCAACAGCACTGCCCCGTCGCGTAGCACGATCGGGCGGACGTGGCCGATCGCAGAACCTGATGCGCTAGCCGAGATCGAAGCCAAGGTCGCGACGCTTCCGAGCGACATGAGCAAGGCGTTCGGCGCGCGCGACAGGTGGACGGCGCTCAAGGCCGCGCCACTTGGGATTGCCGGCGCCGACCGGGTTCGCAGCGTCGTCCCCTTCTATACACTCGATTTCGACATCACCTTGCCCGATGGCAAGACGCTCTATCCCAAGGGCTTCACCTTCAACCCGCTGACCTATGTGAAGCTGCCCCAGCGCCTCGTCGTCGTGCATCCGCGCGAACTCGACTGGGCGCTCCGCAACGCCCGCACCAGCGATTTCATTCTACTCTCGGCGCTGGGCACGCAAAATGGCGATGCGATCGATCTTAGCGAGAAGACTGGCCGGCCGATCTACATCCTGGAGGAAAGGGTCAAGCAGCGGCTCGGGCTGACGGTGGCGCCGGTCATCGTCGAGCAGTCCGGCACACGGCTCGTTCTCACCGAATATGGGCCCAAGAGCCGCGCCGCTGCCGTTCCGCCAAAAGGAGCGATGCGATGATCGGACGTCTGCCTGTCTTCGTCGCTGGCCTGATCATCGGGCTTGTCATGACGCTTGCCTGGCCAAGCCAGGCCCATGCCTCCAAATGCGAGGCTGGCACGGTCTTCAATCCGATCACCAAGGTTCGCTGGACCTGCATCTTTCCGATCACGGTCGGGGGCATTCGGGTCGGCAGCTTCGACAAGCTCGACAAGGCGCTCGACGCGCAATCGGCCTCCAAGCCCTTGTGCGCCTGTCGCAAGGGCATCCAGTTCTGGTTCGGGGTCAAGGTTTCCTACTGGTCGCCGAACCGAATGGTGGATGTCGTGACCGAACCAGGCTGCATGATGGCCTTGGGCGCAGATCTGCTGCCGACCGGCGGCAAACTGCAAGGCAGTCAGTCGTCGATCTCGGACGGCACCAACACCCGCAAGATGTTCGCGCAGATGCACTATTACATCTCGCCGGTGTGGGCGATGCTCGACATGTTCACCGACCTGCCCTGCCTCGAGAATGACGGCTTCGATGTCGCCATGATCACCGAGGTTTTGCCTACCTGGCAGTCGGGGACGTTAGGCGCGATCATCCAGCCCGAGGGCATATTGTTCGGCAACCCCGCCGCCGGCCTTGCCTGCATGGGCGACAGCGCCGCGGCGGCCGCAGGCAAGGTCATCGATCCGCTCTTCTGGTGCATGGGGAGCTGGGGCGCCACCTATCCGATCGCCGGCGACATCCATTTCGACGACAGCGTCGAGGCCTGGGCGGGACTCGCAGCACGCGGGGTCTTCATGATGGGGCGCCTGGGCGCGCTCACCATCAGCTCGTCGGATGGTTGCTCCTTCGTCCCCCAGCCCGTCTGGACCAAGAGCCGCTACAAGCTCCAGATCATGGAGCCTGTGAAGGGCGGCAAGTGCGTGAACATTGGTCGGCCAGGTTCACTCTGGTCCTCGGCCAAGCACGCGCCGGGCAAAGACAATGCCCAATTCATGCTCTTTGAAAAGGTGATCTGCTGCGCCGGGATACCGGTGCCATGAGCCGATCGCTTTCCCCTGTTCCCGCGCGCGACAGCCGTCCTTTCCGGAGGTCTGTTCGCCAAGGCCCCTACGGTCGAGGGCTGCCGCGCGGGACCGGAGCGGCGCCGTCAAGCCCCCCTGGCGGCGTCGCTCCACCCTTGGCCAGCGCGGCCGCAATGTTCCCCCGATGGGACCGGCGTCTCCTCTCCGCCTGTTCCATCATCGCGACCGCGCTGGCCATTTCCTTCTCTTCATGCGCCTCGGCGCAGACGATGGACGAGCGGGCGCGTGCCGCTGCCGAGGCGTCACGCGCCAAGACAAGTGACAGCGACGCGCTTCAGCAGAATTATGTGACGCCGGGTCTGGCTGGACAGCCGATCTCGACCGTCGACAACAGCCGCACTTTCGCGCCGAACATCGCCTGCCAGAAGACCGCGACGATGCTCGAGGTACTGGTTCAGCCATCGGGCACCGGCGACCTCGGCACAGTCACGATCGCGCGCGACACCGATCTCGATGGAACGGTCGATTTGACATCGAACCTGCCCGTGCCGGTCTCGGGCATTTGCGCGAACGGCGTTGTGTCGTGTCAACCCGGCAGCTGGAATGGCTGCAGCTTCTACCGCTGGGATGTCGATGCGACCAAGGCGTTGAAGCTGACCTCGGTCGACATGCCCAAGCTCGCCGGCTGCTACTGCATCAACAATAGCTGCGGCACCAATCTTGCCTGGGGCAATATGGCCTCCGTACTGCGCGATCTGGGCGGCGGGATGATTGGCGCGCTGACGACCGCCGACCCGCGCTATGGGGTCGCAGAAGCCATCATCGACGGTCCGGCCATTCGCTATGTCGGCGCGCAGTCGACCGCCTGCTCATCCAACCCTAACCTGCCCCAGACCGGTTATAGATCCAATCCCGCGATCATCGCCTCCGACGCCTATGCCGCATCGAGCGGCAGTGCGGTGTTTCAGGCGCTCAAGGGCTCGGCGACCGGAACCGGCACATCGCTGCAATATCGGCACTGCACCATCGAACGGCGAGTGACGGTACTCAAGCCCGGCGCGGAGGACATCATCAGCCGGAACTCGGGCGGCTATTCGACGATCCAGAATGGCTCGTCCTTCGATTTCCTGATGGGTTCGCCAACCGACAACAGCCTTGCAGGCGGCAGTTGCACGCTGATCGACTTCCGTATGACGCTGCATGTGAGCGACCCGGATCGTATCATCGACGCACGCCTCACCCAGTTCTTCGCAGATGATTGGGCGCAGGTACGTGTTGATGACCAACTGGTCGGTTCGGGTCCTTCGCCCTGGACGACACTTGGGCTCCCACCGAGCAAATGCGAACTCAAGAAGACCTTTTATGCTTATCCCAATCTCGACCTGAAGCCCTGGCTCACCGCCGGCGATCACGAGATCTGGCTGCGCGTCGCGGTGGCGTCAGGCGGCGAGGGCTTCGCGCAGGTGCATGTCGACGTCGACAATAGCTGCAAGACGCTGGAGCAGGTCGTCGACGGTTGCGGAGCGATCGCCGCCGATCCGCAATGCAAGCTCGACAGTGAGCTGGTCGATGGGGTCCAGACCTGGATCAATGGTGTCGCCACGGGTTTGAGGCCCCTGCCCCAGACCCGCATCCTGGGCGGTCCCGCCTGCCCGACCGACCTCATGCGTGACTTCTTCCAAAAAGACCGCACCTATCGCTGTAGCGTCGATGACATCGAGAAGCCGGATACAAGTCGCGGCGCCTATATCATCGACCATTCGACCGAGACATTGCTGGCCGACCGGACGCGTCAGAGCGACGGCAGTTACTCCACCTCGACACGAGCATTCAGCCTTCCCGACCGCGGCTCGGTGCCGGCGTGCGAACCCGTCTGCAAAACACGCGCGCCCAAGGCGAACAGTGAAGCGGCAATCGACGGCGTTGTCGGCGCCAAACAGAATGTGCCGACCGGCTACGACACCTTCTTCCACGCCTGCACAGCCGACAGCCAGTGCCCGGCAGGCCCCGGTGAGGAGATCGTGTCAGCCTGTGGCTGCCTCGACGATTTTCCCGAGGCTGTCGTGATGATGCAGACCGTCCGCCTTGCAGGCGCGGATCTCGTCTGCACGGGGAGCGTACAATGAGCCGCTGTTTCATCAACGGACAATGGCGTTTCGATCCGCGCGGTGCCGCGCTCGCGCTGGTACTCGGCCTGGGAGTTGCCCTCGCCTGCCCGAGTGCCGCCAATGCGCAGCAGATCTGCGCCGCCGATATCAACAATAATGGCGATGCGGCCGACGAAGGGGAGCAGGCAAGCTGCCTGGCGACCATCAGCGGAGCATGGCTCTGCCCGATCCAGGAGGTCGATTGCGTCGCCGATGCCATGGGACAGTATAGCTGCCCGGTCGGTCCGCAATATGCCTGCCTCGTCAAGAGCACCGGCGGGGCGCCATCGTGTTCGCCCAATCAGTGCGCCGATCTTGCTAACAATCCGGTCGTCGAAGAACCGCCGATGGACGATCCGGGCACCGAGCCCACCGGCGGCATCGATGCCGACGGCAATTGCATGGGGACCATCGAGATCTTCTCGGGCCGCGGCGTGCGCTGCCGGCCTGCCGGACTTTCGACCACCTTTTCCAATTGCTGCAAAGACAAGGGCAAGATCGTGAAAGACGGGATGGGATCGTCCATTTCGTCAATCGGCACCAAGATCGCGGTGGCCAAGGGCGTGTTCACCGGCATGAAGGCCGCCTACACAGCGTTCAAGGCCGGGGCGACCGCAAGTCAGGCGGCGAGTTCTGGCGCCAACGCTTTGATCGTGGGACTTGACCCGACTTCAATCGCGATCAGCCTCGCGATCAATTTCATGATCGATTTCCTGTTTTCCGGCTGTGACCAGCAGGACATGGAGACGGCGATGCTCCGGTCGTCGGGCATGTGCCACGAGATCGGCAGCTATTGCACGTCGAGCTTCCTCGGCATCTGCCTCCAGAAGGCGCGTGCGCATTGCTGCTTCAACACAAAGCTCGGGCGCATCATCCAGGAACAGGGCCGTCCCCAGCTCAAGGCGTTCAACGGCAATCTATGGGGGACGGCAAAGAAGCCGATGTGCCGCGGCTTCACGCCTGAGGAGTTCCAGGCACTCGACTTCAGCAAGATCGACCTCTCCGAATATTATGCGGACATCGAGGCCCGCGCCCAATCCGACATCCAGATAGACATGGGGGAGCGCGTCAATGCGTATCTCAAAGCAGTCAATCCATAAACTCGCCCTCCTTGCGCTGATAGGTGCTGCAACCGCCGCGCTCGGACAGGATGCCACGCATGGCGCCGATCAAGGCGATGCCAGGCATGCCGCCGCCGATCAGGGCCACGCCAGCATGGACCGGCTCGAAAGCGCCGTCGCCCGCGGGAAGCAAGCTGTGGGGCAGCCGCCGGATCTAAGGCTTCCGCGTACCGATAACCCTGCCGACCGCAGGCGCGCCTTCGAAGGCCTTAGGGGCCGCGCGCCTATGCCAGAAATGGATGCGCGCGCCCGCGCTGCGCAGGCGCGCGGAGAAGTAAGCCTTGCAGCCGAGCGGGAACGACAAGCCAAGGCATTGCGCCAGGCTTTGGGGCTGGAACCCGCCGAAGAACAAGCGCTCGCCAAGGCCGCCCCTGCGGTGATCGTCAAGGGTTGGGTACCGGTCCTGTTCGTCTCCTCCTCGATGCCAATCTCGACGCTGCGCAACTATGCGGTCCAGCTCGAGCGGGTGCACGGGGTGATGGCGTTTCGCGGCGTGCCGGGAGGTCTTCGGAAGATGGGCCCGATGGCGAAGCTGACGGCCCAGATCCTGCGTATCGATCCGGGCTGTGAGGGGCCGAACTGCGTCATGCGCAATGTCCAGCTTATCATCGACCCCATCGTGTTCCGGCAGCACGGGATCGTCCAGGTCCCCGCGCTCGCCATGATCCCGGGTGATCCGACCCAGGCTTATTGCGAACGCGACGATGACAGCCCTCGGGCAGCCCATGTCGTGTTCGGCGACAGCGCGCTCTCCGGAATGCTCGACGAATATGCCCGCCTGGGCGGGAAAGAGGAGGTAAGCCATGCTCAGGCTCTTCTGGCTAATCGTTAGGTGGATCGCCGGTCTCTGGCCACGCTTGCGCAGCCTGCCGCGGAAGGCGGCGGTGACGCTCGGCGCTCCCGGCCCCGATCAGCCCGCGCGGCCGAAACGACTCTGGCACGCCATGCTGGTAGTTCTGCCCCTTGCGCTGTTCGCCGCGGTCCTGATGCCGCAAGTCACTTTGGTCATGTCCCCGTCGATCGAGGCCTATGCCGTCCGCAAGAGCCCCGGGCTGATCGTCCGCGGTGATTATGTGATGTTCACGCTGCATCACGCGATTGCGGGTCCAAAGCCGGTATCGGTCACGAAGCATGCGCTCTGCCTGCCTGGCGACCGGCTTACAATGTTCGAGACGCCCTCCCCGCTCAAGCCGAGCAGCTGGGATGGTCACTATTACTGCAATGGCCACCTGCTGGGTGTGAGCCTTCCGCTGGCCCATAACGGGATGGAGCTCAGCCATATGAAATGGAGCGGCATCATCCCCGCCGGGATGGCCTATGTCGGATCGACGCATCCTCGGGGGTTCGACAGCCGCTATTTCGGGCTGCTGCCGATCGCGAGCCTCATTCGCATGGAGCGTATCCTGTGAGCGCGGGCGATCAGGCAAGGCTCATCAGGCGCCGCTACGAACATCGGCCTGTCCTCGATCCCCGAAAGGCCCCGTCAGGCTGCACGCAGTGCAGGATGTGGTTAGCCCTGCAGCGCCCGAACGGCTTCGATTGGCATGAGCAGAACGCGCTCTCCCAGCGGCGAGACGATGAAACCATGCCGCGCGTAGAAGCCGACGGCTTCGTCGTCGATCGCGTGCACGATGACCGCGCGAACCCCGGCGATCTCCGAGGCGGCAGCACAGCGGCGCAGGGCATCGGCAAGCAGATCGGCGCCAAGGCCAAGCCCCTGAAAGCTCGATGCGACGGCCAGCCTCGCGATCAAAAGCAGGGGCACCTTGTCGGGCATGCCCTTGCGCAGTCTCGCAGTGGGCAAGGCCGCGCGCTCCTCCATCGCGGTGGTAATCGTATAATAGCCAACCACCTGACTGGGCCGCTCGGCTTCGCAGACCACATAGGTGCGCGCCGAAGCGCCTTCGCTGGCAAGGGCGCGCTCGGCGAGCCAGCTGTTGAGCGAGGCATGGCGCCCATTATCGAACGCGGCGACCTCGTGATCGGCGTTGAGGCGTTCGGGCGGCGTAACACGGCGCTTGGACATGGAATCGAGCGACGCGTCCGATCATCGATTCCAGAGTGGTTCGCGTTTCATCAGTTTTTCAAGAGCTGGCGACGGCGCGGGCGGCGCATCGAGAAGGCTCAGGAACTGCTCATGGCTTTCGGCATCCAGGAAAAAGGTGCGCTGATCGAGGATCGCGGCTTCGGCTTCCCGCCTCGCGCTCGCGAGCATGAACTCGGACAGCTTCTGCCCACGCAACGAAGCGGCGCGGCTGAGCATCGCCTTGAGCTCGGCCGCAGCCCTGATCTGGATGACATCGTCCTTACGCGTCGAGGCGCTTCGATCGGTATGTGCGTGCTGTGCCATGTCGCAAAACTCCTTGGCCGTATCTGGCGCTTTGCCACGACAATGTCAATACAAAGTGACAGCCCGCAGCGTCGACTTTCCATCATCGGCCTCTCCCTCGCGGCGCTCTTTGCGCTTCCGCCAGCGGTCAGTGCGCAAGGGGCTCCGGCTGCCGTCCCATCCAGGCAAGGCTATTGGTGGTATGAGGCGCCCAAACCAAAGGCTGAGGACAGGGCCGAGCCGGACGCATTGGTCAAGCCCGTCATACCACCGATGGCGGAACTGGCGACCTGGAGTCCACCGAAGATCCGCAAACTCATCGAAGAGCAGCGCGACTATGCCGCGACGGTGCTGACGGTCGATGCGGTCGCCGATTTCTGGCGGCTTCAGGATTTCGCACGGCGCAAGGCACGCGCGTTCGCGGGTGTGACGCAGATCGCGATGCTGCAATATCCCGAACTCAACTCGAAATCGGCCAACCCGATGGTCGGCGATGCCCGGTCAGAGATGTCGGCGGAGAAGGACGCCATTCGCCGATCCTATCTGCGCGCCCATGCGAGCGAGTTCGCTCTCGTCATGTTCTCGCGTTCAACCTGCGGATATTGTCGGGTCCAGTGGCCGATCATCCAGCGATTCCAGGAGGAAATGGGCTGGCAGGTGACGCTCATGGATCTCGACAAGCGGCCTGATGTCAGCGCGCGGTTCGGTGTCGAGATCACGCCGACGACCATGATCATCCGGCGCGGCAGCCAGCAACGCATGATCATAGCCTCTGGCGTCGAGGCATATCCCAACCTCGCACAGATGGCCTATCAGGCGGTTCGCTTGCTGCGCGGCGATATCCGGCCCGAGCAGTTCATGACAGGACCGGGCGAAGATGCCGGCTTCTTCGATGCACTCGGCAACGGCCCGGTGTCCGCAACCGATCCCCGTGCTCTCGGCGGCGATCTGGTAGACGCTTCCATTGGACGGAAACCGTGATGCGTGCGCTCATCCTCCTCGGCATCCCGGGCCTGGTCATCGGCATGGGTTCGGCATCCGCGCAGACCGTCAGCCAAGCGGAGGCGATGCGGGCCGCGATCCACCCGGTCGGCGACGCGAAGGCGATGCAGGCCTGGCTCTCGCGGGTTCCGGTTACACGGGAGTTCCCCGATGATTTCACGACCACGCTGAGAGGGCATGGCGCCGCGTTCGTCATCGAAATGACGACAACACCCGGCTGCGTGCCCTGCGGCGACCTTTGGACCAAGCTGACGGCGCTGGGCACGCGATATGGCTGGCAGGTCCGCACGATCGGCGCCCAGGAGGCGATGATCCGGTCGGGACGTCTCGGCTTGCCCTGGGTCGGGCATCCCGTGGCCTGGGTTCGCCCCGTCTCGGACGATGTTCGGGTCGTGCCGGTGGCGATCGGCACCGATCACGCGCCCAACCTGGCCCGCAATCTCTATTTGGCCGCGAAGATGCTGACGGGCGTGAGACCCGCGGTCGGCGTCCGCGCCATGTCCAAGTTCACCGGCATCGTGGGGCTGCCGGCGACCCGAACCGGAAGGCGCTGAGCGATGGCGGCCTCAGCCCTTCCTCCCTCACCTCAGATTGTCCGGAGTCCGCCATGTTTGCCAGGCCTCGTGCAGCCGTTCGCGCGCTGATCGCTCTCCTTGTCGCCACGCTTTTCTCCGCGGCGCCCGCCCATGCCCAGAGTTGGGCCGAGAGCTGGTTCGACAACGTCACCTACACATCCCCCGGCAGCTTCGAGGATCAGACCCGCGGCTATGTGACCGCAGGCGGGATGTCCGGCCGCGTCGACGTCCATAATGACTATCTGATGTCGGTGAGCCTGCCCAAGGTCAGGGCGGGTTGCGGCGGCATCGACATGTTCCTGGGCGGCATGTCGTTCCTCGACCCCGATTATCTGGTCCAGAAGTTGGAGAGCATTCTTCAGGCGGCGCCGGCGGTCGCCTTCCAGTATCTGCTCGAGACGCTCGACGAGAAGATGGGGAACATCATCTCGAAAATGGAGGCGGCCACCAATTTCCTGAACTCGATTCAGGTCAATGACTGCCGTCTCGCCAATCGCATGGTCCAGATCGCCAAAGGCGACGACAATATGTCGGGGATCATCGAGGAGATGACCGGCTATCGCTCGGTCAAGCAGGGATTTGCGAAGAGCTACCAGCAAAGCCGCGAGAAGATCGAGGCGAACAACAACAACCCAACAGAGGACTTGAAGGACGCGCTCGCCAACTGCCCGGCAGAAGTGACCGACATCTTCCGCACCGGGTCGCTGCTTTCTCATGCCGCCTCGCGCGTCGGCGCAGCCGACTGGGCGAGCGTGATGCGCGCCCGGGTCGGCGACGTTTATATGCGCTGGGACGACGGCGACCGCGTGCCCTTGTTCACGGCCATTCCGCAATGCCCCGCACAGGACACGGAAAGCGCGCAGGATTTCCTGACAGGCCGCGTCCAGCGCCGTACGCTCAATTTCCCGCCGACCGGCGCCGACTGCGAGCAGGACGGGTCGGGTCGCGGTGCGCTCGTTCTGGCCCGAGAGCGCATGCAGTCGATCGCGACCAAGATCCGCACCCGTGCGGCGCTCTCGGCCGAGGAGAAACAGTTCGTCGCCAATGTCAGGACGCTTCCGGTATATCGCATGCTGGAGTGGGGCGTTCGCCAGGGCGTCGTCGACTCCGTCGTTGCCGATACCGACGAACTGGTAGCCCTCACCCTTGCCTACCAGATGCTCAATGACCTGACCCGCACGATCGACTTCACGGTGACGAACGCCGAGCGCGGCGCGACCGTCGCGGGTTCGGCAGACGGGAACAACAAGAATGTCTGCCAGACGCGGATACTGTCCAAAGGCATCGAGCAGCTACGGGATCTCAGAGACGAGGTGCTGCGCCAGCGCGCGCAGATGCGGCAGAGCTACATGGCCGCTCTCAATCAAGCCAATCTTTCCGCAAACTACGCCGGGCTCCTGCGGACACGCGACCGTGATGCTCGCGACGCCGCCGGCGCCGCTGCCCGCAACCAATAGGAACAAATTGTCATGCGCAGGCTTGCGAGGCTGATTGCCACCTTCCCCGCCCTTTTTCTCGCTTCGCCCGCGCTCGCGGTCGATACGAGCTTCCACACCTATGACGGGTTCGCCGAGACGGTCGACGCCTTCCGTCTCGTCTCGATGATCTTCGGGGATCCGCGCTACGAGACACTGGTGATGATCGTCGCGACGGTCGGCATCGGTCTCGGGGCAATCATCGCCAGCGTGCGAGGAACCGGCATGGGCCTCGTCGCCTTCGGTTTCCAGATCCTGGTCGGCGTCGGGCTCTTCGTCGGCCTGATCGCCACGACTGGCACGGTCCATGTCTACGATCGCGTCCGCAACGCCTATCAGCCAGTCGGTGGCGTTCCCAATCTGCTTGTCCTCGTCGCCGGCGCAACCAACATGATGGAGCGCGCGATGGTCGAGACGATCGACGACAACACCCTCGATCCCAACGCCAAGATCGAATTCGGCGCGGGCGGACACAGTTTCGACCTGTTCCTCAACGCGGTCAGCCCACGCGGGCCGATGACCGATGTGTTTCTCGATGCGACCATCAAGGACTATGTCCGTCAATGCTATCCGGTCGCGCGCGTGTCGGCCGCCTATGGCGTCGATGACGATCAGTTGTTCCGGACGTCGACCGACTTGCCTGCCTCGTTCGCGGCAATGGCGGGGCCAGCGACCTTCTCGACAGTCTATACCGAGGCCGACAAGGGCGGCACGACGGTGAGTTGCTCCGAAGCCTGGACGCACATTTCGGATCGCCTGTCCGACCCCGTGCTGTTCGATAATTACACCAGTCAGATCTGCGCTCGCACGGGTTATGACACCGGCAATGCCCAGCAGATGACCCGCTGTCGGCAACAGCTTGACGAAATGGGCCAGATGATGCTCGGCCGGCCGCTGAGCGCGCAGGCGTTCCTGACCCACATCCTTCTAGGCAACACGGTCGGCGACGTTCTCTTCGAGGATTCGCCGGCCAGTGCGGCGAGGGTCATGGCCAATCGCGCGGTCATCTCGAATGGCCTGGCGACCATGTCGGTCGCAAACGAATGGATGCCGACGATCCGGGCCACGGTGTTCGGCATCATGCTTTTCATGATCCCCATCGCTTTGCTGTTCATCCTGACGCCGATCAACCTGCGCGTGGCGAGCTTCGCGCTCGGTATGTTCGTCTTCGTGGCTCTCTGGGGTGTGATCGACGCGGGCATCTATCAGCTCACTCTCGGCCGCGCGACCGCGACACTCGCCGAACTGCGATCCAATGCGCTCGCTGTCAATGCCTGGTTGCTTGCGCCGTCCGCCGCAATGAAGGCGCTTGCGATCTTCGGCAGTTTCCGAACGGCCGCCGCCGGGCTTGCCGGGGCTTTCGTGTTTACCGTTTTCCGTTTCAGCGGCAACGTGTTCACTTCCTTCACCTCGGGATCGCTTGGGATTGCGAGTCAAGGGACAGCCGCGGCAGCGCCTATGGGCACGGCCGAGGGTCAGGCTTCCGCGCTGGAGGCTCAGGCTTCGGCAATGGGAACGCGTTCCCGCGCCGCGGCGGCTTCGAGCTTTGGGGATTTTGGAGAGCGCTCCACTTTCGGTGCCAACCGGACCTATGGCGAGGCTGGCCACATTCTGGGTGAGCGCCCAGGAACGCCGGGCGGTACGGCTTTCGCGCTCGGCGGCATCGAGGGTTCGCGCCAGTTGGGGAGCCTCGCGCCGGCGCTGGGCGGCCGCGATCTTGCCGATCCGGCTGTCGCGCGCACGGTCCAGGCCAATGCTGCGACCACGGCCATTCATCAGTTCGCCGAGAAGGATGCGTTGAGAAGTCTTGGGACAAGCTATTTCGGGCAGGGCGAAGCCGGTGAGAAGGCATTCGCCGCCTTCAGCCAGAATCTTGTCCAGTGGCGCGCATTCGGCGACCAGCGCGCTTATGGGATGATGATGCAAGGCGCGACGCGTCACTTTGAACGCGCTGGATATTCGCCAGCGGACGCGCAGCTCAAGGCGTCGGGTGTTATCGGCGAGGCGCAGGCCGACCCAACCTTCGCCAAGCTCACTGCCAATGCTTTCGACCAGGAACAGATGTTCAGGAACGATCTCACCTCTGCACAAATCCAGGTGGGTGCGATGGAGGGACGCCGGGACCATGCTGGCGACAATGTAGCCGGCATCGAACGCGCCAACGTCGCAACCGAACAGGGCTGGCGCACCGGCAGCAATCAGGGCCAGCGCGAAGCCGCGTCTATGTTGGGCCTGTCGGTGGACGAAACATCCCGCCGCATAGGGTTTATCAATGCGCTGTCGGGCGAAGCGCGCAGCACCGCGATCAGTCAACTCTCCCGTGCCACCGGCCGCAACGAGGCGCAGGTCGAGGCTGCGTTGGAGCGTTACAGTGCGGCCACTCACCTTGGCACCGCTGATGGCGCGACTGCAGAGGCAGGCCGCGAAGGCACAAGCATCTATGGCCGCACCCGCGAGGCGGCCGGCTATGATTTCGCCGAGCGCTCGGGCAGGCTCGACGCACAGCGTGAGGTTGGAACCTCCGGGACGCGCGACGCGGCGCGGATCGGCGAGCAACGCAGGCAGTCGGAGAATTTCGGCTTTGCCGAGGGAGCTGCGGCTGCTGGCGCGTCGACGCGCGAGGCTGCGCGTCTCGACAGCTTCATCCAGGCACTGAGCCGGACCGCTGGCAACCAGGTCGACATGTCGGAAGGTGGTGCGCCCGGTATCGCCGATCGCGCGCGTAACGAGCGGCTGACCTCGATCGTCGATCGGGAGCGGCTCACCCGCATGCAGGGCCTGCTTGCCGAGCATGGTGTCAACCTGAGCAAGCGCCAGATCGCCATGGACCAGAATGGCGATCTGGGGCTCAATCTCACCCCCGAGACTGCTGCCGCCATGTGGAAGGCGGGGCTCATCAACGAAAGTCAACTCGGTGCGATTGCCAATGGAGGGCATGCACGCTTCAGTTTCGCCCACAATGACCTCCTCGTCTCAAGCGGGACGGATTTCAGCCGTTCGGCGCGCAACGACACCAGCACACGGTTCGAGGCCGGCAAACAAGCTGGCCCCGATACCATCGAGCATTTCATGGGCGGCGGCGCCGAGGGTCAGGCCATGCTCTCAAACTGGCTTCGCGGCGGTTTCGAGATGGATCGCAAGGGTGAGTGGCGTCTCAAGCCACAGGTCGCCGACACGCTCCAGCGCGATGTGCAGGCGGTCATGGCGCAGACGGGATGGCAGAGAACTCTATCCCGCTCAGCCGCTGATCAGACGACAATGGGAAGCACTGTCGGCCTCGAAATTGGAAGGACGGTGTCTACTTCAGATAGTGAAACGACGAGCGACAGCGCGCGGTCTGGCAAGGGACGGCAACGAGGACCAACCCAGACGACTAGCAAAGGGAAAACGACGGCTGGTCGCTTTGGTGGCGATGTAGGTTTTCGGAGCACGGATCAGGGATCCACTACCGAAGCCGCGCAATCCACGATGGACATTGTGAACTACGATGTTCGGGAATCGATTGCTGCCGCTGAGCGTGCTGCGGCGCGCTCCAGCGATCCCGCAACAACCTTCTCCCGTGAGCTGTCGAACCGAGTCTTGGGCACCGACGGCTTGCGCAATCGCTACCTTCAGGATGCGGACAACGGGCGTGCCACCTTTGATATCACTGGTCCACTGACTTCGCTGGAACAAAACTCTGTTCTTTCGAAGGGCAGCTTCTCAACGGACATCGCCGGCAGTCCTGGCGACGGCGACAGTACCTTCAAGAAGCGCTAACGGTGCTTTCCGGTATGGGGATCAATGTAGCCTGGATTCAGCGGGTTTAAGGGATTCCCGATCCAAAATGGTCCAGATCGGGGATCGGACGGATCGGCGAAGGCGCGCGATCTCTTTACCATCCGCTCATGCTCTTCCCAAACGCGCTGTCTCTCTGCGTCGGTCTCCTCATCGAACAGCGGCATTCCTCCACCCTGTCCGACAAAGTTGTCGAAACGCTCCCTGACATAGCCGACACCCAGCACCATCAGGGCGGTCATCGGGAAGAACAGGATATTCAGATAGCCCGCCAGTGCTCCACGATAAAACACCGCCAGCGCGTCAACGCGCGTCGACATGGCCATACCCACCCACCAGATGGGAATAGCCATCCACCATAGCTTGGCATACCAAGGCGACCAGAGCCACGCCGACAGTTTCGGCGCCTCCGGCCTGCTCGCATTGTCCTGATCGTCGATGGCGGTTTCCACCGTGAAATCCTTTCGGATTCCTCTTACCATCAAAGGCGTCTAACGTCACCCCAATCGATAATCCGCCCTTGTCCTTTTTGTCCTAATTTATATATCACGGACGGAAAGGACAATCATGGTCAACACCGCCCACGTCGCGAAATCCAGCCGGCGCACCTCGCCGCCGGCAGCCTTTTCCGCAAACGACACTTTGCGGCACAAGGCGCTGGAAAAGCTGAAGCTGGCGATTGCCAAAGCAGTGGAGTCCGCCAGCGACGATACGCTTGCCGATATTGTCGGTTCTGAAGATCTCCGGCACGCGCTGGTCATCGCACCACGCGACATCGCGCCCGAAGCGCCCGCCGACCTCGAAGCGATCAGGGCAGCACGCGAACGGACCGCGCAATTTCGTGAGGAAATGGCCGAGCGGGCCGGCGGCATGTTCGACCGCCCCCATGTCGCCGAGATGCTCGGCGTCTCTCAGGCCGCGATCGACAAGCAGCGCCAGCGTCGCCAGATTCTGGGCGTCCCCTACGGAACGGATATCCGCTATCCCGCCGCGCAGTTTGTTAAAGGCGAGGTATTGCATGGCCTGAAGGCTGTGCTGGAAGCCTTTGACGATATGAACCCCTGGGAGCAGTTGATGATGCTCACCACGCCGCTCGATGGGTTTGGATCGTCCCCCGAAACAATTTTCCAAACGCTCGCGAGGCGGCCGGAGCAGAGAATTCTAAAGCAGCTTGCAGGTTTGGTCGCGAGCTGGACCGCCTGATCGTCAGTGGTGCCCATCCGATTGAGACGTATCGGCGCGGGCGTGCGCCTTCATCGCATACATCGCGCCGAGCATGGTCCGATTTTCTTCGGGCCTGCCGGCGATGCGCCGCAGTCCCGATTCGACTCGCCCGATGGCAGCTACAAGGTGCTCTACGCGGCACGGACGCTCGAAACGGCATTCGGCGAAACGCTCGTTCGAACGCCCGAAACGCCATATATCCTGTCGTCAGCCATCGAAAGTCGAGTGCGCGGTGAACTGGAGACCACAAGAGCTCTAAAACTATATCCGCTGATCGATGCCAGTGTCTCCGCACAAGGCCTCTCTTTCTCCGATCTTCACGGTATCGACTATCTGCGATGCAGGGAGGACAGCGCAGAAATCCATGCGACGACGGTTGCCGATGGCATTCTTTATACCTCCCGGTTCGACAACCATCGCTGTGTAGCGCTGTTCGATCGCGCCGCGAACGCAATTGCCGAGACGACAATTAAAGCGGTTGCAATTGGAGCGGCCCAAGCGACCGTCCTCGCCCATCACTTCGGAAAAATATTCGTCGAGCCCTGAATGGCCGACCCGGCGAGGCGCCGAAGTGCGCCTATCGGGCATGTGGAGGCAGCCACGCCATCAACAAGCTTCGCATTCGGAGTTGCGGATTAGTTGGTCGCCCAACCCGTGAATACCGACCATTATTTTCCAAGGAATACCGGGCTCTGTGCATGGCGACGAAGGCAGGGACTGTAACCATCGGCTGACACTTCACCCGCAACCTGGAGCAGAACCGCATCCTCGAAGTGGCGCGCTCTTGATCGTCGCCTATCTCTTGGTTCGACTGTGGTTAGGGCGGGGCGGCGGCGCGCACCCGGTCGATGGAAACACCTTCACAAAATTCCTGAAACCTTCACTATTCGCAAGTATCTAGAATTTTATGAGTGTGCTTGCTTCCAGCCTGTCCAATGGAAAGTTTGCTGGCCGTGTCTTTGATGAGCGGCAGCTAGCCGAGGCAATCGGCGCTGCCGAGGGGGTCGACTATCGCCGATCGCGACCATCAAATGGACTTTATTTACGTGCAGTGTGAATCTCAGAACTCGCGCAAGGCTTTTGCGCGCAAGCTGCCGGAGTCGCTTGCCGAAAACCGACAGAAAGGCTATGCCTGACTAGCTAGTCAGGAGAAGGCAAGTGGGCACAGCCGTTCGCAAGGGAAACAGGGATAAATCCGGTCAACCCGGTGCCTGGAAACTGGAGGATGCCAAGGCCCGCTTCAGCGAAGTGGTCAGGCGCGCGCAGAACGAAGGCCCGCAGCGAGTGACGGTTCGAGGCCGGGAAGCTGTTGTCGTTATCAGCGTGGACGAACTTAATCGCCTCCTCCCCAAGGATGCTGGCAAGCCCGATTTCGTGCCGTTCCTTGAGGGTCTTGGCCTCGACGGTCTCGACCTTGAGCGGGAGGTCGACCGGGGACGGGACATCGTCCTATGAAGGGCTGGCTGCTAGACACACATGTCGTTTCGGCGCTGGCGAGTCCTGGCGGTGCGCCAACCGTGAAGGCATGGGCATCGGGGCAGCCAGAACATCGTATGTTCCTGAGCGTCCTGACGCTCGCCGAATATGATAAGGGTATTCATAACATCGAACCCGATCATCCGGACCGCTCCCGCTATATGGCGGCCCGCGATGCGCTTGCTCACCGCTTCGGCGATCGGCTCCTCTCTGTCGACGACGCCATCGTCTTCCGCTGGGGCGAGATTTCGGGCGACGTCAAGCGCAGAGTCCGGCAGGCTCCGCCGGTCATTGACACATTGCTCGCCGCGACCGCGATCGAACATGACCTCTTCCTGGTGACGCGCAACGTGAAGGACACCCGTCACAGCGGGGCCGTGATCTTCAATCCCTGGGAAGACGATCCATCCCACTTTCCTTTGGCCTGAGCCGAGCGACACTATGAAAACCGAACTTGACCATCTGCCGGCGAACAAGCGACGCGAACTTGATCGGGTCATCCAGATCCTGTTTGAGGAATTCGAGGACGCGCATGGCCAGCCGACCGGCCCCCGCAAGCTGGGCCGCATCCTGAAGATCATCCTGTATGGTTCATACGCGACGGGGCGTTGGGTCCATGAGCCGCACACCGAGCGCGGATATCGCTCGGATTTCGACCTGCTCATTATCGTCAACCAGAAGGAACTGACCGACCGGCTGGAATATTGGGAAAAGGCGGCTGAGCGCCTTGATCGCGAGACCATGATCCTGAACCGGCTGCGGACTCCGGTCAATTTCATCGTTCACACCCTGCAGGAGGTGAATGACGGACTCGCGCACGGCCGCTATTTCTTCATGGACATCGCCCGCGAAGGCATCGCCCTTTACCAAGCCGACGACAGCGAGCTGCACAAGCCCAAGCCAAAGACGGCGCAGCAGGCCTACGATATGGCCAAGGGCTATTATGACCAGTGGTTCGGACTGGCCGTATCCTCAAGAATGGGTTTTCAATTTTTCTACCAAGCCAAGCAGTATCCGGACGCTGCCTACAACCTGCAGCAGGCGTGCGAGCGGCTCTATTATTGCATTCTGCTGGTCTTCACTTTCTACACGCCATACAGCCACAACATCAAATTTCTGCGGCAGTTGGCGGAGAGGCTGTCGCCCAAACTCATAGATGTGTGGCCACGCGACAAGCGGAAGCTCGAGGCCCGCTTCCTGAAGCTCAAGGACGCTTATGTGAAGGCGCGCCACTCCGACTGGTTCCAAATGACCGACGAGGAATTTTTGTATCTCTCGGAGCGGATTGAACTGCTGGGTAACGTCGTCAACGAGCTATGCCAGGAAAAGCTGGCTGAGCTGGAGGCAAAGTTATAGTGGCCTGGCCCACAGCGAACCACAACAACCCAATGGGAGTTTTTCATGAATAACAGTGATCTAGCCGACAAGCTGGTGGCCGAGTCCGGTGTGAGCAAGGCCGATGCTCGTAAAACGGTGGACGCGGTGTTTGAACCGCGCCGGGTTTGCCGGAGGCGTTGGGTTGTGAGTCACGCTGCCATATCGAGGTTGTCCGCGGCAGCATAATATTGCTCTTCGGCTTCGGCAGGCGGGATGTTGCCGATGGGTTCGAGCAGCCGACGATGGTTGAACCAGTCGACCCATTCGAGGGTGGCGTATTCGACGGCTTCGAAGCTGCGCCACGGTCCACGCCTGTGGATCACCTCGGCCTTGTAGAGGCCGTTGATCGTCTCGGCCAAAGCGTTGTCGTAGCTGTCTCCGACACTGCCGACCGACGGCTCGATCCCTGCTTCAGCGAGGCGCTCGGTGTACTTGATGGACACGTATTGCGATCCGCGGTCGCTATGATGGATGAGGCCGCCCCGATGGGCCGGCCGTCGATCGTGAAGCGCCTGTTCCAAGGCGTCGAGGACGAAGCTGGCATGCGCCGTCCTGCTGGCTCGCCAGCCGACGATCCGCCTGGCGTAGGTGTCGATGACGAAGGCGACGTAGACGAACCCCGCCCAGGTCGCGACGTAGGTGAAGTCGGACACCCACAACATGTTCGGCGCTGGCGCGTAGAACCTGCGGTTGACGTGATCGAGCGGGCATGGCGCCGCCTTGTCACTGATGGTTGTGCGCACCGGCTTGCCCCGGATCACCCCTGCCAGGCCCATCTCACGCATCAGCCGCGCGACCGTACAGCGGGCGACCGGAAAGCCTTCCCGCATCATTTGCCGCCAGACCTTGCGCACGCCGTAGACCGCGAAGTTCTCGGCGAATACGCGAGCGACCTCGGGCTTCAGGGCAACGTCCCGCTGCGCCCGTGCTGACAGGCGTGTCGGATCCTGTCGCTGCGCGACGCGCTCGTGATAGGTGGATGGGGCGATCGGCAGGACGCGGCAGATCGGCTCGACCCCATAGGCATCGCGGTGATCGTCAATGAAGGCGATCATCGCCGGAACGGGCGGTCGAGCTCCGCCTGCGCAAAATATGCCGACGCCTTGCGCAGTATCTCGTTGGCCTGCCGCAGCTCGCGAACCTCGCGTTCCAGCGCCTTCACCTTATCGGCGACCTCGGTCGGGACACCGGCGCGCCTACCACTATCGACCTCGGCCTTCTTCACCCACTCAAACAACGTCTGCGGAACGCAGCCGATCTTCTCCGAGATCGACACAATAGCTGCCCAGCGAGAGGGATGGTCGGCCTCGTGATCCAGCACCATCCGCACCGCACGCTCGCGGACCTCAGGCGCAAATTTGTTCGTCGTCTTGCTCATACAGGCTCCACCTTCTCAGGAGTTGGAGCCTCCGGCAAACTCGGTGCGGTTCAGTTCGCCGCAATCGCAGAGGCCGCGGCAAGCGGCGAAGAGATTTCGCTCAACGGCTTCGGCAAGTTCAAAGTTAAGGAAGCCGCGGCTCGCGAAGGTCGCAATCCAGCGACTGGCGCGACCATCCGGATTGCTGCGTCCAAGAAGCTGACCTTCACGCCTGCCAAGGCCGTCAAGGACAAGCTGAACGGTTGAACGAACTAGACCGGCGGCGGACAGAGGCCCGCTGCCGGTGCTAAGTCTGAAAGGGTCCAAGGGCCAGATGTCAAAGGCTACCCCTAGGTCGTCAAGCGAGAATCGCCGAACCGTACATAATGAGGCGTAGGCCGGGTCGCCGTAACCGAGGTTGATCACGTGGCAGAGGAAGCAATTCCCGACCGGGCGGCACGCCGGATAGCACTGGCACTCGTCGAGCAATGCGTACGCAATACGCAGCTTGAGGAACTTCATGCAGGAAAAGCGCCGGACAGTCTTTCGGGCGACTTCACTGACGTGAAGGTGGTCACACCTTATGGAGAAATTCCCTGGCCTCAGCTCTCGCGCATCTCGGACGCCGAGATGAAGGCGCTCATGATCGAGATCGTAAACCGGGTCTATACGTTCCTTACCCATATAGAGGACCTCACCGCTCTCAGTGATTCCGCACGTTGGGATTGCCCTGTGCATGATCCAAATCTCCTGCGGACGGCTCTTCGCCGAGCCGCCGCTCGCAAGGGCGAACGAACCGACGACAACTAAACTTTTCGGCCGGGTCTCAGTATAGCCGATTACAACAGGAGCTCACGCCGCCATCGCGCCGGTGGTATCCCGTTTGCCTTGGCAAAGGCCTTTGTGAAATGAGCCTGATCCGAAAAACCGCATTCAAGTGCGATTTGCGCGATCGGTATCTGCGTTCGGGCCAGCAGGTCCTCAGCACGCTGCACGCGCTGCCGCACGAACCATGCGTAGGGTGCGATACCCATCGTGTTGGAGAATGCTCGAATGAAATAGCACAGCGATAGCCGGCACTCGGACGCAAGCTCGTGGACCGAGATAATTTCACTGACGTCGCGTAGCATGATCTGTGTCGCGACACGGACTTGCCAAGGCGCGAGCTTTGGCCTGACGTCAGGTCTCGAATGCGCGACGCTCTTGCGCTTTCGCTTCCGTGCGCAGCGCGAAGAAGGCGCGAAATCCGTCGATCGAGCACATGGCGCAACCTCCGCGGTCATACGTTACAAGCCGCCATGGCGACTCCTCCGGGCCTATCGAAGCAGCCTTTCCGCGCTGGGAATTTCAACGCGCTGCTTCCTCGATCACCACCCAAAGCCTGCCGCACGAATGCGAACAGCGACTTGCAGGAGGAGATCCTTGCATTCCCGTGCGTGGACACGCGGGCGCGAGGAAAGGCGCCCATCTTTTTCGCGAAGGATTCTGCGAGCGCTGATGGCCTTATCTGGCGTCGTGGTTTTCCCGAGGCTTCTGGGCCGGCGCAATTGCACTTTCTAACTGTGGTTGCGGCAGATCACTCCTGCAGCATTCATACCGCGACGAATTTGCGGCCAACGGCAAGAGTGAGCAGCCCAAGGACAAGAGCAGCCATGACATGCGTCATAAAATCACCAACTGAGAGCGTTGCCGGAGGGCAAAAGGGCGTAGACGCATGGTGGCAAATTCAGCGGTGCGCAGGAGTGGGCGGCGGTGTGGAGGATGAGCCGCATCTGGTTGGCGTTAGCCGAGCGGCAGGAGGTCCGATCACTTTTGAGTTGGGACTTGTGGAGCTTGATCAGATTCTCTGCCTGGCGGCGTGCGCAATAGAGGACGTCGTAAGATGCTTCGCGCTGCCGACGGCCAGCGAGGTGACGACGAAGCGGATATCAAAACCGAGAGTGTTGGCCTCGATGCGCGCGACGACGCGGCGTTTGGTCTTACCCCAACTTTTCGCCGCATATCGGGTCTCGGTATATCGCCGTAGCTGGCTGTCGCCACGGATCGCGCGATCGGTCGCGCACCTTTCGGCCTCGGTGACGATGACGGGATCGGTGTGCAGAGCGGCATTGCACGGCAGTCCAAAGACCTAGTCGACGCAGTTCCTTTCGCACCACGCCATCGGCTCTGGACGGCTAGAATGGCCATCGCCGCGCAGATTGATGTGGGTGTCAGGCGTGTGGCGGCGGATGCGACGCACGAGCCGGCGAATATGGCAGGCGATCTCAGCGCCGGATGGTGTCTCGCCGGTGCGCAACAGCATCGCGACAGGGCGACGGCCGCGGTGTCGTAGACGTGGATCGGCAGGAAGCAGCGCTCGCCATGATGGCCGTTCCAGAACGACAGCTGCTGCATGTCGTGAACGACGTCGACGGTATCGTCGATGTCGAACGTGACCGCAGACGGCGGCATGAGATAGCTCGCGCAGTAGATGTTGACAGCGTGCCGGTCAGGCGGAAGATTTCTCGGGTCGTCGGTGCATTTTCCCAGCGCGACATTGTTGGCTGGCTCGCAAGACCGACCGGTCCATCCGGCAGCTTGCCCAGCGCCAGCTTGAAGCCGGGATCGTGGCTCAGAGTGTCGAGATCGTCGGCGTCTTCGTAGCCGCAGGAGATCGTCAGCATACGGGCGCGCAGAATGTCGGCGACACGGTGGATCACTCGCCCCTGATCGCGCGGATCAGCGATGCATGCGGCGAGTCGATCTGCGATCCCCAACCGCCGCTCGGCCTGCGCAAGCAGCAGCACACCGCCGTCCGACGTCAGACGACCGCCATCGAACGCGGCTGTAATTTTCCGGCCACGAATGGCTGGGAAGGTGAGGCGAATCCGCTATCGTCAGCCATAGCGGTCGTGGCACTTTCTGTCTGGAGCAGAGGGATGGCGTAAGCACCCGTTCTCTATTACAAATCAGAGACTAGACCATGATCGCCACCACCAAGTTGGTCTACCGGTGAATATTCCGGGTTAGGATGGCTTCTTGGGCCGGCGCAGGATCTTGCGGAGATAGGTTTCGGCGCGAACCAACTCCTTTTGAACAGAGCGCTTGTGCAGACCGAACTCCGCGGCAATCTCGTTCTGCTGCTTTTCGTCGCGCCATCTGGCCAGAAAAATTGCCTGCCGCTTAAGGGGAAGAGAGTGAAGCGCCTCGAGGGCCCGGTCCATCTCGTCTGCGGCAAGGACGGCAGCTTCCTGGTCCGGTGTGTTATCGGGGAATTCGGATAGCTTGGCCACATCCAAGTTCACGGTGCGCCACTCGCTGCGACGCCGGTTGATAGCCGAATTTACGGCCATACGGTAGAGATACGACCGCGGGCTGTGCAGGTCGCCGATGCTGGGCTCAGACCTCAGTTTAACGTAGACATCGTGGAGCGCCTCTGCGGCGGCCTCCGGAGAGCGCAGATGCCCGGAGAGACGCCTCAGCAGCGAGTCATACTCGCTCTCAAGCAGGGCAAGTAGCCTTTGCGCCGGGTCGTTGCTACCGGTCTCGAAGGAAGCGTCAAATTCGCTCGCCTGCTGAGGTTGAGATGATTCTGGTTCGTCAGTCATTGCTTTCAGGGCTCTAGCGGTAGCCCGCTCGCCCAGGCATCCGACGAAAACTCTTTGAGAAACTGTGCAGCACGAAGTGAATGATCGGTTTCCGATCCTAGCATTTCTTGCCGGAATCTTGCCATAATCAATACGGGGTTATTACAGATTCCCCAGAAAATAGCAAAATACCAACATTAAAACATCATCCAATATGCGAATAACTTCTATTACAATAGATAGGCATTGATAATTACCTTTAAACGGTATTGAGAATTATCATCTAAAAATGGCAACTTACCGTTCGCATAGTTAACACAATCAAAATATGTTGGTTACCACGATTTGGAGGTCTCGCGGCTGGATCGCCTGTATGACCACATCGCACCTTGCGCCATCTGCCATCCTGTAGACTCAAAGAAACATCTGATCTGCGCGAGAATCGGCGAGAACCTTGCGGCGTGCGACATGGCGAAGCTGGCCGAGCGTGACGGAAAATTCTACCCATCCATGTCCGGCCCACATAGTCAGACGCACGCGGGCGCGATGCCCACGATAAGCTAGCGTACCCCCTCCTTTGTGAATCGCACCATGCCTATTGTGCAGGAGATCGCGCAGGGGCAGAACCGGGTGAGAGGCGGACCAAGCTGGCGCTGGCAAAAGCCTCAGAATCCCCTTCCAAGTGGCCAAGGTGGATAAGCGTGGGGGAGCGATGTCCGTCACGGCAGAATATCGCGAGATTACCGCGTAGCGCGTAGGATGTGAGGTCTCCCGTCTTCGGTGTGATCGCGTCGGACGCCGCCTCTCGCTTGAGACGTCGGGGCAGGTCGGCGTCCGTTGTTACCGCCAAAGTCTTTCAGCGACAGTTCCAAGGGGAGTTGTGCCAGGAATTCGCGCGCCATCGGTGCATCGCCGATATGCGCCGTCAACCGTCGATCGCCCGCAACAATTTCAATCATGGTCATGGTTTCAATTCTGTTCGTGACGGTGGATGACGGCGAGCCGCTCGCCTCATCCTTCTGCGCAGAAGGCTCGGCACGGGCCACAGCCTCCGGAGCCGAGGGGTGCTAAGCTCAGTACGAGATGTGGCAGCCCATGTGAGAGGGTGTGCAGATTAAAGCGAGCGGCTGGTCAGGAGGCGGCGCCCGTCGGGGTCGCGAGCAAGGCCCCGTGGGCAATGAGCGCACGCTTGACCGAGTGACGCAGGACAGGGTGTCGACATTGGTCGGCCCTCCTCATCGTCCTGGGTTGAGCGGAGGACATCACCTCTCCTGGCAGCCTTCTGCGAACATGCACGCTCCCACGTCGCCCCTATATCGGCGATCAGTTGGGGGGGGCGGCACAACATTCCTTTTACAGGACACAACTCGAAGGCGACATCCACTTGACCCTGACATGATGTCAGACCTTATTTCCTACGACAAAGGAGAAAGGCGATGCACGATCATCATGGGCATGACAGCGATTGCTCCCCGCATGCCGAGCCTGCGCGCGAGGTGAAGGATCTTGTCTGCGGAATGCGCGTGGATCCCCGCAAGACACAGCACCATGCCGAACGAGATGGCGCAACCTTTCACTTTTGTAGCGCGGGATGCCGGGCAAAATTTGTTGCCGATCCCGCAAGATATCTGACGCCGCAATCGCCGCCCGCCCCCGCCGCATCGGCTTCCGGGATGTGGACCTGCCCGATGCATCCCGAGATCCGTCGCAACGGCCCTGGCACCTGCCCGATCTGCGGGATGGCGCTGGAGCCCGTCGAGCAAAACGGTAACGAAGGGCCGAACCCCGAACTGGTCGATTTCACCCGCCGCCTCTGGGTGAGCGGCATTCTCGCGGCACCGCTGCTGCTGCTCTCGATGGGGGGTGAAATGGTTGGGCTGCACCTTGTGCCCATGCGCTGGTCGCCTTGGGCGCAACTCGCGCTCACCGCGCCGATCGTGCTGTGGGGTGGACGGCCCTTTTTCGAGCGCGGCTGGGCCTCGCTGAAGAGCCGCCACTATAATATGTTCACTTTGATCGCGATCGGCGTCGGCGCCGCGTTCCTCTACAGCCTCGTCGCCACCCTCGCACCCGGTATCTTCCCGGACGCATTCCGCGGGCACGGTGGCATGGTCCCGATCTACTACGAAGCGGCGGGCGTCGTCGTCGCGCTCGTGTTGCTCGGCCAGGTCCTGGAGTTACGGGCGCGCGCATCCACCGGCCGCGCCATTCGCGCTCTGCTCAATCTCGCGCCTAAGAGCCCGTTTTGAATCTCATGCGTAACGAGCGAGACGTCTGACGAGGACGAGCGCTGCGGCGGCGTAGAGGAAGGCGGTTGCGGAGCGAAGGGATCGTTCGAAGTCCTTGGTCAGCCGCCGGTTTCGGTTGATCCAGGCGAAGGTGCGCTCGACCACCCACCGTCTCGGATGGACCACGAAGCCGTTCTGGTCGGCGAATTTGCGGACGATTTCGATGGTGATGGAGGTGGCGTCAGCGACGCGCGCGCTGTTGTAGGCGCTGTCGGCGAAGGCGCGCTCGACAAAGGGATGCCGCCGCCGTGACTGCCGCAGGAGCGGCACCGCGCCATCGCGATCCTGCACGTCGGCCGGGTGAACGAGCAGTTCGAGGGCGCGGCCATCGGTATCGACCATGGCGTGACGCTTGCGCCCCATGACCTTCTTGCCGGCATCGTAGCCTTTCGGCCCGCCCGCTTCGGTGGTCTTCACGCTCTGGCTGTCGATCACGGCGGCCGATGGGCAAGGCGGGCGACCGAGGCGGGCACGATCGCGCTGGACCAGATGGTGGTTCAGGCTCTCGAACACGCCTGCGTCGCGCAGTTCGGAGAACCAGCCATACACGGTGCCCCACGGCGGAAAACTATCGGGCAGGAGACGCCAGGGACAGCCGGACCTCAGCACGTACAGGATCGCCTCAATGATCCGGCGCATCGACCACCGGCGACGTCGTCCGCATGGTCGAGGTGATGGCAGATGCGGCTCGATCAGCCGCCACTCGGCATCGGTAAGATCGCTTCCATAGCGCAGGCCAGCGCGGCTATGCTGCGCGCGGGCGGTCGGGCTCCACATCGGTCACTCCAGAATAGGTGTCGCAACCCTCTGGAATCACACCGAAGCCCGATCGTCCAACCTCATTCCGCTACCGTTCCCAAACAGCCTCTAAGACAGCTCGGCGCATCGGCTCCGATGGGACCGAGAGCGACGTGCCGTTGGCGGACATCGCTAAAGGGGAGCGGTTGCGTGTACGCCCAGGCGAGTCGATCCCGGTCGACGGCGTCGTGACGGACGGACGCTCGTCCGTCGATGAATCGATGCTTACCGGCGAGCCGGCGTCGGTGCCCAAGGCGGCCGGCGCGGCGGTCACCGGCGGCACGGTCAACGGCACCGGCAGCCTCGTCATGGAAGCACAGGCGATCGGTTCGGACACCGTTTTGGCGCGCATAGTCGCGATGGTGACAGAAGCGCAGCGCAGTCGCGCACCGATCCAGGCTGTGGCCGACCGCATCGCCGGCTGGTTCGTCCCTGCGGTTGTGCTGGTGGCGATCGCGACTTTCATCGTCTGGAGCCTGGTCGGGCCGGAGCCGCGCTTCGGCCACGCGCTGCTCAACGCAATCGCCGTCCTCATCATCGCGTGCCCATGCGCGCTGGGCCTCGCAACGCCGATGTCGATCATGGTCGGCACCGGACGCGGCGCGCAGGCCGGCGTGCTGGTCAAGAATGCCGAGGCGCTGCAAGCCCTCGACGGCGTCGATACGCTGGTGATCGACAAGACCGGCACGCTCACCGAGGGTAAGCCAAAGCTCGTAGCGATCGACCCCGCCCAAGGCTTCGCAGCCGATGAGGTGCTGGCGCTTGCTGCCGCTCTGGAGCAGCGTTCCGAGCATCCGCTTGCCGTGGCGATCGTCGCAGGGGCGCGTGATCGTGGGCTCGTTCTGGATGACGTCGACGATTTCGGATCGCAAACCGGCACGGGAATCAGCGGGACCGTCGGCGGGCACGCGATCGCAATCGGCAACGCCGCACAGATGCACAGGGTCGGCGTTGACATCTCGCTGCTCAATGTTGCGGCCGAAAGCCATCGGGCGAGCGCAGCTGGCGTCATGTTCGTCGCTGTCGACGGGAAGGCTGCAGGTCTGATTGCGGTCGCCGATCCGATCAAGGCATCGACACGCGAGGCCCTCGCCGCGCTTCATGAGGAGGGCCTGCGCATTGTCATGCTGACCGGGGACAGCCGCCGCACGGCCGAGGCGGTCGCAAACGCGATCGGCGGCATCGACGAGGTCCATGCAGATCTCAAACCCGACGACAAGGCGCGCATCGTCGCTGAGCTGAAGGCAAATGGCAGATGCGTCGCCATGGCGGGCGACGGCATCAACGACGCGCCGGCGCTCGCCGCGGCGGATGTGGGGATCGCGATGGGTACAGGCACCGACGTCGCCATCGAGAGCGCCGGACTGACCCTGACGAAGGGTGATCTCGCGGCAATGGTCCGGGCGCGCCGGCTCGCCCGCGCGACCATGGCCAACATCCGCCAGAACCTCTTCTTCTCGTTCCTGTTCAACGGTATTGGCGTGCCGGTCGCGGCAGGTGTGCTCTATCCGGTAGCAGGCATCCTGCTGTCGCCCATGTTCGCGGGTGCCGCCATGGCCCTTTCCTCTTTCACGGTGGTCACCAATGCGCTGCGGCTCAACGTCGTGCGGCTCGACAGAGGCAAACCATGAACATTGGGCAGGCCGCGCAGGCAAGCGGCGTGTCGCAGCGAATGATCCGTCACTACGAGAAGGTCGGTCTCGTCCCGCCGCCGGTGCGGCGGGACAGCGGCTATCGCGATTATTCGGACGCGGACGTTCATCGCTTCCGTTTTATCGCCAATGCCCGTGACCTTGGTTTCCCGATCGAGGAAATCCGCTCCCTCCTCGGCTTGTGGCAGGACCGAGGGCGATCGAGCAGGGATGTTAAGGCGCTGGCATTGGCGCGTGCCCAGGAGCTTGGCCGCAAGGCCGCCATGCTTGAGGCAATGAGGGCGGCGCTGAACGAATTGGCCAAAGCCTGTCATGGCGATGTTCGGCCCGAATGCCCGATCATCGAGCGCCTCGCCCGGACATAGGGGTACGCCTGATATTTTTTCATGGCGACTGCCGCGCCGGGATTGCTGGCACGATCATTAACGCGTTGCACCAGGAGATCAGGGCGGAGCCGAACGTCGCTTTGCTCCCGGTCATGAACACACGGGCGAAACCGCCCAAATCGGCTGTTTGTGGTTGAAGCATTTTGATCTCTGGAATACTGAAAGTCTTCCTGCGCTTGCTTCCGATGTCCGATCGCTGCGTCTGGCTGCAAAATCAGCTTCGAATTCAGATAGCGAGTATCGTGCATGGACGCCACCTATGGGTGATCCGACACCGTTCTCCGGACCACCCGGGTTAGAGTTTCCCGGCGATGAAGCGCTCGATGATGTTCTAGGTTGATCAAGGGGACGATGTCGAATGGTGACGACAGTATGGCGGTTATGTCATCTCGTTCCGGAAGGCCCGTCACCCGGGTAAAATGCCCTCCTTCCGTAATAGCAAGGAAAGTAAAGTTCTGCCGCAATTCCATATCATGCTCAAAGGCTATTAAGACCACACCCAACGCGTATTGGACTGATGACGACGACAAGCTCACCTGCTGATGCAGGAGATCGTCAATATGTCACGCACCATGGTTTACGCGCAAAGTCTGGAACAACCGCCGCCCTCCCCTTCCCGATCGACGCATCCGGGATCATTCGAGCCGATCGTCTTCCTGCCCGGTTTGTTGTGCGACCAATCGCTCTGGCGCCGCCAGGTGCGTGCGCTCTCTGACGTCGTCGCGCCGATGATCGCAGACCTCACCCTGGACGACAACGTCGGCGACATGGCGCTACGGACACTTGCAGCAGCCCCGCCCCGCTTCTCCTTGGCCGGCCTCTCGATGGGCGGCTATGTAGCGCTCGATATAATGCGCAGGGCGCCTCACCGTGTACGTCGTCTGGCCCTTTTCAACTCAAGCGCGCGCGCCGACACGCCGGAGCGGATCGCTCAGCGCCACGCCGGCATCGAATCCCTTCAGCGGGGCAAGTTTCTGGGCGTCACTCGCCGCTTGCTGAACAGTCTTGTGCATCCAAGTCATGTCGAAGGGACCGTTGCCGACGAAATGCGCGCAATGGCCCAACGCGTGGGCGGAGAGGCTTTTCTTCGGCAGCAACAGGCAATCATGAACCGGCCCGACTCGACCGGTCTCCTCGGCAGCATCGCGGTCCCCACAATGATCGTCGCTGGCGATGGGGATCGGATTACGCCGCCCGAACACGCGGAAGAAATCCACGGCAACATCGCGGGTTCAGTAATGCATATCATTCGCGACTGCGGGCATATGGCGGCACTGGAGCATCCGGAAGAAACGACCGCCCTTCTCAGGGAATGGTTGGCAATGGAGGCCGACTGATCGTCGCCCGAGAGGCAGAACGTTCGGTTTGTCCAGCCAACCGTGCATGTCTAAAGCGATTTGCGGCACGTAAGCTGTTCCGGTTGCGGTGGCGTAATGGGAGGATGTCTTCGCCCCGCCGAGCCCGTCGGCGAGGAGCCGAGGAGTTACCTTACATCACTCATCTCGGTCGTTCTTCTGCGCGGGGCAAAGTTTTTCCGGCGAGGTCATCGGCTTATCGATGTCCACCGCATGCGCCTCCACGGCGCTCGTAGCTGTTCCCTGCTCAAATCGGAAACCATTGGTGTGCTTGAAGAGGATAGACCTTCGATATCCTCCACTAACCCGCCGATTTTTTCTGATCACGCAACAGCACCTCCTGATGATCGTCCGATCCTGTGCGGTTTGTGGGGACGGCGTTGAGGGTTCTCTTCGTCATTTGCCACATCGACAGCGCCTACCACAGCAGGGCGACTTGATTTCGTGTACCGTCATGATGTGTGATCGGCTGGAGGAAGCAGATTGCCGGCGCAAAACCGATGCTGGATTTTCAGGCAGGCAACGTCCGGGCGGAAAAGACGACCGCAGACTGCGCCGAGCTGGGAGCCTGTCCCGTAGACCGGTGCAAGACGTCCTCCACCAGCATGGCAGAGGCATGGCGTGCGAGGGCCTGGGTGGGGGCGTTGGTGTTTCCACTCGTGATGTTCGGCATGATGGACGCATCGATGACCCGCAGACCTTCAACTCCGCGTACCCGCAGACGCGCATCGACGACGGCCCGCTCGTCCGCCCCCATCCGGCAGGTGCCGACCGGATGCCACATCGTCGTGGCGACGCGTTTGACCCACTCGCCGATCTCCGCGTCCGTCTGCGCTTGCGGACCAGGCTCAATCTCTTCCTTGATCACGGGCGCGAGCGACTCCTGGCGCATTACTTCACGAATCGCGCGGACGGATGCGATGGCGGCCTTCAGATCCTCCTCCTCGCCGATGAAGTTCGGATTGATGAGCGGCATCGAGGTCGGATCGCCATCCGCCAGGCGAATCGAGCCGCGGCTTTTCGGCTGAAGGACGACGAGCTCGAAGGTGATGCCGGCGCGATCGCCTGTCGGACTCAAACCGTCTGCCGAGATGATCGGAACATGATAGCACTGGATGGTGGGTGCGGCCGTGACGTCGGCAGGATTCCAGTAGGACACCGTCTCGATGCCATTACCCGACGCCGGGCCGTCCTTGGTGACGAGGTAGCGCAGACCGGCCTTCATGCTTCCGAGGCCTTGCGCCGCCATCTGGTAGCCGAGATCGCCCTTCACATAGGCGCGCACGGGGACGATCGGATGATCCTGGAGATTCTCGCCAACTTCTGGAGAATCGACAATGACCGGAATGCCATGCTGTTGCAGCTGCTCAGCCGGCCCGACGCCTGAGTGCATTAGGATCTTCGGACTTTGGATCGCGCCCGCCGAAAGGATCACCTCTCCCGCCAGGATAACTTCCGGAGTCGCCCCATGGAGTTCGACGCCCACGGTACGCTTGTTCTCGATCAGGATGCGCGTGACGGTCTTGTCGGTGAGGAGCGTTACCCGGCCCGAGGCGAGATGCGGTCGCAGATAGGCGTCGGCCGCGCTGCACCGGCGCTGGTTGCCGACCGTAGACTGGACCGGAGAGACTCCGATCTGGCTCTTGCCATTGTAATCAGGATTGTAGGGAAGGCCATATTCCTGGAATGCCTTCAGGCAATATTGGTTCAGCTTGTTGATGCCCTTGGGCAATTGGACCGACAGCCCGCCATTGATGCCGTGATAGTCGTCGTGGAAAGTGTCATTATCCTCCTGCGCCATGAAAACGGGAGGAGGTCCGCATAGGACCAACGGCCGGTGTCGCCAACGGCGTCCTGCCAGGCATCATAATCGCGCTCCTGGCCGCGAACGTAGCACATCGCGTTGATCGACGACCCACCGCCGAGCACCCTGCCCGCGCGATAGGCGCGGACGGTCCCATGCTGCGGCACCGTCTCATACTTCCACACGTGCCGGTCATGGATGAGGATGTTGGCGAAGCCCGCGGGGATGTGGATGAACGGATCGCGATCAGTCTCGCCCGCCTCAATAAGTGCGATCGACGCTTCGGTGTGCTCGGCCAGGTAGCTCGCCACCACACAGCCGGCTGCACCAGCGCCGACGATCACGAAGTCGTAGCTTTCCTTGGACATTCTCAGTCTTCCATACTCGCGGTCGCCCCAGCGACCACGGACAATCCACGCGACTGCCTGCCAGCCTGAGCGCGGGCTGGTATTCCGAGCGCGAACCCTATGCTGACCGCGTCTGACCCGTTGACGGTGTAATCGGCAGGCGCATTTCGCATTAGAAGCACCGCTGCCCCATTCGAAATACCTTATCGATAACCTGCTATATCGCGAGGGTATCATGAGGCGTCGCGGCTGGAAGTTGCGCGGCGGATTTGTCGAAGGCCGCCGCGCGGCGATACCGAACGGGTATAGCGCGCAGACCATAAAGGTTTTTGCTTCGATCGCTTGGCCTGGTCATTGAATAACCCGATATCCAGGGAGGGATCGATGGGCTGGCGCCGTAGCGGATTGTTCTTCTTGCTTGCAGCCGCTGTGGCTAGCCCGGCGGCGGCAGTCGATGTGGATCCTGGCGACTACGTCGCTTTGAAGCCTGGCACCAACATGTTGCTGTTGTACGGCACCTACACGGATCGTGATGCGATCCAGGTGCCTGGCGTGGGCCTGCTCGGAGATGGCACCGAACTCCGGTCAAGCATCGGGCTCGTCCGTTTCGTTCACTTCGTGAAGATAGGTCCGTTCATTGCCGACCCGCAGATCATCGTGCCGTTCGGCGCGATTTACACCGGCCGTGCGGCCGGTCAGAGGCTACGGAGTTCAAGCGGAATCGGCGACATCATGCCATTCGCGACCTTGTGGCTCGTGCATCATGACGATCCCGTGCACGGCACCTATGTGGGCTTCTCGCCCATCGTCTCTATACCAACCGGGACCTATAGCCACAACAAAGCCGCCAATATCGGCGGCAACCGCTACACATATGACATGCAGGTCGGCATCGTGCAGGGTATTGCGCGTCGGTTCGCGCTCGAAGCCTATGGCGACATGACATGGTATGGCCATAATGGCGACTATGGTGCTGAAAGGCAGACTTTGACGCAACATCGCACGGACGCCATGCAGATCTGGGGCCGCTACACTCTCTCGCCCAAGACGTCAGCGTCGATCGGCTATGCCGGCTATTGGGGTGGCCGCCAATATGTCGGTGGACTCTACAACGGCACGAAGACCGAAAACCAGCAAATCCGCTTCGCCGTGCAGACGTTCGTCGCGCCGGGTCTGCAGGTCGAGGGTAGCGCGGGCCACATGGTTCATGTTGAGGGCGGGTTCCGTGAGGCAATACGGGCCCAGATCCGCATCGCCAAAATCTTTTAGTCAGCGTCCATGGCGAATGGCCGGAAAACATGTGCAGGTCTTGATCGAAACAACACCAGACCCGCGCCAATCTTTCGGCTAGCGTCATGGACGCCCCGATCGAGAACCCGATCCGGTTTGTGAGTGCATGACCGAACGGCGGGCTGCCTCGAACCAGTCGCTTTCAGGGTGGGCGATATCAAAACGGTTTGGCCGGTTACCGAAATGGTCTTTTCGTTAGCGGCCGGCATTCGCCATGTCGCTCGCGTGCCGGCGGCAGCCGGCATCAGTAAGTGAGGTTGGTACAAGGAGTCGTTCTCATCCCCCTCCCCCTGGGAATGACTCAGGGGCGATGCCATGAAAATGGCGCCGCCCGCTTACCTTCCGCTGCAGCTCGCGTGGCGCACCCAAAGCCCGCGAGCTGCACGCTTCTGAAGTTTGGAATATCTATGAGAACAATCGTATCCACAGAGGCGATTCCCGCCAGACCGAAACATACCGCCGAGTGGCCCTTCCCGGTCCGATATGGCAAAAAGCGCTTCCCGCTGAAGGGTCGTATCGCATACCGAAGTGCACCGTTGCGCCGCCGCGCACGATCTTTCCCGATCGCGCCCGGATCACGACTGACGATGGCTGGCGGTCCTCGTCTTGATCGGTTCGCAATCATTCCGAGCTTCCGGATCGCAGAAGGACTAAGTTCATGGCGACAACCGTGAGACGCGGCGTCAGCATCCATTGGGAGACGGCCGGCGATACTGGAGGTCAGCCGCTTCTCCTCCTCAATTCGATTGGAACCGATCTGCATCTGTGGGATCGGGTCCTGCCCTATCTGGCCGGCTTCCATGTGTTGCGGATGGATACACGTGGCCATGGCCGTTCTGAGGCGCCTCGAGGAGACTATAGCATCGACATGCTGGTCGATGATGTCATCGCGGTGCTCGACGATGCGGCTGTGGCGCGGACCGCGGTCGCCGGCGTCTCGCTGGGCGGCATGATGGCTATGGGACTGGCGCTCGATTACGCGGACAGGGTCGACGCGCTTATCCCGGTCTGCACCTCCGCAACGATGGACCCGAGCGCCTGGGCGGCACGCGTGCAGGCTGTTCGCCACGGAGGCACCGAGGCGATCCTTGACCTGGCCATGGGACGTTTCCTGGCTCCGGAATTCCGGAAGACCGACCCGGATGCCAGCGATTATATTGCCGAGGGGCTGCGTCGCATGTCGAATGATGGCTATGCCGGCTGCGCCGCCGCGATCCGCGACATGGACATCTATTGGCGGCTTCGGGAAATCGAGGCTCCGACTTTGGTGGTCGCCGGCGATCTCGACACGTCGACGCCGTTCGAGGGACATGGGCAACATATTGCCGAGGCAATCCCCCGGGCGCAAACAGCCCATCTCCACGCCGCGCACCTCGCGCCGCTTGAAGCGCCGGAAGCGCTCGCGACTACGATCATCCGCTTTCTCAATTCATGCAACACCACGGCACCGGAATCCCTCAGCGAGCGCCTTCCGCCTGCCACCTCGACAATCGGAGATGCATTATGACGACGACAAAATTTCTGACAAAAAACCATCTGAGCGGTTCCATCTTCGACGGGGAATGGACAGCGAGACCGGCGGTGGCCGACGTGATCGAGCCCGCGACAGGCCAGGTGATCGGCAAGATCGGAATGGCCGACACCGCCGATATCGCGACCGCGGCTGCTTCTGCCCGCAAGGCCCAGAAGGCGTGGGCTGCGACCAGCCCGGACCAGCGTGCGGGGGTCTTCCCGAAGGCGGTCGAGGCCGGTCACGCACACTGGGACGAGATCGTCGAATGGATCATGCGGGAGAGCGGCTCCGTCCGCGCCAAGGCCGAGTTCGAGCTTCGTCTGTCTCTGAAGGCGATCCAGCTGGCAGGCGGCATGCCTTATGAGGCGCAAGGACTCGTGCTGCCGAGCGAGGCGGGACGCACCAGCCTCGCCAAGCGCCGCCCGCTCGGCGTCGTCGGGATCATCGCGCCGTTCAATTTCCCGCTCTACCTCGCGATGCGCGCCGTCGCGCCGGCGCTGGCTGTCGGCAACGCGGTGGTACTCAAGCCCGACCCACGCACGGCGGTGTGCGGCGGCTTCGTGATTGCACGCCTATTCGAGCTCGCGGGTCTGCCCGCCGGCGTGCTCCAGGTCCTTCCCGGCCGGGGCGATGCGGGAGAAGCCCTGTGCAGCAATCCCGACATCGCTATGATCCAGTTCACCGGCTCGACCAACGCCGGCCGGATGGTCGGGCAGAATGCGAGCAAACACCTCAAGAAGGTCTCGCTCGAACTGGGCGGCAAGAATTCGCTGATCATTCTCGATGACGCCGACATGGAGCTGGCGCTCAGGAATGCCGCCTGGGGCGCCTATCTTCATCAGGGCCAGATCTGCATGTCTGCAGGCCGTATCCTCGTTCAGAAATCGATCATCGAGGATTTCGCGGCAAAGCTCGCGGAAAAAGCCCGGGCGTTGCCGGTCGGGGATCCGATGAGCGGAACCGTCGCGCTTGGGCCGATCATCAACCAGCCGCAGCTCGATCACGCGTTGTCGGTGCTCGAGACGTCGGTGGCGGAGGGGGCGGAAATTCTCGCTGGCGGCACGTCGGAAGGACTGTTCCTTGCGCCGACCGTACTCAAGGGGGTCAGCCACACAATGACGGCCTTCACCGAGGAAATCTTCGGACCGGTCGCGGTCCTCGTGCCGTTCGAAAGCGACGACGAAGCGGTGGCGCTCGCCAATGACACGGAATATGGCCTATCGGCGGCCGTCATTTCGCGGGATGTCGGTCGCGCGCTCGCACTCGGCGAGCGCCTGCACGCCGGCTTGCTGCATATCAACGACCAGACGGTCAACGACGATGTCGTGAACCCCTTTGGAGGGATCGGCGCCTCGGGCAACGGTACTTCTATCGGGGGACCCGCCAATTGGGAGTTGTTCACGGACTGGCAGTGGGTCACGATCAAGAGCGCGCCACCGGCTTATCCCTTCTGATCCAGTCGGATTGAACCCGTTGTCGACCTCCTGACGGCAATGTCGAGGTCGGCAATCGGACAAGGCTGGGAAAGTGCAGTCGCTGCGGTGGTCGCCGTTAAATAGTCGTAACGGAGATATCCTGGTTATAAAATGTGCAATCAGGATCGTTCGGTAGCATGAGCCGGATTTTGTAAAGTCAAATCTGGCGTTTTGGCGCTATTCTATCTAGGTATGATCATGCTATCATTTTTAGCATAGTGCCGCATCGGCATCTGCGGGTGCATGTTTCGCAATTGCACAATAGACGGAGAGACAGCATGAGAGGTGGGCCTTTCAGACATCCTCTCCTAATACTTCGGCCACCTTCGGGTGGCCTTTTTTTGCGGATTGTCGTTCTCGGCTTGTCCGTTTCGTTTTGCCGGAAGCGACTATGCTCGTCAGCCTCCGCCCGCCCTTTTCCGGCGCTGACGATCGTTGCCGCTCAGGCCTGGCCGGCGATTGAGAGGAGTTTCCGTCCCGGCGCGCAGCACGCCCGCCGGCTCTCAAAGCGAACTGCATCTCTCGATACAGGGTTGCGTCGGAATCTTTCCAAAACCGCGCGACACCATGAGGAATCCCGTTCAAACGGCTGCGTGGCCGTTCCGTGCTGGTGCGAAGAGCAGCGCTTCCGACACCTGGTTTCGCCCCTCGGCTTTTGCCCGGTAAAGCGCGTGATCCGCTGCTTGGAGAAGACCTTCCGGCATCCGCATGGACCCGCCATCCCGTGATACCGCAGTCGCGACACCGATACTGATTGTCACATGCCGGGCAGCCGAACTGCGCGCATGCGGGATCGAGAGGGCGATGACAGCCTGCCGCAACCGCAAGGCGACCTCCATGGCGCCTTCGCGGCCGGTGCCGCCCAGAACCACCGCCATCTCCTCACCACCGTAACGAAAGGCTGTATCCGTCGATCTGGAAAGCTGGGAGCGAATGCAGGTCGCCACGCTCCGCAGGCAGTCATCTCCTGCCTGATGGCCATATTCGTCGTTGAACAGCTTGAACTGGTCGATGTCGATGAGGAGCAGTGCCATCTGGCCTTCCTCGCGAACGGTCCGGTCCCATTCACGCTCGAGGGCCTGATCGAACGACCGCCTGTTCGCAAGCCCCGTCAGTGCGTCCTGCAGAGCCAGCTTGGCGAGCTCTTCCTCAAGTTGCTTGCGTGTGGTGATATCCCTCAGCACGAGGACGGCCGAACCGTCTCCCGCGGCATCCAGACGCGCCGTCGTCTCGATCCAGACGGTACTTCCGTCGGCGCGGCGTACGCGGGCTTGTGTCCACGCGTCGGCAACCTGGCCCGACTTCAGCTTGACGATCGTCTCCGCGACCCTCGCCCGATCCTCCTCGATCACGGAACCGAGGACGTCCTTCCCGATGAACGCTTCGGGCAGCCAGCCCAGCAATGTCTCCACCGACGGCGAAATATAGTCGATACGATCGTCCGGGCCGACATGCGCAATCACATCACAAGCCTGTTCCGCGAGCGCGCGATAGAATGCCTCCTCACCGTCGCGCCGCGGAACCGACGGTCGGACGTTGCGCCTGAACAATGTTTTCAGCTTGATCATGCATCAGATGTAGGCGCCTGGCGTTAAGATCGGGTTGCTTCCGTCCGCCGTTCGGGCACCTCGTTCCAATCGCGAAGCGATGGCACCTACCGACGCCCATCGATACCCGATCGGTATGACCCCGGACCAAAACGATCTTTGGCTCTTTCGAGGAACGGGGCCAATCGGGAGCCGCGGCGTGTCGATGTGTCGAGCATCCTCCTGAAACCGGGTTCAGCGCGGATTTGATGGTCGTACAGGGGCGCTCCGGACCTTCTGGAGGTATAATCGAGAACCGGCATGTGGGTGAACGGTGACGGATGATTCTCGAGGCGCCCACCTCGGGGCGGGCAAAAGGCCGCTTCTCATCAGGCTGGGCAAGAAAATGCGGCCCTCGCTGGACGCCTTGATCGCCCGCTCATCGCGCGTTCCAAACGATCCGGCCCTTGATCCTGCGATGTTTCCCTGGACGGAGATGCTTCGCTCCAATTGGGGAGCCATCCAATCGGAAGCGCTCGCAGTCACACAATCGTCCGATGCTGTTCCCACCCTGCGGGAGATTTCCCCGGATCATACCAGAATCGCCACCGATGAGGGGTGGCGCTCCTTTTTCCTGATCGGTTACGGCCAGCGTGTCGAACGCAATCTGGCGCGCTGCCCGAGGACGGAGAAGTTGCTCCGTCAGGTGCCCGGGCTCAACAGCGCCTTCTTTTCCGTCCTGCGGCCGGGTACTCACATTCCCAAGCATCGGGGCGTCACGAAAGGCCTGCTAACCTGTCATCTGGGCCTGCAGGTTCCCCGTGGCGCGGGCCTTTTCATGACCGTCGGTACCCAGACACTCGGCTGGCGCGAAGGAGAGACGCTTGTTTTCGATGATACCTGGCATCACGAGGTCTGGAACGGCACAAACGGAACCCGGATCGTGCTGCTTGTTCAGTTCGAGCGCCCGCTCGCACAGCCTGGCCGTGCAATCGCGCAAGCTTTTCTGGCTGGCATCCGGCGCTCGGCCTTCGTGAAGGAAGCGCTTAAGAACATTGACAGGTGGCAGCGCGCCTTCGACGAGCTCGATCAGCGTGAAGGGTCTTGATGCCGCGTGTCTCGACGTCTATTCCGTTTCCTGATTACCGCTGATCGCGTCGACCATGCCCTGCGGCAGCGGAAAGCCCCATTCCGCGAAGACGTCCATGAACACCTGGAACAAGGTGTGGAGCTCCTCGGAACGGTCATCGACCCGATGGCTCAGGATCATCGGAATCGTCATGGCGCCGCCGAGTGCGCGAAAGGCGATGTCGACCCGGCCCATGCGTTGCACCGAGTCCGGCACGACACATACTCCTTCGCCCGCCGCTGCCATGACGAGCGCCGTTTGCAGTTCGCGCACTTCGATGATCTGGGACGGATACATGCCGAGATCCTGGAACATCGATATAACGACGTCCGCATAGCTCGGGCGCGGCTCCTTGGGATAAACGATGAGTGGAAGATCGCCCACAGCTTCGAGTTCGAGCGGTCCATCGCCGGCGGCAAGCGGATGGTCGGGCGCCATGGCCACCGCCAGCGGCTCTTCCCGCAGAATTTCCCGACGCACGGCCGTATCATTCAGGCGCAGGCGTCCGAAGCCCGCATGAATGCGCCCCTCCTTGAGAGCCGATAGCTGTTCGGCACTGTTCATTTCGACGAGACTCAGGTCGACATTTGGCGCCCGCGCACGAAAACGACGCACCACCTCCGGCAGACGCGCATAGAGCATTGACGAGACGATCCCCATGACAAATCGCGGGCGCTCCGAGGCGACAAAGCGTTTCATCGTCGTGCGCATCTGCTCGGCTCGCTGGATGACCTGGATCGCCTGCTCGTAGAAAAGCTGGCCTGTGGGCGTGAGGGCGAGCGGCCTTGCCTCACGGTCGAAAAGCTTCGTTCCGAGTTCCTCCTCCATTTCATGGATCCGGCGGCTCAGCGGCGGCTGGGCCATGTTGAGCCGCTCAGCGCCACGCGTAAAGCTTCGTTCGGTCGCCACGGCGACGAAATAGCGGAGATGTTTCACATCGTACACGATACCCCCACGGTATTCGTTCGAACCATAACGATCTTTTACGCAGCCATTCCGTCAGCGCAAATGACCCGTCGGGCGATCACCCCGAAAGGCTTTCCTGACAATGGCTACCGAGAAGATGGACGCAGGGCAACGCGCATCGCCCCGATCCTGTGGAAAGCGCAACGGCATGCCCCTGGATATCCAGGACGGCAGAGCGGGCGGCCGCGCTGCACTGGAAAGCGAGTTCACTCGCGAGTTCGTTCCGCTCGCCCGCACCTGGCGCCATGCGCTCGACATGAAGCTGGCCAGACTTGGGCTTTCGGGAGCCACTGGTCTCGCCCTGCTTCTCACGGACGAACTCGGCGACGATCTTCGGCAAACCGATCTGGCTTCAGGTCTCGATATCAATTCGGCATCGCTCGTCCGGCTCGTCGATGCGCTCGGGGAGTCCGGCTATGTCGAACGTCTCTTCGATCCCATCGATCGCCGGGTGCGCCGCGTTCGGCTCACCGCCAGTGGTCGAGACGCCGCGCGAGAAGTCAAGCAGGCAATAGCGGCGCTCCGGGCTACGGCGCTGGCAGGCTTCGACGATGAGGATCTCGCCACAGCCCTGCGCGTGATCCGCAGGATCGCCCGATCGCTCGACGGGGAACGGCGCAATGAGCTCTGATCTGTTCGGCGTCCGCGATGCCCTCTTCTCGCTCAAGTGCCTCGTGGCAGCGATGCTCGCTTATTATATCGCACTGCGCATCGGCCTTCCCCGTCCGTCCTGGGCGGTGCTGACCGCCTACATCGTTTCGCAGCCGCTCGCGGGCGCGGTTCTGTCGAAAGCCCTGTTCAGAGTGCTCGGCACAATTCTCGGCGCTGCGACGGCGGTGATCCTCGTGCCCAACCTCGTCAACGCGCCCGAGCTTCTCACGCTTGCACTGGCCCTTTGGCTTGGCGTCTGCGTCTATTTCGGACTGCTGGACAGAACTCCGCGGTCCTACATCTTCCTGCTCGCCGGCTATACGGCGAGCATCATCGGCTTTCCTTCGGTCTCCGCGCCCGATGCCATCTTCACCACCGCGATCCTGCGCGTCCAGGAGATCACGCTCGGGATCCTCTGCGCCAGCCTGATCCATGGCGTGATCCTTCCGCAAACCGTCACCTCTCGTCTGATCGCTCGCGTGGATGCGATCCTCAGGGATGCAGCGCGCTGGTCGGCTGATACATTGACCGACCGGCCGGAGGCAGCTCTGGATCGGGACCGACGCCGTCTCGCGGTCGACATCTTCGATCTTCACCAGCTTTCGATTCATCTGCCGTTCGACATGGCGCGCCTGCAGCCGCGAATATCGGTGGTTCGGGCGCTCCAGGATCAGATTTCCCTCATCATGCCGCTGGGCGCCGCGTGTCTCGACCGGATCGACCAGCTCCGTACAGCCGGAGCGATGCCGGGAAAGGTCGAGGCGCTGCTGGCGGACACGCGCGGCTGGCTGCTGTCCGGCCCGCATCTCGACGCGGAAGCGACGATGCTTGCGCGCCGTGCGCGCGAACTGGAACCGACCGCGCCCTCGACCTGGTCTGAGTTGCTGCTGGCCAACCTGCTCGTGCGCCTCAACGAACTGATCCAATCCCACGGTGCCTGCGCCGCTTTGCGAACATTGATAGCCGATCCGCATGCAATGCCACCGACAGAGATAGAAACCGTTCTGCGCCGCGCCGGTCATCGCCCGCTCCACCGCGATCACGGGACCGCCATCCGGTCGGCCGTGGGAGTCGCAACCGCGGTTCTGCTGCTTTGCACGATCTGGATCGGGACCGCCTGGCCTGACGGCGCCACAGCCGCCCTGATCGCGGGCGCCGTGGGAGCCATCCTTGCGAGCATCGGCGCCGATTCCGCGACCGGCTGGAAGATGCTGGTTGGCGCGGTGGTCGCGACGCTGTTCTGCACGATCTACGATTTCGCGATCTTCCCGCGTGTCACGGACTTCGTACCGCTGGTCATGGTTCTGGCTCCCGCGCTCCTCCTGATGGGAGGCATGACAACCATGCCTCCGACCGCACCCTATGCGCTCGGTTTCATGGTGACGCTGCCCACCTCGATCGGGCTCCTCGATCGCTATTCCAGCAGCCTCGATGCCCTCATCAACGGCAATATGGCGCAGTTCGCCGGAATGGCTGCGCCTGTGATCAGCCTGACACTTTTTGCGAGCGTCGACGGTAACATTCGTGCGCGCAAGCTGCTTCAGGTCACGCGGCGTGACCTGGCTCGCCGATGCCTGAGCCGTGCCGGACCCCGCACCGAGCGCTGGCTCGCCACCATGCTTGACCGCGTCGCCTATCTCTATCCGCATGTCGCGCGCGGAGAGGCCTCGTCCGACACGCTTGAAGGAATATTGGCGGACACGCGGGCGGGCATCAACATCGACGAGCTTCGCCGCATCAGGGGCAGCGAGGGCTTGGCTGACGCCGATGGTGCCATCGGGTCTGTTCTGGTTGCGGTTCACGACCATCTCGAAGCGGCCGGTTCATCGGCTCCCGGTACGGGTGAAGATGCTTGCCGGCAGCTCGACCAGCTCCTGGCAAGGAGCGCGGCGAGGTTTCCGCAGGATGCCGCGCGGGCGCTCTCGCTCGCTCTGGTGGGTCTGCGGCGCAGCCTCTTTCCCGATGCCGCCACACCTCTCCTGGAGACGCAAGCATGATCGGTGAAATCTCGGTCTTCGGAGTGTTCGTTCCGACCCTCATCCTGGTCGGGCTTGTCGCGCTCATCCTGTGCGGCGTCGTGACGATGCTCCTTTCGACGATCGGTTTCTATCGGTTCATCGTTCATCGACCAATCGTCGATCTCGCCATCTTCCTTCTCCTTCTTGCTGCGCTCGCGGATGTGAGCGGCATTTCCGGATCCCTGTCATGAAACGCTTTGCTCCTTATCTGATCAGACTGGCGGCGACCCTCGTCATCGTCGTTGTCGCGGCGCTCGTCGCGGTCGCTATGTGGCACCGCTACGAGATCTCGCCCTGGACGCGCGACGGACATGTCCGCGCCGATGTGGTGCGTGTCACGAACGATGTCTCCGGTCTGGTGACAGAGGTCCATGTGCGCGACAACCAGACCGTACATGCCGGCGACCTGCTATTCGTAGTCGACCGGCCGAGGTATCAGGCCGCGCTCGATGAGGCCGACGCCAACATCGCAAGCGCGAAAGCAACGCTCGATATGGCGCGTAAGACGGCGCGGCGCGATCTCGCGCTGGGCGATCTGGTCGCGGCCGAAACCCACGAGGAAAACGTCGCCCGTGTGCTGACCACGGAAGCGGCGCTGATGCAGGCGCAATCGGCCCGAGAGACCGCCGCGCTGAATCTGCGACGGACCGAGGTCCGCGCAAGCGTCAACGGTCAGGTCACCAATCTCGATCTTCATCCTGGCGACTATATCGGGGTCGGCACGCAGGCGATGGCCCTGATCGCGACCGACACCCTGAGGGTGGAGGGTTATTTCGAGGAAACCAAGCTCGACGGCATTCGCGTGGGAGACCGCGCGACCGTGCGGCTCATGGGCGCGTCGCAGCCCATGGAGGGCCATGTCGACAGCATCGCCGGCGGTATCGCCGATGACCAGCGCAGCAATAGCGGTAACCTGCTGCCAACGGTCGCGCCGACATTCACCTGGGTCCGGTTGGCCCAACGCATTCCGGTCCGGATCCATATCGATCGGCTGGCTCCGAACACCGCGCTTATTCCCGGGCGGACAGCGACCGTCACGATCCTGCCGGGGAGCAAGCGGTCATGAAACGCTATGCCGCCGCGTCCGGACTGCTGATGGCGATGCTGTCGGCCTGCACCGCCGGTCCGGATTTCAGGATTCCGGACCATGCGATGGTCAAGTCACCGTCGGCAAACGCGCCATTCCACAGCGGAGACGAGGCGGTTTACATATCGGCTCCCCTCCCCGACCATTGGTGGCATCTTTATGAGGATGCAAGGCTCGACGCCTATGTGGCGGAAGCGCTCGCGGCGAATACCGATCTGCGTGCCGCAGATGCCAATCTGAAGCGTGCAAGCTATGTCGTGCGCGAGGCGGAAGCGGGCCGGACGATCCAGACGACCATCTCGGGCGGCGCGGATATCAACCGCATCGGCGGCTTTACGGGCCCCGGCTCGTCCTACACCTATAATCTGGGCGCGGGGGTATCCTACCCGCTCGATCTGGCCGGCGGCATCAAGCGCGGGATCGAGGCGGCGCGCGCCAACAGCGAGGCTGAACAGGCAGCACGCGACCAGGTCCGGGTGACTGTCGCTGCGGCGGTCACACGCAACTACGCGGCCGTCTGCTCTGCGAACGTGACGCTCGCCGCCACCCAACGCGTGCTCGATGTGCAGCGCCAAACACTGCAGGTTACCACACGCCTTGCGAGCGGTGGGCGCGGCACCGCCTTCGACGTCACGCGCGCCAGGGCGGCCGTCGACCAGAGCTCCGCGGCTATTCCGGGCGTCCTTGCCAGCCGTCAGGCTGCCCTGTACGAACTGGCTGCGCTTATGGGGCGCGCGCCTGCGGATTACCCTCGCGAGGCCGAGCAATGTGCTGCTCCGCCTTCGCTCCGGCAGCTCATCCCGATCGGGGACGGTGCCGCGCTGCTCAGCCGGCGCCCGGATGTCCGCGCGGCGGAGCGCCAGCTTCACGCCGCGACGGCGACCATCGGAGTCGAGACGGCGGAACTTTACCCGCATATCTCGCTCGGCGGCTCGATGGGCTTCGCAGGCCCGTTCTCGGCTTTCCTTTCGGGCAACGGCTTCGGCGGCAGTCTGGGTCCCCTCCTCTCATGGACCTTTCCCAATCGGTCGGTCGCGCATGCCCGGATCGCCGAGGCTGGGGCTGCGGCGGAAGCCGCCTCGGCCAATTTCGACGGCACCGTCATCGAAGCGCTGCGGCAGACCGAAACGGCCTTGTCGGCCTATGCGCGGGAAGCAGATCGAAACCATGCCCTCGAGCTCACCCAGGGCGACACACGCAAGGCAAGCGACCAGGCAAGCCGACTCTATCATTTCGGACGGACCAATTTCATCGATGTTCTATCCGCCCAGGCCAGTCTGGCGAGCGCGGAAGCAACGCTTGCACAATCGCGTGCGACGCTTGTCGACCGGCAGGTCGATCTGTTCCTGGCACTTGGTGGAGGTTGGACGGACGGAACTGAGCGACCAGAACCGCAGGAGAGCTCGACAGCAGCAAAAGCAACTGCACGTTAAGCAGAAGCAGCAGATTTGCGGCCGGTTATCGTTAGCTGGACCTCGGCCTATGGTGTTATGTCGCTCAAGGTCACATCCTCATCTTATGCACCCCAACCCGTTACAATCGATGCGACCGGGACATGCAGCGCTATGCGTCACGCCCGATCATGGCACGACAGCGGCTGAAACACCGGCTACGCCTAGCAATCCATCGATAGGAAGAACTAAATTGCCCGTTCGATCGGCTGCTGCACACATGAAAGTCATGGGGATCATTCCGCAAGCCAATAACTTGGCATCCCGGAATAAGCAGCCGCCAACTTGCGCGACTCAGCCATCCCACACCGCAGCAAAACGGGAAGATCCAACTCGCCCGATACGCCGGTGCGAGCTGACCGGTTAACGCACATGGGCAGGCATCTCTCGTTCGATCCGGATGTGGCGCTCGAGGCGGCCATGGCGGTTTTTTGCGCCAAGGGATTCGAAGGGACTACCATCGACGATCTGGAGCATGCAACCGGCCTGCGCCGGCCGAGCCTCTACCGGAGATTCGGCCCTAAAGAATCGTTCTTTCGCCACGCCTTTCTGCGCTTCGAAGCGACACGGCTTCGTTATTTTCGAACCGCCCTGCGGCGGGTCCATATTCGTGACGTCCTGAAAGATCTTGTGACCGGCAATGTGGATAGTGCCGTCCTGGCCGCAGACAGCGGCCCGACCGGCTTCCTCGCCATCCTCTCCGGTGCTCCGTGCTGCGAGGCGATTCGCGATTTTGTCGAACGGCGACGACGGTTTCGGCAATGGAAACTTGAACGCCGGATATCCATCGCGATCCAGACCGGGCAGCTCAGGAGCGACGTCGATTCAGTCGATCTGGCGCGGCTTATTTCCATCACGCTTTCCGGCATGTCTGTCCAGGCCGCGACCGGATGCGATGGTTCGGCAATCCGCGGCGCGGCGAACCTGATGCTCGACACGTTGATGGAGCGTCTCTCGCCCATCAATGTAGATTCGAACGTCACACCGGAAGCTATCGCTCAACAATAAAACGATTTTGGATCCCGCCATGGGAAATTCAATTCGTACAGTCGGCAGGCTCCGACCAGCGAGTTGGTGGCACGCATTCCGAACAAGCCCGCGACGGACGGACGGCCTTACATCAACGTAACTTTGTGCGTTCATAGCGCTATACGATGTGCCGGCGCGAGAGGTTTACCAGAGCGCTAAGCACCCCGGACAAAAATACATGTGTCCGGTGCGGCATTCTTATGGGCTTGAAGGACCCGTTCCAATGTGTAATCACTATGACAACACATCCGGATATGGTCTTTCACTTGCCCACCAGCACTCGCTTCGCCGTCGCCGTCCATACGCTCGCCGCGCTCGCCGTGAACGAGGGCAGGCCCGTGCGGTCCCAGGATCTCGCAAGAAGCGCCAGCACCCATCCGGCAGTCATCCGGTCTATTCTCTCCAGGCTCGCCGATGCCGGTCTCTCGACGGCGCAGATGGGCCTGGGCGGAGGAGCCCTGCTGGCGAGGCCCGCCGGGAAGATCAGCCTGTTCGACGTCTACAAGGCCGTGGAGGACTGCGAGATTTTTTCGCTGCATCGCTCGCCGCCCGATGAGAAATGCGTGGTCGGCAAATATATCCAGGCCGCGATGCTCCCTGCGCTCGATCGCGCCCGTCGAGCGCTGGAGGAGGAGTTGCAAAGGGTTTCGATCGCGGAAGTCGCCGCCGACATCGCCCGGCGGGGCCAGTTCACCATTCCCTGGCAAGGATGATCTCATTTACCTCATTATGCTGGTATGTCGCCAACATATATACAAAGGAGTTTGCATATGTCGGACATTCGCATCGCCATCGTTTATCACAGCGGATACGGCCATACTGCCCGGCAGGCCGAGGCGGTGAAAACGGGCGTGGACCAGGTGGAGGGCGCTGAGGCCCTGCTGCTGACGGTCGAAGAGGCCCAGACCCGTTGGGACGATCTGGAGGCGGCGGAGGCCATCATCTTCGGCGCGCCGACCTATATGGGCAGCGCGTCCGCGCCGTTCAAAGCCTTCCTGGACCTGACCTCGAGCACCGTCTTCGCCAAGGGCTTCGCCTGGAAAGACAAGATCGCGGCCGGCTTCTCGAACTCGGCCTCGCGGTCTGGCGACAAGCTTGCGACGCTGATCCAGATCGCGCTTTTTGCGGCCCAGCAGGGCATGCACTGGGTCAGCCTCGGCCTACCGCCCGCAAACAATTCCAGCACAGGATCGGAAGAGGACCTTAACCGGCTAGGGATCTGGCTCGGCGCGTCGGCACAATCGAACGCTGACGAAGGGCCCGATGTTGCTCCTCCCGCCGCCGACCTGCGTACCGCCGAGCATCTTGGCCGGCGCGTTGCGGAAACGACGCTTCAGTTCGTGCGCGGGCGCGCTGACTGAACGGGAATGGCCGGTCCGTCGTGCGCGGCGCACTTCAGGAAGAAGGACAATAGGCACCATTGCCGCCGAACTTCTGCGAACAAGCTCAACAGGAACACAACCTATGATCGATTTTTATTTTCACTCGGGACCCAATCCAATGAAGGTCGCACTGATGCTCGAGGAGACGGGACTTCCATACCAGATGATCCCCGTCGACATCTTCAAGGGAGATCAGCATATCCCGGCCTTCACCGCGCTCAACCCGAATGCCAAGGTGCCGGTGATCGTGGATGACGGTGAGATCGTGTTCGATTCCAATGCGATTCTTCTCTATCTGGCGGAAAAGACCGGCCAGTTCGGCGCACCGGCGGGTAGTTCGCGCGGCGAGTTGCTATCGTGGTTGATGTTCATCGCGACAGGGCTTGGGCCATATTCTGGTCAGGCGGTCCATTTCGTGAAATTTGCACCGGAGAAGCTGCCTTACGCGATCAACCGCTATATGAAAGAAGCCGAAAGGCATCTCGAGATTCTCGATGCGCGCCTTGCCGATCGGTCCTTCACACTTGGAGACAGCTGCTCGATCGTCGACTTCGCTGCATGGGGTTGGGTGAATTTCGCACCCGGCATCGTCGGCGAGGCTTATTCTTCGCTGAGCCATCTTCGGCGGTGGCATGAGGCGATGAATGCGCGTCCGGCAGCGGGCCGCGCGATCGCTCTTCGCGACACGCTCAAGCTCAAGTCCGACATTGACGATGAAGCGCGAAGAGCCCTGTTCGGCAGGACGATGGCGCTCTGAGCAACGATGCAACGACAAATGGCGGGGCTGGCGTCAACGCAGCCGCCCCGCCAGGCGACCAAAGGGTTCACTGGATCTCGGCTTCAATAGTCGCGGGACCGCCGGACCAGGCCCAGACCCTGTTCTCGGGAAAAGGTGACGGTGACCGGTGGCGCCGCATCGAGGTTCGAGGAGAAGCTGTCCGTCCTCAACGTCGGCGCGCATCTTCGCCTCTTCAACAGCGCGTCGATCAGGAGAGAGGGCTAATCGTCCGGTGCGATGGCAAGCCCGGTCTCCAGCCTATCGCGCGGTGAGCGGGATCGTCTTCCCAAGCTGGCAGGACCAGAGTTCCGCTGCGGTATGCAGATATGATCCACGAGAGCGAAGGGTGAGTCCATACCGCAGCGGTATCATCGAGTAGCAATTCGATCTTTGAATTGCGCGTCCGCGCGGCGCAGACACCAGCTTGATCTCAGACCCTGGTTGAAGACATGAAACGGTTCCTGCTCCCCATTGTGCGCCGCACGCCATCTCTGCTCCTGAACGGCGACCGCAAGCGAAGATCGATCTCGACTTTTACGCGGCCGCACATGCTGGCCCGACTGTCCTCGGTCTCGTTCTGCGCCGCCACCGTGGCGATAGTCGCGATTCTCTTCGTGGCGCTTTTACGGGTTCTTGATGATCTGTTCATCGCGATCATCATCTGTGCGCTGATCGTGGTCACGGCCGCGCCCCACTTTTTTGGGCATCCCGCCCGGGGGACGCATCCATGAGGTTTGCGACTGGAATACTCCGTTTCTGGGGAATCGGAATAGACGAGATGACCTTGGGCGTCATGGCGCGATGGCTGGAAATGCAGTCATCCCGGTGCTGGGCACCGCTTGAAGCGGTCAGGAGGCGGTGATGTTTCTCGACTTTGCCGAGGCATTTACCGAAGAAGTGTCTGGCTCGTTCACGCCAAAGACGCGTGGCTCACAGGAACTCGATCGGCTTACGATGCAGGTCGCGCAGCTGTCCAGGCAGGACAGCCTGCGCAGCGTGTCCCAGGTCGGGCGCATGCGCCGGCTTATCGAACGCGTATTCGATATCCAGGTTCAAAATCCACTCGCCGACGCGAGGCTCGAGGCGCTTCGTCGCTATTGCGTCCTCTTCATTCATGGAGACAGCCGCGCACAGGAGGCAGAGGCTGATCTGCTGAATCGTGGCTATTCGCCGGAAAGTTGCAGGCTCATACGCGCGGTATTGCAACGGGAAACCTAGAACTCGCTCTCCCCGGGTTCGCGAATCGTTGTCATCAACCGCGCGTATCGCATAGGGATCGTGCTTTCGTCGCCGCTTGCCCAATCGGGCCTTGGGCCTCCAGCCTGGCGCGGCCGCATCGGTGGACGGGTAGCGCCAGGCCGAGCCCGCTGGAGATTTGTGCGAACCCGGCACGGCCGCTCGGGTAAGCCGCTTCATCCGATCGGAAGATGCGTCAGACCCCGGGGACCATGCTGTGGCGGGGCGTGACGCCTAGAAGTTGTACGTCCCCTCGAAGGTGAACATTCTCGGCGGGCCATAGGTCACTTCGGCGTAGCCGGAGGAAGCGGTCAGCGATGAGTTGCCGCTGCCGCGATAGGCTTTGTTGGTCAGGTTGGTAATCCCGGCCGCGAGGCTGAATCGGTTGCCCGGTGCTTCGTAGCGAATGTTTGCATTGACCAGGGCGTATTTGCCCTGGGCGATCTGCTCCGTGTTCGGCGCATCGAAATAGGTCTTGCTACGATAGGAAATGTCGGCACGCGGCGTGATCGACCCCTCGCCGACCTTGATGCGGTAAGAAAGACCGCCGTTCAGGCTCCATTTGGGGGAATAGGCCTGCTTGTCGTTGAGGTCGACACGCCCCAAAGCACCGGGCGCCAGTCCAACCTGGCCGGCCTCGAGCGCGGCCGTGAAGCTGTCATATTGAAAGTTCGTGTATCCGACGCCGAAGTTGATCAGCAGTGGACGGACCGGATTGGCGGTGCCTTCGAGTTCGAAGCCCTTGATCGTCGCCTTGCCGGCATTGCGCACGACAGGCGCCACGCCTTCGCGAACGACGATCTGAATGTCCTTGTACTTCGAGATGAAGCCCGCGCCCGACAGGCGCAACGTGCGCCCGATCAATAGCTTGCCGCCGATCTCGTATGTCGTGACCTGTTCGGGATCGAATTCCGGCAGGAATTCCCTGCCGGTCGGCGCGTTGGCAGATATCACCGGCTGGACGATCCGGGTGTTGAATCCGCCGCTCTTGAAGCCCTTCGAATAGCTCCCATAGGTCATAAGCTCGGGCGTCCATTGATACTGGAGCGTCGCGGCGGGGGTGACCTTGCTCATGGTCTTCTTGTTGAGAACGGGATCGAAGAGATAGACATTCGAGCCCGCGCAGGTCGCGGCCGCCGCTCCAGTCCTCGGAGGCCCCAGACATACGGTCTGGCCGGAGAGTGGCGCCGGATAGGCGACATTATACCCGACATTGGTGTAGCCATAGCCCGACGCCGCCGCGGTCTCGTCCGGCGTGGCTTCCTTCTGGTCCCGGGTATAGCGAAGGCCGACGGTCAGGTTGAGCTTGTCGGTGATCGCGAACGATTCCTGCGTGAACAGGGCGATCGACTGGTTCTTGATGGAGGCATTGTTATTGAGGCCGCCGACGCGCAACTCTTCGCCTGTCGTCGGACTGATCTGGGACGGAAGGTAGACAGGATAGAATTGGTAATCGGTCTCGCGGAAATAATAGGCGCCGAACTGATATTTGAGGCGGCCGTCCCAGACATCGCCCAGGAATTGCAACTCCTGCGTGAACTGCTTGATATTGTCGCTGTTGACCGTCTCGAGGATCTGGAGCGGCGTGTTGTCGGCATCCCGGATGGAGAAAGGCTTGGTCTTGCGATAGGCGGTGATCGACTTCACGGTCATCCAGTCGGAAAGCTCATACTGGACCGTCAGCCCGACGCCGTACATTTCCAGTTCGGATTTGCTGGGGGCATTGGAGGCAACCTTGTAGGGCCCGAGGCCGAGATACTGGTTGTTCGCGCAGCGGCGGTCGGTGTTTTCGGGAACCGGCGTGGGCGGCGTGGTGAGCGCGAAGCCCGGGCACCCTGCGATCGCCGACGCGAACCGGACGAACGCAGCGCTCGTATTGATGCCGCCGAACACCGTCGGCGAACCGTGGACATCGTCCTTGGTATAGTCCCCGATCAGCGTGACTTCGAGCTTGTCGGTCGGCTTCCACAGCAAGCTCGCGCGGCCCGCGAAGGTATCGACATCGCCGAGGTCACGGCCGTTCAGGATGTTGGTGACATAGCCTTCACGGACACGCTTCGTCGCGGCAAACCGGAGGGCCAGTGTGTCGCTGACGGGCAGATTGAGGACGCCGCGCACGTCGCGGCGATTATAATCGCCGAGCGTCACGCCGACATTCCCCGCAATCTTGTCGAACCTCGGTCGCGCCGAGAAGATCTGGATCGCTCCGCCGACGGTATTGCGGCCGAAGAGCGTTCCCTGCGGCCCGCGCAGCACCTCGACGCGGTCGACATCCAGCAGGGAGATGGCGGTGCCGCTGGCCCGCGCGAAATAGACCCCGTCGACATAGAAGCCGACCCCGGGATCGGTCGAGGCGAGAAAGTCCGTCTGGCCGACACCGCGGATGAAGATGGCCGAGGAAGAGCTGTTTCCCGAAGCGGGGGCGACAGCGCTGAACTGGACGTTCGGCGCAAGCTGGGTGAGCTTGTCCGCGGAATCGATCTGTCGCTCGGCCAGCGTGCTACCGCCGAACGCCGCGATCGAGATCGGCACATTCTGGATGCTTTCCTCGCGGCGGCGGGCGGTAACGACAATGTCGGAAATCCCGGCCGGCCCAGGCCCCGCCGCAGTCTGCACCGGTGTGCCATCCGGGGCAGCCACGGCCTCACCCGGCGTCTGCGCAGCGGCGGCATCGCAGGCGCCAAGCGCTGCGATCAGCGATAGCGCCGAGATAGAGGAAGGAAGACACGAGACTCCCAAAGCCCTTTTGAACATAGCATTCTCTCCCTGTTAAGGGGCCGGCACATCTTGCGTGGCTCGGCCCCGTGGTCGTCGGATCAGAAAATCTTGAGCAGCCGGAGCTGGAACCGGCCGGCTTCCCGGAAGCCGTCTTTGGCCTGCACATCCCGGGCGACGATGGCCTCGAGCTGGAAGCTCCGCGTCAGCATCGTCTGCGCCGCGAGCCGCAACTGCTGGTGCTCGGTCCGCTGCCCCTGGTAGATCCCGTCCAGATACTGTTTGCCGCCCCAATAGCCGGCATAACCGACCGACAGGGTGGATTTGCTATCGGGCATCGCGACGCGGAGCCAGGATTGGACTTCGTAGGTTTCGTGCTGCTTGAGCGTCTGGTGCAGGCGCCCCACCTTGTTGTTGTCGCCATAGAAGGTGACGTCGCCGTAGACATCGAGCAGGACCTGGTCGGTGATCCCCTGGATAACGCCGATCTGAGGATTGAACGTGTACCGGTTGTTCCCGAAATTGATCCCCTTCTCAGGATCATAGTCGCCGGTCGGAACGCCGATGATCGGTGAAAATCCGACATAGGTCGGGCGCTTGCCAGGTTTGTTGACGAACCAGATGGTTGCGAAGATCAGCGCATCGCCAAGACCGGTATCCTTGCCCAATCCTTGTCCGCCGACACGCGCGTTGTGCACCGAACCGATCGGCAGGATGATCTGCGGGTCAACCACGAAAGGCCCAAGCTTCGTGAAATGCACGTAGCGCAGGAGCGTGACGGAAGTGTCCAGGCTGGTGCCCGACTTCAACGTGGCGCCATCGGGCGTGCGGAGTTCATCGCGGTGGATATGCTGACCGTAGATAAGGAACATGTTCGTCCCGGGAGGGAGCGCCGTATAATCGCCCGGATCCACGTCGGTCGCACCGGCTGGCGCGGCCATCCAGGTCATGGTCATAGCCGCCATAAGAATGGACGTGCGTAATGTGGCGCTCAACTTCATCCGTGGCCACCCCGACATGCTGCGAAGGGACCACATGCGGGATTGTCGCCGCCGCTGATCGCCGACGATGCCATCTGGCCTTCCAACGTGCCGCGATCGCAAGAAATCCGGAACGACATGGCCCATCCAAGCCCTCCTCTCCCGGTAAGACGCGCAGGCGCACGAGGCCGCTGAGCTTCCGGTATTTATCCATCGATGTTTGAAATGGCCGAACGCCATGGGGCCTTGCCCTCAGCAGCGACGAACTACCTTTGTCTGCAGCATATATCCCCTCCGAAACGTGCGGTAGTTCCGCGTTGCTCAGGGTCGCCGCTGTAGAGGTTCGACACTGGCAGTCTCTTGAAACTGAACAGGAGACGGCCGCCTGTCCAAGACTATCGGAGTATTCAAACTATACCGGAAATGAAGAGGTCCGGGTCAGACATCCGTCACGATGTTGCGCAGCGAAAGGGCTCGGGAACGTCGTAGCCCCATCGCGGGTACATGCGGGCAATGACGCGCCCCATAAGAGCAAGCTCTGGCGAGGCGTCACCGATGCGATGGCTCATGATGATGGGGGACGTTGCCCGCTCGATCAGCGGCAGGTAGCGGATGTCGTTCACGCGAGACTTCTGGACGGATACCGGGACGATGCTCACGCCTTCTTCAGCCGCAACGAGTCCTACGGCGATCTGCAACTCCCGCGCGTCATGCGCGATGCGCGGCTCCGCGCCGATATCGTGAAAGAGCGCGATCACCTGGTCGGCATAGCCAGGTCGCGGCGCCCTCGGGTAAAGGATCAGCGGTTCATCGGCGAGCTGCCGCAGGGAGACAGGACCATCAATCTTCGCGAGAGGATGCCCGGCGGGGATCGCCGCGACGAGTTGCTCTTCACGCAACACCGTCCGGCGCACCTCTTCGTCCTCGAAGCGGACGCGTCCGAACCCGACATCGATACGCCCCTCCTTGAGCGCGCTGATCTGCTCCAGGCTGACGAGCTCGATCAGGCTCAACTCGACATCCGGGGCCTCCGCGCGAAATTCGCGGATGAGCTCGGGTAGATGGGCATAGATCGTCGAGGCCACGAACCCTATGACGAAGCGGCGCTTCTCGATCACCAGCGCCCGGCTCATCATCGAGCGCATTTCCTCCACGCGGGCCAGTACCTGAACGGCCTGCTCGTAAAAAAGCCGCCCGGGCTCGGTGAGTCGAAGCGGCCGCGCGGAACGGTCGATCAGTTCGGCGCCGATCTCCGCCTCGAGTTGCTGGATCTGCCGGCTCAGCGGCGGCTGGGCGATGCGCAACCTATCGGCCGCGCGGGTGAAGTTCCGTTCGTTTACAAGCGTTACAAAGTAGCGAAGCTGCCGAAGGTCCATGCGTCGTCATACCTTACGGGTATAATGCCTAGACCCGAATGATCTTTGCCTCTGCCCCTTAGCTTAACGTAGATATCACCGCACACAAGCTAATTTGAGGATGGTCTGCGTGGTGAGTCGATCTGTCAGCATTGATACCCTGATTGTCGATGTGCCGACGATCCGGCCTCATGTGCTCGCCATGGCGACCATGCACAGCCAGTCCGTCGTCCTCGTCAGGATCCACGCCGACGATGGCATCGAGGGCGTTGGCGAAGGGACCACGATCGGTGGCCTGAGTTACGGCGACGAGAGCCCCGAAGGCATCAAGCTCGCCATCGACACCTATATCGCGCCCGTCCTCGAAACCTGCGACATATCGCGCATCGGCGAGACGATGGCCAAGATCCGGCGCCATGTGGTGGGCAACCACATCGCGAAATGCGCGGTCGAAACCGCACTGCTGGACGCGGCCGGCAAGCGCCTCGGTGTTCCCGTGTCCGAGCTGATCGGCGGCGGGCGCGTGCGCGACCGGCTGCCGGTCGCATGGACGCTGGCGAGCGGCGATACGGCGCGCGACATCGAAGAAGCCGAAGCGATGATCGAGCAGCGCCGCCACGCGATCTTCAAGCTGAAGATCGGAAAGCGCAGCGTGCGTGAGGATGTGGCGCATGTCGCCGCGATCAAGAAGGCGCTGGGCGAGCGCGGCAGCGTGCGGGTGGACGTCAACCAGGGCTGGGACGAGGCGCAGGCCGACCTCGGCATGGGGCTGCTCGCCGATTGCGGATGCGATCTCGTCGAACAGCCGGTGGCGCGCGATGCCCTGCCCGCCATGAAACGGCTCTCGTCGCGCCATGCGATCCCCCTGATGGCGGACGAGGCTCTGCATGGCCCGCGCGACGCCTTCGCGGTCGCCGCCTCGGTCGGCGCGCGCGTGTTCGCGGTGAAGATCGCCCAGTCGGGCGGGCTGCATCCGGCCTATGACGTCGCGGCGATCGCGATGGCGTCAGGCGTCGGCCTTTACGGCGGGACGATGCTCGAGGCCGGCGTCGGCACGGCCGCCTCGGCGCAGCTCTTCGCGACCTTCCCCCGCCTCGACTGGGGCACCGAGTTGTTCGGACCGCTGCTGCTCACCGAGGAGATCCTCGCGGAGCCGCTTCGCTACGAGGATTTCTCGCTCGTGGTGCCCGCAGGCCCGGGCCTCGGCGTCGCACTCGACGAAGACAAGGTGGCCCGTTTCCGCCGGGACCGCACCAGTCCCGTCCTGCACGCCGTCACGGGGGGCCGCTGATGCTGTTCCACGTCGAGATGGATGTCCGCATCCCCACCGATGCCGATCCGGCGCGCATCGATACGCTCAAGGCAACCGAGAAAGCGCGCTGCCAGGAACTGATGGAAGCAGGCAAATGGCGGCATATCTGGCGCCTCGCCGGGCGCTACGCGAACGTCTCGATCTTCGATGTCGATAGCCCCGGCGAGCTGCACGACCTGCTGAGCACGTTGCCGCTGTTCCCGTTCATGGAGATCCGGGTGTCGCCGCTGTGCCGCCATCCCTCCTCCATCCGGGAGGATGATCGCTGATCATGTGGTCCCTGCAGGCGGACCCAAGAAACTCTTTCAAGTCGAGAGGATATTTGAAATGACCCAGTTGACGCAATCTCCCGATATCCAGGGCTTCCTCGATCGGATCGCGGGCGCCGACCAGCCGAGCGCCGGCGACGAGCGGCTCAAGGCGATCGTCCGCAAGATCGTGTCCGACCTGTTCGAGACGATCGACCAGTTCGACGTGACCGACGACGAATTCTGGCATGCGCTCAACTTCATTGCCGCCGGCGCGCCGGAATTCGGGCTGTGGGCGGCGGGCCTGGGCCTCGAACATTTCCTCGATGTCCGCGCCGATCTCAAGGACCAGGCCGAGGGCATCACCGAAGGTACGCCGCGTACGATCGAAGGCCCGCTCTACGTGGCCGGCGCGCCGCTCCTCAAGGGCGAGGCACGGCTGGACGACGGCAGCGATGACGGCGAGGTGCTGATCATGCACGGCCAGGTCCGCGATGTGGATGGAAAGCCCATCGCCAACGCAATCGTCGATGTGTGGCACGCCAATACCAAGGGCAATTATTCCTATTTCGACAAGACCCAGACGGATTACAATCTGCGCCGTCGGATCGAGACCGATGCCGAGGGTCGCTATCGCTTCCGCAGCGTCCTGCCCTCGGGCTACGCGGTGCCGGGCGGCAGCAATATCGAGAAGCTGCTGGCTTCCGTCGGCCGCCATGGCAATCGACCCGCGCATGTTCACTTCTTCATCTCCGCGCACGGCTATCGCCATCTGACCACGCAGATCAACATCGAAGGTGATCCCTTCGTGCATGACGATTTTGCCTATGCGACCAGGGACGAGCTGATCCCTCCGGTCATTCGCCACAGCGTCGCAAGCGATATCCATGCCGCCGGTCTCAACGCGCCCTATGCGGAGATCGCCTTCGACTTCGTGCTGAACCCGGCCGAAGAGACGAACGAAGAGCAGGAATCGAGCCGCGCACGCGCCCTGCAGGACGCCTGAACGCCTGAAAACGCAAACAGGAGAATGATGATGGGCACCACTTTGCTGGAGCGGCTCGATCAGGCCGTCGTCGAGGACAAGGAACGCGGCATCTACCGCTGCCGTCGCGACATCTTCACCGACGAGGCACTGTTCGAGCTGGAGATGAAGCATATTTTTGAGGGCAACTGGGTCTATCTGGCGCATGAGAGCCAGATCCCCGAGCCCAACGATTATTTCACCACCTCGATCGGCCGCCAGCCCATCGTCATCACCCGCGACAAGGGTGGCGAGCTGCACGCCGTCATCAATGCCTGCGCGCATCGAGGCGCCATGCTCTGCCGGCGCAAGCATGGCAACAAGGGGAGTTTCACCTGCCCCTTCCATGGCTGGACATTCAACAATGCCGGCAAGCTGCTCAAGGTGAAGGACGGCAAGACCGGCGAATATCCGGCCGGGTTCAACACCGATGGCTCGCACGACCTCAAACGGATACGCTTCGAGAATTATCGCGGCTTCCTGTTCGGCAGCCTCAATCCCGATGTCCTCCCGCTGGAGGAGCATCTGGGCGGCGCGAAGGCCGTCATCGACCAGATCGTCGACCAGGCGCCGGACGGGCTGGAGGTTCTGCGCGGCAATTCCTCCTACATCTACGACGGCAACTGGAAGCTCCAGATGGAGAACGGCGCGGACGGCTATCACGTCAGCTCGGTCCACTGGAACTACGCCGCGACGATGGGCCACCGCAATTACGAAGCGGACGGCACGCGCACCGTCGATGCCAATGGCTGGTCGAAGAGCGTGGGCGGCGTCTACAGTTTCGAGAACGGCCATATCCTGCTCTGGACCAATCTGCTCAATCCGGAAGTGCGCCCCGTCTTCGCCCATCGCGAGGAACTGACGGCACGGCTGGGCGCGGAGCGGGCCGGCTTTATCGTCGGACAGACGCGCAACCTCGGCGTCTATCCGAATGTCTATCTGATGGACCAGTTCTCGACGCAGATCCGTGTCGTCCGCCCGATCAGCGTCGATCAGACGGAGATCACCATCTACTGCTTCGGGCCCAAGGGTGAGAGCAGCACGGAGCGCGCCCTGCGCATCCGTCAATATGAGGACTTCTTCAATGTCAGCGGCATGGGCACGCCGGACGATCTGGAAGAGTTCCGCGCCTGCCAGACCGCCTATCAGGCCGCCGACGGGGTGTGGAACGACCTGAGCCGCGGCGCGCTGCGCTGGATCGACGGGCCGGACGACAATGCCAGGGCCATCGGTCTCGAACCGATTCTCAGCGGCGAGCGCAGTGAGGATGAAGGGCTATTCGTGCGCCAGCACGAATATTGGGCGGAGACGCTCAAGACGGCGCTTCTCCACGAGAACGCGCCGGTGCTGGAGGCAGCTGAATGAGCACCCTTCTCGCCCCCGAGCCGACCCGCGCATCCGGCATCGATCGCCAGAGCGTGGTTGATTTTCTCTACCGCGAGGCGCGGCTGCTCGATGACCGTCAATGGGACGAATGGCTCGACTGCTATTCGCCGAAGGCGGAATATTGGATGCCCGCCTGGGATGACGACGATCAGCTGGTCGAAGATCCCCACAAGCATATCTCCCTGATCTACTATCCCAACCGCGAGGGTCTCGAGGACCGGGTTTTCCGTATCAAGACCGAGCGCTCCGGCGCATCCATGCCGGAGCCGCGAACCAGCCACTTCATCGCGAATGTCGAGATCCTGCAGGAGCGCGACGGCGAACTCGACCTGCGCTTCAACTGGAACACGCTCAGCCATCGCTACAAGGTGACGGACAGCTTTTTCGGCACCTCCTTCTACACGCTCGATACCACCGGCGCGGAGCCCGTCATCCTGCGCAAGAAAGTGGTCCTGAAGAATGATTACATCCACCAGGTCATCGACGTCTATCACATCTGACGCTGGCCTGCCGGAGAGGATAGAATGAGTTATCGTATCGCTTTTAACTTCGAGGACGGCGTCACCCGTTTCATCGACTGCAACACGGGCGAGAAGGTACTGGATGCCGCCTATCGCCAAAAGGTCAACCTGCCGATGGATTGCTCCGACGGCGTGTGCGGCACATGCAAGTGTCGCTGCGAACAGGGCGACTATGACCTCGGCGACGACTATGTCGAGGACGCACTGACCGCGGACGAGGCGGAAGAGGGTCTCGTCCTCACCTGCCAGATGGTACCCTCCTCCGATTGCGTGATCGACGTGCCGGTGCCGTCCACCGCCTGCAAGATCAAACCTGCCGAGCATGGCGGCACAATCAGCGCGATCGAGATGGTCTCCGACAGCACCATCTTGTTGACACTCGACCTCGACAAACCCGAGGAACTTGGCTTCCTGCCCGGCCAATATGTCAATCTGGTCGTCCCTGGCACGAATGAACATCGCTCCTATTCGTTCAGCTCGAAACCAGGAGCGGCGCAGGCCAGTTTCCTGATCCGCAATGTGCCAGGCGGCTTGATGAGCGGCTGGCTCGCCGAAGAAGCTCAGCCAGGCGCCGCGGTTACGTTCATCGGGCCACAGGGCAGCTTTTTCCTGCGCAAAGTCGATCGACCGGTACTGATGTTGGCCGGCGGCACCGGCCTCGCGCCTTTGCTGTCGATGCTCGAGGTGCTGGCGGACGAAGGGACGGACCAGCCGATCCACCTGATCTACGGCGTCACCAAGGATGGTGATCTCGTCGAGCTTAACCGGATCGAGGCGCTGGCCAAGCGTCTGCCGACGCTCACCTGGGCGTCGTGCGTCGCCGATCCCGAGAGCGCGCACCCCCTCAAGGGCTATGTCACCGTCCATCTCAAGGACGAGCATGTCAATGCCGGCGATTGTGACATCTATCTTTGCGGCCCGCCGCCGATGGTCGAGGCGGTGCGCCAGTTCTTCATCGAGAAGGGCGTGAAACCAACCCATTTCCATTATGAGAAATTCGCCGCCAGCGAGGCGCTACCGGCATGATCTTCAAGGACCGTTTCGCCGGCAAGGTGCTGGTCGTCACCGGCGCCGCCCAGGGTATCGGACGCGTGATAGCGGAGCGTGCCGCGGCTGAAGGGGGCCGGGTGCTGTTCGTCGACCGGGCGAGTTTCGTGACCGAGGTCGCCGATGGCGCGCCCGGCGATACGGCAAGCTACGTCTGCGATCTGGAAACCCATGACGGCGCAGCGTCCGCCCTCGCCGCCGCCGTCGATCGGTTCGGCGGGATCGATATCCTGATCAACGGGGTGGGTGGTGCGATCCGGATGCGACCTTTCGCCGAGTTCGAGCCCGACCAGATCGAGGCGGAGATCCGCCGTTCGCTGATGCCGACGCTCTGGTGCTGCCACGCCGTCCTGCCCCATCTCCTGGCGCGAGGGGGCGGCACGATCGTCAATATATCCTCCAATGCGACCCGCGGGATTCACCGTGTCCCCTATTCCGCCGCCAAGGGCGGTGTGAACGCGCTGACGCAGAGTCTCGCCATGGAATATGCCGCGCACAATATCCGCGTCGTAGCCGCGGCGCCGGGCGGCACGCAGGCGCCGCCCCGCCGGGTTGCCCGCAATCCGAATGGCGATAGCGCCGACGAGCAGCGCTGGATGGCCGAAGCCGTCCGCCAGGTCACAGATTCTACCTTCTTCAAGCGCTACGGCACCATCGACGAGCAGGTCGGACCGATCCTGTTCCTCGCTTCGGACGAAGCCTCCTATATCACCGGATCGGTCCTTCCCGTCGCCGGTGGCGATCTCGGATAGGGCACATCATGGCAAACAAGATATATGCAGATCCAGCGTCCGCGCTCGCGGACATCCTGTTCGACGGCATGACGATCATGTCGGGAGGCTTCGGCCTAAGCGGCAATCCAGAAAGCCTGATCCCTGAAATCCGCAAGGCGGGTGTGAAGGATCTTACCGTCATCTCCAACAATGCCGGTGCGGACGGCTTCGGCCTCTGGATGCTGCTGGAAAGCCGGCAGGTGAAGAAGATGATCTCTTCCTATGTCGGCGAGAACAAGCTGTTCGAGCGGCAATATCTTTCGGGCGAGCTCGACCTGGAGCTGAACCCGCAGGGGACGCTCGCCGAGCGCATCCGCGCCGGCGGCGCGGGCATCCCGGCCTTCTATACGAAGACCGGCGTCGGCACGGTCGTCGCCGAGGGCAAGCCGGTCGATATCTTCGAGGGCGAGGAATATGTGCGCGAGACCTGGCTGCGCGCCGATCTCGCCATCATCAAGGCGTGGCGCGCCGATCCGGCGGGCAACCTCATGTTCCGCAAGACCGCGCGCAACTTCAACCCGAACATGGCGACCGCCGGCAAGATCACTGTGGTCGAGGTGGAGGAGATCGTCGAGGCGGGCACGTTCGACCCGGACTGCATCCATACGCCCGGCATCTATGTCGACCGTATCGTCAAGAGCACGATCAACGAGAAGCGGATCGAAAAACTGACCACGCGCCCCCGCGAGGCGGCGAAGGGGGAGACCGTCGCATGAGCTGGACCCGCGATGAGATGGCCGCGCGCGCCGCACAGGAACTGCGCGATGGCTATTATGTGAATCTCGGCATCGGCATCCCCACGCTGGTTGCGAACCATGTACCGGCGGGCGTGAACGTGACGCTCCAGAGCGAGAATGGCATGCTCGGCATCGGCCCCTTTCCCTATGAGGGCGAGGCCGATCCGGACCTGATCAACGCCGGCAAGCAGACCATTACCGCCCTGCCCACGTCCAGTTTCTTCTCCTCGGCGGACAGCTTCGCGATGATCCGCGGCGGCCATATCGATATGGCGGTGCTGGGTGCCATGGAAGTGGCCGCGAACGGCGACCTCGCCAACTGGACCATCCCCGGCAAGATGGTGAAGGGCATGGGCGGCGCGATGGACCTCGTCGCCGGCGTCAAGCGCGTTGTGGTGGTGATGGACCATGCCAACAAGGCGGGCGAGCCCAAGATCCTGGAGCGATGCACCCTGCCGCTCACGGGCAAGGCCGTGGTCGACCTCATCATCACGGACCTCGCCGTCATCGCCTGCGACAGGAAAGTGGGCGGACTCCGTCTCGTCGAGCTGGCGCCGGGCGTCGCGCTGGACGAGGTGAAGGCGAAGACAGGCGCCGCGCTCGACATCAGCGCCTTCGACAGGCAAGCCGCGTGATGGCCGAGGCTTTCATCTGCGATGCGATCCGCACGCCGATCGGTCGCTTCGGGGGCACGCTGGCCGCCGTCCGCGCCGACGATCTTGCCGCGATTCCCATCAAGGCGCTGGTCGAGCGCAACGCGCACGCCGACTGGCAGGCGGTCGACGATGTCATCCTCGGCTGCGCCAACCAGGCGGGCGAAGACAATCGGAACGTCGCGCGCATGGCGACCCTGCTCGCCGGACTGCCCAAGGAGATCTCCGGCTCGACCGTCAACCGGCTGTGCGGCTCGGGGCTCGACGCGGTGGGGCTGGCCGCGCGCGCGATCCGGTCGGGCGACGCGCAACTGATGATCGCGGGCGGCGTCGAGAGCATGAGCCGCGCCCCCTATGTGATGGGCAAGGCGGACACCGCCTTCTCACGCGGACAGAGGATCGAGGACACCACGATCGGCTGGCGCTTCGTCAATCCGGCGATGAAGGCCGCCTATGGCGTCGATTCGATGCCCGAGACGGGCGAGAATGTCGCGCAAGAATGGCAGGTGTCGCGCGCGGACCAAGACGTCTTCGCGCTGGCGAGCCAGCAGAAGGCCGCCACCGCGCAGGCCAATGGCCGGCTCGCCGCCGAGATCGTGCCCGTCGCCATCCCGCAGAAGAAGGGCGAGCCCATCCTCTTCGCGCAGGACGAGCATCCCCGCGCGACGACGCTGGAGGCGCTGGCGAAACTCAAGCCGGTCGTCCGCCCCGACGGCACGGTGACGGCGGGCAACGCGTCGGGCGTCAACGACGGCGCCGCCGCGCTGCTGATCGCCTCCGAGGTGGCCGCGAAGGCCAACGGCCTCACGCCACGCGCGCGCATCGTTGCGATGGCGGCGGCGGGCGTGGCCCCGCGCGTGATGGGCGTCGGCCCGGTGCCCGCCGCGCGCAAGCTGCTCGCGCTGGGCGGCCTCACCATCGACCAGCTCGACGTGATCGAGCTGAACGAGGCCTTCGCCTCGCAAGCCATCGCGGTGCTGCGCGACCTCGGCCTCCAGCCCGACGACGCGCGCGTCAACCGCAATGGCGGCGCGATCGCGCTCGGCCATCCGCTCGGCATGTCGGGCGCGCGCATCGTGCTCACCGCCGCCGAGGAGCTGCACCGGACCGGTGGCCGCTATGCCATGGCCTTCATGTGCATCGGCGTGGGCCAGGGCATCGCGCTGCTGCTGGAGCGGGTATGATGGGCGATTTCATCACCGCCGGCGATGGCTGCCGCATCGCCTACAGGCTCGACGGCCCGGAAGCCGCGCCGGTCCTGCTCCTCTCCAACTCGCTCGGCACCGCCATGGAGATGTGGGCGCCGCAGATGCCGGCGCTCGCACGGTCCTTCCGCGTCCTGCGCTACGACAGCCGCGGCCATGGCCAGTCCGATGCGCCGGCCGGGGCCTATTCGATGGATCGGCTCGGCCGCGACGTGATCGAACTGCTCGATGCGCTCGCCATTCCGAAAGTCCGCTTCTGCGGCCTCTCGAAGGGTGGCATGGTCGGGCAGTGGCTCGGCATTCGCGCGCCCGAACGGCTCGAATGCCTCGTGCTCGCCAACACCTCGCCCTTCATGGGGCCGCCCTCGTCGTGGGACGGTCGGATCGCAGCGGTGCATGAAGGCGGCATGGCGGGCCTCGTCGACGCGGTGCTGGAACGCTGGTTCACGCCATCCTTCCTCGCGACAGGCGAGGAACAGATCGCGCCGGTGCGCGCGATGCTCACCGCCACCGATCCCGGGGGCTATGCGGGCTGCTGTGCCGCCATTCGCGACATGGACATGCGTCCGATGCTCGGCCTGATCACCACGCCGACGCTCGTGATCGGCGGTTCCCAGGATCCGGCGACGCCCCCTCCCCATTCGGAACTGCTGGCCAGCTCCATCGCGAGCGCGCGCCTTGTGATGCTGCCGGCCGCTCACCTTTCCAATGTCGAACAAGCGGAGGCTTTCACCGGCGCCCTTTTCGACCATTTCGCTGCGTAGAAAAGGACAAAAAATGTCGATTCTCTTGGAGGATGCCCATCTCGACGGAAGGCTGTTCGACGGTGGCTGGCAGAAGGCCGCCGCGTCCTACGAAGTGATCGAGCCCGCAACCGGCAACACGCTTGGCCGCGCCGGTCAGGCGGACGCGGCTCTTGTCCGTGTGGCGGCTGCGTCGGCGCGCAAGGCGCAGGCTGCCTGGGCCGCCGGCTCTCCCGACAGTCGCGCCGCTGTCTTTCCCAAGGCCGCGGCCATCGGGCGCGCCCATTGGGACGAGATCGTCACCTGGATCATGCGCGAGAGCGGATCTGTCCGCGCCAAGGCCGAATTCGAGCTGACCCTCTCGATCAAGGCGATCGAGCTTGCCGGCGGCATGCCCCAAGCTGCCCAGGGTCTCGTCCTCCCCAGCGAGGCCGGCCGACTGAGCCTCGCGCGGCGCCGGCCGCATGGGGTGGTCGGGATTATCGCCCCCTTCAACTTCCCGCTTTACCTCGCCATGCGGGCGGTGGCGCCCGCGCTCGCCGTCGGCAACGCCGTCGTGCTCAAGCCGGATCCGCGCACGGCGGTGTGCGGCGGCTATGTGATCGCGCGCCTGTTCGAGCTCGCCGGTCTCCCCGCCGGCGTCCTTGCCGTCCTGCCCGGCGGGGGCGACGCGGGCGCGGCGCTCTGCGCAGATCCCAACATCGCGATGATCCAGTTCACCGGCTCGACTGGCGCCGGGCGCAAGGTCGGCGAGGCGGCAAGCCGCAACCTCAAGAAGGTGTCGCTGGAACTCGGTGGCAAAAATTCCCTGATCATCCTCGAAGACGCCGACCTCGATCTTGCGGTGCGCAACGCCGCCTGGGGCGCCTGGCTCCATCAGGGCGAAATCTGCATGACGGCGGGCCGCATCCTCGTCCAGGCGAAGATCCTCGATGCTTTCGCGGGCAAGCTCGCCGAAAAGGCAGAGGCGCTCCCGGTCGGCGATCCGATGTCCGGCACCGTCGCGATCGGACCTATCATCAACAAGCCCCAGCTGGATCATGCGCTCGACGTCGTCGCCGACAGCGTGGCGGCCGGCGCGACCCTGCTGGCGGGAGGCGATGCCACGGGCCTGTGCATGGCGCCCACCGTGCTCGGCGGCGTGACGAAGACGATGCCGGCCTACACGGAAGAGATTTTCGGGCCGGTGGCCGTGCTCGTCCCCTTCGAGACGGACGACGAAGCGGTTTCGCTCGCCAACGATACCGAATATGGCCTGTCGGCCGCGGTGATTTCCCGCGACGTCGGCCGCGCCATGGCGCTGGGCGAGCGCCTTCATGCAGGCCTCCTCCATATCAACGATCAGACGGTCAACGACGATGTCGTCAACCCTTTCGGGGGCGTCGGCGCATCCGGCAACGGCACCGCGATCGGCGGTCCTGCAAACTGGGAGGAGTTCACCCATTGGCAGTGGGTAACGATCAAGAATGCCCCTCCCACCTATCCACTCTGAGCCCAGGTCCGGAACGCCTCTTCCACCAGTAAGAGCGATCCGGATGAGCGCCGAACCAGCCGCTCGTCAGAAGGCCGTCAGGAGCGAGATCTTGCCAAGGCAACGTTCCGGTCAGCGGCCTGATCGAGCCGCCACCCACCCAGAGCAAACAACAGCAAAGCAATCAGGAGCCCGTCAATGTCTACCAAAGAGTTCGATGTCGTCATCGTAGGCAGTGGCGCTGCCGGATGCGTTGTGGCTGATTATCTCGCCCGTCACACCCGAGCCAGCATTGCGGTCATCGAGGCAGGCGATAAGGATCGTGATCCGATGATCCATATCCCCGCCGGATATTCGAACATCCTCGCACATGACCGGCATGTCTGGGCCTATGACACGGTGCCGATCCACGGGACGCCCCGGCGTTTTCGCATGGGCAAAGTCGTCGGGGGCGGCTCCTCGATCAATGCCATGTGCTACGTCCGTGGTCAGAAGCAGGATTTTGACGCCTGGCAGGCTGCCGTCGGCGATACAGGAGACTGGTCGTGGGAAACGATGATCCAGGCCTATATCGAGCAGGAGAAGAACGATACCTTCCACAACGCGCACCATGGCATTCACGGAGATTTGTCCGTTGAGCTGCCCAAGGGGATCAACGAGCTCAATCAGCGTTGCATGAAGGCATTCCAGGAATATGGCCTTCCCTATAACGCTGACTATAATGGAGATTACCAGAACGGTGTTTCTCCCGTTCAGACCAACACGCTCAACGGCAAGCGTTGCAGCGCTGCCGTCGCATATCTCCACAGGCATGTGGACAGCGGGCGCGTGAAGCTGCTCACCGGCTACACGGTTACGAAAATTCTGTTGGACGGGACACGCGCGGTCGGTGTCAGGGCTCTCAACGGAAAAACCGAACAGGACATTGATGCCGGTCTCGTGATCCTGTCTGCCGGTGCGGTGCAATCGCCGAAGATTCTCATGCACTCAGGCATCGGTCAAAGCGAGCAGCTCCAGAAATTCGGATTGGAGGTCAAGCTGGATCTGCCGGGGGTTGGAGAAAACCTGCACGATCACCCGATCATTCCCATCACAGCCTATGTGAAGGGAAAGATGGGTTATCAGAATTCAGCCCATGGCATCGGCTCCCTGGTCGCGGGGATGCGTTATATGCTGACCCGTGACGGCCCGGCGTCGGGGAACGGGATCGAAACGGTTTCCTATTGGAACCCGCTGGACCTGGATAGCGAGGAGCCCACGGTGCAATGCTACCATGAGCCGATCATCGCTGCGGACGGACTGAATCCCACCGGCTCGCGCTCCGGGGTGACGTTTGCCACCGTCGTATTGCAGCCTAAAAGCCGCGGCTGGGTGCGCCTGGCGGACAGCGATCCGACGTCGATGCCGCTCATCAACCCGAACTTCATCGGTCACGAATATGATCTGAAGGTCGGCATCGACGCGGTGAAAGCCGTGCGCAAGGTGATGGAACAGGAATCGCTGGCCGAAATCGTCGACGAAGAAGTGCTTCCCGGGAAAGACAAGCAGAGCGACGAACAGATCGGTGAGTTCGTGAAAGGCGTGGCCACCACCATGTGGCACCCGGTGGGCACCTGCCGAATGGGCCTAGACGAAGGCGCCGTGGTCGATGCCAGGCTCAAGGTCAGAGGAACGGAACAACTGCATGTGATCGATGCATCTATCATGCCCACGATCACGAGCGGCAACACCAACGCGCCGACGCAAGCGCTGGCCTTGCACGCCGCAAAGATGCTGGTTCAGACCTATTTTCCCAATGTCGGAACAAGCGGTCGGCCGGCGTAGGACTGCCAATCGTTGGCAATCAAACTCGGTGGCGAGATCGTGCCAATCGTTTATTGGCCTGGGGTGCCTTGATCGCAACATCACGCAATCCTCGCGTGTGATCGTGAACTTCAAGTTTGTGTGATGGGTGGTGGCGCCAGGACCGTGCGGGCGGCCTGTCAGCCCAAGAGATAATGGGTCATAGATGGACGACAATTTCTATCGCAGCGCACTCGACTACCACCGCCATCCCAAGCCCGGCAAGCTGGCGATCGAGCCCACCAAGCGGATGGTCAACCAGCGCGATCTGGCGCTGGCCTATTCGCCAGGCGTCGCCGCGCCTTGCGAGGAAATCGCTGCCGACCCTGGCAAGGCGCTCGACTATACCGCGCGCGGCAATCTGGTTGCGGTGATTTCCAACGGGACGGCCGTGCTGGGGCTTGGCCCGATCGGCGCTCTTGCATCCAAGCCGGTGATGGAAGGCAAGGCAGTCCTCTTCAAGAAGTTCGCGGATATCGATGTGTTCGACATCGAAGTCGATACCACAGATCCCGATGCCTTCGTCGATGCCGTCGCGCTGTTGGAGCCGACCTTCGGCGCTATCAACCTGGAGGATATCAGGGCCCCTGAATGCTTCTCGATCGAAGCCCGCCTCAAGGAACGGATGAACATCCCCGTCTTTCACGATGACCAGCATGGCACCGCCATCGTGGTCGCGGCGGCAGTGCAAAACGCGCTGGTGCTCCAGGGCAAGCCGCTGAGCGACGCGAAGCTGGTAACCTCGGGTGCCGGCGCCGCGGCGCTGGCCTGCGTCGACCTGCTGGTTGCGATGGGCCTGCCTCAGGAGAATGTCATTCTGACCGACAGGGATGGCGTGATCCAATCGGGCCGCGAGGGCATGCTGCCCAATATGGCGCGCTATGCGCGCGCGACCGATGCCAGGACCCTGCCCGAGGCGCTGCCCGGCGCGAACATCTTTCTCGGCCTATCTGCGCCGCATGTCCTGAAACCCGAATGGCTTTCGCTACTGGCGGACCGGCCCCTGATATTCGCGCTGGCCAATCCCGAACCGGAGATCCTGCCCGAGACGGCGCGTGCGGTACGTCCTGACGCGATCATCGCAACGGGCCGATCGGACTATCCGAACCAGGTCAACAACGTCCTGGGCTTCCCCTACATCTTTCGCGGCGCGCTGGACGTGGGGGCAACGACCATCAATGAACAGATGAAGATGGCTGCCGCCGAGGCCATTGCGTCGCTGGCGCGCCTGCCCGCGCATGAAAGCGTTGCCCGGGCTTATAGCGGACGCAGGCTCGCGTTCGGCCCTGACTACATCATTCCCACCCCGTTCGATCCCCGGCTCATTTCAGAGATCGCCCCGGCGGTCGCCAAGGCCGCGATGGACAGCGGGGTGGCCCGGCGCACCGTCGATCTTGAGAAGTATCGCCGCGCATTGGCCCAACAAAATCTGCGCTCGGCGCAATTGCTGTTGCCGGTGTTCGAGGCGGTGCGCGGGAGTCGCCGGCGCGTGGTTTATGGCGAGGGCGAGGACGAACGCATCTTGCGCGCAATTCAAGACGCTTTGGATGATGGCATCGTGCATCCAACAATCATCGGGCGGCGGCGCATCCTGTCGCAGAAGCTGCCTGAGCTGGGCCTGCGCTTCGAACTGGATCGCGACGTCACGGTGATCGATCCCGAAACCGATCACGAAATCATGGAATCGCTCGCCGAAGCCTACCGCGTAATCGCCGCGCGCCGCGGTGTTGCATCATCGGAAATACTGCGCCACATCTACCGGCGACCGACCGTGACCGCAGCCATGTTGCTGCAAACCGGGCGCGTGGATGCCGCTCTCGTAGGCGGCAATGCCGAGTTTTGGGGCCAGGTCGAGCATGTGCTGCGCATCATCGATCTCGTCCCGGGCCTGCAGCGGGCCTATGCCTTGTCCGGCCTTATTCTCGATGCCGGAGCCCTGTTCATCACTGACACCCATATGGTGCCCGATCCGACGCCCGAGCAGGTCGCCGAAATGACGCTACTCGCGGCGCAGCGCGTTCGTCGGTTCGGACTTGACCCACGGATCGCCCTGCTCTCGCATTCCAACTTCGGGGCCTCGCACAGTCCGAGCGCGCGCAAAATGCGGGCAGCCCTGGCGCTCGTCCGGAAGCAAGTGCCGGAACTCATCGTCGATGGTGAAATGCACGCTGATGCCGCGCTCTCAGACCGTCTGCGGGAGAGGCTGGTTACCGACAGCCCGCTGAAGGGACCGGCGAACTTGCTGGTAATGCCCAATCTCGATGCCGCCAACATTACGCTAACGGCGCTCTCCGCTTCATCGAGTTCGCCTATCGTTGGTCCGATGCTTATGGGCCTCTCCAAGCCGATTCATGTTCTTACCCCCAGCGTGACGGCACGCGGCATCCTCAATCTCACGGCGATCGTCGCCGCCGATGAGATGCAGAACACTTAGCGGCGCTACTGCCCGGCATCGACAGGACCCGCGGAGGAGAGGCCGTGATTTACCGCTGACGACCAAAGCGAGATTGTGTTTCCACCGGTGCACCCGAGCCGACCTCAATGCCTATCCCGCCCTTGAACGGAGTTTGACGATATGCAGGCAAAAGCCATTCGATCCAGCACGATTAGCGCCAGACGCCCGGGCTGTTCTCAAAGCGATGGGTGATTGGCCCGGAAGGCCAGATCTCATGTTCTGGCCGGATGTATTTCCGGGACAGGGTCAGTTTTATGACTTCGCCGATATCGACCAGGCGGTCGCGGAGAGCGAGAGCGGCAAGACCGTCAGGCCGATCCTGCGTCTCGGGCAATAGCCCTTGGGCGGGGGTCATGCTGGTTCCGACGCGTGCCGGCAACCGGCTTTGTCAGGAGCCCCTCCTGCGGAAATGCTACCGACAGCCATTTCCCGTGCGGCATCAATCGTCTTCGCTTCTCGCCTGGAGAAGTGCCTCCAGATTGGATTCCACCCAGTCAGCGAGGTCGCGCACCTTGACGGCCGCCTGCGTGCCCAGCGGTGTAAGACTGTATTCGACATGCGGTGGAACGACATTGAAGGCGCGACGCTCCACCATTCCGTCCTTTTCGAGCAATTGAAGCGTCTGTGCCAGCATCCTCTCGCTGACCCCGCCGATCCGGCGACGCAACTGGCTGAACCGCATGGTTCCAGGGAGCAACGCGATGAGCGCCAATATGCCCCACCGGCTGGTGAGATGGTTGAGGATTTCGCGGGAAGGGCATGCCGGTGTCAGGACATCGCCGTGCATGAGCTTCTCGGGCAGGGTTCTCCGATCCGATGGTTCGGGCGTGCGAGCAGGCTTTTCCAGCGCCATCCTTAACTTACCTTTTTGTATGTACTTACCAGGAATAATGGTAGACGCTATATCAAGGCAAGTCTTTCTATCCCGACTGAAGCGCAGGAGATATTTGCCATGACGATCGCAGTAACGGGTGCCGCTGGCCAGCTGGGCCACATTGTCATCGACAAGCTCAAGCAGAAGGTGTCCGCGGCTAATCTTCTTGCGCTCGTGCGGCGACCTGAGCAGACCGACGTCCTTGGGGTTGCTGCCCAGCCGATCGACTATTCCTCGCCTGCAACTCTCGATGCGCCTCTCCGCGGGGTCAACACCCTGTTGCTGATCTCCTCCAGCGAGATCGGCAAGCGCGCCGTCCAGCACGCCAATGTGATCGCGGCCGCGAAGAAAGCGGGCGTCGAGCGCATCGTTTATACGAGCGTCCTTCATGCGGACGAGTCCAGCTTGAGCCTGGCCGACGAGCACCGGGCAACCGAAGCCGAATTGAAGGCATCTGGTCTCGCCTACACGCTTCTGCGCAACGGCTGGTACACCGAGAACTATACGGGCTCGATCGGCCCCGCCCTCGCCAATGGCGCGCTGATCGGCAGCGCAGGCGATGGCAGGATATCTTCCGCGGCCCGGGAGGATTTTGCCGAAGCCGCCGTCGCCGTGCTGACCACGCCCGGCCATGAGAACGCGACCTACGAACTGGCCGGCGACGAAGCCTGGACCCTGACCGACCTTGCCGCCGAAATTTCGCGGCAGACCGGCAAGGACATCCCCTATCGCGACTTGCCCGCGGCCGACTATGCCGCAGCGCTCGAAGGTGCCGGCCTGCCGAAGGAGTTGGCCGCGGCCATCGCCTCCTATGACGTCAGTGCCGCGCAGGGCGCCCTTTATGGATCGGAGCGCACCTTGTCGCAGCTCATCGGGCGTCCGACGACGACGCTGGCAACGAGCGTGGAACGCGCGCTCAAGTCCCTCTGAGCGATCTGCGATCGCATCATTCTGGAACCGACAGCAACGACGCCAGCGCACCGCTGCACTTGAACGGAGATTGACGATATGCAGGCAAAACCCTTCGATCCGGCGCGACTGGCACCCGACGTCCGGGCAGTCCTGGAGGCGATGAGCCAATCCGGGGCGCCGCCGCTCGATTCTCTGCCGATCGCTGAGATGCGCGAGGCATACAAGCAGATCGGCGCGACGTTGGGCGGCGAGGCGCTGCCCGTCGGCGAGGTTCGTGATATCCAGGCCATGGGGCCTGCGGGACCGATCCCGCTGCGGCTCTATGAGCCGCAGACCCTGATCTCCCCGGGAGCTGCAACCGTCTACATCCACGGCGGCGGCTGGTCGCTCGGCGACCTCGACAGTCACGACAAGGTCTGTCGGCGGCTCGTCCACAATAGCGGCGTGACCCTGATCGCGGTCGGCTATCGTCTGGCGCCCGAACACCCTGCCCCTGCCGGCCCCGACGATGTCGTCGCCGCTATCCGATGGCTCGTGGAACATGCCGGCGAGTTCGCTCTGGATCCCCAGCGACTTGCGGTCGCAGGCGACAGCGCCGGAGGCAGCCTTGCCGCCGTCGCGACCCAGCAACTGCGCGACGAGGTTCCGTTTCGCGCGCAGGTGCTGTTCTATCCGGCCATGGATCTTTCCTCCACCGGCTGGGCGCTTCCCTCCCGGTTCGAGAATGGCAACGTCCCGCCACTGACGCTGGACGCGATGCACGCCATGTCCGACCCGTTCGTTTCCGATATCGATCCTCGCGATCCCAAGGTCTCCCCCATCCTCGCCTCCGGTTTCGATCGCTTGCCCCCGACCCTGATCTTCAGCGGGGAATGCGACGCACTTCGCGATGACGGTCGCCTGTATCGAGACGCGCTCCAATCGGCCGGAGTGCCGGTAGACTATGTCGAGATCCCCGGCATGGTGCACGGGTTCATCGAGATGGCCGGCGTTCTGAGCACCGCAGTCGGGGCCTCCGAACGGGCGGGTGCCTTCCTCCAGCAAAAGCTTTCTTAGCTACGTCTCAAAAAGCGCCTACGATTGGCGAGGGTTAGTCAAGCCACGGCTGAAGCATCGCCTCGCTCCGGTCCCACAATCCCCGGGCAATCGATCCATTGTCTTTGAACGCTACATTCATTGGCTTCCCGTTCGCATACATCCCGCCACATTCCCAATCGCTGCCCGGAACTCCCTCGGCAAGATCGACCAAGTTCGCTGCCGCCTTTTCGGAGCTTATCGTGATGAGGTACTTCAGCGGCGTATGATAGATAAAGCGCATGAAATGCGTGGTGTCGCTCGCAAAGCTGGAGCGGACGACACCGGGATGGAACGCCACGGCGGAAATGCCGTCTGATCGATGCCGACGATCGAGTTCCCGAGTGAATAATATGTTTGCCAGCTTCGCCCGGCCATAAGCTTTCTGCGGTGCATAGTCGCGTTCGTTATTGAGGTCGCTGAGATCAAAGCCGCCGCCCCACATGTTCGCGGCTTCGCTTGCGGTCTGGATGACGCTGGATCGACTTGCGATCAGTTTGGGAATCAGCCGCTTGACGAGAAGGAATGGGGCGAGATGGTTCACTTGAAGCGTTTTTTCGAATCCATCCTCGGTCAGTTCGCGGTTCCCCATGATTCCGCCCGCATTGTTCGCAAGCACGTCGATGCGATCATAATATTGCAGTTCGTCGGCCAATTTGTGCACATCGCCCAGCCTGGCATAGTCCGCCAGATGGAAGGGTGCACGCAGTTCGCGGGCAATCGCTTCGGTCTTCGACCGTGATCGGCCCACCAGGATGACGGTGTGGCCATGCGATTTGAGCTTCCGCGCCGCTGCCGCTCCAATCCCATCGCTGGCTCCGGTTATGATGATGGTCTTCTGCATGGTGGTTCTTTCTCATGGAACGATCGGTTCCGTGATGGCCTGACCGGGTCTAGCCATGCGGGCTGCGGCATATGATCTGTACAGCCAGGCGAATTCCTGCCCGATAGCCATCCCGCGATGCCGCTTCGTGCTTTATGCCGACCGAGGCGTGAACGAGGTGCTGCGCCAGTTCGGCTGCCGAAAGCTTTTCCGCTTTCCATCGATCCGCAACCCGCGCCACCGACAAGGCCTCGGCAACCTCCGTCAGGAGCGCCGTGTCGAATGCGCCGACCGCAACCGGGCAACGTTTCCGGCTCTCCTCTATGAGTTCGTCCAGCGATGTGGAGCCGATGCCTGCGGCGTGCGCGACCTCGAATGCCTCGGTCAGCCTGTCTTCAACGCTGCAATCAGCCCGACGGAGCGCCTGCCGCACCGCATCGCCCGCATTGCGCAGATTCTCAGCGACCATCGCATCAAAAATGGACTCCTTGCTGCCAAAATGCAGGTACAGACCTTGCCGTGACAGGCCAGCCGCTTGCGCGAGATCCTTCATCGATGTTTTGGCGAAGCCGTACCGGAGAAAGACCTCAAGCGCAGCCGCGAGGATCGTGTCATGCCTGTCGGCGGGCTCGGTTTTCATGGGTTTCTCTGCAATGCGCTTTTTCGGAATGGCCAGCTGGAATTTACAGATTTGACACATTTAGTCGGATTGTCAATCAAAGCGCGCGTGACGAACTGTGGCTTGGCGAACCTGCGCCTGGAATCATTCGCGGCTCCGTCCATCGAAGGCTACCCGGGCAGCTTTGATGACGTCCTGATGGGCGCGCGCCCATTTGCCAAGCGCTGCAACAGGCTCCTGCAAGGAGCGCCCAAGCGGCGTGAGCGCGTAGTCGACGCGCGCCGGAACCGTTGGTGTCACCGTCCGCGTGAGCAGGCCATCCCGCTCCAGCCCGCGAAGCGTCAAGGTCAGCATGCGTTGCGAGATGTCCGGCACAAGACGCGCGATTTCCGAAAAGCGACGAGACCCGCCAGCCAGGCTCATGATGACCAGCACGGTCCATTTGTCTCCGATCCGCTGCAACACGTCCCGCGTGATTTCGCAGCCTTCGGCGACTTGCTGGAGCTGATCGCGGGCATCACTTTTCGTAACTATCATGCATGTGCCTCCTTGCAGCCGTTCGGGGAACTTACCAATATAGAGTCACTTCTCTTTTGTAACCTTGGAGCGGCCTCATGACGCTGAATGTGGAATTATCATCGGAAGCACGCGGCCTGGCCGCAATGGTGAAGCGGTGGCGAGTTGGGTTCATGAACTCGCCTCGCTGCGCAATGACGCTGTCTACCATCTCGTCGATATCGCGAACTTCAACCTGCCGGTGCTCGACGAGCCATTCCCGCCGTCGCTTCACCAGCCCTTCACCAAGGAACATTCCAAAGCCTGGTCGGCCGCGATCGCTCCGCTCGATGCCTTCATCTTCGTAACGCCGGAATATAACCATTCCACCTCAGGTGCGCTGAAGAATGCGATCGATTTCCTGTTTTACGAGTGGCACGACAAGGTTGCCGGTTTCGTGAGCTATGGCAGCACCGGCGGTGTTCGCGCCGTCGAGCATCTGCGGGGTATCGTCGGAGAATTGCACATCGCGGATGTGCGGTCGCAGGTCGCGCTGTCGTTGTTCGACGACTTTGAAAATTTCTCCACGTTCAAACCGCGCGACGTGCAGGCAACCGCACTTAATACGCTGTTCGATGAACTGGTCGGTTGGGGCGGCGCGCTCAAGAGTTACCGCGAAGGCAAGCAGGCGAAAGCCGGCTGACCCGGTCGCGGGTTGTACTATCAGAGCACGGAGCAAGCATGACCGAACGGACGATCGTCAGCAAGGGCGTCGCGCGGCGCGAGGACAATCACGACCTGATCACCCGCATCCCTCCGGTGACCATGGCCGGCCCCACGCCTTTCCTGCTGATCGTCCATCACGGTCCGCAAGTCTATCCGCCGGATAATCATGGCCTGCCCTTTGCGCCGCATCCGCATCGCGGCTTCGAGACGATAACCTTCGTTCGAACCGGCGCACTGTTGCACGAGGACAGCCGATCATCGCCCAAGATCGTCCATGCCGGCGGCGTGCAATGGATGACGGCCGGCTCGGGCATCGTCCACAACGAGTCGGCTCCGCCGGCTTTGAGGAAGAGCGGCGGCCCCTTCGAAGTCCTGCAACTCTGGCTCAATCTTCCCTCGACGCTCAAGGGCGCCGCGCCGCATTATGTCGGGCTGGAGGCTGAAGACATCCCGTCGATCGCGATCGACGGCGCCACCATTAACCTCGTGGCTGGCCGCTTCGAGGACATCATGGCCCCGATCCGTTCGCTGACGGACGCGACAATGATGGTCGTGGACCTGGCGCCGGGCGGAACAGCCGTGTTGCCCGCGCCGGAGGGACGCAGCCTCTTCCTCTACGTCGTAGAAGGGGAAGTCAACATAGGCGGCGAGACGGTCGAGCAGTACAGCCGTGTGATGTTTGACGACATGGGCGACCGGATCACCGTGACGTCGGCTGATGGCGGAACGATCATCTACGGCCATGCCCCTCCGATCAACGAGCCCGTCGCTGCGCGTGGCCCGTTCGTCATGACCTCGCCCGCTGAGCTGATGCAGGCCGCGCGCGACTATCAGGCAGGGCTGTTCGCGTGATCTGAACGGGGGCACCGGAAATCCAATCCCGGCGTTGCGCACAATCCTGATTTCCGGTCTGTATCGCCTCCCCAAAAGTGCGGCTCTTGGGGAGGGCCAATGCTGCTCAGAAAAGCACGAGACCTGTTACGGCCTGGCCCTTGTCGTAAAGCACGGTCCGCTCCAGCGTTTCAAGATCGATGCGGTAGACGCGGCCCGACAGGTCCGAAACATAGGCGACATTTTCGGGAGGGCTAAGCGCCAGGCCGATCGTTTCCTCAAACCCGCGCACCAAAATTTCATGCGCCTCGAGGCCAGCGGCGGTGATACGAGCCCGGTTCAATGAGTTGCCATCGGGCTCAGCGCCGCGGTCGGTCCAGTAGAGCAGGCCCCGCTCCTCGTCGATTTCAAGGTCGATGGGTTCAGGAAGCGCGTCAGCAAGCAGTTCGATGTCGGATCGGTTCCAGGGCTGCTCGCCTTCGGGAAGGTCGATGCCCGCGCGGAAGATGCGGCCGAGACCGGCTTTCTTGGGGCCCTTCTGGGTCCAGTAGAGCTTGCCGTGCGCGGGATCGAGCGCGATACCGACGCACTGGTCGAGCTTGTCGCGGGGATAGGCGCCTCCACTGCCCCGCTCCACCAGCGTTTCCAGCCCGCTGCCATCGACCCTGCTGCGCATGACCCGGCCGCCTTCGCGGTCGCACCAGTAGAGCATGCCGGCGTCATGATCCAATTGCAGTTGCTTGGGCGTATAGATCACGCCGCCGCCCACCAACTGGGTGTTTTCGGTGCCATCCAGTCGGCAGCGCCGGATCGTGCCGTCCGGCTCGAAGAAGTCCTCGCCCTCGCGATGAGGGCCCATGTCGGTCCAGTAGAAATAACCTTTTGCCGCATCGACCTGGATGCCGTCAGGGTGGCCGACATTCTCCACGGTGAGGAGGACTTTTCCAGAACCGCGCTCGATCACCACCAACTGCCGCTTGTAGACGTCGAGCAGGGCCAGCCGGCCCTGCGCAGCCGCTTCTTCGTTCATCTCACATCTCCGATTGAAACCGACCCCGCCTCATCTGGCGGGCGGTAAGGATCTCAGCGCGCGAGCCATTCGGGCTTGCCCGAGCCGCGAGGCACCAGCGGCGTTGCGTAGAAGCCGGGCGTACGCGACATCCGCACCTGGTCGGTGACGCCCTGATAATGGCCGCACGGCGTGTCCGCTTCGAACAGTTCTGGCGACAGATATTCGTGGTCGCCGGCCGTGCCCGCGATCGCTGAGGCATAGGCCTTGTCGAAGATGCCCATGTGAAGGAGCCAGATCGACAGCCGCGCGAGCGAGATCCGGATACGATAGCTGCCGCCCTCGGTTGCGCGGCGCTGAAGCGCGGCCGCGACCGCAACGCTGGCGATCCACGACATGGCGTAGTCGTTGACGACGAAGATCTCGGTCAGCTGCGGCCGCTCGGCCGTGCCCTCGCGGGCGAACACGCCGCTCACCCCGCCGGCATTCTGGTCGAACCCGATACGATCGGCCCATGGACCGCGCCAGCCATAAAGCGACATATCGACATGAATGAGGCCGGGCTTGATCTCGGCGAGCTGCTCGGCCGTCAGATTGTAGCGGCCAAGGAAGCCCGGGCGCCGGTTGGAGAAGAAGATGTCGGCAGCGCCCAATAGCGCCTTGAAGCGCGTCATCTCGTCGGCGCGCTTGAGATCCATGGTCGCGGACCGCATTCCGACGTTCGCCGTATAATAGGTCAGGTCCATCTCGAAGTCGCCCGGTCCCCACAGGTTAAGGACGTCCGCGCCGTGATAGGCGAGAGCCCGGCCCAGGCCGGCGCCGGCGATCACCCGGCCGAGACCGAGCGCGCGGATTCCGTCGAGCGGCGTGCGCGGATCGGCGGTGAACGGAATTGGATCGCTGTCGCCGATCTTCGTGATCTCGACGAGCGGCATGTCCTTCAGATAGCCGAACTGTTCGGTCTGCGTGAATTCCTCGGCGGTGCGCACCAGCGTCGCCTGCAGACCGGCCTGGTTGAAACGCTCCTCGAGCGCGAGCCCGTCATGTTTGCGGACAGCGGCCGCGATGGCGCTGACGCTGTCGCTGCACCCGAGCAAGGCGAGCGCAGCCGACTTCGTTCGGGGATAGATGTTGAGCAGCTGCAGCCAGCGGCCGTCGCGTGTCTGGTACATGTGGCTTGGCATGAACGGATTGGCCGGGTCGGACGGTGTGCCCGGCGCATATCCGTTCAACATCTCCCATTTCTTGTCGTAGAAGGGGCACAGCCGGTGGAGTACCTGGCGCAGGTCAACCGACAGGTCCTGCCCCTCGCCGGTCCGCGTCTTCCAGATCCCGGCAAAGGCGACGGCCTTGGCCATAAGAGACACGCCCGCCATCGTGGCAAGCGGCCACGGGCTGGATATGATCGGATCCTTGCCGGCGAAGGTGATCGATCCTCCGGCATCGGCAGGGTCGAGACCGACCCCGCTCAGCACCTCCGCCAACTCCCTGGCGGGATCAATGCGATCGTCTGATATAAGCGGCGCCGAGAGCGCCGCGGCAATGCGGTCTTGGATTTGACTGTTCATAACGGTATCCAATCTCTTGAGGAAGAAGCTCAGGGCAGCTCCAGCGCCTGGGCTTTGAGCGCGAGCAGATGGATCAGCGTGTCGTCGCGCTCCTCCTGGACCGCCTCAAGCGAGCGTCCGCCCAGTTCGTCCTCGACACCCTGCATGGCCTCGAACTTGACCTTCGGCGTGAAGGAGAGGTCGCCGAGATCGCGCCACCAGGACTCGATCGGCGGTCCGAGATGGTCGATCACATGGCCAATGCCGCCGCTGCCGCCGGACAAATGGAGGTTGAGGAACGGTCCGAGCAGCGCCCAGCGCAGACCCGGCCCATGCGCGATGGCGGTGTCGATGTCGGACACCGAAGCGATCCCCTGATCGACCAGGTAGAAGGCCTCGCGCCACAAAGCCGCCTGCAGCCGGTTGGCGACATGGCCCTTGACCTCACGGCGGATATGGATCGGCTTCTTGCCGATTTCCCGATAGAAATTGATCGCCCGTTCGATTGTCTGATCGGTGGTATCCTTACCCCCGACAACCTCGACCAGCGGGATCAGGTGCGGCGGGTTGAAGGGGTGACCGAGCACGACCCGCTCGGGATTGCGCGCACCGCCCTGGATATCGGAAATGAGAATTCCCGAAGAGGACGTGGCGATGATCACGTCATCGGCCACGGCAGCGGAGATCTCGGCGAGAAGCACGCGTTTGACGTCAACGCGCTCGGGTCCGTTCTCCTGCACGAAGCCGGCGCCGGCGAGTGCCTTGGCGGGGTCGGCATCGAACGTCAGCCGGTCTTGGGACGCATCGGGCGCGAGCCCGATCTTGACGAGTGCTGGCCAATATTGTGCAACCAGATCACGCAACTTCTGCTCTGCGCCGGGGGCAGGGTCGGTCGCGCCGACGTCAAATCCGCGCGCGAGATAATAAGCGGCCCAACTTGCGCCAATAACGCCGCAGCCGACGATACCGATCTTTTGAGGTGTTTTCACGACAATTCTCCGTTTTCTATTGCGGACGGTCTTCGCGAGAGGCGGGTAATCCGAAGATATTCGAAGGGGGCGCTTGCCCGATCAGCGCATCCGCCAATCTCTGGCCCTTCATCTAGGCCGTTGTTGCTAGACGTACCAAGACTTGCTAACGCTATCAGCTATGCTCAGGAGGCATGGTTGGAACTACGCCACATCCGATACTTCGTTGCCGTCGCGGAATCCGGAAGTGTCAGCACGGCGGCGCGATCCCGGCTGCATACGTCGCAGCCGTCGCTCAGCCGGCAATTGCTCGAGCTCGAAGATGAGTTGGGCGTAAAGCTCTTCGAACGACGGTCCCGTGGTGTGGTGCTCACCGACCCAGGTCTGGTATTCCTGGAACGAAGCCGGCGCGTGTTGAAAGAGGTTGATGAAGCGGCTGCTGCTGCCAGAAACACTCCGGCTGTGTTGAGGCTCGGCGTCCTGCCTGGTCTTGAACTTTCAACACTGCCCAGGGTGGTCGAACTTGCCCGGCAGCAGTCACCGGACGCCGAAATCCGCGTGATGAGCGCCTCATCGCCCCGGCTGATCGAGGAACTTCGTGCCGGGAACATCGATATGGCATTCATGCGTCAGGACGAAGACGCGGTGGACATCCATTTCGAGATTGCCGGTTATCACGGCATCACCGCGTTTCTGCGGGATGACCATGCTCTCGCCGCGAAGCCAGAGCTCATCTTCGAGGATTTGATCGATCAGACCTATGTGTCGGTCGGGCGGCGGTCTGCCCCCGCTCTGCGTGTCGCCATCGACGCCTGGGCTCAGCGCAAGGACCTGCCGCTGCGCCCCGTCCACACGGCCGCCAACATCGCCTCGGCGCTGTCGCTCATCCTCACGGTCGGAGGCTTTTCGCTTTTGCCGAAATATGCCGACCAGCTCCTGCTCCCGCGCGTCATCACGCGTCCTCTCGTCGACGGACCTTCCCCAATCCCGCTCATGATCGGCTACCGACCCAAGAACGCATCCCGCTCCAGGCATTTGATGGAAGCTGTGCGAAAGGGATGGCGGGCCTAGTCGTACAGCCCATGCCCGGTGGTCGGCTCACCGGCCACGATCATGCCGGGGGCCTGCCCCGCATCATCGGCCTGGGCAGTCCGTATGTCAGTAAGCGAAGAGCTTCGCTCAGCGTAATCGTGCCGTTACAATCGCGAACGTGATGACAGCAGATTGCTACGCTGCCCGTTTGCCGCTCGCGGATTTCTTGCCGATCAGCTCGAGCACCATTTCCGCCAATTCGTCTATCTTAATGGCGCCATCGGGATCGTACCAGGTATGGGTCCAGTTGATCATCCCGAAGAGCAGCATGGTCTGGACGCGCGCGCGTTTCGGATCGCCGGCCAGACCGGGGGTAAGAGCGGTGAGCAATTTTTGGGTGACTTCCACGACTTGCCGCTGCTTGCCCACGATGGTCTCACGCATGTTCTCAGGTAAATGCGCCAGCTCGTTCAACAAAACCTTCTGTCGACTTGCCGCACCCATATAGTGGCTCAGGAAGGCGTGGATCAGCCTGTTGAACTGATCAGCGGCACGCCCCCCTTCCCGTGCCACCTGATGGGTATCTTCGACAAGCTGGTCGATATGAGATGACATAACCTCGAAAAGGATGTCTTCCTTCGAGGGGAAGTAATGATAAATAAGAGACTTGGACGTCTGGCAAGCAGCGGCAAGATCGGCCACGGATGCACCCATGAACCCACGCCGGGCAAAAAGCTCCGCTGCCTTGTCAATGATCGCTATGCGGCGCTCTTCATAATCGGGAGCCTGGGTCCGCGCCATCCGTCTGTCCAATCCACTTTCAGAATCTAAAGGCTGGTCACATTATGCGGACCCGCCCGAGTTTCTCAAGCAATGGGTGACCGATCGGTCGGCGTCAAGGACGCATAGGATTGTTACGACTTCCGTCCACGGCAATGGTAGACAGCGCTTCAAGTCGCTATCCGCTTCGGCGGCCTTCGGATCGCTGAACTACAGCGCCAGCTCTCATCGACAGGAGACAGCCGGCCAGATGGGATCGCGTCGCTCCCGAAAGGCTGCGATTCCCTCGGTTTTCTCCGGACCGGCAAGCAATGCAAGGAAGCGCTGGCGCTCGGCGCAGAGATGCTCGCTCAACGGACGATCCTCGACGTCTCTTATGCTGGCCTTCGCAGCCTTGAGCGCGCAAGGCGCGCGTGAGGCAACTTTGCCGGCGAGGAGCAAGGAATCGGGCAAGGCCTCGCCGTCACGCGCCAGCCGCGCGATCAACCCGAGATCATAAGCGCGTCTGGCGTCGATCGGCTCGCCCGTCAGCACCATATCCATGGCGACGGCACGTCCTATCAGGCGCGGCAGGAGCGCGGTGCCGCCTGCCCCAGGAATGATCCCGAGATTGGTTTCGGGCTGGCCGATCCTGGCACTTTCGGCCGCGACCACGATATCGCAGCGGAGCATCAGTTCGCAGCCCGCACCGAGACACCAGCCCTCGACGGCCGCCACCAGCGGTTTTGGGAAGCCGGCGATACAGGCCCAGGCGTTCCAGCGCGGGCCGGCGATCGGCTCCTTGCCGTCCGATCGCTCCAGTTCCCCAAGATCGGCGCCCGCCGCGAACACCTTCTCGTTCCCGGTGATGACGACGCAGCGAACCCTGTCGTCGTCGACCGCGCCCACCAGTTCTCGTACAATCGCATCGAGCAGGGGCGTTGCAAGGGCGTTGCGACTTGCCGGCCGGTTGAGGGTCAGGAGCAACACTCCATCGGAAGGCCGCGACGCGAGCAGCATGTCGGCCTCAGCTGTCATAATCGACAACCACACCCTCGCCAGCAGGGATCGACTGGCACGTAAGGATATAGCCCTGCTCGACTTCCAGTGGGCTCAAACCGTAATTCTTTTTCATCGTGACCTCGCCGGCGACAAGCTTGGCCCGGCAGGTCGCGCACACGCCCGCCTTGCAGGCATAGGGGGCCGGGAGGCCCGAGGCCCGGGCGCTTTCGAGAATATTGCCCTTCTCGGCATCGAACTCGATCGCCCGGCGTCGTCCGTCGATCCTAACTTCCATCTGCAGGCCCTGCGCTTTCCGGCGGATCTCACGATCTGACTGCCGTTCGGCCTCGCTCTCTTCGCCGGTGGAAAAGCGCTCGGTCAGAACATGTTCGGGCGCCAGCCCCGCATCCAGCATCGCCCGCTCGGCGGCGTCCATCATCGGGCCCGGGCCGCAGATAAAGGCGACATCGATCGCGGCCGGATCGACCAGCGAGTCCAACACCCTGGCGATGCGCGCCTCGTCGAGGCGACCGTTGAACAGATCGATATCGTCGAACTCGCTGGTAAGGAAATGATAGATCTGAAGCCGGCCCAGATAGCGGTCCTTGAGCGCGGCTAGTTCCTCAAGGAACATGATCGAGGAGGAACTCCGATTGCCATAGAGCAACGTGAAATGGCTATCTGGCTCCGTCATCAGGCCCGTTCTGATGAGCGAAAGAACCGGGGTGATGCCCGAGCCTGCGGCAAAGGCCAGATAATGATGGCGAGCCTCGGACTCGAATTTCCAGGTGAAATGGCCGCGCGGGGCCATCGTCTCGATAATATCTCCCGCCTGCAAGGATTCGAGCGCCCAGCCTGAGAAAAGTCCTCCCTCCACATGCTTGATCGCTACCCGCAACGGCCCGTTACCGGGAGCCGCGCAGATCGAATAGTTGCGACGCACGTCCTCGCCCCCAATATCGGCGCGAAAGGTCAGATGTTGTCCGGGAAGGAAGATGAAGGTCTCGGCAAGTGCCGGATCAGGCTCGAGCGTCACCGCGATCGCCTGGTCCGTTTCGCGGGCGACGTCCAGGATCTTGAGAGGATGGAAAGCGGTCGACATCGTTTTTCCTAATGACATTTGAAGCGATCAAAGGGTTCATGGCAGTCGAGACAGCGCCACAGCGCCTTGCACGGAGTCGATCCGAAGCGGCTGACTTCCTGGGTATGTAGTGACCTGCAGCGAGGACATTCGGCGCGGGCTTCGGTGCGAAGCGATCGCGATCCCGCGCCCCGGGGCGGCGGTGCGATGCCGTAGACCCGAAGCTTCTCGCGCCCCTCCTCGCTGATCCAGTCGGTCGTCCAGGGCGGCGACAGGACCGTCTCGATCGCCACATAGGCAAAGCCGGCCTCATCGAGAGCCGCGCGGACGGAGGCCTCGATGACCTGCGTTGCGGGGCAACCGGTATAGGTCGGCGTGATGGTCACGGTCGGAGGGTCGCAACGCACCCCTCGGACGATGCCCAGGTCCGTCACCGACACCGCCGGTATCTCCGGATCGGGAACGGCAGCGAGAACCGTCATGATCCGGTCGACAACGGTGTCGTCAACGACCTCCGAAACCATCTCGATCACCAGACGGCGTCAGGATAGGTGCGCGGCAGATATTGCATCGTCGCGAGCAGATGGCCGAGATGCTCGCCATGATGGCCCACCCTGCCGCCTGTGAGGGCACGAGGATATTCGGGAAGGGGCAAGGTCGCCTCGCGCAGCACATTTCCGACGGTCGCGTCGAAAGACTGGCGAAGCTCGGCCCGATCGACCGCGATGCCCGCGCGGATCAACGACTCCTCGACCTCATCGCTTTGGAACATCTCGTCGACGAAGCGCCAGTACCAGTCCAGGCCATCGATCATGCGCCGCCGGCTTTCCTCGGTACCATCTCCGAGACGGATCACCCAGTCGGAGGCAAGTTCGGCATGATACTGCACTTCCTTGACCGCCTTGGCGGCGATCTCCGCAACCCGCGGATCGGACGAACCGGTAAGCCCCTCGAACAGCGACAACTGCATGGTGGAGAACAGGAATTGCCGCGCGATGGTCTGCGCGAAATCGCCGTTCGGTTGCTCGACAAGCAAACAGTTGCGGAAGGCAAGAACATCCCGGTGGAAAGCGAGCCTGTCGCCGTCGCGGCCCTTGCCTTCCACCTCCCCCGCGAGGTTGAGAAACAGGCTCGCCTGACCGATCAGGTCGAGGCCGATATTGGCGAGGCTGAGATCGATCTCTAGTGCCGGCGCATGCCCGCACCATTCGGTGAGGCGTTGGCCGAGGATCAGGCTGTCATCGCCAAGGCGCAGCAGATAGTCGAAGAGCGCACCATGACGCTCGACCACTGCGCCCGCGTCGAAGCTGCCGCCCGCCTGCGCCCTTTCGGCCGCGGCAACATCACTCGGCTGGATGGTCGGAAGCGACGGCGCCATCACATATGCCCCACAGCTTCGGGAATGTCGTAGAAAGTCGGATGGCGATAGATCTTCGTCTCCGCGGGCTCGAACATCGGGCCCGACTGATCCGGATCGGAGGCGACGATATCGCTCGACTGCACGACCCAAAGGCTGACGCCTTCCAGCCGCCGGGTATAGACGTCGCGCGCATGACGCAGGGCAAGCTCCCCATCGGGCGCGTGCACCGACCCGACATGCTTATGGCTCAACCCGCCCTTCGACCGGATGAAAACCTCCCAGAGCGGCCAATCGTGGCTCATCAAAATCGTCCTTGTTTATGGTGTCGAGTGGCCTCAGGCGGCAAACCTTGCCCGGCGTTTGGCTTCATGGGCGTCGGCCGCCTCGCGGACCCACGCGCCCTGCTCCCAAGCGTCGCGTCGAGCCTTCATCCGCTCCTTGGCGGTCGGTCCCTCGCCGCGAACCACGGCGTAGAACTCCTCCCAGTCGATCTCGCCGAAATCATAGCCTTCCTTCTCGGCGTTCCAGCGAAGGTCGGCATCGGGGATCGTCAGGCCCAGGAACTCCGCCTGCAGCACGGTCGCATCGACGAATTTTTGGCGGAGATCGTCGTTGCTGTCGCGCTTGATCCGCCAGCGGAAGCCTTGCGCGGAATTCGGCGAATCCGCGTCGGGCGGACCGAACATCATCAGCGAGGGCCACCACCAGCGATTGAGCGCGTCCTGTGCCATCGCCTTCTGTTCGGCCGTGCCGGCGGCGAGCGTCATCATGATCTCATAGCCCTGACGCTGGTGAAAACTTTCCTCCTTGCAGACGCGGACCATCGCACGCGCATAAGGGCCGTAGGACGTCCGTTGCAGGGGAACCTGGTTCATGATCGCGGCCCCGTCGACTAGCCAGCCAATGGCGCCGATGTCGGCCCATGTCAGGGTCGGATAGTTGAAGATAGTGCTGTATTTGGCCTTGCCCGCGTGGAGCGCCTCGATCATCTCCTCGCGGCTCGTACCGAGGGTCTCAGCCGCGCAATAGAGATAGAGCCCATGACCGCCCTCGTCCTGCACTTTGGCAAGGAGGATCGCCTTGCGTCGCAGCGACGGCGCACGTGTCAGCCAGTTGCCTTCCGGCAGCATGCCGACGATTTCGGAATGCGCGTGCTGCGAGATCTGACGAACAAGCGTCCGGCGATATGCTTCGGGCATCCAGTCCTTCGGCTCGATGAATTCGTCGGCCGCCACCCGCGCCTCGAAGGCGGCGACCAGTTCCGGATCCTCCGACACGATCGAAACGGGGGCGACCTTACCGCCCTGCTCCTTGAGCTCGGTGGTATACATCGACTGTCTCCTTCTCAGTACGAATCTCGTATATAATTCACCGACCGGACGGTCAACTAATTTCGTTCGTTTCAAACCCGCTCGATGATCGTGGCGATGCCTTGCCCCACCCCGATGCACATCGTGCACAGGGCATAGCGGGCGCCGCGGCGCTGAAGTTCCTCGGTCGCGGTCAGCATGAGCCGCGCGCCCGACATGCCCAAAGGATGGCCGAGCGCGATCGCGCCGCCGTTCGGGTTCACATGCTCCGCATCGTCGGGCAGGCCGAGCCGGCGCAACACAGCCAGGCCCTGACTGGCGAAGGCTTCGTTGAGCTCGACGATATCCATGTCGCCGATCGCCAGCCCGAGCCGCGCGAGCAGCTTTTCGGAGGCCGGCGCAGGACCGATCCCCATGATGCGAGGGGGAACGCCCGCAACCGCGCCGCCCACTACGCGCGCGCGCGGCGCGAGACCATATTTCGCGGCGGCCGCCTCGCTTGCCACGATCACTGCGGCTGCGCCGTCATTCACACCGGATGCATTACCGGCTGTAACCGTCCCGTCAGGACGTACGATCGGCTTCAGCCTGGCGAGTGTCTCGACGCTCGTCTCGCGTGGATGCTCGTCACGGGATACGAATATGGGATCGCCTTTCTTTTGCGAGATCGCGACCGGAACGATCTCGGCATCGAACCGCCCGGACGCCTGGGCTGACGCCGCACGACGCTGGCTTTCGGCCGCGAACCGATCCTGGTCCTCGCGGGTCACATGGAAATCCTGCGCGACATTCTCCGCAGTCTCCGGCATCGAATCGATACCGAATTCAGCCTTGAGGGCCTTGTTGACGAAGCGCCAGCCGATGGTCGTGTCGTAAACCGCATTGGACCGCGAAAAGGGACCGTCCGCCTTGGGCATGACGAACGGTGCGCGGGTCATGCTTTCCACGCCGCCTGCGACGATGAACTCGGCCTCGCCTGCCTTGATCGCGCGGGCAGCCATGGCAATCGCGTCCATCCCGGAGCCGCACAAGCGGTTGACCGTGGTGCCTGGAGCCTGCTCACCGAAACCTCCGAGCAGCGCGGCCATGCGGGCGACATTGCGATTGTCCTCCCCGGCCTGATTGGCGCAGCCGAGGATGACGTCGTCGAGAGCCGCCCAATCCGCCCTGGGATTGCGCGCGACAAGGGCCCGGATCGGGACCGAAGCGAGGTCGTCGGCGCGCACGCCGGCGAGGCTGCCGCCATAGCGGCCAACAGGTGTACGGATCGCGTCACAGATGAAAGCGTCAGGCATGGTCTTGGTTCTCCGATGGCAGGATCGCACCGCCGACGGTGCGGGAAAGGCCGTGAAAGGACGCAATATCGCGCCCCTCGCTCGTTCGCACCGTCACCGCGTAGGCGCCGCTGCGGCCGGACAGCATGACTTCGCGGGCTTCGGCGATCAGACGGTCACCGCGTCTGGCAGGACCGAGGAAGCTGATCGAGGCGGCATGCGCCACGGTGAAGGCGTCATGGGAGTTACAGGCATAGGCGAAGGCCTGATCGGCCAGCGTGAAGATGGCGCCGCCGTGAGCGGTGTCATAACCGTTTAGCATAAGGCCGCTGACGGTGACGGCGATACGGGCGTATCCGGTGCGCACCTCCTCGATCTCGATCCCCCACTCGGCTCCCATCGTCTCGCGCGTCCGCAGCAGGTCGGCGATCGCTCTTGCTTGCGCGTCGCTCACAGGCGGTCGAGCCCGTGAGATGGGGCGTAGAGGAGATCGCCGGTGGCAGCAGCGATATGGGAGAGTGTCTGCTTCAGCCTTGCAGGCCCGAAATCCCGGGCCCAGGCCAGTGGCCCGCGCGGATAATTGGCGCCGTGGAGCATCGCCTCGTCGATGGCTTTGGCAGGCGCGACGCCATCCTCGACAGCGTCCGCCGCCCCGTTGGCAATCTGCGCCAGGGTGCGCAGAACGATCTGGCCGGGTCGGTCGGGAATGAGAAGAAGCCGTTTGTCGAGAGCCCCGGCAAGACTGGCAACGGCCGCGGCCGAACGCTCATCGCGCGCCGATGCGATCAGGACCGGCGAGACGGAATGATCATGAACATGATCGAGCAGGACATCGACGTCCGCTCGTTCATCGAGCGTGCGGCCATCTCCCTTCGCCATGACGACGCCGTCGACCGAAATGCTGTCGGCCGGTATTCCCCTCGCGGGCGAGGTCGGCAACCTGTCGCGCAGCCAAAGAAAGTCGTCCGCGTTCGGGGCGGCAGCGATTTGAGGCGCTGGCTTCTGGGTGGCGGCCGTCCGATTGGCCTGTCCTGTTCCGTCGGCGGAGCCATAATCATAGACCCCCCTGCCCGACTTGCGGCCGAGACGTCCTTCGTCCAGCAGCCGCGCTTGCGCCGGCTGCGGCCGAAACCGCGCGTGAGGGGAAATCCCTTCGAAGACCGAGCAGGCAGACGCATAGTTCACGTCATGACCGATCATATCCGCGAGCGTGAGCGGCCCCATCCGGAACCCGCCTCCGCCGCTGACCGCGTCGTCGATCAACGCCGCTTCGATTCCCTCGTCGAGCGCCAGAAATGCCTCGGCATAGAAGGGCCGCGCCACGCGATTGACAATGAAGCCGGGCACATCCTTCACAGCGACCGCGTGCTTGCCCCAAGCCGCCATGAGGCCGGTCAGGCGCTCGACAATCATTGAGTCGGTCGCTGCACCCGCGACCACCTCGACGAGCTTCATCGCGGGCACCGGGTTGAAGAAATGAAGCCCCGCGAAACGCTCGGGATAGGGCAGGCTAAGAGCCATTCCGGAAATCGAGAGCGATGAGGTGTTGCTGGCGATAACCGCATCCCGCCCTGCGACAGCGCCGACATCGGCAAAGAGCCTTTGCTTGACCTCGAGGTCTTCGAGCACGGCCTCGATGATCAGGCCCGCACCTGCGACGTCGGCCAGGTCCTGCGACCATCGGACACGGCCGGCGATCATATCGGCATCATGCTGCTCGAGCCGCGAGCGTGCGACCAGCGCAGCGAAAGACTTTGCGAGGATCTGACGACCGCGATCGAGCGCGCTCGCGTCGCGGTCGATCACCACCACCTCGTGCCCCGCCGTCGCGGCTACCTGCGCTATCCCGCTACCCATCGTGCCCGCGCCGATGACCGCAACCTTCATGTTCATCCGAATCTCCTTGGGGTCTTTCCTAGCCAGCAATTTCCCGCTTGCCAATAATAGTCCGACCGGGCAGTCTATTAAAGAGGATGAATCGGAAAGGGTGTTGATGAGTTACCAGACCATCGACTTCGATCTGGCGGACGGCGTGGCGAAGCTCACGTTGAACCGGCCGGATCGGTTGAACAGCTTCACCACGCAGATGCACGAGGAGGTCGCGGCCGCGCTCGACATCGCGGCCGCGGACAAGACTGCCCGCGTGCTCGTGCTGACCGGCGCCGGCCGTGGCTTTTGTGCCGGCCAGGATCTTGCCGATCGCGCGGTCGCGCCGGGAGACGAGGCCGTGGATCTGGGAGATTCCGTCGAGCGATTTTATGCGCCCCTGATCCGCCGGATCACGGATCTCGAAAAACCCACCATCTGCGCGGTCAACGGCGTCGCCGCCGGCGCGGGAGCCAATATCGCGCTCGCCTGCGACATCGTCATTGCCGCGCGCAGTGCCAAATTCATTCAGTCCTTCGCCAATATCGGGCTCATTCCCGACTCCGGGGGCACCTGGGTCCTGCCGCGCCTCGTCGGCCAGGCGCGGGCGCTCGGGCTGGCGCTCACGGGCGAGCCTCTTCACGCCGACACGGCCGAGCGCTGGGGCATGATCTGGAAATGCGTCGATGACGATGCCCTAGTGGCCGAAGTTGATGGGCTGGCGACGCGCTTCGCGGCCGGCCCCACCCGAGGCCTGGCCGCGACCAAAAAGCTTATTCGCCAGTCCTGGCTCCAGTCGCTCGAGAACGAACTCGACCTGGAACGTGACGCAATGCGCGAACTCGGCTTTTCCGAGGATTATCGCGAAGGCGTCGCCGCCTTCATGGCGAAGCGCAAGCCGCAGTTCACGGGACGCTGAACCAGGATTTCGAGCAAGAGGATTATATGACGAACTTTCCGATCACCCTGCAGAATTACGCGCTCGATGAGTGGAAGACGGCGGCAGGAGACCTATCCGAGGTGCGTTCCGCGATCACCGGCGAGACGGTCGCGCTTACGGGCAGCCAGGGCCTCGATTTCGAGGCGATGCTCAAGCATGGCCGTGAGGTCGGGGGGCCCGCTCTGAGAGCAATGACGTTCCACCAGCGCGCCTTCATGATCAAGGCCATCGCGCAGGCGATCATCGAGCGGAAGGATGAGCTTTACGAGCTCTCCTACCAGACAGGCGCCACACGTACCGACAGCTGGATCGACATCGAGGGCGGCGCGGGAACCTTGTTCACGACGTCATCCAAGGGCAGGCGCGAGCTACCTGACGACACGATCCTCATCGACGGGCCCATGGAGCCGATCGGAAAGCGGGGCACCTTCATCGGCCAGCACGTCTATACATCGCTCCAGGGCGTCGCCTTGCACATCAACGCCTTCAACTTCCCCGTCTGGGGCTTGCTGGAGAAGCTCGGACCCACCCTTCTGGCAGGCGTTCCGGCCATTGTGAAACCGGCTTCATCGACTGGCTATGTGGCGGAAGCAGCGGTGCGGATCATGCTGGAAGCCGGCGTCCTGCCCAAGGGCGCGCTGCAGCTCATCATGGGCTCCACCGGCGATCTGTTCGAACATCTCACCTGCCAGGACGTCGTGTCCTTCACCGGCTCCGCCCAGACCGCGATGAAGCTCCAGTCGCATCCGACGATCGCTGAAGAGTCGGTCCGCTTCATTGCCGAGCGGGATTCCCTCAATGCGTCGATCCTCGGTCCCGACGCGACGCCGGACAGCCCCGAGTTCGACCTCTTCATCAAGGAGGTCGTGCGTGAGATGACCGTGAAGGCCGGTCAGAAATGCACCGCCATCCGGCGCGCCTTCGTGCCGGTGGCCCTGCTCGACGATGCCGAAGCCGCGCTCAAGGCCCGACTTGCGAAGGTCGTCGTCGGCGATCCCCGGATCGAGGGCGTTACCATGGGGGCGCTCGCCAGCGCCTCGCAATTGGCTGATGTGCGCGACAAGGCACGCGAACTTGCGACAGAGGCGCGCCTCGCCTTCGGCACCATCGACGGTGTCGAGGTCACCGGCGATGCAGTCGGGAGCGGCGCCTTCATTTCCCCGCTGCTCTTCCGGGCCGACGATCCCTGGAGCGCCAATCTGATTCACGACGTCGAGGCGTTCGGTCCTGTTTCCACCCTGATGCCCTACAAGGATCTCGATGATGCGATCGCGCTCGCCAATCGCGGAAAGGGCAGCCTCGTACTCTCGGTCTTCACCTATGCCCCGGATATCGCGCGCGAATTCATTCTTGGTGCGGGCGCTTATCACGGCCGTGTCATTTTCATCGATCGGGACTGCGCCAAAGAATCGACCGGGCACGGCTCGCCCCTGCCGATGCTGATCCATGGCGGCCCCGGACGTGCCGGCGGCGGCGAGGAGATGGGCGGCGTTCGGGGCGTGAAGCACTATATGCAACGCAGCGCTTTGCAGGGTAGTCCGCGGACAATCTCGGCCATCGTCGGTCAATGGCTGCCCGGCGCGCCCAAGCCGGTCGAAGGCGAGCACCCCTTTCGGCTGCGCTTTGACGAGCTGGCGATCGGCAAGACCTTCGACACCGCGTCGCGCACGATCACGCTCGAGGATATCGAACATTTCGCGACCTTTACGGGCGACACCTTCTACGCCCATATGGACGAAGAAGCGGCCGCGGCGAACCCGTTCTTTCCGGGCCGCGTGGCGCATGGCTACCTGCTTCTGTCCTTCGCCGCGGGGCTCTTCGTCGACCCGGCTCCCGGCCCTGTGCTGGCCAACACCGGGCTTGATTCACTTCGCTTCGTAAAGCCCGTCTCGCCCGGCGAGGCTATCAAGGTTTCGTTGACGGTGAAGGCCAAAACCCGGCGCAACGACGACTATGGCGAGGTTCGTTGGGCCGTGAACGTGACCGACACGGCGGAGGATACAGTTGCTGCCTACGAGCTGCTCACGATGAATGCCTTCTGAGCTATAAGAGGACGATGGGAGAGGAATATGGATTACGGCCCAAACACACGAGACGAATTGGAGGCGCTCCAGCTTGAGCGACTGCAATGGTCGGTCACGCATGCCTATCGCAACGTCGCGAGTTTCCGAGCCAAATGCGAGCTCAGGGGCGTGAGCCCGGCCGACATCCGGTCGCTGGCCGACATCGCTCTTTTGCCCTTTACAACCAAGGCGGACCTGCGCGCGGCCTATCCCTTCGGGATGTTCGCGGTTCCGCAGGAGCAGGTCTCGCGCGTTCATGCCTCATCCGGGACGACCGGTCGCCCCACTGTCGTCGGGTACACTGCCAACGACATCAAGACATGGTCCGGGCTGATCGCGCGCTCCATTCACGCCGCGGGCGGCCGACCCGGTATGAAGGCCCACATAGCTTATGGCTATGGGCTGTTCACCGGCGGTCTCGGTGCCCACTACGGGGCTGAAGCGCTTGGTTGCACGGTCATTCCGATGTCCGGTGGGCAGACCGAGAAGCAGGTCCAGTTGATCCAGGACTTCAGGCCCGAGATCATCATGGTGACGCCAAGTTACATGCTTTGCATCCTCGACGAGTATCGCAAGCAAGGCCTTGATCCGCGCGCGACGTCCCTGCGCTATGGGATTTTCGGCGCAGAACCCTGGACCGAAGCGATGCGGCGCGAAATCGAGGAGGCGTTCGACATCCGGGCAAGCGACATCTACGGTCTGTCGGAGGTCATGGGTCCGGGCGTTGCCCAGGAGATCGCGGGAACGTCAGGCCCGACGATCTGGGAAGATCATTTCATCCCGGAGATTGTCGATCCCGAGACCGGAGAAGTGCTTCCCGAAGGCGAGGAAGGCGAACTCGTCTTCACGTCGCTCACCAAGGAGGCGCTGCCGATCATTCGCTACCGCACTCGCGATCTCACCCGCTTGCTGCCCGGCGAAGGGCTTCCCTATCGGCGCATCGCCAAGATCGTCGGCCGGAGCGATGACATGCTGATCATCCGCGGCGTGAACGTGTTCCCAACCCAAATCGAGGAGCAGGTTCTCAAATGCCCGGGCCTGGCGCCACATTTTCTCATCGAGGTCAGCCGGCCTTCGCGAATGGATGAGGTGTTGATCGAAGTCGAGCCGCGCGGCGACCTCGACCAGGAGACAGGCGCCGCTCAGTGCAGCCTGCTTGCAGGTTATGTGAAGGAAGTCATCGGCATTACGGCCCGAATCAATCTGCGGCGGACTGGCGAGATTTCGCGATCCACCGGCAAAGCCTCTCACGTTCGCGATCTGAGGCTTCAGGCGCTTCGCGCCTGAAGCCTCGCGCCTTGACGTACCCGATGGAGGCGGAAGCACCGATACCTGCCGCGACCCTGATCGTCATGCGTGACGGGCCGACAGCTCCCGAACTGCTCGTCGTCGAACGCGCGGCGGGATTGCGTTTCGCAGGCGGTGCGGTCGCCTTCCCTGGCGGTCGGATCGATCCGGCTGACCACGCCTGGGCTGACCACCCGCTGGACGCGGCGGCCAAGGTCGCCGCAATCCGCGAGACGGCGGAAGAAACGGGCATCCTGATAGCGGCTGAACCCCGACCGTGCAAACAGGCTATGTTCGAGATCGGGGCGGCGCTTCGCGCTGGCAGTTCCCTGTCAACCGTCTTGGTGGAGCAGAAAGCCAGGCTCACGATCGCGGACCTAGTCCCGTTTGCGCGCTGGTGCCCGATGGGCCTACAGAAGCGTCCCTTCGACACGCATTTTTTCCTCGCTCGGGCCCCGGAGGATCTCCCGCTGCCGGTCCCCGACGGTGCGGAGGTTGCCCGTGTCTTCTGGGCGAGTGCGGAAGCTTTGCTCGACAGCGCGGATCAGGGGACGACAAAGCTTATCTTTCCCACCCGCCGCAATATCGAGCGATTGGCACGTTTCGGGAGCTTCGCAGAGGCCTGGGAGGATGCTGCAAAGCATCCTATAAGGACGGTGGCCCCCTGGATCGAGGAGCGTGCGAGCATTCCCTATCTCTGCATTCCCGAAAATCTGGGATATCCCGTGACGACGGAACGTCTCGACAAGGCGATATTGGGCTGATCGGCTACTGGTATCGACTGCCACTGCGGGGAAGCGGCAGTCGATGCCAGGCGTATAATCATCAATAGGCGATGCAGACCGACTTCACCTCGGTGTAGGGATCGAGCGAACGAATGCCGAAGTCGCGGCCGATGCCGGATTCCTTGAACCCGCCGAACGGCATGTTCGGATCGATCAGATTATGGCAGTTCACCCACACCGTCCCGGCCTTGATCCGAGGGGTGAGTTCCATCGTCTTCTTCAGGTCGTTGGTCCAGAGCGAGGCGGCCAGCCCCATGTCGCTGTCGTTGGCGAGCCTGATCGCCTCGTCCTCGCTGTCGAAGGGCGTTACCGTGACCAGCGGACCGAACACTTCCTGGCGCGAGATGGCGATACCCGCATCCGCGTCCACAACGACGGTCGGGCGTACATAATAGCCCGGAAGATCGGGCTGATCGCCCCCAGCCACGATCCTGGCGCCCTCTGCCCGAGCCTTGGTGACATGATCCAGGATCTTCTGGCGATGGCCCGCCGAAACGACCGGGTTGATCTGGGCCGTGGGATCGAGCCCTGGCCCGATCGCCATCCCGTCGACCGCAGCTGCCAGCGCTTTCACGAAAGGATCGTAGATGTCGCGCGCCACATAGAGCCGCGAGGAGGCCGCGCAGACCTGGCCATTGTTGAAAAAGCCGCCAAGGATCGCGCCCTGCACCGCCTGCTCGATCGGAGCATCGGCGAGGAAGATCGCCGGATTTTTCCCGCCGAGCTCAAGCGAGGTTCGCAGCATCCGCTCGGCCGCGCTTCGCGCGATTGCCTTGCCGGTCGCTGTCGATCCGGTGAAACTGATCTTCGACACCAGTGGATGATCGACCAAGGCCTTTCCAGCGCGACCGTCACCGGTCACGAGATTGAGGACGCCATCGGGTAGGCCTGCTTCCCGGCCCAATTCGACAAGGCGGATACTGGTCAAGGGCGTGAGTTCGGACGGCTTGAGGACGACCGTGCAGCCCGCCGCGAGCGCCGGCATGATCTTCCACAGCCCGATCATCATCGGAAAGTTCCATGGCGAAATCGCGCCGACCACGCCGATGGGCTCGCGCCGCGTCGAGGCATTGTACCGACCGCCCGGAATGGCACCGATCGAGACATCGAAGGTTTCGCCCGTGACCTTGGTGGAGAGGCCCGCAATATAGCGCATATAGGAAGGGGCGCCGCCGATATCGACGTAGCGGGAAATGTTGATGGACTTGCCCTGGTTGAGGGTTTCCAACTGGGCCAGCGCCTCGGCATTCTGTTCGACGAGATCCGCGAATTTCAACAGTAGCCGCTCGCGCTCCGCCGGGGCGAGCGCAGACCAGGCGCCGCTCTCGAAGGCCGAATGGGCGCTGCGCACCGCGTCGTCGACATCCCGAGCGTTCGCGTTGACAACAGACGCTATCCGCTCGCCTGTCGCGGGGTTGTAGACGTCGATCCGGTCGCTACTGCGAGCGTCTCGCCAGGCCCCGTCGATGAACAGGCCATGCTCGGTGCCCAGGAAGGCGGTAACGTCGTTGAGGGGGGTCACGATATTGGAAGCGGTTGCCATATCTCTCTCCTGTATATCTTGCCGGTAATACCGGTCAGAGCGCGAGGGTTTCCCCCGTCATCACGGTCACAAGCTTGCCCGCGAATTCCATGGCGTCCTTCCCGCACGCTGCATTTTCCGGACTCTTGAGCGCCGCCGCCAATGCGGCGTCATCCGCAAAGCTCATCTCCGCCATCAGGAAGACACCCGCCTCTCCGACCAGCGTCCTGTTGATCCGGGTAATGGCCGCGTCGACGAGGCCGGGCAACGCGCGCACCAGCGGCATATGCACCTCGCGATAGTGTCGCAGGAATTCCTCGGCGTCCTCCGGGGCCCGATAAAGGGCAAGCATCTTCTTCATGGAATCTCTCCCGCTTTCTGTGTGCAGATGATCATTAATAGCATGAACGGTCGGACGGCCAATCGCAAGCGTTATGGCATCGGCATGGCCAAATGGATGGATGGCTAGTTCGAGATTGGCTCGTCCGGCCGGACGAAAGGCGGCTGTGGCCTGGCCAGCGCAGGATCGATGCGGGCGAGAAGGTCACGGCTCTGCATCATACTCGCCGCCGCGAAGTCGATGAAGGCCCTCGCCCGTCGCGACGGGTAGCGGGACTGGGGATAGACGATGCTCACCGCGATTGAAGGCAGGAAATAGTCCCGCAGCAGGATCTTCAGCGATCCGCGTTCGAACCCCTCGATCGCCAACCACGCCGGCACGATCGCGATGCAGTGACCGTCCGTCGCGGCTTCACAGGCGGTGTCGTCGCTGTTGGTGATAAAACGCCCGCTGACCTTGATGGCCTGCCGGCCGTTCTCCGAATCAAATGCCAGAACACCATCGGCCATCCAGGGCGCGCAGGCCACCTCGTGGTCTTCGAGATCGATAGCGGTTTCCGGCGTCCCGTTGCGGGAGAGGTACTCCGGTGACGCCACCACGAGCCATTCGAACCGCCTGACGGTTCGTACGATAAGGGGACCTTCCGAAGGCGCGTCCGTCACCACCGCGAGTTCGAACCCGCCGGCGGCCAGGTCTGGCGCCTGCTCGGCGACAATGAGCTCAACCGAGACCTGGGGATTGAGCTCGAGAAATGTGTGGACCAGCGGCCGTACGAGACACCGTCCCAGGGTGTGCGGGACAGCGATCTTCAAAAGTCCGCTCGCTTCCGGCTGCTGTCCATGCACGACGGCGTGAGCCATCTCGGCCGCATCGAGCATGCGCTGCACATGCTCATGAATGCGTCCCGCCTCAGGCGTGGGCCGGATCTGGCGAGTCGTTCGGTGGAACAACTGGATACCAAATTCCTTTTCGAGCGCCGCTATGTGTTTGCTGACGGTCGATTGGGCGACGCCAAGCTGCCGACCAACGGCGGAAAAAGAGCCGAGTTCCATCATTTTCGCGAAGGCGGCGTAGGCTTCGAGGCGGTCTGTCATGCTTATTCCAATTGGAATATATACTAGAACGATCAGGCGATTTACGCCTGAACGCTCGGTCGGTAAATAGGATAAAACAAAACAAGCAATCCCCGCTCACCGCGAAAGGAAGAGGATATGACGAAATCGATCGGCATCGTCGGCGCCGGCACCGCAGGCCTCCATCTTGGCCTTCACCTTATCGAGAACGGCGTCGAGGCAACGATCTACACCGATCGGCGGCCTGAGGAATATGCTTCCATGCGGCTCCTCAACACCGTGGCTCACCATCATGTCACCGTGTCCCGCGAGGACAAGCTCGGCGTCAACCATTGGCCTGATGCCGGCTATGCAGGGCATTATTATTATATTGGCGGTCCGCAGCCGCTGGAGTTCTACGGCAAGCTCGAGAAACCGAGCCGCGCGGTGGATTATCGCATCTACCAGCCCGCACTGATGGAGGATTTCGCAGCGCGCGGCGGCACCATCGTCTACGAGCCAATTGCGCACGAAGATCTGCCGGAGCTTTCCGAAAAGCACGATCTCATCGTGATATGCACCGGCAAGGGGCCGTTCGGGCAGATGTTCGCCCATGAGCCTGCCTATTCGCCTTTCGATCGTCCCCAGCGTGCGTTGTGCGTCGGCCTCTACAAGGGTATCCGCGAGACGGAAACACGGGCGGTCACGATGTTCTTTTCGCCGGGACAAGGCGAGATGATCGAAATTCCTACCCTCTCGTTCGATGGCATGGTCACCGCGCTCGTCATGGAAAATCATATCGGCGGCGATCTCGAGATCCTCGCCAAGACCAAATATGACGACGATCCGAAGGCCTTTATCGCGCTTCTTCTCGAAAAGCTGAAGAAACACTATCCGACCTGCTACGAGCGTATCGATCTCGATACTTTCGATCTCGCCAACGGCCCGCTCGACATTCTCCAGGGCGGCGTGACGCCAACCGTGCGCGCGAGCTACACCAGGCTGTCGAACGGCAAGCTCGCTGTCGCGCTCGGCGACGTTCAGGCCGTGGTCGACCCGGTCCTGGGCCAGGGCGCGAACATGGCATCCTATGCCGGCGTGGTCCTCGGCGAAGAAATCGTGGCCAATGAGGTGTTCGACGAACGCTTCATGGAGAAGGTCGACGCACGTCGCCGCGACCGGGTGCTCAGCGCTACCCGCTGGACCAACTACATCCTCCGCGGCTTCAACACGCTCGCTCCCGAGCTTCTGCAGTTCATCGGTGCGATCAGCCAGAATCCTCCACTTGCGGACGAGTTCACGGAGAACTTCAACTTCCCGGAAAAGCAGTGGGATTGTTTCTCCAGCCCCGAGCGCGTCCAGCGTTGGATCGAGCAGCGCCTCTCGGTGCCGGCGAACGACGCAGAACTTACAGTTGCAGCTGAATGAGGAAGGTCGGCCGGCCGCTGGGGTGCGGGCCGGCCTTCACCTTCTTCGGAGACGACCCATGTCCGTAAACGATGACATTTTTCGCAAAGCCCTCTCCTGTCTCGCGGCCGGTGTGAGCATCGTATCCACGCAACGTGAGGGCGATCGACGCGGAGTGACAGCAACAGCCGTTTGCTCGGTTTCGGCGTCTCCGCCTACCATCCTCGCCTGCGTCAACACGGCGACCGGCACGTGCCAGATGATCAAGGAAACCGGTCTGTTCGCGGTTAACCTGCTGGCGCACCATCATCAGCCCGTAGCGGAGGTGTTCGCGGGCCGGAACGGCCTGCAGGGCGACGACCGGTTCGATCATGGCGACTGGACTGCGGGCGACGTCCATGGCCTTCCGATCCTTCAGACCGCGCTGGCGGCGATCGAATGCCGCGTCGATCATCAGGTGCAGGCCGGCACCCATCTCGTATTCTTCGGCGTCATACAGGGCGTTTATTTCGCGGATCATCCGCCATTGCTGTTTCACGGTGGACGCTTCCACGCGCTTCCGATCGCCGCCGCCGCCTGAGGTGCAAAACACCCAGGACCAACAAGAGGAGAGGATTACATGGCAACTTTGGCGTCCCGCCCGGAAGCAACGGCTTCCTCAACGGACAAGGACGATGCGTTTCATCGTGTGGCTTTGCGCAATGTCATGCTTGGCAACGGCGTCCTGATGATCTTCATGGCGCTCGTCGGCGGCCTCGGCCTGTGGATGTATCTGCTAGGCGGGATTTTCCCGCTCCCCGGCATCGACTGGAAGTTCCAGCTCCCCGGCTCGGCTGAAGGCTGGGCGCGCGCCCACACCGGACCTGTTATGAACGGACTGATGGTGATCGCGGTCGCGTTTATCCTGCCGCTGCTTTCCTTCACGCCGAAGCAGGCCCGCCTCTGGGGCTGGATCGTCGTTCTCGACGGTTGGTCGAACACCGGTTTCTATTTCTTCGGAAACTGGGCGCCGAACCGCGGCCTGTCATTCGGCCCGAACAAATGGGGCGATGCCAACGTCTTCAGCTTCCTCGCGCTAGCTCCTGCCTATCTGTTCGGTGTCCTGGTGATGGTCGCGCTGTTCATGATCGGGCTGCGCGCGATCCAGGATGCTCGGCGCTGAACTGCCCAGACACGTATCGGAATACGATTCAGTAGAGCGCAGCACATTGCGCCATGGGAGGATGATCGATGAAAGTGAAAATGGTAGTCGCGGTGTGCGCGGCCTGCATAGCGGTACCTGCGCTGGCCGACACGCCGGAGCCCGGTGCCGACGCGACATCCCGAGCGGCGGACGTCCCCGCACCCGTTGCGGAAGAGCCCCCTTTCAAGCACTGGTTCGTCCGCGCCGGGCCGGCCGAAGTGATTTACGATGAGGGTGCCAAGATTTCTGTTGGGGGGCAGCAGGTCCCCGGTGCCAGCGTTCGGGTCAAGAACAATTTCACCGGCGAGATCGAGGGTGGTTATTATTTCAACCCGAACGTCTCCGTATCCCTGACGGTCGGCGCACCGCCTACCGCTACGCTGTACGGCACCGGCCCGTTAACCGGGCTCAAGCTGGGCAAGGTGACCTACGGTCCGGCCGTCGCCGCCGTCCAGTATCACATCACCAACTTCGGCAAGCATTTTCAGCCTTATTTGGGTTCCGGTATCAACTACACGATCGTGCTCAAGAATCACGATGCAACGGTTCAGAACCTCAAGGTCAAGAGCCCGGTGGGCGTAGTACTCCAGGGCGGCATCGAGAGCTGGTTGAGCAACCGCTTGAGCCTCTTTGTCGACGCCAAGCAGATTTTCCTCAACACGACCGCTCGCGGTACGGTGGCGGGCGCTCCGGCGAAGGCCAACATCCGTATCAATCCGCTGATCGTGACAGGGGGGCTGAGCTTCCATTTCTGACAAGCGGGTTCGGCGCGACGAAGGTAAGCCGGTTCAGAAGATAAGGATATCATGATCGTCATATCCTGTCCCAAATGTGGCATCCGGGGCTGCATAGCCTCCCCCCCGGTTTCCACTGCGGGGAACGATAATATTGATATGCGCAAATTTCTCCCGCCGGAGGGATTTCGCAAAGTCCAGATCGGATGGAGGGCCGGCGATGTGCGACTTTATTGCGCTGCCTGTGGGGTGCCGGGCGAAACCAAATTTGCGGACGAGTGCCGAGATTAGCTGAGCCTCGTTCGGGAACAAAGGAAAAAGCGGGTGCGAGTGCGACGGCGGAAACGAAGTTGGCGGCGAGCTTGTCATTCTCCTCCCTGCCAAGTGAGCCGACGCTCCTCCCTTCCGCGAAGGCGGACGCGAATGACGGCCGCTGTGTAGCAAGGTGCCGATGCAGCTCAACCGCCGGGAATGATGCAAAAGGGCTTTTCTGCCCGGCACCTTGGGTCCAAAGCGTAGCTGAAGCGTCACACTACCAGAGGATCGCATGAGATTAGGAATATTTGCCCCGCTCGCCGTCGGAGCTCTCGCATACCTCGTCCTGGTCACTTTGGACGCCTTGCACATCGCGGAACATTCTGCACTGCGTGCGCCGCTCGTAGCAGGATGTGGTGGCGCGTTATTCTATTGGCTGGGTAGAAAAATCAAGCGCAGCGGATCGACGCAGCGGTAACCGTCAGAGGTCATGTTCGTCTGCCTGATGTGAATGGGGGCGGCACCGGGCCGCATCGATCAGCCGGCCGCATAGTCCTTATAAAGAGCATTTTCGATCGACTCCCGAAGCGTCCTGATTGAGCTGCAAGCACTGCGACAGAGGATCGGGTCGTTCGCCGAGGGAGGAACCGTTTCGCAATTGCCACCCCTTATGTTCGACCGAAAACCCCTGCCGAGCGACGCGGCGCAAGTGCGTCAATCCTGTGGATAAAGTTTGATGACCGATTGATTCCGCTCTCCTGACCTATCAGATGGCTGCAGCCAACAAGGCGCGGTAACGTTCAATAGCTGCGAACGATTCACTCGTTCTAAGTTTGAAAAAGTTCGATACGTGTCCAAGGCGGCTCACCATCTGCGCTCAACAGCGCAGAATTGCGCGATTAAGCCATTCTTTGCCGCTCGCTGGTACAGCGCACAGGTACAGCGAGCATTTTAATGGCCCTAATGGCGACACCCTGGAAACACCCTTCGACCGGCGTTTATTACCTGCGCCGGCAGATCCCCGAGAAGCTGCGCCCCGCATTCGACGGCAAGGCGCTGTGGAAGGTTTCGCTCGGCACGAAGAATAGCAACGATGCCACGGTGCTATTCCTTCAAGCCAATGCCGCACTCGAACAGCGGTTCGAAGAGGCACGGACCCGGCTCAAGGCAACGGGCAGCCCCTGCCCTTCCGCGCGCGACCGTGCCGACGAGATGGTCGCGGCCTATTTCCAAGGTCCCGAGTTTAGGGCTGGCGGACTGGATGGTGAAGAACGGCTGCTACTGGCCAGGCTTGAACTCGATCGTGGGTTGTGGAACGCGACCCCGACCGGATGCAGTTCCCCTGCCTCACTGCATGACCAGCAATGGTGGGAAATGGCGAATAACGCCGCACTGTTCCGCGATCATCCCGGACGCAAGCCGACCCTAGGCCATGCGCCCGGTACGATCTGGCGCTGGGGCGATGAAAGCTTCCGTCCTGATGCCAGAAACCAACAGATTGGCCGTATCGTCAGCCAGATCGCCCGGCACAATAACACTACAGCATCCGATCTCCCCGAAGGCATCGAGGCCGCGATCAGGACCTATCTCGACGCGGTCCCGGTCGAAACGCCCAAGGCCCGCAAGCGTCGTCCGACCTCGGGCCGTCTACGCCCCGACGTGCGCCTGATGGAATTGTTCGCGGACTGGCAGGCGGTGATGCAGCCCTCCCTGCAGAGCGCGCACGAGTATGAGGGTGCTGCACGCGATTTCATCGATTTCATCGGCGACATCCCCGTCGAGGAGGTCGTCAACAACGACCTCCTCGATTATCGCGACGAGGCGGCCCATCTGCCTGCCTCCATGCCGCGCGCCGATCGCGGGCTGAGCTTTACCGAACGCCTCGATCGCCATCGGCATTCCGATACGCCCCGGATCAGCCCTGCGACGCTCAAGAAACGGGTGGGCGCGATCCAGGCGCTGCTGAGCTTCGCCAAGGGCCAGAAGTGGATCAGCCGCAACGAGGGCCGCGATGTGCCGATCCTCGGCTATTCCAAGACCGGTGCCGCCGCTCGCCAGACCTTTCAGGAAGAGGAGTTGCAACGGCTGTTCGCCAGTCCTCTGTTCACCGCCCCCGCGACGTGGAAGCAGGATCGTCTGGTAAGCGACATGACGCTGTACTGGCTGTTCCTGCTCGGCCTGACGACCGGTGCCCGACTGGAGGAAGTCGGCCAGGCCATGATCGCCGATGTGAAGGCCGATGGCACCATCACCTATATCGACATCGACGATTATGCGGCCGAGGCCAGCGGTGACGGTAAATCGATCAAGACGGCAACGTCACGCCGGCTCGTACCTGTCCATGCCAAGCTGATCCAGCTGGGCTTTCGCGACTATGTCGACGCGGTGAAGAAGGCCGGACACACTCGACTTTTCCCCGATCTGGTTCCCAACGGCTTCGGCAAGCGGACCAAGGAGGCCTCGCGCATCGCCAACCGTGTCATCGATCGATACGTCTCGACCGACGCCCGGTTGGTCTTCCACAGTTTCCGCCATGGCTTCAAGGATCTCGCTCTGGAAGCCGGCGTGCTGGAACGGATCGTCGACCAGATCTGCGGTCACGCCGCAACCACAGTCGGGGGAAAATATGGTCAAGGCGTTCGCTTGGCGATCCTGAACCGCGAGCTTCATAAAGTCGATTGGTCGTTTCTCGATTGGGCCGCATTGGCTCAGGCAAGCGCCGACGTAGACTGGACTAAGCGGTTCGAATAAATTTCCGTCGCCTGAGCCGCTGTCAAGCTGACAGCTTTCGACCAGCTCAAGACCTTCAACGTCGTTGATGTCAGCGTCGGCTTTTGCTGTAATTCACCATTCGGGTCGCGCAAACCGGCGGGTCCGCTTTCCGACGAAGCGCGCGGCATGATCGGAACGCCGTGATCATGGCGGCGAGGCGAGCGCGCTTTGCCGAAGTACGGCGGTCATCCGCCCTTGGGCAGTTTGCGGATGGACGGCGGTGACGATCGCCTCGATCACAGGCGGTTCCAACCCCGCGCGTCCCCAGTCAAGATGGACAGGCGCGTCATAGGCGAGCGCAAGCGGCTCCTCGCCTGGCGGCGCCAGCAAGTTGGTCCAGCGGATGTTGGGGCGGGTGCGCAGGCGCGACGGCCACGCCCCGTCCAGTGCGTTGGCCTTGAGCACGATCTGCAGGCAAACCGAACCCATAGTGGTGACGAACAGCATATAGGGGGTGTCCCGGCTGACGGAGGCCCGTCGCAATAGCGCTGCGGCAAGCAGCGGCGGAGAATTGCCGATAATCGAGAAGGAGATTCCGACGGCCATGTGCGGCAGCAGATCGTCGTCGGGTGAGCCAAGCCAGTCGATGATCTTCGTGAAGTTCGGCAGTTCGTCGTCCGGCAGCAGCGCCACTGCCATTTTGACCAGCGCCCTGTAAGCCTTGGCCGGAACGAAGCGCTCGGTCCCGCCAGAGATACGGAAGACAAGTTCGCCAGTCTTGAAGTTCACGCCGAAATGGTCGCTGAACGGCGTGCCGTTGGCGCGCATAGAGATGGACCGCTGGCCATCGACGATCTGGTGGCGGATCGATGCGGGGCCGTTGGTGCGTCCGGTTTGGCGCACCTTGTTGCCCTTGCCCTGTGTGCCGCCGACCGTGAGGATCGCGCCCATGCTCTTGACCAGCGCGTCGTCGAATGCGCCGAACCGCGCGTTGCAGGCATCGCATTCGTCGAGCGACGTCACCCATTTATTGCCGAACGCTTCGGGCAGCGTATGAGCGACGTTGCGAAACGTACGGGGGTCGGTCTCTCCGCAGAACCGGCAACGCCCCTTCGTGCCCAACGTGACGCCCGGCTCGCCCAAACTGCCCTGGACCATGGCGACAATCGCATAGTCAGGGCAGTCGAGCGTCGCATCAGGGGGCGTGGACAAGACCATTCTCCATCTTCATCTATGTCGTGGCAGCAGCGCCGGATCGATCGCGGCGCGGCGACCGCGATCTGGGTTTTGCGCGCGAGCGGCTCGCGCGGCGAGCGACCGCGGCCTCGCGGATCGCCTTCTCGTCTTTGGCGATCGCCCGCTCGGACTGCGCCAGCGCGCGCGGGATGCGGTCATGCAGCTTGTTGAGCGCCATCAATTGCGCGATCTTGTCGAGCGTCCACGACGTCGGCAGCAACAGCATCGTGATGTGCATGAGACTCAAGGCCAGATTCTGGCCGGGCTCGACAAACCCTACATTGCTGGCGCCCGCGATTACGGCATATTGGCGGTCGAGCGAGCCAAGTCGATAGGCGATGCCCTTGGTGCTCGCATGCACATTATGGCTCGCCATTTTGTAGTGCGATCGCATCATCGCCCGGCCGGCGGCATCCTCGATATTGCTGAAATTGGGTCTCGGGTTGCCCAGATGCGCCGCGACCCAGCCATAGTCGCCGCCGAAATCCTTGCCGTAACGGCTGATCGCATCGGCATAGTCGCGCTCGATCCGCGCGGCCGCGCGGATCGAGAACGGCGCATAGCCGAGCTTCGGATGGCATTGCTGATATTGCCCGAGCCCCTTTTTCGCCTCGACGATCTCGTGGGCGAGATAGCGTTCGGCCAAGGCTTCGCCGCCATCGCCCAGCACCATCGCGACGCAGGCGACCTCGTGCAGCGTGCGCCACCGCGCCATGGCGCCGTCGGCATAGCCATTCTCCATCAGCACCATGATCTCGGACGCGATCTGGATGGCGCGGACATGAAGGTGGGAGAGCGCTTTGTTGAGATGGGCGCGACGGCGCGATCGCGAGCGACTGGCCCGACGATAAAAATCGGTGCCGATGTCGCGCGACAGCTCAATCAGCATGCGAAGCGCGTCGAAGCCTTTTCCCCAGCGCGCCTGAAGGTTGAACCGAAACTGATCCATCTGGATGTCCGTCGCCTCGCGCCAAGCCGCCCAGTCGCGTTCGTATTGGCGCAACATCGTGACCGCCGCGGCCTCAGCCGCGCCGTGGATCAACTCAGGTATCGTTTCACTGATCTTGTCGACATATTCCTGCGCGCGGGCGATGTCAGCGTCGGTAAATTCGAGCACGATCTCCTCGTCGGTCTCGAATTCGAGGACATCCCCGTCGTCGCCATCCTCTTTGTCAGAGCCGGCACCAAGCAGTTGATCAACTATCTGCTCGACCAGTTTTTCATTCTCGGCATGCCCGGCTGCCTTGAGCTTGTCTCGTACTAGCTCCATCGCGATGATCCGCGGCATGGTTGCCAGTTGCTCTTCAAGCACGGATTGCAACGAACCCATCAACCGATTCCCACTGTCTCAAATGGGGTGGAAACGTAGCGGAACGAAAGGGAAACGACAACGGCGCAGCCATGCACGCGCCATCGTCGATCATCCATCAGAAACGGCGGCGCGACGTTGTCCGCTTGCCGCCCGGACTATATGATCGCGATCGCAAATGGTGATCACGAGAGACAATCACTTCGTACCGCAATGGCATCAAAGGGGCTTCCTCGAACCAGGTCGCTCGACCTTGGCCTATCTCGACCTGAAACCGCCCACCAAGCTTCTTGCCGACGGGCGCGTCATTCACGAACGATCGCTGTTCGATGCGCCGACAAAGCGCTGCTTCTTCCAAACCGACCTATACTCGACCTTCTTCCTGACCGAGGTGAATGACGAGATCGAGCGGAAGCTGTTCGGCGATATCGACACGCGAGGATCGCAGGCGGTCAGGGCCTTCGCGGGAACTGACATCGCCGCTTGGCACGAGCATTTCGGTACATTCTTCGAATATATCGACATCCAGAAGCTGCGGACGCCGAAGGGCCTGGCGTGGTTGCGGGCACACTATCCTGCGCTTCACCAGAATGAGTTGATGATGGAGATGCAAGGCATCCGCATGCTCCACACCACGATCTGGACCGAGTGCGTGCGGGAGATCGTCTCCGCTGAGGATGCCGGGGTGAAGTTTCTCCTGACCGACCATCCGGTGACGATCTACAATCACGCCCTACCACCCGAAGCGCCGCAGTGCGCCTTTCCCCATGATCCGGGGATCGCACTGAAAGCATCGCAGACCCTGTTCCCGATGAGCCGTGACCACTGTCTCATCCTGACGAACCTCGAATATGCCGAAAATCCGTCGGTACCACCGCTGGAGAAGCGGATCTTCGCGCGCAACTTCCGCCAGTCGATGGTGCGCACGGACAAGATGATACGCACGCGGCGGCTCACCGACATCGAGGTGGCACGCGTCAACCATGTGCTCAAAGCGCGGGCTCAGCGCCATATAGCCGCCGGCAAGCGCGAATGGCTCTATCCCGAACAGCACGCGAGCGGATCATGGGCCGACCTTGCCGCAACTCTGCTCCCGCCGCGTGACGAGCTTTGGCATTACGGCGGCGAAACCTATGTGAGCTTCGAGGACGGCAGCGTCCGCTACCAGGATGCCTACGGCCGGACCGAGAAGGAGCGGGAAGCCCTCAAGAAGGTCCCACCGGCAAAGGAACTGGCTCCGAGCGCCCCCTGCGGTTGCGGGTCGGGACGTCCCTACCGCATCTGTTGCAAGACAAGGTCACCTGCGCTGCGGCCAAGCTGGACAGAGCGTAGCATTCGCGAGCGCAATCTGGTCCTTCATCGCGGCATCCTGTCGATCCTGGGTCTCGACGCGGGCAAGGACTGGACGGCGGTCAGGCGCGAGTTGACCGATGACCAGACTAAAGAGGTCTACTTTCTCTACGAGGCGCTATGGCCGCTCGAAACCGACCTGCTCGCGCTACTGCCCAAACCTGACGGGCGTCCGCGCGCGGTCTACACCGGATCGCTCCATCCGCAGTCCATCGTCGAATTCGCGCTGGGTGCGTCGCTCTATTTCGGCGAGCTGATCGTCGAGACCCCGTTCGTCCACGCCGGCACCATCGCCGAGAAGTTCCGGCCGACCGAGCATCCGCGCAGCTATCATCTCGAATTTCTGAAGGCCGTGGCCTTCTTCCTCAACGTCATGCCGCTTGTGGACGCCGGACTGATCAACCTCATCCCGGACCCATGGACCTTCGACTATCATCTCCGCCGCGAAACCATGGCGATGGCCAAGGAGCGCGCCGCTGGCATCGACATCAGTCTCCGCGGAGAACCGCGGCTGGAAGAATTGATGCGCGCCGACTTCATGCGCGATACGCTTATGTGGCCCCAGGACGCGCAGGAGGCCCGGCTGCGGGAGAATTTTCCCGGCCTCGATGCGACCGAGATTGCTGGCATATGGTCCGAGCTGGACCGGCTGAAGGAGGAAGACCCGCTGACGGCGCTGCAGGGCGGCATCTTCGACGGCGGCAAGGAAGGCGGCCAGATGCGTTTGATGCAGATGAAGCCAAACTTCGAGATCGCCATGTATCTGGCACAGGCGACCGGGGCCTCCATCGTGACCGACAGCGCCTTCCGCTGGCGGGAGATTCTTCGCGCGGCGCGACCGAGGGCAGGAGCGCCGCCGGCTCGTCTCAGGCAGCTCGCCGAGAAATTCGCTGACGCCACCTTTCTGTTCCCCGACAACCCGGATCGCATCATCCAGTTGGCGCGGGAAGGCATATTGTCGGGCTATCATAAGCTGTTCGGCGAGATGTTCCGATATCTTGCCGCTGTCGAAGATCACGGTCCCCGGCCGAATTTCGAGGCGGGGCTTGCTTCCCGGTTCGTCAGCACGCACACAGCCGCCCAGAACGCGCTTCGCAAGCGGGGAGACGTCGGAAATGACGGCAGAATCTCCTGCGTTTTCGCGCCGACGGGCATCCAGGACAATACGATTAATCGCCTGCTGCTTATGTCGAGTTCTGAGCATCACCTGCCGATGGTGCCGATGGCCTTCTACATTCAGCGCATGAGTGCTTGATGTTGATCGCCTGCTTCCCGTTTCAAACTGGGGAGCCGGCGCGGACGCGTGAATGATCTACAACCATCGGGAATGCTGAAACTCGGAAGGGTCGGTATACCAGTGACTGCTGGCCCGGCGATGGCTCTATCAAATGTCAGCTTTTCGAAGCGCTCCGCCTGAATGCTGACAGGTGGAAGACGGCCCAGCTTTCGACGTTCCCAGATGCCGAACGGGCGAACGTTCAACGTCGGCTTCTGACAAGAGGCGCCGTTCGACACGCCGCAGGCGAACGGCAGCAAAGTCCCAATCATCGCCTTACAGAAGGGTCTCATCATACCAGGATATGATCCCTTTCGATAACGACTTTCGAGGCCGTTATTCGGAAATGCACGCAGCCCGTGATGGCAAGGCCGAGGCAGCTGAGCTGGGTTGAAGAGGTTGCCGCCTTTTGCATGGCAACCTCTGAACTATCAGCACCACGTCTGCAGATTGACTTGGTTTCCTAGGTCAGCGCCATCGCGAACGAGCATCGCCAGCTTCGCGGTCGCGCGGTCACATCCGGCTGCCAGCGAGGCCGGCCGCCCCCGCACCTGCACGATCTCGCCCGGCAGTACCTTGAAGTGGGACTGAGCCCCGTCCTGCGGCACGATCACCGCGCGAGCCTTGCCGGGGACGAGCGACAGGCGGCATCCCGTCGAGACATAGCAGATGGTGTCGCGCGGCAGCATGACGGTGATTCCGGTCATCACGGGGACGTCGTCTTCGCCGACGGCGAATTCGAGATAGATGAGATCGACCTGGGCTTCGACCGCTGTGCGACCAAACGCAATTCGCTGGTGGGGATCGAGCGGACCTCCGGCCATGATCATCAGGCCGGGGTTCATGATCTTGTTGCCGAGCAGGAGCTTGGAAACGGCAGCGACATGGGCGCGGACATGGGCGGTCTGGTCGGGGTTCATGGTCTGTCTTCCTTGTTTCATCCCCACCACGGGGATCACATCGACTTGCCCATCCCCCTCTTCTTCTCCCCTCCACCGTGATCGCGCCATCGATCGGCCCGCACGGCGGGCGGTTCAACCGGGACTGAGCACCCCGGTCCTATGTGAAGCTGCACCACGATCCGCCGCAGAACGGCGCGGTCGAGCGCGTGCGCGCCGTCGGCGACGCGCACCGCTAGGACCGGCTCGACGGCCGCCGGGCAGATGACGGCGGCGACCGCCGTCACGCCTCGTGTACCGGGGCCCGCCGCCGCGTGCTGCCAGTGCTGGCCGGCCAGCACGAGCAGCGGAAAGGCGATGACGAGCGCCCAGCACGCCTGCCGCAGCAGGCGCGGCATCGGCACCGTCATGACCGATCCTCCCCGCCCGCAGGGCCGGATGTCGTGCCGCGCTCGCCGTGGACCAACAGGCGGATGGCCCGGACCAATCCGTCGGCGCGTTCGTGCGCCGTTCGCCACGGCACTTCTTCAACCCGAAGATGGCGCGCCGTCAGCCGGAACCCCGAAGCAGCGGTGCCATCCCGCTTGTCCGGTGTCGGCACGAGCCACAGGCCAGCGTCGACATCGACCCAAAGCGTCAGCATCCAGTGCCAGGTGACCCGCCCGCTGTGCCACAGGCCCAGGGCGAAGCCCGGCATCGCGTCCGCCGACGGTGTCCTCACGATCAGCGCATCCGACCGGGTCGCGAGCAGCGCACTGTCCATCACGGCGATGGACGCGGCGAGATTGCCGTTCATCGTCGTGACCAGCAGGTGGTTCGCCTCGCTGTACAGGCAGCCGGCGAGCGGCAGGCCGAGGTCGGCCGGCATGTCGGTCAGCCGCCACCCCGCTGCCTGCGCCAGTGTCCGCACGACGTGCGAGTTCATCGCCTGGCCGATCCGCGGCCAGGGTTCGTTATCGTTCATGATGTTTCCCGATGATGGTGTTGGTGCGCCGGCGTGGTCAGGCTTGCCGCCAGTCGGCTTGGAACTGGCGAAAGGCGTTGCCGACCAGGGCATGGGCCTTGTCGGTGGCAAGCGGCGTCACCCATTCGCCAAAGCCGAGCGGCGTCAATCGCCTGGGTCCAGCAAGGAGAACATGAACATGCGGCGGGCTGGCGCTGCCGGCCCGGTGGGGGGCATGCTGGACCAGCAATGCGGCGACCTCGAACGGATCGACGATCCACCGGCCGGTGAAGGCGCGGACCAGCTCATACTGCTCATGCAGTCGCGCGGTTGGGAAGGTGAAGGTCAGATAGGCGAGCAGCGCCTTGGCCTTGACCGGCAGTTCTGCGTCGACCGTCTCCATCAGGATACGCGGGTCGGACAGCCGGTCATCGGCCCCCGGCGGCAGCAACACCTCGGCGCGTGCGGCGGTCAGCGTCCATGGCGGCGTGTCGGGTGGCGCACCAACGGTCAGTTTGGCAGCGGCAAAAGCCGCCGCGCTGTTCAGGTGGCCGCGAAAGCTGGGGCGCAGGCAGCCATACATGACACGGGTCGCATCGCGATCGGCGTCATCGCCGGTCAGTACCAGCCAGCTATGCGGGTTCGCCGGATCCGGCAGGCAGCCCGGGTTGACCTCGACGCTGGGTGTTGCCGCTGCGCGCTTGGCCTTGGTCCGCATCAGAACGCACCTTGCGGGTAGAGGCGTTCGGCCAGATCGGACGCAGCGCGGTAGATGCCGTCGGCGCGTTCGGCGAGCGTTGCGTAGGGCGGCACCAGATAGAGTTCGAGGCCGTGCGCCTCCAGCCGGATCGCCCCGCCGAACCCGAACGGCACCAGCCACAGGCCGCCATCATCATGGCGGTAAAGTGCTAGGTCCTCCAGCTTGAAGGTGGTGAGGCCACCGCCCGCCAAAACGACATCGATCGACACCGGCAGCAGGTCACCGCCGGTCAGGCAGCAGCGCACCAGCATGACGTCGATCGACTGATCGGCCGCGAGCCGTTCGATCTTGCTGCGGAACATGGGTGCGGCGACACAGGTCAGCGCCACGACGACCGACTGGGCGTCGTACAGAACGCTGTCGGCGGGCATACCGCCGCCCGAAACCAGGATGGGCACCTCGGGCTTGCCGAACCCGGAGGCGATATAGTGAAGAAGCACGTGCGGGAGCGAGTGCACGGGGGTAGTCAGGAAATCCATTGTGGTTCCGAAGCTTAAGGGTCGCGGACCGAGCGATCCGGACAAGCACCTCCAATCTTTTTCATCGATCTTCAGCGGCTCAAAAGCCCAGCTTCCCCCTTACTGCAGCGCCTATCTTTCCTGTCCTTTCTTACTCGTCTGGCTTGTCACGCCAACGGCAGGGCCTCTGCTTCCGGTATGTCGTTTTCCACCCGACATACCGGATTGAGGATGAGCCGCTTGCCGGTCGCCAACGGCTGCGACCGCCTGCCCGAGCAAGCCGCTCGACTTGCCTCTCGACGCAGGATCGGCGGGCGATGGCTTCGGAACGTCTACGGGCGACGTGGCGGCGAGCTCTTCGGGGCCAGCAGGCGGTGCACCCGTCGCCTTGCGTCGGCGCTTGGCCTGGATTGTCGACAGCGTCTGCAGCAGTTCGACATCCTGCAGACTGTCGATATTTGCCAGCGTGCGTGATTGTCCGCCGTCGGCACCACGATCCGCGACGGTGAGCGCGTGCCCCAATCCCTCGCCGAGCAGGACCGATCTGCCGCCATGGTCCTGATGCATCAGGTCACGGGACACAGCTGCCGATGCCGCCGCGATCTCGCGACGCTCGCGCTCGGCCAACAGCAACTTCTGGATTTCAGGTTCGTCGCCGAGCAGGCGGAACAACCGGTGGATCGCGAGCGGGACCGTCTTGTCGATTACATATCCGCCCGAGACGAAACGCAGGTGTTCATGGCTTCGGCGATGCTTGATCAGCCATGCGTGCAGGCGCTTTTCGACCTGCGGTCGATAGGCCGGCGAGATCGGATTAAGGGGCGCCAGCTTGGCGTGATCGGCTGGTACGTATCGCAGCCGTTCACGCCCATTGCCCGTGGCCGCGACAACCTCAGCCCACGCCTTCTCGACCTTGCCGTCGAGGTCCTTTAGCCGGGCCGCCGCGCGGACCTGCTGAGGGGTCGGTGCCACGATGGCGTCGATTTCGCCCAGCCACGCGCGGGCCTCGTCCTGGACTTTTAGACTTGCGGTGCCGACACGCAGCACCGTCTCGGCGCGTGAGCGCACCATCCGCTCGACGATGGCGACCAGCCCCGCCTGGCAGCGCCGCGTTACGGCGGCGTTTGCGAGTTGCCGCCAGTGTGCAGTCGCCTTCAGGGAAGCGGCTGAAGCCCGTCGACCGAGTGGGATCGCGGCCTTCAAACCATTCTCATTCCGGTCGAAATCGGCCTGCTCCAGAAGCAGCCGCATCTCATCATTGAACCGGATATGGGCGTTTCGGGTTCCAGCAGCCGTTACATCGCCCCTGGCCTCGCTGGCGGTGATGGCGGAGCCGAGATGCTCCATCGGTGTCAGCCGAATCCTGGCATCCCGATAAGGCCCCGGCGCGTAGATGGGGCTCCCAGCCCGACCATCCACGACCTTGTTGACGATGTCGACATAGCGCTTGCGCAACGCTTTGACGTAGCGTCGACCAGCCACAAAATGGGAAACGGCCTTTTCGCCGTCCTTCGGCACGTCCCGGGTCGGCTCTGCGATCTTGTCCTGGCGATAAGGGTAACAGAACTTGCCGTTCCGCTTGCGCTCGGAATATTCGAAATCCCAGCAACCCTCGCCTTCGACCGGCTTGCGGGGGTTGCGCTCGTCATTGATCTCCTTCGCCGTCAGCCAGCGTGCCGGCCGATCATAGCCATCGATGTGGAAGTGGAAGTTGTCGGGGTCGTTCGTCGCATCAGGGCGATGGATCGCGGCGACGTACATCCAGCCTTCCGCGTTAAGCGTCTCACAAAAACGTTCGAGCACCAGGCGCCGCTCGGCTGGCTTCAGTCCGCGTGGAAACTCGCCGACGAAGCGGGTCTGGGTGCGCCCGCATGGTCCCGCCTTCCAGTTCGGTCGCGCAGCCGCGGGCAAGCCAGGCTGGTCATCACACCACACCAGCCGGTCATAGGCATCTTCCAGGTTGACCTTGGCGATGTCGACGATGGCGTCGAGAAAGGCCTTGCCTTCAGCTTTCGCCTTCGCCTCCTGGGCGAGCCGCTTCTGCTGCAGCGTCACCGCAGCCTTGCGCACCCATCCCGGCGCATCTTGCCGGGTGGCCAGCAGCATCCAGTCATCGGCATATTGGGTCGAGACGTACAGCGTCCCGCCCTTGGCTTGCCGCTCGCAGCGCTCGACCGCTTCGAACAGGCTGCGTTCCCGCTCGCGCCCGCCGGGGATGTTGCTGATGATGGCGAGGTGATTCTGCAGCCGGCGATCTTCGTCCATGTCGAGCATGTCGATCAGCCGCGCGGTGTCATTCTTCTCCACGGCGGTGGTACGGGTGATATAGTCGAGATGGGTTTCGAAGTCGGCGACGCCGCCGCGGGTGACATAGCTGTGGTGGGCCGCGGCGATGCCGCTTCGGTCGGGATAGCGCGGGTGAGTACGGCCATCCTTAGCGCGGGGAACGACGGTGCGACTGATCCGCACCATGTCGAAATGCGGGATTCGCACAGGCCCGGTCTGGCGCGGGCTCAGCGAAAGCGGGCTGGTCCGCGAGAAGTCGACCGACGTCGTCCGCCCACCATTGCCGCCCGCATCGGTGATACGTCGGCGCGTTCCCGTGGCTTCGCGCGAGGGCGATTGCGTATGCGAGCCGGCGTCGGATGTTCCCCGCACGCGACCAGGTGAGACAGCTGGCCCGGGCTCGATCTCCCGCTTGCCGAAGCCGCCGCGTCGCAAATTCGCGCCGATCGCCTCGCGATCCTCGCGGGCCAGCCGCCGTAGCAGCGCCTGCAGCTGATGCGCATATTGCGGATAGGCAGGTTGTGGGTCGGCACCGCTGGTCATGGCGTATAGTGTCTCGTGGCGCTGCCCCATTCTCAAGGGGGCGCCCCCTGCCCTCGAACAAAAATGCCTTCCGGAGCCGAAGGTGGAGGACATGGGGGATGTCTCCGAACTGCGGTCGGTCAGTCCCCGCAAAAAGGTGGTCACCACCTTTTTGCGCTGTTGCGCCTTAAAATCTTGCCCGGGCCTCTTCTGTTTTCTCCTATCGGATCTGAAGGGCATACGACCTTCGATCCTGATCGGCGAGGGTCAGGATCCGCAGGTCAGGCGCCCCCCGCACGACCCATCGACGGTCGCCAGTGCGAACGTCGATATCGGCCGCCCCCTCGTTCACCTCGGTGCCCCGCCATGTCGATCGACCGACGGATGTCACCGTCACGGTGATGCTGTCGCCGACCCAGCGATCATGGGTGAACGGGAACAGGTCGCCAGCGCCAGCCGCAGGCCGAAGGTGCACCATGCCGCTGTCGAGACGGACCACGGCACGGTCGTCGGCCGCGGCGAAGCGCATGCGTCTGTCCTTCGCCAACGACCACGAGCAGCCGGTCCCCGCGGCTCCCGCCTTCATGACCATCGCCATCGAGAGCGGCCGCAGCGGTGCTACGGGCTCAGTGGCCCCGACGCCGTTTCGCGGGACGCCTACCGGCATGTTCGCGAGCGTTGGCGCGGTGGCCAACAGCGACAACGCGGCTACGGGCGCGAGAAGCGATACCGCGGCCGTGATCATGCCCGACCTCAAAAGGCGCCGCGCGCCGCAGCCGGTGCTTCGCGCGCGGCGGCCGCCTTCACCGCCGCCTCATCGGCAAGACGCGCGTTGCTTCCCCGGGTGCCGAATATCTTGAGGGACCAGGCGTCGGACCTGACGGTGATGCGCGGATCGGGCTCCATGGTCAGATCGCCGCCGCATCGGGTGATGCACCACGATCCGTTCGACGGGACGCCCTCAGTTGGCCGCCCGTACTTGGCCTCGACTTGGCCGACCAGCGTGGCCAGATCAACGCGTTTGGTCGACACCGTCAGGTCGATCCGGTCGACGATCTCTCCCGCCGGCGTCTGCGCCATGAACAGGCGGAGATATTCACCAGCAGGACCCTGGCAGGTCAGGTCTCCAACGGCAGTGCCATCAGGGCCGAAGCCATCGGGGATGCCTTTGCGCTTGCGGACCTCTCGCTCGACGAGTTGCCGGAACGAGGCCGACTGGTAGGTCGAGCAACGGTAGGTCCCCGCCAGCGCTGCCTGCACCGCGGCCAGCGGCATCCCGAGGCGAACGCCGGCGACGTCCATCGCCAGCGGTGTAGCGGAAGACGCGGGTTGTGCGGCCAATCGCGCCTTCTGCGCCATGGCGGGAGCGGTGGCGAGCGACAACGCCATCACGGCACCGATGGCAGCAGCATTGGTCATTTTCATCATGGTGTTCCTTGACGACCCGGCGCTCGGCGCTCGGGTCATGGTGTTGGCCGAAATGGATGGGATGGTGATGGTCACGTCGATCGTCAGCGCGGCATCGGTCGCCAGCCGTCGCTCTGCAGCTCGAACGGCATCGTCGATTCCTTCGGCTCGGCGATGCGCGCCTGTTCCGCCGGCGGCATGACCGGGATCGGATCGACGCCGTGATAGGTGTAGGTGACCTGGCTGACCCGATGACCGGCGAAGTCGGTCGGCTCGGTCCAGCGCACCACGTCGACAACCTCGCCTTTTGCCAGGCAGAAGTACGGCACCGAAACCATGGCGTTCGTGGCCTTGCGCTCGACCGTATGCAGATAGGGCGCGCCTTTCGGCGTCGGCGCGTAGGAGATCAGCGGCTGCCGCACGAATGCGTTGGTTGACCCGCTCCACCGCGCCGGCTTCTCGAACGTCGTGCGCGTGACGAGCCCGACGCCGGCCAGACCGTCCAGCATCGCGACCGCCTTTCCATCAGAACCTGGCCCCGCGAGCGTCGGCTTCGGCGAGGTGACGATCGGAAACCCCGATCCGCCGGGCTCGCCTTCGACCTCGTACCGCATCACATCGATGGGGTGGCAGAAGACGTCGCGGACGACAGGTTCGAGCGCGGCGGCGAACGCCGCCTTGCTCGGGGCCTTGGAATTGCCACACCCGCTCAAGCCCGTGGCGGCGGCGAAGAGCAGGACAGAGGCGGGCACTGCAGTGGATCTGGACATGGGTGTTCCTTGCGGTTCAGCGGACGACGAAATTGAAGAAGGCGGCGACGTCGGACGCGCCGCGGACATGACCGGCGTCGAAAGCCCGCGCGACGCCGACCCGCAGCGTCGAGGTGGACGCCAGCGCGGTCGACCAGCCGAACTCCAGATCGAGTTCCCGCGCCGTCGGCGACAGGTCGAAGGTCCGGCCCTCTTCGGCGAGCACACCCGACATCAGGTCGTACGCGACCGGCACCAGCAGCGACGCCCGTGCCCGCTCGACGCGCAACGGCGACGACAGCCCGAGCGTCGCCAACCCGCCGAACAGCGGACGCGCGCCCTCTACCGCGAAGGCGGTGCTGACGATGCGACCGTCGAAGCGGATCGGGCCGTCGCCACCACCGTCGACGCTGGTGCTTCCCGTTGTAGCCCGCGCGGTGAGCGAGACACCCGCCACGGTGCGGCGTGCGACGAGGGTGGTGAGCGTCGTCCGACCGCCACGCAAGCCCGATGCAGCCATGCCACCGCCGAACCCCAGCACCCGGCCGTGCTCGGTGAGGTCGGTTACCTCCAGGCCGATGCCGAACGGGGTGGCGAAGGTGACGCCGCGCAGGTCCGCGCTGCGGTCGCGCGACGAGCCCGACGAGAACGATGCCGACCAGCCGCCGCCACTCCACGACGACCACAGGCCAATGGGCTGGCCGACCACACCGCGCAGTGGGGAACCGGTGAGGGACAAGCCGCTACCGCCCACCGCTGTGTTCGCGCCGACCGTCACCGTCTGCCCCGCTGCCGGAGAGAAGCTCGCCACCGCCGGTCGGTTGGCTGTCGTGCCCTGCCATGGACCGACCGCGTCCTGCCCGGCGAAGCCCAGCCGTGCCTCGCTCGCCGACCAGCGGCGGACGGGCAGCGGATCGACCGACCCGGTCATGCCGCCGGCCAGCAGCCCCGATGACCAGGCACGGATGCCGGTCGCGCCCGTCATAGCAAAGTCGCGGCCGTAGCGGTCGAACACCCTCATGCTGCCCGCCGCCATCGCGATCATCGACGCGGTTGCCGAGCCGCCGAACGGTGCGGAGACGTCGAGCGATGAATAACGGGCGAGCACCGCCTGCGCCGCCGCGAATGACGATGCAGGCGCCTGCGCCTGCATCGCCTTCTCGACGTTGAGTAGCCCTGCGCCATAGATCGGATCGACACCGGGCGCGCCCATATCGGTGGCGGTGTCGAGCAGGATACGGGCGATCGCCTTGCCGCCGAGCTGCGGCCAATACTGTTTCAGCAGCGCCGCCGCCCCGCCGACCGCAGGGGCCGCGAAGCTGTTGCCGGTGACGGTGGTGATGCTGCCGTCCTTGTCGACCGCCTGCACGTTCACGCCCACCGCCGCGATCATACGGTCGGCGAGCACCCCTGCGTTACCATTGGCGGAACGCGGGTTGCCGTTGGCGTCCACCCCGATCGCGAACAGGAACCAGTCGGCGTTGGCGCGGTCGCTGCCGACGAGGGTCTCGGCAAACTGGCCGGCGAAGCTGTCCTTTCCGGTCTCATTCGCGACGGACTCGACCAGCAGCCGGTCGGCGGCGCGCAAGCCGTCCATCGCCGCACGCTGCTCGGTCGCGACTTGTCCGCCGCCGAAGCCGTTCAGCGACATCACCGTGACGAACGCGCCCCTGGCGATGGCTTCGCGCAGCGCCGGTGCAATCAGACCTGCGTTCGGCTGCGTACCCTCGCGGATCGGTGTCGTGCTGCCCGCCGTCACGCCGTCTAGGTCAGGCCCCGCCACCTTGAGCGCGAGGATGGTCGCATCCGGTGCCAGTCCCTGCATGCCGGAGCCGTTGCGCGCCGCCGCCGCGATCGAGGCGACCTTGCTGCCGTGGCCATCATTGTCGTCGATCGCGAAGGGCGGCACCGTCTCGCCCGGACAGGTCGCGCAACGGGCGATGCGCTGCTCGAAGCCGGCACTGTCGGCCGAGATGCGACCGGCGAACTCGGGCGAGGACCGCACGATTCCACTGTCGATGATCGCGATCGTCACGCCCTTGCCGGTGATCCCGCGGTCATACGCATAGGCTGCCTTTGCGCTGACCACCGCGGCGGATGACTGGTATTCGGCGGTGTCAGCAGTTGTTGGTGTCGGTGCTGGCGTGGGAGACGGCGTTGGCGTTGCCGCTGGGGTTGGCGAAGGCGTACCGGTTGGCGGCGCATTCCCGCCGGGCGTGTTCACGCCACTGCCGCCTCCGCCGCATGCGGCGAGCAACAGCGCCGCCGTTGCCGCGGTCGAATTCCTGATGATGGCAAGCCGCCTGCTGCGGCATTTGTGATCTGCACTCACGCCCGAACCCCCGTTCGCGCGGTGCTGACAGGCTGACCCCAGCCGACGGCACCGCCCCTGTTGACGAGGCGGTGCCGGCCCGTGAGCCGGGGATTCAGAATCCTGCGTTGAGACAGGCGCGAGTGTCTTTAGGCTTGCGCCCTGGACATGCACACCCGCTCCCCGGCCGAATAGAATTCGGGCCGGGCTTCGGCTACTCAACGACAAGGTTCTGACGCCTCGGTCCGCCTGCTGGCGAACAGTCCACCTCTACGCCGGGCGGGTTAACAATCTCAAGCGCTGAACTGCGGCTTTGACGCTGCCAAGCGTAACGTGCTGACGAAATTACGAATCATTCGGCAAGGCGGGATGGTGGTGCAATCTCCCGCTTATAAAGAGATGAGGGCCGGATGCTGGCGAGCAAAAGACCCACACTCCGACGCTCGGGCCCCGACCCGGCTTCCCAGATTCCGCCGTTCGTTCATCTGCCGGGGAACAGTCACAAGCGAAAGCGGATCTTCCCACCGATGGTACCCCCGCCGCCCGCCCGCGATAGCACGCAGGCAAGTGCCGAAATCGCTGAGCTCAAAGCGGTCGAAACGTCGCGCTCGTCCGAACAGGCAAAGGCCGCCCGCGAGGCGGGGGAAACGACGACCGCCACGATCTTTGCGGGCGTGCTGGGGCCGCGTTTTGATCTGTAGCACCCGCCCGCCACGGCGCGGCTGATGGCGATGGTGCGCGCCACCGAGAAGGAGGTGATCGCACGCGGCAAGGATCATTTCGCCCGGCCGCGCCCCTGGATCGTCGACCCCACGCTGAAGACCTGCAAACCCGGCAACGAACCGCTGTCGAGCTATCCCAGCGGCCACACGACCAACGCCTATGCGATGGCAGGCGTGCTGGCGAGGCTGGTGCCCGGCAAGGCGCCTGCCCTGCTCACCCGGGCGGCCACCTATGCCGAAACGCGGATCACCTGCGAACAGCATTGGCGCAGCGACGTGACGGCTGGGGAAGCGCTCGGGCTTGTGATCGCCGAGCGATTGATGAGCAAGCCCGCGTTCCGCGCCCAGTTCGACGCCGCCCGCGCCGAAATGGAGGCAGCGGGGATCAGCTGATCGCCACCTTATGCGGCACACGGCAGGTGGAGCGTCACCACCAGCCCAGGCCTCGCATCGCCGATGGTCAAGGTGCCGCCATGCGCCCGCACGATCGCCTCCACCAGATTGAGGCCAAGGCCATGTCCTGCCGCCGAGCGGGTGCGGTCGAGCCGGACGAAGCGTTCGACGATGCGTTCGCGATCACCCTCGGCGACGCCGGGGCCGTTGTCGATCACCGATACCGCGACCGCCGCCTCCTCTTCGGGTACGACAATGACACGGATATGCGTACCCTGCGGCGTGTGCGCCTGGGCATTGTCGAGCAGGTTGATGAGGGCCTGGGACAGCAGCTCACGGTCGCCGGCGATCGTCAGCCCGCCCTGGATATCGCAGGACAGGCTGCGCCCGCCGTCAGCGACGGCGGGCGCATAGCTGTCGCAGATATCCTCCGCCAGCGCTCCGATATCCATCCGCACGAAGCCCTGCCGGATATCGCCCGCATCCACCTCGACGATGCGCAGGATGCCGCCGAACAGCGCGAGCAGCGCGTCGCTCTGCCTCAGGGCCTTGCCGATGGCGGCGCGCTGCGCGTCGGGGTCGCGCGTGTCCAGCGCCAGTTCTAGGTCGCCGCGCAGCCGGGCGAGCGGCGTGCGCAGGTCATGCGCGACGTCGGCCGATACCTGGCGCAGGTTTTCGAGCAGGCGGCCGATCCGCTCCAGCATCCTGTTGAGGATAATCGCCAGGCGGTCGAACTCGTCGTCGCGCGGCGAAAACGGCACGCGGCGGCGGACATCCCCCGCCATGATCGCCTCGGCTGTCGCAGTGACCTGTTCCAGGCGCCGGTGAAGATAGCCGCCCAGCACCAGCGCGGCGATTGCCCCGATCATCAGGACGAGGAAGAAGGCGCCGCCGAACAGGCTGAGGATCACGCCGTCCAGCTGCTCGACCGCCTGCGAGTCGATCCCCACCACCAGATAGGTGCCATCCGGCAGGCGGGTCGTCAGGACGCGTGCGTCATCATCGCCCTCGACCGGATCGTGAAAGGGCACATCGGCATAACCGGGCGGCGGCAACGCCAGATCGAAATCCCCGACGATGCGGCGACCGGCTTTATCGAACAGCGCATAGCCGAAGGTGATGACGCCGTTCTCTCCCCCGCGATGCGCTACCGCCTCGGCAAGTTCGTGCGCGCCCTCGTCATGATATTGTCGGACCAGATCAGCGCTCGCCTCCGCCAGGGCGGTGTCTTGCTGCCGACGGAAGGCAGCATCCGCGGCGAAATAGACGAGCACGCCGAGGATCGCGATGGCGAGCGCGAACGCAGCCGAATGGGTCAGCGCAATGCGATAGGCGGCGCTGCGCCGCCGGTCAGGCATCGCCGCCCATCCGATACCCCTCGCCGCGCAGCGTCTCGATCGGGTCATGGGCAAAGCCCTCATTCAGCTTGGACCGCATCCGGCTGAGATGGCTTTCGACGATGTTGGTCTGCGGGTCGAAATGGAACCCCCAGACCGCTTCCAGCAGCATCTTGCGCGTCACGACCCGTCCGGCATGGCGCATCAGTTCCTCCAAGATGCGGAACTCGCGCGGTTGAAGGCGGATCGGACGGGCCCCTCGCCGGACCTCGCGCCGCATCGCGTCGAGCACTACATCGCCGACCTGAAGCCGCGTCGGCACCTCCGCGATCGGCGGGCGGCGGAGCAGCGCGCTGACCCGCGCAGACAATTCGGGCAGCGCGAACGGCTTGACCAGATAGTCGTCTGCGCCGGCGTCCAGCCCCGTCACCCGGTCGGCGATGCTGCCCAGCGCGGTAAGCAGGATGACCGGCACGTGGTTCCCCTCCTCCCGCCAATGGCGCACGATCTCCACGCCGTCGACGCCGGGAAGCAGCCGGTCCAGGATGGCCAGATCGAAGGCTTCGGCCAATCCCGCGTCGCGCGCCGCACGCCCGTCATCGAAACGCTCCACCACATGGCCGAGCGCGGTCAAGCCGCGAACGACCTGCGCGGCGGTATCACCATCGTCTTCGGCAAGCAGGATTCGCATCCGCCGGGTTTCCGCGACCGATCAGGCCGGGTCAACGCCCAAGACGTGGAAGGTGCCAGGTACGGCGTGCGGCTTGGCGCCGCCGACCGCAGGCAGGGTGCGTGCGACGGGGAGCCAGACCAGACCGGTCCGCGCATCCAGCGCACCGGTCCGGGCTCCCACCTCCGTCCGGATCGCGCGCTTATGCGTGACCGAGGGCCCCTCAGTCGACAACACGTCGAGCACCCCGTCCTTGCCTGCCGGAAGCAAGGCTAGCGACCGCCGGGCATCAATGATGACCGCGTCAGGCCCGCGCCCCACGGCCACGCGCTGGACTAGGCGGCGCGAGGGCACGTCGACGACCGCTGCAATCCCGTTGGCGCAGGCGGCGATCAGCCGGTGATGCGGCGCGTCCAGCCCCAGGCCGCTCGGCTCCTTGCAGCCGGGCAGGGCGATCGGTGCTTCAGCAACTCCCCGGGCCAGATCGACCACGTCCATCTCGCCCCGGTCCTCGTTGTTGACGAACAGGATCCGCCCGACGATGGCCGGATATTCCAGGCCTGCCGCCACCTTGATGGTCCGCACGACCTGATGGGTTCCGATGGCGATGTCGGACACGACGCCGCTCTTGGCATCCATGGTCAACAGATGGCCATTGGCCGGATCGACGATCGCGGCATCGGGCTTCCGCCCAACGCCGACGCTGGCCATCTGCCGCCCGGAGGCGGGATCGAAGAAGCGGACGCTGTCGTCATCGCCGCTCGTCACGGCGACTTCGCCATTCGAGAGCGGCACCACGGCATGGGCACGCGCCACCGGCCCGAGCGGCTTTAGGGCACGCCCGCTGGCCAGATCGATCACCGCGACCGTATCGCCATGCGCGATGTAAAGGCGGTCCGCCTTCTCGTCCACGCGGGCATAATCCCATCCGCCATCGCCGGGCACGGCAATCGACCGGGGAGCATCGCCCGCAATGGTAGCGGCGGTGACCGGAAGTCCGATCATGGCGACAGCGAGGATGGCGGCGCGAAGCGACAAGAACATGGATGGTCTCCTTCGCCGCTCCCTTGCGCGAACCCCGGCCCGCCACGCCACCCCGTTCGTGCAACATTGGGAAGACACAATGTCGGGTCGGGACATCCGGCGGCTAAGGCACATCTGCGCCGACCCGGCGTGGTTGAATGGGACAAGACGATCGTGGGTGCGCCATCCCGGACAATGCCGCTGCTGGCCGTGATCCTGACGGCCTGCGCCCATTACAGCCCTGCACCGCTGGCCGAGGCCCCGATGCTTTCGGCGACCCTGCCCGCGACTGCCGATAATCCCGCCGGTCCGCTGGGCGTCGCCGATGTCGTCGCGCTCGCCGTGGCGCGCGATCCCGACCTGGTCGCGGCGCGGACAAAGGCCGGAGTGGCGCAGGCTCAGCTCATTCAGGCGGGCGTGCTGCCCAATCCATCGCTGACCGGGGCATTGCTGCCGCTGGTCGCCGGTGCCGGGACGGTGCCCGCGTGGAACCTGGGGCTGGCACAAGACATCAAGTCGCTGCTCGTCTACAAACCCAAGCGCCGCGCCGCGCGCGACAGCGTCGGTCAAGTCCGCGCCGACCTGCTATGGCAGGAATGGCAGGTGGCGGGCCAGGCGCGCCAGCTGGCCGTCGACATCATCGCGCGCGAACAGACACGGCCGCTGCTCGACGAGGCCGTGCGCATCCTCGGCCACCGCCAGCGGGTGACGCAAGCGGCACTGGCGGCGGGCAATGCCACGCTGGTGACGGCAGCCCCGAGCGCGGTCGGCTTCCAGCAGGCACGCACCACGCTCCAGACGCTCGACCAGACGCAATTGCAGGACCGGCACAAGCTCAACGCGCTGCTCGGGCTTGCACCCGACGCGCCGCTCTCGCTCCGGACTGCGGTCGACCTCCCGCCCTTCGACCTGACGGCGGCGCGGGCGGGCGTGACGACGCTGGCCGACCGGCGCCCCGACCTGCTCGCGCTCCGCTTCGGCTATGCGGCGCAGGACGAAGGGCTGCGCGCGGCGATCCTGTCGCAATTCCCCGACCTGATCCTCGGCGCCACCGGATCCAGCGACAGTTCCAAGGTCATCAATGTCGGCCCCAATGCGCAGGTCGGACTGCCCTTGTTCGATCACAACCAGGGTAACATCGCCATCGCCCGCGCCACCCGCGCGCAGCTTCGGGCCGAATATGCCGCCCGCCTGACCAACGCGACCGGCGAGATCGGGGCGTTGCTGGACGAGATGGCCCAGCTGCAACGCCAGCTGGACCTGGTCGAACGCGACCTGCCCGCCGCGCGCCTCGCCGCCTCTCGCGCCGCCGCCGCCTTCGGCGCCGCCGCGCTGGACGAGCGCGCCTATGTCGACCTCATCACCAACCGCTTCACCAAGGAACAGGAATTGGCGACACTTCGGCTTGCATTGCTGGACCGTCAGGTGGCGGTGTCGACCCTGTTGGGGCTCGGCCTGCCCGGCGTCGAGACGCTGGGGCTCGTCGATCCCGGCACGCGTGGCGCCGCACGATGACGAAGAACGGTCTGTTGCCGCTCCTGCTGCTGGGCCTATCGGCCTGCGGGTCGCAGGCGTCCGATACCGAAGCAACCGCGTCCCCGACGACCCTCGTCACCACCGTGCCCGCGCGTCACGGCTCAGCCACCCGGACCATCCAGGCTTATGGCGAGGCGACCCCGGCCAGCAATGCCGTCGCCACGCTGAGTATGCCGCAACCGGGCCAGATCACGCAGGTCCACGTCGTCGCGGGCGCGCAAGTCCGTGCGGGCGAGCCGATCCTGGTCTTCACCCTCGCCCCCTCGGCGCGCAGCAGCTACCAGCAGGCGCTGGATGCGGTGAACGCGGCGGAGTCACAGCGCGCCACCACCGCCCAGCTTCTTGCCCACCAGCTCGCCACCCGTGACCAGCTCGTCCAGGCGAACAAGGCGGTCCTCGACGCCCGCGCTGCCCTGGCCGCGCTGCGCAAAGACGGTGCCAGCGCGACCGTCACCGTGCTGCGCGCGCCCTTTGTCGGGGTCGTTGCGACGCTGCCCGTCGCACTCGGCGACCGCACCCAGCCGGGCCAGGCGCTGGCGACGATCGCACGGGCAGGCGGCCTGATCGTGACCGTAGGCGTCGACCCCGGCCGCCGCGCCGAACTTCGCCTTGGCGCGCCCGTCACCCTCTCCCGACTCGACGGCGGCGCCCCGGTCTCGGGCCATCTCCAGCACATCGACGCGGTGCTGAACCCGCGCACCCGGCAGATCGATGTGGATATCGCCTATCCGGCGGGCGCGATCCTGTCCGGCGAAGCGATGAAGGTCGCCATCGCCACCGGTAGCGCCGATGGCTGGCAGGTCCCCCACCGCGCCGTCGTGATGACCAGCGACGGCAACGCGCAGCTGTTCCAGATCGCAAACGGCAAGGCCAAGGCGGTGCCCGTCACCGTCACGGTCGGCGGCACGCCCGACGATCTCGTCACCGGCGCGCTCGATCCCAACGCACCTGTGATCGTCGACGGCGCGTATCAGGTGGCGGATGGCGATGCCGTCCGGGTCGAGCGGCCGCGATGAGCTATCCGACCTTCCTGCGGCGCCAGTCGCTGGCGATCATGGTCGTCGCGCTGGCGCTTTCGCTGGCGGGCGCGGTGGCGGCCCTCTCGCTGCCGATCGGACTATTCCCGCAGGTCGCCTTCCCCCGCGTCTTGGTGGACATTGATGCCGGATCGCGCCCCGCCGACCAGACCGCGCTGATCGTCACCCGGCCGGTCGAACAGGCGTTGCGCGCCGTGCAGGGCGTTCAGGACGTCCGGTCGGAAACGACCCGCGGCTCGGCGCAGATCTCGATCGACTTCGGCTGGGGCCGCGACATGGTAGCTAGCACGCTGCTGGTCGAGGCGGCGATGTCGCGCGCGCTCGGCACCCTGCCGCCCGGCACGACCTATAATGTCCGGCGGATGGACCCGACGGTCTTTCCGATCATCTCCTATGCGCTCCAATCCCCCGCCAGTTCGCCGGTCCAGCTTCAGGACTTCGCCCGCTATCAACTCGTGCCGCTGCTCAGCGGTATCCAGGGCCTGGCCCGCGTCGAGGTGCAGGGCGGCGACACCGGCGAGGTGGAGGTGCTGGCCGATCCCGCCCGGCTCGCCAGCCACGGTCTGGCGATGAGCGACGTGGCGACTGCGATCAGCAACGGCAACGTGCTGAGCGCGGTCGGGCGGGTGCAGGATCGTGGTCGCCTGTCGCTGGTCATCGCCGACCACAGCCTGCCCGGCATCGCGGCGGTCGGCGATGTCGTCATCCGCACCGATGCGGCGGGCGTCGTGCATGTCCGCGATGTCGCCACCGTGCAGCAGGGGGTGGTGCCGCAATGGCTGCACGTCAGCGAGGATGGGCGGCCCGCAGTGCTGCTCAATATCTACGAACAGCCCGACGGCAATGCGGTGCGCATCGCCCGCGAGGTGCAGGCTAAATTGGCCGCGACCCGCCTGCCGCCCGGCACCCGGCTGGTCAGCTGGTACGACCAGAGCGAGTTGGTGACGCAATCAGTGGCCAGCGTGCGCGATGCCGTGCTGATCGGCCTAGTCCTCGCCGCCCTCGTGCTGCTGCTGTTCCTGCGCAACTGGCGGATCACGCTGGTCGCCGCGATCGTGGTTCCCGCGACGCTGGCGGCGACTGTGCTGGTGCTGACCGTGCTCGGAATGAGCTTTAACATCATGACACTGGGCGGCATCGCCGCCGCCGTCGGCCTGCTGATCGACGACGTCATCGTCATGGTCGAACATATCGTTCGCCGCGCCGCCGCGCCGCCCAGCGACGGAACCCCGACCGGCCGCGACGCCGTCCTGCCCGCCGCGCGCGAGTTCCTGACGCCGCTGACCGGATCGAGCCTGGCGACGCTGATCGTCTTCCTGCCGCTCTCCTTCCTCAGCGGGGTGACGGGCGCATTTTCGCAGGCGCTGTCGATCACCATGGCGGCGGCCCTCGCCATCTCCTGGGCGATGACGGCGTTCGTCGTGCCGGTGCTGACCCGGCGGCTGGTGAACTTCGACACGCTGCACGATCCGCACGCGGCGGGTCAGGGGCGGCTGGGGCGCTGGCACGACCGGTCGCTGGACAGGCTGGTCGCCCGGCCGTGGTGGCTGGCGGTCATCGCCGTGCCGCTGCTGGTGCTGGGCTATGTCGGCTATACCCGTGTTCCGACGGGCTTCATGCCCAAGGTGGACGAGGGCGGGTTCGTGATGGACTATTACACGCCACCCGGCACCTCTCTGATCGAAACCGAGCGGCGCATGGCGCAGGTCGACGCGCTGCTCCGCGCCGACCCGGATGTGCTGACCTTCTCGCGTCGCCTCGGCACCGGGCTCGGCGGCGATCTCGGTCAGAGCTATCACGGCGACTATTTCGTGCGACTGAAGGCGGATCATGCTCGCGCGACCGAAGAGGTCGCCGCCATAATCGCCGATCAGGTCGCCGCGAAGGTGCCCGGCGTTCAGGTCGAGGTGGCGCAGTTGATGGAGGACCTGATCGGCGACCTGACCGCAGTTCCGCAGCCGATCGAGATCAAGCTCTTCTCCGCCGATCCCGGCATATTGACCGACCAAGCGCAGAAGGTCGCCGCGCTGATCCAGAAAATCTCGGGCGTCGTCGAGGTGAAGAACGGGGTGCAGCTGGCGGGCGATGCGATCGACCTGCATATCGATCCGATCCGTGCTGGGTTCGAGGGCGTCACCCCCGCCGATGTCCAGACGGCAGTCGATGCCGCGCTAACCGGCACGATCGCGACGTCGCTGGCGCTGCCGACCAAGGCGATGGACGTGCGCATCCGCCTGCCCGATGCCATGACGATCACCCGCGACGAACTGGCACGCCTGCCGATCCGCAGCGGCGATGGCCATGTCTTCCCGCTGTCGCGTGTCGCCGATCTGCGCGTCGTCACCGGCCAACCACAGATCGCACGCGAAAATCTGGAGCCGATGGTCGCGGTGACGGGACGCATCCAGGGCCGCGGGCTGGGTGCGACCATCGCCGATATCACCCATGCGCTGGCCCGGCCCGGCGTGCTGGCCCCTGGCGTTCGCTACGAACTGGGTGGCCTGTACCAGCAGCAGCAGATCGCCTTTGCCGGGCTTCTCAAGGTGTTCCTCGCCGCTTTGGTCGCCGAGTTCATCCTGTTGCTGATCCTCTATCGCCGCCTGGGCGTGCCGCTGGTCATCATCGGCTGTTCGCTGCTGTCGACCACGGCCGTGTTCACCGCGCTGTGGATCACCGGGGTAGATCTCAACATCACCGCGCTCATGGGCATGACGATGATCCTGGGCATCGGCACCGAAATGGCGATCTTCTATGTCAGCGAGTACGAGGAATTGGCGCACCGTCTTCCTCCGCGTGAGGCTGCGCGCGAAGCCAGCCGCAATCGCCTGCGCCCGATCACGATGACGACGCTTGCCGCGATCCTGACGCTCTTGCCGCTGGCGCTGGCGCTCGGTCAGGGCGCAGGAATCCAGCAACCGCTGGCGATCGCGATCATCGCCGGACTGCTGCTGCAATATCCGCTGGTGCTGCTGGCCCTGCCGGTCCTGCTCGGCCTACTGCCGCCGCGGGACGAGCGCGCTGTTCCGGCATGATCGTCGGCCTCGTCTTCCTCGCCGCCTTTCTGGCGTTCATCGTCAGTGCGGTGGCGGGCGGCGGGGCCGGGCTGGTCCTGGTCCCACTGCTTCGCCTGATCGTGCCAGTGGCGTCGATCCCAGGCGCGCTATCGATCGGAACGGCGGCCAGTTCGCTGTCGCGCATCTGGCTGTTCCGCACCCGCATCCGGTGGGACGTGGTGCGCCGTTTCCTGCCCACCGCCCTGCCCGCCGCTGCACTCGGAGCATGGCTGCTCACGCGCTTTCCGCCGGTCTATGTCGAGTTCCTGCTTGGTTGTTTCCTGCTGCTCAACCTGCCCAGCCTGTTTCGCCGCACACCGCCCGCCGGATCGGAGCCGCCTTTAGCGCTCGACCGCCTGCCCTGGCTGGGCGCCGCGGCGGGACTGCTGTCGGGCTTTACCGGCGCGGTCGGCGTCGTGTTCAACCGCGCCTATTATCGCATCGGCCTGTCGAAAGACGAGATCGTCGCCACCCGCGCGATGAACGAGGTGCTGCTCCACCTGCTGAAGATTGCGCTCTACGCGGCGTTCGGGCTGTTGCCACGATCAGCTTGGATCGCGGGAGCCCTGGTCGCTGCGGCGGCGGTGCTCGCGTCCTTCGCCTCCAAGCGGGTGCTCGCGCTGATGCACGAAAGCCTGTTCCGTCGGATCGGGTTGCTGGCGATGGTGGCGTCGGGCGTCGCGATGTTCAGCCTGTCGGGGCAACGGATCCTGTCGATCCACCAGGCCTGGGTCGCCTATGTCGCCCCGGGCGACGAGCCGGAACTCCAGTTTTATTGGGGCGGCACGCCCCGCGCCGCGATCGAACGCGAAGGCAATGGCGCTTTCGCGGTCGAACACAGCATTTCCATCGGAGACCTCCCCGCCGCCGTCCGCGCCGCCCTGCCGACCGTTATCGGAAGCGGCCACATAGTGCTGATTGAGCGGGTTCACGGAAACCCGGCCTATTATGAAATCTACTGGCGCCGGGACGGAAAGCTGTACCAGATCGAACTGACGGCAGACGGACGACCCGCGCGATAGCTATTGCGACTTCTTAGCATTAATGTATGAAGCCCCGCGAAGGGGATCATACATCATGAGGATCATCACCGGCAGCCTTGTGGCTGCGGGCCTGACGGTCGCGTCCATCACGCCCGCTCATGGGCACGAGCGGGACGCACCAGCATCGGCAAGCGACACCATGGGCCAGGACATCGTCGTCACCGGCCGCGCCTCGCCTGCGCCCAAGGCGGCCGACGATCGCTACAAGCCGACGCCCGACGCCTCGACGCTCCGCTCGTCGGCCGATCCACTGGACACGCCACAAACGGTGAACATCGTCCCCGCCCAAGTCATCCGCGACCAGCGCCCCCGCTATCTAGACGACGTGCTGACCAATGTCAGCGGTATCACCCAAGGCAACACGCTGGCGGGCACCCAGGACACGGTTCTGAAGCGCGGCTTCGGCGGCAATCGCGACGGGTCGGTGATGCACAACGGCATGCCGCTGGTCCAGGGGCGCGGGTTCAACGCCGCCTCGCAAAGCGTCGAAGTGCTGAAGGGTCCTGCCTCACTGCTCTACGGCATCATGGACCCCGGCGGCGTCATCAACATCGTCTCGAAGAAGCCGCTGCTCGACCCGCATCTGACCGTCGCACTGATCGGCTCCAGCTATGCCAATGCCCGCGCCGGGCTGGAGGCGATGGCGGACCTGACCGGGCCGATCGCGGGCGACCTTGCCGGGCGGCTGGTGCTCGACCAGCAGAGCGAGGATTACTGGCGCGATTTCGGCGAGCGACGCGACACGCTGATCGCCCCCTCGATCGGCTGGTATGGCGGCACCACGCAGGCGGTGCTGTGGTACGAATTTCGCCGCTTCGACACGCCCTTCGATCGCGGCACGATCCTCGATCCGCGCACGATGACGCCGCTGGCGATGCCGCGCCGCGAACGGCTCGACGATCTCAGCAACCGGATGTTTGGGGTCAGCCACCTTGTCCAGCTCGCGCTCGACCACCGGCTGGGCGGCACTTGGGCGGCGCATCTGGCGACCAGCTTCAACAGCGAAAGCTACGACGCCGGCCAGTTGCGCGTGAACGGCATCAACGTCCAGCGCGGCACGCTGTCGCGCAGCAATGACGCGACGGTCGGGGCGCTCAGCACCGACGCCTATCTCCAGACCTATGTCGACGGCCGCTTCGACCTGTTCGGCGCGCGGCACGATGTCATCCTGGGGGCTGAGGGCGAGTATCGGCGCTATTACCGCCGCGACCTGATCCGCCAGCCGGTGCGCGCGACCTTCAGCTATCTCAAGCCCGTCTACGGCCTGGAGCCCTTCCCCACCCGCGTGTCGCCCAGCGACAGCGACCAGACCGACCGGCTCTACAATTACTCGCTATTCGGGCAGGATTCGATCCATCTCGGTGACCGCTGGATCGTGGTGGCGGGTGGACGACTGATCGGCTTCGACCAGCGTGCCGGACGCGAGCGGCCCTTCGTCGCCAACACCGACCTGACCGGATGGGCGTTCGTACCGCAGGCGGGCCTCGTGTGGCGCGCGGCGGACATCTTCTCGCTCTACGGCAGCTATACCCGCTCGCTCAAACCCACCTCAACCATCGCCCCGCTGGGCAGCGGCGTCACCATCACCTCCAGCTTCGCGCCCGAACGGGGACGCTCGTTCGAGATCGGGGCCAAACTGGACGTTCCCGATCGCATCTCGGGCACGCTAGCGCTCTATGACATCGACAAGCGCAACGTGCTGGTGTCGCAGTTCAATCCGGCGACCGGGCTGAACGACTATCGCACCTCGGGCCGGGCGATCTCGCGCGGGGTCGAGCTGGACGTGTCCGGGCAGGTCACCCGGACCTTCAGCCTGATTGGCAGCTATGCCTATACCTATGCGCGCACCACCGAGGACCCGGTCTTCGCAGGCAAGCAGCTCGCCAATGTCGCGCCGCATACCGCGTCGCTGTCGGCCGCCTATGACGTCGGCGCGATCGCAGGCGACGATCGCCTGCGGCTGGGCGCGGGCGGGCGCTATGTAGGGCGGCGGCCGGGCGACAGCGCCAACAGCTTCTGGCTGGCCGATTACGTCGTCGCGGATGCCTTCGTGACCTATGACACGCGTCTCGCCGGGCGGCGGGTGACGTTCCAGTTCAACCTGAAGAACGTCTTCGACAAGACCTATTACACCTCGGCGGTCAACCAGTACGGCGTCGCGATCGGCGACCCGCGCCGGGCGATCGGCACGATGAGCTTCGCCTTCTGATGCGCTGGTACGGCCTTGTCCTGGGGGCGCTCTGTGCCCCGATGATCGCAACCCCGGCGGCGGCGCGCGAACGGATCGCCATGCTGGTCGTCCAGCAAGGCGGCCCGTCGATGGCTAGCGACCTGACGGTCCGCGACCGGCTGGCTGCACGAGGGTTCACGGTTCGCCTCGCCGACCAGTCGGCGGACCCGCTGACCGCGCGCGAAGCGGCGCTGGTCGTGATCTCGGCCACGGTGTCGGCCAAGTCGGTCAAACCCGGCTGGCGAGGCCTGGCGGTGCCGCTGGTCACCTGGGAAAACGACTTGCTCGACGATCTCGCCATGACCGGCAAGCGACACGACAGCGATTTCGGCGAGGCGGAGAAGGAACGCTATCTCTGGATCGTCAACGCGCCGCAGCCGATGGCCGCCGGCCTGCCGGCGGGGATCGTCGACGTCTACGCCCGTCAGGCCCCGATGAGCTGGGGCAAACCGGGCTTGGGCGCCACGATCATCGCGACGATCTACGGCCAGCCGGAAAAGGTGGCGATCTTCGGCTATGAGACCGGCGCAACGATGGACTATGAAGCGCTCGCACCGGCCAGGCGCGTTATGCTGTTCATGGGCAACGACGGCTTTACCAATCTCTCGCCCGACGGGCTGAAGCTGTTCGACGCCGCGATCGACTGGGCCATCGGATCGATGAAGGCATGTAGCCGATATGGCTCTCGCTGAGGCCATCCTGCGAATATCAACCTAGATGTAGTATGGCCGTTCAGTGATGGTCGACCGGTGCCGCGTGTCACGGGTCTTCCGGGATGCGCCGAGAAGAACGTCTGTCAGGATGCGGGCCAGCGCGCCCATGGTCTGCACGAGGTATTCAACGGTCTCTGCAAGTCCTGAAGAACGGACTCACCGTGGCGGTGGATGCCCGCCGACCTTCCGCTCCAGGCAACAATGTGCCAGCAGACGCAACGTTTGCTGGCGGCGGGGTGTCAAGGGGCTGGTGGGCGACTTGTGCGCGGCACGGGACCTAGCAGCTGGCCGCAGTGGCTCAGTACCAAACAATTGCATCGCGCTCCTGCTTCGCTATGATCGGGAGATCAACCGCGTTGGTACAGCGAACAGGTACAGCGTGGCTGGTCGCGAGACACAAAAAGCCCGAAAATCCGCGCTTTTTGTGACTATGACATCCCTCCCGCCTTCCGGAAGCCGCGTGCGGCTGGAGGACACCGCGCTCGGTCGCTCCTGACCGAGCGCGCGCACCAGCAAATTGGCGGCCCGGCCGCCGATTTGCGTTGTTGCGCCTGAATTTCCTCATCTCCGGTCACAATAGGCCGACGCTTTTTCGATCCGATCGCCTCTCATTACAGCCGAACTCCAAGACCGATCCCGAACACCAGCGGGTCCAGGGAGACGTTCACCCGCTGGCGACCCAGTGTCGCATTGTAGAGCCGGGCGGTGGTGTCGATATCGATATATTTGATGTCGAGGTTCAGGAAGACCCGGCGGGTGATGTCCACGTCGACGCCCGCCTGCGCCGCCCAGCCTACACTGTCATTGAGGTGTACCCTGGTCGGCCCCACCGCCCTTTGCAGCCCGTCCGACGCCGCTTCGTTCCAGAAGATCGTATAGTTTACACCCGCACCGACATAGGGGCGGACATGCTGCGTCGGCATGAAATGATATTGGGCGGTCAGGGTCGGTGGCAGGACCCAGGTGGAGGCGAGCTTGCCGATGCTGCCGGTCGTGCCCCGCACCCCGCCGACCGAATGTTTCGTGGTCGAGGCGATCAGTTCGATGCCGATATGGTCGGTAGCCATATAGGTCGCATCGACCTCCGGCATCACGCTGTCGTTGACCTTCACCGGCTCGCCGGGGAAGGCGGGCAGGATACTGCCCGACCGCTCGTTCGGCGCGACCAGGATGGCGCGGGCGCGGAGCAATACGTCTCCAGCGCGTATCCCGACCCGAGGATCGTTCCCTGCGGTATCCTGCGCCCATGCCGACGTACCGATACCCGTCGCAGCGAGCGCGAGCAGGACGGTGGCGGTTCTGATAATGGTCATCCCTTGTCTCCTGTTAGCGTACAGAAGGTCCGGATAGGAGCGCCCCTGCCCCGTCGCCTTGACTACCGACAAGCGCCGGTTTGACGGCGGTCAAAGGCAGGATCGCACGCTCGGGGCACGGCATGGCCATGTGGCCCTATCATCCCGATCTGCTCGCCCGGCCCGTGCCGCGCTACACCAGCTATCCCACCGCCGCCGAATTCGGCGATCATGTGGGTCATGCCGACATGGCTGCAGCACTCGGTACGGTCGGTACGGACGAAATCCTGTCGCTCTATCTGCACATCCCCTATTGCCGGGCGATTTGCTGGTATTGCGGGTGCAATACCGGGGCGGCGAACCGGACCGCGCGGCTGGATGCCTATCTCACGCGGTTGCATCGCGAGATCGATCTGGTGGCCGCCCGGCTGGAGGGTCGCGGACGGATCGGGCGGATCGCCTTTGGTGGCGGGAGCCCCAATGCGATCCCGCCCGCCGCCTTTGCCGCGCTGGTCGCCCATCTGCGCGCCGCCTTTGCCAGCGATAGTGCAATCCTTTCGCTGGAGATCGATCCGCGCGGCTTCGACGTGGACTGGGCGAGCGTCATCGCGGACACCGGTGTCGCACGGGTCAGCCTGGGGGTGCAGACCTTCGACCCGGCCCTTCAGGCGGCGATCGGTCGGGTCCAGCCCGGCGAGGACATTATCCGCGCCGTCACGCTGCTGCGCGCCGTCGGGGTCGGATCAATCAACTTCGACCTGATGTACGGCCTGCCCGGTCAGGACGAGGCAACACTGGCCGCGACGCTCGACGAGGCCATCGCACTGGCCCCGGAACGGCTGGCGGTGTTCGGCTATGCGCATGTGCCGCACCTCATCCCGCGCCAGCGCCGCATCGACGCCCGGGCTCTCCCCGACCCGGCGGCACGCTTCGTCCAGGCGGCGCTGGCGCATGACCGGCTGACGCAGGCAGGCTACCGGGCGGTCGGCTTCGATCACTTCGCACAAGCACATGATCCGCTGGCGCGGGCAGCGGCGAACGGAACGTTGCACCGCAATTTCCAGGGCTTCACCGACGACCCCGCCGACATCGTGATTGGACTGGGGGCCAGCGCGATCAGCGCATTTCCCGACCGGCTGCTCCAGAACGCCAAGAGTGCGGGCGCATGGCATCAGGCGATCGGTGCGGGTCGGTTTGCAACCACACGCGGCATCCATCGCAGTCCGCTGGACCAGCGCCGAGGCCAGGCCATCGCAGCTTTGCTGTGCCACGGCGTCGCCAATCTCGACGGCCTGCCCGAACGGGGCGCCATTCGCGGACGCCTCCACCGCTTCGAGCAGGTGGGTTTGGTCGCCTGGGACGGCGCGCGCCTGCGGCTGGCGGCCGACGCCCTGCCCTATGCCCGCAGCATCGCGGCCGCCTTCGACGCCTGGCGCAACGAGGAAGATATGCGGTTCAGCCATGCCGTCTGACCTGCCGCTGCGATGTGCCGCCTGTGCCGCGCGGGATATGGCCTTATGCGACGGCCTGGACGAGACGGCCCTCGCCGCGCTCCATCAGATCGGGCGCCGCCGTCGGTTGCGCGCCGGGCAGGCTTTCGGCTGGTTCGGCGATCGGGCAAGCAGTTGCGCCAATCTCATTTCGGGCGTCCTGAAAGTGTCTCGCGTGGAGGCGGACGGCGGCATCCAGATCGTCGGCCTGCTCTATCCCGGCGATTTCGTCGGCACGCTCTTCGCCGATCGCTCCGCCGACACCATCGCGGCGCTGAGCGAGGCCGATCTGTGCGTTTATCCGCGCCGGGCGCTGGAGGAGATGCTGGTCCGCCACCCGGCCGCCGGGCGATTACTGCTGCGCCGGACGCTGGCGACGCTGGGCGAGGTGCGGCGCTGGATGCCGATGCTGGCGCGCGCGCGGGCCGACGCACGGGTCGCCGCGCTGCTGCTCGACATGGCGCGGCGGTGCGCGGCGGACGGTGAAGACATGTTCCGCCTGCCCCTGTCGCGTGGCGCGATGGCGGAGGCACTGGGCTTGGTGGTCGAGACCGTCAGCCGTCACATGACCGCATTCCAGCAGGACGGTCTGATCGCGCTATCCGGCCTGCGCGGCGTGCGCCTGATCGACAGGACACGCCTGGCCATCATCGCGGGCTAGGTCAGGCGGCGGATCGGCGGGACGCTTCATCCACCGCCCATTGCCGCTCGCACAGCACGGTGAGCACGGGGCGATGGCTGACCAGGATCATTCCCTGCCCCGTCCGCCGGACGCGCGCATCCAGGCGGCCGGCGACCTCGGCCGCGACATCGGCGTCCAGTCCCTCGCCCGGTTCATCGAGCAACAACCAGGGCGCATCGCCCAGATAGGCGCGGGCCAGCGACAGCCGCCGCCGCTCGCCACCCGACAGCCGCGCTCCATCATCGCCCAGCCATGTGTCGAGCCCGTCGGGCAAGGCCCGCACGACCGCCTCCAACGCTGCATCGCCCAGCGCCTGCCACAGCCGATCCTCGCTCGCGTGAGGCTCGGCGATCCGCAGATTGTCGCGAACCGTGCTCGCCATCAGCGCGGCATCCTGCGGCGCCCAGGCAAAGATCGCGCGCAGGGTCGCGGGCGCGAGATCAGCGGCATCCCGACCATCGATCCCGATCCGGCCCGGCTGTAGGGGACGCAGCCCCAGCAAGCCTTCGACCAATGTCGTCTTGCCGCAGCCCGATGGTCCGGTCAGCGCGATCCGGCTGCCCGGCATGAACCGCTCGCCATCGATGACGAGGATCGACGGGCCGCGCGATCCGATGGCGGAGGGCGCGTCCTCCACCGCATCGAACACCGCGTCGAGCCGTGCCTCCGCCTCGCGAAGCCGTCCGCTCTCGGTCAACGCCCGCAGGATCGGGGCGATGCCATCGACGGTCATCGCCGCCGCCAGCGCCGCGAGCGCGGCGATCGGTGCGCCGGCGCCGGATGAAAACGTCAGGGCCAAGGCCGCCGCCACGGCCACGCCGCTCGCGTGCAACGCCTCGAACCACGCGGCGACCGCCGCCTGCCTGACCTGCGCTTCGGACAGGCGATCGCCCGCCGCCGCGACACGCGCCGTCGCCCAATCCTCCAGCGCGAAGCAACGCAACTCCGCCGCCGCGCTGCCGAGCATCGCCACTTCCTCGCGCAAGGCACCGGTCGCCTGTTGCACCGCGCGGCCGGGCTGCTCCAACCGACCCGCCCCATAACGCGCCAGAGCCCATATTCCCCCGGCACAGGCCAGTGCCGCCCCCATCGTCAGCCATCCGCCGAGCAGCGTCAACACCGCCCCCGATGCCAACGCCGCCACGGCACCCCACGGCCCCGACAGACGGACGAAGCGCCATTCCACCGCATCGACATCGCCGATCAGCCGCGCCGTCGCCTCGCCCCGCCCAAGCGCCAGCGCGACCGAGGGCGGCGCGGCGGTGATCGCGCGATAGAGCGCGGGGCGCAGCCGGGCGAGTGCCCCGAATGCCGCGCCATGGCTCGCCAACCGCTCGCCATAACGCGCGCCGGTCCGCACGATCGCCAGCAAGCGGATCGCGGCGGAGGGCAGCATGTAATTGAACGCCTGCGCCGCGACGATCCCTGCCCCGCCCGCCAAGGCTGCGGCGGCCAGGAACCAGCCCGACAGCGACAGCAGCAGCACCGAGGCAGCAGCGACCAGCGCGGCGCACGCTCCCGCCTGTCGCAAACGGCGGCGCTCCTTGCGACGTTCGGCGGCGATCAGCGTGCGCAAGGTCATGCGGCAGGTCCCAGATGAATGACCCGCGTCGCGATGGCGGCAAGCGCAGGGCTGTGGGTGGCGATCAGCGTCGTACGCCCCCGCGCCGCGCGGGCGATGGTCGCGATCAGCCTGGTTTCGGCACCGGCGTCGAGATGCGCGGTCGGCTCGTCGAGCAGCAGGAACGGGGCGGGGTTGAGAAGCGCGCGGGCCAGCGCGATCCGCCGTCGCTCGCCCCCCGACAACCCGCTCCCCCGCGCATCCAGCGGCGCGTCCAGCCCGCCGCGTCGGGATGCGAGCATCCGGCCCAGCCCCGCCGCCGCGACCACGCGCCGGACCGCCAGGTCATCCGCATGGGTGTAGGCCAGCAACAGGTTCTCGCGGATCGTGCCCGCGACCAGCAGGGGATGCTGCCCCACCCAGCTCGCCTGCCCCGCCAGCGAAGTGAGCGGTACACCGCCCGCCTCGACCGTTCCCGCCGACAGCGGCGCGAGACCCAGCAGCAGATGCAGCACGCTGGTCTTGCCGCTGCCCGACGGACCCAGCAGCGCCACCGTCTCGCCCGCCTCGACACAGAAGGACAGGCCCGAGACGGCGGGCGTGTAGCAGCCGGGATAATGGATCGTCACATCGCGCAAGCTCAGGGGGGCCGCCGCCACGACGGGAACCGCCCGCACCGGCTCGACCAGCGGCATCAGCGTATCGGCGGCCGTATCGGCGCACTGTTTGTCATGATAGGCTGCGGCAAGGCGGCGCATCGGCGCGTAGAATTCGGGCGCCAGGGCCAGCACGAAGAAGGCCCGCGCCAGGGTCAGCGTCTCGGGGGCCGCAAAGGGCAACAGGCCGAGCAGTGAAAAGCCGCAATAGACCGCGACCAAGGCGACCGACAGCGCCGCGAAGAACTCCAGCGCGGCGGAGGACAGGAAGGCGATCCGCAGGACACGCATCGTCCGCTCCGCCAGTTCCTCAGCCGCCGCGCCGATCGCCTCGGTCTCGCGCATCTCGGCGCGGAAGGCCAGCACGACGGGCAGAGCGCGCACCCGGTCGGCGAAACGGGCAGACAGACGATGCAAGGCGATGAACTGTCGTCGCGATTCGTCCGCCGCCGCACCGCCCGCCAGAATCATCGCCGCCACGAAGGGCAGCAGGGTGCCCGCCAGAATGACGGCCGCGACCCAACTCGCGCAGGCCGTGGCCGCCAGGACCAGCATCGGCGCGATGGCGGCGGCCCGGCGTGCGGGCATGAAGCGCGCGACATAGCCGTCCAGCGCCTCGACCGCATCCACCGCCTGCGTCGCCAACAGGCCGCTGTCGATCGGTGTGCCCGCCTGCCGATGGAGCGTGGCGGCGACGACCCGCCGCCGCTGCGCTCGCTTGATCATTCCCGCCCGCGCGGCACCCCGCCGCACGGCCAGCATCGCGAACAGTCCGCGCAAGGCCCCCATGCCGACCATCAGCAGAGCCCAGGGCCACAATGCCCCTCGCCCCGCCACCGCCGCCACGGCCCCCGCGATCCCGCCCGCAAAGCCGACCGCGGCCAGCGTATCGAGAAGCAACAGGCCCACCGCCCCGTCCCGCCCCCCGGCCGCGTCCTTCAACCAGCGGTTCCGCATTCCGGGGGTCGAGGCGTCATGGGCGATCGTCGTCATGGCCCGACCGTCGCCGCGACTGGCCGACCTGTCTTTGACCGCGGTCAATGTCGGCACGGCGCGCCAGGCCTAGCGAGTCGCTCGGCAAGGGGCCGGGGGCGGCTCCTATTATGGAGACATGCTATGGACCCCGGCGTCGTAGACCTGTCGCGACTGCAATTCGCGGCCACCGCGCTTTATCATTTCCTGTTCGTGCCGCTGACGCTCGGCCTGTCGATGATGTTGGTCATCATGGAATCGGTCTATGTCATGACCAACCGCCCGGTGTGGCGCGTGACAACGCGCTTCTGGGGCAAGATCTTCGGCATCAACTTCGTACTCGGCGTCGCCACGGGCCTGACCATGGAGTTCCAGTTCGGCACCAACTGGTCCTATTTCTCGCATTATGTCGGCGACATCTTCGGTGCGCCGCTGGCGATCGAGGGGCTGATGGCCTTCTTCCTGGAGGCGACGTTCGTCGGGCTGATGTTCTTCGGCTGGGACCGGCTGTCGAAGCTCGGCCATCTGATCGTCACCTTCATGACGGCGCTGGGCACCAATTTGTCGGCGCTGTGGATTCTGGTCGCCAATGGCTGGATGCAGAACCCGGTCGGCGCGAGCTTCAACCCCGATACGATGCGCATGGAGGTCACCGATTTCGGCGCGGTGCTGTTCAATCCCGTCGCCCAGGCCAAGTTCGTCCACACGGTGAGCGCGGGCTATGTCTGCGCCTCGGTCGTGGTGCTGGGTGTGTCGGCCTTCTGGCTGTTGAAGGGGCGGTTCGTGCCCATCGCGCGCCGGTCGATGACGGTGGCGGCGGCGTTCGGCCTGGCCTCCTCGCTGTCGGTCGTCGTGCTGGGCGACGAGAGCGGCTATGCGCTGACCGATAACCAGAAGATGAAGCTCGCCGCGATCGAGGCGGTCTGGCACACCGAGCCCGGCCCCTCGGGCCTCACCCTGTTCGGCCTGCCCGATACGGTCGCGCGCGAGACGCGCTACAAGGTCGAAATCCCCTGGGTGCTGGGCCTGATCGCGACGCGCAGCCTGGACGGGACGGTCGCGGGCATGTCCGAACTGGTGCTCAAGGCGCAGGAGCGCATCGCCTCGGGCGTGATCGCCTATGACGCGGTGCAGCAGCTGAAGGCGAACCCGAACGACGTCGCCCAGCGCGCCCGGTTCGAGGCCCACAAGCGCGACCTGGGCTATGCGCTGCTGCTCAAGCGGCAGATGGCCGACCCGCGCGCCGCGACTGCGAAGCAGATCGAGGCGGCGGCCTGGGACACGGTCCCCAATGTCGGCCTGCTCTTCTGGAGCTTCCGCATCATGGCCGCGATCGGCTTTGCAATGATCGCATTGTTCGCCACCGCCTTCATCCTGTGTTCGCTCCGGATGCACATGGATGCCCGCTGGTTCCTCCGCCTCGCGGTGGCGGCGATCCCGTTGCCCTGGGTGGCGATCGAGCTCGGCTGGCTGGTCGCCGAACTGGGACGACAGCCCTGGGCGATCGAGGGTGTGCTGCCGACCTTCCTCGCGACCAGCTCGCTGTCGCGCGGGGCGCTGTGGACCACGCTGGCCGGGTTTACCGCGCTCTACGGCGTGCTGGCGGTGATCGAGGTGCGCCTGATCCTCGCCGCCATCGCACACGGCCCAGAGGAGCGAGACGACCAGCCCGCACCCGGACCGATCCCCGCCGCCACTCCCGTCACCGCCTGAAGGAGGCCAGGACATGTTCGACTATGAGATGTTGCGCCTGATATGGTGGGCGCTGCTGGGCGTGCTGCTGATCGGCTTTGCGCTGACCGACGGGTTCGACCTGGGGGTCGCCGCCCTCCTGCCCTTCGTCGCGAGGAGCGATGCCGAGCGGCGGATGGTCATCAATTCCATCGGGCCGACCTGGGAGGGAAACCAGGTCTGGTTCATCCTGGGCGGCGGCGCGATCTTCGCGGCTTGGCCGTTCGTCTATGCGGTCAGCTTTTCGGGCTTCTACCTCGCGATGTTCCTGGTGCTGGCTGCGCTGATCCTGCGGCCGGTGGGGTTCAAATATCGCTCGAAGCGGCCGGACCCGGCCTGGCGCACCCGCTGGGACTGGGCGCTGTTCGTCGGGGGACTGGTGCCAGCCCTCGTCTTCGGCGTCGCGGTCGGCAATGTGCTGCTCGGCGCGCCCTTCCGCTTGGATGGAGACCTGCGCGCCTTTTACGACGGCACTTTGCTTGGGCTGTTCACGCCCTTCACGCTGGTCTGCGGGCTGTTGTCGGTGGCGATGCTGGTGCTACACGGCGCGGCGTGGCTGTCGATCAAGGTCGAGCATGGTCCCGTCCATGACCGGGCGCGGGCGTTCGGTACGGCGGCGGCCATCGCCTCCATCCTGTTGTTCGCGGTCGGCTTCGCCTTCGTCGCATGGGGCGATATGGGCTATCGGATCGTCGGCGCGGTCGATCCGCTCGGCCCGTCCAACCCGTTGCGCATGACGGCGGAGCAAGCGGGCGGCGCATGGCTCGACAATTATGCGACCTATCCCTGGATGATGGCGCTGCCCGCACTGGGCTTCGCCGGGGCCGCGCTGGCGCTGATTGGTATCCGCAGCGGTCGTGAGGCGCTGGCCTTTGCCGGATCGTCGCTCGCCGCGACGGGGATCATCGCCACCGTCGGCTGCGCAATGTTCCCCTTCATCCTGCCGTCGAGCATCGACGCGCATAGCAGTCTGACGGTGTGGAACGCCTCGTCCACGCAGAAGACGCTGGGCATCATGCTGTTCGTCACGCTCGTCTTCCTGCCGATCGTGCTCGCCTACACCGCCTGGGCCTATCGGGTGATGTTCGGCCGCGTGACGGCGGACGCGGTGCGCACCAATCCCGACTTCTACTGAGAAAGGAACGACCCATGTGGTATTTCTCCTGGGTCCTGGGCCTCGGCCTGGCGATCGGCTTCGGCATCCTCAACGGCATCTGGCACGAATTCCATCTGCCGCACGAGGACGACGTGTCACCGCGACACTGACAGATAGGACAATCCGTCCGACGACAGGGGATCATGGCGGCGCTATAGGGCAAGGCCATGATCCCAAACGACATCTGTGCCGATTGCGCGGTGCGCGACCGGGCCTTGTGCGGCAGCCTCGACGACCGGGAATTGCTCGCCCTGAACGCCATCGGCCAGCGCCGCCGGGTCGCGCGCGGCCAGACCATCGCCTGGGCAGGCGACGAGGCGGTGATCTGTGGCAACCTGCTGACGGGCGTGCTGAAGCTGGTCGCCGCCACCGCCGACGGCCGCGAGCAGACGGTCGGCCTGCTCTACCCCGCCGACTTCTTCGGACAGCCCTATGCGGGCGATGTCGACTTCACCCTGACCGCGCTGACCGAGGCGGAACTCTGCGTCTTTCCCCGCGCCGCGTTCGAGCGGGTGCTGGAAGATCATCAGCGCATGGAGCGCCTGCTGCTCCAGCGCACCTTCGAATCGCTGAACGAGGCGCGCGGGCGGATGCTGGTGCTGGCGCGCAAGTCGGCGGGGGAGAAGCTGGCGGGCTTCCTCCTCGACATGGCGGCACGCGCCGGGGCCAGCGGGTGCCGGGCCAGCCGCGACGGGCCGGTGACGTTCGATCTGCCGCTAACGCGCGGGCAGATCGCCGATGTGCTGGGTATGACGATCGAAACGGTCAGCCGCCAGCTGACTCGGATGAAGCAAAGCGGCGTGATCGGCCTGCCCGGCGGCCGCGCCATCACGATCAGCGACCGTGAGGCATTGGCGGCACGTGCCGAGGCCGCTTAAGCCGCCAAACTTTCCGCCAGCGCATCGACCAGCAGGCCGCGCGCCTCCGGGGTCAGCCGGTGCCCCGCCAGCGCGATGATGGCCAACTGCTCGAAATCGACCGCGCGGCGACATCCGGTGAAGAAGCTGCGCAGCATATGGCCCAGCGTCTCGGGCGCGGCGAAGGCATCCGCCTCGTCAAAGGCCGCGACCATTTCGCGCGCCGCTGCCGCATCCGCCTCATGCCGGTGGCGGACATGGTCGAGGAGCGTGTCGGTGAGCGGATCGGCCCGTCCGTTGGACAGCATCGCCTCCAGATAGACGCCGTCCGCCTGCGCCCCCCGCGTCACCAGCGCCTCCAGCGCCTGCAGGAACAGCGTCATGGTCGCGGCGTCGGGACGATCGGGCAAGGCGTCCGCCATCGCCTCCGCCTGCCCGCACAGCGCCAGCCGACGACGATGCTCCTGGACCAGGCGGATCAGGTCGATTTCCTGAATGACGTGCCAGCGCCGCGCGAACGACACGACGCTGCCTTGAAGCGGGTTGCGATCCATCGCGGGTCTTCTCCTTCGTCCCCCTGATGACGAAGGGCGGTGCACCCCGCATTGACGATGGTCAAAGCACCGGGCCGCAGCCCTCAGCGCTGGCGGGCGAGGTGCCGGTGGATGGTGCTGCGATGGACGCCCAGTTGCCGCGCCGCCGCCGAGACATTGCCGTCATGCGCCGCCAGTGCCGCGTCGATCGCCTCCGCCCGCTCGAAGGCCAGTGGGCGCGCCACCGATAATTCGATGCCGCCGCCCCGAACATCGGCGTCCCAACCACCGATCAGCGTCGCGCCATTCGTCAGGCGCAGATGTCCCCGCGCCGCCTGACCGCGCATATCAAGTAGCTCGCCCAGCGCGGTATCGTCCAACGCCTCCCAGCTGCGCCCGACCAGCGACAGGCCACGGCGATTGGCGGCGACCAACTGCTCGTCGCGGAACACCAATATCCCCTCCCGCGCGGTGCCCAGCATCGCCGCATCGTCGTGCATCCGCAGCACGCGGCAATCGGTGAAACCTGAGCGGAAAAGGCGATGCTCGATCTGATCGACCGCCAGCCGGATCAGACCCAGCGCATGGCCATGGCCATTTACCGACGGGCCCGAAATATCCAGCGCGCCGACGATCGCGCCGCGCGGGTCGAGTACGGGGGTTGCAGCGCAACTCAATACCGCATGCTCGGCAAAGAAATGCTCCGGACCATGGACGGCAATCGGGCGACGCTCGGCAATAGCGGTGCCGATCGCGTTGGTGCCGGTGCTCGCCTCGGTCCAGGACACGCCGGGGCGTAGCGCCACCTGCGCGGCGCGCGACAGGAAGCCGGTGTCGCCGATGCTGTCCAGGATCATGCCGTCCGCATCGGCCAGGATCACGACGCTGCCCGTATCGCGCGCCTCGCCCGCCAGCATCTCCAGTTCGGGGCGGCACAGACGGCGCAGCGACTCTCGCCGCTGGCGAAGCGCAGTGAGGTCGCTCTCGGTCAGCGGACCGCCATCACGTCGCCGTCCTTGCGCCAGGCCCATGTCGGTGCATCGTAACCAGGAGCGCAACACCGGCTGGCGCACGCTTTCCAGCGGCAACTGCCCCTCGTCGAAATAGGCGCGTCGCCCCTGCTCTATTCCGGCGCCGTCCATCGCCGCATCCTTCTCCCACTGTCGCAAGTTGCGACACTGGCGCGCCTTCGCGTTGCGCCATGCGACACATGCTACGCTTAGCCCGCAGAAAGTCCATCATCGCACAGACACTTCGTCGCGGATCGGCTTGTCGTCGGCTGGGGACAGGCAGAGCCTTTGTTTCATACGAAACGAAGGAGAGGTTGCATGACGATCCAGGAAGCCATCAAGGCCCGCACCGCGCCGCTCAAACAACGCTACGCCAATTTCATCGGCGGCCGCTGGGTCGATCCGGTCGATGGGCGCTGGTTCGACAATAGATCGCCGATTGACGGGCAAGTTATCTGCCAGGTCGCGCGCAGTCAGGCGGCCGATATCGAACTGGCGCTCGACGCCGCGCACAAGGCCAAGGACGGCTGGGGCCGCACCAGTGTCGCCGAGCGTGCGCTGATCCTCCACCGCATCGCCGACCGGATGGAAGAAAACCTGTCGCTCCTCGCGACCGCCGAGACCTGGGACAATGGCAAGCCGATCCGCGAGACGACCGCCGCCGACCTGCCGCTGGCCATCGACCATTTCCGCTATTTCGCCGGATGCATCCGCGCTCAGGAAGGCGGGATTTCCGAGATCGACCACGATACCGTCGCCTATCACTTCCACGAGCCGCTGGGCGTGGTGGGTCAGATCATCCCGTGGAACTTCCCGCTGCTGATGGCCTGCTGGAAGCTGGCGCCCGCGCTGGCCGCGGGCAATTGCGTGGTGCTGAAACCCGCCGAACAGACCCCTGCCTCGATCATGGTGCTGGCCGAACTGATCGCCGACCTGCTGCCTGAGGGCGTGCTCAACATCGTCAACGGCTATGGCGTCGAGGCGGGCAAGCCGCTGGCGCAGAACTCGCGCATCGCCAAGATCGCCTTTACCGGCGAGACGACGACCGGGCAGCTCATCATGTCCTATGCGTCCGAAAACCTGATCCCGGTCACGCTCGAACTGGGCGGCAAGAGCCCCAACATCTTCTTTTCCGACGTGGCCGCCAAGGACGACGATTACTTCGACAAGGCCATCGAAGGCTTCGCCATGTTCGCGCTAAACCAAGGCGAGGTCTGCACCTGCCCCAGCCGCGCGCTGGTGCACGAGTCCATTTACGACCGCTTCATGGAAAAGGCGGTCGCGCGGGTCGAGGCGATGATCCAGGGCGATCCGCTCGACCCCGCCACGATGGTCGGCGCACAGGCCTCGCAGGAGCAAATGGACAAGATCCTCGGCTATCTCGACATCGGTCGGGACGAAGGGGCCAAGGTGCTGACCGGCGGCACCCGCAACCGGCCCGAAGGGCTGGAGGGCTGGAGGGCTATTACGTCAAGCCAACCGTGCTCAGCGGCCACAACAAAATGCGGGTGTTCCAGGAGGAGATTTTCGGCCCCGTCGTCTCGGTCGCGACCTTCAAGGACGATGAGGAAGCGCTGCGCATCGCCAACGACACGCTTTACGGCTTGGGCGCGGGCGTGTGGACGCGCGACGGCACCCGCGCCTATCGCATGGGCCGCGCGATCCAGGCGGGCCGCGTGTGGACCAACTGCTACCACGCCTATCCCGCCCATGCGGCGTTCGGCGGCTACAAGCGCTCCGGCATCGGACGCGAGACGCACCGCATGATGCTCGATCACTATCAGCAGACCAAGAATCTGTTGGTCAGCTACTCGGCCAAGAAGCTCGGCTTCTTTTGATCCCGGTCAAAGCGGGGACGGTCGATCACTCCCATCCCCGCTCCATCATCATTCGAGAGGAGAATATCCATGGCCAAGACCATGAAGGCAGCCGTCGTCCGCGAATTCGGTGCCCCGCTCACCATCGATGAAGTCCCCGTTCCCGAGGTCGGCGACGGCCTGATCCAGGTCGCGATCCAGGCGTCGGGCGTCTGCCACACCGACCTGCACGCCGCCGAGGGCGACTGGCCGGTCAAGCCCAACCCGCCCTTCATCCCGGGGCATGAGGGCGTCGGCTATGTCTCGGCGGTCGGCAAGGGCGTCAAGCATATCAAGGAAGGCGACCGGGTGGGCGTGCCGTGGCTCTACACCGCCTGCGGCCACTGCGTGCATTGCCTGGGGGGGTGGGAGACATTGTGCGAGAGCCAGCTCAACACCGGCTATTCGGTCAATGGCGGCTTTGCCGATTATGTCATCGCCGACCCCAATTTCGTCGGCCATTTGCCCGGCAATATCAGCTTCACCGAGATCGCGCCGGTGCTGTGCGCCGGGGTCACGGTCTACAAGGGGCTGAAGATGACCGACACCAAGCCGGGCGACACGGTGGTCATCTCCGGCATCGGTGGGCTGGGCCATATGGCCGTGCAATATGCGGTTGCCATGGGCCTGAACGTCGCGGCGGTCGATGTCGACGACGCCAAGCTCGACCTCGCCCGGCGGCTGGGCGCGAAGGTGACGGTCAATGCCCGGACCGAAGCCGATCCGGCCGCGGCGATCAAGCGCGAGACCGGCGGCGGTGCGCAGGGCGCGCTCGTCACCGCGGTCAGCGAAAAGGCGTTTACGCAAGCCGTCGGCATGATGGCGCGCGGCGGCACGGTGGCGCTGAACGGCCTGCCGCCCGGCGACTTCCCGCTCAACATCTTCGGGCTGGTGCTGAACGGCATCACGGTGCGCGGGTCGATCGTCGGCACCCGGCTCGACCTGCAGGAGTCGCTCGACTTCGCGGCGGACGGCAAGGTGAAGGCGACCGTCTCCACCGCGCCGCTAACCGAGGTCAATGAGGTGTTCGACCGAATGCGCAAAGGCCAGATCGAGGGCCGCGTCGTCCTCGACCTCGCCGCCTGAAACCCCGGCGGGCGGCGGCTTCGGCCCCGCCCGCCGCCTTGGGAGTGACAATGACCGATCGTATCGCCTGCCCTGCCCTTCTTTCGCGTATCACCGATGCCGATACCGCAGCCGCATTGATCCGTCCGGGCGAAACCGTGGCGACCAGCGGCTTCACCGGATCGGGTTATCCCAAGGCCGTCCCGCAAGCACTGGGACGACGGATCGCAGCCCATCATAAGGAGGGGCGCCCGTTCCGCGTCAACCTGTGGACCGGCGCCTCGACCGGACCCGAACTGGACGGCGCACTGGCGGCGGTCGACGGCATCGCCCAGCGCCTGCCCTATAGCGGCGATCCGGTCGCGCGAGAGAAGATCAATCGCGGCGAGATCGACTATCTCGACATGCACCTGAGCCAGGTCGCGCCGATGGCGTGGGAGGGCGTGCTGGGCCCGCTCGACACCGCGATCGTCGAGGTGTCCGGCATCCGCGCGGACGGCTCGCTGATCCCCTCCTCCTCGGTCGGCAACAACAAGACCTGGTTGGACCGCGCGTCCCGCGTCATCCTGGAGGTCAATCGCTGGCAGGATGCGGCGCTGGAGGGGATGCACGACATCTATTACGGCACCCGCCTACCACCGGATCGCGTACCGATCCCATTGGTGCGCCCCGACGACCGGATCGGCACGCCCTATCTCGCCTGCGATCCGGACAAAATCGTCGCCATCGTCGAGACGGACGCGCCGGACCGCAACCTGCCCTTCGCCGCGCCCGACGACACGGCGCGCGCCATCGCCGGGCATATCATCGAGTTCCTGGCCCATGAGGTCTCGCGCGGCCGCCTGCCACCCGCGCTGCTGCCGATCCAGTCGGGGGTCGGCAATATCGCCAATGCCGTTCTGTCGGGCCTGATCGATGCGCCGTTCGAGCCGATGACCGCCTATACCGAGGTGATCCAGGACGGGATGCTCGACCTGCTCGATGCCGGCCGCTTGCGCATGGCCTCCGCCACCGCCTTTTCGCTCAGCCCGCAGGCGGCGGCGCGGCTCAACGCCGACATGGCCGCGTACCGGAACCGCATGATCCTGCGCCCGCAGGAAATCAGCAACCATCCCGAACTTGTCCGTCGCTTGGGGTGCATCGCGATGAACGGGCTGATCGAGGCGGACATCTACGGCAACGTCAATTCCACGCTGGTGATGGGATCGCGCATCCAGAACGGCATCGGTGGGTCGGGCGATTTCGCGCGCAACGCCTATGTCTCGATCTTCATGACGCCCTCGACCGCCAAGGGCGGCAAGATTTCCGCCATCGTGCCGCAGGCCTCGCATGTCGATCACATCATGCAGGACGTGCAGGTGATCGTGACCGAACAGGGCCTCGCCGATCTGCGCGGCCTGTCGCCGCGCCAGCGCGCACGGGCCGTGATCGAACGCTGCGCCCATCCCGATTACCGCCCGATGCTCGCCGACTATGCGATGCGGGCCGAGGGCGGTTCCTATGGCCTCCATGCCCCCGCGCTTCCTGGCGAGGCATTGTCCTGGCATCGGCGCTTCATGGAAACGGGGACGATGCTGCCCTCTTGACCGCGGTCAATGCGGCACGCGTGCCACCGATTCATCGGTACGGCAACCCAGGAGGACACCATGATCGCCGCCGATACCGAGATGCTCGTCACCCGCCACGGCACAGTGCTGCACGTCCGGCCCGCCCGCGAAGAGGACGAGCCCGCGCTCGCCGCCTTCTTCGCGAAGGTTTCGCCCGAGGATCTGCGCTTCCGCTTCCTGACCAGCGTGCGTGTAGTGAGTCACGAGCGGCTGTCCGGCATGATCCGTGCCAATGATGCAACCAGCGAAAGCCTGATCGCCTTTGACGACGGCGGATCGATCGTTGCGGCGGCGATGCTGGCCGGGGACGACATCGCGAAAACCGCAGAGGTCGCCGTCGCCATCCGGCGCGACATGAAGGCGCGAGGTATCGGCTGGACGTTGCTCGACCATCTGGTCGGTCATGCAAAACGAAAGGGATATCACACGATCGAAGCGCTAGAGGATCGCGACAACCAATCCGCCATCACGATCGAGAAGGAAATGGGTTTTATCCCTCATCCAGTCGAGAGCGATCCCATGCTGGTCAGGCTAACGCGCGATATCGTCTGATCGACGCGCGCCGCCTCGATAAGATCCTACCCGAATACGATGCCAATCACCCCTTCTCCCATTGTACATATGAACGCCAAAAGCGGTTGAATTTGACGTTTCCGATCGTATTTACATCCCATCATTTTCAACCGCGTTGGTACAGCGAGTAGGTACAGCGTGGCTGATCGTGAAACACAAAAAGCCCGGAAAACCGCGCCTTTTATGTTTGTGACATCCCTCCCGTAGGGGTCACCAGCCGGTCGCTGGAATGGCGATGTGCGCGATCCGGGATGGGTTGGACAAACGGTAGGCAAGGCGGTTAGGCAAAGTCACGACCCGCGCTCGTCCGAAAACTGGCTGACGGCCTTGGCGATAGCCGCTTCAGCAAGCTGTTCTGGGCGGCATCCGCAACGTAAGTAGCCACCTCCGCATCCCCTTTGCAGCCACCCACAGCCTTCATCTGCTGCTGCGTCGCCTCCACCGCTACCGTCCGCCGAGCGATGGCCTTCCGCAGGCCATGCGCCGCGCATTGCGGCAGGCCCGCCTCGTCGCACCACTCACGCATCTTGTTACCCAGCCCCGCCACAGTGAACGGCTGTCCGTCATCGTTGACCAGATAGCTCGTCAGTTCATGTCAGTTGACGACGACAGGCGGACACCACCCGCCTGGTCCGTCGGACGACATTACCGCAAGCAAACAAGCCGCTTCGGATCGCACATCGTGGCCCGTGATATCTGTGGGAGGGTGTTTATCTCAGCACCCGCAGCAGTCACGCTCAGGACCGCACGAGGCGTCCAGCGGCGAAGTCACGGGCAAGCGCGATGAAAGCTTGTAAGGCCGCCGAGGAATTGCGCCGATTGGAATAGTACAGACACAGCGGTTCAAGCGGCGGCGTCCAGTCTTCGAGGATGCGCACGAGCCGGCCGGCTGCGATATCGTCGCGAACGTCCACTTCCATGAAATAGCCGATCCCGATGCCATTCGTCGCTGCAATCCGCGACAGCGACGCCTCGTCGAGCGTCATCGGTCCCACGACGTCGATCTGCAGCTCCTCGCCGTCTTTCTCAAAGCGCCATTGGAACAGGGCGCCGTTCGGCAAGCGGATGCGCAGGCATGGGTAGCTTAGCAGTTCCTGCGGCACCTGGGGTATCGTCCGGTTTTCGAAGAAGGCGGGTGACGCCGCGACGGCCATGCGGCGAACTTGACCTAGCGGGATGGCGATCGCGTCGCTCGGCACCAAGTTAGCGCTACGCACCCCCAGATCGAAGCCCGCTGCGACGACGTCGACCAGCCGTCCCTCGGTGACGAGATCGATATGCACCTGCGGGTAACGCCGTAGATAGGCCAGGACGAGAGGCGCCATGATTTCCCGCGCCGCGGTCGCAAAGGCGTTGATGCGTAACGTGCCCGATGGCACCTCCTGCTGCGAGCGTGCAGTGTTCATCGCCTTCTGGATGTCTTCAAGCGCAGGCTTGATCTGCGCGACGAAAATCCGCCCGGCGTGCGTGAGCGAGACGCTGCGGGTGGTGCGGTTGAACAGCCGCACCGCCAGCTCGCGTTCGAGCTTGCCCACCGCGTTGCTGATCGCGGTCGTCGACAGGCCGAGGTCGAGCGCCGCCGCACGGAACGAGCCACACCGGACAATGGCGAGCACCGCCTCGAGTTCGATCAGCGATTGACGACCCATTATCCCGTTTTCCGTGACACGCTATGCCGATTTGTCTCAATTATCACTTGGAATGTCCATCGCTAGATCGGGGTCATCACCAGCGAGGAGATGACCATGTCCATGGACTTACCCAGCCCCATCGCCGATTATGTCGAGGCGAACGCCCGCCTTGATGTCGACAGCATGTTGACGCCCTTCCAGCCCGACGCCGTCATCATTGATAACGGCAAGCGGTTCGAAGGACGGCCGGCAATTCGGCAGCTGCTCGAAGACGACGTGATCCCGGTGAAGGCGATCTTCACGCCCGACAGTGTCCGCGAAGAGGGCGGCGCCGTCGTCGTCGAAGGTCCCGCGCACGGTGACTTCCCGGGCAGTCCGCTCCGCTTCACCTACCGCTTCCAGCTGACGAACGGTGCCATCGAGACCTTGGAGATCACCGTATGAGCATCACGATCGATCCCACGGAATTCGCCGGCAAGCGTGTGCTTGTCAGCGGGGGAACCAAGGGCCTCGGCCGCGCGACCGTCGAGCGCTTCCTGGCCGGCGGCGCACGGGTCATCACGGCCGCGCGGGCCATCAAGGATAGGATCGATGGCGTCGACTACGTCCAGGCGGACCTGACCACGCCTGACGGCGGCGCGGCGTTGGCCAGGGAAGCGCTCGAGCGGCTGGGCGGGATCGATATCCTCGCTCATGTCGTCGGTGGTTCGGCCTCGCCGGCTGGTGGCTTCATCGCCTTGACCGACGAACACTGGCTTGCCGAGCTGAACCTGAATTTATTGGCAACCGTCCGGCTCGATCGCTTGCTGATCCCGCAGATGGTCGAGCGGGGCGACGGCGTTGTGGTACACGTCACCTCAATCCAGTCCGTTCTTCCGATGCCGGATTCGACGACCGGTTACGCCGCCGCGAAGGCTGCGCTTCGGACCTATAGCAAGTCGATCTCTAAGGAGCTCGGGCCGAAGGGTGTGCGGGTCAACGCCGTGTCGCCCGGCTGGATCATGACGGACGCCACAGGCGACTTTCTCGCCATGCTTCAGGCAGCCAACGGCGGCACGATCGAAGACGCCCGCCGGTCGGTGCTCGACGCGCTGGGTGGGATTCCGATCGGCCGGGGAGCCGAACCTGAGGAGGTGGCCGACCTGATCGCCTATCTCGCCGCCGACCGCGCCGCCGCGATCCACGGCGCAGAGTTCGTCATCGACGGCGGGACGATCCGCACCGTTTGACCGTCTGGTCGTTGCTCGCCCCCTACGGCGAGTGACGGCCTACGCTGTCTTCGCCCTGACCCAGTTATGGTCATTCAGCTTCGTCTCGCAGCTTATGCCGAGCGGACGTTTATTCCTGAGTCAGGCGGCAGCGGCGGCTCACCATATACCAAGCGCATGATGAGCGATTACAAGACACGACCGCTAGCAGCTTCCACTTCACACTTCAGATCGCTGATCGTAACTGTGCTATCGGCATGGGCGGCGGGCGAGCGGTTCGACAACGCAAAATGGACCGCGATGGTCACCGCAGAACCCGGCGCCGACGCGCGAGGTCGTTTCGATCGGCCGATCCTCCACGGCACCGACACACTCGATCCGCGCAGCGACATGTTCGGGGCATGCTTCAGGCGGCCGGCGACGACGTTCGACAAGAACGCCAAGGCGATTGCCGGCTATCGTTGGGTCCGTACGCCAAGCATCCCCGACCTGCGGCCCTAGGCGGCATCCCGCACGAGGCTGACCTGGTTGCGGCCGGCGCGCTTGGATCGATACAGCGCTTCGTCCGCCTCGGCGAGCAGGGCGGCGAAGCCCTCGCCCGCGACATCGCCGCTGGCGACGCCGATGCTGGCGGTGACGGGCGGCAGATCGCCGAACCGGCCCCATTCGCTCCGCCGGTGGGTCAGCACCGCTTCCTCGACCGCCGCACACACCCGGTCCGCCGTCTGCGCCGCGACGGCCAGCGAGCGGCCCGGCAGGACGAGCAGGAATTCGTCACCGCCCAGCCGGGCGAAGCGCGAGCCCGGACCGCCCACTTCGCGCACCGCCGCGGCCACCAGCTGGAGCGTGCGATCGCCCTCGGCATGACCCATCCGATCGTTGAGCGCCTTGAAATGATCGAGGTCGATCAGGATCAGCCCGGCGCGCCCCGTCATCCGCGCCCGCAGCCGATCGAGGCCGGTGCGGTTCAGCGCGCCCGTCAGCGCATCCTCGGTGGCGAGGCGCAGCAGCGCGCGCTCGGCCCGCTCGGCCGCGACCAGCGTCGGCAGGTTACCGCGCATCGGCCAGCAGGTGGCCAGCGCCATCGCCATCCAGATATTGTTGATGAAATCGAAGTGCGCATTCATGCCGAGCGCGAACGCCGTCGAGAGGCTGCCGCGGCCGAAGCCGATCACGGCGGTCAGGACGAAGGTGCCGCCAAGCATCCAGGCGGTGCGGAGGCGCTCGTTCCGAGCCAGACGCAAGGCCGTCACCGCGGCCCAGATGTCCGCGATCATCATCGTATAATCGATATAGGCGATCCGCTGCAGGCGATGCGCGGGATCATGCGACAGCAGGGGCACCAGCGAGACGGCCAGAAGCGCGGCGACCAGTCGCGGCCAATGGGGATTGCGCCCGGCCAGCAGCCGCACGCCCTGCGTCACCAGCACCGCCCCGCACAGCGACAAGATGGCGCCGGCGGAAACGCGAAAGGCGCGATCGAGGGCCGGCAAGTCGAAGACCGCCATGCCAATGCCCAGCATGACATAGCCGCCGCCCCAGAAACTCCGCCAGCCTGCCACGCCCTCGCGCGTGCCCGAGGCCAGCGTGACGACCCCTGCGACGATCGTGAACAACGCCGTCAATACGTAGATTGTCATTTGATCGAGCGGCAATCGTCTGCTCCCATGCCTCGTCACGCACGCGTTACCCGATCCAGGTTAATCAATCCTGCGTGGGCGCGAGCGTCGACCGGCGCGCGATCCGTCCGGACGGACGATCGGCCGTCGGCGGCTAGCTTCTGGCAGCTTTCCGACCGCAGAGACCCACAAATGCTCATCCGCAGCCTATCGCACGCGCATGCTATGCCACATTCGTTCGAGCTTCAGGTAGCCGCCCTTGCCGGCCCCCCCCGCTCCGGCAGCATTCCGAACCCCGGCGGCCCCGCGGCGTCGAACGAACAAATCCCGTTGACTCTTAATTCTACATATGTTGTCATTCGGCATGGCACGGAACAGGCAACCCTCGAAACAGATGCGCCTCCTTCTCGCGGTCCTGTCGCAGCAGCGCAGCGAATGGCGCCACGGTTATGACCTGCTGAAGGACACGGGGTTGTCGTCGGGCACGCTCTATCCCCTCTTGATGCGGATGAGCGACAACGGGCTGGTCGAGGCCGAATGGCGCGAGCCTGCGCAACCCGGGCGCCCGCCCCGCCATGTCTATCGACTGACCGCGAACGGCTTCGCGCTGGCGATGGAACTGGCCAGCGGCGACGCAGCACTTTCCGGCAAGGAGATGCTGGCATGAGGATGTCATTGTCCCAGGCGATCATGGCGGTCGCCACCGCCTGCATGGGCGAGGACCGTCAAACCTGGTCCCAGGCGATGAAGGCCGAATACCATGCCGCAGCCGCCGAGGGGCAGGGACTATCCTTTGCGGCGGGCTGTTTCGTTGCGGCGTGGCGGGAAATGTTGGGCAGCGCGACAGGGCGGTTCGTCCTCACCAGCTATGCCGTCGCGCTGGGCATCATGGTTCCGATGGCCACGATCGAGATCGGCTGCGCGGTCTTGGGCTTCCCCTATCTCTATCCCGACCAGCATGGCCTTCCGGGTGCGCTCCTCGTCGGCGGTTCCCATGAGGCGTTGCTGCGGCCCACCTATCTGGGAGCCATTCCGGCAATGGCGTTCATTCAACTCATGGCAGGGGCCGGGCACCTGCGGCTCGCATGGTCGCTGCTGGAACGCGACTGGTCCAGCGCGCTTCGCTGGTCGCTGTGGACGCTGGCCGGAATGACCACGCTCGTCATCTTCATGGGTGTGTTCTTCCTCGATAGCCGTCAGGCGTTGATGCAGGGCTGCGTGGTCGGGATCGAACTGGCCATCCTCCTCGTCATCATGCGTCGGCACGCCGAGCTTCACCGCTTCGCTCCAACCGAGCATCCCGGCTGATCCTCTAGCCGACGAAAAACGGACGATCGGATGCGAAGCTTCGGGGTCATGATCCCGGAGACGGTGAAGGCGCGCCTGCGCTGCCCACCACAGCCATTGCCCACGCTGAGGCGATGCCTCGGCTATCCATGGAGAGGTTGCATGCTGCGTTTGCCTTTACATCGCTCGACTATATTTCTGGCGGCTGCCGCGACCATCGCGGGCCTTGCCAGCGAAGCCGTCGCCCAACCGGAAAGCGCTCGATCAGAAGCAGCAGCGCCGTCGCCTTTCATGGGACGATGGGAACTGGACCTGACGCGCATGCCCAGCACCTACGGACCGCCTCCCAGGCGGGTCGTCTACAGCTTTCAGGACATCGGTGAAGGCAAGTGGCGGATGGTCGTCGACATCACCGGTCAGGACGGCCACGTCCGGCACATGGCGGCATCTTATCGTCCCGATGGAACGATGGCGCCCAGCGAGGGAGAAACGAGCGAGGCGGACAGCGTGGCCGTCATGACGCCGACACCCAATGTGCTCGTTCTCAATATCGCGAAGGCGAAGAGGCTGGGATCGGTGCGCGTCTACATCGTGTCGGCGAACAGCAACGAAATGACCGAGTCTGCAGCAGGCCTCACCGACAAGGGAGAGCCGTTCGTCCGCAACTTCCACTACAAGCGATTACGCTGAAGTACTGGCTGCGACGCCGGCCCGACCACCCAAGTGGGCGACAGGGTCGGAGTCGGCGACCAGCCGTCTGAACCGCGCGCCGGTTCGTCAGAGCGGCATCGATCACAATCATCCGTCTTCAGCCGCGTGCGTGCCACGCCACGGAGACTGTCGGCCCTCATACAAAGGCAAAGCCATGAAACGATCATGGGTGCTGAACGCACTTTTGCTGTCCGCCTGTGCAACGCCCCGCACGACGCCGCATCCACCTCCTGACATGGTGGTGCGCTACGCCGACCTCGCGCTCGAGACCTCGGCTGGGCGGACCAAGCTCGTGGAGCGCGTAGACCGGGCGGCTCGAGACTTCTGTGCTGCCTACGACCCGCAGGACGACACTGCGATCTTTGACCCGCATCTTGCCAGCGCTCGATACTGCCCCGGTTATGCGATCCTTTTGTTCATGAACAAAGCGCCTGCTTCCGTGCGCCGCGCGTATCGTGAAGGTGTCGGCAGCAAGTAAACCGGTAAGAGGTGCTTCAGATCGCGAGCGAGCAGCGATGCCAAGGTTTTCGGATGGGATATTTTACAGAAATCAAAGGCGGTCATGGCCTTTCAGGGCTCAGCATTTCACCTTTTCGCGCTCTATTTTTGGAGCTTCGGACTTATAGCAAGTGCGTCAAACACAGAAATCCGTCCCCCTCCGATTTATGGAACTAGCGAGCTTCGGGATGCCATGCCAATCCGCCAAGCTGCGAGCGATCCTTTTCGACGATAATCAGAGCTAATACCAATGACGCTCTTTCCGCCTTTCATGCTGAAAAACGCTTTTGCCCTAATGAAGAAAGCCGTTTCATTGCATCGGGCACCTGAAAGTGAGCGTCCCGATTTCCGAATGTCCGGCGAAAGAAGCGTCTCACGAGAAGGCAGCTGAGGGCGAAAGTGGCAATCCCAATTATCTTCGGTGCCTTGGAGGTCCCGCCCCCCCACGCCGTAGCTCCCATTGCAATACTTGACTCCATCAACTATTCTAAGTCAGCATGGCGGATATGGAAGATGCAGACATAACCGCCATCCGCCGGTTCAACCGCTTCTACACGCAGACGATCGGCGCACTCGATGCGCGGTTTCTTGGGACCGAGGCGACCCTGCCCGAGGCGCGGCTGCTGTTCGAGATTGCGACGCGCGAACCCGTCACCGCGACCGTGTTGCAGGATGCGCTCGACATGGACGCGGGCTATCTGAGCCGCCTGGTTGCGCGCTTCGAGAAGCGCGGCTGGATCGCGCGTGTGCGGCGGGACGACGATGCGCGCGCGCGCGGCGGATGCGATCTATGCGGCGATCTAAGCAGAGGCCACGCCGGCACCACGCGCGGTGCTCAGGCTTATGCATAGCGCCGAGCCGGCTTGATCTCCCCTATTATCGAGAATGTCGCCCGCGCTCCGCATTTGCCAAGCGACACGCCGCGAAATGTGTGCAGATAGCCACCACCGCCCTTCGCTGATCAGCTTGCACTACCATCCCGTGCGTCGCCGTATCGCGTCAGCGTCTGCCGGATGCTGCCCGGCCGGGCGGCCTCTCCCGCGTCGTTGACCAGATGCGCGATCGTGCCCTTGCCGCCGCCCAAAGAGATCGTCGTGACATTCGAGACGCACACGCCCGGCGTATCGGGCACTTCCACGGCGCTTGCGAGCACGATCGACGGATCGGCGGTGAAATTGGCATAGATCCCCATGCCGACCGCCTGATGCTGGCGGACGTGATCGGCGACCTTGTACGCGGCCCACCCGCGCGGCGAATCCGAACGCCAGGCGCGCTGGCTAGGCGGATCATACGGCAATTCGTTCTGGTAGAAAAAGGTGCGGCCGTCCTCGCCATTCCACAGCGTCTGCCAACCTTGGAAATGCTCGACGAACAGGCCATAGCAGGTGACGTGATCCCCGTTGACGACGAGGCCGTGCGTCGCCCGGCTTTCGTCCCAGCCGACGTGGACGCGGCCGCCGTCGCGATCGCCGTGGTCGGCGCGCCAGATCCAGAGATGGTCGCCGATGACATGGTGGCTGTTGATTTCCAGACAGGTCCCGGCGTTCCCCACGGCAGCCCCGCCGACGCGGAAGAAGAGATCGGCGAGCAGTGTCGGATTGTCACGATGATCGCCGTCCGCGCCGCGCGGCCCGATTTGCACCAGCACCGGCGTCGTCTGCGGTCCGGCGTCGACCAGCAGTCCGGCGATCGTCACCCCCGGCACGTCGGCGACGGTGATGGCGGCCGATCCGCCTTCGGCCAGAAGGGTCGCGAGACCGAGGCCGAGGACGATCGTATCGGCCCGCACCACCCGCAACGGTTCGCGCAGACGATACACGCCGGGCGTCAGCAGCAGATGGCGCCCGGCCGCGAGCGCGCGGTTGATGGTCGCGACCGGCGTGGTCGGATCGGCGATGAGCACGGCGTCCAGCGGCACATGGCGTCCGGCGGGCGCCTGATCCCAGGATATGCCGCGCGCATCACGGCGGAGCGCCGGGACGAAGATCGTCCATTCGCCCCCCGGCCCGACGCACAGGAACGGCTTCTCGCGTACCACCGGCACGGTCGCCACCGTCGTATAGGGTGGAGTCGGGAAGCTCGACGCGGGCGCGCCCGCAACCCCCATGAACATCATGTTCCAGTTCGATCCCTCCCAGCGCTGCATGCGGCTGTTGCGGGTGAACCATTGCTGCTGCGTACCGGAGCGGATCGTCCCGTCCACCCGGCAATCCGCCATGAAGCCGCCGCTCGACCAGCCGCCATCGTCCAGGGCGAGGTCGCCGGTCAGATGGATGCGGCGATAGGGCGCAGCCTGTGACACGGCCCAGCGATCCATATTGTCGGGTGGCCGCACCGTCAGATTTTCGACGCCGCGCCAGAAATTGACCAGCGCCATGCCCTTTGCCCAATCCGCCTCGGCATGCACATGGCCCGCCACGGTGACGTCACCTGGCGTGAGGCCCAATCCCGCCACCTGCGTGAAGAAGCCGACGTTGATGTCGAGGCGGTGATTGCCGGGTTTGAGCAGGATCGCGCGGCGCCGGTCGGTGAAATGCGCGCGCTCCTGTTCCTTGAACCAGCGGTCGATCACCGCCTGTGCACCCGGCTCGTCGCCATCGACGATCAGGACGTTCGGCCCAAGGTCGGGATCGCGGCGTCTGCCGACCGGCGCCGCGTTCGCAAGCGTGCCGAATCCGATCGCCGCCATGCCTGCGACCAGTTCCCGACGTGTCGTATTGCGCATCCTGCCCTCCCCTACATTTCGGTGCCGCATCGACAGTCTTGTCCTTTTAGCCTGGCATGCGCGCACCTCAGGCGAGACGTCCTTGCCGTCCTGTTCGTCACAGACCCTTCCTTTCAGGGACTGGGACCTTCGACAAACACGGCGCCGTCTAGATGGTCTGTTCGAAGCCGGACACCTTTGCACCAGCTTGCCGCCCTGAGTACTGGCCGGCCTCGTGCAAGTGGCCATCTTCCATGTGAAGGCACGGTCGGCGATGTGAAACACCCGCTCGTCATGCGTCGCCATGATGATGACGCAACCCTGCCGCGTCGCGAAGTCGCGCATGACTTTCATCGCCAGATTGCAAGACTCGGCGTCGAGCGATGCGGTGGGCTCGTCCGCGATAATGAGGTCCGGCAGGCGTACGAGCGCGCGGGCTATCGCTACTCGCTGCTGCTGCCCGTCGGACAGGCTGGCGGGGAAGTCGCGCCCACGATCCCCCAACCCCAAGGCCGCAAGCATGGCGTGAGCGCGCGCACGTTCGGCACCCTCCTCCGACTTGGGAAGCATGTACAAGCTAGCCTCGACATTCTCGTAGAGAATCAGCACCTTCATAAGGTTATGCTGTTGAAAAACAAATCCAATGCGGCGGCGCAAATTTAGAATGTCGTTGATGTCCGCATCACGCAGGCTTAGCCCGTTGACGGAAACTTCGCCCTCCACGAACGGACGCAGCGCGCCCAGGATCGTCAGCAGAGTGGTCTTACCCGACCCTGACGGACCGGTGACGATCAACACCTCGCCGTCCCGGGCGGTGAAACCGACGCCGATACTCCGGATTATCGCTTGATTAGCGTTGGCCAATTTCCGATTATTTACATTCACAACACCACGCGCATGCCAGAGGATCAGGGCAGCCGCTGACGGGACACCCCCTTCGACGCCGCAATGAAACGCGGCAATCGGGTGACGGTGTCAGCCACCGTTACAAACATCGGCGAGCGTGCCGGCGACGAGGTCGTACTCCTGAACGATACGAGCGAGGCAGCCGGCGTGGACGTCGATCTGGCGCAGCGCCACCGGGAGCGGGGTTAGGGCAACCAGGCGATCCTTCCAGCGGTCCGCAGATCGTCAGCATGTACCAACCGTTAGCGCTCACACGAATGTCATCAATTCTACGTCAAACTTACACAGGCGGCTCTTAACGCCCCCGCCGGACCGGCAAGGCAGCCGGGTGGGGACCAAATTCATGACTACATTTCGCAGCCTTTTGAAGGCATCGGTGGCGTTTACCCTGGTGACTGGCTCCGTCGCCGCCCAAGCGCAGACGAGCGCCGCGGCTGACCCTGCGCAGGACACGCCGCAAAATCCTGCGCAATCGACCACACAGGCGTCTGATACGGCCGCTGACGGCCAGGACATCGTCGTCAACGGCACCTATGCGCGCAGCCTGGCGGCGGGCATCGAGACCAAGCGCCGCGCCGCCTACGGTGTCGACTCGATCAGCTCGACCGATATCGGCAAGTTCCCGACCCAGAATGTCGCCGAGGCGCTGCAGCTGGTCCCCGGCGTCGCGATCACCCGCCCGCGCGGCGAGGGCCTGTATGTCAGCGTGCGTGGCCTGGGCCCGCAGTTCCAGAACACGCTGATGAACGGCCGCACCATCGCGCTGAACGACCTGATCGAGAATGGCGGCGCCGCCGGTCGGCAGTTCCGCTTCGAAATGCTGCCCGCCGAATTCACCTCCAGCATCGACGTGGTGAAGACCCCCACCGCCGACATGAGCGAGGGCGCGCTGGGCGGCAATATCGACGTCAAGACCTTCCACCCGCTGGAGGTCGGCAACAAGACGACCGTCAATATGCGCGGCACCTATACCAGCCAGACCAAGCAGGTCCGCCCCAACGTCACCGTGCTGACCAGCGCGAAGAACAATGACGGCACCTTCGGCATCCTGGCGGGCGCGCAATATTGGGGCAAGACGGTCCGCAACGACCGCTTCATGAATTTCGGGTGGCTGACCGACCGCTATACCGATGCGTCGCGCGGCGGCGCGCCTGCGGGTCTCTATTCGCCGACTCGCACCCGTCCCACCGTGGAGACCGAGGACCGCAAGCGCATCTCGGGCATCGTCTCGGCCCAGTGGCAGCCGACCGCGGAGCTGCAGACGACGCTGGACGTGGTCGCGACCCGGCTGGACGTCGCCTATGACGAGTTCGGCCTCGACATCTATCCGGACGACAACAACGTCTCGATCGGTGGCGTCAAGCAGCTGCCCACCATTCTTCAGCCCGGCTATACCGTCGTTGGCGACACGATTACCAAGGCGACGATCGCCAACGCCCGCTTCATGGCGTCGCGCGAATACAGCCTCAATCGCCATGACCTGATCACCATCGGACTGAAGCAGACCTGGAACCCGGATCGCTGGCATGTCGCCGCCAACGTCAACTGGTCGGCCGCGCACAGCTATCACCCCGACTACCGCACCGGCACCGTGCGCAGCCGTGCCTATTTCATCGCGCCGCTGACCTATGACGCCAGCGGCGGTTATCAGAACATGCCGACCTTCAGCACGCCGGTCGACGTCACCAACCCGGCCAATTACAAGCTGTACCAGTTCAACATCGCGCCCAAGGACAGCAAGGACTGGGATTTCTATTCGCGCCTCGATGTCGGCCATGATTTCGACGGCTTCCTGTCGAAGCTGCAGGCGGGCGGCGAATATCACTGGCGCAAGCGCGACTATTTCCGTCGCGATTACCTGATCGACACCGCGACCAACCAGCCGCTGACCAATCTGGGCGCGGGCGCCTATCAGCAGCTGCCCTATGACGACTTCCTGTCGGGCGTGTCGGGCAATGCCTTCCGCAACTGGCTGGTGCCGGTGACGGCGGCTTATGTCGGCAACTTCTTCACCCCGGCGATCCAGGGTCAGCCGATCACCAATGGCGATCGCCGCTCGTCCTTCGTCGTGACCGAGAAGATCGCCGCCGCCTATGTCCGCGCCGATTACCAGTTCGATGCAGGGTCGGTGCCGGTCAGCGGCAATGTCGGCGTGCGTTACGTCCACACCGACCAGGTCGCCAGCGGTACGCTGACCAGCGGCAACACGGCCACCCCGGTGAGCTACCCCAAGACGTTCAACAACGTCCTGCCCAGCTTCAACCTGCGCGCCGACCTGACCCCGAAGCTCGTCGGTCGCCTCGCCGCCAGCCGGGTCCTGACCCGTCCCAACGTCACCGACACCGCACCACGCATCACCGTGTCGACCGACGCCCCGACCGCCAGCGGCGGCAACCCGCAGCTGGTGCCCTTCCTCGCCACCCAGTTCGACGGGTCGCTGGAATGGTATTTCGCACCGTCGGGCATGCTGTCGGGCGCCGTTTTCTACAAGGCGATGGACGATTACATCACCCAGTCGAATACCGAGATCAACATTCCGGGTCGCGGCACCGTCCGCCTCTCCAGCTCGGTCAATGGCGGCAATGCCAAGGTGTACGGCGCAGAAGCCGCATACAGCCAGGTCTTCACCTTCCTGCCCGCGCCGTTCGATGGCTTCGGCGTCCAGGGGTCCTATACCCACACGGAAGTGAAGGCCGACTACACGGCGGGTTCGCGCAACATCAAGGACCAGCTGATCGGCCTGTCGAAGAACAGCTTCAACCTGGTCGGCTTCTACGACAAGGGCCCGCTGTCGGCCCGCCTCTCCTATGTCTGGCGCGACAAATATCTGTCGAGCACAGGCAGCACGGTACAGGCGCCGACCTATGTCGCGGCCTTCGGCTCGCTCGACGGCCAGCTGTCGGTGCGCGCCGCCGACAATCTGACGCTCAGCCTGGAGGGCATCAACATCGCGGGCGCGCATCAGGACACCTATAACGACAGCAAGATGCGCTTCGGCGAGATCAACTATTATGGCCGGACGATCCTGTTCGGTATTCGGGCAGAGTTCTGATGACGAAGGTCTTCCTCACCCTGGCGGCGGTCCTCGCGACCGCCGCCGCTCCGGCGCCGCGGGCGGCCCTTCGGATGAACGACATCCAGGTGGTCGGCTCGCACAACAGCTATAAGAAGCGGATCGCGCCTGCAGTCTTCGCCGCGCTCGAACAGCGCGATCCCAAGCTCGCCGCCGCGCTGGATTATGATCACCTGACCTTGGCGCAGCAGCTCGACCGGGGCGTGCGCCAGTTGGAGATCGACATCTTCGCCGACCCGCAAGGCGGCCGTTTCGCGCATCCCAAGGGCGAGGCGATCGCGAAGGCGGCGGGTGAGCAGACCGGTTTCGACGAAGCGGCGATGATGAAGCCGGGCTTCAAGGTCTTCCACATCCCGGAAGTCGACTACCGCTCCTGCGGCACGTTCAAACAGTGCATCGGCCAGATCGACGCCTGGTCGCGCGCGCACCCGCGCCACGTGCCGATCATGGTGACGATCAACGCCGCCGACCGACCGATCAACAAGCCCGGCGTCACCGACCCGCTGCCGCTGACCGCACCGTTGCTCGATGCGCTGGACGGCGAGATTCGCGACGTGCTGAAGCCCAACCGGATGATCACGCCCGATGACGTGCGCGGGAATGCGAAGACCCTGCGCGAGGCGGTGACCACCAAGGGCTGGCCGACCTTGGAAAGCGCTCGCGGGAAAATCTTCTTCGTGCTCGACACGCCCTCGGACGTGTCCGACATCTACCGCACGGGGCATCCTTCGCTGAAGGGTCGCCCGATCTTCGGCTGGTACGACACCGACCAGCCCGAGGCCTCGGTCGAGATCGTCGGCGATCCGCGCACCGATGGGGCGAAGATCAAGGAGTGGGTGAAACAGGGCTTCGTCGTCCGTACCCGCAGCGACGCCGACACCAAGGAAGCGCGCGACAACGACCACACCCGCCAGCAGGCCGCGATCGACAGCGGCGCACAGGCGGTGTCGACCGATTACTATCCCGGCGCGCCAACGCGGGGCTGGAACAATGGCTTCATCGTGACCCTGCCGGGCGGGGTGATGGAGCGGTGCAACCCGGTGACCCAGCCTGCGGGCTGCAAGCTGCCGAAGTGAGAGGGGCGCCGTGCGACTGGGAAAGATGCTCGACATGCTAGTCCGTGCGCTCGCACTGACGCTGGCGACCAGTCTGGTCGCCAGTCCCTGCTCGGCGAGGCCCCGCTACACGATGGACCGGGCCGTGATGCTGATCCGCCACGGCATCCGCGCGCCCTTGGAGGGTGAAGCCGCGGCGGCTCCCCTCGCCCGCGCACCATTTCCGCAATGGGACACGCCGGCCAGCCATCTGACCCCGCATGGCGCCGCGGCGCTGCGCATCCTGGCGCAGTTCGAAAGGGGTCGGTTGCTCCGGCAAGGCTTACTGCCGGCCGGGCGCTGTCCAGCCCCGAATGCCCTGACGATCTGGACGAACAGCCTCTCGCGGACGATCGCCAGCGGCCATGCCCTGGCCGAGGGCCTGGCGCCGGGCTGCCCCGTTGCGGTCGATCATCGCGGCGAGGGCGACACGGACCCGTTGTTCAACGCGCTGGAAGCCCGCGCCGTCCCCTTCGACGCTACCCAAGCGGCCGCCAGTATCAACGCCGAATTGCAGGATGGGACCGCCCTGATGCGCGGCACCGCCGCGGGGTTCGCCGCAATGGAGCGGGTGCTCGGCTGTGCGTCGTCGGTGCCACCCTGCACATTCGCGGCAATGCCCAACCGGATCACGCCGTCCGCCGATGGCAAGGGCATCAGCCTGTCGGGCGCGATCGATCTGACCTCCGGCACCGCGCAGGTTTTCCTGCTGCAATATGCGGAAGGCTTTCCGATGCAGCGGGTCGGCTGGGGCCGCGCATCGGCCAAGGACATTCAGGCGATGTCGCTCCTGCATGCCCGCCTCTTCGACGTCTTCGCTCGCTCGGCCTATATGGCGCCGCGTGTCGGTGGTCTGATCGCGCGAGCGATCGCTGCGGACCTGTCACAGCCCAAGGCACCTGCGGTCCGCGTCTATGTCGGTCACGACAACACGATCGCGGCCGTCACTGCGATCCTTGGCGTTCACTTTACAATGCCGGGCTATGGCGCCGACGACCCGCCCATCGGCGGCGGCCTCCTGTTCGAGCGCCTGACCGACCGTCGCACCCACAACCATGTTATCCGGCTATCGTATATTGCCCAGACACCTTCAGCGGCACGACATCTCAGCATAGCTGGACAGCGCGGTCCGATTATCGTGCGGCATCTCCCCATCGAACGGTGCGGCACGCCTTGCTCGCTGCCGCAATTTCAGAGCGTCATTGAACGCGAAACAACACTACCAAAGTAACTTCGGCAGAGCTTTCCACCTGTCCCCGCAGACCGTCAATCAGGACGGCGGCACGGCCGCGGTCGCTGCTGCAGCAGTCATGCGGAGTGAGGGGAAGTACGCCGAGGTACTCGAAGGGGGCTATGCTTGGCAGGACGTGGTGGGTCGCCAGCACGCGGCCGAAGGTGGACCGCATCGAGGCGGGCCGCACCACGCGGCAAAACGGATGGCTGTGATCCCAAACTGACGTGCCGGGGCTGCCTTCGCTCATGGCAGCGCTTGCCCGCATCATGCGGTCGCAACGACGTCAATTCTGGTTCGGCACCCACAATGCGCGCCCTCCGAAACCGCTTTGACCTCCGTCATGATCGACAACCCATGGCTACGATGCTTCCGGTGTCGGGACCACCGTAAAACTACGATGATTTACCGCTTGGAAACCACGCGAGGCCCCAATTCGCACGACGAACTGGAGACATCCCATGCATGACCCGGCAGCCAATGCGAAGCGCGTACAATTCTACGGTCTCGACGGACAGGATTATGCGAACTTCCCGCGCATCCTGTCCGTCGTGTCGAAAAGCGCGCCGAAGGCGCTCGACCTGTTCTACAAGAAGATTGCGACGACGCCGGAAGTTTCCGGCTTCTTCACATCCAAAGCCGTTATGGATCATGCGCGCGACAAGCAGTTGGACCATTGGTCGCAGCTGTTTTCGCGGGAACTTGGCGCCAGCTATTTCGAAAAAGCGGAACAGATCGGCAATGTGCACGCCCGGATAGGCTTGGCGCCGACATGGTATATCGGCGGCTACGCCATGGTGCTGGAGCAGGTGATCCATGCGGTCGTCGCCGCCTCCCCCATCGGTCGGCTGGCCGGCAAGCGTCTCAGCCGCGTGATCGGCACTCTCGTGAAATGCGCGCTACTCGACATGGATATCGCGCTCTCGAGCTATTTCCGCGCCGAGGAAGGACAGAGGCTCGCCGTGATCGCGCAAGTCGGCGAGGCGCTGGAGGGGCTGGCCAAGGGAGACTTTACCGCGTCGCTGCACGATCTGCCCGAAGCGTTCCGCAAGGTGGAACAGGATTTCGAGTTCATGCGCAGCCAGATCAGCGAAACGCTGGTGCAGGTCGCCGACACAGCGAAGAGCATTAACACTGGGTCGGTGGAAATCAGTTCTGCCTCCGACGATCTGTCAGAACGCACCGAACAGCAGGCCGCGTCGCTGGAACAGACCGCCGCCGCGATGGATCAACTGACCGGCGGCGTCCGCGAAACCGCCGAAGGCGCCGCGCACGTCAACCGATCGGTCAGCGAAGCGCATGCCGACGCGACGCAGGGTGGCGCGGTCGTCAAGGAAGCGGTGGGCGCGATGGACGACATCCAGCGTTCGGCCGCCGAGATCGCGCAGATCATCAACGTCATCGACGGCATCGCCTTCCAGACCAACCTCCTGGCGCTGAACGCAGGGGTCGAGGCGGCACGCGCGGGCGATGCGGGCAAGGGCTTTGCCGTCGTGGCCAGCGAAGTGCGCGCGCTTGCCCAGCGATCCGCGGACGCTGCCAAACATATCAAGGACCTGATCGGCGAAAGCTCGAAACAGGTCGCGCGCGGCGTGGCGCTGGTCGGCCAATCGGGTGAGGCGCTCGACCGGATCGTCGGCAAGGTGGCCGAGATCGCGACGCTGGCCGCCAATATCTCGCAGCTCGCGCAGGTTCAGTCGAACAGCCTGCAACAGGTGAATATCGCGATCGGCGAGATGGATGCGACGACGCAGCAGAATGCGGCCATGGTCGAGGAATCGACCGCCGCCGCGCGGAGCCTCGCCAGTGAAGCGGACCAACTCACCGGCCTCGTCGCGCGCTTCACGTTGGACGACGCCATGGCACCGCCCGCTCGGCCTGCGGTCGCCAAGCCCATCGCGGTGGCGGCCCCGAGGCCGCCGGTGCGCGCGGCGCGCCGTGCCAGCCGCGGCAATCTCGCGCTCGCCGTCGCGCCGGCGGACGATGACTGGAGCCAGTTCTGAACGGTGGTCGTGCCATGACGAAGCAACTCATCACCTTCGAAATCGCGGACAAGCGCCTGGGCGTCGACATCATGGCGATCCGCGAGATCCGCGCCTGGACGCCACCGACACCCATCCCGCATGCGCCCGCCTTCGTACGCGGGATCGTTAACCTGCGCGGCACCGTCCTGCCGGTCGTCGATCTGAGCGACCGGCTGGGCTGGGATGCGATCGCCCCGTCGCCGCGGCACGTCATCATCGTCATCCAGATCGGCGAGCAGATGCACGGCCTCGTCGTCGATTCGGTCAACGACATCGTGACGATCGAACCGGCCGCGCTGCAGCCGCCGCCAGACTTGGGCGGCGGTTCGTCGCGACACCTGTCCGGGCTGATCGCCGTCGACGACCGGATGGTGATGGTCCTCGACCTGCGGTGCATGGCGATCGACGGTGACGCCCTGCTCGCCGACGCGGCCTGATCGTCGTCGTCACTCCCCGCTCCCATGGGACGATCGGTGATGCGACACCTGTTGATCATCGAAGACGACGACGACCTGCGGCACGAACTGGTCGAGTTGGTCGAGGCGCTGGGCGGCCATGCCATCGGCGCGCGATCCGGCCATGAGGCATTGGTCCTGCTGGACGCAGCGTGTTCGGTAGATGTTATCCTTTGCGATCTAAGACTTAAGGCCGAGAGTGGCCTAGACGTCCTACGCATGTTGCGTCATCGTCGATCCACCAGCACGACGGAGCCGACGATGTACTTGATGACCGGTCATCTCGATCTCACCGCCGCGGCGCTAGCCGACATCGCGACGACGACGAGCGGCCTGTTCACCAAACCCCTGCGCACCGCAACGCTACGCGCGCTCGTGACGGGTCAAACCGGCAGCACCGGCGACGCCTGATGGCCGCCGGCCTGTCGTTCCCGACGCTGGCGACACGATGGCGCGCTGCGCCCGTCGTGCCGCTCGCGCTGCTCGGTGTGGCGATCGTCCTGTCGAGCCACCGCCTGGTGGCCGCGCCGGGGTTCGAGCTGATCCTCGCGCCCTTCGCCTATTTGCCGGCGTTGCGATGGTATGGCGTTCGCGTCGCGATCGCCGTCGCCATCGCGACCACGCTGCCGACCCTGGCGTGGTTCGGCCAGCCGCTGCTGATCGCCGCGGCGCTGGGCCATATCGCCGTGGCCGATCGGTTTTGCCGCGGGGATCGCGGCCTGTCGACGGTGACGGTCCTTTATAGCGTCGCCATCGCCAGCGTGGCGGCCGGGCTGCTGCTGCACAACCCCTGGGGCCTCGCAGCGGAGGCCGCGCTGATCGCGTTCCTGCGCACCGTGCTGTTCACCGTTGCGGCCGCCGCGATCACCGATGCCGCCATACTCTTCATCGCGCGCGATCCGGCAACGGGCGGCCTGATGCGTCGTCCGCTGGTGTCGCTCACCGGTGCGCTGGATGTGCTCGTGTCGCTGACGGTCGCGGGCGGCGCCATGCTGTTCCTGCTCGGCGCCATGCGATCCGTGCCGGACCAGATGCTGCGATTTGCCGATCAGGCGCGGACGGCCGCCGCGCTCGCACCGGCGGCGGACCGACCGACAGGCCAGATCCGCGCATTGCCGATGCCCGGCCATTCCGACGCCCTCCGCATGACTCATACGCCGCAGGCCGATGCGGCGTCCGCCGCGGCACTACTGGGGTGCCGCCGGATCGACGACGGGACCGCCGGTCCGATCGAGCGGCAGACGATCGGCTATTGGTTGACCACCTGCGTCGCGCAGCGCGCGCCCGACGGGCATATCGCGATCGTGTCTCCCCGCCCATTCGTACGGGCGACGATGGTCGGCGTGTTCATGGGGTTGATCCCGCTACTGGCATATCTGCTGCTCGCGGAGCTGGGGCTTGTCGCCTTTCGCCATGCGATCCGCCGGTCGGTGGCGGTATGGGAGGATGCGCTGGCGCATTTCGACCGTCATGCCCCGATCCCGCCCGTCGATGTCCCGTTCAGCGAAACGCACACGCTGTTGGACCGCTTCGTCACCATCAACAATGCCTTGCTGGCGAGCGACCACGAACGCCAGCGCCTGGCCCGCGCGGTGGACGAACTGCGGACCACCATGGGGTTCAAGGTGTTCAGCGACGTACGCTACGATGCGGCAAGCGGGACCCTGCGGTTCGTGAAGATCGATCCACAGCATGGCCGGCGCGAGATGAGCCTGCCCGTGCATCAGGCCGACCGCCCGACGCTGGCGAACCTCGACGCACACGACGATGTGATGGCGGAATTTCGCGTCGGCTCCGGCGCGGAGGCCGAATGGCACCTGCTGCTGGCGCATGACCACGACCCCATGTTCGAGCGCTGGCGGTTCGGCTGCGTCGTGCGGCTGCGCACCGCCAAGGCGTTCCAGACCGAGATGCGGCACCATGCCCGCCTGATGGAACTGGGCGGCATGGCATCGGCGCTGAGCCACGAGCTGCGGCAACCGCTGTTCACCATCGCGCTCGCCGCGGAGAACGGGCGGCTCTCCCTCACCCAGTCGGAGGACGCGTCGGGGCGCGCCGCACAGAAATTCGATCGGATCATCGAACAGGTGGACCGCGCGACAGCCATCGTCGAACGCACGTCGGGCTATGCACGGCTGGAGCGCGGCGGCAGCGAGCCGATCAGCATCATCGACGCGATCCAGAATGCCGCACGGTTCATGCGTCCCGTGCTGTCCGAACGCGACATCGCGCTGCGGATCACCGCGCCGGCGTCGCTCCCCATCCTGGAACTGCCACGCGTCGGGATCGAGCAGATCATCGTCAACGCCCTGCAGAACGCCGCCGATTCGATCGATACCGCCCGTGCCGCGGGCGACGCGGGACCCGCCCGGATCGCGATCGACCTCGCGCAGCGCGACAGGATGGTCGAGGTCGTCATCGACGATACCGGCACCGGGCTGGCCGACGCGGTGGCCGGAACGGCGTTCGATGCCTTTTCCACAACCAAGCCGATCGGCAAGGGCACGGGACTGGGGCTGTTCGTCTGCCGCCAGATCATGGACGAGGTGGGCGGCACGATCGCTTTGGCCAACAAGCCCGACGGACGCGGTGCGATGTTGACCCTCAGCTTTCCGATCGATGCGCGGAGGTAGCGCCGCCATGACCACCCCCGTCCCCCACACGCCCACCGCCCATGCTTATGTCGTGGACGACGACGCGGCGTTGCGCGCCGAGCTCGCGGACACGCTGGCGGCTGCCGGGCTTCAGGTGCGTACCTTTCCCGATGGCCGCGCCTTCCTACACGAACAGGCAATGCTGCCCGAAGGCTGCGTGGTCCTCGACGTCAATATGCCCGGATTGAGCGGTCGTGAGGTGCAGGACGAGTTGCGGCGCACCGGCAGCCACCATCAGATCGTGATGTTGACCGGCGCGGCGACCGTGCCGCTGGCCGTCGAGGCACTGCATGCGGGGGCGGCCGACTTCATCGAAAAGCCGATGCGCCCCGCCACGTTGCGCCAAGCCGTGATGCGCGCGCTGGAACGGTTGCGGCAGGACCAGCGCGCACGCGGCCGGACGGCCGCCGCGCAGCGCTGCCTGGAACGCCTGTCCGATCGTGAGCGCGACGTGCTGGCGGGGCTGGTGCTGGGGTTGGCGAACAAGATCATCGCCTACCGCCTGGGCCTGTCGACCCGCACAGTCGAAACCTATCGCGCGCATCTGATGGACAAGCTGGACGTGTCCAGCCTGTCGGACGCGGTGCGCCTGGCGCTTGAGGCGGGGCTGGAGCCCAAGGGCGCGATCATGCGCGCCGACGGGCCGGGCTGAGGCGCCCGTCAGGCCGCGATCGGATAGTCGCGCGTGAACGCGGCGGCATGCTGCTCGCTCAGCGCCGGGGCGATCAGGAATCCCTGGATGCTGTCGCAGTGCAGCCCGCGCAGCAGCGTTTCCTGCTCGCTCGCCTCCACGCCCTCCGCCACGACGCGCAGCCCTAGCCGATGCGCCAGATCGATCACACTTTCGACGATGACGCGATCCTTGCCCCCGGCACAGATCGATTCGATGAAGCTGCGGTCGATCTTCACATGGTCGATCGGCAGCTGCCGCAGATGGGTGAGCGAGGCGAAGCCCGTGCCGAAATCGTCGAACGCGATATGCACGCCGCGGTCGTGCAGGCGATCGATCGACGGCCAGACCGTCCGCGCACCGCGATCGAGCAACATTCCCTCTGTGATCTCGACGCACAATTGGTCGCCGCGGATGCGCCCCGTATCGATCGCCTGGATGATGCGATCGACGAACTTCGACGAGCGGAAATCCCCCAGCGTCGCGTTGATCGCGATCGACTGGAACGGCACGCCCTGCGCGTTCCACCGGTCGATCTGGCTGAGCACCTCGGTCAGCACGAAGGCACCGATATCGGCGGCGGTCCGTTCGTCGTCGAACACGTTGGCAAAGACGGCCGGCGTCATCACGGAACCGTCCCGCACCTTCCAGCGCAATAGCGCCTCGAAGGCCATCGGGCGCGCGGCCTGAAGGTCGACGATCGGCTGATATTGCACGAACAATTCGTCCTCCGCCAAGGCGCGCTGGATGGCGGAGCGGATGTCGGCACGCCATTCCGCCTCACGCCGGTAGCGCCCCTCGAACACCCGGGCGCAGCCGCGGCCCGATTGCTTGGCCGCGTACAGCGCCATATCCGCACATTTCAGCAGGTCGCGGTGGTCGCTGCCGTCGTCGGGAAAGACCGCAGCGCCGATGCTCGCCTGGATGCGCCAGCCGAAGGCATTGGCCTCCGTATGGTCGCCCACCACGCCGACCAGGGTCGCCAGCTTGTCGTTCAATCGGGCGAGGTCGCCGTCGAAGTGCAGGATCAGCGCGAATTCGTCGCCGCCGAGGCGACCGATGACCTCGTCCGCTCCGATCGCCGACTGCAAGGCGCGCGCGACGCAGGTCAACAGGCGATCGCCGGCGTCATGGCCCGCGCTGTCGTTGACGTCCTTGAAATGATCGAGGTCGAGAATGGCCGTGGCGAAGGGCTCGCATCGGTTGGTCGCGGCGGCCAGCACGTCCATGAAGTTGCGGCGATTTGGCAGATCGGTGAGCGGATCGATGTTGGCGAGCCGCCACAGCCGCTGCTCGGCCTCCTTCTGGGGCGTGACGTCGAAGCGGATCGCGGTATAGCCCGACCCGTCGTGGTGTGGCACGATCGTCGTATCGACCCAATAGAGCTTCCCGCTCTTGGCGCGATTGCAGATGACATCGTGCCAGATTTCGCCGCCGGAAATGGTGCGGTACAGATGGCGGAAGAAGTCGCGATCGTGGACGCCCGAATGGACGATGCGATGCGTCGACCCGATCAGCTCGGCTTCCGAATAGCCGCTCAGCTCGCAGAATTTGTGGTTGACCGACGTGATCCGGCCGGCACGATCGGTGACGGCGACGATCGCCGCCGCATCGAGTGCCTCGCGCTGAAATGTGGCGAGGTTGGTCAGCTCGGTCAGCCGCCCTTCCTGCGTTCGCGCCCGATGCTCCAGCGATGCGATCTCGCGATCGAGCTCCAGCGCGACCTGCCCGAGCACGTCGGCCGCGCCGCTGTCCGTCCGATGAATTGGGTTGTAGATCGACATGCTACCATCCCGCTGATGTGACGACACAGGACTTCGGCCGACGCGGTTACCGAAACCTAAATTTGCGTAGTTTTACGGTAGTTGCGGTACGCGCGACGCGTTCGGCCGGCGGGCCCGCAGTGACCGCGGAAAGCCTGATCCATGGCGTGCTCACGCGCGTTTCGTCCGTCCGATCGACAGGCAGGGGTGGATCGTCTTAGGATCGGCGCTTCACCGGGACAGGGGGCCGACCTGCACGTTCTCGATACGCGCCGCGCGCTGCTTCGCACCGCGATGCTGGTACCGATGGGGGTATGGAGCGCTGCACAGGCACGTGCCGACGGTACGACGCGGGACGACGGCATCGGCCGCGGCATTTCGCTCGACCTCGCGCGACGTCGGGCAAAGCAGCTGTCCAGCGTCCGTTACGACCTGTCGCTCGATCTGACGGCAAAGGACACGGCGGCGGGCTCGGCCGTCATTCGCTTCGATCGCATGGGCAACAGCGGCGATCTGGTCCTCGACTTTCGCGGTCCGACGCTCGGCGATCTGATCGTCAACGGCCGTCCACTGTCCAGGGCCGAGCGGGTCGACGGCCACCTCATCCTGCCCGCGGCGCTGCTGAAGACGGGCGCCAACGTCGTCTCCGCCCGCTTCGTGACGCCGATCGCCGCGTCGGGGGCGTCGATCATCCGCTATCATGACGACAAGGACGGCCAGACCTATCTCTACACCCTGCTCGTCCCCTCCGACGCCAATCTGCTGTTCCCCTGCTTCGACCAGCCCGATCTGAAAGCGCGGTTCCGCTGGACGCTGACCGCGCCGAGCGGTTGGACGGTGATCGCCAACGGCCCGCTCGATGCCCAACAGCCGGTGACCGGCGGCACGCGCTGGCGCTTCGCCGAAACCGAGCCGATTTCCACCTATCTCGCCGCCTTCGCCGCGGGCCCCTGGACGCGCTGGACCTCCGCGCCGGCGGGGGAGCGACCGATCAGCCTGTACGCGCGCGCCTCGCGCCGCGCCGAGGTCGATGCCGAGGTGCAGATCGCGACCAATCGCGCCGCCGTGCGCTGGCTCAGCGACTGGTTCGGTGTCCCCTTCCCCTTCGCTAAACTCGACCTGCTGCTCGCGCCCGCCTTTCCGTTCGGCGGCATGGAGCATGTTGGCGCGGTCTTCTACAACGAGGATCGCTTCATCTTCCGCGAACCGCCGACGCTGCCGCAACGCCTCGGCCGCGACGCCACCATCTATCACGAGATCAGCCATCAATGGTTCGGTGACTTCGTCACGATGCGCTGGTTCGACGATTTGTGGCTGAAGGAGGGGTTCGCCACCTACATGGCCGCGCGCATTCAGGCCGAGTTGCAGCCCGACAGCAACGCCTGGACCACCTTCCTCCTGTCGACCAAGACACCCGCCTATCGCGCCGATGCGACCAGCGGCACGCAGGCGCTGTGGCAGCCGCTCGACAACCTCGATGCCGCCAAGAGCAATTACGGCCCGATCGTCTACAACAAAGCGCCGGCGGTCATCAAACAGCTCGCCTTCCTGGTCGGTGAGGCGGGGTTCCGCCGCGGCCTCCACCGCTTCCTGGCCGACCATGCCTATGGCAACGCCACCTGGCAGGACCTGCTCGGCACGGTCGGCGCCGCGTCGGGCGTCGACCTGACCGCCTTCGGCAGCCAATATATGCTGCGCGCCGGCCTGCCCCGCATCGACACGCAGATGAAGGCGGACGGCGACAGGGTCGGGTCGCTGACGCTCGTCCAGCGGCCGGCGCGGTCGCTGCCCGGCGATCGCGGGGGCGCATGGCCGATGAAAGTGCGCGTGCGGCTGGGCTATACGACCCGTGCCGACGTGGTGCTCGACGCGGCTTTCGACGGGACGCGCGCGATCGTCTCAGGAGCCGCTGGGCTGCCGATACCGGACTATGTCTGGCCGAACGACGACGATCAGGGATACGGCCTGTTCCTGCCCGACGATCGCACGATCGCCTGGATCATCGGGCACGTCGGGACGGTGCGGGACCCGCTGTTGCGCGCCATGCTGTGGAGCGCGGTGTGGGACACGGTCCGCGACGTCCGCTTCTCGCCGGCACGCTACATCGCGATGCTGCTCGAACACCTGCCCGGCGAAACCGACGAACAGATTTCGCGGACCATCCTGTCGCGCGGCGCCGCCGCTCTCGATGTCTATCTGCCCGATGACATCTCCGCGCCGCTGCGGCCCGCTGGGAACAGGCGCTGCTCGCGCGTATCGACGATACCAGGCTCGGCTACGGCCTGCGGAAGGATGCCCTCGATCGCCTGATCGCGACCGCGCGGACGCCGCTGGCGATCGATCGCCTGCGCGATTTGCTCGCCGGGCGCGCGACATTGGTCGGCATCGCGATCCGCCAGCCGACGCGCTGGGCGATCGTCCGCCGCCTGATCGCCATCGGCGCGCCCGACGCCGCGACGCTCTACACAGCCGAGCAACAGCTCGACCGATCGAGCGAGGCGGTAAAGGACGCCTTCGTCGCCCATGCCGCGACACCCGACCGCGCGGTCAAGGCAGCCTATTTCACGCGCTATTTCGACGATGCGACCTTGAACGAGGCGTGGGCGAGCGAAAGTCTCGGCGCCTTCAACACGATCGAGCAGGCGCCCCTCACCCTCCCCTTCCTCCGCCCGGCGCTCGACCGGCTGGAGTGGATCCGCCAGAACCGCCGCATCTTCTTCCTGCCCGCGTGGATCGATGCCTTCATCGGCGGACAGCGCGATGCCGCGGCGCTCGATGTCGTCGATCGGTTTCTGGAAGCGCACCCGGCACTCCCTCTCGATGTGCGCCGCAAGGTGCTGACCGCGCGCGACGAACTGGCCCTGACCGTGCGGATCAGATCGGCGAGGTTTTAAATAGCAGCCCGTACCATATCGGCAGCAGACGGACCGAATAGGCGGTCCGTATTGATCGCCCGCGCCCACCATCGCCGCAGTCCCGCGACCGACCTGAAATCGTATTGATCCAGATCATCCCCGTACCCGACCGGCCCGACGGCTCGTTTGCAGTGTCAAAGTACGAGGAGCCATCATGACCGAGACCACGCCAAACGCCCCCTATTCGGGCGGCGAGACCCATCAGATCACCGACGATGCGCATCCGGTACTGACCACCAATCACGGCACGCCGATCGCCGACAATCAGAACCAGCTGAAGGCGGGTGCGCGTGGCCCGGTGCTGCTGGAAGACGAAATCTACCGCGAGAAGATCAACCATTTCGACCACGAGCGCATCCCCGAGCGCATCGTGCATGCGCGCGGGAGCGCGGCTCATGGCTATTTCGAATGCACCGACAGCCTCGCCGACATCACCGTCGCCGACCTGTTCCAGAAGAAGGGCCAGCGGACCGAGGTGTTTACGCGCTTCTCGACCGTCGCGGGCGGTGCGGGATCGATCGACACGCCGCGCGACGTGCGCGGCTTCGCGGTCAAATTCTATACCCGGCAGGGAAATTGGGACCTCGTCGGCAACAACATCCCCGTCTTCTTCATTCAGGACGCGATCAAATTCCCCGACCTGATCCATGCCGCCAAGATGGAGGCGGATCGCGGTTATCCGCAGGCGGCGACCGCGCACGACACCTTCTGGGACTTCATCAGCCTGATGCCCGAATCAACCCATATGGTCATGTGGGCGATGTCGGACCGCACGCTGCCGCGCACCTTCGCGAACATGGAGGGGTTCGGCGTCCACACCTTCCGCTTCATCAACAAGGAAGGGAAGTCGACCTTCGTCAAATTCCACTGGAAGCCGAAAGCGGGCCTCGCCTCGACGATCTGGGACGAGACGGTGAAGATCGCGGGCGCCGACCCCGATTTCCAGCGCCGCGACCTGTTCGAGCGGATCGATCGCGGCGACTTCCCGGAATGGGAGCTGGGCGTGCAGCTGTTCGACGAGGACTTCGCCAACAGCCAGCCCTATGACGTGCTCGACGCGACGAAGATCATTCCCGAAGAGGTGCTGCCGGTCCGCATCGTCGGGCGGATGGTGCTCGACCGCTATCCCGACAATTTCTTTGCTGAAACCGAGCAGGCCGCGTTCGTGCCGAGCCATGTCGTGCCCGGCATCGGGTTTTCGAACGATCCGCTGCTGCAGGGGCGCCTGTTCAGCTACACCGACACGCAGCTGTCGCGACTGGGCTCGGTCAATTTCCACCAGCTGCCGATCAACAGTGCGAAGGGGCGCGCCGCCGCGGCGGGCTGCCCGTTCATGAACCAGCAGCGCGACGGGCACATGCAGATGGCGGTGCCCAAGGGCCGCGCCAATTACGAGCCCAACAGCCTCGCACGGGCGGGCGAGGAAGCCGGTGCGCGCGAGGACCCGGATGGCGGTTACAAGACCTTCCCGTCCGAAGAACAGGGCCAGAAGCTGCGCATCCGCCCGGAGAGCTTCGCCGATCATTACAGCCAAGCGCGCATGTTCTTCCGGTCGATGGACCTGGCCGAACAGGCGCACATCGCCTCTGCCCTGGTGTTCGAGCTGAGCAAGGTCAGCCTGGAGCATATCCGCATCGCGATGATGGCCAATCTGCGCAACGTTGACGAGGATCTGGCGCAACGCGTCGCCGATGGCCTCGCCATGGACCTGCCGCCCGCGTCGAAGACCGCAGCGCCGGTGCTCGACATGGCCCCCTCGCCCGCGCTGCGGATCATCCGTGGTCCGCTCGAAAAGCACACTCTGGAGGGGCGCACGGTCGGCATCCTGATCGCCGACGGCACCGACGCCGGCGGGCTGAAGGCGGTGCAGGATGCGGTGAAGGCCGCCGGTGGCACGGCGATGACGATCGCGCCCAAGGTCGGCAAGGTCCCGCTATCCAATGGCAGCACGATCGCCGCCGACGCGCAGCTGTTCGGCCAGCCGTCGGTGACGGTCGATGCCTGTGCGGTCATACTGTCGGAGGCGGCTTGTGCCAAACTCGTCAAGGAGGGCGCTGCGGTCCAATGGGTGATGGACGCCTTCGGCCATCTGAAAGCGATCGGGCACAATGCCGCAGCCAAGCCCCTGCTCGATAAGGCCGGCGTCGAGCCCGACGAGGGGATCACCGATCTGCCTGGGTTCGTCGAGGCGGCCAAGAAGCGCTATTGGGACCGGGAGGCCAGCGTTCGCACTCTAGCCTGAGCGTAAGCGTGGCTGGCCCCGGCGTGCGGCCAGCCACGATCCGCCCTTAGGCAGGCAGGCAGCGCTGCCGATGGGCGGCTGCCGGATGTCTGCCGGCGCGCAAACCTGACGCCAGCGTGCCGGCGCCCAGAAACCAACATGGATCACAAACATTGTAAGCGGCACAACCATTTGGGACTGCCGCGGATGATTCAGGACTATACGCGGCGAAACCGGCGTCCCTCCGCATGCTGACCGGGTTGATCGAGCGCCTGCGTGCCCCGACCGCCGATCCGGCACATGTGCGCAAGGACGGCTATCTCCCGCTCGCCGGCTATGGCGCGCTTGGCGACGGGCGGTCGGTGGTGCTGTCCGGGTGCGACGGGTCGATCGACTGGTGGTGCGTGCCGAACCTCGATTCCCCGCCTTTGTTCGACCGCCTGCTCGACGCGGATCGCGGCGGCCGGTTCAGCCTGACGCCGGACGGGCCGTTTACGATCGACCGCCGCTACCGCGACGACAGCAACGTCCTCGAAACCGTGTTCACGACGGCCACGGGAAAAGCCCGCCTGACCGAATCGCTCAACAGCGGCACTGCGGGGCGGCTGCCCTGGGCGGAACTGGCCCGGCGGATCGAAGGGCTGGAAGGGGAAGTCCGGTTTGTGCTGACGATGCGTCCGGGACGGCGCGGCGATACGGTCAATCCCTATCATTCGACGATCGGCGAACACACCGTCTTCCATGTCGAGCGTGTGCTCGGCCTGTTCATCCATGATGACGCGGTCGAATGCCGCTGGTCCGACGAAGGCATCACCGGTTCGGTGACGGTCGCAGCCGGCGAACGGCGCACCGTGGCGATCGTCGCGGGACGCGACGAGCCGCTGGTCGTGCCGCCGATTGCGGAAATCGACGCCCGCATCGACACGTCGGATACCGAATGGCGCGACTGGGCCGCCGGCGTCACCTATCGCGGCGCCGATCGCCCCGCCTTCCTGCGCAGTGCGCTCGCGTTGAAGCTGCTGCTCTACTCGCCGTCGGGCGCGATTGCCGCTGCCGCGACGACGTCGCTGCCCGAGGGGATCGGGGGTGAGAAGAATTACGACTATCGCTACGCCTGGGTGCGCGACGCCGGCTATACGATCAAGGCGTTCCTGACCGCGGGCGCGCAGGCGGAGGCGAAGGCCGCGTTCACCTGGCTGCTCAACCAGCTGCGCGAGACGGGAACGCGCGTCTGCTACACGCTCGGTGGCGGCGTGGTGCCGAACGTGTCCGAATGGGCGATGCCCGGCTATCGCGACAGCCAGCCCGTCGTCACCGGCAATCTGGCAACCGATCAGGCGCAGCACGGCGTCTATGGCGATATCTTCGAAACCGCCTCCTGCTTCGTCGCCTGCGGCAACATCCTCGACAGCGCCAGCGCCGAATTCTTCTCGCACCTCGCCGATCAATGCGCGGATCGCTGGCGCTTGCCGGATGCGGGCATGTGGGAATTGCAGGACGAACGGCATTATACGATGTCGAAGATCAGTTGCTGGCAGGCGCTCGCCCGCGCGGTCGAACTTGCCGATCAGGGCCAGCTGCCCACCACCTGCCGCGAACGCTGGCAGCGCGAACGCGACCGGATCAAGGACTGGATCGAGGCGGAATGCTGGTCGGACGTGCGCCAGGCGTTCGTCATGTACCCGGGTGCCGACGCGATCGATGCGTCGCTGGCGCTCGCGGTTCGCTTCGGCTTCGATGGGAAGGAACGGCTGCGCCTGACGCTCGACGCGATCGACCGTGAACTGGGCGCCGGCCCCTTCCACTATCGCTACACCGGCATGCCGCGGGAAGAGGGCTGTTTCCTGGCCTGTTCGTTCTGGATGGTGGAGGCGCGCGCCTTGCTCGGCCAGCGCGATCAGGCGCGCGCGATGCTCGACGAGCTGACCGCCGCTTTGTCACACGGCCACGGCATCCTGGCCGAGATGGTCGACCCCGACACCGGCGCCTTCCTCGGCAACCTGCCCCAGGGCCTCAGCCACCTCGCGCATCTGATGGCGCTGTCCGTCCTTAACGACGAAGCCGCCTGCGACTGAGCAGGCGGCCTCCCGGCCACACCTCAGCCGGCGATCGTGAACACCGATCCGGAGTCGACGCGGATGCCGGCGCCGTTGATGAAGCTGGCGCGCTCCGAACACAGGAAGGCGACGGCCGCGGCGACTTCCTCGGGCTTGCCACGCCGCTTCAGCACCATGCCGGGGCGCTCTTCCTCCAGGAAGCTGGCGATCGCCTCGTCGAACGACACGCCCTTTTCCTCGGCGCGCTTGCGCATCATCTTGTCGGTCATCGGCGTCGCGATGAAGGCGGGCGACACGGTGTTCACCAGCACGTTGTCGCAGCCATAGGCCTTGGACAATCCCTTCGCGAGGCTGAGGATCCCGGCCTTGGATGCGCAATAGGCGAGCTCGTCGATATAGGGCTGCACCGCATCCTCCGACGCGAACAGCACGATGCGGCCCCAGCCCTTCGTGCGCATCGCCGGGATGGCCTCACGGCACATGCGCACCGCACCCATCAGGTTGATGTCTAGCGTCTCCAGCCAGCCCGCATCGTCCACCTCCAGGAAATCCCCGGTCGCACCGGTGACGCCCGCGGCGTTGACGTAGATGTCGGGGTCGCCCAGCTTTTCGCGCACCTGCCGCCAGATCGCCGTCACCTCGTCCACCTTGGTCACGTCGCCCGTCACCGCGACGATCTCGCCGAGCGGGGACAACTCGCGCACCGCATCATTCAGCGTGCCGCCCGGCTTGTCGGTGACCGCGACGCGTACGCCCGCTTCGAGCAGCAGCCGGGCGGTTTCCTTGCCCATACCCGAATCCGCGCCGCTGATCAGTGCGATCCGTCCCGTGATACCCAGATCCATAGTCTTCTCCTTAACGTCGATTGGCGAGGAAACGGTCGGCCGTGCGCAGCGACAGCGCCATGATCGTCAACGCCGGATTGGCGGCGAGCGCGCTCGGGAACACCGAATTGTCGCAGATGAACAGGTTCGCGATATCGAAGCTGCGGCCGTCGGGATCGACCACCGCGCGATCGCCGCTGACGCCCATCCGGCACGTGCCGATCGTATGCGCGGAGCGATCCACCGCCAGGATGTCGCGGGCCCCCGCCGCTTCCCAGATCGCGGTCATCGTCGCGCGCGCATGGGCATCGATCGCACGTTCGTTTTCGCCATAGCTGAAGTCGATCCGCGCCTTGCGCAGCCCGTAGGCGTCGGTCTCATCCGACAGCGTCAGACGATTGGCGTCGGACGGCAGGCATTCGCCGTTGATGCCGATGCCGCCCAGCCGATTGTAATCGTCGAGCAGATCGACCAGCGCCTGCCCCCAGAGGCCGGCCCCACGCGCCAGATTGGTCGCCAGCGTGACGGGCAGCACGCCCAGGCTCTGCATCAGATACCCACCCGCGGCATTGAGGTCTGCGGGGCGCATCATATCCTCGCTGATCAGCGACGAGGGATAGCCGCGGTTCATGCGCATATCCGCATCGAACCGACCCCACACCTGCGTCGCGACATGCGCCATGAAATTGCGCCCGACCTGCCCACTGGAATTGGCCAGGCCGAGGTTCAGCAGCAGCCGCGGCGTTTCCACGCCGCCCGCACACAGGAACACGGCGTCGCAGCGCTGACGCAGGCGCTGTCCACGGCGATCGTAGACGACCGCCGTCACGCGGCCGCGGCCGTCGCGCTCCAGATCGATCACCCGGCATTCCGCGCGCACCTCGGCACCATGCGCCACAGCGAGCGGCAGCCAGCTCGTATCCGCGCTAGCCTTGGCGGCGACACGGCAACCCTGGTGGCAGGTGCCGCAATTGATGCACGCTTGCCGGATGCCCCAGTGCGGCTGGGCGCGGTCCTGCGACACGAGCGCAGCCGGTGCATCGGTCGCCGTAATGCCCAGCGCCGCACAGCCACGCGCCATCGCGTCGGCAGACGCGTTGCGCAGCACGGGCGGCAATTCGTAACGCCGCGCCGGGTCCCAGGGATAAGTCGCCGGACCCGACACGCCGATGCACCGCTCGACTGCCTCGATATAATGGGTCAGTTCGCCATGCGCGATCGGCCAGTCCTCGCCGTGGCCACTGAGCGAGCGCAGCCGAAGGTCCCGCGCATCCGGCCGCGGGCAGAAGGCGCCCCAATGCAGCGTCGATCCGCCGACGCCCATGCCGCTGTTGTTGGCGCCGAACGCGGTGGCATCGGCACCGCCGCTCAGCCGTTCCTCCATCCAATAAATGTCGGCTGCCAATTCGTCGGCGACATGCTCGTCCGGACGAAAGGCGCGACCGGCTTCCAGCACGACGACTGAGACGCCCGCCTGTGCCAGCCGGGCCGCCAGCGGCGCGCCGCCGGCTCCGCTGCCGATGACCACGACGTCGACCGGATCGTTGCCGGTCCCGATGGCAGCACTCACGCGCGCGTGCCCGCGAGCTGTTGCCAGGGTTCGATCGTATCCGCGGCGGCGCGGACATAGCCCTGCTTGCGCACGCCATCGCCGCCGATCGCAAATCCGTCGTAACCGATGCGCGCCATCGTCGCCGGCAGCGCCATCCATTGACGTGCGATCTCGCCGCGCGCCTCCGCGAACCACAATTGCATCTGATGGGGTGACAGCGCTCCGCCGGTTTCGGCCGCCTTGCCGGCAGCCAAGCTCCGCAAGCAGCGCTCACGCGCAGCTGGGTCGGCATCTGCAAATCCGCCGCCCATCGCGTCGAGCGTGTCGAGCGCCGCGGGCCAGCACATGGCATCCGCGGGCAGCTCCGCACACCGCCAGCCGTCACCCCGCCCCGCCGCCATCATCGCATCGATCCGCCGGGCAAGCTCGCCGGGATCGCCCGCCCCCGGCAAGACGGCCTCGATCAACGCCGCCAGCGTCGCCGCCTGCCGATCCGACAGCAGGGTTAGCGGGCCCGGCACCGCGTGACGCGCCGTCAAGACCGCGCGCGTGCGGGAGCTGACGCGATCCGACGCCAGCAGCGCGATCATCGCCGGCGGCAATGCGCGGGCAAAGGCCGCAGACACGTGGTCCGCAATCGCCTGGGCAACCGCATCGGGCTGTTCATAGGGCAGCAGATGCGCCGCCCCCTCGATCACGCTGATGCGACCGGCGGGATAATGCGGCAGGTTGAGGCGGCGCTGTGCATCCTCCCCCAGATCGCCGTCTTCACCGCCCGCCAGGATCAACGCGGGCACCGCAATCTGACCCGCGGCCTCCTGCCAATCCTCGCGGCTGCCGCGTTCCAGCCAGCCCGTCCAAGCCTTCCGCCCTGAACAGCGGACATCGGCGATGGCCCGTTCGCGGAGCGGTTCGGGCAACCGTGCAGCGGTGTTGTCGTCCACGAATTGGGCAGCCTCGTCCGCATCGATCGCGCCATCGGCAAACCAGTCGAGCATCAGTTTGCGCCGATCCTCCTCCATCGGCTCCGGCGCTGGCGGTGACGCCGCAAGCAGAGCCACTGCGGTAAGACCTGCAAAACGCGCATCGCCATCGCGGGCGCGCGCCGCGGCCAAGGTGGCGATCTTGCCGCCCATGCTGTGCCCGACCACCGCCCAGGACTGCGGCTGATGCCGGGCCACTTCGCCACCGAACCAATCGATCAGCCCCGCGACATCGCACTCGCTGTCCGCACGGCCACCAAAGCCCGGCAGGTTGAGCGGAATACATTCATAGTGTTCGCCAAGGGTGGCGATCACGCCATCCCATTCGCGCGCGCTCGCACCCAGCGCGTGGAGGAAAAACAAACGGGCCACGCGCGTCGACTTTCATGTAGATCAGCAACTTATATTGAAGTCGCGCGGCAAGCATTCGGTTCCAAAGGCGGTCGAAATGATGCTCGCCGATCACTGGTCGCGGCCGCGGATCCTTGCCTGCGGCCGCGACCGAACGATCATTCGCCGGTCGGCGATGCGGCGTTGACGGGATCGGGCACCGATACTGCTCGCAGCGTCTGCTCCTGCGCGTCCGGATCGATCCGGCGCGTGCGGCCGATATGAGGCACCTTGACAGACTGGCCGGTGTCCAGCGCCTTCACGATCGCTTCGATGATCAGCAAGTCGGCTAACCCCTCCTCGCCGTCCGGCTCCGGGCTCCGATCCTCGAGGATGCAGTCGGAAAAGTATTTCAGCTCGCCGCCGAACTGGTCCGTCGCCTTGAACGTCTCGTGGCTTTCCTTGTCCCCGATGCGGCGCCGGTGTGCGAGGCCCTGACCGAAGCCGAAGGCGGGATCCATCTGGATCGATCCCTTCGTGCCCGCGATCGTCAGAGTGTCGACCTGGTTCGCATAATAGCTGACCGTGAACTGGGCCAGGCGGCTGCCCGGCATGCGCAGCGTCACCGCGAAGGTATCGTCCAGATCGCCGAAGCCCGACTCCGGGTGACGTGTCGCGACCGCAGAGACGACCTCCAGCGGCTCCGCCTCGAACAGATAGCGGATCGCATTGATCGGATAGGGCGCCATGTCGAACAGCGGCCCCGATTCGATCCCGTTCTTCGCGCGATGGTTGGCCGGATCGACCATCTGCGTGAAGCAGGCGGTGAAGGCGATCAGGTCACCCAATTCGCCCGCCCGAATGCGGCGAATGGCATCTAGCGTCGCCGGTTCGAAATGCAGCCGATAGGCGGTCATCAGCTTCGCCTTGCCCTTGACCGCCGCCGCCATGATCTCGCGCGCCTTGGCCGACGACACATCGAGCGGCTTTTCGCTGAGGACGTGGATACCCGCTTCCAGCGCCGGCACCGCAAATTCGGCATGCCGCCAGTTCGGCGTCGCAAGATAGATGGCATCGATCTCGCCCGATGCCAGCAAGGCCGGAAATTGTTCGTACCCGTACAGATGCTTGACGCCATATCGCTTGCCGAGCTGCGTCAACTTTTCGGGGTCGCCCGACACCAAGGCGGTTATCGTCGAATTGCCTGTATGTGACACGCCCGGCATCAACGCCTCCTGCGCAATGTCGCCCAGGCCAACGATAGCGTAGCGGACCTTGCGGCCACCGAGGCCGAGTGCCGAAGCGATGCTCATGCGAAACTCCTGATCGGGGAAAGTCAGGCGCAACCGCTCCAGCGCGGTATATGGTTCCCCCGACTCGGCAGCGCGCACCGGGAGATGTCAGCCGCAGTCGCCGCCTCACACTAGGTCCGGATCCCTCCCCTAAAGGCTCGTTTTGTCCGTTCGGTGGTTTGGTCGCGCAGTCGAACGCAGGACAGGCCGAGCGCATGAAGACAGGGAAACCCATGTATGCCGTTCTTGGAGCGGTGGCGGCGTTCGTGCTGACCGCCCTGGTCGTGATCGGCTTTCTCGGCGATCGGATGCCGGAACGGCGAGACGGGAAGACCGCGCTCGGCAAACCGCTGTCGGAGCAACAGCAGACGGCGCGACGGCGCGCCACGATTACAGCGGTGGGTGCCGTCACCGCGATGTGAAGGAGCCGCGCTTCACAATTACCTTACGCATTGGACAGCGACCGGCGCGGCGACATCCTCCAGCTCAATCCGAGCGCTACAGGACTGCAAAAAACTCAAGCAGCTGAGCGGTTTACCAGCCGCCGCATAGCGTCGACGATTTCGTCGCGGTTGATGGGTTTGGGGTAGAATTCGGTTCTTTCGGGGAGGTGGACGCTGTCTCGCGTGAAATAGGCGGCGGTGAGGATGATTTCGATCGGCGGCCAGCGCTTGCGGATCGCCGCCGCGATCTCGATGCCCTTGCGGCTGCGCGGCATGTCGAGGTCCATATACACCAGACGGATGTCCAGCCGCTCTTCCAGCAACCGGATCGCGTCGGCGCTGCTCATCGCCTCGACGGCTTCGAACCCCGCCTTCTCGACCATGCCGATCGCGTCCATCCGCAGGATCGGTTCGTCTTCGACCACAAGGACCGGCCAACGGGTAAGGGGTTCGGACTGTCCCATGTCGTGTGCTGACGCGCTACGCCTCTTGAACCTGATAGAGCGGGGCCGTCGCAGTGACCGTCAGGCCCTGCACCTCGTACCGGAGTTCAACGCCGCCGGAGCCGGTTAGACCCATGCGGATCAACCGCGATCCGAATCCCTTGCGCGTCGGCTGCGTCGCCGGCGGCCCACCCCGCTCCGTCCAGCACAGGTCAAGAATGTCCGTGTCGCCATCCCGGCGCACCACCCAATCCACCGCCACCCGGCCCGCCGGCGCCGTCAGCGCGCCATATTTGGCGGCGTTCGTTGCCAGTTCGTGCAGCATCAGCGACAGCGACAGCGTCGCCCTGGGCCCGATGATCACGTCGGGGCCGGACAGCAGGAACCGATCCTCCCCAAACGTCGCCAGCGCGCCGATCGCAACGTCGCCCAATTTGGCCGTGGACCATTGGTCGCGCGTCAGCACGTCGTTCGCCGCGGCCAGCGCGGACAGCCGCTTGCCGAAGGCGGTGACGGCCTCCTGATCCTCAACCTTGTCGAGCGTCTGGTGCGCGATCGCCTGCACGACGCTCATCGTGTTCTTGATCCGATGCGCCAGTTCCTCATTCAGCAGCATCTGCTGCTCCGTGGCCGCGTCACGGTCCCGCCTGGCGACGACTTCGGACGTAGTTTCAGTGACGACGAGGAAGATGCCCGCGACCCGGCCATCCACATCCCAAAGCGGGCTGTGCGAGTGCGTGAAGAAGGCTTCCTTCGACACGCCGTCGCGATCCGGCGTATAGCGGCCGTTCTCGATGAACACCGTTTCGCCCGCCAGCACGCGATCGAAGATCGGCGTCAGCTGGTCCCACATCTCCGACCACCATGCGCGCGCCGGCTGTCCCAGCATCCCAGGGTGCTTGCGGCCGAGGATGCGCGCATAGGCATCGTTGTAGACGGTGAACAGCTCCGCCCCCCAATGCACCATCATCGGAAAGGCCGAGGACAGTACGATCTGAACGGCGGTCTTCAAGGGTGCCGGCCAGCCGAGCGGATCGCCGAGCGGATGCGCGATCCAGTCGATCGCCCGCAACGTCGCCGCGCAATCGCCCCCCGATGCCGGGAACGGTAAGCGGGGATCGTGGACGGCGGCGATGGTCACGGACCGGGTCTAGCCATCCCGCGGCCCTTTGGCAGCGTCTTTTTTTTGGATGCCCCGCATGACAGGGCCACGAACATCCGGCGACGCGCGGTCGAATGCGATCAGACTGCTTCGGCTCCAATAGCGGCGTATCGGCGCCAAGCATCGACTACATCGCGCCATGAGCGGAAGGCAGGGAGCGGTTGCAGGATAGCAATCGCCCATCCCATCGCGGCTCTCCGCCAAATATACATCCAGTTCAGACTATATTTCATTACATGACGAAGAGGTTTTGCCGTTTGCTTGCAATTGTCGATCAGCCCATAACCGACTTGCGGGTTAATTCGACTGATGTATATTGCCGATACGGGTCTAACGGTGAGACAAATGCCAGCTGCACATTGCGTGTCTTCACTGGAGGGGGTCATCCTTCAGGCCGACCAGGCCTTTCTTGATCTGCTCAAGCGCGAGGAGAGCGATGTCATCGGCGCCTCGTTTCGCGACATTACCGACCCGCGCGATTTGCAGCGCAGCGTCGATATGCTTGCGATGCTGGAGGACGGCGCCGCGCCGCTCCGGTTCCAGAAACGCTATCTGCGCCCGGATGGCACGACGATCGCGGCCAATCTGCTCGTCACGCGCTTCTCCGACCCCGATCGCCTGATCGCGACCTTGTTCTGGCGGGATAACGGGCGGCAATTGCCGCCGGCCCGGCTATGGGCGACCGCCCTCAGCATCCGCCATGTCCATGAGACGCGCGTCAGGCTGTTCGGACCCGATCTGAGCACGGACCCGATCGGATCGATACTGATAGGCGTCTATCTGGCGGAAGCGGAGGGGCGCAGCATCGGCATCAGCCAGATCGCCGCCTATGCCGGCATCGCCCGCTCGACCACGCAGCGCTGGGTCGCGGTGCTGCAGCAACGCGGCATCATCGAACGGGACGGAGACCCGACGATCGACCTGTTATTGACCCAATCGGGGTTGCAGCGGGTCGAAGCGATGCTCGCGACCGTTTACGATGCGCCCGACGCTGCGGTGATGGTGGCCTGAACCATCTGCATCACGTGATCGAGCTGCGCCGCCGCAGCGGTTTGCCCCTCCGCATCCAAAATGGTCATCGCGGCCTCGAGGTGATCGAACGCCTTTTGCATGCTGCATTTGTCCACGGTACACCTCAATCCTAAACACCCGTGGTCGGGTACGTTTTCGCAAGTGTACGGGACATGACCGGGCGACACCACTGTCTTCGTGCGCGACTCGTCGCGTTCGCGCCGACCGTTCCCTCCCTGAAAGCCGGTCGTCGGATCGGTCACGCCCGGCGCGACGTCGCACGGGGATGCAGCGCGTCCAGCGCGTCCGCATTGTCCCGCCCCCAGGCGTAGAGCAGTTCGACGGGCTCCACGAAGCGCCGGCCCAAGTCGGTCAGGCGATATTCGACGGCAGGCGGTATGGCGCTCTGCACGTGCCGGCTCAGCAATCCGCTCGCCTCCAGATCGCGCAGCGTCTGGGTCAGCATCTTCTTCGATATGCCCGGCAGGCTGCGGTGCAGCACACCCGTGCGCGCGGCGCCGCCATGACGGGCGGACAGCGTGTGGAGCACCATGCTGGTCCACTTGGTCGCGAACAGCTCCAGCACGCGGCGGGGCGCGCAATCCTCGCGCCATTCCTCATCGGGCGTTCCCGGTTGCATGTGGTTACCTCCTGGTGCCTGGGTAGGCGAATGGTGCCGTCTAGAAGCGTGTCGGGGCCGTGCCTAGCTTCCGCCTATCAAGGAGATAGCTATGACGAAGACGGCATTGGTGGTTGGCGCGAGCGGGATCGTCGGCAGCGCGACGGCGGCCTTGTTGGTCGAGCAGGGCTGGACGGTCCACGGCCTCGCCCGTCGCCCATCCCGTCAGGCGGGCGTGGAACCAGTCGCGGCGGATCTGCTGGACGCGCGCGCCACGGCCGCGGCGCTGCGCGGCATCGACCCCGACGCCGTCTTCATCACGACATGGTTGCGGCAGGACAGCGAGGCGGAGAACATCCGCGTCAACGCGGCCATGGTGCGCAACCTTCTCGACGGCCTCGCCAAGCCGACGGGCCCGCGCCATGTCGCGCTGGTCACCGGCCTGAAACATTATCTCGGGCCGTTCGAGGCCTATGGGCAGGGCACGCTGCCGCAAACGCCGTTCCGCGAGGAGCAGGGACGGCTCGACGTCGAGAATTTCTATTACGCGCAGGAGGACGAGGTGTTCGCCGCCGCCGTGCGCGATGGCTTCACCCGGAGCGTCCATCGCCCGCATACCGTGATCGGTCTCGCCGTCGGCAATGCCATGAACATGGGCACGACGCTCGCGGTCTATGCGACGCTGTGCCGCGAGACGGGGCGTCCGTTCACGTTTCCCGGATCGGCGGCGCAATGGTCGGGCCTCACCGACATGACCGACGCGCGGCAGCTCGCCCGCCACCTCATCTGGGCGGCGGACACCGAGGCGGCGCATGACGAGGCGTTCAACGTCGTCAACGGCGACGTCTTTCGCTGGCAGTGGATGTGGCACCGCATCGCCGATTGGTTCGGCATCGCGGCGGCGCCGTTCGATGGCATCGTGCGCCCGCTGGAACGGCAGATGGCGGACGACGCCGCGCTTTGGCGGGCAATCGCGACGCGCGAGGGGCTGGCCGAGCCAGACCTCAGCCGTCTCGCCTCCCCCTGGCACACCGATGCCGACCTCGGCCGGCCGATCGAGGTGGTCACCGACATGAGCAAGAGCCGCCGGCTGGGGTTCACCGGATACCAGCCGACCGACGATGCCTTCTTCGCCTTGTTCGAACGCCTGCGCGCCGACCGGCTGATCCCGTAAAGCTGGATCGGCGCACGCGCCGAACACGCGACGATCCCCGGGTCGCCGCGGCAGCCCTGTCGTTTGCCGCCCGTCACCGGATCGGCAGGGCGGCATCCCATATCCGCCCGCCTCTCCCGCCTCGCCACCCCGCCCCGTCCCTGCGTCGCGACGGGACGAAAGAGGGGTTGATCCTGTGCCCCGGAGGCGTATCTGGCGCCATCGGTCGCGGCGGTCGCGACTCGATTTCACGGCTCGCGTCTGCGCGTCGAAGAAGGACAGCAATGAAACCTCGATCTAGCCCCATGTCCAGCGAGGGCGACAGTAGGAGCTTTGCTCCGCTGATCGGCATCGCCGGACGTGACCCGGTCGGGGAGTTCGTGCCCACCGCCTGACGCGGTGCCGCGATCTCCTGGACCGGACATCCACCGGAACCAAGGAGGTCGCCCATGACCATCTATCTCGCGCGTGTCGAACGGCACGTGGACACCACCCGCGTCGAAGCCTTCAGCCGACGCATCCGCCTCGCCGCGTCCCGCCCCCTGCACGCGACGGACGATGACCCGCGCCGACGCGTGGCGGCGTTCCGCGCCGCCTGATCTGCCGCACCCCTGAAAGATTACCCGCACGCGGAGTTCGTGCCATGACCTTGCATGCCCTGGCCCTGAGCGGCCCCGGCGGTGCGCGCCCGCCGCGCGCCACCGCTCATCTCGACAGCGCCCACACGGGCGACATCATCGGTGCGTTCGGCACCATCGCCGAAACCGACACCGGCGCGCGCCGTGGCTGGCGGCGCCGCCTGCTGACGCTGGCCGCGATCGTCGGCCCCGGCCTGATCGTCATGGTCGGCGACAATGATGCCGGCGCGTTCGGCACCTATACCGAAGCGGGGCAGAATTACGGCACTAGCCTTGTGTGGACGCTGCTGCTGCTCGTCCCCGTCATCTATGTGAACCAGGAAATGGTGCTGCGCCTCGGCGCGGTGACCGGGGTCGGCCATGCCCGGCTGATCTTCCAGCGCTTCGGCCGCTTCTGGGGGGCGTTCAGCGTCATCGACCTGTTCCTGCTCAACGCCCTGACGATCGTCACCGAATTCATCGGCATCGCGCTGGGCCTCGACTATCTCGGCGTGCCGCGGCTTGCCGGCGTGGCGATCGCATCGGTCCTGATCGTCGCCGCCGCCAGCACGGGCAGCTTCCGCCGATTCGAACGCTTCATGATGGTGCTGGTGTTCGGATCGCTGTTGCTCGTCCCGATCGCCGTCGCGATCCACCCGCCGGTCGGGCAGATCGCGCGCGACATGGTCGTGCCGCACATGCCCGCGGGCGGGCAGCTCGCCGACGTCATGCTCCTGATCATTGCGATCGTGGGCACCACCGTCGCGCCCTGGCAGCTGTTCTTCCAGCAGAGCTATCTGATCGACAAGCGGATCGGGCCGCGCTTCATGGCCTATAGCCGGATCGATCTGTGGGTCGGCATCGCCGTGGTGATCGTTGGCGCGGTCGCGATGATGGCGTTTACCGCCGCCGCGTTCGCCGGCACCGCGGGCGTGGGCCACTTCACCGATGCCGGCGCGATCGCGCGCGGGATCGAGGCGCATGCCGGTCGGCTGATGGGCATCCTGTTCGCCATCGCGCTGATCGATGCCTCGATCATCGGCGCGGCAGCGGTGTCGCTCAGCACGGCCTATGCCATCGGCGACACGTTCGGCATCCGGCATTCGCTGCACCGCTCACCGAAGGACTCGATCCCCTTCTACCTCGTCTTCGCCGGACTGATCGGGGTCGCGGCGGCGCTGGTGCTGATCCCGGGCACGCCGCTGGGCCTGCTGACCAATGCGGTGCAGTCGCTCGCGGGCGTGCTGCTGCCCAGCGCGACCGTGTTCCTGCTGCTGCTGTGCAACGACACGGCGGTGCTGGGGCCATGGCGCAACGGGCGCTGGCTGAACCTGTTCACCGGTGCGGTGATCGCCGTCCTCGTCCTGCTGTCGGTCATCCTGACGGCCTCGGTGCTGTTCCCGACGATCGGCGCGGCGGCGATGCTGTGGATTTTGGGCGGGGGATCGGCGCTGGCGCTGATCGGCTGGGTGGGCCTGCGCCTGCTGACCGGCGGGACGGCGGAGGCGATCGACCGTCGCGGCCGCGCGGACTGGCGGATGCCGCCGCTCGATACCCTCGCGCCCGCCATGCTGGGACGCGGCGAGAAAGCCTGGCTCGGCATCCTGCGGCTCTATCTCGTCGTCGCCGGCGGCTTCGTGCTGGTCCGCATCATTCACCTCGCGCTGACACATCAGCTGTAACCGGCACCGTCCAAGGGGACTTATCATGACCCGGCTTTTCCCACTGGCGGGCGCCTGCGCGCTCGCCGGCCTCATCCCGCACGCGCCCGCTGCAGCGCAGACCGTCCAGGACCGCGCGCCGGCCGTCACCGCGCCCGCCACGCCGATCGCGGCCGAAGCCATGCCGGACGATCAACGGTACGCGGTCCACGGGCAGGCGACGGTCGTCCTGCAAGCCACGCCCGGCTTCGCCTCGCCCTATGCCGGTGCCAACAGCCTGACCCCGCGTCAGGCGAAGGAGACCGTCGACGTCACGCTCTATGCCGGCGTGCGGCCCTGGGCGGGCGGCGAGCTGTGGGTGAACCCCGAGATCGACCAGGGCTTCGGCCTGTCCAACACGCTCGGCGTCGCCGGTTTCCCCAGCGCGGAAGCCTATAAGGTCGGCCGCACTGCACCCTACACGCGCCTGCAACGGCTGTTCCTGCGCCAGACCATCGACCTGGGCGGCGCGCGCGAGGCGGTGGCCGGCTTCGCCAACCAGCTCGCCGGATCGCGCACCGCGAATCGTCTGGTGCTGACCATCGGCAAGTTCGGCGTCGGCGACGTGTTCGACACGAACATCTACGCCCACGATCCGCGCGCCGATTTCCTCAACTGGTCGGCGGTCGACACGGGCAGCTTCGATTATGCCGCCGACGCCTGGGGCTACAGCACCGGCATCGCCGCCGAATGGTATCGGGCCGCCTGGACGCTGCGCCTGGGCGCCTTCAACCTGTCGAAGGTCCCCAACGGCGAGACGCTGGAGAGGGGCTTCGGCCAGTATCAGCTCGATGCCGAGGTGGAGCATCGCCACCAGTTGGCCGGTCGGCCGGGCGCGGTGCGCGTCACGCTCTTCCGCAACCGCGGCCGGTTCGGGCGCTTCGACGAGGTACTGGCGCTGGCGGCGCGGACCGGCGACGTCGCCGATACCGGCCTGGTGCGCAGCCGTCGCACGCGGGCGGGCATCGGCATCAACGTCGAACAGGCGGCGAGCGACACGCTCGGCGTCTTCGCCCGCGCCGGCATCGCGGACGGGCAGGTCGAGCCCTATGACTTCACCGACATCGACCGGACGGCGCAGGCCGGGCTGTCGCTGCGCGGTGCCGGTTGGGGACGGAGCGGCGATACGCTGGGGGCGGTCGTCATCGTCAACGCGATCAGCCGGGACCACCAACGTTATCTCGATGCCGGGGGCCTGGGCGTCCTCGTCGGGGACGGCCGCCTGCCGAACCCCGGCGCCGAACGGATCGGCGAGGCCTATTACAAGATCGCCGCCGCGCGGGGTGTCGAGCTGACCGTCGATTATCAGTTTATCGCCAATCCCGGCTACAATCGGGATCGCGGGCCGGCCAACGTGTTCGCCTTCCGGGCCCACGGCGCCTTCTGACCGGGGACGCCGGCCGGAGCCGGACCGCGATGGCGGCGCGTCAGCGGCGCGCCGCGTCGCTCTTCGCGCGTTCAGCGGCGAACGGTTCGGAGGCGTTCCACGTCGGCCAGGTCGCGCCGGCCGCGATCTCGCGGCCCAGCGCATAGGCGACGCTGCCTTCCTGCGCCGCGCCGGTCATGTCCCAGCCCGGTTTGAACGCGTCGCAGGTCTGGTGATAGCATTCGGCATTGTAGCGCGCCCGCTCCCGCTCGCCCGCAGCGGCACCCCCGCGCACCAGATCGCGCCCCGCGCGGAAGTAGACGCCCGGCACGCCCTTTTGCGCGAAGGCATAATGGTCGGAACGGTAATACCAGCCCGCCTCGGTATTCTCCTCCGGCACGATCCGCAGCCCCTGCGCCGCGGCGACGCGGGCGAGGTCCTGCTCCAGCGGGGTACGGCCGACGCCGATCAGCTCCAGATCGCGCGTCCGCCCCAGCACGACATGCGGGTCGAGGTTGAACTGGGCCGCCGTGGTGGCCAGCGGCAGCGCGGGGTGGTCGGCATACCAAGTCGCGCCCAGCAGGCCCTTTTCCTCCGCCGTCCAGAGGGCAAACACGACCGAGCGGCGCAGGCGCGGCGCGCCCGCGAAGGCGCGCGCGATCTCCAGCAGGGTCGCAGTGCCGGTGCCATTGTCCACGGCGCCGTTGCGGATCCGGTCGGCGGGCGGATCGAACGCATTCTCGCCATAGGCATCCCAATGCGCGCCATACAGGATGCTGCCCGCAGCGGGATCGGTGCCGGGCAGAATGCCGACGATATTGTGGCTGACCGCGCGGTCTAGGCTGGTGCGGACATCGGCCGACAAGGCCACGCCCTGCAACGCGACGCCGCGAAAGTCCGCCCGCTGCGCCGCGCGCTTGGCGGCAGCGTAATCGAGGCCGCCCTGCCGCAGCAGCGCGACGCCGATATCGTTGCGCAACGTGCCGCGAATGCCGAAGGCCGGCGGAACGCTGCCCGTGTCCAGCGCATAGCCGGGCACCGCATCGCTGTTGGCGAGCTGCAGCCAGGGGTAGCTCGACGGAAAGGTATCGTGGATCTGGAAGAAGGCGGCGGCGCCATGCTTCTGCGCCTCAGCCAATTTGGTGCGCGCCGCCGGGCTGGATGCGCGCCCGCCGAAGCCCAGATCGCGCCCCGCCTCGACATCGGGATCGCCGGCGAGCGCGACCACCACCTTGCCGCGCACATCGACGCCGCGATACGGATCATAGCCCAGCCGCGGCTCGACCACGCCATAGCCGACGAAGACGACGCCCGCGCGATCGAGCGTCGTCGTTCCGACGATGCGCGACGATGCCGCAATCTCGACGCCGGGCCGCAGCGCCTCAGTCTTGCCGCCCAGCGACAGGTCGAACCGCGCGGTCTCGCGCGTCCAGCGCAGCAGCGGGACGGTCTGGCGATAGCCCGCATCCCCCGCCGGTCGCAGCCCGAGCGCCGCGAACCGTTTTTCGAGGAAGGCGAGCGTGATCGCCTCACCCGGCTGGGTCGGCCCGCGCCCGTGAAAATCGTCCGCGCTCAGCGTCTTCACATCGGCCTTGATCCGCGCCGCCGACAGGATGGGTGCGCGGGGATCGGCCGACGCCGTCGTGGCGGCGGTCAGCAACAGAAGGGGGAGCCAGCGGGTCATGCCGGCAGCGTGACCCAACCGATCGTGACGCGCAAGCGCTACACGCCCGCGTCGCGGATCGTTTCCATCGCGACGAAGGTGGAGGTGTTGGCGACATGCGGCAGCGCCGAGATACGCTCGCCCAGCACCTCGCGATAGCGGCGGATGTCGGGGGTGCGGACCTTCAGCAGATAATCGAAGCTGCTGGCGATCATATGGCATTCCTCCACCTCCGGAATGCGCAGCACGGCGCGGCGAAACGCATCGAGCGCGGCTTCGCGCGTGTCGGACAGCTTCACCTCGGTGAAAGCGATATGATCAAGCCCCAGGCGCACGGGATCGATGACCGCGCGAAAGCCGAGGATATAGCCCTGATCGATCAACCGGCGCAGACGCACCTGGCACGGCGTCTTCGACAGGCCGACACGGCGGGCGAGTTCGGTAACAGACAGGCGGCCATCGTCGCGCAGTGCTTCGATGATGCGCCGGTCGAACGTATCGATCGGCGCGTTCTGGGATGGTTTGCCGTCCATTTGGCCTGTGACACTCTCAAAAATCGGGTCGTTCGGCGCGATCCTGCGCGCATTTCGGACGGATCGCCAGCGCGAAAGTCGATATGGGCGGATCGTAGAGAGGACCTTCGCCCATGACCCGCCCGCCCTTCGCCGATTTCGCGCCGCCCGTCCGCCCGCAGACGCCGCTGCGCGCCGCGATCACCGCCGCCTATCGCCGGCCGGAGGCAGAATGCCTCGCGCCGCTGCTCGATGCCGCGACGCTGCCCGACGCGATCGGCCGCGACGCCGCCGCGACGGCGACGGCGCTCGTCACCGCGCTACGCGCCAAGCACAAGGGCACCGGCGTCGAGGGGCTGGTGCAGGAATATGCGCTGTCCAGCCAGGAGGGCGTCGCGCTGATGTGCCTTGCCGAGGCGCTGCTGCGCATCCCCGATACGGCAACGCGCGACGCGCTGATCCGCGACAAGATCGCGGGCGGCGACTGGCGCAGCCACGTCGGCGACGGCCGCTCGCTGTTCGTCAATGCGGCGACCTGGGGCCTGGTCGTCACCGGCAAGCTGACCGGCAGCGTCAACGACAGCGGCCTGGGCGCCGCACTCACCCGGCTGATCGCGCGTGCGGGTGAGCCGGTGATCCGCCGCGGCGTCGATATGGCGATGCGCATGATGGGCGAACAGTTCGTCACGGGCGAGACGATCGCCGAGGCGCTGAAGCGCGCCCGCCCGCTGGAGGCGCGCGGCTTCCGCTACAGCTACGACATGCTGGGCGAAGCGGCGACCACGGCAGCGGATGCCGACCGCTATTATCGCGATTATGAAAACGCCGTGCGGGCGATCGGCGAGGCGTCGGCCGGCCGCGGCATCTTCGACGGGCCTGGCATCTCGATCAAGCTGTCGGCGCTCCACCCCCGTTACGTCCGCGCGCAGGCGGCGCGGGTGATGGGCGAGCTGCTGCCGCGCGTGAAGGCGCTCGCGGTGATGGCCAAGGGCTATGACATCGGCTTCAACATCGATGCCGAAGAGGCCGACCGGTTGGAGCTGTCGCTCGACCTGCTCGAAAGCCTCGCCACCGATCCCGATCTGGCCGGTTGGGATGGCCTTGGCTTCGTCGTGCAGGCCTATGGCAAGCGCTGCCCGTTCGTGATCGACTGGATCGTCGACCTTGCCCGCCGCGCCAACCGGCGGATCATGGTGCGGCTGGTCAAGGGCGCCTATTGGGATGCTGAGATCAAGCGCGCGCAGGTCGATGGCCTTGCCGACTTCCCGGTCTATACCCGCAAGATCCACACCGACGTCGCCTATATCGCCTGCGCGCGGAAACTGCTGGGCGCGCGCGATGCGGTGTTCCCGCAGTTCGCGACGCACAATGCGCAGACGCTCAGCACCATCTACCATCTGGCGGGCCCCGACTTCACCGTCGGCGACTATGAATTCCAGTGCCTGCACGGCATGGGCGAACCGCTGTACGACGAAGTCGTCGGCGCGGAGAAGCTGAACCGCCCGTGCCGCATCTACGCGCCGGTCGGCACGCATGAGACGCTGCTCGCCTATCTCGTCCGCCGCCTGCTGGAAAATGGCGCGAACTCGTCCTTCGTCAATCGCATTGCCGATCCCGAAGTCTCGATCGCCGATCTGGTCGCGGACCCCGTGGAGGCGGTGCGCGCGATGGCCGCGCCGGGGCAGAAGAACCCGCAGATCGCCCTGCCGCAGGACCTGTACAGCTCGCGCCGCAATTCCGCCGGCCTCGACCTCAGCGACGAAACCACGCTGGCGATGCTCAGCGAGACGATGGCGGGCGAAGGCCCGTGGGACGCCGGCGTCGTCGGCACGCCCCGCGCGGTGCTAAACCCCGCCGATCATCGCGACCGCGTCGGTACAGTGCATGAGGTGTCGGTCGATCAGGCTCGGGCCGCCGCCCGCGCCGCGCAGGCCGCCGCGCCTGGCTGGGCCGCGACCACCCCGGCGGAACGCGCCGCGATGCTCGACCGCGCCGCCGACGCGATGCAAGCGCGCATGCCGCAGCTGCTGGCGCTGATCGTGCGCGAGGCGGGCAAGTCGCTGCCCAATGCCATCGCCGAGGTGCGCGAGGCGATCGACTTCCTGCGCTACTACGCCGAGCAGGCGCGCGCCACATTGGGCACCGGCCATCGCCCGCTGGGTGTCGTCACCTGCATCAGCCCGTGGAACTTCCCGCTGGCGATCTTCATCGGACAGGTCGCCGCGGCGCTGGTCGCGGGCAATGCGGTGCTCGCCAAGCCCGCCGAGGAAACGCCGCTGATCGCCGCGCAGGGCGTCGGCCTGCTGCATGCGGCCGGCGTGCCGACGGACGTGCTGCACTTCGTGCCCGGCGATGGCGCGATCGGCGCGGCTCTGGTTGCGGCGCCCGAGACGATGGCGGTGATGTTCACCGGATCGACCGAGGTCGCGCGGCTGATCCAGAAGGAACTGGCCAAGCGTCTGCTGCCGGACGGATCGCCCATCCCCTTCATCGCCGAAACCGGCGGGCAGAATGCGATGATCGTCGATTCCTCCGCGCTCGCCGAACAGGTGGTGGCGGACGTCATCGCCTCCGCCTTCGACAGCGCAGGCCAGCGCTGTTCGGCGCTGCGCATCCTGTGTCTGCAGGAGGAGGTCGCCGACCGCACGCTCGCGATGATCAAGGGCGCGCTGCACGAGCTGTCGATCGGCCGCACCGACGCGCTGGCGACCGACATCGGCCCGGTCATCACCGCCGAGGCGAAGGCCAATATCGACGCGCACATCGCGAAGATGCGTGACGGCGGCCACCGCGTCGAACAGCTCGCGCTCGCGGGCGACACCGCGCACGGCACCTTCGTCGCGCCGACGATCGTCGAACTGTCCGACATCGCCGAGCTGGAGCGCGAGGTGTTCGGGCCGGTGCTGCACGTCGTCCGCTTCCGCCGCGCCGAGCTGGACCGGCTGATCGACCGGATCAACGCCACCGGCTATGGCCTGACGTTCGGCCTGCACACGCGCCTCGACGAGACGATCGCGCATGTCACCAGCCGGGTGAAGGCGGGCAATCTCTACATCAACCGCAACGTCATCGGCGCGGTGGTGGGCGTGCAGCCGTTCGGCGGGCGCGGCCTGTCGGGCACCGGCCCCAAGGCGGGCGGGCCGCTGTACCTCGGCCGGCTGGTGTCGGGCGCAGACCTGCCGCCAGCGGTTGTGTCGGACCATGCCGATCCCGCCGCGCGCAATCTGGCGCTGTGGCTGGAGGATCGTGGCGAGCGCGCGCTCGCCACGCGCGTCCGCGATGCGATCGCCACGTCGATGCTCGGCGCGGCGACCGAGCTGGCCGGCCCGGTCGGCGAACGCAACCTCTACGCCCTCCACCCGCGCGGACGCGTGCTGCTGCTGCCGCAGACGCGCGACGGCCTGATCGAACAGATCGGCGCCGCGCTCGCCGCCGGGAACGACGCGGTCGTCGGCGAGGCAGGATCGCTGGCCGCGGCGCTGGCCGCGCTGCCGCCGAGCGTCACCGCCCGCGTGCGGATCGCCGACGACTGGCGGCGTGCGCCTGCTTTCGCGGGCGCGCTGATCGAGGGCGAGGCCGCGCACGTCTCCGCCGCGCTGGCCGCGCTCGCCGAGCTGCCCGGTCCGATCGTACTGCCCCAGGCGGGCTGCGCGGGCTATCGCCTCGACTGGCTGGTCGAGGAGGTGTCGACGTCGATCAACACGACGGCGGCGGGCGGCAACGCGAGTTTGATGGCGATCGGCTGACCCACCGGCTGGGGCGCGTCGGTCAGACGCGCTCCAGCATCAGCGCGATCCCCTGGCCGACGCCGATGCACATGAACGCCATCGCGTAGCGGCCGCCGCTGCGATGCAGCTCCTCCACCGCGCTCATCACGATCCGCGCGCCGGACATGCCGAGCGGATGGCCCAGTGCGATCGCCCCGCCGTTGCGGTTCACCCGCGGATCGTCGGCGGCGATGCCCAGATCGCGCAGCGTCGCGATCGCCTGCGCGGCAAAGGCCTCGTTCAGCTCGATCACGTCGAGCTGGTCGAGGCCGATGCCGGTGATCCGGCACAGCTTGCGCGCCGCCTCGATCGGGCCGACGCCCATGATCCGCGGTGCGATCCCCGCCGCCGCCATGCCCAGCACTCGCGCGCGGGGCGTCAGGCCGTGCTGCGCCGCCGTCGCCTCGCTTGCCACCAGCATGGCCGCGGCGCCATCGTTCAGGCCCGAGGCATTGCCCGCGGTGACGGTGCCGTCCGCCCGCACAACGGGCTTCAGCTTCGCCAGCGCGTCGAGGCTGGTGGCGCGGGGATGCTCGTCGGTCGAAAAGACGATCGGATCGCCCTTCCGCTGCGCGATCGTCACCGGCACGATTTCCGCCGCCAGCCGCCCGCTGGCGATCGCCGCCGCCGCCTTCTGCTGGCTGGCGAGCGCAAAGGCGTCCTGATCCTCACGCGCCACACGCCACTGGTCGGCGACATTCTCTGCGGTCTGCGGCATCGTGTCGACACCATAGGCCGCGCGCATCGCCGGGTTCACGAAGCGCCAGCCGAGCGTCGTATCCTCGATCTGCTGCGCCCGGTCGAAGGCGCCGGCCGCCTTGCCCATCACATAGGGCGCGCGCGTCATGCTCTCGACGCCGCCCGCGATCCCCAACGCCGCATCGCCGCAGCGGATCGCCTGTGCGAGGCTGCCGACCGCGTTCAGCCCCGATCCGCACAGGCGGTTGACCGTCGCGCCCGGCACGCCGTCGGGCAGGCCGGCGAGCAGCACCGCCATGCGCGCGACGTTGCGATTGTCCTCGCCCGCCTGATTGGCGCAGCCGAGCAGCACATCGTCCACCGCGCCCCAGTCCACCGATGGATTGCGCTCCATCAGCGCGCGCAACGGGATCGCGGCGAGGTCGTCGGCCCGCACGCTCGCGAGCGCGCCGTTCAATTTGCCGATCGGCGTGCGGATCGCGTCACAGATGAAGGCATCGGGCATCGGGCGTCCTCTCCAGCGTTTGCCGAAGGGCGTCGCCCCGAATGGCGTGTGTCGTCAAGCCGCTACGGGCCGGCGCGCGTCGCTTTGCCTAGGCGCGCCGCTCGATCAGCAGGCGGTACAGCCGCTGCGGGATATGCCAGCGCCGGCCGAGCAGGATCGCGCCGATCAGGACCGCGCCGGCATCGCGCAGCTGCGTCACCAGCGTCCGCGCCACTGGGCGACGCGTCGCCTCCGCCTCGACCACGGGGACGACGACATCGACCGCCTGCGACAGCTCGATCCCCTCATAACCCACTGCCATCGGCGGCGCGGTGACGACGATATAATCGAACCGCTCGCGCAGCTCGGCGAGCAGGCGCACGTCGCGCCGTTGCAGCGAACAGGCCGCGGTGCCGATGATCGTCGTCATCATGTCTTCGAACGGTTCGAGTTCCAGGCTCGCGGCGGTCTCCGGCACCGGCGCATCGCTGGCGAAGCGGACGAGCAGCACGCGCGCGCCGGCGCGACGCGCCATCGCGCGGCCCAGGCCCAATGCGGCGGTTTGCAGGCTCATCCGCGAACTCGGCGCGACCAGCAGCACCGCCCGCCCGCTGCCCTGATGGTGCGCGTCGACCGCCGCGATCAGCCGGCTGTAATCGCGCGCCACGCCCTCACCCTGCTCGGCGACCGGGGCGGCGAGCACGGGCAGGCCCAGCGCCCGCTCGACCTCCACCGGGGTCAGGAAGGTTTCGCGCAGGCTGCCGGCGATGAACACCGCCGCACCCGCGATCAGGATGCCGGCGAAGATGCTGCCGGCGATCAGCAGCAGCGGCGGATTGGTGCGCTTGGTCGGGGGCGTCGGCGCCTCGATGACGCGGACGTTGGGGCTGCCCGCCTCGGTCGTCTGGTTGAGCTGCACGCGCGCCTGTTCGACCTGCGACGACAGCGACTTGAAGCTGTCCGCCAGCACGTCGCGGTCGAGCTTCATCGTGGTCAGCCGGTCGCTGATCGCATTGAGTTGCGCCAGCCGCGCCCGCGACTGGCCGAGTTGCCCCGCCAGTTCGGCGCCGCGCGCCTCCGCGCCGGCCACCGTCGCGCGCGACTGGATCAACTTGTCCTTGGTCGAATCGAAATACTGATTGCGGCCGGTGCGCTGCGTCATAACCAGCGACGATTTCTGCTGGGTGATCGTCGCCTGCAATGCGGCGATCTGCTTGTCGAGCTGCGTCACCTGCGGTGACGTCGCCATGAAGCGCGACGCCAGATCGGCGCGCTTGGCCTGCAGGCCCAGCAGCTGCGCCTGCATCTCGCCCAGCGCCCGTGCCGCCTCGGTATTGTCGTTGTACAGGCGGATATCGGCGGGCACCGATTTGGCCTGACTGCTGAGGCTCGACAGGCTGCGGCGCCCATCGGCCAGCTCCGCATCGCTTTCCAGCTTGCTCTTGCGCAGCAGATCGTCCTGCGCGACCGCGCCCGCCACCTGCGCCGCGATATCGACGATGCCGTTCTGCTGCTGATAGGCGGTGATCCGCGCGCTCGCTTCGTCCAGCTGGCGCTTGATTGCGTTGCGCTGCTGTTCGAGGAAGGCGACGCGACCCGAGGTCAGCACGGTCGCGCGGCTTTCGAAATAGCGGCGGATCAGCTGGCGCAGCGCATCGGCGGCCTGTTGCGGGTCGCGCGCCGTATAGGTCAGCTGGATGACGTTCGCTTCGTTCGCCTTGGTGACGTGGAGGTGCGACTGAAATTTCTCCAGCGCCGCATTGATCTCCGCCGGCGAGGCGGCAGGGCCGAGCTGCGCGCGCACCACGTCGCGGTGCAGCTCCAGGCTGTCGAGCATCTGAAGTTCGACATTGGCGACCGCCCCCGGGTCGAGCACCTGCCCCGGCAAGGGCGCGCGCCCGGCGTCCTGCATGTCGTAGATGCCGGCGCTCAGCGGCAGCAACCGCGCCTCGGCACTATAGCTTGGCGGCAACAGCAACGCGACGAGGATGCCCAGCCCGATGATCGATCCCGCGACGATCAGCGCGAGTCGGCGATAATAGAAAATGCCGTTCAGCAGGTCGCGCAGTGCGAATTGCCCGTGGCGCGTCTCCGTTTCCTGCTGCTCGGACGAAGACGTGAAATCAAGCATCTGGTGGATTGTCCAAGGCTGCTGGAAAGGGCTGGTGCGCCTTATGGTCGGTTCCTCTTACCTTTCCATTAAGCCTTCCGCTATATCGACTTATCGGAAGCGGCCCGTCCCGTGTCTTGCAGTGGGACGGCCGGTGGCGCGCGGGCAACGGGACGGTGACGATGGGCAGATACGGCTTAGCGACCATGGCAGCGGTGCTGACGCTTGTCGCGCCGACGATGGACGCACTGGCGCAGGTCGCGCCGATCGTGCGGCCGCCCGCGCGCGGGACGATGGCATCGACGCCAGCCCCCGCCCCTGCTCCTGCCCCTGCCCCGGTGGTCGATCGCACCGCCTATCGGATCGCGCCCGGCGACGAGCTGGCGATCAGCTTCCCCTACAACGCCGAACTGGATCATGCCGGGCCGGTCGGCCCCGATGGCCGCATCGCGATTCCGCTCGTCGGAAACGTCCCCGCTGGCGGCCGCACGATCGATGAGGTCGCGGCGCTCATCTCGGCCGATCTGCGCCGGCAGGGCGTGGTGGAGGATGCCCGCCCGACGGTGGCGGTGCGGCAATATGGCGGCGTCGTCTATGTCGGTGGTGAGGTCCGCCAGCCCGGACCGGTGAAGCTCACCGCGACGATGGACCCGATGCAGGCGGTGATCGGCGCCGGCGGCCTGCTCGACACCGCGCGCACGCGCAAGGTGGTGGTGATCCACCGCAATGCCGACGGCACGATCGCCCAGCGTCAGGTCGATCTGAAGGCCTATACGAAAAGCGGCGTCGCGACCGGCATCGATCTGCAATCGCAGGATATCGTGTTCGTACCACGTTCGTCGATCGCCGAGGCCAATCTGTGGATCGACCAGCATATCAACAAGCTGCTGCCGTTCAGCCGCAGCCTGAACTACAATCTGGGCGGCGGAGCCGTTTTCGGCCGCTGACATGACCGCCGCGACGCGCGCCCTGCCCTTTCCGCGACGCAGCCTGCGCGGCTGGATGCAGGCGGCCGACGTCCGCTGGGCCTATGTCGCGCTGCTGGTCGCGCTGCTGCCGCTGTTCGGGCAGAGCTTTCATTATGTGAAGCTGCTCAAGCCCGCCTGGGCCTTGTCCAAGGCATTTCCGCTGCTGTCGCTGCCGCTATGCCTGATCCTGTTCGCCGGGCGCCGGCCGGAAGGGTCGCGGCAGATGGTCGTGACGATCCTGTGGCTGGTGCTCGTCCCCACCTTCATCTCGCTCTTCACCTTCCAGCAGACCTTCTTCATCGCGCTGGCCTCGCAGCTCAAGCTGCTGCCGCTGCTCTATATCTTCTCGCTGCTCGGGCTGCTGCGCTGGCTGCGGCCGACGCTGCGCGAGATCGCCGCCGCCTTCCTGATCTGTGCGGTCGTCACCTTCGTCGTGTTGCTCGCGATCTGGCGGCTGGCGCCGCAATCGGCCTATGCCGAACATTATGTGGCGGGCGATTCCCCGCTTCTGTCGGCGGACGCCCGCGGCAATCGCATCCGCATGCCGATGTACTTCGGCCTGATCGGCATCCTCTACGCCTGGCGCCGCTTCACCGCGCGCTGGCAACCGCGCTGGTTCGCGGCCTGGGGGGCGGGCTTTGCCATGGTGTTCGGCCTCGTCCGCATGCGCACCTTCGTGCTCGGCCTGACGCTGATGGCGGCGATCAACGGCTTTCTGGCGGCGGGCCCGCGCCTGCGGCTGCTGATGCTGGCGCTCATTCCCTTCGCGCTCGCCGCACTGTTCTCGGTGCCGTTCATGGCGTCGATCTTCAGCACCGACAAAGCCTTCGCGTTCGACGTCCGCTATATCTCGACGATGAAGGCGATCGGTTTTCTGGGCACCGATCCGTTTCGCTGGATCTTCGGCGTCGGCACGATCAGCCCGATCGATCCCGCCGGGTTGATGACCTATTTCAACCACTTCTTCTTTCTGGGTGACATCACCTGGATGGGGATCATCTTCGAATATGGGATCATCGGCGCGCTGCTGATCGCGGCCGTCCCCTTGCGCGGCGTGCTGCTGATGGATAGCGCCCGCCGCCTGCATGACACGCCCTTCCTCGCCGCACTCCGCGACTATCTCGTCTATTCGCTGCTGATATCGGAAATGCTCCCCATGACCCTCGCCCCCGGGGAGATAACGTCGATCATGGCGATCGCCCTCTACGCCCGCGAGTTGCCTGCGGTTGGAGGGCGTCGTCGATGAGTAGCGCAGCCGAACACTCGCTGCTGCGTCGCCTGCACCAGCGCTATGGCGGGTCGCTGGTGACGGTCGGCACGCGGCTGATCGACATTCCCTGCCGATACGGCATGCACCTGATGATCGCGCTGCGCCTGTCGCTGGATCAGGTCGGTGCCTTCTACATCGTGTTCGGCGCGCTGATGATCGCATCGGGCCTCGGCCGCCTGGGGATCGACCGCGCGCTGACCCGTGAAATGGCACGCCTGCTCGCTGCTGACGATGCGGCGGGCGCACGGGCAGCGATGCGGCGGGCGGCGATCATGGTGCTGCTATTGTCGCTCGCGCTGACCGCCCTGGCGCTGCTCGCGGCATGGCCGCTCGCCGCCTATGTGATGCGCAAGCCCGACATGGCACCGCTGTTCGTCATCGGCGCGCTGGCCATCCTGCCGCAGAATTTCGCCAATCTCGTCGCAGGCGCGCTCGCCGGGCTGCATCGCGTCACGCAGAGCCAGATCGTCTATACCTGGCTGTGGCCGGGGCTGTTCTGCGTCCTGGTGTTCGCGCTGCCGATGTCGGACGCGCATGCGCTGGCGGCCGTGGCGGCGAGTATGACGCTCGCGACGCTGATCGGCGGCGTGATGCTGCTGCGCGATCTGCCGGCGGTGACGCCGGGCCGGCCGTCCAATCCGCCCGAACCCCTGCTGGGCACCGGCCTGTCGCTATTCAGCCTGGAACTGGTGCAGCTGCTCATCAGCGCGGCGCCGCCCTTCATCCTTGGCATCCTAGCCTCTACGGACGAAGTGGGCCTGTACGCCATCGCCTGGCGGGTGGTGCTGGTGATCTACATGTTCGTCAGCGGCGTCGCGTCGATGGTCGCGCCACGCTTCGCCCGGCTCTACATGATCGGCGACCTCGCCGGCCTTCGACAAGAGGCCGCGCGCGCCCTCGCCCTAGCACTGACGCTCGCGATCCCGCCGATCCTCGCCGTCATCGTGTTTCCGGACCGGATTCTCGCCCTGTTCGGCCAGCAATTCCTGCCCGCCGTCACCGCGCTTCATGTCCTGATTATCGGTCAGATCGCCGCCGCGCTCACCACCACCACGCCGGAACTGCTCGGCATGACCGGCTATGCGCGCGCGCTGCTGCGCGTCAACGGCCTCGCGACGCTCGTCCTGATCGGCGGCCTGGTGCTGCTGTCGGCGCCTTTGGGCGCGCAGGGCGCGGCGATCGCGACAAGTGCGACGATGCTGGTCAATGCGATCGGATGCAGCCTGATCGCGCGCGACACACTGGGCTTCACGCCGCTGGGTGCCGTCTACGCGATGTGGCAGAACCGCCGGACAGCGTTACCGCAATGAGCGAACGGCTCGACGTGGCCGATAAATGCCCGCTATGTTGTCATAAATTCCTTGGCGGCGGCGGTCGGAAAACGCAATGTTAAGCCTTTGTGGCGTAAGGCGTTTTCAAGCCCGTTTCCGGAGTCCGTGGTCTTGACGTCCGACACTACGACCGATCCGAACCACGGCGAACCCTATCGGGGTGTGGAACGCCGCCTGCGTGTGCCAGTGTTGGGCATGCGGTTCCGCGATCTCGATGAAAACGGCGCGGCGCAATACATGCTGCAGACGCCGCGCAGCGCCGACGAAGGCCTGGGCGTGTTCGTCACGCCCAACATCCAGCATATCGCGCTGGCGCGGAAGGACGACGAGTTCAATCGCGCGCTAGCAAGCGCCCAGATCATCGTCGCGGACGGGTTTCCGGTCTATCGCTTCGCGAAGCTGCGCGGCCTCTCGCTGCCGGGCCGCGTTGCCGGGCGCGCCGTGATCGAGCGGATGTTCGCCGACCCCGCCGCGCTGGCGGGCCACAGGGGGTTCTTCGTCGTCGACAGCCGCGCCACGGCGGAGGGCATCGAATGCTGGCTCAACGACTTTGCGCCGGCCTTCGCGGTCGAGACGCTGGTGCCGCCGTTCGGCTTCGAGAAAGACGCCGCCTATTGCCGCTCGCTCGCCGATGCGATCTCGACCTTCGACGCGACCCTGATCTTCCTGTGCATCGGCGCGCCCAAGAGCGAGCTGTTCGCCTACCGCTATCGCGCGCTGCTGCCGCCGGCATGGGCCTTGTGCGTCGGTCAGTCGTTTCGATTGCTGCTCGGCATGAATGCCCCCCCACCCGACCTGATGGTGCGGCTCAACCTGGAATGGCTGTGGCGCATCGTCCTCGAGCCGCGCCGCATGCTACAGCGTTATGGACCCAGTACGATCGGCTTTCTGCGTGCAGCGGTCGCAGACCTGCGTCAGTCGCGTTAAAATAATCTCATCTTGCTGAGGACATTTTCTTGGAAGACCAATTGCGTAACATCCTCGACGACGCCGGCGGGCTGTTGAAGCCGGCAGCGTCGCTGTCGCCGCGCGACGACCTGTTCGCCGCTGGTCTCACCTCGTTCAAGACCGTGGGCGTGATGCTCGCGATCGAAGAGGAATTCGACGTGGTGTTTCCGGACCAGCTGCTCACCCGTGCGACCTTCAGCAGCATCGCCGCGCTGACGGCGGCGATCGAGAGCATTCGGGGAGATGCCGATGCTGCATGATCCGTCCGCGACCGGACGTGCGATGGCCGCCGCGATCGAGCGGGTCGTCGCCGTCGCCGCCGCGCATGCCGACGCGGTGGATCGGGAAGGCCGTTTTCCCGCCGAGGCCGTCGCGGCGCTGCGGCAGGAAGGATTGCTCGGCGCGCTGGTGCCGGTCGCGCTGGGTGGCAGCGGCGCGACGATGGCGGAGATCGTCGGGCAATGCCAACGATTGGGCCGCGTCTGCGCATCGACCGCGATGGTCTATGCGATGCACCACAGCCAGCTCGCCTGCCTGGTGATGCATGCGCTGGACGACCCCTGGCAGCGCGATTTCGCGCGCCGGATCGCGACCGAGAATTTGCTGATCGCCTCGATCACGTCGGAGGTCGGCATCGGCGGCGACATGCGGTCGAGCCGCTGCGCGGTCGACGTGCAGGATGGCCGCTTCACGCTGGAAAAGCAGGCGCCGACCGTCTCCTACGGCGATTATGCCGATGTCTTCTTCGTGACCGCACGCACCCATGCCGAGGCGCCGCCGTCCGATCAGGTCCTCGTCGTCGTGCCACGCGAGGACGCCTCGTTCGAATCGACGGGCGGCTGGGACGCGCTGGGCATGCGCGGCACCAGCACGGTCGGCTTCACCTTCCGCGCCGAGGGCGTGGCCGCGCAGATCATGGCCGTGCCCTTCGCCGATATCGCCGCCGAGGCGATGGTGCCCGCATCGCACCTGATGTGGGGCGGCGTGTGGACCGGCATCGCGGTGGAGGCGCTGACCCGCGCGCGCACCTTCCTGCGCACCGCCGCGCGCCGCCAGCCCGGCCAGACGCAGCCCGGCGCGCATCGCCTGATGCACGCCGCCGGCCTGCTCGACGGCATGCAGGCGCGACTGCGCACGCTAATCGACCAGTTCGACGCGACCTATGCGCTCGGCAGCGACCGCGCCGTGGCCGATCCGCAGGAGACGGGCTGGCCGCAAGGCATGGCGCGCGCGACCGTGCTCAACATGCTGAAGCACGACGTATCGACGCAAGCCCACGAGGTGGTGCTGGAGGCGCTGCGTATCTGCGGCATGGCCGGATATCGCAACGGCACCGAATTCAGCATCGGCCGTCATCTGCGCGACATCCTGTCGGCGCAGCTGATGATCAACAACGACCGCATCGCCAGCGGCACCGGCGCCATGCTGTTCGCACAGCGCGCCGAACTGGGAACGCTCTGAACCATGGACATGCCCACCAGCTTCCGCACCCGCCTGATCGAGGCCGGCCTCGTCTTCCCGACCGGCATCGACGGCCTGTGGGGTCGCAGCGGCACGTTCGAGGCGGTGTTCGACGGTCTTGAGCGCGCGATCACCGCGGCGGGGCTGAAGGACAAGCCGGAAGTCATGCGCTTTCCACCGGCCATGGCGCAGAAGACGTTCGAGAAGAGCGGCTATATGAAGAATTTCCCGCATTTCGCGGGAACGGTGCATTGCTTCTGCGGTGACGATCGCGCGCATCACAAGCTGATGGGCCAGATGGAGCGCGGCGAGGATTGGATGGGGAACCAGCAACCCGCCGACCTCGTGCTGACGCCCGCCGCCTGTTACGCGGTATACCCGATCGTCGCCGAACGCGGCGTACTCCGTGAGGACGGTCACCTCGTCGATGTCGCGTCCTATTGCTTCCGGCACGAACCCTCGCTGGAACCGACGCGCCTGCAGCTGTTCCGCATGCGCGAATATGTGCGGATCGGCACGCCCGAACAGGTGCTCGCCTTCCGCGCCGACTGGATGGAGCGCGGGCAGGACTTCGTCCGCACGCTGGAGCTGCCGTTCGAGGTCGATGTCGCCAACGACCCGTTTTTCGGCCGTGCGGGTAAATTGCTCGCCGACAATCAGCGGATGCAGAATCTGAAATTCGAGCTGCTGGTGCCGGTCAATGACGGTGCCGGACCCACGGCCTGCCTCAGCTTCAACTATCACATGACCTATTTCGGCGACACCTGGAACATCCGGACGCCCGATGGCGCACCGGCGCAGACTGCCTGTTGCGCGTTCGGCATGGAGCGGCTGGTGCTGGCGTTGCTGCGTCATCACGGCTTCGACCTCGCCGCCTGGCCCGCAGGCGTGCGCGCGACGCTGGGCCTCGGCTGAGCGCATCCGATGGCGATGACCCCGATCTATATCGATGGCCGGTTCGGCTGGCTGCATGCGCCGACCGAAGGCGCACACGCGCCGGTCGGCGTCGTGCTGTGCCCCGCCTTCGCGCAGGAAGAGGTGTGTACCCACCACGGCCTGATGGCGCTGGGCGAGGCGCTTGCCGCGCGCGGGATCGCAGCGGTCCGCTTCGATTATGGCGGGACCGGGGATTCGATCGACGGGCCGGTGACGCTGGATGGGCTGATCGCCGATGCCGAAGCGGCGGCGGCATGGCTGCGCGGCCATGCCCACGTCGATCGCGTGATGCTGGCCGGCGTGCGATTGGGCGCGGCGATCGCTATGCTGGCGGCGAAGCGGCTCGATGATGTCAGTGCCCTCATCCTGCTCGCGCCGGCGCTATCCGGGCAGGCGTTCCTGCGCGAAACCCGCGCCTCGGCGGCGGTCGCGAGCCTCTCGGGTCTCGACCCCGTCCCGCCTCTGGAGAGCGATCAGCCGCTCAACACCAACGGCTTCCGCTGGACCGCCGCCTTCCAGCGCGAGGTGGCGGCGATCGACCTCACGGTCGTAGAGGCGCCCGTCGAGACGGCGCTGTTCGTGCCGCCGCGGACGGACCGGCGTTCGGGCAAGCTGGCTCAGCGCTGGCGCGACGCGGGCGGTGCAACCACCGAACTGCCCTTCGCCGATTACGACGGCTGGATGCAGGATCCCACAACCAACGAGACGCCGGTCGACACCTTCGCCGCCGTCGCCGATTGGGTGGCCCGGCATGCCGGAACGCCTGCGGGCGCTGCCATCGCGCCGCTGCGTGACGACCCAACGCTCGCCACCGATGCCTATATCGAAGAGCCGCTGCGCTTCGGTCCGGACGACGCGCTGTTCGGCATGCTGTGCCGGCCCGCCGCACGCCCGGCGGCGCCGGTCGCGGCATTGTTGATGCACGAGGGCAGCACCCATCACATCGGCAACGGGCGCGCCTATGTGCGCCTCGCGCGCCGGCTGGCGGCAGAGGGCTTCGCCTCGCTGCGGATGGACCTGACCGGCATGGGCGACAGCCCGGCGGGCGACAATCCGCGCCACCCGCATTACGACCCCGAACGCATTCCCGAAGGCGTCGCCAGCCTCGATTGCCTGGAGGCGCAGGGCTTCCCCCGCGCGATTGTCGCCGGCCTGTGTTCGGGCGCGCACACCGCCTTGCAGGTGACGCTCGCCGACGAGCGCGCGGTGGGCAGCGTGGTGCTCAACCTGCAAAAGTTCATCTGGCATTATGGCGACGATATCCGCGTCGCAGTGCGCGACAACAAACGGTCGCTGAAGGGCTATATCCGCGCGATGCGCAATCCGGGCGAATGGCGCCGGATGCTGAAGGGCGAGGCCGACCTGCCCGGTATCGCCCGCGTCCTCGCCAAGCGGAGCGCCGTCCGCCTGCGTCACGCGGCGACCAGCCTGCTGCCGCCCAAGCCCGGATCGGAAGCCGCGCAGGTTCGCGAACAGCTCCAGACGCTGTCGGCGCGCGGCGCCCACGTCCACCTCGTCTTCAGCGACGAAGACCCCGGCCTTGCCGACATGGGCATGAAGCTCGGCCGCGGCGCGCGCCTGCTCCGCCAATATCCGCCCGTCCGGATGGTCACGCTCGACCGCGCCGACCATCACTTCAACGGCACGCTCGCGCGCAATCGGCATATCGCGATGATGATCGCCGCGATGACCGACGCGGTCGCCGCGCATGGTGCCGGCCTGCCCTCCGCCTCGCCGCGGACGGAGCTGCCGGCGGCGGCCGAGTGACCCAGGCCGCTTCGGTGCGGCCCGAAGCGGCCAGCGGCACGATCGCCGGACGCGGATTTCGCCTCGGCATTTATGCGGCGCTGATCACGCTGGATCTCACCGCGCTGTTCGCGTCCTTCACCCTGGCCGGCGCGGTCACGTTGAACGACGCGCTCGACGTGTGGGTGGTTAACGATCTCGCCGTGCTGCTGCCGATCTATTTCGGCATCGTGCTGCAGCGAAAGCCGTACAGCGGCCGGTTCTTCCAGAATTGGCGGCGGACGACGCGCGATGCGGTAACGGCGCTGCTGACCGCGACGGGAACGGCGCTGCTGCTCGTGTCCTATCTGCATGCCGAAGTCGACGTGTCGTTCCGCCTGCTGCTGGCCGGGGTCGTGATCGCCGCCGCGCTGATGGTGGCGGGCCGCTGGGCTCTGCACAAACTCGCCGAAGCGCATACCGGCGGCTGGCATATCGCCACGATGGTCGTCATCGACGGCATTCAGCCCGCCGCGTTGCACGATCCATCGATCGCGCGGCTGCCGGCGATCGACATGACCGGCATCGACATCACGGCACCCGCGCTACCCCACCATATCCTGGCTACCTTCAGCGAACGCACCGCCGACGCCGAGCGCGTCATCGTCGCCTGCGCGGCGGACCGGCGCGAGGCGTGGGCGCGGCTGCTCCGCGGTGCCAACGTCCAGGGCGAAGTGCTGCTGCCCGAATGGCAGTGCCTGGCGCCCGTCCGCCTCTCGCACCTTGCCGACATGCCTAGCGCGGTGGTGTCGCTGGGGCCGCTCGACACGCGCAGCCGCCTGCTCAAGCGCGCCTTCGACCTGTCGGTCGCGGGGGGCGCATTGGTGCTGCTCTCCCCGATCCTGCTCCTCACCGCGCTGGCGATCAAGCTCGACAGCCGTGGGCCGGTGCTGTTCCGCCAGCCGCGCGTCGGGCGCGGCAACCGGCTGTTCCACGTCCTCAAGTTCCGCAGCATGCGCGTCGATGGCGCCGATCTGGCGGGTGATCGGTCGACGCAGCGCGGCGACCCGCGCGTCACCCGCGTCGGCCGCTTCATTCGTGCGACCAGCATCGACGAGCTGCCGCAGGTGCTCAACGTGCTGCGGGGCGAGATGAGCATCGTCGGTCCGCGTCCCCACGCGCTCGGCAGCCTGGCGGGCGACCGGTTGTTCTGGGACGTCGAGCCCCGCTATTGGCAGCGGCACGCGATCAAGCCCGGCATCACCGGCCTTGCGCAGGTCCGCGGCTATCGCGGCGCCACGGAACATGCCGACGACCTGCACGGCCGCGTCGACCACGACCTGGCCTATCTGCGCGGCTGGACGCTGTTCCGCGACCTGCGCATCATCCTGATGACGCTGCGGGTGCTGGTACACCGCAACGCCTTCTGACGCGTCAGTCCTTCGGCGCTTCGCGCACGTCGCCCTCGCCCGCCGTGCCGGCGCTGCCGATCGAACGGTCGATCAGGCCCGACCGGCTCATCCACCAGAACAGCAGCACGCCGGGCAGCGCGGCAAAGGTCGTGCCCCAATAGAAGGCGACATAGCCGAAGCGATCGACCAATTGGCCCGTCGTCGTCGCGGTCAGAATACGGCCGACGATGCTCGCCGCCGCCGAGATCAACGCATATTGCGACGCGGTGAAGCGCAGGTCGCAGAGCGCCGAGAAATAGGCGACGACGGTGACGCCGCCTATGCCGCTCGCCATATTCTCGAACGCCATCGCGCCCGCGAGGCCGAGGTTCGAATGCCCCGATGCGGCCAGCAGCGCGAAGCTGGCGTTGGACACCATCATCAGGATCAGGCTGAGCATGACCGATCGCTTCAGCCCCAGCCGTGCATACAGCACGCCGCCGAGTGCCAGACCGATCCAGAACGCCCAGAAGCCGATGACCACGTCGTACAGCGCGATCTCGTCATTGGTGAAGCCCAGGTCGTCGAGCAGAAGCCGCAGCGCCTGCTGCCCCAGCGTATCGCCGATCTTGTGGAGCAGGATGAACGCGAGGATCAGCCACGCGCCGTGGCGGCGGAAGAATTCCAGGAACGGCCCGACGATCGACGCCTGCACCTCGGCAAGCCCGCGCCGCTGCGCCGGTTCGCGCCGCCGCGACGGCTCGCCGCGGGTCAGCGCGACGATCATCGCCGGCAACGCGAACAGCACGCAGGCGAGATAGGCGACATGCCAGTTCGATCGCGCCGCGATCACCAGCGCCAGCGAGCCGGCCAGCACCGACCCGATCTTCCAGCCATATTGCGTCATGCCCGATCCGACGCCCATCTGTTCGGGCTCCAGCGTCTCGATACGATAGGCGTCGATGACGATGTCGTAGGTCGCGCCGGCAAAGCCGACCAGCACGACAGCGATGATCGTCGCCTGCAAATTCGCCGCCGGATCGACCAGCGCCAGATTGGTGACCGCCGCCATCACCATCACGCCCGCCAGCAGGATCCACGACACGCGCTGCCCCAGCGCGCCGATCAGCGGCAGCCGTACGCCATCGACCATCCACGCCCATAACGGCTTCAGATTGTAGACGAGGAAGCCCAGCGTGAAGGCGGTAATCGTCGCCTTGTCCAGCCCGTCCTGCTTCAGCCGCGTCGTCAGCGTCGCGCCGATCATCGTGAAGGCGAGGCCCGACGAAATGCCCATGAAGAACACCGCGATCGGCCCGCGTTCCGCATAGGGCGCCAGCGGCGTCAGCCGCGCCCGGATCGCCGGCGAGCGGCGCATGATCGCGATGACGAGTGCGGCGAGGGCCGCGACGATGAGGAAGTAGAGGTTGTTGCCGGTCAACATGGCGGCAACACTAACGGCTTATTCGCCGCCGACCAGCGGGATTACGCCGCGGGCGCTTCCCCCGGCGGCACGGCGAACAATGCGAAGCCGGTGGGCAGCTTGCGCGGACGCTTGCCGGCGAGCGCGGCGTCGATCGCCTCGATCGATCCGATCAGGTCGCGCTGCTGATAGGGTTTGACGAGGCGCCCGGTCGCTAGCGCCTCCGCCTCGGGCGGGAAGCGACCGGTGACGAACAGCACCGGCACCGCGGCGGCACGGGCACTGCGCGCTACGTCCAGCCCCGATCCGTCCGCCAGATTGACGTCGACCAGCACCAGATCGAGCGCCTCTCCCGATTCCAGCACCGACACCGCCTCTGCCACCCGGTCCACCGTCGCGATGATCGTGTAGCCCGCCTCCCGCAGGATATGTTCGGTATCGAAGGCGATGAGTGGTTCATCCTCGACCACCAGCAGCCGTTCGATCAGCCGCTTCTTCCGCCCGAACAACATATGCCGCTATGCCCCTTGGTTGACGGCGTTATCCCGTGTCACGCCCGATTCGGTTAACGCGCATCTGGCGGCAAGTGACGCAAATTTTTTCACGTCCGGCACAATTGCGCGTATGGGGCGACGATGGCCGACCCCAAAGACCCCCGCACCCCTGCCGCCGCGGGCAAGACGCCCGGCGACCGGATCGCGAAACTGCTGGCCCGCGCGGGCGTCGCCAGCCGCCGCGAGATCGAACGGATGATCGCCGAAGGGCGCGTCGCGCTCGACGGCACGGTGCTCGATACCCCCGCCACCGTGCTGACGTCGCTGCGCGGCGTGACCGTCGATGGCCAGCCCGTTGGCTCGCCCGAACCGACGCGGCTGTTCCTGTATCACAAGCCGACCGGGCTGCTGGTCACCGAACGCGACCCCAAGGGGCGGCCGACGATCTACGATCGCCTGCCCCACGATCTGCCGCGGCTGGTGCCGGTCGGGCGGCTCGACCTCAATACCGAGGGGCTGCTGCTGCTGACCACCGACGGCGGCTTCAAGCGGCAGCTGGAGCTGCCCGCGACCGGCGTCGAGCGCAGCTATCGCGCGCGCGCCTATGGCAACGTCACGCAGCAGCAGCTCGAGGAGCTGGCCGAGGGCGTCGAAATCGAGGGCATTCGTTACGGATCGATCGACGCCAATATCGAGCGGCGCACCGGCGCCAACGTGTGGATCGAGATCACGATCACCGAAGGCAAGAACCGCGAGGTGCGCCGCGTCCTCGAATATCTCGGGCTGCAGGTCAGCCGCCTGATCCGCACCCGCTATGGCCCGTTCGTGCTCGGCGACCTGCCGGTCGGCGGGATCGGCGAGGTGAAGCAGCATGAGATCGTCGGCTTCCGCAAGACGCTGAAGGGCGGCGCGCCGGACGAGCCGATCGCGGCCGCCCCCCGTGCCGGCTTCCGCACCGCGCCCAGCGTCGATCGCACCACCCGCACGCGTCGCGGCGCCGAGCGTGGCGTGGAGCGGCCGGCAACTGCACGGCCGACCACCCCAGGCGAGCGCCCGACGCGATCGCGCCCGCGCGCCGAGGGTAGCATGGACCGTCCTGCCGCCGCCCGCACCGCGAACCCGCGCGCCGCCGCCGCGGGCGAAGCGCCCCGCCCCGGCTTCCGCATCCCCGCGACGACCGATCGCGGCGCCCGCACGCGGACCCGAACCGACGCGCGCGCCCGCGACGACGCCCGCGCCGGCAAGGCCAACGTCCCCACCGGCGGCTCGGCGATGAAGCCGTGGGAGCTTCATGATGAGCGCGGCGCCGATCGCAGCAGCGACCGCAACCGCTCGGGTGCTCCCCGCTTCGGCCGGAACAAGCCCGACGCCTCCCGCTCCGGCCCCCGCGCCCCGCGTGGCGACGGACCGACGCGCGGCGGCCCCGCAAGCGGCGGCGGGTCGCCGCGCCCATCGGGCGGGCGTCCTCCCGGCGGTGGCTTCAAGGGCGGGCCGAAGGGCGGACCGCGCGGGGGCCGCTCGTGAGGGTGATCGCCGGCCAGTGGCGCGGGCGTCCGCTCGTCGCGCCCAAGGGCGACGCGACGCGCCCCACCGCCGACCGCACGCGCGAGGCCTTGTTCTCGATGCTCACCAGCCGGCTCGGCAGCTTCGAAGGGCTCGCCGTCGCCGATCTGTTCGCCGGATCGGGCGCGCTGGGGATCGAGGCGCTGTCGCGCGGTGCGGCATCGTGCCTGTTCGTCGAACAGGACGGCGCGGCGCTGGATGCGCTGAAGGCCAACCTCGCCAAGCTCGGCACGCGCGGCGACGTGCGCAGCGGGTCGGTGATGGCGCTGGGGCCGGCGCGCGCGCCGCTTGACCTCATCATGATGGACCCGCCCTACGGCACCGGTGCAGGCCTGGTAGCCTTGGATAAATTGGCGCGGCTGGGCTGGACGAACGCCGCGACCTGGGTCAGCATAGAGACCGCACGCGACGAGGCGGTCGAGGTCGCGGGGTTCGCCATCGACACCAGCCGCGTGCATGGAAAGGCCCGCGTGACACTCTTGCGGGCCGCCTGATCGCAACAGGAGGGAGCCATGGCGACGCAGTTCATTCCCCACCATTACGATGCTCCGCGGCGGTCGGGGCCGCAGGCGGTGGTCGGATGGGTGCATCATCCCTTGCCCAAGGGCATCGAGCTGGAGGTGCAGACGACGCCGTCCGCACAGGCGCTCGACAATCAGCAGATCGCGACGACGCGGCTGGTGCTGAGCCGCAACCAGGCGCTGCTGCTCGCCAGCTTCCTGCTCAACGCGACGGGCTATTCCGAGGCCGACGTCCCGAAACGCAGCGTGTCGCGCTGGCCGCGCTGGTTCAGTCGACGGTCCTGACCCGCGGCAACAGCGCGAGGCCGGCGAGGCTCACGAGGCCCGCCGCGACCAGATACAGCCCGATCCACCACAGCCCGCGCGCAGCCAGCGCCTGCGCCGCGATCGGCGCGAGCGCCCCGCCCAGGATGCCGCCGACGTTAAACGTCATCGACACGCCGGTGTAGCGCACGCCCGCCGGAAACAGCGTCGGCAGCCAGCCGCCGAGCGGGCCATAGGCAAAGCCCATCACGAACAGTGCGAAGGCCAGCCACGCGAACACCACGAACAGTGATCCCGCGCCCAGCATCGGCCCCATCAGCGCGCCGGCGACGATGCAGCCCAGAAAGCCGATCACCAGCATCCGCTCCGCCCCCGTCCGGTCTGCCAGTACGCTCGCCACGATCACGCCTGCGGCCAGAAACAGGATCGCGACCAACTCGACGCCGAGCAGCGCCGTCTTGTCATAGCCCAGCGTCGTCGTGCCGTAGCTCAGCGTGAAGGCGGTCGCGAGGTAGAAGAGCGCGAAGCACGCCACCACCCCGCCGGTGCCGGCCAGCAGCGCGCGACCATGACCGGCGAACAGCGTCGCCAGCGGCACCTTGGGCAGCGCCTCCGCCTTGGCCGCCTCGACGAAGGCGGGCGTCTCGGTCAGCTTCAGCCGGATCCACAGGCCGAGCGCGACCAACACCGCGCTCACCAGGAACGGCAGGCGCCACCCCCAGGCGCGGAATTGCCCGTCGCTCAGCACCAGACCCAGCAGCAGGAACAGCCCGTTCGCCAGGATGAAGCCGACCGGCGCCCCCAGCGGGGGGAACATGCCCCAGGTGTTGCGCCGATGCGGCGGCGCATTCTCGACCGCGAGCAGCGCCGCGCCGCCCCATTCGCCGCCCAGCCCCAGCCCCTGCCCCAATCGCATCAGGCACAACAGCAGCGGCGCCCAGATGCCGAATTGTTGATAGGTCGGCAGGAAGGCGATCGCGACCGTCGACCCGCCCATCAGCAACAGGCTGGCGACCAAGGTCGACTTACGCCCGATCCGGTCGCCGAAATGCCCGAACAGCGCCGCACCGATCGGCCGCGCGAAGAAGGCCACGGCAAAGCTCGCGAAGCTCATCATCTGCCGCGCCGACGCACTTTCCCCCGGAAAGAACAGCGCCGGAAACACCAGCGCCGCGGCGGTGGCGTAAATGTAGAAATCGTAGAATTCCACCGCCGTACCGACCAGACTCGCGGTCAGGATCCGGCGCGGCGAGGCTGGCGCGACGGCGGCGTCCGGAACTTTGGCGGCAGGGAATTGGCTCATGCCGCCCTTCTAACCCCCAAATAAAGGCATCTGGCAACAAAGTTGCCATCCCTTCGCAACATTCCGCCGCTACCGCGATGCCACCGCGGCTCCCCTCCCCCTGTGGGTCGCGATGTATCGGTCGCCTTTCTGTCGACTGGTGCTCCCTGAACTACGGGGCGGCCGCACCGGTGGCTGCCCCGATTTTTCCGGGCTTGCCGCGCTCGCAGCTTGCCGAGCCAAGCGCCGTTCCCTACCTGTTCGCCGGTGACCGACACCGCCTCCCCCGCCGCCCTGCAGGATCCGCCGTATCTCAAGGGGTTGAACCCGCCGCAGCGCGACGCGGTGCTCACCACCGAAGGCCCGGTGCTGATGCTGGCCGGCGCAGGCACGGGCAAGACCGCGGCGCTGACCGCGCGGCTCGCGCATTTGCTGTGGACGCGCAAGGCGTGGCCGTCGGAGATTCTCGCCGTCACCTTCACCAACAAGGCCGCGCGCGAGATGCGCGAGCGCGTCGGCCGGATGGTCGGCGACGCGGTGGAGGGCATGCCGTGGCTCGGCACCTTCCACGCGATCGGCGCCAAGATGCTCCGCCGCCATGCCGAGCTGGTCGGATTGCAGTCGAACTTCACCATCCTCGACACCGACGATCAGTTGCGGCTGCTCAAGCAGTTGATCGTCGCCGCGGACATCGACGAAAAGCGCTTCCCCGCGCGCAGCCTCGCCGGCCTGATCGACGATTGGAAGAACAGGGGTCTGGTCCCCGCCGATATCGATGCCGGCGAGAGCGAGCGCTACGCCAACGGACGCGGCGGCGAGCTGTATACGCAATATCAGGCGCGGCTGCGCAACGTGAACGCCTGCGACTTCGGCGACCTGCTGCTCCACATGCTCACCATCCTGAAGACGCATGCCGATGTGCTGCGGACGTATCAGGAACGCTTCAAATACATCATGGTGGACGAATATCAGGACACCAACATCGTCCAGTATCTGTGGCTGCGGCTGCTCGCCCAGACACGCAAGAACATCGCCTGCGTCGGCGACGATGATCAGTCCATCTATTCGTGGCGCGGCGCACAGGTCGAAAACATCCTGAAGTTCGAGAAGGATTTTCCCGGCGCCAAGGTGATCCGCCTCGAACAGAATTACCGGTCGACGCCCCACATCCTCGGCGCCGCATCGGGCGTGATCGCGCATAACGGCGGTCGGCTCGGCAAGACGCTGTGGACCGAACTCGACGTAGGCGAAAAGGTGCGCGTGCTGGGGGTGTGGGACGGGCCCGAAGAAGCCCGCCGGGTCAGCGACGAGATCGAGGCCGCGCAGCGGAACGGCACCCCGCTCGACCATATCGCGATCCTCGTCCGCGCGCAGCATCAGACGCGCGAGTTCGAAGACCGCTTCATCTCGATCGGCATGCCGTACCGCATCGTCGGCGGCTATCGCTTCTACGAACGCGCCGAAATCCGCGACGCGCTCGCCTATCTGCGCATCGTCAACCAGCCGTCGGACGATCTGGCCTTCGAACGCATCGTCAACGTCCCCAAACGCGGCCTTGGCGACAAGGCGATCGCCAAGATCCACCAGCTCGCCCGCGCCGAGGGCGTACCGCTCACCATCGCCGCGGCGCGCATTCTCGACACCGACGAACTGACCCCGCAGGCGCGCCGCGCGCTCGGCAATTTCGTCGGCGACGTCGCCCGCTGGCGCGACCGGGCGCGCGACCTGCCGCATGCCGAGCTGGCGCGGCAGATGCTCGACGAATCGGGCTATACCGCGATGTGGCAGGCCGAAAAGTCGGTCGAGGCATCCGGGCGGCTCGAAAACCTGTCCGAACTCATCCGCGCGATGGAGGAGTACGAATCCCTCGGCGCATTCCTCGAGCACGTCAGCCTCGTCATGGACAAGGACGGCGCGGTGCAGGCGCCCGAGGTGACGATCATGACGATCCACGCCGCCAAGGGCCTCGAATTCGACACCGTCTTCCTGGTCGGTTGGGAAGAGGGCCTGTTCCCCTCGCAACGTGCGATCGACGAAGGCGGCACGCGCAGCCTGGAGGAGGAGCGCCGCCTCGCCTATGTCGCGATTACGCGTGCGCGCCGCCGCGCGACGATCCTCCACGCCGCCAACCGCCGCATCTACGGCCAGTGGACCTCCAGCATTCCCAGCCGCTTCGTCGGCGAGTTGCCGCCCGAACATACCGACAGCGACACCACCATGTCGGGTGGCGAAAGCCTGTGGCGTGCCAATTGGAGCGAGCGCGCCGATCCCTTCGCCAATGTCGCACGCGGCACCGGCCGCGGTCCGGGCTGGCAGCGCGCGGCGGGGTCCGGCTCCGGCTTCACCACCCAGCCGACGCGGATCGTCGAGAGCCGGGCGAGCGCGGTCAGCATCGGCAACAAGGGGCGCAGCGACCTCAGCGTCGGCATGCGCGTCTTCCACCAGAAGTTCGGCTATGGCGCGATCGCCGAGATCGAAGGCAACAAGCTGGAGATCGACTTCGAAGCCGCCGGCCGCAAGCGGGTGATGGACAGCTTCGTCACGATCGGGTGAGCCAGGCGTCCCCACCCGAGTACTACCCTCCTCGTCATTGCGAGCGCAGCGACGGACTGAGGCGACGGACTGAGGCGACGGACTGAGGCGACCGATCCCACCTTGGCGTCGTCCGGCAACCGCGCCTCTGCGACATGCCGCCCACCATCCGTTCAGGAACCGGCAGGGTAGGTTCCGCGTATGGCCGTTACGGTTCCGAATCAACGGACTAAGAAGCTCAGGACGATCGCCATGCTCAAGTCGCTGTCCCTCGCCGCTGCCGCGGCCGCCGCGCTGACCGCCGCCACTCCGGTCGTCGCCCAGTCGGCGCAGGATGAGGCGCGCTTCACCGCCGCGCAGCAGCGGTTCGACGCCGAACTGGCCCGCTATCGTGCCGAAGTGGATCGCTATCGCGCGTCGCGCGGCGGCTACACCGGCACCGGCGGCTATCGCGAGGCACCGGCCGCGAACTATTACAACAACAACAGCTACCCCGGCGATCGCGACGAGAACGGCTACGATCCGTCGCGCTATTATCGCAGCGGCGACAATTATCGCGAACGCGTGCTGAGCGCGGACGAGCGTGTCTATGCCGGCAATGACGGTCGCTATTATTGCAAGCGCAGCGACGGCACGACCGGGCTCGTCATCGGCGGCGCCGCGGGCGGCATTCTGGGCAATGTGATCGATGGCGGCCGCAGCCGCATCGTCGGCACCCTGCTCGGCGGTGCGGCCGGTGCGCTCGCCGGCAAGGCTATCGACCAGAACCAGTCGCAGGTCCGCTGCCGCTGAAGTTCACGGGGCGCGCCGACGACGGTGCGTCCCCTCACACCCCGTCACCCCGGACTCGTTCCGGGGTTCACCGGGCCGCTAGGGGGTGGCAGGAGGCTCAAACCACCCCCCTCGCCGCAGAGTGGACCCCGGAACGAGTCCGGAGTGACGGGGGAGTTTGCGTAAGCCGTAAGCTTCCCGAGCCTTACCCCAGCTCCACCGCCATCAGCGTCACGCCGACATACTTCTCCGCCTCGGGTTCAAACAGCGCACTCGGGCGGAAGGTGTTCGCGGTCAGCGTCGGATCGCCCAGGCCATCGAGCTTGAACGTGCCCAGTTTCTCCTCGCGCGGCGGCTTGCCATCACGCTCAACCGTGGTCGCATCGACGTAAATCTCGCCGTGCCGAGTGTAGAGGATGTGGGGGGCGATCGTAACCGCACCCTTGTTGTAGGTGGCGGTGACGGTCATCTGGCGGACGATGGCTTCGAACATCGTCGGCACCGGTCCGGTCGGCGCAGAGGGCTGGTTCATCCTCGCATCCATAATCGCTGATGCTGCATCGCAGCAAGACGCTTTACGCGTCCGTCATAGCGCAGTCAGCGATTCTGCGCGAGCAATCTGTCGAAGACGTCGATTTCCAACGGCTTCTTGAACTGGCAGCCGGCGAGATAATCGTCGGACCACATCACGTCGGCCGCGATCGTGCCCGCTTCGGGCAAGGTCAGCCAGATCGTGCTGCCCTTGGCCAGCGCGGAATAGGTTTGCAGGCGAACGCCGTGGATCGAAAGATCGACCACCTTGCACAAGGTGCGAGCGGCCTTGCCGATATGCGCATCCAACGAAACCGGCGCACGCGGGGAGCGGCGCCGGCCATTGGGTTCTGCAGGTTCGAACTCGGCGGCAAACATCGATCAAAGGTATCGCGTCGATGGTTAACGCCGAGTCAACGATCCAATCAGTTCTTGCGGAGCGTGAGACCGCCACCGAAGCGCTTGTTGAAGCGCGCGACCTGGCCGCCCGCGTCGAGCAGCTGACCACGGCCACCGGTCCAGGCGGGGTGCGCCAGCGGATCGATGTCGAGCTGCATCGTGTCGCCTTCCTTGCCCCAGGTGGAGCGGGTTTCGAACACGGTGCCGTCCGTCATCTGGACCTTGATCATGTGGTAGTCGGGGTGGGTATCTTTCTTCACGTCACACGCTCCGTATGCGGCTGGTTCCGACCAGCCTGAAAGGGAAGCGGCGCCCGTAACGGAGCGCCGCCGAAAAGTCAAAAGTCAGCGAAAGTCACACGCGTTACGCCTTGGGCGGATCGGCGATCATCGCAGTAAAATTAGCCTCTGCAACGACTTGCCCGCCGACCTTCGCAACACCTGCGAACTTGCAGACGCTGGACCGCTTCTGGACGAATTCGACCTCCAGGCGCAGCAGCACGCCGGGCTCGACGGGCTTGCGGAACTTCGCACCCTCGATCGCCATGAAATAGACGAGCTTGCCCGATCCGGCGAGGCCCAGGCTTTCGACCGCAAGCACGCCCGCGGCCTGCGCCAGCGCCTCGACGATCAGCACGCCCGGCATGATCGGACGACCGGGGAAATGCCCCTGGAAGAAGCCTTCGTTGATCGTCACCGCCTTGATCGCCGCGATCGACCGGTCGAGGACGATCTCCTCGACCCGGTCGACCAGCAGCATCGGATAGCGATGCGGCAGCGCCGCCATGACCCGCCCGATATCGAGCGGCCCCATGGTCTGTGCGTCTTCGCTCACCGACGCGGGTCCTTAGCGGCCCTGCGGGGTGCCGGCGGCCGGCGCAGCGGCCGGAGCCGGAGTGCCCGCCTGCTGACGGCGCTGGGCGTTCGCGTAGACGATCTGGCGATACTGCTGCAGCAGCTCGACGGTCTGCTGCTGCGGCTGCCAGTTGGCCGGCGGCGTGATCGAGACGGTCGGCGTCGTGCGATCGATCTCGGCGATGATGTCGCGCGTGATGTCGGTCGCCGGCGGTGCGTACTGGATCGCGTTCGGCGACAGCACCAGGTTGATCTTCTTCGCCGTCACGACCGCGCGCAGCGCCGGGTCATACTTGGCGACGATCTGTTCCAGCGCATAGGCCTGCGCCTTGATCGCGGGGTTCTGCGCGGCTTCGATGCCGGGCTGCGCGGCAGCCTGGGCGTCGCGCACCTGCTTGGCGATCGTCGGGTTCGATTCGGCCGCGGCGGCTTCCGCCTGGCTGATCTGGCCGTCCTTGTTGGCGTCGAGGATGCCACGCAGCTTCGTGTTCAGCGCGTTCTGCGCCGCAGCGGCCTGATCCAGCTGCGCCTTGTAGGTCGTGCCGATCTGCGTGTTGGCGGTTTCGAACGCCTTCGCGCTGAAGATCGCAGCGTCGGGCTGCGCCGTGGCGATGCCAGCGGTCTGCGCCGAGGCGCCACCGGCGAGCAGGGCGACCGAAGCCGAGGCGATCGCCACGGCGCACGTCTTGGTAATCGTCTTCATTAGAACTGCGTCCCTACGTTGAAGGTAATGAGCTTGGGATCGTCGCCCTTCTGGGTGACGAGCGCCTTGGCGAGGTCGATACGCAGCGGACCGAACGGCGACGTCCAGTTGACGCCGATGCCGATGCTGACGCGCGGCGTCGGGCTGCTGCCGTAATAGGTTTCCTTGAACGGCGAGATCGCCTGATCGAATGCGATGGTATTCGTCTCGCTGCCCGAACATGCGCCGCCCGCGACCGCCGAATAGCCGATCGAACAGGTCGTCGCACGCAGCGCCGGCGCGGTCGCGCCGTCCGGCGTGTAGGTGTTGTAATAGAGCTGGCGACCCGCCGAGTCGGTCAGCAGCCGCTGGATCGGCAGCACCGTCACGTTGCCCGCCGAATCGGTGATCGTCGGGAAGCTCGCGGTCGGCAGCGGCTTGGTCAGGCCCCACAGGCTGCCCGCCTGGACGTAGACCGAGGGACGCAGGCCCAGTTCGCGCGCGCCGGAGCCCAACGGGATCTCCAGCTCGGCGCGGACCAGGTAATAGGCACGGCCGCCCAGCGCGTCGTCGACGATCTGATCGCGATCGGTGACGAGGATCTGCTTGCCGTTCGCGTCCGTCGTATAGGCCTGACGCTGCACGCGCGGGCCGACGCCACGGATGTCGAAGCCGCGGAACTGCGGTTCACCGAGGTAGAAGCGATCGGTGATGCGGACGCTGTCGATGCCGGGGCCACGGCTCTTTTCCAGCGAATGGATATAGCCGCCCTCACCGACGATCGAGCCGATGAAGCCGCTGCCGACGTTCCAGAACTTCGACCCTTCGACGCGCGTACGGATATACTTCACGTCACCGCCCAGGCCCGCGAAGTCCTGGTTGAAGGCGAAGCGCTGGCCCGCGGTCGGACGCAGGCGGCTGTTGAGGCTGTCGTAGATCAGCGAGTAGCCGACGGTCGACGTCCAGCGGTTGCCGATTGCTTCGCAGAGGTAACGGCCCGCCTTCAGCGGATCGCAAACGCCGTTGGTGAAATAGGTCGCCGAATCGAGACCGACCTGATCGTAGGACAGGCCATAGCGGCCGGCGAGCGACCAATATTCGGTCAGCGGCACGCCCGCACGCACCTGGAACCCGGTCGACACCTGCGAATAGGTCGTCTGGCGCTGCGTGCCGATATAGTTGAACGAGTTGAAGTCGCGGCGGAACACGTCGACGCCGATCGCGACGTTCTTGTCGAACAGATACGGCTCGGTGAAGCCCAGCTCGACCGACTTCGAATAGGTCGAATAGTTCACGCCCGCGCGCAGCACCTGGCCCTTGCCGCGGAAATTGTTCTGCGTGATGTTCGCCTGGATGATGAAGCGTTCGAGGCTGGAATAGCCGACCGACAGCTGCAATTCGCCGGTGCTGCGTTCTTCCAGCGTCGTTTCCAGGACGACGCGATCGGGCGCGGAACCGGGGTTCTGCTTGATCTCCATCTTGTCCTGGAAGAATCCCAGGCTGTTGATGCGATCCTGGCTGCGCTTCACCTGGAAGCTGTTGAACGCATCGCCTTCCGCCAGACGGATTTCGCGGCGCACGACCTTGTCCTGCGTCTGCGTATTGCCGTTGATGTCGATCCGCTCGACATAGGTGCGCTGCGCCTGACCAATGTGGAAGTTCATCCCCATCGTCAGCGTTTCGGGATCGCGGCTGTAATCCGGCTGCACGTCGGTGAAGGCATAGCCGAACAGGCCGGCCGACTGGCTGAGCTGATCGATCGAATCCTCGACCAGCTTGGCGTTGTACCAGTCGCCCTTCTTGACCGGCAGCGATGCGGCGAGCTTCTTGTTGTCGAAGTCGCGGATCTCGCTGTCGACGGTGATATCGCCGAACTTGTAGCGCTTACCCTCTTCGACGACATAGGTGATGATGAAGTCGCGCTTGTCGGGCGTCAGCTCGGCGACCGCGCTGGTCACGCGGAAATCGGCATAGCCCTGCGTCAGATAGAATTGGCGCAGCTTCTGCTGGTCGTAGTTCAGGCGATCCTGATCGTAGGACGTGTTGGACGACAGCAGGCGGAACCAGCGCGATTCCTTCGTCGCCATCTCGCCGCGCAGCTTGCCGTCGCTGAACACCTCGTTGCCGATGATGTTGATCTGGCGGACCTTGGACTTCGGCCCTTCGTTGATTTCGAACACCACGTCGACGCGATTCTGGTCGAGGTTGACCATCTTCGGATTGACGACCGCGGCGAATCGACCCTGGCGGCGATACAGTTCCAGAATGCGGCTGACGTCCTGCCGCACTGCGGTGCGGGTGAAGATCTGACGCGGCGCGAGCTTGATTTCCTTGGTAATCTTGTCGCTTTTCAGCGCCTTGTTACCTTCCAGGATCACGCGGTTGATGATCGGATTCTCGCGCACCTTCAGCACGATGTCGCCGGTCTCGACGCCCTCGATCTGATATTGGACGAACAGGTCTGACGCCTGCAGATCCTTCAGCGCCTGGTCCAGCGTCTCCGCGGTGTACGGAATGCCGACGCGCAGCTTGGTGTACGACAGCACCGTTTCGGGCTCAATGCGCTGCGATCCCTCGACGCGCAGCGACTTGATCGTGCGCACGGGCGCCGGCGTGGCGGCGGGCGCCGTGGCCGCCTGTGCGCCGGTCGCGGGTGTCGTTGCCGGCGCTTGGGCCGGCGCCTGGGCCGGAGCGGCCGCCGTCTGCGCCATGGCGGGCACACCCGACAGCATGGTGCCGGCGAGCAGCGCGGCACCCAGGCCGGCGAACTTGGAACTTGTCATCGCTGTCACTCAACCCACCCCAAAAACGTCAGGATACCCACGTAACGTCGGGAACCGCAGCGCAACGCCCTGCCCCAACCCGGTCAGCCGATCAACCCGGCCAACCGCTGCCACAGACCAACCGCGCCCAAATCGTTGAACGTGACGATCAGCATCAACGCCAATACCGCGGCCAACCCGCCGCGAAATGCCCATTCCTGCACCTGAGGTTCGAGGGGACGACGCCGCACCGCTTCGATCGCGTAGAAGAAGAGGTGTCCGCCATCCAGCATCGGCACTGGCAGCAGGTTGATGAACCCCAGATTGATGGAGAGCATCGCGACCAGCCAGACGAACGCCGAAACGCCCAGCGCCATCTGCTCGCCGGAGATTTTGGCGATGCGGATCGGCCCGCCCAATTCGTCGATCGAACGGCGACCGCTGATGATCTGGCCGATCGTTTCCAGCGTGCCGCCGATGATCTCGCCCGTCATCCGCACACCGGCGATCGGCGCCTCGGCAAGGCTGACGGGGGCGAGCAAGGGATCGCCGCTCTGCAAGCCCAGCCGGCCGATGCGATATTCGTTGCCGAACCGGTCGCGCTGATGGACGGTGCCGATCGTCAGCGGCGTCTCGATATCGCGGCCGGCGCGCGCCACCGTCACCGTGACTTGCTGGCCCGGCCGGATCAGCGCGTAGCGCGCGAGGTCGGAGAAGGTGTCGACCCCGCGGCCGTCGAGCGCGACGATCCGGTCGCCTGCGCGCAGGCCCGCCTTCGCCGCCGCGCCGCCCTCCACCACCGCGCCGACGACGGCGGGGGTGCGATCGACGCCATAGCTATAGGCGAAGCCGGCGAGGATCAGCACCGCCAGGATCAGGTTTACCGCCGGCCCCGCCGCGACGATGATCGCGCGCTGCCACAGGGGCTTGGCCTGGAAGGTTCGCATCCGCTCCTCGGCGGGCAGCGACAGCCATGCCGCATCGGGCTGGCTCGCGGGGTTCATGTCGCCGGCGAAGCGGACATAGCCGCCCAGCGGCAGCCAGCCGAATTTCCAGCGCGTGCCACGAGAATCGGTGAAGCCCGCGATCTCGCGCCCGAAGCCGATCGAAAACGCCTCCGCCTTCACGCCGAAGACGCGGCCGGCGAGATAATGGCCCATCTCGTGAATGAACACGAGCGGCCCGATGGCGCACAGAAAGGCGAGTACCGCCATCAGAATACCGGGGGACTGGATCAAGCTGCGCAATCCTTCACGCGTGAACCTCTACACGCCCCCCAGTCCGGCCCGTGCTTCGGCCCCGAACCTGCTCGTCCGCTATCCGCCGTGCCTCGGCATCGACCGCCAGGACCGATTCCACCGTGGCGGGCGCCTGCGGGTCGTAACGCTCCAGCGTATCGGCGACGATTGCGGCAATTTCGAGGAAGCCGATCCGTCGCGCCAGAAAGGCGGCGACCGCCACCTCGTTCGCCGCGTTGAGGATCGCCGGGCGCGCGCCGCCCGCCTCCAGCGCCGCGCGCGCCAGTGCCAGCGCGGGAAAGCGCACCGGATCGCACGCCTCGAAATCGAGCCGGCCGATCTTGACGAGGTCCAGCGGCTCCATTGGCGTCGCCATCCGGTCGGGCCAGGCGAGCGTATGCGCGATCGGCACGCGCATGTCGCTGGGGCCGAGCTGCGCCAGCATCGACCCGTCGACATAATCGACCATCGAATGGATCACCGACTGGCGGTGCATCACCACCTCGATCCGGTCGTTGTCGACCGGGAACAGCCGCGCCGCCTCGATCAGCTCAAGGCCCTTGTTCATCATCGTCGCGCTGTCGACGCTGATCTTCGCGCCCATCGACCAATTGGGATGCGCGACCGCCTGTTCGACCGTCACGTCCGCCATCCGCTCCAGCGACCAGTCGCGGAACGGCCCGCCGCTGGCGGTCAGGATGATCCGCCGCACCCGCTCTGGCCGCGCGAAGTCGAAACATTGGTGGATCGCATTATGCTCGCTGTCCGCGGGCAGCAGCGTCGCGCCGGACGCGGCGGCGGCGGCGAGGATCACCTCGCCCGCCGACACCAAAGGCTCCTTGTTGGCGATGACGACGGTGCCGCCATGCGCGATCGCCGCCATCACCGGCTCCAGGCCGGCACAGCCGACGATGGCGCCCATCGTCCAGTCCGCGCCCGCCGCAGCATCGCAGATCGCCTGCCGCCCGCCCGCGGCTTGCGTGCCCGTCCCCGCCAGCGCCGCGCGCAGATCGGGCAGGCAGCTTTCGTCCGCGACGACGGCCACTTCCGCCTTCGTGCGGATCGCGGCGGCAGCGAGGTTGGCGACATCGCAATTGGCGGTCAGCGCGCGGACGCGGAACCGGTCCGGCTCACGCTCGACCAGATCGAGCGTCGATGTGCCCACCGATCCGGTGGCGCCCAAAATGGTGACGGTCTTCATGCAGGAAATCCCAGCGGCACCACGACGAGCAGCGCCGCGATCGGCAGCACCGGCACCACGCCATCCAGCCGGTCGAGCACGCCGCCATGGCCGGGGATGACGCTACCCGAATCCTTCACGCCCGCGCGGCGCTTCAGATGGCTTTCATACAGGTCGCCCGCCTGCGCCAGGATCGCGAGCACCGGCGTCGCCGCCACGAAGCGCAGCGGCAGCAGATAGACGCGGCTCATCACGAGTGCGAGCACGGTCGCCGCGACGATCCCACCGATCAGCCCGGCCCAAGTCTTGTTAGGGCTGATCGCGGGCGCCAGCTTCGGCCCGCCGATCGTCCGTCCGGCGAAATAGGCGCCGATATCGGTCGCCCAGACGAGGCTCAGCGCCCACAAGGCGTTGCGCAGGCCATCGGGCTCATGCCGGATCAGCAGCAGCGCATAGATCGGCAGTCCACAATAGAGGACGCCCAGCGCCAGCGCCGGGCGCCGCGTGACGATGCCGAGGAAGAAGAAGGCACCGGCCAACAGCCCGAGCGCGAAGAAATTGGGACCGGCCGCGATCGGGCACATGATCGCCAGCGGCACGAATAGGACATATTGGCCCAGCCGCTTGGTCTGCGGCGGCGCGCCGTTCAGCTCGCTCCATTCGGCCATCATGAACACGCCGATCACCGCAGCGAGCAGCCAGAGCGCAAAGCCGCCGAACGCCAGCGCGACCAGCGCGACGGCGATCATGCCGACACCGGTCACCGCGCGCACGGCCAGGTCCGACGGGCGCTTGCCCGGGGCGGCGTCGCTCACAGGCCGCCGTAACGCCGCTGGCGCTGCCCGAATGCGGTCACCGCATCGGCCAACGTGTCGCCGTTGAAATCGGGCCACAGTGTCTCGACGAACAGCAGCTCGGCATAGGCCGCCTGCCACAACAGGAAATTCGACAGCCGTTGCTCGCCCGACGATCGGATGACGAGGTCGAGCGGCGGCAGGTCCGCGGTCTGCAACTCCGCCTCGATATGCTCGGGCGTAATCGATGCAGGGTCGATCTCTCCCGCCGCCGCCCGCGCCGCCAGCGTCTGCGCCGCCGCAACCAGTTCGGCCTGCGACCCGTAATTGAGGGCGATCACCAGCACTGGGCCGGTGTTGCCCGCGGTCTTGGCGATCGCATCGTCGACCAGTGCGACGAGATCGGGCGCGAACCGGCGGTAGTCGCCGATGATGCGCAGCCGGACATTCTCTTCGACCAGCTCGGCGAGATCGCTGCGGATGAACAGCCGCAGCAGGCCCATCAGCGCGCCCACCTCTTCCTCCGGCCGGCGCCAGTTTTCCGAGCTGAACGCATAGAGCGTCAGCGCCTCGATCCCCATCGCGCGCGCGGCGCGGGTGACGCGGCGTACCGCCTCCACCCCCGCCTTGTGCCCGGCCACGCGCGGCAGGTGCCGGGCCTTCGCCCAGCGGCCGTTGCCATCCATGATAATCGCAACATGGCGCGGCACGAGGCCGGTGTTCGGAACCGCCGAGAGGAGGGGTGCGCTGCTCACGCGGACACTCCCGAAGGAGTGCCGGGCCGCTCATGCCCCCGGCATGAGCTAAACAGCTGGCGCTGTTTGCCCGTCACTTACCCAAAATTTCCTTTTCCTTCGCCGCCGCCGCCGCATCGACATCAGCGATCGTCGCGTCGGTCAGCTTCTGCACCTCGGTTTCGTGGCGCTTGCGCTCGTCCTCGCTGAACACGCCCTTCTTCTCATCGGTCTTGAGGTTGTCCATGCCGTCGCGGCGGACGTTGCGCACCGCGATGCGCGCGCCCTCGGCATACTTGCCGGCGAGCTTAGCGAGTTCCTTGCGGCGCTCTTCGGTGAGGTCCGGGATCGGCAGGCGCAGCGTCTGGCCGTCGTTGATCGGGTTGAGGCCCAAGCCCGCCGAGCGGATCGCCTTTTCCACCGGCCCGACGTTCGACTTGTCCCACACCTGGACCGAGATCATGCGCGGCTCCGGCACGGAGACGGTCGCGACCTGCGTCAGCGGCATGTGGCTGCCATAGACCTCCACGGTGACGGGATCGAGCAGCGCGGTCGATGCACGGCCGGTGCGCAGACCGGCCAGGTCGTGCTTCAGCGCTTCGACGGCACCCGCCATGCGGCGCTCGAGATCGGACTTGTCATAGGCAGCCATGGGTTACTCCACTTCCTTCTGCACGACCGTCGAGACGCCCTCACCGCGCAGCACCGCGGCGAAATTGCCGTGTTCGCGGATGTTGAAGACGACGATCGGGATGTTCGAATCACGGCACAGCGCGACGGCGCTGGCATCCATGACCTTGAGATTCTGAGCGAGCACCGTGTCGTAACTGACGGTCGCGAACCGCGTGGCGCTCGTATCCTTCTTGGGGTCGGCGTTGTAGACGCCATCGACGCTGGTGCCCTTGAACAGCGCGTCGCAATTCATTTCGGCCGCGCGCAGCGCCGCACCCGAATCGGTGGTGAAGAAGGGCGAGCCGACGCCGGCGGCGAAGATCACGATCCGCCCCTTTTCCAGGTGTCGCATCGCGCGGCGGCGGATGAAGGGTTCGCACACCGACGACATCGGGATCGCCGACTGCACGCGCGTCTCGACGCCGATCTGCTCCAGCGCGTTCTGCACCGCGAGCGCGTTCATGACGGTCGCGAGCATGCCCATATAATCGCCGGTCGCGCGTTCCATGCCGCGTGCCGCACCGGAAATGCCGCGGAAGATGTTGCCGCCGCCGACGACGATGCACAGCTCATAGCCCTGCGCCTTCACGTCGGCGATTTCCTCGGCGACGCGTGCGGTGACGGTGGGGTCGATCGACAGGCCACCGCCCTCCCCCATCAGCACTTCGCCGGACAATTTCAACAAGATGCGTTTGTAGCGCGGCGCGGGGCTCATGGGGTCCTATCGCATGGGGGAGAAAGCGGCCGGACCTTAGGCGCACATCCGCGCCGGAGCAACCGTCGCCGCGCGGCCCCCGCGTGAGGAAATGGTGCAGAGGCACGTCGCCGGCCGACGGATGGTGCAAAGGCTGAACCTGCGTTGACGAAGGGGTTCAGCAGATTTCAGGCTCTGCTCGCGTATCGCCGGGGTCATGGACAGGCTGACCCAGTGGCTGAAGACGATCTGGCGCCGTTTCCGGCGTGCGTCGGAAGCCGCGCGCGAATCCCCGCGCCGTCCTCCGCAGAAACCCGCGCGCCGCGCACCGCGTCGCTTGCGACGCCGGCGCCCCCGCTCGCGATAGGAGCGCCATTTTTCATGTCGATTTGCCGTGGCAAACCCCTCAACCCCTAGACGAGGCTGCGCTTCGGCACTCGAGCGGCCGCCCCCTCCAGTCCATATTTGACTCACCTTTCGATGTTGCTATTGCGAAGCGTAGTCAATTGGGGGCGGTAGTGAAGTATCTATATCTGACCATCGTGGGCGCGCTGTTGGGAACGACGGCCGCGTCTGCGCAGACCGCTCCGCCTCGACAGGACGAGGCCAATGTCGACGACATCGTGGTCACGGCACAGCGGTCGCGCAGCGATATCGTCGCGTCGGGCCATCAGGTGACCACGATCGATCAGAGCCAGATCGAACTCGCCCGATCGGCGTCCGATACGCTGGCGACCATCCTTGCCAAGACCGTGCCGGGCCTCGCCGATTCCAGCCGCACGATCACCGATTTCGGCCAGACGCTGCGCGGCCGCGGCGCGCTGATCCTGGTCGACGGCGTGCCGTACAACACGAACCGCGACAGCGCCCGCGGCCTCATCGGCCTCGAACCCTCCGACATTGCGCAGGTGCAGGTTCTGCGCGGCAGCAGCGCAATGTACGGCAGCGGGGCGACCGGGGGCATCATCTCGATCAACACCCGCCCCGCCGGCGGGCCACTGCGGGCGGAGACGGTGCTGGCGGGCACCGGATCGCTCTCCAACCTGACCACGGACAGTCTGGGGGGCCGGGTGCAGCAATTCGTCTCGGGCTCGGCGGGCAGCTTCGACTTCATCGTCAACGGCGGCTATCAGCGGATCGGCGGCGGGTTCGACGGTAACGGCAACCGTCGCGCGCCCGAACCCAGCCAGGGCGACCTGTTCGACAGCAACGTGTGGAACGTCGGCGGCAAAGCCGGGCTGCGGTTCGGCGGAGCCTATGTCCAGCTGTCGGCCAGCCATTATCGCGCCGATCAACATACCGATTTCGTATCCGACCCGGCGGTCGACCGCCTGCCCGCCGGCACCGCCGCCGCCCGCCCCTTGCGCGGGATTCAGCTCGCCAACCAGAACCAGCTCTACAACACGGTGCTGACGGCCAACCTCGCCGCGCGCGATGTCCTCGGCAGTCGGCTGACCGCGCTCGGCTATTACCGCGACTTCTTCTCGCGCTACACGCCATTCGATGCGCGCGGCATCGCGACGCGTGGGCGCAACGTCGATCAGGTGACGCAGAACAGCCGGGTCTTCGGCGGCCGCCTGACGATCGAAACACCGCTTGGGGAGCGCAGCTCGCTGACCTGGGGCGGCGACCTTACCCATGAACAGAGCGACATGCCGCTCGATGTGTTCGACCCCGTTGCGTATGATGCGAGCCGGGGGCTGGTGTTCAACCGGATCGCGACGCTCCTCTACATGCCGAAATTGACGACGCTGACCTATGGCGGCTTCGTCCAGGCGCAGCACCGGTTCGCCGACTGGCTCGCGGTCGAAGGGGGCGCCCGCTACGACCGTGTCCGCGCCCGCTTCGATGCCTTCGTCCCGCTCTCGCAATCGCGTGCGGCACGGCCGGGCACGATCCCCGGCGGCACCATTTCCTATGGCGCCTGGACCTTCAACGGCAGCGCGACGGTGACCCCGGTCGCGGGGCAGGATTTTTTCGCGACCTTTTCGCAAGGCTTCCAGTTGCCCGATATCGGGCTGCAATTGCGCAACGCGACCCTCGGCTTCAACATCCGCAATTCCGACCTGCAGCCGGTCCGGATCGACAGCTATGAAGTCGGCTGGCGTGGCCGGTTCGGTCGCGCGCGCATGACCGCATCCGCATTCCGCACCACGTCCGAACTGGGCGATGTGCAGAGCCTCAACAACGGCCTGATCCTGGTGCGCACCGCCGAGCGCATCCGCGGCCTCGAGGGATCGCTCGACGTCGGCGACCCGACCGACCGCGTCCGGGCCGGCGCGACCGCGACCTGGATTCGCGGCCGCGAACGCCCCGCCAATGCCGCCGCGTCGCGCCCGATGACCGGCTATCGCATCCCCCCGCTCAAGGTCACCGCCTATATCGAGGTCACACCCGTCGACCGGCTCGACATCCGGTTGCAGGGGCTGCTGTCGGGCGACCGCGACTATCGGCTGAACGGCGTGCAGAGCTTCGGCCGCCGCAAGGTCGAACAATATGCGGTGTTCGACCTGACCAGCCGCTGGCGCCCGACCGACCGGGACACGATCACAGCGGGGATCGAGAACCTGTTCAACACCCAATATTTGCCGGTGTACAGCCAGCTGCTGCGCAGCAACCTCAACAGCAGCCGCGTGCCCGCCAACGGCGCCACGCTGACGATCGGCTACCGCCGCAACTGGTGAGCGTATCGCCTGACGGACCTGGCAGCGGGCATCCGGCGCCGCGCGAACCGATGACGCCCGCGTCGCCGCTCCGCCGGCGTCAGAAGCCGACGATCAGGTCCGCACTGGCAAGCCACTGACCGCGCCGCGTCCCGCCATCATAGGGGCGCGTCCCGTTCAGGGATCGGTCGTAGCGGATCTCCGGTCGAACCGTCACCGCGACACGGCGGCTGTTGAGCGCCGCGGGGCGGTACGAGACGCCGGCGGTCACCGCGCCATAGGTCGTCGGCGGCGCGGTGTAGATCAGCGCCGGCACGCCACGGATCGCGTCGGCGAAGGCCGTGTCGGACCCGTATGTGACGACGAACGCGCCCTGCGGATCGCGCAGCGCATCGAGGCGCAGATTGGCCGACCATTGCGGGTTGATCGAGTGCAGCACATAGGCCGTCGCGCCATAGGCTTCCGCGTTCAGCCCGTCGTCGCGCAGGTAATTCGCCTCCCCCGCCACCGTCGTGCGGTCGTCGATCTTGTAGGTCGCCGTGACGTCGTTCCACCAGCGCATCGCCCGGTTCGCATTGGGCAGGGCCAAACGCGAATTTTCCGGTCCGAAGCGCGTCATCGCCAGGACCGTCAGGCGATCGCCGGCCAGATGGCTCAGGCTGACCCCCAGATAGCCCGCTGCGGCACCGTTGTTGTCCGACCTGCCGGGAACCACCTCGTTCCCCGCATCGATGCCGGCGATGACGTCCAGCTGGGGGCTGACATGCACCGTCGCGATCGCCCCCACCGTCTGGAACGCCAGCAGGTAATTGGTGACGTAGGACAAGGTGTAGAACGGGCGCGTCGAGGGATCGAGCCCTTCATATCCCATCAGCCCCGGCGACAGCCCCAGCTTGAAATCGACGCCGCCCGGCGTCAGCACCGGCGTGTGGACCACGACATTGGCCTGCGTCAGGATGAACTGATAGCGGCCGGTGAACGTCCGATCGAACAGGCCGATGGTCGGCGAATAGCGCGCGTCGGTCCCGAACAGCCCCTGCAGATTGAAGCCCACGTCCACCCGCGGGCCACCCGCGACCGGGCGCGCGATCGTTCCCAGCACCTGGTTGAGCAAGGGGCGGTTCGCGCGGTCGGCGAACTCCTGTCCGAAGTTCACGCCGTTCGCCGGATGGACGGGATTGGCCGCGATGCTCCCCTCGACCTGCAACGCATAGGTGATCGCTGGATGCTCGCGCGACGATAGGGTGTCCGCCGGTGCGTCGGGCGCCACCGGATCGGCATCCGGCACCCGCGCCAGCGGTTGCGACGTTTGCGGCGCGCCGACGCCGTCGGCAGCTTGCGCGAGCGCCGGCGTCGGCGCGATCAATGCCGTGCTGGCGCACAGGCTGAGGAAATGGATCGTCTTCATCGCTCGTTTCACAAGGCAGGGGCAGCCGGATGGCGCGCCGGCGCGCGGCTCTCCTCGCGTCGCCAAAGACGGCGCGGTGGATGCGCAACCGGCCGCCGTGCCGGCTGCCGTGGTCGTCGGATCGGATGATGGGAAGCGGAGGCCCGGCCGAGCCTCCGCCGCCCCAGGCAGCGGTTCAGCTGGCGAGACGCAACGGAACCGACGCGCGCGCGGCCCCTGCCGCCGCATAGCCGCCATGGGCCAGCCGGAAGTGCGCGATCAGCTCGCCCAATTCATCGGCCTGCCCGGCCAGGCTGCGCGCGGCGGCGGTCGCTTCCTCCACCATCGCGGCATTCTGCTGCGTCGTGGCGTCCATCTCGCTCACCGCGATGTTGATCTGCGACAGGCCCATCGCCTGCTGCTCGGCCGCCGTCGCGATCTCGCTGGCCAGACGGCTGATCTCGATGATTCGCCCGGTCAGGCGATCGAGCACCTTGCGCATCTCGCCGACCGCATCCACGCCGGTGCCGACCTGCGCCGTGCTCGTGGTGATCCGCGCCTTGACGTCGCCCGCCGCATCCGCCGATCGCTGGGCCAGCGCGCGCACCTCGCTCGCCACCACGGCGAACCCCTTGCCGGCCTCACCCGCACGGGCGGCTTCCACCCCGGCATTCAGCGCCAGCAGGTTGGTCTGGAACGCGATGCCGTCGATGACGCTGATGATCTCGGCGATCTCGTCGGACGATTTTTCAATATCGCTCATCGCGATCACCGCCCGCCCGACGACCGTATCGCTCAGCGTCACGTCCGCGCGGGCCGCCTCGACGACGCTGTTGGTCTCACGCGCCGCCGCCGCGGTGGTGCGGACCTGCGAGGTAATTTCGTCCATCGCCGCCGCGGTTTCCTCAAGGCTAGCGGCCTGCTGCTCCGTCCGGCGCGACAGGTCGTCCGAGGCGGTGCTGATCTCGCCCGAGCCCGTCCGCACCTCCACCGCATTGCTCGCGACCGCGGACAGCGTCGTGCCGAGCTTGTCGATGGCGGCGTTGAAGTCGACGCGCACCCGATCGTAGTCGCCGTTGAACGGCTGGTCGATCTGCGCGGTGAGATCGCCCGCCGCGACCTTCTTCAGATGGGCGCCCAATGTGGACACGACGAACGCCTGATCCTGTTCCGACCGGCGCTGCGCGATGGCGTTCGCCCGGAACACCGCCACCGCCTTGGCCATCCGGTCGATTTCGGACGACACGATGGCGCGGACCGGCGGCTCCTCCAGATTGCCGTTGGCCAGTTCGTTCATCTCGCCCGCGATCGCATCCAGCGGTTCGCCGACGATCCGGTTCGCGGTTCGCCGCAGCACGATGATCAGTCCGCCGATGATCGCGATCGCCGCGATCAGCAGCGTCAGTTCTGCCTGACGCGCATCCGCCATCACCGCGCTCATTGGTAGATCGACGCGGACGAACCACGCGCCCTTGATGCCCTTGAAGTGGATCGGCGTCTCGATGCGCAGCACGTCGCCCAGCGCCGGGTCCGACGTCCGGCCGATGCTGCCCATGCTGGCCGGCGCGGGCTTGCCCAGCAGCGCCGCATTGCGATTGTAGACGAAGGTGCCCTTGTCGGTGACGACGGTCGCCGTCCCGCCGAACGGGACGACCACCTTGTCCAGCCGATCGCGCAACGCGCTCAGCGCGATGTCGGCGGTCACGATCCCGATCGGCTTGCCCTGCTCCATGATCGGTTCCGCGATCGTCGTCATCAGCACGTCATGGCCTTCGACCGCGTAGATATAGGGCTCGATCAGCACAGTGTGCCGTGCGCGCATCGGCATCAGGTAATAGTCGCCCGGCCCTTCCTTGGCGTAATCCTTCAGCGGCTCCAGCGACACGCGATCGCCCGCCCGATACAGATAGGGCAGGAACCGGCCCGTCTTGTCCGATCCCTTGCTGTCGACGAAGGCCGCATCGCGATTGTCGAACGCGCCGGGTTCCCATCCGGTCGACATGCCGAAGATCTGCGGGTTGCCCCGCACCTCCGATCGCAGCATTTCGATATGCGCGTTGCGATCCACCACGCCTTGCTGGCGCAGCGACTGCATCGCGACCAGCGCCGAATGGACCAGCCCGATGGGACGTTCGAATTCGCCTTCCGCGCTGGATGCGATCTGCTTCGCCACGATCAGACCGGTCTCCGACGCGCGTTCCCGCGCCGCGCGGTCGATCAGCACACCCGTCGTCGCCGATCCCAGGCAGACGAAGACGGCAACCGCGATGGCGCCCCGAATGCTGATCATCGTCGCCAAAGATCGTAACGCTCGCATATTTCCCGCCATGTCTTGCTTCGTTGGCGACGGCTTAGGTCCCGATTGTATAATTTTTGGTTCATCATGTTCAAAATGGACATCAGATAAGGCGCGACGCCGTCGCGCTGACATTCGCCGCCACCGGCAAGGGACGCGCGGGCTGGTGTTCAAACGCGACCTCGCATCCAAGGCGCGCGGGCCATCCGTCACGCGCACGCAACCGCAAAAAGCGTCATCCGACACGACACGAACCGCGCGCACGGGGCACGCAGCCGCATACGCGAACTGTGCCCAGCGGGCACCGCGATTGCCGTGCTTCTGAAAAGGAGAATGTCTTACCGCGGCTGCGATTCAGGCCCCAAAATCCGCCTAAGCTGTTACAGTGCTTAGGGGATTGGGAAACGGTGGTGCCCCTGGCCGGACTCGAACCAGCATGCCTTGCGGCGTTCGATTTTGAGTCGAATGCGTCTACCAATTTCGCCACAGGGGCAGCGAAGACAGGGCGCCTAGCGGGTCATGCCGCGCACCGCAAGGGTATCGCGGCTCACCGCGGCAAGAAAGCGCATCAGGCCGTCGGCGCGCGTCGTCGATAGCTCAACGCCTCGGCAACATGGACGCGCCCCACGTCGTCCGCGCCAGCCAAATCGGCGATGGTGCGCGCGACGCGCAGCACGCGGGTGTAGCCACGCGCCGACATACGCGTCGCTTCGGCGGCCTGCGCGAGCAGGCGGCGGCCGGCTTCGTCGGGGGTTGCGACCGCGTCGAGCAACGTGCCGTCCGCCTCGGCGTTGGTCCGCGGCGTCTGCCCCGCATAGCGTGCGCTCTGGATCGCGCGGGCGGTCGCGACGCGCGCGGCGACCTCGGCCGATCCTTCCTCGGGCGGCGGCAGGACGAGGTCGGCGGCGCTGACCGCAGCAACCTCGACATGCAGGTCGATGCGGTCACGCATAATTACCCTTTTCAAGAGCGAACTGTCGAAACCGCAACGGGCTCCCCTCTCATGAACGCTGCCAGCGACTCGGGCGTAGTATCGCTCAAGCCTTCCGCAACCATGGCGTGCTGCCACTTGACCACAGCGGCCATCATGCCGGGTTGGTTGTAGTGAGGCCCGACGATCTCCCCCCATAGCTCTACCTCGCGCAGCGTGACCGCGCGGGCGCTCCACATGATTTCGGCAGACCTGACGATCGAGCGGGCAACGCCCTCGTCGATCACCTCGTTGGAAATGCTCCAATGCCGCTTCGCCAAGCAGTCGGTGTAGAAGCTCACCTGCTTGAGGGCGTCCAGAATGGCGGTGTGTTCGGCGTCCGCGTCAACGCCTGCTGCCAAGCCCTGCATGGTCCGGGCACCCTGCCCCACCAGTTGCGGGATGATCCACCCGGCATTCTTTGCACGGTGGCTGCGATACTCGCGCCATGCCGCCTTCACGTCGGCGGGATCGCTCACGAGGGCGAGGCGCTTGAGGATGATGACCTTCCCCCGCTCCTCCATGGAGAGGATCGCCAGCGCCGTGGCGGACGGGTAGCGCCCTGCCTCCAGCAAGAGCTTGGCGTCATCAAGCAAACGGAGGGCGTTCGCCTGTGCAGCGGCGATGCCCTCCGTGATCTGTGCGGGCGTGAGTGGTCCCGCATATGGTTGAAGGTGCGACTTCAGGCGCAAATGTCCCGCAAGGCGTCGAATGAAAGCGGCGCGGCTTGCCCCGCCTGCACGTAGCCGTAGAACTTCTCATACATGCGGCGGTAGTGCGGAAGCGACGATTGTGTGTGGCTGTTGAGGTTCACGCCCTTACGGCTCTGCTCAAATTCGCCAAGCTCCTCGATCATCGTCCGGGCGACGCCGTAGTGCGGATCGTTGTTGCCATCGAAGCCGTGCCACTGATTGTAGTGCCAGACCTTGGCTTCTTCAGCTTCCGCCCCGGTGAGCTTGGAAATCGAGCTTTCGATAATACCGAACATCCACAAAATGTCTGTCGTTTCCTTCACCACCTCATCAGACGGTGCCTCGCTCTCGAAGATGCCGGAATATTTGCGCCGGAGCGCCCAACCGTCATTGTTGATCACGAGCGACTTGACCAGCTTTGGATCAAGCTCCCGATCGAGCTTGAGCGCTTCCATCACTTCCGCCAGCATCACTGCGATGAGGCGTTCACCGTCCGTCAACTTCATCGAACACTCCCTGTTGTCCACGCGGGAATGTTGGGGCTGCTTCCTTGTTCTTCAAGCGAAATGAAGCCGATCACGGCTAACCGGGCGCAAAGGTCTCCCGCAACCATTCCGCAAAGGCAGCTTCTTCCTCCGAGGTCATCTGGGTTCGCTCATCAAGGTAGTGAAGGCGGTAGAAGTCAAAGGCGCGTGACCGGCGTTCTTCCGGGTCTTTCGTCGCTGCTGCCACTTCCGCGCTCAAGATGATCGTCTGGAGATAGAGAATCGCGTTCTCGATCTTGCCCACCCACATCAGGGCAACCCCAATTGCATGAGGGTGATCCAGTGCTCGGCATCGAAGCCGTGCGGAAGGTTGATCGCATGGATGTGCCAGTAATATTCCCTTCCCCGGATGGTGCGAGGGGTGCCGTTGAAACGGTGGGCATGATGGACAATCGAGATCGTTCGCTCGCTCTCGATGTAGACCAAGGCGTCACCAAATAGCCCTGTGAGGATCACTTCACCTTCGGTGTTGTGAAAGCGGGTGCTGTCGTTCTCGTCTCGAATCCAGATTTTCATGCCTCGATCCCCTTTCGGCGACGCCACGCGGCCTTCGCCCGATCCGAGCGAAGCTGCGTCTCCCGCTTGCGCGTCCAGTAGGCCGCGACCGCCGCCTCCATGATCGCGGCGACTTCTGCCGGGGTGATGGTCTCGGGATTGATCATGCAACCCTCCACGAGAAACCGGCCACCATCCATGCGTAGGTGCGGGTGAGGTGTTCGGTGATCTGCTCGTCCACGAAGCCATCCGGGGCGTCGTTGGGGTGGTCGCCCCACCAATCGAGGGTGACCGTGGTGGGAAGGCCGGTCTGCTCACCGTCATCATCCCACGCGATGTCTTCAACGATCAGTTTCGCAGTGGTGGGCTCGTTCATCGTGCGGCCTCCGCCTCGAAGGCTTCCACGAGCGTCTTTGCTTCCCGGTAACGATTGCGCTGCGCGGCGATCGACAGTCGGGCAATGGGGTGGAAGGTCTCGCGACCTACGTTTTCCCATTCGAACCGCGATAGCGCGATGACACGGGGCTGGTGGGTAAAACCACAGGTGCCGGTAGCCGTCTTTCCCGCCCGCTCGCGGACGATGCCGCCACGGGCACCGCCGTTCCATTCGATGAAGTTGGGGTTCACCTCACCGTCCATCATGAACGCGGACGCGGTGAAGGTGATGCCGTCCACCACCTTGGTGCTGCCATATGCCGCGAGCTTGCGGCGGTTCTTGTCAGTCATAGGTCATAGCTCCGCCATGCTGGCGAAGGTGACCCGCCAGTCAGGTAAATTGATTTTCAGGTTGGTGGGTGATCAGGCGTCCGCCCGTTCGCTGTGCGGCCATCGCCCCATCTGATCGCGGTTGGCATCCCACCAGCCCTTCACCGCCGCTTCATCGAAGTGACCGATCCGGGTTGGTGCGGGGAAGTTCCGCGCTGCGCGCCAGCGATAGAAGGTCGATCGTGACGCACCTGTGAGGGCGAGGATGTCTTCGACGCTCATTTCCCGAACCGGATCGTGAACAAGTCGGCGTCCGTCTTGTCGCTGAAGGATATGGAGGTCACGTCCGCCCACCAGCCTGACACCAAGATTTCAGCGTAGGCCGAGACCTTGATCAGGTATTCTCCCGCGCACTGATCGAGGAACTGATCCAGCGCTTCCGCACGATCGAGTTCAAAGCAGTGCGACACACCATCTTCGGTGACCGGCTCGTAGAACTCAATCGCCGGAACTTCCACGACAAAGGCGAGCGGGGTGTCACCGTGTCCGTCGAGAAAATCCGCGTAATAATAGTCGGTGCCGTCGCTGCCTTGGCACTCACCTTCCTGCGCCAGCGCCTTGGTAATCAACATAGTCGCTCATCCCGTTCATCATTGCGATGACGGGTAGTCTCATGAGACTCCAAATCTGACAAGCAAATTCCGACCGAACTGTGCAAAAACCGAACTGTGTAGTCTATAGTCAATTATAGAACAACTTCCGGTAGCGCCTTCGTGCTGCGGAGCGTCTCACACTTTTCCAATACGTCAAGTTTTTCTGGTTTCGGGCTGCTTGAGGCTGGTTAACCAAGTTCAAGAAAATCGCGTCAAGCCCGAATCACTCGCGTTAACCTCGCAATTCGCGGGCTCGCGTGATCCAGTCTCCGAGATCGGGATCGCGGGTCACGTCGGCGAGATCATAGCCCCTCGCGAGAAACCGTTTCTCGGCAGTGGACTTCGCGTCGTTGCAGTCGGTGCAGGCGGGGGCGAGGTTCGCGGGATCGTCGGTGCCACCCAAGGCTAACGCCACGACATGATCGAGCACAGTAGCGCCCCGTATAAGCCCCGTGGAGCGGCAGTAGACGCATAGCGGGTGCTCGGACAGCAAACGCTCCCGAAGCCGCCTGTAGGCCCTGCTTCGGTCCCGTAGGGCATGGGAGCCGCCCTGCTGGGCGCGGGGGTGCTTGGGGCGGCTGGAGAAGGTCCGGGGCTTGTCTGGCATCCGGTATTTACGCTGCTTGCGCTCCGCACGTCGCCCGGTAGGATTGCTGCGCGTGCTTGAACACATGCCCCCTCCGCCTCTCGTGAACAGGTGGTGGAGGGGTTATCCGCCGTGATCGCGAGCCCACCGGGCGAGCCGCTGTAGCTCCCGGAGATCGTCCAGATGAAGGATCGCCAGCGGCTTGGCGCGGTCGTGTTGAACCACCGCCACAGGCATCAGGCCATCGCCGCGTTCGGCTTGGTCGATCGCCGCGTAGGCTTTGGCGAAGCCGTTGGCGTGGGCCTTGGCCTCATAGCTGTAGGGGTGAACTCGTTTTGCAGCCGGGGTGAGGATAATATCCGCGCCGCTGCTCCCCATCGGACAGGGCAGCACGTCGGCGGGATCGAGGTCCGGGTTGTCGGCGCGGATCGCGTCCCGGAGCTTGTTCTGTAGGCGGCACGCCTTGGCCTTGGCCGATCGGATAGAGCACTTGCGAGTTGTCGTCATCGCTTATTTACAGCGATTGAGCGTAACGAGCGAAGTCCACGGCAGTATGGGTGTCGTTTACTTCGGCGAAGCCGAGTTTTCCCCCGATAAGAGCATGTCCTAATTAATACTCTTACGACATGTCGTTATCGGGGGAAAACTAATGTCGGAAATCCGCCACTTCTTCCATTTCTGTCATTTCGTTCATATTAGATCACGTCGTAGTTCGGCTTGTTGCGCGTGACCCTTGATCAATACTGACAGCACCTGACCACCGCGAGTATAAATAAAAACGTGGCGGGTAGCTTCGGAAGTCATGAGCCGAGGTGATGCGTGGTTCCTTCATCGACCCGCCACACAACTTCAAGGAACCAGCGAAGGAACCGATGACCGACTACACAGACTCTTTCCGCGTCTTCGACGCATACGCGGGTCGCCTCACCACCCGCGAAGTGAACCAGTTGAAGGCGGCGAATGCCACCTCCTGCGACTTCATCACCCACGTCGTGCGCCCGATGCTGCACAACAGCACCAGCTATATCAGCCTCTCCGAGGACAAGCAGCGCTCCCGCCATGGCGACTATTCGGCGGAGATCGCGCGCTCACCCTCCGACCGCGACTTCCACCTGTTCCAGTTTTTCACCAACCCACTGCTCAACGTCGCGAAGGATGACGAGCTATACAACCGCCCGTCCCAGCGTGTGGCGCTGTGCGACAACGTGGTGTTCACCTTCGAGTTCGACTCCAAGGAAATCGATTTCTTCAAGCAGACCCTCTCGTGGTTCCGCTGCACGAAGAAGCCCACTGATAGCGCGATCGGACGGTTCCTTGCGGAGCTTCGTGCAGACTACGCCGACTGCCGTGGGCTGAACGTCACCTATTCGGGCGGCAAGAGCTTCCACCTCCACTTCGTGTTCAACACCGATCTGCTGCGCCGACATGCCGGTCCCTTCACGTCGATCCGCGACGGCTTCGAAGCGACGTGGCTCCGCCTGTGCGATCGGATCAGCAAGTCGCCGATCCTCGGCATCCCTGCCGGGATCACGCCCGACGCCTCGATCCGCTTCCCGGACAGCTTCCGCCGCCTGCCGCTCGGAATGCGCCGAGTGGAGAAGGAAGGCCACTTCTTCGACGCACCCGTGGGCTCGTGGGTGCCGCAAGCGGTCATGTGGGAAGCGATCTATGACCGCGCCGCCAAGGGCTGCGCCAACGCCTCCATCTTCGACGTGGCGGACTTCCTGCAAGCCAAGCAGGTGTTCCGCAAGTCGCGTGCCCGCATCAAGTCGCCTGCCCAGCTTCTCGGGGACAGCGCGCTTCTCGATCACCTCACCCGATCGATCGAGCGCTACTTTCCCAAGGGCACCTACCCGGAGTTTCACCACTTCGGCGAGAGTGGCGGTGAGATCGCGGCCTATTTCAGCAACTCGCCGCTGGACGATACCCCGGACAGCATCATCAAGATGCACTACTCGTCCGTGTTCCTCGTGGGCACGGGTGCCGACACGATCGAAACCAAGTCACTCCCCCGCGACCTTGGCGACATGATCGAGGAATGGACGGCAGACTTCGACGCCCGACTCAACGCGGTCGATCGCGAGCGCACGCCCGAAGAACAGCGCTTCGCTCAAGCGGCTACCACCCACGCAGCGGCGATCAGCGGGATCGGCACGATCCTGCGCGACAAGATCGCCAGCGCGGGCAATCACTGGATTTGCGCCCCGGAGGGCATTTCCAAGTCGCGGTCGCTGTTCGAAGCCACGGGACCGGCTGTGGACGATCTCCACGAACACTTCCTCCCCACCGCCACCATGTATGCGTTCGCCACCTACGCGCTCGCGAAGGAGAAGTGTGCCGAGTTTCGGGCATCACAAAAGGCGCTGCACAGCCGGGAGGGTGCCCGCCGCAACAAGCGAAAGCTCGTCCCCATCGTGCTCAAGAGTTTTTCGCGGGCCTACAAGGACGCCTGCACCGCCCTGTCGCTGCGCGAGCTTACGATCGGCGATGCCGTCAATGGCGGCTACAACAGCCATATCGAGGCGATCACCGATCTCCAGCCCGATGCGCTGGCGGCAGTCCACGCCTACTTCCGCCGCAAGCGTTCGCTGGTGACGGGTGGCGTTCCCGTGATCTTCACCGTCCATGACGTGGCGCACGAGTGGCACAAGAACACCCACACCCGCCGCATGTTCTCCGCCGCCTTCTGGGGCGCGGACAAGACCAACCTGTTCAACCGGTGCCGCGAGGACACCGCACTCGGCATCTTGATCCATGACGAGATCACCGCCTCTAACCTGATCACCATGGTGCCACAGGCGACCCGCGAGTGGGTGGAACGCCTGCGCCTCGATTCATCGGCGTGGGCAAGCTCGGCAGGTTCGTTGCTGGATCGCTGGACCAGCTTCAACAGCGTCTCCGCCGTCTCTCCCGCCCCGGTGACCTTCAACGAGGCAAGCAAGCTCGCGGCGGTCACGTCGTGGGACAGCACCGTGGTGACCGCCTACAGTGGCGAATATGGCGAGCCGCGCGAGGATGATATCTACGCGGCGACCGCTGGCAACGAGTGGTCGATCAAGCGCGCAGACTGGTTCAAGACCGCTCGCACCACCATCGTGCTCACCACGGAAGCCGTCCCCACCGCCCTCGCTCGCCATCTTGGTGACCCGTGGGTGGTGACGGAGCTTGATACGCCGTTCCTCAACCGGGACACGGTTCGCACCCGGCTGTTCGATCGCCTCACCAGCGCCAAGCTCGCCGATGTGGTCGCAACGGAACGCGAGACCTACCAAGCCGCCACCGGGGCGGAGCTACAGTGTATCTCCAACAAGGCGGCGACGGTCGCGCAGACCACCACCCACAAGACGGCGAAGGGCTCAAACGCCTACATCGGCAAGCCGGTGCTCCAAACCATGGTGATGGTGCCTCCCGCCCAATACGAGATCGGCGAGGTGCTGAACGCCCTCACGGGGCGCACCGACATGGTAATGCTCGCCCATCTGGACGAGTTTAACCAGTCGGCGGGACGCAACCTTGGCTTCCGCTTCCGCCCCGGTGCTGAACACCATCTGGTGATCAACCGTCGCCTCTACCTGCTGCTCGCCAACTCGTGCCTCGCTCGCTCCCGTTACCAGATGGAGCCGGTGGTCGGGCGTCACGATCGCCGTGCAGCATCCAAGGATAAGACTTCCCCGGCGCTCCGCGCATTGCGCGACAAGCTCAAGCAAGCGGCATGATTACTGACCGGCAAATCACCCCTCGTGTATAAATAAACATGAGGAGGAATGAAATGCCTGAAACTCTTATGACCAAACCTGAAGTAGCGGCGCTTCTTACCGTGTCGGTCTCCACGATCGACCGTATCCGCAAAGAAAAGGGCTTTCCGAAGCCCTTCAAGATCGGCGGCACGCTTCGCTGGAACCCCCACGAGATCGTCGCTTGGCTGCGCAAGCAGCGCTGAACTGTATTTGAAACAACAAAGGAGAACCATGACTTACGAGACCATTATCACCGCCGCCTGCATCCTCGCCGCCTTCACGGTGCTCATGTGGGCCTTCGGACCCACCTCCACGCCCGACGCCTTGCTCGAAGAGATGCGTGAGACGATCAGATATCACGACGAGCGAGCGACCAAGTGGCGTGCTCGCGCCCTTCGCGCCGAAGCTGCCCTCGCCAAGATCGAGGCTACCATCGCCGATTGCGAAGCGGAGGTGGCGGCATGAGCCTCACCCTCGCCCAAGCACAGCGCCGCCTCCGGCTCGTGGATCGCTCCGTGAAGAGCCGCCAAGGCAAGCTCCCGTCATCGTCGGCGCTCCCCTACCCGGTGGCGCTTGGCGTCCACATGGTGGGCATCGAAAAGCTCGAAGGCGACCGTTCCAAGGCCAATCTCGTCCATCCGCTGTTCCTCGTGGTTGAGCGCAACATCGAAGGGCCACACGAGATTTGGTTCGATCAGGACGGTAACGCCTCGATCAGTTTTGCCACCGATGAGGATGCGACGATCTTCAAGCTCGCCATGGACGTGGCGTCGTCATGATACCCGAAAGCACGAACTTCAACCTTGAGGGCATCGGCCTCACGCTGGACGATCTCGACTTCACCGACATGGACGATGATCTCTCACCGCTGCCGCTCTATCGGCCACGCTACCAGCCGAAGGGCTGGTGGACGCCGACACCATGCGAGGACTTCCACCTCGATCTGCCCGACTTCCGTGATGGTGCGGAGCGGACCCGCTACATGGTCACGCAGATGGCGCGCGCGGTAACCGCCGACGATGACGCGCCGGTTCACCCCTATGCGGGACGGCTGGTGAGCCTGAACGAGCTTCTGGACGCGATGGACGATCCGACGCTCCGTGACATGCCATGAAAAAAGAGGGCTTCCCGGAAATGGCGAACCGGGAAGCCCTCAAGGTATGAAACAACACTGGAGCAAAAGAGAGAACTACAGACGGGGCACTACTCCCATCCACACTTCTATTTATATCACTGCGCTGGACTCGCGGTCATTTAAATAATCGATGGACGTTTCACTTACCCGCCGACCAGCCACGCACGAGGTCTGCATCCTTCCTGCTGGTGCCAAACGCGGCATCTTCTTCCCCGTCGAAGTGCTGGAATGGCTCCAAGCCGAAGCGATCTCGTGGACCATCCGGGATGACAGCGACAAGATCACCTTCATCATCCCGGACGAGACCGACCGCACGTTGTTCAAGCTGCGATTTGCGCACCTTCGTGCCTGATCTTCTTCGGACGCCCACGCTTGCCGGGAGTGGGCTTCACGCCCTGATCGGCCAACTGGCGGGTGATGGAGGGCGTCTTGCCCATCATGAACAGGAGATCGTCCCGGATATCCCGCTCGCGGGTTTCCTTCTCGTGGCGTCGCAACACCTCGTTGTAGATGGTGGTGGTGTAGAAGCTGAAGGGGTTGTTCCCCTTGGCTTCATGGAAGCGGAGCGCGACCTTCACGAGGTGGGCGAGCGCATCACCGGCCATTTCATCACGGTAGCTGTAGCCGCGCCAGTTGGATTTCTGCGTGTAGCGCTCCGAGATCATCATGAGCGCGATGCCGAGATTGTTGGTGAGCCGCCCGTGATCGGCGGAGAAGTGGCCGGTGGCGAGATCACCCTTCCAATGGGATCGCCCGACTTCGACAAGCTCGCCGTCGCGGACGTGATATTGGCGGAATGGCGGGAAGTTGACCGGGGCCTTGCCGCGTGCGCCATGATCGCGGGAGCGGTTGGTGATGGTGGACGCTGGAACGTGGTCGAAGGTGTAAACCCGGACGATCTCGCCCTCTTGGAACGGATCACAACCTTCCTTGTGAGGTCCGTAGAGGCTGTTTGTGTATCGGGTTGGTGTGGCGAAGTCCGGGCTGGCAAACCAGCAATAGCTGTTCTTGGACTTGGCGATTTCGGCGATTAGGTTCTTGTTGCTCAAGTAATGTGTGGACATAATCCACAATAGTTTATCGGCGTGCGGCGCTCATTATTCTTGAAGCTAAATAAGGTGCTTGTGAGTAGGATCACGAGCTTGCCGACACGATCGGCTGTGGACAGGGATCGAGAGTAGAGCGTCCGCTCCTCTCGGTCCCATTTTCTTATCGGAGGTAGAGTGCCGCTTCGGCTGCGCGGCGGCGGGTCAATCCCGCCATCACCTTGCCTGCTGCTTTATTCCAGCGCGCGAACTCTTTCGCTGCCCCGGCATAGTCACCGGCCTTGTGCTTGCGCAGAAGGGTGGAGGATTTCAGGTTCGCGACGCCACAGTTGTAGGCGAAGCAGACCATCGCCCCCAACTGATTGTCAGTAGTGCGAGCCCCACCAAGCGCCTTGATGACGGCGGATTCGAACTCGTCATATTCCTCGTTGAGCCAAGCGTCTGCTTGCGCCTGCGTGCAAGTATCGCCCTTCTTAACGCCCTTGGTGCGTCCCCACGCAATAGTCCAAGGTGCTCCGCCAGTAGCGGGATCGGGATACGCTTGTAATTTGCAGCCCTCGAATTCTTTGACGATCGGTAGTCCATTACGCATGGACTATTTAGGATCATCGAAAAACGCTCGATTAGATGGCGTGGAAAGCCTTGAGGAAGCCGCCGATCGTCGCAACGACGGTGGCGAGACCGCCGCAAAGAATCCATCGCATAGTCCCCGCCATGGCGTCTACGCGAACGCGCGCGGTCTCAAGCTCGTTCACCTTGCTGATTAACCCGACATGCTGCGCGATATAGAGCGGTCGATCCGCAAGCATGGTCTCGATATCGCCAACGCGACGCTCAAGCGCATCCGCGCGCCGGTCATAGGCGTCGAAGCGCTTGTTCATCGTGTCGAAGCCATCCGAAACACGCTGATCGAGGCGGATTAGGAGGTCGCGCCAGTCCTGCGGAACATCCGCCACTTACTTGTTCACCAGCGCGTCAATGACGGGGATGAGGATCGCAGCACCCGGCACGCCAAGGCGGATGAGCCAAGTCAGTGCAGCGGATTTCACGGCGGGCACCTCCCACGCGATCTTGGCGTAGTGAGCTACGGTCTGAAGACCCTTCTTCACCTTACTCGTCATCGCCAGCCTCCTCCGGGTCGGGCGAGCCGATTGTCCCGATGTTCGCAGCCTGCGCGAGGCGCGGCATGATCTCGTGAAGGGCGTTCAGGTGAACGGAGAAGTTGCCGTTGTCCGAGTAGGTCGAACGCAGGGCGGCAAGATCGGCGTAGACGCGGCGGAACGAGGGGCTGTTCACGAGGCCGGTGACGGGCGCGAGAAGCGCGAGGCGAGCGGCTTCAGCCTGTGCCCGCTCCTGCTCCATCGCCGCTGCTGCGATGGCACGAGCTTCTTCAATCTGCGCCGGGGTGAGGTTGCTGATATCCATGTCGTTATTTAGTCGAACGCGGGTGTTGGGGCCTCCGGCCACGCCCACGCGGTTGGATCGGGGCAATCGACCGTCATCCGGTTCAGGACCGTGAGATAGGTCATGAACTCGGCACGCGATGCCTCGCTCAACGGGCTATCCGGGAAGATCGCCCATCGGTTCTGATCAAGCAGCCGGTTGCGCTCCGCCTTGAGGAAGATGCCGAGATCGCTTGCCCAATCGGTGGACGGGAGCTTCGCCGCCTCTGCTGCCGCTGCCACCTTGGCGCGTGTGGCGTCGGCGATGCAGCCACCACAAATCCAGCCGGATGGCTCGCCCTCAAGCCCCTCGTAACGCGCCCATGCAGGCGTGTTCTTGCCGCAACCGTCGCACGGCCAATCGACGCCCACCGTGCCCTCCGATAGCTGATCTTGATAGGACAGCCGGGTCATTGCGGCCTCACGGTCGCGATGATGTGCTCGCCGTTGGGGGTCGCTGATCGCGTCCCGCTACTCGCCTGTGTCACCCACGAGACGCTGTTGAACGCCGTGATCGAACCCACGTCATCGATGGTGACGCGGAAGGCATCGATGCCGCCCGGAGCCGAAATGCTCGCGGTGGTATACCACGAGAGGGTCTTGAGACCGCCCGTCCCGAAGGTGTTGTAGGCGTAGAACGGCGTGGTGCCGAGCTTCACCCAAGTGCCGTTGGAGCGAGCCCACAGTCCAAGTGTTCCGCTCCCCTCTGCGATATAAGTAGCCATCTTCTATTTAGGGCTTGTTGGGCAAGTTGTGGGTGAAGATCATGCGCCCCTTCTCGTCACCAGCCGCATAGGTGCCGCTCCACACGGAGAGACGCGCAACCGGCTGCTGGCCGATCTCTTCGAGGCCGATCACTTCCTCCCAGCGGAAGGCACCATGATCGAGCACAGCGACTTCCTCGCCCACGATTTCACGGACCCAAATCTCGCGCCCATCTTGGAGCGTGACCGGGGTGTCTTCGGACAAGGTGAGCTTGATGCCCGACACCGTAGTGATGCGCACGCAATGGCTTTCCGCCACATAGGAGCGTTCCACCCGCGCGGGCTCCCATGTCTCACGGTGCTCCGTAAGAACCATGATCTCGTCGCCCACCTGCGCGTCGCCAGCCTGAAGCATGTCGGTGAGCCACGCATCCACATGGACGCAGTTGATCCCGCCTCCATCGCTGTAGGCGTAAGCCTGAACGGTCCCGGACACGGAGAAGTTGTAGACGCCATTGGTGGCATCCGCTGTCCCCTTGCCCACTTCGAACGCCTGCGCGCCGTTAACCGAATAGCCGGGTCCAACCGACTGGTTCGATGAAGTCGGTGCAGACACGATCTCACAAACGGCGGTGAAGCCCGTGCTGGTGCTGTTTGCCGCATAGGCGCGGTAAACCTCGCCTGCGTTCAAGGCGATCGGTGCAGGCCCGAAGGTCACCGTAGGCACGCGACCAAGGTCATAGCCGTAGGAGACGTAAGTCCCGTTGGAGACGGAGAAGTCCTTCGGCGAAACCGCGATGCTCCACTGTCCATCGCCGATACGGATGCCCGAACGAGCGGTGATGAAGCCGTCGAACGTGGCGTTGCCTGCCGCGAGATACATGGCGCGACGGGCGGTGCCATCGGCGGTGTTGTAGAGCGCGATCGAGTTACCGCCGATCGCCACGTCACTGGTCGCCTGCCCCGCATCGTTCAGCGCTTGCGCGGTGATGAAGGCTTGAGCGCCGGGGACCGAAACCGACTTCGAGAAATAAGCCTGCGTCTTGCCGTTCACCGTCGCGGTGGTGCTCTCCACGCTGGACACGCGGGCGGTGATATTGGCGTCGGAGACCTTCTGCGCCTTGATCTCGGCATCGGTTGCGGGACGAACCACCGCCTTGTGCCAGATGGTGCGAAGGAAGCCCTGCCCCGTAGCGAAGCCTTCCCAACCCGCCATGAGGTAGAACATGACATTGTTACCGACTGCTCCGTTGTAGAACATGGTCGAGAACGAGCGCGCGACGTTCAGACCACCAGAGACAACGCCACCATTCGTGTCGGCTTCCGAACCGAAGTGGAAGTTACGCAAATAGCCGTTATTGAAGTTGATATGGACGCCGCACCCAGTGTGATTGCCGTCCTCGAAATCGAGATCAGCTTCAAGGACATACCAACCTGCCGGAAGCGTGCCGAGATTTTGGCTCACACCGTTGTTGTTGCCGTTGCGGTCGATTTGGAGCGGAGCAACCGCGCCGTAGCGCGAACGGCGACCATTCGCGCCGATGTAGGCTCCGTTATCCTGCGACCACCCGCCCCACAGCGGCGGAATGCCCGTGCTGCTGGTGGTCCACCCCGGAGCGTTGAAAATCGAGTTGCGAAGCAAGTTGTTGCTGTCGTTGGAGACCTGTGCCTCCACGACGGTGGTGCGACCAGCCAAAGCGCTGTCGGCGTTGGCACGAGCAGTTTCCTCATTGCCGATCCGAGCAATCGCACCACCGGCACCGTTCACGTCGTTATTGACCTTCTGCGCGAGGATTTCGGCGTCAGTCGCGGGGCGGATCGCACAGCGATACCAAACCATCTGCTTCGCAGCCATCGTCCACGCATTCCAGTTGGTCATGGCGTGCCAGTTGCGAAGGCCACCGGACACGAAGACGAGCTTGGTGAAGCGACGACGCCCCAACGCAGTGGCGTGGACGTTCCCCGCTGTGTCAGCTTCTGCTGCGAAGTTGAGATTGTAGACGCCCTGAATGGTGAGGCCCGAACCCTCCCACGAGCCGGTTTCGAGGCGCACGTCCGCCTCCATGACATACCAGCCGGGGGACACGTCCGGGCCTGCGCCGTCCATCTGTGCGAAGCCGAGGTTCTGCCCTGCACGAGCGTTGATGCGAGCCGCCCAACCCGGCCATGTCTCGCTGGCAGGACGGGAAATCGCCTCCAGTCCATCGGCATTCCACCAATGCCAGTAGCTCGGAAGCTGCTGCCCATCCGGCCAAGCCGAGAAATTCGGGTTGGCGTTCAGGATGCCAGCCGCGAGACCGGCATTAGCTTCAAGGTAGTTGGCGCGGGTCGCCAATGCCCCGTCCGCGTTGGTGCGGGCGGTCGCTTCGTCGCGGATGCGAGCCGCGAGGGTGCTGTCCTGATCACCGTTCAGCTTTGCCTCCGTGGTAGAGACGCGACCAGACAGCGCGCTGTCCGCGTTCGAACGCGCCGTCGCCTCATCGCTGATCTTCGTGGAGGTGCTGGCGATCCCGGCTTGCGCGCCGCTCACGGCCCGACCGTTCACCAGCGTGAAGGGCACCTCAAGCCATGAACCCGGATCGGTGTTGTTAAGGCCAGCATAGTATTCCATGCCGCCGCCACGGGCGACGCCCGCGCGACCGATCAGAATGTAGGCGGAGTGGAGACGGAAATCGCCCGCTTCGAAGCGTTCGCCAGCACCACAGCGCTGCATCGCCTCCATAAGACCAGTGTTGCCACGGTTGTTCGCCGGTTCGTCGGCGGTGAAGACCACCACCGTTTTGCCGTTCGGGATATTGTTGAGATACGCGGCCATAGCGGCGGCATTGTTCGCCCCCGGTCCACCGGCATTATACTGTGCTTCACCGTTACCATACACGTCGAAGGCGACACACGCCTCCACGGTGTTTGCGCCCATAGCGAACACCGTCACGGTGTAGGATCGGCGATAGCCGCCCCACTGCGTGCCTGCCGGGTTGAACACGCCCACGTCGCCGAAGTTGGTGGGGCGCTGTGCGCCGTTACCAGCCGCCTTCACGGTCCAGATTTCCGGGATGCGCGAGAAGCCGGTCTCCAGCGTGGACGTGCGACCAGCCACTGCCGACACTGCGTCGGTGCGTGCTGTCGCTTCATCGCGGATGCGAGCCGCGAGAGTGCTGTCCTGATCGCCGTTCAGCTTGGCTTCCGTGGTGGATACGCGACCCGACAAGGCGCTGTCCGCGTTGGAGCGGGCGGTCGCCTCATCGCTGATCTTGGTGTTGGTCGCTGCGATGGTGACCTTCGCGGAACCCGGCGCGTATGGATTGAACTGGGTCTGCCCCTGCTTGGCATAGCCCACGTAGGGGCGCAGGAACCACGAGTAGCTGTCACCATTACCGGGCAGTGTATCTTGCTTGCGGATCGCAAGGCACGCGGATGCCGTGCCCTCGGGAACGCGGAAGCTGGGAGTGCCGATGCGATCGAAATCTCCGATGTTCCGGCCACCGGCATCACGGCGAGCACCGCCAAAATCGCCCGCGTATCCGTTCCAGTTGCCGTTCGCATCGAAGAAGAAGACGCTGCACCACGTATCGGAACGGTGGCTTGCGGCATAAACGTAGCACTGTAGCCACTCGCCAGCGGCGACAGCAAAGCGGGCGCTCTGTGCTTCTACATACTGACTGCCGCCAACCGGTGCCCACTGGAACAGCGAAATGGTGTTCTCGGCAGGCGGGTGCCAAGCGTCGCCAGCGGCGTTGATCGACATAGTAGAACTGCCACTGGGATTGTTGGTCATGGTCCAACCGTCCAGCGTCAGGAAGTCGGTGTTGGAGAGAAGATTGCCCGCACCGAACGAGGAGGTCTCCAGCGTGGAGGTGCGACCAGCCACAGCCGAGACAGCATCGGCGCGAGCCGATGCTTCGTCACGGATGCGAGCCGCGAGGGTGCTGTCCTGATCACCCCGCATTTGCGCTTCAGTGGTGGAGACGCGACCCGACAAGGCACTGTCGGCGTCCGAACGAGCCGTAGCCTCGTCCGAAAGGCGCGCATCGGTAGCCGCCACGGCATTGGTGTATTCGACCCGGAAAGAGCGGATGAAGCCGCCACCACCGGAAACGTGCAGGATTGGGCGAACAAACGCCGCGCTCTGCGGAACGGTGATCTCGGTGACGAAATCGTGCCACTGATTATCCACGCCAACGTCGCGCGCGTTCAGGAGCCCTGCCGGAGTCATGGACGAGACACCGCCGTTGCCGAGATAGCCACGATCCCGCCCGTGAAGGTCGAAGTAGACGTAGATATTGCGCCCGGTGCCGCCCCACATCGCCAAGCTGGCCGTGAGACGCAGCTTCTGCCCCGGTGAGACCGGGAGAAGCTGCGCGCCATTGTCGAGCTTCGGATAGATGTATTGATCGGCCTCGCCGTTCCAAACCATCAAGACGGTAGGGTTGCGATCCCAGCCGCTCGAAGCGGAGTGATCCTCGAAGTAGAACGCTCCGCTTCCGTCGCGCCCCCACTCGGTAAGCTCACCCGCAAAGTTGGTGGGAAGGATGCTCTCGCGGGTGCGACCGAAGCTCGCCTCGATATTGGTGGCACGGGTGGCCAGCGCCCCGTCCGCGTTGGTGCGGGCGGTAGCTTCGTCGCGGATGCGTGCAGCAAGAGTGCTGTCCTGATCGCCATTCAGCTTGGCTTCGGTGGTAGAGACGCGACCAGACAGGGCATCGTCGGCGTTCGCACGCGCAGTCGCCTCATCGCGGATATTCGCGGCGAGCTTGCTGTCCTGATCGCCGTTCAGCTTCGCCTCGACGGTGCTGGTGCGGTTCGCCACCGCGTCCACGGCGTTGGTGCGTGCGGTTGCCTCGTCACGGATGCGGGCGGCAAGCGTGCTGTCCTGATCGCCGCGAAGCTGTGCCTCCACGGTGCTCGCGCGGTTCGCGAGGGCGCTGTCTGCGTTGGTGCGGGCGTTGATCTCGTCCGAAATGTCGGTGGTCGCCTTGTCGGCGGTCTGCTTGACGCTGGCAACGGTGGTGCGGATCGCACCTTCCTCGTTCTTGGCGCGATCAACTTCCGCCGTGAGGTCGGTGCGGATGCCCTGCGCGGTCGCGGCTGCGTCAGTGCCCGCCTTCTTCGCGTCGGTGATGCCGGTCTGGAGATCCGTCTTGGCCTGCGTGATCTCGCCGCGAGCGGCGGTCACGTCGTTGCGCACCGACTGGATATCAGCGTCCAGACCGGCCTTCGCCGTGTTCAGGGCGCTGGCGATATCCTGCTCAACGTCGTGACGGATATCTTCATAATCGGTGGTGACGGGCACGTAGAGGGTGCCGTCCGGGTTCTTGACGTTGCCGCCGATCACCGCGCCGTTGGTCGCACCCGGCTCGATCCCGTCCAGCTTGGTGCCTTCGCCGGGGTTGATATCGTGGATCGTCGTCGGCGTGCCGGTGATGGTGTCATATTCGACCACCGCCGACGCCGTGATGATGTTGTCGCCAAGCCACGGGCCGAACACACCGTCCGTGTTACGGAAGCGGGCACGCACCTCCACCTTCGTCGCCGGAGCGTTCGCGGTGAAACGGAACTCGCCCACAGTCGGATCGAATGCAGCGGCCTGTTCGGTCCACTCTGCTTGTCCCGCGATGCGGGACTGAATCTGAATGCTGGCGACGCGCCCGGAAGTCTCCGGGGTCCAGCGCACGACGATTTCTGATACTTGGCTCATATGAGCAAGTATTTAGGCTGATCACACCCCCTTATATGTCGTGCTGCTCAAGGTCAGACCGGAGACTGTCGGAACCATACTCGGATCGTAACCGGGCGGACGAATGTTCGTCGGGAACGCCTTTGCCTCGTTCTTATCCCAAGCATAGACTTGCGGAGATTCCTCACGCAGTGTCATCTGGTAAATCATGTCGTGCGTTTCCGTCTGCTCTTGCACGCGGAACAGCTTGTTGTTCCAGCCCTGTGACGGAAGTGAGAGGGTCATGAGCGATCCAACCTGCACAAGATAAGCTCGTGGGCCGAACGTCGCGCTGAAGAAACCGGGAGTGATGCTCTCGCGTGCGACGAACTGCTTGGCGATGCGCTGGCAAGTCTCCGGGCGGTTCACAAAACCAAGATCGAGCGACAAAGTGCGCGGAATATTATCCGCCAGATTGTCGGTGACGATCTCACCCCAATCCTGAAGCTGGTAAAGCTCATCCGGGTTGGCGTAGCGACCACGGACGATGTTGTAGGTCTCGCGCGAAGGGCCTGCCGGAGTCCACGAGTATGGCGCGGGCGTTCCTGCGCCGCCGACAAGATCGTTCTCATCGAAGGCGATCTTGGGCGCGAAGGTGTCGTCATAGCCGCCAACGAGGCAGTATTGCCCCGCCGTGTCGGTGAGCTTGGTGCTCCCCATTGCCGCCGTGATGGCGTTGATGACGGTTTCGTGGGTATCACTGGTCGAGACAATGCCATCGGCGGTGTAGCGCTGGACCACGCCCCCCGTGGAGGTCTGAACCTGTTCTTCGCAGACGTTGGCGTAGGCGCGGAAGCTATCGAGATCGATGCTCTCGATCGGCACGCCCATACCCCACGCGAGGCGACCGTTGATGCGCCAGCCAAGCAGATAGGTGAGAAGCGCGAGTGCCGGGTTGCGCCCGATCTCCACGCCGCTGGCGGAGCGCCACGCCCATGTGTCTTGGTTCTCTGCACGGTGCGAGCCGGAGCCGCCGCGCGAGCCATCCTGCCGGGGATCGTAAAGCGGGCATCCCTCAACAATCGTGGTGATCTTCGAGGGCAGGCCCTGCGGCCACGCCTTGTTGTCCAGCTTGTAGTGGAGGGCGATGTAGGCGCACCCGGTGAAGGTGCTGGAGGCGTTCCAATACGCCCCGGAACCCACGGAGAAGCCGTTTCCCGGCTTGCCTTCCGTGACCGCCCGGAAGCTCGTGATGCCGTCCGTGTGGGCTGTCAGATAGCCCTGCCAAGTGAGTTTATCTTCGACGTAGAACTGCGTGATGGCGTTCACGCGGTGCGACGCGAGCGCGATCACCTGTGCGTAGGCGTCCTCCTTGCTGCCGAAGGTCTCAAAGAAGCGAATGTCCGCGCCTGCTGCGGTGCGCCCAAAGACAACCTTTCTCGGCGCGCTCGGCACCACGCTGGCGGACAGGCGATCCGCCATGGAGTTGGACAGGCTCGCCGACTTGCGGAACAGCGTCGAAAGGGCGGAAAGGCCGATCGAGATGCCGACGCCCACCACCATGGCGGTGGTGATCGCGAACGAGGCACCGAAGACGGAGCCACCAACGGCGGTGAGTGCGCCTGCGATCGGTGCGGCGAACGCCACAACGGCCACAGCAATCGCCACAAAGGCGACGATCTTGACCACCTTTGACATTACGCCACGCCCTCGAAAGGCACGCGGAAGGCGTAGCGGCACGCCGCCGTGGACATGGTGATCAGGCCCTCTTGGCCTTCCTCACGCCCCACGAAGTAGGAGAACCGACCCACGCAGATGCCGGTGGTGGTCGCGTCCAGCATCACCACGTCGCCGCGCTGCGCAAAATGCGGGCTGACTTCGGTGAACAGCGCCCGGAGGGTCTTGAGAAGCGTGCCCTCGCCGTGCTCGCGCAGCGCAAGGGCTGCACCACGGGCGGTGTCATACTTGCCACGATAGGCTTCAGCCGGGTCTCCCCCGGTCATGGCCTTCACGCAGTCTGCGGCGAACAGCGCGCAGTCGTTCTCGCCCCACTTGAAGGGCTGATCGGACTTACGATCGAGGATTAGGGAAAGACGTTCTTCCCAATCTTGGTGTCGGACAAAGGTGCTCACCCATTATTTAGGGTGATCACTCAATCAAGCGCTGGTTGTAGTAGTAGCCTTCGTAACCGCCGCCGTAATATCCGCCACCATAGTTTACTGGCGAGTAGGAACCGCTCGTGTTGGCTCGCGTCGGTGCCGGATCACCATTGGCGATTGACGTGGAATAGTCTTGGCTGGCGTCGTTGGGGTCATAGAAACGCTGGTTCAGATAGGTCTGATTGGTCGCGTTGCTGATACGCCCGCTATGGCTCTCGATCGTGAGGATGAAGCGGTGGCTCATGCCATCGGCTTGGATTTCGAGACGGTCCATCACGCCGGATCGGATGCGGCGGAACAGCCACACAGGCTTCGCCAGCGGGTTGCCGGTGTCAATCTTCACCGCGCGCCACAGGACGGCGGATCGGCTCTGATACTCGTTCGCGTAGACCTGTGCTGCTGCGATAGCCACGTCGGGTGCAGCGGGCACGTTCAGGGTGACGGTAAGCTCGCCCGATCCACTCATGGAGAAGGTGTTCTCGCCGATCTCGATCATCTCCGGGGCGAGCGCGTCGAAGGTCTGCCCATCAAGCAGACTGTCGCCGGTGTTCATCGGAGCTTGGATCGACCCGACGCCCGTCCACGCGAAGACGGTAGACGACTTGAACGCGAGGCGCGCGGCGATCGCCGTGGTGATGGTTGGAGCGCCAACCGCGCCCACAAGCTCGGAGGGGTTGTTCAGCATCAGACCGCCTCGCGGGCCGTGATGGTGCCAAACTCTGGGAGCCTATCCGGGGTGAGGGTGTAGCCCAAGCCATCGCTGGTGCCGAGACGGAACACACCCGTGGGCGTGGTGAAGTTCACCGCCGTGTCGGCGGGGAAGTCGCGACGAAGCTCCGGGGCAAAGACGATCGTGACTGCGCCATTGGCATCAGCGAAGGCGCTTGCCTCCAAGATGCGAAGAAGCTGATCACCGATCTGGAAATATTGACCGGCACGCAGGTTGGTCGCGACGTTCGCGGCCCATCCCTTCACGCTGATCGTGTCTTGGTAGGAGTAGCCGGGGGACGCCAGCGTGGTGCCGGTGATGTTGTAGGCATAGCGCTGCGTGGGCGCGAAGCGGAACGTGCCCTGCTGCCCTTTAAGGCTCAACAGCCATGCCGAGATCGCCTCCGCACGGACGAAGGTCATGGGAGGCCAAGTCCAGTCCAGCACCCACTGTGACGCGGTTTGCGTGACCTGCGTGGCGAACGTCCAAGGTGATTCGGCCAACGACTGGCGACGGTTCAAGATCAGGCGCTCGGTAGCCGGTGCCTGCGAAGGGAAAGCGAGAGGGTAGATCACCCTATATTTAGCAGGGCATCACCCAAGTTGAGCGTAGCGAGCGAAGTCCACGTCGATATAGGTGCGCTTTACTTCGACATAGCCAAGTTTTCCCCCGATAAGAGCATGTCCTAATTAATACTCTTACGACATGTCGTTATCGGGGGAAAACTCGCTCGCTCCGCTCACGCCCTAAATACTTTTATGTTCACAGAAGATCGCACGTTCCGGGTTCCTGCCGGAGCAATCGTCAAGACGGGCTACGCGCCCATTCACAAGATCAAGATGGCCTGCCGTGCTCGCATGGCAGTCGGTGACGTAGATCGCGCCTACCAGAAGCGCCTACAGCTTGGATCGGACCAGCCGTTCCCGCCGCCCAACGGCTATTGGGAAGGCGACACCTTCGTGGTGCGAGACGGTCGCCACCAGTATATCGCGAGCTTGATGCTTGGCCTCTCCCACCTGTTCGTGGCGTGGATCGAGGAACCGGCGACCGATGCCAACGTGTAACCCATTGTTACATTTTGCTCGACTCCGGTGTCACCATAGGTTACACTTTCCGCTCATCATGAGAAAGGACAACCTATGAAACCAGATGAATTGAAGGCCCTTCGCAAGGGGACCGGCCTGTCACAACAGGGCCTCGCGAACCACCTTGGCGTGAGCCGCAAGTTCGTGAATGAAATGGAGAACGGTGCGCCGATCGACTCCCGCACGGAGTTGGCGGTGCAGACCCTCGCCCGCAAGGTGAAGCTGATCTCCGACCTGTTTTGGGTGGATGAAAGCAACCGCAACACCTTCATCGTCATCCGTCGCACGGAGAAGGAACACGATCGCCCGAACGCCCTGTATTGGGGCCACTCGGAAACCATCCTCTACGGCGAGTTCAACAGCCGCAAGCACGCGGAACGGTGGGCGCGTGCGCTGCGCCAGTCAGACGATCCGCGCGGCACCCAAAAGCTGCTTCGTGCCCGTGCAGCCGAAGTGGCTGCACGCGAAGCCACCAATCAGGACTGATTGAACCAGCGCCGATCGTGTCCAACGATGCGATCGAACAGGCGCTCAAGGTTCTGGTCGAAGGTCACCATGGGCGTGAGCGCCGTGGTGGCGACCATCACACGTTTGCCCTGTTCGTTGGTGCCGAAATCTTCCCACGCCTTGCATGTGAGGTCGAAATAGGCGGCTTCGAGCCATTCACCGGCATCATCGCTCGGGAAGTCGCCAATAACCTTGAAGCCCAAGGTAGGGTGCCAGTAGCCGCCGACGACGTTCATGAGCCCATCCCGGTGCGGACAGGATGGAGGCTCAATTCAACTTCATCCTCAACCGAACTTTTCATGTTAAAGGGTGAAAGCATCCTGTCCGCTCTCCTATTTACAGTGACGGGCGCTTGATCTTCGCGAGCGTGGCGTCGGTGCCCTGCTTGCGGAACACCGGAGCCGCCTCCGCCATGGCTTGGAGCGCGAGCGCCTTCACCATCGCCGGATCGTTGCTCGTGATCGGGCCGAAGCTCACGTTGATCCCGCCGCCGTTGTCGTTGGCAACGCCAAGCTGGCGGGTGTTCACGACGTTGGCGGTGTTGCCCACGTCCACGATCTCCGGGCCACGCTCGCCCATGAGGTAGCGACCCGGACGGGTGAGACCACCATTGGCGCGCTTGCCGAACAGACCGCCGAAGATACCTCCGAGACCGCCGTCACCGCCGCCGAACAAGGCATTACCCAAGGGCTTTATGATCGCCTGCTGTAGAGCAATCTGGATCAAGCCATTGATCACGGTCGAGGTCATGGACTTGAAGGCGTCACCAAGCGAGCCGACACCCGTGATGGCGTTCGCCAGCCCGTCTTGGAGCGACTGGAGGCCATTCACCTCCACGTTCTCAAGGGCGTCGTTGATCTCCTCCGCCGTGCTCGGGATATCGTCCAGAAACTGCCCCAACGGGCTCTTGTTGCCCTTATCAACGGCGTCGGTCTGCTGCTTGGTGATGCGGTCGAGAAGATCGAGGCGAGCCTGTGCAATCTTCTTCTGCGCGTCGGTGCTGTCCTTGCTGGCGATGACCGCCTCAAGCTCAAGCCGTTCCTGCTCCGCCTGATTGCGGATGATGCGCTTCTGAATGTCGGCCTTCTCCGTGCGACCACGCGCGAGGGCGAGATCACCTTGGAGAAGATCAACGTCGTTCTGGAGACCAGCACGGCGGACTTCGAGCGCTTCCTTCGCAAGAGCTTCGTTCTCACGGTGGTTGATGAGGTCGGCTTCCTGATAGTTGATGGCCTCCAACTTGGCCTTCAACTCGTTCGCCTGCGCCTCCGTGTAGCGCTTCTTACCTTCCGCGATCTCTTTGTCGGAGCCGGTGTCGTCATCGATGCGGCGAAGCTCACGCTGCTTGCGGATTTCGAGCATTTCGCGCTCAAGCGCCGACTGATCGACTACTTCGGGCGAGAGATCGCGCTTGGCGGATAGGAAGTCGATCTCCGCATCCGACATGGCGTCCTGAAACTGGCGAAGGGCGCGCTGGCGATACTCCGCCGAATGATCCTCCGGGGTGGTCTTCTTCGACCCACCCGTGGGCTTGAGGCCGGGGAGCGTGCCACCACCAGTCCCGCCGCCCTTGGGGGCGTTACGGGCCGCGTTCGCGGCCTCCTGCCGTGCGGTCGCCTGCTTGAGAAGGTTGCCCTGTCGGACGAACTCGGCACCCGCCGCCTTCACGTCGGGCGGAATGTAGGTGCCCATGCCACCCATCCCGCTCATGTCCGGGAGGTATTGCCCACCCTTGCCCGCCTTGGCGTCCTTGTATGCAGCGCGAGCCTTGCGGAATTCAGCGAGGCGGACCTTCAAGTCCCCGCTGTTGTCCTTCATGGACTGCTCCATCTTGGAGCCCATGTAATAGCCACCGGCTGCACCGCCGATGCCGCCAGCCACAGCGCCCCACGGGCCTGCGACCATGAAGCCGCCAGCCGCGCCCGCGAGCCCGCCCATGATGGTCATGGCCGTCTTGGGGTTCTGTGCCCAAAACTGGATCAACTGCGTCACCACCTTGGCGATGGCGTCGGCGAGACCGGCGATGGCATCGGCGTTCTGAATGATCACGTTGGCGAACTGCGCCGTCACGATCATGGACATGGCGTCCAGCTTGTCGTTGACCTGTCCAGCGTTGGCGATGAGGCGATCGTCCAGCACGATGCCGAGATCATCGGCGGCACGCGCGAGATCGTTGATGCCGCTCGATCCCTGCGAAAGAAGCTGCGTCAACTCCTGCGCGGACTTGCCGAACAGCGACACCGAAGCCGCCGCCTGCTGCGCCTTGGTGGGTAGCTTGGCGATGCCGTCTGCCGCCTGCTTGATGGCGGTGTCCACGTCGGTCGAGGTGACGCCCAAGTCCTTCATCTGCTTGAGCATCGCCTGATTGCCCGACGCAGCGGAGCCGAGGTTCTTGGAGAACTTCTCCACGGCGGCATCCGCGCCCTCTACGGACGAGCCGGAAAGCTGCGCAGCATAGCGAAACTCTTGGATGAACTTGGTGGTCGCGCCCGTGCGATCGGCCAAATCCTGAATGGCGTCGGCGTAGTCGAAGGCGGACTGAATCTGCCCACGAATCCAGTCCACGGAGAACGCTGCTGCCAGCGTGCCGCCAATCGCCTTCGCGCCGGAGAGGAACTTGGAAATCTGCGCACCAGTGGCCTGCGTCTGTGCAGCCGCGCGCTTGAGACCAGCGATGAATTGAGCGCTGTCGAGCCCAAGACTGACAGAAAGATTACCTACAGAAGCCATACCATATTTAGTCGGTAGGCTGTCCCGCTATGCGGCCTTCGAAATAGGCGGCAATGCGATCAGCAAGTGTTTCGGTGTTGTGCGCCTTCTCAAGCCACTGGTCGCGCGCCTTCTCGTCTTCGTCACGACGGTCGAAGAAGTGCGGGACAGGCGTGTTTGCGGGCGTGTTTGCCGAGAATAGAAGCGAGACAAGCTGCTCGAAGCGGTTATCGTCTACGGGCGAGCCGAACGGCTCAAACCCGTAGTAGACCATCCACTCACGAAGCTCGGCTTCGGACAAGGGTCCGGGAACCCCTGTCTCAAGCTCGCTTACCGTTTTGCCGAGGTGCCCCGCGAGGCGGAAGATGAACCGCCGTTCTTGGTTCGCGCGGAAGTTTTTTTTAGCGTCTCAACGCTCTCCACCGCCTTCATCGGCGTGCGCAGCGTGACGATATGGGTGTAGATCGCCGCGACGGAGGTCATGGAGAGACCAAGAACACGGTCATAATCCTCAACAGGATCGAACATCGGCTCGTTGTTCTCGTCCACGATGGACACGAGGATTTGGAGAAGGGTGTCGTCATAGCGCTCCATCTTCGGGAGCCCCTTGCGTTCATCCTCCGGGAGGCGCTGATCGGCCTCATAATCTTCGATCTCGCGCTCACGGACCTGATAGATATCCATCAGGCGCATGTTGTCGCGCAGTGTTGGTGCCTTGATGCGGACAGTGCCGCCCCACTCCACAACGTCAACGTCGAGAGTGAGGGGCTTCTGTTCGAAAATCTGTGCTTTCGAAAGCAGGGCCATGATTAGGCGGCTTTCGACTTCACAACGGTGCCGGTGATTTCGATCGAGACCGAAGCAGTGACCTGCTTGTCCACGCCAACCGCCTTGTCGATCGCCAGCACGAAGCCGTCGAATGCAAACTGCGTGGCATCGGGAAGAACGATCTGGAAGCTGGTCTTTGCCGCACCATCACGCGCAGCCTCAAGCGCAACCTGACCGGCATCATCCGGGATATAGTTGAGCGAGACCTTGATCTGGCCTTCGTCGGCGAGACCAACGAGCTTTTCCTTACGGGTGCTCGAAAGGTCCGTAACATCGACCACGGTGGCAGTGCCGCCGCCAAGGCCGGAGAAATCAGTGAAGCCCTTCACGTTGGTGAAGGTCGAACCGACCTTGACCTTGAAGAGCGTGCCGGTCGAAATGATCGGGGAAGTAGTGGTAGCCATGTGTTATGCGTCTCCTGAAACAACTCGACGCTGTTCCAGCGCCTCCAGTTATTTATTCTCGGGAGACGGACGGCTTGTTCAGACGTTCGCGAAGATGAGGAAGGTCATCATGGTGCGGAATAGTGCGACTTCTGTGGTGTCATCGATGGTTTGTGTTGCGCCAGTCCATGCGACGGACTGCACGTCTTCGGAGACCCACTCCACGAGATCGTCGCGGATGGCCTTCGCCAGCGTGGAAGCCTTGGTGTAGCTCTCATCGTAAACGTCGATCTGGTAGATGAGGTAGGCGCGATCAGATGCGCCGCTGTCCACGCTCCGCACCGGATCGACGTGAAGAAGATTGTAGATCACGCACGGCTGCTCATAGTTCTTCGGAGCCTTGAGCGGATACATATTCGGGGCGAGCGTATTCAGTCGCTCAACAAGCTGTGCGTCGATCATCGATTATTTAGGCGGATTAGACGCCCCGCTTGATCAGCCCCTTGTTCAGCGCCTTGGCGATGGCGGCAATGATCTCGTCCTTGCTGCTCTCAAGAGCACGCAGCATGAACGGGTTCGGTTGATTGTGGATCGAGCCAAACTCCACCATGCTCGCGTGGTAACCCTGCGCGATATGGACCAAGTTTTCGACGCGCCCCCCGGGTGCCTTCGATTTCTTGATCTTCACGTTATTCTTGATCTTGTGGTGTGTTTCCTCGCGGGTCTTGCCGCCCTTGGTGTGGCGGGTGATCTTGGTCCCTTCGGCGACGTTGGAGACCGGAGCTTCCTTCTCCACCGCCTTCTTCAAGACGGCGGCACCGGCACGGTTCGCCGACTGCCCCGCCTTGGTGGCATCCTCGCGCGATAGCTGCTTCAGGCGCTGCTCAAGCTGCGCGAACCCGGAAGTGCGGAAGTTGAAGTTCATCACACTCCCGCGACGGTGATCACGAGAGAGGCACGGCGATCCGGCTCATCGATCGCGGTGATGGCGTAGGTCACGCCGTCCACGATCACGCGGTTCGCCATGGTGAGGCCCGTGCGCCAGCGAAGGCGGTAGCGACCCGTGGGGACGCTTTCCTTGCCTGCTACACGGGCAACGTCGGTGGTGCGAAGCTCAAGGCGCTCCGCATAGGTGTTGGCGGTCACCGCCCACGTCTCGGCAACCTGCCCCACGGGATCGCGGGTCTTGGTAGCGGTGAGGATTTGTAGCTTCCGATCGAGCTTGCCGCTTTCAATCATGGTGGATCACCACACGATCCGCTTGAAGCGCTGGCACAGGCGATCGACCGTCTTGGCGGTCTGGTCGGAGATTTCCTCGCGGCCATTGTAGCCCGCGCTCACCACCACCGCGATGGCATGGGCGAGCGATTGCGGGATGCCCACGTCGCTGTCGTAGCCCGCCACCAGCGTGACGATTGGCATCCCTGCCGGATAGCCGGTGAAGTGAAGGTAGCCGCTGGCGAGGTGCCAGCCATCGATCTCACGGAGCACGCCGTCGCGGTCGCGATATTCGACCTTGGAGACGGACTGCACCGGGGCGAGCGGCAGGCGATAGCTCTCATCGATCCCGTCCAACTCGACACGGTAGGTGGAGAGGCCAAGGCACAGGCCGGTCACGCCCTCCACGTATTCGGTGGCGGAGCCCACCAGCATCGCCACAGTATCTTCGTCCTGTCCCGCATCGATGCGGAGCCAAGATTGAAGCTCATCTTCGGTGAGTGCCGGAAACTCGGGCAATGAAAGGCGGGTGATCTGCATGTTGATATTTAGCAGAAAGCCCCCGCACGCTTTCGCGCCGGGGGCTCACTGTTTCGTTCCTCGTGATCGAGGCTGCGATTAAGCAGCCTTGATCTTGAGAACCTTGTAGGACTCGGTGTTGGTGACGATGCCACCGACGCGAGCACGGCTCTGGTATGCAACATACGGAGCGTTCGCGTAGGGGTTGTAGAGCATCGACATGCCAATGCGGTCGGCGATCAGGTAGGACTCGTTGAAGTCACCGAAAGCAACCGCCAGCGCGTTCGCAGCGATCTCCGGCATGTCCTCCATCTCGACCACTTCGTAGCCAAGCAGCATGTCGGGCATACCCGCCTGAAGCGAGGGCTGGAACAGATACTGGCCGGTGGTGTCCTTGAGCGAACGGATCGCGGTCTTGGTCGCCTTGGTCATCAGCCACTTCGCGCCAGCGCGGTAAGCAGCCTTGAGTTCGCCGACGATCTTGATCAGGTCGTCTGCGTTCAGGCCACCCGTGACGCTCGAAACGATGTGCTGCACGGTGCCGAAGGCGCGGGTCTTGTCCGAAGTCAGTGCGGTGGTGACGTTCAGAAGACCCGAAGGCTTTAGGGTGCCATTGCCGGTGACGAACGCTTCGCCTTCCGCGCGGGCAAACTCGGTTGCGACCTTGCCAGCGATGAAGCCAGCGATATCGAACTGCGAGTCCTCAAGCAGCGTCGGGGTGACGAACGGCGAGGCATAAAGCTCACCAAACTTCGGGGTGATCTCGGTGATGGTCGGCGAGTCCGTCTCCGGGCGCGCGTCCTTCTCACCAACCCACGAAGACTTCGCGCCATTCGGCGAAACCGGGAGGTGGAAATCCGGGGTCGAAACGCTCACGACACGAGCGACCGAACGCATCGGCGAAATGTCGGTGACGAGCGAACGAATCTGCGAGTCGATCACCTTGGGAACGGTGTAGCCGCCTTCGGACGGGACGCCCGCCGACATGGCCTTCAGTTCCGGGGTGATGACGCCGTTGCGCAGGTAGCTGTCAAACGCCTTGGTATCGACCGAAGCGGTGACGTTGCCAGCACCGGGGCGACCCGCTGCGGTCTCGATCGCGGCGACCTTGGTTGCCAGCGCATCGAACTTGGTGGTGATTTCAGAATGAAGCTCACCCAGCTTCGTAACGAAATTATCGGCCATGATTCTCCTGTTTCAGTTCACGGATAAGGTTGTTCACGGCCTCGATTGCCGTCTGCATATATTTAGCTTCGCTCTCATCGGAGGTGTCGGAGGCTTCTGCGGACTCTTCGTCCTCACCATCCTCATCCTTTTCTTCCTCATCAGCGGGAGCTTCGTCGCTCTTTTCTTCCTCATTGGAAGGAGAATCGTCAGACTTCTCGTCGGCCTCTTCGATCTCGTCGTCAGACTTGAAGCGCTTGGCGGCGAGCGCCTTGGCGTCTTCCTCATCCACGCCAAGCTCCGCGAGCTTCGCCATGAAATCTTCTTCGGTGATGTCGCCTTCGGCTTCGGGATCGGACTTCACGTCCGCGACACGGGCCTTCTCGTTGCACGGAAAGGTGACGACGCTGATCTCCATGAGCTTGGCTTCGGTGATCGTGCGAACACCGCCTTCCATGGAGAACTCGACCACCCAAAAGCCGATCGAGAGACCCGTCACGGCACCAGCCTTCACGGCGGTGTAGGCGTCGCGCCCTGCTGCCGTGTCGAGAAACACGCCGTTGGCCTTCAAGCCGTAGTCGTCTTCCTCAAGCTCCGTCCAAACGCCGATCGGCATGGACCACGCATCGTGGTTGAAGAACATGGCCGGGACGGTCCCGTTGGCCTTGTGGTCCGCCAGCGTCTTGGTGAAAGCGCCGGGGGCAATGATATCGCTCGCGTGGTCCTGATTGCCGAACACTGCGCCATAGCCGGAGAAAGTCTTCTCCGAAGTCTCGACACCGGGCTCGGCAAGTTTGACTTCAAGGCGACCCGCAAGCGCAAGCCGCTCCATCTTCTTCTTCATGGACTTATTTAGGCTACGGGCTCATCGCCTTCGTCTGCGTCGGGCTCATCCTTCGGCTGGTCGCCGTAGAGGTTCGCAGCGGGGCGAAGCTGATCAGCGGCAGGATCGGACGAGCGGTCAAAGCCCTCAAGCTCACGCACCTCGTTGGGTGTGAGGATGCCGTTCAACAGACCAAGCTGGTAGTATTCCATCCGCTCTTTGGCGGTGCCGCGCAGCGCCGCGCGATTGTCGATCATGACGCGGTAGCCCTGCTTGCGCTCGGCAGGCGTCAACAGCGCCTTGTTCGCCGACTGAACGAAGCGCTCGTGCCAATGGGCGTCGGTGTCCTGATCGTGCGCGATATGCGCCTGCTCAACGCTGGCGTAGGACTGCGATCCCATGGTGTGGAACACCTTGGTCGGCGACACGCGGAAGTAACGGCAGATTTCCTCGATCTGGAAACGGCGAGCTTCGATCCACTGACTGTCGCTCGCGTTGTTCGCCATCGGGGTGAACGAGATCGGGGCGTTCATCGCCACCGTCTTGTGGGCGTTCGCAGCGCCACGGCTCGCGTTCCAAGCCGCCTTGATCTGGGCAAGCTGCGTTTCGGTCCATTGCGCTTCGCCCACCGGGGTGATCAGACCACCGGGTTTCGCGCCATTCTTGAAGGTAGCGGCTCCGAAGGTCTCCGTGCTCTCCGCCAAGCCGATGGCGCGACGTGCAGCCGTGAGGGTGGACATGCCCTTCCACGAGCGCATGGCCGGTCCCTTGAGGTGCCACACCTGATTGGACGGAACCTGCACGCCATAGATGCGGTAGGTGACCGGACCACCAAGGCGGCTTTCGTCCGCCTCCACGGTGGCCTGTCCGGGATCGCAGGGCAGAAGTTCGCGGATCGCACCAACACCGGTCGGGCCACGATTGATGAACACGAAGGCTTCCGAATAGAGCGCGAGGTGCCAGCCAAGCTGCTCGCGAAACTCATAGGAGGTCTGGCGCTCGTTGGGCGACTCGGCGAGAAGCGAGTGGAGGGCGTGGTCTGTTGCCCGCACCATGCCCGTGCCGGTGTCGCGATGCAGGAAGCACGGCGGCTGCGCGAGACCTTCGGCGATAACGCGGGCGCACGCATGGACGGCGCTCACGCGATCCGAGAGGAGACCTTCGTCGCCAAGATCGGCACGGAGCGCGGCTTCCACCGCATCCGGGGAGTGAACCGGCACAGGTGTGCCACCCTTCGTTTCGGGAAGGGGACCAAAGATGAAGCTATCGAGAGAAGACCAGAAACCCATGTCGATATTTAGTCGAAGGGCGACTTGGCCGTAGCGAGCGAAGTCCACGCGGGGATAGGTGTGCTTTACTTCGGCATAGCCAAGTTTTCCCCCGATAAGAGCATGTCCTAATTAATACTCTTACGACATGCCGTTATCGGGGGAAAACTTGCTCGCTCCGCTCAATCGAGGAAGAACATCTCAACCGGTAGCGGCGGAGGTGGCGGAGCTTTATTAGAAGCGGCGAAGGCGTAGAGACCAGCCACGATAAGGTCGATCTTTTCATGACCGGCCTTGCTTGGCTTCACAGGACGACGCGACACACCCGATTGATAGGCACAGACGTTCGCGGCGCACCAGTCGAGCACCGGGTTGTTCGGGTGGACAAGCTCACCGTTCTTCAACGACGCCTCGAAGTCATCCATCGCGACCGTCCACTCGGATGAGTTGGACACGAAGATGCTGGTGTTGAAGCCCATGGCTTCGAACTTCTGCCGGGTGTTCTCACCCTGCCAGCTATCGAAAACCATTTCCGCGACGTTGAAGTGCTCGCACAGGTCGGTGAGTTTGGCTTCGATCTCCACGAAGCTGGACGCTGTGCCCTCCGTGGCGACCAGCGCCTCCGACTCCACCCACGAAGCGTAGGCCGGTGCGTTGGGGCTGTCCTGCACCGCGCCTTCCGGGACGAAGGCAAACGGGAAGATGGCACGCTTGCCGTCCGGGAGCGGCACAATCACCACGATCGCGGTCAAGTCCTGCCGCGTGGACATATCGACGCCGACGTAGGCGGTGGAGCCTTTGAGATCGGCGATGGACAGCTTGCTGTCACCAGCCTTCGCCCAATGGACCTGATTGAGCCACCCGTTCGCGGCGGCGACCCACTGGTTCAGATATTTCGTCCGCGCGTTTGCCTGATTGGCGGGCGACTGGAGCGCCTTCTCATACTCGCCTCGCAGGTATTCTTCCGACACGGACACGCCCATGTTCGGGTTCGCCTTCCGCCAGACGGAGAAGTCGCGCCAATCATCGTCGGGATCGATGGTGTAGATGGCGGAGAACAGGCGATCGTCCACAGCCGAGCCCTTGAGCACGGCTTCGGCATCAAGCTGTTCGGTGCGGCAAATGCCCGCAAGCTGGTTGCCAGCGGTCGAAATGATTAGAAGCAGCGGCTGACGACGCGCGCCCATGCCGGTCTTGAAGGCACCGATCTGCGTGTCGTCTTTGTGCTGGTGGGCCTCGTCCGCGATTGCGCAGTGGGGCGAACTTCCGTCCTTGGTCTTACCGATCACGGGCACGAAGGTGGAGCCGGTCATTTCGGAGTAGATGGACTTCGCCATCACCTCCACGCCGAAGGCTTCGATGAACCCCGGCGACATTTCCGCCATGCGCTTGGCAGGCGTGAACACCTCGTTGGCCTGCGCGAGGTTGGACGCCCCGCAATACACTTCGGCACCGGGCTCGTTGTCGGCGAACGCCATGTAGTTGCCGATGCCTGCCGCGATGATCGACTTGCCCATCTTGCGCGGCAACAGGACGAAGGCGGAGCGATGCTTCCGAAGGCCATCCGACTTACGGAGGAAGCCGAAGATATTGGCGAATATCCAAACCTGAAACGGCTCAAGGCGGATCGGATGGCCTGCCCATTCGCCCTTGGTGTGGACCAGTGTCTCGATGAAGCCACACACGCGATCGATCGCGGGCTCGGAGAACACGAGATCACGGCGCTTGAGGTCATCAAGCATCCGCTGCGCGGACGCCCTGATCTGCCAGCACGCGGGGATTTTGCCGGAGACTACCTTCTTCGCGTAGCTGATCGCGGTGTGAGCGTAGGTTCCCTTCTCGAAGCGCTGCTTCACTGGAACTTTGCGAACGGGTTGGTGGATGCGGCCTTCTCGCCGCCACGCGCGAGGCGAGCCTTCGCCCCGGCGATGCCGAGCATTTCCATTTCCTTGCGAAGCTCGGAGACGAACGCTGCGTTCAGCGGATCACCCGCACGCACAGACGCGATGAAGCGCGCCATCATTTCGCAATATGTGGCGAAGAAGTGGCTGTCGGGCTCGCGAGCACCACAGGCCACCACGCGGGCGAGATCATCGGCCCACACTTCCTTGGCACCAGCGCTCAACCATGCGGGAGCGACGGGGGTATCTTCGACAAGCTGGACGAGCGGCGCGGTGCCGCCGTCTACGCACTCTTTGTAGGTGCCCGCCAATTTCTTCGTGGCGGGATTCTTGAGTTTTGGGCCACGCTGCATCCGATATTTAGGCGAAGTGGAAGCGGGCCACGCGGTGGCTGCGTTGTCTTGAGGCTTCTCGGTGCCCCGGCTATGACCAATCGACGTGATATCGGGGGACGAAAATGCGGCTTGGTTTACTGGCGGCGAGCATTGGCGCGGTATTCGGGGTGCTTACCTCACCCGTCGCGTCTCAAACGTCGCGTGCTACCCTTTCTACTAACCGGGTATACCGAGGCCCCATCAAATTTCCTGATTTCACGGGCCGCGATCAAGCATTCGCCCGCTTCAAGACCCGCATCGTCAAGGAAATGGCGAGTGGTCCGAACTTTGCGGGTCATTATGCAATCATCGAAATGGGTTGCGGCACAAGTTGTCGTTCAGTTCTAATGGCAGACGTTGCCACCGGTAGGGTTTATGATTTTCCTTACGGCGGCGAAGCGTATTACGGCCTTTGGCTTACCTACACCGTCAAAGATAACACGGTTCGAACGCAGTGGGAATCGGACGATAAGTGCATCAAGGACGATCTGCTGTGGACTGGCTCCGATTTTCGATCCTCGAACAGACGGATCGCTGGCGGTAGGGAAGCCTGCGACCTGTGACCCTCGGATTTTAATTCAAACCGGTGAGAAAAAGACTGGGCGACGGTGTAGGCGATTGTGCCTCGTGGATGATTTCACCCGCCCCCGGTCGAAGGGCTGGCCTTTTGCACTGCGTGTGCCAGCCCATGACCTTCTATTTAGCTTCGCAGTTCGTCTCGTGATCCTTCACCATCATTCGATCTCGACTTCAGTCCGCGCTGGAGCGATGCCGCGATAAGTAGGTGATGAGGTTTAAGATGAAGAAGATCGCACTCGCGCTCATGGCGCTCACCGTCACGACGCCAGCCATGGCACGCGACGTGGATGCTGTGCTGTCCAAACCCGCCAAGGACACCGTGGTGACCACGATGACCGTGGACCAACTGTCCACCTGTCTCATGTCGAAGAACGTGTGGGGTAGCCCCATGCTGATCGACGGACCGGAGGGGAAGCGCTTCGCTGCCACAGACAGTGGGTTTGTCTCGTTCGTGCTCACTATGACCCCGGTGGACGGCGGCACCCGCGTGGAGCGCCGTGGGCAACCTCTCGGCAGTCAGTTGCTCAAGCGCTGCGTTGCCTGATTAGGTCGCGGGTAGTTGTCTCTCGCGATGATCCACTCCTGAACGGCTGGTTCGTTGCCCTCGTCCCGCATGTCATCGATCTTGAGGGCGGCATCCTCCGACACCACGAGCATCTGAAGAACAACGCCACCTCTGCCGAACTCGGCAAGGGCTGCGAACACGTCCGGTTTATCGGCCTTGTTGCACTGATATCGGAATTGATCGCCGATATCGACGTTGGGTCGAGTGCCGATCGTGGCAATGGGCGTCATGTTGTAGAAGCCCTGACTGCGCTGGAGGAAGCGCTGGTCGCTTGCCTGTCCCCATGTCGCCAGCACCCGGTGGCTCGCCTTCGCGATGCGCCCTTGCTCACGGTAGTAGAGGGCGAGCGCGATCTTGCGGGCATAGCGATCGATGTAGGCGTGCAATCGCGTGTCTATGTTGACGATCGGCGCTTGGTCTAACGTGAGGCCCGGAGCCATTCGCAAGCCCATCCTGCGCAGCGCCTGACGCTTCCCATTCCGAGACGCGATCCCCTGTGGTGCGAGGTCGGGAAGATTGTTCAGCAAGCCGGAGATCAGCTTGTCGAAGTCCCTGTCTGTGAGATTGTCATCGTTGTGATCGAGGGCGCGGACCCAGAAGGCGAACGCGATCTCGTCCAGTCGGCTCGCCCCCTGACAGTGATCGCAAGCCGGGAACTCGAAGGTGTGGGGATACTCACGGTTGCGAAAGCAGGTGCGTGCGGGAATGTGGTCGATCGTCGTTGCGGGCACCTCCCCGCCACAGAAGCAGCACCATGGGTGTTCAGCCTTGAAACGTTCCTTCTTCCGCTTCCCGTCGCCCACGACGCCCGTCCTTATCCTTTCACCGCATCATTCGGGCAGGAACCCGTATTCGAATACCTTGGGGCGGAGCTTGTCGCCCAAGGCTCGATACGCCTCCCTGAACGGCTCAAAGTCCACAGTGACGTTGTTGTTGTTCGCCGCCAGCGCATTGCGTATCTGAAACCATCCCGCATCCGACCGATTAAGTTTGTATTCGTCACGGATGCTTCGGCCAAAGGACGACTTGTGATAGAGCGCCCACAGCTTCTGGCCTTCCTTCATCACAGCCTTGGCCTCTGCCGATAGCTTCAGCTTGGACAGGTAGTCGGACATGAAGTGAGATTTGAAGCCCTTCGACGCGCCGACTTCTTTTTCCGTGAACGGGATAAAGTGGTTGGTCAGGGACCAGTCCTTGCCGCCCCATTTCAGCCCGTCCGCGCCAGCGCTCAAGTTGCTCCCGTTGAACAGCATCCACACGAGGCAGTCGTTCTTGAAGGCATCCGAAAGCGCCGATGACGGCTGTAGGAATTGGTCCCGGTCGTTCAGCCACGTTGGCTTGATGAGGCGGCGGACGGCGAAAACGACTGCTGCTTGCCCCACGTTCTTGGCATTGACGAAGAACCCGCGAGCACTCCCATATCCAGACGAAAACAGCATCGTCTTCGAGCCCGCGTTCTGTGGATCGTTGCCCGCGCAGTTGAGCCAACCGATCGCACCGTCCGACCAGCGCGTGCCCCGCAAATCCTTCGCGGCGGTCGCGGGCACCACGGCGTTCTTGAGCGGCACAACCTGATCGCTGTTGGATGGAGGACGAGCCACCCAATCCGTCAACAGCGCTTGCCCGTCATAGTTGATGAAGGACTTCTCTCCCACGGTCTTACCCGACCGATCGAGGACGGAAACCTCTACGTCCTTGATCGGCTGTTTCTTACCCGTGTCCCATATGAGGAAGCCGATCGGGAAGTCGCCCTTCAGACCGTCGAAGGCTTGGCTATGAACGGCAAAGCCGCCGAGAAACTTGGCCTTCCACTTGCTTCGAAAGTCGTTCAGCGTCGGGGTGCTGATATACTTGAGCTTGCTGAACATTGCCAAGGTTACGGCGGGTATCTCTTTGTGCAACCGCCCGACAAACTGCATGAAAAGCTCGTTGGTCGCCTTGCCGTAGCCCTCCATGAGGGTTTCAGCCACCATCGTCGCTGTCACGCCCGCCTTGCTGGTGCCCTCTTCGAGATTGGCTACCGTGTTGCCGCCGCTGGTCACCTCCGCATAAGGCGGGTTGATCAGAACGAGAATCTTCTTCGCGCCTGCCACCTTGTTGTTTGCGTCCGAGATCGCTTGCCGCAGCGCCGCAGGGAGCTTGTTCGTAAGCGAATAGTCGATCTCACCGAAGTCGGTGATGTCGTCGTTCAGGTAGTCATATTGGAAGATGGTAGCACCCACACACGTCTGACTGGCGTGCATCACCTTCACATCAGCCTCGTCCAACGTGCTCATGAACACGTTGCGGTAGTTGCTGTGCTTCACCTCAAGGTTGCCGACGCCGCAGCACATATCCCAGACGATGTAGTTGCGTTGCCAATTCTTGCCGAGCACCAAGGCAAGCTCGTCATACGCCTTATCCACGATGTGCAGCGGCGTGTAGTAAGCGCCCTTGAAGCTGCGCTCATCGATCGGAAGAAGGCTGTCGCGGCGCTCAAGTAGGTAGCGGCGATATTCCTCCTCGGGAGGCCGGTGGTAGATTGCCCAGAACGCGCGGTAGCCGTGGAGGCTCGCCAGTTCGTATGTCTCACCGTTAAGCACGAAGACCGGCTTCTCGTCGTCGTGCAGGAGCTTGGCAGGAAGATCGCGCATCGCAGCCTTCTTCCCGTCGTGCATGATATCGGCGAAGAACAGCACGGCGTAGTCGGACTCGCTTACGTCTCCGAGTTCGCTCCCGATCATCGATACCCATTTATCGAACACCTGCCGGAGATTGTCCGGGGTGATGGGGGTTCGGATGATCTTACCTTCGGTGATCGCGCCCTTGATCGCCTTTTTGAATTCGGCTTCGTGCGTCGCGATATCGTAAACGACGAAGTGCGTTTCGATGTAGGGAGCGACCTGTGCCGCAAGCGCCTTGCCCGCCTGCGATCCAGATTTGGGCCACACGATCGACTTGTCCGCGAGGATCGGAAGCGCGAGTTCGGTGGGGAGGATTGCCGCTTTTTCTCGATCGATTACGGCGAGGAACGCCGGAATGTGCTCCCCCGCTTTTCGTGCCGCACGAAGGTAGAACAGCAACTGCCCGAACATGACCACGGGGGCGGTCGGGTTGCCCTTGGCTTCGAACCATATCTCTTCGGCTTGGATATCGACCAAGCCCTTGTGGTAGCGCTTGAGCCCAAGGGCCTTGATGTATGCGTCCTTTACGTCCTCTTCGGTCTTGGCCTTGGACAGCGCCTCCCTCAAGTTCATAAGTGTCCGTCATCCTTGGCGTGTGATGATCAGGTGGTAACCGCTCACTCCGGGGCTTTCCATCGAAAAGCCGTCTCGGTCAGCCTGACGCCTTCCTCCGCATGTAGGCCACAGCCGCGAGCTTCTGATCGTCGTTGAGATCGTTGGCGACTGCCACCGCATCGCCACTCATGAGCGTGTGGTTGCCGTCTTCACCGATCGCCACCGTGGCGTTCTCATAGGTGGTGACCTTCCCGTGGCCGGGACCACCGCCCATTTTGGTGAGGTCCATGTCCTCGATCACCTCACCCGCGTGGTTGATCACGAACATGCGCATGAACTCCACCAGCATCACGGACACGTTCCCGGTTTTGGGGTGGAAGGTGATGCGCTCAATGACGTCACCAAGTGCCGCCTTCACCTTGGAGCGCGCCTGAAACTTTACGTCCTGATCGTCGGACCACATGAGGGTCCGAACCTCCGCCACCCGCCGTAGATGCTCCGTGGGACTCACCCTGCCCTTGGCTTCCGCAAGCCGGTTCTCCGCCTCCATGAGGGCGTCTCGTGCAGCCTCAAGCTCCGCCTCGCGCTGTGCGTAGCGTGCTGCTGCTCCCTTGTTGCCGCTCTCCACGAGATCGAGAAGGTTGGCGAGCTTATGTTCCACGTCGGCGATAGTGCCCTTGTGGGTGTAAATCGCAGCCTCGATCGGCGCGAGGTTGGTGCCACTGTCGAAGTGCGTCTCGTCCATGGCGAGGGACAGGATGGTGTCGAGGATCGGAACCTCAACCCGGTCATAGGTCCAGCCGCGCTGGTTCTCGCACGATCCACCGGACTTCGCGTTCTGACAGTAGAGGAAGTAGTGTCGCCGCTTCTCACCCTTCTTGTTGGTGAAGTAGGCTGCGCTGCCGCGTGCAGCCATCTGCCCGCCACACTCGCCACAGCGGGCACGAGTGCCGAGGAGATTGGACAGGTTGTTGCCGCGCCCTTGGTGCTTGAGGGCGTCCGCGATGCGTTCCTCGTTGGCACGGGCGAACGTCGCCGCATCAATCACGAGCGGATAGTAGTTGGTGATCGGCTCGCCAGCGGGAGCGGGAGCGCCCTTGCGAGGCCGGGTGAAGGGCTGCCACTCGCCCATGACCGCACGGTTGCGCAGCACGCGCCCAATGTAGGTGGCGGTCCACAATGCTGGTGCAGCACCGGTCATGCCTACAGGCCAAGGCGCGAAGGCCGGATCATTCTGCGCGAGCGCGTTCAACGTCTTGGCTGTGAGCCCCTTCCCAATTCCGTCAATCCGGTTCTTGAAGATGGTCTCCACGATGAGCCGGTGGTGCGGCAGGACCGTGAAGGTGCCGTCCTCTTTGACGGTAATCCACTTCGGATGCCGGTGGGTCCGGGTGACTGATTTACCCGTTCGTGCCGCCTCCCGCTTGGCCTCCCATGCAGCGGCCACGCGCTTGGCCTTCTTCCGCGATTCGGTGTGTGAGCCGAAGGCAGTGATGAGGATCATCATCAACCCGCCCATGTCCACGTCCAGCATTTCGCGGGTGATGGTCTGGCCGGTGTTCACCACAACGATGGTGAGGCCACGCCGCACCAGTGGAGACAGCCAAGACAACATCACGTCGGCGGGCTGGCGCGATAGGCGATCCAACTCTTCGCAGACGAGAACCGCCTTGGTGGGATCGATCGTCCCGTTCAGTATGCGGTCGCGAAACTTGCCGAGATTGCCGGTTTCGATGTTGTCGCCCGTGTAGGCGCTCGTGCCCTTGTCGGTGATCGTCTCCGCAAGGGTCCACCCCGGCTTGCTTTCCACAAAGTCGCCGCACGTGGCAAGCTGCCGTGCCAGCGTGGAACCTCGGGTCTGCTCTTGGCTTGACCACCTTGCGTAGACGTATGCGAACATGGACGGCACTCTTCCTTGAAAAGAGTTACCTTTCTGTCGAGCAGCGGGCCCGACACCTTCGCCTGATAATCCGCCGCGCACTTCGGTGCACGGGCGCAGGCGAGGCTGGCATCGCCCAGATGCCCGCACCGGCACGGGTTCATCGCCGCGACCAGTTGCACCCGCGCCGGAAAGGTGACGTGCGCATTGGCGCGCGCGACGCTGACCACCCCCGCCTCCAATGGCTGGCGCAGCGAATCGAGCACCGCGCGCTGGAACTCCGGCAGCTCGTCGAGGAACAGCACGCCAAGATGCGCGAGGCTCACCTCGCCCGGCTTCACCTTCAGCCCGCCACCGGTCAGCGCCGCCATCGACGCGCTGTGATGCGGGCTGCGGAACGGCCGGTTGCGCGTCAGCCGCCCGCCCGCCAGCGTCCCCGCGACGGACTGGACCATCGACACCTCCAGCGCCTCGGCGGCGTCGAGCGGCGGCAGGATGCCGGGCAGGCACGACGCCATCAGCGATTTGCCCGCACCCGGTGGCCCGACCATCAGCAGATTGTGCCCACCCGCCGCGGCGATCTCCAACGCGCGCTTGGCGACCTCCTGCCCCTTCACCTGCCTGAGGTCCGGCCCGTGGCCCGATGGTTCGACCTCGCCCGGCACGGGCGCGCCCAGCAGGCCATGGCCTTTGAAATGGTTGATCAGCGCCAACAGGTCGGGCGCGGCCAGCACCTCGACCGATCCCGCCCAAGCCGCCTCGCTCCCCTGCGCCGCGGGACAGATCAGCCCCAGCCCCTCGGCGCCCGCATGCAGCGCGGCGAGCAGCACGCCGGGCGATGGCGCGATCCGTCCGTCGAGTCCCAGTTCGCCGACGACGAGATACTCAGCCAGCGCCTCGACATCGACGACGCCCATCGCGCCGAGCAGCGCCAGCGCGATCGGCAGGTCGAAATGCGCGCCTTCCTTGGGCAGGTCGGCGGGCGACAGGTTGACGACGATCCGCTTGGGCGGCAGCGCCAGCCCCATCGCCGCGATCGCGCCGCGCACCCGCTCGCGGCTTTCCGCCACCGCCTTGTCGCCCAGGCCCACGACATTGAAGGCGGGCAGGCCCGCGATCAGCTGCACCTGCACCTCGACGCCGCGCGCCTCCAGCCCCAGATACGCCACCGTCCGCACGATCGCCGTCATGTCCGTCCCCCCGGTAACCGGTCATAGCCGCTTTCGCGCAACGGGGAATGACCATTTCGGATCGATCGCGCGCCATCTCTTGAGCGCGTCTTGTAGATGTAACACACAAGCGCCACATCGCGCATCATGAGGGTCCCCTCTCCCACCGCAGCCCCCGTCACCGCATTGACTTCGCCGCGCCTGCTGGTTAAGCGCGCCCCATCACGGCCGCCTCTTCGGGGTGGCCCTTTTCTATTTCGACGTATCCGAGGGATGAATCATGAAGCGGACCTTTCAGCCGAGCAACCTGGTGCGTGCGCGTCGCCACGGCTTCCGCTCGCGGATGGCGACCGTCGGCGGTCGTGCGGTGATCCGTGCGCGCCGCGCGCGCGGCCGCAAGAAGCTGTCGGCGTAAGCACGCCCGTGGATGTCGGCACGCCTGCCGGCATCCGCACTCTTTCGCGTCGCAGCGAATTTCTCGCGGCGAATGCGGGGCGGCGTGCGCCGATGCCGGGATTCGTCCTGCTGGTGCACGATCGCAAGGATGGTGACCCCGCCATGGGCGTGGGCTTCACCGTCACCAAGAAGATCGGCAACGCCGTCGTCCGGAACCGCATGAAACGGCGGTTGCGGGCGTTGGCGCGCGAGCTGTTGCCCGCGGGCGGCATCCGCGGCGCCGACCACGTTCTGATCGGCCGCGATGGCGGGATCGAGCGCGACCATGCGCTGCTGAAGGCCGAATTCGCAAAAGCGCTGGGCAAGATCGCGCGCGGCGAGGATTCGCCGTCGCGGCCGCGTGGGCCCCGAAAGCCGAAACGGTGATCGCGCGCCTTCTCATCCTGATCGCGCGCGGTTGGCAACTCGGCCCATCGCTGATCCTGCCGCCCAGCTGCCGCTACCAACCCTCCTGTTCGGCCTATGCAATCACGGCACTTCGCCGCTATGGCGCGGTCAAAGGGGGCTGGCTGGCGGTGAAGCGGATCGCGCGCTGCCATCCATGGGGCGGGCACGGACCCGACCCGGTCCCTTGAGCCAAGACGGGGCAAGACCTTGAACAAAGAACGCCAGAATTTCGTCCTGTTCGCGGTGATCGCGGCGCTGATCCTCTTCGCGTGGCCGCTGATCCAGGGCAAGTTCTTCCCCGTGTCGAACCCGCCGGTGACGAAGATCGTCAACGGCAAGTCGGTGCCGGTGACCGCGAAGACCGCTGATCCCACCGCCGACGCGCCCGCCGCGATCCGCAGCCGCCAGGCGGTGCTGGGCGATTCCCCGCGCGTCCGCATCCAGACCCCGACGCTGCAAGGCTCGATCAACCTGAAGGGCGCGCGCATCGATGACCTCGTACTGGTCAAGTACAAGGAAACGATCGCCAAGGATTCGCCGCCCATTCGCCTGCTCTCGCCGAGCGGCGCACCGGAGGCCTATTTCGCCGGCTTCAGCTGGCGCGACGACGGGCTGAAGCCGCCCGCGGGCGATGCCGTCTGGACCGCCTCGTCGCCGATCCTCGCGCCGGGCAAGCCGGTTACGCTAACCGCGACCAACGCCAGCGGCCAACGCTTCGCGATCGAGCTGTCGGTCGACGATCAATATATGTTCACCGTCAAGCAGAAGGTGCAGAACGCCGGGGCCGCGCCGGTGCCCGTCGCCCCCTATGGTTATGTCAACCGCGTCGGCGTGTCGAAGGACCCCGGCACGTGGCAGATCCACACCGGCCCGATGTCGGTCCACAACGGCGGCGCCGATTATGGCGTCAAGTTCAAGGATCTCGACAAGGCACCCGAAAAGTTCGCCACCACCGGCGGCTGGCTGGGCTTCACCGACAAATATTGGCTGACCGCGCTGATCCCCGATCAGCAGGCCCAATTCGACGGCCAGTTCCGCGCCGGCGCCAACACCGCCTATCAGGCCGATTACGCCTTCGCACCCAAGCTGCTCCCGCCGGGCCGCGCGATCACGCAGACGACGCGCTTCTTCGCGGGCGCCAAGGAAGTGAAGGCGCTCCAGCATTACGAGAACGATCAGGGCGTCACCAAGCTCGACAAGGCGATCGACTGGGGCTGGTTTGAAATCCTCGAAAAGCCGATCTTCACCTATCTCGACTGGCTGTTCCGCATGGTCGGCAACTTCGGCGTCGCGATCATCCTGCTGACGGTGACGATCCGTGGCCTGATGTTCCCGATCGCCCAGCGCCAGTTCGCCAGCATGGCCAAGATGCGCGCGCTCCAGCCCAAGATGAAGGCACTTCAGGAACGCTACAAGGACGACAAACCGCGCATGCAGCAGGAGGTCATGGGCCTCTACAAGACGGAAAAGGTCAATCCCGTCGCTGGCTGCGTCCCCACGCTGATCCAGATCCCGATCTTCTATGCGCTGTACAAGGTGCTGATGCTGACGATCGAAATGCGGCATCAGCCGTTCGTCGCCTGGATCAAGGATCTGTCCGCGCCCGATCCGCTGACCCCGGTCAATCTGTTCGGCTACCTGCACTTCACGCCCCCGCACCTGATCGCGATCGGCGTCGTGCCGATCATCCTCGGAATCTCGATGTACTTCCAGTTCAAGCTGAACCCGGCGCCGATGGACGACACGCAGAAGCAGGTGTTTGCGGTGATCCCCTGGGTGCTGATGTTCGTGATGGCCAGCTATCCGGTCGGCCTGCAGGTCTACTGGATCGCGTCCAACTTCCTCGCGATCCTGCAGCAGCGCATCCTCTACGCCCGCCACCCCGACCTCAAGATCGCGGCGGCCAAGTGATGGAGGACGTTCCCGCCCCCGAGCATGAGGGCTTCACGCCCGACATGCTCGAGGCGGCGCGCAAGACCTTTGCGGGGCCGGTCGGCTTCCTCAAGTCGGCCCCCAGCCTCGAACATCTGCCCGCGCCCGTGGTGCCGGAGGTCGCGTTCGCCGGCCGTTCGAACGTCGGCAAGTCGTCGCTGCTCAACGCGCTCACCGGGCGCAACGGCCTGGCGCGCACGTCGAACACGCCGGGCCGAACGCAGGAACTGAATTTCTTCGATATCGGCAGCCCGCTCGCCTTCCGGCTGGTCGACATGCCGGGCTATGGCTTCGCCAAAGCGCCCAAGGATGTCGTCAAGAAATGGCGCTTCCTCGTCAACGACTTCCTGCGCGGCCGCGACACGCTGAAGCGCGCCTTGGTGCTGATCGATTCGCGCCACGGCATCAAGGACGTCGACCGCGACATCCTCGAAATGCTCGACAAGGCCGCCGTCAGCTACCGCCTCGTCCTGACCAAGGCCGACAAGGTGAAGGCGACCGAACTCGCCGACGTCATGGACCGCACCGCCACCGAAGCCCGCAAGCGCCCGGCGGCGCACCCCGACATCCTCGCCACCTCCAGCGAAGGCGGCATGGGTATACCCGAACTCCGCGCGGCGGTGATCGAAGCGATCGGGTAAGAGGCGGCCGCCCTCCCCACCCATCCCGTCACCCCGGACTCGGTCCGGGGTCCACGGGCCCGCAGGGGGACGGCAAGAGGCTCGAACCATCCCCCTCGCCGCAGAGTGGACCCCGGACCAAGTCCGGGGTGACGAAGGGAAGCTTGCGCCGAGATCGTCCCGAACCTTGTTGGGTCAAAACCCACCCAAGCCCCTGCACCTAAACCGGAATCACACACCCCCGCGCCCGCCTATCCCCACGGGCCGATGATCCCCCATCGCCCCCTCCCCTCCCCATCAGCACACAAACCGAAACGATCGCCCGCAATCGTTTCCGCCAAGGCGCCCATGTTGTCCATCTTCCACCCCCTCGCCACGCTGGACCTCATCGCACCCCGCGGCTAACCCAGCCCCATGAAGCTCATCATCGGCAACAAGGCCTATTCCAGCTGGTCCCTGCGGGGCTGGCTCGCCGCCAAGCAATCCGGCCTCCCCTTCGAAGAGGTCGTCGTGCCGCTGTACGACGCCGAATGGGATCGCCGCCGCGAAGGCGCCGAATTCGCGCCCTCGTCGGGCAAGGTGCCGATCCTGTGGGATGGCGACGCGGTGGTGTGGGACAGTCTCGCCATCGTCGACTATCTCGCCGACAAGGTCGGGCGCGATCGCTTCTGGCCCGCCGATGACGCGGCACGCGCCATGGCCCGCTCGATGGCGGCGGAAATGCACGCGAGCTTCGTCGCATTGCGGCGCAAGCACCCGATGAACATCCGCCAGGTCTTCCCGGCCAAGCGCCCCGACGAGGACGTCATCGTAGATCTCAAGCGCATCATGGAATTGTGGGCGCAGGCCCGCGCCCGCTTCGGCAGCGACGGCGCCTTCCTGTTCGGCGACTTCGGTGCGGCGGACATCATGTTCGCCCCCGTCTGCACGCGCATCATTTCCTACCAGCTCCCCATCGCGCGCTTCGCCGCCGCCTATATCGACGCGGTCGTCCAGCACCCCTGGATGCAGGACTGGATCGCCGCCGCGCAGGAGGAAGACTGGGTCATCGAACAGTTCGAGCAGCCCACCGCGTGAGTACGCCCCTCGACGTCGTCGCGCTGACCCAGGCGCTGCTCCGCGCCGACAGCGTCACCCCCGCGCGCGGCGCCGTGTTCGACGTGCTGGAGGCGGCGCTCACCCCCATCGGCTTCACGATCGACCGCGTCGTCACCGGCGACGCGCCCGACGGCCCGGTCGAAAACCTGATCGCCCTGCGTGAAGGCACGGGCGCGCATCTCGCCTTCGCCGGCCACGTCGACGTCGTGCCGCCCGGCGAGGGGTGGCAGGGCTCCCCCTGGTCCGGCGACATCCGCGGGCCCCTGCTCTACGGTCGCGGCGCGGTCGATATGAAAGGCGCAGTCGCCGCCTTCGTCGCCGCGGCGACGCGCGCGAGCGGCCCGACGCTCAGCCTGCTCATCACCGGCGACGAGGAAGGCCCGGCGACCTACGGCACGCCCGTGCTGATCGAACGGCTGGCCGCGCTCGGCATCACGCCCGACCTCTGCCTCGTCGGGGAGCCCACCTCGGTCCGCCAGCTCGGCGACATGGTGAAGATCGGCCGCCGCGGCTCGGTGAACATCTGGATCGAGGTGCCGGGCCGGCAGGGCCACGTCGCCTACCCGCACCTCGCCGACAATCCCGCGGGCAAGCTCGCCCGCGCGCTCGCCGCGCTGGAGGATATGGCACTCGACCAGGGCAATGCCTGGTTCCAGCCGTCGAACCTCGAGATCACCGACATCGCGATCGGCAATCCCGCGCACAACGTCATCCCGGCTAAGGCCACCGCGCGCCTCAACATCCGTTTCAACGACGAACAGCGCGGGGCCGACCTTATCGACCGCGTCCGCGCCGTCGTCCACACCCACGCCCCCGCCGCGATCGTCACCGGCAAGACTTCGGGCGAGGCGTTTCTCACCCCGCCCGGCCCCTGGACCGCGATGGTCAGCGCCGCGATCGAGGCGCAGACAGGGTTAGTCCCCGAACTCTCGACCTCCGGCGGCACCTCCGACGCGCGCTTTCTGTCGAAACTCTGCCCGACGGTCGAATTCGGCCTGCTCAACGCCACGATGCACCAGGTCGACGAAGCCGTCGCCATCGCCGACCTCGAAACGCTCACCACCATCTACGCCGACATCATCACGCGCGCGGCATGACGCTGCCGCTTGCCGCGGCGGCGATGATGATCGCGTCGGGCTCGCTCCACGCGGTCGTCAACGCCGTCATCAAGAGCGGCAAGAACAAGATGGCGGGCCGCGCGACGATCGACGGCACCGCCGCGCTGATCCTGCTGCCCGGCCTGCTGGTTGTGCCGCTGCCGCACGGCGCCTGGGGCTGGCTGGTCGCGAGCACCGCGATCCATGCGCTCTACCTGCTGGCTGTCGTGCGCACCTACGAACTGGCCGACTTCTCCGCCGCTTACCCCATCATGCGCGGCCTCGCCCCGCCGATGACCGCGATCGTCTCGCTGGCGTTGCTCCACGAACGGGCCAGCGCCATCCAGATCGCCGGCATCGCGATCGTCGCTGGCGGCATCCTGATCCTGTCGATCGGCCGCCATCTGTCACGCCAAGCGCTGGGCTGGGCAGCGATCTGCGGCGGCTGCACCGCGGCCTATACCGTCGCCGACGCGCACGGCGTCCGCGCCGCGCCGACAGTGGCGAGCTTCATCGTCTGGGATTTCGTGCTGATGGGTCCGATGATCGTTGCCCAGTTCGCGGTGATGACACGCGGCGCGGTCTTCGCCGACATGCGGCGACAATGGGGACCCGGCGCGATCGCCGGCGCGCTGTCGATCGGCACCTATGGTCTTGCGCTGGCCGCCTTCGCTCGCGGCCCCACCGCCCCGCTCGCCGCGCTGCGCGAGACGGGCATGGTGACGGCGCTGTTGATCGGCGTGTTCTGGCTACGCGAACCCGTGACGGCACACCGTATCGCCGCGATCGGCGCGATCCTCTGCGGCGCGGCGCTGATCCTGCTGCGCTGACCCTACCGCCCGCGCCGCAACACGATATAGAGCGCGCCTTGCCCGCCGTGTCGCGGATGCGCGCCCCGTACTGCCGCGATCGCATCGGCGTGGCGCGAGGCGGCGAGCCAGTCGGCGATCGCCGCGCGGATCGCGCCGCGGGCGTGCGGGCGCTCGCTCTCGGGGCGCGGTGGCTTGCCGGTCACGAGCAGCAGCACGCGGTCGCCCCGGGCGATGGCGCGGGCAAGGCCATCGTCGAGCAACGCATGCGCCGACGACAGGCTATGCCCGTGCAGGTCGATCGAGCTGTCGGGGATGACGATCCCGCGCGACAGCCTTTTGTCCCAGCCACCGTCCAGCGTGTTCTGCCGTGGCGGCGCGGGCGGGGCGGCCATGCGCGTCGCTGGTGCCGGCGCCGGACCAAGCGCGCGGGTCAGCGCCTTCGACGGTTTCGTCGCCTTGGCCGGCGCGACGGGCGTGGGGGCGGCGGGCCGCGCCGCTGGCACGACGCCGCGCAACGGCTTCACCGTCGCCATCACCCGCGCCCATAGGTCGGCTTCGTCAGGGTTGAGTTGGCGCACCGACCGTCGTTCCGAACGAGGTGCTCTGGACACGCGCCAGCGTGCCGCGGGGCAGCAGCAGGAACGCGGTGCCGCGCGCCGCCATGCCGCCCGCGGTTGCTTCCGCTACCGGCCCTGCACCCCAATAGGTGTCGAAGCGGTTGCTGCCCTTGATCGCACCACCGGTGTCCTGCGCCACCCACAGGCCGCTCGCGTCCTGCCGGTCCATCGACAGGAAGACGGGCGCGCCCAGCGGCACATATTTCACGTCCGCAGCCGCGCTGACCCCGCCATTGACCACATAGCCCATCGCGCCCACCGGCGGCGTGTCGAGCTCGCGGAAGAAGACGAAGCTCTTATTCTCCTCCATGATCGCGCGGCCCTCCTCGGGGTGCGCGCGCAGCCAGGCGACGATGCCCTGCATCGACGTCTGGCCGGTCTGGAGAAGCCCGCGCGCCTTCATCAGCGCGCCGATCCCCGTATAGTCGCGGCCGTTCTGCGTATCGTAGCCGACCCGCATGACCTCACCGTTCGGCAGCCGCAGCCGACCCGACCCCTGGATCTGCAGGAAGAACACCGCCGCCTCGTCCGCGCCCCAGGCGAGCACCGGTGCCTTGCCCTGCAACGCCCCGCGGTCAATCGCCGCGCGGTCGTAATAGGGGACCAAGGCGCTGCCCTGCACCCGCCCGCGCACCTTCTTGCCCTTCAGCGCATCGCTGAATTGGCCGAGGTCGACATCGATCAGATCGTCGGGCCGGGCGTAGATCGGCACCTCGTAACCGGCGCGCCGCTCTCGCGACGCCGCGATTTCGGGCTCGTAATATCCGGTGGCGAAGGCTCTGCCGTCGCCGACCTGCACCGCCTCGAAATAGGTCGCGAAGAACTGCCGGGCCCCGCCGCGCGGCACGGTCGCCGCCGCGGCACAGGCCGGCTGCCAATCGGTGCCGCGCGTCAGGCCGGAGGCGTCGGTGCGGCGCATCAGGCCGGGGCAGCTGGTCAGGAACGCCTGACGGGCCGCCTCCGCCTGCGCCTCGGTGATCGGCAGCGTGTCGATCGCCGGTCCCGGCGTGACGCCCGCGGTCGCGGCCGTGGTGGCGGTCGGATCGACCGTCACCGGAGTCGCGAGCAATGGCGTCGACGGCTGGATGCGACCGTCGAAGCTGCGCCCGCTCGCAATGACGGTGGCCTGGCCTCCGCTGCCGCCCCGACGCGGCGGCGTGGTCGACGGTTGCGGTGGCCGCTTCGTCGTCGGCGGCGGCGGGGCATAGCCGCCATCCACCGGCACGATGCGCCCGCCACACGCACTGAGGGCGAGAGCCAGCGTAACGCCGGCCAAGGCGCGATGCCCGTTCATACGAAAACCCCGATTGTCCGCCCGCCCTGCGCGGGGCAACGAGCTATGGCTGTGCCGAAGCGGCGTGTGTGGGGCAAGGGCGATGCGGCTGTGCCGACGCCGTTCCGTCGCGCAGCCGGCACCGTGTGGCGTACGACGCTCACACCTCGTCGGTGTCGGCGAGCTTCCAGTTGGGATCGCGGCTCTTCAGCGTCCGCGAGAAGGTCCACAGGTCATGCGTCTCGACCGCATCGGTCAGCGACCCGGCGACCACCTGTCCCTCGGCATCGCGCGTCACCGCGGCGATATCCGCATCGAAGCGCACCGTGATGCGGCCTTCACGGCCATCGAGCGCCGCATCGGTGATGACCGCCCGTTCGATCGAGATCAGGCGATTTTCCAGCGTCTCGCCCGCCTCGCGCCGCGCCGCGATCGCCTCGCCAAAGGCATGCGCCACGTCAGGCTGGGCCAGTTCGAACAGGCTCGCTTCGTCACCCGACCAGAAGGCCTCGAGTGTCATGCGATACGCCGCCTGCGCACCGCCCAGGAATTGCTGCACGTCGAAACCGGGCTCCGCACCGATGATCGCGCGCAACCCCGCCTCGGCCTGCGGTTCGATATTGCGGCCAACCGGCTCGCGCGTATCCGCCGCGGCGTCCACCGGGCGGGCGACCACGGGCAAGGCCGCCGTCGCGCGATCGTCGGCGGCGCGGGGTAACGGCTGCTGTTCGTGGCCGGTGCGCTTGCCGAGCACGCTGTACAGGCGCAGCGCCAGAAACGCCGCCACCATTGCGAGAAGTACTACGTAAAACACCGTGCCTCCGATCTTGACCGATACATAGGCCGAAAGCCGTTACGTTTCAAACCACAGCATCGATCCGTCTCCGCGGCCTTTACCGCCGTTGAAACAGTCCACCGGCGCTGCTAGGCGCGGGCGCCATCGGCATCGAACGTGCGAGGGGCCGCTTCGGTCCCACGGCCTCGCTGCTTCTTCACCGCTTTTTCTCGCGAAGGATTGTCTCCATGGCCGACCAGGACAACGGCACCACGATCGACACGCAGCCGACCGGCAATGGCGAAGACACCGCACCCGCGGCGGGCCTGATCTCGCAATACGTCAAGGATTTCTCGTTCGAGAACCCGAACGCGCCGGCGATCTTCCAGAACCCGAACCCGCCCGCGATCGACGTGCAATTCAACATCGGCACAGCGCAGGTCGGCGAGGAAGTCCATGAAGTCCTGCTCAAGATCGACGTGAAGGCAGAGGCCGAGGGCCAGACCGCGTTCATCGTCGACCTGACCTATGCCGGCCTGTTCGGCCTGCGCAACGTGCCGGCCGATGCGATCCAGCCGTTCCTGCTCGGCGAAGCGCCCCGCCTGCTCTTCCCGTTCGCGCGCCGCGTGCTGGCCGATTGCGTGCGCGACGGCGGCTTCCCGCCGCTGCTGCTCGAGCCGATCGACTTCGGCCAGCTCTACCTCGCGCAGGCGGAGCAGAACGGCGCCTTCTCGGTCGGCGACGTCGGCCACGCCTGATGTCTGATCGACGGGGCCGGGCGCCATGAACCTTACCAAGGCGCTCGGCTCGGTTGGCGGGCTCACGCTGACCAGCCGCGTGCTGGGGCTGGTCCGCGATTCGCTGTTCTTTCGCTTCGTAGGCGCAGGCTTCGCATCGGACGCGTTCATGATCGCGTTCCGCTTGCCCAACCTGTTCCGAGCCCTCTTCGCCGAGGGGGCGTTTTCCGCCGCGTTCATCCCGATGTTCAACCGCAAGGTGGCCGAGGGTGACAAGGCGAAGGACGGCAGCGGCCTGGCGCACGGCATCGCCTTTGCCGAAGATGCGCTGTCGATCCTGCTGCCGGTCCTGATCGTCATGACCGCGGTGATGGAAGTGGCGGCGTGGCCCGTCACCTACACGTTGTCGGGCGGCTTCAACGGCGTCGATCCGAAGCAATTCGATTTCGCCGTCCAGCTCGCGCGCCTCACCTTCCCCTATCTGCTGTTCATCAGCCTGGTGTCGCTGCTCGGCGGCATCCTCAATTCGCTCCACCGCTTCTGGGTGAATGCTGCGGCGCCGATCCTGCTCAACGCGACGCTGATCGCCGCGCTGCTGTTCTTCCATGACGACCTGCCGCTGATGACCGCGCGTAATCAGGCGATCGCGGTCACCGTATCGGGCGCGCTGCAATTGTTGTGGCTATGGTATGCCTGCCGCCGGGCGGGCGTGACGCTGCGCCTGAAGCTGCCCCGCCTGGGGCCCGATGTGAAGCGGTTGATGGCGCTGATCGGCCCGGCCGCCGCGGGTGCGGGCGCGGTGCAGATCAACCTCGTCGTGTCGACCGCGCTTGCCGCGCGCCTGCTGCCGTCCGGCTCCGTCTCGTACATCTACGCCGCCGACCGGCTGAACCAATTGCCGCTCGGTCTCATCGGCATCGGCCTTGGCACCGTGTTGCTGCCGACCATCTCGCGTCTGCTCGGTCGCGGCGAGGATGCGGCGGCGATGACGACGCAGAACCGCGGCATGGAGCTTGCGCTGCTGCTCACCCTGCCCGCCACGGTCGCGCTGGTCGTCTGCGGCGCGCCGATCGCCGCCGCGCTGTTCCAGCATGGCAAGTTCGATGCGACCGATACGCATTTCACCGCGCAGGCGCTCGCCGCCTTTTCGATCGGGCTACCGTCCTACATCCTCGTGAAGGTGCTGACGCCGGGCTATTACGCCCGCTCCGACACCAAGACGCCGGTGCGCTACGCGACGATCTCGATGGGCGTGAACCTGGCGCTCAACCTCGCGCTGATCGTGCCGCTCCAGCATATGGGGCCGCCGCTCGCCACCGCGATCGCCAGCACGGTCAACGTCGCGCTGCTGTATCGCACGCTCGTCAAGCGCGGCCAGTTCGTCGTCGACGCGCAACTCAAGCGCCGCGCGCCGCGCCTGCTCGCCGCCGCGCTCGCGATGGGCGCGGTGATGTACTTCCTCAACGATCTGTTCCAGCCCTACACCACCGGCGCCAGCCTGATCCGCTGGGCGGCGATGGCGGTGCTGGTCGGCACCGGCGCACTCGTCTATGCCGCCGCGGTGTTCGCGACCGGCGCCCTCAAGCCGCGCGACATCCGCCAGCTTCTCCGTTCCCAGTCCTAAGGTTCGTCCATGTCCGCACAGCGCCCCCTCCCGAAAAGAGTGGTGTCCGGTATCAAGCCCACCGGCAATCTCCACCTCGGCAATTACCTTGGCGCGGTGAAACAATGGGTCGCGATGCAGGATGCGATCCAGGCGGAGGGCGGCGAGACGATGTACTTCATCGCCGACCTGCACGGCCTGACCGAATTTATCGCGCCCGATCAGCTGCGCGCGAACACGATCGAAATGACCGCGACGATGATCGCCGCCGGCATCGATCCCGATCGCTCGATCCTGTTCAACCAGGCGCGCGTGCCCGCGCACAGCGAGCTCAGCTGGCTGCTCAACAATGTCGCGCGCGTCGGCTGGCTGAACCGCATGACGCAGTTCAAGGACAAGGCCGGCAAGAACCGCGAAGGCGCCAGCGTCGGCCTGTACGATTATCCGGTGCTGATGGCCGCGGACGTGCTGCTCTATAACGCCACGCACGTGCCCGTCGGCGAGGACCAGAAGCAGCATCTGGAGCTGGCGCGCGACATCGCGACCAAGTTCAACACCGATTACGGCGTCGAGCTGTTCACGCTGCCCGAACCCTTGGTCAGCGCCGCCGCGCCGCGGATCATGAGCCTGCGCGATGCGTCGGCCAAGATGTCCAAGTCGAACCCCTCCGAACAGTCGGTCGTCAAGCTGATCGACAGCGACGAGACGATCGCCGACAAGTTCCGCAAGGCGAAGACCGACCCCGACCTGCTGCCCGCCACCGTCGAGGAACTGGCGGAGCGGCCCGAAGCCCGCAACCTGCTGACGATCTTCGCCGCGCTCGCCGATCGCACGCCGCAGGACGTGCTCGGCGACTATGCGGGCAAGGGCTTCGGCGCGTTCAAGCCTGACCTCGCCGATCTCGCCGTCGCAAAGCTCGGTCCCATCCGCAACGAGATGGTCCGCCTGCTCGACGACCGCGGCGCGATCGACGCGATTTTGACCAAGGGCGCAGAAAAGGCGCGCGACCTCGCCGCCCCGGTGTTGCGGCAGGCGCAGGAAGCTATGGGCCTGATGCTTTAAGAGGACCACGCGCCAGTTGCTCGTCATTGCGAGCGCAGCGAAGCAATCCAGAGCCGGACCAAGACGCCCTGGATTGCTTCGCTGCGCTCGCAATGACGAACCAATCATGTCTGCGCGGTCATTTGGATCCGCCGCAGAAGGCTGCGACTTCAGCCTACCTCGTAGAAGTTGTTCTCACCGCGCGGGCAATTCTGCCGCAGCAGCGTAGCGCACCGACCGAGCGAACCGTCGCCGGTGCCACAGCTTTCCTCATAGTGGCCGCATCGATCGCACGTGACCTCGACACCGTCCACGAAGCCGTAATCACCTTCAACATCGACATAATTGGTTGTGCTAGCGACACGCATAACTCCACCTCCGTCGATGAGCGTATTCAGGCTAAGCTTCCAATTCCCGCATCAGCGTCCGCACCGCCGCGTCGATATCGCGGTCCTGATCGCGCAATTCCTCGATCTTGCGCACCGCGTGGATGACGGTCGAATGGTCGCGCCCACCGAACTTGCGCCCGATCTCGGGCAGCGAGCGCGTCGTCAGGCGCTTCGCCAGATACATGGCAATCTGGCGCGGGCGGGCGACGGCGCGGCTGCGGCGCGCCGACACCAGATCGAGCGGCTTCAGCTCGAAATGCTGGCTGACGAGCTTCTGGATCTCGTCGATCGTCACGCGCCGCTGCGCCCCGCGCAGCACGTCGCCCAGCGTCGTCAGCGCGAAATCCAGGTCGATACGGTCGCCGGTCAGCTGCGCATAGGCGATCACGCGGTTCAGCGCGCCTTCCAGCTCGCGGATGTTGGCGTGGATGCGCGCGGCCAGCAGGTCGAGCACCTCTGCGGGAACCTTTGCCTCGGGCAGGTCTGCGAGTTTCCTGTCCAGTATGGCACGGCGCAACGTGAGGTCGGGCGCCTTGATGTCGGCGACGAGGCCGACCGACATGCGGCTGATGATCCGCGCCTCGACGCCGTCCAGCGCTTGCGGGCACCGATCGGCGGAGATGACGAGGCGGCGGCCCGCCCCCATGATCTCGTTGATCGTGTGGAAGAATTCTTCCTGCGTCGAATCCTTGCCCGCGATGAACTGCAGGTCGTCGATCAGCAGCAGGTCGGCGCTGCGCAGCCGTTGCTTGAAGGCGTGCGTGTCGCGCGCCCGGAGCGCGCTGACAAAATCGAACATGAAGCGCTCGGCCGACATGCACAGCACGGTCGCATCCGGATGCTGCGCCAGAAACGCATGGCCGATCGCGTGCATCAGGTGCGTCTTGCCCTGCCCCGTCCCCGAATGGAGGAACAGCGGGCTGAACCGCGGCACACCCGGTTCGGCCAGCGCGCGCGCCGCGTTGAACGCGACGCGATTGGCCGCATCGACGACGAAGCGATCGAAGGTGAAGCGCGGATCGAGCGGCGGTCGCTCAGCACGCGGTGCATCGCTGGCGACGACGGCGGGGGCCGACTGCACGAACGGCAGCACCGCGGCGGGCTGCGGCGCGGGGGTCGCAGGCGCCTCGGCAACCAGCTTCACCGCCGGGGCCGCCACACGCGTCTCGATCGACACGCTGCGCACGCCGGGCAACAGCGCGCGGAATTCCAGCATCAGCCGGTCCGCATAATGATTGCGGACCCAGTTGGTCATGAAGGCGGATGGCAGCGCGAGGCGGATCGCATCGGGATCACCGTCCTCGATCAGCTCCATCGGCTTCAGCCACTGTTCGAACAACCGCGCACCGGCCGATTCGCGCAGGTTGCTGCGGACGCGCGCCCAGGCGCGTTGCGCCTCGCTCTCCGTCACCGCCGCTACCTGCCGATCGTTCAACGCACGCCCCTTCGTTACCGGAAGCGACGCGTGTCACCCCAGTGGCTGTAGTTCAGACAGACAGATCCCCCTTACGACCACCGGCCGTTCGGCATGCCCACGCTGTTCAAGTCCCCGCTGGCCCAGAACGGCGCCGCGGTGAAGGCGAGTTATGAAGCCTTGCCCGAGTCGATCAAGCCCCCCGCAGGTCACATTCCTGAAATAAAGAGGATTGACAGCCCTCCGCCCGCGGAAATGCGTTCGGAAATCTTATAAGCCTTTGATATTACGCCATTAATCCACGCAACCAGACCTGCAGGGACGACGGACTCGGGGCACGAATCGCGGTGAGTCCTGCCTTTCACTTTTCGTTCCAAACCCATCCGTTTTGGGCATCAAAAAAGCCCGCCGGGATGGTCCCGACGGGCTGATTTGCGGACGTGAAGGACGGCTCAGGCGAGCGCGGTCACGGCCTTGGTCAGACGCGCGAACTTGCGGCTCGCGGTGTTCTTGTGCAGCACGCCCTTGGCGACGCCACGGGCCAACTCCGGCTGGACGGCCGACAGCGCCGTGGTCGCAGCAGCCTTGTCGCCCGAAGCAAGCGCCGACTCGACCTTCTTGACGAAGGTCCGGATGCGGCCGACGCGGTTGCCGTTGATTTCGGCGCGGCGTGCGTTGCGACGGATGCGCTTCTTGGCTTGCGGCGTATTCGCCATTCGGTACGTCCTTGCGAGTAATGTGGTCAGTGTAAAAGAGGCGCCGGGAACACCCTACGCCGTCTCGAAGGCAGCGCCCTTAGCGATTGCGGGAGGCGGGGTCAACCTTGGGAGTGACATGACGCCCCCTTCTCTGCCCAACTTTTCGTCTTCCCCGCGCACGGTCGTCATCCCGACGCATGGTCGTCATCCCGACGCATGGTCGTCATCCCCGCGAAGGCGGGGATCCATAACCTCTAACGTCGGAGATGGAGCTGAAAGGGTAGCGTGTCTGGATTCCCGCCTGCGCGGGAATGACGAATGCAGGGCCCATGCAGAAAGCCAAACCCTACCCCCTCTGACACTTCGGACAATAAAATGTCGACCGCCCGCTATCCACCCGCCGCTGCACCGTCCCACCACAAGCGCACGGTTCCCCCTCGCGGCCATAGACCAGGAATTGCTTGGAGAAATACCCCAGCTCGCCGTCCGGCCGGGCATAGTCGCGCAGCGTCGATCCGCCGGCCTCGATCGCCGCAAGCAGCACGTCGCGTACCGCCACCGCCAGCGCCTCGAGTCGCTTCACAGATATTTGACCCGCCGGCCGCGTCGGCGATATCTGCGCCACGTGCAGCGCTTCGCACACATAGATGTTGCCAAGGCCCGCAACGATCCGCTGGTCGAGCAGCATTGCCTTGATCGGCGCCGCGCGGCCCTGCAACGCATCGTGCAGATAGGCCCCGGTGAAGCCCTCCCCCAGCGGCTCCGGCCCCATCGCCGCGAAGGGCGGATACGCGTCGATCGCCGCCGTCTCCCACAGATCGAGGAAGCCGAATCGCCGCGCGTCGTTGAGCGCCAGGCTGCGCCCCTCCCCCGTCTCGATCAGCAGGTGATCGTGCGCGAGTCGCTCGGCCGGGTCGACGCGCCAGCGCCCCGACATGCCGAGGTGGAAGATCAGCGTATCGCCGCGATCGGTATCGATCAGCCCGTATTTGGCCCGCCGGCCCAGCGCCGTCACCATCGCGCCCGTCAGCCGCTGGCGCAGGTCGACCGGGATCGCCTTGCGCAGATCGGCACGGCGCGGCTCGACATGGGTCAGGCGCTGGCCGGCGAGCACGGGGGTCAACCCGCGAACGGTGGTTTCGACTTCGGGAAGCTCTGGCACGCCGCCAAAGCTAGGTAGCGTTTGCTCCCGCCACAAGCCACGGCTAGGGCGGGTGCCATGACCGATACCGCCCCCACCGGAACCGTCTCCTTCGGCTACGAAGATGTCGCGCCGGACGAGAAAACCGCCCGCGTCGGCGGCGTCTTTTCCAGCGTCGCCAAGAACTACGACCTGATGAACGACGCCATGTCGGGCGGCATGCACCGGCTGTGGAAGGACCGCTTCGTCCGCCGTCTGCAACCGCGCGAGGGCGAGCAGGTGCTCGACATGGCGGGCGGCACCGGCGACATCGCCTTCCGCATCGCGGAATCGGGCGCGTCGGTGACGGTCGCGGACATCAACCCCGATATGCTCGCGGTCGGCATGGAACGCGCGGCCAAGCGCGGGCTCGACAGCCTCGTCTGGACCGAGGCGAATGCCGAGACGCTGACCTTCCCGGACCGGTTCTTCGACGCCTACACCATCGCCTTCGGCATCCGGAACGTCACCGATATCCCCAAGGCGTTGCGCGAGGCGCATCGCGTGCTGCGCCGCGGCGGCCGCTTTTTCTGCCTCGAATTCTCGACCACGACCTGGCCGGGGTTCAAGGAAGTCTATGACGGCTATTCGCACAAACTGGTGCCCAAGCTCGGCCAGCTGCTGGCGCAGGATGCCGACAGCTATCGCTATCTGATCGAATCGATCCGCCGCTTCCCCGACATGCCGACGTTCAAGGGCATGATCGCCGACGCAGGCTTCGTGCGGACGAAGGTGGAACCGATCATTGGCGGCCTCGTCGCGATCCATTCGGGCTGGAAGATCTGATGGCGCACCGACCATGCTCCTCCCGGACGGGAGGGGCGCTCGCGTGACGACCTCCGTCGTCCATATCTGGCGACTGCTGAAGTGGGGCCGCATCCTCGCGCGCCACGGCGCGCTGCGCGGGATCGAGCAGGACCGCAACACGCCTGCCCCCGTCCGCCGCCTCGCCCGCGTCGCCCGCTTCGGCGCGCGCGTGCCGGCCACGCCGCGCTACGCCGATGCCTTCCAGGCGATCGGCCCCGCCGCGATCAAGCTCGGCCAGACGCTCGCGACCCGGCCGGACCTCGTCGGTGACGTCGCGGCCAACGACCTGCTGCGCCTGCAGGATCAGCTGCCCCCCGTGCCCTTCGACACGATCTGCGCCGCGATGGAGGCCAGCCTCGGCCGTCCGCCGAGCGCCGTCTTCGCCCAGATCGACGAAACCCCGGTCGGCGCCGCGTCGATCGCACAGGTCCATCGCGCGATCACCACCGATGGCCGGCAGGTCGCGGTGAAGGTGCTGCGCCCGGGCGTCGAGGCGGATTTCACGCGTGCGATCGACACCTATCAATGGGCCGCCGCGCAGCTCGAAGGGCTCGGCGGCGAGGCCAAGCGCCTGCGCCCCCGCCTGACGGTCGAGAATTTCCGCCGCTGGACGCTGCGCGAACTCAACTTCCAGCGCGAAGCCGCCTCCGCCTCTGAACTCGCCGAGGCGATGACGGCGGAACCCGATTTCGTCGTCCCCGCGATCGACTGGCAGCGCTCGTCGACGCGCGTGCTGACGATGGAATGGATCGACGGCATCAAGCTGTCGAACCGTCAGGCGCTGATCGACGCCGGCTATGACGTGAAGAAGCTCGCCAACACCTTGGTGCAGGCGTTCCTGCGCCAGGCGATCGCCGAGGGCTTCTTCCACGCCGACATGCACCAGGGCAATCTGTTCGCCCTGCCCGGCGACAAGATCGCCGCGATCGATTTCGGCATCATGGGCCGGATCGACCGACGCGCGCGGGTGTGGCTGGCCGAAATCCTCTACGGCCTGATCACCGGCAATTACAAACGCGTCGCCGAAATCCATTTCGAGGCGGGCTATGTCCCCGCGCACCACAATGTCGCCGAGTTCGCGACCGCGCTACGCGCCGTGGGCGAACCGATGCGCGGCCTGCCGGTGAAGGACATGTCGATCGGCATGATGCTCGACGGCCTGTTCAGCATCACCCGCGATTTCGACATGGTGACGCAGCCGCACCTGCTCCTGCTCCAGAAGACGATGGTGATGGTGGAGGGCGTGGCGACCAGCCTCGATCCCGATATCAATTTGTGGGAATCGGCCGCGCCGTTCGTCCGCGAGTGGATCCGCACCGAGTTGGGGCCCGAAGCCGCGATCGCGGATCGCCTGATCCAGGACGTCCGCACCATCGCCGGCCTGCCGGAACTGATCCGCCGGATCGAGGCGCGCTACCCCGCACCCGGCGGCGAGCCCCCCGCCCCGCCACTGCGCGAGATCGAGGTCGTGCGCATCGGCGGCGGCTGGCGCTATGCCGCGGTCGCCGTGCTGACCGCCTGCGCCAGCGTGGCGGCGACGTGGCTGGTGCTGCACTGACGCCGATGCTGCGCCGGCCGCTCGTCCCGCTCTGGATCGCGCGCCCGTCGCGCTTTGCCGGGCTGAACGTGCGCGATTCCTGGTTGGTGGTAGTGGCGCTCGTCGGGCTGCTCCTTGCGACGCTACTGGTCTTCGCGACGCCGGTCCCGGCTGCGGCGACCGACGGCGCGCGGGCCACCGACGGCCAGACCGACATCGCGCTGTACGACGGCATCGTCGAGGCGGTGCGCCACGGCGCGTCTTATTATCCTGCCGCGATCGATGCGATGCGCGCGGGCGACTATCCGCTGCGGCCCTTCGTCACCGTGCGGCTGCCGACGCTTGCCGTGGTGGAGGCCGCCCTGCCCGGACCTCTTGTACTGGTGCTGCTCGATCTGCTGGCAGCGACCGTCGTCGTCGCCTGGTGGGTGCGGCTGCGCGGCGTATTCACGCGCCTGCTGCCGCGGATCGTCGCGATGATGCTGCTCGCCGCGGGGCTCATTCCCTTCGTCCAGCCGAGCCTGTCCGCCTTCCATGAAATCTGGGCGGGCCTGCTCCTGGCGCTGTCGCTAGCACTCTACCGCGTCCGCGATCCGCTGCCCGCCATTGCCATCGGGCTTGCCGCCGCCGTGATCCGCGAGACGGCGGGGCTGTACCTGATCGTCATGCTGGCGATGGCGTTGGTCGAGGGACGCGGGCGTGAGGCGATCGGCTGGGCCATCGCCTGCGTACTGCTCGCCGCGGTCCTGGCGCTCCATGCGCATGCCGTCGCCGCCTTCGTCCGCCCGCTCGATCCCGTGTCGCCGGGCTGGTCGGGACAACTCGGCTTCGGCTTCTTCGTGCGGACGATGACGCTGTCGACGGGGCTGGCGCTGTTGCCGATATGGCTGACGGCCCCTCTCGTCGGCCTGTCGCTGTTCGGCTGGGCGGCGTGGCATACAGGTCTTGGCCTGCGGATTGTCGTCCTGCTCAGCGGCTATGCGTTGGTGCTGAGCGTCTTCGGCCGGCTCGACACCTTCTATTGGGGCTTGCTGATCGCGCCGGTGCTGCTCGTCGGCCTCGTCTTCGTGCCCGATGCGCTGCGAGACCTGTCGAGCGCCGTGTTCGACCGGCGGCGGATCACGGTAAAAAGGATCGTGCGATGAAACGTGTCCTCCTGATCGTCGGCGGCGGCATCGCTGCCTACAAGGCGTGCGAACTGATCCGCCTGCTCAGGAAGCGCGGCCATGCGGTGCGGTGCGTGATGACCGAGGGCGCAAGCCATTTCGTCACGCCGATGACGCTCGCGGCGCTGAGCGAGGACCAGATCTACACCAGCCTGTGGGACCTGAAGGACGAGGCGGAGATGGGCCATATCCAACTCAGCCGCCAGGCCGACCTGATCGTCATCGCCCCCGCGACCGCCGACCTGATCGCGCGCATGGCGGCCGGGATCGCCGACGATCTTGCAACCACGCTCCTGCTCGCGACCGACACGCCCGTTCTCGCCGCACCAGCGATGAACGTGAGGATGTGGCAGCATCCGGCGACCAAGCGCAACGTCGCGCAGTTGCGCCGTGACGGCATTATTGTGCTGGAGCCGGACGAGGGCGCGATGGCGTGCGGTGAATATGGCCCCGGTCGCCTGCCGGAACCCGAAGCGATCGCCGCCGCCATCGACCGCGCGCTCGCCCCGGCCGATACCCGCCTTTCCGGGCGCCATATCCTCGTCACCGCGGGACCGACGCATGAGGCGATCGATCCGGTGCGCTACATCGCCAACCGCTCCTCCGGGAAGCAAGGCTTCGCCATCGCCGGTGCGCTTGCGGCACTAGGGGCCGAGGTGACGCTGGTGGCGGGCCCGGTTGAGCTCGCCACGCCGCAGGGCGTCCGCCGCATCGACGTGGTGTCGGCACAGGATATGGCGGACGCGGTGCAGGCCGCACTGCCCGCGGATGCCGCGGTGATGGTCGCCGCGGTCGCCGACTGGCGCGTCGAGGCCGCGCCGCAGAAGGTCAAGAAGGGCGAGGCCCCGCCTGCGCTCACCCTGACCGAGAACGTCGATATCCTCGCCACGGTGGCGCAAGGGCCGAACCGCCCCCGTCTCGTCGTCGGATTCGCGGCAGAGACCGAACAGGTGATCGACCACGCCCGCGCCAAGCGCGATCGCAAGGGGGCCGACTGGATCGTCGCCAACGACGTGTCGGGCGACGTGTTCGGCGGCGACGCCAATACCGTGCATCTGGTGACGGCCCATGGCGTCGAGTCGTGGGAACGCATGGGCAAGGACGCGGTCGCGCTCCGGATCGCAGACCGCATCGCCGATGCGCTTATACGTTCTTGATACGTTCCGATTCGTTTGATAGCCTCACCCCCTGACACAAGGGGAGACGATGCATGAATCCGTACGTGACGCTGGGCGCCGCCGATACCGACGTGGCGCATGCTTTCTACGATGCCGTGCTGGCGACGATCGGCTGGTCGGCGCATGCCAGCTTTCCCGATTGGCGCGGCTATTCCGCGGGTGGCAGCGGCGACGGCCTGACGCTCTGGATCTGCAAGCCGTTCGACGGAACGCCGGCAACCGCGGGCAACGGCACGATGATGGCGTTCGGCGCCCAGACGCGCGACGAGGTCGACGCCTTTCACGCCGCGGCAATGGCGCATGGCGCGCAGGATGAGGGCGCGCCCGGTCATCGCGAGCATTACGGTCCCCATTGGTATGCGGCCTATTTGCGCGATCCGACGGGCAACAAGCTGGCCATCGTCCACAACAGCTGATCGTACCACATTCGACAAGCCCCGCGCCGGGGCGCTAAGAGCGACGCCATGACCGCCTTTACGATCCGCATCCAACGCCTACCCCATGGCGAAGGCCTGCCCCTGCCCGCTTATGCCACTGATGGCGCCGCGGGCATGGACGTCGTCGCGGCCGAGGCATTGACCCTGGCGCCTGGCGCGCGGGCGGCGGTCGCAACCGGCTTCGCCTTCGCCATTCCCGATGGCTTCGAGGTCCAGGTGCGTCCGCGCTCGGGGCTTGCCCTGAAACACGGCATCACCTGCCTCAACACGCCGGGGACGATCGACAGCGATTATCGCGGCGAGGTGAAGGTGATCCTGATCAATCTGGGCGACGCGCCGTTCCCGATCGCACGCGGCGACCGGATCGCTCAGATCGTGCCCGCCCCCGTCCAGCGCGCGGCACTGGAAAGTGTTGAAATTTTGGAGGATACTGCGCGGGGTAGCGGAGGATTCGGGTCCACCGGACGATGATGATCGCATGGTTCCTTGCAGCGCAGCTTGCCGTGGCATCGCCCGCACCGATGCCGCCGCAGGATTGGAGCACCTTGCGACCGCTGCCCTTCGCCCGGGCTGTCGATGATGGCATGACCCTGTCCGCGTTCGTGCGGAGCGAGGTGCAGGCCGGCCGATGCACCGCCGCGATCCAGACGGCCGCCGGCTGGACGCTCAAGGTCGATCTCGCGGTCTTGTTCTCCGCGGCGTCCCAGCCGCGACGCATCGTCCCCCGCGCCATCGGTTGCCCATCGGTCGAGCAATATTCTGCCGGCCTCGTGTCGAGCATGATGCGCAGCGGCACGCCTGTCGGCACGGTCGATCCCGGCAACTGGTATCGCACCAGCCTGACCTTTTCATGGCCGCAATGACGCGCCGGTCGAGCCGCTGCGCGTGATCCTGTCGGACGCCGAACTCACCCGCTACGCCCGCCACATCATCCTGAAGGACGTGGGGGGCGCGGGTCAGCAGCGCTGGAAACAGGCGCACGTGCTGGTGATCGGCGCGGGAGGGATCGGCTCGCCCGCGATCCAATATCTCGCCGCCGCCGGGATCGGCACGCTGACGATCGTCGACGACGATTCGGTCGATCTGTCCAACCTGCAACGCCAGACGATCTACACGACCGGGGACATCGGCCATCGGAAGGCCGAGACCGCCGTCGCCGCCGCCCGGCGGCTCAACCCGCATGTCGAGGCGCATGCGGTGTGCCAGCGGATCGATGCCACCTCAATCGCACCCCTGGTAGCGGACGCGCACGTCGTTCTGGACGGCTGCGACAATTTCGCGACGCGGCTGGCCGTAGCGGACGCCGCTTATGCCGCACGCGTGCCGCTGGTGTCGGCGGCAATCGGCCAGTTCGACGGACAGCTCGGCGTGTTCCGTGGCTGGGAAGCGGACAAGCCCTGTTATCGCTGCTTCGTCGGCGACGATCCCGAACGCGCGGGCGTCAGTTGCTCCGAAGACGGCGTGTTGGGGCCGATGGCCGGCATGATCGGCAGCTTGGCCGCGCTCGAGGTATTGCGCGCCCTACACCCCTTCGGCGCGGACGCGGCCGGCAAGCTGCTGCTCGCCGACACGCTCGACCTGCGCTTCCGTACCCTGTCGCTCCCCAAGGACCCCGGTTGCCGCACCTGCGGCGGCTGACGGATCAGCCGAGCAGCATCTGCGCGAAACTGCGCACCGCCGGGCCGATGTCCGGCCGCGCCAGCGCGAGCGCGAGGTTCGCCTGGATATAACCCGCCTTGTCCCCGCAATCGTAACGCGCGCCATCGAAGGTGAAGCCGTGGAACGGCTGCTGGCCGATCAACTGCGCCATGGCGTCGGTCAGCTGGATCTCGCCCCCCGCACCCTTTTCCTGGCGCTCGAGGATGCGCATCACTTCCGGCTGCAGAATGTAGCGGCCGGGGATCATCAGGTTCGACGGCGCGGTGCCCTTTGCCGGTTTTTCGACCAGCGCCGTGACCTCGGTCAGCCGCCCGTCTACTTTGCCCGGCGAGATGATGCCATATTTGTCCGTCTCGCTGTCGGCCACTTCCAACGCACCGACGATATTGCCGCCGACCTTGTCATAGGCCGCGACCATCTGGGCGACGAAGCCCGGCGTGCCGACCATCAATTCGTCGGGCAGCAAAACCGCGAACGGCTCGTTGCCGACGATCTCGCGCGCGCACCAGACAGCGTGGCCGAGACCTAGAGGCTCCTGCTGGCGGATGTAGACCGGGCTGCCCGGCTTCATGCGCGTGCCGTCGACGATCTCGAGGCTCTTGCCCCGCGCGCGCATCGTGTCTTCCAGTTCGTAGGCGATGTCGAAATGGTCTTCGAGCGCATGCTTGCCGCGGCCGGTGACGAAGATGATCTGCTCGATCCCCGCCTCGAGCGCCTCGTCCACCGCATATTGGATCAGCGGTTTGTCGACGACCGTCAGCATCTCCTTCGGCATCGCCTTGGTCGCCGGCAGGAACCGGGTGCCGAGGCCCGCGACCGGGAAAATCGCCTTGCGTACGCGCTTGATCGTCATCGGTGACCCTAAATCCGGCATGACGCCGCAGAAAAACGGCGCCAACGTTTACTCGCTTGTTAACGGGCGCCGCACTAACCTTCGGCAATGACTACGACAAGCCGCCCCCGAACTTTGGTCATCTTCGGCACCCGCCCGGAAGCGATCAAATTGTTCCCGGTCGTCCGGGCGCTGCAACAGGTCGATGGCATGGACGTCGTTACCTGTGTGACCGCACAGCACCGGGGCTTGCTCGATCAGGTGCTGGCGATCGCGGGCCTCACCCCGGATGTCGACCTCGACCTCATGGAGCCGGGCCAGTCGCTCGACCGGCTGACCGCGCGCCTGCTGACCGCGCTGGGCGAGGTGATGGATCGCATCGCGCCCAACCGCGTCATCGTCCAGGGCGACACCGCGACCGCCATGGTGGGGGCGCTCGCTGCCTATTATCGCAAGATTCCCGTCGCGCACGTCGAGGCCGGGCTACGCTCCGGCGACATCTATCATCCCTGGCCCGAAGAGGTGAACCGTCGCATCGTCGCGCCGATCGCCGACCTGCACTTCGCGCCGACCGAGACGGCGGCGGCGGCTTTGGCGCGCGAGAATGTGACGAAGGGCGTCCATGTCACGGGCAACACCGTGATCGACGCGCTGCACTGGACCCGCGCACGCATCACCGAACAGCCAGACCTCGCCAGCGATCTCGCCCCGCTGCTCGCTCGCTTCGCCGGCAGGCGGATCGTGTTGGTCACGACGCATCGTCGCGAGAATTTCGGCGACGGCATGGCGGCGATCGGGCGGGCGATCGCGCGGATCGCGGCACGGCCGGACGTGGCCGTGCTCTTCCCGATACACCCCAATCCCAATGTCGCGGCCGTCATGGACGCCGTGCTACCGGCCGCCCCGAACGTCGCGCGGATCGCGCCGCTCGATTATCCGCATTTCATCCGCGCGCTCGACGCCTGCACGATCGCATTGACCGACTCGGGCGGCGTGCAGGAGGAAGCACCCGCACTCGGCAAGCCCGTGCTGGTGATGCGCGACACGACCGAGCGGCCGGAAGGGGTTTCGGCGGGCACCGCGCGCCTCGTCGGCACCGACGAAGCGCGCATCGTTTCCGAAGTGTTCACCCTTCTCGACGACAAGGCGGCCTATACCGCCATGGCCCGCGCCCACAATCCGTTCGGCGACGGTCATGCCAGCAGCCGGATCGCAAGGATCGTCGCCGATGGTTTCGGACTCTGAATTGAAGGTCGTCGTCCTGGGGCTGGGCTATATTGGCTTGCCCACCGCCGCCGTGATCGCGCGCACCGGTGCGCGCGTGCTGGGCGTCGACGTCACGCCATCGGTGGTCGAGACGGTCAATTCGGGCCGCGTGCATATCGAGGAGGTCGACTTGGACGGCCTCGTCTCGGGCGTGGTCGCCCGCGGATCGCTGCGCGCCTCGCTGACGATCGAGCCGGCGGATGTCTTCGTCATCGCGGTGCCGACGCCCTTCGCCGACGATCATGCGCCCGACATCCGCTTCGTGCTCGACGCCGCGACGACGATCGCCGCCGTGCTGAAGGCGGGCGATACGGTAATCCTCGAATCGACGTCGCCGGTGGGCACGACCGAGCGGGTCCGTGACCTGCTCGCCCAATTGCGCCCCGACCTGCGCGTACCCGGCCGCGCCGGCGAAGCCGCCGACGTCGCCATCGCCTATTGCCCGGAACGCGTGCTGCCCGGCCGCATCCTCGTCGAGCTGATCGACAACGATCGCGTGATCGGCGGCATCACCCCGCGCTGCGCCCGCAAGGCACTGACCTTCTACCGCCGCTTCGTGCGCGGCGCGTGCGTCACCACCAATGCCCGCGCAGCGGAGATGACGAAGCTCACCGAAAACGCCTTCCGCGACGTCAACATCGCCTTCGCGAACGAATTGAGCCTCGTCGCCGACACGATGGGCGTCGACGTTTGGGAGGTGATCCGCCTCGCCAACCGCCATCCGCGCGTCAACATCCTGCAACCCGGCCCTGGCGTCGGCGGCCATTGCATCGCGGTCGATCCCTGGTTCCTGGTCCATGCCGATCCCGCCAACACGCCGCTGATCCGCACCGCCCGACTGGTGAACGACGGCAAGACCGATCACGTCATCGCCCAGGCCGCGGCGCTGATCGAGGCGCATCCCGGCGCGCCGGTCGCGTGCCTGGGCCTCGCGTTCAAGGCGAATATCGACGACTTCCGCGAGAGCCCGGCGCTCCGCGTCGCGCAGGCGCTCAGCGAACGGTTCGGTGCGCGCGTGAGCATCGTCGAGCCCTATGCCGACCGCCTGCCGCCCGCGCTGGAAGCCCATGGCGCGACGCTGATCGACATCGACACCGCCATCGATGCCTGCCCGATCATGATCGTGCTGGTCGATCATGACGTGTTCCGATCAGTGCCGCTGGAGGAGCGCGCCGACAAGCTGGTGCTCGATACACGCGGCATCTGGCCGGACCAGCCCGCCCCCCGATCGCCGCGCGACGCGCTCCGCCTCGCGGGTTGACGCCTGCCCGTCAGGCGCGGTTCAGGGTGTTGCCGCCACCGGTACGGCGCCCTATCTGCCCTGCCTGCTCGACTGACGGGATTTCATGCTCAAAAAGTTGCTACAGGGGCGCCGCGCGGCGGCCGCTCCCACCCCTGCGATCCCCGATGGCGAACGCGTCTATGCGGTGGGCGATATCCATGGCTGTGACGACCAGCTGAGCCGCCTGCTCAGCGCGATCGACGCGGACGACGCGGCGCGCGGGCGCGCGCAAACGACGTTGATCTTCCTCGGCGACCTGGTCGATCGCGGCCCGGCCTCGGCGGGTGTCATCGAGCGGCTGTACCGTCTGGCCGCAGACCGCCCCGCCACCCGGTTCCTGCTCGGCAATCACGAAGAGGTGTTCCTCGACGCACTGAAGGGCGACCCGAAGGCGCTACGCATGTTCTGCCGCATCGGCGGGCGCGAGACGATCCTGAGCTATGGCGTCGATTCCACCGAGTACGACCGGATGGACTATGACGAGCTGCATCAGGCGATGCAACGCCACGTGCCGGCCGAGCATCAGGCGTTCGTCGAGCGATTCGAAGACCTGATCGTAATCGGCGACTATGCCTTCGTCCACGCTGGCGTCCGCCCCGATACCGATCTGGCGGCCCAGCGCACCGCCGACCTGCGCTGGATTCGCAAGCCGTTCCTCGATCACAACGGCCCGCTGGAGAAGGTGATCGTCCACGGCCACACGATCAGCGAAGACCTCGACGTGCAGGGCTATCGCATCGGCGTCGATACGGGCGCCTACCAGACCGGCCGACTGACCGCGCTGGGACTGGAGGGCACCGAGCGCTGGACCGTGCAGGTCGGCTGACGGGCTGAAGGGATACTCTGGCCCGGTCAGGCGTTGTTGGCGCGGCATATGGGGGGGTTCATGCCGGACCGACCCCTGCTATGACCGCGGAGACGGCATCATCCGGTGTCGTATGAAATGCTGTCCGCGAGCGTAAACGGCCGGCGTGAGTGGTTGTCTTGTTTACCTGTTTATGGCAGGGCGACCGTGACGAACATGAAGAGGGAGTTTTTATGCGTCTTGGGAAGTATCTGATGGCCGCTGCGGCCGCGACGATGGCTGTTGCTCCGGCGGTTGCCGCTCCGGCGAACCCGGCGGCGAGCCTGTCGGTCGCCAAGTCGGTCCGCACCGGTTCGGTGTCGGGCAAGAAGAACGAGCTGGCCGGTGGCGGCATCCTGATCGCCGTTCTGGCGGTCGCTGCCGTGGCTGCTGGCATCGTCGTCGTCGCCGACGACAACAGCGGCAAGGCCGACAGCAACTAAGTTGCTGTGACAACTTCGGTTGGGAAATAGCGGTCTTCGGGCCGCTATTTTTTTGCCCGCCGTCTGCCGCCCGGTTCGCGGCTAGTGCGTGATGACATGGCGTTCATCCCCCTTCTCCGTTCGCCCTGAGCCTGTTGAAAGGCAGGGCGCCACAGGCGAGGTCGGCGCTTGCGGGCACCTGTGCTTCGCAAGCTCAGCACGAACGATTCTAAATCATGTCATCCGGCTCTAGCCCATGGCGGAGGGTTATCGTGATGATGCGACCCCAGCCCTTCCCGGTTGCCCCTGCCCCGCGCGCCCGCTAACCGGGCGACTTGATGCAAGCCTCCGATCACAGCCCCGCCGCCCAGCTTCCGGGCGGCGCCGTTTTCCCGCACCGGCACCTGACCGGCATCGACGGCCTCCAGCCGCATGAGATCGCCTTTCTGCTCGACGAGGCGGAAACGTGGATCGCCGCGAACCGCAACCATGCGGCGCCCGACAAACGCCTCGACGGCCTCACGCAGATCAACGCCTTCTTCGAAAACAGCACGCGCACGCTGCTGAGCTTCGAAATCGCGGGCAAGCGCCTGGGCGCGGACGTCGTCAACATGCATGCCGCGCAGTCGAGCGTGAAGAAGGGCGAAACGCTGATCGACACCGCGCAGACGCTGAACGCCATGCGCGCCGACGTGATCGTCATCCGCCATATGGCCTCGGGCGCGGTGCGGTTGATCGCGGACAAGGTCGACTGCCCGGTGCTCAACGCCGGCGACGGGCGCCACGAACATCCGACGCAGGCACTGCTCGACGCGCTGACCATCCGCCGCCGCCGCGGCAGCATCGCCGGCCAGCGCGTCGTGATCTGCGGCGACGTGCTGCACAGCCGCGTTGCGCGCTCCAACATCCTCGCGCTCACCGCGCTCGCCGCAGAGGTCCGAGTCTGCGCGCCCTCGACGCTGATGCCCAAGGCAGTCGAGCGGATGGGCGTCACCCCCTTCACCGATTTCGACAAGGCGCTGGTCGGCGCCGACGTCGTCATGATGCTGCGCGTCCAGAACGAGCGGATGGCAGGCGATTACATTCCGTCGAGCCGCGAATATCGGCTTCGCTACGGCCTGACGCCCGAGCGAATCGCCCGACTGCCCGATGCATTGGTCATGCACCCCGGCCCCATGAACCGCGGCGTCGAGATCGATTCGAGCGTCGCGGACGGGCCGCAATCGGCGATTACCGAACAGGTGGAGATGGGGGTGGCGGTGCGCATGGCCTGCCTCGACGTCCTCACCCGCCGCGCCCGCAAGGTGGAGGGCTGGGCATGAGCGTGATCGGCTTCATCAACGCCCGTCTCGCCTGCCCCACCGGCGGCGTCCGCGACGGCAGCCTGCTGGTCCGCGACGGCGCGATCGTCGCCAGCGGCACGATCGACCTGCCCGCCGATGCGACGATCGTCGATTGCGGCGGCAAGACGCTCAGCCCCGGCATCGTCGACCTCGGCGTATTCCGCATCGATCGCGCCGCCTTCCGGGCGGGCGGCATCGTCCGCGTCGCGCTGATGCCGGATGGCAATCCGGTGCTGGACGATCCCGGCATCGTCCAGCGCGCCGCACTGATCGGCAAGCCCGACCTGTGGATCCACCCCATCGCCGCGGCAACGCGCGGCCTGGCCGGGGCAGAGATGGCGGAAATGGCGATCTGCGCGTCCGCGGGCGCGCGTGCGGTCGGCACGGGTCGCGGCTGGATCGCCGATTCGGGCGTCATGCTGCGCGTCCTCGCCTACGCGCGTGACCTCGACATCGTCGTCGTCGCGCATGCCGAAGATGGCGCGTTGACCGCGGGCGCCGTCGCGACCGATGGCGAGACGGCGACGCGACACGGCCTGCCCGCCGCCCCCGCCGTCGCCGAAGCCTTGGCCGTCGCGCGCGACCTGATGCTGGCAGAGGAAACCGGCGCCCGGCTCCATATCCGGCAGGCGACCACCGCTGCGGCCTTCGACCTGATCCGTGCCGCCAAGCGCCGCGGAGTCCGCGTCACCTGCGGTATCACGCCCGCCCATCTGCATCTGTCGGATATCGCGATGAGCGATTTTCGCACCTACGCCCATGTCTCTCCACCGCTGCGCAGCGAGAGCGACCGGCAGGCCGCCCGCGCCGCGATCGCGGACGGGACGATCGATGTGCTGTGCTCGGGCCACGATCCGCACGGCCCGGAAGCGAAGCGCCTCCCCTTCGTCGATTCGGCGGCCGGCATGGCGGGCGCAGAGACGCTGTTGCCGCTGGGGCTGATGCTGGTGCGCAACGGGCTGCTGCCGCTCGAACGGCTGCTGGCGATGCTGTCGGTCAACCCTGCGCGCGTGCTGGGACTGGAGACGGGTACGCTCGCCGCCGGGCAGCCGGCGGACCTGATGCTGTTCGATCCGGAAACGCCGTGGCAGGTCGATGGCACCGCCTTCGCCTCAGAAGGCAATACACCCTTCGACGGCCTGCCCGTACAGGGCCGCGTGCTCCGCGTGTGGAAGGGCGGGCGCGAGATCGCCTAGGCGACCTGCGCTCCCGGTTTGCTCGTCAGCGCGACGCCAGTTGCACCGGCGTCCGCAGCCATTGCGCGATGCGATCCCCCGCCTCGCGGCGGACGAAGCAGGCGCCGCCCTTGGCGCGATAGGCGCGGCACATCTGCACCGCCGCATCGCGGGTAAAGCCACCCAACGACAGACGATACAGCGACCCCTGTTCGGCGGCGAAGCGCGCGCTCGTCGGCTGATGACCGGACAGCGAGGCGAAACGGCGCGTCGCATTGGCCCAGCCCGACCGGGCCACCGCCGGGTTGCTGAACGCACCCAATTGGACGAACCAGTCGCCTGCCGGCGCGGATCGGGCGAGCGGCGTCGCCGCAGGCACGTCCTGCACCACATGGCGCTGACCACTGCCAGCAAGCGCCAGCTTGGCGGGGGTGGCATCGGCGCGGATCAGCATCGTCGGCGCTGGCTGCACCGCATGGTGCTGCGGTGGGAGGTCGACCTTCGCGAATTGGACCGCCGGTGCGGGCGCCTCGGCAGCGACCGGCGTGGGCGTCTCGACCGCGGCCGTCTGCACCGGCGCATCCGGCATCGGCGTCACCGGCGTCGGCGCGTTGAGTGCCAGCGCCACCGGCCGGCCCGCATCAGCAACCGGCCGCACGCCGAGCAGGCTCGCGACCTGATCGGGCGCGCCCTTCGGCTGGGTGAAGGCGGCCCACTGCTCCATCCGTGCGTCGAGATCGGCGGACGACATATCCGCCGCCGCGGCGATCCGCGCCATGTCCCAGCGCCCGGCGAGCGCATAGCTCAACGCCAGGTTCTGGCGGATCTTCGCGGTCGCGCCCGGCGCGCGCGCCGCAGCGTCGAGGATCGTGATCGCGCCCGCCGGATTACCGGCCAGCGCCGTGGCAAGGCCCAGGTCGGCGGCGGGGATATCCTTGGCATGGGCGTCCAGCGTCGCGCGCGCCGCGGACCAGTCGCCCGTCGCGATCTGCGCCAGTGCGAGGTTGAGCGCGGCCTTGCCGTTGCCCGGCATCAGGTCGACGACATCGGCAAAGGTGTCGCGCGCCGACGCGAAGCGCCCTGCCTGCAGATAGCCCTGGCCCAGCAGCATGCGATAGCCCGCGTCGCGCGGTGCCTGCGATACCGCGCTTTCGGCATAGGCCACCGCGGACGGGTCCCGCGTCGCCAGTGCGCGCGCGGCCTTTTCGGCGTCGCGGTGCGCCGCCTTGGCGGTACGCGCCGCCGCGCGGTCGCTCGCCTTGGCAAGGTGATTGCCGGTCGCGGTGCAGCCGACCATCGTGCCGCCGAGCACGAGCGCGGACAGGCCGAGCGACAGTATGAGACGCGGTGTCATCGGATAAACCCCCAGTGTTTCGCGACCCTGGTGCGGTGCGGCCGGGTCATGGCCGAGTCCTTGCGCGCGACAATTGCGCGACGAGCGTATCGACCTCGGGCACCGCGACGAGCAGCGCGTCGAGGGCGTCGGTCAGCAGATCCTGTGCGGATCGATCGGTGATGGCGCTGGCCAGCCGCAGCCGCAGATGCCGATCGGCATCGATGCGCAGCGCCAGGGCCGTCTGCCCTTCGGTTGGCGTCTCGCGCTGGATGCGCTGGGCTGCGGCGAGGGAGACCTCGGCCACGGCGGCGGGTCGGCCGATTTGCGCCGCGAGCAGGTCGCGCTGGACGAGCACGGGTGGAACGCTGTCTGCCGCCCCCATGTCGTTCCAGCCGAGGTCATCGCTCTGGCTGGGGGGAAAGCTCATCAGTGCGCCGCTGCGCATCGCCGGCCGCGCCTGTCCCTTGCGGGCGAGCAGGCCGGACGACAAGGCCGCCATCGGCTTGGACGATGCGGTCACGCGATCAGCCCCCGATCACCCGGCGACCGAAGCCACCGCCCGCCGGACGCGCGCCGAAGCCGGCATGGCCCGACGCATTCGGCACGCTGAACACGGTCCGGCGGAAATTCTTCTCCAGCCGGTCGGCGACAAACGTCCACAATTCCGTGATCTCTGCCGCGGATCGTCCGTCCGGGTCGACCTCCATCACGGTTCGGCCATCGATCATAGACGCCGCGTAATCGGTGCGCTGGTGAATGGTGGTGGGGGCGACGGTGCCGTGCTGCGACAACGCGATCGCGGCCTCGCTGGTAATCCGAGCATGCGGCGTCGCACCGTTGATGACGAACACCACCGGCTTGCCCGCCCGCTCGCACAGATCGACGGTGGCACCCACGGCGCGCAGATCGTGCGGGCTGGGCCGCGTCGGCACCACGACGAGTTCGACGACGGCGATGACGCTCTGGATCGCCATGGTGATCGCTGGCGGCGTATCGATCAGTGCCAGCTTGAATCCCTGCTGCCGCAAGACTTCCAGGTCGGCCTGCAACCGCGCGACCGTGGTCTGCGCGAAGGCAGGAAAGTCGGCGGTCCGCTCGTTCCACCATTCGGACAGGCTGCCCTGCGGGTCGATGTCGATCAGCACGACGGGACCATTGCCGGCCATCTGCGCCTGCACGGCGAGATGCCCCGACAAGGTCGTCTTGCCCGACCCACCCTTTTGCGATGCCACCGCGAGGACGCGCATAGCTTCCCTTCGAACCGTCCAAATCTGTCGCGATACCTGTCAGATCGAGGCTAAGAACCGGTTAATGGGACGGTGTGCGGCGATCCCACTTTGCCTTGCGCGATCTGGCGGGGCATGGTGGCGGCAACACGGGATCAAAAAGGGCAGCGGAATGCGGAACTTCGGTGGACTCGCACGCGCGGCGCTGGCGGCGGGCATGGCGCTCGCCACGCCGGCGGGCGCGCAGAGCGTCAAGGCGGGCGTCGACGCCTGGGGTCGCGGCGATTACGACGGCGCGGTCGCACAATGGCGCGGGCCGGCGGTGGCGGGCGACGCCGATGCGCAGTTCAACCTCGGCCAAGCGTACAAGCTTGGCCGCGGCGTGCCGGTCGATCCGGCGCTTGCGGAAAGCTGGTTCCGCAAGGCGGCGCTCCAGGGCCATTATCAGGCGCAGGACAATTACGGGCTCGCGCTGTTCCAGTCGGGCCGCAAGGCCGAAGCCGCGCCGTGGCTGGAAAAGTCGGTCGCCCGCGGTGAACCGCGCGGGCAGCTGGTGCTCGGCACGATGCTGTTCAACGGCGACGGCGTGCCGCGCGACTATCCACGCGCCTATGCGCTGATGACCCTGGCCTCGCAGGCCGGTCTGAAGGCCGCGTCGGAAACGCTGGCGCAGATGGACCAGTACATCACCCCGGCCGACCGCGAGCGCGGCACGGCGCTGGCCCAGCGGTATCGCGACGAGCTGCGCAATGCGCCGCCTGCCGCCCAGCGCAACACCGCGGTGGCGACGACCAGCGTGCCGCCCTCCCGCTCCGTCGAAACGCCTCGGCCCGCCAAGACGCCGCCGCGCAAGCCGGAGGACGTCATCCCGCCGCACCAGCGCTCGCCCGATCGCCCGGTCAACGACCGGATCGCGCCGCATGAACCGATCCGCAAAGCGCCGGCCGCCGCCGCTGCCCCTGCCGCCATGGGCGGATCGTGGAAAATCCAGCTCGGCGCGTTCAGCACCCAGGCGAATGCCAGCACGCAATGGGCGCGCGTCCGCGGCAAGCTGGGTGGCGCGCAGCCCGTCTACGCCAAGGCGGGCAACGTGATCCGGCTGCAGGCCAGCGGCTTCGCCAACAAGGCCGCGGCGCAAAAGGCATGCGCGGCTTCGGGCGTGTCCTGCGTGGTGGTGGCGCCCTAATTTCGGCGTGGTTCGAGCGGCCTGCCCTCCCCGTCACCCCGGACTCGTTCCGGGTGACGGGGTGGATGCGGATCGTCGCCTACGCCGCCCAATCCTTGCGCGCATAGCCCTGCGCGTAGAGCAACGCGCTCAAATCGCCATGATCCACCCGTGCCGCGGCCGCGGCCGCGACGATCGGCTTGGCGTGATAGGCCACGCCCAGCCCCGCCGCGCCGATCATCGCAAGATCGTTCGCGCCGTCCCCCACCGCCAGGCTCAGCGCCGGGTCGATCCCACGCTCCGCGATCGCGGCACGCAGCGTCTCCTCCTTGGTCGCCGATCCTACGATCGGCTTGGCGACCGTGCCCGTCAGCCGGCCGTTCTCGATCAGCAACACGTTGGCGATTGCCCGATCGAAGCCGATGTCCGCCGCCACCGGCTCGGCGAACCGCGTGAAGCCGCCCGACACCAGCACCGCATGCCCGCCCTGCGCGCGCATCGTCCGCACCAGCGCCTTGGCACCCGGCATGATCGTCACCCGCTCGGCAAGACATTGCGCGATCACGTCTTCGCTCAGGCCCTTTAGCAGCGCGACGCGGGCGTCCAGCGCCCCTTCGAAGTCGAGCTCGCCGCGCATCGCCGCCTCGGTGACGGCAGACACCTCCGCCTTGATCCCGGCATAGTCCGCGAGTTCATCGATGCATTCGACGGTAATCATCGTCGAATCCATGTCGGCGACGAGCAGCGCTTTCCGCCGCGAGGCGGTCGGTTGAACGATAACGTCGGTGGCGGCAAACGCGCCCTCCAGCGCGCCGCGCCCCGCTGCCGCATCAAGGGCGAACGGGACATCCGCCGCGACGCCCTCGTCCAGCCACGCCGCCGCGCCGGGCGCACATCCCGCCGCCGCCAGCCGGTCGACTGCGGCCGACAGGTCGCCTCGCGTCAGCGCTTCGCCTATGAGCGTTGCCGTGAACATGTCCGTCTCCCACCCCAAACCGAGCGTCGCGCTCATCGCAGGGCCGACCGCCAGCGGCAAGTCCGCTGCAGCGATCCGGATCGCCGAGCGCCACGACGGCGTCGTCATCAATGCCGACGCGAGCCAGGTCTACGCCGACCTCCGAATCCTCACCGCCCGCCCCGATGCCGCGGAAGAGGCGCGCGTGCCGCATCGCCTGTTCGGTCATGTCGACGGTGCCGACGCGCGTTATTCCGCCGCACGCTGGGCCGACGAGGCGCGCGCCGCGATCGACGCCGTCCATGCCGAGGGTCGCCTGCCCATCCTGGTCGGCGGCACCGGCCTGTACATGCGGACGTTGCTCGACGGTATCGCGCCCGTGCCCCCGATCGACCCCGCCATCCGCGCCGACGTGCGCGGCCTGCCGGTAGCCGAGGCGCATCGTCTGCTGTCGCAGGAAGACCCCGCGGCCGCCGCCCGCCTCGCCCCGGCCGACACCACGCGGGTGGCACGCGCATTGGAAGTGGTGCGCGCGACCGGCCGGCCACTCGCGCATTGGCAGGCGCAGCGGGTCGGCGGTATCGGCGACCGCATCCGGCTCGCCGCCGCGATCCTGCTCCCCGACCGTTCGTCGCTGTTCGACCGGATCGACGCCCGCTGCGAGACGATGTTCGCCAACGGCGCGATCGAGGAAGTCGCCACGCTGCTCGCCCGTAAAGACCTGCCCGCCGACGCGCCGATCCGTCGCGCAATCGGCGTGCCGCCGATCGGCGAATATCTGCGCGATGCGACCTCGCGCGACGCCGCACTGGCACAGGTTCAGCTCGACACGCGGCGCTACGCGAAGCGGCAATATACTTGGTTTCGCCATCAACCGCCCGAAGAATGGCACATCGCGACAGAATCGAATGAAATCGATGTCGCCATAGCAAGTTTATTATAGAAAAGGGTTGACCCCCCTGGCCCGTCCGGCTACCCGCGCCGCACCAAACGCAATTCTGGTGGAGACGAACCGTGGGCGAAAAGAGCGGAGCAGACATCCTGGTCGAGGCGCTGTGCGATCTCGGCGTGGAGGTCGTGTTCGGCTACCCCGGCGGGGCGGTCTTGCCGATCTATGACGCGATGTTCCGGGCGAACGCCAACGGCACGCGGATCAAGCACATCCTCGTCCGCCACGAACAGGCGGCGACGCATGCGGCGGAGGGCTATGCCCGCTCGACCGGCAAGCCCGGTGTCGTCCTCGTCACCTCCGGCCCCGGCGCGACCAATGCGGTCACCGGCATCACCGATGCTTTGCTCGATTCGATCCCGATGGTCGTCATCACCGGCCAGGTTCCGACCGGGCTGATCGGCACAGACGCGTTCCAGGAAGCCGACACGGTCGGCATCACGCGTCACTGCACCAAGCACAATTACCTGGTAAAGGACCCGGCGAAGCTGGGCCCGACGATCCACGAGGCGTTCCATATCGCAACCAGCGGCCGTCCCGGCCCCGTCGTCGTCGATATCCCCAAGGACGTTCAGGTCGCGACCGCGCGCTACACCAAGCCCGGCCCGATCCAGCACAAGACGTATCGCCCGCGCGTCAAGGCGCCGCAGTCGGAGATCGAGCAGGTCGTCGACATGCTTGCTGCCGCCGAGCGCCCGATCCTCTACACCGGTGGCGGCGTCATCAATTCGGGTCCGGCGGCGTCGCAGCTGCTCATCGAGCTCGCCCGCATCTCGGGCGCGCCGGTCACCTCGACACTGATGGGCCTTGGCGCCTTCCCCGCCTCGTCGCAGCAGTTCCTCGGCATGCTCGGCATGCACGGGACGTATGAGGCGAACATGGCGATGAACCAGGCCGATCTGGTGATCGCAATCGGCAGCCGCTTCGACGACCGCGTCACCGGCCGCCTGGATGCGTTCAGTCCGAACAGCCGCAAGGTCCATATCGATATCGACCGGTCGAGCGTGAACAAGAACGTCCGCGTCGACCTCGCCGTCATCGCCGACGCCGGCCATGCGATGGAGGACATGGTCCGCATCTGGAAGGCGCGCCAGCACCCCAAGCCCGACACCACCGACTGGTGGCGCCGCATCGCCGGCTGGCGCGCGGTCGGCTGTCTCGACTTCCCCGAAACCGCCAGCGACATCATGCCGCAGCGCGCGATCCGCGCCTTGTGGGAGGCGACGCACGCGCGCAACCCGATCATCACGACCGAGGTCGGCCAGCATCAGATGTGGGCGGCACAGCACTTCGGCTTCGAGAAGCCCAACAGGTGGCTGACCAGCGGCGGCCTCGGTACGATGGGCTATGGCCTGCCCGCCGCGATCGGCGCGCAGCTCGGCAACCCCAATGCCTTGGTGATCGACATCGCCGGCGAAGCCAGCATCCAGATGAACATCCAGGAACTGGCGACAGCGACGCAATATCGCCTGCCGGTCAAGATCTTCATCCTCAACAACGAATATATGGGCATGGTCCGCCAGTGGCAGGAGCTGACCTATGAAAGCCGCTACGCCGAAAGCTATTCGGACAGCCTGCCCGACTTCGTGAAGCTGGGTGAGGCCTATGGCTGGAAGGGCATATTGATCGACCGCCGCGACCAGCTGGAGGACGGCATCCAGGCGATGCTCGACCATGACGGCCCGGTGATCGTCGACTGCCGCGTCGCGAAGCTCGCCAATTGCTTCCCGATGATCCCGAGCGGCGCCGCGCATACCGATATGATCCTGCAGGCCAATGAGGTCAGCGGCACGATGGACGACGAGGCGAAAGCGCTGGTTTGACCCTTTATTCCTCCCCGGCACGGGGAGGGGGACCATGCGGAGCATGGTGGAGGGGGAGTGCGGCAAGCGATGGCGCCGGTGGAGGGCCCCCTCCACCACTCGCTACGCGAGCGGTCCCCCTCCCCGTTCCGGGGAGGAATTTGATTTGCACATCAAGACCGAAGCCACCGAACGCCACACTTTGGCGGTCATCGTCGACAACGAACCGGGCATCCTCGCGCGGATCGCCGGCCTGTTCACCGCACGCGGCTATAACATCGAAAGCCTGACGGTCAGCGAGATCACCGCCGACAAGACGGTCAGCCGCATCACCATCGTCACCAGCGCCTCGCCGGCGACGATGGAACAGATCATCGCCCAGCTCGATCGGCTGGTGCCCGTCCACAAGGTGACCGACCTCACCGCGCAGGGCGCGCATGTCGAACGCGAGCTCGCGCTGGTGAAGGTCGCGGGCAGCGGCGATCACCGGATCGAGGCGCTGCGCCTCGCCGACGTGTACCGCGCCCGCGTGGTCGATGCGACGACGACCAGCTTCGTGTTCGAGGTGACGGGTTCGATCGAGAAGATCGACAAGTTCGTCGAGCTGATGGGCGAAGTCGGCCTGATCGAGGTCGCCCGCACCGGTATCGTCGCCATCGCCCGCGGCAAAGAGGCGGCGTAAGTTTCACCACCCGTTCCCCACAACCCTCCCGTCACCCCGGACGTGATCCGGGGTCCCGCTTCTTCAACCGGCGGGACAACAGCGGGACCCCGGCTTGAGGCCGGGGTGACGAAAGGAAGTACAATGAAGGTCTATTACGATCGCGACGCCGATCTGAACCTCATCACCGACAAGAAGATCGCCATCGTCGGCTATGGGTCGCAGGGCCACGCCCATGCGCAGAACCTGCGCGACAGCGGCGTCAAGGACGTGGCGATCGCGCTGCGCGAAGGGTCGGCCACCGCGAAGAAGGCGATCGACGCCGGCTTCAAGGTGCTGTCGAACAAGGAAGCGGCGGCGTGGGCCGACATCGTCATGATCTTGGCGCCCGACGAGCATCAGGCGGCGATCTGGGACGCGGACCTCAAGGGCAATATGAAGCCCGGCGCGGCGCTCGCCTTCGCGCACGGCCTCAACGTGCATTTCGGCCTGATCGAGCCCCCCGCGGACATCGACGTCATCATGATCGCGCCCAAGGGCCCGGGCCATACCGTGCGCAGCGAATACGTCCGCGGCGGCGGCGTGCCCTGCCTGATCGCGATCCATCAGGACGCCAGCGGCAACGCGCATGACGTCGCGCTCGCCTATGCGTCGGGCGTCGGCGGTGGCCGGTCCGGCATCATCGAAACCAACTTCCGCGAGGAATGCGAAACCGACCTGTTCGGCGAGCAGGCCGTGCTGTGCGGCGGCATCACCCACCTGATCCAGGCGGGTTTCGAAACGCTGACCGAGGCGGGCTACGCCCCCGAAATGGCCTATTTCGAATGCCTCCACGAAACCAAGCTGATCGTCGACCTGCTGTATGAAGGCGGCATCGCCAACATGCGCTATTCGATCAGCAACACCGCCGAATATGGCGATATCGTCACCGGCCCGCGGATCATCACCGAGGAAACGAAGAAGGAAATGAAGCGCGTGCTCGCCGACATCCAGTCGGGCCGCTTCGTCAAGAACTTCGTCCTCGACAACCGCGCCGGCCAGCCCGAGCTGAAGGCCAGCCGCAAGCAGGCCGCCGCGCATCCGATCGAAAAGGTCGGCACCGAACTGCGCGCGATGATGCCCTGGATCGGCGCCAACAAGCTGGTCGACAAGGCGAAGAACTAAGCGGTCCTGTAAATCCTCCCCCGCCAGGGGGCGGGGGACCGTTCGGCGCCTGCCGAATGGTGGAGGGGGAGGACGGCGACGCCCGTCCAGCCGAGGCGTGTCGCTTCCCTCCCCCTCCGTCACGGCTTCGCCGTGCCACCTCCCCCTGGCGGGGGAGGACTACGACAGCCAAGCGCGCAACCAACCGTTTCCGAACCGGCACTTTCCCCCTGCGCAGCGTTATGGTCAAACCCGAAACGATTGTTCCCAGGGAGACCCACCACATGCGCCTGATCCTCGCCGCCGTCCTGGCCGCTGCCGCCGTGCCCGCTATCGCGCAGGCCCCCGCCGGCCTGCCCGGCTCGCCGAACGCCGCCGCCGTGACCGCTGGCACCTATGCCGTCGATCCCGCGCACACGCAGGTGACGTGGACGCTCAACCACATGGGCTTCAGCATGCTGTCCGGCCAGTTCGGCGCGGAAGGCGGCTCGCTGACCATCGATCCCAAGCGCCCCGCCGCGGCGAAGCTCGACGTCACGTTCGCGATCAACAAGCTGTCGACCACGTCGGAACAGTTCAAGCATCATCTAGAATCGAAGGACTTCTTCGACGCCGCGACCTATCCCACCGCGCGCTTCGTCTCGACCTCGGTCGTCGCCAACGGCAATCGCGCGAAGATCACCGGCAACCTGACGATCAAGAACGTCACCAAGCCGGTGACGATCGACGCGACCTTCGTTGGCGCGGGCACCAACCCGATGAGCAAGAAGCTGAACTTCGGCTTCCGCGGTACCGCGATGATCAAGCGCAGCGATTTCGGCCTCGGCTATGCGCTCCCCGTCGTCGCCGACGATGTGAAGCTCGACATCAACGCCGCCTTTACCGCGCAATAAAATGGTCGTGCGTGCGGGATGGCCTGAAACTTTTCCGCACGCACCGCCCGTTTGGCGGGTGGACAAAGCCGCCGCGCTCCGTCATGACGCAGCCGTGATGATGAGCGCCGCCGCCACCCTGCGACTTACCCGCCCTTAGGGGCGGCCACTGCTCATGCATGCTCCCCTAAGGGCCGGATAACGCTTCAGCGCCACCTTGCCGCGCCGGCAGCGCGCGGCCGACGACGGGACTCCCCATGCTTCGCGATCCTTCGACCAAATACCGCCCCTTCCCCACCATCGACCTCGCCGACCGGCAATGGCCGTCGCGGGTGATCACCCAGGCCCCGCGCTGGCTGTCGACCGACCTGCGCGACGGCAATCAGGCGCTGATCGACCCGATGGACGCGGAAAAGAAGACGCGCTTCTTCGATCTGCTGGTGAAGGTAGGCCTCAAGGAAATCGAGGTCGGCTTCCCAAGCGCCGGTGCGACGGAGTTCGACTTCATCAGCGGCCTGGTGAAGACCGATCGCATCCCCGACGACGTGTTCGTCCAGGTCCTCACCCAATCGCGCCGCGACCTGATCGAGACGAGCTTCGCCAGCCTCGACGGCGCGAAGCAGGCGATCGTCCACCTCTACAACGCCGTCTCGCCGGCGTGGCGCAAGATCGTGTTCGGCATGACCCGCGACGAGGTGAAGCAGATCGCGATCGAAGGCGCCAAGGTGCTGCGCGACGAGGCCGCCAAGCGCCCCAACACCGATTGGCGGTTCGAATATAGCCCCGAAACCTTCTCGACTGCCGAACTCGATTTCTCGGTCGAGGTGTGCGCCGCGGTGATGGACGTGCTGCAACCCACCGCCGATAAGCCGATCATCTTCAACCTGCCCGCGACGGTCGAGTGCGCGACGCCCAACGTCTATGCCGACCAGATCGAATGGTTCGGCCGCAACATCCCGAACCGCGACGCGGTGGTGATCTCGCTCCACACCCACAACGACCGCGGCACCGGCGTCGCCGCGGCGGAGCTGGGGCTGATGGCCGGCGCCGATCGCGTCGAGGGCTGCCTGCTCGGCAACGGCGAGCGCACCGGCAATTGCGACCTCGTGACCGTCGCGCTCAATATGTACACGCAAGGGGTCGACCCGCGGCTCGACCTGTCGGACATCGATGCCATCGTGAAGACGGTGGAATATGCGACGCGCATCCCCGTCCATCCCCGCACCCCCTATGCCGGCGAGCTGGTGTTCACCGCCTTTTCGGGCAGCCATCAGGACGCGATCAAGAAGGGGTTTGCGGCCCGCGAACAGCAGAACGACGAGGCGTGGGAGGTCCCCTATCTGCCGATCGACCCCGCCGATCTCGGCCGCAGCTACGAAGCGGTGATCCGCGTCAATTCGCAGTCGGGCAAGGGCGGCGTCGCCTGGGTGATCGAACAGGACAAGGGCCTGAAGCTGCCCAAGCGCCTGCAGGCCGATTTCAGCCGCCACGTCCAGGCGCTGGCCGACGAAACCAGCCGCGAGCTCGGTGCCGCCGACATCTGGGGCCGGTTCGAGGCGACCTACCTGCCCCGCGAAGGCGACCGGTTCGTGCTTCGCGACTATGAGGAGCGCGGCACCGCCGGGGATCGGCTGTTCGTCGGCCGCGTCGCGGTGGATGGCGAGGAGCGCTCGATCTCCGGCCGCGGCAATGGCCTGATTTCCGGCGTCATCGCGGCGCTCAGCGAGACGACGGGGCCTGACCTCGACGTAGTCGATTACAGCGAGCATGCCATCGGCCATGGCGCCGATGCGCAGGCCGCGGCCTATGTCGAATGCCGCACCGCCGACGGCCGCACCGTGTTCGGCGTCGGCCTCGACACCGACATTGCCACCGCCTCGGTGCGCGCGGTGCTCAGCGCCGCCAACCGCGCCTGAAGCCCCAGCAGGCGCCGCCCCCCGGGGGGGGCGCCTCAGACGGTGAAGCTCTCGCCGCAGCCGCAGGCGCCCTTGGCGTTGGGGTTGTTGAAGACGAAGCCGGCGGTGAAATCGTCCTCCACCCAATCCATCGTCGATCCGACGAGATACAGGATCGACCCGCCGTCGACGAACAGCGTGCCGCCGGGCGTCTCGATCCGCTCGTCGAAGGGCTTGGCTTCGGTGACGTAATCGACCGAATAGGCGAGGCCCGAGCAGCCACGACGCGGCGTCGACAGCTTGACGCCGATCGCGCCGTCGGGCGCGCGCGCCATCAAGTCGGCGATGCGCGCATCCGCCGATGGGGTGAGGATCAGCGGCGCCGGGCGCTGACGGAGCGTGGTGGCCATCACAGCATCCCCAATTCGAGTTTCGCCTCGTCGGACATCTTCTGCGGATCCCAAGGCGGATCCCAGACGAGGTTGACGTCGGCGAAGGCGATGCCCGGCACCGCGGCGACGCGCATCTCCACCTCGGCCGGCATCGATTCCGCGACCGGGCAATGCGGCGTGGTGAGCGTCATCGTCACCACGGCCTGCCCCTCGGCCGTCACCTCGACGCCGTAGATCAGGCCGAGGTCGTAGATGTTGACCGGAATTTCGGGGTCGTAGATTTCCTTGAGCGCGTCGATCACACCTTCATATAGTGCGCCGCCCGGCTCGCCGGGCGCATCGCCCTGCGGCTTCTGCTGAAGGAAGCCCGACAGATAGTCGCGCTGGCGCGGCTCGGCTGCATCGTCAACGCGCGCGCGCGGCGGCGTTTCGACCGCGTCCACTTCCTCGATACGGATCGTATCGCTCATCCGAATATCCTCGTTACGCGTTCGACGCCCTTCACCAGCGCCTCGATATCCTGCGGGCCGTTGTAGACCGCGAAGCTCGCGCGCGCGGTCGCGTCGACGCCCAGCGCCTCCATCAACGGCTGCGCACAATGATGGCCGGCGCGGATCGCCACGCGGCCTTCGTCCAAGATGGTGCCGACGTCGTGCGGATGCACCCCCTCGACCGCAAAACTGACGATGCCGGCGCTGTCCTCCGGCCCGAACAGCCGGACCGAGTTGAGCGACGACAGCGCCGCGCGCGCGTCGCGGACCAATGCGGTTTCGTGCGCGTGGATCGCCGCGAGGCCGATGCCCTCGACATAATCGATCGCGGCGGCGAGGCCGAGCGCGCCGACGATATGCGGGGTGCCTGCCTCGAACCGGCCCGGCGGGGGCGCATAGGTCGTCTTGGCGAAGGTGACGCGATCGATCATCGATCCGCCACCCTGATAGGGCGGCATCGCCGCGAGCAAATCGCCCCTGCCCCACAGCACGCCGATCCCGGTCGGGCCGTAAAGCTTGTGGCCGGAGAAGACGTAGAAGTCGCAGCCGATCGCCGCGACATCGACCGCGACGCGCGGCACCGCCTGGCAGCCGTCGAGCAGGATCTTGGCGCCAACGCCATGCGCGAAGTCGGTCGCGCGCTTGGCGTCGAGCACCGAGCCGAGCACGTTCGACACATGCGCCAGCGCGACGAGCTTGTGCTGCGGCGTCAGCATGCGCTCCATCGCGTCGAGGTCGATGCGATGGTCGTCCGTCAGCGGCAGCACGTCGATCGCGGCGCCGACTCGCTCGGCGACCATCTGCCAGGGTACGATGTTGCTGTGATGCTCCAGCATCGACAGCAGGATGCGGTCGCCGGCCTTCAGCTGCGTCACAGCCCAGCATTGCGCGACGAGGTTGATCCCTTCGGTCGCGCCGCGGGTGAAGACGATCTCGTCGGGAGTTGCCGCGCCGATGAAGCGCGCGACCTTCTGGCGCGCGGCTTCATAGGCCAGCGTCATGTCGGCGGAACGCTGGTACACGCCGCGGTGGACGGTCGCATAGGTCTCGCCATAGGCGCGGGCAATCGCGTCGAGCACGGGTTGCGGCTTCTGCGCGGTGGCGGCGGTGTCGAGATACGCCCAGCCGGCGGGGATCGCGGGGAAGTCGGCGAGCCGGTCGAGCGGGGCTTCGGTGGCGGTCATGCGACGGCTCCGCACGCGCGGAAGTGGACGAAGTGGAGGGTACGTAACCCTTCGAAACGCCCTCTCCCATCGGGAGAGGGAGGGAGCCGCAAAGCGGCGGAAGGGTGAGGGCAGCTGGCAGCGTCGATCATGCGCCGCCCTCACCCTCCCCACCCGGCTGCGCCGGGCGGGTCCCCTCCCTCTCCCGATGGGAGAGGGCTTTATCCAGCCAGCCGTCGGCGTCGGCTGCGAACACCTCGCGCACTGCTTCGTCGGCGATCCGGTCGAGCGCGTCCGCAACGAACGCCCGCGTCAGCAACGCCTTCGCGCGCGCCGCGGGGATGCCGCGGCTTTGCATGTAGAAGAGCGCGCGTGCATCGAGTTCGCCGACCGTCGCGCCGTGCGCGCACTTCACGTCGTCGGCGAAGATTTCGAGCTCGGGCTTCAGGTTCACCGTCGCGGTGCGTTGCAGCAGCAGACCGCGCAGCGACTGTTCGCCGTCGGTCTTCTGCGCATCGCGCGCCACCTCGACCGCGGCGGCGAGGCTGACGGTCGAACGATCGGCAGCGACCGCGCGCCACAGCTGGTGCGACTGCCCGTTGGGGTGGGCGTGGCGGACGCGGACCGCGCATTCCTGGCGCTGCTCGTCACGGGTCAGCAGCGCGCCGCCGAGTTCGGCATAGGCGCCGTCGCCGTTCAGCGTCAGCGCGGCGTCGAGGCGGGTGCCGGCAGCGGTGGCGCCCAATGCGACGCTGACGAAGCTGGCGGCTTCGGCGATGGCCACCTCGTCCCGAGTCGAGACGAAGCCCGCATCCTGCACGATCCGCACCGCGCGCATGACGCGGGCGCCCTTGCCCAGATCGAACCGGGTCAGCGTGTTGGTCCAACCGGTGCCGGTATAGGTTTCGACCAGCGTGAGGACGGCGTCTTCGCCGAGCGTGATGCTGAGCGGGGTGTGGCCGTCACCGCCCGCATTGGCGCGGACGATCTCGAGGCGGGTGACGCTCCGGGGCGCGAGCGTCACGCCAAGCCCCTGCCCCGCCGCATGGCGGGCGAGCGGGTGGTCGCTGGCGAGCATCATGGACGCGATGTCGAGCCCGGCCGGTTGGTCGACCAGATCGCCGTCCACGAACACCAGCCGGATGGCATCGGCCAGGATCGGTTGCGGGATCGCTGCCGTCGTCGCGGACAGCGCGCGCGCGGCCTGCAGCGCGGGCATATCGGCCCAGCGGAACGCCTCGTCGCGGGTGGTGGGAAGGTCGAGGACGTCGGTCATGCGGCGATGCTCTTTTGATCGCGCGAAGACGCGAAGACGCGAAGAGACGAGGTTTCACGCGGAGACGCGGAGACGCGGAGAGGACGAATGGTGCCTGAGGCGCTCGGCTTCCAGTCCTCCCCCGCCAGGGGGAGGTGGCGCGGCGCAGCCGTGACGGAGGGGGAGGATATGGCGAGGCTCGCGTATGCGGAGACGCCCCCTCCACCCCTCGCCTGCGGCGAGCGGTCCCCCTCCCCCGCTAAAGCGAGGGAGGACTTTTGGGACAGCGTCACGCGACCACCCCCGCATAGCCTTCCTTCTCCAGCTCCAGCGCCAGCTGCGGTCCGCCCGAACGGACGATGCGGCCGTCGGCCAGAACATGGACGTGATCGGGCTGCACGTAGTCGAGCAGGCGCTGATAGTGGGTGATCAGCAGCACCGCCTTGTCGGCTTTGCGCATGATGCGGTTGATGCCGTCGCCGACGATGCGCAGCGCGTCGATGTCGAGGCCCGAGTCCGTTTCGTCGAGGATTGCGAACTTGGGGTCGACGATGCCCATCTGCACCATCTCGTTGCGCTTCTTCTCGCCGCCCGAAAAGCCGACGTTGACCGGGCGCTTGAGCATTTCGGCATCCATTTCGAGGGATGCGGCCTGCGCGCGGGCGAGCTTCAGGAATTCGGCGCCCGACAGCGGCTTTTCGTCGCGCGTCGCGCGCTGGGCGTTCAAGGCCTCGCGCAGGAACTGGACGTTGCTGACGCCGGGGATTTCGACCGGATACTGGAAGCCGAGGAACACGCCGGCGGCGGCGCGTTCGTTGGGTTCGAGGTCGAGCAGGTCCTGTCCGTCGAAGGTGATCGAGCCTTCGGTCACCTCATAGCCGGGGCGACCGCCGAGCACGTAGCCCAGCGTCGACTTGCCCGCGCCGTTCGGACCCATGATCGCATGGATCTCGCCCGCGTTGACGGTGAGGCTGAGGCCCTTGAGGATCGGCTTGCCGTCGATCTCGGCGTGGAGGTTTTCGATTTTCAGCATCAGCGGGAACGCTTCTTCTTTGAAAGATGGATAACGAAAAACAGGAACGAGAAAACGATTGCCAGCGTGCTCACCAAGCTAACCGCAATTACCACCGCCAAGCCTGACCAGCCGGCAATCGTCACTTGCTAAGTCCGCCGCAGCACAACACGCCACCGTCACCCCGGACTTGTTCCGGGGTCCACTCCTCCACTCGGGCAGCGCCCCCTTGTGGCACGGTGGATGCCGGAACAAGTCCGGCAGGACGGGGTGCTTGGGTCATCCGACGGAGCCTTCCAGCGAGATCCCCAGCAGCTTCTGCGCCTCAACGGCGAACTCCATCGGCAGCTGTTGCAGCACTTCGCGAGCGAAGCCGTTGACGATCAGCGCGACCGCCGCTTCCTGATCCAGGCCGCGGCTCATCGCGTAGAACAGCTGGTCCTCGCTGATCTTCGACGTCGTCGCCTCATGCTCGATCTGCGCGCTCGGGTTCTTGACCTCGATGTACGGCACGGTGTGTGCGCCGCACTGGTCGCCAAGGAGCAGGCTGTCGCACTGGGTGAAATTGCGGACGTTCTCCGCGGTCGGCGCGACGCGGACCAGGCCGCGGTAGGTGTTGTCGCTGCGACCCGCGCTGATCCCCTTCGACACGATGGTCGACTTGGTGTTCTTGCCGAGGTGGATCATCTTGGTGCCGGTGTCGGCCTGCTGGCGATTGTTCGTCACCGCGACCGAGTAGAATTCCCCGACCGATCCATCGCCCGCAAGCACGCAGGACGGATATTTCCAGGTGATCGCACTGCCGGTTTCGACCTGCGTCCACGACACCTTGCTGTTCTTGCCCTGGCAGAGCGCGCGCTTGGTGACGAAATTGTAGATGCCGCCCTTGCCGTCCTCGTCGCCCGGATACCAATTCTGGACGGTCGAATATTTGATCTCGGCATCGTCCATCGCGACGAGTTCGACGACCGCCGCGTGCAGCTGGTTCTCATCGCGCATCGGGGCGGTACAGCCTTCGAGGTAGCTGACGTACGAGCCCTTGTCGGCGATGATCAACGTGCGTTCGAACTGGCCGGTGTTTTCGGCGTTGATGCGGAAATAGGTCGACAGCTCCATCGGGCAGCGCACGCCCTCCGGAATGTAGACGAAGGTGCCGTCGCTGAAGACCGCGCTGTTGAGCGTGGCGAAATAATTATCGCGCTGCGGCACGACCTTGCCAAGCCACTTCTTCACGAGGTCGGGATATTCCCGGATCGCTTCGCTGATCGAGCGGAAGATGACGCCGGCGGCCTCCAGCTCCTTGCGGAAGGTCGTCGCCACCGACACGCTATCGAACACCGCGTCCACCGCGACGCGGCGCCTGGGTTCGCTGCCGTCCTCGACGCCGGCGAGCATCTTCTGCTCTTCCAGCGGGATGCCGAGCTTTTCGTAGACGCGCAGGATTTCGGGATCGACCTCGTCCAGGCTGCCGAGCTTCGGCTTCGCCTTGGGCTCGGCGTAATAATAGGCGTCCTGGTAATCGATCGGGGGGACGTTGAGCTTGGCCCAGTCCGGCGCCTCTAGCGTCTGCCACAGGCGGAAGGCCTTCAGGCGCCAGTCGAGCATCCATTCGGGCTCGTCCTTCTTGGCGCTGATGTAGCGGACGGTGTCTTCGCTCAGCCCCTTGGGCGCGAAGTCCTGTTCGATATCGGAGGTGAAGCCCCATTCGTAGGTCTTGGAGACGGCCGCATAGGCTTCGGCGTTCTTGGTGGCCATGGGTTACACCTGTACAGGAATGCGGGGCGCGGCGGCGGCCGGCGCGCGGGAGAGATGGGCGAGGCTGACACCGGCGAGCGCGCCGCGGACGGCTTCGTTGACGATGCCCCAATGCGGGCGGACCTGGCACGCGCCTTCGATCGCGCAGTCGTGGCGACTGCCCTCGACGCAAGAGGTGAGCTGGATCGGGCCCTCGACCGCCTCGACGATGTCGGCGAGGCTGATCGCAGAGGGCGGGCGCGACAGACGAAAGCCGCCGCCGGTGCCGCGCGTGCTCTCGATTAGGCCGGCGGAAGACAGGCGGCTGACGAGCTTCTGCGCGGTGGGCAGCGGCACGCCGGTTTCTTCGGCGAGCAGCGTCGCGTTCAGCCGGCCCGCGGCACCGCAGTGGCGCGCAGCGGCGGACATCATCACGACCGCATAATCGGCGAGGCTGGAAAGGCGCATGGCTCCGAACTGCTTGTTGCACGCCGGTTGTTGAGAACGGCTCGCAAATCGGATCAATTCGATCCGATTGCCAGATAGGGGTTTGTGTGGCGGGGTCAAGCGGGGGTGTGGTGTTTGCGTCGCGGGCGGGTCGATATGGTACGGAAGGGGCGCCCGCCCCCTTCGTCATTCCCGCGGAGGCGGGAATCCAGATGCGCAGGTCTTCGATGGGGCCGCACCGGTAGCGGTTATGGATTCCCGCCTTCGCGGGAATGACGGATTTGGGTGGGAGGAACGCCCTCCTCCCCGTCATCCCGGGGGACGCCGGGATCCATGGAGGCGGGACGCTCGTGTTGGGCAGGAACCGCGGGAGGCATCGTGTCCATGGATCCCGGCTTTCGCCGGGATGACGAAGGTTTGCATCGGGATGACGAAAGGAGGGCGGGACGGCGCGTGGCGGCTTTGACCTTCGCCCTCCCCAGTGCGATGGGCGCCACCATGTATCAGACCCTGCGCCCGCTGCTGTTCACCCTCGACGCCGAGCGCGCACATGGGTTGACGTTGAAGGCCTTGGCGGCGCGCGGAAAGCTGCCCGTCGCGGCTCACACCCCAAACCCGCGACTCGCGACCCAGATCGGCACTCTCCGGTTCGCTAATCCGCTTGGCGTCGCGGCGGGCCTCGACAAGGATGGCGTCGCGGTCGACGGGCTGTTCGCGATGGGCTTCGGCGCGGTGGAGATGGGGACGCTGACCCCCCTGCCCCAGACGGGCAACCCCAAACCGCGGCTGTTTCGGCTGGTCGCGGATCGCGCGGTCATCAACCGGATGGGGTTCAACAACGGTGGCCTGGACGCGGGCCTCGCCAATGCCCGTGCCGCAAAACGGCGCTCCGGCCGGCTCGGCATCAATGTCGGCGCCAATAAGGACGCGACCGATCGCATCGCCGATTACGTCACCGGCGTCACCGCCGCGGTCCCCCTCGCCGATTATGTCACGATCAACATCTCCTCGCCCAACACGCCGGGCCTGCGCGACCTGCAGCACGGCGCAGCGCTGGACGAGCTGCTCGCCGCCTGTACCGAGGCGCGGGGCAGCACGCCGCTGTTCCTGAAGGTCGCGCCCGATCTCGATGCGGCTGCGATCGACGGCATCGTCCGCGCGGCGATCGACCGGCGGATCGACGCGATCATCATGGGCAACACCACCGTGTCACGCCCACCGCTGCGCAGCCCGCATGCCGGCGAAACCGGCGGCCTGTCGGGCGCGCCGCTTGCCACGCTCGCACGCCAGCGCCTCGCCGATGTGCGCGCGGCGAGCGGCGGTGGCATCGCGCTGATCGCGGCGGGCGGTGTCGACAGCGGCGCGGAGGCCTATGCGCGCATCCGGGCAGGCGCATCGTTCGTGCAGCTCTATTCGGCGCTGGTCTTCGAGGGCCCCGGCCTCGCCCGCCGCATCCTGACCGATCTCGACGCATGCCTCGCCCACGATGGCTTCGCCAGCGTCACGGATGCCGTAGGGGCGTAACGGCTTGCCCTGACGCGGCGAGGCGTTAGGTTTCGCCGCGATGACCAGACTTGCCCTGACGCTCGCCGTCCTATCACTGCCGCTGCCCGCCCTTGCGGCACCGGCGAAGACCCCGGCCGGACCCAGGGCTCCCGGAGCGACGGCGCCCGCGCCGAAAGTGCCCGGCATGGTCAGCGCCGCCGATCCGCGTGCCGCGGCGGCGGGCGTCGAGATGCTGAAGGCCGGCGGCAGCGCCACCGATGCGGCGATCGCCACGATGCTCGCGCTGAACGTCGTCGAGCCGCAAAGCTCCGGCCTGGGCGGTGGCAGCTTCTGGGTGCGCCACGCCGCGCGCACCGGCCAGATCGACACGATCGACGCGCGCGAAACCGCACCGCACGCCGCCACCCCGCGCTGGTTCTACACCGCCGACGGCACGCCGCTGTCGCATGCCGATGCCGTCCCCGGCGGCCGCAGCGTCGGCGTGCCGGGCGCGCTGCGCGGCATGGCGCTGGCGCATCGCAACGGCGGCAAACTGCCCTGGGCGCGGCTGTTCGCGCCCGCGATCCGGCTGGCCAAGCAGGGATTCCAGCCCTCGCCGCGGTTCAACAATGCGGTTCGTTCGTTCGGCGGCGACCTGACGCCGCAGGGCAGCGCCACCTTCACGCCCGGCGCCGACGGCCTGATCCGCAATCCGGCGCAGGCGGCACTGCTCGAACGGATCGCCAAGCTCGGCCCTGACAGCTTCTACGTCGGTCCGCAGGCGCAAAAGCTCGTCGCGACGGTCAACGGTGCCGCGCGCAACCCGTCGCAGATGACCACCGGCGACATCGCCAGTTACGAAGCGAAGCCGCGCCCGAACCTGTGCGTACCGTATCGCACCTACAAGATCTGCGGCATGGGCCCGCCCTCGTCGGGCGGGATCACCGTGCTGATGATTCTGAAGCAGCTGGAACGGTTCGACATGGGCAAGCTCGGCCCGGCCAGCCCGGTGGCTTGGCATCTGTTCGCCGAAAGCTCGCGCCTCGCCTATGCCGACCGCAACATGTATGTCGGCGATCCCGATTTCGTGCGCGTGCCGATCACGGGCATGCTCGACCCCGCCTATATCGCGCAGCGCTCTGCGCTGATCTCGCCCAGCACGACGATGGCGACGGTCAGTGCCGGTACGCCGCCGGGCGCGCCGCCGCGCACCGCCGCGCCGGTCAGCGAGGTGGCCGGTACGACCGACCTCGCCGTCGCCGATCGCGACGGCAATGTCGTCGAGGTGACGACCACGATCGAAGGGCCGTTCGGGTCCGGCCTGATGGTCGACGGCACGATGCTGAACAACGAACTGACCGATTTCGACATCGTGCCCGTGGACGCAGGCTATCTGGTCGCCAACCGCGTCGAGGGCGGCAAGCGCCCGCGCAGCTCGATGGCGCCGACGATCGTCTATGACGCGCAGGGCAAGGTGCGCCTCGCGCTCGGTGCGGCGGGGGGATCGACGATCATCGCGCAGATCGCCAAGGCGCTGATCGGCGTGCTCGACTGGAATCTGTCGGCAGAGGACGCCATCCGCCTCGGCCTCGTCTACGCACCCGGCCCGGTCGCGACGCTGGAAAAGGGCACGCCCGCCGAAGCGCTCCAGCCCGCGCTCGCCAAGCTTGGCGAACGGACGCAGATCGCGCCGCTGGGCCTCAAGGCCAATGCGATCGAATGGAAGGGCAACCGCTGGGTCGGTGCCGCCGATCCGCGCAGCGAGGGCGCCGCGATCGACGAAACGGGCCGCGTCACCAAGCCGCTGCCCATGGCCCCCGTCGCCAATCGCCCCTCGGAATAAAAAGCGCGTCACGGACGTTACGGCAGGCGCGGGATCCACACGCGCCGCCGGCATGCAGGAGAGAGCCATGCGCACCCTCGAACACTTCCCCAATCTCGTCACCATGTTCTTCACGCGCGCGGCGGAAAAGGGTGACGCCCCCTTCCTGTGGGCGAAGCGCGACGGCCAATGGGTCGCCACGAGCTGGGCAGAGGCGGCGCGGCAGGTGTCGAGCCTTGCCGCCGGCCTGAAGGCGATCGGCATGAAGCGCGGCGACCGGGTGATGCTGGTCGCCGAGAACCGGCCGGAATGGTGCATCAGCGACCTCGCCATCATGGCCGCGGGCTGCGTCACCGTGCCGACCTATACGACCAACACCGAGCGCGACCACGCGCACATCATCGAAAATTCGGGTGCCTGCGCGATCATCGTATCGACCGAAAAGCTCGCCCGGACGCTGATGCCCGCGGTGCTGCGATCGAACCAGGGGCAGACGGTGATCGGCATCGACCCGATGCGCGCGCCGTCGACCAGCATCGATTTTCACGACTGGCACCGGCTGATCGCGGATCATCCCGCCGATCCCGCGCGCGTCGCGGCGGAGGCGGATTTCCAGCGCAACGATCTGGCCTGCATCATCTACACCAGCGGCACCGGCGGCGCGCCGCGCGGCGTGATGCAGCACCATGGCGCGTTGCTGCACAATGTGAACGGCTGCGCGGCGTTGATCTCCGAGGATTTCGGCTGGGACGACGAGGTGTTCCTGTCGTTCCTGCCGCTCTCGCACGCCTATGAGCATACCGGCGGGCAGCATTTCCCGATCGGGCTGGGCGGCCAGATCTATTACGCCGAGGGCCTCGACAAGCTCGCCGCCAATATCGAGGAAGTGCGCCCGACGATCATGTTCGTCGTGCCGCGCCTGTTCGAAGTGCTGCGCACGCGGATCAGCAAGGCGATCGAGAAGAAGGGCGGCATGTCCGCGTGGCTGCTCGACAAGGCGCTGGAGATCGGCGCGAAGCAGAGCGCGGGGCGGCTCTCGCTCATCGATCGGCCGACCAAGCTGCTGGTCGACACGCTTTTCAAGCCCAAGATCGCCAAGCGCTTCGGCGGGCGGATGAAGGCGATGGTGTCGGGCGGCGCGCCGCTGACGCCGGAGGTCGGGCTGTTCTTCCAGAGCCTTGGCCTTACCTTCCTGCAGGGCTATGGCCAGACCGAGGCGGCGCCGGTCATCTCGTGCAACCGGCCGCGCGTGGGCGTGAAGGTCGATACGGTCGGCCCGCCGCTCGAGGCGACCGAGGTGGTGATCGCGCCCGATGGCGAGATTCTGGTGCGCGGCGAGTTGGTGATGCATGGCTATTGGCGCAACGAGGCGGAAACCGCGCGCGTGCTGCGCGACGGCTGGCTGCACACCGGCGACATCGGCGAGATCGACGCGGCGGGCCGCATCAAGATCACCGACCGCAAGAAAGACCTGATCATCAACGACAAGGGCGAAAACGTCGCGCCGCAGAAGGTCGAGGGCATGCTGACGCTGCAGCCCGAGATCGTCCAGGCGATGATCGCCGGCGACCGCCGCCCCTATATGGTCGCGGTGATCGTGCCCGACCCCGAATGGACGCAGGAATGGTGCGCGGCGAATGGCACCGCCTGCAAGGCGGCGCGCCTTGCGGAAAACAGCGAATATCGCACCGCGATCGGCCATGCCGTGGAGCGCGTGAACAAGGACCTGTCCGTCACCGAACGCATCCGCCGCTTCATCCTGGCGGACGAACCCTTCGCGATCGAAAACGAACAGCTGACCCCAAGCCTGAAGATCCGCCGCCACGTGATCCGCGGCGTGTACGGCGAACGGCTGGATGCGTTGTACAAGGGGTGAGCGTAAAAGGGGGGGCGAGGCTAATTCTCGGTCGCAGGCGCACCGCTGTCCTCCCCCTCCGACACGCCTACGGCGTGCCACCTCCCCCTGGCGGGGGAGGACAGGGTGAAGCTCGGCGGCCCCAAACGAAACCTCGCCGACGCAAAGGCACTGAGGCGAAACCTCACCCTCCCAGAAATCCTGCTCTGGCGCGAACTCCGCAAACTTCCGCTCCGCATACGGAAGCAGGTCCCCGTCGACCCATACGTCCTCGACTTCTACTGCGCCAAAGCGGGCCTCGTCATCGAAGTTGACGGCGAAGCGCATGACCGCGCCGACCGCCCCGAACGCGATGCGAGGCGCGACGCGTGGCTCGCCGAACAGGGCGTCACGACCTTGCGCATCCCGGCCGCAGACATTCTCCGCGATCTCGATGCGGTGATGCGGCTCATCCTCGCCGAGCTAAACGCCCGCGGAAACGCCCCCTCCACCACCCGCTGACGCGGGCGGTCCCCCTCCCCCGCTAAAGCGAGGGAGGACTTTTCAGCCATTCCTCCCCCGCCAGGGGGAGGTGGCAGCGAAGCTGACGGAGGGGGAGGTCACGGCGCGCTCGCGTCCCCCCGCCCCTCACTTCTTCCGCGGCAGCACCGCCAGCGTCCAGTCCTTCTCGGGCACCAGATATTTCGCCGCGGTCGCCTGCAACACCTGTGGCGTCACCTCGCCGAAGTCGCGGCCCAGGCGACGGACCGCGTCGATGCGGCGTTCGTCGAAGGTGCCGCCCGACATTTCGCGCAGCCAGAACAGGCTGCTGGTCGCGGCGCGGGCGTAGCTTTGCTGTAGCGGGCCCTTCACGCGTTCCAGCTCGTCGGCGGTGACCGGCGTCTTGGCCAAGTCCGCGGCGATCTTGCGGGCGAGGCTGAAGAACAGCGGCACGTTGGCGGGCGCGACCTGGCTCACCGCCATGAGGCGGCCGCCGCCGGGCAGGCCCCGGGGCCAGCTGCTCGCGACGCCGGGGCTGTAGCTCGCGCCCTCCGCCTGGCGCATCTGTTCGAACAGGCGGTCGCTGAACACCTGGGCCAGCACGTCCAGTCGCCGCGCTTCGGCGATATCGGTCAGGCCCGCACCCGTCGGCCAGGCAATGACCGCGCTCGCCTGATTGTCGGGGCCGTTGTGATAGCGCAGCACGGGGCTCGCGACATGCGCGGGGAAGCGCACCGGCGGCGGCGCGGTCGAGCTGTCCACCCGCGGCGGCAGCGCGCCGAAGCTCTTGGCCACCGCGGCGATCGCCTCGTCCGGGTTGATCTGTCCGAACACGTCGACCTCGATCGGACCGCTGGCGAGCAATGGCGCCCAGAACGCCTTGAACTGCTCCGGCGTCAGCGACGACACCGTCTTGGCACTCGGCGTCAGCCAGCGCTGGTCGCCATCGTGCAGCAGCCCTTCGAGGTCGCGCGACAGCACGCCGTCCGCCGACGAATCATAGCCGGGGATCGCGGTCAGCGCCGACGACTTAGCCCGCGCGACCGGTGCCGCATCCCAGCGCGGATAGGCGAGCTTCGCCGCCGCCAGCGTCAGTTCGTCGGCGTAATCCTTGGGGCTGCTCAGCGTCGCGATCGAAAAGGCATCGTCGTCGATCCCGAAGTCGAGGCCCAATTGCCGCCCCGCGGTCAGCTGGTCGAGATCGTCCTGGCTGAGGGTGCCGATGCCGCTTTCCATCAGCGCAAGGTCGCCCGCCCAGGCGGGGCTCGGCTTGCTCGCGGGCAAGGCATTATAGCCGCGCCCGAAGCGCACGCGCACGAAGACGCGGCCGGTATCGTCGGGATTGGCGAAGGTCAGCAGCCGCACGCCGTTCGAAAACACCACCTTTTCCGATGGCAGCCCGGCGATCTGCGTCCGTGACACGACCGTACCGGGCTTGCCCAGCGCGGGCAGCTTGCTGAAATCGACCGCCGCCTGCGCCGCGCGCTTGATCGTCAGCGTCGACACATCGGCCTTCAGCGCCGCCGCCAGCTTTTCCGCCGCGCCCTTTTCGGCGGTGCGCGTGTTGACCAGCGCGCGCGTCGCGACGCCGGCGAAGATCTTCTTCGTCGAGGCAAGCACATCGGCGGGGTTGAACATGCCCTTCGCCTTGGCGTCGGTCAGGATCGCATAGCTGTTGGCAGGTGCGGTCACGGTTTCGCGGATGTCGAGCGCGCCGGCCATGTCGTCGGCCTGCTTGGCGCTCGCCTCGACCTGCGCGGTCTCCACGCCGTTGCGGATCGCGACTTCATAATCGGCATATTCGCGGTCGATCTCAGCCTGCGTCGGCGGCGTCTTCTGCGCATCGGCGATCACCGCGCGCACGTCCTTCAGCGCCTGTTCCCACTGATCGCCGACGGGCAGGATCATGACGGTCGTCATGTTCGCCGAGCGCGACCGGTCGTCGAGGTCGACGCCCGCCTGCACGAAGCTGGCGCCCGCGCGCGCACGCCGCTCCAGCCGGCGGCTGATGACGCGTGCGGCGATCGTGTCGACCATCCGCTTCTGATTGAAGATCTTGGTGTCGTCATTGTACTGCCACGGCCGCACCACGCCCATCATGACGAGCGGCGGCAGGCCCGGTTCGACCATCACGGCAGAGGTCGGCTCGTTGGGCGACGGCTTGCCGAAATCGGGTGCGGGCGTCGCCGGGCCATTGCCCGTCCAGCCGGCGAAATGCTGCGTCACCATCCGACCGAGCGTCGCCGGGTCCATGTCGCCCGAGATGATCACGACCGCGTTTTCGGGCCGATACCAGCGATCGTGGAACGCCTTCACGCTCGCGCCATTCGCCGCCTCCAAAGTCTGGAGCGTCCCGATCGGCGAACGTTCGGCGAGCGGCTGGCCGGCGAAGAACAATTTGCTCATCGCCTCCTGCAACTTCACCTGCGGCCCCGGCTGTTCGCGGCGCTCGGCCAGGACGATCGGCCGTTCGGCGGAGACCGCCGCATCGGTCAGCGTCGGCTGCTCCATCATGCCCGACAGGATCTTCAGGCTTTCATCGACCGTCTGCTCGGTCGCGGATGGCAGGTCGAGCTTGTAGAGCGTCTGCGTCGGCGTGGTCGAGGCATTGCTGTCCGACCCGAAGGTCGCGCCGAACCGCTGCCATACGCGCTTCGCCTCGCCATCGGGGACATATTCCGACCCGCGAAACGAGAGGTGCTCGATGAAATGGGCGTAGCCGCGCTCGCTGTCCTTTTCGTTGAGCGACCCGGCGTCGATGCGCACGCGGATCGACACCTGGCCCGGCGGCACGCCGTTCTTGCGCACCGCATAGCGCAGCCCGTTGGGCAGGGTGCCGAACACCCAGGCCGGATCGTGCGGCAGGTCGCTGCCCTTGTAGAGCCAGGCGGTCGGATCGACTTTGACCGCAGGAGCCGCCTGGGCCGCCACTGCGGAGCGGGGCGCCTTAACCTGGGCGATGCCGCCGGTGGCCAGAGCGAGGACGAGTACGGGCGCGAATGCGCGGGAAAGATACGCCATGGCCCCTGCTGTAGCGTGGCACGACGGACGCCGCCAGCGAGGACACCATCTGTGCCGACGCTCCATGTTTCGGTCATGATTTGGCCCCGGTATGCCGATACCCAAGTCCTACAGAACAATCAGGATAAGCGACGCCCGCGCCTCTTGGCCGCGGCGAACGCCAGGATGACGACGGCAGGGGCATGACGATCGCGACGACCAGGACGGCATCGGCAATGTGGCGGGATTCGGGCGCCCTCGCCCCGACTGCCCCGACGCAGCCACAGCCGCAGGGCCTGCTGCGTGGGCTCGACCTGCCTGCGGGCCTGCGCCGCCGGATCGATCGCGTGATCGCCGCCTCGTCGCTGGTCGCCACCGATCCGGTGCTCGACATGCGCCAGTTCGCCTGGACCGCCCTGCTGCGCGATCACTGGCGCACGATCCGCGACGAAGCGATGAGCGCGCTTTCCGCCGACACCGCCCCCGCCGACCGCACTGTGACGCTGTGGAGCCGCGACGGCGACACCCCCGCCCCCTGCCCGCAGACCCACCGCATCGTCTCGACCATCCCCGGCCTCGACAGCGCCGCGCTCGCCATCCTGCCGCCGGGCGCGCATCACGCGATCCGGCGCGGCGCCACCAAGGGGCTGATCACCTGCCACCTCGGCCTCGTCGTGCCGCGCGACGGCGACGTCCGCATGCGCGTCGGCGACCGCGTCGTCCGCTGGTCGGAGGGCGAGACGCTGGTGTTCGACGACACCTACGACCATGAGGTCTGGAACGAGGCGAGCGGCACCCGCATCGTCCTCCGCATCCGCTTCGACCGCCCACTGCGCAACCCCGGCAAATGGGTCGCCGACCGCGTGCGGCGCCTGCCGGGTCTGCGGGTGCCGGACGAGGCGTAACGGTCGATACTGCCGCCCCTACTCCCGTCACCCCGGACCTGATCCGGGGTCCTGCTTTATCCCGCAAGAAGAAGAAGCGGGACCCCGGCTCGAGGCCGGGGTGACGGGGTGACGATGGACGAGGGCCCCACTGATCGCCCCACCCGATCACAGCCTTCGCGATTAAGCGTTATCCCGATCAGACGGACTGCGATATCCCTTGGCAACAGCATCGCTGCGGCGGCGTTCATGCCCGCAGCGGACGTAGCGTTTTGAGGGAGAGCAGGACATGGACGCGATCACCGAAGGCAGCCCACTTAGCGACCCGAACAAGAAGCCCGCAGCGCTGCGCAGCCTGCTGGGCCGCACCTCGCGCGACTGGTGGCCCGAGGCGCTGTCGGTCGACATCCTTCACCAGAAGGGCGTCAGCGGCAATCCGATGGGCGACGACTTCGACTATCGCTCCGAATTCCTGACGCTCGATTACGACCAGCTGAAGCGCGATCTCACCGCGCTGATGACCGACAGCCAGCCCTGGTGGCCGGCCGATTACGGTCACTACGGTCCCTTCTTCATCCGCATGGCCTGGCATTCCGCCGGCACCTATCGCACCGGCGACGGCCGCGGCGGCTCGTCGGCAGGCCAACAGCGCTTCGCCCCGCTCAACTCCTGGCCCGATAACGGCAACCTCGACAAGGCGCGCCGCCTGCTGTGGCCGATCAAGCAAAAGTACGGCCGCAAGCTCAGCTGGGCGGACCTGTTCATCCTGGCGGGCAATGTCGCGATCGAATCGATGGGTGGCCCGACCTTCGGCTTCTCCGGCGGCCGCGAGGACGTCTTCGAGCCCGAGAAGGACGTCTACTGGGGCACCGAGGAGGAATGGCTCGGCCAGACCCGCATCGAGGAACAGGAGGGCCGCGCGCTCGAAAATCCGCTCGCCGCGATCCAGATGGGCCTCATCTACGTCAATCCGGAAGGCCCCGGCGGTTGCCCGATGCCCCAGGGTTCGGCACGCGACATGCGTGAAACGTTCGCCCGCATGGGCATGAACGACGAAGAGACCGTCGCGCTCACCGCCGGCGGCCACACGTTCGGCAAGGCCCATGGCGCGGGCGATCCTAAGCTCGTCGGCGTCGAGCCGGAAGGCGCCGACATCGCATCGCAGGGCCTCGGCTGGGCGTCGACGCACGAAAGCGGCATGGGCGATCACACGATCACCAGTGGCATCGAAGGCGCGTGGACGCCGACACCGACGACGTGGGACATGAGCTATTTCGACATGCTCTTCGACCATGAGTACGAGCTGACCAAAAGCCCCGCCGGTGCGCACCAGTGGCACCCCGTCGGCGATCCTGACGAGACGCTGGCGCCGGCCGCGCACACCGCGGGCAAGCGCGTGCCGACGATGATGACCACCGCCGATATGGCGTTGAAGGTCGACCCGTCCTACAATGCGATCTGCCAGAAATTCCGTGCGGACCCGGCCTATTTCGCCGACGTGTGGGCGCGCGCCTGGTACAAGCTGACGCACCGCGACATGGGCCCGAAGATCCGTCTGATCGGCCCGGAAGTGCCGCAGGAAGAGCTGATCTGGCAGGATCCGATCCCGGTCGCGGACTATCCGCAGATCGACGACGGCGACGTCGCCGACCTCAAGACCGCGATCGCCAATTCCGGCCTGTCGATTGCCGAGCTGGTCACAACCGCCTGGGCGTCGGCATCGACGTGGCGCGGGTCGGATCATCGCGGCGGCGCCAATGGTGGCCGCATCCGCTTGGCGCCCCAGAAGGACTGGGAGGTCAACAACCCCGAACAGCTCTCCAAGGTGCTCGGCGTCTATAAGGGCATCAAGGGCGACTTCGACGGCAAGGGCGACAAGAAGGTGTCGATCGCCGACCTGATCGTGCTCGGCGGTTCGGTGGGGATCGAGGCGGCGGCCAAGGCCGCGGGCCACGCGATCGCGGTGCCCTTCGCGCCCGGCCGCACCGACGCCAGCGCCGAACAGACCGACGCGGAAAGCTTCGACGTGCTGGAGCCGAAGGCCGACGCCTTCCGCAACTATCTGCAGGTCAAGTATAATGTGCCTACCGAGGAGCTGATGATCGATCGGGCGCAATTGCTCGGCCTGTCGGCGCCCGAGATGGCGGTTCTGGTTGCGGGCCTCCGCGTCCTCGGCACCAACCATCCCAAGGCGGGCCAGCACGGCGTCTTCACCGACCGGCCGGGTCAGCTGACCAACGACTTCTTCGTGAACCTGCTCGACATGGGCACCGCGTGGAAGCAGGTCAGCGATGACAGCGACGAGGAGTTCGTCGGCACCGATCGCCACACGCACGAACAGAAGTGGACCGCCTCGCGCACCGACCTGGTGTTCGGCTCCAATTCGCAGCTGCGCGCGATCGCCGAAGTCTATGCCTGCGCCGATGCGGCCCCGATGTTCGCCGATCACTTCGTGAAGGCGTGGACCAAGGTGATGAACGCCGACCGCTACGACCTGCTGGTCGGTTCGCCGGCCTGAGACATACGGTTCGTCCCGGCCACCAGGAAGGAGCGACCCTTCCGGCCGGGATGACGGACCGCCGGTGCGATCCCCTCTCGCACCGGCGGTCTTTTTTCGTAGGTGTCTGAGATTTAGGCACGTCCTCGCCCCGTTCGTGCTGAGCCTGTCGAAGCACGGTGGCCGCGGGCGACCGCCGCGCGTGCAGGAACACGCCCTTCGACAGGCAACGCGCCGCAGCCCCCTTCCCCGCCAGCCCCACTCCTCTTATCGTAGTGCCATGCTGAAGCACGTCCTGCGCGTCGCCGCGCTCATCGCCGTCATCGCCGTGGCGGTCGTCGTCTATCTCGCCTGGCCGGATACGGCGAAGCTGTCGGTCGATCAGGTCGCCGGCAAGCGCCCCGCCATCACCGAACCGCGCGACCAGACGCTGCCCACCGTCAAGGTCGCCGATGTCGTCGGCTGGCAGGGCAACGAAACGCCCACCCCCGCCGCGGGCCTGACGGTGAAGGCGTTCGCGCGCGGCCTCGATCATCCGCGCTGGCTGTATCGCCTGCCCAACGGCGACGTGCTGGTCGCCGAAACCAATTCGCCGCCCCGCGAAGGCGGCGGGGTCGAAGCCTGGGTCATGGGCCGCCTGCTCAACAAGGCGGGCGCGGGCGTGCCCTCTGCCAATCGCATCACGCTGCTGCGCGATGCGAACGGCGATGGCGTTGCCGAGGAACGCCATGTCTTCATGACCGGGTTGAACTCGCCGACCGGCATGGCCCTGCTCAATGGCCAGCTCTACATCGCCAACACCGACGCGCTCGTCCGTGTGCCTTATACCGACGGCGCGACGCAGATCACCGCCAAGCCCGAGCTGGTCGTCAAGCTGAACGGCGGCGGCAACCATTGGGCGCGTACGCTGATCGCGGCGCCGGACGGCAAGACGCTGTTCGTTGGCGTCGGTTCGGCCTCGAACATCGCCGAAAAGGGGCTGGAGGCGGAGAAATTCCGCGCCAACATCCTTCAGGTCTATCCCGACCAGAAGACGTTCCGCATCTACGCCAGCGGCCTGCGCAACCCGCAGGGCATGGCGATCAGCCCCTACAATCAGCAGCTGTGGACCGTCGTCAACGAACGCGACATGCTCGGCTCCGACCTCGCGCCCGATTATTTGACGCAGGTCGAGCTCGGCGACCAGTTCGGCTGGCCGTGGTTCTATTGGGGCGGCTATCCCGACAATCGCGTCGAGCCGCAGCGCCCGGACCTGCAGCAATATTCGAAGCGCCCCGATTACGCGCTCGGGCCGCACGTCGCCGCGCTCGGCCTCGCCTTCGCCAACGGCATGAAGCTCGGCGACCGCTATGCGCAGGGCGCGCTGATCGGCGAGCATGGCTCGTGGAACCGCAAGCCGGTGTCGGGCTATAAGGTCGTCTTCGTGCCCTTCGCAGCGCGCGGCTTCCCCGCCGATGGCGTCAAGCCACAGGACGTGCTGACCGGCTTCCTCAACGCCGACGGCAAGGCCCGCGGCCGCCCGGTCGGCCTGGAATCGGATCGCACCGGCGCGCTGCTGGTCGCCGACGACGTTGGCAACACGATCTGGCGCGTCGCGGCGAAGTAAGGCTCGCTCACCCCAAATCCCCCGTCACCCCGGACTCGTTCCGGGGTCCACTCGTCAGCACGGGGACGGCCAGAGGCTCCAGCCGCACCATGCCAGCCTCATCCGCCCTTACGCACGCAGCGAACCAATCCAGGGCGGCCTGGCCCGGCCCTGGATGGCTTCGCTACGCTCGCAATGACGAGACCGGTTCAACCCGCGAGTATCCCTGCCGGACAAACACCGCGTCGAACCGCGCGCGCCCCTATTTCGCCACGTCGGTAAACTTCACCGCCGTACCCGTGGCATTCGTCTTGCCCCAGCTGATCGCCGTCACGTGCGCCTCGCCATATTTGGCGTTGATGACTGCATCAGCGCCCATCTTCTTCGCCCGCTCCCACAGCTCGCGATAGATTTTCGCTTCGGACGACGCCTTGCTGAATACCGTCGCCTTGCGCACCCCGGCCTTCACCTCGCCGATCACCTGATAGGGCCGATCCGTGATGTCGCCGGCAAAGACGGGCACCCCCGCCTCCGGATTGACGAGCGGCGCCTTCGCCTCCTGCGCAGCGGCGCCCCCGGCACACCCCAACAGCGCAGCGCACAGCGCCATACGGACAAACGTCATGGAAACCCCTCCTGCTTCACCGCACGCCTGATCCGCGCGGCCACCCGAATGTGCTCAAGGTCGCGCCGCGAATCCAGCGCCACCGAATCGCCCCGATGCGCGTCGCCGCCGCCGAAGATCGTCCTCGCGATACCGCTCCCAACGGCCTACAGATCGGACGATATGGCTTCGCTCGATTCCGTCCCTGCCCATCCGTCTCAACCGGCCTCCAGCGTGACGCCCACCGGCGATGCCGCGAAGCAGCTCGCCACCGTAATGGCGCATATGCGCCATGGCATGGTCGTGTACGGCGCTGACGAGCGTATCCGCCTCATCAACCCTCAGGTCAGCGCGATCTTCGGTCTGGAGCCGGCCAATCTGCCCGTCGGCACGATGCTGGGCGACTATCTTGCGCAGATCGGCCGGGCCGTCGGCTGGTCGACCGATCGCGTCGCCCGCGTCCTCGACAACCACCGTATCTGGCTCGCGCAGGGCGAGCGCCAGACGCTGGACCACCATTTCGACGATGGGCAGGTTTTCGAAATCATCTTCACGCCCGGATGTGGGGGCGGCGCGGTGCTGACCTACGTCGACGTCACCTACGAACGCTCGATGCAACGCGTCGTCGACGAGCGCGCAGCCCTGACGCGCCGCGCACACGCCATGCTGGCCACGGTGACGAAGATCGCCGCCGACACCCGCGTCCTCGCCTTCAATGCCCGGATCGAAGCCGCCCGTCTCGGCGACCATGGCCGCGGCTTTGCCGTCCTGGCCGATGAAGTGCGCGAATTGTCGCGCCAGACGTCCGCCGTCCTGCTCGAAATCGCCCAGATCAACGAAGCCTCGCTCAACCTCGCTTAGGCTCAGGCAAGGACGCGACAGCCCACGTCCTGCTACGATCGTAACAGTCGCTCGGGGCGCAAGACTATCGGGACAATTTGATTAGGCTTGTCAGCCTCTTCGGAACGGATGGTGGAGCCGAGGGGGATCGAACCCCTGACCTCTGCAATGCCATTGCAGCGCTCTCCCAGCTGAGCTACGGCCCCATCGTTCCGGGAGGCGCCCCACTAACCGGGGCGCCCTGGCATGGCAAGCGCCGATTTGCGCCTGCCATGCACTTATCCACAATTATGTTTGAAATTCGCTGAAGGGCGAATTTGCGGCGGTTCCGGCCCGCTCCCCCTCCCGGCCACCCATCAAGGATACTTTGTGGGTGGCCGGGAAGGTTAGCGGGCCGGAACCGCGAAACGCGCCTCCGCGCGTTTCAAAACTTAGTGATCGTCGTCTTCGGTCGGCGCTTCCACGCCCAGATCGTCGTCGCCGCCGAGGTCCACCTCGTCGTCGGCCGAGGGTTCTTCCTCCTCGCCCAGCGCTTCCAGATCCTCGTCCTCACCCTCGAGATCGCTGTCCGCTTCCTTCGAATCGGGCTTGATCTGCTCGAACGGCAGCGGCTGCTTGGACTTCAGGATCGGCTCCGGGTTCCACGTCGTGCCGCAGTTGATGCAGGTGACGGGATCGTCCTTTTCGAGGTCGTAGAAGCGCGTCGCGCATTTCGGGCACGTACGCTTCGTGCCCCACTCCGGCTTGACCATGCCGTCTGATACCTTTCGGAAATGGGTTTCGCGAGCCAAAGGTCGCCCTTGGCCCGAGGTGGAGCGCGCCTTGCCATAGCGCAAGGGGACTGTCAAAGCCCGCGGCCAGCCATGTCGAACGCCTCCCCTCCCCGCCCGCTCTCCATCGCCGCCGCAGGGCCCCTGCGCGGCACCGTCACCGTGCCCGGCGACAAGTCGATCAGCCACCGCTCGCTGATGTTCTCCAGCCTCGCGGTCGGCGAAAGCCGCATCCGGGGCCTGCTGGAGGGCGAGGATGTGCTCGCCACCGCCGCCGCGATGCGCGCGATGGGCGCGCGGATCGATCGCAGCGACGACGGCATCTGGACCGTCCATGGCGTCGGCGTCGGCGGGCTGCTCCAGCCGCAGACCGCGCTCGACATGGGCAATTCGGGCACGTCGACCCGGCTGCTGATGGGCCTGGTCGCCAGCCATCCGATCACCGCGACCTTCGTCGGCGACGCCAGCCTGTCGAAGCGACCGATGGGGCGCGTCACCGAACCGCTAGCGCAGATGGGGGCGAGCTTCACGACCAGCCCGGGGGATCGCCTGCCACTGACGATGCGGGGCGCCTGCCCCGCGGTGCCGATCACCTATACGCTGCCCGTCGCCTCGGCGCAGGTGAAGTCGGCGGTGCTGCTCGCCGGGCTCAACACCCCCGGCATCACCCGCGTCATCGAACCCGTGCCGACGCGCGACCATAGCGAGCGCATGCTGCGCGGCTTCGGCGCGGAGCTGACGGTCGAGGACACGCCCGAGGGCAGGCTGATCGCGATCCATGGCGAGGCAGAACTAAAGCCGCAGGACATCACCGTCCCCGGCGATCCCTCATCCGCCGGCTTCTGGATGGTCGCCGCGTCGATCGTGCCGGGATCGGACGTGACGATCCGCAACGTGCTGATGAACCCGACGCGTACCGGCCTGCTCACCGCACTGCGGCTGATGGGCGCGTCGATCGACGAGGTCGACGGCCGCGAGATCGGCGGCGAGCGCGTCGCCGACCTGCGCGTCCGCCACGCAAGCCTGTCGGCGATCGAAGTCCCCGCCGATCTCGCCCCCAGCATGATCGACGAATATCCCATCCTGTTCGTCGCCGCCGCCTTCGCGCGCGGCACGACGGTCGCCCGCGGCGCGCACGAATTGCGCGTCAAGGAATCGGATCGCATCGCCGCCATGGCCGCCGCGCTCGGCCTCGCCGGCGTTAGCGTCACCGAGCACGAGGATGGCCTGTCGATCGAGGGCCGCGACGGCGAGCCCCTGCCCGGCACCGGCGCCGACCGCGTCGCCTCGCTGCTCGACCACCGCATCGCGATGAGCATGGCGGTCGCCGGCATGCACAGCACCCGCCCCGTCCGCATCGACGACGCCGCGCCGATCGCGACCAGCTACCCGGCTTTCGTCGACACCGCCAAGCGCCTCGGTGCCGCCCCGCAATGGCTCAACGCATGATCATCGCCGTCGACGGACCCGCTGCGAGCGGCAAGGGCACGATCGCCAAGGCGCTCGCCCGCCATTACGGCCTGCCCCATCTCGATACCGGCCTGCTCTACCGCGCGGTCGCGCTGACCGTGCAGCGGATGGAGCTGGACCCGGCGATCGAGGCCGATGCCGTCGCCGCCTGCAACTTCGATGAGGCCCTGCTCGACGACCCCGCGCTGCGGCAGGACGCGATCGGCCAGCTCGCCTCGATCGTGTCGGCCCACCCCTTGGTCCGCGCGGCGCTGCTCCAGCGCCAGAAGCGCTTCGCCCGCCAGGCCGGTGGCGCGGTGCTCGACGGCCGCGACATCGGCACCGTCATCGCCCCCGACGCCGACGCGAAGCTGTTCGTGAAGGCAACCCCCCAAGTCCGCGCCCAACGCCGCCACCGCGAACTGCAGAGCCACGGCAGCGACGTGTCCTTCGACAAGGTCCTCGCCGACATCCGCGCCCGCGACGCCCGCGACAGCGCCCGCTCCACCGCCCCGCTGACGATGGCCGCCGACGCTGCCTTGCTGGATACGAGCGCGCTCACCATCGAGGCGAGCGTGGCCAAGGCAATCGCACTGGTGGAGGCGCGGCGGGCCGGCCGGGCATAACGCCCCGCCGATCCGCCGCACGCCCGCTCAGAACTCGAAGTGCAGGCTGGCGACGACCGTGCGCCCGTTGCCGAAATTGACCCAGCCGCCATCCCGGATTCGCGCCGCCGTCCCGACATTGCTGTAATAGCGCGTGTCGAGCAGGTTGGTGACGTTGATCTGCAAGTAGGTCTTGGGCAGGCCGGCCCAATCCAGCTTCGCCTGCGCATCCAGGTCGACCAGCGTGTACCCCGCCGAAATGGCGTCATTCTCGTCGGTGATGAAGCGATCGCCGACGTGCTTGGCCGACGCCCCCATCACGACGTACGGCAGCGTCACCTGCGCGCGGCCGCCATATTGCCAGTTCGGCGTATCGACCAGCGACTTGCCCTTGGTGGCGATCAGCACCGCGCCCGTCGCGGCGTTCAGGATATTCTCCTTCAGCTCGGCCTTCAGATACGATCCGAAGCCGTACAGCGACAGCCAGCGCGTCGGGTTGACGATCACCGTCGCATCGATCCCCTTGCTGTCGACCCGGCCGACGTTGCGACTGGCACTGATCGTGCCGCCACCGTCCAGCGGCACCGTCGTGCTGACGATTCGGTTGTCGTAGCGGATGTACCAGCCGCCCAGCTGCGCCTGCACGATACCGCGCGAATAACGCAGGCCCGCATCGTAGGAGTCCGTGCGCTCGGGCACCGCCTCCTGATCCTTCAGCGAGATGACCTTGTCGTCATAGGCGTAAATGTCCGTGGTCGGCGCCGAGAAGCCGCGGTTGTAGCTTGCGTACAGGCTCGTCGTCGGCGTCATCTGCCAGACTAGGCCGGCATTGGGCAGGACGGCGTGATATTCGCGGATGCGCCCCACGTACGGCGCGCCGAACGTCGCGCCGCGGCTGTCCGCCGCGACCTGCTGCGCGCTCTGCGAGGTGCAATAGGCCTCGTTGCTGCTGCCCGGAATCGTGTAGCAGGCGTTGCTCATGTTGCGGCGGAAGAAGGCCGCGCGCAGGCCCAGCGTGATCGACAGATCGTCCGAGAAGGGGCGGCCGCGATATTCGCCCGACAGCTGGTGCAGGATCGAATAGGTCAGCCGGTTACGCTTGTTCAGCACGTTGCCCGCCGCATCGCGCACCGCGACCGACCCGTCGCGTCCGCCGAAATCGGCGGTCGGATAGCCGTTAACGCCCAGATACGCCGCCTCGCCCGTCTGCGCGGTCCGTGCGCGATCCCAGGTATAGGCGAGCCGCAGCAGGTTGGCGGGATCGATATCGTACCGCAGGCCCGCGATCGCGATCAGCCGGTGCGTCTGCGTGTTGGAGGGGTAGAAGACGCGGACATAGTCGAGCATGTCGCCATCGCCGTTCAGGTCGCGCCCGGCCGCGATCCCTGCACCGATGCGGCCGATCTGGTTGCGCGACACCCCGCGCGCGCCGGCGTTGGCGTCGCTCTCGGCGAACACGGTCGAGCCGCCGCCATTGGCCATCGTGTAGCTATAGCCGCCGTCCAGCGTGAAGGTCAGCCGGTCGGACAGCGTGAACAGGCTGTTGAAGCGCGCATTGCCGGTATCGACCGGGTTGATCCCGACCTGACGCGTGTTCGTGCACAGCGACCGGTCGTCCTGCACCGTGCCCTTGCCGGGCGTCGCGGAGGCGAGCGTGCAGTCCGGCGTGTTGGTAAACGTCGTCGCCGCGCCCAGCACGCGGTCATATTGCGCGCGGGTCAGGTCGACGCGCAATGGCGTCGCGGTGGTCGCGGTGGAGATCGGCAGCACGCCGCCCAGGATCGTGTTGACCGTGGCGACCGACGGCCCGCCAAAGCCCATGTTGCGATGCTGGTAGAAGAAGCCGGCCAGCGACAGGAAATCCTTTCCCGACCCCAGCGGCTGATAGAGGCGCGCATTGTACTGGCTCTTGCGCACGATCGAATAGGGATAGAGCGCGTAGCTCTGGTGGCTTGCCGAAACCCAGGCCCGCGTACCGCTGGCGTTAAGGTCGCCGGTATTGATCAGGCCGAACAGGCGGTTCATGTTGCCGCGGCCGTGCGAATAGACCGCGGTTGCGCTCATCTGTTCGGTCGGCATGATCGTGCGATAGTTGACCGTACCGCCGGAGGCGCTGGCGGTGGGCGTATCGACGTCGGTCGACCCGAAGCTGACGTTGACCGTCTGCACCAGTTCGGGATCGATCTGCTGGCTCGAATAGATGGCGTAATTGCCGGCATCGTTCAGCGGCAGACCGTCGAAGCTGAAGGCGATGCGCGACGCATCGAACCCCCGGATACGGATGCTGCCGCCGTTGCCGCCATAGGGATCGCCCGCGACGTAATTGACGCCCGGCACCATGTTGATCGCATTGAAGATCGACTGCCCCGGAACGGTATGTTCGATATAGTCCCGCGTCACGATCGCGCGCGCCTTGGGCGCATCGACGATCTCGATCCCCGTGGTCGGCAGCTTCTTGCCCGACACGATGATGTCCTCGCCCGCCTTGTCCTCGGCGGCGATCGTTCCGGCCGTTTGCGCCAGCACCAGTTGCGGTGCGACAAGCATCAGGCACGCGCCACCGACCCCGGCGACGCGGATGAATTTGGATGTCATGATGTTCCCCAGACGACCTTATTGGCCTGCTGGGTCCATTATGGACTGTTTGCGACGGGACAGTTACACAGGCGCAAATTGGCGGCGATCATACGACATCCGCGACCGCGACGCCCGCGACACCGCCCGGCTGACGATGGCCGCCGACGCTACCTTGCTGGATACGAGCACGCCTACCGTCGAGGCGAGCGTGGCGAAGGCGATCACATGGTCGAGACGCGGGTTGCGGCAAAATTAGTCAAGAAAGCCCGAAGTCTTAAAGCAGCCTTGCTAAGGAACAGACGAACCACTGATAATCAGTATCGAGTCAACGCATAGCAGCTTCACGCGTGCCGCGATTCAGACAGGGGCACAAGCCGACGCTTACATACCATAGCAATCAGCCTGTGCGCTCCATTCAATCTTGGGTGTTCGGACAGTTAGTATAAAAATATTCGTAGAATTCGTCGTAATACTCCTGAGTCCCTGGCTGTGCGTGCAATCGAGCCCAGCGCAGAGCCTCATTGTAGCACTGAGTTGTGGTAGGGTAAGGAGGCGATGGCTCGTTCTCGCTCTGCGCATTTGCGCTTGAGCCCATCAGAAGCGCCAGTGGCATGCCAAGCAGTAGGATACGACGCATGTTGCAATCCTCGTTTGACGTTTATTTGTCACGACACCGTCCGAGTCGGACGGAGGCAGCATCTTCCTTTATAGTCATTTGATCAAGAAGTTTAGCACACCTGATAATTCGCAATGGATCAGATTACTGGGTCAATCCGGCAATCATTTTAAAAGCCTGGATATTCGTTCCAACCATCCTCACTCTGTCCTACACACCCCGTTTCTGCTACAACCTCCCCATGACCCGCCCGCCCCTCGCCCCGCCGCTCCCGGCCGGGCGCTACGGCCCCCTGGTTTCCGACGATTACGTACCGTCCACTTCGTCCACTTCCGCAGCCCCTCGCGCCCCCGAACGGCGATTCGCGGCCACCCCGCCGCGCCTTGCCAAAAGCCCGCATTTCCCCTATGGCGCGCCGGTCCGGCGAGCAGGTGTTCGGCGGGGGACGGCGCGACCGCTTGGCGGACCGCGCCCTTTTCGCATTCAGCGCATCGCATTCCTCCCGCTGCACGCCCGCCCGATGGATGCCGCGACCGGCATGGGGTCGCCGCGGCGTTTTCAGCCAAGACCAGCGGACCCAACCGCTTGGCCGGAAACAGAATAACTCGAGGACACTCTAACCCTATGGCTACCCAGCCCCAACCCACCCGCGACGATTTCGCCGCGATGCTCGATGACATGTTCGGCGGTGCCGACAGCTTCGAGGGCCGTGTCGTTCACGGCACCGTCACCGCGATCGAAAACGACATGGCCGTCATCGACGTCGGTCTGAAGTCGGAAGGCCGCGTGCCGCTGCGCGAATTCGCCGCACCCGGCCAGAAGGCCGATCTGAAGGTCGGTGACGAAGTCGAAGTCTATGTCGACCGCGTCGAGAACATGCATGGCGAAGCGATGCTCAGCCGCGACCGCGCGCGCCGCGAAGCCGCCTGGGACAAGCTGGAGCTGGAATTCAGCAAGACCGCTCGTGTCGAGGGCGTGATCTTCGGCCGCGTCAAGGGCGGCTTCACCGTCGACCTGTCGGGCGCCGTCGCGTTCCTGCCGGGTTCGCAGGTCGATATCCGTCCGGTGCGTGACGTCACGCCGCTGATGGACATCCCGCAGCCGTTCCAGATCCTGAAGATGGACCGCAAGCGCGGCAACATCGTCGTGTCGCGTCGCGCCGTTCTGGAAGAAACCCGCGCCGAGCAGCGTTCGGGCCTGATCCAGAGCCTGGCGGAAGGCCAGATCATCGACGGCGTCGTCAAAAACATCACCGATTACGGTGCGTTCGTCGACCTGGGCGGCATCGACGGCCTGCTGCACGTCACCGACCTCAGCTACAAGCGCGTCAACCACCCGTCGGAAATGATCGCGATCGGCGACACCGTGAAGGTGCAGATCATCCGCATCAACAAGGACACGCAGCGCATCAGCCTCGGCATGAAGCAGCTCGAGTCCGATCCGTGGGATGGCGCGAGCGCGAAGTATCCGGTCGGCGCCAAGCTGTCGGGCCGCGTCACGAACATCACCGAATATGGTGCGTTCGTCGAGCTGGAGCCGGGCATCGAAGGCTTGGTCCACGTTTCGGAAATGTCCTGGACCAAGAAGAACGTCCATCCGGGCAAGATCGTCTCGACCTCGCAGGAAGTCGATGTCGTGGTGCTCGAGGTCGACGAGGACAAGCGTCGCATCAGCCTCGGCCTCAAGCAGGCGCAGAACAATCCGTGGGAAGCGTTCGCCGCCGCCCATCCGATCGGTTCGACCGTCGAGGGCGAAGTCAAGAACGCCACCGAGTTCGGCCTGTTCATCGGCCTGGACAACGACGTCGACGGCATGGTTCACATGTCGGACATCGCCTGGGGCGTGTCGGGTGAGGATGCCCTCAACCTGCACCGCAAGGGCGAGACCGTTCAGGCGATCGTTCTGGACATCGACGCCGAGAAGGAGCGCATCAGCCTCGGCATGAAGCAGCTCGAGCGCGGCGGCCCGGCGGCCGGCGGCATCGCGGCAGCGGGCGACCGTCTGAACAAGAACGCGATCGTCACCGTCACCGTCCTCGAAGTCCGCGATGCGGGCCTCGAAGTGCAGCAGGGCGACGATGGCGCGACCGGCTTCATCAAGCGCACCGATCTCGGCCGCGACCGTGACGAACAGCGTCCGGAGCGTTTCCAGGTCGGCCAGAAGTTCGACGCGATGGTCACCGGCTTCGATCGTTCGAAGAAGCCGACCTTCTCGATCAAGGCGATGCAGATCGCCGAAGAGAAGCAGGCGGTTGCTCAGTACGGCTCGTCCGACTCGGGCGCGACGCTCGGCAACATTCTGGGCGAGGCGCTGAAGGCCCGCTCGGACGCCGAAAAGAAGTAAGCAACACTTACCCATGTGTCAGGTCGGGGCAGAAATGTCCTGACCTGACATATTTTTCCTTGGATCGGCTTCGTTGCGGCCCTATACGTCGTGGGCATTGATCTTCATCAATCTCCGCAACCTGGCGCCGGGGGGAGCCCGTACCGTGATCCGATCTGAACTCGTTCAAAAACTCTGCGATCTCAACCCCGAGCTGACGAGCCACGACGTCGAGGCGATCGTGAGCACTTTCTTCGATGAGATCACGCTGCGTCTTGCCGCGAACGGCCGCGTCGAACTGCGCGGCTTCGGCGCCTTTTCGACCCGCGCCCGCGATGCCCGCGTCGGTCGCAACCCGCGCACCGGCGAAACCGTCGATGTCGACGCCAAGCGCGTCCCCTATTTCAAGCCCGGCAAGGAAATGCGCGCCCGTCTGAACGTGTGACGTGACGCACCGCGTCGTCGCCCGGCGGACTATCTTTGCCCAGCACGGCGATGAAATGCCGGTCGTGACTTGACGCCCGCACCCACGTGCGCTTGTCGTGCCCCTGTGTGCGGACGTGGCGAAACCGGTAGACGCAGCCGACTTAAAATCGGCTTCCTATGGAGTGCGGGTTCGAGTCCCGCCGTCCGCACCATGGCTTTTGCGCTGGCGTTGACCGCGACGCTCGGCGGTTGCGACCGGCGCCCTGATTCGGGGCCGGTCGTCGCCAGTGCGATCGGCACCGCACCGCGGCTTGCCGATCCCAGCCGCACGTTGCCCAATACGCCGACCCGGCTGCTGCTCGACGCGACGGCAGAGGGGCTGGTGCGGTTCGACGCCAGCGGCCAGATCGAACCGGGGCTCGCCGAACGCTGGATCGTCATCGATCAGGGCACAAGCTACATCTTCCGCCTCCGCGACGCCCAGTGGCCCGATGGCAGCGCGGTCACCGCCGACCAAGTCGTCGCGCAGCTGCGGCGCCAGATCGCCCCCGGCTCGCGCAACCCCCTCGCCCCGTTCCTGACGGCGATCGACGAGATCGTCACGATGACGCCGCAGGTCATCGAAGTGCGGCTGCTGCGCCCCCGCCCCGATCTGCTCAAACTGTTCGCCCAGCCCGAACTCGCGCTGTGGCGCAGCGGCGGGATCGGCAATGCGGGCGGCGCGGGACCGATGCGGATCGTCAGCGCCGCCCATCGCAGCCTGCTGCTCCGCCCGGCATTCGACCGGACGCGTGCCGATCCCGAGGATCACCGCACGACCCGCCCCGAAGACGACGTGCGGCTGATCGGCGAACGGGCGGCACGCGCCATCGTCCGCTTCGTCGCCCGCGATTCGGATTACGTCACCGGCGGCACCTTCGCCGACTGGCCGCTGCTGAGCCTCGCACAGGTCGCGCCCGCCAATCTCCGCCTCGATCCCGCCGTCGGCCTGTTCGGCTTCGCGATCGCCTCACGCGAGGGCTTCCTCGCCGATCCGGGCAATCGCGCCGCGCTGAACGGCGCGATCGATCGCGCCGCAGTGACCGCGGCAGTGATGCCGGGCTGGGAGACGGCCGAGCGCATCCTGCCAGAGTCGCTCGACTCCGGTGCGCCACCCGCCATCCCCGGCTGGGCGCTGCTGTCGCCCGAGCAGCGGATCGCGGACGCTCAGGCGCGGGTCGCCGCGTTTGGTGCGCCTGTGCGGATGCGGATTGCCCTGCCGCCGGGGCCCGGCGCGACGCTACTTTATGGTCAGATGGCCGCGGCGCTCTATGCGATCGGGATCACGCCGGAACGTGTCGCGATGACCGCCCCCGCCGAATTGCGCCTCGTCGATCAGGTCGCGCCCTATGACAGCGCGCGCTGGTATCTCGCCACCGCGTGCGCGCCGTGCGGGGACGAGGCCCGTGCGGCACTGATCGCCGCCCGCGATGCACCGACGATGGCCGATCGCGCCCGGCTGATCGGGCTGGCCGATGCCGCGCTGGCGGTCGACACCGCCTTCATCCCGATCGCGCGGCCGCTGCGCTGGTCGCTGGTCGCGCTGCGGCTGAGGCAGTGGCGCCCGAACACGCGCGCCTGGCACCCGTTGAACCGGCTGCGCGACGACACCAATTAAGCGACATGGCACAGACCACGCCCCGCCGGCCCCGTCCCATGGACATGCGTCCGCTGATCGCAACCTTGCCGACCGGGCGCGACGCCGCCTCGGTCCGCATCCGTCTAGAGGCGATGGAACGCGTGATGGAGGGGCTGTTCACGCTGCCCGGCACCAATCGCAAGGTGGGCATGGACGTGTTGCTCGACCTCGTGCCCGTCGTCGGGACGACGATCGCGGCGCTGATCGGGTCGTGGCTGGTCTGGGAAGCGCGCAACCTCGGCATGTCGAAGCTGCAGATGGCGCGGATGTTCGGCAATGTCGGGATCGACTGGGCGCTGGGCCTCATCCCCTTCGTCGGCGCGGTGCCCGACTTCTTCTTCCGATCGAACACGCGCAACCTGCGGATCATCCGCAAGCATCTGGACCGTCATCACCCGGCGACGGCGACGATCATCGGCTGACCGCCGGGCCGGTGCATACCGGCCCGGACGGCAACGGGATCATCGCATGCCGCGCCAGATCTTCACGCTGGCGTTGGGTGCTAGTCCGCCCTGATGCGCCGGACAGCGCTGGTAACGGAACGTCTTGTCGAGGCAGAGCCAGATTTCGTCCAGCCAGCCGCGGCGGTTCGCGGTGATCCGCATCATGTCGGCGGTGAGGCCCGGATTGGCATCCGCCACCGCCTGCGCCAGCTTGCCCGCAGTCATCGGACGGCGCGACAGCGCGTTCATGTCGGGATAGCGCAGCTTCGCGTACAGGCCGGTGGACTGCGCGAAATAGCGCTCCGGCGTATAGCCCGACATGCAGGTGCCGTGCTTCGACCATTCGTGCTGCAACAGCTGCGCCGACGGCGTCGAGCAGATGTTCTGCTGGATCACCTCTCGCGACAGCAGCGGCGTCGCCTGGCAATATTGCGGCCAGTCCTTGCCCACGCCATCCGGCCACAGGCCGTGCAGCGTGAAGCCGAAGCGATTGCCGCTGCCGCACTGGAAGCGGGCCGAGGCGTCGCGCGCATGCTCGTGGCAGAATTGCGGGGCCCAGGTGATCGCCAGCGTATAGCCGCCGATCGGCAGCAGCCGCTGCGGCTGGCGGGCGTCGGCCAGATCGGGGCGTGGCCGATCGATCTGGGTCGGGGCCGAGCAGCGATAGCTTTGCGCCTGCGCCGCGGCCGGCACCGCGATCGCCGTGGCGGCGAGCAGAAGTCGGCCGATCATACGCGCGGCGCCTCGATATCGTCGGGGTCGCGCCCCTCGCCCAGCCATTCCTTGGCGTCCGGCTTGAACAGCATCACTGCGGCGGCGATGTAGAGGATGTTGGCCACGAGCCCGAGCACGACCTGGATGGTGACCGGCACACGCCCCATCGCCAGCATGAACAGCGCCGAGGCTATGCCGAACGCGCCGAGAGCAGCGAAGACGACCTGGATCCACTTGGCGACGACGCTGGGCCGGCGGACGATGAAGAACCAGAGCAGCACGGCGATAATCAGGCCGATCACTTGCGTTACCGGCACGATCCAGCTGGCGCCGGCGAGGACCGGATTGGCAGCAATCAACGCCTGCGAGGTCTTCCAGTTGAGGGCGGTGTTGATCAGGCCGAGGATGACCGAGGCCCAGTAGAATTGTTCGAAACGCGCGATCGACGGTGGTTTGATCATGGGTGCCCCCAAGCAGAACAGATGCGCGGCAGCCTAGCCGCGCAGCGGCGTCGTGCAAGCCGCCACGATCACAGCAGCGCGAAATCCAGCCCGATATCCGCCGCCGGCGCCGACTGGGTCAGCCGCCCCACCGAAATATAGGTCACGCCCGTTTCGGCGATGGCGCGGATCGTGTCGAGACGGACGCCGCCCGACGCCTCGGTCGGTACGCGGCCGCCGATCATCGCCACCGCCTGTCGCAGCGTATCGGGCCCCATATTGTCGAGCAGCAGATGCGTCGCACCCCCGTCCAGCGCAGGCGCGATCTGGTCGAGCGAATCGACCTCGACGATGATCCGCTCGATCCCCGCGCCAACCGCGCGCTGGACCGCCGCGGCGATGCCGCCCGCGACCGCAACGTGATTGTCCTTGATCATCGCCGCATCCCATAGACCCATGCGATGGTTCTGCGCCCCGCCGACGCGCGTGGCGTATTTTTCGAGCCGGCGCAGCCCCGGGATCGTCTTGCGCGTATCGAGCAGGGTCGCGCCCGTACCCGCGATCGCATCGACGTACTGACGGGTCAGCGTGGCGATGCCGGACAGATGCTGCACGGTGTTGAGCGCCGAACGTTCGGCGGTCAGCATCGCACGCGCCGACCCCTCGATCCGCATCAGGTCTGTGCCGGCCGGCACATAATCACCATCAGCCGCGAGCGGCGTGATCACCGCCTGCGGATCGAGCGCTTGAAAAAAGCCCTCCGCCAGGCCCAGCCCCGCGACCACGATCGCCTCGCGCGTGTCCATCACGCCGGCGAAGCGCGCCTCTGCCGGGATCACCGCTGCAGAGGTGATATCGCCCGCTTCCCCCAGGTCCTCCGCCAGGGTGGCGGCGATAAAGGCGTCGGTATCGAAGCCGTCCAGACGGAAGCGCATGGCTGGATCATCCTATTGAGACGCCGGAAGGGAAAAAGCGGCTATCAAGTGTCACGGGAACGGGAGGGGATATATGACCGACGGTGCTGACGAGGCCGAATTGCGCCGGTTGCTCGCGGCTGCTTTGGCCTTGGCCGATACGCTAGAGCTGACGATGGTGGCGATCCACCTCGGTGCCGCGCACGATCTTCTGGGCGCGTCGACCCCGACATCCTCGCGCTGACGCGTCAGTCCCCCGTGACGGGAACCGGCGCCACCGGTGCCGGCCCCAGATCGCCCTTGCCCACGCTGGTCGAGGCGAGCGCCAGCATGGCATCCAGGCTCTTCTTCGCCTTGATCCGGAGCCCTTCCTCGATTTCGATGCGCGGCGTGAGGTCGCGCAGGGCGATGTACAGCTTTTCCAGCGTGTTGAGCGCCATGTACGGGCAGATGTTGCAGTTGCAATTGCCGTCCGCACCCGGCGCACCGATGAAGCGCTTGGTCGGCATCGCCTTTTCCATCTGGTGAATGATGTGCGGCTCGGTCGCGACGATCAGCGTGTCGCCGGGCATCGCATTGGCATATTCCAGGATGCCGCGCGTCGAACCGACATAATCGGCGTGATCCAGGATCACCGCGGGGCATTCGGGGTGTGCCGCGACGGGGGCGCCGGGGTATTGCGCCTTGAGCTTCAGCAGCTCGGTTTCGCTGAATGCCTCATGCACGATGCACACGCCGGGCCAGAGCAATAGCTCGCGCCCGGTCTTGCGCTGGAGGTAGCCGCCGAGATTGCGGTCGGGGCCGAAGATGATCTTCTGATCGCGCGGCAATTGCGCGAGGATCGTCTCCGCGGACGAGGAGGTGACGATGATGTCGCTGAGCGCCTTCACCTCGGTCGAGCAGTTGATGTACGTCAGCGCGATGTGATCGGGATGCGCGGCGCGGAAGGCGGCGAATTGCTCGGGCGGGCAGCTGTCTTCCAGGCTGCACCCGGCATCCATGTCGGGCAGCACGACCGTCTTGTCGGGGCTGAGGATCTTCGCGGTTTCGGCCATGAAGCGCACGCCGCAAAAGGCGATGACGTCGGCATCGGTGGCCTGCGCCTTGCGGCTCAGATCCAGGCTGTCACCGACGAAATCGGCCAGGTCCTGCAATTCGGGCTTTTGATAGTAATGCGCGAGGATGACGGCGTTGCGCTCCTTGCGGAGGCGGTCGATCTCGGCGCGCAGGTCCAGCCCTGCCAGATTGGTCGTCAGTTCCATGACACCCCCGTTAGGCGATACCCACGCCGGGCTCAACGCCGGGCCTCACTCTGCGTTGCCAAGAACTTCCTGCAACGAACGGCTGGTATCCCAACGCTCGCCCGATGGCGTCGGGTCATCGGCAAAGCGCACCTTCACCTGCGCGTCGATCCCGGCAGCGCGCAACGGCATGGCGAAGCTGGTCTCCACCGCCCGGCGCGTCGCATCGCGAGCGAGCTTCATCGGTGCGGCGTCGCGCGCCTGCCGCACCAGTTCGGCCTGCCCGGCCCGCCGGTTGGCCGTATCGAGCCGCGCCTCGGCATCGGTGACGTGCGACAGGATGCCGCCGCTGCCATATTCGCGCAGCTGCGCCAGATCGATCTGCGGCCCGTCAATCTCCACCGGCGGCAGGCGTACCGACAGTGTCTTGGTGCCAGCGTCCCAAATGACGTCGGAGGGCGTCAGCTTGGCGAGGTCCACTTCGTAGCGGACGGTGCCTGGCATGATCAGCGTCTTCTCGGTCGACAGGCCAAGCTGCGACTGGCGCGAGGTAGAGACGGCGACGAAGCGCGCCGCAAAGGCCGACAGCCGGTTCTGTTCGCGCAATCCCTGCAGGCTGGCGCTGGCGACCGTGGTGGGATCGGGCGCGAGCCGCCGTTCGACATAGCGCTGGATCGCCCACAGGCCGAGCAGCACCGCGAGCGCCAGCAGGACGATGACGCCCGCGGCCTTGCCCAGGAACGATCCGATCGATCCGCGGGCCGGCGGCGTTGCGGGATCGATCACGCGCGGATCCGCCATGTGTCTCCTTCCTCCTCCACCAGTGCGCGATGGCGCAGGTCGTACAGATGCGCGAGCACCGATCGCTCCGCCGCGCCGAGCAGCCGCGGGTCGAGCCCGACGTACATGCGCGCAGTCATCGCCGGGATGGCCATCGGGGCTTCGCGGAGCAGGCGCAGGATCTGCCCCTCGCGCTGCTTGCGATGGCCGAGCATGCCGCGCACCAGCCGCTGTGGATTGTCCACCGCCTCGCCATGGCCCGGATAATAGACGCGATCGTCGCGGCCCATCAGCTTGTCGAGGCTCGCCATATAGTCGCCCATGTCGCCATCGGGCGGCGAGACGACGCTAGTCGCCCAGCCCATTACATGGTCGCCCGAAAACAACGCGCCGCTTTCGGGCAGCGCATAGGCCAGATGGTTGGAGGTGTGGCCGGGCGTCGCGATGGCGCGCAATGTCCAGCCATCGCCGCTGACGGTATCGCCCTCCTCCAGCACGCGATCCGGCGCGTAATCGGCGTCGAAGGCGGCATCCAAAGGCAGGGCATCGTCCGCGACGTGGTGCGCGCGCGGGCCGACAATCGGCGCGCCGGTGGTGGCGGCGAGCGGTCGGCTGGCGGGGCTGTGATCGCGATGGTGATGCGTGATGACGATCGCCGTCACGGGCCGGCCGGCGATGACGTCCAGCAGGGCGGCGATATGCGCGGGATCGTCGGGGCCCGGATCGATGATCGCAAGATCGGTGGTGCCGACGACGTGCGTCTGCGTGCCGCTATACGTGTAGGGCGAGGCGTTGGGCGCGAGCACGCGCGTGACGAGCGGCTCGAGCTGGATCGGGATTCCGGTCGGATGCGCGGGCATTGTCCATGGATGTGGCGTGCGGTGGCCCTGGGCGCAAGCAAAACCTCCCCACGCGGGACCGTGCGCGGGGAGGTTCGAGGCCGGTATCGGATCGGGACGTCAGTCCTTACCGATACCCGCCATCTCGTTGCGCAGCTCGACCAGCGCGTCGTCGATATCCTTCAGGGCGGAGGCGCGATCGGCGGGCGGGATGCTGGCGTTATTGGCGATGCTGGCGCGCGTCACCATGACGCTCGACAGCGCCGTTTGCAGCGCGTCGCGCTTCACGACCGCGGCATGGGCGGATGCCATCGCACCCGCTGTGGCCGCCGCCTCGATCCGGTTGGTGCAGACGATCATCGCCCGCTTGCCGGCGCGCGTCGTGTGGACCACCAGCTGGCGCGGGCCGCCGTCGCGGCCATCGGCGCAATTGCGCGAGCTGACCTCGGGCGCGCGGCTGCGGGCATCCGCGGCCATGCGCTCGATCGCGGCATCGTCGAAATGGCCATCGGCGTTCGACGTGAACGTGGCGACCTTGCCATCCTGCATCGTGTTGATGACGATGCGACGAGCCTTTGCAGGCGCGGCGGGGACCGGCGGTGCGGCAGGCGCGTCGGGCGCCTCGAGAGCCTGAGGAGGCGCAGGCACGGCCGCGATCGCCGCCACGTCGGGCGCGGTAGCGGGTGCCGGGTGCGCGGGAGCGACGGGAGGGGCCGGCGGCGCCGGCGGCTGCGCTTGCAGATCGACGCCGATCGTATCGCCCACCTTGCCGCTGATCGCCTTGGCAGCGCTGGTGCCCGAGGCGGTGAGACCAAGGCCGGTAAGGACGACGGCGGACATCAGTACGCCCCCGGTCGCGAGACGCCGACGCGAACGCGGCATGGTGGTCAGCATACGGATTCTCCCTTTCAGATCGTCGATGGTGTGCAGGTGGCAGGCGGCGGACACGGCCCCGCCGTGCGCCGCCTTCACGATGGCGCAGGCATAGGCGTGACGGTCGATGGCGGACCGACCCGCGAGCACGCGGGCGTCGTTGGCCAGCTCCTGATCGGCGCGGAAGGCGCGGAAGGCGCGCCAGGCGACGGGATTGAACCAGTGGAGCGCGAGCACCGCCAGGGCGATCCAATTGGCGATCAGATCGCCACGCTGGTGGTGGCCGATTTCGTGCTCCAGCGCGAGTTCGCGCTCGTCGGCATCGTAACGATCGGCGAAGTCGAGCGGGAAGGCGACGTAGCGGCGGAGCACGCCGAAGGCGAGCGGCCCGGGCGCCGCATCACTGGCGATCACGCGCACGCCGCGCATCTCCTCCACGTGCGCGGCGGTGCCGAGCAGACGACGGCAGAAGCGCGTATGGCTGGTGAGATGCCACAGCAGGAAGCCGAGCGCGCCCACGCCCCATAGCAGCGCCAGCGATCCACCGACGATCGGGCCCCAGGCGATCGGCGCACCGTCGGCCAGTGGTGCGACGGCGGGCGCGACCGCGGTGGCGCCCTGCCCCACGACCATGATCGTGATCGTCTCGCTCGCTTGGCTGAGCGGGGTGGCTGCGGCCTGCCGCAGGCCGGCCGGCAAAGGCGGCAGCAGCAGGCGTAGCAGTGGCAAGGCCCACAGCGCATAGGCGATCTGCGGCCCGAATGCCTCGCGGACCGGACAGCGGATCAGCAGCGCCAGACCCATCAATAGCGTGGAGGCGACCAGCGCCTCGATCAGCCAGCCGAGGAACGGCGCGCCGGGCAGCAGCGCGCTCATTGTTTCAGGTCCTTCAGCAGCGCCTCGATCTCGGCGATATCCTGCGCGCTCAACTCGTCACGCTCGGCGAGGTGGGCGACGAGCGGGGTCAGCTTGCCGCCGAAGAGACGGTCGATCAGCCGCTTCGATTCGCCGGACACGTAATCGTCGCGCGCAACGATCGGGCGGTAGAGATACCGGCGGCCATCCTCCTGATGCGCAATCGCGGATTTGGCGAGCAGCCGGCCGAGCAATGTCTTGACCGTATTGGCGCTCCAGCCCCGCGCCGGATCGACCCGCTCCGCCACGTCCTGCGCGGTGAGCGGCGATTCGTCCCACAGAACCTCCATCACCGCATGCTCGGCATCGCTGATTCGTTCGGCCACGGTTACGCTCCTCTATCGACTACAGCTGTGATCGCTCCGATTACGAACGTAGTCAATAGGGGATGTGGAGGTTCCAAACGGCGAGCGGCGACGGCGTGTGGCCGTTGTCGAAGAATTTTACAGCTGCACCCGTAAGCGTCGTGGCGTTAACCAACCGGGGGCAGCCATTTTCGTCGGTTGGCGCAATTGGCACGCCGGATGCTTATGCCAGGACAGCCGAGCGTTCGACGCTTCAGCAGGGTGGGCCAGACGCGGGATCGTATCACGCACCGGCCCACCCGCACCCGGCCGACATGGCCATGCGAGGCCGATCCTCGCTTACCGGACCGCTAGACCGCGAGCCAGCCAAGCGCGCAACAGCCACAAATACAAAAGGGCGGACGCCATACGACGCCCGCCCGATGCCCGATCTCGTCGGGCAGGTATCGAAGCCCGCGCTTACTGCGCGGCGGCTTCGCCCTTCAGCAGCGTCGCCAGTTCGCCGCTTTCGTACATTTCCATCATGATGTCCGACCCGCCGATGAATTCGCCGCCGGCATAGAGCTGCGGGATCGTCGGCCAATCGGAATAGGCCTTGATGCCCTGACGGATCGCCTGGTCCTGCAGCACGTCGACGCTTTCGTAGCTGACGCCGAGATGGTCGAGGATCGCCACCGCGCGGCTGGAAAAGCCGCACTGCGGGAACAGCGGGCTGCCCTTCATGAACAGCACCACCGCGTTGTTCTTTACGACGGCGTCGATGCGGGCGTGGGTATCGTCGGTCATGGTCTGTATCCTCAGGCTGCTGCGGTTTTGAGTTGCAGCGCATGGAGTTCGCCGCCCATCCGGCCGCCGAGCGCCGCGTACACCGCCTGATGCTGCTGGCGCAGCGGCAGGCCCGCGAAGCTCGCCGACACGACGCGTGCGGCATAATGGTCTCCGTCGCCGGCAAGATCGGTGATCTCGACCTCGGCATCGGGAATGGCGGCGCGGATCAGCGCGGCGATATCGTCAGCGGCCATCGGCATCGCGCTGCTTACTCCGGCTGCATCAATTGGCGACGCGCTTCGATCGCCTTGTCGGCGAGTGCGCGGCGCACGGTGGCATCGTCGGTTTCGACACGCGCGGCGGTGAGGTCGCCCAGCAGCTTGCGAACGACGTCTTCATCGCCCGCTTCCTCGAAATCCGCCTGGACGACCGACTTCGCGTAGGAATCCGTTTCCTCCGGCGTCAAACCCATCAGTTCCGCGGCCCACTGGCCCAGCAGACGGTTGCGGCGCGCGGTGATGCGAAACGCCATTTCCTCGGCGCGGGCGAACTGCCCTTCCAATGCCTTTTCCCGATCGTCGAACATTGTCATCGCGGCCATTTCCCCCGGGTCGGTCTGTTTCGGTCTCCACATAGGAGCGGGGGACCGCCCGCGCAACGCACGCTGCTGTGCCGCACGATCAGCTCTCACGACGGGACGTGCAAAATAAGTAAAACGTAACGCCTACGTTATGGAACCGTTAAGCGGGTTATGAGATATTGAATATAGGGTACGACGCAAAGATCGGCCCGCTGGAGAAGGACAATGACCAACGCGCCTCTCACCGCCGGCACACATTCCGGCACTCACGACCACCGCGCCACGCCGCTGACCGGCGTGATGATCGGCACGGGGATCTCGCTGTTTTTGTGGGCGATGATCCTGGCTGTCGTATTCGCGGTACGCTAACCGCCCCGCCCGGTGGCCGAGGTCAACCGACCTCGACCACCAATTTACCGATGGCCCCGCGTGCGGCCATCTTGGCGATCGCATCGCCACCCCGTTCGAACGCAAAGGTTTCCGTGACGCGCGGCGCGATGCGCCCCTCCCGCCACAAACGGAACAAAGTGTCGACATGCGCAGCATTCGCCTGCGGATCGCGTGCGGCGAACGCGCCCCAGAACACGCCGCAGACATCGCAGCTCTTCAGCAGCGTAAGATTGAGCGGCAGCTTCGGAATACCCGCCGGGAAACCGACGACCAGATAGCGCCCCTCCCAGGCGATCGAACGCAGCGCCGGCTCGGCATAGTCACCGCCCACCGGATCGTAGATCACGTCGAAGCCGCCGCGCCCGCCGGCCGCCTTGAACTGTTCGGCGAGCGCCTTGGACTGATCCTTGTCGAACGGCGCGCGGCCATAAATGATCGTCTCGTCCGCGCCCGCAGCCTTGGCGGCCGCCGCCTTTTCCTCCGACGACACCGCCGCGACGACGCGCGCGCCATAGGCCTTGCCGAGTTCGATCGCCGCCAGACCGACACCGCCGGCCGCACCGAGCACGAGCAGCGACTGCCCTTCCGCCAGGCGTCCGCGGTCAAGCAGTGCATGGATGGTGGTGGCGTAGGTGAGGATCAGCGCCGCGCCCTCGGCGAAGCTGCGGTCTTCGGGCAAACGGTAGAGGCGCTGCGGCTCGGTGGCGATCTTGCTCGCCAGACCGCCGTGGCCGATCACGCCCATTACGCGATCGCCGACCTGCCAGTCGGTGATGCCCTCGCCCAGCGCCTCGATGACACCGGCGATCTCACCACCAGGTGCGAAGGGACGCTGCGGCTTGAACTGGTACTTGTCCTCGATGATCAGGACATCGGGATAGTTGATCGCGCAGGCCTTCACCGCGACCAGGACCTGCCCCTTGGCAGGTACGGGATCGGGCGATTCCGTCAGCTCTAGAGTTTCAGGTCCGCCCGGCGCCGTCGACAGCAATGCTCGCATATCCGCTCCTACTCCCGATCCAGGGGCGGCTCTGCTCGACCGCACCTTCGAATTTCGAAATCGCGGTATCTCTTGCCAGTGTCAGACCGACTTCGTCCAGCCCCTCCATCAGGCAACGGCGACGAAACGAGTCGAGTTCGAAGGTGAAGCGATCCTGATAGGGGGTCGTGACCGTCATCGTTTCGAGATCGACGGTAATCGGCTGCTCTTTCGCCACCTCGACCAGCCGGTCGACCGCTTCCTGCGGCAGCACCACCGGGACGATGCCGTTCTTGAAGGCGTTGCCGGAGAAGATGTCGGAGAAACTGGGCGCGATGACGGCTTTTACGCCCATGTCGGCGAGCGCCCAGGCGGCGTGTTCGCGGCTGGATCCGCAGCCGAAATTGTCGCCCGCGATCAGGATCGGCGCGCCGGCATAGCGGGGATCGTCGAAGACGTTACCCGGCTGCGCGCGCACCGTTTCGAACGCGCCGCGACCCAGTCCTGAGCGCGTGATGGTTTTCAGCCAATGCGCCGGGATGATGATGTCGGTGTCGATATTCTTGGCACCCCAGGGATAGGCGGTGCCACTGACGGTCGTGACGGGCTGCATCGGCGTCAGCGCTGGGTCGCGGCCGGATGGGTGAGCACACGCGCACCGGCGACATAGGCGGCGACGCCGCTCATCATCGCGCCCGCGACCAGCACTATCAGAACCTTCTTCATCATCGTCCTCCCATCACATCGCGCACATCGGCGAGCCGTCCCGTCACCGCGGCAGCAGCCGCCATTGCCGGCGACAACAAATGAGTCCGCGCGCCAGGTCCTTGACGTCCCACGAAATTTCTATTGGAGGTGGAGGCACAGCGCTCGCCCGCCGGCACCTTGTCCGGGTTCATCGCGAGGCACATCGAACAGCCCGGCTCGCGCCATTCGAAGCCCGCCGAGACGAACACGCGGTCGAGGCCCTCCGCCTCCGCCTGCCGCTTAACCAGCCCCGATCCGGGCACGACCATCGCGCGCACGCCATCCGCGACGCGGCGTCCGTCCGCCACCGCCGCGGCGGCGCGCAGATCCTCGATCCGGCTGTTGGTGCAGCTGCCGATGAAGACGTGCTGGATCGCGACGTCCTGCATCGCCGTGCCCGGCGTCAGGCCCATATAGTCCAGGCTGCGTCGCGCCGCCTCGCGCTTGGCGGGATCGGCGAAGCTGTCGGGTTCGGGGACGACGCCGGTGATCGGCACGACGTCTTCGGGGCTCGTGCCCCAGGTGAGCGACGGCGCGATCTCACTGGCGTGGAGGGTCACGCTCTTGTCGTAGCGCGCGCCGGTATCGGTCGCGAGGCTGCGCCACCAAGCCACCGCCCGATCCCATTCGTCACCCTTGGGCGCCATCGGCCGACCCTTCAGATAGGCGAAGGTCGTGTCGTCCGGCGCGACGAGGCCGGCGCGCGCACCGCCCTCGATCGACATATTGGCGAGCGTCATCCGCCCCTCGATCGACATCGCACGCACGACGTCACCCGTATATTCGAAGACATGGCCGGTGCCGCCCGCCGCGCCGACGCGGCCCATGATCGCGAGGATCACGTCCTTGGGGCTGACGCCATAGCCGAGCGTGCCGTCGACGCGCACCTCCATCGTCTTGGACGGGCTGAGCAGCAGCGTCTGCGTGGCGAGCACATGCTCGACCTCGCTGGTTCCGATCCCGAAGGCGAGGGCGCCGAGCGCCCCGTGCGTCGACGTGTGGCTGTCGCCGCAGACCAGCGTCGTGCCGGGCAGCGTGAAGCCCAGCTCCGGCCCAACGACATGGACGATGCCCTGCTCCGCCGCGGTCGCATCGATATAGTCGACGCCGAACTCCGCGGTGTTGCGGCGGAGCGCGTCGAGCTGCTGCGCGCTTTCGGGGTCTGCGATCGGGATCAGGCGCCCGCTGGCATCGACGCGCGGCGTCGTCGGCAGATTGTGGTCGGGCACCGCCAACGTCAGCTCGGGGCGACGGACGCGGCGCCCGGCGGCGCGCAGCCCCTCGAACGCCTGCGGGCTGGTGACTTCGTGGACGAGGTGGCGGTCGATGTAGATCAGGCACGTGCCATCGTCGCGCGTTTCGACGACGTGCGCGTTCCAGATCTTTTCGTACAGGGTCTGTGGTCGGGATGCCATGATGGCGCTCGCGTTAACCGAAACGATGCGTCGGCGAAAGGCTGTGCGACAGATTATTGCCGGGAGGATCGCCTATTTGCGATGGTCTGCCGTTATCGTCCCGCAGGCACGAATATCCGCCTCATGCGCCTGCTCACGCCAGGTCTCGGTCAGCGCCACCGCCTCCCAGCGAAGGACATCGGGATGCGCCAGGATCGTATCGACCCAGCGCCGCCCCGCCTCCCCCACGTCGATCCCATAAGTGCGCACGCGAAAGGCGACAGGAGCGTAAAAGGCATCAACCGCGGTGAAGGCGCCGCCAGCCAGCCATGGTCCGCCGAAGCGAGCAAGCCCCTCGCCCCAGAGCTCGGCAATCCGCGCGACATCGCGCGCCAGAGCGGCAGAGCCCGGGTTGGGGTCGGCACGCACCCCGACGTTCATCGTCCGTTCGTTGCGCAACGCCGCGAACCCGCCGTGCATCTCCGCGACCGCGCTCTGCGCCCAGGCGCGCGCATCCACGCTCGTAGGCCAGATGCCGTCATGTCGATCGGCGAGATACATCACGATGCCGAGCGAGTCCCAGATCGTGCGGTTGCCGTCGATCAGGACCGGCACCTGACCCGTCGGCGAGAAGGCGCGGAACGCCTGCCAGTTGTCGGCCTGCGCGAAGGATTCGATCCGATCCTCGAACGGAATGCCGAGCGCCGTCATCAACAGCCAGGGCCGCAGCGACCAGCTGGAATAATTGCGGTTGGCGGTGATCAACGTGTAGCTCATGGCACCCTCCCCTTCCCCAATGCCCCTTTCAGGAACGCGACGCTGTCGTGCAGCACCGGCGCCTTGCCGCGGAACGGCACCGAGAGCGCCATCACGACATCCTCGTGGCTGAGGCCGCTATAGTCGCGCAGCTCCACCGGCGAACCCGCTGCGCGCAACCGCTGCGCCAACGCGATGGCGTTGCGCGGCTTCACTTGCGTGTCGGCGCTGCCCGTCACCAGCAGCATCGGCGGCAATCCGGGGCGGGCATAGTGGATTGGCTGCGTCGCGGGACCGTCAACTACGCCGGCGAAGGCGTCGATCGATCGTTTCGAATCGAACGGGAAGAAGTCGTACGGGCCGCACAGCCCCATCACCGCCTTGATCGTATCGGGCGCCAGCCCGACGTCGCGCAGCCACCGCGGATCGATCGCCAGCATCACCGCATTATAGGCGCCGGCCGAATGGCCCGCGACCGCGATCCGCCCCGCATCGCCGCCATATTCCGCGACGTGATCATGCACCCAGCGCAGCGCGTCGGCGCCGTCCTGGACGAAGGCCGGGAATCGCACGCCCGGGACCTTGCGATAATCGGGCACCACCACGACGAACCCCGCCCTGGCGAAGGCGCGTGCGGCGAAGGCATAGGCGGCGCGGTCGCCATTCACCCAGCCGCCGCCATAGATGAAGATCACGACGGGCCGCCGGCTCGCTGCCCCGGTGGGGCGCCACACGTCGAGCGTTTGCCCGTGCGATCCGAACGGCACGCCGTTCGCGACTCGCTCGACTCCGCGGCCACCGCCCATCACGCCATCGGCTATACTCAGCCATCGCGGCCCGGACACGGTCGCGTAGAGGATGCCGACGATCAGCCCGATCAACCCGATCCCGATCAGCCAGCGCATCGTCCCTCCTCAGGCGTCCGGGCGCTGTCGGGCGATCGTTACAGCGCCACCTGATAGGCGGCCGTCGTCTTGGCCGCGACCTCGTCGGCAGTCACGCCGGGTGCGAGTTCGACCAGCTGGAAACGCGAATCGTGATCGGGCCGCCGGAAGATGGCGAGATCGGTGACGATCATGTCGACGACGTTTTTGCCCGTCAGCGGCAGCGTGCAGGCGGGGATGAACTTCGGGCTGCCATCCTTGGCGTTGTGGTCCATCACGACGATGATCTGCTTGACGCCGGCGACGAGGTCCATCGCGCCGCCCATGCCCTTGATCATCTTGCCGGGGATCATCCAGTTGGCGATGTCGCCACCCTCGCTGACCTCCATCGCACCCAATACGGTCAGGTCGATATGCCCGCCGCGGATCATCGCGAAGCTCTGTTCGCTGCCGAAATAGGCGCTTTGCGGCAGCTCGCTGATCGTCTGCTTGCCGGCGTTGATCAGATCGGGATCGACCTCGTCGTCATAGGGGAACGGCCCGATGCCGAGCATGCCGTTCTCGCTCTGCAGCGTGACGGTCATGCCCGCGGGGATATTATTCGCGACCAGCGTCGGGATGCCGATGCCGAGGTTGACGTAATAGCCGTCACGCAGTTCCTGCGCGGCGCGCGCCGCCATCTGATTGCGGTCCCAAGCCATTAATGCACATCCCTGTTGGCGGTGATGGAGATCGGATCGGTCGTGGGCGCAGCGCGCTCGGCATCCAGCCCTTCCCAGATGCGCGCGAGCGCTGCCTCCTCGTCGATGTTCACCGCACGGGCATAGGCCCTGGCGGCGTGGCGGACGCAATCGACCATGGCGAGGCCAAAGGCGAAGGGATCCGGCCCGATCGGCACCGGATTGACGAAGCAGGTGACGGGGCCGTCCTGCTTGGCCCAGACGCGCAGGAATTCGGCGCTGCCGCCGATCATGTCGGCGTAGCGATCGAGGTTCATCGGGACGGGCTTGTCGCTCATCGCGCGCCTCCGTCGACCCAGCGCTTGTCGGCCGGGAAGACGTCGTCGAAGCCACCCTTCAGCCCGGTGCCGTAGACGGGATTGGGCAGGACGAACCAGCCATTGCCCCACATCTCGCCGATCGCGCCCGCATCGGTGGCGCGACGCCGGTCCGCCGGCGAGGCGATCGCACCGAACAGGTCGCTGAAATCACCGAGCTGATCGCCCGCCATCGCGACGACGCAATACCGCTGGGCAATGGCGGCGCGGCGCGCGTCCTTGCCGTTGATGCCCTGGCGCAGGAACAGATTGTCCCCCGGCGTGAAGTCGCCGAGACCGGCAGCCTTCAGCGTGGCGACCGTGCCCGGCGCGGTGGAGGCATCGCGATTGGTGTTGATGATGATCGCGATGTTGGCGGCGCGCAGCGCGGCGAACGCCTCAATCGCGCCGGGAGCCGCCACGACGGCCTTGGCGCCGGTCCGCTCCCAGCGTGCCCATTGTGCGGCATCGAAGGGGGCGGCGGGATCGCGCGCCGCCAATGCCTCGACGCCGAGATTGAGAATCACGGTTTCGTCGGCGTCGAACACGGCCGCGCGCGGCTTGCCGGCGCAGGCGGTCCAGCTCGGCGCGGCGAGCGTGGCATTGGGTGCGAGCACGACGCTGTCGCCCGCCGCCTTCCGATAGGTGGCGTAGGAAACGAGCGCGCGGAACGCCTGCCGGCTGAGCGCCAGCGCTTCGCCCGAGCCGTAGAGGAACTGGAACTGCGGCGGGACGGCCGCCGCATCGGCGCTGGCGGCACCGCCGGGCGCAGGTAAAGCCTTCAGCCGGGTGATCTGCACGACCTTGCCGTCGGCGGTGTAGGCCTGCCCCGGCGCGGGCAGCGTCGCCACCCGTTCGCCGCGCCCGCCACAGGCCGTCAGCAGCGCCGTGGTGGCCAGCGCGAGGACGAGGCGGCGCATCATGCGTTCTCCCGCTCGCGGACGGTGCGGAATTCGATCTTCTTGTCGTAAGGACTGCCGACGATCATCCGCTTCACGTAGATGCCGGGCAGGTGGATGTGATCGGGGTCGAGGCTGCCGACCGGCACGACCTCTTCGACCTCGGCGACGCAGATCCTGCCGGCGGTGGCCATCGGCTGGTTGAAGTTGCGCGCGGTCTTGCGGAAGATCAGGTTGCCGCTCTCGTCCGCCTTCCAGCCCTTGATGATGCTGAGGTCGGCGCGGATGCCGCGTTCGAGGATATAATCCTGACCGTCGAAGGTCTTCACCTCCTTGCCCTCGGCCACCAGCGTGCCGACGCCGGTCTTGGTGTAGAAGCCCGGGATGCCCGCGCCCCCTGCCCGGCAGCGTTCGGCGAGCGTGCCCTGCGGACAGAATTCCACCTCCAGCTCGCCGGAGAGATACTGGCGTTCGAACTCCTTGTTCTCGCCGACGTAGCTCGAGATCATCTTCTTGACCTGGCGGCTGCGCAGCAGCTTGCCGAGGCCTTCGCCATCGATGCCGGCATTGTTGCTGGCGATCGTCAGATCCTTGACGCCCGAGGCCTGGATCGCGTCGATCAGCCGTTCGGGAATGCCGCACAGGCCGAAGCCGCCCGCGCAGATCGTCATGCCGTCATGCAGCAGGCCTTCGAGGGCCGCGGCGGCATCGGGATAGAGCTTCTTCAACGCCTCTCTCCTGTCGTTGCCGCGGCGATAGCGGGGCCGGCGGCGCGGGGTCAAGCAAACCTGAATGAGGTTTCAGGTTTGTTGTGGGGGCCGTCACCTCGGGCTTGCCCCGGGGTCCCGCTTCTTTCTCTTAGCCAGGGCAAAAGCGGGACCCCGGCTCTTCGGCCGGGGTGACGAGCAATGGGCTTTACTTCAGCGCCGCCTGCGCCGCTGCGAGGCGGGCGATCGGCACGCGATAGGGGCTGGCCGAGACGTAATCGAGGCCGACCTTTTCGCAGAAGGCGATGCTTGCCGGGTCGCCGCCGTGCTCGCCGCAGATGCCGAGCTTGATGCCGGGGCGCGTCTTGCGCCCGCGCTCGGCCGCCAGTTCGACCAGCTCGCCGACGCCATCGACGTCGAGGCTGACGAACGGGTCCTTGGCGTAGATGCCCTTTTCGACATAAGCGCCGAGGAAGCGGGCGGCGTCGTCGCGGCTAACGCCCAGCGTCGTCTGCGTCAGGTCGTTGGTGCCGAAGGAGAAGAATTCGCCCGTTTCGGCGATCTCGCCTGCCTTCAGCGCGGCGCGCGGCAATTCGATCATCGTTCCAACGAGATAATCGATGGTCTTGCCACGTTCTGCGAACACGGCCTGTGCCGCCTGATCGACCACCGCCTTCATCAGATCGAGCTCGCGCTTGGTGGCGACGAGCGGGATCATGACCTCGGGGATCGGCGCCGCCCCCGATTTGTCGGCGACGTCGAGCGCGGCTTCGAAGATCGCGCGGGCCTGCGTTTCGTAGATTTCGGGATAGGTGACGCCGAGGCGGCAGCCGCGGTGGCCGAGCATCGGGTTGAATTCGTGCAGCTCGGCGGCGCGGCGCTTGAGCACCTCCACATCGACGTCGGCCGCCGCGGCGACCTCGGCGAACTCGTTTTCCTCATGCGGCAGGAATTCGTGCAGCGGCGGATCAAGCAGGCGCACCGTTACCGGCAGGCCAGCCATCACCTCGAAGATCGCGGTGAAGTCGCTGCGCTGCGCGGGGAGCAGCTTGGCGAGCGCGGCGCGACGGCCGGCTTCGCTGTCGGCGAGGATCATCTGGCGGACCGCGGTGATGCGATCGGCGTCGAAGAACATATGTTCGGTGCGGCATAGGCCGACGCCTTCCGCGCCGAAATCGCGCGCGGTCTGGCAGTCGAGCGGGGTTTCGGCGTTGGCGCGGACCTTCAGGCGACGCACCCCGTCGGCCCATTCCATCAGCGTGCCGAAGTCGCCGGCAAGCTCGGGCTGCACGGTAGCGACCGCGCCGGCCATCACCTCGCCGCTCGCGCCGTCGATGGTGATGACGTCGCCCTCGCGGATCTCACGGCCCGCCACCTTCATCACCTTGTCCTTGGCGGAGATCGACAGCGATCCGGCGCCCGAGACGCAGGGACGGCCCATGCCGCGCGCGACGACGGCGGCGTGGCTGGTCATGCCGCCGCGGGCGGTGAGGATGCCCTCCGCGGCGTGCATGCCGTGGATATCCTCCGGGCTGGTTTCGACGCGGACGAGGATGACCTTGTCGCCCGCTGCCTTGCGCTTTTCGGCAGTGTCGGCGTCGAACACGACCGCACCGGACGCCGCACCCGGCGAGGCGGGCAGGCCCTTGGCGATCACGTCACGCGGGGCGTCGGGGTCGAGCGTCGGGTGGAGCAGTTGGTCGAGCGCCATCGGATCGACGCGCAGGATCGCCTCTTCGCGGGTGATGAGCCCTTCGCTCGCCATATCGACCGCGATCTTCAATGCGGCCTTGGCGGTGCGCTTGCCCGAGCGGGTCTGGAGCATCCAGAGCTTGGCCTGTTCGACCGTGAACTCGATGTCCTGCATGTCGCGGTAATGCTTTTCGAGCCGGTCGAAGACCGCCGCCAGCTCGGCATACACCTCCGGCATCGCCTCTTCCATCGAGGCGGGCTTGGCGCCGGCCTCTTCGCGGGCGGTCTTGGTGAGATATTGCGGCGTGCGGATGCCGGCGACGACGTCCTCACCCTGCGCGTTGATCAGGAATTCGCCGTAATAAGCGTTCGCGCCGGTCGAGGGATCGCGGGTGAAGGCGACGCCGGTGGCGGACGTGTCGCCCATGTTGCCGAAGACCATCGCCTGCACGTTGACCGCGGTGCCCCAGTCGGCGGGGATGTCGTTGAGGCGGCGATAGACCTTGGCGCGTTCCGACTGCCACGATCCGAACACCGCGCCGACCGCGCCCCACAATTGGTCGTGCACGTCCTGCGGGAAGGGCTTGCCCCATTCCTTCTCGACCAAGGTCTTATATTCGGCAACCAACGCCTTGAGATCGCTGGCGGACAGTTCGGTATCCAGCGTGAAGCCGTTGTCTTCCTTGGCGATCTCCAGCGCTTCTTCGAACGCGCCATGGTCGAGTTCGAGCACGACGTCCGCGTACATCTGGATGAAGCGGCGGTAGCTGTCCCAGGCGAAGCGTTCGTCGCCGGACTTGGTCGCAAGGCCCTCCACGGTCGTATCGTTGAGGCCGAGGTTGAGGACGGTGTCCATCATGCCCGGCATCGAAACGCGGGCACCGGAGCGGACCGAGACGAGCAGCGGATTTGATGCGTCGCCGAAGCTCTTGCCCGTAACCCCTTCGATATGCGCGATACCTTGCGCCACTTCGTCCCGCAGCGACTGGGGGAATTGCTCGCCCTCTTCGTAGTAGCGCGTACACATGGCGGTGCTGATCGTGAAACCGGGGGGCACGGGCAGGCCGATCGACGCCATTTCGGCAAGGTTCGCGCCCTTGCCGCCGAGCAGGTTCTTGTCGCCCTTTCCGCCGTCCGAAACTCCGCCACCGAAACGGTACACGTATTGGGTCATCGCTGGTCCTTAAGAGCTGACGTGTTGGCCTGATCCCCGGGGAGGAAAGAGCATACCGAACGTTCGGAAGTGGACGATGTGGAATAGGCGTGGGGGTTTGGTTCTTACCCCTCGATTTTCGAAAAGTCGGCGACGGTGTGGACCGCCGCGCGAACACGGGCGAGCAGCGCAAGGCGCGCGGCGCGCTTCGCCGGATCGGCATCGTTGACGGTCACACTGTCAAAGAACGCATCGATCGGCGCGCGCAACGATGCGAGGGCCGCCATCGCGCGCTCGAAATCCTCGGCCGCCACCGCAGCCGCGGCGGCGGGTTCGGCCGATTCGAGCGCGGCGATGAGGTCAGCCTCTGCCTTTTCGGGCGTGTAGGACAGCGTTTTCGGATTCCCCTCGGTATCGGGGGTGTACGCTTCCTTCTTGAGGATGTTGGCGGCGCGCTTGTAGCCAGCCAGGAGGTTGGCGCCGTCGTCGGTGGTGACGAAAGCTTGCAGCGCGTGGACGCGGGCGAGCAGGCGGACGAGGTCGTCTTCCTTACCTCGATCGCCGTCGATAATCTGGGCGGCTCGTATGATGTCAAACCGCCCGCCTTCTTGCCGCGTCATGACTTCAAGACGATCCAGTAGAAAGTCTCGCACCTCGGCAGCGCTGGTGAGCGCCTCCACGAAAACTTTCTCGTTGAATTTGCGCGGGTCTGGCATTGCCTTCACCGCCTGAACGATGCCGAGCATGAAGTGAGGAGCACTCTCTTTGCTTAGAAGCTCCGTGATCTTTGGCAGCGCCGCAATTAACGGAGCGCGATCGCTCTCGTGCTGCGCCGCAATCAACCGGGGTGCAATTGCATGGAGCGCCACGCCCACGACACTCATCCGGCTCTGATTTTGCCTGAGGAGACTAATGATCCCCAACGCGGCACGACGAAGCGCAAACGGATCTTTCGAACCCGTTGGCTTTTCACCAGTCGAGAAGAAGCTGGCAATCGTATCCAGCTTGTCCGCCAGCGATACCGCCACCGTCACCGGCGCGGTGGGCACGTCGTCGCCCTGCCCGACCGGCTTGTAGTGGTCGCGGATGGCGTCGGCGATTTCGCGGGGTTCGCCCTGGGCGGCGGCGTAATAGCCGCCCATCAGGCCCTGAAGTTCGGGGAATTCGCCAACCATGCCGGTGACGAGGTCCGCCTTTGCCAATTCCGCCGCCCTCCCCGCCAAATAGGCCGTGTGCTCCTTGGTGACGCCATCAACCGGAGGGACAATGCCCTCTTCGACCAGCCAGCGGGCGAGTTTGGCGACGCGGTCGACCTTGTCCGCGACGGTGCCGAGCTTTTCGTGGAAGACGATGTTCGAGAGCTTTGCGGCCTGTTCCTCGAGCGGGGTCTTCAGATCGGTGTCGTAGAAGAAGCGCGCGTCCGACAGGCGGGCGGCGAGGACCTTGCGGTTGCCCTCGACGATCTTGGCGCCACCGTCGATTGCTTCGATGTTGGCGGTGCAGACGAAGGCATTCGCCAGCGCGCCATCGGCCGAGCGGCAGACGAAATACTTCTGGTTCACGCGCGCGGTGAGCTGGATCACCTCGGGCGGGACGCTGAGGAAGTCGGCGTCGAAGCGGCCGAGCAGCGGCACCGGCCATTCCGTGAGGCCGGCGTTTTCGGCGACGAGGCCTTCGTCCTCGACGAGGGTCAGGCCCGCATCGGCGGCGAGTGCGGTGGCCCGATCGCGGATCAGCGCGCGGCGCTCGTCCTGATCGAGGATGACGTGACAGGCGCGCAGTTTCTCGACGTAATCCGCGGACGAGCCGATGGTGATCTGGCCCGGGTGGTGGAAGCGGTGGCCGTAGGTGGCGACGCCGGAGCGGATGCCGGCGATCTCGACGTCGACGAGGGTTTCGCCGAGCAGCGCGACGATGCCGTGCAGCGGGCGAACCCAGCGCAGCGATTCGGTCGAGGCGGAGGCAGCGCCCCAGCGCATCGACTTCGGCCAGGGGAAGGCGCGGACGATCGCGGGGATCGCTTCGGCGAGCACGGCGGCGGTGGCGCGGCCGGGCTTTTCGGTGATGGCGTAGAGGACGCCGTCACGCTCGGTCAGCTGGTCGCGCGTCAGGCCCGTCTTGCGCAGGAAGCCGGCGAGCGCCTGTTCGGGGGCGTTGGCCTTGGGGCCCTTCAGCTCTTCGCTGACCGCCTGCGTTTCGGTCGGCAGGCCGCGCGCGATCAGCGCGAGGCGGCGCGGGGTGGCGTAGGTGACGGTTTCGGTCGCGGCGAGGCCGGCCTTGGCAAGTTCGGCAGCGAACAGGCGGGCGAGATCCTCCCGCGCCTTGTCCTGCATGCGCGCGGGGATTTCTTCGGAGCGGAGTTCGAGGAGGAAGTCGGTCATTGGGCGGCGCCGAAGAAGAGGTTTGATTCACGCGAAGACGCGAAGACGCGAAGGGGATTGGGTGCGCGCAGAGGCGCAGAGAGCGCAGAGGTGTTACGCTCGACGCGGAGCGTCCCGTCACAACCGCTGCCGCTCGACATGTGCTGGCCGCTCATGCGGCCGGATTGCCGCAGGCGGCTCTGCGTCCTCTGCGCCTCTGCGCGAAACCCCTTCGCGTCTTCGCGGCTTAGCGTGATCATCAAGGCGCTCACGCCGCCCATCCGTTCTTCTCCATCCAGGCGCCGCAGGCGCCTTTGGCGAGGTCGCGGACGCGGCCGATATAGGCCTGGCGTTCGGCCACCGAGATGACGCCGCGCGCTTGGAGCAGGTTGAAGGTGTGGCTGGCCTTGATCGCCTGTTCGTAGGCGGGGATCGGCAGGCCGGCGGCGAGGCTATTCTCGCATTCCGCCGCGGCCTTTTTGAAGGCGTCGAAGAGGGTGGCGGTGTCGGCGACCTCGAAATTCCACGTCGACATCTGACGCTCGTTTTCGAGGAAGACGTCGCCATAGCTGACGCCATGGTCGTTGAAGCGGAGGTCGTAGACGTTGTCGACGTCCTGGATGTACATCGCGAGGCGCTCGAGGCCGTAGGTCAGCTCGCCCGCGACGGGCTTCATGTCGAAGCCGCCCATCTGCTGGAAATAGGTGAACTGCGTCACCTCCATGCCGTCGCACCACACTTCCCAGCCGAGGCCCCAGGCGCCCAGCGTGGGCGATTCCCAGTCATCCTCGACGAAGCGGATATCGTGTTTGGTCATGTCGACGCCGATCGCGGCGAGCGACCCCAGATACAGGTCCTGCAGATCGGGCGGCGACGGCTTCAGGATGACCTGATACTGGTAGTAATGCTGCAGGCGATTGGGGTTTTCGCCATAGCGGCCGTCGGTCGGCCGGCGGCAGGGCTGGACGAAGGCGGCGTTCCACGTCTCCGGCCCCAGCGCGCGCAGCGTCGTGGCGGGATGGAAGGTGCCGGCGCCCATTTCCATGTCGTAGGGCTGGAGGATCACGCAACCCTTGTCGCTCCAGTAATCGTGGAGCGTCAGGATCATCTTCTGGAAGGAAAGCGGTGTGGCAGCCATGACGCGCCCGGCTTTGGCCGATGGCGCCGCGTCTAGCAAGTGGTGCGGCGCGGCATTAGGTGAAGGTCTGGCCCCACCACCCGGATACGTCCCCGCATGATACGAACCCTTGCCGCCGCCGTGTCCGCGGTCGCTTTGTGCCTGTCGCTGCCGGCCTGTGCGCAGCAACCCGCCCAGGCGCCCGCGCGCGCCGCGAACGATGCCGATCCGGCGCTGTGGGTGGTGAAGGGCAAGCAGACGACCATCTATCTGTTCGGGACGATCCATGTGTTGAAGCCGGGCCTCACCTGGTTCGACGAGGCGGTCAAAAGCGCATTCGACAAGGCCGACGAGGTGAAGCTGGAGATCGTGATGCCCGATCCCGCCACGATGCAAGGACTGGTGCAGGCGACCGGCGTCGCGCCCGCCGGCACCCCGCCGCTGACGCAGCGCCTGCCCGCGGACAAGCGCGCGGCCTTCACCAAGGCGGTGACCGATCTGGGACTGCCGGCCAATGCGCTCGACCGGTTCAAGCCGTGGCTGGCGGCGACGCAGCTGTCGGTCGCGCCGCTGTCGAAGCTGGGGTACGACAGCGCCAACGGGCCGGAAGAGGTGATCACCGAAGCGGCGAAACAGGCGCACAAGCCGCTGTCGGGGCTGGAGACGCCGCAGCAGCAACTGGGCTTCTTCGGCAGCCTGTCGGAAAAGGCGCAGCTCCAGTTCCTGGAAAGCACGGTCGACGAATTGCCGACGCTGGACAAGCAGATGGCATCGATGGTCGACGAATGGGCGCGCGGCGACCCCGAGGCGCTAGCGCGCGAGATGAACGACGAGCTGAAGAGCTCGCCCGAGGTCGCGAAGGTGCTGCTGGTGGATCGCAACCGCAACTGGGCGCAGTGGATCAAGCAGCGGATGACCAAGCCGGGAACGGTGTTCATCGCGGTGGGCGCGGGGCATCTGGCGGGACCGGATTCGGTGCAGGCACAGCTCGCCAAGCTGGGGCTGAAGGCGGAGCGGGTGAAGTATTGAGCGTCCCGCGCCCGCCCTCACCCCTTCGGCGCTGACGCGCCTCTCCCCTCTCCCGGCGGGCGCATCGGGCGAACCGTCCCCCGGACGGTTGAGGTCAGGCCGGGGGCCTGACCGACCCGATGCGGGGACAAGACGGCGAAGCCGGCGCGGGGTGAGGGTGGATCGGGACGACCGGTTGCTTTTTCCCGCCCTTCCCGCTATGCGCGCCCGCTTCCGGCCTTGGTCATCCCTGGAGGCGAGGCTGCGGAAAGACACTTTAGCACGTTTCGGAAGGTATTCTGCATGAGCGACACCATTACGCTCGCAGCCGAGACGCGCGACCGGGTTGGCAAGGGAGCCTCCCGGGCGCTGCGTCGTGACGGCCGCGTCCCCGCCGTGATCTACGGCCAGAACAAGGAGCCGGCCTCGGTTCATCTCGAGGAGAAGGCGCTGGTCAAGGCGCTGATGACGGGTCACTTCATGAACTCGGTCATCATGGTCGGCGGTCAGCGCACGCTGGCGAAGGACGTGGCGTTCCACCCGGTCACCGACCGTCCGGTCCATGTCGACTTCCTGCGCATCGGTGAGCACACCACCGTCACCGTCGCGGTGCCGGTCGTGTTCGCGGACGAGGACGAGTGCCGCGGCCTGAAGCAGGGCGGCGTGCTCAACATCACCCGCCACGAGGTCGAGCTGGTCGTCGACGCCGCCGACATCCCCAGCGAGATCACGATTTCGCTGAAGGGCCGCGAGATCGGCGATTCGATCCACATCAGCGACGTCAAGCTGCCCAAGGGCGCGACGCCGGCGATCGAAGACCGCGACTTCGCGATCGCGACGATCGTGCCGCCGACCGTCCCGACCGCCGAGGACGAGGCGCTCGAGGCCGAGGTCGCCGAGACCCAGGCTGCCGAAGCCGCCGCGGAGTCGGACGCCGAGAGCGACGAGGATTCGGCCGAGGGCTGATCCGGATCGATCCGGTTTGCGAAAGGGGCAGGGTGGCGAGCAGCTCCCCTGCCCTTTTTGTTTGTAAGCCGTCCCTACCTTCGTCATCCCGGCGCATGCCGGGATCCATGGATACGGGCGGCCGATGGGACTCGATCCGCAAGGGCATCGCGTCCATGGATCCCGGCGTTCGCCGGGATGACGAAACAAGGAAAGACACCGCGCCATGCAGATCTGGGCAGGCCTGGGCAATCCGGGGCCGCAATATGCGATGCACCGGCACAATGTCGGGTTCATGGCGCTCGACCTGATCGCCGACATGCACGGCTTCGGGCCGGTGAAGAAGCAGTTCCAGGGCTGGACGCAGGAAGGGCGGATCGGCAGCCACAAGGTGCTGCTGCTGAAGCCTGCGACCTTTATGAACGAAAGCGGCCGCGCGATCGGCGAGGCATTGCGCTTCTACAAATTGGGGCCGGACGCGCTGACCGTGTTTCACGACGAGTTGGACCTCGCGCCGTTCAAGGTGAAGGTGAAGCGCGGCGGCGGCACCGCGGGGCATAACGGGCTGCGCTCGACCGACCAGCATCTGGGGCCGGAGTTCCGCCGGGTGCGGATCGGCATCGGCCATCCGGGGCACAAGGATCGCGTCACCGGCTATGTGCTGGGCAATTACGCCAAAGCGGAGCTGGACCCGCTGTCCGACATGCTGGGCGCGATCGGGGCGGAGGCGCCGTGGCTGGCGGATGGCGACGACGTCCGATTCATGAACGATATCGCGATGAGGTTGGCACAATGACCGTGAGGACGCTGTTCGCGACGCGCTTCTACGAAGGCGAGCTGGGCGATGCCGGGCTAATCGAGGAGCTCGAGGAGGCGTGCCTCGATCTGGCGCGCGAGGATCGCGCGGGCGTCGCCTGGTCGAAGGCGCATGGCTATCGCGGCTATACCTCCTATGCGTCGCTGAACGACCTGCCCGCGCGCGATCCGCGCTTTACCGACCTGGTCAAACTGCTGAACAAGCATGTCGCGCGCTTTGCGGAGGCGTGCGCGTTCGATCTGGGCGGGCGCAAGCTGAAGCTCGACAGCCTGTGGGTCAACGTCCTGAAGCCCGGCGGCACGCATTCGGGGCATATCCATCCGCATAGTGCGGTCAGCGGCACGATCTATATCGCCACCCCGGCGGGCGCCGGCGCGCTGAAACTGGAGGATCCGCGGCTGCCGATGATGATGGCGGCCCCAACGCGGCGCGCCGATGCGGGCGAGGATCACGCGACCTTCGTCTATGCCGAACCGAAGCCGGGCAGCGTCTTCCTGTGGGAAAGCTGGCTGCGGCACGAGGTGGTGCCCAATGCCGCCAAGGGCGAGCGGATCAGCATCAGCTTCAACTATCGGTAACGCCGGCCATCGCTTTGCCGTAATCGACGGTCAGCTTTCCCTGAAATCGGGAGAGCGGACCCCATGCGGCTGGCGATGATGATGGCGATGCAGGCGGTCGCGGGGCCACCGCTGCCGGCGGACATGCGGCCGGTGAAGCCCGCCCCTGCCCCGGATGCGCCCAAGGCCACGTGCGGCGAGCCAGACGCCGACGGCACGATCGTGATCTGCGGACGACCCGTCGATGCCAACCGGCTGCGCCCGGTCGATGAGACGCGCTACGCCGAAAAGCCGATCCGCGCGCGGACGACGATCGGCAAGGTCGGGGTATCGGGCGAGGCGGAACAGGGCAGCCTGCCCAACGGCATGAGCAGCCCGCGCGCGATGGTGAAGTTCAAGGTGCCGTTTTAGAGGTCTCTCGTCGCTCCTTCCGTCACCCCGGCCTTGAGCCGGAGTCCCGCTTTTCGGGCGGTGAAAGAAGAAGCGGGACCCCGGCTCAAGGCCGGGGTGACGGGCTGGGAGGGGTATAGCGCGACAAGCCGTCGTTCACCTGTCGCTGCTATCCTGCGCCTCATGTCCATCACCAAACGCCAGATCGGCCTGGCCGCCGTCATCCTGCTCGCACCCGGCGGGTTCATCCTGGGGGCGTTGCTCGCAAACCGCTATCGCAAACCCGCGGCCGAGGCGGAGGCGGAAACCCCGCCGAAATCCTGAATGGTTTCCTGAACGGAACGTTGTGCCCAGTTCATGCAACCGTCATTATAGCCCGACGTTATCGAAACCACAGTCAAACGATGACGGGAGATTCAGATGCGTAAGTTGATGCTGGCGATGGGGTGTGCCGCGATGGTCGTACCGGCGACGATGGTCGTTCCGGTCTCGCAGGCGGGCGCACAGCGCTACAAGTATCGCGAATGGCGCGACAACCGCGGTCGCCTGCGCTGCCGCAAGCCCGATGGCACGACGGGTGCCGTCGTCGGCGCGGTCGGTGGCGCGCTGCTGGGCCGCACGATCGACACCCGCGGCGACCGGACGCTGGGCACGCTGGGCGGCGCCGTCGCCGGCGGCCTGCTGGGTCGCGAGATCGAGCGCAGCGGTGGCAACCGTCGCTGCCGCTAAGCTGCGGATAAATTAGACCGGAACGGGCGCTGTGGGGCAACCTGCGGCGCCCGTTCTGCGTATGGCCTCGTGAAACACGAGGAGACGTATATGACGACCCGCAGCGCATCGGCCCGGTACGAGGGCCTGGGCAAGGACGGCAAGGGCCATATCTCGACCCAGTCGGGCCTGCTGACCGACGCCCAATATGGCTTCAACACGCGGTTCGAGGACGGCCCCGGCACCAATCCCGAAGAGCTGATCGCGGCGGCCCACGCAGGCTGCTTCACGATGGCGCTCGCCTTCGCACTGGCCGGCGCCGGCAAGACGCAGGGCAATCTGGAGACCAAGGCGAAGGTGACACTGGAAAAGGATGGCGACGGGTTCACCATCACGCGGTCCGACCTGACGCTGACGGGCCATGTCGACGGCATGGAGCGCGACGAGTTCGAGCGGATCGCCAATGAGGCGAAGGCGGGCTGTCCGGTGTCCAAGGTGCTCAACTGCGACATCACGCTGGATACCACGTTCGGCTGATCGACTGCGCCGCCGGCGCCTGTCGCGGGGATGAACCGACGGTAGTTTTCGGTTCACGCAACTCCTTGCGCGCGCTGGCGGTTCTTTGCCCACATCATCCGAAAGGAGCCAAGACGATGCGTATTGCCCTTCTGACCGCCGCGCTGGCGGCGACCACGCTGAGCGCGATCCCCGCGCAGGCGCAGGACACGCGCCGCGAAGCGGATCGCGAATATCGCAACGAGGTGCGCGATGCGCGCCGCGACTATCGCAACGACCTGCGCGATGCCGATTCGCGTCGTGACGTGCGCGACGCGCGCCGCGAATATGCCGAGCAGGTGCGCGACGCCCGCCGCGATCGCCGCGAGGACCTGCGCGATATCCGCCAGGATCGCCGCGACGATTGGCGCCGCTATCGCAACTACGACTATAACCGCCTGCCGCCCGGCCAGCGCGCCTATTATGCGGAAAACTATTACCGCGACGGCCGCTATTACCAGCCGCGCCGGCTGACCCGGAACGACCGCATCTATCGCGGCGGCAACGGGCGCTATTATTGCCGTCGCAACGACGGAACGACCGGCTTGGTGGTCGGCGGCCTGGCCGGCGGTGCGCTGGGCAATGTGATCGCGGGCGGCGGATCGCGCCTGCTCGGCACGCTGATCGGTGCGGGCGGCGGTGCGCTGCTAGGCCAGTCGATCGATCGCGGTCAGGTAACCTGCCGCTGATCGTCCAGCGACGCTGACGATGCGGGCCCGGTCGAAAGACCGGGCCCGTTGTCGTTTAGAAGATGCCGCCGCCGAGGCTGAGGCGGATCGCGAAGATGACGATCAGCACGAGATTGAGGTTGCGCCCGCTGGTCGAAGACGAGAGCGCGCCCACTGCGGCGCCGACGATGCCGATCGGAATGACCAGCCAGTTCATCCAGCCGAGCAGCGGCACGAACGCGACCAGACCCAGCACCAGGGTGACGAGGCCGATCGCAACGGAAAAGATGTTCAGCATGACACGAACATGGCCCCTGCCCCATCGCGCGGCAAGATGCGGGGGCGATCGGCGAAGCGCGTGTTAACCAAGCCCGCGGATGGCGACTTAACGGCCGATGCGCCATGGTCGCCCGCGATGCATGCGAATCGCCTTCTTGCCGCTGCTGCGCTGTTGCTTGCCGGATGTGCCAAGCCGGCGGCGACGCAGCAGGACCTCGACAGCCTGGACAAGGAACTGACCGCGGGCGCGGCCGGGAACGAGCGCGACCCGGCGCTGACTGCGGCGCTGCGCGACCAGATCATGGTCGATCCCGCGCTGACCCGGACCGCCAATACCGACGCCGTGCGCCCCCCGAGCCGGCCGGACCCGCTGTCGATCCCCGCCGACCCCACCGCCGGCCGGCCGGATGGCGTCACCGCCGCCGATCTGAAGCCGACGCCGCCCGCCAGGGGCGACTGCCCGTCTTGCAAGGCGGCGGCGGGGGCGCTGACGCTGGCCGAGCTGGCGGCACGGCAGCGGCCGGCGGATGCGGACTGTGCGCAGCGCGTCTCCTATTCGGCGACCTGGGCGGCGCGCCTGCCCACCGCGGTGCCGCTCTACCCCGATGCGCGCGTGCAGGAGGCGGCGGGCAATGACGCGTGCGGATTGCGCGTCGTCAGCTTCGCGAGCAGTGCGCCGGCTGCGCGCATTCTCGACTGGTACAATGCGCGGGTGACGCGGGCGGGCTATAGCGCGGAGCATCAGGCTGAGGGTGACGAGCATGTGCTGGGCGGCACTCGCGGCGATGCGGCCTATGTGGTGCACGTGACGCCGGGGCCGGGCGGCGGCAGCCGGGTGGACCTGCTGGTCCGGTAGTGCACGTCGCGATCGCGGGACTGATCGGCGCTTGCCTTCGGCTCGCCCACGCCCATATTGTGCGATGCAGCAAGACGGGTTCGCCGATGATCCCGCCCGGTCGGAGACCCCAACATGCCCCGCTTGTCGGACACGATCGGTCGCCTCGTCGGCCAGCGCATGGCCGATGCCATAACGACCGCCCATGGCGAGGACCGGCTGAGCGACCTGACCGATTTCGGTCCCAATCCGGGCAATCTGCGGGCGCGCGTCTATGTGCCGGCACAGCTACAACCCCGGCCCGCGCTGGTGGTCGTGCTGCACGGCTGTACGCAGACCGCGGCGGGCTATGACAGTGGCGCCGGCTGGTCGCAGATTGCCGACGAAGCCGGGTTCGTGCTGCTGTTCCCCGAGCAGCGGCGCGCCAACAACCCCAATCTGTGCTTCAATTGGTTCGCGCCCGAGGACATGGCCGGCAGCCATGGCGAGGTAGCGTCGATCCGCGCGATGATCGCGGCGATGGCCGTGGCGCATGGCATCGATCCGTCGCGCGTGTTCGTTACCGGCCTGTCGGCGGGCGGCGCGATGGCGGCGGCGATGCTGGCCAATTACCCCGAGGTCTTCGCCGGCGGCGCGGTCATCGGCGGCCTGCCCTATGGCACCGCCCAGGGCGTCAGCCAGGCGCTGGAGCGAATGCGCGGACGCGACCTGCCCGATGCCGCGGCGCTGACCGCCGCCGTGCGGGGTGCCAGCCGCCACGACGGGCCGTGGCCGACGCTGTCGGTCTGGCATGGCGGCACCGACGCCACCGTCCACCCCGCCAATGCCGAAGCGCTGCTGAGCCAATGGCGCGGGCTGTTCGGGATCGGCGAGACGCCTGCCGAGGAGGCGCTGGTCGGCGGCAATCCGCATCGCGTGTGGCGCGACCGGCATGGCCGCGCGGTGATCGAGGATCATCGCATCCTCGCCATGGGCCATGGTACGCCGATCGCGACGCAGGGTGCCGAAACCGCCGGTCAGGCGGGGCCGTTCATGCTGGATGTCGGCCTGTCGTCGACCCGGCGGATCGCCGCATTCTGGGGCATCGCGCGGGCGGTCGGCGCGGCGCAGGCGCGCGCGGCCGATGCTGGCGGCGTGCGGGATGGCGGCGTGGCGGGGATCGTGAACGATGCGCTGCGGGCGGCAGGGTTGCTGCGGTAGGACTGAGGCCTAGCGCCGTCATCCCTTCGTCACCCCGGACTAGTTCCGGGGTCCACCGGGCCGCGGGGGGATGGCTGGAGCCTCTAACCGTCCCCCTCGCCGCGGAGTGGACCCCGGAACGAGTCCGGGGTGACGGGGTGGAGGGGGCCGCGTAAGCCACCCCCTCACCCCCGCATTTCCTCTTTGCGCGAACTTGCTCTAGGGCAGCGATCATGCCTCCTCTTCTTCTCGTCATGGCCGGCGGTGCGCTGGGTTCGGCGGCGCGGTATCTGACCGGCCGGATCGCCCTCACCGCGCTCGGCCCGAATTTTCCTTATGGTACGCTGGCCGTGAACCTGATCGGCGGGCTGCTGATGGGCTTGCTGGCGGGTGTGCTCGCGCGGATCGGGGGCAGCGAGAACTGGCGCCTGTTCTTAGGGATCGGCGTGCTGGGCGGGTTCACGACCTTTTCGTCGTTCAGTCTCGACGTCGTGACGCTGGTGGAGCGTGGCGCGGTGGCCACGGCGGCACTGTACGTCTTCGTGTCGGTCGCGGGCGCGATCGGCGCGCTGTTTGCCGGGCTGATGCTGGCCCGCGGCCTGTTCGGGAGTGCGGTGGCATGAGCGGCGACGAGGGCGGCATTCGCCAGTTCAACGTCGGCTATGACGACGACGGCATCCGGCTGGATCGCTGGTTCAAGCGGCATCTGCCCGACACGAGCTTCACTACCGTCGCCAAATGGGCGCGGACCGGCCAGTTGCGCGTCGATGGCGCGCGCGCGACGCCGGGCGATCGGATCAAGGCGGGCCAGACGCTGCGCGTGCCGCCGCCCGAACCCGAGGTAAAGGACGAGACAGGCGCCGTCGTCGCCAAGCCGAAGCGCGAACGGCCGCCGCTGAGCGAAGACCAGATCGCCTTCGCGCGCGAGATGGTGATCCACAAGGATCTGCAGGCGCTGGTCCTCAACAAGCCGCCGGGCCTCGCGACGCAGGGCGGCACCAAGACCGCCGAGCATGTCGACGGGCTGCTGGATGCGTTGCAATATGATGCCGAGGGACGGCCGAAGCTGGTTCACCGGCTCGACAAGGACACGTCGGGCGCGCTGCTGATCGCACGCACCAGCCGTGCCGCCGCCTTCTTCGCCAAGGCGTTTTCGGGGCGCACCGCGCGAAAGGTCTATTGGGCGCTGGTCGTCGGCGTGCCGTCGATCGAGGACGGCATGGTCGACCTGCCGATCGCCAAGCAGCCGGGCACCGGCGGCGAGAAGATGCACGTCGACGAGGAGAACGGCCAAGCTGCGCGCAGCCGCTATCGCGTGATCGAACGGGCGGGCAACCGCTGCGCCTGGGTGGAGCTGCAACCCTTTACGGGCCGCACGCACCAGCTGCGCGTCCACATGGCGGCGATCGGCCACCCGATCGTCGGCGACGGCAAATACGGCGGCGCGGCGGCGTTCCTGACCGGCGGGATCAGCCGCAAGATGCACCTGCACGCCCGGCGCATCCGCGTCGACCATCCCGATGGCGGCAGCATCGACGAGACGGCGAGCCTGCCGACGCACTTTGCCGAAAGCCTGAAGAGCCTGGGATTCGAAGAGGCGCAGGGCGATGCGCTGCCGCTGGAGGAGCCGAAAAAGGGCCCACCGCCGAAGGACGTGCTGAAGCAGCGCGCGAAGGCGCATGCGAAGACGGTGCGCAAGGAAAACCGCGGTGAGCGGCGGCGGCGTGGCGCGGCCCCGACCGGCAAGGATGGCGGCAAAGGCAGCGGTCCGAAGGCGGGTAAGCCGAAGACGGGTGGCCCGAAAAGCGGTGGTCCGGGCGGCCGCCGGGGCTGATGCACCCCAATCCGCTCTTCCGGCCGGAGGCGGCGGCATTGCTGGCGGAGGCCGAGCGGATCGGCTTCGCGCATATCTTTGCCGCGACCGCCGATGGCCCGATGGTGGTGCATGCGCCGGTGACGCTGCACGACGACGGTTTGCGCTTTCACGTCTCACGCGCGAATCGCATCGTCCGCCATCTGGAGGGTGCGGCGGTGGTGGCGAGCGTGGCGGGGCCGCACGGCTATGTCAGCGCGAACTGGTATGCGGCGCCGGGCGACCAGGTGCCGACGTGGAATTACCAGACGATCGAGATCGACGGCGTGGCGCATGAGGTGGATGCCGCGGGCCTGACCGAACAGCTGGACCGTCTGGCGGCGCTGCACGAGCCGCGCGACAATCCCTGGGATCGCGGCAAGGTGGCGCCCGATGCCTTTGCGAAGCAACTGTCGGGGATTCGCGGGTTCACCATTACCGTCAGCGCGGTGCGCGGCACGACCAAGCTCAGCCAGAACAAGACTGCCGCCGACCGGGCGGGGGTGATCGCGGGCTTTGACCGGCAGGGTAAGGACGACATCGCCGCGCTGATGCGGTGGGCGGCCGCGAAGGACTAAAGTCGGGATTCGGTGGCTGAGCGGTTTGGGACGAAGCGGGACCCGGCTCAAGGCCGGGGTGACGATGGGTGCATTGGGGGCCGAGCGATTTGCGCTTTGCGCGCCCGCCCTCGCCCGGTAGGCGTCGGGGGATGACCAAACTCGCCGTGTTCGACTGCGACGGCACGCTCGTCGATAGCCAGGCTAATATCTGCCAGGCGATGGAGGATGCGTTCCGGATCGCCGCTCTGCCCGCGCCGCCGCGCAGCGCGATCCGTCGGATCGTGGGCCTGAGCCTGGTCGAGGCGATCGCGACCTTGCTACCGCAAGCGGAGGACGCGCTGCACCGGCAGATGGCGGCGGATTACAAGGCCGCCTTCTTCCACCTGCGGACGACCGGCGCGATGGCGGAGGAGCCGTTGTTCGACGGGATTGCCGCGGTCTTGCAGGGCCTTGCGGATGATGGCTGGCTGTTGGGCGTGGCGACGGGCAAGTCGGACCGGGGCCTTGCGCATATTCTGGCGCATCATGGCCTGACCGACCATTTCGTCACGCTGCAAACCGCGGACCGGCACCCCTCCAAGCCCGACCCCGCGATGCTGATCGCCGCGATGGACGAAGCGGGCGCGACAGCGCAGGAGACCGCGATGATCGGCGACACGAGTTTCGACATGGCGATGGCTAAGGCCGCGGGCGCGCGGGCGGTGGGCGTCGCCTGGGGCTATCATGACGTCCGCGATCTCGCCGATGCGGGCGCGGACGTGGTGGCGGAGCGCGTGGCCGCGCTGCCCGGGCTGCTGGCGTGAGCGGCGATGCCCTTGCCCGGCGCCGCTGGCTGGCGATGGTCGGCAGCCGCATCGCCGGCAGCCTTGGCGCGGTGTTCGGCCTGATGCTGGCGGTGCGCGCGCCCGATATGGTCACCAAGGTGCTGGGTGTCGCGATCACGCTGTCGGCACTCGTCGTCATCGCCACGGTGCCCGCCGCCCTCGCCCACCGCTGGCGGACGCCGCCCCGGCCATGAAGCGTTTCTGGACAGAGGTGGCGGTCGACGCCGATCGGATGGTGACGCTCGACGGGCGGCCGGTGCGCACGCCGGGCCGCGTGCCGCTGGCGCTGCCGACCGACGCGCTGGCAGAGGCGGTCGCGGGCGAATGGCGCGCGGTGCCAGAGGTAGTAGATCCGCGCGCGATGCCGCTGACCGGCCTTGCCAATGCGGCGATCGACCGGATCGCGGCCGACCCCGCGCCCTTCGCGGCGGGGCTGGCCGCCTATGGCGCGACCGACCTGCTTTATTATCGGGCCGAATCGCCCGACGATCTGATCGCCCGGCAGCAGGCGGCGTGGGACCCGTGGCTCGACTGGGCTCGCACCCGCTACGACGTGCATTTCGAGCCGACCGCGGGGATCATCCACCGCGCCCAGCCGCCAGCGACGCTCACGCGCCTCGGCGAGGCGGTGGCGACGCTCGACGCCTTCCACCTCGTGGGCCTGTCGCCGGTGGTGACGATCACCGGGTCGCTGGTGCTGGCGCTCGCGCTGATCGAGCGGGCGGGCGATCCCGATACGCTATGGGCCGCCGCCCATGTCGACGAGGATTGGCAGGCGGAATTGTGGGGCAGCGATCTGCTGGCCGAACAGGCGCGGGCGAACAAGCGGCGCGAGTATGACGCCGCCGTCGCGTTTCTGGCCGCGCTCGACTGACCGGCGTCAGGCGGTGACCGCCTTCGGCATCACCGCCGCCTCGTAGTCGCTCTCGGCCAGCCGGATGAGTTCGCGGTCGTCGTGCTTCCATGGGTGGAAGCCGGGCAGGAAATAGGCCGCCCAGACGCCCGCCACCTTGCGCGCCATGCCGGGATTGCCGAACGCATACCAGGCGAGCCGCGCCCAGACGCGCGGACCGGTGAGGCCATCCTGCCGCAACAGCTCGAGCATGCCGCGCGTCCGGCCGACGAAGAAGTGCTTCGTCGTCATCAGCATGACGAACGACTTGACCCACCAGCGGCGGAAGCGCGGCCAGTCGCGCGTGGCATGCAGCCAGGTGTCGTAGGCGACGCCCTTGTGTTCGATCTCCTCGGCCGCGTGCCACAGCCACAGAGCGCGCGCCTGTTCCTCGCCGCCCGCAAGATGGCGGGGATTGGCGATCAGCTCATGCGCCAGCATCACGGTGAAATGTTCGAGCGCGGTCGTCGCCGCAAGGCTGGCGATCGGCGGGCGGCCCTTGGTCAGCGCCAGTGCCGCGTCGACGTCGCGGTCGAGCCGCGTCACGTCATAGCCCTGGTCGGTGACATGGCGGTTGAACGCGACATGTTCGCGCGTGTGCAGTACCTCCTGCTTGATGAAGGCGTTGATTTCGCGCGTCAGGCGCGGCGACGTGCCCTCGCGGAAGCGGCGCACGCTGTCGACGAAGAACCCCTCCCCCTTGGGAAAGGTGACGGACAAGGCGTTGTAGAAGGCGGTCGCGATCGGATCGTCGTTCAGCCACCAGCGACCCATCCGGGCGCCACGACCGAAGCGGCGATCGCGCGCGGTGATGACCAGATCGTGCGGCGTGGTTGCTTTCGCCATGATTTCCTCCGTACTAGGACGATATCCGCATTTGCTTACACCAATGTAAATAGGCCATCGTCCTGAGCGCTTCAACCCCCGTCCCGGCCCCTTTGCGCCGCCGCCTGTCCCCCACCGAAAGCCGGGAAGCCGCGCTGATCGCCGCCCAGCAATTGCTGGTCGAAAGCGGCCCGCAGGCGGTGACGCTGAAGGCGGTCGGCGCGCGGATCGGCCGCACGCATGCCAACCTGCTGCATCACTTCGGGTCCGCGGAGGGGCTGCAACAGGCGCTGATCGCGCGGATGGCGGCGCAGATCACGGGGGTGATTCGCGATGCCGTGCTGGGCAACCGCGGCGGGGAGCCCGATCCGCGGCGTATCGTCGACCTCGTCTTCGATGCCTTCGACAGCGGCGGCGCGGGTGCGCTGGCGAGCTGGATGATCCTGTCGGGCAATCGCGATGCGCTCGATCCGATCCTGTCCGCCGTCCACGATCTGGTCGACGAACTTGCCGATGGCGTGCAACCGCCCGAGCGGCCGATCCAGGAAGAGACGCTGCACCTGATGCTGATGGCGTTGGGCGACGCGCTGCTCGGCGCGGCGATGGCGCGCGCGCTCAACCTGCCGCGCAGCAAGGCGCGCGATCTGGCGGTGGGCATGCTGCTGCGCAACGAAGCGCCGGGCGAGACGCCAGTGTGAGACGCGATCAATAGCGCCTGCAACACCGACAATGGCCAAGCCCCTGATGCGGCACGCTCTCTTTCCCTAAAGAGGCCGCATCGAGTGGATGACCTGGCATGAAACGCGTTTTAGCTCCCATCTGTCTGGTCATCGGCCACAAGCGTTCGCGTCGTCGGGTCTGGTCGGACGGATCACGGTGGCGGTGTACGTGCAGCCGCTGCGGCACCGAATTGGTCAAATCCCAGAGCGGTGGAACGTGGGGCGTACTCGATCGGTCCGAACGCGATCCCGCCTGATGGCGCCGATCGCGGGACGGATGCGCGTTGCTACCGAACCGCTTGTTGCGGCCTAGGGAGTGACGATGCGGCCGGCCGGCATTGCGATGGGGGTCGCGATGCCGGTCGGTGGCAGGCCGCTTGCGTGCATCGCGTGATAGTCGCCCGGCGTCATGCCATAGGTTTCGCGGAACGCGCGCCCCAGATAGGCGGCGTCGCAAAAGCCCCATCGGTCGGCGAGCGCCGCGATCGTCTGGCGGTCGCCGCGCCGCTGCAAGGCCTCTGCCACCTTGGCCAGCCGGCGCGCCCGGATATAGGCCTGTACGCCGCCCTCATCCTGCAACAAGCGATATAGTGTCGAACGCGACACCCCAAGCGTGCGGCTGAGACGCGCGACGCTGAGCGAGGGCGAGCCGAGGTTGCGCTCGATTTCGTCACGCAACTGGACGCGCAGCGCGCGGTCATGCTGTTCGGGGTCGCCTGGGCGCTCGCCGAGGCTGGCATGGACCACCAGTGCGAGCAGATCGACGACGGTCTGCGCGACCGCGGGGCCGCTACTTGCAGGCAGGTGACGGGCGTGGTGCCGCAGCGCCGTGAGGTGGCTGGTCAGCAACGCCGCCTGCTCGGCGGGCACGACATGGCCGTGCAGGCTGCGGACCGAGGGCAGGATACGTTCGGCGAGCACGCGGGGCAGCACGAAGCTGGTCGAGACCGAGGCTTCGGACACATGCGTGTTGCCCAGCGCCATGTCGGTCAGCACCACCGCGCCATCTCGCGCGTGGACGTCGCGATCGCCCATCCGGCCCCAGGCGCCGCCGGCGTGTCGCACGTTGACGACGAGCCCGTCGGCCTGGTCGCGCAAGTGCGCCGCGCCGCGATGCCAGTCCTGGGCTGAGATATGGACGTGATTGAGCAACATCGTGCCGAGATCGAGCCCTTCGATCCGCGCCTGGAACGGCTGGGTCGGCCGGGTTTCGAAATGCTGTGAGAGATTGCGGATGTCGGAATCGCGCCACGCGCTGAACCGATCCCGCTGCGGCAGCGCCGCCGTGTCGAAAAAGGGAGTCCAGCCCAGGCGGGAGGATGATGGTGCCGAAGGGAAGCGTTCGTTCTCAGGGACCTGCGACATGGTACTGACGATAGAGTCTGGTCCCGAACCGGTCCATAGCCATGACGGCCTACATCATGCCGCCGGAGCGCGTCAGAGCCGCGGATGGGCGACGTGCATCGCGTGATAGTCGCCGGGCGTCATGCCATAGGTTTCGCGAAACGCGCGCCCCAGATAAGCGGCATCGCAAAAGCCCCAGCGCTCGGCCAGCGCCGCGATCGTCCCCCGCCCGCCTTCGCGGCGCAACGCCTCCGCGACCTTTTCCAGACGCCGCGTGCGGACATAGGCCTGCACGCCGCCTTCGTCCTGCAACAATCGGTACAAAGTGGAGCGCGAGACGCCGAGCGAACGGCTGAGGCGCGCCACGGTAAGCGAGGGGGAGCCGAGGTTGCGTTCGATCTCGTCGCGTAGCTGCACGCGCAACGCGCGCTCATGCCGGTCGCGATCCACCGGCCTCTCGGCGAAGCTCGCCGCGACCGATACCGAGAGGAGATCGAGGATCGTCTGCGCCAGCATCGGCCCGCTGGCCGCCGGCATATGCTCCGCCTGTCCGCGCAGCAGCGCCAAATGCGACACGAGCAATGCGGCATGTTCGGGCGCGACGACATGGCCGTGCAGCGCGCGGGTCGAGGGGAACAGACGCTCCACGTCCGCCCGTTTCAACGCCATGCCGGTGCTGATCGAGGCTTCCGAGTAATGGTGCTTCGGACGCGCCATGTCGGCGATGACGATCGATCCGGTCGGCGCGATGGCCTCCCGCCCGTCCATCTCGAAGATCGCGGCGCCGGCATGGCGCACGCTGATCACAAAATCGTCATTGTCGTCGCGCGCCGCTTTCTGCCGCGTGCGCTCCCACTGCTGCGACGTGAAGACCGCGTGGCCGATCCCAAGCGTGCCGAGATCGAGCCAGTCCATCGCCGCCGCAAACGGTTCTTCCGGCGTCGTTTCGTAGCGGGTCGACAGATTGGCGACGTCGCCATCGCGCCAGACCTCATAGCGCTCGTTTGCCGGCAAGGCGGCGGTATCGAATGCGCGCACCCACCCCAGCCGAGCGGAGGGTGGCAACGGGGCTTGGGGATCGGACGCCGACTTCACTGCGCCCCTCATAGCGCTACTCATTATGGCGGTACAACCTCGTCGCCATGCGGGGCGTGGGGATGCGCCGGCAGGGGTGGCCGTTCGCGCGCCTTTCGCTAAAGAGGCGGCATGCATTTCCTCGACCAAGCCAAGATCTTCGTCCGTTCGGGCACCGGCGGCCCCGGTGCCGTCAGCTTCCGGCGCGAAAAGTTCATCGAATATGGCGGCCCCGATGGCGGCAACGGCGGCAAGGGCGGCGACATCGTGTTCGAAGCGGTGGCCGGCCTCAATACGCTGATCGACTTCCGTTACACGCAGCACTTCCGCGCGCAACGCGGCCATGGCGGATCGGGCAGCAACCGCACTGGCGGCGGTGGCGACGATCTGGTCATCAAGGTGCCGGTCGGAACGCAGGTGCTGTCCGAAGACAAGGAAGAGGTGCTGCTCGACTTCACCAAGGTCGGCCAGCGCGAGGTGTTCCTGCGCGGCGGCGACGGCGGGCGCGGCAATGCGAGCTACAAGACCTCGACCAACCGCACGCCGCGCCAGCACGGCACCGGCTGGCCGTGCGAGGAGGCGTGGGTGTGGCTGCGGCTGAAGCTGCTCGCCGATGCCGGGCTGGTGGGGCTGCCCAACGCCGGCAAATCGACCTTCATCAACGCCGTCACCAACGCGCAGGCGAAGGTCGGTGCCTATGCCTTCACGACCACCCGCCCGCAGCTGGGCGTGGTGCGCCACCGTAACCGCGAGTTCGTCGTCGCGGACATCCCCGGCCTGATCGAGGGCGCGGCGGACGGCGCCGGCATCGGCGACCGCTTCCTGGGGCATATCGAACGCTGCCGCGTGCTGCTGCATCTGGTCGATGCCAATGACGCCGATGTCGCCGAAAGCTATCGCATCGTCCGTGACGAGCTGGAGGCCTATGGCGGCGGGCTGATCGACAAGCCGCACGTCATCGCGCTCAACAAGATCGACATGCTCGACGACGAACTGATCGAGGCGCTGTCCGCCGAACTCGCCGAAGCGAGCGGCGCGGACGTCATCCCGCTGTCCGGCGCGGCCGGCACGGGCGTCGACTGGGTGCTCGACCGCCTGCTCGACAGCATTGGGCCCGGCCCCGAAGCGGTGCCCGACAGCGACGAGGGCGAAGACGAGATCAGCTGGTCGCCGCTCTGATCCCATGCAGGACGCACTCTTCCCGCCGACCGCCTGCTCTCGTCTGATCGTCAAGGTCGGGTCGGCATTGCTCGTGGCGCCGGATGGGGCGGTGCGGCGCGCGTGGCTGGCGACGCTGGTCGCGGATATCGCAGGGCGGGTCGCGGCAGGGCAGCAGGTGGCGGTGGTATCGTCCGGAGCGATCGCACTGGGTGCGCGGCGGCTGGGCCTTGCCAAGGGCGGCCGCGCAAGCTTGGAGGATGCGCAGGCGGCGGCGGCGACCGGGCAGATCGCGCTCAGCCAGACATGGGCGGAACTGCTCGGCACGCACGGGCTGACGGCGGCGCAGATGCTGGTGACGCTCGACGACCTGGAAGACCGGCGGCGCTATCTGAATGCCGCGGCGACGCTCGGGCGGCTGCTGGGCCTGGGCGTCGTGCCGATCATCAACGAGAATGACAGCGTCGCGACCGAGGAAATCCGCTTCGGCGACAACGACCGGCTGGCGGCACGCGTCGCGCAGGCAGCGGGCGCGCAGGGCGTGGTGCTGCTGTCGGACGTCGATGGCTTGTACGACGCCAACCCGCACACCAATCCCGACGCGCGCCACGTCGCACGGGTCGAGCGGATCGATGCGGTCGCAGGCATGGCAGACGGTGGATCGGCGTCGGGCATGGGATCGGGCGGCATGGTGTCGAAGATCGCCGCCGCGCGGATCGCGACCGGGGCGGGCGCGCATCTCGCCATCGCGAGCGGGCGGATGGAGCATCCGTTGGCCGGCGACCCCCGCCATACGCTGTTCGTGGCGGAGCGGGCGGCGTCGGCGCGCAAGGCGTGGCTGGCAGGCGGGCTGACGGCGCGCGGGCGCGTGCATGTCGATGCCGGGGCAGCGCGTGCCTTGGCCGCGGGGGGCAGCCTGCTGGCGGCGGGCGTGACGCAGATCGAAGGTGCGTTCGGGCGCGGTGACCTGGTGTCGATCGAGGGACCCGACGGCACGATCGCGCGCGGGCTGTCGGAATATGACGCGGCCGAGGCGGTGCGGCTGGTGGGCACGCGGTCGGAGGAGCAGGCGGCGATCCTGGGCTATGCGCCGCGCGCGGCTCTGGTGCATCGCAATCATCTGGCGTTGGTGTGATGGTATCGTTCGACGCGCTCCGTCACCCCGGACGTGTTCCGGGGTCCACTGTGCGGCGAGGGGGATGGCTGGAGGCCCAGGCGCTTCCCGCGCGGACGAGTGGACCCCGGAACACGTCCGGGGTGACGAAATGGGTGAGGCAGGCGTGACCACCCTCGCCATCACCGGGGCGACGGGCTTCGTCGGCGGGGCGCTCGTTGAGCGGGCGCTGTCCGCCGGCCATAGCGTGCGCGCGCTCACCCGCCGGTCGCAGCGCGCGCGGGACGGCGTGACGTGGATCGAGGGGGCGCTCGATCGGCCCGACAGCCTGGCGGCATTGGTCGAGGGGGCCGACGCGGTCGTGCATGTTGCGGGTGTCGTCAGCACGCCGACAAAGGCCGGCTTCGTCGCCGGTAATATCGATGGCACGCGGGCGATGATCGCCGCTGCGCAGGCCGCAGGCGTCCGGCGGTTCGTCCATGTCTCGTCGCTGTCCGCGCGCGAACCGGATCTGTCAATCTATGGCTGGTCGAAAGCCGAGGCCGAGACGCTGGTCGAAGCGAGCGGGCTCGACTGGAGCATCGTGCGGCCGAGCGGCGTCTACGGCCCCGGCGACATGGAGATGCGCGACCTGTTCCGCGCCGCGCGGATGGGCCTTGCCCTGCTGCCGCCGCGGGGGCGCGTGTCGCTGATCGCAGTGGACGATCTGGCGCTGTTGCTGCTGGCGCTCGCTACGAAAACCGTGGCGCCGGCGGTGTACGAGGTCGATGACGGCCATGTGCTGACCCATGCCGCGATGGCTCAGGCGATCGCGCGCGCGGTGGGGCGGAAGCGCGTGTTGACGCTGCATTTGCCCAAGGCGGCGCTGATGCTGGGTGCCAAGCTGGATCGCGCGGTCCGCCGCGACGGTGCGAAGCTCACCGCCGATCGTGTCGGCTATCTCGCGCACCCGGACTGGACCGCCCGCCCCGCGATGCGCCCGCCCGCCGAGCTGTGGACGCCGGAGATCGCACCCGAGCATGGCCTCGCCGCAACGGCACGATGGTATCGCGCCCGCGGGCTGCTATAGCGCCGCAACACCGCCGCATTTGGCCGCCATTCGGATGACCATCATGACCGACCGCACCCAGATCCTCGATACGATCAAGACCCAGATCGAACCGTTCAACAAGAAGGGCGTAGCGCTGACCGAAGCGACGACCTTTCAGGGCGACCTCGAATGGGACAGCCTGACCGTGATGGACTTCGTCGCGGCGATCGAGGACGAGTTCGACATCATCATCACGATGAACATGCAGGCGGAAATCGAGAATATCGGCCAGCTGACCGATGCGGTCGCCAAGCTGAAGGCCGAGGCATGACCGAGACCGGCTTGCAGCCCGAGGCGCTGGACCTCGACCCCGCCCCGGTCGCTCCGGAACGCGACCTGATGTCGAAGTTCGACGGCCTGATCGCCGAGCGGCAGGCGCTGATCGATACCGGCGTCACCGATCCGTTCGCGATCGTGATGGAGCAGGTGAAGAGCCCGACCGAGGCGGTGATCGCCGGCCGCGACACGATCCTGCTCGGCACGTACAATTACATGGGCATGACGTTCGACCCCGACGTCATCGCCGCAGGCCATGCCGCGCTCGACCAGTTCGGATCGGGCACCAACGGCAGCCGCATGCTCAACGGCACCTTCCGCGACCATATGGAAGCCGAGGCGGCGCTGCGCGACTTCTACGGCGTCAGCGGCGCGATCGTCTTTTCGACCGGCTATATGGCCAATCTGGGCATGATCTCGACGCTGGTCGGCAAGGGTGAATATGTCATCCTCGACGCCGACAGCCACGCTTCGATCTACGACGGCTGCAAGCAGGGCGTCGCCGAGATCGTCCGCTTCCGCCACAACAGCGTCGAGGATCTCGACAAGCGGCTGGGTCGCCTGCCCAAGGACGCGGGCAAGCTGGTCGTGCTGGAGGGCGTCTATTCGATGCTCGGCGACGTTGCGCCGCTGAAGGAAATGGTCGCCGTCGCCAAGAAGCATGGCGCGATGGTGCTCAGCGACGAGGCGCATTCGATGGGCTTCTACGGCCCCAACGGCCGCGGCGTGTACGAGGCACAGGGGCTGGAGGGCGAGGTCGACTTCGTCGTCGGCACCTTCTCCAAATCGGTCGGCACGGTCGGCGGCTTCTGCATTTCGAACCATCCCAAGTTCGAAGCGATCCGCCTCGCCTGCCGCGCGTACATCTTCACCGCCAGCCTGCCGCCGAGCGTCGTCGCGACCGCGACCGCATCGATCCGCAAGCTGATGACCGCGACCGCCAAGCGCGAGCAATTGTGGTCGAACGCGCGCCAGTTGCACGGCGGGCTGAAGGCGCTGGGCTTCCGCCTCGGCACCGAACAGCCGGACAGCGCGATCGTCGCGGTGATCCTGGACGACCAGACGCAGGCGGTCGCGATGTGGCAGGGGCTGCTGGAAGCGGGCGTGTACGTGAACATGGCGCGCCCGCCCGCCACGCCGGCCGGCACGTTCCTGCTACGCTGTTCGCTCTGCGCCGAGCATACGGCGGCGCAGCTGGATACGGTGATCGAGCGGTTCCGGGCGGCGGGGCAGGCCGTGGGCGCGATCGGCTGAAGCCGGTCGCCCTCACCTTTCCTTGACCGGACAAACGCGTTAGCGTCGCTGCCGTGATGCGGGACGGCGCCGAGATGGCCCCGGGGGGGGATTCCGAACGCAATGCGGCGTGGCGGACCGTCACGCTAGTCGTGATGGGTCTGCTCGGCGCAGCGGTGCTCGTCGCACTGATCGTGACGCTGGGCGAGGCGAACCGCCAGCGCGACCGCGCGCTTGCGGCGCAGGCGCACAGCTATGACGTGATGATCCTGGCCCGCACCCTGTCGGGCACGATCGCCCGATCGGAGGCGTCGCTGGGCCGCTACGTCATCAGCGGCAAGGCGGAGCAGGAGCTCGGCCAGCTCTATTACGATCAGTGGCGGCTGGCGGGTACGCAGCTCAACAAGCTGGAAGGGCTGACGCGCGAGACCGGCGAGCAGAGCGCACGCGTGGCGCGGCTGCGCGAGGCGTACCAGCAGCGCGGCGAGGAGCTGTCGCTGACTGCGCTCAGCACCACCTATGGCAAGAACGCCCAGGCGCTCGCCCGCTACTACAAGGCGCGCCAGTCGCCGACGCTGGCGGCGATCGACCGGACGCTGGACGAGATCATCGAGGGCGAGCGCGCGCTGCTGGACGCGCGCACCGCCGATGCGATGCGCACCGTCGACCGGTCGAGCCGGATCGCGGGCGTGCTGGCGGTGTTCGGCGGGCTGATCGTGATCGGCGCGGTCGTGCTCGGCTGGCTGACGGTGCGGGCGATCGGCGAGCGGGCGCTGGCGCGGGCCGACGCCGATGCGGCGCGTGAGCGGGCCGAGGCGCTGGCGAATGCGGTGCGACAGGCGACCGACGAATTGCGCGTGCAGGAGGCCAAGCTGCGGCAGGCGCAGAAGATGGACGCGGTCGGGCAGCTGACCGGCGGTATCGCGCATGACTTCAACAATATGCTCGCGGTGGTTCTGGGCGGACTCGAGCTGGCGCGACGGTCGCTGGTGGGGGATCCCGACGCCGCGGCGCGACACCTGGACAATGCGGCCGATGGCGCAAACCGTGCGGCGGCGCTGACCCGGCGACTGCTCGCCTTCAGCCGCGAGGAATCGCTGAAGCCCGAACCCATCGCGGCGGCGCAATTGGTGTCGGGCATGTCGGAGCTGATCGACCGGACGCTGGGCGACGGCATCACCGTGACGACGCGCGACAGCGCCGGGGGATGGCAGGTGCGCGCCGACCGCGTGCAGCTGGAAAATGCGATCCTGAACCTCGCGGTCAATGCGCGCGATGCGATGCACGGCCGGGGCGATCTGGCCATTGCGACCGGCGCGGTGACGCTGGACGAGCATCAGGTCGATCATTGCGCGGCGGGCGATTACGTGACGATCGCGGTGGCCGACACCGGTGAGGGCATGACGCCCGAGGTGGTCGAGCGCGTCTACGAACCCTTCTTCACCACCAAGGCCGCGGGCAAGGGCACGGGGCTGGGCCTCAGCCAGATCTTCGCGCTGGTGCAGCAGCTGGGCGGCGCGATCGCGATCGACACCGCTCCGGGCGACGGCACCACCGTGACGCTGTACCTGCCGCGCGACCGGCAGCAGCCGCAGGCCGAGACGTCCGTCGTGGCCGCGACCCCGCCGGCACCGGCCGTCGCGCCGGAGGGCCTCCACGTGCTGGTCGTCGAGGACGATCCGCGCGTGCTGATGGCGACGATGGGCGCGCTCGACGAGCTGGGCCACCATGCCATCGCCTGCGACGCGCCGACAAAGGCGGCAGGGCTGCTGGCGAGCCATGCGGGGATCGACCTCATCATTTCCGACGTGCTGATGCCCGGGCAGACGGGGCCCGAGCTGATCGCGGAGATCGGGCCTGCCTATCCGCATATCGCCGTGCTGTTCGTCACCGGCTTTGCCGGCGAGGCGAATGCGAGCGAGTTCGGCCACCATCAGGTCCTGCGCAAGCCGTTCACGCTGGGCGGTCTGGAGCGCGCGATCGCGACCGCCATGGCGCAGGGCGACCGCCCCGCCCCGCCGCACCAGATCGCCGCGGAGTGACGGGCGGCGACACAGGCTGTCGCCGGGGGCTGACGTGCCCCGCCATCCCGCTTATAGCCTTGGCTCCTTTCCCCGGCGCGAGCCTTCGTTCAGCATGACTTCCCTCGATCGTTACATGGCCCGGCTGATCGCGTTGCCGTTGTTTTCGACGCTGACGATCGCCGCCATGCTGCTGGTGCTTGACCGCATCCGCCGGCTGTTCGACTTCGTCGCAACCGAGGGCGGACCGATCAGCGTCGTGTGGCGGATGCTCGCGAACCTGCTGCCCGAATATCTGGGCCTGGGCATTCCGATCGGCCTGTTGCTCGGCATCCTGCTCGCCTTCCGCCGGCTCGCCGCCAATTCGGAGCTGGACGTGCTGCGTGCGGTGGGCGTCAGCTATTCGCGGCTGCTGCGCGTGCCGTTCATGTATGCGCTGATCCTCGCGGCGCTCAACATCGCGATCGTCGGCTTCGTCCAGCCCAAGGCGCGATACTATTACGAGCAGCTGCGCTTCGAGCTGCGCACGGGCGCGCTGGGCGCGTCGATCAAGGTGGGCGAGTTCACCCATTTCGGCGACCGCATGACGCTGCGCATCGAGCAGAGCCATGACAGCGGGCGCAAGCTGGACGGCATCTTCGTGCGCTACAGCGACAAGGGCACGACCTATTCGGTGACGGCGCAGTCGGGCCAGTTCCTGGCGACCGACGATCCCAACACGATCATCTTCCGCCTGACCAACGGCACGTTGGTCCACAAGGCGCCCAATTTCGCCGTGCCGCGCGTGCTGACCTTCACCAGCCACGACCTGCCCATCCCCCTGCCCCGCTACGAGAATTTCCGGCAGCGCGGCGGCCGCAACCTGGAGTTCACGCTGCCCGAACTGGCCAAATTGGGCCATGCCTCGGCCAGCGAGCAGCAGCGCGACAGCAGCCGGTCGGAGTTCCATTTCCGCTTGGTCGAGGTGGCGACGATGTTCCTGCTGCCGCTGCTCGCGGTGGCGCTGGGCGTGCCGCCGAAGCGATCGAGCTCGGGCGTCGGCGTGTTCCTGGCGATCGTGATGATCGTCGCCTACCACAAGGTGAACGAATATGCCGCGTCGATCGGCGAACTGGGGCGGATCGACCCGCTGATCGCGCTTTGGGTGCCGTTCGTGATCTTCGCCGGCCTGATCATCTGGATGTATTATCAGATCGCCTATGTGCCCGGCGGCCAGCCGATCGGCGCGATCGAGCGCGCCTTCGGCAAGATCGGGAAGGCGATCACCCGTTACCTGCCCGGCCGGGGTCGCAAGAAGGGAGTGGCGGCATGAGCAGCTTCTTCCCGTCGCGCACCGTCGCCATCTACATGGGACGGATGTTCCTGGTGCGCACCTTCGGGTTGCTCGCCGCGCTGCTGCTGATCCTGCAGACGCTCGATCTGCTGAGCGAATCGGGATCGATCCTGGCGCATCCGGGCAACACGCAGGCGCAGGTGTGGACGTATGTGACGCTGCGCGCGCCGCAGATCATCGCGTTCCTGCTGCCCTTCTCCGTCCTGCTCGGTACGATCCTGACGCTGATCACGATGAACCAGAACAGCGAGGTCATCGCGCTGAAGGCCGCCGGTCTGTCGGCGCATCAGGTGCTAGCGCCGCTGCTCGTCGCGAGCCTGGGGGTCGCGGCGGTGAGCTTCGTGTTCAACGAGCGGATCGTGACGCGCGCGACCGCGACGCTCGACCAGTGGAAGGACGTCGATTACGGCGCGCTGCCGATCGACCGGGGTGAGCGCACCAACGTCTGGGTGCGCGATGGCGATGATCTGATCGCGGTGCAACAGGTGCGTGGGCGGGGCAATGCCACGCGCCTGGGCAACATCACCGTCTACGACCGGACCGCCGGGCGGCTGGAGGCGATCATCACCGCGCCGCACGGCCACCGGGTGGCCAACGGCTGGGACATCGAGCCGGCGACGCGCTTCGACGTGGCGAGCGGCAAGCTCCAGTCGCTGGGCCGGGTGACGATCGCCGGCGACGTGCGCCCCGACCAGTTCACGCTGGGCAACGTCAATCCCGACGGGCTGGACTTCACGCAGCTCAATGCCGCGATCGGCGACCTGCGCGATGCGGGGCGGCCGACCAAGTCGCTGGAGGGTACGCTGTGGCACAAATTCTCCGGGCCGCTGTCGGCGGTGCTGATGCCGTTGCTGGGCGCGGTGGCGGCGTTCGGTATCGCACGATCGGGTCAGCTGTTCGTGCGCGCGGTGATCGGCATGGCGCTGGGCTTCGCCTATTTCGTCGCGGACAATTTCGCGCTGGCGATGGGCAATCTGGGCGCCTACCCGCCCTTCCTCGCCGCCTGGGCGCCGTTCCTGCTGTTCCTGCTGATCGGCGAGGCGGTGCTGATCCGCACCGAGGAATAGGGGCACGCGGAAAGTCACAAAAGTCTCACCCGCGCAGGTGTTTTTCGAATCCCGCGTGGGGGAGTGAAAGAGCGGTGGCGCATGACCGATACACGGGTGGCACATCCCGTTGCGTGTAGGACAGCGGCATATCCGCCGATCCTATGATGAGCTGGCGGCCCAAGGACTTAGAGCATGATATTCGGGTCTGTTCGCGACCCGCGGTCCAACAGCGCCCGGTCCTGACGCTTCGTTAACCATGGAGACCTATCCTCCTCCGGCGTCGTGCGCTGTGTCGCACGGCGGCAGGGGATGTCGGGCGATGGCCAATCTGACCGGAACGGGTGCTGCGGCACTGATGCAGGCGCAACTGGCATCACGCTATGGCGTGGCGGCCCGCACGTCGACCACTGCCGTCACCGCGACCGGCACCGCGCCGGCGGCGCAGCCGGCCAAGACCGGGACGAGCGCGAGCAAGGGGGACGTGGCGACGATCTCCCCCGCTGCCAGGCGCGCGTCCGCCCAGATCGCCGACGCGAAGAAGGATTTCACCGCGCTGTCCAAGGAGGTCCGCGCGACGCTGGACGCGCAGTATAAAAGCGCGGGCAAGACGGCGACGCCCAAGCTGGACGAGCTGTCGGGCCGGGCGCTGGCGGCGATCGCGCTCAACCAGACCGGCGGCTTTTCGCGGACCGAGGTGAGCGCCGCCAAGGCAGCCCTGCAATCGCGCGAGCGGGAGAGTGCGACGGGCGCGATCAAGGGCGGCAGCTTTGCGGCCTACAGCCAGACGCTGGTGACGCAATACGATGCGATGAGCAGCGAGGAACGCCAGGCGCGGGGGTGGAGCGAGCGCACGCGCGATGCGGCCGCGACGCTGGCCGCGCAGACGAATGGAGCGATGCCCAGCCTGTTCGATCAGATGGGGTGATCCGCCGGTCAGGGGATCGACAGCGCACCATCGAGAATGGCGGGCATGCGCATCACCAGCGCATCGGCGAGCTTCGTGCCGAGCACGTGCGGATCGTCGGCAGGCGTGCCACCAACCTGCGTCGTCACCGCGGTGCCGGTCCATAGGGTGCGATCGCTGCGCACGTCGACGAGGGTCAGCGTCATGCGCGTCACGACCAGGGGCCGCAAATCCTGCTTGCGGGTCGGCAGGCTGATCCGGACGCCCCTGCCCCAATTGCCGACGCTGACATCGGGGCCCGCCACCGGCGCGGGTGCCGTGACGAGGCCGCGGACGTCGCGATCGATCGTGACGCGGGCCTGATAGCGGCTCGGCCCGGCCGGGGGGCGGACGAGGAAGTCGGCGGCGGAGAGCGACGATCCGACCGTTTCGGCAAAGGCCGCCGCCTGATCGTCGTCAGCGCGTATCGCGACCGTGACGGTGCCTTTCGGCAGCGGATTCGGCGTTGCGGTGACCGCCTCGGCGAGCAGGGCCATGGCCAACACGATGCTCATGCGGCCATTCCCCCTCGATATGCCCCAATCGGGCGACCCTACGCCGGTTTAGCGGGCGACGAAAGTGCTCCGCACGATCTTGTTCACCAGGCCCGGCAGGCCGGCATAGCTCGCCTTGTGATAGGGCGAATCCTGCTCCAGCGCGGCGGTGATGCGGCGGTGCGCCTCGCCCAGCGAATGGTACGGCAGGCTGGGCAACAGGTGGTGCAGCGCGTGATAGCGCAGGCCTACGGGCGCCCACAAAGCCGGCAACAGCGCAGGCGGGGGCACGTTGACCGAGTCGAGATATTGCGCGGTGACGCTCATCGGCTCGCCGTCATTTTCCCACAGATGCGCGACGAGGGTGCGCACCTGATTGACCACCGCAACGCCCGATCCGATTCCCAGCGCGATCAGCACGCCACGCAGTGAGAAGACGCCGGTCGCGGTCAGCACGACGATCGCGATCGCCCAAAGGCTGGCGGCGGTTTCGACGCGGTTCCACAGCACCTTCGCCTCGCCCTCCGGCGCGCGGCGGCGGAAGGACGGGTTGATCGCCAGCGCCGAATAGCGTTCGACGATCGTCGTGCGCAGCTTGGGCGACAGCAGCGAGATCGGCGACAGGATCGCATAGCGGATCAGCAGACCGATCGGCGCCAACGCAGAGATGACGACGAAGGCGGGCAGCGTCCACGGCTTCATCAGCGCGAGCGGCAGATATTCGGGGTCCTCCGACGTGCCGTAGCGCGTCTTGGCATGGTGCAGGTTATGCACGCCTTCGTACATGAAGCTGGGGGTGAGCATCGGCACGCCGACCAGCGCGTTCCAGCCGCCACGGAAGCGCGGCAAGGCGCTGTGCTTCATGTGGCTGACTTCGTGGATGAAGCTGAGCGCGCGGTACAGCGCCAGCGCCGACACCACTGCCGCCAGCACGACCCAGCCGGTGCCCTGCACCGTCACCGCGACCGCCAGCGCGCCATAGCCGATCACCGCCGAGGCGATCAGATCGGCCCAGTAGATGCCGGGGCGCGGCGCGATGAGGTCACGCGTCAGTTCGGCAGCGGCGCGCAGCATCGCCTTGTCGTCGGCGATCCGCGGGCGCGGGGTCCGCGCGGCGGCTGCCGCCGGAGCGGGGCTGCGCGAGAGGGTCAGCGAGCTTTCCATGGCGTGGTCCATTGCCCGTAGATAGTGGCGACAGCGTGGCATTTACAGGCGTGCGACGGTGCATCCTCTCGATCACAGATGACGGAATCGTCACTCGACCCCGTTGCCCGACGTGCTAGAGCTGACCGATGTTCGGCGCCGCAGCTTAGTCCTCCCCCGCCAGGGGGAGGTGGCGCCGAAGGCGGTGACGGAGGGGGCGGACAGGAATATCCTCGGTTACGAGGCGCTTCCCTAACCTCCCCCTCCGTCATGCCTCACGGCATGCCACCTCCCCCTGGCGGGGGAGGACTGAATGGAGTGCATGGTCCGACATGGGAGGGATATGTTGAGCGACCTGACGATTACGCCCGTCACCAGCAAGAGCGACCGCAAGGCGTTCGTCGACCTGCCGTTCCGGCTGTACAAGGACGATCCCAACTGGGTGCCGCCGCTGAAGGGCGAGGCGCTGGGTCTGATCACGCCCGAAAAGAACGGCTGGTACAGCCACGCCAAGGCGCAGCTGTTCCTGGCGCGCGAGGGCGGCCGCGTGGTCGGGCGCATCTCTGCGCATATCGATACGCTGGCGCTGACCATGCCGGCGGTGCAGGGCTTCGGCCCCGGCGTCGGCCAATGGGGTCTCATGGACGCCGAGCGCGAGGATATCTTCGTCGCGCTGCTCGCCAAGGCCGAGGACTGGCTGCGCGCGCAGGGCATCACGCGCGCGCTGGGGCCGATCTCGCAGTCGATCTGGGAAGAGCCGGGCCTGCTGGTGCAGGGTTTCGACCATGCGCCGACGATCATGATGGGCCATGCCAAGCCCGAGTATCAGGGTTGGATCGAGCGTGCGGGCTATACGGCGGCCAAGCAGCTCTTCACCTATGAGCTGGATATCACCCAGGAATTCCCGCCGATCGTCAAACGCATCATCAAGTCGGGCGAGAACAATCCGCGCATCGTCGTGCGCGAGGTCGACAAGCGTAAGTTCGAGGAAGAGGCGGCGATCATCCTCGCCATCCTGAACGATGCGTGGAGCGACAATTGGGGGTTCGTCCCCCTCACCCCGCCCGAAATCAAGGACGTCGGCGTCAAGCTGAAGCCGATCGTGTTCAACGACCTGATCCGCATCGCCGAACTGGATGGCAAGCCGGTGGCGTTCATGATCACGCTTCCCGACCTCAACGAGGCGATCAAGCCGCTGAACGGATCGCTGCTGCCGTTCGGCTGGGCGAAGCTGTTGCTGTGGCTGCGCCATCCCAAGGTGCGCACGATGCGCGTGCCGCTGATGGGCGTGGTGAAGGAGCTGCAATCCTCGCGGATGGCGAGCCAGCTCGCCTTCATGATGATCGAATATATCCGCCGCGCGTCGGTGGAACGCTATGGCGCGAGCCGCGGCGAGATCGGCTGGATCCTGGAGGACAATCAGGGGATGCGGTCGATCGCCGAGACGATCCAGAGCCGGGTCAACAAGACCTACACCGTCTACGAAAAGACGCTGTAGGCGGTAGCGTCAGGCCGCGTTGCGGGACGTGGCCTGACGGGCGGCCTGTCGGTGGCGGCGGCGCTTGGCGGCATAGAGGGCGGCATCCGCATCGGCGAGCAGCCGCGCGGCGCCATCGACCGCGAGCGAGCCGCTCGCGCAGCCGAGGCTGACGCCGACGCTGACCAAGGCGCCGTGTTCGCGCAGATGGATCGGGCGGGTGATGGCTTCGCGTACGGCGGCTGCCATGACCTCCGCCATCTGGGCGCCGGCATCGGGCAGGACGATCACGAACTCATCGCCGCCGAGCCGCGCCACCACCTGTTCCCCGGCCACCGCGCGCAGGCGTGCGCCGATCTCCACCAGCAGCCGATCGCCCGCGGCATGGCCGTAGCGATCGTTGATGCCCTTGAACCCATCGAGGTCGAGGAACAGCAGCGACACCGATCGGGTGCTGGTGCCGGCCAGGCGTTCGAGCTCGATATCGAGGCCGGCGCGGTTGACCAGCTGCGTCAGCACGTCGGTGCGCGCGAGCTGCTGCGCCTGGCGCTTGGCGGCGAGGACCGCCAGCAGCGTGCGATTGTTCTGGACGGTCAGCACGATCGACCCGATCGCGAGCACCGCGAACAGCAGGAGCACGAACGCGCCGATCCCGGCGAGTGCGCAGGCCATCGGCGCGCCCACGACCACGTGCATCGCGATGCTGAGCCGCGGCAGCGCCGCCCAGCGGATCGCGAGGCCGGTGAACAACGCCATGACCGCCATCGTCGCGGCCAGCTGCAATTCCTGGATCCCGGTCGCGAAGCTGAACGCACAGCCGACGCCGAAGGTCGCGAACATCAGGCTGGCGAGCAGGAGGATGATGCGGGCGATGCGATAGGGCACGCGGCTGTTCGTCCGCCACGCGATCCACGCCGGCACGATGCGCGCCGCGAGCAGGACAAGATCCGTGACGAGCCAGGCGACGGCCCAGCCGGTCCGTGCGAACCAGCAGGCCGACGCGCTCATCAACAGAAAGCCGAGGCTTGCGGTCAAGACGCCGACGGGGCGCAGCATCATCGTGTCGATCAGATCGGCGCGCAACGCTATATCATCACGTGGGACACCCAGCGCGCGATCGAACGCCCGCTCCGCCCTGCGCAGGAATGTCCCGATGACCGACACAACCAACTCCGTTCCGGCGAGACTCATACCCGGCGCGTCTTAACATTTTGTGCAAAACGGACCAATCCCGCGTGGTCGCGATCGCGGCGACGCACCGGCGGCGTCACACCGTGACGCTGCGCGCCGGCCGGCCCTCGTCGCCGAAGATGCGGCGATAGCGGGCGATTTCAGCAGGATTGCCGGTCGCCTTGGCGGGATTGTCCGAGAGTTTCACCGCCGGACGGCCGTTGGCGGCGATGACCTTCGCGACCAGCGAAATGGGTTCGAGCGCATGGCCGCCCTCAGGGTCGCAGCCCCGGAAGTCGTTGGTCAGGTTCGTACCCCAACCGAAGCTGGTCCGCACCCGGCCGCGAAAGTGGCGCGCGGTCGCCTCGATGCTGTCGACGTCCATCCCGTCCGAAAAGATCAGCAGCCGCTGGCGCGGGTCGACGCCATGCGCCTGCCACCAGGCCATGATCTGTTCGCCACCCTCGATCGGCGGCATCGAATCGGGGCGGAAGCCGGTCCAGTCGGCCAGCCAGTCGGGGGCGTGCCGCAGGAAGGCCGCGGTGCCGAAGGCGTCGGGCAGCGCGATCAGTAGATTGCCGTCGTAATGCGCACGCCATTCCTCCAGCACGCGATAGGGCGCGGCGGCGACCCCGGCATCGTCGCCCGCCAGCGCTGCCAGCACCATCGGCAGTTCGTGCGCGTTGGTGCCGATCGCTTCCAGGTCGTTGTCCATCGCGAGCAGGACGTTGGAGGTGCCGATGAAGCGGCTGCCCAGCCCTTCCTTCACCGCCTCGACGCACCAGCGCTGCCACAGGAAGCCGTGGCGCCGGCGCGTCCCGAAGTCCGACAGGACGAGATCGGGGATGGCGCGCAACCGCTCCACCTTGTCCCACAGTTTCGCCTTGGCACGGGCATAGAGGATGTCGAGCTCGAACCGCCCCCTGCCCTTCAGCGCGGCGCGCGAGCGCAGTTCGTTGACGATGGCGAGCGCCGGGATTTCCCACATCGTCGTGTGCGTCCAGGGCCCGTCGAAATGGAGTTCGAACTGGCCGTCGATAGTGCGCAACTCGTAATCGGGCAGGCGGAAGTCGGCGAGCCAGGCGAGGAAATCGGGCGCGAACATGCGCTGCTTGCCGTAGAAGCTGTTGCCGGCGAGCCAGATCAGCTCACGCTTCGAGAAGCGCAGCGACCGGGCATGATCGAGCTGTTCGCGCAGTTCGCGTTCGTCGATCACCGCGCCGAGGCGCACCGACGTGGTGCGGTTGATCAGCGCGAAGGTCGCCTGCACGTCGGCATGCCGCTGCCAGATGAGCTGCAACATCAGCAATTTGTAGAAATCGGTGTCGAGCAGGCTGCGCACCACCGGGTCCAGCCGCCAGCCGTGATTGTAGACGCGCGTGGCGATATCGGTGACGGGCATGAGAAATCCTGAGGCGCGAAGAATGTTTAGCGATCGGGTGTAGCCGATCGCCGGGCGAGGTCACACACGCGGCGACGCGGCCTCGACGCCAAGCTCGGGCTCGCGCATCGGGGCGGCGAACACCTTGGGGCCCGCCAGTGCCGCGGCGAGATCGGCCTCGCGGAACGGCTTGGGGAGGTGGGCGAGATCGGGCGAGAGCGTCTCGACATCGGCATAGCCCGAGACGATGAGCACCCCCAGATCGGGCTGGTCGGCGCGCAGGCGGCGTGCCAGTTCGGTGCCGGTCATACCCGGCATCAGATGATCCGACACGAGCAGGTCGGGCGACAGGCCGTCGCGCATCAGGCGCAGCGCCGCGTCCGCGCTGTCCGCCTCGACCACGCGATAGCCGATATCGTGCAGCATCTGCGCCGCCGCGGCCCGTACCGCGCCCTCGTCGTCGACCAGCAAGACGCAGCCCGCGCCATGCACCGGCGCCGCGCCAACCGCGTCGGGGACGGGCGAGACGGATACGAGGCTGGCCGGAAGCCACAATTCGGCGACCGTCCCCGCCCCCGGCGTGCTGGCGAGCCGGAACGTGCCGCCGAGCTGGCTGGCGAGACCATGGACCATCGACAGGCCCAGCCCGGTGCCGCGGCCGACGCCCTTGGTGGAGAAGAACGGCTCGATCGCGCGGGCGAGCGTGGCGGCGTCCATGCCGTGGCCGGTGTCGCTGACGCTGAGACAGACATAGTCGCCGGGCGCGAGCGGGTCTTCCGCCTCTGTCAGGTGCGTGTGACCCAAAGCGACACGCATCACGCCGCCGGTGGGCATGGCGTCGCGGGCATTCACCGCGAGGTTGAGGAGCGCCATTTCGATCTGGTTGCGATCGGCGATCGCCGGCAGCAGCCGTTCGGGCGCGTCGATGACCAGCTGGATCTGCGGGCCGACCGTCGTCGTGAGCAGCGCCGCCATGTCGCGCGTCAGGGCGACCAGATCGACCGCATCGGGCTGCAACGGCTGGCGCCGCGCGAAGGCGAGCAGGCGCTGCACCAGGGTGCTGGCGCGCTCGGCAGACTGGATCGCGCCGTCCAGCAGGCGGAGGCTGCGGTCGCCGTCGGGGAGCTTGCGGCGCAGGAAATCGAGACCGCCCAGGATCGGGGTCAGCAGATTGTTGAAATCGTGCGCGACGCCGCCGGTCAGCTGGCCGATCGCCTCCATCTTCTGGCTCTGCCGCAGCGCCTCTTCGGTGCGCTGCAGCGCCTCGTCCTTCCGCCGCGCCTCGGTCACGTCGCGGCCCGAACCATAGATCAGGCCGCCCTCGGTCGAGGTCAGCCAGGAGATCCAGCGCAGCGATCCGTCATGGGCGAGATAGCGGTTTTCGACGACCGGTACGTCCGCGCCGGACGCCGCCGCCGCGAGGGCCGCCTGGGTCATGGCGATATCGTCGGGGTGGACGAAATCCGTTACGGGACGCCCCGCGACGTCGTGCTGCGAGTGGCCGAACAATGCGGTCCAGGCGGGGTTGACCGAGCGGAACCGGCCATCGGGTTCGACCACGACGAGAAGGTCGCGCGAGAGGTTCCAGACGCGGTCGCGCTCGGCGGTGCGTTCCTCGACCCGCCGTTCGAGCCGTTCGTTGGCGGACTGGACCGCGGCGAGCAGGCGCGCATTCTCGATCGCCACCGCCGCCTGCGCGGCGAGGCCTAGGATCAGGTCCTCGTGACGCTGCGAAAAGCGATCGGCATGGGGGTGGCCGAACAGCAGGCCGCCCAAGACCTGCCCGTGCCGCGACACCACCGGTACGGCGAGGTAGCTCGTCACCTCGGGATGGCCCGGCGGCATGCCGGCAAAGGGTGCGTTGGCGCCGTAGCGGGGATCGCGGGTAATGTTGCCCGACCGGATCACCTCGTTGCGGAAGATCGGGCCCAGCACATTGGTGCCACGCGGGCGGCCCAGCCGGATGAAGTCGCCGCGTTCGCCGCCCGACAGCGTGAACAGGTGCAGCCGTTCGCCGCTGTCGTCCATGACGTTATGGAAGAACGCGCCGACCGACGCGCCGGTCAGCTCGACCCCGGCATCGGTGACCATCTGTACGAGCCGTTCGAGATCGTGTTCGGCCGCGAGCGCGGTGTTGATACGGTTGAGGGTGGCGATGGCGCGTTCGGCGCGACGTTCCTCCGTCACGTCCTGCACCGACACGCCGATGCCGGTGAGCTGGCCCGCGCCGTCGCGGATCGGCAGCCAGTTCTGCCGCCACATACTGGTGCCGTCGGGGCCGGTCATCTCCAGCCCCTTGACCGTTTCGCCCGCCAGCACCCGGGCGGCGAGCGCTATGGCAGAGTCGGCGCGGTCGGGCGTGATCTCGCCCACGGTGCGCGCGATATGATCGGCGACCGACACGCCGCTGAGCCTTGCGAAGCGATCGTCCACCCAGACGTAGCGCAGATCGGGATCGAGGATGGCGAGCCCGACCGACGATGCCGCATACATCGCCGCAAGCTGTTCGGCCGGATGCGCCTTAGACCCCGAATGCCTCACTCGACCCTCAATCCTCGAAGGCGCCTGCCTTCCGAACCGCACGCACAACGCCGTTGCGCCGCGGAAGTTCTGAGGGTCTGCTTTAACGCCTTGAAGGGCAAGCGCTATCCGTCATGCGGCCAGCGGGGCCGTTCGCCGGCGCGGCCGATGTCGGCCCTTTCCAGCGTCAATGTCGCGCATAGGCCATGGCCGTTCGTCCCGGTCGACAGATGGAGCGCGCCGTCGTGCGCCGCCGCGACCCGCGCGACGATCGAGAGGCCCAAGCCGCTGCCGCCGCTGCGCGTCGCGCTGCCGCGCCAGAAGCGCCGCGTCATCTGCGCCAGCGTGGCGGGGTCGATCGGCGGTCCGTCGTCGGTGACGCGCACCTGCGCGCCCGGCCCGACCGCGACGGTGATGCCAGTGCCCGGCGGGGTGTGGCGCAGGACGTTCTCGATAAGGTTTTCGACCGCAAGCTGAATGGCGTGGGCGTAGCCGCGGACCGGCGTCGGCCCGCGATCCTCCAACGCGATACGATAGCCCGCATCGATGACGATCGGTGCGCGGTCGGCGACGACCTGTTCGGCGAGGGCGAGCAGATCGACCGGCGTGCCAGCGTCCTCCGGCGGACGTTCGAGGTCGGCGAGCGCGAGCAACTGGGCGATGACGTGCGCCGCGCGATCCACTTCTGCGAGCAGCGCGGTGCGCACCGCGGGATCGGTGACGCCGTCGGCGCGCAGGCGGATGACCGACAGCGGCGTGCGCAGTTCATGCGCGACGTCGGCGGCAAAGGCGGCCTGGGTGACGAACGACTGTTCGAGGCGATCGAGCGCGGCGTTGGTGGCGATCGCCAGCGGCTCGACCTCGGCGGGCAACGTGCCCTGCGGCAGGCGGCGATCGAGCGTACGCGGGCCGATGTCGGCGGCGATCGTCGAGACCGCGCTCATCCGCCGGGTCAGCCGCCGGGCCATCCACGCGCCGACCAGCGGCACGATGAGCGTCACCGGCAGCAACAGCCAGACAAAGCGCGACAGGAAGGTGCGGACGATATCGTCGGTCACCACCTCCGGCGCGGCGGCATCCTGCGACACCACGACCCAGCGACCCCCAACCGGCCGGCTGACCGCAGCGAGCGCGCCACGGCGGACATGCCGGGTGCGCGAATCGAGCGCGATTCCCGTCACCAGTTCGGGCCGCGCGGGCCCGCGTTCGGCGAGCACGTGGCGCGAGCGATCGACGACCGCGAGCGTCAATCCGCCCGCCAGCAGGTCTACCGCGCGCACGGCGCGATGCGGCCGGTCGCCGGGCAGCAGCATCGCCACCGCATCCGCCTGCCGTTCCAGCATCACCCGCTGATATTGGCCCGCGATCTGATGGAGCAGCATCGCCGTGCCGAAGGGCAGCAGGATCGCCGCGGCGAGCGCCGTCGCGCCGTAGAGCAGCGCCACCTGCCCGAACAGCGAGCGCGGCAGGCGCAGGCGCCAGCCCTCGCTCATGTCGCCGGGCGGAGCAGGTAGCCGACGCCGCGCACCGTCTCGATCCGCACGCCGCTGCCCGCATCGTCCAGTCGCTTGCGCAGGCGGTGAACATAGACCTCGACCGCGTTCGAGCCGAGATCGCCGCCGACGCCGAACAGATGGTCCTCGACCAGCCGCTTGGGCACCACCTTGCCGAGGCGGCGCAGCAGCAGGTCGAGCAATTCGGTCTCGCGCGCCGACAGCGTCAACCGCTGCTCTCCCACCCAGGCGACGCGCGTGTCGACGTCGAAGCGCAACGCCCCGCACGCCAGCGCATTGCCGAGATAGCCGCCCTGCCGGCGCAACACCGCGAGGATGCGCGCGTGCAGCTCATCCGGGTCGAACGGCTTGACCAGGATATCGTCGGCGCCGTCGTTGAGGCCGCGGATGCGTACGTCGACGCCGCCGCGCGCGGTGAGCACCAGCACGGGACAGGTGTTGCCGCGCGCGCGCATGCGGCGCAGCACCGCGAGGCCGTCATCGTCGGGCAGGCCAAGATCGAGCAGCACCGCGGCATGGCCGGCGGTCGCCAGATAGGCCTCCGCCTCCTCGGCATCGGTGGCGAGATCGACCGTCAGCCCGCGCTGCACCATCGCCGCCGTCAGGGCGTCGGCCAGCCCGCGATCGTCCTCTACCAACAAAATCCGCATCGGACCCTTTCGCGCCGCAGCATTTGTCAGCATTCTGTAAGCGAGCCGGCCTACCGGCTCCACCCTCATTGCCTGCGAGACGCATCATGCACGCCACCGACACCCCGGAGACGCTACCCCCCGCCACGACCTTGGGTCGGTCGGCACAATGGCGGTGGCTGGGGATCGCCGCGGCGGTGCTGATCGGCATCGGCCTGCTCGTCTCGCTGATCGGCAAATTGACGCACCATGAGGAGGCGCCGCCGCCAGCGTCGCCGCCGGGCACCTTCCGCCCCAGCGCCGAACAGATGGCCGCGCTGACGACGATGCGCGTCGGCGATTCGCTGTCGGACGCGGCGACGCTGGCGAGCGGTGCGATCACCGTGGACGGCGATCGCAGCACGCCGGTCGTCATGCCCTATTCGGGCCAGGTCGTGCGTGTGCTGGTCGATGCGGGCCAGCGCGTCAGCCGGGGCCAGGCGCTGATGCTGGTGCGGACCACGGACTTCGTCGACGCGCGCAGCGGCCTGTTCGCGGCACGGGCGGCGTATCAGAATGCCCAGGCGCAGCTCGCGACGGCGCAGCGGACCGCGGAACGGCAAAAGCAGATCTACGAGACCGCTGGCGGCGCGCTGAAGGATTACCAGCAGGCGCAGGCCGACCTCGCCGCCGCACAGGCGACTGCGCGCACCACTGCCGCAGCCTTGGGCGCGGCGCGCGACAAGCTCGCGGTGCTGGGCAAATCGCCGGGCGAGATCAATCGGCTGGAGGGCGTCGGCGAGGTCACCGGCATCCATGACGTCACCACGCTGCACGCGCCGATCAGCGGCCTCGTCGCCTCGCGCGACGTAGCGCCCGGTCAATATGTCACGCAGGGCGGCGACAAGCCGGTGATGACGATCACCGACCCCTCGCGCGTCTGGCTGGTCGCGCAGGTGCCCGAAACGCAGGCCGCGTCGATCCATGTCGGCGATGCCGCGACCGTCACCACCCCCGCCCTGCCCGGCCGCCAGTTCACCGCGCGCATCGATCTGGTCGGCGCCGCGCTCGATCCCGTGACGCACCGCCTGCCGGTGCGCGCCGCGATCGCCAATCCCGACGGCGCGCTGAAGCCGCAGATGTTCGCGAGCTTCGCGATCCACCGCGCCATCTCGACCAAGGCCATCGTCGTGCCCGCGGTCGCGGTGATCCACGAAGGCGACAATGCCCGCGTCTGGGTCGTGCGGCCCGACGGCCTGCTTGTCTCGCGCAATGTCACCACCGGCGATGCGCAGGACGGCAAGGTCACCATCACGTCCGGCCTGCAACCGGGCGAGCGCATCGTCACGGCGGGCGCGCTGTTCGTCAACGAAGCGGGCCTGGGCGAATGAACCGGATCGTCGCCTTCGCGCTGCGCCAGCGGCTGCTCATCGTCGGCGTCTTCGTCACGATGCTGCTCGCCGGCGTCATCGGCTTCATCAACCTGAATATCGAGGCCTATCCGGACCCCGTCCCGCCAATGGTCGAGGTCATCACGCAGACGCAAGGCCTGTCCGCGGAGGAGATGGAGCGCAACGTCACCATCCCGATCGAAGTGCAGATGGCGGGCATCCCGCACCTGACCGCGATCCGCGCGATCAGCCTGTTTGGCCTGTCCGACATCAAGATCCAGTTCAGCTACGATTACACCAACGAACAGGCCAAGCAGCAGGTCATCAACCGCCTGTCGCAGCTGCCGCCGCTGACCGGCGGGGCGCAGCCGACGCTGTCGCCGACGAGTCCCGTGGGCGAGATCTTCCGCTACAAGCTCACCGCGCCCAAGGGCTATTCGGTGATGGACCTGAAGACGTTGCAGGACTGGGTGTTGCAACGCCGCTTCAAGCGCATTCCGGGCGTGATCGACGTCACCGGCTGGGGCGGCAAGCTGCGCGCCTATGACGTGGTGATCGACAACGACCGGCTCGCTGCACACAACGTCACCGTCAGCCAGGTCTTGCAGGCGATCGCGAAGAGCGACGGCAACGTCGGCGGCCAGACGATCAACTTCGGCAGCCAGGCCGCGATCGTCCGCGGCGTCGGCCTGATTCAGTCGGTCAGCGGCATCGAGAACGTGCTGGTCGGCAGCGCCAACGGCCAGCCGATCCTGCTGAAGGACGTGGCGCATGTCACGATCGGCAACAGCCCGCGGCTGGGCATCGCCGGCTACAACGACCAGGACGATATCGTGCAGGGCATCGTGCTGATGCAGCGCGGCGCCCAATCGATGCCGACGATCAAGGCGGTGCAGAAGGAGGTCGCGGATATCAACGCCTCCGGCATCCTGCCGCCGGGCGTGCAGTTGCAGCGCATCTACGACCGGTCGGACCTGATCAACCTGACCATCCACACCGTGCTCGAAAACATGGTGGTCGGCATCCTGCTGATCTTCGCGCTGCAATGGCTGTTCCTGGGCAATCTGCGCAGCGCCATCATCGTCGCCGCTACCATCCCCTTCGCGCTCGCCTTCGCGATCCTGATCCTGGTATTGCAGGGCGAGAGCGCCAACCTGTTGTCGGTCGGTGCGCTCGACTTCGGCCTGGTGGTCGATGCCAGCGTCATCATGGTCGAGAACATCTTCCGCCACATGGTGGAGCGATCGGCGCATGTGGAAAGCGGCAAGGGGCATTTCACGCTCGCCAACCGCTTCTCGGCGGTGCTGGGTGCGTCGAGCGAGGTCAGCCGCGGCATCTTCTTCGCCGCCGCGATCATCATCGCGAGCTTCCTGCCGCTGTTCACGCTGACCGGCGTCGAGGGCCATATCTTCGGCCCGATGGCCAAGACCTATGCCTATGCCATCACCGGCGGCCTGATCGCGACCTTCACCGTCGCGCCGGTGCTGGCGACGCTGCTGCTGCCGGACAAATTGTCAGAGGTAGAGACGTGGATCGTCGGCCGCCTGCGCCGCGTCTACGAACCTGCCGCCGCCTTCGCGCTGGGCAACCGGGTGATCGCGCTGGGCGGTGCGGTGCTGATGCTGCTGGTCGCCGTCGTCGGTGTGCGCTCGCTCGGCATCGAGTTCCTGCCGCACCTCGAAGAGGGCAATATGTACATCCGCGCGACGCTCCCTGCGTCGATCAGCCTTGAAGGCGGCCAGCCGGTCGTCAACGAGGTGCGGCGGATCATCATGAAATATCCGGAGGTCCAGTCGGTCCTGTCGGCACAAGGCCGTCCCGACGACGGCACCGATTCGACCGGGTTCTTCAACGCCGAATTCTTCGTGCCGTTGAAGCCCTTCGACAGCTGGCCCAGCGGGGTGACCAAGGAAACGCTGACCGAGGAATTGTCGAAGAAGCTGCAACAGCGCTTCCCCGGCGTCGACTTCTCCTTCTCGCAATATATCGAGGATAACGTCGAAGAAGCGGCATCGGGCGTGAAGGGCGCCAATTCGATCAAGCTGTTCGGCCCCGACCTGCCGACGCTGGAAAAGTACGCCGACCAGATCAAGGACCAGATGAGCAAGGTCCGCGGCATCGAGGATCTGGGCGTATTCCAGTCGCTGGGCCAGCCCACCGTGCGCGTCGACGTCGATCGCGCCAAGGCCGCGCGCTATGGCCTGACGCCCGACGACGTAAACCAGACGGTCGCCGCGGCGATCGGCGGCAGCTCGACCGCCGACCTGTACGAGGCCGGCACCGACCGCCACTTCCCGATCATCGTCCGGCTGAAATCGGAACAACGCGATTCGATCGAGGCGATCCGCCGCATCACGATCGGCGCGCCCGCGACCGACGGCAGCAACACCACGATCCAGGTTCCGCTGTCCGAAGTCGCCAACGTCCATCTGACCAGCGGCGCGTCGTTCATCTATCGCGAGCATCAGGAACGCTACATCCCGATCAAATTCTCGGTGCGCGGCCGCGACCTGGGCGGCGCAGTGGACGAAGCGCGCGCACGCATCCAGCGGACCGTGCATCTGCCGTCGGGCTATCATCTGGAATGGGCGGGCGAGCTGGACAACCTCAACAACGCCATCGCGCGGTTGGAGATCGTCGTGCCGATCAGCCTGCTGCTGATGCTGCTGTTGCTCTACGCCAATTTCGGGTCGATCCGCGACAGCCTGCTCGCCTTTGCGGCGATCCCGCTCGCCGTCGTCGGGGGCGTGCTGGCGCTGGCGCTGACCGGCACGGCGTTCAGCATCTCGTCCGCAATCGGCTTCGTTGCGCTGTTCGGCATCGCGGTGATGGACGGCATCCTCGTCGTGACGACGTACAACAATGCCGTCGACGAAGGGCATGACCGCAAGACGGCGCTCGCCACCACCGTGCGCCACAGCCTGCGCCCGGTCGTGATGACCTGTCTGGTCGCGGCGATCGGCCTGCTGCCCGCGGCGCTGTCGCACGGCATCGGCAGCCAGGTGCAAAAGCCGCTGGCGCTCGTCGTCGTGGGTGGCATGACGCTGGCGCCGGTGCTGATCCTGCTGATCCTGCCGGTGCTGATCGACCGCTTCTCGAAGCGCGTGCCGCCCGAGGATCGCGGCGCGCATGGGCGTGACGTCGGCCACCATCCGCACCCCGACCCCGATGCGCCCAATCCCGATGCCCCCGGTGAGGAGGCCCTCGCATGACCCGTTCCCTTGTCATCCTGCTCGCCTGCTCGACCGCGGCGTGCGCGAGCACCGTCCACGACCTCGACGCGCATGCGCCGCTGCCCGCCGCCGCGACGCCCGCCACGATCGCCCCCGCGACCGGGCCGGCGCAGGGCTTCACCACCGCGCCGGTTGCCGCCGACTGGTGGACGGCGTTCGGCAGCCCGCAGCTCAACGCGCTGGTGGCCGAGGCGCTGGCGCGCAACAATGACATTGCCGTCGCCGAAGCTTCGCTGCGGCAGGCGCGCGAGCTGGCGGGCGCGGCGGGAGGACAGGCCCTGCCGCAGATCGACGGCAGCTATCAGGCGGAGCGCACGCGCGTCTCCAATGCCCTGTCGCCCGCGGTCGCCGACCAGAACCAGCAGTTGTACACACTGCACACCGCGCAGGTCGCAGTCAGCTATCCGGTCGACCTGTTCGGCGGGGTGCGATCCAAGATCCGTTCGGCGCGGGCGCAGGCGGAGGTGCAGCGCCACCGGCTCGACGCGGCGCGTGCCAGCGTCGTCGCCAATCTGGTGCAGGCGATCGTCCAGCGCGCCGTGCTCGCCGATCAGGTCGAGGCGGCGCAGATCGCGATTGCGGTCAATCGCGACATCCTGAAGAGCCAGGTGCAGCGCCAGCGCCTGGGCGCGATCGGCGCCGCCGACGTGGCGACGCAGCAGACCGCGCTCGCGACCGCGGAGGGTGCGTTACCGCCGCTCGTCCGGCAGGAGGCACACCAGCGCGTCGTCATCGCGGCACTGCTCGGCCGGCCGGCGGGTGATCCCCTGCCCGCGCTGCCGACGCTGGCGTCGCTGCAATTGCCGACCAGCCTGCCCGCCGTCCTCCCCTCCGACCTCGTCGCGCGGCGCCCGGACGTGCGCGCCGCGGCGGCGCAGCTGGAGGGCGCAGGCGCCGACGTGCGCACCGCGATTGCGGCTCGGCTGCCATCGATCACGCTCAGCGGCACCGCGGGCGGATCGGCGCAACGCTTCGGTGACATGTTCAAGGACGGCAATCCGTTCTGGACGCTGATCGGCGGCCTGACCCAGCCGATCTTCCACGCCGGCGCGCTCCGCCATCAGCAGCGCGCGGCCGAGGCGGCACTGGATGGCGCCAAGGCGCAGTACCGCACCGCGGTGCTGACCGCGTTCGGCGACGTGTCCGATGCGCTGACCGGCCTGGCGACCGATGGTGTGGCGCTGGATGCCGCGACGCGGGCGAGCGATGCGTCGAACCGCGCCCTCACCTTCGCCCGCCGGCAGCTGGCGCTGGGCGGAGTCGATTCGCTGGTGCTGCTCAACGCAACCGCCGCCGATGCGCAAGCGCGGGCGCAGCTGGTGCAGGCGAAGGGTGCGCGGCTGAGCGACACGGTGGCGCTGTTCCTGGCGAGCGGCGGGCCTGTCGCCAGCCGGTGATCGGTCACCGCGAGCGGGAGCGTCGCATCAGGACGCTCTGGATTGCGTCGCTACGCTCGCAATGACGATCAGGGATCCGTCGAGCGGTATCGAAGCCAACGAAAAAGGCCGGCGCTGGGGATACCAGCGCCGGCCTTTTCATGTGGCGAAAGCCCGGATCAGCGGCGGGGCTGCGCGCCCGGGGGAACCGCACCCGGGGGCATCGCGCCGGGCATACCGGGCATGCCGCCCTGCTGGGCCTGCATCTGCATCTGGCGGACCACCGCTTCCGGCAGGAAGTCGATCAGGTCGATGTCGAAGACGAGCGTCGAATTGCCGGGGATCGGGCCCTTGGTCTCGGCGCCATAGCCAAGCGACGGCTTGATCCAAACGCGGTACTTCGAGCCCTTGGGCATCAGCTTCAGCGCTTCGGAGAAGCCCGGGACGACGCCGGCGACGGGCATGGGGGTCGGCTGCTGCGACTTGTCGAAGACCGTGCCGTTCAGCAGCTTGCCTTCATAGTTGATCAGCGCGACGTCCGCGTCGGTCGGCTTGGGCGCACCCGGTGCGCCGGGCTGCAGAACCTTGTACTGAAGGCCGGACGGGGTGGTGACGACACCGCGGGCGCGGGCGTTGCGAGTCAGGAAGTCGTCGCCCTGGCGCGCGAGCGCGAACGCCGCGATGCAGGCGAGCGCGATGCCGACCCAGAGGTAGACGAGGTAGCTGCGCTTGACGGGCTGCAGCGGAACGGCGGTGACGGTGGACATCAGAGCACCTGGAGCTGTGGTGCCGGGCCGGCCGTCACCGGTTCAAAAGTCGCAAAAGTCACGCCGACGCGCGTGTTCTGCACACGCACGCCAGTGTTTTTACAATGACTTACCGTGCGCCGTCGCGCTCAGCGCGCTTACGCTCGAGCTTGCGGGCGCGACGGACCGCAGCGGCACGCTCGCGCGCGCGCTTTTCCGACGGCTTCTCGTAGTGACGGCGCAGCTTCATCTCGCGATACACACCCTCACGCTGCAGCTTCTTCTTGAGCGCGCGAAGAGCCTGGTCGACATTGTTGTCGCGGACGACGATCTGCATAAAACCCAATCACTCCGGTCAATAGCTAATGCGGCCGCAGACAAGAGGTCCGCGCCGTGCGAACGGTGCCCCTAGCAGCGACCTGCCCCATTGGCAACCCGTGACGGCACGCGATGCCCGATCCTGCGCAGCCGGCGTGGCGGCAAGCGTTGACAGGTTGGCCGAGAACAACGAGTGGTAACGCTAACCGCTAAATTGACAGACAAATAACAGGAGAGTGCCGGTCCATGACTGCCTGTGTGTTCGACCCTGCCGACGCGCTGGGCGCGGAATGGCGCGAAGGCCGCTGGATCGGCCGCATCGACCGTGGCGAAGGCCCCTGCCCCGTACTGGTGGTGGACGGCATCGCCCATGACATGAGCCGCGTCGCGCCGACGGTCGCCGCTTTAGTCGCCGCCGCCGCCTTCGATCCCGCGGCGGGCGAGGCGATCGGTGCGCTCGATGCTATCGGCCTGTCGGTCGACGGCCCGGTCCGCCTGCTCTCCCCCATCGACCTGCAATGCGTGAAGGCGGCGGGCGTGACCTTTGCGGTATCGGCGATGGAGCGCGTGATCGAAGAGCGCGCCCGTGGCGATTCGAGCGCGGCGGCCGAGGTGCGCGGCCGACTCGAGGGGCGGATCGGCGGCAGCATGCGCGCGGTGGTGCCGGGATCGCCCGAAGCCGCGGCACTGAAGCAGGCGCTGATAGACGAGGGCCTGTGGTCGCAATATCTGGAGGTCGCGATCGGCCCGGATGCGGAAATCTTCACCAAATCGCCCGTGCTGTCGACGGTCGGCTGGGGCGCGGACGTCGGCGTGCGGTCCGATTCGACGTGGAACAACCCGGAGCCCGAAGTCGTGCTGCTGGTCGATGCCCAGGGCAAGGCGGTGGGCGCGACATTGGGCAACGACGTCAACCTGCGCGATTTCGAAGGGCGATCGGCGCTGCTGCTGGGCAAGGCGAAGGACAATAACGCGTCCTGCTCGCTCGGCGCGTTCGTGCGCCTGTTCGACGACCAGTTCACGATGGACGACGTCCGCAACGCCGAGATCACGCTGCGGATCGAAGGCACCGACGGCTATACGCTGGATGGCAGCAGCGCGATGAGCCAGATCAGCCGCGATCCCGAAGACCTGAAGCGACAGGCGCTGAGCGAGCATCACTACCCCGATGGTTTCGTGCTGTTCCTAGGCACGCTGTTCGCGCCGACGCAGGATCGCGACGTCGCCGGTCAGGGCTTCACCCACAAGGTCGGCGATACGGTGGCGATCGCGACGCCGCGGCTGGGGCGGCTGGTCAACCGGGTGGTCCATTCGAAGGATGCGCCGGCCTGGGAGTTCGGGATCGGTGCACTGATCCGCAATCTGGCGGCACGGGGGCTGTTGCAATGACCGACACGACGATGACCGACACTCGGGCCATCTACCCCTCGCTGCGCGATCGGCGCGTGATCGTGACCGGCGGTGGATCGGGGATCGGCGCGGGACTGGTCGAGGCGTTCGTGCGGCAGGGTGCGAAGGTCGCCTTCGTCGATGTTGCCGAGGCCGAATCGCAGGCGCTGGTCGAGCGGTTGAGCGAAGGCGCGGCGCATGTGCCGCTGTTCCGCCGGCTGGACCTGACCGACCTCGACGCGGTCGCCCGCGTGTTCGCCGACATGCAGGAGGCGCTGGGCGGCGTCGACGTGCTGGTCAACAATGCCGGCAACGACGATCGCCACACGGTCGCCGACGTTACGCCCGCCTATTGGGACGAGCGGATGAACGTCAATCTGCGCCACCAGTTCTTCGCCGCCAAGGCGGTGGTGCCGGCGATGCAGGCGGCGGGCGGCGGGGTGATCGTCAACTTCGGGTCGATCAGCTGGCATTTGGGCCTCGAAGACCTGATCGTCTACCAGACCGCCAAGGCCGCGATCGAGGGTCTGACGCGCAGCCTGGCGCGCGATCTGGGCCGCAGCAACATCCGCGTGAATGCGGTGGTGCCGGGCAATGTGAAGACGCCGCGGCAGGAGAAATGGTACACGCCGGAGGGCGAGGCGGAGATCGTCGCGGGCCAGTGCCTGGACGGGCGCATCCTGCCCGAGGACGTGGCGGCGCTGGTGCTGTTCCTGGCATCGGATGATGCGAAGATGTGTACGGGGCATAATTACTGGGTGGATGCCGGCTGGCGGTGAAGGCCTGTTCGGTTCCGTTCGTCACCCGGACTTGGTCCGGGGTCCTCTCCGCGGCTAGGGGCAAGGCAAGAGGCCAGCCGACCCCCTGCGGCCCGGTAGACCCCGGAACAAGTCCGGGGTGACGGTGTGGGTGGCGTGGCCGTCCTCTTACCCAGATCGTCGCGGGCCAGTGCCTTAACGGGCGCATCCTGCCCGAGGACGTCGCGGCGCTGGTGCTGTTCCTGGCGTCGGGATGATGCGAGGATGTGTACGGGGCATAATTACTGGGTGGATGCCGGCTGGCGGTGAGGGGGTTGGGGGAAGCCTGTTCGTTTCTGTTCGTCACCCCGGACTTGGTCCGGGGTCCACTCCGCGGCCAGGGGGACGGCAAGAGGCCAGCCGGCCCCCTGCTGCCCGGTGGACCCCGGAACAAGTCCGGGGTGACGGTGTGGGTGGCGTGGCCGTCCTCTTACCCCGATCGGTGCGGGCCGGTGCCTGCACGGGCGCATTCTGCCCGAGGACGTCGCGGCGCTGGTGCTGTTCCTGGCGTCGGATGATGCGAAGATGTGTACGGGGCATAATTATTGGGTGGATGCCGGCTGGCGGTGAGGGGTTTGGGGTGATGGCCTGCCTCGCCCCACGCCGTCATCCCCTCGCAGGCGGGGATCCATATTCTCTGACGGCTGCGACAGGGCCGACAGGTCAGCCAGTCTGGATTCCCGCCTTCGCGGGAATGACGGTACGGGGTGGGGTGACGGTGTCGGCGGAGCTACCATTGCCCCTCCCCGCGTGACTTTCCGTCCCCTCTTCGACTAGGCAGCGGGCTTCGCAACGCGTGGGAGCTGGCGGCTTGGGCAGGGTGATGAGGGCGGTGGCGCAGGTTTGGGCGATGCTGCTGCTTGCCCTGGCGATGCCGGCGCTGGCGCAACCCTCCCCCGTCGACACCGCGAGCCGCGAACTTGCCGGGGCGGAGACGGATCTTGCCGCGGTCGATTCGGCACTCGATGGCAAGGTCGATCGGGCCGGCCGGGCCGATCTGCGCACGCGGGCGCTCGCTGCACAAAGTGACGCGCGCGATGCGGCGGATCAGCTGCGCGGGCAGCTGGCGCTGGTCGATGCCCGGATCGCCGGGCTGGGGCCGCCCGCCGCTGGCGTCACCGAGGCGCCCGACATTCGCGCCGAACGCAAGGCGCTGGCGCAGGCGCGCGATGCGCTCGATTCGAAAGTGAAGCGCGGGCAGCTGATCGCGGTGGAGGCCGGGCAGCTGGTCGCCGAGATTGACGAGGCGCAGGCGGCGGAAATCGGCCAGCGCATTTCGGTCCGCTCGCCCTCCCCCGTCTCGCCCGCGTTCTGGGAGGAACTGCTCTCCGCAATGCCGCGCGATGCACGCCGGGTCGCGACGCTGATGCGGCGCGAATGGTCGCAGGGCGATGTCGCGCTGCGCGCGGGCAAGCCGTGGACCGCTTTGCTCGGCGCGATGCTGGCGCTGCTGCTGCTGTTCCCCGTGCGGCAGCGGCTGCGCGGGATCGGCCAGCGCTATCTGGTCAGCGACGCGCCGGGCCACCGCGTGCGACGATCGGCCAATGCGATGTGGCGGGTGCTGATCGGCACCGCGATGCCCACCGCCGCCGCGTTCGTGCTGGTACAGGGGTTGCGCTGGGCGGCGCTGATCGCCCCCGCCTGGAGCCAGCTGGCCGACGCGCTGATCGGCGCTGCGGGCTTTTCGGGCTTCACCGCCGCGGCGGGCGCTGCCTTCCTGATGGCGCGTCAGCCATCGTGGCGGGTGGTGCCTCTGACCGATGCGGTCGCGACCGCGCTGCGTCCGACGGTCTGGGTGTTCGCCACGCTGACCTTCGTCGTCATCCTGCTGGATGCGTTCAATACGGCGATCGGCGCCAGCCCGCCCGTATTGCTGGCGTCGCAGGTGGCGGAGGCGATCGCCAATCTGCTGCTGATCGGCGGCACGCTGCTGGTGATCGGGCGGCTGCGTGCGCGCGCTGCGGCGAATGGGGCGGATGCGCAGGAGGCGGCGACCAGCGTCGGCGTCGGCGCGGCGACGGTGGCGCTGTGGCTGGTCGTCACGGGCGCGGGGCTGGCGCTGCTGGCGGGCTATATCGGGCTGGCGGCGACGGTGTTGCAGTTCGTGCTGTGGGCGACGCTGCTCGGCATCTGCACCTATCTGCTGATGATCGTCATCGACGATGTCGCGACCAGCCTGTTTCAGCGGGACAGTCGCGTCGGCACGACATTGCGCCACGGCGTTGGCGTGGGCGGCAGCGCGGTGGACCAGTTCGGCGTGCTGCTGTCCGCCGCGCTGCGGCTGGCGATCCTCGCCATCGCGTTGGGGCTCTTGCTGTATCCGTTCGGAGCGGGCTTCGGATCGGTCCTCGACCGGCTGAGCGGGCTGGCGCGCGGCGTGCAGATCGGCGGCATCGCGATTTCGCCGGGCAGCATCCTGCGCTTCATCGCCGTGCTGGCGATCGGCCTGTTCCTGGTGCGGCAGTTCATGGGCTGGCTCGACCAGCGCTACCTGCCGACCACCGACCTCGACGGCAGCGTGCGCAATTCGATCCGGCTGGTCGCGCGCTACGTGGGCATCGCGCTGGCGGTGATCTGGTCGCTCGCCTCGCTCGGCATCGGCATGGAGCGGATCGCGCTGCTGTTGTCGGCGCTGTCGGTCGGCATCGGTTTCGGCTTGCAGGCGATCACGTCCAACTTCGTGTCCGGCCTGATCCTGCTCGCCGAGCGGCCGATCAAGATCGGCGACCTGATCCGCGTCGGCACCGACGAGGGCGACGTGAAGCGGATCAACGTCCGTTCGACCGAGATCGAGCTCGCCGATCATTCGACGCTGATCGTCCCCAATTCGGAGCTGATCACGAAATCGGTGCTCAACAAGACGCTGAGCGCGCCGCTGGGGCGGATCCAGGTGCAATTCACCGTGCCGATCGAGGCGGATGCCGATCGCGTGCGCGAACTGGTACTGGAAACGTTCGCGGCGGAACCGGCGATCCTGGATACGCCCGAGGCCAAGGCGTTCATCGACGGGATCGCCGACGGGCGCGTGCGCTTCAACTGCTTCGCGCATGTCGAAAGCCCGCGCGCGGCATATAGCGCCCGCAGCAACGTGCTGATCGTCCTGCTGCGGCGGATGCGCGAGGCGGGGATCGAGCTTGGCACGGTGCCGCAGAAACTGGAACTGGTGTCCGCACTCCCCGCCCCCGAACCGGCCGCGGCCGAGCCCAGCGCGCCCTGACCGGCTTGCCCGGCACTGGCGAAGGGGATAGCGCTCCGCCCCATGACCAGCCTGCCGGACTGCCCGCCCGCCCCGCCGTCGAGCCACGAGCACGTCGTCATCGTCGGCGGCGGCTTTTCGGGGACGCTGTTCGCGATCAACCTGCTGCGCCACGAAGGGCCACGCGCGACGCTGATCGAGCGGCGCCCCCATCAGATGGCGCGCGGCGTCGCCTATAGCGCGGCACATGCCGAGCATCTGCTGAACGTGCGTGCCGGCAACATGAGCGCGCTGCCCGACGACCCCGGCCATTTCGTGCGCTGGTTGGAGGCGGAGGGACTGGGCGATGCCAAGACCTTCGTCTCGCGGCGCATCTATGGGCGCTATCTGCGCGGGTTGCTCGACGCGGCGATGGCGGCGCATCCGGGGCGGATCGCGCTGGTCGAGGGCGAGGTGTGCGCGATCGATCGCAGCGGCGGGGGCGTGACGCTGTCGCTGCAGAGCGGCGAGGCGATTGCAGCGGATGCGGCGGTGCTGGCGCTGGGCAACCTGCCGCCGCACACGCCGGGCGGGCTCGATCCGTCGGCGCTCCCGGCGGGCTGCTATCTGTCCGATCCCTGGGCGGGCGACATTGCGGCGGAGCTGACCGACGCCGATCGCGTGGTGTTGATCGGCAGTGGGCTGACCGCGATCGATGCGGCGCTGACGCTGGAGGCGGCGGGGTTCCGCGGCGAGATCCTCGCGCTGTCGCGGCGCGGGCTGTCGCCGCGGGCGCATGCCGACCTGCCGGGGCAGCCGGGGTTGCGCGAGAAGCCGGCGGGGACGCTGTCGGCGCTCGTCCGCCATGTGCGGACCCGCGCCGCAGCGATCGGCTGGCGCGCCGCGGTGGACGAGCTGCGCCCGGTCACGCAGCTGATGTGGGGCGCGGCGGATGCGGTGACGCGGGCGCGGTTCCTGCGGCATGTGCGGCCGTATTGGGACGTGCATCGGCATCGGCTGGCGCCCTCGATCGCGGCGAAGATCGATGCGCTGGTCGCGGAGGGGCGGTTGCGCTTCGTCGCGGGGCGGATCGTCGGGGCCGAGGCGGAGGGCGGTGGCGCCTTGCTGACCTGGCGACCGCGGGGCAGCGCGGGAACCGAAACCACGTCAGCGCGGCGGATCGTCAATTGCACCGGGCCGCAGGGGGATCTGCTGCGATCCGAGGAGCCGCTGCTGCGGCAGCTGATCGCTGCGGGGCTGGCACGTCCCGACAGTTTGCGCATCGGGCTGGACGTCGACCACCAGTCGCAGGTGATCCATGCCGACGGGACGGTCGATGACCGGCTGTTCTGCATCGGGCCGATGACCCGCGGCGACCTGTGGGAGGTGGTCGCGGTGCCCGATATCCGCCAGCAGAACTGGACGCTGGCGCGGCGGTTCGCGCATGCGCAATGGGTGGGGGGCGAGGGACTGTAACGTCCCCCGCCTCTCCCTGCTTACCAGTTGATGCCGACGCGGGCGTACAGGTAGCGGCCGTTGAACCCGAACGGCGAGTAATAGGGGAAACCCAGCACGCCGGTGGAGTTGTTCGCGGCGATCTGGCGATCCGGGTAGACGTCGAACAGATTGCTGACGCCGAGGCCGATCTGCGCGCCCTTGGGGGCCGAATAGCGCAGCTCGAAATCGGTGATCGCATGCTGGCCGGTGTGGACGTCGGCAGTGCCGCTCGCCAGCGTACCCGGCTGGTTGACGTCGCCATAATAGGTCACGCGGGCGAGCGCGCCGAGCTTGTCGAGCGACCAGTCGATCGTGCCGGTGATCTTCTCGCCCGGCGTGCCCTGTTCCAGCGTCAGGATACGGCTGCGCGCGAACAGCGTGGGTGCGGGGTTGAGCGTCGCGGTCGAGGTGGGGACGCGGGTCACGTCGATCTTGTTGATGTTGCCCGCCAGCGTGAAGTCGAACGCGCCGGCGCTTTCCGTGCGCCAGCGATAGTGGGCGACGGCGTCGATGCCCTTCGTCGTCGAGGCGAGGCCGTTGATGAAGAAGCGTGCCGCCGAAAATCGCTGGTCTGTACTGTTAAGCAGATCTGCAACCTGCGTGCTAAACGTGCCAGGAATATTCTCCGACAGGCCGATCTGGTTGCGGATGCGGATCGAATAGGCGTCGACCGTCAGGTCAAAGCCGCCAGCGCGGATCACCGTACCGAGCGAGATGTTGGTCGACTTTTCCGCCTGCAACGGCCGCCCGCCGAGCGCGACGCCGACCGGATCGGTCGACGGCACGGTGCCGGTCAGGATCGGCACGCCGTTGGTGACGACCGAGGCGACCTGGGTGAAATATTGCTGTTGCAGCGACGGGGCGCGGAAGCCGGTCGAAATGGTGCCGCGCAGCGCGAACCAGGGCGCGACGTCGTAGCGCGCCGAGAATTTGCCGTTGGCGGTGCTGCCGAAGTCCGAATAATCCTCGGCCCGGCCGGCGAGACCGATCAGCAGCGCATCGGTGAGCTGCGCTTCGAGGTCGAGGTAGACGCTGCCGCTGCGGCGGTTGCGCTTGGTGGCGTTGCGGGGGGCGAAGCCGCCGAAGCCCTGCGCGCCCGGTGCCGACCCGGCGACCGCATCGGTCGCACCGGCCGGGTAATCGTAGGAGGCGCGCTCGCCCGGCGTGATCTTATAACCTTCGCGGCGCCCCTCGATGCCGAAGGCGACGTTCAGCGACTGGAAGACGTCGAACTTGCGGGTGACGTCGAGGCCGGCGACGTACTGGTCGTAGGCGACCGCGCCGTCGTAGAAGTTGCGCGGGGTGCTCGACCCATAGGCGTAGTTCGCCGAATTCAGCGTGCGGAAGTCGACGGTGTTGCGGCCATAGCTCAGCGACAGATCGACGTCGAAGTCCGACACGGTGCCCCGCAGGCCGATCGCCGAATTGATATCCTTCGACTTGGTATTGATGATCGGCAGGAAGCCGTTGGGATAGCCGGCAAGCGTCAGCTGGGTGATCGTCGCGGCGCTGGCATTGTCGGCGCGGATGCGCGGGAAGGCGGCGCCGCGGGTGTCGCGGTCCTGATAGCCGCCGAAGGCGTACAGCTTCAGATTGTCAGTCAGCGAGGTGCCGGCGTTGACGAAGCCGGTGAACTGTTCGACCTCCGGGTCGCCATAGCGGCCGGTGACGCGGGTCGGCGTCACGCGCGGATCGAAGTCGGCGCGGTTGGTCGGCTGGCGCTTGAGGTACTCGCCCGAGACGGTGACGAAGCCATCGCTGCCGAAGCCGATGCCCTGCCAGGCCGAGGCAGTGACGGTGTGTTCGCCGGTGACGTGGCGGCTGCCGCGTGCCGTATCGACCTGCGTGTCGTAGAAGCCGTAATTGACCTGCGCGCCGCCGCCCGAGCGGGCTTCGCGAAGGCGGAGGTTGACGACGCCGGCAATCGCGTCCGAGCCGTACTGCGCCGAGGCGCCGTCGCGCAGCACCTCGATCCGGTCGAGCGCCACCGTCGGGATGGTGTTGAGGTCGACCGCCGCCGAACCGCGGCCCACGGTGCCGTTGGTGTTGAGGTTGGCGGAGGTGTGGCCGCGGATACCGTTGATGAGCACCAGCGTCTGGTCGGGCGACAGGCCGCGCAGCGTCGCCGGGCGGATCGCATCGGTCGCGTCGTTAGCGGAAGGCCGCGGGAAGTTGATCGAGGGGGCGACGGTGGCGAGCGCCGTCGCAAGTTCGGTGGTGCCCTGCCGTTGCAGGCTGGCGCCGCTTAGAACGTCGACGGGGGCGACGCTGTCGAGGCGGCTGCGGCCGGCGGCGCGGGTGCCGGTGACGATGATGTCCTGGCCCCCATCTGGATTATTGGCATCAGCGGTCGAGGCGGCGTCGGCGACGGGGGCCGATTGGGCGGCTTCAGTCTGCGGTGCGGCTTGCGGCGCTGCCTGGGCAAGCGCTGCGGCGCTGGCGGCGGCGAGGAGTTCGCTGATGATGGTCACGGTTCAGCCCCTTTTGGAATCGTTGCGCTGGGTAGCGGATGGGGCGGGATAGCCCATCGATCCGGTGGATGAACCGCAAGAAAAACTTTGCTGCGGTGCGATAGGGGGTTCTGCTCTTTCTACGTCACCCCGGACTTGTTCCGGGGTCCACCGGGCCGCGAGGGGACGGCAAGAGGCTCCGGCCATCCCCCTCGCCGCAGAGTGGACCCCGGAACTAGTCCGGGGTGACGGGTGGTTGGGGCGGGCGTTACGCCCCCTTTCGCTTCAACAACGCCGTCCGCAGGCACTGGCACACCGGTTCGTCGCGCTGGTTGAGGAGGATGTGGCGGAAGGTGACGAGGCCGGCGTCGGGGCGGGACTTGCTGTCGCGCAGTTCCACGACTTCGGTTTCGGCGCGGAGCGTGTCGCCGATGAAGACCGGCTTGGGCATCACCAATTTGTCGTAGCCAAGGTTCGCGACCAAAGTACCGAGCGTCGTGTCGCCGACCGACAGGCCGACCATCAATGCGAAGGTGAAGGTGCCGTTGACGAGGATCTGGCCGAACTCGCTTGCCTTCGCCGCTTCGGCGTCGAGGTGGAGCGGCTGCGGGTTGTGCGTCATGGTCGAGAACAGGAGGTTGTCCGTCTCGGTCACGGTGCGCCGGATGTCGTGCGTCAGGCGGTCGCCGACCTGCCATTCGTCGTAGAAGCGACCGGCCATTATTGCTCTCCCTGCGGTTCGATGCGGACGAGAAGCGTGCCTTCGGGCACCTGCGCCTCGGGCGTGGCGGTGAGGTCTGCGACCACGCCGTCGAAGGGGGCGGTGAGGCTGTGTTCCATCTTCATCGCCTCCAAAGTGACGAGGCGCTGGCCCTTGGTGACGGATTGGCCGGCGGTGACATCGACCGCGATGATGCGGCCGGGCATCGGCGACAGGATCGCGCCATCCCCTGCCCCGCCGGCCGCGGCGGCGGCGGCACGATAGGGGGTGATTTCCCACGTCTGGCCGCCTTCGGTGACGAGGAGGCGGTCGGGGGCCACCACATCCGTTCGCCCTGAGCCTGTCGAAGGGCTGGTTCCCAAACGCGAACCGGTCGCTTGGGGGGAGCCGCCCTTCGACAGGCTCAGGGCGAACGGGAGTTTGGGGTGCCGGGCGAACGGGGGTGAGGCGGGGTGGCTAAAATCGACCTCCACCGGCTCCCCCGCCACCGACAGCATCGCCACCTGGCGCGGCGCGGCGTTGAGGCGGAAGCCCGGCAGCGGTTGCGGGCCGGCGAGCGCCTGGGCGGCTTCGACCAGCACCTCTTCGCTGGGCAGCGCGGGCGGCATCAGCGCATCGCCTTCGCGGGCGATGAGGCCGGTGTCGAGGGTCGCGGCGACGAAGGCGGGGTGGTCGAGCGCCTCGACGAGGAAGCCCGCATTGCTGCGCAGCGGCCAGACGATCGCGGCGTCGAGCGCGTCGGCGAGCGTTTCGCGCGCCTCTTCGCGGGTGTCGCCATGGGCGATCACCTTGGCGATCATCGGATCGTAATAGGGGGTGATCGTCGCGCCCTGTTCCACCCCGGTATCGACGCGCACGGTGTCGCCGAGATCGAAGGCGTCGAGGCGGCCGATGCTGGGGAGGAAGCCCTTGGCCGGGTCTTCGGCATACAGGCGCGCTTCCATCGCGTGGCCGTGGATCGCCAATTGATCCTGACGGCAGGGCAGCGGTTCGCCGCTCGCGACCCGCAACTGCCATTCGACGAGGTCCTGGCCGGTGATCATCTCTGTCACGGGATGCTCGACCTGGAGCCGGGTGTTCATCTCCATGAACCAGATGCGGTCGGCGTTCAGGCCTTCGCTGGCGTCGGCGATGAATTCGATCGTGCCGGCGCCGACATAGTCGACCGCCTGCGCGGCGCGGACGGCGGCGGCGCAGACCGCCTCGCGGGTCGCGGAGTCCATGCCGGGCGCGGGGGCTTCCTCGATCACCTTCTGGTGGCGGCGCTGGAGCGAGCAGTCGCGTTCGAACAGATGGACGACGTTGCCGTGGCTGTCGCCGAACACCTGCACCTCGATATGGCGAGGGCTCAGCACGTATTTTTCGAGCAAGACGCGGTCGTCGCCGAACGAGGCCGCCGCCTCGCGCTGGCAGCTAGCGAGCGCTTCGGCGAAATCGGCGGCATCATCGACACGGCGCATGCCCTTGCCGCCGCCGCCCGCCACCGCCTTGATGAGGACGGGATAGCCGATCGCATCGGCCTCGGACCGGAGGCGATCGGGCGACTGGTCTTCGCCGAGATAGCCGGGGGTGACGGGTACGCCGGCGGCGATCATCCGCGCCTTGGCGGCGTCTTTCAGCCCCATCGCGCGGATGCTGTCGGGATTGGGGCCCACCCAGATCAGGCCCGCGTCCTGCACCGCCTGCGCGAAGTCGGCGTTTTCGCTGAGGAAACCGTAGCCGGGGTGGATCGCCTGTGCGCCGGTGGCTTGCGCGGCGGCGATGATGCGCTCGCCGATCAGATAGCTTTCCGCCGGGCGCGGGCCGCCGATCGCGACGGCTTCGTCGGCCTCGCGGACGTGCAGCGCGGTCGCGTCGGCGTCGGAATGGACCGCGATCGTGCGGATGCCGAGGCCGCGCGCGGTGCGGATGATGCGGCAGGCGATCTCGCCGCGGTTGGCGATGAGCAGCGATTCGATCACGGGGCGCTCCGGGGGAAATGTTGCTGGAAGTGGACGAAGTGGAGGGTACGTCGTGTCCCGGACACCGGGGGCTGCGGGGGCGAGAAACGTACCGGGGTGTGCGAGGCAGGGGCGAGGAGCGCGGCCATGCGCTATCGCCATACCACAGGCGGGAGCGTGTAGGACAGCGTCATCCGGCCTCCCCCTATCCTCCCCGAGCTTGTCTCGGGGAGGGGGACCATGCGAAGCATGGTGGAGGGGCCTGCCCGATGCTCGACAAACCGGGACGGACAGTGCGCCACGCGCGCCAGTTGCGCCGCGCGATGACGGTGCCCGAGGTCGCGTTGTGGTCGGTCTTGCGTGCGCGGCCTTCGAGTTTGAAGTTCAGGCGACAACATCCGGCGGGGCCGTTCGTCCTGGATTTCTACTGCGCGGCGGCGCGGCTGGCGGTCGAGGTCGATGGCGAGGCGCATGATCGCGGCGATCGGCCGGAGCGTGACGAGCGGCGGGATGCGATTCTGGCGGTCCATGGGATCGAGACGTTGCGGGTGTCTGCACGCGAGGTGCTGCGCGATCTGGAGGCCGTCGTCCGGCTGGTGGTGGCGGCCGCACAGGTGCGCATGCCCCTCCACCACCGGCCTGCGGCCGGCGGTCCCCCTCCCCAAGCGGCGCTTGGGGAGGAATAGGCGGGTCCCGGCGATCACATCCGGAACACGCCGAAGCTGGGCCGCTCCGAGATGGGGGCGTTGAGGCAGGCGGCGAGACTGAGGCCGAGGACGTCGCGGGTCTGCGCGGGATCGATGATGCCGTCGTCCCACAGGCGCGCGGTGGCGTACCAGGGGTTGCCCTCGTCTTCGTATTTGGCGCGGACGGGGGCCTTGAAGGCTTCGGCCTGTTCGGGGGTCCAGCTGTCCGCGTCCCGGTGGACGGTGGCGAGGACGCTGGCCGCCTGTTCGCCGCCCATCACGCTGATCCGGCTGTTGGGCCAGGTGAACAGGAAGCGGGGCGAATAGGCGCGGCCGCACATGCCGTAATTGCCCGCGCCGAAGCTGCCGCCGATCAGGATGGTGATCTTCGGCACGCTCGCCGTGGCGACGGCGGTGACGAGCTTGGCGCCATGCTTCGCAATGCCTTCCGCCTCATACTTCCCACCCACCATGAAGCCCGAAATGTTCTGGAGGAACAGCAGCGGGATTTTGCGCTGGCAGGCAAGTTCGATGAAATGCGCGCCCTTTTGCGCGCTTTCACTGAACAGCACGCCATTGTTGGCGAGGATGGCGACGGGCAGGCCGTGGATGGTGGCGAAGCCGCAGACCAGCGACGTGCCGTACAGCGCCTTGAATTCGTGGAATTCGGAGCCGTCGACCAGGCGCGCGATCACCTCGTGGACGTCGTACGGCGCACGGACGTCGTCGGGGATCAGGCCGTAGAGGTCGTCCGCCGGGTAGAGCGGGGAGCGCGCCGGGGCGATTTGCGGGCCGGTCTGTTCGGGCAGCGTCGCGACGATGTCGCGGACGATCGACAGCGCGTGGTCGTCGTTTTCGGCAACATGGTCGACCACGCCCGAACGGCGGCCGTGCGTGTCGGCGCCCCCTAAGTCTTCGGCGCTGATGACCTCTCCGGTCGCGGCCTTCACCAGCGGCGGGCCGGCGAGGAAGATCGTCCCCTGCCCGCGGACGATGATCGTCTCATCGGACATGGCGGGGACATAGGCGCCGCCCGCGGTGCAGCTGCCCATGACGCAGGCGATCTGCGGGATGCCGAGCGCCGACATGTTCGCCTGGTTGAAGAAGATGCGGCCGAAGTGATCGCGGTCGGGGAAGACTTCCGCCTGATGCGGCAGGTTGGCGCCGCCGCTGTCGACGAGGTAGATGCACGGCAGGCGGTTTTCCTGCGCGATTTCCTGGGCGCGCAGGTGCTTCTTCACGGTCAGCGGGAAGTAGGTGCCGCCCTTCACCGTCGCGTCGTTGCAGACGATCATGACCTGGCGGCCCGAGACGCGGCCGATGCCGGCGATCATGCCCGCGCCGGGGACGTCATCGTCGTAGAGGCCGTGGGCGGCGAGCTGGCCGATTTCGAGGAAGGCGCTGCCGGGATCGAGCAGGCGTTCGACGCGATTGCGGGGAAGCAGCTTGCCGCGGGCGGTGTGGCGCTCGCGGGATTTGGCGTTGCCGCCGAGGCCCGCCGTCGCGACGTCGGCGCGCAGGCGGTCGGCGAGCGCGCGGTTGTGCGCGGCGTTACGGGCGAAGGCCTCGCCGTCGCGAGCGACGGTGGTGGGGAGCGTGGGGCCGGTCATGCGGGGGCTCCGGCGGAAGGGGCGCGGCGGATTTGACGATCCTCCCCCGCCAGGGGGAGGTGGCGCCGCGAAGCGGTGACGGAGGGGGAGGACAGGGTCTCGCCGCGTTGGAGAGGACGTCGCCGCCCTCCCCCTCCACCATTCGGCTTGCGCCGAACGGTCCCCCTCCCCCTTGCGGGGGAGGAGTGCATGACCCCGATCACTGCGCCACCTTCGGCGCGGCGCCGATGAGTTCGCGGCCGATCAGCATGCGGCGGATTTCGTTGGTGCCGGCGCCGATGTCGAGCAGCTTGGCGTCGCGCATGAAGCGCTCGACCGGCCAGTCCTTGGTGTAGCCGGCACCGCCCAGGGCCTGGATCGCCTCCAGCGCGACCTTGACCGCATTTTCGCTCGCCAGCAGGATCGCGCCGGCGGCATCGAAGCGGGTGGTCTTGCCGGCGTCGCAGCTCTTGGCGACGGCATAGACATAGGCGCGCGCCGAGTTGAGCGCGACATACATGTCGGCGATCTTGCCCTGCATCAGCTGGAATTGGCCGATCGGCTGGCCGAACTGTTTACGATCGCGCACGAAGGGTACGACCACGTCGAGGCACGCCTGCATGATGCCGAGCTGAATGCCGGCGAGCACCGCGCGCTCGTAATCGAGGCCGCTCATCAGCACGCCGACGCCGCCGTTGAGCGGCCCCATGATCTGTTCGGCGGACACGTAGCAATCGTCGAACACGAGTTCCGCGGTCGGCGAGCCGCGCATGCCCATCTTGTCGATCTTTTGCCCGATGCTGAAGCCGGGCATCCCCTTTTCGATCAGGAAGGCGGTGATGCCGCGCGACCCCTCACCCGTCTTCGCATAGACGACCAGCGTGTCGGCGTACGCCGCGTTGGTGATCCAGAATTTGGTGCCGTTGAGGACGTAGCCGTCTCCTCGCGCCTCGGCGCGCAGCTTCATCGAGACGACGTCGCTGCCCGCGCCCGCTTCGGACATGGCGAGGCTGCCGACGTGTTCGCCGCTGATCAGCTTGGGCAGGTATTTCGCCTTTTGCTCCGCGTTCGCCCAGCGGCGGATCTGGTTGATGCAGAGATTCGAATGCGCGCCATAGCTGAGGCCGATCGAGGCCGAGGCGCGGCTGACTTCCTCCACCGCGACGACATGTTCGAGATAGCCGAGGCCGAGCCCGCCGTCGGCTTCCTCGACGGTGATGCCGTGCAGGCCGAGCTCGCCCATCGCGGTCCACAGCTCGGCCTTTGGAAACCAGTCGTCGGCGTCGATCTTGACGGCGAGCGGCGCGATCCGGTCGGTGGCAAAGCGCTGCGTCGAGTCGCGGATCATGTCCGCGGCCTCGCCGAGGGCGAAATCGAAATCGGGTGTCACATCCGCTCCTTATATCTTTGCACCCCTGCTACCACAGGCACGGGCGGCAGGGAAAATCGACAGCGGACGCGGCGACGTATAGATGACATCTATGATCGACCGCTATCTGATCCGCTATTGTCTTGGCGTCGTCGATCAGGGGAGCTTTTCTGCGGCCGCTGCCAGCGCGCGGGTGACGCAGCCGACGCTGTCGGCCGGGATCGCCAAGCTGGAGGCGCTGCTCGGCCAGCAATTGTTCGACCGCAGCGGGCGGCGGGTGCGGCTGACCGAGGCGGGGACGCGCTTCGTCGATCATGCCCGGCGGATCGAGGCGGAGTTCGCCGCCGCCGAACGCGCGGTCCAGGCGACGCCGCCGCATCGGCTGATCCGCATCGGCGTCGCGCCGACCGTCTCCACCATCGCGCTGGGCGCGGCGCTGGCGGCCGCGCGGGCCGCGGCGCCGGACGAACGGATCGAGATCGTCGAAGGGCGGACGAGCGAATTGCAGGGCAAGCTGGACCATGGTCGCATCGATGCGCTGCTCGGCCCCGGCGTCGCGCGCGATGGGGAGGACGTGCGGTTGTTCGAAGAAGGCTATGGCGTGGCGATGGCGACGGCGCACCCCCTCGCCCACCGCGCCAGTGTGACTGCGGAGGATATCGCCGGCGAGACGATGATCGTGCGGCGCCAGTGCGAGGCGTTGCCGCTGGTCAGCCGCTTCTTCACCGCGCGCGGCGTCCGCCCGTTCATGGCGGCCCGGACGGTGAGCGACGATCGCGCTGCGGCCTATGTGGCGGCGGGGCTGGGGATTACGGTGATGCCGTACAGCCTGCGCGCGCCGGGTGTGGCGATGCCCGCGCTGGCAGGGTTCGAGCTGACGCGGGTGGTGGGCGTACGCGTGCCGGCCGCGGCGCGGGCGCGGCTGGCGCCCAGCGGGGCATGGCAGGCGTTCGTGGCGGGGATGAGGCACGACACGGTGCCCGCCTGACGCAAACGGCGGGTCGTCTGGTCTTGGTGTCAGGTCACCCCTCCCCTTGCCAATTGCCTCGATCCAGGCATTCTATAGCCGGCTATAGAATGGAGGTGTTATGGACGGCGTGGTGGAGGGCAATCCGCATCTGTTTCTGGGTAGCCGGTTGAAGCGGCTGGGCGACCGGATGCAGGCGGATGCGGCGGCCTTTACCGGGCAGGCGGGCCTGTCGGTGCCGCCGGGGCTGTTTTCGGTGCTGGCGACGCTGGATGCGCAGACCGAGCTCAGCGTCGGCGCGCTCGCCAGCGCGCTGGGTGTTACCCAGCCTTCGATGACCAAGGCCGTGACGAAGCTGGCCGATGCCGGCTTGGTGGCGGTGTCTCGGCCGGCCGCGGACCGGCGGCAGGCCATCGTTACGCTGACCGAGACGGGGATACATGCGGTGGCGGTGGGGCGCAGATCGATCTGGCCGATGGTGGACGCCGCCGTGCAGGAGGTCACGCACGATCTGCCGGGCAGTTTCATCGCGCAGATCGCCGAGATCGAGCGCCGTCTGGACGCCCGATCGATCAGCGAGCGAGCATCCAGCAGGATCGCGGTGGACTTGCAGCCGGCCACCGACGACGCATTGCCCGCGATCGCCGCACTGCTGAACCGGGCCTATCGCGGTGCGGACAGCGGCGCCGGCTGGAACAGCGAGGCCGCGCTGATCGATGGCGACCGCACCACGGTAGCGCTGCTGCACCAGGAGCGGTCGGACTATCCCGACGCCACATTGCTCGTCTGGCGGTTCGGCGAGGCCATACAGGGGTGCGTATGGCTGAAGCCTGAGGGCGATGGCGATTGGTATCTTGGGTCGCTGGCCGTCGATCCGCGGCTTCAGAATGGCGGCGCGGGCCGGCGGCTGCTGGCGGCCGCGGAGGCATGGGCCCGGGCGCGCGGGGGCACCCGCATCCGCATGACCGTCGTCCACGTCCGAGACACGCTGATCGCCTGGTATGCGCGGCGCGGCTATCGCCCGACCGGTGACACCGAACCGTTCCCCTATGCCGACGAACGCTTCGGCCGACCCAAGCGCCCCGACCTGCATTTCATCGTGCTGACCAAATCGCTGGCAGAGGAGCGCGGGTAGCCGCGTCGCCCGCGCACGAAAAAGGGCGCGGGAGTTGCCCCCCGCGCCCTTTCCATGTCTCGCAACGCTGCGGATTACTCCGCGGCGGCGGTGCCCTTCGCGGGGCGCGTGTCGCGACGTTCGGCGATACGCGCCGACTTGCCGGTGCGGCCACGCAGATAATAGAGCTTCGCACGACGCACGGCGCCCTTGCGGACGACGTCGATCGAATCGATGTTCGGCGAATAGAGCGGGAAGACGCGCTCGACGCCCTCGCCGAAGCTGATCTTGCGGACGGTGAACGACGAGCCCATGCCCTTGTTCGACCGCGCGATGCACACGCCTTCGTAGTTCTGGACGCGGGTACGCTCGCCTTCGACGACCTTCACGCCGACCTTCAGCGTGTCGCCGGGACGGAATTCGGGGATCGCGCGCTTGGCGGTCAGCTTTTCGATCTGCTCGGCTTCGAGCTGCTGAATGAGGTTCATGACTTCAGTCCTTACGTCGCCGCGCGCCAGAGGGAGGTTGGACCCGAGCGCCCTCATGGCGCTCCCAAAGGTCCGGCCTCCGTAGCCGTGTATCGACCTCTGCCTGGTGTTGCCGCCAGGCCGCGATCTTCGCATGATCCCCCGATCGCAGCACTTCGGGGATCGTGCGCCCTTCCCATTCATAGGGACGGGTATATTGCGGATATTCGAGCAGCCCCGTTTCGAAGCTCTCGTCATCCCCGCTGGAAGGCGCGCCCATTACGCCGGGACGCAGCCGAATGCAAGCGTCGAGCAACACCAGCGCCCCCATCTCGCCGCCCGACAATATGTAGTCGCCGATCGAGACTTGTTCGATCTCGCGGCCCTCGAACAGGCGTTCGTCGAAGCCTTCGAACCGGCCGCACAGGATGATAACGCCGGGGCCGTTCGCGAGCGCGCGAACGCGGCTCTGGGTGAGCGGCGCGCCGCGCGGCGTCATGGCGAGGATCGGGCGGTCGTCGGCGACGCTGTCCACCGCCGCCGCCAGCACGTCGGCGCGCAGCACCATGCCGGCGCCGCCGCCCGCGGGCGTGTCGTCGACGGAGCGATGCTTGTCGGTGGCGAAGTCGCGGATCTGGACGGGATCGCAGGTCCAGCCCCCTTCCCTGAGGGCGCGACCGGCGAGGGATACGCCCAACGGGCCGGGGAACATCTCCGGGTACAAAGTGAGGACAGTGGCGGCGAAGGTCATTGGGTCCAGTTTTCGATTTGGAGGCCGGGAATGTCGGCGAAGTCGGCTTCGTTGTTGGTGACGATCGTCAGGCCGGTCGCCAACGCATGGGCCGCGATGAAGCGATCGAGCTTGCCGCGTCGGAACGGCACATCCGGGAAACGCCGGGCTTCCGGCATTCCGAAGGGCAGCGGCTCGATCACGGTCAGCAGCCGATCGAGCGCGACCTTCTGGTCATAATCGGTGATGCCGTACAGCGCTTCGGCGACGCACAATGTCGACGTCACGATCGTGCCCGGCTCGTGCTGCTGGACGCGATCCCGGAGAAGATCGCGTTCGCCGGCAATGAGATAGACGAGGATATTGGTATCGAGCAGAAAGCGCGGTGCGGTCATCGGCGAAGCAGCTTCCCGTCCCAGTCCAGCTCGCGCGGCGCCATGTCGAGCCGTTCGACCGGCTTGATCCCCGGACACGAGCCGTAGATGCCGGTGAGGTCGATCTTCTTCGGGACGACCGGCGCGGGTTCGACGATGAAACTGCCCCGCTCCTCGCGCAGCAGCATCTCGTCGCCTTCCTTCAGGCCGAGCGCCTTCGGCAGGCGCAGCGCGACCGAATTGCCCGATTTGAACACCTTGGCGCGATATTCGTTACCCATGCCATGCCTCCGTATAGACAGGATGTATATACATGACGGACGTGGGGCAAGGCGACGGTTCAGGGGACGACGGCGTGGACGATTGCATCATCATCGGCGCGGGGCCGGCCGGGCTGACCGCGGCGATCTATCTGGCGCGCTTTCATCTTTCCATTCGGCTGTTCGACAGCGGGTCGAGCCGCGCGGCGATGATCCCCTGTACGCGCAACCATGCCGGCTATCCCGAGGGGATTGCGGGCAAGGAGCTGCTGCGGCTGATGCGCGAGCAGGCCGAAAAATACGGTGCGTATCGCGAGGACAAGAAGGTCACGGCGATTGTGCCCGAGGGCGACGATTTCCGTATCGTCACCGATGATGGCGACTTTCGCGCGCGCACCGTGTTGCTGGCGACGGGCGTGGTGAACCACCGACCCAATATCCTGCCCGAGGTGCACGACCCGGCGCTGGAGCGCGGGCTGATGCGCTATTGCCCGATCTGCGACGGCTATGAGGTGACCGACAAGCGCGTCGGCGTGATCGGCACCGGCGACCATGGGATGCGCGAGGCGCTGTTCCTGCGCGGCTACACGCGCGACGTGACGCTGATCGCACCGGAGGCGGAACACGCGCTGGATGCAGCCTGCGCGGCGACGCTGGACGAGGCGGGGATCGTGCGCGTCGACGGCCCGTGTGGCGGCTGGGCGATCGAGGGCGACCGGATCGCGCTGGATACCGCGGGCGGGCGGATGGCGTTCGACAGCGTCTATCCGGCGCTGGGGTCGCGGATTCGGTCGCACCTGGCGATCGCGGCGGGCGCGCGGGCGAGCGACGAAGGATGCCTGGAGGTGGACGACCATCAGCGCACCAGCGTGGCCGGGCTGTTCGCGGCGGGTGACGTGGTGAAGGGGCTGGACCAGATCAGCCATGCGATGGGCGAAGCGGGCGTTGCCGCGACGACGATCCGGAATTTGCTGGCGGAGCGTGGGCGGCTTTGGCGGTGAGGTGATGGGGCGGTTTACCCCCCGTCACCCCGGACTTGGTCCGGGGTCCACTCCGCGGCGAGGGGGACGGCTAGAGGCTTTAACGACCCCCCGTGGCCCAGTGGCCCCCGGAACGAGTCCGGGGTGACGGGGGGTTTGGGGAAGCGTTACTCCACGAAGTCGGCGTTTACCGTCAGCGCGTTTGCGCTCCACTCCGGCACGGCGTCGGCGTTCATGGGGATCATGAAGCGCTTGCCGTTGGCGCGTTCGATTTCGAGCACGTCGCCGGCACCGAAATTTTCGACGAGCACGACGCGGCCCAGGTCTTCGCCCGTGGTCGACACGGCGGGCAGGCCGATGAGATCGGCGTGATAATATTCGCCCTCCCCCAGCGGCGGCAGCGCCGAGCGGGGGACGATGAGTTCGGTGCCGCGCAATGCCTCGGCTGCGTTGCGATCGGCGACTTCGGCGAAGCGGGCGATCAGGCCGTTGTTGCCCGATTGCGTCGACTTCAGCGTCAGCGCGCCGCCGTTGAAGCTCTTATAGGTGCCGAAATCCTCGGCGAAGACCTTGAGCCGCACCTGGCCGTTGACGCCATGCGCGCCGATGACGACCGCGAGAACGACGGGCGCGTCAGCCTTGGTCGGGTGATCCGTCGGTGCCTGCTGGGGCATCGTCATCCCCTTCTGCGGGATCGGTAGCGGAAACGCCCTCGTTGGGCGCGTTCACCGCAGCGTCCTCGAACGTCTCATCGGGCGCGGTGCGGGGATCGGGATCGATGGCCATGGTGCGTGAACCTCCTCGGGTAAGGACGGCTCAACGCACCAGTTTCACCTTCGATGCCTGCGCATCGGAGGGTCGGCCTCGAAGCTTACGCCTCGGTGGTCTCTTCGGCGGGAGCCTCTTCCGCCGGGGCGGCGGCAGCGGCGGCGGCCGCTTCTTCCTGCGCCTTCAGCTTCTCGGCACGCTCTTCGGCGCGCTCGGTGGCCTTTTCGCCCGGCTTGCCCTTGTTCGGGTTGTTGCGCGCCGCGCGCTCACGCACGCCGGCCTGATCGAGGAAGCGCGCGACGCGGTCGGTCGGCTGCGCGCCGTTCGACAGCCAGTACTTGGCGCGCTCGGCATCGAGCACGATGCGGTTCTCGGCGTCCTTGGCGAGCAGCGGGTTGTAGTTGCCGATCTTCTCGATGAACTTGCCGTCGCGGGGCGAACGGGCATCGGCGACGACGATGCGGTAATACGGGCGCTTCTTGGAGCCGCCGCGCGACAGACGAATGCTGAGTGCCATGGTAGTTAGTCCTTCGTTTTAATGCAGTTACAGTGTTCTGTTATTTCTTCTTGAGAAGGTTCTCGAAGCCGGGGGGCAGCTTGGGCATGCCGTCCTGACCGCCACCGAGGCCGGGCAGGCCCTTGGGGAGGCCGCCGCCCGCCTTGTCCATCATCTCGCCGAGGCCGGCGCCGCCGAGCGCGTTGCCGAGGCCGCCCATGCCGCCCTTGCCGAGCATGGCCATCATGCCCTTCAGCCCGCCCATCTTCTTGATCTTCTTCATGGCGGTGGACATTTCCTGGTGCATCTTCAGGAGCTTGTTCACCTCCTGCACCGTCGTGCCCGATCCCTTGGCAATGCGGATCTTGCGCTTGGCATTGATCAGCTCGGGCTTGGAGCGCTCCTTCACGGTCATCGAGCCGATCATCGCGTCCATGTGGATCAGCACCTTGTCGCCGCCCGCCTGCGCGAGCGCGCCCTGCGCCTTCTTCATCCCCGGCATCATGCCGGCAAGCGCGCCGAGGCCGCCCATGCGGCGCATCTGCGCGAGCTGGCCGCGCAGGTCGTTCATGTCGAACTGACCCTTTGCGAGCCGCGCGGTCATCCGCTCGGCGTCTTCCTGCTGGATCGACTCCGCGGCGCGCTCGACCAGGCTGACGACGTCGCCCATGCCGAGGATGCGGCCGGCGACGCGCGACGGGTGGAACGCCTCCAGCGCGTCCATCTTTTCGCCGGTGCCGGCGAACTTGATCGGCTTGCCGGTGACGGCGCGCATCGACAGCGCCGCACCGCCGCGCGCATCACCGTCCATTCGGGTCAGCACGACGCCGGTCAGCGGCACCTGTTCGGAGAAGTTGGTCGCGACGTTGACCGCGTCCTGACCGGTCAACGAGTCGACGACGAGCAGGATTTCCTGCGGGGTCGCGATGTCGGCGACCGCCTTCATCTCGTCCATCAGCGCCTGGTCGACGTGCAGGCGGCCGGCGGTGTCGAGCATCAGCACGTCGAAGCCCTGCAGCTTCGCCGACTGGAGCGCGCGGCGGGCGATATCGACCGGCTGCTGACCGGCGACGATCGGCAGCGTCGCGACGTCGATCTGCTTGCCGAGGGTTGCGAGCTGCTCCTGCGCCGCCGGGCGATTGACGTCGAGCGACGCCATCAGCACCTTCTTGCGATCGCGGCCCGACAGGCGCTTGGCGATCTTGGCGGTGCTGGTCGTCTTGCCCGAGCCTTGCAGGCCGACCATCATCACGACCGCGGGCGGCGTGACCGACAGGTTCAGCTCGCTCTCGTCCGCGCCGAGCATCTCGACCAGCGCGTCATTGACGATCTTGACGACCTGCTGCCCCGGCGTGACCGAGCGCAAGACGTTCTGGCCGACCGCCTCTTCGGTCACCTTGTCGACGAACTGGCGGGCGACCGGCAGCGCGACGTCAGCCTCGAGCAGTGCGACGCGCACTTCGCGCATCGCGGTCCGCACATCGGCCTCGGTCAGCGCGCCACGGCCGCGGAGGCGGTCGAATACGCCGCCAAGCCGGTCGCTCAGACTGTCGAACATCGCCTCAAATCCTCATCATACCACACAACGCAAAAGACGCCGGCGGGCGAAACCTCGCCGGCCAGCGTGCACCCGTGGGCGCGTCCTCGATCGCATTCCGTGGTGGAACGTGGGTGGGCGTGTAGGGGAAATGGGGCGTGGTGGCAAGGGGGCGGGGTTTGGGGGTGGCCTCACGGGCTTGATCCGGGGTCCCTCTACTTGCCGGCCGTGGGGAAGAAGCGGGACCCCGGCTCAGGGCCGGGGTGACGAGGGGTGGGTGTGGGGGGTGCCGATACCCCTCAGCCCACGTCATTCCCGCGGAGGCGGGAATCCATAACCTATGCCGTCGGCGATAGAAGCGCGAGGCCTGCCAGTCTGGATTCCCGCCTTCGCGGGAATGACGGGCTTTTTTGGCGAGGGCGTGCCCTACCCCTCGTCATCCCGGCGCGCGCCGGGATCCATGGTTGCGACGCATCTCGAGCGGGTGCGCAACGCTGGCCTTGCCGTGTCCATGGATCCCGGCGTGCGCCGGGATGACGAAGAAGGAGGTGCTCCTACCAACCCGCATCCGGCTGCGCGAGATACGTCTGTTCCGCCTTGGTCGACTCCCGCCCCAGCGCGGCGTTGCGGCTGGGGAAGCGGCCGTATTGCGCGATGACGTCGCGGTGGTCCTTGGCGAAGGCGATGTTCTCCGCCAGCCCCAGGTCCTCGAATTTCTCGACCGACAGGTTTTGCAGGCCGAGGTTCTCCGCGTGCATCAGCGGCATGTACAGGAACACGCGCCGCTCCGGGGGAAAGCGCCCTTCCCAGCCCTTGGCGATCGCATCCAGCGTCAGCTCGACGGCGAGGTCATCCGCCGCGAACGCCTGCGCCGTGTCGCGATGGATGTTGCGGGAAAATTGGTCGAGCAGGATGATCGCGGCGAGCAAGGCGTCGGGATCGTCGCGCCACCCCTCCGCATCGCCGCGCAGCACGCCGTCGCGCATCGCGCCGAAGCGGTCGGCGATCTGCCGGTCGAGGCCATCGTCCTTGGCGAAATGCTGTTCCTGGGTCAGGCCGAACCAGAAGTCCAATACCGCGGCCGCCATGTCATGGACTTGGGCGCCGTCCCTCACTAGATCGCGCGTCATGTCTGCTCCCGCGCCAGAGGTCATCTCCCTCGGCTGCCGTCTCAACATCGCCGAGAGCGAAACGATCCGTGCCCTGCTGGCGGGGCGCGATACCGTGGTCGTCAATTCCTGCGCGGTGACCAATGCGGCGGTGAAGGCGAGCCGCCAGGCGGTGCGGCGGGCGCGGCGCGACCGTCCTGATGCGCAGATCGTCGTCACCGGCTGCGCGGCGCAGATCGACCCCGCCGGCTTTGCCGCCATGGCGGAGGTGGACCGGGTGATCGGGAATGGCGAGAAGCTGAACCCCGCCGCCTGGGCGAGCCTGGAACCCGTCGTCGTCGGCGATATCATGGCGTTGCGCGAGACGGCCCCTCACCTCGCCGCGAGCTTCACCGGCCATGCGCGCGCGTTCGTCGAGGTGCAGAATGGCTGCGATCATCGCTGCACCTTCTGCGCCATCCCCTTCGGCCGGGGTCCCAGCCGATCGGTGCCGGCGGGCGCGGTGGTCGATCGGATCGCGGGCCTGGTCGAAGCGGGCCATCACGAGGTGGTGCTGACCGGGGTCGATCTGACGAGTTATGGCCACGATCTGCCCGGCGCGCCGACGCTGGGCCTGCTGGTCGAACGTATCCTGCGGCACGTGCCGGCGCTCGCGCGGCTGCGGCTGTCGTCGCTCGATTCGATCGAAATCGACGATCGGCTGTTCGAGCTGGTGACGGGCGAGCCGCGGGTGATGCCGCACCTGCATCTGTCGTTCCAGGCGGGCAGCGACATGATCCTGAAGCGGATGAAGCGGCGGCATTCGCGTGCACAATCCGTGGATATGGTCGCGCGACTGAAGGCGGCGCGCCCCGAGATCGCGATCGGTGCGGACCTGATCGCGGGCTTTCCGACCGAGGATGAGGGCATGTTCGCCGATACGCTGGCGCTGATCGACGATGCCGATATCGTCCATGGCCATATCTTCCCTTATTCCCCGCGCGCCGGCACCCCCGCCGCGCGCATGCCGCAGGTCGCGCCCGCTGCGATCAAGGACCGCGCCGAGCGGCTGCGCGCGAGCGCCGGACGACGCCGGGCGGCCTGGCTTGCGAGCCTTACCGGCAGCGTGCAGGACGTGCTGGTCGAGCGGCCGGGAACCCGCGGCCACGCCGGCAATTTCGCCGAGGTACTGCTGACCGACTGCGCCCCCCTCCCCGTTCGGGCTGGTGGACAGGTGGAACGTCCCCCGGACGTTCCAGTCGAGGCCGGGGGCCTCGACGACCTGTCCACTGTCGAAGCCCAACTATCCGCAAGCGTGGCGCGTGTGGAAAGCAGCCCTTCGACAGGCTCAGGGCGAACGGTAATGGAAGCGCGAACGGGACAGGTGGTGCAAGTCCGCATCACCGCTGCAACCGACACCCATCTGCTAGGTACGATTTCATGAGCACCACCCCCTCCTGGCACGAGCGCCTGCTCGGCGGCTTCAAGAAGACGTCCGACCGGCTGGTCGGCAACCTCGCCGGACTCGGCGGCGCGCGGCTGGACGATGCGACGCTGGACGAGGTGGAGGAGGCGCTGATCGCGTCCGACCTCGGCCCCGATACCGCGGGAAAGATCCGCGCGCGCCTGTCCGAAGGCACGTTCGAGCGAAACATGGAAGAGCTGGGCATCCGCCTGGTCGTCGCCGAAGAGGTGGAAAAGGCGCTCGCCAAGGTCGCCAAGCCGATCGAGATCGAAGCCTTTCCGCGGCCGCAGGTGATCCTGGTGATCGGCGTCAACGGATCGGGCAAGACGACGACGATCGCCAAGCTCGCGCACCTGCTGATGGAGCAGGACTATGGCGTGATGCTGGCCGCGGGCGACACGTTCCGCGCCGCCGCGATCGGCCAGCTCGCCACCTGGGCGGAGCGGGTCGGCGTGCCGATCGTCACCGGGCCGGAGGGCGGCGATGCCGCGGGCGTGGTGTGGGATGCCGTCAAGAAGGCGACCGAGACGGGCATCGACGTGCTGATCGTCGACACCGCCGGCCGCCTGCAGAACAAGCGCGAGTTGATGGACGAGCTGGCGAAAATCCGCCGCGTGCTGGGGCGGATCAATCCGGCTTCGCCGCATGACGTCGTGTTGGTGCTGGACGCGACGACGGGGCAGAATGCGCTGTCGCAGATCGAGGTGTTCAAGGAAGTGGCGGGTGTCACCGGCCTCGTGATGACGAAGCTCGACGGCACCGCGCGCGGCGGCGTGCTGGTCGCGGCGGCGGAGAAATATGGGTTGCCGATCCATGCGATCGGGGTGGGCGAAGGGATGACGGACTTGCGCCCGTTCGATGCGAACGAGGTGGCGCGGATTATCGCCGGTGTCGATGCGGGGGGGCGGAAGTGATGTCGCCTATCGCCATCCACGTTCGTCATTCCCGCGAAGGCGGGAATCCAGATTGGCGAACGTCAGCGATGGAGCCGCAAGGTCAGCCAGTCTGGATTCCCGCCGCGTGGGGGTCGGTAACGTCGCCTGCACTCCGTCACCCCGGCCTTGAGCCGGGGTCCCGCTTGTCCGCGCGGTTCGAAGAAGAAGCGGGACCCCGGCTCGAAGCCGGGGTGACGGGTGGGGAGATGGCGGCATGACCCACGTTCCCCAGGAATCCTCCCCCGGCGTGCGGTTGGGTGTCGAATACGGGCCGCTGCTCGTGTTCTTCGCGGTCAATTTCCTGTTCCCCGCAGCCCTCGCCATCCGGCTGGTCGGGGCGAGCACCGGCTTCCTGTCCGACCTCGACCGCGCGGGCGCGCTGGTGATCGCCAAGGTGATCGTCGCGACCACCGCCTTCGTCCTCGCCACCATCGCGGCGATGATCGTGTCGAAGCGCAAGCTCGGCCATATCTCGCCGATGCTGTGGATTTCGGGCGGGTTCGTCGTCGTGTTCGGCGGGCTGACCGTCTATTTCCACGACCCGAAGTTCATCCAGATGAAGCCGACCCTCGTCTATGCGATGTTCGCGGTTCTGCTGGGCTTCGGCCTGCTGACCGGACGGCCGCTGCTGGAAGGGTTGCTCGGCACCGCCTATCCGGGGCTGACGGCCGAGGGCTGGCGTAAGCTGACGCGCAACTGGGCGCTGTTCTTCGTCGTGATGGCGGCGCTGAACGAAGCGGTGTGGCGCAACACGAACTGGGATTTCTGGGTCGGGTTCAAGCTGTGGGGCGCGATCCCGCTGACCCTGTTGTTCGCGTTTGCGAATATCCCGATGCTGCTGCGGCACGGGCTGAATACCGACGCAAATCCGGAGGCGGATATTCCGCCTCAATAAGTCCTCCCCCGCCAGGGGGAGGTGGCGCCGCCGCAGGTGGTGACGGAGGGGGCGGACAGGGCGAACCTTGCGTTCGCGGATACGCCCCCTGCACCACCGGCTGCGCCGGCGGTCCCCCTCCCCCGCTAAAGCGAGGGAGGAGTTTGGGGCGTTACGCCGCGTCGAAGCGCTTGCCGGCCTCGTCCCAGTTCACGACGTCCCACCACGCCTTCAGATAGCCGGGGCGGTCGTTCATGTAGGTGAGGTAATAGGCGTGTTCCCACACGTCGTTACCCAGGATCGGCGTGCCGGGTTCCTTGGCATCGTCCATCAGCGGATTGTCCTGGTTCGGCGTCGACGTCACCTTCAGCGCGCCCGACGAATCCTTGATCACCCAGGCCCAGCCCGAGCCGAACTGGCCCGCGCCCTTGGTGTTGAAGTCTTCCTTCAGCTTGTCGAGGCCGCCGTAGGCGTCGATCGCATCCTTCAGCGCGCCCGACGGCTGGGTCGAACCCTTCGGCCCCATGATCTTCCAGAAGAAATCGTGGTTCCAGAAGCCGCCGCCGTTGTTGCGGATCAGCGGGGGCAGCGACGAGATCATGCCGAGGATCTCCTCGATCGTCTTGCCTTCCAGCTTCGGGTCGGCGGCGACGCCTTCGTTCAGCTTGTTGGTGTAGGCGGCGTGATGCTTGTCGTGGTGGAAGGTCATCGTCTCCTTCGAGATGACCGGCTCCAGCGCGTCATAAGCGTAGGGCAGCGGCGGCAGTTCGAATGCCATGGGAAAGGCTCCTTCCAAAAGGTGGGGACGTTGCGTCCCCGCGTTAACGCGGAAGCGGGCCTAACGCTCCCACGCCGTTACGCAAGCGTGATGACGGCGAACCCGTCACCCCGGACTTGATCCGGGGTCCCGCTTTGTATGACGGGCGGGGAGAAGAAGAAGCGGGACCCCGGCTCTGCGGCCGGGGTGACGGTGATGACGGAGTGCCCCCCCTACTTCGTCACCCCGGACTTGGTCCGGGGTCCACCGGGCCGCGAGGGAACGGCAAGAGGCTCCGGCTGTCCCCCTCGCCGCGGAGTAGACCCCGGACCAAGTCCGGGGTGACGGTGTGTGGGGCGGGCGGCGTCCCTCACCCGTTCGCGTTGATCAAGTCGTGGCGGCGCAGCGCGTGGCGCAATTGGTCGTAGCTCAGGCCCAGCGCCTCCGCCGTCGCGCGCTGGTTGAAGCGGTGCTCGGCGAGTGCGCGGGCCAGCAGTTCGCGTTCGAAGCGGGCGACGCGCGACTTGAAGTCGGACGGGCCGGCATCGCAGGCGGCGACGGGGCTGTCCTCCACCTCCGCCGACGGGGAGGATGGCGCGGGAGCCGGCGTCGGCGTGCTGCCGCCGCTCGCCCCGCGCCGCGCACCGTCCTGCGGGCGATAGGGCGAGGCGAAGGGGTCGATCTCGATGCCGTCGACCGGCCCCTCGCCTTCCCAGCGATAGACCGCGCGCTCCACCACGTTGCGCAGCTCGCGCACGTTGCCGGGCCAGCGGTGCGTCAGCAGCTGGTCGAGCGCACGCGGGCCGAAGCCGGGCCAGCGCTCCCAGCCGATCTCTGACGCCATGCGCCGCCCGAAATGATCCGCCAGCACCGCAATGTCGCCGGAGCGCGCGCGCAAGGGGGGCAGCGTCACCACCTCGAAGCTCAACCGGTCGAGCAGATCGGCGCGGAACTCATGCGCGTCGACCTTGTCGGGCAGATGTTCGTTGGTCGCCGCGACGATACGCACGTCGACACGCATCGGCCGCGACGATCCGATCCGCGTCACCTCGCCATATTCCACCGCGCGCAGCAGCCGGTCCTGCGCCGCCATCGACAGCGTGCCGAGCTCGTCGAGGAACAGGGTGCCGCCATGCGCCTCTTCGAACCGCCCCGCGCGCGCCTTGGTGGCGCCGGTGAAGGCGCCCGCCTCATGCCCGAACAATTCGGCCTCGATCAGCGATTCCGGCAGCGCGGCGCAATTCATGATGACCAGCGGCTGGTCCCAGCGCGGCGACAGGCGGTGGAGGCGCTCGGCGACCAGCTCCTTGCCGGTGCCGCGTTCGCCGATCACCAGCACCGGGCGGTCGAGCGCGGCGGCGCGACTGGCCCGTTCCAGCGCGTCCAGAAAGGCGCCCGATTGACCGATGACCTGTGTCGTCCGCTGCATCGCCAACTTCTGGCGGAAAACACCAAGAATGCGCAAGTGTTCATCGGTGGTCCAGGAAAATAATACACTCCGAAACGGCGGAAATCCGCCGTTTTCGGAATTGGCACGCCTCCTGCAATGCTGCTGGCATACCGCATCGAGCGGCACACAGACACCAAGGTTTTCAGGAGGTTTCCATGTTCAACACCGAGATCGGTCGCAAGTTTGCCGCCATCGTCTGCACCGTCCTGTTCAGCGCGACCTGCGTCGCTGGCGCGGTGGGACCGGCGACGGCACACCAGACCAGCGTGACGACCGCCCGCCAGGTTGCGTAAAGCGGTCCCAAACCGGGGCGGGCCACGGTCCCGGCCCGCCCCGGCCATGATTTTGAGGAGCACCGACACGATGGGCATCTTTTCCCGCACCCGCGACATCGTCGCCGCCAATTTCGCCGACCTGCTGGAAAAGGCGGAAGATCCGGCGAAGATGATCCGCATGATCATCCTCGAAATGGAGGAGACGCTGGTCGAGGTGCGCGCCAGTGCCGCCCGCACGATCGCCGACCAAAAGGAAATGCGCCGCCACATTAACAAGCTCGACCAGCTGCAGGCGAGCTGGCAGGAAAAGGCGGAACTGGCGCTGTCGAAGGACCGCGAAGACCTGGCCAAGGCGGCGCTCGTCGAGAAGCAGAAGGCCGGCGACATGGCCGAGCAGCTGATGATCGAGGTAAAGGTCCTGGACGATGCGCTGCGCGCGTCGGAAGAGGATATCGCCAAGCTGCAGAAGAAGCTGACCGAGGCGCGCGCCAAGCAGTCCAACGTCCAGACGCGGCTGGAAAGCGCCAACAACCGCTACCGCCTCCGCGAGATGTACGCCGGCCCCAAGACTCACGAGGCGTTCAGCCGCTTCGACATCCTGGAACGCCGCGTCGACGATGCCGAGGGCCGCGCGGAAGCGCTGGGCCTGGGCGTGCCGAAGACGCTGGAAGAGGAAATCGCCGAGCTGCGCCAGAGCGACAAGGTGGATGCCGAACTCGCCGCGCTGAAGGCGCGCCTCAAGAAGGAGGATTGAGATGGAGGATATCGCCGTCCCGGCCATCCTGTTCGGATCGCTCTTCATCGGCGCGCCCTGGGTGATCCTGCACTATGTCACCAAGTGGAAGCAGGCACCCAAGATCACCGACGAGGACGAGAAGCTGCTGGACGAGATGTATAATCTCGCCCGCCGGCTGGAGGATCGCCTCAACACCGTCGAGCGGATCGTCGCCGCCGACAACCCCGACTTCAAGCCGAGCCTGACCGCTCAGCAAGCCCATTATCAGCTCGACCGGAGGAACTGAGATGTCCGCCCGCACCCAATTCTACCTCGACAAGCCGAACGGCAAGGTGTCCGGCGTCTGTTCGGGGATCGCCGACTACACCGGCTTCGACATCACCCTGGTCCGCGTCGCCATGGTCATCCTGACCGTCGCCACCTCCGGCTGGGTCCTGCTGGGCTATATCGCCGCCGCGTGGCTGGCGCCCAAGAAGCCGGTCGACCTGTACGAGAGCCACGAAGACGCCAAATTCTGGCAGGGCGTGCGCACCAACCCGAAGCGGTCGACCACCGAGGTGCGCAGCAAGCTGCGCGATATCGACCGCCGGCTCGCCGACATGGAACTGCACTACACCAGCCGCAACAGCCGGCTGGCCGAGGAAATCGACAGCCTCCGCTGAGCCTTTGCCTCGCGAGCTGAAAGAGGGGATACGACCATGAGTAACTTGGGGATACTCGTACCGATCGCGATCTTCACGATCGGGCCGGCAAGCTGGGTCATCAACAACTGGATCCGCGTTCGCCACGGCTATGAACCCGATCGCTGGCGCAGCCGCCACGAGCGCCGCCACGGGGGTTCGCCCGACGCCGAACGCACCATCGGCCTGCTGACTCAAGAGAATGACAAGCTGACCGGCCAGGTCAGCCGCCTGGAGGAACGGATCGCCGTCCTCGAACGCATCGCCACCGATCCCGCCGAGCGCACCGCCCGCGAGATCGAAGCGCTCCGCGACCGCTGACGCGAAAGGGAAAACGTCATGTCCCCCGAAGTCTATTCCATCGTCCAGGGTATGTTTCCGCTGACCGCGCTCATCATGGTGATGGCGATGGCCGGCTGGATCATCACCACCTGGCTGCGGGTCAAGAACGGCTATCCGCTCGACGGCGCCTGGGGCCAGGCGGTCTATCCGCAGAAGAACGAGGAGACGGCCGAGCGCGTCAAACTGCTCAGCCAGGAAAACGCGCAGCTGCGCGCCGAACTGGGGTCGATCAAGGACCGCCTCGCCGTCGTCGAACGCATCGCCACCGATCCTGCCGAGCGCACCGCTCGCGAGATCGACGCGCTGCGCAGTCATTAAGAAGGACACGCATCATGGGTCCCGATCATGTCTTCTGCATGGCACTGGGTGCCGCGATCACGCTGGCGATCCAGTGGTACGGCCAGCGCAAGGTGAAAAAGGCGATCTCCGCCCCCGATCTGGCGGCGCGCCACGATATCGAGCTGCTCGACGCCGAGAACGCCCGGCGCATCGGCCAAATCGACCGGTTGCAGGAACGGCTCGCCACCGTCGAGAGCATCGTCACCGACCGTTCGCACCGCCTCGACCGCGAGATCGAAGCGCTTCGGCTGGAGGCCAACTGACATGTCCGCCATGCTCATCCCGATCCTCGGCATCTGCTGCGGCCTGCTCGCGATCTTCGGCGGCGTCTTCGTCAAGCCCTGGTTCGCGCTCCAACAGCGCCGGATGGAGATCGAGGCAGACAAGGTCGCCGAGAAAGCGGCGCAATATGCCGCGCAGACCGAACGGCTGGAGGAGCGCGTCCGCGTGCTCGAACGCATCGTCACCGATCGCGGCGCCGACCTGGCGCAGGAGATCGAACGGCTGCGCGACGAACCGGCGGTGAAGCGCCTGCCCGTCAACTGACCCTCCTTCCCTTCCCCACGGAAAGACGACACCCATGAACCCCGCAGAAATGATCGTCGCGATCGTCGCGCTGGTGGTGATCGGCGGCGTGCTCCGCGCCCGCTTCAACGCCTTCGGCCCGCGCCAGGCGGACCGGTTTCAGCCCGACATGACCGACGACACCCGCCGCCTCACCCAGGAGGTGCGCGACCTGAAGGAGCGCATCCAGGTGCTGGAGCGCGTGATCACCGACAATCGCAGCACGAGCGATCTCGACCGCGAGATCGAGCGGCTGCGCCACCGCTGAGGAGACGGACGATGACCGATCCCGAACTGTATCTGACGCTGTCGCTGTCGGGCCTCGCCGGCCTGGCCATGGTGACCACCGCGGGCCTGTCCGGCTGGCGCAGCTGGCTGACGCTGAAGCATTCGCAGCTCGATGCGCAGGCCGACGCGCTGCCCCCCGTCCATTCCGCGGGATCGCGGATCGAGATCGCGGACCTGAAGGAGCGGATCCGCAAGCTGGAAGCGATCGCGGCGGGCGTCGACCTGTAAGGCGGATCCCCATCCGGCCAAATGAGAAGGGTCCTTCCACGCCAGGGGGCATCGGGATGAACGGCCCCCGGCCGTTCGATACCGTGCCGGGGGCATGATCGACCCGATGCGGTGACGGAGGGGCCGGTCGGCAACATGCGCTGCGGCCAAGCGCCGACCTGACCTCCCCCTCCGTCATGCCTGCGGCATGCCACCTCCCCCTGGCGGGGGAGGAGTGAGTTGGCCTGTGGGATCGGGATCAGCCGGCGGCGGCCGGCTTCAATGTCGCCGAATCGAGATGCCAGCGCAATTGTGCCGCGCTCGCGCCGTCCACGCCGTTGACGCGGCGGACGACATAGCTTCCCGCAAACCGCTGGCGCGCGCCAGCGTCCGTCGTTGCCTCCACCGTGACGGGCACGGTCTGGTAGACGGAGCCGGCGGCGCCCTCCGCCGGGGGCAGCGTGCCGACCGTCACGCGGGTGGCGCGGGTCTTGGCGAACCCCTGTTCGAAGCCCTTGAAGGTCTGGCCCGGTCGGCCATCGTCGCCCCATTGCGTCCAGGCGGTGGCATAATCGTGCGCGTTGATCGCGGAATAATAGCGCCGCACCACGTCGGCCGCAGCCTGTCCGCTGGTCGGATCGACGGTACAGCCGGCCATGCGCGATCCCTTCCCGTCGAACAGCGCGCAGGACCGGGCGATCTCGTCCTCGATCATCGCGCAGCTGTTGGCGGCGTTGCACGGCGGGTGCGTCGCGGGCGAGACGTCGCGGCAGATCGCCACCCGCTTCGCTGCGGCCGCCGTTCCGATCTCCGCGGCGCAGGACAGGGGCTGCGATGCGGCGACGCTGGTGCGCGCCGGCTTGGGGGTCGATGGCGCGCGCGGCGTGGCGCTCGCTGCGACCATGGGCGTCGCCTCCGCCTCGCCGGTCGTGGAGGCGCCCCCCCCGCCCGACCCGCAGGCGCCGAGTGCCAGCAACGGCAGCGCGATCAGGCAGCGGATGGCGGTCATGGCAGGCTCCTTCACGATTCGGTACGGCGGCGACAACGTCCGACACCGCCGAAGGTGTCGCGCTGTGCGACGACCTGCTAGGCGCGCAGCCCCGTTCACCAGGATTCGAACACACGTGGTCGACAAGAGCTGGGGCGTCGGCCCCTCCACCGGATTGCGCGTGCGCACCAACGCCAGCCCCGACGCGCGCGCCGCCGAACGCGCCCAAGCCCGCGAGGCCCGCGCCGCGGCGCGCGTCGCGGACACCGAGCGCCGCCTCGAAACCCGCGCCGCCGAGCGCGAGGCGGAGGCCGCGCAGCGCGAACAGGCGCGCACCGCCCGCCGCGAGGCCGAGGAACAGGCCGCCGCCCGCGACCCCCATGCCCGCGAGGCACGCCGCCCGCGCGGCTCCGGTCGCAAGGACGTCGTCCGCGAACAGCGCGACACGCGCGGCTATACGACGCTGGTCGACGCCGACCGCATCCGCGTGCTGGCGAAGCGCGGCGCGTCGGTGACCGGCCTCGCCGGTGCGTTCGGGATTTCGGAGGAGGAGGTGGCGGCGGTGCTGGCGGCGGGGGACTGAGCCCTTAACCAGCCAGTCACCCCAACAATCCCGTCACCCCGGACTTGATCCGGGGTCCCGCTATTGGCCGACCGGTGGAGAAGCGGGACCCCGGATCAAGTCCGGGGTGACGAAAAGAGAGCCCTACCCGCGCGCCACCCACTCGGCCAACGTCATCTCCTTCGTCGGCTCGGCCAGCGCGTCCATGCTGTTGCGCATGATCTCCAACGCCCAGCGCGTCCGTTCGGGATGGTTGCCCGCGACCGCATCGCCCGGCACCCACAGATCGTACTGCCGCATATGCGCATCCGCCGCGGTGAACAGCACGCAGATGTCGGCGGCGACGCCGGTCAGGATCAGCCGGCTCACCCCCAATTGCGGCAGCAGCACCGGCAGGTTGGTCGCGTAGAAGCCCGAAAACTGCGGCTTGATGATGAAATAATCGTCGTCGCGCGGGCGCAGCGCCTGTGTCACCGCGCGCCCCGGCGTGTCCTTGGCCAGCGTCTCCTCGACCAGCCGCGTGCGTTCCGAATGCCATTGGCCGTTGTTGTCGTTGACGTAGATCACCGGCACGCCCGCCGCATCCGCCGCCGCGCGCAGTGACAGGATCGGCGCGACGATATCCTCGGTCGCGGCGCGCAGATCGTTGCCGCCCTCGAAATCGAGCGCGTTGACCATGTCGATGAGCAGCAGCGCGGTCTTGCCCGGGGCCGGGTCGGGTGATGGATTGATCATGCTTCGTTCTACCGCAAACGCGACAGCAACGCCTTGATCTGCGATGGGATTGGCGGGATGGCTGCACGATGGCCGACGGCGCGACGCCCCCCATGCGCAAGATCATTCACGTCGACATGGACGCCTTCTACGCCTCGGTCGAACAGCGCGACGATCCGGCGCTGCGGGGCAAGCCGGTGGCGGTCGGCGGCAGCCGGGCGCGCGGCGTGGTGGCGGCGGCAAGCTACGAGGCGCGGGCGTTCGGCGTGCGATCGGCGATGCCCTCGGTCACCGCGATCCGGCGCTGTCCCGACCTCGTCTTCGTCCGCCCGCGGTTCGAGGTGTACAAGGCCGTGTCGAATCAGATTCGCGCGATCTTCGCCGATTATACCGATGCGGTCGAACCGCTGGCGCTCGACGAAGCCTATCTGGACGTCAGCGAAGACCGCCATGGCCTGGGCTCGGCCAAGGCGATCGCCGAACAGATTCGCTCACGGATCAAGCAGGTCACCGGGCTCACCGCGTCGGCAGGGGTCAGCTACAACAAGTTCATCGCCAAACTGGCGTCGGACCAGAACAAACCCGACGGCCTCTGCGTCATCCCGCCGCACAAGGGCGCCGCCTTCGTCGCCTCGCTGCCGGTCAAGCGCTTCCATGGCGTGGGGCCGGTGACGGCGCGGCGGATGGAGCAATTGGGCATCGTCACCGGCGCCGACCTGCGCGACCGGCCGCTCGCCTTTCTGCAACAGCATTTCGGCTCCTATGCCGATTATCTGTACGGTGCTGCGCGCGGGCAGGATTTCCGCCCGGTACGCGCGCATCGCGCCGCCAAGTCGATCGGTGCGGAGCGGACGTTCGAAACTAACCTGACCGATCCCGCCGACCTCCACGCCGCGCTTGCCCGCGTTGCCGATGCGGCATGGGAACGCGTCGAACGCTCCGGGGCGCAGGGCAAGACGGTGACGATGAAGCTGCGCCACGCCGATTTCCAGACGATCACCCGCGCCCGCTCGCTCGCCGTGCCGGTGGCGAGCAAGGCCGCGTTCCTCGGCATCGGCATCGACCTGCTGACCGCGCAGCTGCCCGTGCCGGGCGGCGTCCGCCTGCTCGGCCTGACGCTGTCCGGCATCCTGCGGCCGGGCGCCGAGCCGGCGGACGACGCGGTGCAGCCGAGCTTGCCGTTGTAGGGTTTGCTGCTGCCCTGAGCCGGGGGCTCACTTTTGGTGGTCGGGCAAGAAGCGGGACCCCGGATCAAGTCCGGGGTGACGATGGGGGGTGCGCGAGCCGGGCGGTATGCGGTGGTGCGCGTATGTGGGAAGCCATAACCGAGGCCGGACCCTTGAGGGCCAAGCTTGCCGCTGTAGGTCACGAAACCCCTGCCCCACCCACCCCGTCACCCCGGACTGGTTCCGGGGTCCACTCCGCGGCTTGGGAGACGGCAAGAGGCTCCAGCCGTCCCCTCGCGGCTAGGTGGCCCCCGGAACAAGTCCGGGGTGACGGGGTGGGTGGGCGAAGGCCTCGGATGAAAACGGCCATCCGTTCTGCCGCCGACTTCGCGAGACGCCCTCGCCCCCTCGACGGATTTACCATCATCGTTTACGCTCTGTTCACCAAGAAGGTGGGGGAATGACGGTCGAACCTTGGTTCATCGTGGCGATGGTGCTGAGCCTGTCGGGCTATGCCATTTATCTGGCAGGGCTTCGGCGGCATCTGCTCGAGCCGAGCCGCGCGTCCTGGCTGATCTGGACGGTGGCGACGGGGGTCGAGGCCGCCACCTATGTCGCGGTCAATCCGGGTGAGCCGCAGGGCATCGTCTTCATCGTCTCCGCGCTCGCCTGTATCGTCGTGACGCTCGCGATGTGGCGCCGCTCGCGCTGGACGCGGCCGTCCTCGACGGAGACGATCTGCATGGCCGCCAGCCTCGCCGCGATCATCCTGTGGCTGCCGCTGCAGGAAACGTTCTGGGCGCATATGCTCGTCGTCGCGGCGGTGCCGCTGGGCTTCTGGCCGACCTGGGCAAGCGTGTGGGAGGATCGCGCGCGCGAACGCTCGCCGGCCTGGGGGCTGTGGACGCTCGGTGATATGGCGACATTGCTGGTAACGATGCGCAGCCCCGGTTCGGGCGTGGGCGAATATGGCTATGTCGTCGTCGAGCTGCTGTGCCACGCCAGCGTCTGGTTCATGGTCGGCCTGGCGACGCTCAACCCGATCCGTTCGTTCGGGCGGCGCGAGGGCAAGCTGCGCGTGCTCGACGCCTATCTGCCCGCCAACCCGTTCGCGGTCGGCGAGACGCATATCGGCAAGGCGGTGTTCGCGGCACAGGGCTTTGCGCAAGCCGAGACGATCGTGCGCTTCTCCGGCCCGATCGTCCCCGCCGCCCGCCTGCCGCAAGGGTTGAGCGGCGCGTCGGACCGGTATCTGCAGATCGGGCGCGACCGCTACATGGGGCCGTCGGGGCGGATCGACGATCTGATCAACCATAGCTGTTCGCCCAATGCGGGCCTGCGCTTCACCGACGATGGCGTCTTCCTCGTTGCGCTGCGCCCGATCGCACCGGGCGAGGAGATCGCCTGGGACTATTCCACCACGCTCGCCGACCCCGACTGGTCGATGCAATGCGCGTGCGGCAGCCCCGAATGCCGGGGCGTCATCCGCGCCTTTGCGCTGCTCCCCGCCGAGGTGCAGGATCGCTATCGCGCGATGGGGATCGTGGCGCCGTATCTGGACGAGCGCGACATGGGACGCCGCGTCGCATAAATTCCGTAGGGCGTGATGCCCGCCGCGCGCTCCCAACCCCGTCACCTCGGACGTGATCCGGAGTTCCGCTGTATCCACGATAGAAGAAAGAAGCGGGATCCCGGCTCAAGGCCGGGATGACGGACTACGGAAACGCCGATCGCTTCGTACAGCTCTCCCCTGTCGTGGCCGCCGGGCGGTCCATATCGCCCCCCCCTTGCCCCCGCGCGCCTTTGCGCGTAAGGGCCCGCGCTTCCACCCTCATGGCTGGAATGCTTGCGGGAGGGGCTTGCCCCGTCTGGACCGCTAAACTTGAAACGAGAGTGACATGGCAAAGAAGATCACAGGTTACATCAACCTGCAGGTTCCTGCAGGCGACGCCAAGCCCGCCCCGCCGATCGGCCCGGCGCTGGGTCAGCGCGGCGTGAACATCATGGAATTCTGCAAGGCGTTCAACGCGCAGACGACCGACATGGACAAGGGCACCCCGCTGCCCACCAAGATCACCGTCTATGCCGACCGTTCGTTCAGCTTCGAGATCAAGACGCCGCCGGCGTCGTTCCTGATCAAGAAGGCCGCCGGCCTGAAGTCGGGTTCGAAGGAGCCGGGCAAGGTCGTCGCGGGCAAGATCGCGCGCAGCAAGCTCGCCGAGATCGCCCAGACCAAGATGAAGGATCTGAACGCCAACGACATCGAGGCTGCGACCAAGATCATCGAAGGCTCCGCCCGCGCGATGGGCCTCGAAGTGACGGAGGGCTGATAGAATGGCCAAGCTGACCAAGAAGCAGAAGGCGAACGCCATCAACCCGGAAACGCTGCACGGCGTCGATCAGGCGATCGCGCTCGCGAAGCAGAACGCCACCGCCAAGTTCGACGAGACGATCGAAGTCGCGCTGAACCTGGGCGTCGATCCGCGCCACGCCGACCAGATGGTCCGCGGCGTCGTGACGCTGCCCGCCGGCACCGGCAAGACCGTCCGCGTCGGCGTCTTCGCCCGCGGTCCGAAGGCTGACGAAGCGCGCGCCGCCGGCGCCGACGTCGTCGGGGCCGAAGACCTGATGGAAACGATCCAGGGCGGCACGATCGACTTCGATCGCTGCATCGCGACCCCGGACATGATGGGCGTCGTCGGCCGCCTCGGTAAGGTGCTGGGCCCCAAGGGCCTGATGCCGAACCCGAAGCTGGGCACCGTGACGATGAACGTCGCCGAAGCGGTGAAGGCCGCCAAGGGCGGTCAGGTGGAATACCGCGTCGAAAAGGCCGGCATCATCCATTCGGGCATCGGCAAGGCGTCGTTCAGCCAGGAAGACCTGCGTCGCAACTTCGACGCGCTGGTCGATGCGGTCGTCAAGGCCAAGCCGTCGGGCGCCAAGGGCAAGTATGTCCGCAAGGTCGCCGTCAGCTCGACGATGGGCCCAGGCATCCGCGTCGACACCGCCGAGGTCGCGGGCGCGTAAGCCTTTCCGATCGTTCGGAAATACGAAGAGGGCCGGGAGCGATCCCGGCCCTTTTTGCGTGTGGGCTTAATGCGCAACGGCCCGCCCCACCCACACCATCACCCCGGACGTGTTCCGGGGTCCACTCCGCGGCGAGGGGGACCGCCTGAAGCGAGAACGTCCCCCCGCGGCCCGGTGGACCCCGGAACTAGTCCGGGGTGACGGGGCGTTTGGACCTGCCCGGCGGGCCCTATTGGCCTCCCGCATGGCGGGCGATCCCGACCCGTCTCGCGTTGGGCGTTGCTCGGAACGTCTGCACCACCCACACCGTCACCCCGGACTTGGTCCGGGGTCCACTCCGCGGCGAGGGGCATGGCCGGAGGCGAGAACGCCCCCGCGCGGCCCGGTGGACCCCGGACCAAGTCCGGGGTGACGGAGCGTTTGGAACCGCCCGGCGGGCCCTATTGGCCTCCCGCATGGCGGGTGATCCCGGCCCTTCTCGCGTTAGGCGTGGTTTGGAACGGCGGCCCCACCCGCCCGTCACCCCGGACTTGGTCCGGGGTCCACTCCGCGGCGGGGGGATGGTCAAAGGCGAGAACGCCCCCCCAGCGGCCCGGTGGACCCCGAAACACGTCCGGGGTGACGGGGCGTCTGGAACTCCCCGGCGGCCTTACTTGCCGTCGAGCGCGGCGCTGACGGCGGCGAGCGGGGTAGACAGCACGCCCGACACATATTGCACCGCGATCAGCCCCGCAGCGCCGATGCCGATCAGCATGACGACGAACTGGAAGCGCGCGGCGAAGCGGCGGCTCTTGGCTTCGCGCTCGGCGACCGAGACGGCCCGGTTGGCGCCGCGCCGGTCGGGTCCGGATGCGCCCGCCTCGGTCCCCGGCTTCTGCGCCGGCGGCTTGGCCGACACGATGCCGTCGATGTCGATCTTATCCTGCGTGCGGACGCCGAAATACTGGCCCTTCGCCCACACGACGCGACCGACGATGATATGATGGATGCGCCGGATCTCGATCACCGTACCCGGGCGGAATTCCTCGTCCGCAGTGGCGAGCAGCCCGCGCGACGACATATTGTGGATCGTGACGTCGCCCCAACCGGTGCCCCGGCGCATACGCGCACGCACCATGACCTTCCGGCGCGGTTCCCGCTGCTTCACGGCCGCTCCCCTGGGCGAACGGGGCCCACGATCGGCGACAGAAGGGTGGCACTCGGGATCATGGAGCCTGCTATGCCGCGCCACTCTTTAACGGGAGGTTCCCGACACGGGTCGAAAGCGGACTTTTTTTTGAAGGCAGCGACCGCGGGTGGTTGTCCCCGCGGTCGCGCCGGTCCGATTACAGACCGATAATGCCGCCATCCGTCTTGGTAATGACGATCGTCGCCGAGCGCGGACGGCCGGTGCCGGTGCCGGTCGCCTGGCTCTGCGGCCAGTTGCTGGTGATGTTGCTCGGACCGCCGTTTTCGCCCGGATGCTGGATGTTGACGAACAGCGTCCGGCCGTCCGGCGTCGAATCGATGCCGGTGATCTCGCACTGCTTCGGGCCGACCAGAAAGCGTTTCAGCGACGTGCCGGGCGCTTTGCCGATGCGCGTCGACTGGCTGGCGGTGACGCCGTTCAGGCTGTTGGTGATCGTCCGCGTGCCGCCATCGCCGACGGTGCCGGGGATCGCGGCGAGCATCATGCAATTGGTGACGTCGGTATAGGCGCCGTCGTCGGTCTGAATCCACATCAGCGGCGTCCCCTGCCCCGCGACGTTGCTGGGCCGGGCGAACCACAGGCCGTCCGGCGACGAGAAGTCGTTCGTCGCGTCGAGGTTCGACAGGTTTATGTTGGCGGGGTTGAGGTCCGCGCCCGCGCCGAAGGCGTAGATATCCCAGGTGAAGCTCGTCGCCTCGCTGGTGTCGCCGGTTTCGCGCAGGCGGATGACATGGCCGTTGGGGTTGCCGTTGGTCTGGCCGCCGGTCGTCTTGGGATCGCTATAGGCGCGCGGGTTGGCGGCATCGGTGTTGGCGGCGGTGCGCGACGAATTGTTGGTCAGCGTCAGATACATCTGGCCATTGACCGGGTTGACCGCCGTCCATTCGGGACGATCCATCTTGGTCGCGCCCAGCGCGTCGCCGGCCAGGCGGGCATGGGTCAGCACATCGGCCTGATCGGCGAAGGCATAGGCCGCATTCCCCGCGGTCAGCGGCCCCTGCCCGAACACCAGCGGCAGCCACTGGCCGCTGCCGTCCGCGTTGAGCTTGGCGACGTACAGCGTGCCGCTATCGAGATATTTGTCACCGATCGCCAGCCGGTTGCTCGCGGTGGCATCGGCATCCGACCAGGGCGTCGCGGAGACGAATTTGTAGAGATATTCGTTCTGCGCATCGTCGCCCATGTAGAAGGCCGGGCGAACACCAGCGATGGTGCGGCCGACGACGCAGCCTTCGTGGTTCATGCGGCCGAGCGCGGTGCGCTTGCGCGGGGTCGACGACGGATCGAACGGGTCGATTTCGACGATCCAGCCGTACTGGTTGGGTTCGTTGCGGAAATCCTGCGTGCCGTCGGCCGCCTTGGTCGGGTCGATCGTCGCGTTGAACTTGGCGATCCGGGTCGTGTCGCCCGAGGTTGGCGCGTCGGAGAAGGTCCAGCGATAATTGCCGGCGCGTTCGCTGAGGCCGTAGCGCGAGAAAGCGGTGACCGACTTCGCCCCCACCGCGGCGGTGCGGCGCGTGTTGTCGCCCGAATCGCGGCGGAAATAGCCCGCCCAATTCTCTTCCGCGGTCAGATAGGTGTTCCAAGGCATGCGGCCGTTGGCGCAATTGTTGATCGTACCGCGACCGGTGCGGCCGTTGGTCGCATAGGCGGTATAGAGCAACGCGCTGCCGGCGACCGGCCCCGAGAAGCTGGTCGGCGTGAATGGCGTGATGCGGCGGTTGAAGCTGCTGGTGCCGCTATAGCTCCAGGCGCTGGTGCCGCGCGTGATCTCGATCACGCTGACGCCGTGGCATTCCATCTCCTTCAGCACCTCGGCGGTGGGGCGGACACCCGACGACAGGTTGGTCGGGCCGTTGGGGTGCAGGTAGCTTTCGGTGATATTCTCGTGGTTCATCACCAGCAGGCCGCGGCTGCTGTTGCTCGCGTCCGGCGTGGTGCCGCTGGCGGCGAGGCCGAAATAGCTCATGCCGTCGTGATGGTCGCCCGCGCGCGCCGAGAAGGTCGTGTCGCTGCCGTCATTGGCATAGGCGCCGACGCTACCGTTGATCGGATCGCCGAGGCGGTAGAGGACGGCCACCTGATAGCCCGAGGGCACGGCGACGACGTCGGCCAGGCTCTTTGACACCGCGGTGAAATCGAGGATCGCGGGCGCGACGGTGACGCTGGTATCGGCGATCGAGCGGATGCCGTCCGACGACGTACTGGCAAACTGGAAGCCGAGGACGGTGCTCTGCGTCACTGCGGGTGCGGTGAAGGTGGCGGTGCCGGTCGAATTGGTGCTTAGCGCGACCGTCGGGCCGCTCGTCTGCGTCCAGCCCGTGCTGCTCGCCGTGCCGCTGGTGACGGTGCCGACCAACGTCACCGTCTTCCCGCTGGTGGTGCTGGTGGCGTCGCCTGCGGTTACCGTCGTTGCGCGGCGGGTGTCGTCCTGGTCGCAGCCCGCCAGCATCGCGCCGCCGAACACCGCCATGCTCATCGCCGACAGGCCGCCGCGCAGCGTCTGGCGGCGCGAATAGCGGAGCGCGATCAGATCGTTGATATGGCCGTTCGTGCTGACATTGGTATCGATGTCGCCATCGTCATAGCCGATGGCCGGCTGGTCGAGCATGGTCATGATGGAATTCCCCCTTGATCGCGGCCCGTTGGCCGGCGGTGCGATCCCCATTTTGGCGGGGGAAAGCGGCAGGGGGATTGCGATCGGATGACGGACGGATGAAACGAGTATGACGGATTGAAGACATATAAATTCTTCCCCCCAGGGGGAGGTGGCAGCGCGCCGCGCTGACGGAAGAGGGCGGTCGGCGATGGGCTTTCGACGGGGGGACATCGTTTTCCTCCCCCTCCACCACTCGGCTGGCGCCGAGCGGTCCCCCTCCCCCTGGCAGGGGAGGACCTATGCGCATGATTGACTCGGCCCGTATTTCCGCTATGTGCGCGGCCTTGCCGGCGGGTTCGCCTGTCGTGCATCCGTCCAAGACAGCAGGTGCCGCGGAATATGCCGCGGCTTAATGTCCTGCCGAGACGGGGACAGGAATTTGACGGACCGGTCGGGCGATAGCCTTGCGTCGGTCTGCTACACCTTCACGGGTGCCCTTCCCCATCGATGGACAACCCCGGCCGGGGTTCTCCCCTGCCGGTTTGTAACCGGGAGGGCCGCTTCGCGTGGCCTTCTCAAACGTGGAGAATGGCATGGATCGTGCTCAAAAGGCCGCGGCCGTTGCCGAGTTGAATCGCACCTTTTCCGAGGTCGGCGTGGTGGTTGTCACCCGCAACAACGGAATGACGGTGGCGCAGTCCACGCGACTGCGCAATCTGATGCGTGATGCCGGCGCGACCTACAAGGTCTCGAAGAACAAGCTTGCCAAGATCGCACTCGATGGCACCGACTATGGCGCGCTGGGCGATATGCTCACCGGTCCGGTCGGCCTTGCCTCCTCGGTCGATCCGGTCGCCGCAGCCAAGGTTGCGGTCGAATTCGCGAAGACGAACGACAAGTTCGAAATCGTGGGCGGATCGATGGGCGCGACGGCTCTCGACGTAGCCGGTGTGCAGGCGCTCGCCACCATGCCGTCGCTGGACGAACTGCGTGCGAAGATCGTGGGCCTCATCGTTGCTCCGGCAACGAAGCTCGCGACGATCACCCAGGCTCCCGCGGCGCAGATCGCGCGCGTGCTGTCGGCCTATGCCGAGAAGGAAGCCGCCTGATCTTTCAGGCGCTTGGCCTCAAGCGATTTTGTGAACGACACTCCGGGGCGATGCCCCGAACTATGAAGGAAGTACCATGGCAGACCTGAACGCGCTCGTTGAGAGCCTGAGCGAACTGACCGTCCTCGAAGCCGCTGAGCTGTCGAAGATGCTCGAAGAGAAGTGGGGCGTTTCGGCCGCTGCGGCTGTTGCCGCTGCTCCGGCTGCTGGCGGTGGCGCTGCCGCTCCGGCCGCTGAAGAGAAGACCGAGTTCGACGTGATCCTGACCGGCGACGGTGGCAAGAAGATCAACGTCATCAAGGAAGTCCGCGCGATCACCGGCCTGGGCCTGACCGAAGCGAAGGCTCTCGTCGAGGGCGCGCCGAAGCCGGTCAAGGAAGGCGTGAACAAGGACGAAGCCGAGAAGATCAAGAAGCAGCTCGAAGAAGCCGGCGCGACCGTCGAGCTGAAGTAAGCTGTAGCGGGAGAGACGGCGGGCCAGCCCGCCGCACTCCCGCACGGCCGGCCGGGCTCGGCTCCGCCGAGCTTCGACGTCATGGGGCTTGCCCCCATGACGGCCGACCAAAGCGATACGAAGAGGGCGGCCCCCGCAAGGAGGCCGCCCTTTTTCGTGTTCATGCTAGATCATCCGCACAGGCACAGTGCCCCCTCGCGGCGCCCAACGCTCACCTTGGCAGGATCTCTTCGGAAGACCTTTACGTCATGCCGGACGTGATCCAAGATCGGCGGTGTCGCAAGCAACGAAGCGCTCCCTTGTCGCCCGGTGGACCCCCGGAACACGTCCGGGGTGACGGCTTGATGGACGCAAGCGAGGCGCCCCCAAAGAGGTTTCGCATCCGCTGCGATGACGGTTGGCGTGGACCGCACAAGCCCGCTGAGACGCCACCGGTTGCCCCGCCCCGCCCCCACCTGTACCGCGCTTGGCATGACCAGCCTCGCCGACCTTCGCGACGAATATGACTTTCTGGACGCCGACGATCGCTATCGGCTGCTGATCGACCTCGGCCGCGCGCTTGAACCGATGCCGGATGCGCTGAAGACGGAGGCGACGCTGGTGCGCGGCTGTTCGGCGTCGGTGTGGGTCTATCCGACGCGCCGCGACGACGGCACGTTGCACTTCCTGGCGGACAGCAATGCGGCGATCACCAAGGGGATCATCGCGCTGGTGCTGCTGACGGTGCAGGATCGCGCGCCGGGCGATATTCTGGCGACCGATATCGAGGGCGAACTGGCGTCGTTCGACCTCAAGAACCAGTTGAGTTCGAACCGGACGCAGGGGATTCCCAACATGATCGCGCTGATCCGGGAAACGGCGGCGCGGTACGTTTGAGGGGTTCGGGGCGCGCCCACAACCCACGCCGTCACCCCGGACTTGATCCGGGGTCCACCGGGGCCGCAAGGGGATCGTTCAAGCCTCCAGCCATCCCCCTCGCCGCGGAGTGGACCCCGGACCAAGTCCGGGGTGACGGCGTGGGTGGGGCGAAGGTCAGCGCGCGTCGGGCTGCGGCGCCAGCCGCGCCGCCAGTTCCGCCACGTCGGCGCCCTGCGGCACCACCAGCCAGCGGTGGGGATCGCGGCCATCGATCAGCGCCACCGCACCGCGCGGGCACACGCCCAGGCAGCGCGTCTCGACCACGCCGAGCGGTGCCTTGCGCCCCTTCTTCAGTCCCAGAATCTTGCGCAGCACCTTTGCCAGCGGCGTGCGGCCCTTCTTGCCGAAGCCGCCGTCGATCTTCTTCGAACATTTGCCGCAGACCAGGACCGCGCCGGACCAGGCGCTGGGGACGTGCTTCAGCTGGGGCGCCACTCGCGCCGCTCCTCTGCCGTTCGCAAGACCTCATAAGCCGCCTGCACCGCCTGGAACCGCACCGCGGCATCAGCATCGCCGGGCCGGACGTCGGGGTGGTTCGCCTTGGCCAGGCGGCGCCAGGCCGCCTTCACCGCATCGAAATCGGCGTCGCTGTCCAGCTCGAGCGCTTCGAGCGCGCGCATCTCGTCGCGCGAGCGACTGCCGTCGCCGGGGCCGCCCCAGGCATAATGGCTGGCATTGGCATAGCCCGATGCGGTGCGGCTTTCCGATGCCTCACGCTGGGCGGCTTCCTCGGCCGACAGACCTTCGAAATAATTCCAGCCGCGATTGTATTCGGCGGCATGCGCCTCGCAGAAATACCAGCGATCGGGGCTGTTCGGCGACTTGGGCGCGGGGCAATTGCCCGGCGCGTCGCAGCCGTGCCGGTCGCACAGGCGGACCGTGGTCGCCTCGCGCGACGAGCCGTAGCCGCGCCAGCGGGGAAAGCCCCAGTCGTTCGAACGGGTGGGATTACGCGCCATCCCCGCCCACATAAGCGCTGGGCGGCGGCGCGCAACGTCCTACCGCCACGGCAATAAACGCCAGAGGGTCTGTAAGCCGGGTTCTGTCCATCCCCGAAGGGACTGGGCGACCATTCCTCTAGGACGACGCTTGCGCGCCGCCTCCAGCAACCAACCCGGACGACGAGCTGAAACGAAGCCCCTGTGCCGTCCCTATTCGGTTTTGCTCCCGGTGGGGTTTGCCGTGCCGCTTCCGTTACCGGTCGCGCGGTGCGCTCTTACCGCACCCTTTCACCATGACCGTCCCGAAGGAGTGGCCGTCTGCTCTCTGTGGCACTGTCCCTGGGGTCGCCCCCGCCGGGCGTTACCCGGCACCGTCGTTTCGCGGAGCCCGGACTTTCCTCGCGCATCTTGCGATGCCCGCGGCCGCCCGACCCTCTGACCGGGCCTCTCTACTCATCCCCCTGCGGTTTGGGAAGCAATAGCGCGAGCAGGATCATGCGGCATTCCGCATCGATCTCGCCATCGATCAGTTCGGGGCGGAAGCGGCGCTGGAACGCCATGATCGCCGCCATCGGATCGGTGACGTCATAGCCGAAGCGTTCCAGCGCAAGCAGGAAGCCCGCCTGCGTCCACATCGGGTCGAGCAGATTGCGCGTCGGCCGCGGTAACGCGAGGCGCAGCCGGGCGAGCCGGTGCCAGGGGAAGAGCTCGCCCGGATCGCGCTTGCGCACCGGCGCCACGTCGGAATGGCCGACGATATTGCCGCGGGTGATGCCGTGGCGATCCTTGATGTCCGCGACCAGCGGCAGCAGCGCCTCGATCTGCGCCTCTGGGAACGGGCGATAGCCCCATTCATGCCCCGGATTGACGATCTCGATCCCGATGCTCGCCGAATTGACGTCGGTGATGCCGCGCCAGTGCGATGCGCCGGCATGCCAGGCGCGATGCTCCTCGGCGACGAGGCGGTGGAGCGTACCGTCCTCGTCGAGCAGATAATGCGACGAGACCTTGGCCTCGGGATCGCACAGGCGGGCCCGCGCGGAGGCGGCATCCTGCATGCCGGTGTAGTGCAGCACGATCATGCTGATCGGCAGCGTCCGCTCGTCGAAGTTCGGCGAGGGCGTGTCGAGACGGTCCATGGCGATGCACGTTAGCCGAGCCGCACGCGCGAGGTAAGAGGGGCTGGACGATCCGCGGTCAGGCGCCGCCGCGGCCCTGGGCTGCGCCGGCGATGCCGCCGTCGGACGTTGGCACGGCCGACCGTTCGTAGAAGCCCCGCAGCGTCCGGCTCGGCTGGAACAGCTGCGTCTGGCCGATGACCGTCTCCCCCGCCCCCAGCACCAGCAGACCGTCGGGCCGCAAAGCGTCGGCGAAGGTGCGGAAGACCGCCTGCTTGGTTTCGGGCGACAGATAAAGCAGCACGTTGCGACACAATATGACGTCGAACGCGCCCGCCGGTGGGCGGTCGGCGACCAGATTGTGCTGCCGGAACATGACGCGCCGGGCGAGGTCGGGCTTGATCGTCCATTCCCCGCCCTCGCCATCGAACCAGCGCATCAGCTGGCGGATCGGCAGGCCGCGCTGGATTTCGAACTGCGTGTACCGGCCGGCACGGGCGCGGGCGAGCGCGAGGTCGGATACGTCGGTCGCGAGGATTTCGGGCATAGGGGCGCCCGCCTCCGCCCGTTCGGCGAACAACATCGCCAGCGATTGCGGCTCCTGCCCGGTGGCGCAGCCGGCACACCAGATGCGCGCACGGTGGCCGCGCCGTTCCGCGGCCGCCACCGCCTCGACGACGAGATCGAAGATCGGCGCATCGCGGAAGAACGAGGTTTCCTGGTTGAGCAGCGCGTCGACCACCTCGTCGGCCAGCGGGCGATCGCGCCCCTCGCGCAGCAGCGCGACGAGCTGGTCGAGCGTCCCGAGGCCGCGATCGCGCATCAGCGATTTCAGCGCCGTATCGATCCGCCAGGATCGATAGCTGGCGATCCGCTGGCCCGTCCGCGCCTCGAGCAACGCGCTGAACATCTGCAGCGTCGCGGGCGATACGGTGCTGCCAGCCGCGGGCGGGCGCACGGCGGTCGCGCGCGACGGGGCGATCATGGCCGCTGTCCGGCGGCGGCGAACAGGCCGATGTCGCGCGGCGACAGGACGACGTCCGCGTGGCCCGCCTGCACAATGGTGCCCGGCATGCCCCACACGACCGAGCTGATCCGATCCTGCACGATCACGCTGCCTCCCGCCTCATGCACCGATCGCGCGCCATCGGCGCCGTCGCGCCCCATGCCGCTCAGCACGATGGCGAGCACGCGGGGCCCGAAGATGTCGGCGAGCGACGCCAGCATCGGATCGACCGACGGCATGCAGCCGCTGTCGCTCGGCTGGTCGGTCAGGCGCACCGCGGCCGACCCGTCGGGCAGGCGGACGCAGCGCATATGCGCATCACCCGGCGCCACGATGATCCGCCCGGGGCGCACGCGCATTCGGTCGCAGGCGACATCGCACGGCCGGCCGCCGATCACCGCGAGTTGCGCGGCGAAATAGGGCATGAAGGCCGCGGGCAGATGCTGCGTGACGAGGATCGGCAGACGGAATTCCGCCGGTATCGCCCGCAGCAATTCGCTGAGCGCATGGATACCGCCGGTCGAGGCGCCGATCGCCACCACGTCGTAATCCGCCGCGGCCGTGGCGAGCGGGACGGTCACACCCTTCGCATCGCGCACGGCTGCCGGCGTGCGGATCGCCAACGCCGGGGGCTGCTCGTCGACCGCGGCGGGTGCGGGATCGACGGCCAGCAGCCGATCGATCTTGCCGAGCAGCGATTCGCTGAACTGGGTGATGCGCTGGCCGGCCTCGGGCTTGAACAGCGTGTCGATCGCGCCGGCGTCGAGTGCCTGCTGCGCGACGTCGCCGCCCGTGTTCAGCGCGCCCGAGACGACCAGCACGTGCGCCGCATTACTGGCGGCGAGCAGCGCCGGCAGGGCGGTGAGGCCATCGGTGTCGGGCAAATTGATGTCGAGCAGGATCAGGTCGATCTGTTCCCGCGCCAGCGCCGCCAGGCCCGCCGCGATCGTGCTGACGCTGGCGACGACGACATAACGGCCGCTGGCGGTGACGATCCGCTCCATCACCGCGCGTGTGACCGCCGAATCGTCGACGATCAGGATGCGCGGCAGGGGCCGGGGCGGCGTTGCGGGACTGTCGTCCTCCGCCTGCACATCGTCACGTAAAGGTTGGGGAAGCGGCGCCATGCACCCGAACCGACTCAGGCGAGGCCGACGATCTGGAGCTTGGATTCGAGCGTATCGCGGTCGAACGGCTTCATCACATATTCGTCCGCGCCGGCGTCGATCGCCGCGCGGATATAGGCCATGCCGTTCTCGGTGGTGCAGAACACGACCTTGGGTCGCGAGGGGATCGCCGATTCGCGCAACGCGCGCAGGAAATCCATCCCGCTCATCACGGGCATGTTCCAGTCGAGCAGGATCACGTCAGGGGCAGACGCCAGGCAGGCGTCGAGCGCCTCACGGCCGTCGCAGGCCTCCGTCACGGTAAAGTCCAGCGTTTCCAGAATGTGCCGGGCCACCTTGCGGATCACCTTCGAATCGTCGACGACGAGGCAGGTCTTCATGGATACGCCTTTTCACGAAGGAAGTGTTCGTTCTGACGCCTGTGTGACAGGCAAGGGTAAGCGGGCCGTTAAGCCGCCACCGCCTGTTGCGGAACAATCGCCGCAAGATCGACGATCAGCAGCGCCTCGTCGTCCCGTTCGATCAATCCGACGCCCACCCGCGCCCAGCCGCGATCGAGGGCGAGGCCGGGAGAGAGCGACTGACGATCGAACAGCGCGACATCGTCGAGCGAGTCGACCAGCACCGCATAATCATGGCCATCGACCCGCGTGATCACCGCGCGCCGCGCATGGGTTGGCATCGGCGCGAGGCCGAGCGCGGTGCCCGTGTCGATCACCGTCACGACGCGGCTGCGCAAGGCGACCAGCCCACGGATCGCGCGCGCGGTGCGCGGCACGGCGACCGTTTCGGCGATGTCGACCACCGAATCGATCTGCGACGTGGCGATCGCGACGCCGCGGCCGGCGATCTGGGCGATCAGGAACAGCTCCATCATCGTTCCCCCACCGCGCGCGCCAGCGCATCGAACAAGGCCGACCGGTCGTAGCGATAGATGCCCTCGCCCACCCCCGGATCGCGCCGGAGCCGCACGACATTGCGCGCGACGGCGGGTGCGACGGGTCGATCATCCATCACCAGCGCGACGTCGACCGGCACGTCCGCCGGCGGCTGGGTGACGCAGCGATAGCCCGCCGCATCCAGCATCGGCCGCAGGAAGGTTTCCATCCAGCCGCTGCCATCCCCCTGCAACAGGCACAGACGCGGCTCGGCCGGTCGCAGCGCTTCGCCAGCGAACAGCGCATGCGCGTCGAGCAATTCCACCTGTTCGCCGCCGATGATCGCGACGCCGGCAACCGGCCCGCAGCCGAAGACGGGCGCGATCTGATCGGGCAGATGGACGATCTCGACCGGCTCATGGATCGCATAGGCGATCTCGGTCGAACCATCGGTCAGGCGCAGCACGGGTACTTCGCGTCGGTCGCCGAACGGGGCGACCGCCTGCAAGGGGACGAGCGCCCCGCCGATCGCCAGCCGCAGCTTGCCCGCGGTCCGGCGGATCGCATCGACCGACACCGGCTCGACGCGGTCGATCGCCGCGAGCGGCATCACGCGGCGCTGGCCGTCCAGATCCTCGAACAGCAGGGCCGGAATGGCGTTCGCGCGCGTCTGTTCGACCGGTGCCTCGTCGGCGATCAGCGTCTTGTCGAACCGCAGGCCCGCCATGGTGGCCATACCCGATCCGTCGAGAAGCAGCATCGGCTGGCCCGAATCGGGCAGCGTCTGGCCGGCGTACAGGCCGGTCGCCATCACGGCGGGCGCCGCCGGCTTGACCACCAGGTCCTCGGTATCGATCACCTGATCGATCACCAGCGCATAATCGCCGCCACGCGTCGACACGATCGCGAGCGTCGCGGCCTGATCCTTCTCGCCGGCAAGGCCCATCAATTCGGCGAGCGACACCATCGGCAGCCTCCGCCCACGCACAGTCGCGACCGCCGTGTCGCCGATCGTGTCGATCCGCACCGATTCGCCGCGGATGCGCAGGATTTCGTCGACCGACTGGCGCGCGATCGCGAAGCGATGATCGCCGACGCCGACGACGATCGTCGACATGATCGATAGCGTCAGCGGCACGAAGATTACGATGCTGAGTCCGCGTCCCGGCTGGCTGGCCAGATGAATGCGCCCGCCAAGCTGTTCGATGTTGGCGCGCACCACGTCCATGCCGACGCCGCGGCCCGAGATCGCCGTCACCGTATCGCGGCTCGACAGGCCGGGATGGAAGATGAGGTCGAGCTTGGCGGCGTGATCCATCGCGGCGGCCTGGCTGGCGGTCAGGATCTTCTGCGCCCTGGCCTTTTCGACCAGCCGATCGACGTCGATACCGCGGCCGTCGTCGGTGATTTCGACGAGGATCTGGTTGCCCGACTGGCGCGCCGAGACGACCAGGCGGCCGGTGTCGCGCTTGCCCGCCATGCGACGATCCGCCGGCGCCTCGATACCATGGTCGACCGCGTTGCGGATGATGTGGAGCAGGGGATCGCGCATCAGCTCGATCATCTCGCGGTCCAGCTCGACGTCGGCGCCCTCGATGGTCAGCGCCACCAGCTTGCCGAGCTCCCCGGCGGTATCGCGGACCATGCGCGGCAAGGCGGAGAACAATGCGTCGATCCGCTGCATGCGGGTGCGGGTGACGGTATCGCGCATGTCGGCGACGGTCAGCGACAGGCGCTCCAGCGCCGCCTCGACCAGCGGGTCGTTATCGACATCGCGCAGCCGCCGCGCCAGCTCGTTGCGGGCGAGCACCATGTCCGACATGCCGCTCATCATCCGGTCGAGCAGGTCGACGTTCAGCCGGACGGAGCGGGAGCCGACGCGCGGCAGGTGCGCCGCCTGCACTGACGCGACCGGCTGCGCATCCTCCGCCAGCGCCGCGATCAGCAGGTCCTCGCCCGTATCGTCCAGCGCTTCGCCGCCGTCGATCGCCTCGACGATGTCTCCGATCCGGTCGACGATCGCGAGGACGGCATCGACCAGCGCGGTATCCGGCGTGCGGCGGCCGTCGCGCACCGTCGCCAGCGCATCTTCGGCGGCATGGCTCAGCCGGGCGAGGCGCGGCAGATCGAGGAAGCCGCAGCTGCCCTTCACCGTGTGGACGAAGCGGAAGATCGCATCTAGCCGCGCGCGATCACCCGGATCCGCCTCCCACGCGACGATCTCGCCCGACAAAGCGTCGAGCGTCTCGCGGGTTTCAGCGATGAATTCCTGCAGCAGGTCGTCCATGGGTCCCCGGGCGGTAGTCGCGTGGGGTCATGGCGGATGAGGGGTTAAGAGCGCGTTTACTGCGGCGCCCGACTCCGATCAGCCGTTCGGAAAGGCGACGCCGAAGATCATGACATTCTCGGCCGGTTCGCTGACCAGCACCGTGCCGCCGGCTTGGGCGGCAAGCGTGTGGACCAGATAGGCGGCGGCCGCGCGCGGGGTGACGCCTTCGGCTCCCTCGCCGTCGGTCAGCGTGCGGCGCAATTCGGGGTCGAGGATGATCCGCGGCCCTTCGATCTTGACCACGATCTCCAGCTGCCCCCCATTGTCTTCGCCGCCGACATCCAGCGTGCCGCCGCGCACCAGCGCCTCGCTGGCGATCAGGGCGAGGTTGAGCATCACCTTCAGCGCGGACTTGGGCAGCGTCTCCGTTTCCACCCACCAGTTGAACTGCGTGCGCTTATTGTCGGCAAGCAGGCCCTCGATCGCCGTCTTCGCCTCGCGCGCGTCGACCTGTTCGCCGAAGCCGCCGGCGGCACCAAAGGCGAGGCGGAAGAATTTGAGCTTGTTGGCGGATACGCGTGCGCTCTCGCTGAGCAGCTGAAAGACGCGGATGCGCATCTCGGGATCATTCTCGTCGCCGAGCAGCTCCAGCCCGTTGTTGAGCGCGCCGACCGGCGACAGCAGGTCATGGCACAGGCGCGAGCAGAGCAGGCTCGCAAAATCGATCGGGCTGACGGACATGGGTATCCCCTGAAGTATCGCTCTGATGTGGCGGGGATGAGTCACAGGTGCAAGCGGCATGCTTCGCCCCCTCCCTTCGTCATTCCGGCGAACGCCGGAATCCATGGATACGGTGGGGAAGCGGTGGGGCGCAGCATCGGCCGCGTGCGTCCATGGATTCCGGCGTTCGCCGGAATGACGAAACAAGGGGTCAGCGGAGAACGTTCAGCGCCACCGCCTCGAACCGCCCCTCGACCGGCCCATCCTCCACCGCGCGCCACGCGCGCAGCGCGCCGCCCGCTGCGATCAGCCACAGCATGCCGTCGGGCGCGGCGCTCGCGGCGTCGCGCGGCGAGGGCCTGGCCTCACCAGAAGGGTGCGAATGATACCAGCCGACGATCGCGGGCGCGCCGTTCCGTGCCGCTCGGTGCGCCGCCAGCAGAGCGGCGGGGTCGATCTCGAACCAGCGAGAGGGATCGGCGGCGACGTTGCGGCACGGCTGCACCGCCGCGATCGCATCGGCCGTGCCGAACAGCAGACCGCACACCTCTTCGTCCGGCGACGCGGCCGCAGCGCGCAGGATTTGGCGGGCAAGGTCGCTTGCAATCGTCACCATCGTTCCCACATCGTTACGGTATGGACCGGGGGGTTTCCATCCTTGAAGCGACGATCGCGCCTGCCGCCGATGGCTGGCGGCTTGACCGTGCGCTCGCCGATGCGGTGCCGACGCTGTCACGCGAGCGGCTGAAGGTGCTGATCGCCAGCGGCGCGGTGACGCGCGACGGGGTGATGGTGCGCGATCCCGCCAAGCGTGCCAGCGCGGGGGATCGGCTGAACGTCGCCGTGCCCAATCCGACGCTGCCGCACAACGAGGCGCAGGATATCCCGCTCGTCATCGCTTACGAAGACGAACATCTGATCGTGATCGACAAGCCTGCCGGCCTCGTCGTTCACCCCGCGGCGGGCAATCTCGACGGCACATTGGTCAACGCGTTGCTCCACCATTGCCAGGGCAGCTTGTCGGGCATCGGCGGCGTCGCGCGGCCGGGGATCGTCCACCGGATCGACAAGGATACCAGCGGGCTGATGGTCGCCGCCAAGACCGATCGCGCGCATGAGGGTCTGGCGCGCCAGTTCCACGACCACAGTATCGATCGGCGCTATCGCGCGATCGTCGGCGGGCGGCCGCGACCGGCGGAGGGCAAGGTGGACGCCCCCCTCGCCCGCTCGGCGACCAACCGCAAGAAGATCGCGATCGTTCAGGGCGGCAAGCGCGCCGTGACCCATTATCGCACGATGGAGCTGCTGCGCGACGCGGCTCTGGTCGAATGCCGGCTGGAGACGGGGCGCACGCATCAGGTGCGCGTCCACATGGCCTCGATCGGGCACGCCTTGCTGGGCGACCCGGTCTATGGTAGAACAAAGGGTGCTCAAAAAGCGCTTCTCGAAACTCTTGGTTTCCGTCGCCAGGCCTTGCATGCGGCGCATCTGGGGTTCATCCATCCGGTGAAAAGCACCGCTTTGGCGTTTGATAGCGATATGCCTGCAGACATGCAGGAACTGTTCACCGAGCTTCACGTATAGGTCCGGACCGTTCGTTGCCGCGACAGGGACGACACGCCTCCGCAAGATAAGGGAGATCAGATCATGGCAGCCCGCAGCAACGTCCCCGCGACGATACCTGCCCTCGGCGGCGAGCAGAGCCTCAACCGCTACCTCGCCGAGATCAAGAAATTCCCCATCCTGCAACCCGAGCAGGAATATATGCTCGCCAAGCGCTTCCAGGAGCATGGCGATACCGAGGCGGCGGCGCAGCTCGTCACCAGCCACCTGCGCCTCGTCGCCAAGATTGCGATGGGCTATCGCGGCTATGGCCTGCCGACGTCGGAGCTGATCAGCGAAGGCAATATCGGCCTGATGCAGGGCGTGAAGAAGTTCGAGCCCGATCGGGGCTTCCGCCTCGCCACCTATGCGATGTGGTGGATCCGCGCGTCGATCCAGGAATATATCCTGCGGTCGTGGTCCCTCGTGAAAATGGGCACCACGGCGGCACAGAAGAAGCTGTTCTTCAACCTGCGGCGCATGAAGTCGAAGCTCGACGCGTTCGAGGACGGCGACCTGCGTCCCGAACACATCACCAAGATCGCGACCGATCTGGGCGTCGCCGAAAGCGATGTCGTCAGCATGAACCGTCGCATGGCAATGGGCGGCGACACGTCGCTTAACGTCTCGATGCGCGAAGATGGCGAGGGCCAGTGGCAGGACTGGTTGCAGGACGATGCGCCGTTGCAGGACGCGGTCGTCGCCGACGCGCAGGAGGCGGACGTCCGCCACGACATGCTGGTCAGCGCGATGGACGACCTGAACGACCGCGAGAAGCACATCCTGACCGAGCGGCGTCTGACCGACGATCCCAAGACGTTGGAAGAGCTGAGCCAGGTGTACGGCGTGTCGCGCGAGCGCGTGCGTCAGATCGAGGTGCGGGCGTTCGAGAAGCTGCAAAAGGCGATGATGCGCATCGCCGGCGAAAAGCGCCTGATCGCGGCCTGAGGTGAGCGCGCCGGCCGGCCTGACCGTCGTCGTCGGCGGCGGCGCGGCCGGCATCGCCGCGGCGCGGGCGCTGCACGATGCGGGTGCCGAGGTATTGCTGGTCGAGGCGGGCGACCGCCTTGGTGGGCGGGCGCGTAGTCTGCGGTTGCCGCTCGATGGGAGCGCGGCCTTCGTCCCACTTACCCCGTCACCCCGGACTCGTTCCGGGGTCCACCCGGCCACTGGGGGATCGTTCGAGCCACGAGACGCCCCCCACGCCGCCAAGTGGACCCCGGAACAAGTCCGGGGTGACGAACGAATTGGGTCGAAGGTTTCCGTCATCGTCGACGCCGGCTGCGGCTGGCTCCACTCCGCCAAGCGCAATCCCTGGACCCGGATCTCCGAGGCCGCCGGCGTCACCATCGACCGGTCGTCCCCCAACTGGGGCGTCCAATGGCGCGACCTGGGCTTTCCCCCTGACGAACAACGTGCGTTCGGCGAAGCCTACGACCGGTTCGAAACCGCCGCGCATGCCGCACTCGACGGCCCGGACCGCCCGCTGTCGGATTTCGTCGCCGCGAACGATCCATGGCGACCGATGATCGATGCCATCTCTGGCTATGCCAATGGCGCGCCGCTGGACCGCGTGTCGCTCCACGACTGGGCGGCCTATGAAGATGCGGCGAGCGACGACAATTGGGCGCTGCCGGCCGGCTATGGCACGCTGATCGTGTCGCACGCGCGGGGCGTGCCGGTACGGCTCGACACACCCGTCACGCGGATCGATCATCGCGGGACAAGGATCCGGCTCGATACGCCTGCGGGGACGATCGATGCGGCGCGGGTCATTCTCGCGCTACCCACGACGGCGTATGGCGGACTGGTCTTCGACCCGCCGCTGCCCGACAAGCAGCAGGCCGCGGCGAACCTGCCGCTCGGCCTCGCCGACAAGGTCTTCCTCGCCGTCGACACGCCCGAATGGCCGGCGCATGCCCACCTGACCGGCAACCCGCACAGCGCCTGCACCGCCAGCCACCGGCTGTCGCCGTTCGGGCTGCCGATCATCGAAAGCTTCTTCGGCGGCGCCTGCGCGGAAGGAATGGCGGACGAGCGGGCGGCGACCGACTTTGCGATTCGCGAACTGGTCGCCTTGCTTGGCAGCGACTGGCGGCGGCGGCTGCATCCGCTCGGTGCGACGCGCTGGCGGGACGCGGCGCATATCCACGGCAGCTACAGCCATGCGGCGGTCGGCCATGCGGGGGCGCGGGCAGCGCTGGCGGCGCCCGTCGACGACCGGCTGTTCTTCGTCGGCGAGGCCTGTTCGGCCCACGACTTTTCGACCGCGCATGGCGCGTACCAGACCGGCATCGACGCCGCGGCTGCGATCCTGGGCTTGATGCCGGAGCACCCCGCCCCGTAAAGCGCGGCGATGAGCCGCGTCCTCCGTATCCTGCTGAAAGCCGTGCTGGCGTTCGTCATCGTGTCGGTGCTGATGGTCGGCATCTTCCGCTTCGTGCCCGTGCCCTTCACCTGGACGATGATGGGCGACCTGCTCGGCGGGCGCAGCGTTACCAAGCAATGGATGCCGCTGTCCGAGATGGACCCCGACATGGCGCGCGCCGCCATCGCGGGCGAAGACGCGCGCTTCTGTTCGCACCACGGCTTCGACTGGAAGGGGATCGCCAGCGCCGCCTACAGCAACGCGCAGGGCAAGCGCCTGCGCGGCGGGTCGACGATCAGCCAGCAGACGGCGAAGAACGTGTTCCTGTTCCAAGGCGGCGGTTATGCGCGCAAGGCGCTGGAGGCCTATTTCACCGTCCTGATCGAGACCTTGTGGGGCAAACGCCGGATCATGGAGGTGTACCTCAACGTCGCCGAGACGGGGATCGGCACCTATGGCGCGGATGCCGCCGCGCTCCGCTATTTCAACCATGACGCAACTCGCCTGTCGCCGACCGAGGCGGGCCGGATCGCCGCGGTGCTGCCGCTCCCCAAGAAACGCGCCGCGATCGACCCGCGCGGCTTCGTGCGGCGGCATGGCAATGCGCTGGCGCGCTATGTCGGCGTGGTGAAGCGCAACGGGCTGGATAGCTGTCTCGGCAAGGGGTTTTAATATTCGTCATCCCGGCGAACGCCGGGATCCATGGACACCCGCCGCTGCTGACGGCATTTCAACGCTGGTTCACCGCCTCCATGGATCCCGGCGTTCGCCGGGATGACGGAGGAAGGGGTCAGCCCGCAATCGCCCGCGCATAGGCGTCGATGTCGACGTTGCCGCCCGACAGGATCACCAGCAGCCCCGGCTCCATCGCAACCTTGCCCGCCAGTACCGCGGCCAGCCCGACGGCGCCGCCCGGCTCGACCACCAGCCGCAAATGCTCCGCCGCCCAACGTTGCGCGGCCGCGGTCTCCGCCTCGCTGACCGCGACGCCGGTCGCATCGCGGCGGGCCAGCACGTCGAAGGTCAGCGGCGACACGCGCGGCGTCTGGAGCGCATCGCAGGCGGTCGGCGGCGGGTTGGGGCCGACCGGCTCGATCCATGACGCCTCCAGGCTGCGGCGCATGTCGTCCCAGCCCTCGGGCTCCACGACGGTGATCGCCGCATCCTTCAAGGCGAGCGCCAGCCCTGCGGACAAGCCGCCGCCGCCGCACGGCACCACGACGCGGCGCGGCGCGCCGAGGCCGAGCGCGGCCATCTGCGCCTCCGCCTCGATTCCCGCACTCCCCTGCCCCTCGATCACCCAGGGATCGTCGAAGCTCGGCACCAGGGTCGCGCCGCGCGCCTCCGCCAGTCGCGCGGCGATGATTTCACGGCTTTCGGTTGCCCGATCGTATCGGACCACCTCCGCCCCGAGCGCCAGCGTGCCCTCCAGCTTCGCACGCGGCGCGTCGGCCGGCATCACGATCGTCGCCGGCATCCCCAGCCTCTTCGCGGCCCAGGCGATTCCCTGCGCATGGTTGCCGCTGGAGAAGGCGACGACGCCGCGGGCGCGCGATTCCGCGTCCAAGGCGGTCAACCGGTGCCAGGCGCCGCGGATTTTGAACGCGCCGATCGGCTGTAGGGATTCCGCCTTGAAGGCGACCTTCATCCCCTTGATTTCATGCACATAAAGCGGCGTCGGCGGCAGGATGCGCGCGATCTTTTCGGCCGCGTCCCGCACCCCTGCCCGCGTCGGCTGTCGCAAAATCGTCACTTTTCGTCCTTTCGTGCGATCAGCCACTTTACATGCAGGCCAAGCAACCATAGATCGCGCCTCCGCTGCCCCATGGGACTTCCAACCGCAAGGCAGCTTTTGTCACCGTATGCCGTAAGGCAATTGGAGGTCCCTTGAATTGGCCAAGCACCATAGCGCGCTGGGGTTAGCGCCCCTCTCGACCGCCCGTTCCTCCGTTCTCGGTGGGGGCATCGACATCGCCCAGAGTCGCCCGGTCGATCCGGTGACGCTCGTCCGTCCGCACGCCGCTGCGCGGGCCGCCCGATTCTTTGTCGAGAAGTTTCCGGGGCGTCCGATGTATGCGGTGAAGGCGAACCCGACGCCCGCGTTGCTCCAGATCCTGTGGGACAACGGCATCACGCATTACGACACCGCGTCGATCGCGGAAGTGCGCCTGGTGAAGGCGACGCTGCCGGACGCCACCTGCTGCTTCATGCACCCGGTGAAGTCGGAAGAGGCGATCGCCGAGGCGTATTTCGTCCACGGCGTGAAGACCTTCTCGCTCGATTGCCTGGAGGAACTGGCGAAGATCGTGCGTGCGACGCAGGGCGCGACCGACCTGACGCTGTGCGTGCGCCTGCGCGTCTCTTCCGAATATGCCAAGCTGAGCCTCGGTTCGAAGTTCGGCGTCGGCCAGTCGGAGGCGAAGGAGCTGCTGATCGCAACCCGTCAGGTGGCGGACGCGCTCGGCATCTGCTTCCACGTCGGCAGCCAGACGATGTCGCCGGACGCCTATTCGAATGCGATGGAGCGGGTGCGCGCGGCGATCGTCGACGCGGCGGTGACGGTCGACGTCATCGACGTCGGCGGCGGTTTCCCCTCGGCCTATCCGGGCATGACCCCACCGCCGCTGGAGCGTTTCTTCGAGACGATCCATCGCGCGTTTGAAAGCCTGCCGGTCAGCTATTCGGCCGAATTGTGGGCGGAGCCGGGCCGCGCGCTGTGCGCCGAATATGCCTCGGTCGTGGTGCGCGTCGAGCGCCGCCGCGGGCATGAGCTGTACATCAACGACGGCGCCTATGGCACGCTGTTCGATGCGGCGCATATCGGCTGGAAGTATCCGGTGCGGCTGCTGCGCGAGCCGGAATCGGACGCGCGCGACATGGACTTCGCTTTCTGGGGTCCGACCTGCGACGATCTCGACTATATGGCCGGCCCGTTCCCGCTGCCCGCGGACACGAACACCGGCGATTATTTCGAGATCGGCATGCTCGGCGCCTATGGCCAGGCGATGCGCACCGGCTTCAACGGCTTCGGCACCGGCGACACCGTCGTCGTGACCGACGAGCCGATGCTGTCGGTCTACGTCGAGGACCGCCTCGTCGCGGAGCAGCGTGCGGGCAACGTCGTCAAGCTGTAACGCCCCTACCGTAATCGATCTTTTCCCTCCCCTCGCGCGCCCGCGCGGGGGGAGATCATTGGGTTTCCGCGTCCCCAACAGTGAATGACGACGGGTATTGGATAGCCAAAGGCGAACCATGACCGACACCCTCACCAAGACCGCAGGCGCCAACGCGCCGATCAACGACACCCGCAAGGCCGAGCTGCTGTCGAAGCAGGTCAAGCATATCGACATCAAGAGCTTCGACGCGCGCCCGATCGTCGAGGCGATGGCGGACATGAGCTTCACCAGCCGCGACCTCGGCCGTGCGACCAACATCTACAACCAGATGCTGGCCGACAAGGACTGCTCGATCTTCCTCGTCATCGCGGGTTCGACCTCGGCCGGCGGCTGCATGGACCTGTACGCCGAGCTGGTGAAGAACAACATGGTCGACGGCATCGTCGCCACCGGCGCGACCATCGTCGACATGGATTTCTTCGAGGGCCTGGGCCACAAGCACTATCAGGCGCTCGAAATCCCCGACGACGACACGCTGCGCTCGCTCTACATCGACCGCATCTACGACACGTACATCGACGAGGAAGCGCTGCAGCACGTCGACCACACGATCTTCGAGATCGCGGAATCGCTGCCGGCCGGTCCGTATTCGTCGCGCGCGTTCATCCGCGAGATGGGCAAGTACCTGGTCCAGCACGGCAAGAAGGAGAACAGCCTCGTCAAGCTCGCCTACGAGCATGACGTGCCGATCTTCTGCCCGGCGTTCGTCGACAGCTCGGCCGGCTTCGGCCTCGTCAAGCATCAGGTCGATGCCGCCAAGGCGGGCAAGCCCTATGTCATGATCGACGCGGTCGCCGACTTCCGTGAGCTGACCGAGATCAAGATCGAAGCCGGCACCACCGGCCTCCTCATGATCGGTGGCGGCGTGCCGAAGAACTTCATCCAGGACACGGTCGTCTGCGCCGAGATCCTTGGGCATGACGACGTCCAGGTGCACAAGTACGCCGTGCAGATCACCGTCGCCGACGTGCGCGACGGTGCCTGCTCGTCCTCGACGCTGCAGGAAGCGGCCAGCTGGGGCAAGGTTAACACCGGCATCGAACAGATGGTGTTCGCGGAAGCGGGCAGCGTGATGCCGCTGCTGGCGTCCGACGCCTATCACCGCGGCCTGTGGAAGGATCGTCCGGTCCACCGCTGGGGCAAGCTGTTCGACAAGTAAGTCGGGCCTGCGGGCTGCATGATGAGGGCGCCCCGGTTCGGTCCGGGGCGCCCTTTTTTTTCGGCGCCAACCCCAACCCCCGTTCACCCTCAGCTTGTCGAAGGGTGGGCCCCCGCACGCGCCGTCTCTCGTGTGGAAGGCCGTGCTTCGACCCGCTCAGCACGAACGGGTGTAGGATTATGCAGAGGCGTTCCCCTCCTCCCGCGCCTTGCGGGCGAAATCGTTGAGCTGCTTCATCGTGGCATCGAAATTGCCGTCGCGTTCTGCGTTGCGAAAGCCACGAACGCGCTCGACCAGAATCTCCTTCGGCGTCGGCTGCTCGCCGAACAGCCGCATCACCTCGTCGGCGAAATCGTCAAGCGGCTGGTACATCGAGCGCTTTTCCTGCCCCGGCGTCAGCGTCGTCTGCACGCCCGGCGGTGCCAGTTCGATGACCTCCACCTTGCCGTCCAGCGCGTTGCGCAGCGACAGCGTGTAGCTGTGGATCGCCGCTTTGGTCGCGCAATAGGTCGGCGCATCGACCAGCGGCACGAAGGCAAGCCCGGAGGTGACGGTGACGATCACCGCATCGTCCTTGCCCTTCAGGTGGTCGATCAGCGCGTTGGTCAGGCGGATCGGCCCCAGCAGGTTGGTCGTTACCGTCTCTTCGGCATCCGACAGGTCGCGCTGCGTTTCCAGCGTCTCGAAGCGCATGATGCCGGCATTGTTGATCAGCACGTTGAGGTCGGGATGCGCCTCGATCACACGCTTGGCGAAGTCGGACACACCCTCCGCGCTGTCGACGTCGATGGTCATCGTGTGGATAGTGTCGCGCCCGTTCGCGACCTCGTCCAGCGCCTCCTGCCGGCGGCCTGCGATGATGACGGTATTGCCCGCATCGTGCCAGCGCTGTGCTAGCGCCGCACCGATGCCGGAACCGCCGCCGGTGATCAGGATCGTATTGCCGGTCTGCTTCATCGTGCCTCGTCCTTGGCTTGGAAGCCCCGAGTGATCCGGAGCCGCCGATATGAAAGGTTGCGGGACGAAACGCCGTGCGTCAGGTTCCGCTCCCAACGGAGGGGACGACATGCACAGCGACATCCTGCGCCCGATGGTGGCTCTCATCGCCTGGACACTCGTGATGTTCGTCTGGATGCTGGCGACGCGCATGCCCGCGATGAAGGCGGCGGGCGTCGACATGGGCAAGCTGGTCGGATCGACCGCCGCCGATGCGGATCGGGCGCTGCCCCGGCACATCCAGTGGAAGGCGCACAATTACAATCACCTGATGGAGCAGCCGACGCTGTTCTACGCCGTCTGCACCGTCATCGCGCTGAGCGGCACGGGCAGCGGCCCGAATGCGGCGATCGCCTGGGCCTATGTCGGCTTGCGGATCGCGCATTCGCTGGTGCAGGCGACGGTCAATCGCGTATTGCCCCGCTTCATGCTGTTCCTCGCTTCCACGCTCGCGCTCGTCGCGCTCACCCTCCACGCCGCCCTGGCGGTGTTCTGATGGCGAAGGGAGAGACGTTCGAACGCCATCGCCAGCCCTGGACCGCAGACGAAATTCAGAAGCTGCACACGCTCGCCAAGAAGGGCATGGCGCTGAAGGCGATCGCCAAGGCACTCAAGCGTAGCGAGGAATCGACCAAGGATCGCGCCAAGGCCGATGGCCTGTCGATCGCCAAGCTGCGCTGAGGCCTACAACGATGCGGTGAGCTGCACGAAGCTGCGCGCGCGCGACTGAAGACGGCCGGTGGATTCGGCCAATGTCCGCGACACCGCCTCCAGCCCCGACACGTCGTCGCCGATCGCCGCCGACTGATCGCTGATCGCACGCGCACGATCGTCGATCGCATGGCCGGCCTCTGCCGATTGCTCGACATGGCTGGCGATACGCCGCGTCGCGCCCTGCTGCGCGGCGACCGCCTGTTCGATCGCGACACCCGTGTCGGCGATGGCGGCCATGGTCGCCTCCAGCGTGCGGTGGCCGCCAACGACGTCGCCGAGCAGGCCGTGCATGTCCGCCACCCGCGCCGCAATGTCCTTGGCCGCCGTGCCGGTCTGTTGCGCCAGCATCTTCACCTCGCTCGCCACCACCGCGAAGCCACGCCCCGCCTCTCCCACGCGCGCCGCCTCGATCGCGGCATTGAGGGCGAGCAGGTTGGTCTGGCTGGCGATCGTCTGGATCAGCCGCAGCATGTCGTCGACCGCGGTCGCCTTCTCCACCAGTCGCGTCACGCGATCGCCCGCGGCGATCACCGCCACGCGCGCGTCGCTGCGCAAAGCTGCGGCGCGGGCCGTCTGCCCGCCGATGCCGTCCAGCGTCGTCGCCAGGGTCCGGCCGAGTTCCGCGATGTCGGTCAGCGCGGTGACCATCTGCCCGGTCGCACCCGCCACCGACGCCGCATCCCGGCGAGAGGCCCCCGCGCGCGTGACGACCAATCCGGCCATCGCGGCGATCCGCTCCGCCGCCTCGGCGAGTTCCGCTGCCAGATGCGCGACATCGGCGGTGAAGGCCTTGCCCGCCGCATCGATCCGCGCCGCCCGCGCTTCGCGATCGGTCATCACCTGCGTACGACGCTGGATGGACAGCCGCTCGAATGCGGTCGCATCGACCACGGAATCGAAGACGCCATCGCGGGTCAGCACCAGTCCGTCCCCGCCCGCGTCGAGATAGGCGAGCACGAGCGCGTCGGCATCCAGCCCCGCATCCGCGGTCCCACAGGGCCGAATCAGCGTCGTCAGCGATCCGCCGATGCTGGGATTCTGCATCAGCGCGTGGCCGAAGGGGTTGAACAGGATGGTCCGGACATCGCGTTCCCGGATGACGCCCACCGGACGGCGCTGCGCATCGACGATCGCGAGCAGCCGAAGGTCGGGCGATTGCCGGAACATATCCACCGCCTGCGCCAGCGAGGCGGTGTGGATCAGGCAAACACCCTCGCCCTTCACCGACGCCTGCACGCCACCGAAAGCGCCGTTGCGCAGCAGATCGATGTCGAACAACATGGCCTCGACCCTAGGGGGCGAGCGGTAAATGGCGGGTTAGGATTTGATGACAGTGCGGTGACACCGGCCGCGAAACGATCAGCCGAACAGGCGGCGTCCGGCGCGTTCCAGCATCATCAATTGCCACAGGGTGCGACCGTGGTCGGCGCGCCCGCTGCGATGCGCCTCGACCAGCCGCGCGACGGTCGGCATCGCCAGCCAGCCGCTATCGGCGAGGAAGCGCGACCGCGTCAGCGCCTCCGCTTCATCGGCCAGCGCCCCGCGGAACCAGTCGCTGATCGGCGTGACGAAGCCCATCTTGGGACGATAGAGGATGTCGCGCGGCAGATAGCGTTCCAGGCTGCGCTTCATCAGCCATTTGCCCGTCCCCCGGTGCAGCCGCATCGACGCGGGCAGTCGCGCGCCGAACTCGACCAGCCGATGATCGAGCAATGGCTCGCGCGCCTCCAGCCCGACCGCCATGCTCGTCCGGTCCACCTTGGTCAAGATATCGCCGGGCAGCCAGATCTTCAGATCGGCATATTGCGCGCGATCGATCGCATCGCGCGCCGGCGCCGCGCGCATCGCGGCGACATAGCGATCCTCCGCGCGATGGCCCTGCAGTGCGGCGCGGACGTCGGCGCCAAGCAACATGCCTCGCAGCTCTGGCGAGGTGACACCGACGGCGCGTGCATAGGCCTCGTCGCCATCGCTGGCGAGGGCGAGCAACGTCGTCTTCGCGCGCAGGGGCCGCGGTGCCCAATCGGCTTTGGGATAATAGCGCCCCAGCGTCCCGAAGGCCGCGGTGCGCCATGCGGGCGGCAGCAGGCCCCGCACGCGCTCTTCGGCCGCCTGGAAACGGTAGCGGCGATAGCCGGCGAACACTTCGTCCGCGCCATCGCCCGACAGCGCCACGGTCACCCGCGCTCTCGCCAATGCCGCGACCTGATAGGTGGCTAGCGCGCTGCCATCGGCAAAAGGCTCGTCGAAATGATGCACCAGCGTGTCGATCAGCGCGAAATCATCGGGGCGCACGACCTGCGCATGGTGATCGGTGGCGAAGCGCTGCGCGACCGCCGCGGCATGCGCGCGCTCGTCATGGCCCGCCTCGTCGAAGCCGATCGTACAGGTGCGCACCGCCGCCTTGCTCGCCTCCGCCATCAGCGCCACGACCGCGGAGCTGTCGACGCCGCCCGAGAGGAAGGCGCCGAGCGGCACGTCGGCGACCATGCGGCTGCGCACGCCCTCGCGCATATGCGCCAGCAGCTCCTCGCCGAGCGCGCGGGCCGATCTGGTCGCGCGATCGGCGAAGCTGACGTCCCACCAGCGGTGCGGCGCCGGTACGCTTTGCCCGCGCCGCACCAGCAGGCAATGGCCGGCGGGCAGCTTGCGCACGCCGGCGATCAGACAGGCGTCGTCGGGGACGTAGCCGAATGCCAGATAATCCTCGATCGCGGTCGCATCGGGCACGCGGCGCAGCAACGGATGCGCGAGCAGGCCCTTCAGTTCGGACGCGAAGGCGAGGCTGCCGTCGGACAGTTCGACATAATGAAGCGGCTTCACGCCCAGCCGATCGCGGGCGAGAAACAGCTTTCCCGCCTCCGCATCGTGGATCGCGAAGGCGAACATGCCGTTCAGCCGGTCGAGCAGCCCCGGCCCCCAGGCGCGCCAGCCGTGCAGCAGCACCTCGGTATCGCCATCGGTGACGAAACGCGCGCCACCCCGCTCCAGCTGCGCGCGCAGCTCGGCGAAATTGTAGATCTCGCCATTGTAGGTGACGCTCAGCGCACCCGCGTGCATCGGTTGCGGCGAGCCCTCCAGATCGATGATCGACAGCCGGCGATGGCCCAGCCCGACGCCCGGCGCGGTCCATATGCCTTCGCCATCTGGACCACGGTGAGCCTGTGCCGCGATCATCGCGGCAATGCGGGCGGGATCGACGGGCTTGGGAGTGCCGGGGTGGAACAGCCCCGCAATGCCGCACATCAGCGCGCGCCCGTCAGGCGATCCGCCACGCCATCGATCGGGCCCAAGGCCGCGGCGAAGGCGGCGATGTCCGCGCGCGCGTCGCGGCCGGGCGTCACTTCGGCCGACAGGTGGATCGCCACCGCACGCTGCGGACCGCCGAGCAATTTTGCCGTCATCGTCTCGATCTTCACCACGCGCTCGTCCGCCGTAACCCTGTTGCCGACGACATACCACGTCGCGACGATGCGCTCCACCGCATGGCCGTCGCTGCCCGGCGCGGTCATACGCAGCGTTGCACCGCCAGCGATCGGCGCGGCGTCGGCGATGCGGACCCAGCGGTCCTCCTCGCGGATCGGGCCGGTGCCAAACGCACCGATCTTATGCCCCTCGCCCTGCGATGCGAACACCGCGACGGCTAGGTCGACCGCGGCGCCATCGCGCGCGTAGCGACCGAACAGGACGTGATCCGCACCGGGATAGTAAGGCTGCCACGGCGCGCGCTGGCTGAGCGGCACCCGGGTCCAGCCGGCCACCACCGGCAGGTCGATCTGCGCTGGCAGCGGCGTGGCGCGATGCGCGATGGCGGCGCTCCACATCGGCCAGATACCGGCGGTGGCGACGGTCAGCAGCACACCGAGCGGCAACGCGATCCGCCCCCTCCGCACGGGCGGCAGGCGTGCAGGATCGAAGGCGGGCGCATCGGGCGCGCGATCGAACCAGCGCCACCCGATCGCCAGCACCGCCGCCATCACCAACCCGAAGAACAGCCAGCCGTAGACGATATGGTCGAACCCCGTCGCCGCCTCCACGCTGGTCAGGTTCGCGGCGTAGATCGTTCCAAAGGCGCGCAGACCGTTGGCGATCACCGGCACCACAAGCGCGGCGACCATGAATCCGATCCGCCGCCGCCACGACACGAAACAGACGTTGGCGACGAGCACGCCGAACGCGAGCATCGCGATGACGAACTTCGCGCCCGAACACGCCTCCGCCACCTCGAAATAATAGCGGCCGGCGTGGATCAGCACGCCGTTCGACGTGGCGGGCACGCCGAACAGGTGGAGGAGCGGCATGACGATCCGCACCGTCACCGCCTGCAACGGCGGCTCGAGCGCCTCGCCGGAGGGGACGAGGAACAGCGCATAGGCCAGCGGGAACAGCAGCCCGCGCACCACCTGCGCGCCAAGCAGCGTCACCACCGCGCCTTGCAGCATCAGCACCAAGCCCAATTGCCGCGCGAAGCTGACCGAACCCGCATCGCCCATCAGCCAGCCGGCGCCCCCCGCCGCGACAAGCAAGAGCCCGGGCCACCAGGCGGTCGGCGTCAAGGCGGCCAGCTCGCGCCGCCGCTGCCAGACCAGCCAGCCGATCACCGGCCCGATGAACAGACAATGCCCGAAGGTCGTGCTGGTCCACCAGATCGTGGCGAGCCGCACGACATCGGCGCGGAACATCAGCAGGATGAGTGCAACAGCCAGCGCCAGCGCGATCCCATGCCGCCGCCAGCCGCTCATGCGCCGAGCCCCAGCAGGGCGTCGAGCGGCGCCAGCCGCGCCGCCCAATCGTACCGCGCCAACACACGCGCCCGCGCCGCATCGCCCAACGCGGATGCCGCATCCGGGTCGTCCAACAGCGCGCCGATCGCCCGTGCCTGCTCGGCCGCGCTGCCCGCCACCCGCAACGTGCCGGCATGGTCGATGCCCTCGGCGGCGGCGGGCGAGGCGACGACGGGTCGCGCCATCGCCATCGCTTCCAGCACCTTATTCTGGATGCCGCGCGCCAGATGCAGCGGCGCGACGCACACGCTCGCCGCCGCCAGCCAGGGGCGGACGTCGTCGACCGCACCAGTGACGATCACGTCGGGCGCGGCGAGCGCCTGCACCGCCGCGGTCGGCGCACGCCCGACGATCGCGAAACGGACGGCGGGGTGTGTCTGCCGCAGCCGCGGCAGCACCTCGGCGGCGAACCACGCCACCGCCTCCACGTTCGGGCGGTAATCCATCTGGCCGGTGAAGACGAGCAACGGGCCTTGTGTCGCTGCATCGACACCCGCCGGATCGAACGCCGCCGCGTCGATGCCATTCTCCACCGCGACGATCCGCCCTGCCCCACCGCCGCTGCGGAAGAGCGCCGCCTCCGCTTCGCTGACGAACAGGCTGGCGCGGACGCTTGCCGACACCTGCCGCTCGAATGCGCCGAGCAGCCGTGCCTCCCGCCGCATCATCCAGCGCATCGCCGCGCTGCCGGCATCGGCAAATTGCGCGAACTTGGCGGAATCGACGTCGACGAAGTCCATCACCGCCGGCACGCCCGCAGGCAGGTATTGCGCCATCTGCCCGGAAAAACAGTAGATGGCATCGACCCGCCGCACCGCGACCGCCCGCCGCATCGCCGCGGCATTGAAGGCGGTGAGCGACACGGGCCGCCCCGTAGCCAGCGCCTCGACCGCCGCCAGCGCCTGCGGCTTGGTGCGACGGATCAGCGTGATGCTCTCCAGGCCCTCCGCAAGCGGTGCTGGCACGTCGAAATCCGCGTCGCCCTCCGCGAACGCGACCAGATGGACGCGCGTGCGCGCCATCAGATGACGCAGGACGTGATAGCTCCGGATCTTGTCGCCGCGATCGGGCGGAAAGGGCGCGCGGTGCGCGAGGAACAGCAGCTCCATCAGCCCAGGCCGCGGGCGATCCACGGTCCCATCAGATTGGCGAGCGGCAGCGGCAGCCGCTTCCATGTCGCCACCATCATCGCATATTTGGGATTGAGCGGATTGACCTCGCGCGCCGGCCCGTCGTTGCGCGTCGCATAGCAGCGCGGCACGCCGGTAAAGCCCCAGTTCTTCTTGAACGCCGCCGCCCCCGTACCCGTCTTCGACCGGCCGAAGTCGAACCGCGTGCAGCCGCGATCCCGCGCATGGCTCATCAGCGCGAAATACAGGCGATCGTTGGCGCGCAGCCCCCGCGCCGCCGCCGTCCCGCCACCCCAATAGGGAAAGACGGTGCCGCGGAAATACAGGCTCAGCACGCTCGCCACGGCCCGCCCCTGATGCCGCACGGTCAGCACATCGCTGTCGAGCGCCCCCGCAACGTGGCGGAACAGATTGGCCGGAAACACCGGCGTGCCCAGGTTGCGCACCGATTCGGCGTAGACGCCATAATGCTCGCGCAGCAGCGCCTCGCCACCGGTGACGACCTCCAGGTCCAGCCCCAACGCGCGACGCACTTCGGCACGCTGCTTGCGCGGCACCGCGAGCAATTCCGCATCGTCATCCGCCGCCAGATTGCGAACAAAGCCGAGATAGGCGGTATCGTTGGTCGCCCAGCCCCGCGGCGCTGGCCCGCCTCGCAATTCGACGCCGGGGCAGCCCAATCGCTGCGCCAGTGCCCAGGCCGCCCCCGCCAACGCCTCCACGCCATCGCCCAATATGCCGCCGTCGACGCCGAAGCCGGTCGACACCAGCGCCCGGCCGAACAGCGGCGATCGCATCTCGGTCAGTGGCAGCACACCGGCGATATCACCATCGGGATGGCTCGCGACCAGATAGCGGGCACGCTGGCCGCTGCCCCGCGCGACCGCGCGGCTCCAGCCGGTCAGGTGGAACGGCGTCGCCTCTGCCGCCGCACGGACGAAGGCGTCGATCGCACCGCTCTCCCGGACATCGCCCAGGTTCGCCTCGCGCACGTCCAGCCGCGGCTCGATCGGCGCGTGCATCACGCGAGCAGCGCCGCCTCGCGCGCGACGACGGCGTCGACGCGGCCCCAGTCGTGTCGCGCGATCAGGCCGCGCAGCTTGCCCGCCATCGCGCCGAGCCGGCTGTAGTGCCGCACCTTCGATCGCAGTGGCGCCTCCGCAACGCGCGGCTGGTCCGGGTCGACCTCCCAAGGATGGAAGTAGAAGATGCCCGCATGCCCCTCCGCATTGACCTGCCGCACCGCGAAATCGGTCAGTGCGCCGGGCAGCATGCGGAAGAAGCCGCCGCCCGTCGCAATATGCCGCCCGGCCACGCGCGCGACCGTCACCGGCAGCTCGACCAAGGGCGAATCCTTCAGCGGACGAAAGGCGTAGCGCGGCGCATCACGCCAGCCGTAATGATCGTGGGCGACCGGCGCGACGCTGGACGAATAGGCATAGCCCGCCTCCGCCAGCACCGGAAAGGCCCACAGATTGCGCGGGTCGATCGAGAAACTGGGCGCACGATAGCCGGTCACCGCTTGCCCGCTCGCATCCTCCAGCGCCGCCCGCGCGCGTGCCAGATCGGCACGGAAGCTCGCAGCGTCCATGGTGAAGACGCGCTGATGGTCCCAGCCGTGGCTCGCGATTTCATGCCCCGCATCCGCAATGCGGCGGATCAGTCGCGGATGGCGATCGGCGACCCAGCCAAGCGTGAAGAAGGTCGCCTTCACCCCGCTTTCGGCGAACAGGTCGAGCACCGCGCCGGTGTTCGCCTCCACCCGGCTCGCGATCGTGTCCCAGTCGGCGCGGTCGATCGTGCGTTCGAACGCGCCGACCTGAAACCATTCCTCGACATCGACCGACAGGCCGTTGCGGAGCGGCTCAGGCGGCATGGTCCCACGCGGCGGGCGAGCGGATGGGGACGGCATCATGGCCGTGGTGCAGGTCGGCAACGCCGGCAACCATTGCGGTCGCCGCCGCCTCGCTACGGTCGGCCTCGACCCAGTCGACCAACAGCGTCAGCACACGGCGCAGCGCCTCTTCCTGTTGCGCGATCCGCGCCTCCAGCGCCGCGATGCGCTCGGCATCGCTCGACGCGGGGGCGGCCGGTGCCGCTTGCGGCTCCGCTTCGGTCGCGGCCGGCGCGTCTTCGGTCGTCGTTTCTTCCACCAGTGGCTCTGACGTAACGTCGTCGGACGCATCCGCGACGATCGGCGCAAACGCAGGCGCTTCGGCCACAGGCTCCACCACGATCGGCAGCGGATCGCGCGGCGCATCGGCGACGGGTTCGAGCCATTGCGGCGTGCGCGGCACGAAGCGGCGGATCGGCGTCACGTCTTCGATGGCCGGTTCTTCAATGGTGGTTTCAGGTTCCGCCTCGACCGTCCCGACCGCGGGCTCGATAGCAACCGGCTCCGGCGTGACAGCCGCCTCGGTCACGGGTTCGGGGTCGGGCTCAGGGGCCCGCTGCACCACCGTCGGCGTAAAGCTCGCCGGCAGGTCCGCCTCCAGATCGCGCACTACCTGGCGCACCAGACGGCCGTCGATCAGCTCATGCCCCTCCAGCGCCGCCGCCAGCATCACCCGCGCGGCCAGCTGATTGAGCCGCCGCGGCACGCCGCCCGACCCGCGATACAGCGCCTCGAACGCATCGTCCGCAAAGTCCGGCCGCCCCTGCCAGCCGACCACCGACAGGCGGTGCGCGACATAATCGGCGACCTCATGCGGCTCCATCGGATCGAGGTGGTGGATGGCGATGACGCGCTGGCGCAATTGCTCCAGCCGCTCCGATCCCTGCAACCGCTCGCGGAACTCGGGCTGGCCGAGCAGCAGAATCTGCAGCAGCGCATGCCCGCCCGCCTGGAAGTTGGACAGCATGCGCAGCTCTTCGAGCGAATCGACCGGCAGCGCCTGCACTTCGTCGACGATCAGCAGCGTCCGCCGGCCGGAGCGCTTCACCGCATGCAGTCCGCGTTCGATCGCGGTCAGCAGCTGCGCCTTGGTCAGGTTGGCCGGATCGACACCCAGCCCGGTCGCGACGACGCGCAGCAGGTCGTCGGCGGCGATTGCGGTCGACACGATCGTGATGACGTTCAGAGCGGCGGGATCGAGCAGGCCGGTCAGATGCCCCACCAGCGTCGTCTTGCCCGCGCCGATATCGCCGGTCACGACGATGAACCCCTCGCCCTGCGCGATGCCATAGCCCAGATAGGCCATCGCCTTGCGATGCGTCGCCGTCTCATACCAGAAGCGGGCGTCCGGGGTGAGTTGGAAGGGGCGTCCGGTCAGCCCGAAATGGTCTTCGTACATCCTGTGCGGCCCCTAGAAGGAATAGCGCGCGGCGATCAGCGCCTGCGCGGACCAAGTGGTGTCCAGATCGCCCGTGTCGAACGCATAAACGCCCGCACTGGCCGAGGTGGTGATCCGGCCGAAGCTGTGCCCATAGCTGGCAGTGCCGCCATAGGCCCAGACGCCGGCCGCCTGTGCAACGCCCGATTCGTAATAATTGACGAACAGGTTGCCGTCGATGGTCGAGACAGGCGACAGCTGGCGGTTGAGGAACAGCTGGCCATAGGCGCTCTGATCCTCGATCCCGTACAGCGTCACGCCGGGCACGTCGTCGCGGTTGAACAGCTTGCGGTTCGCATAGCCGATGCCGCCGCCATAGGTGGTGCGACCGCGCGTGACCGACAGCACCGCATCGACGCCGCGCGCGCGATAGCTGGCGGTCTGGATCGACTGGAACACGTCGTTCAGGCAGCCGCCCGGCGTCGCGCCGCTGGTCGAAAAGACGCAGCCGTTGAACTGCTGCGTGAACGCATCGCGCGCGGAGATGAAGCTGGTCGGGAGCTGTTGTAGCCCGTTGCGCAGCTGCTGGCCGAAGGTCGTGACGCTGTCATAGACGCTCACCGCCATTCCGACATGTTCGGACGCTTGATAGGTGGCAAGGCCGCTGTAGCTGATCGACCCGAAGCGCTTGCCGACACGCGCCTCCGCCGACACGCGGCGATTGGGGCGCCAGACGACACCGGCGTCATAATAGACGCCGTCAGTGCGATAGGCGATCTGACGCGGCGCGGCGCTGTTGGTCACGAAACGACCATCGCCATCGACGACGGGCTGGCCCGCCGCATTGGTCAGCGCCGGGCGGTTGCTCGTCTCGATCCGTTCGTAGCCGACACCTGCGGTCAGCGCGACATAGGGCGATACCGGCAACAACGCGTCACCGCGCACGCGCCAGCCCTCGTAGCGGCCATCCAGTTGCCCCGCATCCTCGCGGTCCCAGCCGGCGCTGGCGGTCAGGCCGACGGGCAGGACCTGGCCCGGCCGCACGCCCGCGCTGATCCCGGCGGACTGGTTGAAGGCGGTATCGTAATAATCGAAGCGCGGCTGGCCGGGGCCGACGCCGACGAAGCTGGGGCTTTCGACCTTCGTATAACCCGCCAGATAGCTGGCGGCGACCGCCACCGGCCCGACGTTGGTCGCATAGCTGGGGCCGGCATAGACTGAATAGATCTGGCTGATGTTATCGACATTGCCGACCAGCACGCCCGGCGCCGCTCCGCGGATGTCGGCACGCGCGCGCGTCGCGATACCGCCCGCCTCCAGCGTCAGGCCGCGCGCGACCTTCGCCGAAACGCGCGCCAGACCGGTATGGACGTCCGAATCGCCGATCCGGTCGTCCCAGGCGATCCGCCGTTCGTAGCGATAGGACAGCTGCCCGTTCACCCGCGACGTATTGGCGGCCAAATCGATCCCCGCCGCGATTGTCGAATAGGTCAGCACATCGCCGCTGTTGAGATCGGCGTCGAGCACTTGCCCCAGTTCGATATAGGGTGTCGCGGTGACGCGCCGTCCTTGCGCCTCGGCCGATCCGGCGACCGCACAGGCGCCCAGCGCCAGCCCGAGAGAGATAGACCGCATCACTTGCCCCCCTCCTGACCGTAATAGGTGCCGTAGCGTCGTCCGCCGGGTACGAACGACACGGCGTTGAGCACCAGTGCGATCTCGTCGCAGCCGTCGAGCCGCTGGACCGCCTCGCGCAGTTCGTTTTCGGGCGTATCGTCGGCGCGCACCACCAGCATCACCTGTCCGACCAGCATCGCCAGCACCGCCGCGGGCGAGGCGGCAAGCGCGGGCGGCGAATCGAAGATCACGATGCGGCGCGGATTGGCGTCGAGCAGGCGCGATAGCACCGTCCGCGTGCGCGCGGAGGCGAGCAGCTCTGTATCCGTCGCCGTCTTCGTACCCGCGGGCAGGATCGACAGGCCGCCAATATCGGTGCGGATGACGAGATTCTCGACATCGATCCGGCTGTCGGCCAGCGCATCGAGCAAGCCCGGCTGTTCCGCGAGACCCAGGCGCGCCAGCACGTCGGGCTTGGCGAAATCGGCATCGACCAGCAGTACCTCGGTATCGCGCTCCATCGCCATCGAGAGCGCGAGATTGACCGCGCAGAAGGTCTTGCCGTCGCCCGGTCGCGCCGAACAGACGAGCACGGTCCGCGCCTTGTCGCCCTGATGGCCCTGCGCGATGCGTTCGCGCGTGATCAGCAGTTGGCGCTTGATCAGGCGGAATTCCTCGGCGAGCGGCCCCACCGGCGCGCCGGGCACGATCATCCCGGCTTCGGCCAGCATGCCGCGATCGATGCCGGCGATGTCGCTCAGCTCGGGCGTTTCGTAAAAGGCCGGCGGCAGCTCCTGCCCCACCGGCGCGCGCAATTCGGGCGGGATGGCAAGGAAGGTCGGATCGTCGATCGGCGCCGCCGCCTGCCATGCCGGCTCTTCGGCGACCGGTGCCGGCTCGACGTCGGGCGCGGGCATGGGTGCCGAGACGGCGTCGTCCTGCACCGGATCACCGGCATCCTTCACCGGCGCCCGGAACCCCGCGCCGAAATCATAGGCGCGCGCGGCCCGTTCGAGCAGCGAGTCGCGGCGGATGGGCTTGTGCATCATATCGTCCCCGTCACGCCGCCAGACCGCGTTGCAGCACTTCGACGCCGAGCAGCAGCACATAGGCCGCCACCAGCCCCGCGGCACCGCCCGCAAAGATTTTCAGGCGCTTCGCCCGCTGCTCCGCTTGCACGCGCGTCACGACTTCGCCGATCGCGCCGATCACCGGCATGCCGGTCGCCTTCTCCAGCCGCGGTGCGGTGGCAAAGGTCGCGCGCAGCTGACCCATCGCGAACGCCGCGCCGATGCCCGCGCCCAGCCCCGCGATGAGGACGCCGGTGAGCAGCAGCATGCGGTTGGGCGCTGTCGGCGCGCGCGGCACCGTCGGCGGGTCGATGACCGAGAATTTCACATTGTCCGTCCGCGTCGCTGCCTGCCCGCGCAGCGCGACCTGCTGGCGCTGGGTCAGCAGCTGGTCGTATTGATCCTTCAGCACCTGATAGTCGCGGTCGATCTGCCCCTGTTCGGCGGCGACCGCCGGGTCCTGCGACAGTTTCGCGGTCAGCTGGTCGAGATCGCCCTGCAACTGCGCCTTGCGCATCCGCAGCCCGGCGACCGCCGATTGCTTGTCGGCCAGCATCGATTGCAGCGACTGGTAGACGGGGTTTGGCGTGCCCGCCGGCCCGGCACCCGCCGGCTCCCGCTGCGCCGCCGCCTGCGCGACGGCGAGCTGGCGCTTCAGCGCGATCACGTCGGGATGCTGGTCGGTATAGCCCCGCGCCCGCGCATCGGCGAGCTGGCCCTGGATGGCAGCAAGCGCCGCACGCGCCGGCCCAGCGGCGATGCCGCCGGTGCCCGCAACCGTCTGCGGCGTGCCCGCCATCTGCGCCTGCAACGTTGCGAGGCTGGACTGCGCGGTGGCGAGATCGCCGTCGACCTGCGCCATCTGCGCGCGAGACGCGCCGATCCGGTCAGCGACCGTACCGGTCCCGGGCAGCGAGCCGAGGTAGCGCGTCTGGAAATCGGACCGCTTGGTGTCCGCATCCGACAGCCGCTTCTGCAACTGCGCCAGCTGCGCATCGAGGAAGTCGAGGCTTTGCGTCGTCTGGCTGCGATCGCGGCCCAGGTTGGTTTCGACGAAGATGTCGATCAGCTTCTGGGTGATCTGCTGCGCCAGCTTGGGGCTGGCCGCGGTGGTGGTGATCTGGAACAGATTGTCCTGCTGGCTTTCCACCTTGATCGCCTGCGCGAGGCCCGCGACGCGATCGGCGACGTCGCGGTCGCTCGACACGGTCTGCGCAAGGTCGGTGCCGCGCACCACCTTTTCCAGGTTCACCGCGCTGACCAGTGTCTGGCGGATCGTGTCGACGTCCTTCTGCTGCGTCTGGGGGGCGGCATCCATCGACGCAGGCAGGATCGACTGCATCTGCACGAACACGCGCGCCCGCGATTCGTAGCGGCTCGGGATCTGGCTCACCACGAACCAGCCGAGCACGCACACGCCCCAGGCGACCGCCAGCGCCAGCCAGCGCCGGGTCCAGATCGCATGGAGCGCGAGGCGCGCTTCGTCGTACAGGCCGTTCATCCGGTCAGAACATCGATTCGGGGATGATGATGACGTCGCCCGGCTGCAGGCTGACGTTGGCACTCGAATCGCCGCGCTTCAGCAGATCGGCGATGTGCAGCTGATATTCGTGCTGTTCGCCCGTATCGCGGTCGTGCCGGATCAGCTTCGCCTTGTTGCCCGCCGCATATTGGCTGAGGCCGCCGACCGCGATCATCGCATCGAGCAGCGTCATGTTGGCGCGATAGGGAATCGACGCGGGCTTTTCGGTCGCGCCGATCACGCGCACCTGCTGGCTGTATGTGCCGGAGAAATTCTCGACGATCACCGACACGCGCGGGTCGGTGACATACTGGCTCAGCGCCTTCTTGATGTCGGCAGCGAGCTGCGCGGGCGTCTTGCCGACCGCGGGCATGTCGTTGATCAGCGGCGTGGTGATGCGGCCATCGGGGCGCACCTGCACCTTCGCGGTCAGTTCCGGCTGGCGCCAGACGAAGACGTTGAGCTGGTCGAGCGGGCCGATGACATATTCCTCGCCCGGCTGTTCCTTCGATGCGACATAGCTGGCGGGCGGCAGTTCGGGATGGCTGGCGCCGCCACCGACGCATCCGCCAAGCGCGCTGGACGCGGCGCCGATGGCGAGCAGGACACGGACGGACTTACCGGAACGCATGCAATGTCTCCTGACGCCCATGGACCGCCACGCACACGTGAGATCAAGGGCTTGAGCGATGGCTATGGCGCGAGAGAGGTGAAGATAGCGTTAGTGACGCTGCAGGGAAGGCCACCGTCGTCCCTCTCGCAACAGAACGACGGCGCGGGTATGATGGCCGGATGACACGGCTTTTCCTGACCGCCGGCCTCATGCTGGCGCTTACGCCGGTGGCGGCATGCGCGCAATCCGCCCCGCCGTTGACCGGCCTTCAGATCGTCGCCGTCAGTTCCGCGACGCAATCCGAACGGATCGCACCCGACCAGACGCACACCAACCGGCCACATACCGGGCCGATCAGCGTCGTCGTGCAGGAAACCGGCATCGGCCGGGCGCGGGTCGTCCGCATCGACGGCGCGGTCGCGGCCCCGCCCTCCACCCAGCGCCCCTTGTGCGGCAGCGCGGTGACCGCGGGCGCCTGCCGCCCAGGAGAGCCGATGACGGGCGTGGAGATCACCTACCATCTCGGCCCGTTGCGCAAGGGCGCGACGGTCGCGTTGCAGGATACGTCCGCCAACCTGCCGGCGGTAACGCTCGACACGACGATCACGATCGACTGATCCCGCGCAGACCAATATCGACGCGGAGCATCCATTCCTCCCCCGCCAGGGGGAGGTGGCATGCCGAAGGCATGACGGAGGGGGAGGAAGCGCGAACCGATGTGTCGCTCCCCCCTCCTTCACAGCTTCTCCGTCCGCCTGGCGGGGGCAGGAATTGGTGGCGGCATACCCGAATGCCGATTTCCCCTAACCCGCGACGATCTCCACCGCGGGCGGATGCCCCAGAAAGCCGGACGGACTGGCGCTGGCACCATAGGCCCCCGCCATGAAGATCGCGATCAGGTCGCCCGCGTCGGCATACGGCAACGTGATCCGGTCGCCCAGCCGGTCGAGCGGCGTACACAGTGGCCCCACCACCGACACCGTCTCGTCACCCGCGCGGCCCACGTCGCGCGCCAGCGCCAGCGGATAGTTGCGCCGTACCACCGTGCCGAAATTGCCCGACGCGGCGAGCTGGTGATTGAGGCCGCCATCGGTGACGAGGAACGTCTCGCCCTGGCTCTCCTTGCGATCGACGATCCGCGTCAGATAGACGCCCGCCTCCGCCACCAGCCAGCGCCCCAGCTCGATCGCAAAGCGGGTCTGGCCGAGAACGGCGGGCCGCGCCGCCAGTGCCTCGCCTAGCGCCGCGCCCACCGCCTCGACATCCAGCGGCACGTCGCCGGCGAAATAGGGCACGCCGAACCCGCCGCCCAGATTGACCAGCGGCGGCGCCATCCCCGCCTCGTCGGCGAGTCGCGCAGCGAGCGCCAGCGTCGCGGCCTGCGTCTCGGCGATCGCGCCGGCATCCAGCGCCTGACTGCCGGCATAGATGTGAAAGCCCCGCCAGTCCGCCCCGTTCGCGACGATCGCGCGGACCAGTGCCGCCGCGCGCGCCGCATCGACGCCGAAAGGCGACGGTCGCCCGCCCATCCGCATGCCCGAACCGCGCAATTCGATGTCGGGATTCACCCGCACCGCCAGCCGCGGCGCGATGCCGAGGTCTTCGCCCAGCCCCAGCGCCCGCGTCGCCTCGCCTTCCGATTCGACGTTGAGCGTCGCGCCTGCCCGGATCGCCGCGCGCAGCTCGACATCGCGCTTACCCGGCCCCGCGAAGCTGATCGCCGACGCGGGCTTGACCGCCAAGGCCTTGTCCAGCTCGCCCCCCGACGCGACGTCCAGCCCGTCGACCAGGGGCGCGACCCGGTCGAGCAGCGCGGGCAAGGGGTTGGCTTTGATCGCATAATGCAGATCCACGTCGGGGAAGGCCGCCCGGAACCGCGCCACCCGCGCTGCGACGATGCCGACGTCATAGACGAAGACGGGCGTCGCCTCCGCCCAGTCGTCCGCAGGCCGCCCTGCGATCGTCAACCTGCCGCGCTGCCCGGCGAATTCGGGCGGCAGCGCCCCCATCGGCTTCATGCTCTCGTCTCCGCCCGGATCGCCGCCCGGTCCAGCTTGCCGTTCGCGTTGCGCGGCAATTCCTCGCGCCAGTCGTAGCGCGCCGGCTGCATGAAGCTCGGCAGCAGCCCGCGCAACCGCGCGCGCAAGGCGTCTTCGCCCGCCGGATCGCCCGCCAGCACCACCACGATCGCCTGACCGGAGCGCGGATCGGGCACGCCGACCGCCACCGCCTCGCGCGCCTCGCCACCGGCGAGTACCGCTTCCTCCACCTCTAGCGGGCTGATCCGGTTGCCGGCGCTCTTGATCATCTCGTCATCGCGCCCGACAAAGCGCAGCAGCCCGTCCGCGCCCTCCAGCACCGTATCGCCCGACCAGACCGCCATGCCACCGCTCGCCATCCACGCGGGCGTCGGACGAAAGCGCTGCGCGGTCCGCTCCGCATCGCGCCAATAGCCCTGCGCGACCAGTGGCCCGGCGTGGACGAGTTCGCCCGGCTCGCCGACCGCGCGCGTCCCGTCCGCCTTCACCACCGCCACCTCGGCAAAGGGGATCGCCCGGCCCATCGCATCGGGATGCGTGTCGATCAGCGCCGGGTCGAGCCATGTCGACCGAAACGCCTCGGTCAGGCCATACATCGCCACCAGATCCGCCTGCGGGAAGCGCGACCGCAGGCCGCGCACCAGCCGTTCCGTCAGGGCGCCGCCCGAATTGGTCAGCCGCCGCAGCCGCGCCGCCGTCTCCGCCGGCCAGTCCGCTTCGAGCAACTGCACCCACAAGGGCGGCACCCCGGCCAGCGTCGTCGCCTGCGTGCGCTCGACCGCCTTCACCACGTCGCGCGCAATCAGATAGTCGAGCGGTGCCACCGCGGCCCCGGCATACCAGCTCGAAAGCAGCTGGTTCTGCCCATAGTCGAACGAGAGCGGCAACACCCCCAACACGCGATCCGCGGGCGACAGGCGCAGATAATGCGCGACCGACACCGCCCCCAGCCACAGGTTCGCATGGCTCAGCATCACGCCCTTCGGCCGCCCCGTCGACCCGGAGGTGTAGAGGATCGCCGCCAGTGATGCCGGATCGCGGTCCGACCGCCCCGGCCCGGCGTCCGCCATCGGCACCGCGTCCGCCTCGACCAACCGGCAGTCGGCGGGTCGGTCACCAGCCTCCAGCGTCGCCGCGCGCGACGCCTGCGTCACGAGCAACGCCGCGCTACTGTCCGCCAGGATGTGCGCCACCTGCGCCCGGCGCAGCGCCGGGTTGACCGGCACATGCACCAGCCCCGCCCGCGCCACGGCGAGCGGCATGACGCACGCCAGCGCCGTCTTGGGCAGCCATGTCGCGACCCGCGCCCCCGGCGCAAATCCAGACGCCGCAAGCCATCCTGCCACGCTCGCCACCGCCGCCTCCACCTCGGCGAAGCGCCACGTCCGCGCGCGCTCGATCAGCGCCGGGGCGTCGGGGTCTCCCCGCAGGAGATGGTCGATCGGAAACGGTGTCGGGTCTGGCGCCATATCCCCTCATAGCGTCACGTTATTGCCGAATGCAGCCCCAGCCTCTAACGCAGCCGCGCACGTCCCCGATCGAAGGCCGAACGCTTTGCTTCCCGAAGGCTACACCCAGGTCGAAACCACCGTTCGCGCCGTCCTTGCCGATGTGCTGGGCCTCTCGCCCGAGCGGGTCGCGGACTTCCGGGCGACGACGCCGCTGTTCGGCGCGCTGCCGGAACTCGATTCGATGGCGGTCGCGGGCGTGCTGACCGAGATCGAGGATCGGCTTGGCATCCTGATCGAGGATGACGAGGTCGATGGCGACATGCTCGAAACCTTCGGCGCGCTCGTCGAATTTGCCGCGGGCAAGGCGCTGGTCTAGCGTCGGGCGGCATGGCGCCGCGCATCGACCATTACGACTGGAGCGGCGGCCGCGAGGCGCTGCTGCGCTTCGGCCCCGATACCGGGCCGGTGGTCATCCTCGCCCTGCCCCTCTTCGAAGAAGCCAACCGCACGCGCACCTTCGCCGTCGGCCTGCTGCGCCGACTGGCCGAACGCGGGATCGCCGGCTTGCTCCCGGACGTGCCGGGACAGGGCGAGAGCGTGGTGCTGCTTGAAGACTGCACTCGTTTTTGCATGGCCGAGGTGCTGGAGACGTTGACCGACCGCTGCCTTGACGAAGGGCGACGGACCTACGCGGTCGGCATTCGCAGCGGCGCACTGCTCGACTATTGCGCGCTGCATAGCGGCCGGTGGCATCTTGCCCCCCAGGACGGCGAATCCCTGCTCCGCGATCTGCACCGGACGTGGCGGGCGGCGGGCAACGACGGCGACCGACAGGCGATGATGTACGGCGCCGACACTGCGGAGATTGCGGGCAACGTCCTGTCGCCCAACCTACTCACCTCGTTCAGCGCCGCCGCCCCCTTCGATCAACCCGGCACGCCCCGCCGCGTCATCCGCCTGTCGTCCGACCCCGCCCCCGCCGACCGTCACGTCGACGCCGCCCCACTCTGGCGGCGCGCCGAGCCGGGCGACGACCCTGCCCTCGCCGAGTTGCTCGCCGACGACATCGCCGCCTGGATCGCCGCATGCGAAGCCTGATCGCCTTCCCCTGCGCGGGCGACACGCTGATCGGTACGCTCGACGCCGCACCCAGCAAGACCGGTCTGCTGATCGTCTCTGGCGGCAACGAAATCCGCTGCGGCGCGCATCGCGGCATGGCGCTCCTCGCACAGTCGGTGGCAGCGGCGGGCCATCCGGTGTTCCGCTACGACCGCCGCGGCATCGGCGACTCGACCGGCGTAAACGGCGGTTTCCTGTCCGCCCGAGACGATCTGATCACCGCAGCCGCCGCCTTTCGCGCCCACGCCCCACAGCTCGACCGCATCGTCGGCTTCGGCAATTGCGACGCGGCGAGCACGCTCGCGCTCTTCGGCCGCGACGCCGGCATCGATAACCTGCTGCTCGCCAACCCCTGGACGGTCGAGGACAACGACGCCCTGCCCCCTGCCGCCGCGATCCGCGCGACCTACCGCCAGCGCCTCACCGACCCCGCGGCATGGCGTCGCCTGCTTACCGGCCACATCGACCTTGCCAAAGCAGTGAAGGGCCTGCGCAAGGCCGCCGCCCCATCGCCGCAAGCGCTCGCCACCCGCGTCGTCTCTGCGATCGAAACTTGGGGCGACGCGGCGACCATCTTGCTCGCCAGCGGCGACGCCACCGCGCAAGCCTATGCCGCCGCCGCGCGCCACCTGCCCGCGACGCGGATCGACACCGCCTCGCACAGCTTCGCCCGGGTGGAAGACCAGCGCGCGCTACGCAACGCCGTCCTCGCCGCCCTAACCAGACTCTGACCACAACGCGCCCAACTCAACGTCATCCCAGCCTGAACCGGGGCGACATTTTGGGGCGGAAGCGGCAGCGCAGCGCTTACTCCGCCGCCTCTGCCATCTCAGCGAACTCCGCCGCCGCCAGGAACCGCTCGGCATCCAGCGCCGCCATGCAACCGGTGCCCGCCGCCGTCACGGCCTGCCGGTACACCTTGTCAGCCACGTCGCCGCACGCGAACACGCCCCGAACGCTGGTGCGCGTCGAGCCCGTCTCCACCGCGATATAGCCATCGTCGTCGAGCGCCAGATGGCCGCGGAACAGCTCGGTCGCCGGATGATGGCCGATCGCGACGAAGCCGCCCTGCACGTCGAGCCGCGAATGCTCGCCGGTCTGCGTATCCTCCAGCTCCAGCGCGACGAGGCCCGCGGTGCCGCCACCGTCCACGAATTCGCGGACTTCCTTGTTCCACAGCACCGTGATGTTGGGATGCGCGTGCAACCGCTCCTGCAGGATGCGCTCGGCGCGCAACGTGTCGCGGCGGTGGATCAGCGTCACGTCGTCGCTGTGGTTGGTGAGGTAGAGCGCCTCCTCGACCGCAGTGTTGCCGCCGCCGATCACCGCGACCTTCTTGCCGCGATAGAAGAAGCCGTCGCAGGTCGCGCAGGCGCTGACGCCCTTGCCCTTCATCGGCTCCTCGCTCTCGATGCCCAGCCACTTGGCCTGTGCGCCGGTGGCGATCACCAGCACCTCGCCCTCATAGACGTCGCCGCCGTCGCCGATCAGGCGGAACGGGCGCTTCGACAGGTCGACCTCGACGATCGTGTCCCACATCAGCCGCGTGCCGACGTGTTCCGCCTGCTTCTGCATCTGCTCCATCAGCCAGGGGCCCTGGATGACATCGGCAAAGCCCGGATAATTCTCGACATCGGTCGTCGTGGTCAGCTGACCGCCGGGCTGGATGCCCTGCACGACGATCGGCTGCATCCCCGCCCGCGCGCCATAAATCGCGGCGGACAGTCCCGCAGGCCCCGAACCGAGGATCAGCATGCGGGTGGTATGAGTGGTCATGGGAAAGCCTGTCGGATGAAAGAGTCGTGGACCGATCTAGGCGATCGGCCCACGATTTTGAACCATCCGATAGGCAAAGGCGCGCTATTAGAAGCGCGCGGTCGCCCCCACGACGATCTGCCGACCGAGCAGGTCGTAGCGGAACAGCGTATTGCTACGCAGCAGGCCCAGCACGTTGCGCGAGTCGGGAAGCAGCGGCGGGTCGCGGTCGAACAGGTTGTTCACCGACACGCGCAGCGCAAAGCGCTTGGCGATATCGAAGCTGGTGGACAGATCGATGTAATCGTACGTCGGCACGCCCGTGTAGAACCGGCGGAACTGCGCCGTGTTCGCCGGAATGCCAGTGTCGGCCGGCGCGTTGTAGCTGATCGTCATGCCCGAGATGTGCCGCCAGTTGAGCGACACGCTCGCCACCTTGTCGGCGCTGGTCCAGGTGGTGCGCAGGCCGTGCGACCAGCGCGGCATGCTCTCGCCACAGCCCGGCCCGTAATAGCCGACGCAATTACGCGGCGTGGCATCGGGCGTATCCTGGCTGCCGACGCGGGTCGTCAACGTCCCGTTGAACGACGTATCGAGCGACCCCGCCCCGGCCAGGCCCAGCGTATACTGCCCCTGGAAGTCCCAGCCATGCGACTGGGACTTGTAGCTGTTGCTCGTCCCGCGCGCATAATAGCCGGTCGTCGGATTGCCGCCCGGCGCGCTGTTCAGCGTGTAAGTACCGGGGTTCCGCACGATACCGCGGCAGTAATATTGCAGCCCCGTGGTCAGACACCCGTTGAGGAAGTCGTTGACCTGGAAGAAGTTGATCGAGTCATTCAGATTGATGATGAAGCGATCCGCCGACACCGTCAGCCCGCGGACGAAGCGCGGGCGCAGGATCACGCCGAACGTCTTGGTATAGGCGGTTTCGGGCTTCAGATTGAACCCACCGTTGCGCACGGTGCAGCCGGTGTTCAGCGCCGAACAGTCCAGCGTCGCGCTGCCGTACAGATTGTCGGGCAGGCCTGTGCGACGGCATTGCTCGATCGACGCCGTCGGTGCGACCCGCACGTTGGGGTTCGACGAATTGGGATCGCGGGTCGATGCGCACGGATCGTTCGGACCCGACGTCGTATAGTTGACGTTGCTCGCCTGATCCGCCTCGATCACCGTCGGCGCGCGCTGCGCCTTGTTGAACGACGTGCGGAAGCCGATGTCGGCGATCGGCGCCCAGATGCCTTCCACCTTCCACGTGTTGAAAGTGCCGTTCAGCCGGTTGTACTTCGACACGCGATAGCCGCCGTTGACCTGCAACAGGTCGGTGTACGGCTTGTGCTCGATCAGCGGCGCCTGCACCTCGACGTTCGATTCGACGACGTTCTGCGTGAAGCGGGCATCGGTGCCGCCGTTGGTGGCGCGGAACTGGGCATCGGCGCTGCTCTTGTACAGCTCGGCGCGGAATTCGCTGGCGAAGGCGACCGCGACGCCCTGCTCGGCGAGCGGCGAGGTGATGCCGTACTTGCCAAGGTCACCGTTCAGGACCGCGAGCGCCTGCCACATCAACGACGTGCTGTTCTGCGACCCGTCGGTGCTGGTGAACAGATAGTCGTTCAGCGCCAGGTTGCTGTTACCTGGGATGAAGGCGTTGAACGGCACGCAGGCGCGGTCAGCACCGCTGACCACCGACGCGCAGGTCGGCGTGCCGTTGACGTTCACCACGTTCAGCGACCGATTGACGCGGTCGTAATCCGGCTGCGACGGGTAGATCGTCTTGGCGCGCATCATCGAATAGACGCCCGCGATGTCGTACCGCCAGGCATCGTCGAGCACCTTGCCGCGCAGGCCGCCCGCAATGCGCACGCCCCGGTTCTCGAACCCCGTCTCGACCAGCGGCAGCGCGTCGAAGCGATAGCGGACGTCGAGCGGCACGAGCCCGGTCGTCTGCGTACCGCACAGCGTCGTGCGCTGCGACGCCGACAGGAACGGATTGTCGCAGTTGGTCTGATACGCCGGCGCACCATAGGCGCTGTACGAATAGACGCGGTTGGGCAGCGTGTTGAACGACCGGTCGCGATAGAACATCGCGGTCGAGTACAATTCGATGTCGCTCGAAATCCTGGCGTTCAGGAAAGCGCCGGTGTTCAGGCGGTTGAACGGCCGCTGGAATGCCAGTTCATCGTACGGATTGGTCGAGGTGCCCGGTCCGGAATTATACGGCACGAACCGGCCCGACCCGCTGGGATCGTTGACCAACGTGCTGCCCACGCCGATCCCGCCTGGGACGATCGTGCCTGCCTGGGTATAGGTGCTGCGCGTGCAGTTGAGCACACCCGTCGCGATCGTCTGGGTCACTTCGCACGCCGACAGCGACCGGTCGCCCAGGTACACCTGCTCCGACTGACGATAGTTGAGGTAGCCCGACAGGCTGACCGCCCCGTCCAGGAAGGTCTTGCCCGCGGTGAGCGTCACGTTCGCCCGACCGCCGTCGTTGGTCCAACCCTGCTTGGCCGGGAAGAAGGCCCGGCCGGCCGCTTCGGTCACCGGATTGGCGCGATTATCGTGGTTGAAGAAGCTGTAGTTGCCGGTCAGCGCGATGCCGTTGAAGTCCTTCTTCAACACGAAGTTGACGACGCCTGCGACCGCGTCCGATCCATAGACCGACGACGCACCGCCCGACAGAACGTCGATCCGCTCGACCAGCTCGTTGGGGATCAGGCTGACGTCCATGCCGTTCTGGATGCCGAGCCGCAGCCCGTCGACCAGCGTCAGCGTACGTTCGAAACCCAGGCTGCGCAGCTTGATACGCTGGCGGCCGTCGGAATCGGCGTAATTCTGTTCGGCGTTGGCCTGCACCTGCGGCAGGCGGTTCATCACCTCTTCGATCGTCGTCGCGCCCTGGGCAGCGATTTCGGCGACCGTGACGGTGGTGATCGGCGCGGCGGAGCGGTTGTTCGGCCGCGCAATGCGCGTGCCCGTCACGATGATGTCCTGCGATTTGTCTGCGTTGACCGAATCGTCGCGCGCCCGATCGGCGGCGAGCTTCGCCGAAGCGACAGGATCGCCGATCTGGGTCGCAGCGTCCTGTTCGGTCGTGACCTGGGCTTGCGCCGGCATGGCGAGCAACGCCGCCAGACAACAGGTTGAAGCGAGTATCCCCTTGTACATCATCATATTCTTTCCCCTTCGTGATCCGGGGATGATTGCATTTCGCCGCGACCGATCAGCGCGAATGTCCGTGTGTCATCGCCACGGATCACCCGGTTACGGCCAACAATAAAGGACAGTATAGCGTCCCTTATTTGCTTGCGGTTTGTTTGAAACCACCCCTCAGAGCCATCGTGGTCTCATTCCTTTCAGATCAATACAATACCAATTTGCGCGCAGCTGCTTCAAAATGCGGAGCTCAGCCATCCGCAGGCCGACCTGCGTGTGATAAGATATCGGATGGCGTGTACATAAGCCGTGGCATACGGCATGCATCCAACCGCCGGGCGGGACGTTGGCGTCCGGACGAGCGGAGGGACTGCGACGTGAGCGACGACCAGACGATCAGCACCGAACCTTACACCGGTCCCGCCGGTGGCTGGGGATCGATGAAGTCGGTTGCGGAAATCAACCTTCGCGAGAAGGTGCGGCCGGAAACCGCGCGCGAGTTGACCCGGCTAAACAAGCCCGGGGGCGTCATGTGTGTCTCGTGCGCTTGGGGGAAGCCGGCGCATCCGCATATCGCCGAATTTTGCGAAAACGGCGCGAAGGCCACCGCGTGGGAGCTGACTACCTATCGCACCACCCCGGAATTCTTCACGAAGCATACCGTCAGCGACTTGCGCGGCTGGAAGGATTACGACCTCGAACAGGCCGGGCGCCTGACGCATCCGATGAAATATGATGCCGCCACGGATCGCTATGTCGCGGTCAGCTGGGCGGAGGCGTTTGCCGATATCGGCACGCATCTGAAGCGCTACGATCCCAAGAAGGTGATCTTCTACGCATCCGGCCGCGCGAGTCTGGAAACGAGCTACATGTGGGCGTTGATGGCGCGCCTGTACGGCAGCCAGAACCTGCCCGATTCCTCCAACATGTGTCACGAGACGACGTCGGTCGGCCTCAAGTCTGCAATTGGTTCGCCCGTCGGCACGATCCATCTGTCGGATTACGACCAGTGTGACGCTATTTTCTATTTCGGCCAGAATCCGGGGGTGAACTCACCCCGCTTTCTCCACCCCTTGCGCAGTTGCGCCAAGCGGGGCGTCGAGATCGTGGTGTTCAACCCGCTGAAGGAACGCGGCCTCGAACGCTTCACCGACCCGCAGAACCCGATCGAGATGGCGACGCGCAAGTCGACGCCGATCGCCACGCAATATCACCAGGTGAAGGCCGGCGGCGACATCGCCGCTTTGGTCGGCATCTGCAAATACGTCATCGAGGCGGACGACCAGTGCCAGCGGATCAACGCCCCCGCGATTCTCGACCATGCCTTCATCGCCGAACACACGACGGGGTTCGAGGCGTTCGCCAACATGGTCCGCGCGACCGATTGGGCAACGCTGGAGCATGAAAGCGGCATCACCCGTCAGGACATGGAGGCCGCCGGGGCCGTCTACGCCAAGTCGAAGCGGGTCATCTGCGTCTACGGCATGGGCCTGACCCAGCACGTTCACGGCATCGACAATCTCCACACGCTGGTGAACCTGATGCTACTGCGCGGCAACGTCGGCAGGCCCGGCGCCGGCTTCGGCCCGGTTCGCGGCCACAGCAACGTGCAGGGACAACGCACCGTCGGCATCACCGAAAAGCCCGAGCTCGCCCCGCTCGACCGGCTGCAGCAGCTCTACGACTTCGATCCCCCGCGCGACAAGGGCTGGGACACGGTCGAGGCATGCGAACATATCATCGACGGCAGCGCGCAGGCGTTCCTGGGCCTGGGCGGCAACCTCGCCCGCGCGGTGCCCGATACCGCACGGATCGAGCCGGCATGGCAGACGCTCGACCTCACCGTCAGCATCGCGACCAAGCTTAACCGCACGCATCTGTTGCCCGGCAAGACCTGCTACCTTCTCCCCTGCCTGGGCCGGATCGAGACCGACGAACAGGCAACCGGCCCGCAGGCGGTGACGATGGAGGACAGTTTCAGCCGCATCTACGGCAGCCGCGGCCGCGCGACGCCGGCGGCGGACACGCTGCTCAGCGAACCTGCGATCCTCGCCGGCATCGCCAAGGCGACACTTGATCCCAACCCGAAGGTCGATTGGGATGCGTGGGTCGGCGATTACGGCCTCGTCCGCGATGCGATCGAGGCGACCTATCCGGACAAGTTCGCCCGCTTCAACGAGCGGATGTGGATCCCCGGCGGCTTCTGGAAGGGTGTGCCCGCCGCCCACCGCCAATGGCTCACCGACAGCGGCCGCGCCGAATTCAACGTGCCGAGCGCCCTGAACGCCACCGGTTTCAAGGACGCCCCCGGCCGCTTCCGCCTGATGACGTTGCGCTCGAACGATCAGTTCAACACGACCGTCTATGGCTATCACGACCGGTTCCGCGGCATCAAAGGCACGCGCGACGTCGTGCTGATGAACCGCGCCGACATGGCGGAGCTGGGCCTGGCCGAGCACGACAAGGTCGATCTGGTCGGCGACGAGGGCACCAACGGCGACAAGCGCGTCGATGGCCTGCTGGTCGTGCCCTATGACATTCCGCGCGGCTGCCTGGGTGGCTATTACCCCGAATGCAACATCCTGATGCCGGTTACGCACAAGGCGGAACAAAGCCATGTTCCGGCGGGGAAATCCGTGCCGGTGCGGGTGGAGAAGGCGGCCTGATCCTCGCCGCGATCCTTGCCGGCGGCCAGTCGAGCCGCTTCGGCAGCGACAAGGCCGCCGCACTGTGGGACGGGCGGCCACTGCTCTCGCACGTCCGCGACGCCTGCGCGCGCTGGGCCGACGCGGTGGTTGTCGTGGGGCGAGAGGGTGGGATCGCGGATCGCCCTGCCCCCGGCCTTGGCCCGCTCGGCGGCATTGCGGGCGCGTTGCACCACGCAGCGACGCAGGGCTTCGACAGCGTCCTGACGGTGCCTTGCGACACCCCGTACCTGCCCGAGGCGCTCATCGCTTCGCTGCTGCGCCGCGCGCCCAGCTATTGCAGCGACGCGCCGGTCATCGGCCACTGGCCCGCCGACCTCGCCGACGCACTCGTCGACCATATCGCGCGCGGTGCCCGACGCTCGGTGCGCGGCTGGGCGCAACAGATCGGTGCGCTGCCGATCGCCGCGCCGGGGCGGATCGCCAACGTCAACACACCCGAGGATCTTGCCGCGCTGTGAGCGTGTCGCGGCCCGAGCCGATCCGGGTGCTCCACGCCGATGGCCGCGCCACGAGCGGACTGCGCGACGTCGCGGTCGAGGCCCCCGTCGCGATCGAGGTCGACGGCCTGGGCTATGCCGTTATGATGATGACGCCGCGCGATCTCGACGTCTTCGCGCTCGGCTTCATGTTGACCGAACGCCTCGCCGACACCGCCGCCGACGTCGAGGATATCGACGTCTTCGCGGCAGAGGCGGGCTGGATCGTCCGGATCGCGCTTGCCGCGCACTGCCGCCCCCGCATCCGTGATCGCGTCCGCCATCGCAGCAGCGATACGGGATGCGGCCTGTGCGGGATCGCCAGCCTGGAACAGCTCGTCCGGCCCGTGCGCCAGCGGCCGCCCCGCCCTGCCGTCGAGCCGGCCGCGATCTTTGCCGCGCTGGCGGCGATACGCGCGCACCAGCGCCTCAACGCCGCGACAGGCGCCGTCCATGCCGCCGCCGCCTGCACCGCCGATGGTGCGATCGCGGCGATCTTCGAGGATGTCGGCCGCCACAATGCGCTCGACAAGCTGTTCGGTGCGCAGGCGCGGGCGAGCGCAGGCTCGGCCTTCACGCTCGTCACCTCGCGCATCAGCTTTGAAATGGCGGACAAGGCGCTGGTCGCCGCGACGCCGCTGCTGGTCGGCATCTCCGCCCCCACCAGCTTCGCGCTGGATCACGCCCGCGCGCACGGCCTGACGCTGATCGCGCTCGCGCGGTCCGACGCAATGCTGGTGATGAACGATCCGTTCGGGGCGTTCGGTTAGGCGCGCCAGTCCCATACGTGATCGGACCAATAGCGCACGCTCGCGACCCAGTCGGCGATGCCGCCCGTCACCATGTGGCGATACGCCCCGTCGAGCCATACGCTGTCGGACAGGACCAGCACCATCAGAACCGCCGCCCACAACACGCCGCGATGCATCGGCTGCGGCTTGCGGACGAGCTTCACCTCGGTCGCCCGGCGCTCCGCCAGACGACGCTCGGGCCCCGCATGCGGCTGCTTGGCGACCCGCCGATCCGCGGTCCGACGTTCATTGGAAAAGTGATAGGGCATCGACGCGACCCGAACCGACCAGCCTATGCCATCGCACGGCAATGGTGAACAAAGCGTTCCGTCTGTCGATGGTGTCACACGCGCGGCGCTACCGATGTGGTAGCGGAGGAGGGACTTGAACCCCCGACCCCAGGATTATGATTCCCGTGCTCTAACCAGCTGAGCTACTCCGCCCCGCCGTGTGGAGGGGCGCCTATAGGAGCGGGATGCGGCCCCCGTCAAGCGAACATGTGACGGGAAAGTGCTTCCCATGGACCGCCACGATACCACCATGCCGCCAGCCCCGCGATTTCGACGTCACGGGGGGCGAAATCGCGCGACAAAGCGGTCAGCAGCAGCTTCGCGATATTGGGTTGTACCTTGTTCTGGATGGTGACGTGCGGGCGCCAGCCGCCGGCGTCCTGCGGCGTCAGCAGGCCCGCAAAGGCGTCGGCCAGATCGCGCCGGATCGCGACCAGATCGGGTGATTCGATCCGATAGGCGACGCCGCGGCCCAGCGACATCAGCCCGCCGACGCGCGCCTGCGGCGCACGTACGCCGCGGGTCAGGCCGCTCAGGCGATGCTTGATCTCACCCTCGGCGGAGGGCGGCAGGTGATGGAAGAGCGTCAGATGCGCGGCGAGCACGTTGCGTTCGGGCGGGAAGTGTGCCGCCCGCTGCGCATCGAACCAGCCCTGGTCGCGCCGCCCGAACAGGGCCGTCACGATGATGGGCGCCGGCTCGCTCAAATCTCCACCTGGCTGCCCAGCTCGACAACGCGATTCGTCGGCAGGCGGAAGAACTCCATCGCGCTTTCGGCGTTGCGCAGCATCCAGGCGAACAGCTTTTCGCGCCACAGCATCATGCCTGGCCGTTCGGACGCGAGCAGCGTCTGACGCGACAGGAAGAAGCTGGTGTCCATCATCTTGAAATCGGTGCCGCAGCCATGGACGCGCTTCAGCGCCGCCGGCACGTCCACCTCCTCCATGAAGCCGTATCGCAGGACGAGCCGGTAGAAGCCGTCGCCCATCTCCTCGCGCGTGGCGCGATCGGTTTCCGGCCAATAGGGCTGCTGGACGATCTTCACGGTCAGCAGGATGATTCGCTCGTGCAGCACCTTGTTATGCTTCAGGTTGTGGAGCAGCGCGTGCGGCACGCCATCGGCGCTGGAGGTCATGAACACCGCCGTCCCCGACACGCGGCTCGCCGAATTGATCGCCGAGGTGATGAACACCTTGGTCGGCATCGCCGCCTCGCGCAGCCGCTCCATCATCAGCGTCCGCCCCTTCGACCAGGTCGTCAGGAAGGTGAAGACGATCAGGCCGATCATAAGCGGGAACCAGCCGCCATCGGGCACCTTGGTCAGATTGGCGGCGAAATAGGCGCCGTCGACCAAGAAGAACAGGCCGAGCAGCGGCGCGGCGGCATAGAGCGGCCAGTTCCACAACCGGGTGAGCGCCACGCCGAGCAGGCACGTATCAATGAACATCGCCCCCGTCACCGCGATGCCATAGGCCGAGGTGAGGTTGGACGAGGTGCGGAAGAACAGCACCAGCAGGATCACCATCGTCATCAGCAGCCAGTTGATGAGCGGGATATAGATCTGCCCCACTGTCGCCGCGCTGGTATGTTCAATGCGCAGCCGCGGCATGAAGCCCAGCTGGATCGCCTGTTGCGTGACGGAGAAGGCACCCGAGATCACCGCCTGGCTGGCGATGATCGCCGCCATGGTCGCCAGCAGCACCAGCGGCAGCTGCAGGCTGTCGGGCGCGAGCATGTAGAACGGGCTGCGCAGCGCCGCCTCGCCTTCGCGGAACAGCAGCGCGCCCTGCCCCAGATAGTTGCACATCAACGCGGGCAGCACGAACACCAGCCACGACAGGCCGATCGGCTTGCGCCCGAAATGCCCCATGTCGGCATACAGCGCCTCCGCCCCCGTCACCGCAAGCACGACGGAGCCGAGCGCCAGGAACGCGCGGATCGGGTCGGCGAGGAAGAAGTGGATCGCGTGGTGCGGCGAAAAGGCCCACAGGACATGCGGCGTCTGGACGACGCTGAGCAGCCCCAGCACCGCGATGACGCCGAAATAGACAAGCATGATCGGCCCGAAGATCAGGCCGATTCGCGCGGTGCCGCTGCGCTGGACCCAGAACAGCGCGATCAGGATGGCGAGCACGATCGGCAGCACGAGCCCCGAAAAGGCCGGCGCCGCGATCGCCAACCCCTCGACCGCGCCGAGCACGGTGACGGCAGGGGTGATCATCGAGTCGCCGTAGAACAGCGAGGTCGCGAAGACGCCGAGCAGCACGATGCCGGTCGACCACCGCTTGCTCTTCGTCCGCCCCGACACGAGCGCGAGCAGCGCCAGGCTGCCCCCTTCCCCATTGTTGTCGGCGCGCATGATGATGGCGACGTATTTGATCGTCACCACGATCATCATCGACCAGAACATCAGGCTCAGCACGCCCATGATGTGCAGCGGATCGAGCGCGAGCTTATGATGCCCCGCGAAGGTTTCGCGGAAGGCGTAGAGTGGGCTGGTGCCGATATCGCCGAAGACGATGCCGATCGCACCGACCGCCAGCTTCAGCAGGCCATCGCTGTGGTGAACGGGGGTTTCATCCTCCGCGCGGGCGTCGGGAGGGGCTGCCGGTACGGGGCTGCTCACGAGCGGCTCGATCGGTCCGTCGGTACGCGACCGGCGTTGTTCGCAAGCTGTTGCATCGGCGCTGCCTTAGCATGGCCTGAACGGCGGGAGCAACGGCAGCGGAAGGCGATGAGCCGCCCCGAGACAGGGTACGCAGCGTCACCCTACATCGCGCGTTGCCCGGCCGCGCGAGCGCGTACCGCATTGGAAGCAAACGCGAGTTAGGGCCTGCGAAAGACCTCACGAATCACGAAATGCGATGCCAGCCGGGTGACGCCGGGCAGCCGCGACAGCGTTTCGCGGTGGATGCGTTCGAACGTATCGTCGCGCCGCACCTCGACGTGAAGCATATAGTCCGCCTCGCCGCTCATCAGAAAACAGTCGCGGATTTCGGGGACGTCGACGATCTGGCGCTCGAACGCAGCCATCGTCTCCTCGCGCTGGTCACGCAGCGTCACGTTGACCATCACGACACTGGGATTGCCGCGCGCGGCCTTGCTGAGCACGGCGCGGAAGCCGGCGATCAGCCCGCGGTCCTTGAGCGATCCGACGCGCCGATGCGCGGCGCTGGGCGACAGGCCTACCTTCTCCCCCAGTTCGGCGCTGGTGAGGTCCGAACTGACGAGCAACTGGCCAAGGATCTTCTGGTCGAGGGCGTCGAGCATGATTCTCGCTCTACGACACCCATTCACGCAAGGAAATCCCGTAGTGGCCGCCGATAGGCAATAACATTGCAAGCCTCTCCCGCCCCGCGCGTAGTAAGAGCGCCGTCGGAAGAGGAGATTCCCATGCGCATCGGTGTTCCCAAGGAAATCAAAAACCACGAATATCGCGTCGGCCTGACCCCGCCGTCGGTCGCCGAACTGGTCGCCGCCGGTCATGAGGTCGTCGTCGAGACGAAGGCCGGCTCCGGCATCGATTTCGAGGACCAGGACTATATCGACGCGGGCGCGACGATCCTGGCCGATCCCGCCGCGGTCTTCGCCGCCGCCGACATGATCGTGAAGGTCAAGGAACCGCAGGCGAGCGAGATCGCGCTGCTCGAACCGCGCCACCTGCTGTTCACCTACCTCCACCTGGCCGCCGACAAGGCGCAGGCCGAGGGGCTGCTGAAGTCGGGCGCGACCTGCATCGCCTATGAAACGGTCACGGCGGCACGCGGCGGCCTGCCGCTCTTGAAGCCGATGAGCGAGGTCGCGGGCCGCATGTCGGTGCAGGTCGGCGCGCATTACCTTGAAAAGGAACAGGGCGGTCGCGGCGTATTGCTGGGCGGCGTCCCAGGCGTGGCGCCGGCGAAGGTCGCGATCCTCGGCGGCGGCGTTTCGGGCGTCAACGCCGCGCAGATGGCGGTCGGGATGCGCGCCGATGTGACGATCTACGACATTTCGAACGATCGCCTCGCCGAACTCGACATGTTCTTCTCCAGCCAGATCAAGACCGCCTATGCATCGAAGGCGGCGATCGCATCGGCGGTGAAGAACGCGCACCTCGTCATCGGCGCGGTGCTGGTGCCTGGTGCGGCGGCGCCGAAGCTCGTGACGCGCGACATGATCAAGACGATGAAGCGCGGCGCGGTGATGGTCGATATCGCCATCGATCAGGGCGGATGCTTCGAAACCAGCCATGCCACCACCCACGAAGACCCGGTGTTCGAAGTCGACGGCGTGATCCATTATTGCGTCGCCAACATGCCCGGCGCGGTCGCGCGCACCAGTACCTTCGCGCTCAACAACGCGACACTGCCGTTCGCGATCAAGCTCGCCAACATGGGCGCGGAAGCGGCGATGAAGGCGGACGCGCACCTCGCCAACGGCCTCAACGTCTATCACGGCAAGATCACGCATCATGCGGTGGCCGAGGCGCTGAACATGCCGTTCACCGGCTGGAACGGATAAGGAACAGGAATGTTGGGGTCTTCTGAAAGGAAGACCCCATGTCCACGACCGAGAATCCCAAGGACCACCCGACCGGCAACGCCGAAAAGAACCCCGACGACTGGACGACCGGCGACGAGGCGATGACCGGCGCGCAGGCGAGCTACCTCAAGACGCTGAGCGAGGAAGCCGGCGAGACGTTCGACGACACGCTGACCAAGGCGGAAGCGTCGAAGCGGATCGATGCGCTGCAGGAAGCGACCGGGCGCGGAAAGTAACGCGCCGCTTGCTTCGGGTAGCGCGGCAGTCGGCTACCGCGAGACACAGGATATCGGCCCGTCGCCTGTCATCGCGACCGTAGCGACCAGACACGGCGAAGTTCGCGCTCGCCTCTCACATAACGGAGGCGAGCGCTTCTTATTATTCGCGGGCCAGCGTTGCCCCGCCGCCCCGCGTCATCGTCAGCATCGCCGGGTCCGCAGCGTCATAGCGCTGCCATCGCACCGCGCCCTTGCCGTTGGGGTCGCCCGTCTTGACGAAATTGACGAGATAGCGGCTCGCCACGGTTGCCGCGGCGCGATCGGTCGATGTGGTCGCCGCTCCATATTTGACGTCGGCCGTGTCGAAGAAGAACGGGATGTCGGTCGCATGTCCCGCCCCCGCACCGTCCGGCGTCGCCGCCGACGTCGCGACATAATCGAAGCGATAGTAATAGACCGGCACGCCTTGCTTCGCGAGCAGCCCCGCGACGTCGCGTGCGCCCCCGATCATGACGCCATCGGGTCCGCCAATATCGTTGCTGGTCGCCCCCACCATCACCGGTACGTGCGCGAAGCGACCGGCGCGATAGGCGTCGCGGCCGTCGACGAAGGTACGGCCATCGGGCACCGGCCCGCTGTACGTGCGCCCCTCACCCTGCTGCTGCCCCAGGGTGGCGAGGTTCAGGCCGTCGACCACCTGCTCGCCGGACAACGCATGGAGCGCCGCCGAGGCCGCGGGGCCGGTGCCATCGATGCCCTTGGCGCGCGCAAAGGCGGTCGCCGCCGCCTCTGCGGTCGCCACGCTTGCGCCCTTGTACGATCCGTCGCCACCCGACTGGATGACCGCGGCGCGGAACAGGCCCCGCGCCGCGGGCGAGGTCAGCATGGCGTGGACGGACATGCCGCCCGCGCTTTCGCCGATGATCGTCACCGCATCGGGATCGCCACCGAAAGCCGCGACGTTACGCTTCACCCAGCGGAGCGCAGCAAGCTGGTCGAGCAGACCGAAGTCCACCTCGCGCGACGTGGTGGCGAGGGCGGGATGCGCGAAGGTGCCGAAGCGTCCCAGGCGGTAGTTGAAGCTCACCATCACGATGCCCTGCCGCGCCAGCGCCGCACCGCTGTAGGTCGGCGGCGAGGACCCGCCGTTGACGAAGCCGCCGCCGTAGATCCACACCAGCACTGGCAGCTTGGCCCCCGCCTTGACGCCCGCCGGCCGCCACACATTTGCGTAGAGGCAGTCTTCGGCCGGCGCCGTGCCGAGCGGCGCGGCATCGCTGGGGAAGGGCAGCTGCATGCAATCCGCCGCATACTGCGTGGCGTCGCGCGGCGCCGTCCAGGCCTGCACCGGCTGCGGTGGCTGCCAGCGCAACGCGCCCACCGGCGGGGCCGCGAACGGAATACCCTTGAACGCGTCCACGCCCGCGTCCGTCGCGCCGCGCACCGGTCCGCTGGCGGTGCGCGCCTGCGGCACGGCTTGCGCCAGCGCGGTGCCGCTCGTGCCGGCGATCGCCAAGGCCAAGACAAAATGAAGGGGTTTCAAGTTCATAGGGCGCTCCGGGTCGCATCGCGGCGGGCGAGCCTCGCACGACATGACCGGGGGGGCAACAGCACGGGTGCAGATCGCCGCAGCGGGCGTTCGCGGCAGCGGGCCGCAGCCAACGGTCCGTCGCAAATCATCCACATTGGTGGTTAATGTCGGAACGGCTCCATTCCTGACCAGTTGGACGCGGATGAGCGAGACACCCGAAACGTTGTTCGCCCTTGTCGAGGCGGATCATCTGACCCGCATCCACCTTAAGCTCAGTCTCGAAGACGTGGGCTTCGCGGTGAAGGAGCAGGACGACACGATCGCCCTCGTCGGAACACCCGACCCGACCGTGGCAGAAGACAGCCCGATCCTGCCCACGCGGTCGTCGGCCGCCAACGACAGCGGTGCGGCTTAGCCGATCGTCGCGCCGCCGGGATCCTGTGCCAGGATTCGCCCCATGGCCTCGAACAGCGCATCCATCGCCACCGGCTTGAACAGGACCTCGTTCGCGCCCGCGGCCAGACAGCGTTCGCGCAGGTCCAACGCCGTATCCGCGGTGATGACGATGATCGGCACGTTGGCCTTGTCGTCGGGGCGCGCGCGAATGTGCCCGATCGCGGTGATGCCATCCATCCCCGGCATGCGCAGATCGATGAGCAGCATATCGAAGGTTTCGGCGTCGATCGCCGCCAGCCCCGCCTCGGCGTTCTCCGCCTCGACCATGCCGACGCCGGCAACGTCCAACATGTCGCGGACGACGCGGCGATTCATCCGGTCGTCCTCGATGAACAGGACGTTCATCGCACCATGGTCCGGCATCCGCGAGGGCAATGGGTCAACATGGCTGCGCGTCTACGCCTCATGCCGCCTGTGACACAAGCGTTGCGTCGCGGCTGGCGAACAGGACGGCGAGCAGATCGCTCGCCGCTATCGGTTTGAGAAGGTGCAGGACTTCGATTGCGGGATCGAAGGCCGCATGCGCCGCGGCGGCATCCGCCGGCCACAACAGCAGCACTGTCGCTTCGCGGCCCGCCACTGCGACCAGACGCCGCACCTCGGCATGTGGGGCGTCGCACGCCCGCAGCGCCGCAACGTCGACGACGATCCGGTCGACGGGGTCGGCGGCCAGCCGGTCGAATGCCTCGTCCAGCGTCGCGAGCGGTACGACGTCCGCCGCCCGCGTCGCGATCACCGTCTTCAGCAGTGCCCGCGTGATCGGATGTGGGTCGACGACCAGGACGCCTGCCTGCGCCTGATCCTTCGGCTGCTCGGGCCGGTCGGCATGACGGAGCGGCAGGTCGACCGTGAAACAGGCGCCCTGCCCTGGCACGCTCGCCACCGTCACCTCGCCGCCCATCGCCCGCGCGAGGTTGCGGCAGATCGACAGGCCCAGCCCCGTGCCGCCGAAGCGCCGCGTGGTGCTGGTATCCGCCTGGGTGAACGATTCGAAGATCGCCTGCTGCTGTTCGACCGCGATGCCCGTGCCCGTGTCGGCGACGGCGATCCGGATGCGCTCGCTTTCCCCCGCCGCCGCGATCGCTTCGACGGTCAGCGTCACGCTGCCGCTCGCGGTGAACTTCAACGCGTTGGACATCAGGTTGAACACGATCTGCCGCACGCGCAACGCATCGCCGACGATCCAATCGGGGCAGCGCGACAAATCGGCGTGGAAGACGAGGCCCTTCGCCGCCGCCTGATCCTGCCACAGGCGCAGGCAGTCCCGCAGCATCGCAGCGAGATCGAACGGCGCGTCTTCGATCGTCAGGCGACCGCTTTCGATCTTGGCGGCATCGAGGATGTCGTCGACCAGTGCGCGCATCGTCACGCCGGCCCCATGGACAACGGTCAGCCGATCGCGCAGATCGCCCGCGACGCTGCCGTCCGCCAGCATCACCTGCGTCATGCCCAGAATGCCGTTCAGCGGCGTGCGGATTTCGTGGCTTGTCGTCGCCAGAAATTCGGACTTGGCGGCCAGCGCCTTTTTCAGGTCGGCGTTGACGGCACGCACACGGTCGCGACTGCGCCGCAGCGTCACGATGCCGATGCCGAGCATCAGCAGCACCGCCAGCACGCCGACGGCGAAGCCGATGAACACGGTCTGCTGCGTGCGGACACGCGCCTTTTCGAACGCGACGCTCCGCCGCGCTTCGTCGCGCTGCAGGTTGGCGATCCGCAGTTCCTGATTTGCGAAATCGAAGCGCGCCGCCATCAGCGCGGCATTGGTTGACCGGGCAAGCGTGGTCGCCTCGTCGTCCAGCCGCTTCAGCGCCATCAGATGCTGTAGCGCAAGGTCGGGCGCGCCGCTCGCGCGGTAGATCGTATATGCGGTCCGGTGCGCCTCTCGATCGATCAGCGTCGATTTGGCAAAATCCTGGCCGGCGAACCGCTCGCCGATCAGTCGCGCCGCCGTTGCCAGATCGTGGCGCTGATACGCCGCCTGCGCCGCCAGCCCGATCAGGACCGTGCGATAGGGCTGACCGGCGCCGTCCTGCCTCGACAGACGCAAGCCTTCGTCGATCGCGCGCTGCGCGCCCGCGACATTGCCCATCGCCAGCCGCGTCTCCGCGATATTGCCGAGAACCAACGACCGCAGCAGCGGGCTGCGCATCTGCGCGGTCAGCGCCAGTGCCTTGTCGAACTGCGCCTCCGCCTCGCGCAGCCTTTTGAGCGACTTCAGCGCGCCGCCGCGATTGTTGTACAGCGACAGCGCCAGCATCGGATCGCCGCGGTAGGTCGCAAGCGCCTGATCGAAATAGCGTAGCGCATTCGCATGGTCGTTCGCGCCGCTGTACAGCGCGCCGATCGACTGCAACGCCTTGGACTGGCTGCGTACCTCGCCCTGCCGGCGGAAGATAGCATAGGCCTTCTGATAGTCGCTCAGCGCCTCCGCGACGTCCACCTGCGCCGTGTTGATCCAGCCCCGTGCCAGCAAGGCGTCGCCATGCAGCATCGCATTCGGCGCCAGCCGCGCCGACACGCGCACCGCATGTTCGATCAGCGGACGGGCGCCATCGACGTCGTTCAATCGCAGCAGCGCCTCGCCCCGCAACCACTGCGCCGTCGCCTGCATCATCGCGCGTTGCGATGCGGTCGCGGCACCGGCCGCCATCCGTTCGGCTTCGCGCGCACGGGTCACCGTTTGATGCGGATCGATGAGCATGGCTGCACGGGCGTCTGCGATCAACGCATCGAACCGGTCGTCGGTCTGAACCGCCGCCGCGGGCGTCGCCAGGATCAAGGCAAGGGCAGCGAGCATCATGCGGCCCGGCCGCGACGCGGGCCGGTACGTGGCCATGTCAGCGCCGCTGGACCTGCAAGCCACCGAAGGCGGCGAGCGGCTGCGGTCGGACGAGGCGATGAAGCCCGTCGTCCATATATTGGACCAGGGCGTCGAGCGGCACCGGCCGGCTGAGCAGGAATCCCTGCACCATGTCGCAGCCCATCACCGTCAGCAGCGCGAGCGCGGCATGCGTCTCGACGCCTTCCGCCACCACCTCCATCTCCAGCGCATGGGCTAGATCGATGGTGGACCGCACGATCAACGGATCGCGGTTGGAGCTGGTGAGCTGCGTCACGAACAATTTGTCGATCTTCAGCTCGCGCGCGGGCAGCTGCTTCAGATAGGCCAGCGACGACAGGCCGGCACCGTAATCGTCGATCGAAATGACGATGCCGAAATCGGCGAAAATTTGAAGGTTGGCGATCGCGCTGGCAGGATCGCGTATCACCGACGTTTCGGTGATCTCGAACCCCAACCGGGCATCGCTGTCGCCCACCAGCACGCAGGCTTCGCGCACGAAGGCGTCGTCGGCCAGCAACTGACCCGAGATGTTGATGAACAACCGCAGGTCATGGCCGCGCGATACCAGGTCACGCTGATCGGCGATGGCACGACGGATCGTCCACAGCGTCATCGCGCCGATGAGATTGCACTGCTCCGCCGCCGCAATGAAATCATTGGGCATCACTAGCCCGCGCGTCGGATGGCGCCAGCGAACCAACGCCTCGGCGCTGGTGATCTCCTGGCGCCGGACGTGGACCTTGGGCTGATAGTGGAGGATCAGCTCGTCGCAGGCGATCGCCCGCTCGAATTCGTCACCCAGCGCGATCAGCTCCGCGGGCAGCGCGGATGGGGCGGGATCGCGCGACAGACGGGTGCGGGCCAGCGCCGCCTCGGCTGCTTCGACCAGCGCCACCTCGTCGATGTGTGACGCGGGCGCGGAGGCGGCACCGAAATCGAGCGAGAACAAGACGCTGGCATCGCCGATCAGGAACGGTTCGCGAAACCCCGCGGCGATGGCGGCGGTCCGCATATCGATCGCTGCAGGATCGTCGTCGAGGAACGTACAGGCCAGTTGATCGCGGCCGATGATCGCCACCGAGGCATCGGGCAGTAACCGACTGATTCGGGCCGCTGCGATCGACGCGATCCCCTCCGCGCGCGCGCAGCCGACCCGGCGGCGCAAATCGGCGAAGTTGGCGATGGCGACCAACAGGTGAAAGCGCTGTGAAACAGCCGCTGGCGTGGATGCGCTAACCGCCCCATCCTTCGGAATTTGCTCGGTTTTCGTGCGGGGCGCGCGCGTCATGACGGATCCGGGCTACGCCAGATCGCTGAAGATAGCGTTAATCCTCGTGATGCCCCTAAGCGCCTGAATGCCAGATTGAGTAATCCTTAATGTACTGTTAAGGTTAACGGGCATCCTCGCGGTGCGACCATAAGGGAGATAAGCATGTTGGAACTGTTCTTCGCGATCGTCGCCGCTGCCATCACCGTCGACATCAAGCCCTGGTAATCACGACCGGTTCGGGATGGCGGCAGGCTACGCCTCCAGCCATCCCGAACCGGATCCGTTGCGGCGCCCATCGCGCCGGCATTTCTCTATCGATTGTACCGAACCTCGCCCCTGTCGGGTGACATCACGGCGCCGGCGCATCGTCCGCCAACAGCCGCCCTCCTTCATCCCATCGGCGCGGCCCGACACAGGCCAGCACGTGGTGCTCAAGCCGCGATGCTGTCCGTCCCCCTGCGCTCACGCGCCGGATTGCTGAACACCATATCGTCGTCCACCGACCCGAAGCGCAGCGCCAGGACGTCCAGCGCGTAATTCTGGTTGAGCTTCCATGGCTTGCGCGAGCCCTGCTTGGGCAGATCGCGTTCGGCACGCTGGATATACCCAGAGGTGAAATCGACGAACGGTTCGGTCGTCATCGTCGTATCGTCGGTATGCGGCGTCGCCTGGCGCACGCCGCGCTTTGTCATCGTGTTGAGCAGGCGGCAGACATAGGTCGCGACCAGATCCGCCTTCAGCGTCCATGAGGCATTGGTATAGCCGAACGTATAGGCCAGGTTCGGCACGTCCGAGAACATCATACCCTTATATTGCAGCGCCTTGCTGAGATCGATCGGCATGCCGTCCTGGCTGAAGCGCACCCCGCTGAGCAATTGCAGCTCCAGCCCCGTCGCCGTGACGATGATGTCGGCGGGCAATTCCTTGCCCGATGACAGCCGGATACCCGTCGGCGTGAACCGATCGATCGTCCCCGTCTCGACCGACGCATCGCCGCGCTTGATCGCATCGAACAGGTCGGCGTCGGGCACCAGGCACAGCCGTTGGTCCCACGGATTGTAGCGCGGCGTGAAATGGGTATCGACGTCATAGTCCGGCCCCAGATGCTCCCGCACCATGCCGATCAACCGCTCCTTGAACTTCTGCGGCCGCTTCTTCGCGATCCGGTAGAAGACCATGCCGGTCAGCACGTTCTTCCAGCGCGTGGTGCCGTAGGCGAGTTTTGCCGGTAGCCGGTCGCGCAGCCAGTTGGCGAAGCGATCCTCCGCCGGACGCGACACGACATACGTCGGCGAGCGCTGCAGCATCGTGACGTGGCCGGCGCGTTTCGCCATTTCGGGCACGAGCGTCACCGCCGTCGCGCCGCTGCCGATCACGACGACGCGCTTGCCGTCATACTCCAAGTCTTCGGGCCAGAGCTGTGGGTGGACGATCCGCCCGCCGAAGCTCTCCACGCCTTCGAAATGCGGCGTGTAGCCGTTGGCGTATTTATAATAGCCCGAACACATGCACAGGAAATTGCAGGTGAAGGTCAGCGGCGCCCCGTCCGGGCCGGTCGCCTCCACCGTCCAGCGTGCATCAGCGGTCGACCAAGACGCCGCGGTGACGTGGTGCCGAAAGCGGATGTGGCGATCGATGCCATAGGTCTGCGCCGTTTCCTCGACATAGGCCCGGATCGAGGGGCCGTCGGCGATCGACTTGGCCGCCCGCCATGGGTGGAAGGCGAAACCCAAGGTGTGCATGTCGCTGTCGGATCGGATACCGGGATACCGAAACAGGTCCCACGTACCCCCTAGTGCGGCCCGCCCTTCCAGGATCACATAACTGCGGTCGGGGCAGCGTTTTCGCAGGTGATAGGCCTGCCCTACGCCGGAAATTCCCGCACCCACGACGACGACGTCAAAATGCTCGGCCACCGCTCTCTCCGCATACCCGTTATTCGGATTTGCGGAGAGGCTATCGCAGGTCGCGTCAATAGTCTCGCGAATATTTCAGGCGGACGTCCGACCCGCCCTGCGAGCCCGTCGCGGTCAGCAGGCTGAGCGTGCGGGTCAGCGCGATCTCCAGCTGCGTCGCGGTATAACCGCGCGCGTCGGTGACGATCTCCACATAGATATTGTCGGTGATGTATTTGCCCGCCGCCAGGCTGGTGCCGCGCCCGGTCGCCTGATCGGCGCCGAGCACGCGCAGCCGGTCGAAACCCGTCGCCGAGCGCAGCTTGCCGAGCGGGTTCAGCCCGCCGCCCGAGCCACGTAGCGAATTGAGCGCGCTCGCCAACTGGATCGCCTCGGTCGCCGACAGATTTTCGGGATTGGTGCCGAACAGCAGGCGGCTCAGCACCTCGTCCTGCGGCAAGGCGGGCGTGGAGGTGAAGGCGATCTGCGGGCGCTGACCGGTCCCGGTGATCTGGATCACCGCGGTGATGCCATTGACCGTGGTGGTCGCCTGGATGTTGATGTCGGGATCGCTCAGCGCGCCGCCGTTGAAGCGGATCGTGCCGCGATTGACCTCGAACCGCTTGCCCGCGAACGAATAGGTGCCGCGGACGAGATCGAGCCCACCGGTCACCACCGGCGCTGCCGATGTGCCGCCGACGTGCAGCTTCATCTGCCATTCCGATTCGAGGCCCATGCCCGACACGAACAGCTGGTTGGGCGCACTGACGTTGAGGTCGAGGCGGATCGTGCTGACAGGTGCCGGCGTCGGGCGGTCGGTGGGCCGCGGGGTGACGATCTGGCTCTTGCGGCGCACGCCCGTCAGTTCGGGCACCTCGGCCGCGCCCTGACGGATGATCTGATAACGCGCCTCGGGGATGGTGAGGTTGCCCTGCAACAGCCCGCCATCACGGCCATGCGTGAAGCGGATCGTACCCGACGAGGTCGCCGCCACCGCATCGCTCTTCGCGAGCTGCGCATTGTCCAGCCGCGCGCGGACATCGACCGGGAAGCCGGCATCCGCCGCCAGGCCAATCGTACCCTGCGCCTGCACCGTGCCGCTGCCCGCCCGTGCGGTCATCCCGGTCAGTTCGAGCCGGTCGTTGTTGAAGCGCGCGGCGATCTTCATCTGCGACAGGCGCGTGCCGTACGTTTCATTATCGTAGGTCAGATTGTCGGCACGGATCAGGCCGTTGAGCTGCGGTGCCGAGACGCGACCGGAGAAGTCCGCGGCGACCGCGATCGGTCCGGACAGCTGCTGGTTGGGCAGCGCGGCCAGGCTGAACAGCACCGCCGACGGGCCGTTGTAGCGGATGCCGCCCCCGAGCGGCGCCTGCATCAGCCGCGTCGTCCACGACCCCGCGCCCGGCGGCAGCGGCCGCAGCGTCGCGAGCAGGCGACCGATCGCCATCGGCCCACGCTTCACGAGTGCTCGCATCTCGCCACCATCGGGCAGCAGCTTGCCGATCACCTGCACGTCGACCGGTTCGGACACGGCCGACAGGCCGGTGCGCTGGAAATTGGCGACCGTCAGCCGCGCATCGGCCGCCGGGATCGCCTGCCCCTGCTGACGATAGTCGAGGCTGCCGGTGACGGCGCCCGATACGCCCAGATTCGGCACGAACGCCGACAGGATCGACAGGTTGAGCGAGTCGAGCCGCGCCTGCGCCGCGGTGACGCCGCCGCCGAACGATCCCGCAAGGCGCGCCGAACCGGCGTTGGTGCCCTGGCCGAAATCGATCCGCGTCGGCGCCAGCGTATAGACACCACGAGCCGCGGTGATCCGCGCCGGCGTGCCGGTGCGGAACGGGATGCCGTTCGCCTGCCCCTGCGCCGCGACCAGATAGGCGTCGGGCGACAGCCGTGCGTTGATCGCCAGACGCAGCGGTACGCCGCTCGATCCGTTGAGCACCGCCTGCGCGGTGCCGCGACCGCCGACATAATTCACCTTGGCGCGCATCGCCTGGATGACGAAGGCATTGTACCGCGTATCGCCCACCTGCACGTCGGCAACCACCTGCGGCGCCTTGGGAAGCATCACGACGCTAGCGTTGACGATGGCGCGACCGATGGTGAAGTCCGACTGGCCGGGAATGGTGGCGTTGAACGCGCGTGCGGCGACGTCCGCGCGCTGATAACCGCCCTGATCCGCCAGACGCACATTGCCGGTGATGCCACGGCCGGCGAACTGTAGCGCGCCCGCAAACGGCCCTGCCGGTGTGGCGGCGATCCGCCCCTGTCCGACGATGCCGGCAAAGACGAGGCGGTTGACGTCCACCGTCAGCCGCGGGCTGGGCCGCACGAGCACATCGGCGGTGAAGGGCCCATAATCGGTGCCGCCCTTCGCGGTCACGGCATAGGCCCCGCCGCGCCCGACGATCCGCGCATCGACATCGACCAAGCCAACGCCCAGCCCCGGCCGTGCCGCGTGCAATACGACGACGGGGGCATCGGCGGTGCCGGTGACACGCGCCGTGACGGGGCCATATTGCGCCGAATAGGCGTCGGCATTCACCGCCACCGCGCCGGTGCCCGGATCGAATCGTCCCTCGCCGCGGGTGATGCGGAACTGCGGCGCGTTCATCCGCAAGTTGCGGAAGGTGACGATGCCTTCGGGGCTGTAGCCGATGTCGCTGCGGACGATCGCATTGCCGCCCAGGAAGTCGCGCACGCCGCTATTGAACAGCTGCTTGGTCTGCGCGACGACGCGGCCGGTGATGCCGAACCCGCCACGTGCGCCGGGCACCAGCTCGGCGTCGGTGGTCAGGTCGATGATGCCGATGCTCTCGACGCGGTAATTGTTGACCCGCCCCTTCAGCGCGCCGGTGTAGCGACCCGTCTGCACGTTCGCGACGACCACCGCGGTCGCATCGATGTTATCGGATCGGATGCGCAGATTATCCGACAGGATATTGGGCATCGAAATGGCGAAATCGCCATTGATCCGCACATTGTTCGTCAGCCCACCCACGGCCGCATTCAGACCGGTGACGCGGCGCGCGCGCGCGTTGACGGGCACCAGGATGCGATCGGCATTCACCCGCGCCAGCCCCTCGGCATAGACGGTCTCGACCGTCGTCGTGCCGAAGCCCAATGCCGCCGCGCTGACCTTGTAATCCACCGTCGGCGTCGCGAAGGCGCCATCTAGCACCAGCCGCGCCATAACGTCACGACCGCGCAGGTTGGGTGCGATCGCGCCCGGCGTCAGCAGCCGTGCGTTGACCGCGAAATTGCCGAAGCGGCTGTTGGCCAGATCGAGCAGGCCGCCTGCATCCACCGCCAGCGCGTCGGACTTCAGCGTCATCCGCGTATCCGCCTTGCGGTCGTTCAGCGTCGTATCGATCGCAAGGTCCAGCCGCGGCGCGGTCAGCCGCTCGACCGGACCGGTCAGGTACAGGCCCGGGGCGGCAAAGCCACGCAACTCGATATGGCCATTCTTGGCGGTGATGCCAATGTCGGCAAGCTGCCCCTGCCCCAGCGTCGCCAGCGCGCGACCTTGCCACGCCTGCCAGCTCCCGCGCCCGTCGACGCTCGCGGTCAGCGGCGCCTTCAGCGACGCCATCGTGGCCACCACGCCACCGATGGGTGCCGACAGCTTGGCATTCACGTCGAGCATGTTGCGATCGGGAACCGCATTCAGCGTCAATCGCAGCCGGTCGCCACCCGCGATGCCCGGCCCGCGCAACGCCGCGGCGTCCGCCACCAGCTGCGCGCGGCGATCGGCGATATGCACCGCGCCATCGATACGCAGCACGTGCGTCTCGCCCGTCACCGGCTTCGCCAGCACCAGCCGGCCGATGTGCAGCCGGTTCACGTCGATATCGAGGTCGGGCAGCAGCGGCGCGTTGGGGTCGCTCGGCGTCGCCTTCAACTCCGGCCGGCGCGCGAGCGTGACGAGATCGGTCGACAGCCCCCGCACGTCGACATGGTTGCTCGCAAAGGCGAACGGCCGCCAGTCGACGTCGAGCCGCGGGCTGGTGAGGAATACGCCCTTGGGGTCAGCGACACGTACGTCGCTCAGCACCATCTTGCCGTAGAGAGACCCGTCGATGCGCCCGACCTTGATGTTGAGGCCCGACGCCGTCGTATAGCCGCCGATACGGTTGGCAACGAAGCGGCGGCCGGGATCGGTATTGATCCCCAGCACCACGACGCCGACCAGCACGACGAGCGCGAGGATCGCGACCAGCAGCCATTTCAGGATGCGCTGCCACAGCGGGCGCTTCGCAGCCACGATCACGGCGGGTTCGGCGACGGCGGATTCGGTGGCAGGCACGGGCGTGTCGTCGCTCATCAGTATGCCTGCCCGATCGAAATGTAGAGCGCGACGCGGCCGTCGCCCGGCCGCCGGTTGAGCGGCGTTGCGACGTCGATGCGCATCGGCCCGAAATTGGTGTAGAAACGACCGCCGATACCTGCGCCGAACTTCAGGTCGGTGCCCTTGGGCAGGCTCGATTCATAGCTGTTGCCGGCGTCGAGGAACGGCACGATCCCGAAATTGCCGAAGCGATAGCGCGCCTCGATCGAAAATTCGTTGAGCGAACGTCCGCCGACCGGATTACCCTGCGGATCGAGTGGCCCGAGCCGCTGATATCCATAGCCGCGCACCGACCCACCGCCGCCGCCATAATAGCGGCGCGATGGCGCCAGCGCGTCGCGATCGATGCCCTGGATCGATCCCGCCTTGGCGCGGCCGGCGATCACCAGGCTGTTCGACACGGGATAATAGAAGGTCCCTTCGATCATCGTGCGCACGTACGGGCGCACGCCGTCGCTGACCGCGCCCTCGGGGCTGAGGTTCAGGCGCAGGCGATAGCCGCGTGTCGGGTTGAGCAGGCTGTTCGACGTGTCCCATTCGACCTGCGCCGGCAGCGCGACGATGCCATAGTTGCGCCGCACCCGGTCACCGCGCGCGAAGTCGAACACGCTTTCGTTCGTCGCGACGAGCTCGCCGCCGTAATAATAGGTAAAGCGCTTCTGCCAGATCGGCGTCGACACATAGCTCCAGCGACCGGAGATGGTCGCGGTATAGGCTTCGAACGCGTCGTAATTGTTGTGGTTGGCACTGGCGAAGGCGAGGAAGGTCTTGTCGCGCTTGCCCGCGTTCGAGCGGCGGAAGGTCGCCGACAGACCCTGTTCCTGCGTGCCGGCGACGATCGTGCCGATCACCGCGCCCTCGGGCGGGAACAGGTTGCGGTGGGTCCAGCTGCCCTCGGCCTTGAAGCCCTGCCCGGTCGAATAGCCCGCGCTGCCCGCCAGGCTGCGGGCCGGCCCTTCGGCCTGCCGGACCAGCAGGTCGACCGCCTCGGTGCCGTCGGCGTTGACCCGCCCGGTCTTCTCCGGCTGCACGGACAGGCTGGAGAACAATCCCGTCGCGACCAACGCGTCGCGCAGATCGTCGGTCTTGCGGCTGTCGTACAGGTCGCCGCTCTTGAAGCGTGGGAAGACGTTGAGGTGGTCGAGGCCGAATACCGGATCCCCGCTGGTCACCAGCTGCCCGAAGCGCGCGCGCGGGCCGGTATCGACCGGCAGCGTATAGGCACCGGTCGCCTTGTCCGACTGGTCGTCGAGCAGGATGTCGCGGTCGCCGACCTTGACGAAGGGATAGCCTTGCTGCGGCAGGACCAGGCTGACGTTCGCCTCCGCCGCCTGGATGCGCGCGGCCTCGATCGGATCGCCGACCTTCAGCGGCAGGTTGCGCGTGATAAGGTCGGCCGGGATGACCGGCTGCGCTTCGACCTTGATCGACGACAGGCGATACAGCCGCCCCGGGGTCGCCGTGACGGTGGCGCGCAAGCGGCCGGAAGGTTTGCCATCCGTGCCGGGCTCCGCCTCGATCAGCGAAATCGCGGTGCCGTCATAATAGCCGAGCGACTTCATCAGCCGCACCGCCAGCCCCTCGTCCTCGCGCGCCCGCGCCGCAACCTGTGTCGCATTCGCGGCCTTGCCCTTGCCCTCCTGCAAGGCGGACAACGACTTGAACTCGTCCTCCAGCCCCAGTTTCTGCAAGCCGGTCAGCACCGTGTCGTACCGGATTTCCGGTGCGTTGGCGCTCTTGACGTCGGCGGCGGTTTGCAGCGGCGTGGTATCGAATTGCGTCAGCGGGATCAGCGGCTGCGCCAGTTCGGGGTTTTCCGCTGCGACAGGGGGCAGCGTCGCATCGCCCTGAACGGCGCCCGCCTGTCCGATGGACTGAACCTGAGGCACAGCCGCCTTCGCGGCATCCTTCGGCATGGGTTCGAGCGGCGCGTTGATGTCGCCGCTCAGCGTCGGCAATGCGGCGTCGAATGCGGAATCGGGGATGATCGGCCCGGTGTCGACCGCGGGATCGTTCGCGGTCGTCGGGATCGCCTGATCCTTGACCTTCGGCGCATCGGGCCCTTGCGCCGGCGCCGTGCCCTGCTGCTGGTTGAACTGTGCCGATGCCGGCGTCGCGGCGAGCAGCGCGACGGCAAGCCAATAATGTCGTCCGGTCAATACTCGCACGCGCTAACGTTCCCCTTTTCGAGAGCGTTCGCGTTCGAATACACCCCCAAGCGATTGGACAACGCCGAAGCCCGGTTTTGGTTGCCCGGCCTGAGGTTCTTTCTGTCAGCGACCCAGACTTATCCCGCCGCCAGCGATTACGTCAGGACCGGATTTGCCGCTTGATGGCCGCGGGGATCGCCTTGCCATACGGCGGCTTGATCCCGGCGAGCTTGGCGACGTCGATCCGCGGCTGCCGCAACACCGCCTTGGCGTGGCTGAAGGTACGGAAGCCGTGGATGCCGTGATAGCTGCCCATGCCCGACGGCCCGACGCCGCCGAACGGCAGATCCTCCATCGACACGTGAAAGACCACGTCGTTCAGCGTCACGCCACCCGAGATCGTCCGGTCGAGCACCTGCCGCTGTTCGGCGGCGTCCCCGCCGAAATGATACAGGCCCAACGGCCGTCCCCCGCGGTTGATCCGATCGATCGCGGCGTCGATCCCGTCGTACCGGACGATCGGCAGCACCGGGCCGAAAATCTCCTCCTGCATCAGGATCATGTCGTCGGTAACGTCCCGAACGATATGCAGCGGCATCTTGCGCCCGTTGGCTGTCGCGATGGCCTCGTTCGCCGGATTGACGACCTCGACGCGCGCGCCCTTGGCGCGGGCATCCTCGATCCAGTCGGTCAGGCGCTGGTGATGCCGGTCGTTGATGATCGCGGTGTAATCGGGATTGTCGAGCAGGGTGGGATACATCGCACCCGCCGCGCGCGTCAGGCCGTCGACAACCGCCTGCTCCTGCGCTTCGGGCACCAGCACATAATCGGGCGCGAGGCAGATTTGCCCGGCGTTCAGCATCTTGCCCATCGCGATCCGCTCGGTGGCGCGGGGCAGGTCGGCGCCCTTGCCGATGATCGCGGGGCTCTTGCCCCCCAGTTCCAGCGTCACCGGCGTCAGATTATCGGCAGCGGCGTGCAGGATGTGTCGGCCGATCCCGGTCGCACCGGTGAATAGCAGATGGTCGAACGGCAGCGCAGCAAAGGCTTGGCCGACATCGGCACCGCCGCTGACGAACGCCAGCTCGTCGGTCGCGAAATAGCGCGGCGCCACCTCTTCGAACAACGCTGCTGTGGCGGGCGTGAATTCGCTGGTCTTCACCATCACCCGGTTACCCGCGGCAAAGGCGCCCGCGATCGGCCCCATCACCAGATTGACCGGAAAATTCCACGGCGCGATGACACCGACCACGCCCTTGGGCTGATATTCGATCCAGCCTCGTGCGCCCAACAGGCCCAGCGGAAATTCCAGCTTGCGCTTTTCGCGGCGCATCCAGCGATCGACGTGTTTCAACGCATAGGCGATCGGCGCGATCGAGCCGGCGATGTCGGTGACCATCGATTGATAGGGGCTGCGATGGCCGAAATCCTCGCTCATCGCCGAGCAGAATCGCTCGCCATTGTCGCGGATCATCGCGGCCGCGCGGCGCAGCCGGTCCTTGCGGGTCGCGGCATCGACCGGCAGCTCCGCGGTGAAGGCGCTGCGCTGCGCCGCGAGGATATCCGCCAGCGTCATGCCGCGCATCCGATCAGGCCCGCGACCGGGACCACGACACCATCCGCACCGGGCCGATCGATCTGCAACGCGCCGCTCGGCACGCGCGCGCCCGCGGTCAGTCCCTCCTGCTGCACCACGTCCATCGTCAGCCGCGCGCTCATCCCCTCACCCCGATATTCTGTGCTCGCCGCAAACCCCAGCGGCGCCGTGCCGCTGACCGCGCTGCGTGCCAGGTCCACGGTCTTCCCCCCGACCGACACCCGCAGCGTCGCACGGTCCACGCTCGCCATGGCGACCAATTGGCGATCGGCGGTGCTCCACAGATAGGCCGCGCATCCCTTGGCGGGCAGCGCCTGCTGGCCGATCGGCCCCAGCAGGGGCGACGCCGCGGACACGATGGGCGGAACGGCCGGCGCGGCCGCCTGGAGTGCTAGGGCGAGCAACGGTGCGATCATCATGTCGCAAATGCTATCATGGCGAGCCACGCTGCGTAAGCTGCGATAGCGAGCAGCGCACCGAATGGCAGCGGCATATCCGCCGTGACCTTCGCGCCCCTCACCCGGGCAAACACGGCTACACCGAGGCCGATCAGGCTTGCGATCACGAGCACCGCCGGCAGCATACGCCAGCCCAGCCACAGGCCGATCGCGCCCATCAACTTCGGATCGCCGCCACCCATCCCGTCGCGCCCACGCCACCGCCGATAGCCCCAGGCGATTGCGGCGAGCGACCCATAGCCGGCAATGCCGCCGATGAGCCGCTTGTCCAGCGTCGGCGAAATGCCCGCCAAGCCTGCGGCAAGCCCCGCTACGGCAAGCAGACCGGTCAGTCGATCGGGCAGCCAGAAGGCGCGCACGTCGAGCGCCGCGAGCGCCAGCAGCAACCAGCCGAACACGGCACCGGCCACGCCATTCCACCCCGGCGCGGCGAACCCCGCCAGCACGCCGATCGCCACCGCCGCCAGTTCCACGCCCGGATGCCACGGATCGATCGGCGCCCCGCACCGCCGACAGCGGCCCCGCTGCACGCCATAGCTCACCACCGGCACCAGCTCGCGCGGGGTCAGCGTCGTCCCGCAGGCGTCGCAGGCGGAGCGTCCCCGTATCACCGAGCGCCCCTCCGGCCAGCGGATCGCAAGCGCAGCGATGAAACTGCCCAGGACCGCGCCCAGAACGCCCAGCCCCAGCGGCCATAAGGCCGCGGTCACGTCAATTCTCCGCAGGCTCCGGACCACGGATCAAGTAGCGGTAGACCCCGAGCAGATCGATGCCGAGCAGCACGACATTCTGCGATCCCAGCGCCCAGTCGCGCATCAGCACCGCGCCGGTGATCCACGCGATTGCCGACAGGCAGAACAGTGCCATCGCCCAGCCTGTATCGCGCCGCCCCCAATCGAGGGCCACGACGGCCGCGGCGATCATCCCGCTGATCGACGCAAACCACCGTAAAGGCTCGATAAGTTCTCCCACCCCGCCACAAAGCGCCGGGCGGTGTTTGTATCCGTGCGGCGATCATTGCCCCCGATCCTCCCACCCTTTAGATCACCGGCCCAGTAGAAACGCAGGAGAGCCTATGTCCACCGATCCCGTCGTCATCCTCGGCTACGCCCGTACGCCGATGGGTTCGTTCCAAGGCGCACTGTCGGGTGCGACCGCCACGGAGCTCGGCGCGGCAGCGGTGAAGGCCGCCGTCGATCGCGCAGGCGTATCGGCCGAGGCGGTCGAGCGCATCTACATGGGCTGCGTCCTGCCCGCCGGCCTCGGCCAGGCCCCCGCCCGGCAGGCGGCGATCGGCGCGGGCCTCGGAACGCATGTCGAAGCGACGACGGTCAACAAGATGTGCGGTTCGGGCATGCAGGCCGCGATCATGGGGGCCGAAGCGCTCGCCGCCGGATCGGTCGATATGCTGGTCGCGGGTGGCATGGAGAGCATGACCAACGCCCCCTATCTGTCCAAGGCCCATCGCAGCGGCGCGCGCATCGGCCATGATCGCCTGCTCGATCACATGTATCTCGACGGCCTCGAGGACGCGTACGAACCCGGCAAGCTGATGGGCAATTTCGCCGAGGATACCGCGGCCGACTATCAGTTCACGCGGGCCGCGATGGACGACTATGCAATCCGCTCGCTCACCCGTGCGCAGGCCGCGCAAGCCTCGGGCGCATTCGACCGCGAGATCGTCCCCGTCGAGGTGAAGGGGCGCAAGGGTTCGACTACCGTCGCGCTCGACGAACAGCCCGCCAAGGGCGACATCGCCAAGATCCCGACGCTGAAGCCCGCCTTTTCGCGCGACGGCACGATCACCGCGGCCAACGCCTCGTCGATCTCCGACGGTGCCGCCGCGCTGGTGATGACCCGCGCCAGCGTCGCCGAGCAGCTGGGGCTGAACCCGATCGCGCGCATCGTATCGCATGCCGCGCACGCGCATGCGCCGGCCCTGTTCACCACCGCCCCCGTCTTCGCGATGCGCAAGGCGATGGAGCGCGCCGGCTGGGGCCGCGACGACATCGACCTGTTCGAGGTGAACGAGGCGTTCGCCGCCGTCTCGATGATCGCGATCCACGATCTCGGCATCGATCCCGAGCGGCTCAACATCCACGGCGGCGCCTGCGCGCTGGGCCACCCGATCGGCGCGAGCGGCGCGCGCATCCTCGCGACGTTGCTGTCGGCGCTGGAAACGACGGGCCAGAAGCGCGGCCTCGCATCGCTGTGCATCGGCGGTGGCGAAGCGACGGCGATGGCGGTGGAGCTGCTGTAAGGGCGACGGTTTCGGGCGGGGCACGCTAGGCGCTTGCCCCGCCCCTTCACCGCCGATCGGCAGGTCGCAGCATCGACCAAAAGCGCGGACCGTCGCGTCCGACACGCCATTCGTCGGTCACCGCAAACCCCACGCTCGCATAGAATCCCAGATTCCGTTCGGTCGCCGTCTCCAGATAGCAGGGCGTTCGCCCTGCCGCCCGCTCCAACCCGGCCACCAGCGCACGGCGACCGAAGCCCCTGCCCTGCGCCACGGGATCGCATCCGGCGATGTGCAGATACCAGAAGTCGCCCTGCGGCATATGCGCCTCTACCGCGCCGCTGACCTGCAAGGCGCGTGGTATGGCCGTCCCAAGGGCGCCCGCGAAAGGTATCAGATGGCGGACGATCTCGCCCCACCCCATGGCGGCCCGTCCCGGCCCGCGCCACAGCGTCGTCGCCTCGCCGCCCTCGCTTACCAGCCGCATCCCCGCAGCACCGTCGCTGTCATACAGCAGCCTGAACAGCCGCGGCAGCTGCCGCGCCCGCGTCGCCGGATCGGGAAAGATATATCCGAACGCCGGATCGTCCTGAAAGGCGCGCGCCAGCATGCCGGCAACCGCACTCCGATCGCGTCCCGTCGCAAGCCGCATGACGTCAGGGCACCACTGTCGTGAACAGATAGGCGGCGAAGATGACAAGGTGGACGACTCCCTGCAAGATCGTCGTCCGCCCGGTCCCCAGCGAGATCGTCGTCACGAACAGCGACAGAGCCAGCAGCGTCATCGCCTTGGCGCCGATGCCGAGCGCCAGCGGCAACCCCAGCACCAGGCTAACGATCGCGACTGCGGGGATCGTCAGGCCGATCGTCGCCAGCGCCGATCCCAGCGCGAGGTTCAGGCTGGTCTGCAACCGGTCGCGCCGTGCCGCATTGAATGCCGCCAGACTTTCAGGCGCCAGCACCAGTCCGGCGATCATCACGCCGACCACCGCGAGCGGCAGGCCCGCCGAGATCACCGCCTGTTCGATCTTTGCCGACAGCCCCTTGGCGAGCAACACGACGACGACCAGCGCGACAAGCAGGACGCCAAATGCCGCCCACGCGGTCTCGTCGCTGGGCGGCGCGACATGCGCCTCCGGCTCGACATCGCCTGCCGGCAGGAAATAGTCGCGGTGCCGCACCGTCTGCACCAGCACGAACGTGCCGTAGAGGACGAGGCTGACCACCGCGACGAAGATCAGTTGAGAGGGGGCATAGGTCGGCCCCGCCGCACTGGTCGTGTAATTGGGCAGGATCAGCGACAGGACGGTCAGCGCCGCCAGCGTCGCCAGCGCCGCGCTGATCCCGCGCAGCGTGAAGCGTTGCTCGCCGTGCATCACCCCGCCGGTCAGCAGGCACAGCCCGATGATGAAGGTCAGGATGATCATGATCGCGGCGAACACCGTGTCGCGCGCCAGCGCGGACACGTCGCCCGATCCCGACACCATCAGCGACACGATTAGCGATACCTCGATCACCGTCACTGCGACCGCCAGCACCAACGTGCCGAAGGGCTCACCGACGCGGTGCGCGACGACTTCGGCCTGATGCACCGCGGACACGACAGCCCCGATCAGGATCACCGCAGCGGCGATCAGCCCGATCGTCCCCATGGCATACAGCGACACGAGCACCGCCGGCACCCCCACGATCGGAAACGCCAGCGACCACAGGGGCAAGCCCAGCCACCCCTTGGCACCCTGCGCCACCGTGCCGTCGTTCGCTGCCCCTGCCACGTCTATCATCGCCTCCCGGATCGTTACGCAAAGCCAATGCTCCAGCGCCACGAAAGCTCCCCACGACGAGCGCCTCGCGCGGAACGGCCCGCCGACCTAGGTTGCACCACGCGATCGACGGCGTGGAGGGAGATACGCGCGTTTCCAAGCGGTATCACGCCGGGCCCGGGCGACCGCGCGCCCGACCCGCGCTATGGCGACAGGCTGCTCAACGCGGCAATGAAGGAGATCGGCCAGATCGCGATGCTGGCCACCGCCCTCAACTTCGACAAGCCGCCGGGGAAAGCCTCACCGTGCCCGCGCGGCTCGCTCTTGCGCCGGCCGGTCGAAGGCCTGATCCCTGTAGCGTCCGTCCTTTTCCACCCAGTGTAGAAACAGATGTGCCGACCAACTGTTCGGGTTGGGATCCAGCCGCCCGTGGCGATGATGCGTGCCCTGGTAGAGAACCCCGTCGCCCGGCTGCATAGCCACCGACCCATGAGGCTGATCGCCGAAGTCGTCGGCGACCACGGGTTGTGGCACCTCTGTTCGTTCAGTCGCGACCGACAACGCCCAGGGACGGTCGTCGCCATAAGCGATGGTGAGCGACAGGCTGTGCTCGCACGCCTGACGATCGGAATGGATGCGGCACACGTCGCCTTGCTGATAGGCTCTGAAGTAGGCGTACGTCGGCAGCAGTGGCCGACCAACCACCTTCGCAACGCGCGGGGTCAGCCCCCATAGGAAGGTCAGCATCGGCGTATATTGAAATGCATAGACCTCAATCGCCGGCTGGCGGAGTAGGGGCCCGCGCGCGGCAAAGCTCTGTAAGGGACGTCCGGCCGCCTGAAGATCGCCCTGCATCATACGATAAAAGGCGAGCAGCACCTCTGGCGGAAAAAGCGCAGGTAAAGCGACATAGCCATCGCGCTGGTAGGCGGCCGAGAGGGAGGACATGGTATTGCTCGCAAAGGTTTAAATCGTCCTATGCGAGTTTGCGGCCCTTCACCAGCGGCGACGGGACATCACGGTCACTTGCCCATAACGATCAGAAGCGCCGGGAACAGGTTCTGTAGGATGTGGACCGAGGCGATGATGGCCATGGCGCGCCAGGCGCCGTGGGGGCGCCAGGTGACGTAGAGCGTCGAGAAGATCAGGAACGGCCACCAGATCACCACGCCCCACCAGGGCGAGGACAGGCTGTGCGCGATGCCCCATAGCAAGGCACTGGCGATCACCGCGTGCCATGGCCGCAGGAAGCGGAGCAGCAGGCTGAGGACGCCGGCCATGATCAGCGTCTCGACCACGGGGCTGAACAGCGCGATCAGGAACAGCTTGGTGGCGCCCGAGACGTCGCCGAAGTCGGGGCCGCTATTGTCGGGCGCGATACGGGCGACGATCCAGCCGATCAGCGTGCTGCCCGCGATCGTCAGCAGCCAGCCAACCAGGATCGCCAGCCACGGCCGTTCGTCGCGGAAGAGGACGCGCGGCAGGATCGCGAGCGGCCCCGCACCGCCGCGCCAGCCGGGGCTCTGGGCCGGTGCCGTCTCGATCCGGGTTCCTACCACGTATTGCTCCTGTGTCGTCGGCGCCGGTTATGGCGGACGGGGCGTTAACGACGGGTTTGAGTGGCGGGTCCGTGGGAGTGCGCGACATATCCATCCCCACCCCGTCACCCCGGACTTGGTCCGGGGTCCACCGAGCCGCAAGGGTGCGGATAGAGCCGCTGGCCTTCCCCTGGACGCGGGGTGGACCCCGGACCAAGTCCGGGGTGACGCCGTGGGGAGGCAGCCCTCGCCCGACACACGCAACTGCTCACAATCCCAAACAAAAAAGGGCGCCGCTTTCGCGACGCCCCTTCCCTTGCCGTCTTACAATTTTACGCCGCCGCGCCGGCGCCGTCCTTCTTCTTTTCGGCATAGACGCGGATCGGTTCCTTGCGGCCCTCGATCACGTCCTTGTCGATCATCACCTCGTCGACGCCATCCATGCCGGGCAGGTCGAACATCGTGTCGAGCAATATGCCCTCCAAGATCGACCGCAGGCCGCGGGCGCCGGTCTTGCGCTCGATACCCTTCTTGGCGACCGCAACGAGTGCATCGTCGGTGAAGCCCAGTTCTACCTGCTCCATCTCGAACAGCTTTTGGTACTGCTTGACCAGCGCGTTTTTCGGCTCCTTCAGGATCTTGACCAGAGCCTCGACGTCGAGGTCTTCCAGCGTCGCGATCACCGGCAGACGGCCGACGAATTCGGGGATCAGGCCGAACTTGAGCAGATCTTCCGGCTCGGTCTGGCGCAGATACTCGCCAGTCCGCTTTTCTTCCGGCGCGGCGACATAGGCACCGAAGCCGATCGACTTGCCCTGCAAACGGTCGCCGATGATCTTCTCGAGGCCACTGAACGCGCCGCCGCAGATGAACAGGATGTTCGTCGTATCGACCTGCAGGAATTCCTGCTGCGGATGCTTGCGGCCACCCTGCGGCGGAACGCTGGCGGTCGTGCCTTCCATCAGCTTGAGCAGCGCCTGCTGCACGCCCTCGCCCGACACGTCGCGCGTGATCGAGGGATTCTCGGCCTTGCGGCTGATCTTATCGATCTCGTCGATATAGACGATGCCGCGCTGCGCCCGCTCGACGTTGTAATCGGACGCCTGAAGCAGCTTCAGGATGATATTCTCGACGTCCTCGCCGACGTAGCCGGCTTCGGTCAGCGTCGTCGCGTCGGCCATCGTGAACGGCACGTCGAGGATGCGCGCCAGCGTCTGCGCGAGCAGCGTCTTGCCGCAGCCGGTCGGGCCGACGAGCAGGATGTTCGACTTGGCGAGCTCGACGTCAGCGCCCTTCGCGCCGTGGTTCAAGCGCTTGTAATGGTTGTGGACCGCGACCGACAGGACGCGCTTCGCCTGCTTCTGGCCGATGACGTAATCGTCGAGGACGTTGCAGATTTCCTGGGGCGTGGGGACGCCGCCGTCCTTCTTGCTGACGAGTGCCGACTTCGTCTCTTCACGGATGATGTCGTTGCACAGCTCGACGCACTCGTCGCAGATGAACACGGTCGGTCCCGCAATGAGCTTGCGCACCTCGTGCTGCGACTTGCCGCAGAACGAGCAATAGAGGGTGCTCTTCGAGTCGCCACCGCTCAATTTCGTCATTCACACTTCCTTGTCGCGGGGCTTTCCCCGCTGGTGAGGCCGGTCATGGTAGACCGGCCGGTACGCATATCACAACGTCGAAAAGTCACTAAAGTCACGCCCAGGCGTGTTCTCAGGCCGCTTGGGCGACGTCTTCGGCCGGGGTCGGACGCTTGTCGAACACCTCGTCGACCAGGCCGAACTCCTTGGCTTCATTGGCCTCCAGGAACGTGTCGCGGTCCATGCGACGCTCGATCTCCTCGAGCGGCTGACCGGTGTACTGCGCGTACAGGTCGTTCATCCGCTTGCGGATGCGCAGGATTTCCTTGGCTTGGATTTCGATGTCGCTGGCCATGCCCTGCGCGCCGCCCGACGGCTGGTGAATCATGATGCGTGCGTTGGTGAGCGCGACGCGCATGCCCGGCTCACCGCTCGCGAGCAGGAAGCTGCCCATCGACGCCGCCTGGCCGATGCAGACCGTGCCGACGCGCGGACGGATATACTGCATCGTGTCATGGATCGCCATGCCCGCCGTGACGACACCGCCCGGCGAGTTGATGTACATGAAGATGTCCTTCTTCGGGTTCTCGGACTCGAGGAAGAGCAGCTGCGCGGTGATCAGGCTGGCCATCCCGTCCTCGACACCGCCGGTGACGAAGATGATCCGCTCGCGCAGCAGGCGGCTGAAGATGTCGAACGAGCGTTCGCCGCGGTTCGACTGTTCGATCACGATCGGCACGAGGCCAGCCTGGGTCTGCTGCAAGCCAAGGCCTGCGCGCCCCAGATGGTTCGCGAAATCGCCGGTCTCGAACGGATTGTGCATGAAAGTCTCTCTTATGCCCTTGAGGCCGCCAACATCGGCGCTCGCGCGGGGGAGTTCAAGCCCCGCTTTGGGGCGCCTTGTGTCCCAGATAGGCAAGCCGGCGCACCTCGCGCCGGCCGCGCACCACCGTGTCGAGGATCAGCCCCGCAAAGCCGCACAGCGCGGCGATGATCATCAGCCCGGTGATGAGGACGGCGGTGGGGAAACGCGGCACCAGATGCGTGTGCATGTACGTGATCGCCAGCGGTACGCCGAGCACGACCGCCACCGCCGCGAACAGCGCCCCGATCGCGCCGAAGAACAGCAACGGCCGTTCGATCCGATAGAGCGTCAGGATGGTGTTGAGGATGCGGAAGCCGTCGCCATAGGTGCTGAGCTTCGACGCCGACCCTTCCGGGCGCGCATAATAGGGCGTTTCGATCTCGGCACAGGGCATCTTGAGTTCGAGCGCGTGGACGCTGATCTCGGTCTCGATCTCGAAGCCCGACGACAGTGACGGGAAGCTCTTGACGAAACGGCGCGAAAAGACGCGATAGCCGGACAGGATGTCGGTGAAGCTGCGCCCGAACAGGCGCGCGAGCATGCCGGTGAGCAGCGCATTGCCGAAGCGATGGCCGCGGCGATAGCTTTCCTGCACCTGGCTGACCCGGCTGCCGACGATCATGTCGCATTGCTCGGACAGCAGCCGCGCGACCAGCGCCGGTGCCGAGGCCGCGTCATAGGTCGCGTCGCCATCGGCCATCACATAGACGTCGGCATCGATGTCCGCGAACATCCGGCGGACGACGTTGCCCTTGCCCTGGATGCGCTCGGTGCGGACGACCGCGCCAGCCTCGTGCGCGACGGCGATCGTCGCGTCGGTGGAATTGTTGTCGTAGACGTAGATGGTCGCATCCGGCAGCGCGGCGCGAAAGCCGGCCACCGTCTGTCCGATCGCGGCGGCTTCGTTGTAACAGGGCAGCAGGACTGCGATCGTCGGCTGCGTCACGATGCTCATGCCTCCACCCTCACGGAGCCGTATACCCAGATACTCGTCATCCCGGCGGACGCCGGGATCCATGGATACGGAACATCGGGAGCGGGTCCACCGCCAGCCGCGCGCGTCCATGGATCCCGGCGTTCGCCGGGATGACGAAGAAGGGAAGAGGGCCGCAGCCCCCTCCCCCGATCATGATCAGCCTTCGGTCTTCGCCGCGGCCTTCTTCGCGCGCGGCTTCTTTGCCGGCGCGTCGGCGGCTTCGGTGCCCTCGGCGGCTTCGGCCGCTTCCGGCGACGATTCGGTCACCGCGGTTTCGGCCTCGACAGGCGCGGCGGCCTTCTTGGCGCGCGGCTTCTTGGCGGGAGCCGCCTCGTCACCGGCAGGCGCTTCGACCGCGCCGGCGTCTTCGCCCTTGGCGGCCGGCTTCTTCGCCGCGGCCTTCTTGGCGGGCTTGGCCTCGCCGCCTTCGTCCTTGGCACCCGCGTCGGTCTTCTTCGCCGACTTGCGCGGCTTGTGGTTGTCGTGGTCGTGGCTGTGCGTGCCGGTCGCGAAGCCGTCTTCGCTCTCGATCGCGGCTTCCAGCTCTTCGCGGGTCGCGTCGCGGTCGGTCACTTCGGCCTTGCCGAACAGGAAGTCGACGACCTTGTCCTCATACAGCGGCGCACGCAGCTGGGCGGCCGCCATCGGCTCCTGCTGGATATACTGGATGAAGCGACGCTGGTCCTCGCCGCGATACTGCTGCGCGGCCTGACCGATCAGGCGGTTCATTTCCTGCTGGGTCACTTCGACGCCATTCGCCTGGCCGATTTCCGACAGCAGCAGGCCCAGGCGCACGCGGCGCTCGGCGATCTTGCGGTAATCGTCGCGCTCGGCTTCCATCTCGGCCATCGCCGCGGCGGGATCTTCCTCGTGCGTCGCTTCATGCTCCAGCTGCTGCCAGATCTGCGCGAACTCGGCTTCGACCATCGACGGCGGCACTTCAAAATCGTGACCCTCGGCGAGCTGGTCGAGCAGCTTGCGCTTCATGTGCGTGCGGGTGAGGCCGTTATGCTCCTGCTCGATCTGACCCTTGATCAGGCCACGCAGCTGCTCGAGGCTCTCGAGGCCGAGGTTCTTGGCCAGATCCTCGTCGATCTTGCTCTCGCCGGCGACCTGGATCTTCTTGACGGTGATGTCGAACGTCGCGGCCTGGCCGGCGAGTTCCTTGGCGCCATAGTCTTCCGGGAAGGTGACGTTGAGCGTCTTTTCCTCGCCCAGCTTCACGCCGACGAGCTGGTCCTCGAAGCCCGGGATCAGGCGACCCGAGCCGAGCTCGACGCCCATGTCGGTGCCGGTGCCGCCGTCGAACGCAACGCCGTCGCTGGTCTTGCCTACGAAGTCGACGGTGACGAGGTCACCCATCTCAGCGGCCTTGTCCTCGGCCGCATCGTCCCACTTCTTCGACTGGTCGGCGAACTTCTGCAGCTGCTCGTCCACCGCTTCATCGGCGACGGGCACGGTCAGACGCTCCAGCTTCAGCGCGTCGATGGCCGGCGTCGGCACGGCGGGCAGCACTTCCATCTCGACGGTGACGACCGCGTCCTTGCCCGGCGCATAATCGTCGTTCAGCGCGACCGAGGGCTGCATCGCGGGGCGCAGCTGCTTGTCGGCGATCAGCGACTGCACGCCTTCCTGGATCGCGCTGTTGAGCGCGTCGGCGGCCAGCGCCTCGCCGTGCATCTTGCGCACCAGGTTCACGGGCACCTTGCCGGGACGGAAGCCGGGCATCTTCACCTGCGGCGCGACGCGCTTCACTTCGGCATCGACCTTGGCATCGATGTCCTTCGGCGTGATGGTCAGCGTGTAGGTGCGCTTCAGGCCCTCGTTCAACGTCTCGACAGTCTGCATATCCGGCCTTCAATCTTGAGAAATCTGACGAAAAATCTTTAGCTGCCGTCCCGCGCTCGGAGCGGCGGGACTGGTGCGGGCGAAGGGACTCGAACCCCCACATCTTGCGATGGCAGGACCTAAACCTGCTGCGTCTACCAATTCCGCCACGCCCGCACGAAGGACCCGCCGATAGGAATCCCATCGAAGCGGTACTTCGAAGGGCATTCCCTTGGGCGCGCGTCTATACCAGCACGGCGCGCGCAAGCAAGGGGCGCCGCAACCCGCTGGGCTGCGGGACGTTTGGCGGGGTGAAGGAGAGTGTCACCATGGCGACCCAGCCCCCACCCGAAACGCCCGCCCAGCCCAGCCAGCCGGTCCAGCCGAGCGCACCGCCGCCCGAAATCACGCCGCCGACGCCCGACGTCGACATCCCCTCGCCCACCACGCCCGCTGGCGATCCCGGCACGTCGCAGCCGGCGGAGATCTGATATGACCGATCGGCACAACGACACGGTCGAGGCGCTGCCGGACGATGCGCCCGAGGGCAATCCCGATGCGCTGCGGGCAGACACGCGCAAGGATGAGCGCAGCGATATCGAACAGGCGGTCGAAGCACGCGCCGACGCGGTCGCGCGCGGCGAAGGCGGCCCGGAGCCGGTGCGCTTCACGGACACCGGCGAGTTCGACGGCAACAGCGGCACCGGTGGCGAGGTCAAGAACCAGGACCTGACGCAACAATAAGGCAACTGGGGCGGCCGACCTTTCGGCCGCCCCCTCGTCAGGTCACCGCCCCCGCCTCAAGGCTTGACCGCAGTCCCCACCGGCACCCGCCGTGCCGTCAGCACCTTCACCGCCTCGACAGGCACCTCGCCCTTGAACGATCCCTGGATCGTCGCGGTCGGCGAAACGGGTGCGTCCATGATCTTCGTCACCACATCCATCCCCTCGACCACGTGGCCGAAGGCGGCATAGCCCAAATTGTCGCCCGGTTTCGACGGATCGGCGTCGAGCGAGGCGCGCTGATCGCCGACGCTGATCGTAAAGTCGCCGCGTGCGGTGCCGGGCGCGAAGCGAGCGACCGACAAGGCACCATCGGTGTGATGCAGCCCGGTCTGCGTCGTGGGCTCATGCTTGATCGGCGGCAGCACGCGCTTGGGATCGCCGTTGGCGCCGAACTGCACGAAGCCGAATTTGTCCGCGACCTTGACCGCACGGTAGAAGACGACGCCATCCAGCCGCTTGCCGTCGACATATTTCAGGAAATTGCCGGCCGTGATCGGCGCGGCCCGCGTATCGGCTTCGATCACGATGCGGCCCGCGGTCGTGTCGAGCGCGACGCGGGGCAGCGGCGTGGGGGGTGGCGGCATCTGCTGGGCCGCGCCCGGCATCGCCATCAATGCAAACGCCACGCAGGCGAGCCTCTTCATTTCCATGCCCCTGTCCTCGTCGAACACATCGCGACGTTACGCAGAATCCTGCGTCATTGCGAGCACAGCGAAGCAATCCAGAGCCGGAGCAGGACGCCCTGGATTGCGTCGCTCCGCTCGCAATGACGAAGAACTGGCGGATACGATCTCACTGGCGGGTGCAGATCAGGCGAAATGCTCGATCCCCTCGCCGGCCACCGCCACCCACGGCAGCTTGCTTGCTTCGAAGATCGACAGCGTCGGGGTCGGCGCATCGTCATCGGCAAAGGCGCCGATCGGGATTGCCGGCATGTCCTCATAGCCTTCGTTGACGAACATCACGGTGGCACCGCAGTTCGGACACCAGCGAAACCAGGCGCGACGACCGCTGTCGCCAACGCGTTCCCATGTCTGGAACGCACCTGCCAGCGTCACCGCCTCGGCGGGAAAGCGCGCCTGCGCGGAGAAGGCGCCGCCGGTCAGCCGCCGGCACCCGCGACAGTGGCACACCGACACCCGCACCGGATCGCCCGTGCAGGTCGCGGACAATTGTCCGCACCGGCACCGGGCGATCCGCGTGACCATCAGCCGGCGAGCGCTTTCTTGAGCAGCTCGTTGACCACGCCCGGATTGGCCTTGCCGCCCATCGCCTTCATCGTCTGGCCGACAAAGAAGCCGAACAGCGCCTCCTTGCCGCCGCGATACTGTTCCAGCTGGCCGGGGTTCTTCGCCAGCACCTCGGCGATCACCGCCTCAATCGCGCCGGTGTCGCTGGTCTGCTTGAGGCCACGATCCTCGACGATCTTGGCTGGCGCCTCGCCCGTCTCCAGCATCACCTCGAACACCTGCTTCGCCAGGCTGCCCGACAAGGTGCCGTCGGCGACCAGCGCCAGCAGTTCGGCCGCCTGCGTCGGCGACACCGGCGATTCGGCGATGCTCTTGCCGACGCGGTTGAGCGCGCCGAACAGTTCCGACGTCGTCCAGTTCGCCGCCGCGACCGGCTTCGCGCCCGCGTCGAGCAGCGCGTCGAACCAGCGCGCCGCCTCCACCTCAGCGGTCAGCACGCCCGCCTGATAGGGCGAGATGCCGGCGGCTTCGTAGCGCGCACGCTTGGCGTCGGGCAGCTCGGGCAGGCTGGCGCGGCAGTCCGCCAGGAACGCCTCGTCCAGCTCGAGCGGCAGCAGGTCGGGATCGGGGAAATAGCGGTAATCGTGCGCGTCTTCCTTCGAGCGCATCGACCGCGTCGTGCCGGTGTCCGGATTGAACAGGCGCGTTTCCTGCACGATCGTGCCGCCGCTCTCCAGCACCTCGACCTGACGCAGCGCCTCATGCTCGATCGCCTGCATCACGAAGCGCACCGAATTGACGTTCTTCGTTTCGGTGCGCGTGCCGAATGCGTCGCCCGGCTTGCGGACCGAGACGTTGACGTCGGCGCGCATCGACCCCTGATCCATGTTGCCGTCGCAGCTGCCGACATAGCGCAGGATCGAGCGCAGCTTGGTGAGATACGCCCCCGCTTCGGCCGGCGATCGCATGTCCGGCCGGCTGACGATCTCCATCAGCGCCACGCCCGAACGGTTGAGGTCGACATACGACCGCGTCGGATGCTGGTCGTGCATCAGCTTGCCCGCGTCCTGTTCGACGTGGATGCGCTCGACGCCGATCGTCTTGGTCGCGTCCGGATTCTTGTCGTCGGGCGCGATCTCGACCGCGCCCTCGCCGACCAGAGGATGGTAGAGCTGGCTGATCTGATAGCCCTGCGGCAGATCGGCATAGAAATAGTTTTTCCGGTCGAACCGCGACCACGTATTGATCTGCGCGTCGATCGCCATGCCGGTGCGCACCGCCTGGCGGATGCACTCCATGTTCGGCACCGGCAGCATGCCCGGCATCGCCGCGTCGACCAGGCTGACCTGCGTGTTCGGCTCCGCGCCGAAGGCGGTCGCGGCGCCCGAGAACAATTTGGCGTTGGACGTGACCTGGGCGTGGACTTCCAGGCCGATCACGACCTCCCATTCGCCGGTGGCGCCCTGGATGCGATAGTCGCTCATGTTCGATTCCGATGATGAAGATAGTTGATCGCGGTCAGCGCAATGTTGCTGCCGAGCAGCGCGACGACCCAGCAGCCGGCCAGGATGCGCAGGATCGCGCCCTCGAAGCGCAGCACCGTGCCCTCGTGATGCGCGAAGACCGCGGCGATCAGCGCCAGGATCAGGAAGATCGCGCTCAGCCGGAATTCGCCCCGCAGGATCAGGCTGTTGCCGACCGACAGCCCCAGGATGAACACCGCCAGCGCGATGAAGAACCGCGCGAGCACGTGGTGGTCGAACGGATGGTTGTCGATCTCGGCGAGCGAGATCCCGACATAGGCGCTGAGGATCGCCCCGAACGCGACGTTGAGCGCGGCCTGCGCTTCGCGCAGCATCGCGACGTTGCGTGTCGTGAAGGTCCGGTCGGTTACCACCACGATCCCGGCCGCGCGACGAAGCCCGCACGCTCCTCGATCGCGAGCCCAGCGTTCAGCACGCCCTGCTCGTCCAGCGCCTTGCCGATGATCTGCAAGCCCAGCGGCAGGCCGTCCTTGTCGAGCCCGCCCGGCACGCTCATCGCCGGCAGGCCCGCGAGGCTCGACGGCACGGTGAACACGTCGTTGAGGTACATCGCCAGCGGATCGGCCGACTTATCGCCCAGCGCGAACGCCGCCGACGGCGCGGTCGGCGCCAGCAGCACGTCGCACTGCTGCCAAGCCCGCTCGAAATCGCGCGCGATCAGCGTCCGCACCTTCTGCGCCTGCGTGTAATAGGCATCGTAGAAACCGGCCGACAGCACATAGGTGCCGATCATGATCCGGCGCTTCACCTCAGCGCCGAAGCCCGCGGCGCGCGTCGCGGCATACATGTCCTGCAGCCCCGCGCCCTCAGGCAGGTCGCGCAGGCCGTAGCGCACGCCGTCATAGCGCGCGAGGTTCGACGACGCTTCGGCCGGCGCGATGATGTAATAGGCGGGCAGTGCATATTTGGTGTGCGGCAGCGACACCTCGACGATCTCGGCACCCGCATCCTTCAGCCAGTCGATCCCGGCCTGCCACAGCGCCTCGATCTCGGCAGGCATGCCGTCGACGCGATATTCCTTGGGGATGCCAACGCGCTTGCCGGCGAGGTTGCCGGTCAGCTCCTGCTCCCACTTGGGCACGTCGAGCTGCAGCGAGGTCGCGTCCTTGGCGTCGAAGCCCGCCATCGCTTCCAGCATGATCGCGCAGTCGCGCACGTCGCGCGCCATCGGCCCGGCCTGGTCGAGCGAACTGGCGAAGGCGATCGTGCCCCAGCGCGAACAGCGGCCATAGGTCGGCTTGATCCCGCTGATGCCGGTGAAGGCGGCGGGCTGGCGGATCGATCCGCCGGTATCGGTGCCCGTCGCACCCGGGCACAGCCCCGCCGCGACCGCCGCCGAGCTGCCGCCCGACGATCCGCCGGGGGCGAGCGGCGCGTCGCTGCCCGGCTTGCGCCACGGCGACACGACATTGCCGAACGCGCTGGTCTCGTTCGACGAGCCCATCGCGAACTGGTCCATGTTCAGCTTGCCGAGCATGCCCGCGCCCGCGTTCCACAGGTTCTGCGACACGGTCGATTCATAGGTCGGCGTGAAGCCTTCCAAGATGTGGCTCGCCGCGGTGGTGGCCACGCCCTTGGTGCAGAACAGGTCCTTCATGCCGATCGGCACGCCAGCCAGCGGCTTCAGCGTCTCGCCGGCGGCACGCGCGGCATCGGCGGCCTTGGCGGCAGCGAGCGCATGGTCGGGCGTCTCGACCAGGAAGGCGTTGAGCGGCTTGGCCTTGGCGACCTTCACCACGAAGGCGTCGGCGACCTCGACCGCGGAAAAGCTGCCGGCGCGCACGCCGTCGCGGATCGCGGCGATGCCCAGATCGGTCAGGTCGGTCATTATTCGATCACCTTGGGAACGGTAAAGAAGCCGTGCTCCGCCTGCGGCGCATTGGCCATCAGGTCGTCACGGATGCCGCCGCCGGTCAGCGGATCGGCGTTCACCACGTCGTCGCGCAGGCGCAGCGTGTTGGGGATGACCGCGGTCATCGGCTCGACCCCGGCGGTGTCGACCTCGCCCAATTGCTCGATCCAGCCGAGCAGGTTGCTGAGTTCGGGGGCGAGGCGGCCGGCGTCCTCGTCGGTGATCGCGATGCGCGCGAGCGCGGCGACCTTCTTTACGGTGGCGGTGTCTACGGACATGCCGATGCGGCTACACCAAGCCCGCGCTGCGGCGCAACAGCTTCGGTTGCGGACGGGTCGCCCCGCCGCCCCTCGTTCGTGCTGAGCCTGTCGAAACACGGAGTTCCATAGGCGGCTCCAGTGCATCCGGCCGCCCGCCCTTCGACAGGCTCAGGGCGAACGGGTAACGGGTATTCTATCCCTGTGCGGCGACATACTCCTCTACCGACCGCGTACCGGCGCCCCCGCCGTCGATCCCCAGCTTCTTCAGCCGCAACGCCACCTCTTCACCGATCTTCTTCTCGGTTGCGTCGCGCTGTTCGGGCGGCATCGCCTTCAGATCGTCCTCGGTGATCTTCATCTCCTTCATCACCTGCCGCCGCATGCGCTCGGCCGGCGTCATCTTCCCTTCCTTGCGGAAGGCCTCCAGCGCCGCGTCGAGCTTGGCGCCGGCCGTCATGGGCGCCGACGATGCGAGCGGCCCGGCGCCCGGCGCCCGATCGCTCTTCGTGTGGAACCGCTGCAGCGTGAACCGTGCCGACTCCAGATAGATCGCGTCACCGTCCACCCGCGCCTTTGCATCCGTGATCCGATCGTTCAGCGTCGCCAGCCAGTCGGTCGGCGCGCCGGCCGTCGTGCCGCCGTCGCCCGTATCGATCGGGGCGGTCAGCTGCGCCATGGCGTCGGAGCGCGCCGCTCCGCTCAGCACGAGATGGCCGGTCACGATCCGCAGTTTCCGCGGACTCATTGCGGAAAAGTCGTAGCGCCCCTCGGGCAAGCCCTGTGCCGCGCTGACGGTCCGCGCGCCCTCGGCATAACGCGCTTCGACGTCGGCCCGGCTGTGTCCACCGGCCCCATAGTCGAGGTCGAAGGCCGCCACCGCCGCGGTTGCACTGGTACGCGCATCATCTCCGGCGGACGGCGTGGCCTGCACCGCGAGCGCCGCTTCGAACCCGGCCTGACGTCCGCCCATGGACGGCATGGCAATCGCACGATCTGCCCTGGTCACCGCGGCGATCATCATGGCCTGCTCCCCTTCTGTGCGGCAGCAGTACCCACAATTGGTAAATACCGAATGACCGTTTCGGACCGAAATCCTGATTGCCTCACCCCGCATTGCCCCGCCGCCCCGCATCGGGCAGAGCACGCCCATTGAACCGGGAGCCTCGCTTGGCGCGTAAATTCCTCTATGTCTTCGCCGTCCTGATCGCGCTCGTGATCGCCGGGGCGATCGCCTATCGCCTTGCGGGCAACCGCATCCTGCGCATGGCGCTGGTGCCGACCGAGACGTTCCAGGCGCAGGCGAGCGTCGATCCGCGCGTCTATGCCAACGCCAAGATGTGGATCGCCCGCCCCGACCTTCCCGGCAATCCCGCGCGGTGGACGCCCACCGGCTACACCCCCGCCGCCGCGGGACAGGCGAAGGCCGCGGTCTTCTTCATCCACCCCACCTCGTACATCGGCCGCGCGCACTGGAACGCCGCGCTCGACGATGCCGAGACCAACGCCCGCGCCGCGATCTTCCTGCGCGGCCAAGCGAGCGCGTTCAACGACAGCGCCGACATCTGGGCACCGCGCTACCGCCAGGCGACGTTCGGCGCCTTCCTGACCAGCGAGGCCAGCGCCACCCAGGCGCTCGACCTCGCCTATCGCGACGTCGCCGCCGCCTTCGACGCCTTCGTGCGCCAAGTCGACCCCAAGCGCCCGATCATCCTCGCCGGCCATAGCCAGGGTGCGCTCCACCTCACCCGGCTGCTGCGCGAAAAAATCGCCGGCACGCCGATCGCGCGTCGTATCGTCGCGGCCTATGTCGTCGGCTGGCCGGTGTCGAAGACGACCGACCTCGCCGCGCTCGGCCTGCCCGAATGCACCCGGCCCGATCAGGCCCGCTGCCTGCTGTCGTGGCAGAGCTTTGCCGAGCCCGCCGACCCGTCGCTCATCACCGACCTTTACGACACGACGACCGGCTTCGACGGCCGCCCGCGCAAGGGCACCCCGATGGTCTGTACCAACCCGTTGACCGGCACCGCAGGCACCGCCGCGCCGGCCAGCGCCAACCGCGGCACGCTGTACCCGAGCGCCGACCTCAGCACGGCGACGATCCAGCCGGGCAAGGTGCCCGCGCGCTGCGACCCGCGCGGTGTCCTGCTGATCGGCACGCCGCCGGAGGTGGGGGGTTACGTCCTGCCCGGCAACAACTACCACGTCTACGACTACAGCCTGTTCTGGGCCAATGTCCGCGCCGACGCCGCCCGCCGCCTCGCCGCGTTCGGAGCCAGCGCATGATCACCCTCGACCGCACCGATTTCCGCGCGGCCTTGCCGCAGGGTGGTCGCCTGATCGGGCTCGATCTCGGCACCAAGACGATCGGCACGGCGCTGTGCGACGCCGGCTGGAGCTTCGCGAGTCCCGCAGACCTCATCCGCCGCACCAAGTTCACCGCGGACAAGGCCGCGATCGCCAAGCTGATCGCCGCGCAGCACGTCCGCGGCATCGTGCTCGGCCTGCCGCTCAACCTCGACGGGACGGAAAGCCCGCGCAGCCAGTCGACCCGCGCCTTCGCACGCAACTGCGCCGATCTCGCCCTCCCCATCCTGCTGTGGGACGAACGCTGGAGCACGGTGGCGGTCGAACGCACGATGATCGAACAGGATATGAGCCGCGCCAAGCGCGCCGAACGGATCGATAATCTTGCCGCCGCCCACATTCTGCAGGCGGCGATCGATGCCTTGGTGATGGTGCCGGCGCCGGACGCGCCATCGACGTAAGCGATCGGATTAATCGAAGAAATGATCGGGAGCCGAAGCGATCGTGTTGCGTTGCAGCGCGCTCCGAACCCCATTCGTTTCTTTAAGGAATTTCCGATGCCCACCGCCACCCAGGGCTATGCCGCCCAGGCTGCCGACGCGCCGCTCGCGCCCTTCCACTTCGAACGCCGCGATCCCGGTGCCAAGGACGTCGCGATCGACATCCTCTATTGCGGCGTCTGCCATTCCGATCTCCATACCGCGCGCGGCGAGTGGGACGGGACGCTCTACCCCTGCGTCCCCGGCCACGAGATCGTCGGTCGCGTCTCCGCGGTCGGCAGCGACGTGACGAAGTTCAAGGTCGGCGACATCGCCGGCGTCGGCTGCATGGTCGACAGCTGCGGCCATTGCCCCTCGTGCAACGACGGCGAGGAGCAATATTGCGAGACGACGGGCTTCGTCGGCACCTATAACGGCCCGGACGAGGTGATGGGCGGCCACACCTTCGGCGGCTATTCCGACCATATCGTCGTGACCGAGGATTTCGTTCTCCACGTCGGCCATGACGAACAGGACCTTGCCGCCGTGGCGCCGCTGCTCTGCGCCGGCATCACCACCTATTCGCCGCTGCATCACTGGAAGGTGGGCCCCGGCCAGAAGGTCGGCATCGTCGGTCTCGGCGGCCTCGGCCACATGGGCGTCAAGATCGCCGCGGCGATGGGCGCGGAGGTCTATGTCTTCTCGACCTCGCCGAACAAGCGTGACGACGCCAAGCGCCTCGGCGCCAAGGATCTGATCGTCTCGAAAGACGCCGACCAGATGGCCGCGCACGAGGGCTCGTTCGACTTTATTTTGAACACGGTAGCCGCCCCGCACGACCTCGACGCACTGCTCGTCCAGCTGAAGCGCGACGGCACGATGTGCCTCGTCGGCGTGCCCGCGGAGCCGCACCCGGCGCCCTCGGTCGGCAACCTCGTCTTCCGCCGCCGCGCGCTGGCGGGCTCGCTGATCGGCGGGATCAAGGAGACGCAGGAGATGCTCGACTTCTGCAAGGAGCATGGCCTGACCAGCGATATCGAGATGATCCGCATGGAGCAGATCGACGAGGCCTACGACCGCATGGTGAAGGGCGACGTCAAGTATCGCTTCGTCATCGACATGGCGACGCTGAAGGCTGCAGCCTGAACCGCGTCGCCCGCCCGTCCGGTTCGTGCCGGACGGGCGGTGTCGGCTAGCGCTCTACCCCGGCGCCATAAGGGCGGACCGCCAGCTGTTCGTGCATGCGCGCAGGCTGGTCGAGCCAGAAGGGCGCGAGCTTGGCGCTGTCGACGCGCTCGACGCCGACCGCAAAGCCGCGCGCGCTTTGCCCGGCGATGCCGGCGCCAGCATCATACAGCGCGTTGACCGCGACGACGGGGACGAACAACGTCCGGCCGCCTGCGGTGAGCGGGACGATATCCGCCCGCGCCTGCGCGACGACCAGACGGATCCGCCGCTCCTCGCCGGGGCCGAGCGCGAAGGGCGGGGTCGCAGGGCGGACGACGGGCTGGTCGAACACGGGCGCGATCTCGTCGCCCTGCCCCGGTGTCGCACCAATCAGCGCCGCGCCGATGCGGATCGACTGGGCGGGTGCGCTGCCGTCGTTGTGGACGACCAGCTCGGCCTCCACCGTCGCGCTGAGCAGGTTCAGGCCGGCGCGGCGCGGGTGAAGGCTCAGCGACAGCCGCCCGCGATCCCCGACGGGTGCGGATATCGGCGCGGGTACGGGCGCTGGCGGCGTGGCGGGTGACGCGGCCGGCGTGCGCGGCCGGACCGGTTGCGGCTTCGGAACGGGCACAGGCGCAGCAGGGGTGACCGGCTCATCCGCGGCGTCGGCGCGGCGGCGACGCCACCACCAAGCCCCTGCCCCACCGAGGCCCAGCACCACTGCCAGCCCGATCAGCCAACCGTAATCGGAGCCGCTATCCGGTGCGGTCGCCGGTACGGTCGTGGCCGCGGGCGACGGCGTAGCGGCCTCGACCGGCGTGGGCGATGCTGTGGGAGTCGCCGTCGGCGTCGGGGTTGGCATCGCTGTCGCTGCCGGCGTGGCGGCCGGCGTAGGCGATGCGGTCGCCCGCGGCGTCGGGGTCGCTGTGACGCGCGGCGTCGGCGTCGGCGTGGCACGTGGGCTCACGCGCGGTGTCGGCGTCGGCCGCGGGGACGCCGTAGGGGTCGGCAACGGCGCGATGACCGGAGCCGGCGTCGGGCTCGGCGTGGGTGTCGGCTGCGAGGGCGGCAGGCTGAAATTGTCCAGCCCCGGCAACGTCTGCGCGGCCGTGCCATTGCCGGTCTGCGCGGCGGCCGGAGCGATCGTCACGATCGCCATGGGCGCGACGGCGGTCGCCATCAGGAAGGGGATCGTGCGCCGACGCACACCCCGGAAACTCGTCATCGGTGCGGAACTCTTCCAAAGATAAGCCCCCGCTCTGCGGCATGCAGCGACGACCGCCAGTCGCGCTGCGACGAACCGCCCCGCCAAGGCGACCGGCCGAACCGGTGCCCAGGCTGAAGTCCGTGTTGGATCGCTGTTGGACGTCCGCCCTTTGACAGCATCCAATACCGCGCCTATATGGGCGGCTCACCACAGCTTTTCGGGACATGAAGCGCCGTCGCGCAGCGCTTCGTACGGATAGAGGGTTGCGGTTTCAGACGCCAAAGGCCGACGCAGTATCATGCGATCGGCTTTTTTGCGTCGCTTCGTGCGTCCGGTCCGGGGATTTCCGGGCACGACATTCCGGCGGGACCCATCCGGGCCTCGCCAGCGACTTGAGGACAGATAACGCTCATGGCCACCAAGGCGATCCAGGGCAGCACCGCCAAGCGGCGCATCCGCAAGATCTTCGGGGATATCCACGAAGTCATCCAGATGCCGAACCTGATCGAGGTTCAGCGCGAAAGCTATGAGCAGTTCCTGCGCTCCGACAAGTCGACGGGCCACGTCTCGGGTCTGGAAAAGACGCTGCGCAGCGTCTTCCCGATCCAGGATTTCGCCGGCACCGCCTATCTCGACTTCGACGATTACGTCCTCGAACCGCCGAAGTTCGACGTCGAGGAATGCCGCCAGCGCGGCATCACCTATGCCGCGCCGATGCGCGTCACGCTGCGCCTGACCGCGTTCGAGGTCGATCCCGATACCGAAGCCAAGTCGGTCATCGATATCAAGGAGCAGGACGTCTACATGGGCGACATGCCCCTGATGACGGAGAACGGCACCTTCTTCATCAACGGCACCGAGCGCGTCATCGTCAGCCAGATGCACCGGTCGCCGGGCGTGCTGTTCGACCATGACCGCGGCAAGACGCATGCGAGCGGCAAGTATCTCTTCGCCGCGCGCGTGATCCCGTATCGCGGCTCGTGGCTGGACTTCGAGTTCGACGCCAAGGACATCGTCAACGTCCGTATCGACCGCAAGCGCAAGCTGCCGGTGACGGCGCTGCTCTATGCGCTGGGCATGACCAGCGAGGACATCCTCAACCACTTCTACAACCGCGTGACCTACGTCCGCGGCGAAGGCGGCTGGCGTATTCCGTTCGCGGCCGAGAACTGGCGCGGCGTGAAGCCGCTGTTCGACATCGTCGACGCCTCGTCGGGCGAAGTCGTATTCGCGGCACAGCAGAAGATCAGCCCCCGCGCAGCCAACAAGGCGGCGAAGGACGGCCTGACCGAGCTGCTGATCCCGACCGAGGAAATCTACGGCCGCTATTCGGCCTATGACCTGATCAACGAAGCGACCGGCGAAATCTACGTCGAGGCGGGCGACGAAATCGGCGCCGAGAACCTCGAAAAGCTCGACAAGGCGGGCATCGATCGCATCGAACTGCTCGATATCGACCACGTGTCGACCGGCGCTTGGATCCGCAACACGCTGAAGGCCGACAAGGCCGAAGAGCGCGAGCAGGCCCTCAGCGACATCTATCGCGTCATGCGCCCCGGCGAGCCGCCGACGCTCGAAACCGCCGAAGCGCTGTTCGCCGGCCTGTTCTTCGATCCCGATCGCTACGACCTGTCGGCCGTGGGTCGCGTCAAGCTGAACATGCGCCTCGACCTCGACTGCCCGGACACGGTGACGACGCTGCGCACCGAGGATATCCTCGCCGTGGTGAAGACGCTGGTCGACCTGAAGGACGGCAAGGGCGAGATCGACGACATCGACAACCTCGGCAACCGCCGCGTGCGGTCTGTGGGCGAGCTGCTGGAGAACCAGTATCGCGTCGGCCTGCTGCGCATGGAGCGTGCGGTCAAGGAGCGCATGTCGTCAGTGGACGTGTCGACCGTCATGCCGAACGACCTGATCAACGCCAAGCCCGCGGTTGCCGCGGTGCGCGAGTTCTTCGGTTCGTCGCAGCTGTCGCAGTTCATGGACCAGACCAACCCGCTGTCCGAAGTGACGCACAAGCGTCGCGTTTCGGCGCTCGGGCCGGGCGGTCTGACGCGTGAGCGTGCGGGCTTCGAAGTCCGCGACGTTCACCCGACGCATTATGGCCGCATCTGCCCGATCGAAACGCCGGAAGGCCCGAACATCGGTCTGATCAACAGCCTCGCGTCGTTCAGCCGCGTCAACAAGTACGGCTTCATCGAAACGCCGTACCGCAAGATCATCGACGGCAAGGTCACCGACGACGTCGTCTATCTGTCGGCGATGGAAGAGGCGAAGCACACGATCGCGCAGGCCTCGGCCGAGCTGAAGGACGACGGCAGCTTCGCCGAAGACCTCGTCTCGGCGCGTCAGGCGGGCGAGTTCCTGATGGCGCTGCCGGAAACGATCACGCTGATGGACGTCAGCCCGAAGCAGCTCGTTTCGGTCGCCGCCTCGCTCATTCCGTTCCTGGAAAACGACGACGCCAACCGCGCGCTCATGGGCTCGAACATGCAGCGTCAGGCCGTGCCGCTGGTGAAGGCGGAAGCGCCCTTCGTCGGCACCGGCATGGAAGAGACCGTCGCGCGCGATTCGGGCGCGGCGATCGCCGCCAAGCGTGCAGGTATCGTCGACCAGGTCGACGCCAGCCGTATCGTCGTGCGCGCCACCGGTGACGTGGACGCGGGCAAGTCGGGCGTCGACATCTACACGCTGATGAAGTTCCAGCGTTCGAACCAGTCGACCTGCATCAACCAGCGTCCGCTGGTGAAGGTGGGCGACGTGGTCAACGCTGGCGACGTGATCGCCGACGGCCCGTCAACCGAGTTCGGCGAGCTGGCTCTGGGCCGCAACGCGCTCGTCGCGTTCATGCCCTGGAACGGCTATAACTACGAAGACTCCATCCTGATCTCGGAGCGGATCGTGAAGGACGACGTGTTTACGTCGATCCACATCGACGAGTTCGAGGTGATGGCGCGCGACACGAAGCTGGGGCCGGAAGACATCACCCGCGACATCCCGAACGTCGGCGAGGAAGCGCTGCGTAACCTCGACGAGGCGGGCATCGTCTACGTCGGTGCCGAAGTGGAGCCGGGCGACATCCTGGTCGGCAAGATCACGCCGAAGGGCGAAAGCCCTATGACGCCGGAAGAGAAGCTGCTTCGCGCCATCTTCGGCGAAAAGGCGTCGGACGTGCGCGACACGTCGCTGCGTCTGCCGCCGGGCGTTGCCGGTACGATCGTCGACGTCCGCGTCTTCAACCGCCACGGCATCGACAAGGACGAGCGCGCGATGGCGATCGAGCGCGAAGAGATCGAGCGCCTGAAGAAGGACTCGGACGACGAGCGCACGATCCTCAACCGGGCGACGTGGAGTCGCCTGCGCGAGATGCTGCTGGATCAGGTCGCGACCGCGGCGCCGAAGGGCGTCAAGAAGGGCTCGACCATCGACATGGACCTGCTCGACAGCGTCGACCGCCATGAATGGTGGAAGTTCGCCGTGCAGGACGATGCGGTCCAGTCGAACCTGGAAGCCGTCAAGCAGCAGTATGACGAAGCGGCCAAGCGGATCACGGACAAGTTCCACGATCGTCGCGAGAAGCTGGAGCGGGGCGACGAGCTGCCGCCGGGCGTGCTCAAGATGGTCAAGGTCTTCGTTGCGGTGAAGCGCAAGCTGCAGCCGGGCGACAAGATGGCCGGCCGTCACGGTAACAAGGGCGTCATCAGCCGCATCCTGCCGCAGGAGGACATGCCCTTCCTCGCGGACGGTACGCCGGTCGATCTCGTGCTGAACCCGTTGGGCGTGCCGTCGCGCATGAACGTCGGTCAGATCTTCGAAACGCACCTCGGCTGGGCGGCACGCAACCTCGGTATGCAGGTCGCGGCGCAGCTCGAAGAGTGGCGTGAGGCCAATCCGGACGCCAAGGCGGGCGACATGCCCGACGCGGTCAAGACGCGCCTCGTCGAAGTCTATGGCGATCACTATGCCGAAGACATCCAGAGCCGCGAGCCGGAAGAGATCGCCGAGCTGGTGAAGAACATCCGCACCGGCGTGCCGATGGGCACCCCCGTGTTCGACGGTGCGCGCGAAAGCGACGTGTCGGCGATGCTGGAGCTGGCGGGTCTCGACACGTCGGGCCAGTCGGAGCTGTTCGACGGCCGCACCGGCGACAAGTTCGACCGGCGCGTGACCGTGGGCATCATCTACATGCTGAAGCTGCACCACCTGGTCGACGACAAGATCCACGCGCGGTCTATCGGCCCGTACAGCCTCGTCACCCAGCAGCCGCTGGGCGGTAAGGCGCAGTTCGGCGGCCAGCGCTTCGGCGAAATGGAGGTCTGGGCACTGCAGGCGTATGGCGCTGCCTATACGCTGCAGGAGATGCTGACGGTGAAGTCGGACGACGTCGTCGGACGCACCAAGGTCTACGAGGCGATCGTCAAGGGCGACGACACGTTCGAGGCCGGCATCCCCGAGAGCTTCAACGTGCTCGTCAAGGAAATGCGCTCGCTGGGCCTCAACGTCGACCTCAAGTCCATGCAGGACCTGGAAGACGAAGGCGGCCTCGCCGAGGCGGCGGAGTAAAGCCACGGCCTTCCCTCTCCCGGCGGGAGAGGGAGGGAGGCGCGCAACGCGCCGGAAGGGTGAGGGCAGCGGTCTGCCCTGCCCTCACCTTCCCACCAGCTTCGCTGGCGGGCCCCTTCCTCTCCCGATGGGAGAGGAGTTGAGTTTCAAAAGAGGTTCATACCCATGAACGAACTGACCAATTTCGCCAATCCGATCGCGAAGCCGGAAACCTTCGACCAGATCCAGATCGGTATCGCCTCGCCCGACAAGATCCGTTCGTGGTCGTTCGGCGAGATCAAGAAGCCCGAGACGATCAACTATCGCACGTTCAAGCCCGAGCGTGACGGCCTGTTCTGCGCGCGCATCTTCGGTCCGATCAAGGATTACGAATGCTTGTGCGGCAAGTACAAGCGCATGAAGTACAAGGGCATCGTCTGCGAAAAGTGCGGTGTCGAAGTCACGGTGTCGAAGGTGCGCCGCGAGCGCATGGGCCATATCGAACTGGCCGCCCCCGTCGCGCACATCTGGTTCCTGAAGTCGCTGCCGAGCCGCATCGGCCTGCTGCTCGACATGCAGCTCAAGCAGCTCGAGCGCGTGCTGTACTTCGAGGCGTATATCGTGATCGAGCCGGGCCTGACCCCGCTCGAAAAGTATCAGCTGCTGACCGAAGACGAACTGCTCGAAGCGCAGGACGAGTACGGTGAAGACGCCTTCTCGGCCGGCATCGGCGCGGAAGCGGTCCGCATCATGCTCGAGAACCTCGACCTCGAGGGCGAGAAGGTGCAGCTTCTGGAAGAGCTGGCGACGACCAAGTCGGAGCTGAAGCCCAAGAAGATCATCAAGCGCCTGAAGGTCGTCGAGAGCTTCCTGGAATCGGGCAACCGTCCCGAATGGATGATCCTCGAGGTCGTGCCGGTCATCCCGCCCGAGCTGCGCCCGCTGGTGCCGCTGGACGGCGGTCGTTTCGCGACGTCGGACCTCAACGATCTGTATCGCCGCGTCATCAACCGCAACAACCGCCTGAAGCGCCTGATGGAGCTGCGTGCGCCGGACATCATCGTCCGCAACGAAAAGCGCATGCTGCAGGAAGCCGTCGACGCGCTGTTCGACAATGGCCGTCGCGGCCGCACGATCACGGGCGCGAACAAGCGTCCGCTCAAGTCGCTGTCCGACATGCTGAAGGGCAAGCAGGGCCGCTTCCGTCAGAACCTGCTCGGCAAGCGCGTCGACTATTCGGGCCGTTCGGTCATCGTGACCGGCCCGGAGCTGAAGCTGCACCAGTGCGGCCTGCCGAAGAAGATGGCGCTCGAGCTGTTCAAGCCGTTCATCTACGCACGCCTCGACGCCAAGGGTCTGTCGATGACCCTGAAGCAGGCCAAGAAGTGGGTCGAGAAGGAGCGCAAGGAAGTCTGGGACATCCTGGACGAGGTGATCCGCGAGCACCCGGTCATGCTGAACCGTGCGCCGACGCTTCACCGTCTGGGCATCCAGGCGTTCGAGCCGGTGCTGATCGAGGGCAAGGCGATCCAGCTTCACCCGCTGGTCTGCTCGGCGTTCAACGCCGACTTCGACGGCGACCAGATGGCCGTCCACGTTCCGCTGTCGCTGGAAGCGCAGCTGGAAGCGCGCGTCCTGATGATGTCGACCAACAACATCCTGTCGCCCGCGAACGGCAAGCCGATCATCGTGCCGTCGCAGGACATGGTGCTGGGCCTCTATTACCTCTCGCTCCAGAAGGAGAAGGAGCCGGGTGAAGGCATGCTGCTCGCCGACATGGAGGAGGTGCATCAGGCACTCTTCGCCGGCGCGGTGACGCTGCACACCAAGATCATCAGCCGCGTTCCGCAGACCGACGAGCAGGGCAATCAGTACCTCAAGCGTTACGAGACGACCCCGGGCCGCATGCTGCTCGGTGAGTGCCTGCCGAAGAGCCACAAGGTGCCCTTCGACACCGTCAACCGCGTCCTGACCAAGAAGGACGTCGGCGAGGTGATCGACGAAGTGTACCGTCACACCGGCCAGAAGGAGACGGTGCTGTTCGCCGACGCGATCATGGCGCTGGGCTTCCGTCACGCGTTCCGCGCCGGCATCTCGTTCGGCAAGGATGACATGATCATCGCGCCGGACAAGGATCGTCTGGTCGACGAGACGCGCGAGCAGGTGAAGGACTTCGAGCAGCAGTATCAGGACGGCCTGATCACGCAGCAGGAGAAGTACAACAAGGTGATCGACGCCTGGAGCCGTTGCGGCGACCAGGTCGCGAACTCGATGATGAACGAGATCAAGGCGGTCCGTCACTATGAGGACGGCCCGATGGTCGGCCGCGAGAAGGACATCAACTCGATCTACATGATGGCCCACTCGGGTGCGCGTGGTAGCCCCGCGCAGATCAAGCAGCTCGCCGGCATGCGCGGCCTGATGGCCAAGCCATCGGGCGAGATCATCGAAACGCCGATCATCTCGAACTTCAAGGAAGGTCTGACCGTTCTTGAATACTTCAACTCGACCCACGGCGCCCGTAAGGGCCTCGCGGACACCGCGTTGAAGACCGCCAACTCGGGTTACCTCACCCGCCGCCTCGTCGACGTGTCGCAGGACTGCGTCATCATCGAAGAGGATTGCGGCACCGAGCGCGCGCTGGAGATGAAGGCGATCGTGCAGGGCGGTTCGACCATCGCGTCGCTCGCCGAGCGTATCCTGGGCCGCACCACGGCCGAAGACGTCGTCGATCCGAAGACCAATGCGGTGGTGATCCCGATCGGCACGCTGCTCGACGAAGCCATGGTCGCGCAGATCGAGGCCATGGGCATCCAGGGCATGAAGATCCGCTCGCCGCTGGTCTGCGAATCGAAGATCGGCGTTTGCGGCAAGTGCTACGGGCGTGACCTCGCCCGCGGTACGCCGGTGAACATCGGCGAAGCGGTCGGCGTCATCGCGGCACAGTCGATCGGTGAGCCGGGCACGCAGCTGACGATGCGTACCTTCCACATCGGCGGCGCGGCGCAGCTCAACGAGCAGTCGAACCTCGAGGCGCCGGTCGACGGCACCGCGGTGTTCAAGGACCTGCGCCTGATCGTCGACCAGCGCGGTCGTCGCGTGGTGCTGTCGCGTTCGGGCGAGATCATGATCGTCGACATGGACGGTCGCGAGCTCTCGACGCACCGCATCCCGTACGGCGCCTATGTGATGTTCGACGACGGCCATATGCTGTCGAAGGGCGATCGCATGGCGGAGTGGGATCCGTTCACCATGCCGGTGATCACGGAAAACTCCGGTATCGTGAAGTATCAGGACCTGACCGAGGGCAAGACGCTCACCGAGCAGACCGACGAAGCGACCGGCATCGCCCAGCGCGTCGTGATCGAATATCGCACCTCGTCCAAGTCGAAGGAGGATCTGCGTCCGCGCCTGACCCTGACGACGTCGGAAGACGGCGAGGCCGCCCGCTACATGCTGGCGCCGGGTGCGGTGCTGTCGGTCGACGACAATGCCGAAGTGCAGGCCGGTGACGTTCTGGCCCGTGTCAGCCGCGAGTCCGCCAAGACCCGCGACATCACCGGCGGTCTGCCGCGCGTCGCCGAGCTGTTCGAAGCGCGTATCCCGAAGGAAGCGGCGATCATCGCCAAGGTTTCGGGCCGCGTGGTGTTCGGCAAGGACTATAAGGCGAAGCGGAAGATCGGCATCCAGCCGGAGGACGGCGGCGATATCGTCGAATATCTGGTGCCGAAGTCGAAGGTGATCGACGTTCAGGAAGGCGACTACGTCAAGCGTGGCGACAACCTGATCGGCGGTTCGCCGAACCCGCACGACATTCTGGAAACGATGGGCATCGAGCCGCTGGCCGAATATCTCGTCAGCGAAATCCAGGAAGTCTATCGACTGCAGGGCGTGAAGATCAACGACAAGCACATCGAGACGATCGTTCGTCAGATGCTGCAGAAGGTCGAGATCACCGACGGCGGCGACACCACGCTGCTGAAGGGCGAGCAGGTCGATCGCGAGGAAATGGACGCGATCAACGACAAGCTCGACGCGAACCAGGTCCGTGCGCAGGGCAAGCCCGTCCTGCTCGGCATCACCAAGGCGTCGCTGCAGACCCGCAGCTTCATCTCGGCGGCGTCGTTCCAGGAAACCACCCGCGTCCTCACCGAGGCGGCGGTCCAGGGCAAGCAGGACACGCTGATGGGCCTGAAGGAGAATGTCATCGTCGGCCGTCTGATCCCGGCCGGCACCGGCGCGGGCATGAACCGCCTGCGCGTCGCGGCCTCCTCGCGCGATGCGGCGCTCCGCGTCCAGCAGCGTGCGTTGCAGGCGGCGATCGTCGCCCCGGCGTCGGCCGCGGAACTGCGCGCTGCCGAACAGCAGCGTTCGGTGCGTGACGATGCCGGCACGGGTCCCGATCCGCTCGCCGAAGTCGTCCCCTCGGGCGACGGCAGCGACGAAGCCGCGGGCGAATATCTGAACCGGGAGTAATCCCGGCTCAGGCCCCGGCCTGACCTGACAGAAAAGCCGCCGTCCGGGATGCCGGGCGGCGGCTTTTTCGTGGCTTGCGAATGGGATGGATCGGACGATCGCTCCTTTCGGGCGTCCGGGGACTCACATCCGCTGCGGGCGATCGTCGAACTGCCGCTGCGCCGCCTCGACCATTGGCATCGCCGTTTCGGCCCAGTCGATCATCCCCTGCATGGCCGTCAGCAATCCCCGCGCCAGTGGGGTGATGGCATAGGACACGGATATCGGAACGCTCTGTTCGACGCGGCGCAACACGAGGCCATCGCGCTCCAGCGATCGCAGCGTCTGGCTGAGCATCTTCTGCGAGATGCCATCGATGCGCCGCTTCAGAACGCTGAAGCGCAGCTCGCCATCTCCCAGCAGGAGCAGGATCAGGACGCTCCATTTGTCGCCGATCCGGTCGAGCAGCTTCCGCGCCGGGCAGTCGCGCGCGTAGACATTGCCGCGGTCGATCACTTCCAGGTGACCGGGTAACATAAAGGTGCCGTCTTGCATGGCATCGGGTCGTAGCCGAGATGGTCACTATCGGAAACCATCGAGGACGATGATCATGAAGGTGGCGGTGTTGGGCGCAAGCGGGCGCGCGGGATCGGAGATTACGAAGGAACTGGCGGCGCGCGATCATCGGGTCACGGCGATCGCCCGGCACCCGGATCGCATTCCCGTGGCGGACGGCGTCACGCCGGTCGCCGGCGATGCGCAGGACAGTGCCGCCCTCGCTACGTTGCTGCACGGCCATGACGCTGTCGTGAGCGCGCTCCATTTCGACGTGACCGCGGACATGCTGCTATCCGCCTTGCGCCAGGCCGGGGTACGGCGGCTGCTCTTCACCGGCGGCGCGGGCAGTCTCGAGGTGGCGCCGGGTGTCGCCCTGATCGACACGCCGGAATTCCCAGAGGAGTGGAAGGCCTTTGCCGAGGGCGGCGTGGCCTTCCTCGATGCCTTGCGCAGCGTACGCGACATCGACTGGACCTTCTTCTCGCCCGCGGCCGACATTTTCGAAGGTCCCCGCACCGGCCACTTCCGGCTGGGTGGTGACGCGCTGGTGACCGACGACGCCGGGAACAGCCGGATCAGCTTCGCCGATTATGCGATCGCGATGGTCGACGAACTGGAACACCACCGCCATCCCCACGCCCGCTTCACCGCGGCCTATTGAGGCGATGAAGCCGGCGGGCGCTTCTGCACGTCGAAAAGGTCGGTAGCGGCTGGCGAGCCGCACCGATCCGACCACAGCGCCTGTCATATCGTTTTTCAATGAATCACTTGCCGTTTTTCGATATCATGCGCATCATCTGATGATGGAAGATGCGAAGCCCAAGCCCCCTCGCCTGCTGGTCTGGTCGGTCCGTGTCGTGCAAGCGTTTCGGATCGCCAATGCCATTGCGATCGCCTTTTTCGTCGCGGTGCTGATCGCGACGCTGCCCGGCGCCGAGCTGATCGAGCGGCTTCTGGTCCGCAAATATCATGGCCGTGTCGACACCGCGGCGGTGATCGCGTTCCTACAATTGACGATGCTGGTCGGCATCCCCGTCGGCGTGGCGGTCGAGCGGCTGCTCAAGGCGTTGCGGGCGATCCTGCGCACGGTCGAGCAGGACGATCCCTTCGCGCGCACCAATGCCGCGCGGGTGCGGACGATCGGGTGGATGCTGCTGGTGATCCAGCTCGCCGACCTTGGCTATGGCCTCGCGCGCGTGGCGGCCAATGTGCTGCACATCGACTATCCCGACTGGCAACCGAGCTTCACCGGCTGGCTCGCGGTGCTGATCGCGTTCGTCCTGGCGCAGGTGTTCGAACGGGGCGCGGCGATGCGCGACGATCTGGACGGCACCGTCTGATGCCGGTGCGTGTCCACCTGGACGACATGCTGCATGCCCGGCGCATGACGCTGACCGAGCTCAGCGAACGCGTCGACATCACCCTCGCCAACCTCTCCATCCTCAAGACGGGCAAGGCCAAGGCGATCCGCTTTTCGACGCTGGAGGCGATCTGCACCGTGCTCGATTGCCAGCCCGGCGACATCCTCACGTTCACGCACCAGGGAGATGAACCATGACCTTCTGGAAGGGCCTTCGGACGAGCTATGGCGGCAGCCTCGCCTTCCTCGCCGCCTGCCCGCTGCTCGCACTGGTGCCGGTCGTCTTCGAGCTGCTCCAGCACGTCGCCGAGGTGCATATCGGGATGTACGACAGCATCGCCGCCGCCAAGGCGCTGGAGCATCATCCGCTGCGCATGGCGCTGGGGATGGTGAAGGTGCTGGCGCTGCTCATCCCTACCTATTGGATCACGCGCTTCGTCCACACACGCGACCCCCGGTTCGCGGCGCAGCGCGATCCGCTGGCGATGCGGCTGTTCGCGGGCGTGGTGGCGATCCACATCGCGCTGTCGGCGGCGCAGTTGTTTGGTCTGCCACAGACGCCGGGGGCGCTGCTCGCCGGGTTGGCGGGTGGCCTGATCGTCCAGTGCCTGCTGGTCGCCTGGACGGTCGCGGCGACGCTGGGCGATGCGTCGATCGGCCCCGCCGCCTCGGTTCGGATCATGGCGCGGCGGCTGCCGTGGACGATCGCCTTTACGGTCGCGGCGATGCTGCCGCTGATGATCCCGCACTATCTGCTTGGCGCTGCGGCGATCATGGCGCCACGCGTATGGCTTTGGCCGATCCTCACCGTCGATGCGTTGCTAGTCGGCTGGCTGTGCGCGGTCATGGCGGCGAGCAACTATCTCGCCGCGATGCGTGCCATCGGCCTTGCGGGCGGTGCGCTGCGACCGGCGGGAGTGGCGGACGTCGCAGGGCCGACCGCCCTGGCGCCCTATCCCGGCTAAGCGGCCGCTACCGGCGCCTCGCCCATCCGCCGCACGATCGTTTCAAACGCCCCGTCCGCGACGCGGATTTCGTTAAACGCCGGCGGCGTATGGCGCGTCCGTTTTGACAGCGTGCCCGCACCGATCATCCGCACGATCCGGCCGTGGCGCTCGATCGGCAGGTCGAAGGGATCGTGGACGTGGCCCGACAGCACGGCATGGGCGCCGGCCTCCGCCAGTGCGCCGAGCGCCGCGTCACCGCCATGCGTCTTGGCGGTCCCCTTGGCGCCGCCGTCGATCAGCGGATGGTGCGCGGCGACCAGGATGACGTTGCCCTTGGGCGCCTCCGCCATCATCGCCAGCGCGCGCCGCAGCGATCCCGAACTCACCCGCCCCTTCGACCAGTTCCACCGCCATTGGGCGCGCGCCGTCGTCTTCAACGGCACGATCGTGACGCCCGGCAGGTCGAGTTCACGCTCGATCATCCGCTCGACCGCGGCATAGCGCTGATACGGCGCGAACAACCGTCGGAACGGGTCCCAATAATAAGGGATATCGTGATTGCCGACTTCCAGCGTGACGGGCACGCCCAGGCTCGCCAGCCATTCGCCGCCGCGCTGGAATTCGCGGCGGGTGGCGCGCATCGTCAGGTCGCCGGTCATCACGACGGCATCGGGCGCTTCGTCGGCGACGCACTTGCCGAACCAGGCGATGGCCGCAGGATCCTCCGCCCCGAAATGGACGTCGCTGACGTGAAACAACCGTATCATGCTGCGCTGCTAGGCCGGATCACGCGAGGTCGGCAAGCCGCGCCGGCTCGTGCATCGGGCAGCCATTGAAACCGCGACGATAATCGGCGGAGAAGCGATAGGTGTCGCGGCGTGCGCGGTTGATGTTGCCGAGGGGCTGGTGCGCGGCGATACCATGCCAGATGCTGTAGGACAGCGCCTCGTCGGTGGCGCGCGTCTGCTCGTCGTCCCAGCCGATCTGCGGCGGCACGTCGAGCGTGGCGACGGTGACGAACGGGCTTTGCGCCTGGTCCCATTCGACCGTGGCATCCTCTACCGGCATCGAGTCGAGGTCGGTGTTGAGCTGGACGCGCAGTTCCCACTGACCGCCGTGTGCGATCAACGTGTCGCGCACCGCCGCCCGCAGCGCATCGCGATCGTCCGAGGTGTCGACGGCAGCCCCCGTCAGCGCGACGAGTGCGGGCGACACCGGGAACAGCGCGAATTTGGCGACATGATCGCCGTAGCGGAACGGCGTCTGGCTGTAGAACGTCTCGCCCAGCGGATGGAGGTGCGGCGCGCCCCCCAACGTCTTCACCGTCGCCGACGGATGGCCGACCGCCTCCAGCCCCGCCTCGATCCCGCGCAGGACCTTCGACAGGACGACCTTGCCCGTCTCCATCCGATCGGTCGTCTTGGCGAGCAGCTTCAGACTCTTGAGGAACGCCTGCGCATCAGGCGCGGCGAATACGGGACCGTCCGCCATGACGAAATCCTGCGTCCGGTCGTCCTCGGATCCCGGCAGACGCTCACCGTCGACATCCAGCACCTTGAGGGCCAGCCCGCGCGGCAGCCCGATCGCGTCGGGCAGCAGATCGCCCGCGTTGGTCGACAGCCGCAGCACCGCCTCATGCGTGCCCGGGCTCGCGAAGATACCCTGCGCGAGTTCGGTCGGCAGCCCCTCATGGATCGTCAGCGTGCCCCGCGCGATGCCATGCGCCTTGGCATGCACCGACCGGACCGCCCGGCCATAGTCGCGAGACGTCGTGTCCAGGATGTCGCGGAAGGCGTCGGTCAGCCCCGCGATCGTCTCTGCCTCATTCGGATCGATCCGCTCGACATCGGGGCTGTAGCGGATCGGGGTATGGGCGAGCATCGGCATGTCCTTCAAAGTCCGCACCGCCAACCCGCCATGGCAGCGGCGCGTTCCCCCAAATTCGTCGGCGCGCAGACAATATTGATGCAGATTAATACGGGGCGGATTGTAATGCCTTGTGAGCGGGACCATGCTGTCTCGCGGATAGTATCAGAGTGATAATGGCGATTTCCCACCCGACCCGGGCCAGCGATGCGGCGGATTCGCCTCTCGACCTCACCATTTGCGATCGCGAGCCGATCCACATTCCGGGCGCGATCCAGCCGCACGGACTGTTGCTCGTAGCGAGCATCGAGGGCGACCATGCGGTGGTCGCAGGCGCCGGCGATCTGGAAACGCGGCTACGCAGCGACTGGCTGGGGCAACCGCTCGCCACGCTGATCGGGCAAGAGGTGGGGCCGCTGATCGAAGGCCTGTCGGGCGGGCTGAATGCGCAGATGCCGCAGCCGATCGCCGGGCGCGACGAGCGCTTCACGGTGGCGTTGCACCGGTCGAGCACGCATCTGCTGGTCGAACTCGAGCCGATCGAAGCGGATGCGACCACCGCCGCCGCGACGCTGGCGTGGCTGGACGCGGTGGCGAGCAGCTTCGAGCGCGCGACGGACAAGACGACGCTGTGCGCGCGGGCCGCTGCCGCCTATCGCACGCTGACCGGGTTCGATCGGGTCATGATCTACCAGTTCCTCGACGATGGCGCCGGCGTCGTCGTGGCCGAGGATCGCGCGCCGCATCTGCCGACGTTCCTCAACCACCATTTCCCCGCGAGCGACATTCCGAAGCAGGCGCGTGCGCTGTACGTCCGCAACCGAACGCGGGCGATCCCCACGGTGGACTATACCCCCGCCCCGCTGCGGCCGGCGGGCTTCACCGGCGTCGATCTGTCCGACGTCGCACTTCGCCACGTCTCGCCGATCCACCTTCAGTATCTGCGTAACATGGGCGTGGGGGCGTCCGCGTCGATCTCGATCGTCAAGGACGGGCTGCTCTGGGGCCTGATCGCGTGTCACAACGACGGGCCGCGCCAGCTGCCCGCGCCGACCCGCAGCGCTGCCGCCACGCTGGCGAGCGCCCTCGCCCGCCAGATCCGCACGAAGGAAGAGGCGGCGGCGTATCGCGAGCGGTTGCAGCTGCGCACCGTGGAGGACGGCCTCGCGCCCCGGCTGGGCAATGAGGGCACGCTGCCGCAGATCATCCGCGCAACCCGCGACGAATTGCGCGAGATGCTGGATGCCGACGGTCTGGCGCTGGTGACCCGCGATCATGTCGAGGCCAGCGGCCGCTGCCCGCCCGACGCCGTGCTGCGCGCGATCGCACGCTGGGTGCATGAGCGGGGCAACGAACCCGTGGCGACGCACGAGTTGCCCGCGCTGATGGGCGTGGAGGACGATGTGCTGACCTATGCCAGCGGCATGATCGCCATGCCGCTGCGCCAGGAGGATGCGACACTGCTCTGGCTGCGTGCCGAGCGGGTCGAGACGATCGAATGGGCGGGCAACCCACACAAGGCCCCCGGCCACAGCGCCGGCCCGCAGGCGAACGACGCCGCCGCCCTCACCCCCCGCGCGTCTTTCGCCAGCTATGTCGAGACGGTGCGCGGGCGCGCGCGCCGCTGGTCGCAGGAGCAGGTGGAGGCCGCGCACCGTATCCGTCGCCGCCTGTTCGAAGGGCGCCAGCAGGTCCGCTTGCGCAGCTTGAACCGGGAGCTGACGCGGACGCTGCGCGAAAAGGAAACGCTGCTCGCGCAGAAGGACGTCCTGATGAAGGAGGTCAATCACCGCGTGCAGAACAGCCTGCAGCTGGTCGCGTCCTTCCTGCGTTTGCAGGCGAAGACCGCCGGCCCCGGCGCCATCGCGGACCATCTGGCGGAGGCGCAGGCGCGACTCGCGGCGGTCGCCCTGGTCCATCGCCGCCTGTATCGCGACGATCAGGTCGAGAGCGTGGATCTGTCGCGCTATGTCGAGGAACTGGTCGGCGACATGCGCACCTCGCTGGGGGCCGACTGGGGACGCTACCTGACGCTGGATCTGGCGCCGGTGCTGGTGCCCACCGATCGTGCGGTGAACATCGGGCTGATCCTCACCGAACTGGTGATCAACGCCACCAAATATGCCTATGACGGCGCGGCCGGTCCACTGGCGATCACACTGGAGCAGCATGGCGGTCGGCTGCGGCTGATCGTCGCCGACGACGGCCGCGGTCGCGGCGAGGTGAACGGTGACGGCCAGGGATTTGGCAGCCGGATGATGGTCGCGATGGTGCAGCGCCTGTCAGGCACGCTCGATTATCACGACAACATGCCTGGCCTACGCGCCATCATGACCGCCCCGATTGCGGAAGAGTGAGCTACACGCCCCAAATTTTTATACTATTGAGATACAATGATATCCCCGGACATCACGGCCAACCTGCCGGATTTCTGGATCGTTTCCGCACCGAAATGAGGCGCGGCTAAGCTTTACTTCACCTGTGCTGGTCTAGGATTGGTTCTCGTAAAGGTAATCGGGAACGGGACGGATGACGGTGCCATTGAGCCATGGCGACGCGCGTGGGACGGCGATGTCCGGGCCACGCATCGCGGGAGCGCGCGGCATCGACGCCCTGCCGCCCGCCATGCCCCACGATACCGCACCGTCGCGCATGGCCCGTCTGTCGTCCTGGCTGACCGGCGGCGCGGCGCGCACGGCGGGGTCCGGCGAAGACGCCCGTCGTGAGGCGGGGCGGCGGCTTTTCGCTCAGATCGGCGATTTCCTGTCGGCCCACGATCTGTCGCCGACCGAAGCGCACTTTCGGATCGCCCGCCGCTATGTGCTGGGCGAGGACAACCGGCTGACGCGCGCGATCGACGACGAGCTGGCACGGGCCGGGCGCCTGAATCCGGAGTTCGTCGATGGGCTGGCGGGGCAGGCCGAGGCGGAGACTCATCGTCAGGCCGAACGCATGGCGTCCATGGCCGACACGCTGTCGCGGCGCCTGCGCGATTCGGAGCGCGTGATCCGTCAGGGACAGGCCTCGACGCGCGACTATGAGACGGCGTTGAGCGCGGAGGCGGACGGTCTGGATCGTGATCCGCGCGGCACCGTGGCGCGACTGATCGACCTGACCGCCGCCGCCGTCGCCCGCACCCAGCAGCTCGCCGAGCGGCTCGACGAGACCCGCCGCGAAACCGAGACGCTGCGCACCACCTTGAAGGAAGCGCAGCGGGCCGCGGACGAGGATCACCTGACCGGCCTACCCAATCGGCGCAGCTTCGACGCACGCCTGCGCGCGCTGAGCGGCGACACCGACATCGACTGGGCCGAGTCCCGCCACAGCGTCGCGATCTGCGACATCGACAATTTCAAAAGCATCAACGATCGCCACGGCCATGATGCCGGCGACCGCGTGCTGAAGATGATCGGCAAGCATCTCTGCCGCGAACTGGGCGTCGCCGCCTTTGTCGCGCGGCACGGTGGCGAGGAATTCGCCTGTCTGTTCGAGGATATGGATCCGGCCGACGCGATCGACCGGCTCGACATCGCGCGCGAGGCGCTCGCCGCCCGCACGCTCGTCAACCAGACGACGGGCGAGGGAATCGGGCAGTTGACCTTCTCGGCTGGCGTGGCGGCCTTTTACGGCAATCCGGCCAGCGCGATGCGCACCGCGGACGAAGCCCTCTACCTCGCCAAGCGGCGGGGCAAGAACCGTGTGCTTCAGTCGCAGCCGGGCAATCGCTCAGACGAACTGGACGGCTGACGGACGGCCGTCGATGTAGACGCTGGCCGGCCGGTCGATCGGAAAGCCGTTGGCAACGGCATGCGTCACGATCAGGCGGATGTTGCTGTAGGTGCGCGCGCTGGTCTCGGCGGCACCCGGCTGGGCCATCCACGCATCCGACACGATATAGCCCTTGGCCACCCGCTCCAGCGACCCCGCCTCTTCGACCAGCAGCTTCAGGCGCCGGCGCACCGTGGTTTCCGGCAGGCTCATCGCCTCGGCAAGCGCGGCGGGCCGCACCGCATGGTCTGGGCCGAAACCGAATGACTGCCCCGCGGCGCGGCTACGTTGCAGGTTCGCATAGAGGACGGTCGAAAACAGCATCAAATCCAGCCAGTTGCGATGGATGGTCCGATTGCTGTCGACCGCCGCCAGCATCACGTCGACCGACGCCGCAATCCCGACCTGCGGATCATAGGGCTTGGCGGCGGGCCGGGCGCCGCTCCACTCGCCGAGCTGTTCCAGCCCCTCGACGAAGCAGACGAAACTGTCGTGCGCCAGTCGCATCATCGCGGCGATGTCGGGCCGCTCCAGCACCTCGGCGCGCACCAGCACGCCATATTGCCCGCGCACGCACAGACCCGCCTCGGTCAGCGCGATGACGTGGCGGCGTACCGTTTCGAACGAGCGCGACAGCGAGATGGCGAGCGAATGCGTGGATATCGCCTTGCCGCGCGGATTGCGGCGCAGACTTTCGCGCACGATCAGCGAGAAGATGGCGAAGCGGTCGACGTCGCCTTCGAAGCTGCGCAGGCCGGCCGCGTTGATCCGCGTCTGCATCTCTGCCAGCAAGAATGTCACTTTGCCGACGTTCGGCGCCATTGGTCCACGACCCCCCGTTCACCCCGGCTCGCGAATGACAGGTACGCTGGCAAAAGCGTAGCATTTTGGACTTATCTTGCGCCAAAATGAGTAATGACGGTTAAAACTACGTCAATCTGCCGCTACCTCTTGGCATGTGCGGCCATGAACAGCGCGAAGGTCGCCTTGGCGCCGTCCACGACATCCTCACGCCATCCCGGCACAGCCGTCGCGGCGCGCGCGTCGAGGCTTGCCAGCAGCGCCCGCCAGGCACCGGGCGCGTGACGCGCCGACAGATAGGCATGCGGCAGGCCCGCGGCGATGCCGCGCGCCAGCACCTGCCCGCCCAGCCGCGATCCCTCCGCGACATAGAGCGCGCCCCAGGTCGCGGCCTCTTGGCTCGGCAGGTCGAAGGGCAATGGATCCGGCATGCCGACATTGAGCGCGGCCAGGTCCGATACCAGCAAGGGCGTGCGCGGCGTCCAGGCGGGCAAGCCCCAGGCGGGGTCGGCGCGGGCCAGCACCGCCTCCACCCCCGGCACGGCGCGGGCGTGGGCGGTGAGCATGCGGCGATAATCGTCGCGCTCGTCGAGGCGCATTGCACCGAAGGCGGCGTCCACTCGCTCGTGATCGATGGCGGTGGCGGCGCGGAGCGTGGCGACGAAGGACATGCCACGGCCCTGCCCCGCGCGCTCGCCCTTGTCGAGCGCGCGTGAAGGCCGGGGCCATCCCGCCCGATCCTGCCGACCCCGATTTTTCAGGCCTTGCCCCCACCCCTCACGCGGGCTGGCGCAATTCGCGATGAGTCATGCTATCGTCATGGAAACTCGGCATGGCCGATGTGTCTTCCGCCGGACAAGTGGCCGCCTCCCGCGCGTCACCCATCCGTCCCGGTCCGGCGCAACGGGCAGAAACGGCTTGCGTGCCGCCTCTCCCGGCTCCATGCGCGCCGCGCCATTACTGAAAGGTCTTTTATGGTTGCCTGGTTCCAGGCGCTGATGCCGAAGCAGGGTCGCTTCTTCGAACAGTTCGAGGCGCACGCCGCCACGCTGGTCGCCGGTGCCGACGCCCTGCAACAGCTATTCAGCGGCGATGGCGCGATCGCGCAGCACATCGCGGAGATCGAGCATCGCGAACATGAGGCCGACGACATCACCCGTGCGGTGCTGCAGGACGTGCGTCGCGTCTTCGTGACGCCGTTCGACCGCTCCGCGATCACCGACCTGATCGGCGTGATGGACGATTCGATCGACCAGATGCACCAGACGGCGATGACGATCGACCTGTACGGCGTCACAGCCTTCGCACCCGACATGCGCGCGATGGCCGATCTGGCCGCCGAAGCCGCGCGCGTCACCGCCGAAGCGATCCCGTTGCTGCGCAAGCTCGACAGCAACGCCCCCCGCCTGCACCAGCTGACCGAACGGCTGGTTGCGCTGGAGGGCGAGGTAGACAAGCACCACGCCCAGGGCCTGCGCGCGCTGTTCAAGGAATGCGGCGACAACCAGACGATGCGGTTCATCGTCGATCGTGAAATCTACAGCCATCTGGAAAAGATCGCCGACCGGTTCGAGGATATCGCAAACGAGATCCAGGGTCTCGTGATCGATCACGCGTGATCCGATGACGATCTCCTTCACGCTGCTGGTCGCGCTGATCGGCGTCGCGCTGCTGTTCGACTTTCTGAACGGGCTGCACGACGCCGCCAATTCGATCGCGACGGTGGTTTCGACCCGCGTCCTGAAACCGCATCACGCGGTGCTGTGGGCCGCCTTCTTCAACTTCATCGCCTTCGCCGTGTTCGGCCTCCACGTCGCGCAGACGGTGGGCAAGGGCATCGTCGATGCGCAGATCATCGACCCGCAGGTGATCTTCGGCGCGCTGATGGGTGCGATCGCGTGGAACGTGATCACGTGGCGCTACGGCATCCCGTCGTCGTCCAGCCACGCCCTGATCGGCGGATTGCTCGGCGCCGGCATCTCGAAGGCGGGCTTTTCCAGCGTCGTCTGGGCCGGTGTCGGCAAGACGGTGGCCGCGATCTTCCTATCGCCTGCGGTCGGCCTGATCCTCGCGCTCATGCTGGTGCTGGCGGTCGCATGGTCGTCGCTGAAGCTGACCCCGATGGGCGTCGACCGGCGCTTCCGCAAATTGCAGCTGGTGTCCGCCGCGCTCTACAGCCTCGGCCACGGTGGCAACGACGCGCAGAAGACGATGGGGATCATCGCCGTCCTGCTCTATTCGCAGGGCATGCTGGGCGGTGAATTCCACGTGCCCTTCTGGGTCGTCCTGTCCTGTCAGGCCGCGATGGCGCTCGGCACCATGTCGGGCGGGTGGAAGATCGTCCACACGATGGGGTCCAAGATCACGCGGCTGACGCCGGCGCAGGGTTTCTGCGCCGAGACCGGCGGCGCGATCACGCTGTTCATGGCGACAATGGGCGGCATCCCCGTCTCCTCGACGCACACAATCACCGGCGCAATCGTCGGTGTCGGCTCGGCGCGGCGCCTGTCGGCGGTGCGCTGGAACGTCGCCAGCCGCATCGTCGTCGCCTGGGTCGTCACCCTCCCCGCCGCCGGCCTGATCGGCGCGGCCTTCTACGAAGCGGCCGTTCTGCTGAGCCGGTAAGGCACCGTTCAACGCGGGCGAGCCGGTCTCGCCCGCCGCGTTATCGTGAGCAACGGCGTCCTTAGTCCGCCACCACGCGGTTCCGCCCCCATGCTTTGGCGCGATACAGCGCGGCATCCGCCGCCTGGAAGATGGTCGCGGCGTCCACGCCGCGCATTGCGCAGGTCGCCACGCCGATGCTGATCGTGATCGCAAGATCCGGCGCGATGCCCCGGTAATCGCGCTGCTGCACCGCCGTCCGGATCCGCTCCCCGATGCGCGCCGCCTGCACGGCATCGGTGTCGGGCATTAGCAGCGCGAATTCCTCGCCGCCCAGTCGCGCGACCAGATGATCCGCGGGCGCCGCATGGCGCAGCACCTCCGCGACCGCGCACAGCGCCAGGTCGCCGACGACATGCGAATGGCGATCGTTGACCTGCTTGAAATGGTCGATATCGACGATCGCCAGCGACCAGTGGCGCCCGTCCTGCGCGCTAACCGTCGCGACGTGCGACAGCATATCGTTGAAGCGACGGCGATTGGCGACCCCGGTCAGCGGGTCCTCGTTCGCCAATTGCTCCAGCGCGTCGGCCTGCCCCCGCAGGCGGTCGAGCAATTGCTCACGCTCCTGCGCCACCTCTTCCAGCACATGGCTCTGCTGTCGCAGCTCGGCGGTGCGTGCATCGACCAGCCGTGCGAGCTGCCGTTCGCGCCGCGCCAACGCCAGCGTCCGCCAGCGGTGCAGGCACCACAGCGCCAGGATGACCAGCGCGGCGCAGGCCAGCTGAAACGAAGAGCGTTGCCAGAGGAACGGTTCCAGCCGCACCGTGATCGTCTTGTCCGGCCCCCAGTCGCCACGCGCCTGCGCCGCCTGGACGCGGAAGGTATAGGTGCCGGGCGGCAGGGTGGTGAATTCCGCCGTCCGCTGCGACTCGCGATCCACCCAGCCGGTATCGAAGCCGTCCATCTGCGTGCGATAGCGAATGCCCTGCGGCAGCAAATAGCTGAGGCCCGCGTAAGCGATCGTCAGGCGATGCGTTCCGGCCGGCAGCACGTACGCCCCGTCCGGCCCCGCCGTCATCGGCTGGCCATCGGCCTCGACGCTTTCGATCGCGACTGCGGGGGGCGACATGAAACGGAAGTGGGCCAGCCGGCGCGGATCGACGAACGCCACGCCCTCTGCCGTCGCGATCCAGATCGTTCCGTCGCGCCGCAGCAACGTCGTCGGCCCCGACGCGCCGTTGCTCTGCGCACTGGCCAGACCGTCGAGCGCGGTGAACAAATCGGGCGCGATACGGGGCGGCCGGCCGTCCGCAGCCAGACGCAGCGCCTTGAAGCAGACGTGAACGATGCCCTTGTTGCTGCCGATCCAGGCGGATCCGCCGCGCCCGACCGTCATCTGGAACAGCCCATCGACGGGCATGCCGCGTTCGATGCCGATATGGTCCAGCTGGCCGTCGCGACGATGGCGGAACAGGCCGCGATCGGTGCTGATCCAGGTGTCGCCCGTTTCCGGATCATGGAAGAAGCCGAAGACGCTGTTGGCCTGGCCCGCGCCCATGATGTCGATCCGATGCACGCCGCTATGGTTCCACAGCCACGCGCCGCTCACCGTGCCGACCCACAGCCCCTCGGGCGTTTCCGACAGCGAATAGACGATTTCGGCCGGCAGATCGTGCGTGCGCGGCAGGCGGACGTGGCCGGCAGGATCGATCAGCGCGACGCCGCGCTGCGTCCCCGCCCAGACGCCCCCGCCCCGCGCCTGCGCGAAGGCGCGGACGTGATTGGCCGGCAGACCCTGCGCCTGGGTGATGCGTCGGACGACCCGCCCGCCGCGCGCCTGCAGCACACCATCGCCGAACGTACCGATCGTCAGCAAGTCGTCCGGCCCGGCGGACAGGCTCATGACCGATACGCGATTGGCGGCCGGGCCTAGCGGCACCGGTCGCGGCACGCCCGACGGGGGCACGACGTCCAGCCCCTTGCTCGATCCGACCCACAGGCTGCCGTCCCGCGTCTCGGCGAGCGCCCGGACGTAATTGCCGGACAGGCCGTCTTCGGCCCGCAGATTGGCGAACAGCGCCTTGCGCAGCCGGAACAGCCCGCCATTGGCGCCCACCCAGATGCTGTGTTCGCGATCCTCGAACAGCGCGGTGATCCGCCCCTCGGGCAGGCCGTTGCGCGTCGAAAAGTGATCGACGCGCGTGCCCTTCACCCGCAGCAGGCCATCATTTTCGGTGCCCAGCCACAGGTCGCCGTTCGTAGCGTGTAGAAAGTCGCTGAAGCGCTTGCCGTCGGGTTGGCGGAACACGACGACCGCCTGCCCCCCTTCGACGCGGTACAGCGACGATCCCGCCGTCAGCCAGATGTATCCCGCCTTGTCGCGGAAGGGCATCGCCTGTCCCGGCGGCAGGCCCAATTCGGCCGACATGGCACGCAGGCGACCATCGCGATCGGCCCGATAGGCGCCGTCCAGCGTGCCCAGCCACGGTCGCCCTTTGGCGTCGATGGCAATCCGCAAGACGGTGATCGGCTTCCCCGCCGGCCCGCGCAGCACCGTGAAGCGACCATCGGGATCGAGTCGTCCGATCCCCAGCCGGTCGAAGCCCACCCAGACGCGCCCCGCGTGGTCCACCGCCATCCGGTTGATCGCGGCCCGCGGCATGCCCTGCGCCCGCCCCCAGAAACGCCAGCGCCCGGCAGGATCACGCCGCCCCAGATTGCCGCGGGTATCACCCGTCCACAGGTTGCCGAACCGGTCGGCGGCGATCGTCGCGATCGCGCTGTCGGGCAAGGCGGGCGTCGACATGCGCGAAAAGGTCGTGAAGCCGACGCCATTGTAGCGCGCCACGCCCTCCCATGTCGCGAACCACAGATATCCGTCCCCGGTCTGCGTGATCGCATGGACGGCGTTGTGCGGCAGACCCGCGGACGTCGACCACGCATCCTTGGCGAATCCTTCGATCGATTCGCGATGCGCGGCGGGCGGCGCAGCCGGCACGGCTGCCGACGCCACCGCCAGCATGCCTATCAGCGCGAGCGCCAACACCCGTCCAAACCTCACTCCGCGCCGCACTACCCACTCCGGTCGATGACGAACGCGACGTAACGCAAGGATATTAACAGGCTCGAACCGGACGCTTCACGCATGTGCCCATTTTGGCGGATTATCGCGACGCCGACGCTGGCGGCGGGCAGTGCTTCACGCTGAATATTCGCAACCCGCTCATCCATGCATCAGTCGAAGGCGGCGAACGTCCGGTAGTGGACGTTACGCCTTTAAGGGTAAGATATTGCGGCCCGATTGGTCAGTGATAACCTCGTGTCATGCTCGCGCTTGTCCTCGCCGCTATGATAGCTTCCAGCGCCGATGCGCCTCCGCAGTTTCGTGACCCGCGTGTTGGTATGGCTGGCCGCCCTGAAACAGTGGCGGAGTACGCGCGCGATGCTCGTGCGTGCGGTTTTAAAGTCGTCGTACGCCGCTTACGGGATGCGGACTTGCTCACAAAACAAAACACCTTCCTGCCGAACACACAGATCGTACTGTTCGAAGAGCCATACGACCGCGCAGATCAGCAAGCACTTTGCTTTTTGAAGGTGCGGAAGCGGTCATTCATCAGGTCCAATGTCCTTGGCCAGCCCCTACCGACGGAATTCAGGGGCCTGCCCTAACCACCGGCGATTTAAAGATTTAGCGTAGGCTATTCGCTTTTTCCCGAAAGTGGATGTTCCGCTTTCGCCCAATAGCGGACATCGCCCAGCGCGGGTAGAAGGAGACAACGTACTGGATCGAGCCATGCCCTCCTACATCCTCATACCCTTTGCAGTTTTCTTCGTCTGCTGTTTGTCGCAGTTTTGGTTCGTGAAGAAGGTGCGGGACGCCTTGATCGAGCGTCACCCGGACACTTTTCTTGCGGTAGAGAAGTCGTCCATCTTTCCGCACCGAGGAATTTGGCGGTTCACACAAAACAATCAATATAAAGAGCTTCGTGACGAGAACTTGAACCGGCACGTGCGAAATCTGAAGAGGCTTCACTTAGTCGCGATTACCTCATGGCTTGCGTACGTGATTGCAATCTTCACTGCGGCGTCAAGCTAATGACCACTTTCCTCCCAAAAGCGGACATTCCCCCTCCCCGAGTAGGGTTCGAGCCGGTTCACAGGAGGAAGACGGGAGCGGGTGAAGCGAACGCGACATAAGCGTACGTTCCTTAAGGCCCGCGTCTGACAGCGGGCCGTCCGCTATCGCCCATCAGCGGGCGTTCCGCTTGCGGGTCGGGGGCGGTATTGCACCGGGGAAATGCGTTAGCGTTGATGGACGTTGCCCACCGGCCAGACGGTCTATCTCGGCTTGGTAAGTCGATAGATCGACAATGCCACCGCCGTTCATGCCTTGGTCGGCTCTGAAAACGCCGTTGCCCGTTAAAAGAATACGCAGCCTTTCACCCTTGCGTTCGAGCCCAATGTCGCAGGAAGTGATGTAAACTATCGGGACCAACTCCTGTCCGACGTGCCCCTTCCACACCTTCAAAACCTTAAGGTAAGCGGTTGGTGTAAGGCCCGGCTTCCACTCTGGTCCAAACTTCATCGGTTCGACGACTACGGCGTCGATCACAGCGCTCGCACGCTTGAAATCGTATCTCGCATGTTGCCTCACCTGTGCGGACGTGAGCTTCCGGTGCGTGAAGCTGCAGGCGCCACCTGTCGATGAAGCTGACAGGGCAATTAGGCCAACTGCAGCTGTCGCCAGTATTTTGGGATTGAGCATCATCGGACGATGCTGCTCCCGGTCACCGCGGTGCGCAAGGCCAGTTGTACGCCGGCTTCCAGCATAAGCTGACGTACCGCTTACGCCCAAGAGCGGACCTACTCTCCGCTAATTTTGAGACCGGCTTCGGGATGAGCGTCCACCCAGTCTGTCGTGCAACGGGCAGCACGGCTGCGGACACGCGATAGGTTATAATGGGGACCTACGGTGATGTTGTTCTGGACCGTCGCACCGGGAAACTTGCGAAGGCCATCATACCCGCAATCCTTCGCTGCCGTCTCGAAAACTGGATAGCTTGCCTCATTACCTTCAACGATCAGTTCGAAGGAGGACTGTTGGAAGCCAGTTGTGGCGCACGACGCGAGCACGACGAGCGCGGGAAATGTTGGCCAAGCTGCGAAGGCAACCTTCTTCATCGCAGATGGACCTAGCAGGAGCCTTGCTCGCTAGGCCAGCCGGAATGTCCGCTCTCCCTCCCAGAAGCGGACGTTCAGCCATCCTCTCTCAGCGCGTTAGGCTCTAGGCTCATGGTTGCGCCAGTCATCCGTAACTCGGCGCAGCGCGAATGGGCGTAGAGGTTTTGGAAAGGGTCGCCCTTACCACGTTTACCCTCCGCCCAACGCCAGAGGTTCTCGACGCTCACGAGGAGCGCGGAGTTGTCATCGCGATCGATCCCCTCACCGCAAAACCAGCATGCAAAATCGAGCATGCCCCAGATGATGCAGTAGTAGGCTGTCGGGCGCAACGTTCGCTTCCCTCCCAAAAGCGGACATTTCCCCTCCCCTACTAGGGTTCGAGCCGGTTCACAGGAGGGGGATGGAGCGGGTGAAGGGAATCTGCTCCACATTTCGGGCGCGCTGATTCACGCAGAAAACCGCGGTTCTTGGTTCGTCCAATTCAAGGTGTGCTACACCTGGGTGACACAATCAAGTGCGCGCATCGATGGTAACGGCGAGGTCTGGCAGGATGCGGCACCACCGCTTTTTGAGGCCTAGATGGATCACCTTTGAATAGTCTGCGAGGCTCGGTCGCCGTCCATCGAGACCCTGTCGCCTACTATCATGTTGGTGTGAATACGCGCTGGACAGTCGAGGCGCCGTCGGCAACCTGCAACTCGAAGTGGCTCCGTGCACGGTTCGAGCGCCCTCGCTCGCGTTCCGGCGTGACGGCGAGCTCGAAGCCTGCCGGATCGAGCCAACGGGTCTCGCCCTGGCTGGTTACGGGTATGACCGAGTAGCGCCCCCGCCGGCCATCGGTGCCGGTGAGTCTCGCTGCGACAACACGCGGTGCCGGTTCTGCGCGCGCTGCGCGCGGCAGGCTCTGCTGCCAGGCTAGGAATAGCTGTGGATCGATCCTGCTCTCGGCGTCAGGCGCGTCCAGCTCATCCGCCAGCCACGCGTCGAACTCGGTGCGTCGGGCAGTGGCCGATTCGCGCGTCGGCGCGAGGCCTTGCGCGATGCAGAAAGCGACGAATGGGTCGTGTGTGCCGATCCGGAGCAGCTCGCGCGCCCAGAAGCCGAACCACGGCAACCCGGTGGTTGCCTTCCATTCGGCCAGGCTCGGGATGGCGTAAGCGTCAGCCGCGCCGTCCGACCAGGCCTGCGCGACCACAGCGCCAATCGCCACGCCGAGGCGGAATTCAAGGTTGTCACCCACGAAGCGTTGCCAGGAGCGCAGGTCCTCGGGTGCCGGCGCCCGGACGTCTGGTTCGTTCATCCACCATGCGAGCACATCGGCCCAATCGTCGAGCAGCGCCTGATCACCCGCCGTCTGCCGGACCCGGAAGCCGAAACCGCGGTCCCCTTGGAGCAGTGAGCCGATCTCTTCAAAAACATCGATGCGCGCCTGCGCATCCGCGTCCCCGTAGCCTTCCGCCGCCTCGATCAGCTCGCGTATCCGTCCGGCGATGGCCTCGAAGCGCCTGCCGATCAGCGGAGTGAAGCCGTAGTGGTAGAGTCGCCGTCGCTCGTTTGGATCGGGATAGAGGTGGTCGACCACGCCCGCGCCCCGACGGACGAAGGCGGCCTCCAGCCACGCCTCCCGCTCGGCCGCGACGCTGGTGAAGCTGCGGGACCAGAGGCCGGCGAGCAGCTCCTCAGCCTGGGCCCGGGTCATAGCGGCCTCCGCGATCCGCGCCGCCTCCTCGATGGCCGTCAGCAGCACACCGTCGAGTTCGTCCATGGCGTCGCCGAGCCTCGCCCGCCCATCGCTCGCTCCGGTCCCCGCCCTGTCGCTGACCTCGGCGGGCGCGGTTCGCTCGAGCCAATCGATGAATGCGTCCGGCTGGATGCCCAGGAGCCGGCTGGCCTGATCCCAGATCCGTCCAAGCAGCAGCGCCAGCGGCCCGTCGACGGCGTCCGCGTCGCGCTCCTCCCTGATCAGCGTCTGCCGCATGTCGTCGTAGTCGCGCGCGCGGTCGCGCATCTGGCGGTTCTGCTCGCGCAGCTTTCCGGCTGCCCTAGTCGCGACCGCGGTTGGAAGGGCGATGAGCGTCATGCCCTCGATGCCGCGAGACGCGCCGGGGCGGCCCGCACGGCCGGCGAGGTTGCGGAACTCGGCCGACGAGAATGGCGCGACGATCGGCGCCTCGGCTACGGGGTCCCACGACCGACGCTTCAACGACGTCAGGAAGATGAGGTCAAACGGGAGGTTGACTCCCTCCGTCAGCGTCGCGGTGGCGACCGTGATCGGACAGATCCGCCTTTCGATCATCTCGACCATGAGCCGCCGAAGCCTCTGCGGCATCTGGCCATGGTTGGTCGCTATGCCTCGCTCCAACAGGAAGAGTTCGAAGGAGTCGTCGCCGCAATAGTCGCGGCAGGCGGCGCGCGCCTCCTCGAAGCGCTCGCCCAGATGGCCATCTGTGCTTCAAAACCGACGACCGCGCTCCAGGCGGGCAGCTCGAGTGCCTCCTTATACCAGCGCATGGTCCGCTCGGGTTCCTGCGCGACCGAGATGAGGATCCGCTGGTCCTCCTCGGCGAGGTGCAATGCGGTCCATAGGACGTTGAGGCAGTTGAAACGGTTCAGGCTGTCGCGCCACGTCGCTCTGAGGTCGGGCATGGGCGCGTAGCGCAGTGGCAGGAAGACAGGATCCTCCTCGCCGCGGAGATAGAGCGGCCGTCCGTTCATGAGGTCAAGCAGGATGCGCCCCGAACTGCCGGGCGACGCCTCCAGGACCCCGATCACCTGTCGGGTGCTGCGGTAGCGGACGCCGACCGCCTCCGCCCCGCGGCGTCCCTCGATCCACTTAGCTACGGGGCCCGCCGCCCCACCGGCGACCGCTGTCAGGGCGATACGCACTACCTCGGGACGCTCCGACAGGATCCGGGATACCAGCGCTTCCAGCCGTAACGCCCGGTTGCTGTGCTCGGAGAAGCTCACGTTGGTCGACTCGCCAGCTTCGGGAACGACCTGGTGCGCCTCGTCCACGATGAGCAGCGCCATGCGCCCTGTGACGAGCGGCCCCAGGTATCGCAAAAGCGCGTCCGCCTTCTCGACGGTCACGATCAGGACCACAGGCTGCTCGCTGGTGAGCCAGTAGTCGGTGATCCCCCAGTCAGAGCCGCCATAGAGCCCCGTGACGATCGCATGTCCGCGTAGCTCGGCGGAGAGCTTCGCCTCGACCTCGCCGGCGAGCGCGCGGGACGGCACGATATAGAGGGCGAGTGGGCCCAGCAGGTTCGCCGGCTCGCGGAGCAGCAGCTCCTTGATGATCGCTAGGTTCGCGACGAGCGTCTTGCCGGAACCGGTCGGCGTGCAGAGCGCGAACGAGGTCTCCCGCAACAGGCGGTCGATCCCGTGCCGCTGGGACGTCCAGAGGATGCCGCGCCCGCGGGCGAACTGGTCCCGCGCGAAGGTTTCCAGCATGGACGTGCGCTCGGGCCTCAGTTCCGCGAGCGCGCGCAGCGGCTTGAAGATCGACGCGGCGGCATAGCCATCCGCGACCTGCCTGATGAGGCTGATCATCAGCGTCGCGTCGTCGCTCAAGGTGCGGGCGGCCAGGGCGTCGAGCGAGTGCAGTTTGGCCATCCCGACACCCAGCCGAGCGTCCTCTCCTCGACGAACGCTGTCGGCGATCAGTCCGAGCGTGCGCACCAGCTCGACGGAGAAGGTCTTGACCACTCCATTGGGCTCTTCCGCGGCGTCCGGGGCCGCCCGCCTGGGGAGCGTGTGTTCCGAGTTCCCCTTCCAGAAGCGACCGGCCCGGTGCAGCACGTCGTCGAAGTCCGCGCGGAGGAAGGCGGCGTAGAGCTTCACGCCGTCGTGATCCATGTCGACCTGCGCGAGTAGGCCCGCGGCCATCGCGGGCAGGTTGCCGAGCTGGTAGGCGGCGGCCGACAGCAGCTCAATCGGCACCTCGGAGCGGATTGGGTCGTCGGCTCTGGACAGCCACTCGAGGATCTCACCGACGCGCCGGCAGCAGTCGACGGCGCGCGCCGAGTCCGGTCCCTCGATTGTGCGGAAGATGTGCGCGGCATGGAGCAGCCGGCGCGCGTCGGCGAGCTGCCGCGTGGTCTCCTGCGCTCCCCACTGGATGGCGGGCACCTGCCACGTCATTTGAAGGGAGCGGACGTAAGCCTTGGCCTGCGACCTCGACAACTCGTTTTCGATCGCCAGCGCCTGTCTTACGGCCTCGGCGGCTGCGAGCCGGTCCTCGTCGCGGTCGGGCATCAACCTTGATCCCAGAGCGAGGCGTAGAGCGCGTCCACGAGGTCGGCACCGTTCTCAAGAATCACCTCCACGACCTGCAGATCGTGGCGGGACCTGTATTCCTGCGGGCGTTCCTCCCAATCGATCGCGCACTCGCCCGCATCGCGGCGGCGGGCGCCGTTGCCGACGATCACGACCAGGTTAGTCCGGTCTATCGCTGCGTTCGCCAGCACCGCGCGATCGATCGAGAAGATGGCGTTGGCGTGGCCATCCGGGTCGCGGTGCTCGAGCAGTCTCTGCAGCTGGCGCAGGCCGTGGGGGATGCCGGTGTCGCGGTTGACCTCGAACCAGATGCCACGACCGCTGCGGACCATCTCGCCGGTCTCCTCGTCCTCTACCCGCGGGCCGTGGAGCAGGGACGCGATGGTGGAGTTGTTCAGCGTCTGGCGCCACTTCGCCTCGCCGGCGATGACGCGGGCGACCTCGCCATCGTCGCTGAGGGCGATGCCGATGAAGTCCGTGCCGTGACGCCCGTAGATCTCGCGGGTGCGGGCGGGATCGTCGCGCAGCGTCCAGAGATACTTCTCGACGTCGTCGTGGAACCGGAAGAGGAAGATGGGCACGCGCCAATGGTGACCGCCCACGAAGTCTGCCCGGTAGGCCTCGGTCACGAGCCCCGCCATCACCTCGCCGAACAGGCCGCGCACCGCCGTGGTGGGCAGGCTGTTCGGATAGCGGGGACCGGCCGCGGCGCCGCCGTCAGGATGCAGGTCGATGCCCACCTGCGCGTGGAAATGTTCCCGGGCGTCGAGATGCGCGGATTCGAAGTAGGGCCGCAGCGCGTCCAGCAGGGCCTGGCGCTCGACGTCGTCGCGCTGTTCCAGCAGGAGATGGCCGTAGTTTCCACCGACGACTGTGCCGTTCGCGTTTAGCCAATCCGCAAGGGCGTCGCTGGGTGGTGGGCAGGTGTGCATCAGGCGCCTCCGTCCGCTTAACCGATCGCCGCGTCCAGTTGCTGGGTGACACCACCGCCACGATCTTTCTCGGCCCAAAGGAAGACGACGCCGCCGCCACTCACCTCCTGCAGCCGCGCGCCGATGTTCTTCTTCTCGCGACTGTCGGCGTTGTCGGTTCGGTCTGCGCCCTTGTATTCGACGATGAGCTTGCGGCCGTCGGCCAGCTCGGCGACGAAGTCGGGATAGAACTGGTCGGTCGCGGTCGGCAGGGCATAGGACCAGGCAGTGCGATCCACGTTGCGGACCCAGCGGTGAACCGCCGGGTGATCGTCGATGGCCACCGCCGCCATCCATTCCTCGCCGCCGTGCTTCAGGTCGCCAACCTGCGAGAACAGGTGCTTCCGCGGCCGCCATGGCCCGGCGTAGGGCGTGCGCGGGTCGTAACCGGCCTTGCTGAAGCTGAAGGCGTTGTCGCCCAGAGCTAGCACCGGGGCGATGTCGCCGAGCAGGAGCTGGACGCCGCGTGCGCCGGCCTCATGGCGGAGCTGCGCCACTCGCGCGATGATCGCACGGCGCAACGCATACTTTCCGCGGACGAGCTGAGCCAGCGGGATGCGATCGGCAACGCCTTCCACCACGCGGCGGCAATACTCGAGGAAGATGGGCTGGGCGACGTCGCGCTGGCGTGTCGTGCGGTCGAGCCAGCGGGACAGCGCCGCCACGTCCCAGTCGGTCGCGTCGTCCAGCGCCAGCTCGGCGGCCGCGTCGATCCGGGAGTAAACGACCTGGTCGCCGTCCACGTCCATCTCGAACGTGTCCGGCCGATCCGTCAGCGCAAAGCCGGGCAGGCTCGTGTCGACCTGGCGCAGATCCCAGCCGCCGACATCCACCAGCGTCTCGGGGAAGACGATCTCGAGCTGGCCATCGCGCTCGATCGCGAGGCGCGGAAGCGTCAGCACCTCGCCTTGTTCCGCCGGCGAAAGCGACGACGCGCGCTGGACGAGGAACGCCTCCATCGCCGCCACCGGCGACGTCGTTTCTGTTGTGACCGCCGCCGCCACCTCCCGCAGCACCGTGTCTGGGGCAGCCGTGTCGAACGTGATCGCGACGCCGCCGGCACCATCATCAGCGATACGCGTTGCGGCCACAATCTCCGGCGTCCAGCTGCTCTGATCCGGACGCTCCTGCACCCGCAGCAACGGCAGCTCGGGCCGGGTGAACAGCGGCTGGTCCTCGCTCCATTCGAACGTCTCGGGCTGCTCGACGATCGCCTCCAGCGCTGTGCGCTCGTCGAAGCCCATCTGGGTCAGACGGTCCTTCAGCCCTTCGGCGGCTTCGAAAAAGTTGCGTTCGGACACGTGGGCATAGGCGCGGTTCAGCTCTTCAGACGAGCGCCGGGTCGCGGATGGCATCCGCAGCACGCGCCCCAGCAGCTGCTCCACCGCGCCGCCGCTCCTGATGCTGGCGAGCGAGCAGAAGACATAGGCGAAGGAGCAGTCCCAGCCTTCCTTCAGCGCGTCGACGGTGATGACGTGCTCGATGATGCAGGCGGGATCGAACAGGTCGATGCCGTCGAGTTCGCGCTGGTTGCCCGTCGCCACCGCGATCCGGTCTTCGGGAATGCGGCAATCTTCGATCAGGTGGCGCTTCACCACATCGACCGTCGCCTCGGCGCCTTCGCGCGCCGGCTGTGCCTGATACAGCGCGATCGGGCGGATGCCGCCTCCATCCTTCGCGGCGATTCCCTCCAGCCAGGCGCGGTTGTCGACCGCATGGGCGATCGCCGCTTGCCAGCTGCCATGCTGCGACAGGTGGATCGGCAGCTTGATCATGTCCGCCGCCTTCAGCTCGGCGGCGGTGGCCGAGACGATTACGTTGGAGCGCACTGGCGTCGCGGTAAACTCCACCACGGCCGCGGGCGCGAGCCGGCCGAATGTCTCCCCGGACAGCGTCGACGTGAAATTGTGCGCCTCGTCCACGATCACCAGTGGTCGGTGCAGCTTCAGCAGATTCGCGAAGCTAGCGATCGGCTTGCCGCGGCGGGGGCCGTCCTCGTGCCGGGCGAGGTCGATGCCGGGGGCCAGCGCCGCGAAGTGCGGCTCCAGCTCCTCGTCGTCGCGATAGACGTTGCGGTCGGCGACGTTGTTGACGCGGAAGGACTGGACGGTGGCGACGATCACCGTGGCGGCATCGGCCATGTCCTGCGGTCGAAGTTGCCGCCGCTCGTCGATGCCGAGCACGCGCACGGCGCCGCCGAACTGCGCCTCCAGCGCCTGACGATAGGGGTGGCCGATCTTCTTGAGCGCGCCGAGCGTCTGGTCGGCGATCGCGCTCGACGTGACCAGCCACAGCACAACCGGATAGCGGCGCGCGAGATAGGTGTCGCGCGCGATGCCGATGGGGTAGGCGGCGAGCAGTGTCTTGCCGCCGCCGGTCGGCAGGCGCAGGCAGCAATAGGGCACACCCGGCAACCCCGCGAGCGGGCGGTAGGTCGCTCCATACGCCCCCGGCTCGCCGACCGCGCCTGCGGCGGCATAGGCAGCGGCATGGTCGCGGATCGCCGCCTGGTCGAGGAAGGTGCGGAGCGCATCGAGCGCGCGGCGCTGATAGTCCTTGAGCTCCATCAGCGCGCCTTCACGTCATAGGGGGTCTGCTTGAAGGTGACGCCCGCCTCCGCCAGCCGCGCCGCGCCCAGCTTCGACAATTCGCCATACACGGTCATCGGCCCGTCCCAGCCGCTTGTCTGCCGTAGCCGTGCGAGCAGCGCCGCGGTCAGCACGTTTCCACCGCTGACGGAGCGGTCGCCGAGGATGCCGTTGTAGAGCAACGCATAGGCGACATCGTTATGCACACCCAGCACCGGCGTATCGGCAGCGCCGGTGAAGGGTGCGCCGGTCTCGCTGAACCAGATATGCGCGGCGAGGGTCGCGAAGCGGATGCCGTCCGCGATGTGCCCATCGGCCTCGAATACCGGCGCGCCGAGGCGATAGAAGCGATAGCCACCGCCGCCGGTCCAGCCGACCGCTTCGCTGACGCCGCCCTGTTCGCCCGCGATCACCTTGTCGAGCCGCGGCTTGCAATGCGTCTCGGCATGGTCGCCCATCTCAATGCCGATCCACCGTCGCCCCATCTTGTGCGCCACCGCCGCCGTCGTGCCGGAGCCGAGAAAGCTGTCGAGCACGAGGTCGCCCGGGTTGCTGGCGATGTGGAGGATGCGGTTCAGCAGCTCTTCGGGCTTCGGCGTCTCGAACGACGCCTTGTTACCGAAGATCAACTCGATCTGCCGGCTTGCATGTTGGTTGAAGGCTAAGTCCGCCCAGACAGATGAGGTCGTCATGCCGTTCTTCGCTTCTGACAAGAACAGCTTCCGCATCGGTGTCCGGGCATCGCCTTTGGCACCCCAGAACAACCGCTTTTCAGCCTGTAGGCGAGCCATTTCCTCGCAGTTGTGGCGCCAACACGTGCCCTCCCGCGGGTATACCTCTTCGCCCGTAAACGGGTTGGTGATCGGGTAAATGAGGCTCTGAACCGAACGCCCGCCCTTTCCGTTGGCTGTTGTGTCGATCTTGCGGAACGGACCACGCGGATCGATGCCTTCGGGGTCTGGGTATTCACGATATTGGGAGTTGGCCTTGTCCGATCGAGGCATAAGATTGAACAGTTCTTCGGCGCGGGACCGGTTCTCTCCGGGTCTCCGGCTCTTGCCCCACACCAGAATATGCTCGTGGATCGAGGCTATAGTTCGATCATTCGGCGGCCCATCTCGCTTCTGCCAAGCAACATCCACGATGAAATTACCGCGCCCAAACACCTCATCCATCACGATCTTGAGGTAATGTCCCTCATTATCGTCGATGGACACCCAGATGCTGCCGTCCTCCGCCAGCAACTCGCGCAGCAGGACGAGGCGCGGATAGATCATCGCCAGCCACTGGCTGTGCTCGAGATTGTCGTCGTAATGCTCGAACGCCGACCGCGTGTTGTAGGGCGGGTCGATGTAGATGCACTTCACGGCACCCTTGTAATAGGGCAGCAGCGCCTTGAGCGCGTCGAGATTGTCGCCCCGGATGAGCATATTAGCGGCGTCGCCATCGCCGCCGTCCAGCGCGGGCACCACCTCCAGCAGCCGATACGGCACCCCCGCCGCCGCGCGGACGTCGTCTCCGCGCGTCATCCAATCCAGTATCGGCACCTAACCCCCAAATCTCATCAGTCGGACACCAGCGACAACTTGCCGCGGGCGCTGCCGGCAGCCCCCTGACGTCCACCCTCGATGCTCATCATCCGCGTCAAGCCGAAGACGAGCTTATCAATCTCGGTGACCGGGATGTGCAGCGCCGCGGAGATATCGTGCTTCGTGATCCGATCGTTACGGAGGCCGCCGAAGACCTTCTCCCATACCACGGACATCTCGCGCTCGATGCCTTGCGGCTCGGTCGTTCGATAGCCGTTGCGGGCGATCTGAATGCACAGCTGCCGGTTTTCCCATTCGGATGTGATGCCGAGCTGGCGCAGGCGGTAGTTCAGTGCGGCAACAGACACCTTCCACCGCGCCTTCTCGGCGATGATGTGGTTCAGCCCCCGCGCAATGGGGATGCGCGCGCGCACGTCAGCCGACGGCATCAGGAACGACGATGCGAATCGGTTCGCCTCATCCTCAGCCGCGCGTCCACCGGGTCCGCCGTGCTTGTGCAGAACCAAATGGCCGAGTTCGTGCGCGGCATCGAAGCGGCTGTGCTCGGCAGTCTTGACGGTATTGAGAAAGATGTAGGGCTTGTTCGACCGCCAAACCGAGAAGGCGTCAACCGACCGCGTTTCCTCGACAAGCGAGAACACCCGTACACCTTTCGCTTCGAGCAGGTGAACCATGTTGCGGATCGGCTTCTCGCCGAGCCCCCAGAGCTCGCGAAGCGCACGGGCGGCATGATCGGGCGAGCGTTCATCGCTGAGGTCATGCAGGTCGATCGCGGGAAGATCGAACAGCGTTTCCACCCAGTCGCTCAGCATGAAGGCGAGAGATCCCGCCGCGAGCGCGGCATCACGGTCGCCGGCCAGCATATGGGACATCGACCTGAAGCTCGCGGCCTCACGCGGCGGTTGATCAACCGTCTCGCCATAGAAAAAGGTGGATGGATAGCCGAGCACATCGGCGATCCGATCGGTTATGTCGGTCGCCGGCTCGGTCTCACCGGTTTCATAGCGATGAAGGGCAGGCCGACTCACGCGCGCGGCCTCCGCCAGCTGGCTCTTGCTCAGCCCGGCGCGATGCCGCGCGAGGCTCAGCCTCGCGGGATTGAACATGGCTTACCTCTTACGACGGACCGGGATGTCGAAGTCGGGGCCGTAATCGTCGTCATCACGCCCGCGAACGTCGCAGACCGGGCCGTTCTGATCGATTAGGATGATCCGTTCGCGCCAGTTGCACAGGTAGCCGCCCTCAACGGTCATCGGGAAGGACAGCTCGGCGCGGACTGCGTCGTTGCTAATATAGGCGCACAGATACCAAATCGGCGCATCCGACCGGGCGGCGGCGGCAAGCGCTTCCTCATATTCCTTCAGAAACTCGGGGATGGGCAGCGGCGGCTCCCGGTTCAGTCGCACGGCGCGTTCGGAGCCGCTGCCCTTTGCCGACTTGTTCTTCGGCTGAGCCTCGCGCACGCCGGTCGCCTCGTTGGTATTTACCACCGCGATACGGAAGGCGCGATCTGGGTGAACGATCGTCGAAAGGTTGTCCTGGTCGTCCTTCTCCCAGCCATGCGAACGCTTCACATCGCGGAAGGTGCGGGTGCCGAAACGCCAGGCATCCCAACCGGCGGCCGTGGGTGGATCATTGTCGGTGCAGCCGTTGAACGCCGCCACCATGGCGTTCACGACGCGCACGCATTCCTCAAACGTGAGGCCGAGCGTCTTCAGGCGACGTTCGACGTCGTTCGGATCAAACCAGATCGCGCATTCCATGATCGGCCCCTGTTACATTTTTCTCACTCAGATGAGAGGCTGTTTTGTAACGCCTGTCAAGTGGCGATATCTGGTTCCGTGTCGTCGCTTCTCGTCGCCTTAACAAGCAGCCTTTCAGGCGTGCTGGGAAAAGTCCGGGCCGCTGCCCGTCTCCGTGACCGAAGAAGCAGAGGGGAAAATCCTCGCTGCCGCTCGGTCTTCTAGGAGACCAAAGCCATGCACGAGATCCGCCATCTGGCCGCCAGCGCCATGTTGTCCGGCCCTAACGACGATCCGGACATCCGCATCCTGCGCCGCGTCAGCACGCCGGAGTCCTTCCCCCTTGCCGCCGATCCGGTGGGCGCGACCCGCCGCATCGCGATCGTGGATACCGAATGCACCGGAACGGATCCGCAGCTCGACGAAATCATCGACATCGCCGTCGTAATCGTCGAGGCCGACGAACTAGGGCAAATTGTCCGCATCGACCGCGTCAGACAGGCGCTGCGCGATCCGGGGATGCCGATCCCGGCCGTTATCAGCCGGTTGACCGGGATCACCGACGACGACGTGCGGGGTCGGACCATCGACCTTGACCGGCTGGAACGGCTGCTCGCCGGCGCCGATGTGCGGATCGCGCATTCGGCGGTATTCGACATCGCCTTCATCGAGAACCTGATGCCCGGTCTCGCCGGCGCTAGCTGGGCCTGTTCGATGAACGACTTCGACTGGCTGTCGACCGGCTTCGATGGTCGCAAGTTGGGGCACCTGCTGATGCAGATCGGTCGCTTCAACGACGCGCACCGCGCGATGTCCGACGTGATCAGCTTGCTGCACTTGCTCGCGCACCGGCTCGACGATGGCCGCACAGTGCTGGGTCAGCTGCTGGAGAACGCCGCGATGCCATCGCTGCGGATCGAGGCAACGAACGCGCCGTTCGACCGGCGCGGTTTGCTGAAGGCCCGCGGTTACCGGTGGGATCCGCGAGGTCGCGTCTGGTGGTGCGAGATCTCAGCGGACGAGTACGAGTCCGAGGCGCTGTGGCTCCAGCGCGAGGTGACGCCGCACGGCCCCGCGCCCCGCACCCGGCCAGTCACGTGGCACGAGCGGCACCGCTGACGCGCGGGCCGGACAGGCGGCGCACTGCGGCGCGCCGCCTCCTTCCAGAACGACAGTCATGAGCACCCAAGGTTGGGGAAAAATGCTCCGGCCATGATGGCCGTCACATAAGGGAACGACAGCATGCAGCAGAACACCATCGGTATCCGCCACCAGAACTTCATGCTCGCGGTCCGCCGCGAACTCGGCTGGCCGGGCTTCAAGCCGTGCAACGACGCGATCGCCTTCTGCTCCGGTCGCAAGATGGACATCGAAGTGGGTTCGGAGATGGCGCGCCTCGCCCAGACGCTGCGCAAGGACGCCGTCTACACCGGCTGGGCGAGCCTGACGGCGAGCACCCCGCTGGGCTTCACCATCGTCTACCGCGAGATGCTGGCCGTGGACATCATCGACCACGTCGTGCCCTTCGCCGCTAACGACGACGCGCCCATCGTCTTCGTCAGCACCCGGGCCGACGAGCACTTCGCTATCGATCATCGCGGCACGCTGGTCCGCGTCCCCGGCAAGCCGAAGAACATCGGCACCGGCCGCAAGCTGGCGATGAAGCGAATCCGCGCCACCGCCGCGACGATGGGCGATGAACTGCTCGCCGACAACCGCTTCGTGCCGTTCGGCAGCGACTGGATCGAGCCGAAAACCCCGGTCGAGACGATCGTCCGCTTCGGCTGACCCTCCCGCGCTGGGCGCATCCCGCGCCCGGCGCCACCACCTTCCTCAACGCTGGAAATCGTTATGAAGCTCGAACTTCCCTCCGTCCCGCGCGGCCCGCGCACCTACGTCGTCCTCGACCTCGAATCGGCCGTTCTCGACCGCACCGCCCATCGCCGGTATCAGCAGATGGAGCGGTGGGTGCCGGACGACAGCGACCGCGCCAGCCGGCCCGGCTACACCCGCGGCGAGGACCCGCTGAAGACGCCCCGGTGGTGCTTCCAGACGATCACGACCGCGTCCATGCTGATCGCGCGCGAGCATGTCGATGGCGGTATCGACGTCAGCCGGTTCGTCACCTACTCGGCGCCGGATCAAGACGAGCGGGGCGTGCTCGCCGGCGTCCTCAAGGAATTGGCCAACACGCCGGCGGACGCCGAACTGTGCAGCTGGGGCGGCGCCATGCACGATGTGCCGCTCCTGATCGCCGGCTGCGCCCGCTATGGCCTCACGCTGCCGGCCGGATGGGGGTGGTTGGCGTTCGGCGGCAAGAGCGCAGCGCGTCACCTGGATCTGCTGCGGGTCTTCACCGGCGGGTTCGCGATGAAGCCGATCCATCAGACGGAGATGCTGGCGGCGATGGACCTGCCTGGCAAATGGACAGCGAAGCCGGCGGCGATCGCCAGCCTGATCGAGGCCGGCGAGTGGCAGATGGTCAGGGAGGCGTGCGAGGGCGACTGCGTCTCGGAGGTAATGCTGCTTGCCCGCTGGCGGCAGCTTCTCGATGGTCGGGCCGACGGCGGCGTGGTCGAGGACCGTATCCTCCGCCGAGTCATCGAGCTGATGCCGGACCGCGCCTATGTCGCCGCGCTGCAGGCGCGGCGCAACGAGCGGTTCGCCGCACAGGTCGGGAAAGCCGTCAATGACGCCATCGTCTTAGCGCCTTGGCTGGAGCAGGATGCTGCCTGACGGACCTTGGCGAATGCACCTGTAGCATCTGCGCCGGTGTATTCGCCGACAGCTTAGGTGCCGCTGTGGCTTTCCCAATTTACTGTTCAAATTGGCCGCTTCGTAAAACGCGGATCGGGAACAGATTTAGGGGAAGCGAGGCCCACAGGCTACCGTCATCACGGTCGAATTCCCGCCACAGGTTCCCTTCTGGGAATGGCCGGAATGGGTGCCAGAGATTTCTTATCCTCCATCATTTATAGCCGCTTCTGAGGTGCATACCGCGACGCTAGTCGTTCGCAGTGCGGGAACGACATTTCTTAACCCGTCTCCGCCTCGTCAGCCATCCAATGTGTGCATCCGTATTCTATAAGGTATCGGCCGACCGGCAGGAGGGCCTCGCGCTCGAGTGGCTTCAAGTGCACGTTGAAGTCGAACAGCGTGCCGGTCGCCCCTCGGACGTCAAGGCGAGGGCAGCCAGACGGCGCCGATGTCACGGTTGCGGCCACATCTGGCACCCCCGCCATGCGCGGCTCGAGACGCCCGCTCGCCGTCGCCATTCTGACCTCGCGAAGCAGTTCGATCTCCAGAGTTCCCCGGTTCTCGTCGGAGCGCGCTACAAGCGCGACCTGCTCAATAAGCGAAACGGCGGGCGCCTGGAGGCGCCCGCGTCTGGCGTCGACCTCTCTGATTTCCTCGACAACGTGCTCGTTCAACTTACTGCCCGCCCGGGCGGCGTGGAGTTCGAGGAAGCGTTCGGTCCTATACACGTGGATCCGCTGCCCGGTTTCGCGGGAGAATTCCTCGAGCAGTTCGAGTCTGGGCCCAAGCGTGAGGTGGCCCTTCTGCTCCCACCAATCCTCCTTTTTCTCCGAAGTCACGAAGATAACTGGTGTGGAAGCCGCCTTGGCCTGATCCATAAGTTGCGACCAAAGGACGTAATCGCCGTATCGTCGGTCGCCCTCTTTAGTGTCCTCGTCCATGTACCCGGGCGGCACTTTGGCCTTGAACCGACTTTCGGCGGTCTTGATCGTCGCAGCCAGGCGAGTGGCGTCGTAAGCGGCGCCGACCCGTTCGTCGAAAATGGCCAGCAGCCTCTCTAATAGCGGGTCCTCGCGGAGATAATCGGGGTGGGCGGCTCGCGCCGCGTCGATCTCTCTTCGCGCTTCATTGACGGCCGTCGAGACCGCTGCGTCCAGCCCGTCAGCCAGCGAGCGCGGGACTAGACGCTGGCCCCGCAGCTTGTCTCTCGCCTCGATTAACGCCTTGGACAGCTTGTCGACAGCGGCACTAGCATCGCCGAACGTCGTATTCGAAGAGACGATCACGCCCTTCCTGTTCCGGAAGAACTCGGTCGCGGCCTGGTCGGAAAGCCAGACGCGCTCGCCGAAGGATGAGATTGCCTCTAAGATGCGATCACGGGTGTCGGCGTGGTAGCGATACAGGTCGAGCAGGACGTTGGCGTCCACCGACACGACGGCGGCGTCCCAGAATGAGCTGGGATCGACGGCGTCCGCGTCGAGATACCATGCGAAGCGGTTCCTCATCCATCCAGCCTGACGGGGAAACCATTGGCGCGCAAGCCGCTCCAGGCCCGAGGCTGATCTTGTGGGTTCGGCGCCACCGATTGCATACCTTCTTGACTTGTTTGGGCTGCCGCACGCGCCTCATTGTGCCCGGACGGGGGCTACCTTCTCCCGAGCGGCTTCAATCGGTCGTCCTAGGTTTCACCAGACTCAGCCGTTCCTGACCCCAATCGGGAAAGCGGGCGATCCTCATCGTCCGGCATCCCTCGCAGCATTCCACGCCTGCGCCGCAGCAGTCGACCGGTTCACCGCCGCCTGAACTTCGGCTACCACCTTCTGCTGATCGGACGTCAGGACGTGGCCGGCACGCGAGATTAGTTCCGCCAGCTGCTGCCTTGAGCGGGCGGCGTCGGATTCGTGCTCTTCGGCGAGGCTGTGCCGATCGGCAACATCCAGCCGCGCGAGGATCACGTTTATCGCCCAGTTCGGCGGCGTCTCCTGCAGGTTGGCGACCAGCTTCGGATCGATAGTGGCGGCGGCGTTGCGGTCGAGGCGGATCGTGTTGCCGGTCACGTCGATCCAGTCGGGATGATCGATGACTGCGTCCACCGCGAGCGACCACCGGTTGTGCCGGACGATCTCCCTGCTGGCTTCGGCTTCCTTGGCTTCCGCGTACGCGATCCGGCTGTCGGCTTCCGCTGCACGGACGGCGGCGGCTTCTTCGCGAATGGCGAGCGCGCGCGCGCGCCGGTCGAGGTCAGCGAGCGCGGCAGCATGTTCGGATGCGCGTGCGCGACGGTCGCGATCGTCATCCTGCTCCCGTGCTGTCAACGCGGCATCGCGGTCGTTCAGCTCCTGCTCGCGCTTCAGCAATCGTCTGGCGTGGTGACGCAGCTGCTCCATTGCATCCGCCAGCCGGCGGGCGAGCTTCATCAACGGCGCGGACCAGCCCGCCTCATAGGCGATCTGCTCGTGCGGTCGCATCTTCGCCTTCCGCATCGAAAAGCGGTCTCCTAAAGGACGAAGTTCGAGGCCGGCGGCGTCATCCGCACCGCGCGCCAGCAGCGCCAGCTGGACTTCGTTCAACTTGCGCTGGGCCTCGATGCGATTCCGCTCGGTCGTGTTCGCGTCGCGTTCGGCAGCGGCGCGGACGCGGTCGACTTCGGCGGCCGCGAGTTCCTTCCTCGCCGCCGCGCGGTTCCTGGCGCTGTCCTCGACGTTGCGCTGTGCGGTCTGCCGTGCGGCATCCAGGGCGATACGCGCGTGTTCGGCCTCGCGCCAGGCGATCTCGGCCCGCGCGACCGCCATCGCCACGTTGGCCTCACGCGCGGCGATCGCCCGTTCGCGTTCCTCCGCTACAGTATCACGCGCCTTATTGTCCTCATCCCGCCTGTCGGCCTGCCGTTCGCGCTCGGCCAGCGCCCGGTCACGGTCGTCATGCTGGCGGGCAGCTTTCAACTGCTCGGCTAGGAAGGCCGCTTCGCGATCCCGCTGCTGGCGTTCCATCTCAACGCGGTCGGCGTAGACCGCGGCCTTGTCCCGTTCGGCCTGGTCGATGCCCGCCTTCGCGCGTGTGGTCAGGCTGGCCAATTCCTCGGCGCGCTGCTGCTCCGCCGACTTCCAGTCTTGTCCGGCCACCACCTTGGCCTTACCTCGCTCGACGCCGTCCAGCTTCATCTCGTCGCGCATGTACTCGAACAAGGCGGTCTGGAGGGCGCGGCCGTATCCGAACGGCAGGGGCTTCTCGCCATGCTTCGCCGCCAGCAGCTTGAGGTGATGGGTCGTCGATACGGCCGGCTTCGACTCGCGCTTCGTCGTCTTCATGTAGCGGGGCGCCAGGAACAGATCCACGACGCGCTGGCTGGTCTCGTCCCGATCGACACGATCCGCGAAGATGGCCTCGTCGCCGAAGACGCGCTCCGCGAAGGCGCGCGCATGATGCAGCATGTAATCGGCATCGCCACCATCCACCAGATCGACCGGAAACTGGATCAGCAGGTGCATCGCCGACGACTTCGCCTTGGGGACGAACGCCCCCTCGATGTGTCGGTCGAACAGCGCCCGCAGATTCAGCCCGGTCGTGGTAATGGGGGGCTCGTCGTTCACGGCGCGGGACTGCCCCGTCTGGTCGAGACGCTTGCCGTGTTTCTCGGCCCGGGCCAATCCGGCGCGGTCAACGTTTTTGATCCGGGCGGCACCGGCGACGCCGGCCACTTCGTTTTTCATGGTTCCTCGGAGGGCCGCACCCACGCGCGGCAGAAAAAGAAGAACATGCTCTTCTTTTTTCGATGCTCGAAAAAAGGCATGTCAGGGGAGCACCCCTGAACCCCCGAAACGGCCCTGCGCTGAAACGCTGCGGGCCGTGGCTTTCCCGTCCGCGGGAAAGCCGAAGGGGAAGAAGGGCAGCGGAAAACCGCCCCGCCGCCATAGCGACGACGGGGCGGGTTCTGCGGATCAGCCGCGGCTGTCACCGCCGACGTCCGCCTGACCGGCGTCGTCGTTCGTGACGAGCGGCATCTCCACCTGACCTCCTTCAGGGTGATCGGTGTAGATGACCGGCGGCTGCTCCGGACCATCGGCGTCGACATCGGCGACCGACTGGCCTGCCGACGCGCTGCTGGCGTCGATAGCGACATCGCCGACCTGACGGTTGTCGTCGTCGCCAACGGACGCACGGTCCGCATGTGGCACAGACGGCATGATCGCCGCCGAACCGTTGTCCGACGTCCCCGGCCTCAGCGCCCTGAGCAGCGCATCCCGCTCCTCCAGCCGCACGGTGGCGACTTCCTCGCGGCGCCGCGCGTCGGCCAGCGCCTGCTCGAGTTCCGCGATCCTGGCCAGCGCCGCGTCGCGCTGCGCTTCCGCGGCCGTCCAGTGGTCGAGCAGGCCGTTGACCTCGGCCTGCGCCTCATCGGCGCGGCGCTCGGCGTCGGTGATGCGGAGCGTCGCTACGCGATCGAGATCGCCGCCGACGCCGCGCACCGCGCGCAGGAAGCTGCTCATGGCTTCGGCCGCGAAACGATCCACCGTCTCCCGGAACTCCGCCTGGACGTGCGGCGGCACCTCCATGACCGGCGCGTCGCTCTCAGCGGCACGCCGCTGCTTCCAGTCGCGCACCTTCCTGTAGAACTCGCCGCTGGGCTCGATGTCGAGCGCCTTCGCGGCATCGTAGGGGATCAGTTCCGCGGGCGTGCACCCGCGCTCCTCGACCAGATGGTCGAGCTTCTTGTCGAGGCCCGGCTGCCGGACCCAGTCACTGCTCTTCTTCATGTTGCCGAACTCGCTGCTCGCGAGCCGGGCCATCCTGCGAGACCTTCGACACCTGCGATATCGCAGGTGTCGAAGGTTCATGGTGTTGCGGATGGTATCCGGTCGCGCATCGTCGTCAGCGCGCGGTCGCCATGCGGCGGCCGGGCGCGGTTAGCCGACGAAGGCGGTTATGGTGCGGCCCAGCCCTGCGGCGGGCGGCGAAGGTGCCGCAGGGTTCGCGATCCCGTGACGGTCGCCAAGCTTCGCGTGGAGACGGCGCATTGCCGCACCACCAGCGCGACGATAACCGCGATGAACGCGGCGACCACCGACGCCAAGCGCCGGATCGCACCCGGGCCGCCAAGACGGCGCCGGATCTGCCACTCGACAGAGCGTGCCGCCACCGCGAGCAGTTCGCCGATCATCTCCCAGACCGAGATACCTTCAATGGCCGCCATCGCGGCAGCCTCCTCGTCGGACAAGGCGGGATTATCGGTCACGGGGCGTAGTATAGGAGCGAGGCCGTCTGTCGCCAAACAACCTTTCAACTTTTTCGACCGTAGTGACCAGGCGCACTGGCATCAGGCCTTCTTCCTTGACGCACAACCCACGGCAGAGCCGGTGCGCGACCGCTCCGATACCGCGAGCAGGCGGACAGGTGCGGGCTGCAGGTGGTCGGTGACGACCGTCAGTGCCGCGACCATGACTTCGAGTCGCCGGGCGAGGATGGCAGCGCCCCCCTTCATGAACCAGGCCTTGGAGTATTTGCGCGGGCCGGTCCCCTCCCGTGCGTGCCCCATGATGTCGTCGACGACGAGCTGCTTCGTCTCCGACGCTTCCAGTGCGCTGCCGCCCGTTGTCCGGAGCGAGTGGAGGTCGGCACGCTTGCCATCCGACGTGCGGGGCAGAGGAAGAACCCCGTCCACGTGGTCGAGTTGATATCGTCCTGCGGACGCGTAGAAGCGCTTGCCGCCGACGTTGGTCAGGCCTTCCTGATAGAGTTCGGGAAATGCTCCGACGTGTCCCGCCGCCTCCACCGCCTCGATGTAGCCGCGCAGGTTGAGGCGAAGAAGCTCGGGATGCAGCGGCACCATGCGCCGTCGCGACGGACGCTTCAGGCCGGACGGGCGGGTGCCGTCCTTGCTCTTGGTCATGTTCTCCACGATTGCCACGAACGGGGTTTCCACGTCGAACACGAAGTCCTCGCACTCGACCCCGCATGCTTCTTCGCGCGAAAGGATGCCGTAGGATAGCAGCAACGGCACCCAATAGGCCGCATCGTGCCAGACCACGGGATCGGGATCGGGCTTGAGCCGGCGCCCGCATCCGCCACCGCCGGTGTAGATCGTCGATGAGAACAAAGCACGCAAATGCGCGTCGGTCCAGGGCATGCGGTCCGGATCGTCGGGATTGTCGACCGGCGTGGCACTGGCGAACCCAGCGAAGTCGACCACCGGGTCCTTGCCGTAGCGCGGCTTCCACGCCGTCTTCATCAGCTCGCGACCGAAGCGGCTGAGCGTCGTCAGATCGCGGTTGACCGTGCGGTCGTCGCGCCTGGTGCCGCCCTTCTTCTCCACCTCCGCCATAACCTCGTCGAAGGGGCGGCTCATGTTGCCCTTCTCGAAGGTGCCCCAGCGGAATTCGGTCGGCAGCTTCCGCAGCGTCGCCGCGAACAGCCGCGCATCCCCGGGACCGTAGTCGCACAGGCGCTTGTTTCCGGTGATCCACGCGAAGCCGCGAATCACACGACCGCGCTGCGCGACATCCTCGTTCCAGTCGCCGGACGCCTGGATATCGGCGATCGTATCGTCGACGACGTCGGTCAGACGGCGGGTGTCGGTCATGAGAAACGGTGTCGTGATTTCCGACACGTCGCGCGCCGGCGGGCTCGCCGCCGTGCGGATGCGGGTGACCAGCGTGTCGTCCAGCAGCGCCGACACAGGATCACCGCCGGCTACCACCTCCGGGTGGTCGCTCAGCGCCATGCGCGCCTGTGCTTCGGCCCGGCCCAACAGCAACTGCACGCCTGCGTCACCGACGACCCTGTCGCTAAGCGGCGCGCCAAGGTTCCTCAGTACGTCGTGCGCGATCTTGCCGCTCACCCGGTGGGGAGCGCAGGACTTCAACATCAGAATGACGGCGCGCCGATCCTGCTCGGAGAAGTCCGGTGTATGCTCTTCGAGCAGCGCGACGGGAAGGTCGTCGGCACCTGCGGCCAGACGCGCGGCGATACGATACGTGGCCGCAAAGATGCGGCTGGTGCGGTGATCCACGCCGGCTTGCGCGTCGTATCGCGCCGCGGCCGCTACGCCGAGCTCATCGTTGAGGCCGTGTCGGAATACCGCCACCGCCTCGCTCGCGGTCATGTAGCCGCGCTCCATCTGCTGGATCATCACGCTCGTCGTCTCCCACCGGACCGACAAACATGCGGCGAGGCGACGTGCCTCGGCAGGGTCAGCGGTCCCCAATGCGATGGTTATAGGACGGCTAACCAGATTCCGGAGGTAAACCCTGCGGCGGTAGTGATACCGCGCCCCGCGTCGGCACAAATAGCTGGTCGTTGCCACACTCGATTCCCGGCGGCGTGCCGACGCGAACCTGTGATGCGAGGGGACGTCCATCGGCTGGTGCACCGCTTGGTGCTACAGCCCGGTGCCTCGCAGGCGCGGCCGGACGCACGCGATGGCGGATTTCTGTGGGTTCGGCGCGAATGTGGAGCGGGTGAAGGGAATCGAACCCTCGTATTCAGCTTGGGAAGCTGCTGCTCTACCATTGAGCTACACCCGCGCAGGCGCCCGGTTAGCCGGGCCGCCGCGGGGATGCAAGCGGTGTGTCAGGTCAGCAGGTGCAGCGTATCGGGCGCGGCCCAGGTCAGCGCGCGGCCCTGGGCGGCCAGCGCCGCGGCATCGACGCGGTTCCGATCGGTGACGACGATGCGCAGGCGGGTGCCGTGGCGGGTGGCCGAGGCGACATTGCCGCCGCCGCCCAGCGCCGCTTGCAGCATCGGCGACAGGTCCACCGACGCCGCGGCCGGTGTCGGCTCCGCAATGACAGTCGGTGCGCCCTCGCCCGCGTCCCCCGCATCCAGCGCCGCGCGCATGTCCATCGCGAGCGCATCCGCGATGCCGCCGACGATCACCTGCACCGACGTCCCGGACGGACGCAGCACGCCGCGCGCGCCGAGGCTGCGCAGGCGTGCTTCGTCGATCGCGGTGGCGTCCGCCACGCCCAGGCGCAGGCGGGTGGCGCAGGCGTCAATGCTGCGCAGGTTTACGCGCCCGCCGAGCGCCGCGACGAAGGCCGCGGCCTTGGCATCCGCGGGGACGGCGGCGGCGGGTGCGGCCCCCGCCTCCACCGGCTCCCGGCCCGGCGTCTTGAGGTCGAACCGCACGATCGCCCAGCGGAACAGCGTGTAATAGACCAGCGCATAAACCGCGCCAACGGGCAGTAACATCAGCGGCTTGGTCGCCTTGCCGTAGTTCAGCACATAGTCGAACAGGCCCGCCGAAAAGCCATAGCCCATGCGCACGCCGAGCGCGTTCATGATCGCTTCCGACAGGCCGGTCAGCACCGCGTGGATCGCGTACAGCACGGGCGCGAGGAACATGAAGCTGAACTCGATCGGCTCGGTCACGCCGGTCAGGAACGAGGTGAGCGCAAGGCTGAACAGCATGCCGCCCACCGCCTTGCGCCGATCGGGCGCGGCGGCGTGGTACATGGCGAGGCAGGCGGCGGGCAGGCCGAACATCATGACCGGGAAGAACCCGCTCATGAAACCGCCCGCGGTCGGATCGCCGGCGAAGAAGCGCGTCAGGTCGCCGGTCTTGCCGTGATAGTCGCCGACGACGAAATAGGCGACGTTGTTGAGGATGTGGTGCAGACCCGTCACCAGCAACAGCCGGTTGAGCAGGCCGAAGGCGAACAGGCCGAACCCGCCCGCGGCGACGACGCCGCGGCTCAGCGCGTCGACACCCGCGTTGATCCCCGCATAGCTCGGCCCCAGCAGCGCGCCGATCGCCAGGCCGGCGAACCCGGCAAGGATCGGGACGAGGCGACGCCCGCCGAAGAAGGCGAGATATTCTGGCAATTTCACGGTGGCGAAGCGGTTGTAGAACAGGCCGCCGACCAGGCCTGCGATGATGCCGATCGGCACCTGCAGCTTGTCGATCGCCGCGCCCTTCCACGCCGTCGCCAACGTCGCGGCGATGGCATCCGCGGTGCCCGGCGGCACTGTGCCCGGGGGCGGCACGAGAAATACCTGCGCGGTGTTGCCGATGGTCAGATAGCAGACGATGCCCGCCATCACCGCGGCGCCGTTGCCATCGCGCGCGAAGCCGGTGGCGACGCCGACCGCGAAGAGCAAGCCGAGGTGCGCGAAGATCGCATCCCCGGCCGCGCTGACGAAGGCGATGTTCAGTAGGTCCGGCTGCCCCAACCGCAGCAGCAGGCCCGCGACGGGCAGCACCGCGATCGGCAGCATCAGCGCACGGCCGAGCGGCTGGAGGAAGCTCATCACGGAAAAGCGGGACTGGCTCATCGGGCGGCCTCCTCGGCGAAACGTCGGGCAAGGCCGCGGACCTCGGCGGCACTGGCGGCAGAGAGAGCGGCGGCGGCAAGGTCCTGCACCGCGGGCAGCGTCAGCCGCGCGACGAGCGCCTTGATCGCGGGCACGCGCGCGGGCGGCACCGACAAAGTGCGCACGCCGAGGCCGATCAGGATGGGCGCGGCGAGCGGATCGGCGGCAAGGCCACCGCAGACGCTGACCGGCACGCCGCGCGTCGCCGCGCCGCGGCAGGTCATCTCGATCAGGCGCAGCACGGCGGGGTGCAGCCCGTCGATCCCGGCGGCGAGCGCCGGATTGCCGCGGTCCATCGCCAGAACATATTGGGTGAGATCGTTGCTGCCGATCGACAGGAAGTCGCTGTGCGCCGCAATCAGGTCCGCGGTCGCGGCGGCGGCGGGGGTTTCGACCATCGCGCCGAGTTGCACTGGACCGACACCGAGTTCGTCGCGCAGGGCATCGAGCGCGGCGCGCACCGCGATCATCTCGTCGGCGCTCGCGACCATCGGCACCATGATGCGGCACCGCGCGACATCGGGGACGGACAGGATCGCGCGCAGCTGCGCATCGAGCACCTCGGGCCGGGCGAGCGCGACGCGGATGCCGCGCAGGCCGAGCGCGGGATTCTCTTCCGTTGGGAGATCCAGATAGGGCGCCGGCTTGTCGCCGCCGACGTCGAGCAGGCGGATCACGACGGGCCGGTCGGGCAATGCCGCGACGATGCCGCGATAATCCGCCGCCTGTTCCGCGACGTCGGGCGGCGTCGCCCGATCGAGGAACAGGAATTCGGTGCGCAACAGGCCGCAGCCCTCCGCCCCCTGCGCCGCGGCGGCCTCTGCATCGGCAAGGTTGCCGAGATTGGCATAGACGTGGATCGCCTGTCCGTCCGCAGTCGTCGCCGGGCGGTCGCCCGCGGCGAGCGCCGCCGCTTCGTCCGCGGCGCGCTGCGCGATCGTCTCGCGCGCGGCGGCAAGGCATTCCTCGGTCGGATTGGGGATCAGGATCGCGGCATCGGCGTCGAGCATCAGCACCGCGCCATCGTCGATCGCGTCGATCGCCGTGCTGAGCGCCACGACCATCGGCACGCCCATGCCCGCCGCAAGGATCGCGACGTGCGACGTCGGACCGCCGCCTGCCAAAGCGAAGCCCGCCACCTGCGCCGCCGACAGGGCGCCGAGCTGCGACGGCAGCAATTCGTCGGCAAGCACGATCGCCCCCGCGGGCACGCTGGCCAAGGCCGGCTGCGTGCCCAGGATCGCATGCACCACCCGCAGCGCCACATCGCGAATGTCGTCCGCCCGCTCGGCGATGCGCGCGTTGCCGGAGGCGCGCAGCGCCGCGCCCTGCGTCTCCGCCGCGCTCAGCATCGCCGCGGCGGCCGACAGGCCATTGGCCACCGCCGCATCGGCCCGCGCGCGCAGATCCGGATCCGCTAGGATCGCGCGATGCGCCTGCAGCACGCCGCCGAGATGACCGGGACGGGCCGCCTCTGCATCCAGCGCCCCATCGACGCTCGCGATGGCGGCAGCGAGCCGCTCGCGCTCGACGACGACGCCCTCGCCGGCGCTGGGCACGTCGGGCAGTTCGGCGCGCAACCAGAAGGCGGGGCCGATCGCGAGACCCGGCGCCGCCGACACACCGCCCAGCACGCCCGGCGGCAGCGTCGCCGGGGTGGCGCGCACCACCGGCCGGGCGGCGGGGGCCGCCGCCGCGCCATCTTCCACCTCATGCGTCAACAACGCCTCGATCGCGGCGATCACCGCCTCGGCACCGCTACCGCGCGCAACGATCGTCACCGGGCTGCCCGTCGCAAGGCCCAGCGATAGCAAGGCGATCGGGCTCGACGCCGCAGCCGTCTGGCCCGCGGCGATGAGCTGGACGTCAGCACCACTCTCGCGCACCGCCGCGACGATCCGCGCGGCCGGGCGCGCGTGCAGCCCGTGCGGCAGGCGCACGATCGTCTCGTGGCGCACCGTCTCGCCCGACGCGGCGGAAGTGGCGGCGTCGGCTGCACCGCTGACGATGCGGACCAGCGGATCGCCGACCGCGACCAGCCCCTCGTCCGCCGCATCGGCCAGCGACACCGCGGCACCCTCGACGACGATCACCGGCGTGACCGCGGACGCGGCGCCGAGCACCACGGCGTCGAGATCGAAGCGGATCAGCGGATCGCCGCTGCGCACCGCATCGCCCGGCGCGACCAGCGGCGTGAAGCCCTTGCCGGCCATCGCGACGGTATCGATGCCGATATGCATCAGCAGCGCGACGCCCTCGCCCAGCCCCAGCGTCACGGCATGGCCGGCGGCATGGACGGTCAGTACGGTCGCGTCGCAGGGGGCATGCAGCGTGTCGCCGACGGGGTCGATGCCCAGCCCCGGCCCCATCATGCCCTCGGCAAACACCGGATCGGGAATGCCACCGAGCGGCAGCACCCATCCTGCCAGCGGCGCCTTCAGCTGCACGTCGATCATCCCGTCATCCCTCCGGCCGTTGCCGCCGTCCGCTACCGCTCCCTGACGGGGCGATCATACCGATTGAATACCAATCGCAAAGTAAATCTGTAACATCAACGGGAGAGTGCAACGGGCCCGACAATTCCCGACGGCGCCTGCGCATCCGCCTGCACGATCAACACGATAGTCCACTCGCCGCCACCAGCTGGCAGGGCGGCTGCAATTGGTCCGGTCGCGGCATCGGACTTGTCGGCGATCCGGACGCCGTCCACCCACAGCTCGGCCCGCCCGGCGACCGCGGCAAAGGCGATACGGCCACCCTTGGCGGCAATCGCGCGGATCGGCGTGACGCGCGCGCGATAGACCTGCCAGCCCCCCTGGGGTTCGGGCGCGGTCGCGGTCCCGCTGCGGACGAAGCTCCAGCTGTTGTTGTCGCCATCCGCCGGCGCCAGGCTGGCGTCGGGCTTGGCGCTCAGCCGCGGCGAGCGACGCCACGAATCGATCGTGCGTACCATCGCCGCCGCCGGCACCTGCGCCCGCGGCGTCGCCGCCAGCCGGTCGATCCGCAGCGTCGCCGGCTTCAGGCCGGGCGCCGTCGCGCGCAGCGTAATGCGCCCGCGCGGCGCCGCGTCCGCTTGCACGATCACCTGCGCCAATCCGTTGAACAGCGATCGGGCATTGCCCTTTTCGGGCTCGTGGCTGTTGGGATCGCCATTGCCCAGCCCGATGATCACCGCGCCCTCGATGGCGAAGCCGACCGGGAGGTTCGCGGTCGGCACATGCCGGCCCTTCGCATCCACCGCGTCGACGGTGACGGGCTGCACGTCCTCGCCATCGCCCGCCATCACACGCCGCGCCGGCGTCAGCCGCAGCGCGACCGGCGCACCGACCGTCTCATGCCCCGCCCGCGCGACCTCACGCCCGCCGCGATACGCGATCGCCTCCAGCGTTCCCGGCGCATAGGGCACGGTAAAGCTGTTCCCCATCAACCGGTCGACCGCCCCCTCGCCGACGACCCGGCCGTTCAGCGTCACGACGATCCGTTCGGCATTGGACATGACGAGCAGCTTGATCGGCTGGCCTTCCTTGCCCGGCCACGTCCAATGCGGCGCAATGCCGATGACGGGTGCGTCGTCGATCCAGCCGGCGCGGTGGATGTCATAGGCGGTCTTGCGAAAACCGCACAGGTCGAGGATCCCGAAGAAGCTCGCGATCGTCGGCCAGGCGTAGGGCGTCGGCTCGCCATGATAGTCGAAGCCCGTCCACACGAAGCCGCCCGCGACGAACGGCCGGCTCGCGATCTTCGCCCAGCCGGCGCGATGCGTCTCGCCCCAGGCGGCGGCATGATCGTCCATCGACGACAGGACATGCGCCGCGGCATCGTCGGCAAAGGCGCCGCGCGTCATGAACGCGCTGGTATCCTCCGAACTCGTCATCGGCTTGGTCGGATTCAGGCGATGGAATTTGTCGTAATCGCCCGGATAATAGTTGAACCCGACGACGTCGACGACGCTCGACACATTGTGCGGGTTGAAGAACGACCCGTTCATCGCCGCGGTCACCGGCCGGCTGTCGTCGAGGCGGCGCACCGCGGCTCCCATCCGCCGCACCATCTCGACACCCGCCGCGGTGCCCTGCATCGGTTCTTCGTTGAACACCGACCACAGGATGACGCTGGGGTGATTGCGGTCGCGCCGCACCAGCCATTCCAGCTGCGCCATATAATCGGGCGAGGGATTGAAGTTGCGGTTCTCGTCCATGACGAGGAACCCCATCCGATCGCACAGTTGCAGGAAGGCGGTGGCGGGCGCGTTGTGCGAACAGCGGATCGCGTTGCAGCCCAGCTCCTTCATCCGCTCCAGCCGCCACATCAGCAGCGTGTCGGGCACCGCCGTGCCGACGCCGGCATGGTCGAGATGCAGGCACACGCCCTTCAGCTTGACGTGCGTATCGTTGAGAAAGAGGCCCTTGTCCGCATCGAAGCGGATCGTGCGAAAGCCGACCTGCACCCGCCGCGCGTCGACGCTTTTGCCGTCGCGTTCCAGAGCAACCGCCACCGTGTAGAGCATCGGCGTCTCGACCGACCAGCGCTGCGGGCGCGCGATGGTCAGCGTCGTCGTCAGCTCCGCAGCGTCGAGCGATGGCACCGCCACCAGCTCGCTTGCCGCAGTCGCCACGGTCCGCCCGTCGGGATCGACCAGGCTCGCCACCGCGCGCGCGCGGACCGGCGCCGCCTCGGTCGAACGTGCGGTGACGGTCACCGGCACGCGCCAGGCGTCGCCGCCATCATGGCGCGGATCGCACTGCACGCCGTCGGTTTCGATCGACACCGGCGCGCGCCGCGCCAGCCAGGCGTGGCGGTACAGGCCGGCACCTTCGTACCACCAGCCCTCCATCGCATCGGCATCGACGCGGATGGCCACGACGTTCAGCGCATCCCCGAACCGCGCGAACGGCGTGATGTCGAGGTAGAGGCTGTTATAGCCCGACCAATTGTGCGCGACCGGACTGCCGTTCACCCAGACGGTTGCATTGGTCGCGATGCCGTCGAACTGCAATTCCAGGTAACGTCCCTCGTCGGCGGGATCGAGGCGGAAGGCACGGCGATACCAGCCGATCCCGCGCGGGCGGTAGCCTTGCGACGGATTGGCGGTCTCGACGAACGGCTGGAAGCTTGCCCAGTCGTGCGGCAGCGTGACGGGGCGCCACTCGCTGTCGTCATAGTCCATCGCCGCCGCGCCGCGCGCGTTGCCCGCCTTGGCGCGCAGATACGTCTCTTCGTGCGTCGTCGCGGGCGGTACGATCACGTCGCCCTCATGGAACAGCCAGCCCGTGTCGAAGCCGATCCGCGACGGATCGATCACCGGCAGCGGATCGGGCAGCCGGGCGGTGGGCAGCGGCATCGGCAGCGCGCCATAGCCCGTCGCGCTCCTGGCGGAGGCGATGGCGGGCAACCCCGCCGACAAACCCAATGTCAGGCCGGCTCCGGCGGCTGTCCCGAGAAGCTGCCGCCGGTCGATCGTCATGCGTTTACCGCCTCATGCTCTTTCGCCGCGGCGCCCGGCACCGCGACGCCGCCGATCACCGTCTCGACCGGCGCCATCGCCGCGGTCAGTCGTGCCCAGTCCGCGCGCAATCCGGCCGCGAGCGTGCCCCGCTCCGCCTCCAGGCCCAAGAAGGCCGCGGGATTGCCCGCCGCCATCCGCGCCGCCACCGCCGGCTCCAGCCCCAGCATGCCCATCGCATTGGCCACCGCGGTCGCCATGTCGAGGTCCGATCCGGCGAGCGTACCGTCCTCATACGAGCAGATGCCATCCGCGACGCGGATCTGGCGCCCTTGCAGCACGAAGTCCTTATGCTCCGCGCCGACCGAGGACATGGCGTCGGTGACGAGCATCATCCGCTCCGGACCGCGCGCGCGGATCGCGATGCGCAGCACGGCGGGCGCGACATGCACGCCATCGACGATCAGCCCGCACCACGGCCGCGGATCGTCGAGCGCCGCGCCGACCAGGCCCGGCGTCCGCTGCACCATCGCCGGCATCGCGTTGAACAGATGGGTAATTCCGGTCAGCCCCGCATCGAACGCCGCAAGCGCCGTGTCATAGGGCACTTCGGTATGCCCCGCGCTGACGCGCACGCCAGCCGCCGCCAACCGGCGGATATGGTCGATGTTCGCCAGTTCGGGCGCGATCGTCACCATCGTCACGCCGCGCCGCGGCTTGGCGAGCAGCGCAACCATCTCTTCGTCGAGCAGGCGGAAGCGCCCGGCATCGTGGATGCCCTTGCGCGCGACGTTCAGGAACGGCCCCTCGATATGCACGCCGACGACGCCCGGCACGCCCGCACCGATCGCCTGATCGACGGCATCGAGCGCCAGCGCGATCCGATCGGGCGTGTCGCTGATCAGCGTCGGCATCAACGCCGTCGTGCCATAGCGCGCGTGCGCCGCGGCGATGGCGCGCACGCCTTCGACGGTCGGCTCGTCGTTCAGCAGCACGCCGCCGCCGCCGTTGACCTGCGTGTCGATGAAGCCGGGCATCACCCAGCCCCCCTCCAGGTCGACCGCATCCGTCGCCGCGCCATCCAGCGGGCGGATGCTCGCGATCCGGTCGCCGGTGACGACGATCTCGGCGCCGCGCCACACGGCATCGCCGACCACGACGTGGCCGTTGGTGAAGCGATGGGCGGTGCTCATAGCGTGCGCGTCACCTTGGCGAGATGCGGCGGCGAATCGGGATCGAGCCCGCGATGCCGCGACAGCGCTTCGGCGAGGCCATAGAAGCTCGCCAGCATCAGGATCGGCTGCACCGCCGGATGCGCCTCCAGCGCCGGCAGGTTCGCGCGGTCGTCGCCGGCATGCGCCGCCAGCACCGCCGCGCCGCGTTCGCGGAACGTCTCGACCACCGCCATCACGTCCTCGCCCGCCGCATCGGACGTGGCGAGCGCCAGCACCGGATAGCCTTCGCCGACGATCGCCATCGGGCCATGACGAACCTCGGCGGCGCTGAACGGCTCGGCCTGCAATTGGCACGTCTCCTTCAGCTTCAGCGCGCATTCCTGCGCCACGCCGAAGCCATAGCCGCGACCGATCACGAACATCTGCTTCGCCTCGGCGAGCACGTCCACGCCCGCGCTCCAGTCGAGCTTTACCGCCGCATCGAGCTGTTCGGGCAGCGCCGCGACCGCCGCCTTCAGCGCCTCGTCGCCCGACCAGGCCGCGACCAGCGCGGCAAGACCCGCCATCGCCGCGATACACGACTTGGTCGCCGCGACCGACTTCTCCGGCCCCGCCGACAGCGCGAGCAGCGTATCCGCCATCTCGGCGAGCGGCGACGTTTCGTCGTTCACCAGCGCGACGACCTCCGCCCCCGCCTTGGCATGCGCCTCGACGGTCGCGAGCAGGTCCGGGCTGCGGCCCGATTGCGAGATCGCGATGCACAAAGCGCGACGCGTCGACACCGGCGCATCAAACAGCGACACGACCGACGGCGCCGCCGACGCGACCGGCACGCCGACCATCGTCTCGATCAGATACTTGCCATAGGTCGCAGCATGATCCGACGACCCGCGGGCGCAGGTAACAACGACGTCGGGCGCGTTCGCACGCAGGCGTTCGCCCAGCGCGGTCAGCGCCTCGGCATTGCGCGCGACCAGCCGGGCGACGGTCGCCCCCGCCTCCAGCGTCTCGGCGCGCATCAGCGTCGTGCCGATCGTCGTGTCCGTCATCGTATCCGTCGTCACAGCAAGGCGCCCTTCGCTAAGGATCAGGTGTCGGCGAGCTCGGCCACGAAATCGTAGCTGTCGCCGCGGTAATAGGATCGGGTGAATTCGACCGCGCGGCCGTCGCGCAGGAAGGCGCGCCGCTCGATCAGCAACCCGGGCGAGCCGGGATCGACGCCCAGCATGCGCGCATGGTCGCCGCCGAACGGCACCGCGCGCAGCCGCTGCAACGCGCGCACCGGGCGATGCCCCGCCTCGGTCAGCGCCGTGTACAACGAGGCATCGACCGCATCGACCGACGGCAGGCAGAAACCGGCGATCGTCGACAGCTCCAACGCCATCGGCACCTCGTCGGCGAAGCGCAGCCGCTGGAAGCGATAGACCGGGGCGCTGGGCGACAGCGCCAGCGCCATCGATTCCTCGGGCGAAACGATGCCCGCCGCGCGCGAAATCCACGCGCTCGACGGCACGCGCCCGCGCGCGACCATATCTTCCGAGAAGGACGACAATTTGCTGAAGTTCTTCTCGACGCGCCCGGCGACGAACGTCCCCGCGCCGCGGCGGCGGGTCAGCAGGCCTTCCTCGACCAGCCCCTCGATCGCCTTGCGCACCGTGATGCGCGACACGCCATATTCGACCGCCAGATCACGCTCCGCGGGGATCGCATCGCCGCGCGTGATGACGTCCGTGGCGATCGCGTCACGGATCAGCTGTTGCAGCTGGAGATAGAGCGGCGAGGGATTTTCAGCGCGAAACCGCCCCACCTTGCTCATGAAACTCATCGTCGATCCCCTTTTCCGCAAGCGTCTTCGGCATCAGGCGTGCCACGCTACGCGGACCGGCGCCAGTGGCACCTTGCGCTACAATTGTCTTAGATTGGACTTGTCGTCAATCACCTGTCGCAGCGCTGCGACTCTATTGGCATTGGTCTGGCGCGGCAGCGGACCGAAGCCAAAGCGGTCCCGCTCCACTGCCGGCGCAGGATCGCTGGCCGAACCATGCAGCGCGCCCGCATTGGTCGCATCCAGCAGCGCGGCTGCCGTGTCGGCCGCCACCCCCGCCCCCGCCATGATCGTGCAACGCCCCGCTGCGCGCGCAACCATCGCCGCGATCGTCGCCGCCCCCTCCATCGCGGTGCGCGCGCCGCCGGAGGTCAGCACATGGTCGAACCCCAGTGCGACCGCCACATCGACCGCCGCCACCGGGTCGGCCACGACATCGATCGCACGGTGCAAGGTGAGCGGCGGGCGATCCTCGCCAAGCCCCGCGATCCAGGCCCGCATCGCCTGCTCCGCAAGCTTTCCCCCAGCCGTCACGCCAATCACCAGCCCCTGCACCCCGGTCGCGACCAGGGCACGCGCCTCAGCCAACGCCAGCGCCATATCGTCGGCATCATAGTCGAACCCGCCCGCCCGCGGCCGCACCATCGCCCGCACGGGCACACCCGCTGGCACCGCCAGCGCGAGGACGTCCGCGACCAACCCCGCCGACGGCGTCAGCCCACCGAGCGCCAGCGCACTGCACAGCTCGATCCGGTCACATCCCCCCGCGATCGCCGCCGCCGCGCCCACCGCCGATTCGACACAGATTTCCAGCGCGACTCGGGAGCGCCCCACTGTTTGCGATACCATCACCCCGAAATCTCCTTTGGAACGGCATTTCACCCTAAACGGCTGATCGCACGAGAGCGAAACGACACAATAGGTCAGCTACCCTACCAAAATAAATGTGACAGTTTTTATATATACCATTTGGGCTTTATTGGATATGTAGCAATGCAGCAGCAACGAGCAGGAAACGCGTAATTGTTTCGCCGTCGCTGCACTGTCGCCGGCTTTGCGGCAGTTGGGAACATAAGGGGGGGCATGCGGCCGGGCGTGTTCCATATTCAGGGAACAGCCTATGCGCCTGCGCCACGTGATCCTCGTCTCCACCATTCTTGCCGGATTCGCCGGCAGCGCCCACGCACAGGAAGCGCCGACCGCTACGCCGACGGGAAGCACCCAGACCTCGGGCCAGACCGACGCCGCGGGCGACGACATCGTCGTCACCGGTTATCGCGGGTCGCTGCGCGAAGCCATCAACGTCAAGCGGAACGCCAACGCCGTTGTCGACGTCATCACCGCGGAAGACGTCGGCAAGTTCCCCGATCGTAACGTCGCGGAATCGCTCTCGCACATCCCGGGCGTCAGCATCGACCGTCGCTTTGGCGAAGGCGAGAAGGTCGCGATTCTCGGCACCGATCCGGCGCTCAACCGCATGCTGCTGGACGGCCACGCGCTTGCCTCGGCAGACTGGGGTGGCAACGACAACGATCCGTCGAGCCGCACCTTCAACTATTCGCTGCTGGCACCGGAACTGGTCGACCGGCTGGAAGTCTACAAGTCGCCGGAAGCGCGTATCGAGGAAGGCAGCCTCGGCGGCACCGTGATCGTTCGCACCCGCCGTCCGCTCGACTTGGCAGCCAATGCGATCTTCGCCTCGGGCGGCTATTCGTACAACGACCGTTCCGACAAGGGGAATGTTCGCGCGTCCGGTCTTTACAGCTGGAAGAATGCCGACGAGACGTTCGGCATTCTGGTCGCAGCCACCTACGACAAGCAGAACCTGACCCGCGCGGGCGTCGAATTCTTCGGCTACGACAATGTCGCTCCGAACGGTACGGGCGCGTGCCCTTACAACAGCCCGTTCGTCAACTGCACCAACGGCACGCTGAGCCTGAAGAGCCAGGGCGCTACGATCAACGGCGGCACGATCGCCGACCTGTATAAGGCAACCTCGCCGTTCGGCATCAACTATGCCTATTTCCAGCAGCAGCGCCAGCGCGCCAGCGTCACCGGCACCGTCCAGTATCGGCCGCGTCCTGACCTGACGTTCACGCTGAACGGCCTGCACATCGACGGCAACTACAACAATTATAGCCAGTCGATGTACACGATCCCCGGCGCATGGACCGGCAGCGTGCTGCAATCGGCGACGGTGAGCAACGGCGTGGTTACTGGCGCGACGTTCGGCGCCGCTCCCAATCAGAGCGCACAGCTCGACACGCTGGTCCGCCGGACGAAGCTGAAGACCGACAACGTCAATCTGTTCGCCGATTGGGAAGGCGACAATGGCGCCAAGATCGCCTTCGCGGGCGGCTGGTCGAAGGCAACCGGTGGGCGCAATCCGGAATATCTCTTCAACGTCCAGACCAAGCTGCCTTACAGCTATGCGTTCACGCCGGACTCGGCGACGGTCAACTTCACCGGCGACCTGACCAACCCCGCGAATTATTTCACCAACCCCAATAACAACCCTGCCCAGATCGAGGGGCGTCCGCTCATCATCAACGGCAAGCAGCTTGTCGGCGCCCAGATCGGGGGGCTCGATTACAGCGTGACGACCGACCGCGACATTTTTGGCGGGTACGACGCCACCGTGCCCGTCGCGTTGGGCCCGCTCACGCAGATCCTCATCGGATCGCGGGTCACTGACCACGTCAACCGCGTGGACGCTCGCGGTATCAACACTTACCTCACGTCCTCACGCACGGCGAACCAGCTCGGCGTGACGACGCTGACCACGCCTGACGGCACGTTCGACGGCAGCGGCGGCATGGGCAACGCGACCAAGTATCTGAACCTGCCGGATCAGGCCGTGATCGACATTCTGGCGAATGCGATCAACAGCCCGCTCGTCACGAAGGTCGGCGCGTCCACCAAGGTACGCGAGACCGTGATCGCCAGCTATGTTCAGGCGAATTTCGAACAGGGTCCGCTTCGCGGCAACGTCGGTGGTCGGCTGGTGTACACGCGCGATGTGTCGAACTTCGCCACCACGCCCAGCGCCGTTGCGAACCCGCAGCCGATCCCGACCCGTGTCGCGACCGACTATCTGAAGTTCCTGCCGAGCGCGAACGTCGCCTGGACCATCTCGCCGAAGGTCATCTTGCGCGGTGCCGTGGCCAAGGTGATCTCGCGTCCGCGCTATCAGGATCTGGCTGCCGCGACCTCGCTCAACGACATCACGCTCGACGGCGGCGGCGGCAATCCGAACCTGAAGCCGTACGAGTCGGTGAACTACGAACTGACCGCGGAATGGTATCCGCGGAGCGGCACGCTGCTTGCGGTCGAACTATTCCGCCGCGACATCAAGAACTACGTCATCGCGTTCCGTCAGAACGTCGACTATTTCAACGCGCTGCAGAACCGGATCACCACGTACAACGTCAGCCAGCCGATCAACGGCGCGAAGGCGACGGTGAACGGCGTGCTCGTGTCGGGGCAGGCTGAAATCTGGGGCGGTTTCGGCCTGCAGGCGAACTATTCCTATCAGGATAGCAGCACCTCGTCGGTCGACGTCACGGGCACGACGCTGAATCTGCCGTATCTGTCGAAGCATACGGTCAACGTGATCCCTTATTTCGAAAAGGGTCCGTTCCAGGCTCGCGTCAGCTACAACTACCGCACCTCTTATTTCCGCACGATCGGCCGCCTCGGCTCGCGCGAGATGGTGGCGCCGTATAATCAGCTCGACGCGTCCGCCTCCCTCAACCTGCTGGACGGCGTCGTGCTCAGCGTGAACGCGCAGAACCTGCTCGACGAAACCTATCGCCAGTATAACGCGACCCCGGATCGTCCGACCGCCTTCTACAAGAACGGTCGCACGTTCTCCGCAGCCTTGTCGTTCCGCATGTAAGATATTGGCGCCGGCCGATCGACGGCCGGCGTCACCCTGTTCCTCCCCGACGAGCGCGCTCCCCTGCGCGCTCCGGCCCTCGGACCCCGGCGCGCTATCCAGCGACGCCGGGGTCTTTTTTGTGACTTTTTGATGCGCGGGCATGGACGCCGCGACGATGCTGCTTCAAGATACGTGCAATACCAAAACATGACCAAGGGGCAGGCATGACGCAGCACGTCGGTATCGCAACCATCGTCGGGAGAGCGGCGCTGGCCCTGCTCGCCTCCGCCACCCCTGCCATCGCGCAGACGGGCGCAGAGCCTGCGCTCGCGCTGCTGCCGATGCCGCAATCCGTGGTCCGCGGTACGGGCAGCTTCACCGTCGCCAACGGCGCGACCATCGCCGCGACCGACGCCGGCGCCAGCGCCGCCGCCCGCCTGCTCGCCGACCATGTCCGCACCACCCGCGGCCTCGCGCTCACCCCCGGCACCACCGGCGCGATCCGCCTCGTCCGCGACGCCAGCGTCACCGGCGACGAAGCCTATCGCCTCACGGTCACGCCGCAGGGGATCACCGTCGCGGCATCGGGGAACCGCGGCCTCGTCCATGGCGCGATGACGCTCGCGCAATTGCTCAGCCCCGATGCGGCGTTCAGCAAACCCGTCGCCGTCCCCGCCCTCACCATCACCGACGCACCGCGCTTCGGCTGGCGCGGGCTGATGATCGACCCCGCGCGCCACTTCTTGCCGCTGCCGGCGCTGCGGGCGATCGTCGACCAGATGGCGAGCGTGAAGCTCAACACGCTCCACCTCCACCTGACGGACGATCAGGGCTGGCGTGTCGAAATCAAGAAATACCCCAAGCTCACCAGCATCGGCGGCTGGCGGCTGCCGCCGTGGACCGGCGGAGCCCAGCCGACCGAGAAGGACCGCGTCGGCGGCTTCTACACCCAGGCAGAGCTGAAGGAATTGGTCGCCTATGCCGGCGTCCGCGGCATCACCATCGTGCCGGAGATCGACCTGCCCGGCCACGCCAACGCGCTCGTCGCCGCCTATCCGGAGCTCGGCATCCTCGGCGACCGGCCGCTGGTCAGCAACAATTGGGGCATCATGCCCTATCTGTTCAATCCGGGGCCGAAGGGCATCGCCTTCGTCAAGGACGTGCTCGACGAGCTGATGACGATCTTCCCCGGCACTTACATCCACCTCGGCGGCGACGAAGCGGTCAAGGACCAGTGGGAACGCAGCCCCGAGGTGCAGGCGCAGATGAAGGCGCTGGGCATCAAGACCGAAAACGCCCTGCAAAGCTGGATGATCGAACAGTTCGGCACCTACCTCCAGTCCAAGGGCCGCCGCCTGATCGGCTGGGACGAGATCTTGGAAGGCGGCCTGCCCGCCTCCGCCTCGGTCATGTCGTGGCGCGGCGAACAGGGCGGGATCGACGCCGCCAACATGGGGCATGACGTCGTGATGTCGCCGGGCAATCCGCTCTACCTCAACGGCTTGCAGAGCCGCCGCAGCGACGAGCCGCCCGGCCGGCTCGACATCACGACGCTGCAACAGGTCTATGCCTACGACCCGCTGCCCAAGGGCATCGCCGCGGACAAGGCGCACCACGTCCTCGGCGCGCAAGGCAATCTGTGGAGCGAATATATCGTCACGCCGGGGCAGCTGCAGCATCTGATCTTCCCGCGCGCCGGCGCGCTCGCCGAAATCACCTGGTCGCCCAAGGTCCAGCGCGACCGGCCAGCGGACCTCGCCGCCTTCCTCCCCCGCCTGCAACGCCAGGACGATCGCTGGTCGCGCGCCGGCATGCGCGTCGCCGACAGCGCCTTTGCGGTCGGCTTCGACCTCACCGGCACGCGCGGCGATGCGCTGCGCAAGAACAGCGTGGCGCTCGCGCTGTCGACGCAGGTCCCCTATGGCACGATCCGCTACACCGTCGACGGCAGCGCGCCGACGCTGCGCTCGCCCGCCTACACCACGCCGTTGACGCTGAAGCCCGGCATCATGGTGAAGGCCGTCGCCTTCGACGCAAACGGCGCCCCGACCGCCGCGGTCCGCAGCTTCGACACGTCGCGCGCGGCCCTCCTCGCGCGCTCGAGCTCGGACATGGCGGCCTGCCCCGCCGGCGCGCTCGGCCTGCGCGTGCCGCTCACCTCGGAAGCGACCGCCGACGCGCCCGTCTACAACATCAATCTTTTCGACACCTGCACGCTCTACCCCGACGCGCCGCTCGACGTCGCACGCAGCTATAGCGTCGAGGTCGTGCGCCTGGCCCGCCATTACGGCCTCGCGCACGAACAGCGCATGGTGCGCGAACATTACAATGTGTCGGCGCATGGCGAGCTGCTTGTGCAAGTCGGCTGTATCACCGCCGCCGCCGCGCAAAAGGCTGGCGACAAAACCGCCCACCCGATCGCGGTCGGCGCCTTCCCGCTGCCCGATCCGAAGACGGCGCCGCAGCGCTTCACGCTGTCGGGCACGCTGCCGACGATGACGGGCGATCGCGACGTCTGCTTCCAGTTCACCTCTCCGCTAACCGACCCCTTCTATACGGTGGGCAAGGTTCAGCTGACGGAAGGTTCGAAGTGAAGCGCGCCCTCCTGACCCTGCTGCTCGCTACGTCACCGCTCGCCGCGCGTGAGGTGGTGCCGCTCGATGGCGCATGGCAGGCGCGGCTTGACCCCGCCGATACCACCGCCGCCAAGGCACATCCGAAGGAAGCGCGCTGGTTCGCCGCGCGCGTGCCGGGTAGCGTGCAGGAAGACCTGATCCGCCTGAAACGCGTGCCCGATCCCTTCATCGGCACCAACGAAGGCGCGATCCAATGGGCCGGCCTGTCGGCGTGGCAGTATCGAAAAGTCCTGACCGTGACGCCGCAGATGCTGGCGCACCGCCACCTCGACCTCGTGTTCGACGGGCTCGACACGTTCGCGACCGTCACCGTCAACGGCCAGCCGCTGCTGACCGCGGACAACGCCCACCGCCGCTGGCGTGCCGATGCGAAGCCGCTGCTCAAGGTCGGCGACAACGAGATTCTCGTATCGATCGCCAGCCCGATCAAGACGCTCCAGCCGATGGTGCTGAAGGAAGCGCACCCGCTGCCCGGCGAATATGACAGCGCGTTCGGCGACGAGCCCAAGGGTGTGCAAACAAGTCCCTATATTCGCAAGCCGAAATATCAGTACGGTTGGGACTGGGGTCCCCGCCTCGTCGCCAACGGCATCTGGCGCTCGGTCAAGCTGGAGGCGTGGGACGATGCCCGCCTCGATCATGTCCGCGTCGCGCAGGACGCGCTGAACGATGCCGAGGCACGCCTGACCGCGCACGCCACCATCATCGCGGACACCAGCAAGCAGGTCACGCTCACCGCCACCGTCACCGGCCCGGACGGCAGCCGCCAGACCGGCCAGGCGACCGTGACGCTCGCGCCGGGCGAGAACCCGGTGTCGATCCCGCTGACCGTGCCCAAGCCGCAGCGCTGGCAGCCGGTCGGCTATGGCGCGCAGCCGCTCTATACCGTCGCGACCACCTTCGACGGCGACACGCAGACGCGCACCATCGGCCTGCGCACCGTCACCCTCGATCGCAGGCAAGGTGCGTTCGGCTTCATCGTCAACGGAACGCCGATCTTCGCCAAGGGCGCGAACGTCATCCCGTTCGACAGCTTCCCCGCCCGCGTCGATCCGGCCGAACCCGAAGCGCTGCTGAAGGCGGCGCGCGACGCCAACATGAACATGGTCCGCATCTGGGGCGGCGGCTATTATCTCGACGACGCCTTCTATGCCGCCGCCGACCGGATGGGCATCATGGTGTGGCAGGACTTCATGTTCGGCGGATCGGTGACGCCGCCCGACGCCGCCTTCCGCGCCAATGTCGCCGCCGAAGCCGACGAACAGGTCGCGCGGATCGGAGACCATCCCTCGGTCGTCATCTGGGCCGGCGGCAACGAAGTGCTGTCGGGCTGGGAAAACTGGGGCGACCGCAAGGCGTTCAAGAAAGCGGTCGGCGCCGACGAGCAGGAACGGATCGGCGCCGGCATGGCCGTGCTGTTCGACCGCGTGCTGCGCGCTGCGGTGACGCGCAACAGCCCCGGCACGCCCTATATGCCCGGCTCGCCCTCGACCGACTATGAAGGCCCGGTGGATACCGACGCCAATGGCGACCGCCATTTCTGGGACGTGTGGTCGGGGTCGAAGCCGGTCGAGAATTATCTCGACAGCTGCCCGCGTTTCATGAGCGAATATGGCTTCCAGTCGATGCCGACCATGGCGACGATCCGCCTGTTCGCTGGCAAGGGAACGCTCGACCCCGAAAGCCCGGTGATGAAGGCGCACCAGAAGTTCCTGGCCGGCGAAGGCAATGCCCGCCTGAAGCTTTACCTCGACCAGCGCCTGCGTGCCCCCAAGGACTTCGCCGATTTCGTCTACCTCACGCAGGTCAACCAGGCGCAGGCCATCGACCTCGCTGCGCGCCACCACCGCGCCTGCCGCCCGGTGACGATGGGCTCGCTGTTCTGGCAGCTGAATGACGTCTGGCCGTCGATCAGCTGGGCGAGCATCGACCATCTCGGCCAGTGGAAGCTGCTGCAATATCAGGCGAAGCGCTTCTTCGCGCCCCAGGCGATCGTTGCCGAACATCGCAATGGGGCGACCCGCGTCGTGCTGGTGTCGGACGCGACCGGCGCCATCCCCGCGCACTGGCGCGTGACGGTACGCGACATGACCGGCGCGACGCTGGGCGTGCGCGAAGCCGACGCGACGCTCGCGCCATTGTCGTCGACCAATGTCGCGACGCTGCCCGACGCCGACCTGTTCGGCAGCGCCGATCCGGCGAAGAGTTATGCCGTCGCCGAACTGATCGTCGGCGGCAAGGCCGTCAGCCGCACGATCGTCGAACGCCTCGTGCCGAAGGACATGGCCTATCCCGATCCGGGCCTGACCATGCGCCGCTCGGGCAACGCCCTGACGATCACCGCAAAGAACCTCGCCCGCGCGGTGATGGTCGACATGGGCGACGCGCCGGGTCAGGCAAGCGACAGCGGCTTCGACCTGCTGCCGGGAGAGAGTAAGACGGTGACGCTGACCGGCAAGCAGACGCCCGTGCTTAGGACGCTGGCCCGCTGATGGCGTCCGCGACGCTCCCGCCACCCACCCCGTCACCCCGGACTTGGTCCGGGGTCCACCGGGCCGCACGGGCAGCGTTCGAACCTCTTGCCAATCCCCTCGCCACGGAGTGGACCCCGGACCAAGTCCGGGGTGACGAACCCCTTGGGGCGAACCAATCGCCCCACCGCCCCCATCGGAGCGCCTGAATGATCCCCGCCCTCCTCCTGCTCGCGCAAGCGGCCGACCCCATCTCCGCCGCCATCGCGACAATGACGCCCGAACAAAAGGCCGCGCAGCTGCAAAGCACTGCGCCCGCCGATCCCGCCATCGGCCTGCCCGCCTATGACTGGTGGAACGAAGGCCTCCACGGCCTCGCCCGCGACGGCCAGGCGACCGTCTTCCCGCAGGCGATTGGCCTCGCCGCCACCTGGGACACCGATCTGCTGGGGAAGGTCGGCACCGTCGTCTCGACCGAGGCGCGCGCAAAATTCAACGCGCAGCCCGTCACCGCGAACCGCCGCATCTACCAGGGCCTCACCATCTGGTCGCCCAACATCAACATCTTCCGCGATCCGCGCTGGGGCCGCGGACAGGAAACCTACGGCGAGGACCCGTATCTCACCGGCACATTGGGCGTCGCCTTCGTGCAAGGTTTGCAGGGCCCCGACCCCGCCCACCCACGCGTCGTCGCCACGCCGAAGCACTTCGCCGTCCACAGCGGCCCCGAAGCCGGCCGCGACAGCTTCGACGTCGATCCGTCCCCACGCGATCTCGAAGCGACCTATTTCCCCGCCTTCCGCCGCACGATCACCGAAGGCCGGGCGATGTCGCTGATGTGCGCCTATAACAGCATCCACGGCGTCCCCGCCTGCGCCTCGTCGCCGCTGATGAACGAGCGCCTGCGCCGCGACTGGGGCTTTACCGGCTTTACGGTGTCGGACTGCGACGCGGTCGGCAACATCAGCAGCTATCACCATTATCGCCTCGACACCGCCGGCGGCGCGGCGGCGGCAGTGCGCGGCGGCACCGACGTCAATTGCGGCAGTGCCTATGCCGCGCTGCCCCAGGCGCTGAAGCAGGGCCTGATCACCCAGGCCGAGGTCGATACCGCGCTCACCCGCGCCTTCCGCGCGCGCCAGGCGCTGGGTATCGCGTTCGGCGGCACCAGCCCGTACAGCCGCATCCGCCCCGATCAGGTCGGCACACCCGCCCATCAGGCGATCGCGCTGGAGGCGGCACGCAAGTCGATCGTGCTGCTCCAGAACAACGCCGACCGCCTGCCGCTGAAGGCCGGCGCGAAGATCGCGGTCATCGGCGCCGACGCCGACGACCTCGGTGTGCTTCAGGGCAATTACCACGGCACCGCGATCCGCCCGGTCACCCCGCTCGACGGCATCCGCGCGCGCTTCGGCGCCGCCAACGTCCGCTATGCGCAAGGCTCCGCGCTCGCCGACGGTGCCGCGGTCGTCGTCCCCGAAACCGCCTTGCGCTCGGGCGGCAAGCCCGGCCTGCGCGCCGACTATAGCGGCCCCGCGTCGGTCACCCGGCAGGACCGCCGCATCGACCTCGACTTCAACCGCGCGCCCGCCGCGCCCGGCCTCCCCATCGGCCCGTTCAAGGCGAACTGGACCGGCGAATTCGTGCCGCCCGGCCCCGGCCAATACCGCCTGATCATCGACCAGTCGCAATGCTGGAAGGATTGCACCACGCACGACAGCGCCCGAGTCACGCTGGGCGGCAAGGTGCTGCACGACGGCCCGCTGCCCAAGGGCCGCGTCGAGATGACGGTGGACAGCGACGGCACGCCGCAACCGATCGCAATCACGCTGGACCATGTATCGGACGACGAAAGCTTCCGCCTGCTCTGGATGCCGCCCGCCCAACCCCTGCTCGACCAGGCGGTGGCGGCGGTGCGCGACGCCGACGTCGCGATCGTCGTCGCCGGCCTGTCGCCCGATCTGGAAGGCGAGGCATTGTCCGTGTCCGTCCCCGGCTTCGTCGGCGGCGACCGGACCGACATCGCCCTCCCCCTGCCGCAACAGCGCCTGCTCGCCGCACTGAAGGCGACCGGCAAGCCGATCGTCCTCGTCCTCAGCAGCGGTAGCGCGGTCAGCGTCGATCCCACCTCCGCCGACGCGATCCTCGCCAATTGGTATCCGGGCGAGGCCGGCGGCACCGCGCTCGCCGACGTGCTGTCGGGCGTCACCAACCCCGGTGGCCGCCTGCCCGTCACCTTCTACCGCGCCACCACGGATCTGCCCGCCTTCATCGATTACGCGATGAAGGAGCGCACCTATCGCTACTTCACCGGCACGCCCTTGTGGGGCTTCGGCCACGGCCTCAGCTATACGCGTTTCGGCTATGCCGCGCCGCGCGGCGCCGCCAGCGTCGCCGCCGGCCAACCGCTCACGGTGCAGACTACCGTCACCAACACCGGCGCCCGCGACGGCGACGAGGTGGTGCAGGCCTATCTCGTCCCCCCCACCCCCACCCGCCCGCTCGGCAGCACGGAGGCGGCGTTGCAACGCCAGCTCGTCGGCTACCGCCGCATAAACCTGAAGCGCGGCAAGGGCATGGCCGTCGCTTTCACCCTCACCCCCCGCGACATGAGCATCGTCGACCACGACGGCCGCCGTCACGTCGCGCCAGGCGCCTACCGCCTCTACGTCGGCGGCGGCCAGCCCGGCGACGGAGCGGGCCAGTGGTTCGACTTCGCCGTGACCGGCACCGACACGGACCTGCCGAAATGACCCGCGACGTCTCCCCACACACCCCGTCACCCCGGACTTGTTCCGGGGTCCACCCATCCGCAAGGGGCGGGCCAGAGCTTCTTGCCTCCCCCCCAGCCGCGAAGTGGACCCCGGACCAAGTCCGGGGTGACGGTGGAGAGCTGAGCCGCCGCCATTTCCTCGCCGCCGCCGCAGCGACCGCGGCAAGCGCCGCCACCCCCGCCTTCGCCGCGCCCGCCTTCCCCAGCAAGCGCCCTGCCCCCGCCGACCGCCGCTTCGTCAGCCCCGCGGTCGAGCGCGATCTCACCCGCGTCGCCAAGCTGATCGGCGACCCAAAGCTGCGCTGGATGTTCGGCAACTGCTACCCGAACACGCTCGACACCACCGTCCGCATGAGTACCATCGACGGCAAGCCCGACGCCTTCGTCATCACCGGCGACATTCCGTGCCTGTGGCTGCGCGACAGCTCGGCGCAGCTCAAACCCTATCTCCACCTCGTCAAAACCGCGCCCGAATTGCGCCGCCTGTTCACGGGCCTGATCGCCCGCCAGGCGCGCTGCATCCTGATCGACAGCTACGCCAACGCCTTCATGGAAGACCCGACGGCGAAATCGAACCTCGAATGGTCGCTGCACGACGACACCGTGATGAAGCCGGGCGTCGCCGAGCGGAAATGGGAGGTGGATTCGCTCTGCTACCCGATGCGCCTCGCCCACCAATATTGGCGCGCCACCGGCGACAAGACGCCGTTCGACGCGACCTGGGCCGCCGCCGCGAAGCGCAGCATCGCGACCTTCCGCGAACAGCAGCGGTTGGACGGCCACGGCCCCTACAGCTTCCGCCGCTCCGCCCCCCAGCCGACCGAGACGTTGCTGTGGGGCTACGGCAACCCCACCAAGCCCAACGGCCTGATCCATTCCGGTTTCCGCCCGTCGGACGATTCCTGCACCTATCCGATGCTGATCCCCAGCAACCTGTTCGCGATGACCGCGCTGCGCGAACTCGCCACGGTGGCGCAGGAAACCGGCAACGACGGCGGCATCGTCCGCGATGCGACGGCGCTCGCACTCGAGATCGAAAGCGCCCTGCGCCGCTTCGGTACGATGCGGCTGCGCGACGGGCGCGAGGTCTGGGCCTATGAGGTCGACGGCTTCGGCAACGCGCTGTTCATGGACGACGCCAACGTGCCGAGCCTGTCGGGCCTCGCCTATCTCGGCTGCGTCGATCCCGCCGATCCCCTGTGGCAGCGCACCCGCGACGCCTGCTGGAGCGACACCAACCCCTGGTTCTTTAAAGGCGCGGCCGGCGAAGGCATCGGCGGCCCGCATGTCGGCGAAGGCCAGATCTGGCCGATGTCGCTCACCATCCGCGCGTTAACGTCGACCGACGACGCCACGATCCGCGCCTGCCTGAAGACCCTGCGCGACACCGACGGCGGCACCGGCTTCATCCACGAAAGCTTCGACCGGAACGATCCCGCCAAATTCACGCGGAGCTGGTTCGCCTGGGCGAATGGCCTGTTTGCGGAGCTGATCCTGCATTTGGCGAAGACGAAGCCCGCGCTGCTCAAGGAGACCTTCTGATGTCCTCACCGTTCCGCGGCTTCGCCGCTCCCTTCCTCTCCCGCCGGGAGAGGGAAGGGGCCCGCCCGGCGCAGCCGGGTGGGAAGGGTGAGGGCGTAACCCGCCGCACCCTGCTCGCCAGCACCGCCGCCGCCAGCCTCCCCCTCCCCGCCTTCGCCGCGACCGCAGCGCCCACCCGCGCCAACCTGTTCATCGGCACCGGCGGCCACGGCCACACCTATCCCGGCGCGACCGTCCCGTTCGGCATGGTGCAGCTCTCCCCCGACACCGACGTCGAGCGCTGGGACGCGTGCTCTGGCTATCACCGCACCGACACGTCGATCATGGGCTTCAGCCACACGCATCTGTCCGGCACCGGCATCGGCGACATGCTCGACGTGCTCGTCGTCCCCACGCGCGGCCCGGTGAAGCTCCTCCCCGGCCCGCTCGACAACCCCGACGCCGGCTACCGCCAGCGCTTCACCGCCGAACATGCCGAACCCGGCTATTATCGCGTCGCGCTCGAAAGCGGCGTCCGCGCCGAACTGACCGTGACGGAGCGGACCGGCTACCACCGCTACACCTTCCCCGCTGGCCCCGCACACGTCCTGATCGACATGTCGCACCTGATCCTCGACAAGAGCGATCATCCCCCGCTCGTCACCGACGCCAGCCTCGACATGGACGCCGCCGGCACGCTCACCGGCAGCCGCACCGTCAACCGCTGGGCCAAGGGCCGCCACATCCACTTTGCGATGCAGCTGTCGCGCAAACCCGACCGCGTCACCTTCTACGGCGACGCCGATGCCGAACAGCCCAAGGGCGCAGCTGGCGTGAAGGGCAACCGCGTCAAAGCCGTCCTCCATTACGACGATGCCGGTAGCGCCCCGCTCGTCATCCGCTGCGGCATCTCCGGCGTCGACGTTGCCGGGGCCCGCGCCAACCTCGCCGCCGAGGGCAGGACCTGGGACTTCGACGCCGTCCGCCGCGCTGCGCAAGGCCGCTGGACCCGCGAACTCGGTGCGATCGGCGTCGAAGGCGGCACCGAGGATCAGCGCACGATCTTCACCTCGGCGCTGTACCATGCCCTGCTCGCGCCGACGCTCTTCTCCGACGTCGACGGCCGCTACATCGGCCTCGACCGCAAGCCGCACACCCTCCCGCAGGGCAATGCCGCCTACAGCACCTTCTCGCTGTGGGACACGTATCGCGCGCTCCACCCGCTGCTCACCATCGTCGCGCCCGATAAAGCGCAAAGCCTCGTCGCCGACCTCATCCGCCAGACGCAGCAGAGCCCCTACGGCCCGCCGTGCTGGCCGTTGCAGGGCGTCGAGACGGGCACGATGATCGGCTGGCACGCCGTCTCCGTCCTCGCCGAGGCGCAGAAGAAGGGCATCAAGGCCGATTACGCCGCCGCCTGGCCCGGCATCGCCAAACGCAGCTTCGACTTCTCGGCGCCCGACCTCGACAACAGCAAGGGCCGCGACCTGTACGACACGATGGGCTACGTGCCCGCCGACAAGCTGTTCGAAAGCGTCAGCCGTACGCAGGAATATGCCTATGACGACTGGGCCTCGTCGCACCTCGCCCGCGCCGCCGGCAAGACGGCGGAGGCCGACCGCCTGCTCAAGCGCTCGCGCAACTGGCGCAACGTCATCGACGGCCGCATCGGCTTCGCAAGGCCAAGGTTCGCCGACGGCAGCTGGTGGACGCCCTACGATCCGATACAGCTGGGCCACATGCCCAAGCCCTGGTGGCGCGACTATACCGAGGCGAACGGCTGGCAGGCGACCTTCCTCAACCAGCACGACATCTACGGCCTGATGGAGCATATGGGCGGCGAGGCGAAATTCGAACGCCAGCTCGACGCCTTCTTCACCGCGCCCTCGACCTTGCCCGCCAACGCCCCGCCCGACATCGCCGGGCTCGTCGGCCAATATGCGCACGGCAACGAACCCGACCAGCACGCCGCTTACATGTACGCCTACACCGGCGCGGCGTGGAAGACGCAGGCGATGGTCCGCCGCCTGTGTACCGAGATGTACAAGAACGATCCCGACGGCATCATCGGCAACGACGATTGCGGACAGATGAGCGCGTGGTTCGTCCTGTCGTCGCTCGGCTTCTATCCGGTCGATCCGGTCGAAGCGGTGTATGTATTCGGCTCGCCGCTGTTCGAAGGCGCGCAGATCGCGCTGCCCGGCGGCAAGAGCCTGACGATCGAGGCGCCCGGCAATACCGCCGACACGCCCTATGTCCGGTCGATCACCTTCAACGGTCGCCCCTGGACCAAGAACTGGATTTCCCACGCCGACCTGATGAAGGGCGGCCGCCTGGTCTTCACGATGAGCAAGACGCCCGTGAAGACCTTCGGCCAGGCCAAGGCCGACCGCCCACCCTCCAACGGCCGGCAGCTGGCGTGATCCCTCACCAAACCCACCCCGTCACCCCGGACTTGTTCCGGGGTCCACCGAGCCGCACGGGAAAGGCAAGAGGCTCCAGCCCCGCCCCCAGCCGCGGAGTGGACCCCGGAACAAGTCCGGGGTGACGAAGAGTATGACGCGCCCTCCCGCTTTCGCAACCGCCCGCCAGCCCGGAGCCACCCCGTGACCGACCTCTCCCGCCGCACCCTGATCGCCTCCGGCCTCGCCGCGAGCGCCGCCACCGCCGCCCCCGCCTTCGCCGCGACCCCGGTCGCCGCCCCCAAGCCCTGGGGCGCCACGCCCTCGACGCGTCAGCTCGCGTGGCACAAGCGCGAACGCTACGCCTTCGTCCATTTCTCGATCAACACCTTCACCGATCGCGAATGGGGCTATGGCGACGAAAGCCCCAAGCTCTTCAATCCGACCGATTTCTCAGCCGACCAGATCGTCGCCGCGGCGAAGGCCGGAGGCATGACCGGCATCGTCCTCACCGCCAAGCATCATGACGGCTTCTGCCTGTGGCCGACGATGCTGACCGAGCATTGCATCCGCAACAGCCCCTACAAGAACGGCAAGGGCGATATCGTCCGCGAAATGGAGCAGGCGACGCGCCGCCACGGCCTGTCGTTCGGCCTGTACCTCTCGCCCTGGGATCGGAACCACGCCGGCTACGGCCGCCCCGAATATATCGACTATTACCGCAAGCAGGTGGTCGAACTCTGCACCCGCTACGGCGAACTCTTCGAATTCTGGTTCGACGGCGCCAACGGCGGCGACGGCTATTATGGCGGCGCGCGCGAAACCCGCACGATCGACGCGCCCAAATACTATAACTGGCCCTCGATCATCGCACTGGTCCATCAGCATCAGCCGATGGCCTGCACCTTCGATCCGCTGGGCGCGGACATCCGCTGGGTCGGCAACGAAGACGGCATCGCCGGCGACCCCTGCTGGCCGACCATGCCCAACCACCCCTATGTCCAATCGGAAGGCAACAGCGGCGTACGCGGCGCGCCCTTGTGGTGGCCGGCGGAAACCAACACCTCGATCCGCCCCGGCTGGTTCTACCATGCCGACGAGGATTCGAAGGTGAAGACGCCCGCGCGCCTGATCCGCTTCTTCGATGAATCGGTCGCGCGCGGCACCAACATGCACCTCAACCTGCCGCCCGATCGCCGCGGTCGCCTGCCCGATCATGACGTCGCCGTGCTCAAGAGCTTCGGCGATGCGATCCGCGGCAGCTTTGCGACCGACCTCGCGACGGGCGCCGTCGCCAGCGCCTCGGCAACCCGCGGCCCCGCCTTCGCACCCGCCAAGGTTCTCGACGGGAACCGCGACACCTATTGGTCGACGCCCGACGGCGTCACCACACCGACGCTGACGCTCGACCTGCCGCCGGGCCGCCGCTTCGACCTGATCCGCATCCGCGAATACCTGCCCCTCGGCGTCCGCGTCACCCGCTTCGCGGTCGAGGCGGAGGTCGGCGGCGCATGGCAGCGGCTCGCCACCCACGAATGCATCGGCGCGCAGCGGATCATCCGGCTGCCCCGGCCGATCACCGCCCGCCGCGTCCGCCTCGTCATCCTCGAAGCGCCCGCTTGCCCGGCGATCAGCGAGCTGTCGCTGTTCCTCGCCGTCGCGCCCGTGGCCGTCGCCGCGCCGCCCAGCCACGATGCCGCCGTCCTGTCGCCGCGCGACTGGACAGTCGTCACCGCCACCGCGCCCGGCGCCGAAGCCCTGCTCGACGGCGACGGCTCCACCGTCTGGAGCCAGCCCGCGCCCAGCACGACACCGGCGTCGGTCACGCTCGACATGGGCAAGACGCAGACGGTGGCCGGCTTCAGCCTCACCCCCTGGCGCCACCCCGACAAGGTCAGCGCGCCACCCCGCGGCTACACCGCCGAAACCAGCACCGACGGCAAGACCTGGACGCCGGCGGCGCAGGGCGAATTCCAGAACATCGCCTACGCCCTCTCGACGCAGCGCATCCCGTTCACCACCCCACGTCCCGTCCGTTACCTGCGCCTCACCTTCGCCGCGACCGCGGTGCCGGCGCAAAAGCTGGCGATCGCCGACGTGGGCGCATTCACGCGCTAAGCCAGCTCACGCTAATCCCACTCACCCCGTCACCCCGGGCTCGTTCCGGGGTCCACCGGGCCGCAAGGGGGTGGTCTGAACTTCCGGCCATCCCCCTCGCCGCAGAGTGGACCCCGGAACAAGTCCGGGGTGACGCGGGATGCTGGGCGACGCCCTAAATCCCCTCCGCCACCACCGCACGCCCGGTTGCTTCCAGCTCCCGCGTCAAGTCCGCCAGACACCGCTCGACCAACCCCGCATCCGCGCTGCGCACGACGAAGTTCGCCCCCGTCCGCCCTTCGCGAAAGAACGGATAGCTACCGATCGACACGCCCTCGTGCGCCTTCTCGGCGTTGCGCAGCAGATCGGCGACCTCGCTCTCCGCGACCCAGCAGCCGATCGTCCCCGACACCACCGGCCGGCCGCCCTCCAGCGTGCCCGTCAGCGCATCCAGCATCCCCGCGGTGATATGCGGCACCCCCGCCATGATGTAGATATTCTCGACGTGAATCCCCGGCGCGCCCGACACGCGGTTGGGGATCAGTCCCGCCCCCGCCGGCACGCGCGCCATCCGCGCCCGCGCCTCGGTCAGCCCGCCGCGCGTCGCGTAATAGCGTTCCAGCGTCGCTAGCGCCTCCGGATGGTGCTCGACGCCCACGCCCAGCGCCTCGGCGATCGCATCGACGGTGATGTCGTCATGCGTCGGCCCGATCCCGCCGGTGGTGAACAGATAGTCGTTGCGCGCCCGCAGCGTGTTCACCGCCTCGACGATCGCCGCGGTCTTGTCCGCCACCACGCGCACTTCGGCCAGGCGGATACCCTGCACGTTCAGCCAGCTGGCCAATTGCGCGACATTCTTGTCCTGCGTGCGCCCCGACAGAATCTCGTCGCCGATGACGACCAGCGCGGCGGTCCAGATGCGTTCCTGCTCCATGTGACCCGCTTTACCTCGCAAAATGACGCTCGCCACGCTATATACGCGCGATGACCGAATATGTGACCGTCACCTCCGACGCGCCGGAAGGGCGCACCGGCGCGATCAAGCTCCATGGCCCAGCCGCCTTCGCCGGCATGCACAAGGCCGGGCGCCTCGCCGCCGAAACGCTCGACATGCTGGTGCCGCACATGGTGCCGGGCGTCACGACCGCCGAGCTCGACCGCCTGATCTACGACTTCGTCACCGCGAACGGCGGCGTGCCGGCGACCTTGGGTTATCGGGGCTACACGCATTCGACCTGCATCTCGATCAACCACGTCGTCTGCCACGGCATCCCCAGCGACAAGACGCTGAAGTCTGGCGACATCGTCAATGTCGACGTCACGCCGATCGTCGACGGCTGGCACGGCGATACCAGCCGCATGTACCTGATCGGCGACGTGCCGCTAAAGGCGAAGCGTCTGGTCGAAGTGACCTATGAATGCCTGATGCTGGGCATCGAACAGGCCAAGCCCGGCAACCACATGGGCGACGTCGCGCATGCGATCCAGCGCCATGCCGAAAAGCACCGCTACGGCGTCGTCCGCGACTTCTGCGGCCATGGCCTGGGCCTGCTGTTCCACGACGCGCCCGAAGTCGTCCACGTCGGCAAGCCCGGCACCGGGCCGGAACTCAAGCCCGGCATGATCTTCACGATCGAACCGATGATCAACATCGGCCGCCCCGACGTGAAGCTGCTCGACGACGGCTGGACCGCGGTAACGCGCGACCGCTCGCTGTCGGCGCAGTTCGAGCATTCGATCGGCATCACGGACGAGGGCTGCGAGATCTTCACGCTCTCGCCCGCCGGCTTCCACCAGCCGCCCTACGCCTGAACCCCGTCACCCCGGACGTGTTCCGGGGTCCACCGGGCCGCATGGGAATGGCCGGAGCCTCCAGCTACCCCCTCGCCGCAGAGTGGACCCCGGAACAAGTCCGGGGTGACGGAGTGATTGGGGCGAGCGGCGCCGAGAGACAGCGCCGCCCCTCCCCTCACCTGACGTCCAGCATCACCACCGACTTCGCCGGCAGCGCCACCGACAGCAGGCCGTTCGCGCCCAGGCTCGCACCGGTGAACGCCACCGGCTTCAGCGTATCGGGCGCATCGAAGGTATTGTGCGCATCCATCGTCGGCGCGGTCAGGACGCGTCCCGTCACGCTCTTGCCCGCCAGCCCGGCCAGCTGAACGGTCACCGTCGTTGCCCGGTTGGGATCGACGTTGGTCAGCCCGACATGGACGACGCCATCGGTGCCGCGCACCGCACTCGCGCTCACCGCGCGCACCTCATATTTGCCGCGCGTATACCAGTGCGAGGCGACCTCGACCGGCAGCACCGTGCCGTCCTGATAATCCTTGTACATGTCGAACACCCAATAGGTGGGCGTCCTCAGCATGCGGTTGCCGTCGGTCAGGATCATCGCCTGCAGCACGTTGACCATCTGCGCGATGTTCGCACCGCGCACCCGGTCGGCATATTTGGCGAAGATATCGAGGTTCAGGCTCGCCACCACCGCATCGCGCAGGCTGTTCTGCTGGTAGAGGAACCCCGGATGCGATCCCGGTTCCTGATCGTACCAGGTGCCCCATTCGTCGACCAGCAGCGCGACCTTCTTCTTGGGGTCGTATTTGTCCATGATGCGCGAATGCTCCTGGAGCAATTCGTCCATCTTCAGCGCCTTGGATATCGTCACCGCCCACTCGTCTTCGCTGAAGCCGGTCGCCGCGCCCTTATGCTCCCAGCTGCCGGGGACGGTGTAATAATGGACGCCGATGCCCTGGATCATGGTGCCCGCCTTGCGCATCATGACGTCGGTCCAGTTATAGTCGGTCGAATTCGCGCCGCTCGCGATCTTCATGATCGGCACGCCTTCGGGCGTCTTGACGAAAGTCGCGAACTTGCGCGTCTCGTCGGCGGCATAGTCGGGCAGCATGTTGCCGCCGCAACCCCACAATTCGTTGCCGATGCCGAACATCGGCAGCTTCCACGGCGTCTTGCGGCCGTTGGCAGCGCGCTCCTTGGCCAGCGTCGATCCGGTCGGCGAGGTCATATATTCGACCCACTCGGCCATCTCGCGCGGCGAGCCGGACCCGACATTGCCCGACACATAGGCGTCGGCGCCGAGCATCTCGGAATAGTCCATGAATTCGTGTGTGCCGACGGCGTTATCCTCGGTCACGCCGCCCCAATGGGTGTTGATCTTGACCGGGCGCTTGTTGCGCGGGCCGATGCCCTCGCGCCAGATATATTCGTCGGCAAAGCAGCCGCCCGGCCAGCGGACGACGGGCACGCGGATCGCCTTCAGCGCATCGAGCACGTCGGTGCGATAGCCACGGACGTTGGGGATCTTGCTGCCCGGCCCGACCCAGATGCCGCCATAGATCCCGGTGCCGAGATGCTCGGCGAACTGGCCGAACAGGCGGCGATCGTATTTGGGCCCCGGATGGTCGCCGCGCACCGATACGATATCGGTCGGCCCCGTCGCTGTCGCTGTCGCGTCCTGCGCGTCCGCCGCGACAGGCACCGCCGCCGCCAGCGCAGAGCATAGTAGCAGCCTCAGCATCGTCTTCATGCATCTCTCCCCGACGCGTCCCTGCGCGCTGGGGCCATGACTATCGGGCTACATCCGACCCGTCAATTTGTTAGACAAAAGGAGGTTCAGCGCCGTCCGCGCCGGCTTTCGCCCTGCCGCGTCGCCGCGATCGTATCCACGACCAGCTCGTAATGCGCCGGCGAATAACCGGCCGCCAGAAAGGCCTTCACCTCGGCCGAGGCGATCGCATAGCCGCGCTTCCAGCTCAGCACCGCGACCCGGCGCAGCGCCTCCAGCTTCGGATCGGCCAGCATCGGGCTGATCCGCACGCCGAACACCAGCTCCAGCCCACGCGACAGCCGCCCCGGCTGGCGCAGCGTCGACAGGCCGTCACCGCGCGCAAGGCCGATCACCGACCGCTCCAGCTCGCTCAGCACCGGGCGGTCCTCGATCGGCGCCGTCACTCGCGGGGCGTCCGCGGCCAGCCCCTGGGCGCTCACGCGGGCATAGCCGGCATTGCCCGGTTCGGCGAAAGCGAGAAAAGCCATGGTGTCACTCCCTTTTATCCGAGCCGCAGGCCTCCCGTCCGGGCCAAAGGGCACGGTGCGCGCTGCATCGTCAGTGTCGTTCGATGGAGATGGCGAAGGCTCTTCATCCGGCGCTGCGGTCCCTCGCAACATGAATGCCTCGTCATCTTCTATACCAAGCGGTATAAAAGCGGATCGTGGCGCCGTCAACGGCTTTCGTACCGGTCGGTATTAAAAGAATGGTGGCCTTGCCGACCATAGGGATTGCGCCGATTTTGTGCCGCTCGCGCCGCCCCTGATGTCCGACGGGATACGCCCGCGATCCCAACGCGTTACCTGTCATTCCACGACAGGAGGCACCGATGCCCGACACCAGCAAGGTCGATCCCGACCGCGACACGACCGGCACTCCCTTCGATCGCGATGCCGGCCACTACGGCCTTGACTATCACCGCGACCGCGAATCCGACCTCGGTCGCCAGAACCCCAGCGGCACCGTCGCCGCCCGCCCCGGCGATCCGCATCCGCCGCAAGACCCGAACCTGCCGCCCGAAAACGGTCTGCGCGCCTCGTTCGACCCTCAGACCGGCGCGGTCCATGGCAGCGGCAGCGGCGCCGGCGGCGGCAATCCCGGCGAGGACTTCAGCAGCGACGCCGCGGCCGGCGACGGTTACCCACAGACCGGCGGCGAAGGACGCGACAAAGGCGGCGACACCGACCTCGGACCGCCGCATTCGCAGGAGTGACGGCGGCGGAGGGATCTGGCCGCGCTTCGATAATAAGGGGCCGTCATAGAGGCCCGCCCCTCACAAACCCCACCCCGTCACCCCGGACTTGTTCCGGGGTCCACCGGACCGCAGGGGGACGGCAAGAGGCTCAAACCACCCCCCTCGCCGCAGAGTGGACCCCGGAACAAGTCCGGGGTGACGGAGCGCGTGAGGGTCGGAAATCAACGAGGAAAACCGCGCGCTCGCGGCATAACCCCCAAACGCACCAACGCGCCGACTGCCCCTACTTCAGCGGAACGATCACCTCATCCGGATGCGCCACGTTCAGTTCCTTGCGCACCATCTCATCGACCATATCCGGATTGGCGTGGTCGGGATCCAGCAGAGCGACGCGGTTCTGCAGCACCGTCCGCTTCTGGTCGAGCGAGGCATATTGCACCTCTCGCCGCGCCAGCTGCTTCTTGTAATCGCCATAGGCCAGGATGCCGTTCGGCCCCAGGACGGCATAGGCGCCGAAAAACGCCATGATCGTGAAGCCCAGCGCGGGCAGCGCGGCACGACGCATGACCTTGCGGAACGCGGTCGATGGGTTCGACCGCCCTCCGTTCGTGCCTTTCCGTGCCGTTACCGCCCGCGCCATGGTTTACATCCTCGCTTGCATCCCGTCCGGGATCAAGCCTTCAGAACGCTCCGGCCCGCATATCGTGCCGAGTCGCCCAATTCTTCTTCGATGCGAATCAGCTGGTTGTACTTGGCGAGCCGGTCCGAACGGGCCAGCGAGCCGGTCTTGATCTGGCCGCAGTTCGTGGCGACCGCCAGATCGGCGATCGTCGCATCCTCGGTCTCGCCCGAACGATGGCTCATGACGGCGGTGTAGCGGTTGCGCTGCGCCATGTTCACCGCTTCCAGCGTCTCGGTCAGCGTGCCGATCTGGTTGACCTTCACCAGCAGCGAATTGGCATAGCCGCCCTCGATGCCGCGCTTCAGGCGCTTGGGGTTGGTGACGAACAGATCGTCGCCGACCAGCTGCACCGTGTCGCCGATCAGATCGGTCAGCGCCTTCCAGCCCTCCCAATCGTCCTCGCTCATGCCGTCCTCGATCGAGAAGATCGGGTAGCGACGGGTCAGGTCGGCGAGATATTCGGCCATCGCGCCGCTTTCGAGCACCTTGCCCTCGCCCGAGATATTGTAGCGGCCGTCCTTGTAGAATTCGGTCGCCGCGCAATCGAGCGCCAGCATCACGTCGTCACCCGGCGTATAGCCCGCCTTCTCGATGCTCTGCATGATGAAGCCCAGCGCCTCTTCGGTGCTGGCGATGTTCGGCGCGAAGCCGCCCTCGTCGCCCACGCCCGTCGCCAGGCCCTTGTCGTGCAGCGCCTTCTTCAGCGTGTGGAAGATTTCCGACCCGCAACGCACCGCCTCCAGAATATTCTCCGCGCCGACCGGCACGATCATGAATTCCTGGAAATCGATCGGGTTGTCGGCGTGTTCGCCGCCGTTGATGATGTTCATCATCGGCACCGGCAGCACGTGCGCCGACACGCCGCCGACGTATTTGTACAGCGGCATGCCGCGCGCTTCCGCCGCCGCCTTCGCCGCCGCCAGGCTGACGCCCAGGATTGCGTTGGCGCCCAGACGCCCCTTGTTCTCGGTCCCGTCCAGCTCGATCATCGCCGCGTCCAGATCGGCCTGATCCTCGGCATCCATGCCGATCAGCTTCTCGACCAGCTCGCCGTTCACCGCCTCGACGGCATCGTCGACGCCCTTGCCACCCCAGCGGCTCTTGTCGCCGTCGCGCTTTTCCACCGCCTCATGCGCGCCGGTCGAGGCGCCCGAGGGCACGGCCGCGCGGCCGAAGCTGCCGTCCTCCAGCAGCACGTCGACCTCCACCGTCGGGTTGCCGCGGCTGTCGAGGATCTGCCGGCCATGGATGTCGATGATTGCGGTCACGTAACGATGCTCCTACCTCTGGGGCTCAGATGCCGCGGCCTCTACCCGCTCGCCGCGCGGGCGGCAATTGCCTGCCGCAAGGGAACCGGCCGTCGTCGGCCGGGGTTAGAGGCTTCGATACGAGACTGTCACGAAAGGGCCACCATGTCCGATACCGATCTGAACCCCGTCCTCGACGGCGACACCCTATCCTCCACCGCCGGCAGCGATGCCGATGGCGCGACCAGCCGAGTCGAACAGGCGAAGCAGACCGCCAAGGATTATTCGGCGAAATACGGCGCCCAGGCGACCGACAAGATCCGCACGCTGGCCGACACCGGCAAGGAGCGCGCGATCGGCGGCCTCGACCAGCTGTCGCAGATGATCCAGGACGCCGCCGGCCAGGTCGACGACAAGCTCGGCGCGCAATATGGCGACTACGCCCGCTCGGCAGCCGGTGTCGTCTCCAACTTCTCCGGCCAGATCCGCGACAAGAACGTCGACGAACTGCTCGATGACGCACGTGCCTTCGTCCGCAAGAGCCCAGGCGTCGCGATCGGCGTCGCCGCGGCGCTGGGCTTCGCGCTCGCCCGGGTCGTCCAGTCCGGCCTCGACGACAAGGCGTAAGGGGCTCGTGGCGGTCTTGCCGACAATCGAAACCGCGGGCGAAACCGTAGGCGCTGGCGAGGAAGGGATCACCGACCTCGTCAGCCAGCTCGTCGAAGACGCCCGCGGGCTCGCCAGCGCCGAAGTGGCGGTGGTGAAGGCGCGGATCGGCGAACGCGTCAGCGCCTATCGCAGCGCGATCGTGTTCTTCGTCGTCGCCGGGGTGCTGGCGCTCGCTGCGTTGATCACGGCGCTGGTCGGTGCGGTCCTGACGCTCGCGACGCTGTTCGGCCCTGGCCTCGCGACGCTCGCCGTCGTGATCGCCGTGCTCGCGATCGCCGCCAGCCTCGCCCTCATCGGCAAGAGTCGCCTCGCCCCTGCCACGGAGAAGCAGCTGTGACCGATCCCGCCACCCGCCTGCTCGACGCCGAAGCGGAAGCCGCCGCGGCGCGCGAGCGCCTGTCGGGCACGTTGCGCAAGCTGCAGGTCCGCCTCAACCCGCGCGATCTCGCCAAGCAGGCGGCGCGCGACGTCGCCGACAAGGGGCAGGCCGCGGCCCAAGCCAGCCTCGACACGGCGGTGCGCAATCCCGGCGCGGTCGCCGGAGTGACGGCCGTCGCCGGCCTGTTCCTCGCCCGCCATCGCCTCGCCGGCCTGTTCCGCAAGAAGGACAAGCCGCATCGCTTCAAACGCAACCACGAACCCGGCCTCGGCCCCAAGGACTGATCCGCGTTCCCCGCGCATCCACGCAAAGGATAGACCCATGACCGACACCCAGACCCAGGATCGCGTCGCCGACGCCACCGCCGGCATCAAGGCCGAAGTGCATGACCGGCTCGACGATGCCAAGCACGCGGCCAGCGACGCCGCGCGCCGCACCGCCGACGCGATCGATGCGAACCCGCTCGCCATCGTTGCGGGCGGCATCGCGATCGGTGCGCTCGCCGGTGCGCTGATCCCGCGTTCGGCGAAGGAAAAGCAGCTGCTTGCCCCGCTCGGCCGTTCGCTCGGCGAGCGCGCCCGCAGCGCCGTCGCCGCCGCGCGCGAGGCCGGCGCCACTGAACTCCAGAACGCCGGCCTGTCGAAGGACGCCGCTAAGGATCAGGTAAAGTCGCTGTTCCAGGGCATCGCCAAGGCCGCGACCACCGCGGGTTCCGCCGCGGCGCAGTCGGCCCGCGCCAAGGATTAAGCCCAATCCCGTCATTGCGAGCTGAGCGAAGCCGTCCAGAGCCGGACCAAGACGCCCTGGATCGCCGCGCTTCGCTCGCAATGACGAAACGGTGCCCCAATGGCTCGCTCTCCGCAGGCCATCCGGGGTTCAATATTGCGCCGCAACACGCTAGAGACGGCAGGGTAAAATCATCACCCCAGGAATCTCAGCGCATGAGCAAGCTCCACCTCGTCTTCGGCGGCCGCGTTACCGATCCCCGCACGCTCGATTGGGCCGATCCGTCGAAGCTCGACGTCGTCGGCATCTTCCCCGACTATGCGAGCGCCGAAAAGGCCTGGCGCGCCAACGCCCAGCGCACCGTCGATGATGCCGAGATGAAGTTCGTCGTCGTCCACCTCCACCGCCTGCTCGAACCCGACCTGGTCACGACGCCCGAAGCGTAAGCGGACGGGGGCGCTTCGCCCCCATTGCGCCCCGGACCGGGTCCGGGGCCGCGAAGACCATGGCTAAGACGTGCGGAACGCCACAGCGTCCGCGCCACCCACGGCGGGTTATGCCGCTCCACCTTCCCCACCCCCGTCATTCCCGCGAAGGCGGGAATCCAGACACGCTAACGCCAGCGATGGAGCCGAAACCGCACGGCATATAGATTCCCGCCTCCGCCGGAATGACGGTGTGGGGTGGGGTCGCGTCGTGCGATCAACAGCCGACGACGAGCCGCGACGTAGACACCTAGCCGCGACGTAAAAGCCGAGCCGCGCGTCTTCTAAAGGCGCGACCACCGCCCCCTCGTCATCCCGGCGAACGCCGGGATCCATGGAGGCGAAGAGGCTGCGATGACGCACCAACGCGAATGGCGCCGTGTCCATGGATCCCGGCCTGCGCCGGGATGACGGAGGCGCGGGTCACCCCGCCCTCCGCAACCCCTCAGATAAACTCGACCTTCGACACCACATAATAGCGGTCGCCGGCCGGCACCGACACTTCGACCTCGTCGTCCACCTTGCGCCCGATCAGCGCGCGGCCCAGCGGCGAATTGTACGAAATCCGGCCCGTCTTGGCGTTCGCCTCGGTCTCGCCGACGATCTGGTACTTCACCGGCTTGTCGTCGTCGTCGAGCAACGTCACGGTCGCGCCGAACACCACCTTGTCGCCCGACAGTTCGCGCGGATCGATGATCTGCGCGCGCGACAGCTTGCTTTCGATATCGGCGATCGTCGCCTCATTCTGGCCCTGCTGCTCCTTGGCAGCGTGATATTCGGCGTTTTCCGACAGGTCGCCGTGCGCGCGGGCTTCCTCGATCGCGTCGACGATCAGGGGGCGTTCGGCTTTCAGACGCTTCAGATCCGCGGTGAGCTTCTCATAGCCCTCCTGGAGCATCGGCATCTTTTCGACGGTCGCCATGTGTCAGTCCCCAATTGCTTCATCCCCGCGGGCGGGCCGTTTTCCGGCCCGCCCCCGCACATCACGTCATTATGTCGGGATCAGTTGTGCGACTGCGAATAGTAGGATTGCAGGGGGCGGACTTCAAGGGAGGCGACGCCGATTGCCGCAGCGGCCTGCACGCTGGCGGGTGCCGTGGTGAAATACGGGATCTTCTGCGCCAGCGCCGCCTGCCGGATCGGCTTGGAATCCTTCAGGCTCTGCCAGCCTTCGGTGGTGTTGAAGATCAGCGTCACCTCGCCGTCCATGATCCGGTCGAGGATATGCGGCCGCCCCTGCGCGACCTTATTGACCTTCTCGACCGCCAGCCCTGCGGTCTCGAGGTAATCGGCCGTCCCGCCGGTCGCCAGCACCTTGAACCCGCGCGCCAGCAGCGATTTCACCGCCGGCACGATATGCGGCTTGTCGCCGTCCTTCACGCTGACGAAGGCGGTGCCGCCGGTCGGCAGCACGGTGCCCGCGCCCAGCTGCGACTTCATGAACGCCGTGGTGAAGTCGGGGTCGATGCCCATCACTTCGCCGGTGCTCTTCATTTCCGGCGACAGGACGGGGTCGATGCCGGGAAAGCGGTTGAACGGGAAGACGGCTTCCTTGACCGCATAATAATCGATGTGGCGGTCGATCGGCGGCATGTCGGCGAGCTTCTCGCCCGCCATCACGCGGCTGGCGATCTTGGCGATGGGCGCGCCGATCGCCTTGGCGACGAAGGGCACGGTGCGGCTGGCGCGCGGGTTCACCTCGATCAGATAGACCTCGCCATCCTTCACCGCGAACTGGATGTTCATCAGGCCCTTGACGCCCAGCGCATGCGCCAGCGCCACCGTCTGCCGCTCGATTTCGGCGATCGTCTCGGCGCCAAGCGAATAGGGCGGGATCGAACACGCGCTGTCGCCCGAATGGACGCCGGCTTCCTCGATATGCTGCAGCAGGCCGGCAACGACCACTTCGTCGCCGTCGCACACCGCATCGACGTCGACCTCGATCGCGTCGCGCAGATATTGGTCGATCAGCACCGGGCTGTCGCCCGACACCTGCACCGCGGTCTGGATGTAATCGTCGAGCTGCTGGAGCGAGTCCACGATCTCCATCGCCCGGCCGCCCAGCACATAGCTGGGACGCATCAGCACCGGATAGCCGATCCGCTCCGCCGCGGCGACCGCCTCGTCCCGGCTGCGCGCCAGGCCGTTCGCCGGCTGCTTCAGGCGCAGCTTGCTGACCAGCGCCGCGAAGCGCTCGCGGTCCTCGGCCAGGTCGATCGCATCGGGGCTGGTGCCGAGGATCGGGATCCCCGCCTTCTCCAACGCGCGCGCGAGGTTCAGCGGCGTCTGCCCGCCGAACTGCACGATCACGCCGGCCAGCTCGCCCTTCGACTGTTCGACGTGCAGGATTTCCAGCACGTCCTCTGCCGTCAGCGGCTCGAAATACAGGCGGTCAGACGTGTCATAGTCGGTGCTCACCGTCTCCGGATTGCAGTTGACCATGATCGTCTCATAGCCCGCGTCCGCCAGCGCGAAGCAGGCGTGGCAGCAGCAATAGTCGAACTCGATGCCCTGCCCGATCCGGTTCGGGCCACCGCCCAGGATCACCACCTTGCGGCGGTCGGACGGCATGCTCTCGTCCTCGGGCTCGCCGAACGACGGCGCCTCATAGGTCGAATACATATAGGGCGTCTTGGCGTCGAACTCGGCGGCGCAGGTGTCGATCCGCTTGAAGACGGGGCGTACGCCCAGCCGGTGGCGGAGGCTGCGCACCTCGTCCTCGGTCACGCCGCCGGTCATCGCGACGACCGCCTCGTGGATCAGGCCCGATCCGCGGGCGATGCCACGCTCCATGCCGCGCAGATTGGCGGACTTGAGCGCCAGATAGGCGAGCCGCTTGTCGCTGAAGCCCATCGCCTTCAGGCGGCGCATGCCCGCCGCGTCGATCGGTAGGCCATTGCGGCACACTTCCTCTTCCGCTGCGACGATCTCGGCGATCCGCTCCAGGAACCACGGATCGAATTTGGCGATCGCATGCACTTCGGCGACGGTGAAGCCTTCGCGCAGCGCCTGCGCCGCGACCAGCAGCCGGTCCGGCGTCGGGTTGGCCAGCGCCGCCTCGATCTCCGCACGCGGCGCGCCGACCAGATGGTCGATCGCGTTGAAGCCCGACAGGCCCGTCTCGAGGCCCCGCAGCGCCTTCTGCATCGATTCCTGGATGTTACGGCCGATCGCCATCACCTCGCCCACCGACTTCATCGCGGTGCCCAGCACCGGCTCGGCACCCTTGAACTTTTCGAAGGCGAAGCGCGGAATCTTGGTGACGACATAGTCGATCGTCGGTTCGAACGACGCCGGCGTCGCGCCGGTGATGTCGTTGTCGATCTCGTCGAGCGTATAGCCGACCGCCAGCTTCGCCGCGACCTTGGCGATCGGGAAGCCGGTCGCCTTGGACGCGAGCGCGCTACTGCGCGACACGCGCGGGTTCATTTCGATGACGACCAGGCGGCCGTCCTTCGGGTTCACCGCGAACTGGACGTTCGACCCGCCCGTCTCGACGCCGATCTCGCGCAGCACAGCGATGCTGGCGTTGCGCATGATCTGATATTCCTTGTCGGTCAGCGTCAGCGCCGGCGCGACGGTGATGGAATCGCCCGTGTGGACGCCCATCGGATCGACGTTCTCGATCGAACAGATGATGATGGCATTGTCGTTGCGATCCCGCACGACCTCCATCTCATATTCCTTCCAGCCGAGCAGCGATTCCTCGATCAGCACCTCGGTGGTCGGCGACGCGTCCAGCCCCTTGCGGACCATGTCGACGAATTCGGACCGGTTGTAGACGATGCCGCCGCCCGACCCGCCCATCGTGAAGCTCGGGCGGATGATCGCCGGCAGCCCGGTGATCTCCAGCCCCGCGAGCGCCTCTTCGACGGTATGCGCGATCGCGGAACGGGCGCTTTCCAGCCCGATCTTGTCCATCGCCACCTTGAACTTCTGGCGATCCTCGGCCTTGTCGATCGCCTCGGCATCGGCGCCGATCATCTGGACGCCGAACTTCTCCAGCGTACCGTCATGGAACAGCGCCAGCGCGGTATTGAGCGCGGTCTGCCCGCCCATCGTCGGCAGGACGGCGTCGGGCCGCTCCTTCTCGATGATCTTGGCGACGACGGCGGGCGTGATCGGCTCGACATAGGTCGCGTCGGCCAGCTCGGGATCGGTCATGATCGTCGCCGGATTGCTGTTCACGAGGACGATGCGATAGCCCTCTTCCTTCAGCGCCTTGATCGCCTGCGTGCCCGAATAATCGAACTCGCACGCCTGACCGATGACGATCGGCCCCGCGCCGATGACGAGGATGGAGGAGATGTCGGTGCGCTTAGGCATTCGATTTATCCGACCTTTCAGCAATCATTTGGTTTATCTGCTTAATCTCGTCATGCGACAAATTATAACGACTGAAGAGCCGATCGGCATCATCCCTGAAGACATTCAACAAATAGGAGTCCCAAGCAAGTTCGGGCAGGTCCCCATCAGACTCCGCCGGGTCAAAGTTCAGAACAATGTACCCATCAAAATTTTCCGCTTTGATAGATTTTCGCGCAGTGATCGAATCCATCTCCGATTTGAAGAGATAGACGCCAGGCATATAATTCCAGACCTGCCCATCCCGAGCCAGTGATCGCAGATGCTGCGAAATTCGATCCGGGTTGTAATCCGGCTGAGCAATATTGAACAAAACGGCAAGATTATTGAGCATCGGGACCTCCCTTGCGGGACGCAATACGCGCTGGACTTGTAGAGGGTGCACCAATGATGTGAGCAAGCTGCGTGGCAGGCGTTTTCCCATCCCCATAAATACTTAAAGCACGTTCTCGAAGAGAATACTCTTCGGAACGCAGCAACGTTGGATTAGTAAAGCAAAAGAAAAGAAAAGCCCCAAACGTCCCCAATACGACCAAGCCAAGAAGGCTCCATCCTGCCACCGCCGCCCAAAAGGGGAGTAATGGTGTAGACGGTATCAAGACCACGGTAAGTATGCCAACGAGCCAAAGTGCCGGACTTAGCACGCTTTTCGTTGAAACCGCGTCGAGGGATGACTTTGTCGCAAGCCAGCTCATAGATTTAACGAGCCTACGAACTTCTCAAACAGGTACAGACTATCCTGCGGCCCCGGGCTGGCCTCCGGATGATACTGCACACTGAACGCCGGGCGATCGGTCAGCTCCAGCCCCGCGTTGCTGCCGTCGAACAGCGACACATGCGTCTCGCGCACGTTGGCCGGCAGCGACTCTCGTTCCACCGCGAAGCCGTGGTTCATGCTGGTGATCTCGACCGCGCCATCGGACAGGCGCTTGACCGGATGGTTGGCGCCGCGGTGGCCCTGGAACATTTTCGTCGTCCGCGCGCCCACCGCCAGTCCGAGCAGCTGGTGCCCGAGGCAGATACCGAACAGCGGCTTGCCCGTATCGAGCAGCTGCCGGATCACCGGCACCGCATACTCACCCGTCGCGGCGGGATCGCCGGGGCCGTTGGACAGGAAGATGCCGTCCGGGTTCTGCGCCATCACGTCGTCGAACGTCGCCTGCGCCGGCAGCACCGTCACCTTCGCGCCGGCCTTCACCAGATTGCGGAAGATGTTGTGCTTGCTGCCGTAATCGATCGCGACGACGTGCGGGCGTTCCCCCTCGCCCGCCGCACCATAGCCGAAGCCCAGCCGCCACACGTCGCCCTCGCGCGCCTCGCCCCAGGCGTAATGCGTCTCGGTCGACACGGTCTTGGCGAGGTCCATCCCCTCCAGCCCCGGCCACGCGCGCGCCATCTCCAGCAGCGCGTCGAGGTCGAACTCGCCGCTCGCCGAATGCGCGACCACGCCGTTCGGCGCGCCGCCCGCCCGGATGCGCCGCGTCAGCGCCCGCGTGTCGATGCCCGACAGGCCGATGCGCGCATGGCGCTTCATCCAGCCGTCCAGCCGCTCGACCGCGCGGAAGTTCGACGGCTCGGTCACGTCCTGCCGCACGATCATGCCCAGCGCATGCGGCGCATCCGCTTCGATATCGTCAGGGTTGGCGCCGACGTTGCCGATGTGCGGGAAGGTGAAGGTGATGATCTGGCCCGCGAACGACGGGTCGGTCATGATCTCCTGGTATCCGGTCATCGCGGTGTGGAAACACACCTCGCCCACCGCCGCGCCTTCCGCGCCGAAACCGCGGCCCCAGGCCACCTCGCCGTTCGCGAGAACCAGAACGCCCGTGGCCCCATCGGGCTTTGCGGGCATGGCAATGGGCTTAGGCTCGGCCATGGCTTGGCGGGCACTCCTGAAGGTTTCGTCTATGTCGCTAAGTGGCGCCCGCTACCCCCCAGCTTGGCCTAGGTCAACCGGTTCACGGGGCCGCCGCTTTCCGCTAGGGTCCACGGCTTTCCCGTATTCGAGGCTTTCTTCCATGATTCGCGACGACATCAAGGCCGCCCAGGTCACCGCCATGAAGGCCGGCGACAAGGAAGCGCGCGCCGCGATCGGCCTGATCCAGGCGGCGATCAAGAACCGCGACATCGAACTGCGCACCGGCACCGCCCCGACCGACGACGATGCCGTGGTGGTCGAGGTGCTGCAGAAGATGGTCAAGCAGCGCCGCGAATCGATCCAGATGTACGAAAGCGGCGGCCGCCAGGAACTCGCCGACGCCGAAAAGGCCGAGGTCGCGGTGATCGAACGCTTCCTCCCCGCCCAGATGAGCGACGCCGAAACGACCGCCGCGATCGAGGCGATCAAGGCGGAGCTGGGCGCGGCCGGTATGAAGGACATGGGCCGCGTCATGGCCGAACTGAAGGCCCGCCACGCCGCGAACCTCGACATGAGCAAGGCGAGCGGCCTGGTGAAGGCCGCGCTGTCGTAAGCGAAGGCGCGCAACGACCGCCCCCACCCTCTCCGTCACCCCGGACTTGTTCCGGGGTCCACCGGGCGGCGGGGGCAGCGCAAGAGGCTCCAGCCGTCCCCCTCGCCGCAGAGTGGACCTCGGAACGAGTCCGGGGTGACGATGGCTTTGCGGCGATCGACGCCAATCACACCCCTGTCCTACACGGAACAAACCGTGTATAGAGCACCTCGCTCTTTGCCATCGTCCACCCGACCCGCGCGCCCCGGGGCGCGAACGGCCATTCCCGCGGCCCGCTCGCACAGGGCCGCATTCCGAACGTTACACATCGTCCACTTCGTCCACTTCCGCGCGCCTCCGGCATCGGTGCATTGCCTAAACGCCCCCCGTCGGGCATAGTAGAATCGCACGCATGAGCCTGTCCCCGCAGTTCCTCGACGAGCTTCGCGCCCGTACGTCGCTGTCGGCGCTGATCGGCAAGACGACCAAGTTGACTAAGGCCGGCCGCGAGATGCGCGGCTGCTGCCCATTCCACAACGAAAAGACGCCCAGCTTCTACGTCAACGACGACAAGGGCTTCTACCATTGCTTCGGTTGCTCGGCGCATGGCGATGCGATTCGGTGGATGACCGATCAGCGCGGCCTGCCCTTCATCGATGCGGTGAAGGAACTCGCCCAGGCCGCCGGCATGGAGATGCCCGCGCAGGATCGCCGCGCCGCCGCCAAGGCCGAACGCGCCAAGGGCCTGCACGACGCGATGGCCGATGCCGCGAGCTGGTTCACCGAACAGCTGAACGGCATCGGCGGCGCCGAAGCCCGCGCCGTCCTCGCCAAGCGCGGCATCACCCCTGATACCGCCCGCACCTTCGGCATGGGCTTTTCCCCCGACAGCCGCGGCAAGCTGAAGACCGCGCTGAAGGATTATGGCGACCCCGCGCTCGTCGAATGCGGCCTGCTGATCCAGGTCGAGGGGAAGGATCCCTACGACCGCTTCCGCGGCCGGCTGATGATCCCGATCCGCGACGCCCGCGGTCGCGTGATCGCCTTCGGCGGCCGCGTGATCGGCGACGGCGAGCCCAAATACCTCAACTCGCCCGACACGCCGCTCTTCGACAAGGGCCGCACGCTCTACAACCTCGACCGCGCCGCCCCCGCCGCGCGCAAGGCGAACCGCGTGCTGGTGGTCGAGGGCTATATGGACGTCATCGCGCTGAGCCAGGCGGGCATCCACGAAGCCGTCGCGCCGCTCGGCACTGCGCTGACCGAGGCACAGCTCGAACGACTGTGGCGGATGGTCGACGTGCCGATCCTCTGCTTCGACGGCGACAGCGCCGGGCAGAAGGCGGCGTTGCGGGCCGCGCATCGCGCGCTCCCCATGCTCGCGCCCGGCCGCAGCCTGTCCTTCGTCACGCTTCCCCAGGGGCAGGACCCCGACGATCTGGTGAAGGCGGGCGGCGCTGCCGCGATGGAGGCGCTGCTCGGCCAGCCCCAGCCGCTGGTCGACCGCCTGTGGCAAAGCGAGGTCGCCGCCGGCCCGCTCGACACGCCCGAACAGCGCGCCGGCCTGAAGCAACGGCTGGCCGATCTCGCCGCGACGATCGCCGACGTGTCGGTCCGCAAGGAATATGAAAGCGACTTCCGCAATCGCTTCTACGAGCATTTCGCGCCCAAACGCCGCGCCTTCACCCCCAACGCACCGCGCCCCCAGGGCAAGCGTGGTGCGGACGGCCAGTGGAAACAGCCGATCGCCCCGCCGACCGAGGATGTGAAGGCCTTCCACGCCGCCGGCATCGATCGTGTGCTCGCCAAGGCGGTACTCGCCGGGCTGATCCGCCATCCGGTGGAGATCGCCCGGCATATGGAGGTGCTCGGCAGCCTCAAACTGGTCGATGGCGCGCTCGGCCGCTTGTTCGAAGCGGTCGTCGATGTCGCGCTCGAGGATCAGGCGCTTGATAGCGCGCGTCTGCGCACCATATTGGCGCGGAGTGGGTTCGATACGATCGCCAGCGATCTGTTGAGGGCCGACACGATGCCCTATTCGTTCACGCAAAGCGGCGGCGACGTCAGCCGCGCCCGGGCCGATCTTGACGAGGCGATCGCCATTCTGGTGGCCCGCCCCGAAGTCGACCTGGCCCTGCACGAGGCGACCGTCTCGATGCAGGCGCATTTCACCGATGCGGCGTTCGAACGGCAAGTGGCATTGGTGAAAGAGAAACAGGCGTTGGAGCTTCGACTTGCAAATCTCGTGCAAGCGAACGAAGACGCCCGAGCGTTTGGTTCCGAGGACAATTGATGGCGAAGCTTAACGGTAACGGTGGTGACGACGGTAGCGATGGGGCCGATGCACCGCTGATCGACCTGAACGATGCCGACATCAAAAAGCTGATCGCGCGCGCCAAGAAGCGCGGCTACATCACCTACGACCAGCTGAACGAGGCGCTGCCGCAGGACCAGATGTCCTCCGACCAGCTCGAAGATATCATGGCCGCCCTCAACGAGATGGGCGTCAATATCGTCGAGAATGAGGAAGCCGGCGAGGACGGTGACGAGAAGGAAGCGTCCGAAGAGGACGAGGCCGAGGTCACCGAGGTCGACGGCGATGGCACCGCCGCGCCTGCGCTCGAAACCAAGAAGAAGGAAACCGTCGACCGGACCGACGATCCGGTCCGCATGTACCTGCGCGAAATGGGCGCGGTCGAACTGCTCAGCCGCGAAGGCGAAATCGCCATCGCCAAGCGGATCGAGGCCGGCCGGGACACGATGATCCTGGGCCTGTGCGAATCGCCGATCACCTTCAACGCGATCATCGACTGGTCGACGCAGCTCAACGAAGGCACGATGCAGCTGCGCGAGATCCTTGATCTCGACGCGATGCTGTCGAAGGGTCCGTCGGCCGAGCAGGTCGAGGGCGCCGAGGACGACGACACCGGCGAGATCAGCGAAAAGACCGCCGGCGCCAGCTTCAAGGAAGAGGCGGAGCCCGAGGAAGCGTCCGCGGACGACGAGGACGATGACGGCAGCCCGCGCCCGCCGCGTCCCAGCGACGACGAGGAAGAGGACAACACCCTCAGCCTCGCGCAGATGGAAGAGACGCTCAAGCCGCAGGCGCTGGAGCGGTTCGCCAACATCACCGCGCTGTACAAGAAGTTCAGCAAGATCCAGCAGGCGCGCCTCGACGCGATGCAGGCGGGTGGCGAGCTGTCGGCCGCGGACGAGCGCAAGTATCAGAAGCTGCGCGAAGAGCTGACCGCTGAGGTCGAGAGCGTCCAGTTCCACAACGCCAAGATCGAATATCTCGTCGACCAGCTCTATGCCTTCAACCGGCGCCTCACCGCGCTGGGCGGCCAGATGCTGCGCCTGGCGGAACGCCACAAGGTCAGCCGCAAGGACTTCCTCGACCGCTATGTTGGCCACGAGACCGACGACACGTGGCTGCAGTCGGTCGCAAAGCTCGACAAGAAGTGGGGCAATTTCGCGGCCAACGAAGAGGTGGCGGTCGATCGCATCCGCGGTGAAATCAGCGAGATTTCGCAGCAGACCGGCATGGCGCTCGGCGAATTTCGCCGCATCGTCAACATGGTGCAGAAGGCGGAGCGCGAGGCGCGCATCGCCAAGAAGGAGATGGTCGAGGCGAACCTGCGCCTCGTGATCTCGATCGCCAAAAAGTATACGAACCGCGGTCTTCAGTTCCTGGACCTCATCCAGGAAGGCAACATCGGCTTGATGAAGGCGGTCGATAAGTTCGAATATCGCCGCGGTTACAAATTCTCGACCTATGCGACCTGGTGGATCCGCCAGGCGATCACGCGCTCGATCGCCGATCAGGCGCGCACGATCCGCATCCCGGTCCATATGATCGAGACGATCAACAAGCTGGTCCGCACCAGCCGCCAGTTCCTCCACGAGCAGGGCCGCGAGCCCACGCCCGAGGAGATGGCGGAGCGCCTGAGCATGCCGCTCGAAAAGGTGCGCAAGGTGATGAAGATCGCTAAGGAGCCGATCTCGCTCGAAACGCCGATCGGCGACGAGGAAGACAGCCACCTGGGCGACTTCATCGAAGACAAGAACGCCGTCATCCCCGTGGATGCCGCGATCCAGGCGAACCTCAAGGAAACGGTCACCCGCGTCCTCGCTTCGCTCACCCCACGCGAAGAACGCGTGCTGCGCATGCGCTTCGGCATCGGCATGAACACCGACCACACGCTGGAAGAGGTCGGCCAGCAGTTCTCGGTGACGCGCGAACGTATCCGCCAGATCGAGGCCAAGGCGCTGCGCAAGCTGAAGCACCCCAGCCGCAGCCGCAAGATGCGCTCGTTCCTGGATCAGTAAGCCCACCGTTATTCGTCATTGCGAGCGCAGCGAAGCAATCCAGAGTCGGACCAGGACGCCCTGGATTGCTTCGCTCCGCTCGCAATGACGGCGGACGCCCCTACCCCATCCGCCCCCTCAGGTTGAACAGGATCACCAGCGTCCCGCTCGCCATCAGCGCGATGATCAGCGCGGTGAACAGGATCAGTTGCAGGTCGTGCCGCGACGACCGCTTCAGCCCGATGTGGAGGAAGCAGCGGAACTGCACCACCATCTGCACGAACCCCAGCGCCAGCACGATTCCGAACGTCGTCCGACTGGCAAAGCTCGGCCAGCGCACCGCGACGAACGCCGCAACGGTTAGCGCCAGCGACCCCGCATAGCCGATCACATAGGTCCGCAGCGCCGCCGCCCGCCCCTTGGCCGGATCGCTCATCGGATCGCCCCCGGCAGGTAGACGAGACTGAAGATCGCAATCCAAACGATGTCGATCAGGTGCCAGAACAGCCCCAGCCGCAACAGATTAACCCGCACCCTGGCATCGCAACCGTAAGCCAATATCTGCCCGATCATCACCACCAGCCAGAAGCTGCCCAGCGCGACATGCAGCCCGTGCAGTCCGACGAGGGCGAAGAAGGACGACAGGAAGCCGCTCCGGGTCGGAACGGCGCCATGAGCGAACATCGTCGCAAAGTCGTTCGCCTCCAGCGCCAGGAAGCTAAGCCCCAGACCCAATGTCGCGACCAGCCAGCCGATCAGCACGCGCCGCGGCTCGCGCCAGGTCATGGCGACGCTCGCCCGGCCGAAGGTCGCGCTGCTGGTCAGCAACAGCAGCGTTTCGACGAAGGTCGGCAGCAGCTGGAACTCGGACGCCGGCGTCGGCCCGCCGACGGTATTGGCGACCATCGTGCCATAGGTCGCGAACAGCAACGCGAAGAGCACGGCGTCGCTCATTAGGAACAGCCAGAAGCCGAAGATCGCCGTCTCCGCCCGCTCCTTGTCCAACCCCTCGCTCTTACCGAGCGGCAGGCCGACATGCGCCAGTTCGGGATCGCTCATGCCTTGATCTCCGCCCGGCCGCGATTGGCGTCGCTCATCTCCGTCTGCCGCGGCGTCGGCGGCGTCGCATGGACCAACGCGAGCCAGGCATCATGCTCCGCCGCTACCTGCCGCGCCGGGATGGTCCGGTGCTGCCCCCGCCCGAAGCTGCGCAACACGACCGCCGCGACGATCAGTTCGACGCTCACCACCGCGAGCCACCACATGCCCCATACCAGCCCGAACGCCGCCAACGCGGCGGACAAACCGATCGCCATACCGCTCATGGCGTTGCGCGGCATGTCGATGGCCTCATAGCCTGCGGGCCGCCGGTACGGATCGGGCTTCGCCGCATCGTGCTTGCGGTCGTAGAACCAGTCGCGCCGATCGACCGGCGGCAGCACGGCAAAGTTATACGCCGGCGGCGGAGACGGGATCGCCCATTCAAGGCTCCGCCCGTCCCACGGATCGCCAGCGGGCACCCGGCGCCGCTCCCGATCGCGGATGCTCACCCACAATTGCACCCCCAAAGAGACGAGGGCGGCGAGCAGCACGAATGCGCCGACGCAGGCGACATACAGCCACGGCCGGAAATCGGGTTCGAAGATCGCGCTCGTCCGCCGCGCCATCCCGCTCGCGCCGAGCACGTACAGCGGCATGAACGCGAGGTAGAAACCCACCACCCAGCACGCCACCGCAACCCGCCCCCAGCGTTCGTCGAGGCGGAACCCGAACGCCTTGGGAAACCAATAGGTGTAACCGGCGAGCATCCCGTACAGCAGCCCCGGGATCAGCATGTTGTGGAAGTGCGCGACGAGGAACAGCGTGTTGTGGACGAGGTAATCGAGCGGCGGCATCGCCAGCACGATCCCGGTCAGGCCGCCCAGCACGAACGTCATCATGAAGGCGATGGCATACAGCATCGGAACGCTGAATCGCACCTCTCCGCGAAACATCGTCCAGATCCAGTCGTAGATCTTCACCCCCGTCGGCACGCCGATCGTCATCGTCGCGATGCCGAACACCGCGTTGATCTCAGCCGATTGCCCCATGGTGAAGAAATGGTGGACCCAGACGGTGAAGCTCAACACCGCGATCGCCATCGTCGCGATGACCAGCGAGGTATACCCGTACAGGTCCTTGCCGGAGAAGGTCGACACCACCTCCGAATAGACGCCGAACGCGGGCAGGATCAGGATGTACACCTCCGGGTGGCCAAACAGCCAGAAGAGGTTGGCATAGTTCATCATGTTCCCGCCGAGGTCGTTGGTGAACATGTGGAAGCCGAGATACCGGTCGAGCGCGAGCAGGCCCGTCGCGACGGTCAGCGGCGGCAGCGCGAAGATCATCAGGATCGCGGTGCAGAGCGACGTCCAGCAGAACATCGGCATGCGCATCACAGTCATGCCCGGACAGCGCAGCTTGTAGAGCGTGCAGGCGATGTTGATCCCCGCCATCGTCGAACTGATCGACGACAACGTCACCGCCCAGATCCAGTAATCGACGCCGACGCCGGGGCTGAACGCGCGCTCGGTATAGGGCGGATAGCCGCTCCACCCGCCGGTCGAAAACTGCCCGACGACGAGGCTCGCCATCATCAGCCCTGCGGCACCGATCGTCAGCCACAGCGCGATCGAATTGGCCCATGGGAAGGCCATGTCGCGCGCCCCGATCTGCAGCGGCATGACGTAATTGATCAGGCCGGTGAGGAACGGCATCGCCATGAAGAAGATCATGATCGACCCGTGCGTCGAGAATAGCTGGCCGAAATGGTCGGGCGACAGGAAGCCCGGATCGCCGATCGCCACCGCTTGCTGCACGCGCATCAGCACCGCCTCGACCAGCGCACGGGCGAGCATCACGAAGGCCGTCACGATGTACATGATGCCAATCTTCTTGTGGTCGAGGCTGGTCAGCCATTCCGTCCACAGCCGGCCCCACAGCCGATAGCGGGTCAGCAACACCACGACCGCAATGGCGCCGACCACCACCAGCCCGCCGGCCGCGGCACCGACGATCTCGCTCGCATTCAAATCCTGCCATGCCCGCACGAACGGCAGATCGGTCCAGGCGAACCGCCCCAGCAGCGCCGGGAAGACGGGGGACGCGGCGATCATCGATGATCCTTCCTATGGCCGTGATCGCCCGCCTGGGCGATGACCCGGTCGAAGAGCTTCGGCGTCACGCTGGAAAAGACGACCGGTTGCGCGATGACCGAGCGCGCCGAAAGCCGCCGCCACGTCGCCGCATCGAGCGGGCGGTCGGCTGCCCGCGCCTGCGTCAGCCAGCGATCGTACGCGCCGGCCGGAAGCGCCACCACGTCGAAGCGCTGATGTGCAAAGCCGTCACCATTGTATTGCGTGTTGGCGCCGCGAAAGGTGCCGGGGCGCGACGCCATGATGTGAAGCTGCGTCGTCATACCCGCCATCGCATAGACCTGCCCCGCAAGCTGCGGGATCATCAGCGATTGCATCACCGTACCGCTGGTGAGTCGGATACGCACCGGACGCCCGACGGGAATAGTCAGACGATCGACCGAAGCGACGCCCTGCCCCGGGTAGATAAACACCCATTTCCAATCGAGTGCGATCGCCTGCACCTCGACCGGTGACCTGCCGGGAAGCGGCCGATAGGGATCGTCGCGGATCGTATGGTGCCACAGCAGCACCGCAAGGCCGACGACGATCGCGGTCGGCGGAATCCAGATCAGCGCCTCGACCGGCCAGGAGAAGGACCAGTTCGGGCGATAGGCATGGCGGGTGTTCGACAGCCGGTAGTGCCAGGCGAACAGCGGCACGAGCAGCAGCACCGGGCCGGCGACGAAGACGAGCACACAGGCAAGCACGACGAACAAGTGACGCTGATCCGCCGCGACCGGCCCGGCGGCGTTGACGAACCCGTGCGACAGCGCAGCACAGCCACTCGACGCCAGCACCAGCGCACCGCCGACCACCAGCCGCACGAGACCCTTTGCGCGCACGTCGTCCCCTTCTTGATCCGGTCCCCATCGCCGGCATCCTATGTCGTCAGACGAATGCCCGGCAGGCCGGTTCCCGCGCGATCAAAGCGAGGACCGGCTGACTTGGTTCAGCGCGTGCCGCAGCTCACCGGTCCCGGCGGCGCGCTAGCGATGCGGATGCCCGAGACATCCATGCCGAGCCGCCCGGTGGTCGCGATGACCCAAGGGCGCTGCACCGCCCCCATCGTCGCCCCACCCTGCGCAAAGCAGCGCAGCGGCACGGCGATCTGCCGCCATTCGCCGACTTCGCCTTTAAGGGCACCGGTGATCGGCACGGTGCCGGCCGCCTTACCCAGCACCCCCAGCGTCACCTCGGCGGTGGGCGCCTGCGTCACACGATAGTCGACGATCAGGCTGAGATCGCCGTTCGTCTCGCGCGTCAGGTCGATCGGCGTCGCCTCGTCCAGATAGGCACTAGCCGCACCCGTGCCGCCGAAGGCGAGGCGCAGACTATCCTCCTGCGACGTGCGATCGACCCGGCTGAGCTGTACGGGTCCCTGCGTCTCCAGCCGCGCGCCGGGGACGATGCGCCCGCGCACGAACAAGGCATTCTGATCGGCCGCACCGCCCGCAGGCCTTGCCTCGCTCAGCTGCGGCACCGTCGCGCCCTTCGCATAGGTCAGGCCGTAGCCGAACGGGAACAGCGGGTCGTAATTGGGATCGCGCCGGTTGAGCACATATTGGTCGAGCCGTTTGGGCCACGAGAAGCTGAGCGTGCCGTGAAAGTCGTTGCGCGGTTTACCGTCGCGCCCTGCAATCAGCACGTCCGCGACGCCGCCGCCCTCGGTGCCGGGCAGGAAAGCCGCGACGAAGGCATCGGCCGCGTTCAACTCCGGGTTCACCCACAGCGGCCGCCCCGACAGGAACACCGCGACGACCGGAATGCCCGCCGCCTTCAGCCTCTTCAGCAGCGCAAGGTCGCTCTTGTCTTCGGGGCTGTATTCCAGCGTCGGACGGTCGCCGGTGAATTCGGCATAGGGCGTTTCGCCGAACACGACGATCGCAGCATCGGGCTTGGTCGTATACGCGCCATCGACCGCCAGCGTCGCCTTGCCGCCGCCCGCCCTCACCGCCTGATCGATCCCACTCCAGATCGACTGGCCGTTCGGGAAGGCGGCATTGGTGACGCCCGTACCCTGCCAGGTGATCGACCAGCCGCCCGACTGCTGGCCGATATTGTCCGCGCCGCGCCCGGCGACAAGGATATTGGCACTGGGCTTCAGCGGCAGCACGCCGCCGTTGTTCTTGAGCAGCACGAGCGATTCACGCACCGCCTGACGCGCGATCGCGCGATGCTCGGGTGAACCCAGCAGGTCGAACTTGCCCGCCATCGGCCGCGAGGAGGGCCGCCCGGCATCGAACGTGCCCGCCAGCATCTTCACCCGCAGGATGCGCCGTACCGCATCCTCCAGCCGCGCGGCCGGGATCGTCCCGTCCTTCGCCTCGCGCAGCGTGTTCGCGTACAGCTCCTTCCACTTCGGGCCGGAATACATGAACATGTCGAGGCCCGCATTGATCGCTGCCGGGCAATCCTCGTTGCTGCACCCCGGCACCTGGCCGTGCGCGTTCCAGTCGCCGATCGCGAAGCCATCGAAGCCCATCCGCTGCTTCAGCACGCCGGTCAGCAGGCTCGTGTTGCCGGTCATCTTGACGCCGTTCCAGCTGGAAAAGCTCGGCATGACGGTCAGCGCGCCCGCGGCGAGGCCGCTTTTGTAGCCCGCGGCATGCACATCGCGCAGCACCTGTTCGCTGACGCGCGTATCGCCCTGATCGCGGCCACCGGTGCCTCCATCGCCCAGGAAATGCTTCACCGAGGAAATGACATGGCCGGGCGCCATGAAGTCCTGACCGATCGCGCCCTGCAGCCCTTCGACCATCTGTCCGGCATAGGCCTGGACGATCTCCGGCTCTTCGGAATAGCTTTCGTAGGTCCGACCCCAGCGGTCGTCCTGCACCACCGCCACCGTCGGCGCGAAACTCCAGTCGATGCCGGTTGCCGCCGTTTCCGTAGCGGTCGCCGCGCCGATGCGCCGGATCAGCGCAGGGTCGCGCGTCGCGCCAAGGCCGATATTGTGCGGGAACAGCGTCGCACCGACGATATTGTTGTCGCCATGCACCGCGTCGGTGCCCCAGATGATCGGCACGACCGGCCGCCCATCGCTGCGCTTCACCGACGCGTCGTAGAACGCGTCGAAGAGCTTCAACCATTCCGCGGCAGGGGCGAATTCGTCGCTGTTCGGCGCCGAATTGCAGCCATTCAGAACCGAACCGAGTTTGTACGTCTCGAGGTCTTTTGGCGTGATCGAGGCGATATCGACCTGGATCAGCTGGCCAACCTTATCCTCCACGCTCATCCGCTTCAGGATCGCGTCCACCCGCGCCTCGACCTTCGCATTGCGTTTCAGCTTCATCGGCAGCGTCGGCCACAGCTCTGGGTGCGCGACTCCGGCAGAAGCCGCCTGCTGCGCCAGCCCCTCTCCTGTCACCATGCCGGCCGCCAGAGCGCTGGCGGCAACGATCATCGCCACACCGCGGGAAAACGCCATTCAACCTCTCCTGATCCTGTCGGGCTGACTTGCCGGGCAGAGGCGAGCGCCGTCAACCGCTTAGGTCCGCGCTGCATGGTTTCGCTATCATAAAACCACTCCAGTGCATGGCACCCCGCTACCCTTCGAGATAATTGCATGCGATTCGCAATAGCGATATTGGCCCCGCCGTTACCAAAGGGGATTTCATGTCAGCTTTCGCATTGCTCGCCGGAACTGCGCTGGTCGCGTTGACACCGGGCGCCGCCGCCACCGACGATACCACCGACGCCCAGCGCAAGGTTGCAGATGGCCAGTCGGGCGGGGATATCCTCGTCGAGGGCCGCGTGACCGAAGCGCAGGCGTCGACCAAAACCGACACGCCAGCGATCGAGGTGCCGCAGCCGGTCACGGTCATCCCGAGCGAGACCTATCTGTCGCAGGGCGCGATCAGCGTTGCCGATACGATGCGCTATGCGGCGGGCGTGCTGACCGACCTGTATGGCCGCGACACGCGCGTCGACACGTTCACGATCCGCGGCGTCAGTGCGCTGCAGTTTCGTGACGGCATGCGCGACATCTACAGCTATTACGTCAACATCGCGTCGGACCCGTACAATTTCTCGCGGGTCGAGGTGGTGCGCGGCCCCGCCTCGGTTTTGTTCGGACAGGGATCGATCGGCGGGCTCGTCAATCTCGTGTCGAAGACGCCGGTGTTCACGAACACGGGCGAGGTGCAGCTGACCTATGGCAGCTTCGATCGCAAGGAGGTGCTGGCCGACCTCAACCTTGCGGCCGGCGACAAGCTGGCGGGGCGCATCGTCGCACGGGTGCGTGATTCGGGCACCTATGTCGATCACGTTCCCGACGACCGGATCATGATCGCCCCGTCGGTCACCTGGCGCCCGGATGCGCGCACCGATGTGACGCTGCTCGGCCTCTACCAGCAGGACAAGACCGGATCGACGCTCAACTTCCTGCCGATCGTCGGCACGGTGCGCGACAATCGCGGGCGGCCGCCGCTCGATCCCTATCTCTTCGTCGGCAAGCCCGGCTGGGATCGGTATGACGGACGCATGTGGCAGGGGTCGGGACTGCTGACCCACCGGTTCAGCGATGCAGTGAAGCTGAGCCTGAAGGCGCGCTACATCGACAGCCACCTCACCTATAACACCCATTATCCCGACAGTTATTCGAACCCGACGGATCCGTACGTGCCGGGCAGCGACGGCCGTCTGATCGGCGTTTACGCGGGGTCCCAGCTCGGGCGGCTGAACGTCTTGTCCACGGACAATAACGTGCAGGCCCGCTTCAACACCGGCGCGCATATCGAGCACACATTGCTCGCGGGGGTCGATTACAGCTGGAACAAGGTCGGCATCACGTCCGCCTATGATTACCAGACGATCGACCTGTACAATATCGACTATGCCACGCTCGCGACGCCGGTCGCCACCGCCCCCTATTCGCGCACGACCCAGTCCCAGTTGGGCCTGTATGCGCAGGATCAGCTGCGCTTCTACGATCGCGTGTCGCTCGTCCTCGGCGTCCGCCGCGATCATGTGATCGGCCACAGCGGCGCGACCCGCACGTCGGACAGCGCCACCACCTTCCGCGCCGGCATCATCGGCGAGGTCGCGGCGAACATCTCGCCCTTCTTCAGCTATACCGAGAGCTTCCAGCCGATCGCAGGGACCACCAGCGATGGCAGGCCGTTCCGTCCGCAGACCGGCACGCAATACGAGGCGGGCGCCAAGTGGCAGCCCGGCCCGAACACGATGGTCACCGCCACCGCCTTCCGCATCAAGGAAAACGGCCGCCCGATCACCGGCCCCGGCATGCGCATCACGCAGACCGGCGAACTGACGACCAAGGGGTTCGAGGTGGAAGCGACACACAGCCTGCCCGGCCGGTTCGACCTGTCGCTCGCCTATGGCCACAACACGATCACCGGCGACGAGGAAGCCGCGGGATATTTCCCGCGCACCATCGCATCGGCCTGGACGACGAAGAGCTTCGATGCAGCGCTCGGCACGCTGCGGCTGGGCGCAGGCGTGCGCTATGCCGGCCGGCAGGTGACGAGCGACGCCAATTGGTCGATCGTGACGCCGGCCCGCGCGATGGTCGATGCCCTCGCCGAGATCACGCGCGAGCGGTGGCGGCTGTCGCTCAACGCGACCAACCTGTTCGACCGGCGGGGCTACGCCTCATGCCTGGTCCGCGGCGATTGTTTCACCAACGCACCGCGCAACGTGATGCTGTCGCTGCGCTACGGCATTTGACGATATCGGCTGGCGCGACCTAGCGCGCCAGCCACCCGCCATCGACGGCGAGGATATGGCCCTGGACATAGGCTGCGGCGTCGGAGGCTAGGAACACCGCCGCGCCGCCGAGGTCCGCGGCATCGCCCCAGCGTCCCGCCGGGATGCGATCGAGGATCGCGGCGTTGCGGACTTCGTCGGCTTGCAGCGCGGCGGTGTTGTTGGTCGCGATGTACCCCGGCGCGATCGCGTTCACGCTCAGCCCATGCTTCGCCCATTCGTTGGCGAGCAGCTTGGTGAGGCCGCCGATCCCCGACTTCGACGCGGTATAGCTCGGCACGCGGATGCCGCCCTGGAAGGTCAGCATCGAGGCGATGTTGATGATCCGCCCCTTGCCCCGCGCGATCATGTGGCGCCCGGCGGCCTGACAGAGGAAGAACACCGACTTCAAATTGGTGTCGACCACCGCGTCCCAATCCGCTTCGGTGAAATCGACCGCATCGGCACGGCGGATGATGCCGGCATTGTTGACCAGGATGTCGAGCCCGCCGAGTCCCGCCACCGTCTCGTCGACGATGCGCTGTACAGGCGCGATGCTCGACAGGTCGGCCGACACGATCAGCGCCCGGCGGCCGAGATCGCGGATCGCGGCGGCGGTATCTTCGGCCGGGGTGCGCCCGACCAGCGCGACGTCCGCGCCCGCTTGCGCCAGCGCGATCGCGATCGCCTGCCCGATGCCGGTGTTCGCACCGGTCACGACCGCCACGCGGCCCGAAAGATCGAAGGGGTTCATCGTTATGCTCCTCCCCTCCCTGGAAGGGAGGGGCCGGGGGTGGGTGGGGTCCGGGGAGACGGTGGCCGGCCGGCAGCGCTCGCCCGTCCGTACCGCGAGCACGCCACCCCTCCCCGACCCTCCCCTGTCAGGGGAGGGAGGATCGGCTTACGCCAGCTGGCAGATATCCAGCACGTTCATGTCGGTATAATCCTGGTTCTCGCCCGCCATCGCCCAGATGAAGGCATAGGCCTTGGTCCCGGCGCCCATATGGATCGACCAGGGTGGGCTGATCACCGCTTCCTCGTTCTGCATCACGATGTGACGCGTCGCCTCGCCCTCGCCCATGAAGTGCATGACGCGGTCGGTATCGAGATTGTCGAGCTCGAAGTAGAAATAGATTTCGCTGCGGCGCTCGTGAATGTGCGGCGGCATCGTGTTCCACACGCTGCCGGGCTTCAGCACGGTGAGGCCCATCACCAGCTGCGCGCTGTCGCAGATGCCGGGGATGACGAGCTGGAAGATCGTGCGCTCGTTCGATTCGGCGAGGCTGCCGCGCTCGAGCGCATTGGCGTCGGCGATGCCGAGTTTGCGCGTCGCATAGGCCTGATGCGCCGGGCACGAGGCGAGGTAGAAGCGCGCGCCGTCGCCGGAAAACTGAACGTCCTTCGCGCCCATCGTGACGTACAGGCAGTCCTTGTTGCCCAGCGTGAAGCTCTCGCCATCGACCGTCACAATGCCGTCGACCTTGCCGACGTTGACGACCGCCATCTCGCGGCGTTCGAGGAACGGGTGCCCCGCCGCCGATGCCGGCTCGGTCTGGTCGGGCAGCTTCACGCTGCCGCTCGCCACCGCGACGCCGCCGATCACGAAGCGCTCGGCGTGCGTGTAGTTCAACACGCACTCGCCGTCGCGGAACAGCCCCTGGATCAGATAGCGGTCGCGCAACTCGTCGTTCGACACGCACTCCATCATGTCCGGATGCGTCGCGTAATAGGTCCGGTCGTACATCAGTGATTGTCCTTGGTAAGCGGCAGGTCGAGCCCCAGCCGGTAGATGCGGTTGGCGTTGCCGGCGAACAGCGCACGACGGTCGCTATCGCCCAGATCGATGACGGCGGCATGGCACGCCTCCATCTGCGCGTCGATACTGCCGAACAGGCGATCGGTCGGCAGGTCGCTCGCAAACATCGCCCGCTCCGGGCCGAACAGATCGATGATGGTGCGCACCGTGTCGCGCACGAACGCCGCATCCCAGTCGCGCCGTGCAAACCCGAAGCCCGACAGCTTCACCGCCACCTGAGGACAGGCGGCCAGCGCAGCAAGACCGCGACGCCATTCACCGTAACCGTCGGCATCACTCAACACCGCCATGCCGGCATGGTTGACAATCACCGGCACGTCCGGGTGGCGTGCGGCTAGCGCCGCCATCGCCGGCATCTGCCCCGGATAGCATTGCAGGTCGAACGACAGGCCATACCGCGCCAGCGCCGCAAAACCGCGCTGCCATGCGTCGTCCTGCGTCACGTCACGCGGGGTATAGCTGCGCTGCGGGTCGGCGTGCCAGTTGACGATATGGCGGATGCCCCGCACCCGCGGGTGGCGTGCATGCGAGGCAAGCACGGTCTCCACCTCGGGATCGTCAAGTGCCGCGAAGGCGACGATGCCGGTCGGCAGCCCATCCGCCTCCGCCAGCCCCTCCAGCCACTCGGTCTCGGCGAGCGCGTCTACGGGATCGGCTCCGGCATCGACATGCACCGCGCCGACGACGTTCCACCGCGCCATCTCTCGCCGGTAATCCGCGGGTAGATAGGTGCTGGCGATCGCCTCGACCGATCCGTTCGGGCCATCGTCGGCGAAGGGCGGGATCAGCCATGGATAGCGCAGCCGCGCGAGGTCCCACAGATGGATGTGCGCGTCGACGAACGGAATCGCCGTATCGCCGCTCGCATGCGTCATCAGTAGGTCGTCCGCCCGCCCGACGTGTCGAAGGTCGACGCGGTGGTGAAGCTGCATTCCTCGCTGGCCATGAAGCAGACCATCGCCGCGCTTTCCGCAACTTCGCCCAGCCGCCCCATCGGAATCTTGCCGCGCATATAATCGACCTGGCTCTGCGGCAGCTGCGCGAGGATCGGGCTCTCGAACGTCGCCGGGGTCAGCGCATTGGCGATGACGCCCTTGCCCGCCAATTCCTTGCCCAAGGATTTGGTGAGGCCGATCACGCCCGCCTTCGTGGCCGAATAGGCGGAGGCGTTAGGGTTGCCCTCCTTGCCCGCGACGGACGCCACGTTGACGATCCGGCCATAGCCGTTGGCGACGAGATGCGGCACCACCGCGCGGCAGCAATAGAACAGGCCGTTCAGGTTGATGTCGACCACGCGCAGCCAGCTGTCGATCGGATATTGATCGACCGAGGCGGTCGCGCCCGTGATCCCCGCCGAGCAGACGAGGATATCGACCTTCCCCAACGCCGCAACGGTGGCCTCGGTGGCGCGGGCGACGGCCGCGGCATCCGACACGTCGAACGCCTCGATATGCGTCGCCCCGATTGCCGCCTGGGTTTCGGCGAGGCGATCGGCATCGACGTCCCACAAGGCGACGCTGCCGCCTTCCTCGACGATCCGCTTGGCGACCGCGCAGCCGAGGCCCGACGCGCCGCCGGTGACGATCGCGGTGCGGCCGGCGAAGCGGCCTGCATAGCTGGTCACGCGGGCAGCTCCATCGCGAAGGGCACGCAGGTCTGGCGCTGTTCGCCGAGGCCGGTGATGCCGAGGTGCATCGTATCGCCCGCCTTCAGGAAGATCTTGTCGGGCTTCTGCCCCTCGCCCACGCCCGGCGGCGTGCCGGTGATCAACAGGTCGCCCGGATGCAATGTGATGAAGCGACTGACATAGGCGATGCATTCGGCGACCGGGAAGATCATCGTCGCGGTATTGCCGGTCTGCATCCGCTTGCCATTGACGTCTAGGAACATGTCCAGCGTTTGGCAGTCGCCGACCTCGTCCGCCGTCACGAGCCACGGACCGACGGGGCCGAACGTGTCGCAGCCCTTGCCCTTGTCCCACTGGCTGCCGAGTTCCTTCTGGAACGCGCGCTCCGACACGTCGTTGGCGAGCACATAACCGGCGACATGATCGAGCGCATCCGCCTGTTCGACATAGCGGCAGGTCTTGCCGATCACGATGCCCAGTTCGACCTCCCAATCGGTCTTTTGCGAATCCTTGGGGATCATCACCGGATCGTTCGGCCCCGTCAGGCACGAGATCGCCTTGGTGAAGAAGATCGGCTCGGGCGGCGGTTCCAGACCCGCCTCCTTGGCGTGGTCGGCATAGTTGAGGCCGATCGCGATGAACTTGCCGATCCCGGCGACGGGCACGCCGTAGCGCGGGCTCCCCTCGACCAGCGGCAGGCTGGCGGGATCGAGTGCCGCGAGGCGCGCCAGCGCCTCGGGCGTCACCTCGGCGGGCGTCACATCGGTGATCACGCCCGACAGATCACGGATGCGGCCGTCCGCATCGATCAGGCCGGGCTTTTCGGCACCGCGGGTGCCGTAACGACAGAGCTTCATGGGACAAATCCTCAGTGCGTATAGGGGCGATGCAGCGGCACGTCGGCGTTCAGCTCGACGCCGAAACCGGGCTTGTCGAGCGCGCTCGCGCGGATGCGGCCGTTCTGCGGCACCGGTTCGCCCAGCAATTGCGGCGCGAACATCGGCACCACTTCGGTCGGGCCGGGGTGCATCATCAGGAATTCGGCGAAGGGCGAATTGTGCCGGGTGATGACGAAATGATAGCTGTAGACGCTCGATCCGTGCGGGATCATCATCACGCCGCGGCTGTCGGCATAATTGGCGATCTTGATCAGTTCGGTCACACCGCCGCACCAGCCCACATCGGGCTGGATGATGTCGCAGCAGCCCATGTCGATCAGCATGCGAAAGCCCCAGCGCGTCGCCTCATGCTCGCCGGTGGTGACGAGCAGCCCCGGCGGCGCCTTCTTGCGCAGCTCGGCATAGGCCCAATAGTCGTCGGGGCTGAGCGCCTCCTCGATCCACTTCAGCCCGCATTCGTTCCAGGCCCGGTGCGCGAGCCGGGTGGCGTAATCCAGGTCGAGCGCCATCCAGCAATCGTACATCAGCCAGAAATCGTCGCCACACTTGGCCCGCATATCGGCGAGCAGCGCGATGTTCTTCTCCATCCCCTCCAGCCCTTCGGCCGGGCCGTGATGGAGCGGCAGTTTGCCGCCGATGAAGCCGAGTTCCTTGGCCACGTCGGGCCGCGCGCCGGTCGCGTAGAATTGCAGTTCGTCGCGCACCGCGCCGCCCAGCATGTGATAGACCGGCTCACCGCGCAGCTTGCCGAGCAAATCCCATAGCGCCAGGTCGACGCCGGAAATCGCGTTCACCACCAGCCCCTTGCGGCCATAATATTGGGTCGAGAAATACATCTGGTCCCAGATCTTCTCGACCTCGTGCGGGCTGCGGCCTTCGAGGAAGCGGGCGAGATGCTTCTCGACGATATAGGCGGCGGGCTCGCCCCCCGTCGTCACCGCGAAGCCGATCGTGCCGTCTTCCGCCTCGATTTCGACCACCAAAGTGCCCAGCACATTGATGCCGAAGCTCTGCCGCGACTGGCGATATTCGGGATAGCGGCTCATCGGCGTGGCGATGTGATCGTCGATCCAGTGGCCCGCGCCCTGATCGTGATAATCGGCCCCCGCCCCGCGCGCGACAAAGGCGCGGACATGCTTGATCTTCGACAACGCCACGGCAAGCCCCTCTGCCCGGTTTACTTTCTCACTTTATGGGATAGGATACTAGCTAGTGAGACTCCGGGCGTCAATCGGCTCTTTGGCTGAAATGGCACCGGGACTACAGCACAATGGATCGACGGAGAGGAATGCGATGAAACTGCTCGAAGGCAAGACGGTGGTCGTCACCGGCGCCTCCACCGGCATCGGCCGCGCCATTGCGATCGGCGCAGCACAGCACGGCGCCGACGTCGCGATCAACTTCGCGCGCGACACGGACGGCGCGGCGCAGTGCATCGCGGGAATCGAAGCGGCCGGCCAGCGCGGCGTGGCGATCCAGGGCGACGTCGCCGATCCCGCCACAGCGACCGACTTCATTGCGCAGGCGGTGCGGGCGTTCGGCAAGGTCGACGTGATGGTGTCGAATGCCGGCATCTGCCCCTTCCACAGCTTCCTCGACATGCCGGTCGAGACGTTCGAACGCACGATGCGCGTCAACCTGCACGGCGGCTATTATATGTGCCAGGCGGCGGCGCGGCAGATGGTCGATCAGGGCCATGGCGGGTCGATCATCGCCGTCTCCTCTATTTCGGCGCTCGTCGGGGGCGAATTCCAGACGCATTATACCCCGACCAAGGCAGGGCTCCATTCGCTGATGCAGTCCGCCGCCATCGCGCTGGGCCGGCACAATATCCGCTGCAATTCGCTGCTGCCCGGCACCATCCTGACCGAGATCAACAAGGACGACCTCGCCGACGAGGGCAAGCGCACATATATGGAAGGGCGCGTGCCGCTCGGCCGGCTCGGCGTGCCGGAGGACATGGCGGGGCCCGCCGTTTTCCTTGCTTCCGACCTGGCGCGCTACGTCACCGGCGCGGCGTTGCTGGTCGATGGCGGCGCCTTCGTGAACCTGCAATAGGCGGGACCCTGCCCCACCAGCACACCGCCTGCGCACGTCGCCGAGTTCGCATCGCGGATTCAGCGGCGTCCGCGGTGCATGGTCCGAACTCTCTCCGTTTTGGCCGCTGATCGGTCAGATATCCCGCGTTTTATCGCTCGACAGCGCCCTATGCGCCGGGCAAATAGTCCCATATTATGGCACGAGGACGCAGGTCGCTCGCGTCGCAGGAGAGCTCGACCATGCCCGCATCCGCCGCCAAGGCCGCCCCAGCCGATCCCAGCGAGGCAAAGGCCCCCTCCGGCAGCCAGACGCTGTTGCGGGGGCTCGACCTGATCGACGCCGTCGCCGATCGTCCGATCGCGCTCGCCGAACTCGCCAGCCGGCTCGGCCTGACGCGCAGCACGACGCACCGTCTCGCCAGCGCGTTGATCGACCGTCGCTTCCTCACCTTCACGCCGCGCCAGGGCTATCGCCTGGGGCCGAAGCTGCTCGAACTCGGCTTCCTCGCACAGCAGCAGGCCGACGTCGTTCAGATCGCACGCGACCATATCGAGGCGCTGGCCGCCGCGTCGGAGGATACGGTGCACCTCGGCGTCCGCGATCATGACCGCGCCCTCTATCTCGACAAGATTCCCGGCCGCCGTCGCGTCGAGATCAGCAGCCGCGTCGGCGACCGCCAGCCGATGACCTCGACCGGCCTCGGCAAGGCGCTGATGCTCGACGATCCCGAGCGGCAGTGGCAGCCGCATTTCGAGGCCGATCATAACACGGCCGATTACGACCTGTGGCTGTCGCGCATGCGCGGTTACGTCAGCCGCGGCTGCGCGTTCGACCTTGAGGAAAACGAAGACCAGATCCGCTGCGTCGCCGCCCCGATCCGCGATGCCAGCGGCCGCATCGTTGCCGCGATCAGCGTGTCGAGCGCCGCGCAATATATGTCCGACGATCGCATGACGACGCTGACCGACGAGGTGCTCGGCACCGCGCATGCGATCAGTCGTGACCTCGGCTGGCGCGACCCGGCACAGGGCTGACCCTTCTCAAATACCAATCACCACTTGCACTATATGGGATAGTCTTCCATACCCCGCGGTACGGCCGACAAGAGCCGTGGGCGACAGGAGGATGGGTGCATATGGCGACGATGAAGCCACTGCTCGGGATCGCCGCGATCCTGCTGCCGCTGGCGGCCAGCGCCGCCGCGCAGGACCAGGCGAGCCCGATGCGTATCGTCATCGCCGGCGATTCGACCGCCAAGGATTACAACGCGCAGCAATATCCGCTGTCGGGCTGGGGCAGCATGTTGCGCTGCGCGGTCGGGCCCGAGGTGACGATCGACGATCGCGCCCAGGCGGGTCGCAGCACCAAGAGCTTCATGGCGGAAGGGCGGCTCGACGCGATCGCGCGGACGCTCAAGCCGGGCGACACGCTGCTGATCCAGTTCGGTCATAACGACGCGAACCAGGCCAAGCCCGAACGCTACACGCCCATCCCCGATTACGAAGCGAACCTGAAGCATTTCATCGCGGTCGCACGCATGGCGCATGCGCAGCCGGTGCTGATCACCCCGGTGACGCGCCGCGCCTTCAAGGACGGCCATGTCGTCCCGAGCTTCCCCACCTATTCCGCCGCCGCCAAGCGCGTCGCGGAGGAAACCAAGGTGCCGCTGATCGACCTTGCCGCACTGTCCGAACGCTGGATCGACGCGTTGGGGCCGGAAGGGTCGAAACGCTATTACCTCCATTACGCCAAGGGTGAGGCGCTGCCCGGCTATAAGGACGCGGTCGACGACGACACGCACTTCAGCGAATTGGGCGCGCGCCGCATCGCCGATCTGGTCGCGAGCGGTCTCGCGGCCACCGGCCTGCCGATCGCGGGCCATGTCCTGACGGATCGCCCAGCGCTTCGCCGCGATACGCCCGCGGGCGGCCCGTCGTGTACGCTCTGACCGCCTTGGCGGCTGCAGTGGCGGTGGTCGCGCCCGCCGCCGTGCCCGCGCGCACCTATGTCCTCGCCGGCACGACCCGCGATCCCGCCGCGATCCGTGTCGCGCCCGACCGGGCCTATGCCGACGGGTTCGGCTATGAGGCCGATCCCCATCTCTTTTCCATCGCGGCGGCACCCGGCAATTATGCGGTGACGGTCACGCTGGGCGACCCCGCCCGCGCGACGGATACGACGATCAAGGGGGAGAACCGCCGCCTGATGCTCGACGCGGTCCGCACGCGTCCCGGCGAAATCGTCACGCGGCGGTTCATCGTGAACGTCCGCAACCCCCAACTGGCACCGCCGCCCGCCAACGCACCCGGCGGCAGTGCGGTGCGTCTGAAACCCCGCGAGCTGGGCGCCCTCAACTGGGACGACCGGCTGACGATCGAGGTGCTGGGCCATGCGCCCGGCCTGTGCACCGTATCGATCGCGCCCGTCGACGTGCCGACGCTGTTCCTGCTGGGCGATTCCACCGTCACCGATCAGCCCGCGGAACCCGCGGCGAGCTGGGGCCAGATGCTCCCCGCATTCCTGGCGCCTGAGATCGCCGTCGCCAACCATGCGGAATCGGGCGAGACGCTGAAATCCTTCCTCACCGAGCTGCGGCTCGACAAGGTTCTGGCGAGCGCGAAACCCGGCGATATCGCGATGATCCAGTTCGGCCACAACGACCAGAAAGCGCAGTGGCCGCAAACCTATGCCGATGCGGCGACGACCTATCGCGACTATCTGCGCACCTATATCGCCGAGCTGCGCCGGCGCGGCGTCACGCCGGTGCTCGTCACCTCGCCCGAGCGGCGGATGTGGACCGCCGACGACCATATCCGCCCGACGCTCGCCGATTATGCCGCTGCGGTCCGCGCCGTCGGGGCGGAAACGCAGACGCCGGTCATCGACCTCAACGCCGCCTCGATCCGTTTCTACGAGGCGCTGGGGCGGACGCGCGCGCCGCTCGCGTTCAACGACGACGGTCGCGACGCGACGCATCACGACAATTATGGCGCCTGGGTGCTCGCGCATATCGTCGCCGATGCCGCGCGGCGACAGGTGCCCGCGCTCGCCCGCCTAGTGCGTCGCGACCTGACTCCGCTCGATCCCACCCAAGCGCCTGCGCCCGAAGCCTTCCGCCTCGCCGCCAGCGGCGCGCACAGCACGCAACGCCCGGCAGGAAACTGACATGCCATTGGACCGCCGCACCCTGATCGCCGCCGGCCTGTCGCTCGCCGCCACGCCGCGCGTCGCTCTTGCCGCCCCCGCCGTCAGCCGCTTCCCGATCTGGCCCGCCACGCCGCCGGGCATGCCGACGCCGCCGGTCGTCGACACGTTCGTGCTGCGCGCACCCGAAGGCCCGGCCGACAATATCGCCTGGCCGCATGTCGCGACGCCGATGCTCACCGTCTGCCCCGCGACGAAGCCGACCGGCGCGGCAGTACTGCTGATCCCCGGCGGCGGCTATGCCCGCGTCGCCGTGGGGCGCGAGCCGTCCGCGGTCGCGCGCTGGCTTGCGGCGCAGGGCGTCACAGCGTTCGACCTGCTCTACCGCCTGCCCCACGACAATTGGGCGGTCGGTCCCGATGCGCCCTTGCAGGACGCCCAGCGTGCGCTGCGGGTGATCCGTTCGCGCGCACGGGAATGGGGCATCGATCCGACCAATATCGCGGCGATGGGCTTTTCGGCGGGCGGGCATCTCGCTGCGCGCCTTGCATCGCAGTCGGCGCTCAAGACCTACGCGCCCGTAGACGGGGCGGATACCCAACCGACGACGATCAAGACCGTCGGCCTGTTCTTCCCGGTCATCACGATGACCCAAAGCTTCGCCCACGCTCAGTCGAAGCGCGAACTGCTCGGCAAAGCCCCCGACGCAGCGACCGCCGCACGCTACTCCGCCGAGCTGAACCTGCCCGCCGACATGCCGCCGACGTTCCTCGGCCATGCCGCCGACGACCCCGTCGTGCCGGTCGCCAACAGCATCGCGATGTTCCAGGCGGTCCACGCAATCCCCCGCCCGGCCGAACTCCACATCGTCGAAACCGGCGGCCACGGCCCTCGCCTGATCGGCGCCGACGGCAAGCCTCACCCGTGGCTCGCGCGCTTCGCGACCTTCGCCCACCGCCACGGCCTCAACATTCCCGGAGACGACGCATGAGCCAGCCGATCGCATTCCGCATGATGCTGAAGCCCGGCATGGCGGAGGAATATCGCCGCCGCCACGACGCGATCTGGCCCGACCTCGCCGAGGCGCTGCGCGAGGCAGGTATCTACGATTATTCGATCTTCCTCGATGAAGAGACGAACGTCTTGTTCGCCGTCCTGCGCCTCCACCCCGACGACAAGCGCGACGCTCTGCCTGCTAAGCCGGTGATGCAGCGCTGGTGGGATTACATGGCCGACCTGATGGAGGTGCAGCCGGGCAACCGCCCGGTCGAGGCACCGCTGACGCCGATGTTCCACTTCGCATGAGCCTAGCCGCCGCCCTACTGCTGGCCGGTGCCACCGCGCCCCAGATCGCGCCGCCGACCGAGGTGCCGCGCGTCACCTTCGACAGCCGCTCGCTACGCATCGACGGCAAGCCGACGCTGATTTGGTCGAGCGAATTCCACCCCTTCCGCCTGCCCTCGCCCGACCTGTGGCGCGACATCTTGCAGAAGATGAAGGCGAGCGGGTTCAACACCGTCGCCATCTATATCGACTGGGGTTTTCACAGCCCGAAAAAGGGCGTCTACGACTTCACCGGCATCCGCGACATCGACCGGCTGCTGTCCATGGCGCAGGAGGAGGGACTCTACGTCATCACCCGCGCCGGGCCCTATGTGAATGCCGAGCTGTCGCGCGGCGGTTTTCCGGGCTGGCTGGTCAATCAGCCGGGCAAGGCACGCACCGACGATCCCGAATATCTCGCGGCGGTCGACGAATGGCTCGACCGGATCAACCCGATTATCGCACGCCACCAACTGGGGCGCGGCGGCAGCGTCATCCTGCACCAGATCGAGAACGAACTGGCGCTCACCACGCCCGCGCAGAGCCGCTATATGCAGCATCTGTACGACAAGGCCCGCGCCGACGGGATCACCGTGCCGATGTTCCACAACGATCAGGGCCGCAACGGCTATTGGGTGCCTAAGAGTTCGGGCGTGCCGCTGACCGTGCCGGGACCGCAGGAGCTCTACGCGTTCGACGGTTATCCCGGCGGCGTGTGCGGCGTCGACAACAAGCCGACCAGGGGCGCCCCCGCCCCCGATTGGGGCCTGTATGGTCCCGGCGGCGCGAAGGGCGGGGCCAGCGCCTCGCCGAACACGCCCGGCTTCATCGCCGAGTTCGGCGGTGGCTGGTTCGACTATTGGGGGTCGAACGGCATGTATCCGTGCAACGCGATCCAGCGCGGCAGCGGATACCAGCGCGTCTTCTACGGCACCAACATCGCCAACGGCATCGCCATCCAGAGCATCTATATGGGCTATGGCGGCACCAGCTGGGGCTGGCTGCCCGCGCCGGTGGTCTATACCTCCTACGATTACGGGTCGGCGATCGACGAGGCGCGCAACCTGCGGCCCAAGGCGCTGGAGCTGAAGCAGATCGGCCAGTTCTTGGCTGCCGTGCCCGACCTCGCCCGGCTGGAGAAGGCACCACCCGTCGCGATCACGGGCAGCGAGGCGGTGCAGGTCTATCACGACCGCAATCCCGATACGGACGCGCGTCTGCTGTTCGTCGCGCCCAAGCCGTCCAACGCGACCGGCGATGCGCGCTTCACCATCACCGCCGACCTGCCCGATGGCCGCTACAGCTTCGCCAGCGAACTGCACGGGCGCGATGCTAAGCTGCTGGTCGCAGGGGTCAATCTCGAACGGCAGCGGTTGGTCTATTCGACCTCCGAGCTTCAGACGACCATCCGTCACGGCGCGGAGGATGTTGCGCTGTTTTATGGCCGGGCGGGCGAACCCGGCGAGACGGTGCTGCGCTACACGAGCGCGCCGAAGGTGACGGTGATCGACGGGCAGGTTTCCAGTGCCTTCGATGCCGCCAAGGGCGACCTGCGCCTGACCTATATTCATCAGGGCCTCGCTCGCGTGCGGATCGAGGGCGGCGGGCGTGCGCCGTTGCTGCTGCTGATCGGCGACATCGCGGCGGGGCAGAGCTTCTTTCGGCAGGACGGCCTGCTGGAACGCGGCCCCGCGCTCGTCCGCCACGCCACCGTGCGGGGCGCGACGCTCGACCTGACGGGGGATACCGAAACCGCCACTCCGCTGGAGGTCTGGGGGCCGGTGCGCTCGGTCCGCTGGAACGGACAGTCGGTGTCCGTCACCCACTCGGTCAGCGGCAGCCTGATCGCCAGACGCCCCCTGCCCGCACCGCAGCCGCTTGCGCTGCCGGACCTGACCGCGGCGACCTGGCGCTATGCCGAGGGGTCGCCGGAAGCCCGCCGGGACTTCGACGATTCCGCGTGGGCCACCGCAGGCTCGGCACGCAATGTCGCGACCATCCGCCCGCCGACCGGGCAGCCCAATCTCGGCGCAGACTCCTATGGCTTCCACGACGGCGACGTCTGGTATCGCGGCCGCTTCACCGGCTCTGCGGACGCACAGACCGTGACCGTCCATTACGGCGCGGGCGGTGCCGGCATGCTCCAGCTGTTCCTCGACGGCAAGCTGATCGGCCAGCACGAGCTGGCGGGCGGCCTGCCCCGACCGATCACCACCGGCGTCGCCGAATTCCCCCTGCCGCCCGAAGCGCAGGCCCCCGGCGAGCATGTGCTGGCGGCGATGGTGCGGGTGAACGGCCACAACTGGGACCTCGACGTCGACGATGCGCACAAGGAACCGCGCGGGCTGATCTCCGTCTCGCTCGCACGGCCGGGCGGCGACAGCTTCGCGGTGCCGATCGCATGGAAGATCCAGGGCCGCGTGGGCGGCGAAGATCTGAAGGACGTGGCGCGCGGCCCCAGCAACAATGGCGGCCTGTACGGTGAGCGCATGGGCTGGCCCCTGCCCGGCTTTCCCGACGGCGCATGGGCAGGGCGCAAATTGGCCGACGCCAGGCCTTATACCGGCACCAGCTGGTATCGCACCGCCTTCGACCTGTCTGTGCCAAAGGGCGATGACGCGACGATCGGCGTCCAGATCGGCGATCCCACGACGCCGCGCTCGCCCGGCCGCTACCGCGTGTTGATCTTCGTCAACGGCTGGAACATGGGCCAGTTCGTCGCGAATGTCGGCCCGCAGCGCGTCTTCCCGATCCCGGACGGCATCCTGCACCATCGTGGCCGCAACACGCTGGCACTCGCCGTTACCAGCGACGGCGCGCCCGGCAACGCGATCGAGCCGGTCAAGCTCGTCACCCTGCATCATGCGCACGGCGGCGTCGCGGTCACTGACGTGGCCGCCCCCGCCTATCGCGACCTCTATCCAACCCCCTGATCCTTACGGAGACCCTTCCCGTGGCAGCCCTCAATCACGACATTCCCCGCGCCGAGGTGACCGCGCAGATCGCCAAGCTGATCGACAACCTCGTCAACATCAAGGACGAGACCGGCGAGTTCCTGCTCCGGCTGGAGGACGGCCGCGTCATCGACACCAAGGGGTGGAACGACTGGGAATGGACGCACGGCATCGGCCTGTTCGGCCTGTACCGCTATTGGGAGCAGACCGGCGACCAGGCCGCCTGGGACGTGATGCTGAAATGGTTCGAGGACCGCTTCGCCGCGGGCACGCCGACCAAGAACATCAACACCATGTCGCCCTTCCTGACGCTCGCCAACCTGTACGAACATACCGGCGACCAGACGTACCTGCCCTATCTCGACATCTGGGCCGAATGGCTGATGGCGGACGACGGCCTGCCCAAGACCGAGGAAGGCGGGTTCCAGCATATCGTCTTCAACGACGAGAACCCGCAGGAGATGTGGGACGACACGCTGATGATGAGCGTGCTGCCCCTCGCGCGCATCGGCCAGATCCTGGGTCGCCCGCACTATATCGAGGAGGCGAAGCGCCAGTTCCTCATCCACATCAAATATCTGTTCGATCGCCAGACCGGGCTCTGGTATCATGGCTGGACCTTCGACGGTCGCCACAATTTCGCAGGAGCCTTGTGGGCACGCGGCAATTGCTGGGTCACGATCGCGATCCCCGAGATCATCGAGATGCTCGACCTTCCGCCGGGCGACGCCTTCCGCACTTTCCTGATCGACACGCTCGCCGCGCAGGTGAAGACGCTGGCCGAGCATCAGGACGACAGCGGCCTGTGGCACACGCTGATCGTCGATCCGACCAGCTATCTGGAGGCCTCCGCCACCGCCGGCTTCGCCTATGGCATCCTGAAGGCGGTGCGGAAGGGCTATCTGCCGCGCCATTACGAGGCGGTTGGGATCAAGGCCATCCGCGCCGTCCTCGCCAATATCGATGACAAGGGCGAGTTGAAGCAGGTCAGCTTCGGCACCGCGATGGGTGACACGATGCAGTTCTACAAGGACATCGCCCTCACCTCGATGCCCTATGGTCAGAGCCTGGCGATCTGCGCGCTCGGCGAATTCCTGCGGACGTACATTTGATGACCCAGGCCGCCATCGCCCCCGCCCGTCCGGTCCGCTGGTATAATTTCGCCGCCTATGGATCGAACGACATCCTCGGCGCCGGGTCGATGGCGGTCATCAGCACCTGGGTGCTGTTCTTTTACACAACCTTTTGCGGCCTGTCGGCGGCGCAGGCGACGCTGATCTTCGGCATCGCCCGCGTGCTCGACGCAGTGGCGAGCCCGACCATCGGCTATATCTCCGACCGGTTCGGCGACACTTGGGCGGGCCGCAAATTCGGGCGGCGGCGGGCGTTCATCCTCGCCGCCATCCCGCTCCTCCCCTCGTTCGCGATCATGTGGGTGTCAGGCCAGACCTTCTGGTATTACCTCGTCACCTACGTCCTATTCGAGCTGGTCTATGCGCTCGAAATCATCCCCTACGAAACGCTCGCCGCCGAAATGGCGAGCGATTACCGCAGCAAAGCGAAGTTCGCCGGCTGGCGCATCATGTGCGGCCAGATCTCCGCGATCCTCGCCGCGATCCTGCCCGGCCGGTTGATCGAGCATCTCGGCAAGGATTCGCCCGACACCTACCTCTACATGGGTATCCTGTTTGCCGTGCTGTTCATGGGTGCGGCGACGCTGCTGTACCTGTTCAGCTGGGAACGCCCGCGTTCGGCGGAGACCGCGGCGCTCGCCCGCGAAAAGATGACGCCGACCGCCGCGATCCGCGATCTCTACCGCAACCTGTTTTCGACGTTGCGTATCCGCGCGTTCCGCCTGCACCTGGGCATGTATCTCGGCGGCTATATCAGCCAGGATATCTTCAACGCCGCCTTCGCCTATTTCGTCGTCTTCGCATTGGGCGGCACGACGCTGGCGGTATCGAACCTCGCCGGCCTCACCTATGCGGTCCAGACGGTCGCGGTCCTGCTGGCGATCAATTTTGCACTGCGGGCGTCACCGGCGCTCGCCTATCGTATCGCGGGCGTCAGCTTCGCGATCGGCGTGCTGATCTTCCTGGGGCTGTGGTGGAGCGGCCATGGCGCGAGCGGCTGGATCTTCGCGATCCCGGTCGTCTTTGCCGGACTCGGCCGCGGCGCGCTCAACTACATCCCCTGGGCGACGTACAATTTCATGGCCGACGTCGATGAGATCGTCACCGGCCGCCGCCGCGAGGGCGCGTTCGCCGGCGTCATGACCTTCGTGCGCAAGATGTCGCAGGCGATCGCGCTGATCGCGGTCGGGCAGATCCTGCAGCTGTCGGGCTTTGTCGCTGGCGCAACCAGCCAGTCGTCGGTCACCGTCCACGCGATCGTCGCGGTGATGATCGGCGGCACGCTCGCCATCCTCGCCTTCGGGCTGTGGGTGTCGCTGCGCTTCCGCCTCGATCCCACCACCCATGCCGTGCTGATGGACGAGATCGAACGGCTGCGCGCCGGCGCCACGACGCCCGCCACCCCGCAGAGCGGCGCGATCGTCGAGGATCTATCGGGCTGGCGCTACGACCGATTGTGGGGCCGCAACCCGGTCCTCTGACCGGGCTGCGCCCTTCCCCTCACTTGGGCGTGTCGGACGCCTTGGTCATGCCGAGGTAGAAGCCGGTGTGCGGCGGCTGGTTATAGGCCGTGTTCTGCCACGCGATCCCGGCGCAGTAGACCGGGTCCTGCAACAGCGTGGTGATCCGGTGCGTCGTCGGCCATGGCGTCGTATAGATGCGCAGCTCGCGATTGTCGGCGCTGCGCCACACCACCTCTTCGCGCCAGTCGCCGATCAGGTCGGCCTGCAGCGCCGGGGTCGCCTTGGTGCCGTTGTTCGACACCGCGCCTTCCGCCATCAACAGCGGTTCGGCCTTGCCCGTCCGCCAGTTCCACTTGCTGATGGTCGTGCCGTCGAGCAGTTCGCGCAGCAGATCGCCGTCCCACCAGATGGCGAAGTTGGTCTGCCTGGGGTGCGGCCCGATCGCCTTGCCATGCACGTCGTAGAGGTCGGGCTGGTTCGCCCCCCACATCTCCTCGCCGACATACCGCGGGTCGATATCGGCGCTGAGTCCGCGGCCGGTGTCGGTCTTGGCAGCCTTGGTCCACAGGATTTCGCCGGTCCGCGCATCGAGCAGCGCCGATCCGATCCCGCCATTATGCGCGATCTGTTCATGCACCCCGAATTTCTCGAGCCCCGGTCGTGATGGATCGAGGTCGCCGACGTGCATCGTGTCGCCATGGTAGAGCGGCTGCGTCCACAGCCCCTTGCCATCGGCGCTGACCGCCATCGATCCGTAGATCACCTCGTCACGCCCGTCGCCGTTGACGTCGGCAATGCTCAACTGGTGATTGCCGCGATCGGCGTAAGCCGCGTTGCCCGGCTGGTTCGTGTCGAACAGCCAGCGTTCGGTCAGCTTGCCGTTGCGATAGTCCCATGCGGCGATCGCGGTGCGCGCATAATAGCCGCGGCCGAAGATCATGCTCGGGTGCCGCCCGTCGAGATAGGCGACGCCCGCCAGAAACCGGTCGACGCGGTTGCCGTACGCATCGCCCCACAGCTTCGCCATCTCGGCAAAGCCCGGATCGGTGCGGGGGCCGCGCGGCGGATCATAGGGCGCGGTGGCCAGCGCCTTGCCCGTACGCCCGTCGAACACGGTCAGATATTCCGGCCCGGTCAGGATACGCCCGGCGAGCTTCGCCACCATCCGCCCGTCGGCGGTGACATGCGCGCCGGTCTTGTCCGCCTGCGGCACCTCGCCGTCATGCTGGCGCCAGTCGGCCTTGGGGTCGCCGATGACGGTGCCCAGGCCATCGACCGTGCCGTCGGCGGTCTTCATCGCCACTTCGGCGCGGCCATCGCCGTCGAAATCCTGCACCAGGAATTGCGTGTAATGCGCACCTGCTCGGATGTTGCGACCCAGGTCGATCCGCCACAGCCGTTTGCCGCTTAGCGTATAGCCGTCGAGATAGACCGGCCCGGTATAACCGCCCTGACTGTTGTCATGGCTGTTGGTCGGGTCCCATTTCAGCACCAGATCGGGCTGACCGTCGCCGTCCAAATCGCCCAGGCCGACGTCGTTCGCCGTATAGCTATACGCCTCGCCATCCGGCGTCGTGCCGCCCGGAGGGGGATCGAGCGGGATCGACCAATAGCCCTTGGCCCAGACCGGCACCGCCGGCGTCATCGCGCCCGCCGTGCCCGGCGCGATCATCCGCACCGCATAGCGGCTGGCGGGCGTGCCGCCGGAATCGCGGAAGTTGGTCGATTGCGTGACGGGGGCAGAGGTCACCTTGCGTCCGTCGCGATAGACGTCGAACCCGACGCCTTTGGGATCCGACGACAGCGACCGCCAGTCGATCAGCACGCCGCCGCCCTTTGCCGGCACCGCGACGACACCGCGATCGAGCCGTTCCGCCTGCCGCACCGGCCCTTCCGCCCCCGCCTGCACGGACGCCGCCACGCCCGTTGCCAGCAAGACCCAGCCCGCGATTCCGATCCGTAATGCCTGCCGTCCCATCGCATTCCTCTCCAGACGCATCGCGCCGCTTACCCCTGCCCCGCCTCGTCAGTGCGGCTTGCGACAGTGATAGCACCCTTTTTCAAAATTCCAATCTATACGATTGCATTCCACATTGTGGTTAGTTACACAGGCAATCGAGAATGGGGCTCCACCGCCGCCAACCCGCGCAGATCGGGGGCAGGCATGGACGCATGAGGGAGGATGACATGACGGGTTCCACTGCATTCACGGTTTCGCGGTCCGGTACCCGCGCCATGCTGCGCTCCTCGGCATGGAGCGCCCTGGCGTTCGGCCTGATCGCAGGCACGCCCGCGCTGGCACAGACCGCAACCCCGACCGCGCAAGCCCAGCCCGACGCCCCCAAGCAGGACCTCGACGAAAAGGCACCGGGCGACATCGTCGTCGTCGGCACCCGCGCCTCGCTGCAATCGGCGATCCAGCGCAAGCGCAACGCCGGCACCGTCGTCGACTCGATCGTCGCCGACGACATCGCCAGCTTCCCCGACAAGAACATCGGCGACAGCCTCGCCCGCGTCACCGGCGTGCAGCTGAGCCGCGACTTTGGCGAAGGCACCCAGATCTCGATCCGCGGCGTCGAACCCGATCTCAACCGCGTCGAGATCAATGGCGTCGGCCAGTCCTCGGCACTCGGCGCCCGCGCCGGCGACTTCCGCGAACTCGCCTCCGAACTCGTCAAGTCGATCGACGTCTACAAGGGCTATCAGGCCAAACTGACCGAAGGCGGCCTTGGCGGCACCGTCCAGATCGAAACGCGCAAGCCGCTCGAGCTCAAGCAGGGCATCGCCTCGGTCAACCTTTCCGGCCAGCATCTCGAAACGACCCGCGACTGGCGCCCGCGCGCGACGCTGCTGATCGGCACGCCGCATTTCCTGATCGATGGTCTCGGCGTTCTCGCCAACATCACCTACAGCGACGTGACGACACGGCAGGATTACGCCAGCAACACCAACTACAGCCGCCTCGCCGACTTCGACCATTCAGACCAGAAGACGGTCGCCAATAGCGACTATGCCAACTTCAACACCTATGCGAGCTGCGCCGGGGTGGGTGCGACGGCAAGCCAGACCTTTGCCACCCGGCGCGCCGCATGCGAAAACCAATTCTTCGATTGGGCGCCGACCGTGCCGCGTTACCGCAACCTGGTGCGCCGCGATAAGCGACTGTCCGGTGACATTACCGCACAATATGAATTTGCCCACAATTTCCGCGCCTATGCCGAGGTGCAGTGGAACAATCGTGACCAGCGCTTGAACGATGTCAATTACTCGCTCGATATGGGCCGCATCCAGCGCTATCAGCTCGACCCCTCGCTCGGCACCAGCTCGACGCCGCAGGTCACGCTGGGTACGTCGACCGTCGACGCCAATCACGTCGTCACCAGCTACACGACCGCATTGGGTCCGGTGAACATCGGGACCGCCAGCGCGCCCAATTACAATGGCTCGTCGAACATCCTTGGCGTGCAACGCCGCGACTTCCAGTACAATCAGAATTCCCGCTACTACATCACCGGGTTCGATTGGACTTTCGACAACTTCCGTCTGAAGGGCCTCGCTTCGCGAAGCGAATCGCGGACCATCGGCAATACCAACCTGATCGCGCTGGCGACCGGCATCGCGGGGATGCAGGTCGATCGGCGCAACGATCTTGGCGTGCCCGTTTTCATCTACCCGAACAACGTCAACCCAGCGGATCCCTCGATCTATACGAGCTACGGCACGCCGGGTAACTTTGCACCGGCAGGCCCCACGGTCCAGTTCCGACCCAGCGATCAGGGCAACAGCGAGAACCAGCTCAAGCTGGACGGCATCTGGGACGCAGACCTCGGCCCGCTGAAGAGCATTGAATTTGGCGGCCAGTTCCGCTGGGCCGATTATTACACTTATATGGGCGGCGGCTCGCGACTGTTGACTCCCGCCACGGCGACGACCCCCGCCGTCTATCAGAGCAGCGCGAACGTGTCGTACACGACGCAGATCGTCGATGCGGCGACGGTGCCACAACGGGTCGTCGGCACGACCTACTATCTGACCCGCAACGAATACGCGAACCTGATCAGTGCATTGGGCACGACGACCGGCGGCGCACCGATGTTCACCGGCATTCAGGGGATTCCGTCGGCAATCCCCAACCGGTTGGCTTATGCGAATTTCGATCCCAAGGTGCTCGGACTCTTCTACGATCTGTCGGGGTTCAACCAGTCCCTGGTTCGGGACGCGAACGGGTTGCCGCAGATCCCGCAGGTCAAGATCGATGAGACGATCGCGTCGGGCTATCTACAGGGCAATTTCGAACAGGACGTGCTGGGCATGCGACTGACCGGCAACGCCGGCGTTCGCTATACCTTCACCAAGGACGTCGGCACCGGCACGAACATCCGCCGTCAGACCCGCCTCAACGCGGCCGGGCGGGTGGAAACCGTCACGCTCGGTGCGCAGCAGCTGGCGCTCTCCAACACCTATTTCGATGTTCTTCCGGCGTTCAACCTGGCGCTTGCAATCACGCCCAATCTTGTCCTGCAAGGCAACTGGGCCAAGAATCTGGCGCGCCCGAGGCCGACCGATCTCGTCCCGAACATCAACTGCCTCGATGACTTGACCGTCGCAGCGGCGGACGACGTCTGCACGGCGGGCAACCCGGAACTGAAGCCCTACCGGGCCGATCAGTGGGAGGTGAACCTCGCCTGGTATCCGAATAAGGATACGCTGGTCAGTCTGGGCTATTACAAGAAGTTCGAGAACAGCTTCGTCATCGGCAATGTCGTTCGTTCGGGCGTCAACCTATTCCAGGACGGCGTAACCTACACCGTACGCCAGCCGGTGAACGGCTTCGGCGCGCTGCTTGACGGCGTCGAGGCGAGCGCACAGACGGCCTTCACCTTCCTGCCCGCGCCGTTCGACGGCTTCGGCGCAAGCGCAAACATGACCTACGCTCGTGCGCTCCGGACCAATCTGACGAATCAGGGGACCGGCCAGCCGCTCAACGATTACCCCGGCCTGTCGAAGTGGACGTGGAATGCCAGCATCTTCTACGACAAGGGTTGGCTGAACGCGCGCCTCGCCTACAACTATCGGTCGGACTGGCTGGTGACGGTCGCCGACGCGAACAACGGCAATTTGCCGATCTATCGCAAGGCCGAAGGCTATCTCGATGCCAAGGTCGTTTTCCGCTTCCCGCAGTGGCATTATCAGTTGTTCATGGAAATGCAGAACATCAACAAGGAATATAGCAAAACATACATCAAGAATATTGGAACGTCGGAAGTCATCTATCCTGGCCAACGCTTCTTTGCAGGCCTGACGCTGAAGTTCTGATCATATCGGGGCCGGATCGCCAGACGATCCGACCCTTTCTCTATGGACGCGAGAACCGCACGTTCCTCACCCGCAAATGGCTGCGGGTGGTGCGCAAGCCGAACCAGCCGCGCGTATAAGGTGCGGCGTCCTGCATTGTGAATAGCCGCACGCCGTCGCGCGCCACGGCGATCTCCTGCCCTTTCCCGATCAGGCGGATGTGCGTCCAGCGGTTGGGCACCAGCATCGCGGCGGCGTCGCTGCGATCGTGCTGGGGCAATAGCGGCCGATCCCCTGTTTGGCCGACATAGCGCCGCATGCGCGTCGTCGTGTTCCGGTTGCCGCCGATGCCGACATAATAGGTCTTGAGCGTATCATATTGCGCGAAGGCGCCGTTGCGCGGCCGCATCAGCACCGATCCGCCGGGCACCGCCGGGTCCTGCGCCATCCAGAAGGCATTGACGTCGCTGACCGTATCGTGCGGCCCGCCTGCCTGTACCGCCATCACGTCGTAATCGATCGCGACGGGTCCGGTCAGCGGGCGAGCGTACCAGAGCGTCACGCCGTCCGCTGCGTCGATATCGATCACCCGGCCGCGCCGCAGCGTAACCTTGGCCCCCGGCTCCGCCTCGATCCGCCAGCGCGACAGGGTTTCGCGCGCGCTAGCCGCCGGCGCCGCGACCACAACCGCGGCGAGCAGCAGCGCGCGCACCGTCACAAGCTGCCGCCGTCCATCAGCGGCGCGAGCAGCACCAGATTGGCGGTCGCCGCCAGCCCCCATTGCGCGGCATCGTTGGTCGACACGTCGGCGAGCTCGTCGACCGGCTTCAGCACCGCAGGCGGCAGGATGCGCCGCGTGCCCTTCGTCTGATCGCGACCCGCGCGATCGCCCGCGCCGGTAAATTCCGCCCAGGCGCGCCGGGCGAGCGCCGTGTCCTTCGTCGCCACGGCGGCATAAGCCGTGAAGCGCGAATGCGCCTGCGTCAGCGCGCGGCCCTTGCCGGGATCGCCGGTCTTGGCGCGGAACGCGGCTTCGGGCGCGTTGTAATACGCGCAATAGTCGATCCACGCCGCGCGATAGGCGGGCACGTCGACCAGTTCGAGCAGCTCGGCCATCGTTTCGAACACGCCGAACACGCCGTTGAGATGGCTCATGCTGACGGTATCGCCGCCGCCCACGAACCGCCCGGTGGCAAGATCGAACGCCGCGCCACCTGCGAACCATTGCTTGGACAAAGTCGGGATGGTGCGCATACCCGCGACGATCCGGTCGCGCCAGCGCGTATCGCGCGTCCGTTCCCATTCGGTCATCCAGGCGGCGACCAGCGGCCCCCAGATCGTGCCGAACGACATGAACACCTGCCCCGCCGGCAACGGTTTTTCGGAGACGACCGCCCCCGTCCCCACCGTGGCGCCATCGTTGGGCAGATGCGCGCCGACCTTGCGCATGATGTCGACGGTGGCGAGCATCCGGTCGCTGTCGATCAGCGCGTGCATCAGGTCGCCGCAGCGTTCGTCGGCGGCGAGGTAATAGAAGATCCGGCGATAGGCGGCGTTGGAAATACGCGGCTGCTTCGAACTGTCGCCCCAATGCTGCACGCCGTGACGCGTGCCGAAGCCCTTGAAGCGGCCGGTGTGATAGACGTCGACCTCACCCGTATGGCGCGTCATCGCCTCTGCCATGCGGAACACGTCGGCGCGGCCGGTGCGCAGATAGGCGTACCAGAGCCACAGGTCGCTCGACAGCTCGCTATTGTCCCAGGCGAAACCGCCGATGTCGTAGCGCCAGACGTGCCGGTCATCGTCATAGCTGTGCATGACGTCGCCATAATTCCAGAAGCCGTACCAGCGACGCTGCTCGATCTGGCCGATGTAGAAATCCAATTCGCGCGCCGCGCGCGTTTCGATGCCGCCGCGCACGCCGGGGCCAGGCGGCGTGGCAGGCCCCCAGATGCCGAAGACATGGGCGTCATGCACCGCGGCATTGGCAGCGACGATGCGCGGCGGGCGGGCCACCTGCGCCGCCATCTGTGCAAGGCGCGTACGGCTCGGCGTCGCGGGCAGCGCCCATATCCGGAACTCGCTGGTCCGCGCGATGCCCGACGCATCGCCCCAGCCCGGCTCATAATCCTCGTACGTGACGTCAAGCCCCAGATTCTGGTGCGCGTAATCCGCCATGCCCATCGTGCCGTGATAGAAACGCAGGTCCATCGCCGGCGCATCGGGCGCGTGATACCAGAGCGTGAAGCGCGCCGCGTCGCCGTCCGCGCCGGTAACGTCGAGGCCCACCGGGCAGCGCTGCCAGAAATCGTGCATGGCAAAGGCAACGCCGCCGCTTGCCCCGCCGATATAGCCGAGGCCCGCCGCGCGCTGGCCGCCATCCACGTCGACCCAGCCATGGCCCGGTCCGGTCCGCTTGGTGATCGCGAAGCCGTCCGCATTCGGCTGGCGCAGGCGGAATTCGCCCCAGGCCGGGATATAGTCGAGCTTGTCGCGCACCGCCGCCGCCATCTGGCCTATCGGCGGTACGGCGCGCCCCTCGGTCTGGGCCGTGCGGAACGCCTTTCCGGGATCGCGGCGCAGGCCGGTGAGCGGCCGCACCGCCTCGGCCCACAAGCCGCCATCCTCTCCGGAGAAGCGGATGTGACGATCGTAGAGCGCATCTCGCAGCGGCGCCTCACCGGTGACACCCAGTCCCCGGACGAAGCGCCTGGCGGGATCGCCGTCGAAGATCAGGCTATGCACCACGCGCACCGACGCGGAACCCGCGTGGAAGTAGAGCCGCAGCGAGAAGGGCAGCCACCGCTCGCCCTCGCCCTCATGCTGGCCTTCGACCCGCACCACCGCGCGGATCGACCCGGTCTGTTCGACCACGGCACGCTCGATCCGGCTGGCGTAGCGCAACCGCCGCGGGGCGGCCTCGGCATCATCGTCGGACCCGTCCTGCGCCGACGCGGTCAGCGCGACGTTGCGCAGCACCTCGCGCCCGCCGCTGGTCGCGCTGCGGATGATCGCCGCGCCGCTGCGGCCGATCGTCCAGCGCGTGTCGCCGACGACGACCTCGATCGCGTCGCCGCGTTCGGTGACGCGCACTGCGGCGCCAACGCCGCCGGCCTTCCCCGTCTCGATCCGCAGGTCGGCTGCCAGCGCGGCGTCGGCCGGCACCGCATGGCCGGTCCATTTGATCGATCCATCGGGCCACCATGCCAGCGGCCAGCTCTGCACGGGCAGCGTCGCCCCGCCTGCGCGGACGCGGTATGCATCGGCCATCCGCGTGCCGCGCGGCCAGGGCTGGCCCCAGGTCATGCCCTCATGCGCTGCGGGTGGGGTGCCGTCGAGCCAGCCGGCATTGCCGCCGGTCGCGCCTGTCGCCCTCGCGACGGCATCGGCGGCGGCGACCGCCTCCGTGCCCATCACGCTTGCCGCGGTCGCGGCCGTCGTCGAAAGCAGGAACGTCCTGCGGCTCCAGTCGGCCATGTCCGGCACCCTCTCAAATATAGGACAGCTTTTCATCATATGATACTATTTGACGGCTGTGGTCAAAGGCGATTTCCGGGCGGGCGCTCGGGCGCAAGATGCGGTGGCATCTTCATTTCCGCCGCGGCGCGACCTATGCCGTCACCATGACCACGGCTGAGCGCCCGATCCGCACCCTGAAGGACATCGCCCGGCTGGCCGGCGTCAATCCCGGCACGGTATCCCGCGCGCTCGCCAACAGCCCGCTGGTCAACGAACAGACGCGCCAGCGCATCGCCGCGATCGCCGCCGAACATGGGTTTCGCCCCAATCTGATGGCGCGCCGGCTGCGCACGCAGCGCACCGGTGTGATCGGCATCGCGGTGCCGCTGGGCCATGAACGGCGCCAGCATCTGTCCGACCCGTTCTTCATGACGCTGCTCGGCCATCTCGCCGACGGCATCACCGCCCGCGGCTATGACGTACTGCTGTCGCGCGTCGTACCCGACAGCGACGACTGGCTGGACGATATCGTCCGGTCGGGAACGCTCGACGGCGTGCTGCTGATTGGCCAGTCGGACCAGTTTGCGGTGATCGAAGAGGTCGCGCGCCGCTATCGCCCGTTGGTCGTGTGGGGCAGTACCGTGCCGGGCCAGGCGCATTGCGCGATCGGCGTCGACAATGTCGCGGGCGGCCGACTGGTCGGCGAGCGGCTGATCGCCCGCGGCTGTCGCCGGCTCGCCTTCATGGGCGAGGTGCGGACGCTGGAGCTGATCGATCGCCACCGCGGCCTGTGCATCGCCGCGGAGGCCGCCGGCCTGCCGCCGCCGTTGCAGCTCGACACGCATCTCGCCTCCGACATCATGGCCGCGGAAATCGCCGCGAATCTCGACCGCGCGGGCGATGCGATCGACGGCATCGCCGCCGCCTCCGACGTGATCGCGATGCAGACGATCGCGGTGCTCGATCGGCGCGGAATGGCCGTGCCGCAGCGGATCGCCGTTACCGGCTTCGACGATCTGCCCTTCGCCGCACAGGCGCGCATCGGGCTGACGACGGTGCGGCAGGATTTGCCACGCGGCGCGGAGGCGATGGTCGATGCGCTGTTTGCGCGCATCGCGGGCGAGGATCGCCCGTCACTGGTGATGGAGCCGGTACTGGTCGCGCGCGACAGCGCCTGACGAGAGGTCAGGCGATCCGCGCGCTATCGCCCTTCAATTCCAATCGAAAGAAGGGCGCAGCGGTCCCGCCGAAATGCGCGCGGCGGAAGGCGGCGTCGCTGCCGCGCGGCACACCGTCGAGACCCCAATAATCGACGAAGCTGATGACATCCCCCTCGCCCGTCACCCACCAGCAATAGGCCTGTGTCGGTTCCTCGATCGGATTGGCGGCGACGAGGCCGCTGCCGTTGAGCGGGCGCCATGGGCCGGACAGGCGATCGGCGACCATGCCGTACAGGCCGGTCGGCGCGCCGATGCCGGGGGCGAAGCGCTTCGCCTGCGTCGACCAGAACAGATAATACAGGCCGTCGCGCACCACGATATGCGGGCGTTCCAGCTCGTTGTTGACGCCGGTCGCGTCGACCAGCGGCGCCTCGATTGCCCAGCCGAAGCCGTCGCGGGTGGCGAGGCCGACGACGCCGTCATGCACGTCGGTTGCACCCGCCGCAGAGCCGGTGAACAGCAGGTGTTCGCGTCCCGTCACGGGGTCGAGGAAATAACCCGGATCGCGGAATCCCTTGATCCGGTCGTCGATCGCGGCGTCCTGTTCGGCCGGCGCATACCAATGGCCGTCGGCGCGCACCGTCTCGACCGGCGCGCTCCAGTCGGTAACGCGGCCGTCGACCAGACGGCCGGTGGTTTCGAACAAACGCTGCGTGAAGCGCGGGCCGCCGCCGCGCACACCCGCCGCAGTGAAGTGCATCGTCAGCGTCACGTCGTCATCGGCGAGCCAGGCGCTGCCCGACCATTCGCGCGTGCCCGGTGTGAAGCCATCGGGAAAGGCATCACCATGATCGCGCCAGCCGTCCGCGCCGACGCTATACAGGCGGATGCGCGCGACATCGTGCCGCGCCTCGGGATCGGGCGCGTGCGGCACGGCGAGGAAGAACCAATAGTGCCGCCCGTCGATCGTCGCGGTCGTGCCGTCGCGACGCGCGATCGGCCACATGTCCCACAGGTCGCGCGTCGGATCGATCGCCACCACGTCCTTCGCCAGCATCACCGGCAGCCGCGCCGCCGCCTCCGCCACCGCCCGCGCAGCATCCTCGCGCCGCCACACGCTCACGCCCGTGCCTCCACGGCGGGGCGCTCGCGGACCCAGACGACCGCCGCCGCCGCGCAGACCATCAGCACGCCGCACAATGTCAGCACGTTGCGCGGATCGCTCCCCAGCCACGGGCCGTAGATCAGCGGCATCGTCGCGGAGAAGATCAGCATCGGAATGACGATCATCATGTTGAAAATGCCCATGTACACGCCCGTCCGTTCGGGCGGGATCGCACCGGCGAGGATGACGTAGGGATTGCCCATCATGCTCGCCCAGCCGATGCCGATGCCGATCGCGGGCACGAACAGCATCGCCGCGGTCGTGACATGCGGCAGCGCCATCATCCCCGCGCCCGCCAGCACCAGGCAGGCGCCATGCAGCCGTGCCGCACCGATCCGGCGGGCGAGCGGCACCATCGCAAAGGCCGCAAGACAGGCGATGCCGTTATACCATGCCGCCATCACGCCGTTGGTCAGCACCGCGGAATGGAAGCCGCTGGAGGTCGCGTCGGCTGTGCCATAGACCGACCGGCCGATCGCGTAGATGACATAGGCCCAATAGGCCATCATCGCATACCATTGGAACAGGCTCATCAGCGCCAGCTTGCGCATGGCCAGCGGCATCTGGACGATCGCGGTGCCGATCTCGCGCAGCGCCGCCCCCAGTCCTTTGGGCGCCGCCGCGATCCGCGCGCGCTCGGCGAGCGACAGCGGCAGTTCGGGCACGCGCCGCACCGAATAGACGATCGTCGTCAGCGACAGCACCGCGCCGACCATGAAGGCGATGCGCGCGGTATAGGGGATGTTGTGCGCGTCCACCCAATCCTGGTTCATCCCCGCCCACACCAGCAGCGACGGCGTCAGGAAGGCGAGCATCTGCGCAAGGCCGGTGAACGCCGATTGCGTCAGGAAGCCGATCTGGTGCTGGCTGGGATCGAGCCGATCGGAGACATAAGCGCGATACGGCTCCATCGTGATGTTGTTGCCGGCATCCAGGATCCACAGCAGCGACACCGCCATCAGGATCGAACTGCTCAGCGGCATGCAGAACAGCCCGATCGCGCACATCAGCGCACCGACCAGGAAATAGGGCGTCCGCCGGCCCCAGCGCGTATCCGTCCGGTCGCTCAGCGCGCCGATCAGCGGCTGGACGAGCAGCCCGGTCATCGGCCCCGCCAGTTGCAGCAGCGGCAGCGACGCCTCCGACGCGCCGAGATAGCTGTAGATCGGCGCCATATTGCCCTGTTGCAGCCCGAAACTGAACTGCAGCCCCAGGAACCCCAGGTTCATCTCGAGGATACGCGGCACCGACAGTCGCGGCTTCATCTCCGGCATACGCATGGCGCCTCTCCCTGACGGACGCCATCGTCGCAGCGTCATCGGGTCAGCGATAGCGGTTTGCGCCGATCAATACAACAATCGATTGCATGAACCTATCCGTAGGCCCGGCCATCCAGCCGCCCCGTCGCGCGCAGCAGCGCCGCCTGCGCCACCAGCACGTCCGCCCGCGCCGACGCGACCGCCAGCTGCGCGCTGCGATAGCTCTGGTCGGCGACGAGAATGTCGATCGTCGTGCGCAGGCCGACGGCATATTCGGCACGCACGCCCTTCAGCGCGAGGTCGGCGGCGGCAAGACCATCGACGTTTGCGCGCAGCCGTGCCTGCGCCGCACTCAACGTCGCCCAGGCCGCATCGACGCTGCGGACGGTTTCGCGCTGCGTCGCGTCGGCCTGAAAGCGTTCGGCGCGGTTGGTCGCCTGGGCCTGGCGGATGCGCGAGGGCACGAGGCCGCCGGTCAACAACGGTATGCGCAGGCTGAGCCCGGCGGAGGCGGCGGCGTCATACCCCCGCGTCCGGCCATCGCCAACGATCAGGCCGCGGCCGTAACCGCCCGTCAGGTCCAGCGATGGCGCGCCCTCTGCACGGGCCGCATCGATCCGCGCGGCCGACCCTGCGACGACGCGGCGCTGCTGAAGCAGCAGGGGGTTCGACGCCTCCGCCGCCGCGCGGGCCTGGGCGCGATCGACGGGCAGCGCGGCGGGCGGCGGCACGTCGGCGACCAAGGCACCGGCATCCTGCCCCACCGCGGCGCGATAGGCTGCGGCGGCGGTGGCCAGCGCGCCTTCCGCATCGGCGAGATTGGCGACGACCGTCGCGCGCTGCGCCTCCAGCTGCGCGACGTCGGTGCGCGTCCCCTGCCCCAGGTTGAAGCGGGAACGCGCCTCCTCCACCTGCCGGTCGAGCCGTTCGATGCCGACGCGCGCCACCTCCACCGCCTGCTGATTATAGAGCAGATCGGCATAAGCGAGCACGACGCCCTGTAGAATTGCCGCCTCGGTATCGCGCAGCCCCTCCGCGCCCGCGGCGACATCCTCGCGCGCCGCCCGGACCGCCGCGCGCACCCGCCCGCCGGTCCAGATCGGCAGGTCGGCCGCGACCGACGCATTGCCGGAGCTGCCATAGCCAAGCCGGTCATACCCCGCGCTTCCGTTGGCCGACAGCGTGGGCCGCCCGAGCGCCCGCGCCTGTGCAGGCGTCTCCGCCAGCGCCTCCTGCCGCGCCCGCGCCGCCGCGAGCTGCGGGTTGGTGGCATAGGCCGCCGCGATCGCCTCGCGCAGCGTTTCGGCAGAGGCGGGCGCGGCACTCAGCAGCAGCGCGATGGCGGCGAGGCGCTTAGTCATGGCGCAGCGCCCAGGCCGGCGCGGCCCGGCTCGCCTTCAACGCCTGCCCCAGCACGGTCAGCACGGCGATCACGACGGCGAGCACGGTCGCCCCCAGGAAGAACAGCGGCGACAGGCTGATCCGATCCACGAACCCTGCCAGCCACGTCCGCATCGCGAAGAACGCGATCGGCCAGGCGACGAGGTTGGCGATCAGCACCGGCCGCAGGAACTGCCCGACCAGCAGCTTCACGATATCGCCCGACGACGCACCCAGCGTCTTGCGGATCCCGATCTCCTTGATCCGCCGCGCGGTGTTGAACGAGGCAAGCCCCCACAGACCGACGCAACCGATCACCACCGCCAGCCCTGCGCCGATCGCAAACAGCCGCGTCGCCTGCTCGTCGGCCTTGTAGAAGTCATCGAGCCGGTCATCCGCGCTCTTGCCGCCGAACGGCACCTGCGGCGCCATCCGCTGCCAGATCGCCTTCACCTCCGCCAGCGCGACACGCGGATCGCCTGCCACCCGCACGCTCGCGACGGTCACGAACGACGGCGCCTTGGTCGTGTAGTAATAATAGGTCGCCACGGTCGGCGTGCGAGGCGATCGGAAGCGCATATCGGGAACGACCCCGATGATCGTACGCGGACGGTCGCCGCCGACCGTCTTCCCGATGGCCTCATCCGCCGAACGGAAACCCAGCGTACCGACCGCCTTCATCGTGATGATGATGTTCTTGGCCGCCCCGGATGGTCGCTGACTGTTGTCGTCCATGCGATGCGCGTTATCGAACAGCCGCCCCGCCACCGCGCCGACGCCATGCGCCTTGAAAAAGTCGGGGCCGACATCGACCCAGTTGAGCATCGGGCCGTCTCCCGGCCGCCCCGGGATCGGAACGTTGTCGCTGCTCATGCTGCCGCTGCCGCCCACGGCGAAGTTGGAAAGGCCGACCGCCTTGACCATCGGCAGCGCGCGGATCGCGGCGACGATGGCATTGGCCTGGCCCGGACTGATCTGGGCACTCGACAGCGACGGGATCACCAGCAGGCCGTCGCGCCGGAACCCGATATCGGCGGTGCGCACATAGCGCGTCTGTGCGACCAGCACCGCAGTGCCGATCATGAAGGCGATGGCGAGGCCGAATTGGAAAACGACCAGCGCCTCGCGCGTCCGCGTCCCCGCCCGGCCGCCGCCCGGCGCTCGTGACGACGCCAGCACCGCCGCCGTCGGAAAGCGTGCCAGCATCACCGCAGGGTAGAAGCCCGCCGCGATGCCGGTGACGATCGCCAGTACGACCAGCGCCGGCACCACGATCTGATAGGGAATCGTCAACGACAGGCCCCCCGCCGCATTGACCAGCGGCAGCCCCAGCTCGGCCAGGATCAATCCACCCAGCGCCGCCACCGCGACGGTCAGCACGGCTTCGCCCAGGAACTGGCGAACGAGCGCGCTGCGACTGCCCCCCAGCACTTTACGCATCGCGACCTCCCGCGCGCGCAGCCCCGCGCGCGCCGTGGCGAGATTGACGTAATTGACCAGCGCGATCAGCAGCGTCAGCACGCCGACGATGCCCAGCGTCACCACCGTCTGGCGCTGCCCGTCGCCGATATCGTTGGTCAGATGCACCCTGGCCAGCGGATACATCGCAAGGCCTATCGATTCCGACGGCTTCGGCCCCATGTCGCGCACGCCATGCCGCTCGACGAACGCCGGCATCTTGTGTTCGAACGCCTGCGCAGCCGCCGGTGTGTCGAAGCGGAGATAGGTCGACAGCGACGTGCTGCCCCAGTGCGTCCATTGCTCGGGACGCCCCGTCTTCGGCAATTGGACCAGCATCGTGAATTGCCGTTCGGTCGCCGCGGGAAGGTCGTGGAAGATGCCCTTGACCTGATATTGCTTTGGCGTGCCGCGACCGGTGGCGATCGTCATCATCTGACCGACGGGGTCGGTGGTCCCGAAATATTTGCGTGCCAGGCTTTCGCTGATGAGCAAGCCGGTCGGCGAGGCGATACCCTGCCGCCCGTCCCCCTTCACCATCGGAATGTCGAAGACGTCGAAGAAGGAGGGATCGACCTGCGCCACGTCCTCAGGCGTCGCGACGCCGTTGCGCAGCACGCTGCCGCCATTCTTGCCGCCGTCGAAGCGGGTGCCAACGACTTCTGGGAAATCGCCCTTCAATTCATCGAGCAGCCCGCCCATCGTCTCGGGCGTCGGGCCGTTATATTCACTGCCCTTCATGTTCCAGACGGTTTCGACCAGATAGATCTTGTCATGATTCGGCAGCCATTTTTCGAAGCTCGTCTCGAACCGGACGTACAGGCCCAGCACCAGGAATACGGCGATGCCCACGGCAAGGCCGCCGATGTTGAGCGCGGCGTAGAGCTTGTGCCGGGTCAGCGAGCGGTACAGCGACAAAAGCGCGAAGCGGTTCATGGCGTCCCCCCTCAGATCGCGCGCATGGCGCTGGCGACGATGCGACCGTCGAGCATGTCGATGCGGCGCTTCGCCATGTCGGCGTGGCTGGGCGAGTGCGTCACCATCACGATCGTCGCGCCCTCGGCGTTGAGCGCAGACAGGATTCCCATCACCTGTTCGCCGTTGGCGGTATCGAGGTTGCCGGTCGGTTCGTCCGCCAGGATCAGCTTGGGATCGCCGACGATCGCACGGGCGATGGCGGCGCGCTGCTGCTGGCCGCCCGACAATTGGTGCGGGAAGTGGCGCGCACGGTGGGCGATGCCGACCTTGTCCATCGCCGCGGCGACGCGTGCCTTCCGGTCCCCCGCATCCTTCCGATAGGCGAGGCCGAGCGCGATATTCTCTTCGATCGTCAGCTCGTCGATCAGGTTGAAGCTCTGGAACACGAAGCCGAGGGTCGAACCGCGGAACTTCGCCAGTTCCGCCTCGTCCAGCGCGGCAAGGTCGCGATCGCCGAACAGGTAGCGACCGCCCGTCGGCCGATCGACCGTGCCCAAGGTGTTGAGCAGCGTCGACTTGCCGCAGCCCGACGGCCCCATGATGGCGAGGAACTCCCCCGCAGCGACGTGCAGATCGATGTCGGCGAGCGCGGTGGTTTCCACCTCGTCGGAAACGTAGCGGCGCTGGATGTTTTCGAGACGGATCACGAAGGGCCCTTTCAACGGATGTTGAGGATGTCGCCCTTCACGGACGACGTGTTGCTGGTGACGATGCGTTCGCCGGGTTGCAGGCCGGACAGGATCTCGACCTGTTCGGGGTTGCGGCGGCCAGTCTTGATGGTGCGACGGCGGGCATGGCGGCCATCGGCGTCGAGGACGAAGGCGGACGAACCGCCACCCGATTCCAGCCAGCCGCCGACCGGCGCGACGAGGGCGGGTGCGGTGCTACCGAGCGTGATACGCATATCAATCGTCTGGCCGCGGTTCAGCCTGGCGGTCGGCGCGCGGTCGAACGTCAATTCGACGCGGAAGCGGCCGTCCTTCACCGCCGGCAGCACCTTCGACACGGTCAGCGCCATGCCGTTCGCGGTGGCGCGCTGACCGACCGCGACGCGGCCGAGGTAATATTCGTCGACATCCGCCTCTAGCTTCCACGAGCCTTCGCTGTCGACCTGCCCCGCGGGGTCGCCGGGCTTCAGCGTCTGCCCGGGCTGCAGCGTGAAGTTGGTCAGCCGGCCACCAGCGGGCGCGCGGACCGTCAGCGCGTCGAGCCCCGATCGCACCGCGGCAAGATTGCGCTCCAGCCGCGTGCGCGTGTCGTCGAGCCGTGCCCCCTGCGTGGTGGTGATCCGCGCCTCCGCCGCGCCGCCCGATTGCAGCTGCGCCAGCCGCTTTTCCTGATACGCTGCTTCTTCGGCATAGCTCTTCACGCCGGCATCGGACACGAAGCCCTTGTCGTGCAGCTGCTGGCGGATGCCGAGGTCGCGGCGCGCCTTGATGAGGTCGTAGTTCGCCTGTGCGATCTGTCCTGCGCGATCGAGGCGGTTGCGCGCGATGCCGAGGTTTTCGCCGGCGAGGCCGCCCAGCTGGCTGGCGATCTGCGCCTCGCGGGTCAGCACGTCGAGCTTCAGCGTCGGGTTGGCGAGGGTCGCGAGCGGCTGCCCCTCCGCCACCATCGCGCCGTCCTGGACCAGCAGTTTCTCGACCTGCCCGCCCGACAGCACGCCGACCAGCGTGGTAACGCGCGGCGCCACGGTCGCCCGGACGGGCAGGTAATCGGCGAAGGGCGCGCGTTCGACCGTGTCGGTGTCGATGTCCGTGGCGGCGACGTCGGTCGATCCGCTCGCCGGCATGATCCGCCACAGCGCGATCGCAGCGATCAGGGCGAGGCAGACGGCAACCGCACCGCGGCGGCGCCACCAGGCGCGTGCGGGCCGATCGACGCGGCGGTCCATGGCGGCGCCCGGCGACGTACCGGGGGAAGCAGTTGCGTGTTCGGACGGTTCGGTCATCATGGCGCCAGTGTCGCCGCGAACAGCCGAAAAGCCTAAACCGTTATGAATACTGTACTTTTACCTCAAGCACCGGACGGTGACCGTTCGCAAGCGGACGCACTGTCCGGAAATGGACGGTCGGACGGCGTGTCAACCGGACGGACGATTCTGCTGATCGACGACAATCCGGCGGTGTTCGGCGCGATGGACATCGCCTTTCGCATGGCCGGCCACCGGCTGGACGGCGCGAAGGGGCCGGAAGAGGCGATGTCCCGCCTCGCGACGCAGCGCTACGACGCGATTTTGCTCGATCTCAACTTTACGCCGGGGGAATCGAGCGGCGAACAGGGTCTCGCCTGCCTCGCCCGGATCATGGCGGACGACCCAGCCGCCTGCGTCATCGTGCTCACCGCGCACAGCGGCATCCGCATCGCGGTCGCGGCGATGCAGGCCGGCGCGCGCGATTTCGCGATGAAGCCGTGGCGCAACGCGGACCTGCTCGCCCGCGTCGAGGGGGCGATCCTGCGCGGGGCGGCAGCGGCGCCGGCATCGCCGCAGTCCGCGGGAGCCGAACCCGCCCGCCTGCTCGGCGACAGCGCGACGATGGAGCGTGTGCGCGCGCTGATCCGCCGCATCGCGCCGACCCCCGCGGGCGTCACCATCACAGGGCCCGCCGGAAGCGGCCGAACGCTCGCCGCGCTGGCAATCCACGCCGCCTCGCCATGGGCCACGCGGGCGCCGGTCACGATCGACCTGCGCGATCCCGCCGCCTGGGCCTTGTTCGATACGGGCGAAGGCACCGCGATCCTGCGCCACCCGGACGGGCTGGACGCGTTCGCACAGGATCGGCTTGCCCAACGGCTGCCCGCCGGAATCCGCTGCATCGCGATCGCGTCCAGCGTCACGGCGCTGTCGCCCGCCCTGCAACGCCGGCTGGCGACGGTGGAGGTGGCGATGCCGCCGCTCGGCGCGCGCGACGACGATGCGGTGCTGCTCGCCCGCCATTTCGCGCGCCTTGCCGCCGAGCGGTTCGTACGGCCGCCGGTCCGCTTCACCGACGCCGCGATTACGGCGATCCGCAGCGCCGTCTGGCCGGACGAGGTCCGCGGCCTCGCGCTGGCGATCGAACGCGCGGTGCTGCTGTCGGACGATGGCATCCTCGATGCCGCGCTTATCGCACCCGCCGCCCCGATCGCGGACAATGCGGTCCCTACCGCGCCAGAGGCGAACTTCGCGCTTAGCGATGCGGAGCGCGCGATGATCGAGGCGGCACTGCGCGAACATCGCCACAATGTCACGCAGGCGGCGACGGCGCTCGGCCTCAGCCGCGGCGCGCTGTATCGGCGGATGGCGCGCTATGGTCTCTAGGCGCGGCCCCTCGCCCATCGCCCTCAGCCTCGGACTGGTCGTGGCGGGCATCGTCGCGGCGCTCGCTTGGCAGCAGGGCACCTGGGGCCTGGGCGCTGGCGCAGCGCTGGTTGCGCTGTGGCTCGCCGCGCTCAACTGGTGGCTCGTGGCGCGCCCGCGCGACGTAGTTCGACCGGACCCGGCACGGACCGACGACGCCGACGGGCTGGTCCTGCGCCTGCTGCTCGACGCCGCGCCGACGCCGCTGCTGGCGATCGACGCGACCGCCGCGCGCGCGCTCAACCGCGCCGCGCGCCGCCTGTTCGCGACCGACGACCGTATCCTTCCCGTGCCGCCGGCGCTGACCGATGCCACCGCCACCCATCTGCGCCACGAAGGCCGCGGCTGGCGGATCGACCGCGTGCGCGTCGCCCACGGGCAGGACGTCGCCGCGCTGATCGACATCGAGCAGGAGGAGCGCGCCGCCGAAGCACGCGCCAGTGCCGAGATGATCCAGGTGCTTGGGCACGAATTGCTCAACGGCCTCGCCCCCATCGCCTCGCTCGCCGAAAGCGGCGCCGTCGCGGTCGCGCGGCCCGAGGTCGATGTGGCCTTGCTGCGCGAGATCCTCGACACGCTCGCGCGCCGCTCGGAGGGGTTGCAGCGCTTCACCGAAGCCTATCGCGCCATCGCCCGCCTGCCGGAACCCACGCGGCGTGCGGTGCCGGTGGGTGAACTGGCGGACGATCTCGCGCGCCTGTTCGCCACGCGCTGGCCCGCCGTCGCATTGTCGGTGACGGCAGATGCCGACGCCTGGACGCTCGATCGCGACCAGATCGTGCAGGCGGTCTGGGCGCTGTTGCAGAACGCCGCCGAAGCGGCCACCACGGCGCACGCCGCCGGGGCGGAGGTGGCACTACGCATCGCGGCAAGCGACGCGCTGGCCATCGAGATAGAGGACAATGGCGCCGGCGTTCCCGCAGACGCCGTCGCCCGCATCTTCCGCCCCTTTCATACCACCAAGGCGGACGGCACCGGCGTGGGCCTCAGCCTCGCGCGGCAGATCGCGCTGGCGCACGGCGGTACGTTAACGCTAGCCTCCGATGCGCCGACCCGTTTCCGCCTCACGATCCCCTGACGGCGCCAAACCCCCGTTCGCGCGTTCAGCGCCCGACCCATGAGGAACCCGATCGATGGCCGATGACACCAGTGCCAACAACCAGCCCGCCGGCTACGTCCCACCCGAGGTATGGACGTGGAACCCGGGCAACGGCGGCCAGTTCGCCAGCATCAACCGCCCCATCTCCGGCGCGACGCAGCAGCGTGACCTCCCCACCGGTGACCATGGCCTGCAACTCTATTCGTTGGGCACCCCCAACGGGCAGAAGGTGACGATCATGCTCGAAGAGCTGCTCGCCGCCGGCCATGCGGGCGCGGAGTACGACGCCTGGCCGATCGAGATCGGCAAGGGCGACCAGTTCGGCAGCGGCTTCGTCGCGATCAATCCCAATTCGAAAATCCCGGCGCTGCTCGACCGCCGCAGCGATCCGCCGCTGCACCTGTTCGAAAGCGGATCGATCCTGATCCACCTCGCCGAAAGCTTCGGCGCGTTCCTTCCCGCCTCCGGCCCTGCGCGGGTCGAAACGCTCAACTGGCTGATGTGGCAGATGGGCTCGGCGCCCTTCGTTGGCGGCGGCTTCGGCCATTTCTACGCCTACGCGCCCTTCCGCATCGAATATGCGATCGACCGCTATGCGATGGAGGCCAAGCGCCAGCTGCACGTGCTCGACACGCGGCTAGCCGACAACGCATTCCTCGCGGGCGACGACTATACGATCGCCGATATCGCGGCCTGGCCGTGGTATGGCGGGCTGATGGACGGCATTTACAGTGCGCAAAAGTTCCTGTCGGTCGAGGACTATCCGAACGTCCGCCGCTGGACCGATACGATCGCCGCACGCGAAGGCGTCCGCCGCGGCCGCATCGTCAACCGCCTGACCGGCGCGCCCGGCACCTTCCTCGCCGAACGCCACAGCGCGGCGGATGTCGACCGTGCGCTGGCGGAAGGGCACGAGGCCGCGTGACATCCCGGACCAGCTGACATCACCCTCACCCTTCGCTGGCTTTGCCGGCTCTTCCCTCTCCCGTTGGGAGAGGGAGGGAGCGCCGAAGGCGCGGAAGGGTGAGGGCGACACCGTGCCAGCGAAAAAGCCTACCCGATCAGCCGATAGCCAATTCCCTGTTCGTTCGCGATCAGGCTGCCGACGGGGCGCGGCGCCTCCAGCTTCTGGCGCAGGTTGCGGATCACGATGCGGAGATATTCGACCTTCGGATCGTGGCCGCCCCACACGCGCTGCAAAATCAACTTGTGCGTCACGACGCGCCCGGCATGGTCGGCGAGCAGCGTCAGCACCTCATATTCCTTGCGCGTCAGATGCACCTCCGCGCCCGCGCGTTCGACGCGGTGCGCGGCGGGATCGATCGACACCTCGCCCGCGCGCACCACACCGCCGCCCTTCGCCTCGCTACGCCGGAGCGCGACGCGCAGGCGGGCGAGCAATTCCTCGCTGTCGAACGGCTTGGTCACGTAATCGTCCGCGCCGAGGTCGAGTGCGGCGACCTTGTCCTCGGTCGTATCGCGCGCGGAGACGACCAGCAGCGCGACCCCCGGCGTCCGCGCGATGACCGGCACCAGCTCCAGCCCGTCCCGCCCCGGCAACCCCAGATCGAGCAGCACCGCATCCGGCGCGTCCTGCGCCACCGCGGCCAGCGCCGTGCGCGCATCGGCGGCGTCGATCACGTCGTGGCCGGCGCGCTCCAGCGTCTGGCGGAGCAACCGCCGGATCGCCGGCTCATCATCCACCACCAGCACCCGCGCCATCAGACCTGCCCCTCGACCATTGCGTCGCGCACGATCGTTGCGGACGGGAAGACCAGCGTAAACCGGGCGCCCGCGCCATCGTCACGATTGGCCGCCTCCACGCCGACGCCCATCGCCTCCGCAAACGCCTTGACGATAGCAAGACCCAGGCCCGTGCCCCCGGCCGACCGATCCGATCCGTCGAAGCGGCGGAACGTGTCGAAGATCGCGCTTTCCGCCCCCGGCGGCAGGCCCGGCCCCTCGTCGACCACCGACAACCGCAACGTTGCGCCACGATGCGCGCCGACGATGCGGATCGCGGTGCCCGGATCGGCATAGCGGCCGGCATTGTCGAACAGGTTGAGCAGGCAATGATGCAGCAGCTGCGCGTCGCAGCGGACGAGTGGCAGGTCGGGCGGCACGTCCAGCCGGATCGCATGGCCGGCGAGCGCCGCACGCGCGTCATGCGCCGCACCCGTCACCGCATCGGCAAGGTCGGTCGGCTCGATCGCCAGCGTCAGTGCGCCCGCCTCGATCCGCGCCATGTCGAGCAGATTGGCGACGAACCGGTCCAGCCGCCGCGTCTCGACCTCGATCGTCGTGACCAGATCCGGCGTCACGCCGTGGCGCAGCTCAGCGGCGGCGGCCTTCACCGCGGTCAGCGGCGTGCGCAGGTCGTGGCTGACCGACGACAGCAATGCCCCGCGCAGGCGATCGCGGGTGCGGATCGTCTCGACGTCGCGCATCTCGCCTTCCAGCCGCAACCGCTCCAGCACCATCGCAGCCTGGTCGATCAGGCTGGTCAGCAAGGGCAATTGGTCGGCGCGCACCGGGTCGCCGCCGCCATCGCGCGCGAGGCCCAGCACCGCCAGCGTCCGCCCGGCGTGCGACAGCGGGTGGAACACCCAGTCCGATGCGGTCAGCGTGCCCGATCCACGCCCCGTCGTCGTCGCATTGTCGAACGCCCATTGCGCCGCGGCGAGATCGAGCGTGCCGAGCTGATACCCTTCCGCATCGGCGGCCTGTACGTCCAGTCCGCCGGCGCCCGCGCCGAGCAGCACGCTATGCACGTCGAGGATATGCGCGATTTCGCGGCAGGTAGCGCGCTTCACCGCCGCATCGTCGGCCAGTTCGGTCAACTGGCGCAGAAAGCCGGTCAGCGCCGCATTGGTCCGCGCGCTCTGGCTGGCGAGGTCGGCCTGTGCCCGCACCCGCGCGGCGAGATGGCTGGTGACGAAGGCGACGCCCAACAGCACGAACACCGAAATGACGTTTTCGGGATTGCTGATCGTGAACGTGCCGGTCGGCGGCAGGAAGAAGAAGTTATAGGCCAGGCTCGATGCCAGCCCCGCGAACAGGCCGGTGCGCAGCCCGAACAGGCTCGCCGCCGCCATCACCGGCAGCAGGTACAGCATGCCGACATTGCCGAGCTGCAGCACGCGGAACAACGCGGTGCCGGCGCCGGTGACTCCCGCGATCATCGCGCTGGTCGCGACATAGCCCAGCCGCGTACCCCATGCGCCACGCCGTCGCGGCAGGCGTTCGGGCTTCGTCGCACCACCCGCAACCGGCAGGACGTGGACGGTGACGCCCGGCGTCTCGCGCACCAGCCGGTCGACTACCGATCCATGCCGCAGTTCGAACCAGCGTGACCGCCGCGACTTGCCGACGATCAGCTGCGTCGCGCGCGCATCGGCCAGATAGGCCTTGATCCCCTCGACCACCCCCGCCGCCGGAACGGTCACCACCGTCGCGCCCAGCTGCGTCGCCAGCGTCATCGCCGCCGCGACGCGGGCGTGCTGCGCATCGCTGAACGCGGCGACACGCGGCGTTTCGATGAAGAGCGCTGTCCACGGCCCGCGCAACCCGTCCGCCACGCGCTTGCCCGCCCGCACCAGCCCTTCGCCGCCCGCCAGTTCGTTGATCGCGACGACGATCCGCTCCGCCCCCGCCCAGGTGCCGCCGACGCCCAGCGCGCGGACATGCTCCAGCATCTGCGCGTCGACCGCCTGCGCAGCGCGGGTCAGTGCCAATTCGCGCAACGCCGACAGATTGGATTTGGAGAAAAAGTGCTGGAGCGCGCGGGTCGCTTCCTGCGGCAGATAGACCTTGCCCGCCTTCAGCCGCTCGATCAATTCGTCGGGCGGGATATCGACCACCTCGATCTCGGCCGCCTCCAACACGCTGTCGGGCACCGTCTCGCGCACCCGGACGTGGGTGAAGCCCGCGACGATATCGTTGAGGCTTTCGACATGCTGGATGTTGATCGTCGAATAGACGTCGATCCCCGCAGCGAGCAGTTCCTCGACGTCCTGATGCCGCTTGGGATGGCGGCTGCCCGGCGCATTGGTATGGGCCAGCTCGTCGACCAGCGCGAGGCGCGGCGCGCGGGCGATCAGCGCGTCGAGGTCCATCTCGTGCAGCGTCCGCCCTTCGTAGGGGATGGCGAGGCGCGGCAGAATCTCGAACCCGCGGGTCAGCGCGTCCGTCTCGGCACGGCCGTGCGTCTCGACCACGCCGACGACGACATCGACGCCCTCGCGCGCCCGCGCCTTCCCCTCGGACAGCATCTCGAACGTCTTGCCGACGCCCGGTGCCGCCCCGAGGAAGATCTTCAGGCGGCCGCGACCCTCCTGCGCCGCCTGACGCAGCAATGCCTGGGGGTCGGGCCGGCCGTCGCTCATCACCTGCGGGATGCGTCGAGCGCGCGGTTGAGTGCAAGCACATTTACATGGGGCTCACCCAGCACGGGGGCCTCGGTCGCCGCGGCGACCATCGCCTCGATGCGTGCCACCGGCAGGCCGCGGACGCGCGCGATGCGGGGGGCCTGCGCCAGTGCCGCCTCCGGCGACAGATCGGGGTCGAGGCCCGATCCGCTGGTGGTGACGAGATCGGCGGGGATCGGCCCCGTCACGCCCTCCGCCCGACGCTTCGCCACATCGGCGGTCACGCGATCGGCCAATGCCTTGCTCGCCGGGCCGAGGTTCGATCCGCTCGACGCCATGCCGTCATAGCCCTTGCCCGCCGCGGAGGGACGCGTCTGGAAATAACGGTCCGACGTGAACGCCTGCCCGACGACGTCCGACCCGATCACGCGCCCGCCCTGTTCGATTAGGCTGCCGTTCGCCTGATGGGGGAAGACGATCTGGCCGACGCCGGTCATCGCCAGCGGATAGACGATGCCGAGCAATGCGGCGAACAACAGCGTCATCACGATCGCCGGCCGCAAGGCCGAAGAGAAATCCTTGCCCATTATATCTACTCCTCAGGCCAGTCCGAGGCCACCGACGACGATGTCGATCAGCTTGATTCCGATGAACGGCGCGAGCAGCCCGCCCAGGCCATAGATCGCCAAATTGCGTGCCAGCAGCGGCCCCGCCCCCATCGGGCGATAGGTCACGCCCTTCAGCGCCAGCGGCACCAATGCCGGGATGATCAGCGCATTGAAGATGATCGCCGACAGGATCGCGCTCTGCGGCGTCGTCAGCCCCATCACGTTGAGCACGCCCAGCCCCGGATAGAGCGCGACGAACATCGCCGGGATGATCGCGAAATATTTGGCGACGTCATTGGCGACCGAGAAGGTCGTCAGCGCCCCCCGCGTCATCAGCAGTTGCTTGCCGAGGCCGACGACCTCGATCAGCTTCGTGGGGTCGCTGTCCAGGTCGACCATGTTGCCGGCCTCGCGCGCGGCCTGCGTGCCGGTGTTCATCGCCACGCCGACGTCCGCCTGCGCCAGCGCCGGCGCATCGTTGGTGCCATCGCCGCACATCGCGACCAGCCGCCCGCCGGTCTGTTCCTTGCGGATCAGGTCCAGCTTGTCCTCGGGCGTCGCCTGGGCGAGGAAGTCGTCGACCCCCGCCTCGGCCGCGATCGCCGCCGCGGTCAGCGGATTGTCGCCGGTGATCATCACCGTGCGGATGCCCATCTGGCGCAGCTCGGCGAAGCGTTCGCGGATGCCCGCCTTCACCACGTCCTTCAGGAAGATCGCGCCGAGCAGGCGGCCGTCCTTCGCCACCGCCAGCGGCGTGCCGCCGGCACGGGCGATCTCGTCGGTGATGCGGCGCAATTCGGTCGCCGCCGCGGTCTCGCCGCTGCCCGGATTGGCGCGCAGGATCGAATCGACCGCGCCCTTCTGAATCAGCGTGTCGCCGATCCGCACCCCCGACACGCGGGTCTGCGCGGTAAAGGCGATCACCTCGGCATGATCGGGAAGCGTCGCGGTCTGGCCGAAGCGCTCGCGCGCCAGCACGACGATCGACCGGCCTTCGGGCGTCTCGTCCGCCAGGCTGGCGAGCAGCGCGGCTTCGGCGAGGTCTTCGGCGCTCGCGCCGCCGACGCTGCGGAACTCGCTCGCCTGCCGGTCGCCGATGGTGATCGTCCCGGTCTTGTCGAGCAGCAGCACGTCGATATCGCCCGCCGCCTCCACCGCGCGACCCGACTTGGCGAGCACGTTGAAGCGCACCAGCCGGTCCATCCCCGCAATGCCGATTGCCGAGAGCAAGGCGGCGATCGTCGTCGGGATCAGCGTGATCAGCAGCGCCGCCAGGATCGCGACCGGGATCGACCCGCCGGCATAGCTGGCGAAGCCCGGAATGGTCGCGACCGCGATCAGGAAGATGATCGTCAGGCCGGTCAGCAGGATGGTCAGCGCGATCTCGTTCGGCGTCTTCTGCCGCTCGGCGCCCTCGACCAGCGCGATCATGCGATCGAGGAAGCCTTGTCCCGGCTCGACGGTGACGCGCACCTTGATCGAATCGGAGATGACGCGTGTGCCCGCCGTCACCGCCGACCGGTCGCCGCCCGCCTCGCGGATCACCGGCGCACTCTCGCCGGTGATCGCGGCTTCGTTGACCGATGCGACGCCCTGGATCACCTCGCCGTCGGACGGGATCAGGTCGCCCGTCTCGACCAGCACGACGTCGCCGACGCTGAGCCGCGTGCCGGCCACCAGCTCCCAGGCGTCGCCGACGCCGATCAGCCTTTTGGCCTTCAGTTCGGCCTTGGCATCGCGCAGGCTGGCGGCCTGTGCCTTGCCGCGCCCTTCCGCCAGCGCCTCGGCGAAGGTCCCGAACAGCACCGTCAGCCACAGCCAGACGACGAGCTGCAGCTTGAAGCCGGTCGACAGGCCGTCCTGCCCCACCGCCAGCAGGACGGTCAGCAGCACCGCGACGACCGCGGTGGTGAACATGACGGGGTTACGGATCAATTGCCGGGGATCGAGTTTGACGAAGGCATCGCGGATCGCCGGCACGATCAGCTCTGCGGTGAACAAGGATGCGTTGCGTGTCTGGGCCATGATAGTGGCGCCCCTTACGAAAGCTGGCCACCGATCATCGCGAGATGATCGGCAATGGGACCGAGGGCGAGGCTCGGCAGGAAGGTGAGGCCGCCCAGCACCAGGATGATGCCGACCAGCAGGCCGACCCAGAGGCCGCCGGTGGTCGGGAAGGATCCCGCGCCCGCCGGCGTGTGGCGCTTGGCGGCAAGGCTGCCGGCGATCGCCAGCATCGGTACGATCACGAAGAACCGCCCGATCCACATCGCGACGCCCAGCAGGCCGTTGTACCAGGGCGTACCCGCGGTCAGGCCGGCGAAGGCCGATCCGTTGTTCCCCACCGCGCTGGTGAAGGCGTACAGGATCTCGCTGAAGCCATGCGGCCCCTTGTTGAGCGGCCCGGCGAGGCCCGCCTGCGCGACCGCGGACAGCGCCGTGCCGCCCAGGATGACCAGCGGCAGCACCGCGATGGCGAGCACCGCGAGCTTCACCTCGCGCGCCTCGATCTTCTTGCCGACATATTCGGGCGTGCGCCCGACCATCAGGCCGGCGACGAAGACGGCGAGGATCGCGAACAGCAGGAAGCCGTAGATACCGGCACCCACGCCGCCGACCACCACTTCGCCCAGCTGCATGTTGATCAGCGGGATCATGCCGCCCAGCGCGGTGAAGCTGTCGTGCATCGCATTGACCGCGCCGCACGACGCCGCCGTCGTGACGACCGAGAAGAGTGCGGACGCGGCGATGCCGAAGCGCACCTCCTTGCCCTCCATGTTGCCGCCCGCGACGCCCAGATGGTGCAGCACCGGATTGCCCGCCGCTTCCTGCCAATAGGTGACGCCGACGCCGGCCAGGAACAGCAGCATCATCGCCGCCAGGATCGCCCAGCCCTGGCGCGTGTCGCCCACGGCCTTGCCGAACGTCCAGGTCAGGCCCATGCCGATCACGAAGATCGACGCCATCTGCACGAAATTGACCAGCGCGCCGGGGTTTTCGAACGGATGCGCGCTATTGGCGTTGAAGAAGCCGCCACCGTTGGTGCCGAGCATCTTGATCGCTTCCTGGCTGGCGACCGGGCCCAGCGCCAGCGTCTGGCGCAGCCCTTCCAGCGTCGTCACGTCGACCGAACCGGCCAGCGTCTGCGGCACGCCGCTCGCGATCAGGACGATCGTGTAGACGATGCACGCCGGCAGCAGCAGGTACAACGTGATCCGGGTCATATCGGCCCAGAAGTTGCCGATGCCATTTGCCTGCCGCCGCGCGAAGCCGCGGAACAGCGCGAAGGCGAGCGCGATGCCCGTCGCCGCCGAGGTGAAATTGTGGATGGTCAGCGCCAGCATCTGGCTGAGGTTCGACAGCGTCGATTCGCCCGCATACCATTGCCAGTTGGTGTTGGTGGTAAAGCTGATCGCGGTGTTGAACGCGCCGTCCGCGCCCACGCCCGCATAATGCAGCGGGTTGAGCGGCAGCACCGCCTGCAAGCGCAGCACGGCATAAGTGAACAGCATCAGCGCGATGTTGAACAGCAGCATATGGACGGCGTAGCGGCGCCAGCCCTGCTCTTCCGCCGGGTCGATGCCCGACAGACGATAGAAGCGGCGCTCGACGGGGCCGAGCACGGCATGGAGCGGCGTGCGTCGCCCCTCGTACAGCGCGAACAGCCACAGGCCGACCGGCTTGACGAGGGCGAGCAGCACCGCGACGAAGGCGAGGATCAGGCCCCAACCCTGGATGGTCATGACGGCGCTCCCTTCAGAAGCGTTCGGGGCGGAGCAATACCGCCACCAGATAGGCGAGCAGGCCGAGCGCGCAGGCGGCGGCGAGCCACAGGTCGATGGTCATGGTCGCGCCCTCACGCTTTGTCGCACAGGCGGGCATAGGCCAGCGTCAGCGCCGACAGCCCGCCGATGATCGACAGCCAGATGATATCCTGCATGGAAAGGTCTCCCCGTTCAGAAGGCGGCGGTGAGCGAGACGAGCGCAGTGCTGCCGGCGATATTGCCGGTGCCGTCCTGTCCCTTGCTGAAGCTCGGCCGCAGATAGGCGGCGTCGCGGTCCGAAATGTTCGTATCGATCCAGGCGACGCCCAGCGTCAGGTTGTGCCAGCTGGTGTCGACCCCCAGCGACCAGTCCCAATAATCGCCGGTCGGCGTCGGCGCGGTGGCATTGGGGCCCAGGCCGTCCATGCCCCAGCTGTGGCCGATATGCGCCTTGGCGGTGAACGGCGTGCCCATGATCGCCGCCGCGCCGTCGCCCCAGAGGTACAGATTGTCGCTCTTCGCGCCGGGATGGTCGTAGACGCCGGCCGCCGCGCTGGCGCCGTTATCGTACCATTTGCCGATCGCCTGCTGCTTGGGCGCATAGGCCGCACCCGCGGTCAGCGAGACCGGGCCGGTGGTGCCCGACAGCTTCACATAGGGTTCGGCATAGTCCGTCTTGTTGGCGCCGCCCGGATACATGTACCAGGTCAGGCCGACGTCGAGCGTGCCGGTCGGGCTGATCTTGGTCTTGTACCCGCCGATCAGGTCCAGCTCCATATTGGCGCCACCGAACGTGCCCCAGCCGGCAAGGTTCGACGCCCAGGCACCGACATAGACGCCGCTCTTATGCGCGACGGTCAGCCCGGCCTGCACCGCCATATGCTCGTCGGTCTGCGAGATGCCGCGCAGGCGATAGTCGGACAGGATCGCGGCCGATCCGCTGACGGTGACGGCCGGCGGCGGCGCGGTGTCGGTGCTCTGGGCATAAGCGGGTGCCGCGACGGGCAGCAGGGCGACGGCAAAACAATAACGGATACGCACGAAATCGAACCTCCCACGAACGGAGGATCCGGGCGCCGCGAACGGGCGCCGGATCCTCCTGCGGGCAAGGCAATTAGGCCGTGCGTCCGTAGGGTTTCGAGAGCGATTATCGGGTCAAGGCGTATGTTTTCCGTATGTTTTTACGCGGCCCCTCTCACGCTGCCGCGACGAAGGCGTCCAGCCGCGCCAGATGCGCCGCCACCGCGTCGGGCGGCAGGAACGATCCGGTAAAGCTGTTGCGCGCCAGCGTCGCCAGTGCCGCGCGGTCCAGCCCCCGCGCCGCCGCCACCGCGCGATAATTGTCCGCGACATAGCCGCCGAAATAGGCGGGATCGTCCGAATTGATCGTCGCACGCAGCCCCTGCGCCAGCATCGAATCGATCGGGTGATCCTCGATCCGGTCGACCACGCACAGTTTCAGGTTCGACAGCGGGCACACCGTCAGCGTCATCCCCTCGTCCGCCAGCCGCGCGACCAAGGCGGCGTCCTCCAGCGAGCGGTTGCCATGATCGATCCGGTCCACGTCGAGCAGGTCGAGCGCCTGGCGGACGTACTCCGGCGGCCCCTCTTCCCCGGCATGCGCGACCAGCTTCAGCCCCTTCGCGCGGGCGGCGGCGAAGACGCGCGCGAACTTTTCGGGCGGATGGCCGACCTCGGACGAATCGAGGCCCACCGCAGTGATCCGGTCGAGCCACGGCGTCGCCTCCTCCAGCGTCGCGAACGCCTCCTCCTCGCTCAGATGGCGCAGGAAGCTCATGATCAGCGCGCTGGTCATGCCATGCCGCGCTTCCGCCTCCGCCATCGCGGAGAGCAGCCCCTCGATCACCTCGCCAAAGGGAATGCCGCGCGCCGTGTGAGTCTGCGGATCGAACATGATCTCGGCATGCACCACGCCGTCCGCGGCGGCCCGGTCGAAATAGGCAGCGGCCAGATCGTGAAAGTCGGCCCGCGTGCGCAGCACGTCCGCCCCGGCATAATAGATGTCGAGGAAATCCTGCAGGTTGGAAAAGGCATAGGCCGCGCGCACCGCCTCCACCGATGCATAGGGGATCGCGACACCGTTGCGCTTGGCCAGCGCGAACATCAGCTCGGGCTCCAGACTGCCCTCGATGTGCAGGTGCAGCTCGGCCTTGGGCAAGGCGGCGATGAAATCCTCGGTCATTCGGTCACTCCAGGCACGGCGACCGAAACTGCAACGCGAACCGCCGTTCCGCAAGCGGCGCCCGGCCTACCAGCCCATGCTGCCCGGCACGCCCTTGAACGGCCCCGCCAGGTCCGCCGTGATCCACCCGCCATAGAAGCCGCCCGGCTGCGGGATCACCTGTTCGCCATCGACCAGGCAGCGGTCGAACGGCCCGGCGTAGAACGCGACATGGTCGCGCAGGATCGCGAAGCCGCGTGTCGGATCGGGATAGCTCCAGGCGACATCGGTCAGCCGGACGTCGGCGACCTGCACATGCCAGTACACCGCATGCCCCTTCCATTCGCAGAAGGATCGCCGGTCGGACGGGATCAGCACGCCGGGCGTGATATCGGCCGGCGGGATGTACCAAGTCGGCGGATGGCTGGTCTCCAGCGTCCGGACCGGCGCACGGGTGTCTGCCACCACGACGCCGCGATGCTCGATGCGGACGTGCCGATCGCTCGCCTCCGCCACCGCGGGTCGCGGAAAATCCCAGACGCTCTGCTGGCCCGGACCAACGGGATCGCGCCACGGCCTCATGCGCGTGCCTCGCGCCGCCGCAGCCAGCGTTGCAGGCGCGGCCGCACCCGCAGGAAGCCGCGATACGCGCGCTCCAGCATCGCCAGCACGATGGGGTTGCGCGCCGCGATGCCCAGCGGGCGCAGCAGCGGGATCGCCCGCCACATCGCCGCGAAGGCGGCCGCACCCGACAATAACGGCCCGTCGCCCTCGCGCGCGTGGAAGCGCGCCAGCATCGCGCTGCGGTCGATCGGGCAGCTTCCCGGGCCGGCGACGTCGACGAAGTCGATCCGGCCGCGCCGGTCCAGCCGGCGCATCATGGCGATCTCGCGCCGGCACAGCGGACACTGGCCGTCATGCCATACGGTTACGCGGCGCATCGCCCCTCCGCCGGATTGTCGCGCCAGATCCGCCCGGCCAGCAACGTCGCAAAGCCCAGCCAGCCGACGAAGGGGACGGCCAGCGCCGCCGCCGGCCGATCGACGCGCGCGGCGGTGGCGACATAGGCCGCGCCCGTCGCCACCATCGCACCCGACACCGCCGCGCTCGCGCCCAACTGCCGCTCGCGAAAGAACAGCTGCGTCCACCCGCCGATCAGCGCGCTGTTGACCAGCCACAGGCCGACCGCCGCATTGCGGCTCGCCCCCGATGGGCTGCGCAACAGGCGATAGCCGCCCACCGCCAGCCCCGTTTCCAGCACCGGCCACACCGCGCCAAAGGCGGCGTCGGGCGGCGTGAAGCCCGGCTTGTCGAGCTTGCGATACCAGCGCCGCACGCCCGGATGCGTCGCGTCGGGCGCATTGCGGCGCCCCACCAGCGCGCTGATCCCCAGCACGGCGGCGACCGACGCCAGCGCCGCACCGCGACCCAATCGACCGCCGCCGGTGTCCGTCGTCCGTCCGCTACTCGTGCCCACGTCTGACCTCCTGTAATGACCTGCCGCTACAGCGAGCCACGCGCGCGGACGTTCCAGCCCATGCGACGACCGGCGATTTGGGCCCAAGGCGACCGCGACGCGTTACCGGCAGATGAGCTCGCACCACGACCGCTACGCCTATCGCCCGATCACCGATCGCCCCGTCTACGACTGGCCCAATGGTGGCCGCCTCGCCATCTATCTGGGCGTCAATTACGAGGTGTTCCAATTCGGCAGCGGCCTGGGTGCCGAGCTGGCCCCGGCGCAGACCGATCCCGACGTCATGAACTATGCCTGGCGCGATTACGGCAATCGCGTCGGCGCGTGGCGGCTGTTCGATCTGTTCGACCGGCTCGACCTGCGCACCACGGCGCTGGTCAACGCGGACGTGCTCGATGCCTGCCCCGGCCTGGCCGAGGCGTGCCGCGACCGTGGCGACGAGATTGCGGCGCATGGCGCGACGAACGCCACGGCGCAGGGCGACCTGTCCGGCCGGCGCGAAGCGACGATGATCGGCGACGTCACCGATCGGCTCGCCGCACTGGGCGTCCGCCCGACGGGGTGGCTCGGCCCCTGGATTTCCGAAAGCGACCAGACGCCGGACCTGCTGGCGCAGCAGGGCTATCGCTACGTGCTGGACTGGGCGCACGACGACCAGCCGACGCGGCTGTCGACCGCGCACGGCGGGCTGCTGTCGGTCCCCTATTCGCAGGAGATCAACGACATCCCCGCGATCATCGCTCGCCGGCAGGAGGCGGAGACGTTCGCCGGCATGATCCGCGCCGCCGTCGAGCAATTGCTGTCGGAATGCGACCGCCGCCCCGTGGTCCTCGGCATCGCGCTGCACCCGTATATCATGGGACAGGCGCATCGCACGCCCGCCCTCGCCCGCGTGCTGACCGAGCTCCGGGCCGCGAACGATCCGCGCATCTGGTGGACCACCGCCGGCGACATCGCCGCGCATGTCGAGGCAAACGATCTGGCGGTGTGACCCGCGGCCGGCACTTCATTATGATCGAAAAGGATGGCGCGAGGCCGCCGTCCGGCTAGGCTGGCGCGATGCGGCGTCTTCACATCGCGATTGCCGGCTGCGGCCCGGCGGGCCTCGCCACCGCGCTGCTGCTGCATCGCGACGGCCATCATGTCACCTTGTTCGAGCGGTTCGATGCGCCCCGCCCCGTGGGATCGGGGCTGATGATCCAGCCGACCGGTTTCGCGGTCCTGCGCGCGTTGGGGCTGGCCGACGCGCTGCTCGACCACGGTGCCCGCATCGATCGCCTGCATGGCGAGGCGGGACGCAGCGGCCGCGTCGTCCTGTCCGTCCGCTATGCCGCGCTCGGCAAGCGGGCCGGGTTCGGCGTCGGCGTGCATCGCGCGACCCTGTTCGCCCTGCTGCATCAGGCTGTCGCTGCCGAGGGCATCGCGATCGAAACCGGCTGCGCGGTGTCGGGCAGCGACCTGACCGCCGCTGACCGTCGCGTCCTGCTGTTGGAGGGCGGCCGCCGGATCGGCCCGTTCGACCTCATCGTCGACGCGCTCGGCACGCGGACGCCGCTGGCGCCGCCCTGCGGCCGCACGCTCGCTTATGGCGCGCTATGGGGAACGCTCGACTGGCCCGCCTATGCCGGCTTCGATCCCGCCGCGCTCGAACAGCGCTATCGGCGGGCAAACGTGATGATCGGCGTGCTGCCCATCGGGCGGTTTCCGGGCGATCCGCGCCAGCAGGCGGCGCTCTTCTGGTCGCTGCGCGCCGATCGACTCGCCGAATGGCAGGCGGCGGGGCTCGATGCCTGGAAGGCGGAAGTCTCCGCCTTATGGCCGGCGACGCGCGCCTTGCTCGACCAGATCCGCTCCCCCGACCAGCTCACCTTCGCCCGCTACGCCCACCGGACGCTGCCGACGCCGGCGGAGGCGGGCATCATCCACATCGGCGACGCCTGGCATTCGGCCAGCCCGCAATTGGGACAGGGCGCGAACATGGCGCTGCTCGATGCCTATGCGCTCGCGCTCGCGTTGCGAGGATCGCCGGACGTGGCCGCGGCGCTGGGCAAGGCGATCGCGATGCGGCGGCGGCACGTGCATCTGTACCAGGCCCTCACCGCGCTGTTCACCCCCGTCTACCAGTCCGACAGCCACGCGCTCCCGTTCGTCCGCGACCGGATCGTTGGCCCCGTGTCGAAGCTGTGGCCGGCAACGCGCATCCAGGCGGCGATGGTCAGCGGGCTGATCGGCAATCCACTGAAGCCGTTGTTCGGCTGACGGCACGCCGGCGCATCGTGCTCCTACCAAAATGCAAGGTGACGGCGGCACCATCGGGCGATAGGGCAGTCCGGTGAGCGCGATACGCCATCATGTCCTGCATCATCGCTGTTTGGCCGTCTGGCTGATCGCATTGACGCTGCTGATGAAAATCGTGGTGCCCAACGGCTATATGCTGGGTTCGTCGAACGGCGCGATCACGATCGAGATCTGCTCGGGCTACGGCCCGGTGACGATGACCATGGCGATGCCCGGCATGGCGCATCACGACGACAAGCCGGATCACGGCAAGGCGGAGCAGCCCTGCGCCTTTGCCGGCCTCAACGCCCCCGCGATGAGCGGCGCCGATCCGCTGCTGCTCGCGCTGGTCGTCGCCTTCATCGTCGCGACCGTCTTCCGGACGGTCGTTCCGCCCGCCCCGCGGCAGTTCACCCGCCTCCGCCCCCCGCTGCGCGCGCCACCCGCCACCGCCTGATCGATGGCGAGACGGGACGCCCCGCGGCGTTCCCCTCGCCCGTGCCGCAGGCGATCGTTCGAATCGCGCGCGGTTTCAGCTGCCGGCCGCCCATCGGGCGGCACGGCGCCTGATGCTTTCAGGGGATCATCGTGCCTTCATTCCACTATCTTGCCGCGGCCTCGCTGGTCGCGCTCGCCGCGTCGCCGGCGTCTGCCCAATCCACCGACCCGCGCCGCGCCGAATTGCTGCGCCAGCGCGACGCCATCGACGCCGAATTGCGCAAGCTCGACGCACCGGCGCCCGCCGCCACGCCAACGCCGGTGGCGTCCACGCCCATCGACACGCAAGCCGCGCCCGGCGACATCATCGTCACGGGACGTGCACTGACGCTCACCACGCAGGTCACGGGCCAGACCGACACCACCATCTCGGATCGCGATGTCCGCAACACGCCGGCGCGCACCATCGCGGACATCGTCAAGCTCTCGCCGGGCGTGACGGTGATCGGCGGCAACGGCCCGCGCGACGTGGGCGTGTCGATCCGCGGCTCCAACGCGCGCAACAGCTTCGGCGCACGCAACATCCAGGTGTTCGAAGACGACTTCCCGGTCACCCAGCCCGACGGCCTCGCCCGCTTCGATCTTACCGATCCGCACGCCTACGGCGCGGTCGACGTCGTCCGCGGGCCATCGTCCGCCCGGTACGGCAATTATGCGATCGAGGGCGCGATCAACTTCCGCACCCGTCGCGGCCGCGACATCCAGGGGGCCGAGCTGGGGCTGGACGCTGGCAGCTACGGCTATCTCAACGCCTATGCGACGATCGGCCACGGCAATGCCGACCAGGACTATGCGCTGTTCGGCAGCTTCGTGCGCGCCAACGGCGCGACGGGCCATACCGGCTATGAGACGGGCACGATCAACGCACTGGCGACCGTCGCGCTGTCGGATCGCGACCGGCTGACCGGCAAGCTCATCTACAACGAGGGCGAGTTCCGCCTGTCGACACGCCTGTCGTTCAACCAGTTCGCCACCAACCCCTATCAGCAAGGATGCGAACGGGCGGCGACCGCCGCGCCGGGATGCGGCACGATCTCGGTCCTGGTGAACGGGATCAACGGCACCCGCATCGCCCAGACCGCGACCGAGGGCGATCTCGCCCGCAACGATCGCCGGACGATCGTCGGCGCGCGCTGGGAGCATGACCTGTCGTCGGCGACGACCTGGCGCACGCAGGCGCTGTTCGACAGCCGCGTCGTCAACCAGCCGACCGGCGCCACCCCCTTCAAGGGGACGCTGGACAGTTATGCGATCAGTTCGGACGTCACGAACCGCGGACGGCTGTTCGGCATGGATGCGGTCAGCTTCGTCGGCCTGTTCTACGGCTATCTCGATAATCAGAGCTTTTCGTTCAACAAGACGCCCGCCGGCCGCAACGGCATTGGCGCTCCGACGCAGACCGTGTTCGGCGACGTGCGCAACCTCGGCATCCGCGCGCGCGAGGAATTGCGGCTGACCCCGACGCTCACCTTCGTGGCGGGCATCGGCGCGGAACGCTCGATCATCAACATGCGCCAGACGGCTTATAGCTATCCGGTCGGCGCCAGCCCGACGATGACGGTCGTGCCCGCGCTGCGCCGGTTCGGCAATGTCGCCCCCGAAGCCTCGCTCGTCTGGCAGGCGGATCCGGCGCTGCGCCTGCACGCGCGCGTGGGAACCGCTTATGGCATCCCGCAAGCCGGCCAGCTGTTCGTGACGCCCGCCGGCGTGCCGGGCGACAATGTCGCGCTGAAGACCCAGAAGAACACCGGCGTCGACCTCGGCGCCGAGCTGCGCCTCGGCCGCACGCTCACCGCCGAACTGACCGGCTATTACGAATGGTTCCGCAACGAACAGGTCAGCCAGTCGGCGGGCGTCAACCTGTTGTCGTTCACCACCAACGTGCCGCGGTCGATCCACCGCGGCGTCGAACTGGCGGTGGAATGGCGTCCCGATCTGGTCGAGGGCGGCTATGTCCGCGGCAATTACAGCTACAACGACCAGCGCTACACCCAATATCTCGAGCGGCTGACGTCGGGCGCGGTGTCGGCGGTGTTCGACCGCGACGGCAACCGCATTCCGGGGGTGATCCCCACCTTCGCCAACCTTCGTGCGGGCTATGACCGCCCTGCCGGTCCGCTCGCCGGACTGGGCGGGTTCGCCGAGGTGACGTGGCGTTCGCGCTACTGGATCGACAATGCCAATTCGCTGCGCGTGCCGGGCTATGCGCTGGTCAACCTGAACCTGCATTACGATCCCCCCGCCGGCGCCGGCTGGTGGTCGCGCCTGTCCTTCTATGCCTCGCTCGAGAATCTGACCGACACCACCTATGTCGGCTCCGCCTCAATCATCGCCAACAGCCTGGCCGCGAACGGCACGCTCAATTCGCCGACGGTGCTGCGCGGCGTCACCGGCTCGGTCTATGCGGGCCAGCCCCGCACGATCTACGCCGGCATCAAGGGACGGTTCTGATGGCACGCGACACGCAGGGCCGCACTGGACAGGCAGGCGGCTTCTATTCGTCGGTCTGGCGCTGGCATTTCTATGCGGGGCTGTTCTGCATCCCGTTCGTGATCTGGCTGGCACTCACCGGCACGATCTACCTGTGGCGGCCGCAGATCGAATCCTGGCTCGACCGCCCCTATGATCGCCTGCCCGTCGCGGGTGCGCCGGCCTCGCCCGACGCACAGGTCGCCGCCGCGTTGCACGCCGTGCCCGGCGCGACCTTGCGCAAATATGTGATGCCCGAACGGCCCGACGCCGCCGTCCGCGTGCTCGTTACCCGGGACGGCGCGGACCGGCGCGTCTACGTCGATCCCCACTCGCTCGCCGTGCTGGGCGTCGTGATCGAAGAGCAGCGCCCCATGCGCGTCGTTTTCCGCCTGCACGGCGAATTGCTCGCCGGGGCGGCCGGCAGCTACCTCGTCGAGATCGCCGCCTGCTGGGCGATCGTGATGCTGCTGACCGGCCTGTATCTGTGGTGGCCGCGCGGGCGGCGCGGCCTCGCCGGAATCCTCTACCCGCGGCTACGCGCACGGGGACGCCTGTTTTGGCGCGACCTCCATGCGACGGCGGGCATCTGGGTCACGGTGTTCGCGCTGGGGCTGATCCTCACCGGCCTGCCCTGGGCCAAGGGGTGGGGAACCTACCTCACCCAGGTGCGCCAGCTCACCGGCACGTCGCGGGGCCCGGTGGACTGGACGATCGGCGGCAAGGCTCCCAAGGCCGATGCCGCGTCGGGCGAGCATGCCGGGCATGGCGGCATGACGATGCCGGCGCCGCCACCGTCCCCGGGCGATCTGGCCCGCGTCATCGCGACCACCCGCCCGCTGGGCCTCGCCGGACCGGTGCTCATCACGCCCCCCGCGCAGGCCGGCGCCCCCTGGTCGGTCGCCTCCGACACGGCAGACCGTCCCTTGCGCAGCACGCTCAAGATCGACGGCGCCAGCGGTCGGATCGTCAGCCGGACCGATTTCGCCCAACGCCACTGGATCGATCGGGTGATCGGCTACGGTATCGCGGCGCATGAGGGCGCGCTATTCGGCCTCGCCAACCAGCTGCTCGGCACCGCCACCGCGCTGCTGCTCGTCCTCTTGTCGGTGTCGGGCGCGGTCATGTGGTGGCGGCGGCGGCCGATCGGCCTGCTCGGCGCCCCCATCCCCGTCGGCCGGGCGCGGTTTGGCGCCGGGCTGGTCGTCGCGATCCTCGCGCTCGCGCTCTACCTGCCGCTGTTCGGCCTGACGCTCATCCTCGTCCTCTTGTTCGAGGGGATCGCACGCCGGTGGCTGCCCGGCCCGTCGCAATGGCTGGGCCTGCGACCCGCCTGACACGGCCGCCGGGCGTCATTCGGGGACAAGCGGGAGCGTACCCGCTGCGCCCCCGGATGACGCCGCAACGTTGATCGCCGCCCCGTTGATCGCCGCCCCCGGCCGGCGTATCGCCCGGGTATGACCCGCACACAGCCTTGGCGCAAAGCCCTGATCGCGCTGTTCGTCGCGATCGTGGCGTTCACCGGCTATCATGCGGTGCGGACGGTCAGCGACGCCCTCTATTGGAACGCGCACCGCGACGAACCGATCGAGCCGTGGATGACGATCGGCTATGTCGCGCATTCCTATCACGTCCCGCCGCACATCCTGCACGCCGCGCTGAACCTGCCGCCGACGCCGGATCGCCGGCCGCTCGCCCGTATCGCGCGCGACAGCGGCCGGTCGATGTCGCAGGTCGAGGCGAAATTGACCTATGCGATCGTCCACGTCCGGCCGCCCTATCCGCCCCCCGGCCCGCCACCGCCGCCCGTGGCCCCATCTGGATCAACGTCGTCCGGATCGTCGTCCCGAGCGGCGTCGCCCGCCCGATGACCGACCAACTGCTCGAACTGCTGACGACCTATGGGCTGCCGGCATTGTTCGTCGCGATGATCCTGGCGGCGGCCGGCATGCCCTTCCCCAGCTCGCTGACGCTGGTGGCGATGGGATCGTTCGTCGCGCAGGGCGAATTGTCGTTCTGGCCCGTCGTCGCCGCGGGATCGGCCGGCGCCGTCATCGGCGACCAGATCGGCTATGCCTTCGGGCGCTACGGCGGGCGCCCCCTGCTCGCGGCCGTGACCAGGCGCATCGGCGGGGCGGACAAGGTCGAGCAGGCAGAGGCCTATTCGCGCAAATGGGCGGGATGGGGCATCTTCTTCAGCCGCTGGCTGATCGGTCCGCTCGGACCGTGGATCAACGTCACCAGCGGCCTCACCGAATATCCCTGGGCCCGCTTCCTCGCGCTCGACGTGGCGGGCGAGGTCCTGTGGCTCGTGATCTACGTGTCGCTGGGCCGCGCGTTCAGCGATCAGGTGCAGACGATCGCCAGCCTCCTCGGCAACCTCACCTGGGTGATCGTCGGCCTGCTGGCGGCCGCGCTGCTCGGCTGGAAGCTCTTTGGCCGATCCCAGGCGCCGACCGACGATCCCGCATAGCCCGCCGCCGGATCGGGGCGACGGCGATCAGCGCTGCTTCTTCGTGATCGTCGCCGTGAAATCGGGATCCTTCTTCGCCACCCAATCGACGAATTTGCGCACATTGGGGTGATCCAGCAGGCCCGCGACGTTCATGCCGTGCCGCTGCAGTTCGGAATTGGTGAAGTTCGCGGTCAGCGTCTGCTGGCAGATCGGATGCATCGGCACCACGTCTCGGCCGCCACGGCTCTTGGGCACGGGATGATGCCAGACGATGGTCTTGCCCGTCGGCCGGCCGCACAGCCAGCACGGCGGCGGCGCGGCCGGCGTGTCGTCGTCTGCGGGCAGGTGATCGTAAGGATCATATTTCGAACGTCTGGCCATAGCGCGATCCGATTGCTTCGATTGCCCCCGCCTGTAGCGAAGCGATCCGCCGCGTCCTAAGGAAAGCGGCGAACAGGGTCCGATCGCCACGGACCGATCGGGGACTATCATGACGGATTCAGTGAAACCTTGGGACCCGGCGTTGGTGCGCCGATGGCTGGACCGTCGCCACGCCGCCGCGCGGCTGGATCAGGCGGCGGCGGATCGGCAAGGCTATGACGCGCGCGACGATTACGACAAGGCGGCGGCCGAGGAATGGGTGTGCCGCACGCTGAAGGATGACGATAGCACGGCCGACCAAACCGCCTTCGCCGCCCGCCTCAAGCACTTGATTGCGCAGGACGACTATCCCGCGACCGGCCTGAATGACGAGGATCGGTTCGAACGACACGTCCGAACCTATCTGCGCAAGGTCGCCAAGATGACGAAGGCGAACGAAGGCTTCGAAAAGACCCTACGCCACCAGTGAACGCGGCGGCGCCGCCATGCACGACCGCAAAGCAGGGCCGCATGCAACACTGGTAGGACCACAAAGCGCTAGCCAAACCCCTAGCCGCGTTGACGCGCGTGCCTGCTCGGCCGATGAATGTCCACAACATCGCATATCTGGTACTACCAGAAGAGAGAGGTGCCGTGGACGTCTGGGCGCAAAATTACGATCCGTTGGGCAATATCTGGCTTTCTAGCCTGGTCGCCGCCGTACCAATCATATTCTTCTTCCTAGCCCTCACCATCTTTCGCCTGAAAGGCTATGTCGCGGGGACGATCACGGTGGCGTTGACGCTGGCGGTCGCCATCGCGCTGTACGGAATGCCGGTACACAGTGCGATCGCCGCCGGTGTGTTCGGCTTCTTCTACGGTTTGTGGCCGATCGCCTGGATCATCCTGGGCGCAGTGTTTCTCTATCGTATCGCGGTGGCGACCGGCGCGTTCGACATCATCCGGCAGTCGATCCTGAACGTCACCGAGGATCAGCGTCTGCAGCTATTGCTAGTCGGCTTTGCGTTCGGTGCCTTTCTGGAAGGCGCGGCCGGGTTCGGTGCGCCGGTCGCGATCACCTCCGCCTTGCTTGTCGGCCTCGGCTTTCGGCCGCTCTATGCGGCGGGGCTGTGCCTGATCGCCAACACCGCCCCCGTGGCGTTCGGGGCGATGGGCATTCCGATCGTCGTCGCCGGACAGGTGACCGGCATCGACCCGTTCCTGATCGGGCAGATGGCGGGGCGGCAGTTGCCGTTGCTGTCGGTCCTCGTGCCCTTCTGGCTGATCCTGATCATGGACGGCCCGCGCGGCGTGCGAGAGACGTGGCCCGCCATTCTGGTCGCCGGTGGGTCGTTCGCCATCGTCCAGTTCCTGACCGCGCAATTCATCGGGCCGGAGTTGCCCGACATCACCGCCGCGCTTGCGACCCTGATCACGCTGCCCATCTTCCTGCGCTTCTGGCAGCCCAAGCGCATCTTCCGCTTCGACGCGGCGGAGGTCGCCGCCGACGGCGCGGTGCCGGTCGCGCCGGTCACGGCGCAGACCGTCCGCCATTCGCCCGCACAGATCGCCTGGGCCTGGTCGCCCTTCCTGATCCTGACCGTGTTCGTCACGCTGTGGAGCATCGCCCCGGTCAAGGCACTGTTCGCCGCCGACGGGCCGCTCGCACACCTCGTGCTGAAGCTGCACGTGCCGTTCCTCGACAAGCTGGTCGCCAAGGTGCCGCCGATCGTTCCGCAGGTCACGCCCTATGAAGCGGTGTACAAGTTCGACTGGCTGTCGGCGACCGGCACCGCGATCATGCTGGCGGCGATCGTCACCATCGCGTTCCTGCGAATGAAGCCGGCGGATGCGGCCCGTACCTTTGTCGACACGTTGAAGAGCCTGCTCATCCCGATCTATTCGATCGGCATGGTCCTCGCCTTCGCCTTCCTCGCCAATTATTCGGGGCTGTCGGCGACGCTCGCGCTGGCCCTGGCGCATACGGGATCGGCCTTCACCTTCTTCTCGCCGTTCCTCGGCTGGCTGGGCGTGTTCCTGACCGGGTCGGATACGTCGGCCAACGCGCTGTTCGCGGCGTTGCAGGCCAATACCGCGCACCAGATCGGGGTCAGCGACGTGCTGCTGGTCGCGGTCAACACGACCGGCGGCGTCACCGGCAAGATGATCTCGCCGCAGTCGATCGCCATCGCCTGCGCTGCGGTCGGGTTGGTCGGCAAGGAGTCCGACCTGTTCCGCTTCACCGTGCGCCACAGCCTGCCGCTCTGCGCGCTGGTCGGGATCATCACCACGGTCCAGGCCTATCTCCTACCATGGATGATCCCATGAGCGTGCCAGCCAGCGTATCCCACCGGGCGGAAGCCGCGATCGAGGCGCTGATCGCCCAGCGTAAATTGTTGCCCGGCGCGCGCCTGCCCTCCGAACGATCGCTGGCCGAGACGCTGGGGGTATCGCGCAACATTCTGCGCGAGGCGATGAACCGGCTGGCGGCACAGGGGCGGATCATCATCCGTCCGCGTGCCGGGGCGATCCTGGCCGAGCCCTCGGCGCAATGGACCGAGCAGATGATCGCCGAACCGCTGGCCCCACTGGTCGAGGCCAATCCGGGCTACGGCCATGACATCTTCGAGGTCCGCGAGTCGCTGGACGGCACCGCCGCCTATCATGCCGCCCGGCGCGCCGATGCGGTGGACAAGGACCGTATCCGCCGCCGCTTCGACGCGATGGAGAAGCTGCACGGCGCGGGCGACGTTGCGGCGGAGGCGCACGCCGATGCCGCCTTCCACCTCGCCATCGCGCATGCCTCGCGCAACGCAGTGCTGACGCATGTCATGTCCAGCCTGTTCGGGCTGCTGCACACCAGCATCTCGCAGAGCCGCGAAAAGATCTACGCCGTGCCGCGCACATTCGAGGCGCTGTCGGCGCAGCACCGCGCGATCATGGAGCGAATCGTGGCGGGCGACGCGGACGGCGCACGCGACGCGGCCGATGTCCATCTCGAATTCGTGCGCACCACGGTCCGGCAGGTCGAGGACGACCTGGCCCGCACCAAGCGCGCCACCGCCGCGCGCAGCGCCGAACTCTCGTTATAGATTGGGAACGACCCGATGATCATCTCCGCCCCCACCGACTATCGCGAAGCCGCGCGCCGGCGCCTGCCGCCGTTCCTGTTCCACTATATCGACGGCGGCGCCTATGCCGAACATACGCTGCGCCACAATGTGTCGGACCTGTCCGACATCGCGCTGCGCCAGCGGGTGTTGCGCGACGTCGCCGATATCGACCTAGGCACGACGCTGTTCGGCCGGTCGCTCGGCATGCCGGTCGTCCTCGCCCCCGTCGGCCTGACGGGCATGTATGCCAGGCGCGGCGAAGTGCAGGCGGCACGCGCCGCCGCAAGCAAGCAGGTGCCCTTCACCCTGTCGACCGTATCGGTCTGCGCCATCGACGAAGTCCAGCGCCAGTCTCCCGCGCCGATCTGGTTCCAGCTCTATGTGCTGAAGGATCGCGGCTTCATGCGCGACGCGCTGGAGCGGGCGCAGGCAGCCGGGGTGGAGACTTTGGTCTTCACCGTCGACATGCCCGTCCCCGGCGCGCGCTACCGCGACGCGCATTCGGGCATGTCGGGACCGGGGGCCGCCTGGCGGCGGATGCTGCAGGCGATCACCCATCCGCGCTGGGCCTGGGACGTCGGCATCCATGGCCGGCCGCATGACCTGGGCAATATCTCCGCCTATCGCGGCGCTGCCACCGGCCTTGAGGATTATATCGGCTGGCTGGGCGCGAACTTCGATCCGGGGATCGGCTGGCGCGACCTGCAATGGATTCGCGATGTCTGGAAGGGATCGATCGTCATCAAGGGCATCCTCGACGTCGAGGATGCACGCGAGGCCGTCCGCTTCGGCGCACAGGGTATCGTCGTGTCGAACCATGGCGGACGACAGCTCGACGGCGTGCTCTCCTCGGCGCGCGCCTTGCCCGCCATCGCCGACGCCGTGAAGGGGCAGCTGACGATTCTCGCGGATTCGGGCGTCCGATCGGGGCTGGACGTCGTGCGGATGCTGGCGCTGGGCGCGGACGCGGCGATGCTGGGTCGTGCCTTCATCTATGCGCTGGCCGCCGATGGCCAGGCGGGGGTCGCCAACCTGCTCAACCTGTTCGATCGCGAGATGCGGGTGGCGATGGCGCTGACCGGCGTGCGGACGATCGCGGACATCGACTCCACCATCATCGCGCGCTGACGCCGACCGGGCCGGCGGCACGCGCCGGGCCTCTCGATCAAGGGGATATCAAATGCCGCATCTTCGGCAGCGGACGACGTGCGCCCTATTGCTAGGCGGTGTGGCCATGATCGCCGCGACACCCGCCGCCGCGCAGTCCGCCGAGGACTATCAGGCGCTGCGCAGCAAGGTGGCACAGCTGCAGCAACAGCTCGACGCGCTGCAACGCGCGCTCGATGCGACGCACCCGCCCGCGCAGCCCGCGCCGGTCGCCGCCGCCACGTCCGCCGAGACAGCGCCCGCCCCGATTGCGCCCGCCCCGATTGCGCGCGTAGCCGCGCCAGACCCCCTGCCCCGCCCGGCGGGCACCCCGTCGATCACCGCGCAAGGCGGCACGGCGTCGCTGCCCTCGGGCTATGGCTTCCGCATCGGTGAGACCAGCTTCCGGATCGCGGGCTTCATCAAGGGCGACCTGATCGTCAGCCGCTACGGCAACGGCGATACCGCGACCAACCCGCTGGGGCGCGAACTGTCGCTGCCGCAATCGATCCCCGTCGGCGGGCGGCGATCCGGTATCCTCACCGATGCCTCCGCCAAGCAATCGCGTATCGCCTTCCAGACCGCGACACCGGTCGGCACGCAGTCGCTGACCACGCTGATCGAGGCGGATTTCCAGGTCGCGCCCGCGGTGGCCGGCGGGGAACGCGCGCTCAATCCCTATACCTTCGGGCTGCGTCGCGCAGTCGCGGGCTATGGCGGATTCGCGGTCGGACAGGATTGGAGCAACTTCCAATATGTCGCGGCCTTGCCCGAAACCGCCGATTTCGTCGGCGTCACCGACGGCACCGTGCTCGTCCGGCAGATGCTGCTGCGCTACAGCCGTCCGATCGGCACCGGATGGACCGTGTCCGCCTCGATCGAAAACCCGGAAACCGTGTCCGCGATGGCCGGCGCGACTGCGCTGTCGGACAATGACGATGACAGCATTCCCGATGTGACCGGGCAGTTGCTCTGGGCTTCGAAGGGGGCCAGCCTGTCGCTGACCGGGCTGTTCCGATCGATGCGCGTCGATCCCGCCAACGGCCGGCCGGCGGCAACGGCGCAAGGCTATGGCGTCTCGCTGGCGGGCATCGCACCGCTGCCCACGGGCAAGGGCGACGATATCCGCTTCATGATGACCGGGGGCCGTGGCCTCGGCCGCTATGTCGGCGCGAACGTCGCGGCCGATGCGATCTATCAGGCGGCGGACGATCGACTGGTGGCCGTGCCGCTGGTCGCGGGATTTGCCGCGATCCGCCATGTCTGGACCGGCACGTTGCGCAGCACGTGGATGGGGTCGTTCCAGCGCATCTGGAACCCCGCGTCCGCCTCGCCCCTGTCGACGCGGCAGGTGTGGGACACCGCGATCAACCTGTTCGTCTCGCCGTTGCCGCGCCTCGATCTGGGCGTCGAAGCGCGCCTGTCGCACCGGGAACTCGCCAATGGATCGGCGGGAACGCTCGACCGCCTGCATGTCACGGTCAAACAGGGCTTTTAGGACCGATCGGCATTCATTTACGCCAAGATAGAAAGAGGTGAAGACAAGACGGTTCGCGCGGAGGCGCGGAGCACGCAGAGGTGTCGCGTTTGCCGCGCGAGCGGCCTGTCTATCTCGGTCGAGGTCAAGGCGAAGCGCTGCCACGCGCGTCACATCTCTGCGTCCTCCGCGCCTCCGCGCGAACAAAACTCTTTTTTCTGCATGTCTGTCCGCTCGTCGAACAATCCATCAAAACGGTGAATGTCGGTACGGCCTAGTTCGCCCCCTCTGCCCTCGCGTCCCATTTCGGGAAAAGCCACAACCACGCTGTCTCGCGCGGACTTGGGGATGGACACAGCGGCCCCGTGCCTCGTTTACAGCGGGCATCGCATGCAAACGCCGGAGTGCCTCCCATCTTCAACCTCGTCTTTGCCATACCGGCGCTGATCGTCATCGCGCGCTGGCTGTGGCCCCTGCCGCTGCCGCTTTGGGCCAAGATGGCCGTCGGCCTCCTGATGCTGGCGGCGTCGCAATTCCATTTGTGGAGCCGGTTGTCGTCGGGATCGGTCTTCGCGCCTGAATTTCCGCGCCCCATCGTCATCCTGTTCAACTGGGCATTCGGCGCCCTGGTGCTGCTCGCCGTCTTCCAATTGGTCCTCGACCTCGGCGCACTGCTGACGATGCTCGTGCGGCAGGCGGCGATCCGCGAGCCGGACGCGCTGCGCTACGCCGTTGCGGGCCTGGCGGCGGTGCTCGCCGGCATCGGCGTCGCCAATGCGCTGCGCGTGCCGCCGATCAAGGACGTGACGGTGGCGATCCGCGACCTGCCGTCATCCTTCGACGGCTATCGCGTCGTCCAGCTGACCGATCTGCACATCAGCCGGCTCTTCACGCCGCGCTGGGCGCAGGCGGTCGTCGATCGCACCAATGCGTCGGGCGCCGACCTGATCGTCGTCACCGGCGACTTCATCGACGGGTCGGTGGCCATGCGACGCGACGACGTGGCGCCGCTTCAGCGGCTGCGTGCGCCGGACGGCGTCTATGCCATTCCGGGCAATCACGAATATTTCTTCGATTACGGCGCATGGATGCGGCACCTGTCGGGTCTGGGGTTCCGCATGCTGACCAACGCCCACACGGTCGTCGCACGCGGCGGGGAGCGGCTGGTCGTCGCCGGGGTCACCGACCTGTCGGCACCCAGCGTCGGCGAGGCCGGGCCGGATCTCGCCCATGCGCTGCGGGGCGCCCCCGCCGGTGCGCCGATCATCCTGCTCGACCATCAGCCCCGCAAGGCGCGCGACGCCGCTGCGCGCGGAGTCGCGCTGCAACTGTCCGGGCATACGCACGGCGGCATGATCCGCGGGCTCGACCGGCTCGTCGCGCGCGGCAATGCCGGCTTCGTGTCGGGACGTTACGCAGTCGGCGGGATGACGCTCTACGTCAGCAACGGCACCGGCCTGTGGCCGGGCTTCGCGCTGCGGCTGGGCGTGCCGTCCGAGATCACGCGCTTCACCTTGCGCCCCATGGCATAGGATCGCCGCACCGCATCGCCGCCCAAGCCGTTGAAACAACGCGGCATCATCGACAAACGGCCTTCCCCTGATGCCGGGGGAATGCTCTAACCTTCCGATGACCACCCTTCGCTTCCGTACGCTTCTGGCGCTGCTGGCCGGGTTCGCGGCGACGCCGCTCCTCGCCCAATCGACGTACGATCAGGTCGATCCGATGATCGGCACCGGCGGCGAAGGCCATACCTTTCCCGGCGCGGTCGCGCCGTTCGGCATGGTGCAATTCTCGCCCGACACGGACACCACCTGCGTCCTGCGCGCCTGCTACAGCCATGCTGCCGGCTATCGGTATGAGGATCCGACGATCCAGGGGTTTTCGCTGACGCACTTTTCGGGCGCCGGGCATTCGGATCTTGGCGATGTGCTGATGATGCCCGTGGCAGGCGACACCGTTCCGTTCGAGCCGGGCGACGCCGGCAAGCCCGGGACGGGCTATCGATCGCGCTACGATCATGCGGCGGAGGTCGCGCGGCCGGGCTATTATGCGGTCGCCCTGAAGGACCGGGGCGTCCGCGCCGAACTCACCGCAGGGACGCGGATCGGCGTCGCCCGCTATCGTCCCACCGCCGGGGCGCTGCCGATGCATTTGCTGCTCGACCTGCGCAGCTCGCTCTACAATTACCCGGGCAAGGTCCTGTGGTCGTCGATCCGGCTGCGTCCCGACGGCATCGTCACCGGCTGCCGACAGACGCGCGGCTGGGCGCCGGATCGCAACTTGTGCTTCGCCATCCGCTTTTCGGTGCCGCTGACGGGCCACGCCTTCGTCTCGACCGAGACCGATGTCGCGTACAAGGGCTTCCAAGGTCCCGGGCGCGGCAGCGACGCGGTGGCCGAACGCGCCGGGCGGGCGCTCGTCGCCCGGTTCGATTTCGGCACCACCGATCGCCCGATCGAGGTGACCAGCGCCATCTCCTCGGTCGACGAAGCGGGCGCGATCGCCAACCTGCTGAGCGAAACCGGCGATTTCGACGCGATCGCCGCCCGTACCGCGACCGCATGGCATGCCGCGCTCGACGTGCTGCGGATCGACGCGCCCGCGCCCATGCAACGATCGGTCGCGACCGCGCTCTATCACAGCCTCCTCGCCCCGTCCGTCGCCGGTGATGTCGACGGCCGCTATCGCGGGCCGGACAATCAGGTCCATCGCGCGAACGGCTATACGTTCCGATCGACCTTCTCGCTGTGGGATACGTTCCGCGCCGAACACCCCTTGCTGACGCTGGTGCAGCCGGCCACCACGACCCGCGACATCGTCCGCTCGCTCATCGCCAGCCGCGAACACAGTCCCGACGGCATCCTGCCCGTCTGGCAGTTTCAGGGGCGCGAGACGTGGACGATGATCGGCTATCACGCCGCTCCGGTGATCGCCGACGCCTATCTGAAGGGCATCCGCGGGTTCGACGCGGATGCCGCGCTGGCGGCGATGGTCGCCAGCGCCACCTATGCGCCTTATGCCGGGCTCGGCGAGTATATGGCACGCGGCTACGTGCCGATTGACCGCGAACCCGAAGCGGCATCGAAGACGGTTGAATATGCCTACGACGACTGGACCATCGCCCGCCTAGCGCGTGCGATGGGGCGCGCCGACGTCGCCGCAACCTTCGCAAAGCGCTCGGAAAATTGGCGCAACAGCTTCGATGCGAAGACCGGTTTCATCCGCGCGCGCAAGAGCGACGGGACGTTCCGCGTGCCGTTCGATCCGACCGCGATCAATTACGGGTCCGATTATACGGAGGGCAATGCCTGGCAATACAGCTGGTTCGTGCCGCAGGATCAGGCCTCGCTCGTCCGCGCGCTCGGCGGCGACGCGGCGACCGTCGCAAAGCTGGATGCGATGTTCGATTTCGACACGTCCAAGCTCGACTACAGCCATGCCGAGGACATCGCCGGGCTGATCGGCCAGTATATCCACGGCAACGAACCCAGCCACCATGTCGCCTATCTGTACAACTATGCCGGCGCGCCGTGGCGCACGCAGGCGCGACTGACGCAGATCGTCGGCAGTCAGTATCGCGCGACGCCCGATGGCCTGTCCGGCAACGACGATCTGGGCCAGATGTCGGCGTGGCTGGTCTTCACCGCCTTGGGCTTCTACCCCGTGACGCCCGGCAGCCTCGAATATGTCATCGGCCGCCCATTCGTGAACCGGGCGGTGCTGACGCTGCCCAACGGCCGGACGCTGACCGTCATCTCCGACGACCTCGACGACCGACACCCCTATGTCGGTAAGGTCACGCTGAACGGAGTGCCCGTCACCCGCGCCTATCTACGCCACGATGAGATCATGGCAGGCGGCGAATTGCGCTTCGTCATGCAAGCGGCGCCGAACACCACATGGGCGACGCGCCCCGCGGACCGGCCCTACTCCAGCAGCAGCGCGCGCTGATTCACCGGCCGCCACGACCCTCGCATACCCACCCGCACCAACGGCGACGGTAGCGCCACAATCGCCGCCCGTGCGTTGTTGCGGCAAACCGAACAAGCGAGACGACCCATGGACTATATCAAGCTCGGCAATACCGGCCTCGACGTATCGCGCCTGTGCCTCGGCTGCATGACGTACGGCATTCCCGATCGCGGCAATCACGCCTGGACGCTGGACGAGGAGGCCAGCCGGCCGCTCCTGCGCCAGGCGGTGGAGGCCGGGATCAACTTCTTCGACACGGCAAACGTCTATTCGGACGGCACGTCGGAAGAAATCGTCGGCCGCGCGCTGAAGGACTTCACCCGCCGCGACGACGTGGTGATCGCGACCAAGGTCCATGGCCGCATGCGTCCCGGCCCGAACGGCGCCGGCCTCAGCCGCAAGGCGATCATGACAGAGATCGATGCCAGCCTCACCCGGCTCGGCACCGATTATGTCGACCTCTACCAGATTCACCGCTTCGACCATGACGTGCCGATCGAGGAAACGCTGGAGGCGCTGCACGACGTCGTGAAGGCGGGCAAGGCGCGCTACATCGGTGCCTCATCGATGGCCGCCTGGCAGTTTGCGACGATGCTCCACGTCGCCGAGGCGAACGGCTGGACGCGCTTCTCGACCATGCAGGATTACGTCAACCTGCTCTACCGCGAGGAGGAGCGCGAAATGCTGCCGCTGTGCGCGGCGGAGGGGATCGGCGTAATCCCATGGAGCCCGCTCGCGCGCGGTCGGCTGACGCGCGACTGGGACGAGACCACCGCCCGCTCGGACACCGACGAATTCGGCCGCACGCTGTATGCCGCGACGCAGGAGTCAGATCGCAAGGTGGTCGAAGCCGTCGCCGCCGTCGCCGCCGAGCGCGGCGTGCCCCGCCCGCAGGTCGCGCTCGCCTGGGTGCTCGCCAAGCCCGAGGTGTCGGCACCGATCGTGGGTGCGTCCAAGCCGGCACATCTCGACGATGCCGTCGCGGCGCTCGACCTGGAGCTGTCGGACGACGAGATCGCCCGGCTGGAGGCGCCATACGTGCCGCATGCGGTGGTCGGCTTCTCATGACCACCGCATGCGGGCGGATCAACCGGCGTCTATTGAACTCGGCCGGTCAGCGCGGCCCTATCGTCGCCGAACAGCCGGCGCGGTAATCAGCCGCGCAGCCAGTTGGCCGTGATCTCGCCGTCATGCCCCTCCGGCGCCAGCACGGCGCGCAGCGCCTCCAGCAGCGGCGGCAGCGCCTGGGTGAAGGCGTAGGGCGGATTGACGATGAACAGGCCGGCGCCGTTATAGATGCCGGGCTGATCCTCGTCGTACAGCCAATGCTCCACCGTCAGGAATTTCGGAATGGCGAGCCTGTGCAGCTGTTCCTTCCACCGCGAATGCGTGGCGCGGTCTTTCAGCGGATACCAGATCACGGTGACGCCGTGCGCCCATTTGCGGTGCGCGGCGGCAAGCGTCGTGACGATCCGGTCGCGTTCGTCGGTCTGCTCATAGGGCGGGTCGACCACCACCACACCGCGTGCGGTGCGGGGCGGCACCATCGCCAGCCAGAATTCGTAGGCGTCGCGCTCATGCACCGCCGCGGGCGTATCGCGCATCGCCCGGCGTAAAGTGCGGACATCCTCGGGATGTTTCTCGTTCAGGATCAGAAAGTCCTGCGGGCGCAGCAGCTGCGCCAGAAACCGTGGCGACCCGGGGTAGAGGTTTGGCTCGGCTGCGTCATTCACCGCTTGTACGGCGGCACGATAGTCGTCCAGCAAAGGATTCGGGTCGGCGAAGGCCCGCATCACGCCATGCGCGGATTCGCCGGTGCGCTGGGCATCCTCGCCGAACAGGTCGTACAGCCCGCAGCCCGCATGGGTGTCGATCAAGGTCAGCGGGGTCTGTTTCTGCTGCAAGGCCTGGACCAGCGCGATCAGCAGGCTGTGCTTGACCACATCGGCGCTGTTGCCCGCATGAAAGGAATGGCGATAATTCACGGCGACGCTAGTTCCTGACGATCCAACCCATATGCGCCGCGACAGGTGGCGCCGCGCAAAGCGGCCGCTGTAACCCATCGGGCACGAATGGAAAGCGATCGGTCCCGGCCGCGGGCTGCGGCCGGCTTTCGCGGTCAGGCAGAATCGCGGTCGTGTCCTGCCCGCATCGACCGATCAATTGCCTTCGGCATCGACCGAAAACACCATTGGCTTGCCCCGCGACGTCGGCTCCCACCCGGCCGACAGAGCGGCCCGCACGCATCGCGAGATCGTCGCATCATCCAGTTGCAGACGACCGCGCGGCAAGCCCTTCAACAGCCGCTTGGGCGGCGGAAATTCCACCCAGGCTTCGCGCTTGGCATCGCGTTGCAGCAGCGCGATCGTCATGCCCTTCCACCCTTCGTCGTCCGACTGATGCGGTTCACGTTGCAGGTGCCATTCATAGGTGGCGCCATCGACCAGGACGACGCCGTCCGTGCTGTGCGATTTGGACATGCGGACGGCTCTAGCATGCAATCCCGGTCAGGGCACGACTGCCATGGCGCGGGGAATATGTGCCGTGGCTGTTGGCGACGCCCGCGATCCTTGTCTGGCGCCAGGTGACGCAGGCGTCGCCATCGACTATATCGGTGGCGAGACCGAAGGAGCCACGACCATGAACGACCGGAAGATCAGCGCCGCCCGCCCTGCCCTTTCCGTCCGCCACGGTGTCTATGTCGAGTTTCCTCACCCTCTCTCATCTCTCCGCCGCCACGCCTGACGGCCGACCGCTTTTCGATGACCTGACCCTGTCGATCGGCGCCGAGCGCATCGGCCTGGTCGGACGCAACGGATCGGGCAAGTCGACGCTGCTGCATATCGTTGCGGGCGACGCGCGTCCCGTGTCCGGCACAATCAACCGCGCGGGCACGGTCGGCCGGCTTGCGCAGCTTTGGCATGACGGGGACAGCGTCGCCGAAGCGCTCGGCGTCCACGACCCACTGTCGATCCTGACACGGATCGAAGCCGGGGACGGCACCGCAGAGGACTTCGACGCCGCCAACTGGACGCTGCCGGCCGAGATCGACGCCGCGCTCGCCGACGTCGGCCTTGAGGGCATCGTCTTGGAGCGCCCGATGGGAAGCCTATCGGGCGGTGAGCGGACGCGCGTCGGCATGGCCCGGCTGGCGATCGCCATGCCCGATTTGTTGCTGCTCGACGAACCGACCAACAATCTCGACGCCGAAGGTCGGGACGCCATCGAACGCTGGATCGCGGGCTGGCGCGGCGGCCTGTTAGTCGCCAGCCATGATCGCGCATTGCTCGAAACCATGGACCGCATCGTCGAATTGAGCCCAATCGGCAACCGCATCGTCGGCGGCGGCTGGTCGACGTTCGCCGCCGCGCGCGATGCCGAACGCGCGCTCGCCGACGCTGAACGGACCCGCACCGATGCCGCCCTTCGCACCACCCGCCTCGCCGCCCAATCCGCGCGTGAGGCCAAGGACCGGCGCGACAAGGCCGGGCGCAGCTTCGCCGCCAAGGGATCGGAGCCGAAGATCCTGCTGGGCCGCCAAGCCGAGCGCGCCGAGAACAGCAGCGGGCACGGCCGGAGGCTCGCCGAACGGCAGATCGAGGAGGCCGTGCAAGCCCGCGCATCCGCCCACGCACAAGTCGAGGTGCTGACGCCGCTCACGATCGACCTCCCCGCCACCGGCCTCCCGTCGCAGGCCGAGATACTTTCGATCGAGCACGCGACCGTCGCTTATGGCGATCGACGTTTCGGCCCTTGGTCGCTGACGATCCGCGGACCGGAACGAGTCGCGCTGACCGGCCGTAACGGCGCCGGCAAATCGACACTGCTCCGCCTCGCCAAGGGCGATCTCGCTCCAGCCAGCGGTACGGTTCGCCGACGCGCCGATCGGATCGCGATGCTCGACCAGCATGTCGGCCTGCTCGACGCCGCCGACACGATCGTCGGCAACCTACGCCGCCTCCACCCCACATTGGACGACGAGGCGGTCCATGCCGCCTGCGCGCGCTTCGCCTTCCGTAACAGTGATGCCCAGCGGGTCGTCGGCACGTTGTCGGGTGGCGAGCGGCTCCGGGCGGGATTGGCCGCCGCCCTCTCCGGCCCGCAGCCGCCCTGGCTGCTGATCCTCGACGAGCCGACCAACCATCTCGATATCGAGTCGATCGAGGTTCTGGAACGCGCCCTGCAACGGTTCGACGGCGCACTGCTTGTGGTCAGCCACGACGCTCGCTTCCTTCGTGCGATCGGCGTCGAGCGATCTATGGCGGTCACCAGTATCACGACGGATACGGCCGCGCCCACGCCCGGTTAGCCCGTCGCAAGGAGACCGGCGCGCGGACGGATGTTCCACGACATCCCCAACGACGTCTATCGCGCGCAGGCGAGTCCGACGCCGATCGTCTCCGCCGTGGCCGCATCGTCCTCCGCCAGCAGAAACCTCATCGGCCGAGATGCCCCGTTGCCTGCGCCCCGCGGCTAGCGCTGGCAGCGGTCCCAGCAATAGCGGTAGTGCAACTCTGCGGTGCGGCCTGGCGGGACGACCACCGACCACGTGCGGGCGCCGTCGACGATCGGCAGCGTCGCGTCGATCGCCTCGATCCGCTGGCCGGCGGTGCCGATCGGCACGTCGACCGACGCAGGCGCGGCACCGGCATTGGTCAGCACCACGCGCATGATGTCGGCAGAAATAGGCTCCTGCATGACCGTCACCTGCGGGCTGATGCCCGCAGCGATGCGAAAGGATTCCCCCTCTGCACGGTCCGTCAACGCACCCTGACCGAGCAGCAGCCGCTCGCCGTTGCGCGTGGCATAGACCGCGGTGCTGCCCGCCGGCAGCGGCAGGCCAAGGCCGGCGTCACGGCGATTGCGCAGCGCGAGCACGATGCGGGTCGGCGCGCTCACGATGGGCTGTCCGGGATAGAGACGCGCGCGATACCGCCGATCGAAGGGAACGCCGGCGCGGGACAAGAGCGCGACCTGCTTCTGCGCGCGCGGCGCGACGGTGACGCGCATCGGCACGCGGTAGAGCTTGAGGTCGCCGAGGTTCTCCGGTGCCGGCGGTGCAGGTGCCGGCTCCGGAGCCGGCGGCGGCGGCGGCGGAGGCGGCGCTGCCATTCGGAAACCGGTGACGACGATGTCGTCGGCCTTTTCGAACGTCTCCTCAGGCAGATCGGACGTCGTCGTGCCGAGCGGATAACAGGACAGCGACAGCGCCGCGACGGCGCGCTCGAGCCCCGGCGTCCAGACGCGGTTGACCCGACCCGCGACCGCGCTGAGCTGCGCATCGGGGAAGCGCTCGGGATTGGCGTTGGCGAGCGTCAGCCAGGCAAACAGGTCGAGCGTACGGCCGTCAGGCGCGACGGTGGCGACATAGCTCGAACGCCAGTCGAAGCCGCTGGCGAGGTAGCTCAGCTTTACGGTGACCGTGCGCGCTACCGGGCTGACCGTCGCGACGCTGAGCACGGGCTTCGCCGACAGTCCGCCGGGCACGCCGGCGAAGCTCAGCCGCTCGGGCAGGCCCGAACAGCGCAGCGTCTCGATCCCGGCGCGCGTCTTCAGCACGACGCCTCTCGCGGGACCGGCGACGATCGTCGCCTGTTCGGAAACCCGGCGGCCGGTGGCGCGATCCGTGCGCGTCAGCGTCACTATGCGGCCCAGCGTGCCGTCGATCAGCGAGGCAGGCGACAGCAGGCGCGCGTCGCGGTTCTTTTCGATGACGCCGCCGGGCAATCCCTCGACCACCGCGCTCACCGGCACGATGCCCTCGGCGACGCCCTCGAAGCGCAGCGTCGATGCGCCCTTCGACACGGCGATGCGGCGGGTTTCGGTGACCAGCGCGAAGCCTTGGAGATAGCCGAGGTTCATCGCGCCTTGGCCGTAGGGCGCGCGATAGACGGTCAGCGCGACGGCTGCAGGCGCCGGCGACGTCACGACGCCGGGCGTTGCAGGCAGAGGCGCGGCGCCGATCGCGATGAACGCCGGCAAGACCGTCAGCAGCGCGCGCATCAGTAGCGCGTGTCGAAGGTCGCGGTGACCACCGCCTCCCCATTGGCGGGAACCGGCACCTGCCACGTCGCGCTGCCGGCATTGGGCCGCTCGCTCTTGCGGCTCTCGTCAATGATCCGCGTGTCGGACCAGTCGAGGCCCAATTGCACGAGCTCGACCGTCACGGCGCGCGGCCGCGCATTGGTCAGCGTGTAGCGCATGCGCGTCCGCCACCGGTCGCCGCCCAGCCGGGTACGTTCGACCACGGTCGGCTGCACCTTCACGTCGAAGGCGTCGCCGGTCGGCAGCGCGATCGTCGATCCTTGCGGCGTGTGCTCGATGCGGTTCTCGCCGGTAAATTGCGGCTGGCCGCGCGCATCGCGGATGTAGACGCGCACCGTGCCGGCCGGCAGCGCATCGCCGACCCCGCCGGTGCCGCCGCGATTGGAGAAGCGGAGCACGCTCTGCGCGCTGCGCGGGGCGTCGGCGGTGCCGAGCCAGCCGTTGTCGAAGCGATAGCCCGAGCTGGCGGCAACGCCCTTCACGTCGAGGAAGCTGACCTGCTTGGTCTGCTTGTCGGCGATCGTGGTCCGCTCGGCGAGCGGGTACAGGTAATAGTCGCCAAGCTGCTCGCGCGCCGACGTCTCGGTGCCGGCCTGGGTGCGCACCGGCCGCCGGGGGCGAACCGGGGCGTCGTCCTCGTCGTTCGCGCTGCCCACCTCGCCTGCGACGAGCAGGGTTTTGGCATTGGTGAAGGTGGTGCCGGTCGTGTTGCGCAGCGTCACCCAGCCCTGCACGTCGACCGTGCCGGCCTTGTCGTCGAACAGCGCGACATAATCGGCGCTCCAGCCGAGGCCGCGGGTGAGATAGGACAGCGTCGCAGGTCGCGATCCAGATCGCGCACTGGCCAGCGTCACCGACAGGGTCGGGCGCGCACGCAGCGATTCCGGTACACGGTCGAACACCGCACGTACTGGCAGGCCGTCGTCGCGCAGCACCTCGATCCGCCCGTCGATGTCGAGGACGACACCGCCGTTTACCGCCAGCACCCGCGCCCGCTCGCGCGTTTCGGCACCGGTGGCGGGGTTGGTGCGGACGAGCGTGATCGTCTCACCCACCGCCTTCTCCATCAGGCTCGACGGACTGAGCAGATCATAGTCGAAATTCTGTTCGACGATCCCGGCATCGGGCATCGTCAGCGACACCGTCTCGGGCCGGATCTGGGCGCTGACGTCCGGGAAGGACTGGCGGACGCGGCCGGCGGCGAGGGTGAGCTGGCGGACGTCCTGCACCAGCGCGACGTCGCCATTGTAGATCGTGACCGACACGTCGCCCTGCGCGCTGCCCGCCCCCGGGACCGCGGCGGGGGGCGGGACGGTCGTCGAGGATACCTGCGCGCCCACGCCCGTCGGCAAGGCGAGCAGTCCAACGATCATCCACCCGTTCCGCATGTCTCGTCCCCCCCGGCGCTTTGCGGCGGAGCATGCGATGGCGCCAGCGCCGGCGCAACGCGGAAACGTCAGGCGGTGGGCGGCGGCGTCGTTATGGCGACGCGGGCAAGACCGTCGTCGCCCATGGCGTCATTCGATTATACCACATCTGCCTGCATACGGCCGGTGCCATCGGCGAAACGTCGGGCGAATGGCAGAAGGTCAACACCGACGCGACGTCGCGCGGCCATCACTGCGTCGCATCTCAATCGATATCCCTTCGGCACGCAGATGACAGTCCACGATGTGCGATCACGTCAGCCACCCCCTTATTTCCTCATCAATGGCGCTTCGCTTCCGATCGACGGCGATGCGCCCGCTGGCGGAGCGCTCACGTTCGATTGCGACCGCAGCATCTTGACCGCCTCGGCACGGATCGCGGCCTGCACCTGCGGGCTGGTGAGGTCGACGGGGCCGCTATACTGGTTGCCGGGTATCGCACGGCTGTTCGCGACGAGCGCCGCGGGGCGCGCCGGCGAGCCGTCCGCGAGTTTGTAGCGCGTGGCCATCGCGCCGGGGCAGACCTCTCCCGTGGCCGCGAAAAAGGCATCCGCGCTTTTGATGTCCTGACACATGCGCGCCACCGCCACATTGTCGAAGCCCATGGCATGCCACGCGGCAGCATCGGACCTACGCTGACACCCCTCGTCGCTCTTGCCGACGTTGATGTTGAAGGCGATGGGGCCGCCCGCCGCGCCGCCGCCGCTGCCGATCAGGCACGGATTGGCACCGCCGAAATAACTGCCCTGGGCGCTCGGAGTCGTCCACGTGTGCCCGCCGTAGACGACCTCCTGCCGTGTGGGAACGTCGGTCTGCGGCCCGGTGATCGCCATGACGTTGACCGTATTGCTCGACTGCGCCTCCATTTGCTGCGCCGTGGCGCTCAGTGGCAGAAGCGCGAGAACGGCGGCTGGACCCAGGACACGTTTCATCTTCCCTCTCCCTCTTCAAGAATTGGGGTGGCGGCCGCGCCACCCCGAGTGTGGTCGATCAGTCGACGTCCCAGCCGAGCGAGCCGAAGCCGAAGGCGGTGGCACCTGCCGCCCCGGCCATCGTCCAGTCGGTCGAGGTGAGGTTGAACTGGTCGGAGTGGGTCGCGTCGAACGAGCTGACCAGTTTGAAGTCCGCGGTGCTCTGGCCGAAGTTCATGACCTGCATGTTGAGCGCCGCCGAACCGCCGGTCAGACCGCCGTACAGGCCCGCATTGAAGCTGGTGGTGGTGATGGTGCCGTTGTTCGCCGCATCGATGTTCGCGGCGATCGACGATCCGGACGTACCGACCCCACCGACGACGGCATAGCTCGACCCGGCCGGCAGGCTGCTGATGTTCATCGTGCCGCCGAAGCCGCTGCCCGACGATGCCGAGATGTTGCGGGTGACATCGACGCTGAGCGCCTGATTGTTCGTCCCGCTCACCGCCGAGGTATCGATGGCGCCGTTGGTGAAGCCGCCGACACCGATGCCGATGCCGGCGCCGCCGGTCACCGTGCCCGATGTCTGCGCTGCGGCGGGCACGGCGATCGCGAATGCAAGAACCGACAGCGAACTGTAGATAGCTTTCTTCATGGCAAGTGCTCCTGTTGACCAACTGTCGTTGGGTGAACGGCCGGCGAAGGCTTCGCCGTCCGGCCTGGAACACACCGCGCGGATCGGCGGGCCGCACGATGACGGACAGGCAGATCCCGCGGCAATGCACCGCGCGCGACGACCGCGTCCGTGACGACCGCCGCAGATCTTCGGGTTTCGTTTCGATCGGCAGTGCCGCTCGCACCTGGGGGAGGTGCGAGCGACGACCGCCGGGATTCAGGACGGAAGTGGCTGTCGTCCTGATCGGCCAGCCATCGTGGCCACGCCGGACACCACGCGGGGGGCTTTGGGGCAAGCCCGGCGATCCCGGAACCGATCCGGCAGGATGGAGCCCGGCCGCCCACGACGGTCGGCACGGGCGTCCACCCTGAGGGCGGGCATCAGTCGGCCGTGCCGATCGTCGGTTTTCCCTTTCACCGCCCGATGCAGAACTCTGTCCGGCATGACGCACCTCCTGCCGCTATCGCTACGACCGGCAGGGCCTTCCGAACATTCGCGCGATTACGGATCACCCCGCGGCATGCGATCCGTATTGTTTCGGAATTGCTGGACATGCCGCTCCGGCAGCAGGGTGCGCCCGGGGGCGGACGCTGGCTCGTCCCGCTCATGAACCGCCTATGCGAGGAGCGTCGCATCATGTCCGTCGAAGCATCGCCGGTCTATCTGACGATCCAGTGGAAGGACCTACCCGCGGCCATCCGGATAACGGACCACGCGGACGGCGCGACACGGTCCGGTTGGCTGCACGATGGCGGCCTGGACGCGGTGTCGCGATTGCCTGTCACGATCCCCGCGACCACGGACGACGGCCGGATCGTCAGCCTCTCCATCGCGTCCGACGAAGACCGTTCGTTCGACATCGTCACCCAGACCGAGGCCGTGCATCGTTCGCGCAACCTCGTCTCGCTGGCCATCGCGCTTGCCCGCCTGTCATTGGCCCCTCTGGGCGCCAATCCCGTCGTGGCGGCCTTTATCGATCGCCTGCGCAGCCTGGATGCCGTCGCGCGGATCGGATGCGAGGTCACCGGCGATTATTGTTCGATCCAGCAGGTCACGGCGCAAGTTACCGCCCGGTTCGACGATCCACAGCGCCCCCGCGTCGGGCAATCCGGATCGTCCGTCGCGCTGGCGGCGCGCTGGGCGAACCTGATCGCGATCGTCCTTCACGAACTCTGTGCGAACGCCATCCGGCATGGCGCCCTGACCAGCCCGTTGGGGCGGGTCGATATCCGCTGGGCGCTGGTCCGCAGCGAGGCGGGGGATGCCACCCTGCTTCTGACATGGCGGGAAATCGATGGTCCGCCCGTCTCGATGCCGGCGAAAACGGGGTTCGGCTCGCGCCTCCTGCGCGATCTCATCGCGTCCAACCGCCGGTGCGAGGCCATCATGCGCCTGCCGCCGAGCGGGCTAGTGTACAGCCTGAGCATCAAGCTGATGCGCGACGAGTGGCGCGAGTGATCCCACGCCCAACCGATCGAGTTCGACGCCAAGGCGGATCAGTTCTGCGGTGCTGCCCGCACCCGTCTTTTCGAGCAGATGCACGCGATAGGTTTCGACCGTCCGCGGACTGATGCCGAGGGCGCGCGCCGCCTCCTTGCTCGTCGCGCCCTGGCTGATCAGGTGCAGCACCTGCCGTTCGCGCGGTGACAAGGCGTCCAGCCGTTGCCGGGCGGCCATTCGGTCGCGCAGCAGGGATTTGGCGCCCGCCACCGCCTTGCCGATCACCGACGCCTCGAACGGCTTTTCGATGAAATCGAACGCCCCGGCCTTCAGCGCGTCGACGGCGAGCGGGATATCGGCATGGCCCGCAATGACGATGACGGGGTCCGGCCGGTCGAGCGGCGGCAGCGCACGCACCAGCGCGAGGCCGGACGACCCGGGCATGATGACGTCGCAGATGATGACGCCGATCGGCAGGGAATCCAGTGCATCGAGGAACAGGTCGGCGCTGCCGAACGATCGTGCCGGCACCCCGGACGTCGCGAGCAGCAGCGATAACGAGCGGCACATCTCTGGCTCATCGTCGATGATGTAGATCGGCAACTCGTTCTGCATGATGGGTCCCCTATGCATCCCGGCGTGGTAGTGAGAGCAGGAATCGTGCGCCGCCCAACGTCGACTCATTGTCGCACCAGATGCGGCCCCCATGCGCCTCCACGATGCTGCGGCAGATGGTGAGGCCGATCCCTACCCCTTCGGCTTTCGTTGATTGGAATGGTGCGAACAGATCGCGATCCTCCTTGAGCGGCACGCCCGGACCACTGTCTTCGACGGCGATGGTCAGCGTGTCCGGATGCTCGCTCCAGCTGCGCAGCCCGATGGAGGGCGACGGGCGATTCTCGACAGCCTCGGCGGCGTTGACCAGAAGGTTCAACAGGACCTGCTGGATCTGCACCGCGTCGACCAGTATCTCCGCAGGTCCCCGGTCGATGCAGGCTTCGAACTGCGCGCCCGATTCCTTGACGGCCAGGTGCGCCAGCCTGACGACGTCTTCCATCAGCGCGTGAACGTCCAGCCATTGCAACGTCGGCGGCCGCCGGGCGACGAATTCGCGCAGCTTGCGCAGCACCGCCGCCGTGCGAAACACCTGCCGCAGCGCGTCGCCGAGCGCCTCGTTCGCAGGCGCGACCTGTGGCGTCTGGCCGGCGAGCAGCGCCTGCGCGACGCCCAGATAATTGGCGATCGCGCCCAAAGGCTGATTGAGCTCGTGCGCGATCGACGATCCCAATTGGCCCAGCGATGTGGCTCGCGCGATCCGGTAGAGTCCGCGCTGCGTTTCGGCGAGTTGCTCGGCGGCCTTGATCGCCTCGCTTTCGTCGCGAAGGTACAGCATGCTGTAGGCGCGTCCGGCGAGGGGGATGGGCTTCGATAGAACCCGCACGTGCAGCGTTCGTCCGTCCGCGGTGATCGATCGATGCGGCGCTGCGGCGTTGCGCGACGACGGCGGCACGAACAGGTCGAGCGGCAGCCCGGCGAACGCGCGGCGGTCTATGCCGAACAGCTCGGCGGTCGCGTCGTTCACGGCGGCGATCCGATCGGCGGGATCGACCACCAACATCGCCGCGGGCGAGTCGTCGAACATGATCTGCAGTGTCTGTTCGCGTCGTCGCGCATGAGCCGCGGCCCGCTGTTCCCGGCGCCGTGCGCGCTGCATCAATTCGCCGGTGATCGACAGGGCCGCCCCAAATGCGGTCACGATGACGAGGTTGCGGCCGGTGACCAGCGGGCTCGACGGACTGGCGAACAGCGTCGTCCCGGTGAGCGTCACCCCCGTCGCGACGAGGCCGGACACCAAGCCTTCGTTCAGCGCCGCATATAGAATGGCCCCCAGGCAGAACAGGAAGGGCAGTTCCACGCCCGCAAATACCCGTGCGGCCCAGGTGACCAGGATGGCGGCAGCGGCGGCGGTGATGGAGGACGCAGACAGCGGGGCCGCGGGCGGGGGGCGACGATCCTCATCGATCATGGCCCAGAATCGTTGCATTCGTTTGCCCCAGGTCCGACCCGGTACTAACTCATTGCGAAATGGAGAACAATGTGCGGCGCCGATCCCGCTGCCACCTGCCATCCCAAAATGGGGCAAGACGCCAAACGACCCGGCAGCGACGGCCTGTTGCGGCGAGCACTGCCTCCGCGGCGCACCAGAGTGAATCGCGCCGCCAGGTATAGGCCGTGGGATCAGCGCCCGTGGTGCGGAGGCTTAGCGCTGACGTCGCCTATCGCCGCGCGACGATCCAGCGCGACAGCGCGAGCCCGCCTCCCATTGCGACCAGCAGCAACACGACCGGCTGCGGCGCGGCGACGAGGTTGACGAAGGCGGGCCCCGGACAGATTCCCGTGAGCCCCCAGCCGATGCCGAAGATCGTCGCCCCGATCACCAGCTGCGCGTCGATCCGTCGCCCATCCTGCCCGCCGCCCCCGTCGTTACCTTCGCGCCGGCGCGCGTAGGCGAAGAAGGGTGCCGCGGTCGCGATCGCGCCGATCATGACGAGGGCGAGGCTGGGGTTCCAGTTTCCCGTCACGTCCAGAAACGCACGGATGCGCGCCGGGTCGGTCATGCCCGATATCACCAGGCCGATCCCGAACAGCAGGCCGCATCCAAAGGCGGTAAGGACCGGAGCGTGACGCTGGGTCATTTCGTCACCAGCACCGTCAGGATCGCGCTGAGCATGAACACCGGCACCGCCACCAGCGACCGTGGCGACAGGCGGGCGATCCCGCAGACGCCATGCCCGCTGGTGCAGCCGCCGCCGAATCCCGCCCCGAACCCGACGAGCAGGCCGCCGCCGATCAGCAGCGGCAGGCCCATCGCGTCGATCACCGCTGCCCCGCGCATCGCACCCAGCGCCGTCGCGCCCACGCCGGCCATGACGAGTCCCGCCAGAAAGGCGAGGCGCCACCACCGGTCGGGGCCGGTGATGGCCTGTCGATAGATGCCGCTGATGCCGGTGATCCGCCCGGTCATCATCCGGAACCCGCCGGCCGCCGCCCCTATGACCACACCGCCCGCCAACGGCATCAGCGTGTCCGCCAGGCTCATGCCACCTCCTTCAAAAGCGCTTGCCGAACGACAGTCCGATCGACGTCTCGCCTAGATGGATATCGGCCTCGCCGCCACCGAAAGACGCGGGGATCGATCCGCGGCCCTCGACCCGCCGTTTCGGGGCATGCATCGCGAAGCCGGTGATCTCGACGCCCGAGCGGGTCGTATAGGTCGCGCCGAGCGTGAAATGGTCCTGCACGACGCCTGGCGCGAGGATGTTGAGGAACGTCTGCGACGGCGGGACGGGATTGTCCGAATGGCCATAGCCCGCGCGCAGCTGCCACCTCGGACTGACGGCAACGCTGGCGCCGACCTTGATGACGTTGACGTCGCGCCAGCCGAAGCCGGGGCCGCCCGCCACCCCGAACGGCACGCCCCGGAATAGGGGGGCCAGCGGATTGCCCACCGCGCCCACCCCGGCATAGTCGATCCGCTTGTAATCCGCCGCGATCGTCAGCGCGGGCACCAGCTTCACCGCGAGTCCCGCGCCGTAGGACGCGGGGATGTCGAAGCTGCCCCGATCCTCGAACAGCCCGGCATAACGATTGAACCGTCCGGTCGCGATCTTCGACTGATAGAAGGCGCCGACGCTCAACCAGTCGGTAAGCTGCCCCAGATAGCCGACGCGCACGCCGACGCCTGCGGACCAGCTGGTGCCGCGGTCGGTGAAATGCTGCGGATCGGCGGAGGCGGCGGCGAAGGGCTGCAGGCCGTTCGCACGAAAGCTCTGCACCGCGATCACCGGCGCGATCCCGATGCCGTGACCGGGCGCGATCCGCGCCGACAGGGTCGGCGACACGAACAGCTGCTGCAGATTGACCCCGGCCGGGCCGGTCGCGCCGAAGCGGGCGAAGGGATTGTCCCTGTAGTTCGTATTCATCCCGCCGTTGCCGCTGATGGCGATGCCGATCGCGACCCTGTCCGACAGCGGCCGCACATAGCCGATTTCGGGCAGCACGAACGGATTGCTGCCATTGCCGCCGAACCGCGCGTCGGGCCCGGCCGCATTGCCCCTGATGCCTGCAGCGCGATCAGGAACGAAGATCTCCACGCCGCCGTCCAGGCGATGCCCGATGAAGGTCCCCGCCGCCGGGTTGGACACGATCGAAAGCGTGTCCTGCGGCAAGGCGATGGCGACGCCGCCCATACCCTTGGCCTTGGCGCCAACGCCGTTGAGGAAATAGCCATCGGTCGCCAAGGCCGGTGTCGCAGCCAGCAATGCCACGGCAGCGCTTGCCGTACCGACCCTTGTGAATTTGCGTCCCAACATGCGCGCCACTCCCTTTTCCTACCGTTTCAGTAGGCGATAAATGGGAGTCGCCGAGGGCAGCAAGATATCTTGGCTTTACTGCCAAAAATGCATCGTATCCGACGTATTCAGGGTCACTGATCAGGAATATCATCTCGGACGCGGGCTACACAGCGACCGCGCCGACAATTATCGCCGATACTCTGTTGTGATAAATTGCCAGCAGTATCTGTACTTTACACGCGAAGTCCAAGTTACAACTGGGCCCACACGACTCAGAAACTGACGACGTCGGAACAGCTGGACGCCCGTCGCGGAAGCACAACCGCTTCGCGACGGGCGACCATCCGAATACGCCCCTACAACGCCCCCAAAACGCCGTGGCCGTCAGGATCGCGCGATCACATCACCGCCGCCGCGTGATCGTCTGCGTATTGGTATATTCCGTCAGGCCTTCCAGCCCGCCTTCCACGCCCAGGCCGGACTGCTTCATGCCGCCGAACGCGGCGAACGGCGTCAGATGCTGCACTTCGTTGACCCAGACGGTGCCGCTCGCGATCCGTTCGGCGACCGCATATGCGGCGTCCTCGTCCGCGCCCCAGACCGAAGCGCCGAGACCATATTCGCTGGCGTTGGCGCGGGCGATCACGTCCTCGACATCGTCGAAGCGAATCAGCGGCAGCACCGGGCCGAACTGCTCTTCCTGCACGATGCGGCTGTCTTCGGGCGGATTGTCGATGATCGTAATCGGGATGAAATACCCCGGCGTGTCCGAAGCTTCGCCGCCGATCAGGAACGTGTAGCCCTTGTCCTTCGCGTCCGCGATCAGGCTCAGCACACGCTCATATTGCAGTCGGTTGTTGATCGGGCCGATCTGCGTGCCCTGTTCCGAACCATCCCCCACCTTCACCGTCTTGGCATAGGCGACCAGCGCCGCCTTCAGCGGTTCGTACACGGCCTCGTGTACGTACATCCGCTTCGTCGCGATGCAGATCTGACCGTTGTTGGTGAAGGCCGCCCAGAACAGCTTTTCCGCGATCGCCGCGATGTCGGCATCGGGCATGACGATCGCCGGATCGTTGCCGCCCAGTTCCAGCGTCACGCGCTTCAGCGTCGCCGACGCGCTCTGCATGACCCGGCGCCCGGTCGCGGTCGATCCGGTGAAGCTCACCTTGTCGATGCCGGGATGCTCGGTCAGCCACGGTCCCAGCCCATCGCCGCCGGTCACGACGTTGAGCACGCCCGCGGGCAGGATCGTCGCGGCCAGCTCACCGAATTTCAGCGTGGTCAGCGGCGTGAACGGCGACGGCTTCAGCACCATCGTGTTGCCCGCGAGCAGCGCCGGCCCGACCTTGAACATCGCGAGGATCATCGGGAAATTCCACGGAGCGATGGCGCCCACCACGCCGATCGGCACGTGCCGCGTCTCGCTGTAGCGTTCGGCGGTATCCTCGTTGACCGTCACCGGCAGGTCGAGCGTCGCCGCGCCCTTCAGCCACATACCCGCGCCGCCGACCTCGCCCTGGGCATCGGCGTGGGGCTTGCCCTGCTCGCGTGTCAGCAGGCGCTTGAACGAGTCGAGATTGGCGAGGATCGCATCACCCAGCGCGTCGATCATCCGGCGGCGTTCCGCGATCGGTGTCGCCGCCCAGCCGGGGAAGGCATCGCGCGCCGCCTTAACCGCCGCATCCAGATCCTCGCGCGACGCCTCCGGGGCCTGTGCGATCACCGCTTCGGTGGCCGGATTAACGACGTCGAACGTGGCCGAGCCGGGCACCGACCGGCCGCCGATGGTCATGGTGTAGGGACCGTCGAAATCCATCTCGCTCTCCTATGCGGCGGCTCCGCGGCAAGCGGGCAGCACCTTGTGCCATCGACGTAGCAGATCGCCGCAGCCGTGCAGCGGTGCGCGCAAGAAATGTGAAAAAGCGAAACAAGGCCATGCAAAGCACCGGACGAAGGCCTGCGCTACACAACAGCATGGAAGAGGCCACCCGAGAGCCTCCCATCACAAGGAGAGGACCATGATGTCCAGGTTCGCCACGGCCCTGCTCGCCGGCGCCGCATTGACATATCCTGCGATGGCGCAGGCCCAGACGCAGCCTCAATCCACGAACGGCACCGATGCGGCCACGACGCCGCCGGCCGCCCCCGCTGCGGATGACCAGCAACAGCCCGCCGCCACCCCGGACCAGGGCGGCGACATCGTCGTCACCGCGCAGCGTCGCGAACAATCCGTCCTCGCCGTGCCGATCGCAATCTCGGCGATCGGTGGCAACACGCTGACGACCAAGGGCATCACCAATTCGGCGAACCTCGCCGCCGCGGTGCCCAACCTGCAGGTCAGCAGCCCTTATGGCTCGACCCAGCCCAATTTCTCGCTGCGCGGGATCAGTGTCGCCAACGAATACAATTCGAACCAGGCCTCGCCGATCGGCGTGTATGTCGACGATGTGTACCTTGCCAGCCGCACCGCGCACGGCATGGGCCTGTTCGATCTCGAACGCGTCGAGGTACTGCGCGGCCCGCAAGGCACGCTGTTCGGCCGCAACACCACCGGCGGCGCGATCAACTTCATCACCAAGGGGCCGACGCTCAGCGGCAACGAAGGCTATGTCGAAGGCGGCTACGGCAACTTCAACACCTATACCGCGCAGGCAGCGATCGAGACGACGATGGTCGAAGACCAGCTCGGCCTGCGCATCGCCGGCAATTATGCCAAGGGCGATGGCCAGATCCAGAACGTCTTCCCGGGCGGCCGCGACGGCAATTCGCAGGACACGCTGCAAGGCCGCGCGACCCTGCGCATCCGCCCGGGCGCTGGCCCGCTCGATATCAAGCTGAAGGTCTATGGCGGGCGCGACCGCGGCGCGCAGGCGGCGATCCACGGCCTGCTGCCCTATCGCACGGGCCTCGGCTTCTTCCAGACCAATGAAAACCGCATGGGGCTGAACCGCACCGAAGCCTATGGCGCATCGGCGACGATCGCCTACGAATTCTCGCCCAAGCTGACCTTCACCTCGATCACCTCGCGCGACGGCGGCAAGCAGAACCTGCAACAGGCGGCGGACGGCTCACCGCTCGACGTACTCGACATCAACTGGCGCTCGTCCTTCCAGCAGTTCAGCGAGGAAGCGCGCTTCAACTACAGCGCCGACAAGCTGAAGCTGGTCGCCGGCGGCTTCTACGGTTGGGATCAGGTCACCACCGACAATACGTTCAACATCGGTCAGGCGCTCGGGCCTAACGTCAACGGCGGCTTCTTCCAGCATTACCGCCAGGTGCGGCGCAGCTACGCCGTCTTCGCCCAAGGCGATTACGACCTCACCAGCCGCCTCGTGCTGACGCTGGGCGCGCGCTACACCTGGGATCGCAGCCAGTATCGCGACGGCTATGCCTATCTGTTCGCCGGCAATATCGGCGGCACCCAGACGCCGTTGGCGACGACGGTGCCCTGCCCCGGCGTACCCGGCACCTGCGCCTACAATCCGGCGGCGCGCTTTGCGCTCGACGGCCGGAACAACGCGCTCACCGGCCGCGTCTCGCTCAGCTACACGTTCGACGGCGGCACCCTGGTCTATGCCAGCTACAACCGCGGCTATCGCTCGGGCGCGTTCAACGGCGGCGGCTACACCTCGTCGGCGGGCATCAACTATATCGCGCCCGAACGCGTCAATGCCTATGAGGTCGGGCTGAAGGGCCGCTATTTCGACAACGCGCTGACGCTGACCGCCGCCGCCTTCTACTATGATTATGCCAACCAGCAGGTGCAGGACACGCGGCCTGGTCCGGTGTCGTTCCTGGTCAATGCGCCCAAGGCGGAAGTCTATGGCGCGGAGGGCGAGGCGCGGCTGCGCGTGTCGCCGGCGATCGTGCTGACCGCTGCGGCGGGCTACCTCCATTCGACGTACAAGCAGCTGACGCTCCAGAACACGGTGCTCAACGGCAATGACCTGCCGTTCGCACCGCGCTTCACCGCACAGGGCGGCGTCGACCTGACCGTGTTCAAGAACGGCACCAACGGCCTCACCGTGTCGCCCAGCGTCGCCTATTTCTCGCGCCAGTATTTCTCGCCGTTCAACGCGATCAATGCGGTCGGCACCGGGCAGCGCAACAGCGAATTGCAACAGGGCGGCTATGCCAAGGTCAATCTGACCGCCGCACTGACCACGGGTCGCTTCACGATCAAGGCGTTCGCCAACAACCTCTTCAACGCGCGCGTCTATGCCTATGGCCTCGATCTGCGCGGGGCCGGCTTCCCCTACAACTTCCTCGTTCCCGCAACGCCGCGCACCTATGGCGGCTCGATCCGGGTGGCGTTCTGATGGCGACGCTGCTCGCCGCCGACCTGAAGGACCCCGGCTTGTACGAAGCCGGGGTGCCATGGGATCTGTTCGCGCACCTGCGGCGCGAAGACCCGGTGCATTGGACCCCCGAAAGCGACGGTGCCGGCTTCTGGTCGGTCATGCGCCACGCCGATATCGTCGAGGTGTCGCGCCAGCCGCAGCTGTTCTCGTCGGCCTATGAGAATGGCGGCCATCGCATCTTCAACGAAAACGAGGTCGGGCTGACCGGCGCCGGCGACTCGGCGATCGGCATCCCCTTCATCTCGCGCGATCCGCCGATCCACACCCGCTATCGCAAGTTCGTCATGCCGGCGCTGTCCCCCGCCCGGCTCGGCGACATCGAAACGCGCATCCGGACGCGTGTGGCGCAGCTGGTCGCGGACATCCCGCTCGGCGAGACGATCAATCTGGTGCCGGCCCTCGCCGCACCGCTGCCGCTGATGACGCTGGCCGAGCTGCTCGGCGTGTCGATCGACCTGTGGCCCAAGCTGTACGACTGGACCAACGCCTTCGTCGGCGAGGACGATCCCGAATTCCGCCAGAGCCCGGAAGCGATGGGTGCGACGCTGGGCGAATTCTTCGCCTTCGGCCAGGAGCTGTTCGAGGCGCGCCGCGCCGAACCGACCGGCGACATCGCCTCGCTGCTCGCCAATGCCGAGATCGACGGCGCGCCGGTGCCGTTCCGCGATTTCATCGGCAATCTGATCCTGGTGCTGGTCGGCGGCAACGAAACGACGCGCAACTCGCTCAGCCACAGCGTCGCCGCCTTTTCGGCCAACCCGGACCAGTGGGATGCGATCCGCGCCGACCGCGACGTGCTAAAGACCGCCGCGCCGGAGATGGTCCGCTATGCCAGCCCCGTCATGCACATGCGCCGGACGGCGATGGAGGACACCATCGTTGGCGGTCAGGCCATCGCGAAGGGCGACAAGGTCGTGCTGTGGTACATCTCCGCCAATCGCGACGAAAGCGCCTTCCCCGACGCCGATCGCTTCGACGTTCGTCGCAAGGGCGCGCAGCATGTCGGCTTCGGGGCCGGCCAGCACGTCTGCGTCGGATCGCGCCTCGCCGAAATGCAGCTGCGTATCGCGTTCGACACGCTCGCCGATCGTGTTACATCGTTCGACGTGCAAGCGCCGCCGCGTCGGTTCCGGTCGAACTTCATCAACGGCCTGAAGAACCTCGACGTCGTTCTGCGGGCTGCGTGATGGAGAGGGACGCGACGGGCATGCCCAGCAACGAAACGATCATCGCCAAAACTCTGGGCCGCGCGCCCGATCGCAGCGTCAACATCGGCGCGTGGCAATTCGCGCGCTGGCGGCAGTTCATCGGCAGCTATGAACTGCCGGCGCTGGTCGATCCCGTCTTCGTCGTCCATGTCGGCGGCAAGCCCGACACCCGCCTATGGGAGGCGGATCAGTGGAGCAAGTCGCGCTCCATTCCCGGCTGCGCGACGATCGTCCCCGCAGGGGTCAGCACGGGCTGGCGGATCGACGGCGAACTCGACGTCGTCACCGTCTCGGTGCCGGTCGACGAGCTGCAACGGCAGAGCGCGGTCGATCAGTTTCGCGCGATGCGCTTCGCCTTCGCAGACCCGCTCGGCATCGCGCTGACGCGGCAGATCCTGGGCGAATTATACGCCGCGCAGACCGAGGAACGCGCGAATTACATCGATACGCTACTCGGCGCGCTGCGCGCGCACACGCTGCGGGGCACCACGCCGGTCGCCGACGCCGCCTTCCCCAGCACCGATTTCTCCGCCTATCGCATCCACCAGATCATGAACGACATTCTCGCCCATCCCGAAGGCGACCATACGCTGGAGGCGCTGGCGCAGCGCGCGGGCCTGACGCCGTCGCATTTCTGCCGCGTGTTTAAGAAATCGACCGGCACGACGCCGCATCAATATGTGATGAAGGCGCGCCTCGATCGCGCGCAGGAATTGCTCGGCGCGTCCGACATGTCGATCGCCGCCATCGCCGACCGGCTGGGCTTCACCAGCCAGAGTCATTTCACCCGGGCCTTCCGCCAATATGCGGGCCAGACGCCCAGCGGCTGGCGCCATACCATCCAATAGGGACACTCATGCAGACCATCGCCGCGGTTGCCCGCACACCCAAGGGCGCATTCTCGATCGAGGAGGTTACGGTCGAAGCACCGCGCGCCGGCGAGGTCCGCGTCAAGATCGCCGGGGTCGGACTATGCCACACCGATCTCGTCTTTCGCGACCAGTTCGCCCCCTACCCGCTGCCGGCCGTGCTCGGCCACGAGGGCGCAGGCGTGATCGAAGAGGTCGGCGAGGGAGTCGAGGGGCTGGCGGTCGGCGACCGTGTCGTCCTCGGCTTTTCCAGCTGCGGCCATTGCGCGCGCTGCCAGGAGCATCTGCCCAGCTATTGCCGCGATTTTCCGCCGCTGAACTATGCCGGCATGCGGCTGGAGGACGGGTCGACCGCCTATTCCGCCAACGGCGAGTCGATCGCCTCGCACTTCTTCGGCCAGTCGAGCTTTGCCGCCCAGGCGATCGTCCGCGCGGGCAATGTCGTGAAGGTCGAGGACGCGGACGCACCGCTCGAAATCCTTGGGCCCCTTGGCTGCGGGTTCCAGACCGGCGCCGGCGGAGTGATGCGCTCGATGGCCTGTCCGGCGGGCAGCTCGATCGCGATCATCGGCGGCGGCCCCGTCGGTCTCGCTGCGGTGATGGGCGCGAAAATCCAAGGCTGCACGACGATCGCGCTGGTCGAACCCGTCGCGGCACGCCGCCAGATCGCGCTGGACCTCGGCGCGACCCACGTCATCGATCCCAAGGCCGGTCCCGTCACCGAAGCGTTGCGCGGCATCATCGCCGATGGCTTCGACTTCGCCTTCGACACCAGCGGCCGGGTCGAGGCGATCGAGGCGGCGCTCGGCGCGCTCGCCTCCCGCGGCATGATCGGGCTGGTCGGCGTTCCCCCGAAGGCGGAGGATGCCGTCCCGATCAACATCGCCGCGATGATCACCTTCGGGCAGCGCGTCGTCGGGATCATGGAAGGCGACAGCGATCCGCAGACCTTCATCCCGCAGCTGATCGCGGCGCATCGCGACGGTCGCTTCCCGTTCGACCGGCTGGTCCAGACCTTCCCGCTCGCCCAGATCAACGACGCCATCGCGGCGCAGGCGCGTGGCGAGTGCATCAAGGTCGTGCTCATCCCCTGACCCTGCCATTCGATGTGGCGACCGTCGGCGGCGGCCATGCCGACGATGCCGGGCGCCTGGCGGTGCAGAGCGCCGACGGCGCGGTGATCGGCGACGCCACACCGATGGCACGACGGCGCCGACAACGCGGACGACCGCCCGACGCCGCGCAGCTAGCGGCAATAGTGCTCGCGCAGCACGCGCTTCAGCAACTTGCCCGTCGGCTCGCGCGGCAGCTCGGCCTGGAACACCACGCGCTTGGGCGTCTTCACCCCGCCCAGCTCGCGCCGGGCGAAGCTGCGCAGCTCCTCCGCCAGCGCATCGTCCGCCCGCACGGTCGCGGCCGGCTGCACGATCGCCAGCACGCTCTCCCCCATCTCTTCGCACGGCACGCCGATCACCGCGACGTCGGCGACGGCCGGATGCGTCACCAGCAGATTCTCGATTTCCTGCGGATAGACGTTCACCCCGCCCGAAATGATCATGAAGCTCTTGCGATCGGACAGGAACAGATAGCCATCCGCATCGACGTGCCCGATATCGCCCAGCGTCGCCCAGCCCGCATCATTATGCGCCTCCGCCGTCTTCACCGGATCGTTGAGATATTCGAATTGCGGCCCGTCGCCGAAGAAGACGTTGCCCGTTTCCCCCGGCGGCAGCTCGACGCCCGCGTCGTCGACGATATGGATATTGCCCAGCACCGCACGCCCGACCGACCCCGGCTTGCGCAGCCATTCCTCGCTCGACAAGGCGGTGATCCCGCAGCTTTCGGTGCCCGAATAATATTCGTGGACGATCGGTCCCAGCCATTCGATCATCGCGCGCTTGACCGGCACGGGGCATGGCGCCGCCGCATGCACCACGGCGCGCAACGACGATAAGTCATAGCGGCGGCGCACCGCCTCGGGCAGCTTTAGCATGCGCACGAAATGCGTCGGCACGAACGTCGCCTGCGTCACCCGATACCGCTCGATCAGGCGCAGCACCTCCTCCGCATCGAACCGCTCCATGACGATCACGGTCCCGCCCAATTGCTGCACCGCCATCGCCCAACGCAGCGGCGCGGCGTGATAGAGCGGTGACGTCGACAGATAGATGCTGTCCGCGCCCATGCCGTACAGGCCACTGCCCATCCGCGTCAGCGGCGTGTCCGCGCCGATCGGCCCGGTCGGCAGCGCGCCCTTTACGCCCTTCGGCCGACCGGTGGTTCCGGAGGAATAGAGCAGGTCGGTTCCCGCGCTTTCATCGGGGATCGGGGTGGTCGGCCGCGCCGCCACCGCCGCGGACCAGTCCGCCAGCCCCTCGCGCGCGCCCGTCCAGCAATAGGCCGGTACATCCGGCGCCTCTGCCAGAGCCGCCCGTGCCAGCTCGGCATAAGCAGGCGAGACGACCAGCAGCTTCGCCCCGCAATCGCGCAGGATATAGGCGATGTCGCGCGCGCTCAGCTTGTTCGAGATCGCGGTCTGGTACAGCCCGGATCGCTGCGCCGCCCAGCCGAATACGAACACCTCGGGCGCATTGGCGAACACGGTCGCGACGACATCGCCACGGGTCAGGCCCAACGCCCGCAACTGCCACGCGCTGGCATTGGACTGCGCATCCAGCGCGGCGAAGCTGATCTGCTCGCCCGACGTCGCCAACACGATCGCGGCCTTCTGCGGATGACGGACGGCATGGTCTGCCGGATGCATCGCACCTCTCCCTTATCGTTATGACCGGGTCGAACCACAGCGCAGCATCGCCCGGCAATCGCAGCGCAAGAAATGTGAAAAGCGGCGCGAGTGCCGGGCAAAGCCCAAACGCCTCGCGTCCGCTATCCCGGCAGGCACGGCGACCCGACAACCGGGCGCTACGGGAGAGGCAGACGTGATCCTGACCGACGACCAGATCGCCATCCGCGACATGGTACGTGCCTTCGCGCAAGAGCGTCTTCGCCCGGCAAGCGCCGGTTTCGAAGCGGCGGGCGGCTATCCGCCCGACCTGTTCCGGCAGCTTGGCGACCTTGGCCTGATGGGCATGACCGCGCCTGCCGACGTCGGCGGGGCCGGCACCGATTACGTCTCGTACGCACTCGCCCTGATCGAGCTCGCCGCAGCCGACGGCGCGCTGTCGACGATCGTGTCGATCCAGAACTCGATCATGGTTTCGGGCCTGCTCAAGGACGGCAGCGAGGCACAACAGGCACGCTGGCTGCCGCGACTGGTATCCGGCGACGCGATCGGCGCCTTCGCGTTGACCGAGAGCGATGCGGGATCGGATGCCGCGGCGATCCGCACCACCGCGACGCGCATCGATGACGGATGGCGGTTGAACGGCGCCAAGCAATTCATCACGTCGGGCAAGATCGCCGGGGTTGCGATGGTGATCGCCGTCACCGATCCCGCGGCGGGGCGCAAGGGGATGTCCGCCTTCCTCGTCCCCACCGACACGCCCGGCTATGTCGTCGACAAGGTCGAACACAAGCTCGGCCAGGCCGCCTCCGACACGTGCGCGCTGCGGTTCGTCGACTGCGACGTCCCCGCCGATGCGCTGCTGGGCGAAGAGGGCCGCGGCTATGCCATCGCGCTCGCCAATCTGGAGGCGGGACGGATCGGCATCGCCGCCCAGTCGGTCGGCATGGCGCAGGCCGCGCTCGACATCGCCGTCGCTTATGCGCGTGACCGTCGCAGCTTCGGCAAGCCGATCATCGATCATCAGGCGGTCGGATTCCGCCTCGCCGACCTCGCCACGCAATTGGAGGCGGCGCGGCAGCTCGTGCTGCACGCCGCCGCGCTGAAGGACGTCGGCGAGCCTGCGCTGACCGCCGCATCGATGGCGAAGCTATTCGCGTCGGAGGCCGCCGAACGGATCGTATCCGGCGCGATCCAGACGCTCGGCGGCTACGGCTATCTCGAGGAATTCGGCCTCGCCCGCATCTATCGCGATGTCCGCGTCTGCCAGATCTACGAAGGCACATCGGACATTCAGCGCATGGTGATCGCCCGCGCGCTGTGACGGCGCCCTCCCAACCCCACCCATTCGGAGAGACGACAGGATGAACATCGATGGCATTGCGGCGATCGTGACGGGCGGGGCCTCCGGCCTCGGCGGCGGTTCCGCCAAACGGCTTGCGGCTCAGGGCGCCAAGGTCACGATCTTCGATCTCAACGCCGATCTCGGCACGGCGCTGGCGCAGGAAATCGGCGGGCATTTCGTGCGCGTCGATGTCACCGACGAACAGGCGGTCGCCGATGCCATCGGGGAAGCGGAGGGCGTCAACGGCAAGGCGCGCATCCTGGTGAATTGCGCCGGCATCGGCCCGCCTGCCAAGGTGATCGACCGCGACGGCAATGCGCTGCCGCTCGCGTCCTTCTCGAAAATCGTGACGATCAATCTGATCGGCACGTTCAACGTCCTGTCGAAATTCGCCGCGGCCCTCCACACCGCGGCGCCGATCGGCGAGGAGCGCGGCGTCGTCATCAACACCGCCTCCGTCGCCGCCTATGACGGTCAGATCGGGCAGGCTGCCTATGCCGCATCCAAGGGCGGCGTGGTCGGCATGACGCTGCCGATCGCGCGGGAACTGGCGCGCTATGGCATCCGCGTGATGACGATCGCGCCCGGCATCTTCTGGACGCCGCTGCTCGCGACGCTGCCGCAGGAGGCGCAGGACAGCCTGGGCGCGCAGGTGCCCTTCCCCAGCCGCCTCGGCCAGCCCGACGAATATGCGCAGCTGGTCGAATCGATCGTGACCAACCCGATGCTCAACGGCGAAACGATCCGCCTCGACGGCGCGATCCGGATGGCGCCGCGATGACCGCGCCCACTGAGCGGGCGCGTACGATCGGCGCGGCGGTGGAGACGTTCGTCCGCGATGTCGTCGCCCCCTACGAAAGCGACCCGCGCCGTGACGCGCACGGGCCCAGCGACGCACTGGTCGACGAATTGCGCGGCAAGGCGCGCGCGGCGGGCGTGCTCACCCCGCACATCCTGCCCGATGGCACCCATCTGACGCAGCGCGAAACCGCCTATGTCCTGCGCCAGTCCGGCCTGTCCCCGCTCGGCCCGATCGCGGTCAACACCGCCGCGCCGGACGAGGGCAACATGTACCTGCTCGGCAAGGTCGGTAGCGACGATCAGAAGCGCCGCTTCCTCGATCCGCTGGTGCGCGGCGACGCACGCTCGGCGTTCTTCATGACCGAACCCGCGGCAGACGGCGGCGCCGGCTCGGATCCGTCGATGATGCAGACCACCGCGACGCTCGACGGCAATCACTGGGTGGTCAACGGTCGCAAGGCGTTCATCACCGGTGCCCAGGGCGCGAAGGTCGGGATCGTCATGGCGAAGTCCGACGCCACCGACGGGACCGGGGGCGCCTGCATGTTCCTGGTCGATCTGCCCGACCCGGCGATCACCATCGAACGCGTGCTCGACACGATCGACAGCTCGATGCCCGGTGGCCATGCCGTGGTGCGGATCGACAATCTGCGCATCCCGGCGGACCAGATGCTGGGGCACAGCGGCGAAGGGTTCAAATACGCCCAGATCCGCCTCGCCCCTGCCCGGCTGTCGCATTGCATGCGCTGGCTCGGTGCGTGCGTCCGCGCGCATGAGATCGCGACCGACTACGCCAATCGCCGCCATGCCTTCGGCAAGGTGCTGATCGATCACGAAGGCGTCGGCTTCATGCTCGCCGAAAACCTCATCGACCTGAAACAGGCCGAATTGATGATCGACTGGTGCGCCGACGCATTGGACGGTGGTGCCAACGGCGGTCCGGAAAGCTCGATGACCAAGGTCGCCGTGTCCGAAGCGCTGATGCGCGTCGCCGACCGCTGCGTGCAGGTGATGGGCGGCACCGGCGTCACCGGCGATACGATCGTCGAACAGGTGTTCCGCGAAATCCGGGCTTTCCGCATTTATGACGGCCCGACCGAAGTCCACAAATGGAGCCTCGCCAAGAAGATCAAGCGCGACTGGAAGGCGGCGCAGGCATGACGCACCGCTATATCCGGCTCCAGAGCGCGGGGCGGCTGACGATCGCCCGCCTCGAAGCGCGCACCGCACCGAACGCCCAAGCGCATGACGCACCGGGCGCCGCGCCTGACGCCCTCGCCGCCAAGCGTGCGTCCGTCTGGACGGCGCTATGACCGAAGCGCTCAGCCAGACCGCCAACGCGGGCACCACCGCCGTCCGGGACGCCCACCGTTTCGACGAAGCCGCGCTCGCCCGCTGGATGACCGACCATGTCGATGGCTTTTCCGGGCCGCTGACCGTGGATCAGTTCAAGGGCGGGCAGTCCAACCCCACCTATCGCCTGACCACGCCCGGTGCCGCTTATGTCCTGCGCCGCAAACCGCCGGGGCCGCTGTTGAAGGGCGCGCACGATGTGTTGCGCGAGGCGCGCGTGCTCACCGCGCTGGCGAACACCGACGTGCCGGTCGCACCGGTCCACGGCATCTGCGCCGACGACGGCGTCATCGGCACGCCGTTCTTCGTGATGGGGCTGGTTGAGGGGCGGATCGTCTGGGACGCGACTTTCCCGGACGTGCCGCGGGAAGAGCGTGCCGCCTATTTCGACGCGATGAACGCGACGCTCGCGGCCCTGCACGGTGTCGATTACGCCGCCGTCGGCCTCGACGATTACGGGCGGCCCGGAAATTACTTCGCGCGGCAGATCGCCCGCTGGTCGAAACAATATCAGGACGATGCCGATGCCGGCCGCGATGCGGACATGGACGCCCTGGTCGCGTGGCTGCCCGACAACATCCCCGCGGACGACGAGACGCGGATCGTCCACGGCGATTTCCGTTGCGACAACATGATCTTCCACCCCACCGAACCGCGTATCCTCGCGGTCCTCGACTGGGAGCTTTCCACACTCGGCCATCCGCTCGCCGATTTCGCCTATCATGCGATGATGTACCGGATGCCGCCCGACATCGTCGCCGGGCTGGCCGGCGCAGACATTGCCGCGCTCGGTATCCCCAGCGAGCGGGAGTACATCGCCGCCTACTGCGCACGCACGGGCCGCGCTGCCATTCCCGATTACGATTTTTACGTCGCCTTCAACGTCTTCCGCCTCGCTGCGATCTTCCACGGCATCAAGGGCCGGGTGATCCGCGGCACTGCCGCCTCCGCCCACGCCCGCGAGCGCGCCGCGGCCTTCCCCCGCCTAGCCCGTCTGGCCCGCGAGGCCATGGAGAGCTGCCGATGAGCACCGTCCTGCTGCGCCGCGACGGCGGCATCGCCCATCTCACGCTCAACCGGCCCGACGCCGGCAATGCGATCGACCCGACGCTGGCCGCAGACCTCGCCAGTGCCGCGACCGACGTCGCCGCAGATCCTGCCGTCCGCTGCGTCCTGCTAACCGGCGCCGGCCGGCTGTTCTGCGCGGGCGGCGATGTCGGCGGCATGGCGGCGGCGGGCGAGGATGCGCCGCGCTTCCTGCGCGACTTGGCCGATACGCTGCACGGCGCGGTCGTGACGATGGCGACGATGGCCAAGCCGCTGGTCGTCGCGGTCAACGGCCCCGCCGCCGGCGCCGGCCTAAGCCTCGCCTTGTTGGGGGATGTCGTGATCGCGTCGCGCTCGGCGCATTTCACTGCGGCCTATACCGGCATCGGCCTCAGCCCCGACGGCGGGATGAGCTGGCTGCTGCCCCGCCTCATCGGCCTGCGCCGCGCCCAGGCGATGATTCTGACCAACGCGCGCATCGGTGCAGACGAGGCGGAGCGCATCGGCCTCGTCACCCGCACCGTCGCCGACGCCGATCTGGCGGACGAGGCGCTCCGCACCGCGCAGGCGCTGGTCGCCGCCCCGACCGCCGCGATCGGGGCCGCGCGACACCTGCTGCTCGAGGGCGCGACCGCCACGTTGCGCGATCACCTCGACGCAGAGGCCGCGACCATCGCCGCCGCCGGCGCGCATCCCGAATCCCGCGAAGGCGTCGCCGCCTTCCTCGCCCGCCGCAAGCCCGTTTTCTGAGGAGCCTGATCATGGCCGATGCCTATATCGTCAACGCGGTCCGCCTTCCCGGAGGCCGTCGCAACGGCCGGTTGTCGACCGTCCACCCGGCCGACCTCGCGGCCAGCGTCCTCGACGCGCTCGTCGATTCCGCCGGCATCGATCCTGCTGCGATCGAGGACGTCATCATGGGCTGCGTCACCCAGGCGGGCGAACAATCCTTCGCCTTCGGCCGCAACGCCGTCTTTGCTTCGAAACTGCCCGACAGCGTGCCGGCGGTGACGATCGATCGCCAGTGCGGCTCGTCGCAACAGGCGATCCAGTTCGCCGCGCAGGCAGTCATGTCGGGCACGCAGGACGTCGTCATCGCGGCCGGCGCCGAAAGCATGAGCCGCGTGCCGATGTTCTCCAACATGTCGCTCCACAAAAAGGGAAGGCATTGGGATCGGCCCGGTCAGCGAGAGCATCGCCGCGCGCTTCGGCGTCGCCGAATTCAGCCAGTTCGACGGCGCGGAAGCGATCGCCCGCAAATACGGCTTCGATCGCGAGACGCTCGACCGCTACGCACTGGAAAGCCATCGCCGCGCCGCCGCCGCCACCCAGGCAGGCGCGTTCAATGCGGAGATCGTGCCGATCATGGTCGACGACGAACCGCATTGGCGCGACGAGGGCATCCGCCTGGACGCCACGCTCGAAGCGATCGCCTCGGTGAAGCCGCTGCGCGACGGCGGTGTCATCACGGCCGCGAATGCCAGCCAGATCTGCGACGGCGCCAGCGCGGTGCTGGTCGTCAACGAACGCGCCCTGAAAGCGCACGGCCTGACGCCGATCGCCCGCATCGTCGACCTGACCGTCACCGCGGGCGATCCCGTCATCATGCTCGAAGAACCCCTGTTCGCGACCGACAAGGCGCTGCGCAAGGCCGGCCTCTCCATCAACGATATCGATCTGTACGAAGTGAACGAGGCGTTCGCGCCGGTGCCGCTCGCCTGGGCGAAGCATGTCGGCGCCGATCCCGACAGGCTGAACGTCAACGGCGGCGCGATCGCGCTCGGCCATCCGCTCGGCGCGAGCGGGACGAAGCTGATGACCACGCTGATCCACGCCCTGCGCGCGCGCGGCAAGCGCTATGGCCTCCAGACCATGTGCGAAGGCGGCGGCATCGCCAACGTCACCATCGTCGAGGCGCTCTGATGGCGCTGCGCACGCGCATCACCGATCTGCTCGGTATCGAACATCCGGTCGTACAGGGCGGCATGATGTGGGTCGGCCGCGCCGAACTGGCCGCGGCGGTGTCCAACGCCGGCGGCCTCGGCATCCTCACCGCCCTCACCCAGCCGACGCCCGACGATCTGCGCCGCGAGATCGAACGCTGCCGGACGATGACCGACAAGCCGTTCGGGGTGAACCTCACCATCCTGCCCTCGGTATCGCCGCCGCCCTATGCCGACTATCGCCGCGCGATCATCGACATGGGTGTCACCATCGTCGAAACCGCCGGCCATCGCCCGCAGGAGCATGTCGAGCATTTCAAGGCGCACGGCATCACCGTCATCCACAAATGCACCGCCGTCCGCCACGCGCTGTCCGCCGAGCGGATGGGCGTCGACGCCATCTCGATCGACGGTTTCGAATGCGCCGGCCATCCCGGGGAGGACGACATTCCCGGCCTCGTCCTGATCCCCGCCGCCGCCGACAGGGTGCGCGTGCCGATGCTGGCGAGCGGCGGTTTCGGCGATGGCCGTGGCCTCGCCGCCGCGCTCGCGCTCGGTGCCGATGGCATCAACATGGGCACACGCTTCTGCGCGACGGTCGAGGCGCCGATCCACGACGCGGTGAAGCAATTCATCGTCGCCAACGACGAGCGCGCGACCAACCTGATCTTCCGCCGCTTCCACAACACCGGCCGCGTCGCCAAGACCAGCGTCTCCGATCGCGTCGTCGACCTATCGAACCGTCCCGAAACGACGTTCGAGGATATCCGCCCGCTGGTATCCGGCGCGAAGGGGCGGATCGCGCTCGAGACCGGCGACCTCGACGCCGGTCTGATCTGGGCCGGCCAGATCCAGGGCCTCATCCACGACATTCCGACCTGCCGCGACCTGGTCGCGCGCATCGTACGGGACGCCGAACGGATCATCACGTCGCGGCTGACGCACTGCATCGTCGCGCCGCACGAGATGGCGGCATGACCGCGATCACCGTCATCCTGCGCGACGACACCATGCGCCAGGTCGACGCCACGGCGGGCGTGAGCGTGATGGAGGCGATCCGCGACGCCGGCATCGACGAGCTTCTCGCGATGTGCGGCGGATGCTGTTCCTGCGCCACCTGCCATGTGTATGTCGAAGACGGTGACGGCGCCCTGCCACCGGTCAGTCCGGATGAGGACGATCTGCTCGACAGCAGCGATCATCGCCGTGCGGACTCCCGCCTCTCCTGCCAGCTGCTCCTGACGGACGCCGACGCGGCCCTGCGCGTCCGCATCGCTCCGGAGGATTAGCCATGGCCGAAGCATCCGGGCCGCTCGTCGGCCTTCGCGTGGTGGAGTTCGTCAGCATCGGGCCCGGCCCGCATTGCGCGATGCTGCTGTCCGATCAGGGCGCGGACGTCGTGCGGATCGATCGCCCCGGCGGCAACGGCTGGCCCAACCCGATCATGGATCGCGGCCGCACGGTCATGACGCTCGACATCCGCAGCGACGAAGGGCGCGATCGGGCGATCGCCCTCTGCGACACGGCCGATGTGCTGATCGAAGGCTTCCGCCCCGGCGTCATGGAGCGCCTCGGCCTCGGCCCCGACGTCCTGTGCGGGCGCAACGACCGGCTCGTCTACGGCCGGATGACGGGATGGGGACAGGATGGCCCGCTCGCCCAAACCGCCGGCCATGACATCAATTACATCGCCATGACCGGCGCGCTCGCCGCGATGGGCCATGCCGGCGAACGGTCGCCCCCGCCGCTCAACCTCGTCGGCGACTTCGGCGGCGGCTCGATGTTCCTCGCCTTCGGCATCATGGCCGCCTTGTGGGAGCGCGAACGCTCCGGCCGCGGGCAGGTCGTCGACGCCGCGATCGTCGACGGCGTCAGCAACCTCATGACGATGTTCACCGGCCTGACGCCATCGGGGCGCATCTCACTGCACCGCGACCGAAACCCCCTGGCCGGCGCCGCCCCATATTACCGCACCTATATGTGCGCCGACGGTCGCCAGATCGCTGTCGGCGCGATCGAGCCGCAGTTCTGGGCGCAGTTGCTCACGACGCTGGGTATCGCCTGCGACCGCCCATCGGACCTGCAGCGCGAGGCGGCATGGCCCGAAACCACACGGCTGCTCGAAGCCGCCTTCGCCAGCCAGCCCTGCGCGCACTGGACGGCGCTGTTCCACGGCACCGACGCCTGCGTCTACCCCGTCCTCACCACGCAAGAGGCGCTCCACGACCCCCATCTCCAGGCGCGCGGCACGTTCGTCGATCAGCACGGCATCCCCCACACCGCGCCAGCCCCCCGCTTCTCCCGAACGCCAGGCGCGATACAGGACGGGCGAACCGCCGATCCCACAAAGACACTATGGAGCACCGCCTGATGCGAGTGTGAGAGGACGTCTCCCCGCCCGCAGTCGGCCGAGGCCTGATGCCAGGTCGCATGGCCGAACGTCGGCTCACCCCGCTTACCGATCAGAAGCGGACAGTATGCCCCTAGCGATCGCTTGGAGCACCCGCTCGATTATCTCGATTTTCTGCCCTGGCCCGCCTGTCGAGCACCGCCAGCATCATCCGCGTCACCGCGGAGCGCCCCCATGGCACGCGCGGCCTTCCAGCCAGCGGTCCACCACGACAGGCACACATCACGTTCGGCTGGGATTTCAGGCAGATGGCTGGGGCGGCAGGATTCGAACCTGCGTATGACGGTACCAAAAACCGTTGCCTTACCGCTTGGCGACGCCCCACCGGGAGGCGCGCCTTATAGCCAGCGGGCGGCGTGTGAAAAGCCCCAACGCGCCGAGTTTTCGCGTGAAAGCCACGAAAACCCGGCCATGCGTCCTCAATCCAGTCGTTCGAGCCAGCCGTGCGGGTCGGCGGCGCGGCCGCGCTGGATCGCCGACAGCGCGTCGAGCATGCGCTGCGTGAGCTGGCCGGTGCCGCCACTGCCGATGGTGAAGCGGCCGGTCGCTTCCACCACCTGGCCGATCGGGGTGACGACCGCGGCGGTGCCGCAGGCGAAGGCTTCGGTCAGGCGGCCGCTCGCGGCGTCGGCGCGCCACTGGTCGATGCCATAGGGCTCTTCGCGCACCGTCAGGCCCTGGTCGCGGGCGATGCGGATGATCGAATCGCGGGTGATGCCGGGCAGAATTGTGCCGGTCAGCGGCGGCGTCACCATCGATCCGTCGTCGAATACGAAGAAGACGTTCATGCCGCCCAGTTCCTCGACCCAGCGGCGCTCGACCGCGTCGAGGAAGACGACCTGGTCGCACCCTTGCGCGATCGCTTCCGACTGCGCGGCGAGGCTGGCGGCGTAATTGCCGCCGCACTTCGCCTCGCCCGTACCGCCGGGCGCGGCGCGCGTGTAATTCTGGCTGACCCAGATCGACACGGCGCGCGCGCCACCCTTCCAATAGGCGCCGACCGAGGATGCGATGACCATGTAGAGATATTCGGCGGACGGCTTCACGCCCAGGAACGCCTCGCTCGCATACATGAAGGGGCGAAGGTACAGCGCGCCGCCCTCAACCTGAGGGAACCAGTCGCGCTCGGTCCGGACCAATTGGCGGCACGATTCGAGGAACAGCTCCTCGGGCAGTTCGGGCATCGCGAGGCGCCGCGCGCTGTTGTTGAAGCGGCGCGCATTGGCGTCCGGACGGAACAGCGCCATGCCGCCGTCATCCAGGCGATAGGCCTTCAGCCCTTCGAAAATCTCCTGTGCATAATGCAGCACCGCGGTGGAGGGATCGACCGTCACCGGTGCGCGCGCGGTGATGACGGCGTCGTGCCAGCCCTGCCCCTCGGTGTAGCGGATCACCGCCATATGGTCGGTGAAGACGCGGCCGAACCCCGGATCGACCAGCCGCGCCGCGCGCTCGTTGGCGTCCACCGGCGTGGTGCTGGGATCGAAGCGAAAAGCGGCCGACCCGGCCGTCGAAGGCGCATTCATTTGATTTCTCTCAGACATCAGGGGTTGCAGACGCGTAGGGACGGTGGCTAAACCGGTCAATATGGCTGCCCCAGTGTCCTCCGCATCCGCGCAATTCCTGCGTGAACCCGAACTCCGTCGTGGCATGGAACTGCTGTATTTCGGCCATAGCCATCTCACGCGCTCCATCGACCAGGGGCTTGCCGCCCAAGGATTGGGCCGCGCGCACCACCGTGCCTTGTATTTCATCGCCCGCAAGCCCGATCTGACGGTCAGCGAGCTGCTGGCGATGCTGGCGATCACCAAGCAATCGCTGGGTCGCGTACTCAACGAGCTGAGCGACCGCAAGCTCGTCACCGCCCGCCCCGGCGAACGCGACCGCCGCCAGCGGCTGCTGCGCCTGACCACGGAGGGGGCGCAGCTCGAAAGCGACCTGTTCGAGGCGGTGCGGATCAAGATGGCGCAGGCCTATCAGTCTGCCGGCCAAGAGGCGGTGTCGGGCTATTGGGCGGTGCTGGAGGGCATGATCCCCGAGGCCGAGCGCGCCAACATCCAGAAGCTGGGGCTCTAACCCGCACGCCCATCGGCTGGGCCGCGCCCTGCGGCTCAGCGCGTTTCGGCCGCCATCTCGCGGTTCCGGCGCGCCGAGGCGGCCAATGTATCGGTCAGCAGCGCGACCAGCCCGTCGGCACGGTCGAGCACGTTCAGCCCCTGCCGCGTCGATCCGCCCGGACTCGCTACGCGATCGGCGAGCGTCGCAGGCGGAGCATCGGCGTCGGCCGCCATAACCGCGGCGCCCTCCAGCGTCGCGAGCGCGAGCCGGGCCGCCTGATCCGCCGGCAACCCCAGCGCCGCCCCCGCCTGCGCCAGCGCATCGGCGAAGCGGAACACGAAGCCCGGCCCGCAGCCCGCCAGCGCGGTCACGTCGTCGAACCGCGCTTCGTCGGCGATCCATTCGACATGGCCCAACGGCCGCATCCACGCGGTCACCTCGTCGCGCACACTCTCGTCCGCGGTCGAGGAATGGAGCGCCACCACGCCCTTGCCGATCGCGACGGGCAGGTTCGGCATCGCGCGCACCACCGCCCCGGCGCGGCACAGCGGCGCCAGCGTCGCCTCCTCCACCCCGGCCAGGATCGACACGAGCAGCCGCGGCGCATGGCCCGCGATCGCACCGCCCGACAGGCTGCGCAGCTGTTGCGGTTTCAGCCCGAGCAGGATGACGTCATACGCCCCCTCCTCCGCCGCCGGCACCGCAGGCACGACGCGCACGCCATCGGGCATCGCACGGCCGCTGGGGCTGACGACGGTGACGTGGCGCGCCTCCATGCCGGCCGCGAGCCAGCGGCGCAGCATCGCACCGCCCATGTTGCCGGCGCCGATCATCAGCAGCTTCACCGCCTCAGGCCTCGCCCTGCGTCTCGATCAACGCAGCGGCCAGCGCCTCGCGCGGGGTCTTGCCGCCCCACAGGACGAACTGGAACACCGGGTAGAAGCGCTCGCACTCCTCGATCGCCGATTCGACCAGCAGCTCGGCCGCACCCAGCGACATCGTGCCCTCGTCCTCGCCGTCGATCATCGCCGCATGCCGATAGAGCAAGACGCCAGAGGACGACCAAAGCTCGAAATGGCCGATCCACAATTGTTCGTTGACCAGCCCGATCGCCTCATAGACGCCGCCACGGCGATCGTCAGTCACCTTGATGTCAGGGAAGGCGAGGAATTGCAGGACGCTGTCGTCCTCACGCCACAGCGCGCGCAATTCGTAGGTGGTCCAGCTGCCCTTGACCGTCGCGACGATCTCGTCGTCATGCCGCTCATGCTCCCAGCCATGCGCGGCGTAATAAGCCTCGAGCATGTCGATGGGAGCGGCGGGATCGGTGTCGTGTTCGGCGGAATCGAGCATTATCGTGCCCCTTATCGCACGACGAGGCTGCCGAGGCAAAAAGCCCCATGCAACCCCGTCGTGGACAAGCCTGTCGATAAAGCTGTGGAAAAGTGGGTCAGGCGCCCCAATCAGGCAACCGGCGCCGCACTGGTGGCAAGCTTCGCCTCCAGCGCTTCGATCCGGGCCTTCAGCGCGTCATTCTCGTCTCGGGCGGCGACGGCCATCGCCTTCACCACCTCGAACTCGTCACGGCTGACGAAATCGAGCCCGCCGATCCATTCGCGCATCCGGGCGCGCGCCCCCGATTCCGCCTCGCGCCCCACGCCGGCCAGCGTACCGGCGGCGCCGTTCATCAGCTTCACGAAATCATCGAACAGGCGGTTGTCGGACTGCATATCTTCGGTTCCCGGCACATAAGCGTGCGTATCGTCACAGCATCTGGGACGTGTGTGCGCCCGGCACAAGGGTTTCCGCACCGGGGTTGAGCTGGCCGATCCGCCAGGTCAGCACGCCCGCAAAGCTGATCCACACCATATAGGGCACCATCAGCCACGCCGCAGCGGTACGAATCCGCCCGAACAACACCGTTGTGACGATCGACAGCAGCAGCATCGCAACGATCACGACGAGCGCCGCGCCGATACGATGCGCGCCGAAGAACAGCGGCGTCCAGGCGAGGTTGAGGGCGAACTGCACCGCGAACACCGCCAGCGCCAGCCCCCGCCCGCGCGCGCCGCGCGCATGCAGGATCAGCGCGACCGCCAGGCCCAGCAGGATGTACAGCGACGTCCAGGCGACGGGAAACACCCATCCCGGCGGCGTCAGCGCGGGCTTTTGCAGCGCGACGTACCAGCTGTTCTCCGACCCCGCCGGCACGGCACGACCCGAGGCGAAGCCCAGCAGCAGGATCAGCGGCACGGTCACGATCGCCCAGCGCAGGAACGACATTCGCAGCTGACCCTTGGACGCAATCCCGCTCACCGACGCTTCCTCCGCATGCCTTTCGCGCCCCTTGTCGCGTGACGGCCCGTTCGTAAAGCGTCCGTTACGATTATCGTTCCGTCATGGCCCGTTTCGGGATGCCGCGACCAGAAATTCGATATTGCCTTCGGGCCCGGTGATCGGGCTTTCGGTGACGCCCGCGACGCTCCAGCCGCTCGCCTGCAGCCAGGCGACCACGTCGTCGCACACCCGCGCATGCACGGCGGAATCGCGCACCACGCCGCCCTTGCCCACCTCCTCGCGCCCCGCCTCGAACTGGGGCTTGATGAGGGCCAGCAGGCGCGCGCCTTCCCGCGCGAAGGTCATCGGCCGTTCCAGCACCTTCGACAGGCCGATGAAGCTCGCGTCGCACACGATCAGGTCAACGGGCTCGGGAATATGCGCGTCGGTCAAGATGCGCGCGCTGGTCTGTTCGTGAACGATCACCCGCGGGTCCTGGCGCAGCTTCCACGCGAGCTGGTTGGTGCCGCTGTCGACCGCATAGACGCGCGCCGCGCCACGGGTCAGCAGCACGTCGGTGAAGCCGCCCGTCGACGATCCCACGTCGATCGCCACCGCGTCGGTCACGTCCCACCCGACATGATCCAGGCCGTGCGCCAGCTTGATCCCGCCGCGCGACACCCAGGGATGATCGCGTCCGCGCACGTCGAGCGGCGCGTCGTCGGGCAGCGCCTGCCCCGGCTTGTCGATCTTGCGCGTGTCCGAAAACACGAGGCCGGCCATGATCAGCGCCTGCGCCCGCGTCTTCGATTCGGCGAGCCCGCGGTCTACGAGCAACTGGTCGGCACGGATTTTCGCCATCAGGGCTCCGTAGCGAGGGCACCGCCCGGCGTCACGCCCCCTGCTGTGCGAGGCAGTCTCGCGCCCCCCACCCTACCCGCCCGCCCGCCCGCCCGTCATTCCTGGGTAGTCGCCCACCCCGACACCACCCGTCATTCCCGCGAAGGCGGGAATCCAGACGCGCTACCGTCCCGATTCCATCGCGAATGTCAGAGGTTATGGATTCCCGCCTACGCGGGAATGACGGCCCCCAGGGCACGCGGAGCCCCCTCCCGCTCCACCCGTCGCATCCCGCCCTCCATCAGCCGCGACTCTATTGCCTATAGGAATAGTAGGATTACCTTGCCTGTCGGGAAGCATGACCGTACGGCGTGTCCCGATACGCCGGCCGGCCCCGCTGTCCCCCACTGGAGGGAGATGCAGCATGACCGGATTTTCCCATTACGACGCGACCTTGCCGACCATCCTGACCGTGCCCGGCCTCGGCGGCTCCGGGCCTTCGCACTGGCAGACCTTGTGGGAGGAGGCGCGGCCCGACACCGTCCGTGTCGAACTCGGCATGTGGCATACGCCGCACCGCAACGCTTGGGTGACGAAGCTCGACCAGGCGATCGCCCGCGCCGAAGCCCCCGTGATCCTCGCCGCGCACAGCCTCGGCTGCCTTGCGGTGGCGTGGTGGGCGGAACTGTCGCCGCAACCCTATGGCTGGCCGGTGGCCGGCGCGCTGCTCGTCGCGCCTGCGGACGTCGACCGCCCGAACGCGCCCGACGAATTGCGCGGCTTCGCGCCGACACCGAAGACGCCCTTGCCCTTCCCGTCGATCGTCGTCGCGTCGAGCGACGATCCCTGGATCACCATCGACCGCGCGCACAGCCTCGCGGCGCAATGGGGCAGTCATTTCGTCGATGCCGGGCCCCAGGGTCACCTCAATGCCGCCAGCGGGGTCGGCTGGTGGCGCGAAGGACAGGAACTGCTCGACCGCGTGATCGCCGCCGGCACCGATGGGCACGGCCATGCCCGCTCCCCCGGCGATGCCCGCTCGATCCTGGCGATCAACGCGACCGACGCCGCGCAGACGCACTATCTCGGCCGATAGCTATCCCGCGACGGGCGCAAACGGATTCACGATCCGAACGCGCCCGTCGATGACGAGCCCGTCGTGCATATCCTCGGAATAGAGCGTATCGCACTCCGCCGTCAGCGCCGCCGCGGCGATCATCGCATCGTAGACCGACAGGCGATAGCGTTCGGCGAGGCGCAGGCCGAGGTGGTGGAGGTCGAGATCGAGGATTACCAAAGTGGAACACCGATCCGTGACCGTCTCGATTGCCTCACGGATCCGGGGCCATTCCCATTTGAGCTTCTTGCGTAGAACGTTGGCCAGTTCGTTCAACGACTGCGTACTGACGGCCCCGCCCTATTGTAGCAGCTTGTAAGACGTCGCCGTGCGGGGCTCATTACCGAAGGCATAAACGAGTATATTCGAGTCGAAGAACGCGACCATCAGCGCGCGTTGGCTTCGTCACGGTCAAATTTGTAATCGGGGGGCAAAGGCCTTGCCAGGGCCTTCATGCGATCGATCGCCGAATTACGATCCTCATCAGACACCTCCAAGGAGATGACGTTGGATTTGGCGACCTTTACCTGGTCGCCCTCATGCAACCCCAGCGCCGCGACGACATCGTCGGGCACCTGCACCACATAACCATCGGCGGTCTTCTCGAGCTTCATGGCACGTCGCATACCACGAAACCGGCCGCCGTGCGAGCGGCCGGCCGTGGGCCTCCGCCGTCAGCGCTTCGCGTCGAACGTCAGTAGCGATGGCTCCGCCGGCACCCCGTCCAGGCTCTTGAAGTTGCGATAGTGTGCGCTGTTGAAGCCCACCGCATAGGCCTGTCCGGCCACCGCGGTACATTGCATCGTAAAGCTGCGCCCATCCGCCGACCGGCGCGGCGTGCCGTCGCATTCGGGATAGGCGCCGCGGTCGGACGTCGCGAACGAAAGGTCCCCCGGCTGCATCGGTCGATCGAAGGTGACGCCGAGCGTGAACGGCCCCGGCGGGATCGTCGCGTGCATCGCCGGCGTCGTCGTCACTACATAGGGCACGTCGGCGGCGCGCCGGTAGAGATAGGCGACGAACGCAGCCCCCTGCCCCGTGTCGTCCCCACCCACCGAAAAGCTCGATTCGCTGGAAAATCCCAGCGTCCGCACGCCGAAAAGGGCGACCTGCTGCACCTCCAGCAACGCCGCATTGGCGGTGCCGCCCGGTGCGATCCGCCCGGCCACCTCGCACAGATCCGTCGCGCACAGGACGCGCAGGCTGTTGATCCCGTCGACCCTGCCGAACCGGTTCATCAGCCGCGTTTCCGCCGGCGCGGCCCAGCCGGCGTCACGCGCTTCCCGGCGCACCCGCGCATGCAACGCCGCCGCGTCATGGGGCTTGTCCACCACCAGAGAGCCGAGCAACGGATCGGGCGCCTGCCCCCGCTCCTGCTGCCAGCCGATGCCGCCCAGCAGCACTGCCGCCGCCATGCCGAGTCCCAATACCATCGGACGCACCCCTTTCCGTGTCGTGCCCGCCGCACGTTGCGGCAGGTCCGGCACGGCCTCTGGCCGCACGGCAACGGCGGGGGCCACCCCGATTTTTGCGTCACAATTTTCTTGGGCGACCAGCGCGCGGGCGAGATCGCGGCTGCTGCCCGCACCCGTCTTGCGCCGCGCCTCGCGCAGCCGCTCGTTAACCCCATGGACGCTGAGGCCCAGCGCCGCCGCGGCCGTCTTGGCGGTATGCCCCGCCGCCAGCAGCGCCAGAATCTGCCGCTCCGCCTCCGTCAATGAGGCGAAGCGGCCCGCCTCAGACACAGCGGTCCTCGCGCGGGTCCGCTTCCAGCGCCCGGCCCTTCGCCGTCGCCGCCTTCATCGCGCGGTACATGCGCACGTTGACCGCGATCAGCACCACGACCGCCAGGCCGATGATGATCGCGGCCTTCAGCGGTCCGCTCACGCGCGCGCGCCCTCATGCACGCCCGTGCTATTGTGGCGCAGCGCGGTCAGCACCGTGCTGACGATATGGTCGGCATCCAGCCCCGCCTCGGCATATTGCTTCTCGGGCTTGTCCTGATCCTGGAACGTGTCGGGCAGGCGCATCGTGCGCAGCTTCAGCCCGCCGTCGATCAGCCCCTCGTCGCTCGCCAGCGTCAGCACATGCGCGCCGAAGCCGCCGACCGCATTCTCCTCGATCGTCACCGCGACCTCGTGCGCGGTGAGCAGGCGGCGGATCAGCGCCTCGTCCAGCGGCTTGGCGAAGCGCAGGTCGGCGACCGTGGTCGACAGTCCCTTCGCCTCCAGCGTGTCGGCCGCCTTCAGCGCCTCCTCCAGCCGGGTGCCGAGCGACAGGATCGCGACCGTCTTGCCCTCGCGCACGACGCGGCCCTTGCCGATTTCCAGCCGCTCCGGCACTTGCGGAAGGTCGACGCCGACGCCGGCCCCACGCGGATAGCGCACCGCGATCGGCCCGCTGTCGTGCAGCGCCGCGGTGTGCGTCATATGCACCAGCTCCGCCTCGTCCGCTGCCGCCATCACGACGAAATTGGGCAAAGTCGCCAGATAGGTGACGTCGAACGATCCGGCATGTGTCGCGCCATCGGCACCGACCAGCCCCGCGCGATCGATCGCGAAGCGCACCGGCAAATTCTGGATCGCCACGTCATGCACCACCTGGTCGTAGGCGCGTTGCAGGAAGGTCGAATAGATCGCGCAGAACGGCCGCATCCCTTGCGCCGCGAGCCCCGCCGCGAAGGTAACGGCATGCTGTTCCGCGATCCCCACGTCGAACGCGCGATCCGGAAACGCTTTGGCGAAGCGATCGACGCCGGTGCCCGACGGCATCGCCGCGGTGATCGCGACGATCGTCGGATCGCGCTGCCCTTCCTTGACCAGCTGGTCGCCGAACACGTTCTGATATTGCGGCGGCCCGGGAGGCGCCTTGGCCTGCGCACCGGTGATGACGTCGAACTTCTGCACACCGTGATATTTGTCCGCCGCGGCCTCGGCGGGGGCATAGCCCTTGCCCTTCTTGGTCACGACATGGACCAGGATCGGCCCTTCCTCGGCATCGCGGACGTTCTCGAGCACCGGGATCAGATGGTCGAGGTTGTGCCCGTCGATCGGCCCGACGTAATAGAAGCCCAGCTCCTCGAACAGCGTGCCGCCCATCGTCATGCCGCGGGCGAATTCGTCGGTCTTGCGCGCCGCGTGATGGAACGGCCGCGGCAGGCGGCGGGCGAAGCGCTTCAGGATGTCGCGCACGCCTAAGAATTCGCGGCTCGACACGATGCGCGACAGATACGCCGACAGCCCGCCCACCGGCGGCGCGATCGACATGTCATTGTCGTTCAGGATCACGACCAGGCGGTTGCCCGCCTGTTCGGCGTTGTTCATCGCCTCATAGGCCATACCGGCGGACATCGACCCGTCGCCGATCACCGCGATGCCACGCCCGGGCGTGCCGGCGAGCTTGTTCGCCACCGCAAAGCCCAGCGCCGCCGAGATCGAGGTCGACGAATGCGCCGCGCCGAACGGATCGTATTCGCTCTCGCTCCGCTTGGTGAAGCCGCTGAGGCCGCCACCCTGGCGCAGCGTGCGGATGCGGTCGCGGCGCCCGGTCAGGATCTTGTGCGGATAGCATTGATGCCCGACGTCCCAGACCAGCCGGTCGCGCGGCGTATCGAAAACATAGTGGATCGCGGTGGTCAGCTCGACCACGCCCAGTCCGGAGCCGAGGTGGCCACCGGTCGTCCCGACGGCGGAGATCGTCTCCTGCCGCAGCTCGTCCGCCAGTTGGCGCAGCTGCTCGGGCTTCAATTTTCGCAGCTCTTCCGGGGTGTTGACGGTATCGAGCAGCGGAGTCTCAGGGAGTTCGGCCATCCCACCCGTCTACGCGCTTCGCCATCGGCTGTCGATTGGCAGCGCGAACCGGCGTCAGTCGCAGTCGGCGCAGCGCCCCCGCACCTCGATCACGGGACGAACCGGTGTGAATCCAGCAGCTTGCGCGGCAGATCGCACTCCGCGGGTGACGCTGTCATCGTCCAGATGCACGGTTCGTCCACAGGAATCGCACACCAGAAAGATGCAGTCGTGCAGGCAATCGGGATGCGCGTTGGCGACGTAAGCGTTGGAGCTTTCGACCTTTCGCGACAGGTTCGCGGCGACGAACACGTCGAGGATGCGATAGATGCTGTTGGCGGCCACCCGCCGCCCCTCACGCTGCGACAATGCATCGGCGATGTCATAGGCGCTGGCCGGCTTGTCGAACGCCGCCAGCGCCGCGAACACGCTGGCCCGCATCGGCGTCCATTGCTCGCCCGCTTTTTCCAGCGTCGTCTGCGCGGCCTTCATCAGGTCGTCGCCTTGCGGCTCGTGGTGATCGTGATGCGCGTGGCTGGCCATGCTGCTGAAATAAGGTGCGCTCGCCCCCGCGGCAAGCGGCGTCAGTGCCCGGCGCGGCGGTTCAGGTCGTGCCCGAAGGCGAGCAGGCCGACGCCGATCACGGTCCAGAGCGTTTCCGCGCCATGGCCGCCCTCATGCGGCAGGCTCATCGCGCCCGCCATGATCCCCAGACCGAACGATCCCATTGCGGCGGGCATGATATAGCCATGCTCCATCACCCCCCGCCCCAGCGCCACCGCGCCGAGCAGGATCGCGATGCTGAGACCGATCTCGTGGAACAGCGGGTTAAGCAGCAGCCCGCCCGCCGCGGACAGCATGGCGAGCAGCACCGCACTCGCGATGCAATGGACGACGCACAGCCCCGACAACGCGATCGCCGCGCGATCGAGCCCCGCCCAGCCGAAGCTGCGCACGACCGAGGTCGTATGGGAGTGAGTCCTATGGTCCATCCGAGCCGACCATCTAGGCGCAGCCGCGCTGCGTTACAACATTACATCTCCGAATTTTACGGCAACAGGCGACGCCGTCACTGCGGCGCGCCGGGCCGGGCGAGCCGGATCACGCTATCGGGCTGTACCGACTGGATTCCCGGAATATGCGCCAACCTTCGCCGCAACGCCGCGCCGTCCCGGGGGCGTCGGGCCGTCACCGCAAATCCGCCGATGGTCGCATAGGAATAGAGGATCCTGCCGCCCGCGCGCTCGATCCTGCGCTGCACCCTCGCCCGCTTCGCGGACGTCGCGCAGTCGCACGACACGATGAACGTCGACGGACCGGACGCGCCGTTCGCCAACGGCCGGGCCAATAGCGGCGCGGGCACGCATGCGGCCGCCATCAGCAGCGTCAAGGCCCACCCGCGTCCAACCGGAATCGTCATGCCATCGTCCTTCCCGTGATATGGCGCGATGCTATCCGCCCCGGCTGTACCGGCGATGAAGCCACACGGCGGCGTCACCCCGCCGCATAGGTAACGCAGGCCATCACGCCGATCCCCGCCATGCTCGCCAGCCCCGCGCCATAGCCACGCGCGCCGCCGCGGCTGCGCGGCAGCAATTCGGACGCGCCGATGTACAGAAAGCCACCGGCGAACAGCGCGAGCAGCAACGACAGGTGATGCGCGTCGATGCGGATCGCCTGCCCGATCGCGACGCCCGCCAGCGGCGCGGCGGCATTGGCGATCAGCCAGCGGTGCGCCCGCTCCGGCCGGCACGCGGTGGACGATATCCCGATCATATTGGCGCCGTCCGCCATGTCGTGCGCCAGCACGGCCGCCGCCACCAGCCAGCCGGTCGACTGCGATACCTGAAAGGCAAAGCCGATGCCCAAGCCATCCATCAGACTGTGCAGCGCCAGGCTGACGCGCCCGACCATCGCCCCTCCGGGCAATCGGTGGAGCAGGATATATAGCGCCATGCCGATCGCGACCGCGCCAAACACCCATTCGCTCGCACTCCCGCCGCCCTCCACCGCTTCGGGCAACAGGTCGAGCAACGCCAGCCCCACCACCATCCCGCCGGTCAGCCCGAACAACAAGTCCCGCCGCCGCCCGAACTGCATGGCGAGCCGCCCGCCGGCATAGGTCGATCCGGCGGCGGCGATCCCCAGTAGATACGGGACCAGCATCACCGTGCCGCCCCCGTCGTCCCGAACGCCAGCGCGCCCGGCACTTGCACGTCGTCGTGCATCGTCACCTCCATGATATAATATATCATCCGCTAGGCGCGGTTGGAGGCATTGTCCAGTCGGCGGTGGGGCGCGGGTCATCGAACCCGCGCAAACGACACGCGATGCCGTCCTTCATTCCTCCCCCGCCAGGGGGAGGTGGCATGCCGCAGGCATGACGGAGGGGGAGGTCAGGGTGGCGCCCAGTTGGCGGAGACGTTCCTATCCGCCCCCTCCGTCACCGCCTTCGGCGGCGCCACCTCCCCCTGGCGGGGGAGGAATTATAGTACCGCTCCTACGCCGATCAGCACGTGCCGATCGATCCGCGCGTCATGACCCGTGTCAGCCCCCCGCCCCCGTCCCACCTATGCCGCAACCGGTTGCGACGACACGTCACCCTCTTCCGCAAACAGCCAGGCCCGCGCCTCGTCCTTGTCGGTGAAGAACCGGAACTCCGGGCGGTTGCGCGTCGCGCGGACCGCCTGCATCCGCGGCATGACGTCACCCGTGTACATGGCGACCCGCCGCGATCGGACGATCGGGTTCTCCATGATCTTGGTCAACGCCGCGATGACCTCCTGGCTCTGCGTCATCGCACCGGTGTAATCGCACAGGCTAATCGGCGCCCGCCCGGTCGCCTGGATACGGCGCCCCGCCTCGGTGACTGCGCGATGGAAGTCGCTGATGGTCTCGAGCGTCCAAAAGCCGAAGATTGTACTTTCGAAACAGCCGCGTTCGATGTCTACCGTCACGTTAAACATCGAAAACTCCCGCCCAATCCTGGACATGGTCTATCGCGATTTGGTTACGGGAAGGTGCATGCTCTATATGGACGCAAAATATCGCTGTCCTATTTGGGCAAAAGCGTGAACAGTCGGCATATGACTGATTCGGTCCGGCGCGATTCGTTGCCGGCATCCTGTTCCGTCGTAGGACGTCCCTCGCCGCTCCGGTCGATCCGCCCCGTCGCATGGGAGGGCTTCGGGACACACCGTATCGTCCACTTCGTCCACTTCCACGCTCGTTTTGGCGGTTTCGACGCCGCTGGTCGGCGGTCGGGAACAGGCGTATGAGCCTCGACATGCTTCAACCCAGCGCCGCTTTCCTTTCCCGTGCCCGCCCTCGCAGCGTGGCGCGATGGCTGTTCGTCGTCGCCGGCCTGATCGTCGCGATGGTCGTGATCGGCGGCATCACCCGCCTGACCGAATCCGGCCTGTCCATCACGCAATGGAAACCGATCAGCGGCACCATCCCGCCGCTGAACCAGGCGCAGTGGCAGGCCGAATTCGACAATTACAAACGCATCCCGGAATATCAGGCGTTCAACCGTGATATGACGCTCGCCGGGTTCAAGCACATCTTCTTCTGGGAATATCTGCACCGTCTGTGGGGCCGGCTGATCGGCATGGCCTTCGCGCTGCCGCTGCTGTGGTTCGCGGTGCGGCGCCAGATTCCGGCAGGCTATGGCTGGCGCCTCGGCGCGCTGCTGGCGCTCGGTGGTTTCCAGGGGGCTATCGGCTGGTGGATGGTCGCCTCGGGCCTGTCGGTCCGTACCGACGTCAGCCATATCCGCCTCGCCGTCCATCTGCTCACCGCGCTGACCATCCTCGCCGGCATCGTCTGGACCGCGCTCGACCTGATGGCGCTGCACCGCGATCCCTCGGCCCCGCCCGCGCGACTGACGCGCACCGCGGTGCTCGCGCTGGCGGCGCTGGTCGTCCAGCTCGTCTATGGCGCGTTCACCGCCGGCCTCGATGCCGGCTATGCCTTCGCCAGCTGGCCGCTGATGGGCGACGCGCTGTTCCCCGCGGGCGTGCCCATGGTCGATCCCGCGTGGCGCAATGCGGTCGACAATCCCGTCGTCGTCCAGTTCTTCCACCGCTGGTGGGCGTTCGCCACCGCCGCCGCGCTTGTCTGGCTCGCGATCCGTGCGACGCGCAGCGGCTCGAAGGCGGGGCTGTGGGTCGTGCTGCTCGTGACGCTGCAGATCGTACTCGGCATCGCCACACTGATGAGCGGCGTGCAGATCGACATCGCCGTCGCGCATCAGGGCAATGCCGCGCTGCTGCTGATCGCCACCGTCTTTGCCGCGCATGCAATCGGGGGCCGCGACCGCCGCTTCGCCTGACCAACGTCGGCCTGTGGTATTATTTTACCCGTCAGCAAACCCGCTGTTTGCTTGACTTTCGCGGGACCCTCCCGCATTGGCACGCTCAACCACGCCGCTTGGAAACAGGCGGCGTGTCTCGTTTCAAACCGAAAGGTCTCGCCCATGAAGGCGCTCATGAAGACCACCAAGTCGGCCAAGCCGCATGAGGTGGAAAAGAAGTGGCACATCATCGACGCCACCGACCTCGTCGTCGGCCGCACCGCGTCGATCATCGCCAACATCCTGCGCGGCAAGCACAAGACGTCGTTCACCCCGCACGTCGACTGCGGTGACAATGTGATCGTCATCAACGCCGACAAGATCCGCTTCACGTCGAACAAGGCGGCGAAGAAGGTCTATTACAAGCACACCGGCTATGCCGGCGGCATCAAGGGCATCACCGCCGCCAAGGTTCTCGAAGGCCGCTTCCCGGAGCGCGTTCTCGAAAAGGCCGTCGAGCGTATGATCCCGCGTGGTCCGCTCGGCCGCGAGCAGATGCGCAACCTGCGCATCTTCAAGGGTTCGGAGCATCCGCACGAAGCCCAGAACCCTGAGGTTCTCGATATCGCGGGCATGAACCGCAAGAACAAGGTGGGCGCGTAATGACCGACAATCGCCAGTCCCTTTCCGACCTCGCCTCGCTGACCCAGCAGGCGGCCCAGGCTCCCGCCGCCGCTCCGGCGACCAACGGTGCCGCCAATGGTGCCGAGGGCGAAACCGCCGCGCCGGTGCAGACCCAGCCGACCACGCCTCTGCGTCAGCAGGAACTCGACAAGTTCGGCCGCGCCTATGCGACCGGCCGTCGTAAGGACGCCGTTGCACGCGTCTGGCTGAAGCCGGGTTCGGGCAAGATCACGATCAACGGTCGTGACCAGGAAGTCTATTTCGCGCGTCCGACGCTGCGCCTCGTCATCAACCAGGTGTTCGGCATCACCGAGCGCGAAGGTCAGTATGACGTCGTCTGCACCGTCAAGGGCGGTGGCCTCTCGGGCCAGGCCGGTGCGGTCAAGCACGGCATCAGCCAGGCGCTGACCAAGTACGAGCCGATCCTGCGCTCGCCGGTCAAGGCCGCTGGCTTCCTGACCCGCGACAGCCGTACGGTCGAGCGTAAGAAGTACGGCCGCGCCAAGGCGCGTCGCAGCTTCCAGTTCTCGAAGCGTTAATCCGCGGGCGGCTTTGGATTGTTTCGGCAATCCAAAGACTCGCCACGGCGGCCAGCGAAGGCGGCATCGCTGCCTTCGTCTGACGTCACGGACTTGCTCCGTGACGGCACGGCCCGAAGCCAAAAACGAAAAGGCGGCCCGGCATCGGACCGCCTTTTTCGTTGCCGTCAGAATAACTTACGCACCGACAGCTTCGCGATCCGCCCATACCAGTCCAGAAACGACGGCTGGAAGGCATAGGGCGTCGCCCCGCTACGGTCCCGAACCTGCACCCGGTTGTTGAACAGGTTCTGCACCGTGAATTGCAGCGTCATCCGCTTCGTCCAATCGGCCTTCGGCGCCAGCTTGGCGGCATCGAACGTCGAATAGAGCGAAAAGAACATCCTCGGCGAAAAGCGCAGGTCGGCGCTCGGAATATCGCTGCGGATCCGGGTCGTCGACTTCCACAGGCCGAAGATGCCGCCCTGCACCGCCCCCACCGAACCGCCGATTGCCCCCTGTGCCTCGAACCGCGACCGCTCCTGCACGCTGCTCACCCCATCGCCGTCCAGCGCGTCGAACACCGGCTGCCCCGGCCGCAACCTCACCTGATCGTCCAGCCGCAGAGTCGCGGTAACGAAGCTGTACAGCGACGGCCGTTGCCGTTGCGGCGGCGGCGGGGCGGTGCTGCCGGCCGGCGCGGCAGGCGGCTTGGGCGCAGCGCCCAGCGGCGTCCACAGGTTGATCCGCCCCTCCAGCTTGCGCTCCCGTTCGAAGGCGACGTTGATCGGCCGCAGGTCCGCCGTCAGCAACTGGCCATCGGCATCGCGGCGAAACCGCTCCGGAAACGCCGCGAGCAGCGCGGGGCTTCCCCGGACGATGTTGACCGTCTGATCGTCGATCCGCGTCTCGATATAATTCAGCGCCAGCCGTAACTCGCGAGCCTTCATCGGCTTCCACGTTGCCCCCACTGTGCTGACGCGCCGCCGCTCCGGCGCCAGATCGGCATTGCCGCCACTCGTCAGGGTGACGAGCGCATTGGTGCCCGTCGCGAAGTCGAAGAAGGCGACGTTGGTGATCGTGACGACCGGCTGGGTCAATTGCGCAATGTCCGGCGCGTTCTGCGTCACGTTCAGCGACGCGGTGACCTGCACCGGCGAAACGGGGGTCCAGGTCAGCCCCAGATAGCGCGACAGCAGGCTCCCGTAATCCGACACCGACGATACGCCCAGCGTCGCATTGGCCGACAGCGTGCCGATCGCGCCCAGCACGCCCCGCTCCCGCGATGCGATCGGCAGATCGACGTTGGCGCTCGCGCTCCGCACCGACCGCGTCAGGCTCCGTGCGGTCCCGTCGCTCCCAGCCAGGGTGCCGTTGCTACCGGTGCGGGCATAGTCCGCGATCAGCGTCATCCGCGCCTCCCCCGCCGGCAGTCGCGCCACGGGTCCCGTCGCCGTCGCGTTGCTCGACAACGTCTCCGCGACGGATCGGCTGCGGCTGGTCAACCGGGTCGCGACGTCCTGCACCGCAAAGCCGCGAAACGGATCGGCGCCGGCCGTGATCGCCGCCTGGACGCGTGTCAGATCCACGCCCTGGTCGAGCATGAAGCGGGTCAGCGCCCGGTCGTAATTGCCGGTGACGGTCCACAGCCAACGCTTCACGCTCCCCTGCACCGTACCACCCGCGTGCAATTGCAGGCCCCCGCCCGACTGGCGCAGGACGCCGGCCTCCGGCAGATTGCGATACAGCAGCACGTCGGTGCCGAAGGGCGAATACGGGTTGCTACCCGGCACGCGCAGCACCGCGGTGGCGAGGCCACCCGGTCGCGACCCGCCCTTGGCGTCCATCGACAGATTGAGCGATGCCGTCACCGTCTTGCCGATCGGTACGGCCTGCGTCGCGTTGATCTTGACCTCGTCGTTCGATTGCAGCGCTCCATACGGCGCCATGTCGAACCGGCGCGGCACGTTCGCCGCCACGGCATAGGCCGACAATAGGCCACGCCGGGCCGGATCGAGCGGCACGGGCGCCGCCATCACGCGTTGCCCCGCCAGCGCGTCGAGCGTCGGCGACAGGCTGGCCCCGCCGATCCCGGTGACGTTGCCGGTCGGATCGAACAGGCTGTCGGGATCGGCGAAGGTCGGCCGCCGCGCATAGGGCAACGCGTCCTGGTGTAGATATTCGATCGTCGCGACGAAACGCCGGTCGCGATCGATCCGCGTCGGACTGAGCGACAGCGTCGCGGCGCTGCCACCACCATCGGTCGTGGTCGACGCGCTCTGCTCCACGGCCAGCGCCCGGAAATGCGGCTTCGTGACGAAATTGACCAGCCTTACGGTCGGCGGAAAGCCGAAGCGCGACGCCTCCGTTTCGGGCAGCACTTCGGTCCGCTCGATCGCCTCGGGCGGCAGCGTCTGCACCTCCTGATAGCCGGAGATGCGGCGCCCGTTGAGCAGGAACACGGGATCCGCGCCGCTTGCCGACGTGGTCAACGGCTTCAACTGACGCAGGATATCGTCGATATTGGTGCCGAGCGTCCGCAATTGCCCGGCGTCGAGGACAGCAACCGGCTCCACATCGCCGATCGCCGACCCACGTGGTCGCTTGCCGGTGATGACGATGTCGCCCGTCTTCCCCTCGTCCGCCTGCGCTGCGGCGACACCCGGAGCCAACATCGCAACGCCAGCGAGCACACGCAGACAGCCAAGACGCGAGTCGTGCATGACCGCTTCTCCCCCCAAAGCCCGGCCGCAATGCTCCAGACCGCCCCAATGTCTGGCAGGCAATTGCGGTGAAAGATTGGTCAGAAGCGGACGATACGTGTGCCCAGCCGCTCCGCTTCGTCGGGGTCGTGCGTCACCATCAGGATCGGCAGGCGAACCTCGTCGCGGACGCGCAGGATCGCGTCCATGATCTCGCCCCGCCGCGCCCGGTCGAGCGACGACAAGGGTTCGTCGAGTAGCAGGAAGGCGGGATCGCTGAGCAGGGCCCGCCCGATCGCCACCCGCCGCGCCTCGCCGCCCGACAACGTGCCCGGCCAGCGTCCCAGCAGATGGCCGATGCCCAGCATCGCGACAGTAGCGTCGAGGGCGCTCTCGTCCTTCGCCCCGTACAGCAGGTTCGCGCGCACCCGGCGGTGCGGGAACAACCGCGGGTCCTGAAAGACATAGCCCGCCCGCCGCCGCTCGGGCGGCAGGTCGATGCCGGCCACCGCGTCGAACACCACCGTGTCGCCGACCACGATCCGGCCTGCATCGGGGCGCAGCAGGCCGGCGACCATGTTGAGCACGCTGGTCTTGCCGATGCCCGAGGGGCCGAACAGCACCGTCAGCCCTTCGCCTACCGCCAGATCGATCGCGACGCGCGTGTCGCCCAGCGTCTTGGTGACGCGCACTTCAAAGGACATGCAGCCCCCGTCGCACGCGCCGGGTGAGCAATTCGGACGCCAGCAGCGCGATCAGGCTCAGCGCCACCGCGATCCCCGACAGCCGCCACACGCTCGGCTCCGCCCCCGGTTGCTGGAGTGCCGAATAGATGGCGAGCGGCAGGGTCTGCGTCTGCCCCGGCACGTTGGAGACGAAGGTGATCGTCGCGCCGAACTCCCCGATCGAGCGCGCGAAACCCAGCACCGCGCCCGCCAGAACGCCAGGCAGGCTGAGCGGCAGCGTCAGCGTCCAGAACACGCGGGTAGGCCCCGCCCCCAGCGTGCGCGCCGCGCTTTCCAGCCGCGGGTCGACCGCCTCGATCGACAGCCGCATCGCGCGCACCATCAGCGGCATCGCCATCACCCCCGCCGCGATCGCCGCCCCGGTCCAGCGAAACAGCACGCTGACCCCAAACCAATGTTCGAGCAGCGCGCCGGCGGGGCCGTTCGGACCGAAGGCAATAAGCAGCAGCCACCCCGTCACCACCGGCGGCACCACCAGCGGCAGGTGGACGATCGCGTCGAGCAGCAATTTGCCCGGAAACCGCCCGCGCGCCAAAGCCCACGCCAGCGCGAAGGCGACCGGCAGCATCGCCGCCACCGCCACCCCGCCGACGCGCAGGCTCAGCCCGACGATCCCCCATTCTTCCGCCGAGAGCATCAGCGGGGCAGGAACCCGTAACGGCGGAAGATCGCCTTGCCCGGCGCGCTGATCAGGAAGCGGCGGAACCGCTCGCCTTCCGGGTTCGTCGATCGGGCGAGGCGCGCGATCGGATAGGTGACGGGCGGATGGCTAGTCGCCGGAAACACGCCCGCGATCCGCACCTTTGCCGACGCCTTGGCATCGGTGGCATAGACGATCCCGAGCGGCGCTGCGCCGCGTTCGACCAATGTCAGCGCCGCGCGGACGCTGTCGCCGCGCACCACCTTGGGCGCGACCGCACTCCACACGCCGAGCGATTTCAACGCCGCCTCGCCATATTGGCCCGCCGGGACCGGTGCATCCGCCATGGCGAGCGGCCCCGCACCCAATACCCGCGCCAGCGCGGCGGGTGGGCGCACCGGGATGCGCACCGGATTGTCCTTCGCGGCGATGACCACCAGCTGGTTGCCGAGGAAGGTGACGCGGCTTGCCGGCACGATCAGTCGCTTCGCGGCGAGCGCGTCCATCCATTGCAGGTCCGCCGACACGAAGAGGTCAGCGTCGCCCCCCGCCTCTACCTGCCGCGCCAGAGCGGACGATGCGGCGAAGGAGATGACGGGCCGCGGATGGCCCCGCTTCGCCCAGGCGTCGGCGGCGGCGGTCATCGATTCCTGCAGACTAGCCGCCGCCAGCACCAGTGGCGGCTTGGCCTGCGCGATCGCCGGAGCGGCAGCGAACAGCGACGCCAAAAACAGCAACGGACGGATCATGCAGGCTCCCTAAACGCGTGCAACCGTTCGTAAACCTAGCGCGCCGGGAAGGCGATGCCATTCTGCCGACGTTTACCGGCTCACGGCACGACAGCCTATCGAGACATCGCCATGTCAGCCGCGCGCACGGCATGCATGAACGCGTCGAGCTTGGCAGCGTCGAGATGACCGTCCGTCCGCACGCCGGAGCACAGGTCGAGCCCATATGGCCTCACCTGGCGGATCGCCTCGCCCACGTTGCTAGCGGACAGGCCGCCGGCCAGAAAGACCGGACGCGTGCTCGCGCGGACGAACTCGGCGCTGATCGTCCAGTCATGCGCCCTGCCCGTGCCGCCCAATTCGGCAATCGCCGCATTCGGCCGGCCGGAATCGAGAAGGAATGCGTGGACATACGGCGAATACAGGGAGATCATGTCGAGCGCCTCGCGCCCCTCGACGTGGATCACCTGTACCCGACGGACGTGGGGAAGCCGCTCCGCAAGCTCACGGGACTCCGCGGCATCGATGTGCGATACGATTTGCACCGTCGTCGGCTGCGTTCGTAAAACATGCTCCGCGATCGCCTCAGCCGTGGTTTCCGACGTCAGCAGGAACGTGGCGACGGGCGGCAGGGCGGCCGCGGTGATGTCGGCGATCCGGTCATCGGGGATCGGCCCGGGGCCTGATGGCATCCGCGCCACCAGGCCCAATGCATCCGCCCCGGCGGCGGTCGCCATGTCCGCTTCGGCACGTGACGCGATGCAACACACCTTTACGCGTGTTCGGAACACGGCGCGCGCTCCCTCACCCCGCCTGCACGCGGCCGGTGCGTTGCAGCTTGCCCCAGCCGACCATCGGTCCGCGCATCGCCTGCGTGATCGCCTTCAGCACGACGTAATACATGATCTGGCGATAGCCGACGCGCTGCGGGATCAGCAGCCACAACAGGCTCCACTTCTCGCGCCGTTCCAATGCGAAGGCGACCGTTGCCGCCAACAGGTCGATCGTCGTGAACACCGCCCAGAAGGTCAGCATCGTGTAGACGTCGTGGCTCGTCTGCGCCCAGCCGTGCGCCTGCACGTCGAGATAGGTGACGACGAAGCTGACCAGCAGCGCCAGGTCGATGATCGGGCTGATCGCGGCGAGCAGGATCTGGAACACGATCGCCTGGGGCAGACCGACCCAGCCGAGCCCCCGCGGATGGCTGCTGCCGATCGCCGAGCGATGCTTCCACAGGCATTGCAGCGTGCCGAACGCCCAGCGGAATCGCTGCTTGGCGAGCGCGCGGAACGTCTCGGGCGCCTCGGTCCACGCCACTGCATATTGATCGTAGCGGACGGCCCAGCCCGCGCGCTGGATCGCGATGGTGAGGTCCTGGTCCTCGGCCAGCGTATCGTGCGGATAGCCGCCGACCTGCTGGATCGCGGCCAGCCGCCATGCGCCGACCGCGCCCGGCACCACGGTGATCGCATTGAGGCGCGCGAACGCCCGACGTTCCAGGTTCTGCGCAGTGATATACTCCAGCGCCTGCCACTTGGTGACGAGGTTCACACGGTTGCCCACTTTGGCATTGCCCGCGACCGCGCCCAGCTTCGGATCGTCGAACCAGCGAGCGAGGCGCGCGATCGTCGTCGGTTCGAACTGCGTGTCGGCGTCGAGCGCGATGACGATCTCGCCCTTCGCCTGCGCCAGTGCGGTGTTGAGCGCACGCGCCTTGCCGCCATTCTCCAGCGTCAGCAGGCGGACGCGCGGATCGTCGCCGAACGCCTCCGCCACGACGGCGGAGGTGCGGTCCTTCGACCCGTCGTCGATCACGATCACCTCGATCGCGACATCGGTGGAGGCGAGCACGCCGCGGACAGCGCGTTCGATCACGCGTTCTTCGTTGTACGCAGGGATCATCACCGTCACGAAGCGCGTCGGGTCGATCGCGGGGAACACCTCACGTCCCTCGCGCCGCGCCTGGATCAGCGCCAGGGCCGACAGCGCGAGCGCGCGCAGGATGCCGACGGTGATCGCGATCGCGAACATCCAGTGCAGCGCGACGACGATGAAGCCCAAGGCGCTGAACAGCCCGAGGTCGACACGCGCAGCGAGCTGATCGCTGGCGCTGATCGGCGGCATCGACGCATTGCGCGACAGGCCGGCGAGCGTCGAGACGGGCACGAAGTGATAGCCCATCGCCCGCAGCCGATCGATGATCACCGGCAGCGCCGCGACCGTCTCGGCACGATTGCCGCCGGCATCGTGCAGCAGGATCACATTGCGGCTGCAATCGACGGGCGAATCGTTGGTGCAATTGGCGGGACCATCCGTGACGCGCGCGATCGTGCGGTCGATGATCGCCTGCACGCCCGGCCGCTTCCAGTCGTCCGGATCGACGTGCAGACCGACCGAGACATAGCCACGGTTCTGCGCCTGGAGCACCGGCCCCAATTCGTCCGCGGTGCTTGGCTCAGCATCACCGAAATAGGGCGCGCGGAACAGGCGCAGCGATCGGCCGGTGAAGGCCTGGAACAGGCGCTGGTTGGCATTCAGCTCGAACAGCACCTGCCCCGGCGACGAGGTCGCGAGATTGGGGTGGGTATAGGTGTGGCTGCCGATCTCATGGCCTTCCATGATCATCCGCTGCAACAACGGCCGCTGCGTCAGCGCATTCTCCCCGACGATGAAGAAGGTGCCCGGGGCATGTTCGCGCTTCAGCACGTCGAGGATCTGCGGCGTCCACTTGGGGTCCGGTCCATCGTCGAAGGTCAGCGCGAGCAGCTTCTTGCGATAGCCGGTACGGTCCACCTCCAGCGGCGCCGGCAGGCGATCGAAGCGCACGTCGGTAATCGCGCCATTGGGGCCGGTGACGACCGACCGCTGGCCGGTGACGGGCGTGCCGGCCACCTTTAGGATTTCGCCCGGTCCTTCGATGTCGACGTCGGTGCCCGCGGGGATCGTATCGATGACACTGGCCGGCGGCAGCGTGCGATGATCGCGGCCGAACAGCTTCCACACGCTGGGGTCTTCGGCACCCAGGCGCCACAGCGCGATGCTGCCGATGCCCGCGCGCTGCAGGAAGGTCATCTCGTTATAGGCGGACGCCGCATCGAGCAGCCAGACGACATGGCTCTCGTCGCCTTCCTTATAGGCGAAGCTGCTGTTGCCGCTGACCGGATCGAAGGTCGGGACCGTGCCCGAATCGCGTGCGGCCTGCCACGCTTCCTCGACGCTCATCGCGTCGTTGCCGGCGGGCGACCAATTGTAGGCGTAGGAGCCGATCGCCACGACCAGCTTCTGCGGCGGGATCCCGCGCGAGGCATTGGCGACCTGTTCGACGAACCAATGCTGCGACGCGATCGGCCCCGGCTCGCCCGAGGTTTCATGCTCGTCATACGCCATCAGGAAAATCTTGTCGGTGACCTTGGCGTAGGCGGGCAGGTTCCATTCCGGATTGCCGACCGGCGCCGCGATCGCGACCACCCAGCCGCGCGGGGCGAAGCGGCGCTGCGCATCGGCCAGGAAGGCGCGGTAATTGGCCTGCGCACTGGCGGGCAGATTTTCGAAGTCGAAGAAGGCGCCACCCGCGCGATTGTTCGCGAGCCAGGGCACGAGCTTGTCCAGGAAGGCCGCGCGCGCCTTCGGATCGGCCATCAGCGCGGCGGTGCCCTTGCCGTCCCAATTGCCGTTCAGCGCATTCTGGATCATCGGCAACACCACCGGACGGTGGATCGCCTTGTTCAGGATGGTGCGGCCGGCGGTGTCGCGGAACACGGTGATCTGGTGGTTGGCTCCCGTCACCGACACCCAGCCGGGGATTACCCAGTCGAGCTGTTCGACATGGCGGCGAAGGCTCGCGGCGCTCGACGGGTCCCAGGGCGTGTGGAAGGCGATGGCCAGCGTCGGATTGCCCGATGCCGCGGGCTTGCGCGCCGCGGTGCCGAACAGCTTGTTCTCGTAATAAGCGATGCTGCGCCGCGCGCGCCGCAACACGCCGTGCGGCGCCGCCATCCGCTGCAACGGCGGCCGTTCGACCTCCACGGGCAGCAGCGGCGCGACCGGGACCGCGCCGATCGACACCGCGAACATCGCGACCGACAGCACGAGCAACAGGACGAACGCGACGACCGCCAGCGTAAACCGCCGTTTACGCCGACCGCTGGCATCGTAGAAAACCGAATTCTGGGACATTGGCGACACTCCGGCGCCCGCCATGCCCGACGATCGATGGCACGATCAAGACGTCAGAATGACAAACCGTTCATGCTGACGACGCCTATTGCTTCGCCTATCCGATTGCGTGCGACCATTACCCGGCCTTTACAGCACGATGCCGTCGAACGACTTGCGCCACCCCGACAGGGTGACTGCCCCTTTTCTCTGCGCTCCGCGATCCGGTGCCTCAAACGGTCAGGATCGTGCTGCCCCGCGTCTCGCCCGCTTCCAGCGCCCGGTGCGCGTCCGCCGCGTCCTCCAGCGCAAAGGTCTGACCGATCTCTGGCCGGATCGCGCCCGATCGCAGCATCGCATAGAGCCGCTCGATCCCCGCCTGCCGTTCCTCAGGCGTGACATAATAGTCGAACAGCGTCGGACGGGTGACGAACAGCGACCCCTTGGCCGCCAGCATGCCCAGGTTGACGCCCGTCACCGCGCCACCGGCATTGCCGTAACTGACGATCAGGCCGCGGCGCGCGGTCACGGCCAGCGTCCGCTCCCAGCTCGCCATGCCGACGCCGTCGAACACCACCGCGACGCCCGCGCCATCAGTCATGTCCTTGACGCGCGCCACGACATCCTCGTCGCGGTGGAGCAGGACGTGATCCGCACCTGCCGCCCGCGCATGCTCCGCCTTCGCCTGCGTGCCGGCCGTACCGATCACCGTCGCGCCGATCGCCTTCAGCCAGCCGGTCATCAGCTGCCCGACACCGCCCGCAGCCGCCCACACCAGCACCGTCTGCCCCGGCTGCACACGGGCGCAGCGGTCGACCAGCGCCTCGACCGTACAGCCCTTCAGCAGCATCGCGGCGGCGGTGCGGTCGTCGACATCGTCGGGCAGTCGGAAAAGCTGCTTCGCCGCGACGTTGCGTGCCGTGGCATAGGCGCCGCGCGACGGCCCGAACGTGCCGACCCGGTCGCCCACCGACAGGCCGTCGACGCCCTCACCCACCGCCTCGACCACACCCGCCGCCTCGCTGCCGAGCCCCGCCGGCAGGTCGACCGGATAGACGCCGCTGCGATGATAGGTGTCGATATAGTTCAGGCCGACCGCATGGTGGCGCATCCGCACATCGCCCGGCCCGGGCGGCGGCAGGTCGACGTCGACCCATTCGATCACCTCCGGCCCGCCGGTGCGGGTGATGCGTGCGACGCGTTCGCTCATATGCCGTCCGTCCTTCTCGTGCCCCGCCCCAACCCGCGATACGCGTTTCGGGTTGCAACCGATCCCGGCGCATCGCACTATCGATGCAAATCCGATGGAGAGCGATGCGATGACTGATCCCCTCACCTTCTACATCGACGGCGCCTGGGTGGCGAGCGAGGGTGGCCGCCCCTATGACGTCATCGATCCGTCGACCGAACAGGCAGTGACGACGATCACGCTCGGCACGCAGGCCGACGTCGACAAGGCGGTCGCCGCCGCGACCCGCGCGTTCGAGACATTCTCGCAGACCACGCCGGAGGAACGCGCCGACCTGCTCGACCGCGTGATCGAGGTGTACAAGAGCCGCATCCCCGATCTCGCCAAGGCGGTCAGCCAGGAAATGGGCGCGCCGGTCGGCTTCGCGCAGGCGGCACAAGCGCCCGCGGGCCTCGGTTACCTGATGGGCACGGTGAAGGCCTTGCGCGAATTCACCTTCTCCGAACAGGTCGGCAAGGCGCGCGTCGTCCACGAACCGATCGGCGTCGTCGCGATGATCACGCCGTGGAACTGGCCGCTCAACCAGATTTGCGCCAAGGTCGCGCCCGCGCTCGCCGCCGGCAATACGATGATTCTCAAGCCGTCCGAGGAAGCGCCGAGCTGTGCGATGATCCTCGCCGAAATCCTGCACGAGGCGGGCGTACCCGCGGGTGTCTTCAACCTCGTCAACGGCGACGGCCCCACAGTCGGCGCGGCGCTGTCGACTCACCCCGGCGTCGACATGGTGAGCTTTACCGGATCGACGCGCGCCGGCATCGCGGTGGCACAGGCTGCGGCGGCGACCGTCAAGCGCGTGCATCAGGAATTGGGCGGCAAGGCCCCCAATCTGGTGCTGGAGGGCGCGGACCTCGCCAGCGTCTTGCCGCCGACGCTACAGGGTGTGCTCGCCAATTCGGGGCAAAGCTGCATCGCGCCCACCCGCCTGCTCGTCCACGACAGCCAGGCGGAGGAAGCGGCGCAGGTCGCCAAGGCGATCTTCGAATCCGTGCCCGTGGGCGATCCTGCCGAGATGGGCGCGCATATCGGCCCGGTCGTCAACAAGGCGCAGTTCGACAAGATCCAGGCGCTGATCCAGTCGGCGATCGACGAAGGCGCGACGCTCGTCACCGGCGGCCCGGGTCGTCCCGATGGTCGCAACGCCGGCTATTATGTCCGCCCGACCGTCTTCGCCGACGTGACGCCCGACATGCGCATCGCGCGCGAGGAAACGTTCGGCCCAGTCGCGACGATCACGCGCTACACGGACCGCGACGAGGCCGTGCGCCTGGCCAATGCCACGGAATATGGCCTGTCGGCGGCGATCTCCGGCGATCCGGCGGAAGCGGCCAAGGTCGCGCCGCGCCTGCGCGCCGGCCTCGTCACGATCAACGGCTGGAGCGGCCCGGTCGGCACGCCGTTCGGCGGCTTCAAGCAATCGGGCAACGGCCGCGAAGGCGGCAAATACGGCATCGCCGACTTCATGGAGCTGAAGACGATCGTCGGCGAGCCGGCGTAACGGCCCACATCATCACCGTCATTCCCGCGCAGGCGGGAATCCAGAATCGCTGACGTCGCGAGTCGGCCCGAACCGGTGGCGTGTCTGGATCCCCGCCTTCGCGGGGATGACGGGCCTTGGGGCAGCCCTACCGCTTCCGCGCGAACCAGATCGTATGCATCGCGCCCTTGCCGTTGCTGCGCGCGCGGACGCTCCCTTCGTCCACCTCGAACCCGGCGTCGCGCAGCCGTTTGGTGAACGCCGCGTCCTTCCCCGCAGACCACACCGCCAATATGCCCCCCGGCGCCAGCGCGACCCGCGCCGCCGCCAGCCCGCGGTTCGAATAGAGCCGGTTGTTCTCGGCGCGCACTAGCCCGTCAGGCCCGTTGTCGACGTCGAGCAGGATCGCATCATACGTCGCCGCCCCGATCGCGTCGGCGACGTCACCCATCCGCACCGTCACGCGGGGATCGTCCAGCCCGCCCGCGGTCAGGTCCGCCATCGGCCCACGCGCCCAGGCGATAATCTCCGGCACCAGCTCGGCCACGGTCACACGTGCATCCCGCCCCAATGCCGCCAAGGCCGCGCGCAATGTAAATCCCATGCCGTATCCGCCGATGAGCAGATGCGGGGTGTGAGACGCCAGCCGTTCGATCGTCATGACGGCGAGCGCCTCTTCCGACCCGCTCATCCGGCTGTTCATCAGCTCGTTGCGTTCCAGCACGATCATGAAATCGCCACCGCGGCGGAACAGGCGCAGCGGCTCGCCGCCCGGCACCTCGGCGGTTCCCAATAGCTCGCGCGGAGTCATCGATCGCGTCCTTCGTTGCGGCGAAAGGCGCCGCCCTACACGCTCGCCCGCCGCACCGCGAGCCGGTTCCACACGCAGCGTTTTGGAGAATGCGACGTTTTGCTGTAACGGCACGCCGCCGAGGTCGCATCGTCGACCCGTCAGTCCGACAATAAGGAATACCGTTCACCACATGGCCGCCTACAAACCCCAGACGTTCCAGGAGCGCGCCGCGCTGTCCGCCAAGGCCAAGGAGGCCGCACTCGAGAAGCTGCGCAACCGTCCGCAGGTCGACGAAGCGGTCCTCGCCGAGCGTATCGCCGCCGCTGAAGCCAAGGAAGCTGCGCGCGCCAAGGCGAGCGCCGAAAAGAAGGCCGCCCGCGAACAGGCGATCGCCGAGAAGAAGGCCGCGGCCGAAGCCGCGCGCATCGCTGCCGAAGAAGCGGCCGCCAAGGCCAAGCCCCGCATCCCGACGGAAGCGGAGATGAAGGCTGCCCGCGACGCCCGCTACGCCGCCCGCAAGGCCCGCGTCGGCAAGCGCTGATCCCGCGTGAGTGACGGCGCGGCACATCACCGCTCAGGCGAGTCGCCCGTCACACCCACCGAAACCCCACCGTCATTGCGTCCCGTAGGTCGCGGTGACGGAGCTAGGGACCCCTCGTCCGCTAAGCGCCCAAACACCCAAGATATTAGTGTGTTGAACAAATAATACACTACTGATAGCCTCCCCCGATCGGCAACTTGGGGAAGGATCGCCATGTATAGCGAAAGCGACATCGATGGCGCGGTGGCGGCGGGGGCGATCTCCGCCGACGCCGCGGCGGCGCTGCGCGCGCACATCGCCGCGGCGCACGCAGCACCGGCGGTGGACGAAGAGCATTTCCGTCTGCTCACCGGCTTCAACGACATCTTCGTTTCGATCGCGATCGTGCTGCTGCTCGTCGCGGTGGGGCAGATCGGCACCTCGCTTGCCCGTCCGCTCGGTGGCGTGTTCGTCGCGGGCACGGCATGGGTGCTCGCGGAATATTTCACCGCCAAACGTCGGATGGCGCTGCCCAGCATCCTGCTGTTGATCGCCTTCGTCGGCGGTGTCGCTGGCGGTCTGTTCGAGGGCGTGCAGGCTATCGTGCCAAACCTGAGTGATCGCGTGGGGGCGCTGGCGATCGCGGGCATTGGCCTGGCCACCGCCGGCGCAGCGTGGCTGCACTGGCGCCGCTTCATGGTGCCGATCACCGTCGCCGCCGGGGCGGCCGCATTGGTCGCAACCGCGATCGGCCTGATCCTCGCCGCCATCCCCGACGTGAAGGATGCGGTGTGGCCACTGCTGCTGGTCGGCGGCCTTGGCGTCTTCGCCGCGGCGATGCGTTGGGACATGAGCGATACCGAACGCAAGACGCGTCGGTCGGACGTCGCCTTCTGGCTACACCTCGCCGCTGCACCGATGATCGCACATTCGATCTTCCAGATGCTGGGCGTGTTCCGGGGCGATATCGGCGCAGGGATGGCCGTGGTGGTGCTGGCGCTCTACGTCTGCTTCGCCGCCATCGCGCTGGCGGTCGACCGGCGTGCGCTCTTGGTGTCGGGCCTCGCCTATGTGCTGGCCGCGCTCTACGCGCTGTTCCGCAGCGCCGGCGCCATCGAACTGGGCGCGGCGCTCACCGCCTTCGTCATCGGATCGGCGCTGCTATGCCTGTCGGCCTTCTGGCAGCCGATGCGCCGTGCCGTGGTGACCGCGCTGTCGCAATCGCTCCGCCGCCGACTGCCACCGGTGCAATACGCTTGAGGGAGCCGGGGGAGGCGCCGCCTTCCCCGTCATCCTCTGATCCGAGCGGCGGTCACCCCAGCGACGGCTGGGGTGTATCGCGGCTCCTGCTGCCCACTATAACAAGGATATCCGAACCATCGCTGCGATGACGATCGATAGGCGAGCCCTCGCCCCTCGGTCAGTCGACCAGCTTCATCAACCGCCGCTCGATCGGCGCCAGTACCGGACCAAGCTCCTGGCCGCGCTTCAGGACCATGCCCTGCTCGCCGATCAGCGCCCACATGCCCTGCCGCGCACGCAGCGCGGGGCGTTTCTCGATACGGAATTCGGGACGTTCGGCGGTCCGGCGAAAGGCGGCGAAGACCGCGGCATCCTTGCCCAGTTCCATCGCATAGTCTTTCCAATGCCCCGCCGCGACCATGCGGCCGTACAGGTCGAGAATGCGGTTCAGCTCCACGCGTTCGAACCCGACCTGTCCCGGCTCGCGTCCCAGCGGAAACGGCGTGACGATCCCCATCAGGCCCCGCCCATCACGCTCTGTCACGCTCCGCCTGCGGCGCGACGTCGTCCGCCCGTTCGGCAAGCAGCGCGTCCAGCCGCTTGCGCATCGATTCCAGCTCGCAGCGCATCATCTCGATCTTCTGCGTCGCCGGGTCGAACATCTCTCTGCACGGCGTGCCATAGGGCACGAAGCGCGACGGCGCTTCGGCCGCACCGCCCTCCACCATCGTCGGCCGCGCCGGGATGCCCACCATCACCGCGCCGGCCGGCACGTCGCGCGTCACCACCGCATTAGCGCCGACGCGCGCGCGCGGACCGACCAAGATGGGTCCCAGCACCTGCGCGCCCGATCCGATGATGACGCCATCGGCCAGCGTCGGGTGGCGCTTCCCTGCGACGCCATTGTCGGGGCTGGTCCCGCCCAGCGTCACGCACTGATAGATGGTGACGTCGTCGCCGATCTCCGCCGTCTCGCCGATCACGACGAAACCATGGTCGATGAAGAAGTTGCGACCGATCGTCGCGCCCGGATGGATGTCGATCGCGGTCCATGCCCGCGCGAAGTGATTGACCGCCCGCGCCAGGAAGAACAGCCGCCGCCGGTACAACGCGTGCGCGACGCGGTGCAGGCCCAGCGCCCAAACGCCCGGATACAGCAGGATCTCGGCGCGCGAATGCGGCGCCGGATCACGCGCCCGGATTGAATCGAGATAGGCGGCCAGCCGTCCGAACATCCGTTACTTCCCCTTGCCCTTCCGGCTCGTCATTCGCTGCATGTAACGCTTCGGCGGCGTAATTTCCATGGTTCCGCCGCAGAGCCGTCGGCAGAGACCCCGCGGCTTGGGGGCGGCAAAGCCCAGCTTTGTTGTGGGAATTGGCCATAGCGGGCACGATGCGACCAATGCGTCTTTGCCGGGCGCCGGGAGTTACCGCCTGCGATGCCTGATTTTCTGACTGCGATCGACTGGTCCCAGGTGCTGCCGTTCATCGCGATCGGCTTTGCGGCGCAGGTCATCGACGGCGCGCTCGGCATGGCGTTCGGCGTCATCAACTCGACCCTGTTGGTGACGGTGATGGGCGTGCCGCCCGCGGTCGCCTCCGCCAGCGTCCATGCGGTCGAAACCTTCACCACCGCCGCGTCGGGCGTCAGCCACGTCGTACACCGCAACGTCGACTGGAAGCTGTTCCGCCGGCTCGTCATCCCCGGCATGATCGGCGCGGTGGCCGGCGCGACGTTGCTCAGCACGATCGACGCCTCGGTCGCCAAGCCGTTCGTCATGGCCTATCTCGCGTGCATCGGCCTGTACCTGCTGTTCCGCGCGGTCGGGGGCGAGATCAAGCCGCGCAAACCTCGCGTCGTCGCGCCGCTCGGTTTGGTCGGCGGCTTCCTCGATGCCGCGGGCGGCGGCGGCTGGGGACCTGTCGTCACCTCCAACCTGCTGATTCAGGGCGCGACGCCGCGCCACACGATCGGCACGGTCAACACGGCGGAGTTTTTCCTCACCGCCACCGCCTCGGCCACCTTTTTCTCCGTGCTCGGCTGGTCCGCCTTCACCTTGCACACGCTCGGCATCCTCATCGGGGGTATCGTCGCGGCGCCGTTCGGCGGCATTCTTGCCAAGCGCGTCCCCACCCGCCACCTGATGGCGCTGGTCGGCGGGTTGCTGACCCTCACCAGCGCATGGTCAATTTATTCCGCACTTGCAAAGTGATACACTCGCGCTTGCAGTAGAAAAATGCCAGCGCTCTCGTACTAATCGATCACATCGATCATGCGGCGCAAACAGATCAATTTTGCATTGCAGCATGATCGCCTATATCGGCTCCACACCATTCAACGGAGACGACCCATGGCCCTCATCGGCAGCAAGCTGAAGCCCTTCACCACGCAAGCCTACAAGGAAGGCAAGTTCGTGTCGGTCAGCGACACCGACGTGCTCGGCAATTGGGCGGTGTTCTTCTTCTATCCGGCCGACTTCACGTTCGTCTGCCCGACCGAGCTGGAAGACCTCGCCGACGTATATCCCACGCTCCAGAAGATGGGCGTCGAGGTGTACAGCGTGTCGACCGACACCCACTTCAGCCACAAGGCGTGGCATGACAGCTCGCCCGCGATCGGCAAGATCAACTATTACATGCTGGGCGACCAGAATCACGCGATCAGCAACAACTTCGAAATCCTGCGCGAAGGCCAGGGCCTCGCCGATCGCGGCACGTTCGTGATCGATCCCGAGGGCGTGATCCAGCTGATCGAAGTCACGTCGGAAGGCGTCGGCCGCAACGCCGCCGAACTGCTGCGCAAGATCAAGGCCGCGCAGTACATCGCCGCGCATCCGGGCGAAGTCTGCCCGGCGAAGTGGGAAGAGGGTGAAGAAACGCTCGCCCCCAGCCTGGACCTCGTCGGCAAGATCTAACTCGTCTGAGGGGGGCGACACCTACGTCCCCCAACCTCCGTCACCCCGGACTTGATCCGGGGTCCCGCTTCGTCTCGCCATCGTCGAAGCAGCGGGACCCCGGCTCTCCGGCCGGGGTGACGACGAAGGTCATGGCGGAATTAAGGACGTGAGGCGTCCCGCCATCCTCCATCACAATCCACGGAAAATGCCATGCTCGACGCCAATCTGACGCAGCAGCTCAAAGCCTATCTGGTCCACGTCCGCTTCCCCGTGGAGCTGGTCGCGAGCCTGGGGCAGGACGCCAAGTCGCACCAGATGCGCGAGCTGCTCGACGAGATCGCCGGCCTGTCGGACAAGGTCAGCGTCACCACCGGCGATGACGACCGCACCCCCAGCTTCCTGATCCGACGCGCCGGCACGGACATCGGCGTCCGCTTCGCCGGCCTGCCGATGGGCCACGAATTCACCTCGCTGGTGCTCGCGCTGCTCCAGGTCGGTGGCCACCCGTCGAAGGCGGCGCAGGACCTGATCGAGCAGGTCGTGGCGCTCGACGGCGACTATCATTTCGAAACCTATTTCTCGCTGTCCTGCGCCAATTGCCCCGACGTCGTGCAGGCGCTGAACCTGATGGCGGTCCTCAACCCGCGCGTGACGCACACCGCGATCGACGGCGCGCTGTTTCAGGACGAGGTCGCCAACCGCAAGGTGATGGCGGTGCCGACCGTATTCCTGAACGGCGAACCCTTCGGCCAGGGCCGGATGGAGCTGGAACAGATCGTCGCGAAGCTCGACACCGGCGCCTCCGCGCGCGCGGCCGAAAAGATCGGGGCGAAGGACCCGTTCGATGTCCTCGTCGTCGGTGGCGGCCCCGCTGGTGCCGCCGCGGCGATCTATACCGCGCGCAAGGGCATCCGCACCGGCATCGCGGCGGAACGCTTCGGCGGGCAGGTGCTCGACACGATGGGGATCGAGAATTTCATCTCGGTGCCGCACACCGAAGGTCCGAAGCTCGCCGCGGAGCTGGAACGCCACGTGCGCGACTATGACGTCGACATCATGAACCTGCAGCGCGCGGAAAAGCTGGTGCCGGCGGGCGCCGATGGCCTGCACGAAGTCGTGCTGGAAAACGGCGCGTCGCTCAAGGCGCGCACCGTCATCCTGTCGACCGGCGCGCGCTGGCGTACGATGAACGTGCCGGGCGAGGCGGAATACCGCAACAAGGGTGTCGCTTATTGCCCGCATTGCGACGGCCCGCTCTTCAAGGGCAAGCGCGTGGCGGTGATCGGCGGCGGCAATTCGGGCGTCGAAGCGGCGATCGACCTCGCCGGCATCGTCGCCCACGTCACGCTGATCGAATATGACAGCGAATTGCGCGCCGACGCGGTGTTGCAGCGCAAGCTGCGCAGCCTCGCCAACGTCACCGTCCTCACCTCTGCGCTGACGACCGAAGTCCATGGCGATGGCGACAAGGTCGTCGCTCTGTCCTACCGCGACCGGAATAGCGAGGCGGTACATCGGGTCGATCTCGCCGGTATCTTCGTTCAGATCGGCCTCGTCCCCAACACCGAGTGGCTGGCGGGAACCATCGCGCTGTCGCCGCGCGGCGAGATCGAGATCGACCACCGCGGCCACACTTCGCAGTCCGGCATTTTCGCGGCGGGCGACGTGACGACCGTGCCGTACAAGCAGATCGTGATCGCAATGGGCGAAGGGTCGAAGGCGGCGCTGTCGGCATTCGACCACCTGATCCGCATTCCAGCGGAAGAAACCCGCGACTGGGAAGAAGCGGCGGAGTAATCCCGGAGCGAAACGATCGCCTAGCACTACCCGTCACCCCGGACTCGTTCCGGGGTCCACGGAGCCGCGGGGGAGGGCTGGAGCCTCTTGCCATCCCCTTGCCGCCCGGTGGACCCCGGAACGAGTCCGGGGTGACGGTTGGTGTTGGGCAGCCGCCGCGCCAATCATCCCGCCAGACTTAGGACTGGCATCCCCCTGCCCCACCCCCTATCTCGCCAGCCCATGGCGGCGACCTACCTCCCCACGCTCAAACAGCTGCAATATCTCGTCGCGCTGAAGGACCATGGCCATTTCGGCCGCGCGGCCGAAGCGTGCTTCGTCACCCAGTCCACGCTGTCGGCGGGTCTGCGCGAGCTCGAAACGCTGATCGGCGTCACCCTCGTCGAACGCACCCGCCGCGTCGTCCGCTTTACACCGCTGGGCGACCGGATCGCGGACAAGGCGCGCCGCGTGCTGCGCGAGGCGGAGGAATTGGGGGACATCGCCCGCGCCGCCGGCCGGCCGCTGTCGGGCGAGATGCGGATGAGCGTGATCCCGACGATCGCGCCCTTCATGCTGCCCCACATCCTGCCCCGCCTGCGTCGCGACTATCCCGACCTCAAGCTGTTCCTGCGCGAAGAGCCTTCGGGCGCGGCGTGCGAAGGCTTGCATAACGGCCGCACCGATTGCGTGCTGCTTGCCCTGCCCTTTGCCTGCGGCGACGTCGCCAGCCAGCCTTTGTTCGACGATCGGTTGTTCGTCGCCTATCAGCCGCAGGACATGCCGTCGGACCCGCCCGCCGTGCCTGCCGCGCTGATCGACGAGACGCGGCTGCTGCTGCTCGAGGACGGGCATTGCCTGAAGGACCATGCGCTCTCGGCGTGCAATCGCCCGGAATTGCGCGCGGAAGCGACGATGCTCGGCACCTCGCTGCACACGATCGTCCAGATGGTCGATAACGGTCTGGGCATGACGATGCTGCCCGAGATGGCGCTGAAGGCGGGCATCCTCGATCACACCAATATCGTCGCCAAACCGCTGGACGCCGACAATGCGGTGCGGCGTATCGCATTGGTCTGGCGCCGCGCGTCGCCACGCGAAAAGGATTTCCAGCTGCTTGCCGAGGCGCTGGCCGAAGCCCGGTGAGGGCCGAAAAACACAGGAGTGCGCGTGACCCGACCCTACGCCCGATCGATCCGCCGGCTCGGCCCGTCCGTCCTGCTCGCCAGCCTTGCCGGCTGCGTGCCGCCCGCCACCGCGCCGGTGGTCGCGCCACCGCCCGTCGTCTCCGCGCCGGCACCGGTGGCGGTCGATCCCAGCCGGATGGAGTCGGAAGCGACGATCGCCCAGTCGGTCGCGACGACGCCCGGCCTCACCACGCTCGCGCGGGAGCTGCGGGTCGCCGAACTCGATCCGCTTCTGGCGGGCAACGGCCCCTATACGCTGTTCGCGCCGACCGACATGGCCTTCACCCGCCTGGCGCCGGGCATCGCAGGCGATCTGCTCGCGCCGGAGAACCGGCCGACGCTGGTCGCACTCCTGCGCTACCATATCGTCCCCGGCACCATGACCACCGAGCAGCTGGAGGCGCGCATTGCAGCAGGCGGCGGCCGCGCGACGCTGACGACGCTCGGCGGCCAGCCGCTGACCGCGACGATGACCGGCGACGTCATCACGCTGACCAGCGCCAGCGGCAATCGCAGCTATGTCGAGGCGGCGGATGTCGCGCAGGCGAACGGCGTGATCCACGTCGTCAACGGCGTGCTGGTGCCGCGGCTGCCGTAAATCTCCGGCGCCCACCCACTCCGTCATTCCCACGAAGGCGGGAATCCAGACGCGCTACCGTCACGACTCAAGACGAAACGTCGGAGCTGATGGATCCCCGCCCCCGCGGGAATGACGGAGCGGCTCTAACGCTCGCTCCACCGCGCCGCCGCGTCGGCGTCACTCTCGCGAGCCTCCACCCAGCGCGCCTCGCCACCGCGGGTCTCGCGCTTCCAGAACGGCGCATCGGTCTTCAGCCGGTCGATCAGATAGGCGCACGCCTCCAGCGCAGCCCCCCGGTGCGCCGCGGCCGCCGCCACGAACACGATCCGCTCGCCCGGCGCCATCGGCCCGACGCGGTGGACGATCGTCGCCGCCCCCAGCGCCCAGCGCGCCGTCGCCTCCTCCGCCAGCCGCGTCAGCGCAGCCTCGGTCGCGCCGGGATAATGTTCTAGCTCCAGCGTCCCCACGCCATCGTCGCTCCGCACGAGGCCGGTGAAGGTCGCGACCGCCCCGGCACCATCCGCGCGTTCGACTCCGGCCATCTCCGCCGCCAGATCGATCGGCGTGGGCGAGACGTGGACACGGATCATCCGCCCGTCACCGGAGGGAACAGCGCCACCTCGCGCGCGCCGGCGATCGGCGCGTCGACCGTCACGAACGCCTGATCCACCGCCGCCCGCAACCGCGCGCGATCGGTCAGCGCCGCGGCGGACGCATCGTCGCGCGCCGCCAGCCAATCGACCAGATCGGCGACGCTCGCCAGCGTGTCCGGTGCGTCCACCGTCTCGCTCGCCCGGCCCATGCCCTCCCGGACCCAGGCGAAATACAGCATCTCAATCCGCATCGCGCTCAGTCCATGTGCTTCAGGCCGACGCGCAGGTAATCCCAACCCGTCACCAGCGTCAGCGCCGCCGCGCCCCACAAACAGCCGAGACCGGCGACCTTGATCCACACCTGCGCCGGCAAAGCCCCCGCCAGGATCAGCGCGCCGAAGGCGACGAGTTGCAGCGTCGTCTTCCACTTGGCGAGCTTCGACACCGGCAGCGACACCTGCAGCCCGGCTAGAAACTCCCGTAGCCCGGATACGGCGATCTCGCGCAGCAGGATGATCAGCGCCGCAATCAGATGCACGCCGGTGATCAGCGCGCTGTCGTCGTGCCGCGTGCCCACCAGCATCAGGATGACCGCGGCGACCATGATCTTGTCCGCGATCGGATCGAGGAAGACGCCCAGCTTCGACACCGCGCCTTGCGCGCGCGCAAGGTAGCCGTCGAAATAGTCTGTGATCCCCATCAGGCAGTAGAGCGTGAAGGCGATGGCGAACCCCGCCTCCCACCGCGGCCACCACAGAAAGGCGACGAGCAACGGCACCGCGACGATCCGCGACAGCGTCAGAAGATTGGGCAAGGTCAGCATCGTGGGTCTCTCCTAACCCGCTGCGGCGGCGGAGGTAAGCCCACGCAATGGTTCATGAGGATAATGCGTCCGCATCCTCCACAGCCCGTCACCCCGGACTTGGTCCGGGGTCCACTCTGCGGCCAGGCAGACGGCAAGAGGCTCCAGTCTCGCCCTTGCGGCCCGGTGGACCCCGGACCAAGTCCGGGGTGACGGACCACACAAGGCACTCACCCGCCCACCCAACCCCGGTTGGCGTCGCGCCGCCACTGGGCTATGCCCGCCGCAATCCTGCCACGATCGAAGGCCGTGTTCCGCATGATCAATGCTTTGGGGTTGCTGAAGCAGCGCCGCTTCCTGCCCCTCTTCACGACGCAGTTCCTGGGCGCCTTCAACGACAATCTGTTCAAGACGTCGATGGTGCTGTTCGCGACCTATGCGATCTTCAACGATCCGAAGGTGGAAACGATCTTCAACGCGGTCGCCACCGGCATCGCGATCCTGCCCTTCTTCCTGCTGTCCGCGCTGGCGGGTCAGCTCGCCGACAGCCACGACAAGGCGCGCATCATCCGCATCGTGAAGACCGCGGAAATCGGCATCATGCTGCTCGGCGCGGGCGGCCTGATGGTGGCCCGCGCGGGCTATCCGCACGTCGGCATCGGGCTGATGCTGGGCGCGGTGCTGTTCCTGGGCGTCCATTCGACCTTCTTCGGCCCGATCAAATACGCCATCCTGCCGCAACATCTGAAGGCGCACGACGTCCTCGGCGGCACCGGCCTCGTCGAAGCGGGCACGTATCTCGCCATCCTGATGGGCACGATCATGGCGGGCTGGGTGCCGATCGAGGGCGCGGCGATCCTCGTCCTCGTCATTGCCGGCATCGGCTGGATTACCGCCCGCGCGGTGCCGCCCGCGCCGCGCGAAGGGCCGCGACTGAAGCTCAACTACAACCCCTTCACCGCCTCGTTCCGCCTGATCCGCACGACGATGCACATCCCGCGGCTGTTCCTGGCGATCTGCGCGATCAGCTTCTTCTGGACGATCGGGTCGGTGCTCATCATCATCTTCCCGCCACTGGTGAAGAACGTGCTGACCGCCGACGAGCGCGTGGCGAGCGGTGCGATCGCGATCTTCTCGGTTGGCGTCGCGATCGGCTCCGTGGTCATCAACACGATGCTGAAGGGGCGGATCAGCGCGCGCTATTCGCCGGTATCGGTGATCGCGATGGGCGCGTTCGTCGTCCTGTTCTCGTTCCTGTGCCGCGGCTGGACGCCTGCGGAGCCGGGCCATTTCTACGACTGGGCGCAATTCGTCGCCCAACCGCGCGCCATCCCGATCATGCTGACCCTGCTCGCGATCGCGACCACGGGCGGAATGTTCGTCGTGCCGCTCTACGCCTTCCTGACGACGACCGTGGAGAAGGACCAGACCGCGCGCACCGTGGCGGCGAACAACGTCGTCAACTCGGGCGCGATGACGCTGGGTTCGATCGCCGCGATCGGGATCAACGTCGCGGGCGTTCAGGCGGTCGACATGCTGTTCCTTGTCGCCGCCATGTGCCTCGTCTCCGCATGGATCGCGCAGAGGCTGCATCTCGCCTGCGACTGAGGCAGGCGCGCGGCGTTCAGAACAGGAACGTATAGAAGCAGGTGAAGAAGGCGGCGAAGCTGAGCAGGAACAGCTTCCAGTCGCTGTCGTCGCTCTTGCGGGGATCGACCACCTTCGGCGGCGGTAACGCGCGACGGAAAGGATGCCGGGCGGATTCGTTGGTGAGGACGAGGCGTCTGGTCATAGCAAAGGCGTTAACGCCGCGTTTACGATTTGGACCAGCGGCAAAGGTGGTTAAGCCCCGCCTGTCCGATGGTGGGACAGTGATGGAGAGGATGAGATGAGCGTCGCCTTCCGCCGCGAGAGCGACGAAGAGCATCTGGAACCCAAGTTCGAACGTCCCCTGCCAGCCGGCCCCAATTGGGTGACGGCAGCAGGCAAGGCATTGATCGAGCGTCAGATAACCGACCTGGACGCCAGACTGGCCGACGCCGATACCGAACAGGCGGAGGCGATCCGGCGTGATTTGCGCTATTGGCAGACGCGGCGCACGACCGCGATCGAGACGCCAGCGCCCGCGGACGGAAGCGCCGGCTTTGGCACGATCGTAACGATCCGGATGGGCGGTCGCACGCGCGAGATCGGCATCGTTGGCGATGACGAATCGGAACCGCAAGCCGACCGGCTGTCGTTCCAGTCACCGCTCGCGCGCGCACTCATGGGAGCCGAGCCCGGCGACGTCCTGCCCTTCGGCGGCCGCGACGACGCGATCGAGGTGCTGTCGGTCCGCGCAATCGACTGACGGCGCCGCATTTCACGCTTTCGCAAAAACATCGTCGCCCCAGCGCAAGCTGGGGCCCCGCCGGCCTTTGCCAAGCGCCGCCACCGGGAAGTTAAGCCCTCGCTGTGACGACGGCCGCTTCAACCGCCTGCCCCAAAACGCAAAACGCGCGCCGGCCAGAAGCCGACGCGCGCTCGCATACCCTGTAAGGCAACGTCGATCAGTCGAGACGGCGTGCCAGTTCCTTGTTGAGGCCCAGCGCCACCAGCGTGCCGATCGCCCCTGACAGCAGATAGCCACCCGCGGCGATCAGCCCGAACTCGCTGGCCAGCACCAGCGCGGCGAGCGGCGCGAAGCCCGCACCGAACAGCCACGCCAGGTCCGACGTCAGCGCCGCACCCGTATAGCGCGCGCCCTTGGGGAAGTTGTTGGTCACTGCGCCCGACGACTGGCCGAACGCGAGGCCGAGCAGGATGAAGCCGCCGATCATGAACGCGAGCTCACCCGAGCTGCCCGCACCGAGCAGCTGCGGCGCGAAACCGCTGAACACCGCGATCGCCGCCGCGGTATAGCCCAGCACCGAACGCCGCCCGATCCGATCGGCAAGCAGGCCCGAGATGACGACCGCGCCCAGACCGAAGAAGGCGCCGACGATCTCGATCCCCAGGAAGCGCGCGATGTCTTCCTTGGTGAACAGCGCGACCCAGGACAGCGGGAAGACCGTCACCATGTGGAACAGCGCGAAGCTGGCGAGCGGTGCGAAGGCACCGATGATGATGTTGCGCCACTGCGCCTTCACCGTCGCGGTCACGCGGCTGGGGGTCAGCTCGCGCGTCTTGAACAGCTGGGTATATTCCGGCGTCACGACGATGCGCAGCCGCGCGAACAGCGCGACGACGTTCAGCGCGAAGGCGACGAAGAACGGATAGCGCCAGCCCCATGACAGGAAATCGCCCATATCCATGTTGGACAGGAAGAAGGCGAACAGCGCACTGGCGACGATCAGGCCGAGCGGCGCACCGAGCTGCGGCACCATCGCGTACCAGCCGCGCTTTTCGGCCGGCGCATTGAGCGCGAGCAGCGAGGCAAGGCCGTCCCACGCGCCGCCCAGCGCGAGGCCCTGGCCGATGCGGAACAGCGACAGCAGGATCGCCGACCAGATGCCGACTTCTTCATAACCGGGCAGGAAAGCCAGCGACACGGTGGACGTGCCGAGCAGGAACAAGGCGATCGTCAGCTTCGTGCCGCGACCGTAGGTGCGATCGACCCACATGAAGATCTGCGTGCCGATCGGTCGTGCTATGAACGCCAGCGGGAAGAGCGCGAACGACCAGAGCGTGCCGGTCAACCGGTCGACATAGGGGAACACCAGCGCCGGAAAGACGATGACCGAAGCGATGGCATAACAGAAGAAGTCGAAGAATTCGGACGTGCGGCCGATGATAACGCCGATCGCGATCTCGCCCGGACGGACCTCATGGTCGCCCCGCGTGTTGACGGCACGGGCATCGCGTTCAAGCGGTGCGGAATGGGCGGAAGCCACTGACATGTATCGCAGTCCTGTCGTCTCACGGCCTTTCGGCCACCGGTCGTCAACGCACGTCGTGTCCTTTCGGACGCAGCGCGCGCACGACCTTCTAGCGCGCGAACGGCGGGGACGGGATAGGACAAAATGTCCTATTTTGCGGTGCAGCGAACGGGATTAGCGCGAATGACGATGCGAACCCTTCCGTCTTTCCGCGCGGCGCGCATGCGCACCGCCGCCCTCGCGCTCCTCGCGCCGGCCCTTTTGGGTGGGTGCGATCTGGTGGTGATGAACCCGGCCGGCGATGTCGCGCGGCAACAGGCCCATCTGATCCTGTGGTCGACCGGCCTGATGCTGCTGATCATCGTGCCCGTGATCGCGCTGACCGTCCTGTTCGCGTGGAAATACCGCCACACGAACGAAGACGCCGAATATCGCCCGAACTGGGACCATTCGACCGGGCTCGAGCTGATCATCTGGTCGGCGCCGCTGCTGATCGTCATTGCGCTGGGCGCGCTGACCTGGATCAGCACGCACAGCCTCGACCCCTATCGCCCGCTCGCGCGCATCGCGCCCGGCCAGCCGGTGGCGAAGAACGCGAAGCCGTTGGAAATCCAGGTCGTCTCGCTCGACTGGAAGTGGCTGTTCATCTACCCCGAACAGGGCATTGCGACCGTCAACGAGCTGGTTCTGCCGGTGAACCGCCAGGTCGTGTTCCGGATGACCTCGTCGTCGGTGATGAACACCTTCTACGTCCCCACCATGGCCGGCATGATCTATACGATGCCCGGCATGGAGACGCAGTTGCACGCCGTGCTGAACAAGCCCGGCCGGTTCGAAGGCATTTCGGCGAACTATAGCGGCGCCGGCTTCTCCGACATGCGCTTCACCGTCGACGGCTTCGACGATGCCGGCTTCGCCAAGTGGGTGTCGGAGACGCGCAGCGCGCAGGGCAAGCTCGACAATGCGACCTACCTGAAGCTGGAACGCCCGAGCGAAAAGGTCCCCGCGATCCGCTACGCCGGCTTCGCGCCCGGCCTGTTCGACCGCATCCTGGGCATGTGCACCAAACCCGGCGAAACCTGCATGCAGGCGACGATGATGAAGGACGGTGGGATGGACATGGGCCATGCCCCTCCCGTCAACGACACCGGCCACATGCGCGGCAGCGACTCGAAGGGGGCGCTGCAGAAGGAGCCGGAGGAAAAGGGCAGCAGCCCGCACCGTAACGCCCCCCGCCAGCAAGCCCCCGGCAGCAGCCAGCCGGGCAGCGAAGCCAACCGCAGCATGACCGCGATCGATCCGCTGCCCCTTCCCGGCGTTACCGCCGTGGCCCGTTCGTAGGACCGACATGATGTCCGATAGCTTTCTCAAGACCATCTTCGGGCGCCTGACGCTCGACAGCTTCCCGATCCACGAGCCGATCCTGGTCGCGACCTTCATCATGGTCGCGATCGGCGGTGCGGCGGTGCTGGGCGCCCTCACCTACTTCAAGGTGTGGGGCTACCTCTGGAAGGAATGGTTCACCAGCGTCGATCACAAGAAGATCGGCGTGATGTACATGGTGCTCGGCATCATCATGCTGCTGCGCGGCTTTGCCGACGCACTGATGATGCGCGCCCAGCAGGCGATGGCGTTCGGCGCCAACGAAGGCTTCCTGCCCGCGCACCATTACGACCAGGTGTTCACCGCGCACGGCGTCATCATGATCTTCTTCGTGGCGATGCCCTTCGTCACCGGTCTGATGAACTATGTCGTGCCGCTGCAGATCGGCGCGCGCGACGTGTCGTTCCCGTTCCTCAACAACTTCAGCTTCTGGATGACCGCGGCGGGTGCGGCGATCGTCATGGTCAGCCTGTTCGTGGGTGAGTTCGCCCGCACCGGCTGGCTGGCGATGGCACCCTTGTCGGGCCTCGATTATTCGCCCGACGTCGGCGTGGATTATTACATCTGGGGGTTGCAGGTCGCCGGCGTCGGCACCCTGCTATCCGGCGTCAACCTGCTCGCGACCATCGTCAAGATGCGCGCGCCGGGCATGTCGCTGATGAAGATGCCGATCTTCACCTGGTCGGCGCTCGCCACCAACACGCTGATCGTCGCCGCCTTCCCGATCCTGACCGCGGTGCTCGCGCTGCTCAGCCTCGATCGCTATCTCGGCACGCATTTCTTCACCAACACCATGGGCGGCAACCCCATGATGTACGTGAACATGATCTGGATCTGGGGTCACCCGGAAGTGTACATCCTGATCCTGCCGGCGTTCGGCGTGTTCAGCGAAGTCACCAGCGCATTCTGCGGCAAGCGCCTCTTCGGCTATACGTCGATGGTCTACGCGCTGCTGGTCATCACCATCCTGGCGTACCTCGTCTGGCTGCACCACTTCTTCACCATGGGGTCGGGGGCGAGCGTCAATTCGTTCTTCGGCATCACCACGATGATCATCTCGATCCCGACGGGCGCGAAGATCTTCAACTGGCTGTTCACCATGTACAAGGGGCGCATCCGCTTCGAACTGCCGATGATGTGGACGGTCGCGTTCATGATCACCTTCGTGATCGGCGGCATGACAGGCGTGCTGCTCGCGGTGCCGCCGGCCGACTTCGTGCTGCACAATTCGCTGTTCCTGATCGCGCACTTCCACAACGTGATCATCGGCGGCGTGCTGTTCGGCATGTTCGCCGGCATCAACTTCTGGTTCCCGAAGGCGTTCGGCTTCAAGCTCGACAAGTTCTGGGGCACGATCAGCTTCTGGTTCTGGGTCGTCGGCTTCTACGTCGCGTTCATGCCGCTCTACGTGCTCGGTCTGATGGGCGTGACGCGCCGCCTGCGCCACTTCGAGGATCCGTCGTTGCAGATCTGGTTCATCGTCGCGGCGATCGGCGCGCTGCTGATCGCGGTGGGGATCGGCGCCTTCCTGATGCAGATCTTCGTCAGCATCAAGAATCGCGACAGCCTGCGCGACGAGACTGGCGACCCGTGGCAGGGCCGCAGCCTGGAGTGGGCGACCTCGTCGCCGCCGCCGGCCTATAACTTCGCGTTCACGCCCGTCGTCCGCGACGTCGACGCCTGGTACGACATGAAGGCGAACAACGCCGTGCGCCCGACAACCGGCTTCCGCGACATCCACATGCCGCGCAACACCGGCACAGGCGTGATCCTGGCGGGCCTGGCGGTGGTCTTCGGCCTCGCGATGATCTGGTACATGTGGTGGCTCGCCATCCTGTCCTTCGTCGGGATCGTCGCGGTCAGCATAGGCCACACCTTCAACTACGACCGCGATTATTACATCCCCGCCGAGGAAGTGACGGCGTGCGAGGACCTGCGCACGCAGCAACTCGCCGCCCGCGCGGCCCAGCCTGCCCAAACCCCGGCAATGGGGGCCTGAGGAGCCATGAGCGAAGCGACCATCCCCCCGGGCACCCAGGCCCCGGTCTTCTACGAGACCGACGAACATCATCACGACGCCGGCGGCAGCACCATGCTGGGCTTCTGGCTGTACCTGATGAGCGACTGCCTGATCTTCGCCATGCTGTTCGCAGCCTATGGCGTGTTCGGCAGCAGCTATGCCGGTGGCCCGCAGCCGCACGAGATTTTCGAGCTGCCGCTGGTGGCGCTCAACACCTCGATGCTGCTGCTGTCGTCGATCACTTATGGCTTTGCGATGCTGTCGATGAACGACGGCAACGTGAAGGGCACGCAAGGGTGGCTGGCGATCACCGGCCTGTTCGGCCTCGCCTTCCTGGGCATCGAACTCTACGAATTTTCGAACCTGATCGCCGAGGGCGCCGGCCCGCAGCGCAGCGCGTTCCTGTCGTCGTTCTTCACGCTCGTCGGCACGCACGGCCTGCACGTCACCTTCGGCATCATCTGGCTGGTGACGCTGATGGTACAGGTCGGTCGCAAGGGCCTGATCCCCGCCAACCAGCGTCGCCTGCAGTGCCTGTCGCTATTCTGGCACTTCCTCGACGTGATCTGGATCGGCGTCTTCACCTTCGTCTACCTGCTGGGAGTGCTGCGATGAGCGCGCACAACGCACACGATCATGCGCACGATCACGGCCATGGCCATGACCACGGCCATTCCTCGGGCGAGGCGCACGGCACCCGCCGCGATTATGTGATCGGCTTCGTCCTGTCGGTCATTCTCACCGCCATTCCGTTCGGACTGGTGATGAGCGGCGTCATCGCCGACCCGCGGATCACGGCGGGCATCTGCATGGCGTTCGCGCTGGTGCAGATCGTCGTCCACATGATCTACTTCCTCCACATGAACTCCAAGTCGGAGAATGGGTGGACGCTGATGGCGCTGATCTTCACGGTTATCATCGTGGCGATCTGCCTCGCCGGTTCGATGTGGGTCATGTATCACATGAACGCCAACATGATGCCGGGCATGAGCGGCGGCGACATGGGGGCGATGTAGCCCCATGAATCGTGCGCGCGCGATCACGACCGGCCTGCTGCTGATCGTGATCGCCGCGCTGATCGGACTGGGCGTCTGGCAGCTCGAACGCCGGACGTGGAAACTGGCGCTGATCGCGCATACCGAGGCCATGCTGGCGCAGCCGCCGGTGCCCGCCCCCGGACCCGATCGCTGGCCCGCCATCGGCAAGGACGACGTCTACCGCCCCGTCGTCGTGCGTGGGCACTATCGCACCGGCGCCGACACGCTGGTGCAGGCGGTGACGGAGCTCGGCGGCGGCTTTTGGGTGATGACGCCCTTCGATACCGACCGCGACTTCACCCTATTGGTCAACCGCGGCTTCGTCCCCGCCGACCGGCGGACCGGCATCGCCCCCTCCCCCGCCATGCAATCCATTCGTGGCCTGTTGCGGCTGAGCGAACCGGGTGGCGCGTTCCTGCGCACCAACGATCCGGCGGCAGACCGCTGGTATTCGCGCGACATCGCCGCGATCGCGGCGCGGCGGGAATTGGGCCGGGTCGCCCCTTACTTCATCGATGCGAGCGACCCCAGGAGCGGGTGGCCGCGTGGCGGGCTGACCGTGGTGCGGTTCCGCAACAGCCACCTGGTGTATGCGCTGACCTGGTTCGGACTGGCCGCGCTGGTCGCGGCGATGGCGTGGCGGGTGCGGCGGCGGGTGTGAGCCGTTAGAGCGCAGCACCTGCCCTCACCCTTCCGGCGCCTTCGGCGGCTCTTCCCTCTCCCGATAGGAGAGGGAGGGAGGCGCGAAGCGCCGGAAGGGTGAGGATGGGCGCGATGCCCTATTCCTCAATCCTCCAGTTTCGCCCCATCCAGCGTCCGCTCGATCCGCGCCGCCTCGGCGTCTGCGGCCTCACGCTCCGCCTTGGTCCGCCCGAACTTCGCGCGGTTCGCATCGGCGACCCTGCCCGCCGCAGCCCGGTCCCGTGCCTTGCGGGCGCGGCGGAAGTTGACCACCTCGCCCATCAGGCCCCCGCCCGCTCTTCTGCGGCGCGCTTCACCAGCCCCCAACGACGCCATTCGTCGCGCGCGTCGGCCAGCGCCCGGTGCGCCGGCACATCATGATCGCGCACCTCGCCCAGCACCACGGCATCGGCCACCGCCCGCCCCAGTTCGACATCCGGCACCACCCCGCGCAGGATCGCGGTCGCCGTCTCGCGCTGCGCCTCCTCGCTGTCGCGCAACCGCAGCGCATGACGCGGCTGTTTCGCCGCGCGCAGCAGCGCGCTCAGCCATTTGCCGTCCCACGACGGCGCGCTCGCGAACAGGGCATGGCCGCTGAGCACGGCGATCATCCGTTGCGCGACCACGTCATGCGGCGTGCCGTTCGCCTCGATCTCGGCGCGCGTGATGTGATGGATCGCCTCCGCCTCGTCGTCCCAGTCCGACCATTGCAGCGGCGGGCGGATCAGGTGGCTTTCCTCGGTGCCGTCCTCGAACACCCAGGCGACCTCGATCGGATAGCTTTTCTTGGCGAGCGACGAGGCTTCGAAATCGAGGAAGACGAACATGATGCCTCAACGCCTACGCGCTGGGGCCGGGTTCCGTCTACTGCCCCGATCGCCGCCATGCGCCCGCAGCGAGCCGTCCAACCAGCGCAGGCATGCCCGGACGCACGAGAACCCAGTCGCGGATCGCCGGCCCCCGATCGGCGCCGATCACCTGCTTGTACCCGCTGTCGCCCGCCCCCCAGTCGACCCGCGTGATCCCCCGCGTCTGTGCCTGCACGAGATTGCGGTAATAGAGCAGCTTGCCCGGCGAATGCTTGGCATAGGCGGGGTCGTAGCTGTTCGCGATCGCGTAGGTCAGCGCTCCCGCGTCCAGATCGAACGAAAAGGCCGCAGGCGTGCCGTCGATGGTCAGCAAGGCCGCGCGCATCCTCTGCGCCAGCACCGGGTCCTGCGCCGCCGCGCGCCAGAAGGCGCCATGGCCAGGCCGTGTGAACTTGGCATCGCGGCCGTCGGTGCGCGATGCGATCCAGCTCGCCTGCTCCACCGCCGCCAGATCGTCGAATGCCGCCGGCCAGTCCGCCCCCGACAGGAAGCGCCAGTCGGGCACGCCATGGCTCGCGAGATGCTTTTCGTGGAAGCGGTTCTTGCGCAGCGTCGACCCGCGCGGCCACGCCCCCTCCTGCTGCCGCGCCGCCATGTCGAGCAGCCAGCTGTCCGCGACGAACCGGTCGAGCACCGCCCACCCCTGCGCCCGCGCCGCGGCGATCAGCGGCATCACCGCAGCATCGTCGTCATAGACCGGCCCGATCCGCAGCAGTGTGACGGCGCACGCCAGCGTCGCCAGCGCCACCCGCAGTACCGCCTCCCCCGCGTCGGCGGCGAGCGGAAAGCTGCGAAACGGCCAATAGCTGCCCGGCACCGCCGCCGCGCGCGCGAACCCCGGCCCGATACCGACGAATGGCAGCGCCAGCGCGGGCCGCCCCTCCTCCTCGACCACTAATGTCCGGGCCCTGCCGCCATAGGCGTCCAGCGCGGCGGCATACCACCCATAGCGCAGGAAGCCGTGCGTCGACGGCGCCCGCGTCGCCACCGCGTCGATCGCCACGGACAGGCCATCGTCGATCCGCGCGCGCGCAGCGGGAGGCAGACGTTCGAACGTCGAGAGGCGCATCGGCGACCGCACGTCCGCGGGTCTATCGCTCGATCGGCGGCGGGCAACGAAAATCCGCCGAGCGCGCCCCTCCGATCGACAAACTGCCCGCCCGGCACGGATCGGCCCTTTCACGCGGCGCCGTCCCGGATATGATGGCGCCATGCCCACGTTGCTCCAGGTGTCCACGATCGCGCAGACGATCCAGCTGTCGCTCGCCCCCGTCTTCATGCTGGCGGCGATCGGCCAGATCCTGAACGTGCTCGCCGGCCGCCTCGCCCGCGTCATCGATCGCGCCCGCGTGCTGGAAGAACGGGTGATCGCCGAAAGCGGCCGCGATCAGCAACGCGACATCTGGGAATTGAAACTGCTCGACGAACGCATGTCGATCATCAACGCGGCGCTGTTCCTCGCAGTGTTGAGCGCGGTGATGGCGTGCATTGTCATTGCGATGCTGTTCGTCGCCAATATTGCGCGGCTGCACATCGGCACCGGCATCGCCTTCTGCTTCATCGTCGCGGTGACGCTGCTCACCTGTTGCCTCGCCGCCTTCATGTGGGAGGTGCGTGTGTCGCTCCGCGCGATCCACGTGCGAAAGGAAATCCTGTCGTGAGCCCCGCGGTGGAGCGCCGTGCGCTACAAATCGTGGTGGCGCTCGCCTGCCTCGTGCCGCTGTCGGTCGGCGGCTGGAGCGTGGCGCGGGGGCCCGGCTTTCTCGGCCATCCCCCGGTGATCCCGACCGATCTCGACAGCCATTTCCGCTACATCTCCGGCATCTTCTTCGCCGTCGGTATCGCGTTCGCGACGTGCATCCCCGGCATCGAGCGCAAGGGCCCCCGCTTCCGCCTGCTGGGTGCGCTGGTGGTGGCGGGCGGTCTCAGCCGGATCGTATCGCTGCTCGCGGTCGGCGCACCGTCCGCGGGGCATGTGTTCGGCTTCGCGATGGAGCTTGGCGCGGTGCCGCTGCTGATGCTGTGGCAGTGGCGTCTGGAAAAGCGGTTTCGCGCCTAATCCACCTTACCCGCGGGGTAGGGTGGGTGCGGGACCTCAGCGACTCCCCTCCAGCCCCGCCCCCACATCCGCCTGCGCGAGATACCGCGGTGCCACACGCGCCTTCGCCCGCTGCTCATAGGCATAGCCAGCGCCCAGCACCGTCGCCTCGCCGTTCTTCGTCGCGATGAACGACAAGCCCACCGGCAGCCCCCTCACCAGCCCCATCGGCACGGTGAGATTGGGATAACCGGCGATGGCCGGCAGCTCTGACGACGACGGTCCGTTATACTGGTCGCCATACACGGGATCGCTCAGCCACGCCTCGGCATAGGTCGGCTCGACCAGTATCTGTGCGCCCGCCGCCGCCAGCATACCGTCGATCGCCCCGCTCGCCGCCTTCAGCGATTTCGCCCGCGCGGCTACGTAGTCGGGATCGCGCAGGCCTTTGGTCTGCGCCGCCATCTCGAAAATCTCCTGCCCGAAGAACGGCATTTCCTGCGTCGCATGATCGCGATTGAAGGCGATCAGCTGGTCTAGGTCGCGTGCCGTCACCGCCGCCGGCGTCGTCGCGAGGTACGCGTTCAGATCGGCCTTCAGTTCGGTCTTCAGCACCATGAACTCGGCATCGCCCACCCCATCGAGCTTGGGTGGCGTCACCGGCACCAGCACCGCGCCCGCCGCGGTCAGCACGGCCAGCGCTGCGTCGTAGCGCGCGGCGAGGTCCGCCGGCATGTCCTTCGGCCGAATGACACCCACGCGCATCCCCGACAGCGCGCTGACCGACAGCCCCGCCGCATAATCGCGCGGAACCGCGCCCGCCGTCACCGGATCGGCGGGATCGGGCCCGACCATCGCCGAAAACAGCACCGCGACGTCGCGCACGCTGCGCGCCATCGGCCCGGGCGTGTCCTGCGAATGGCTGATCGGCACCACATGCGTGCGACTGACGAGGCCGATCGACGGCTTCAACCCGACAAGGCCATTGATCGACGACGGGCACACGACCGACCCGTCGGTTTCCGTCCCCACCGCCGCCGCGGCGAAGCTCGCGGCCACCGCCGCGCCCGAACCGGACGACGATCCGCACGCGGTACGATCCAGCGCATAGGGGTTCTTCACCAACCCGCCGACCGCGCTCCACCCGCTCATCGCGTGCGTCGATCGGATGTTCGCCCATTCGCTGAGGTTCGTCTTGCCGAGGATCACCGCGCCCGCCGCGCGCAGCCGCGCCACCACCGGCGCGTCGCGCCCGGTAACATTGTCCTTCAGCGCCAGGCTACCCGCGGTCGTCGCCATCCGATCGGCGGTTTCGACATTGTCCTTGATCAGCACCGGCACGCCATGCAGCGGCCCCCGGATACGCCCCGCCTTGCGTTCGGCATCCAGCGCCTTCGCCTGCGCCAGCGCGTCGGGATTGATCGCGATGACGCTGCGCAATGCCGGCCCCTTGCGATCCAGCGCGGCGATCCGGTCGAGATAGGCGCGCGTCACCTCGACGCTCGTCGCCTTGCCCGCGGTCATCAGCGCCTGCACCTGCTCCAGCGGCACCTCTTCGACCGTCACCCGACGCGCGACAGCCGGCGTTGCAAGCACCGCGCTCGCCAGCAGAAAACCCAACGCGATCCGACGCATATCCATCCCCTTTGCGGCGGGATGCTAGCCGAGCGCGCGGCCCGCACAAGTCCCCTCCCCATGCCCACCCGCGATTGACGCGCCATTGAACCCACGGCACCTCCGCGGCGTTCACCCGCATCAATCTCCAAAGGGGCTGCCGTGGCGCTGGCACTGAAGATCATCGGCGGCATCGTGTTGGCGCTCGTCATCGCATTCGGCCTCACCGTGACGATCGTCCCGCGCTTCCTCGACCGCATCTATTACGAAGGCGACGAAAGCGACCATTACGACGGGCAGCGCTTCTTCAATCCGGATGGCGATCAGGACACGATGCGCATGCCCACGGGCGGCAGCCGCACCGGCTTCTTCTGGCGTTATTTGACCGGAAACGACGGGCGTCCCGAATGGCCGAAGAGCGTGACGGTCACACCGTCCCGCCCCGCCGCGCGGATCGACGGCGATCGCATGGTCGTGACGTGGATCGGCCACGCCAGCGTCCTCATCCAGACGCACGGCCTCAACATCCTCACCGACCCCATCTATGCGGAGCGCGCCGGCCCGTTCGGCTTCGGTCCGCAGCGCGTGGCAGCACCCGGCATCCGGTTCGACGATCTGCCCAAGATCGATCTCGTGCTGGTCAGCCACAATCATTACGATCACCTCGATCAGGCGACGCTGAAGCGGCTGTGGGAGCGCGATCACCCCGCGATCGTCACCAGCCTGGGCAACGACAGAGTCATCGGCCAGACCGGCGCGGAGGCGACGGCACTCGACTGGGGCGGCAACGCGACGCTCACCGCCGCCGGGATTCAGGACACCAGCAGCGACATCCGCTGTGACCCGGACAGCTGGTGCCCCGGCGACCGCGCCCGCGTCTTCGTGACGCGCAACCACCATTGGGGCAGCCGCTGGTTCACCGATCGCAACCGCGCGCTCTGGTCCAGCTTCGTCGTCGCGTTGCCCAGCGGCGGCAACATCTTCTTCGCGGGCGACACCGGCTTCGGCGATGGCCTGTGGCCGGCGGAGGCCGCGACCTACGGCCCGATCCGCTTTGCGATGATCCCGATCGGCGCCTTCCGCTTCGCGCCCGGTCAAATGTCGTCGGGCAGCCATGTCGGCCCTGCGGAGGCGGCGCTCATCCACCAGCGCCTGGGCGCGGCGCGATCGATGGCGATCCACTGGGGCACGTTCCGCCTGTCCTACGAAGGCTATGACACGCCGCCCAAAATGCTGGCGGCGGCGATGCGCTGCACGGGTGGCAGCGGCTTTACCGCGGAAGGGCTCGGCAAGCCGTTCGACGTGCCCGTCTACACCGCGCCGCAGACCGGCCGCGCGATGCAGTCCGCCGACATGATGCGCTGCCTCGACACGCCCGAGGTGCGCGCGCTGCGCTAAACCGAACACACCCCGTCATTCCCGCAAAGGCGGGAATCCATAACTTCTAACCTCAGCGACAGAAGCGAAACGGTAGCGCATCTGGATTCCCGCCTTCGCGGGAATGACGAGGAGGGGCTGGTGGTCGCGCGCCTCACCGAAACGTCTGCGACAACCCGTGATACAGCTTCTCGCGGCACACCAGCTGGCTCGCCCAGTCGGCGATGAACGCGGTGGCGAACATCGGCAGCAACAGCCCGCGGCTGACCGTCGTTTCGGACAGGATGATCACCGCGGTCAGCGGCGCGCGCACGACGCCCGCGAAATAGGCGACCATGCCGAGGATCACGACCGCGCCCGCCGGATCGTTCGGGAACACCGCATGCAGCAGATTGCCGACGCCCGCCCCTACCGCCAGGCTGGGTGCGAAGATGCCGCCGGGCAGCCCGGCGACCGCGGTCGCCGTCGTCGCCAGCGCCTTCGCCGGCCCGAACCACAAGGGTGCATCGACGCCGATAATCATCGCCCGCGCCGCGGAATAGCCAGTGCCCCAGGTCAGCCCGGCCGAGAACACGCCCAGCACCGCGACGACGACGCCGCAAATGCCGGCGAACAACACCGGGTTCGCCTTCGTCCAGCGCGTCACGCGACCCGGCCCGCTGGCGAGCCCCAGCAGCACGCGCGAGAACAGCCCGCCGGCCAGTCCGCCGAAGACGCCCGCGACCGGCACGACGATCAGCGCGCTCGCAGTCGGCATATGCGCGCCGATCGCCCCGAAATAGATATAGTCGCCCGCCAGGCTCTGCGCGACGAGGCCGGCGATGACGATCGCCGACAGCACCAGCAGCGTCACCTTCTGCTCATAGGCGGCGGCCAGTTCCTCGATCGCGAACATCACGCCCGCCAGCGGCGTGTTGAACGCCGCCGCGACGCCCGCCGCGCCGCCCGCGATCACCACCGCGCCCTTCAACGGCACGCGCAGCACGCGGTGACTGATCCCCATCACCGCCGCGGCGATCTGCACCGTCGGCCCTTCGCGCCCGACGCTCGCGCCGCACAGGATCGCCGCCATCGTCAGCACGACCTTGCCCAGCACCGTCTTCACCGCGATCAGCCCGCCCATCGCGGCGGTCGGGTCGGTCTGCGCCGCCATCACCTGCGGAATGCCCGAACCGCGCGCCAGCGGCACGAACCGCCGCGTCAGCCAGACGAGCGCCATGAAGCCCAGCGGCGTCGTGACGAGCGGCAGCCAGTGCCAGGTGCGCGCATAGGCGCTGAACACCAGTCCCGTATAATCGGCCGCTTCGGCGAACAGCACCGCGACGATGCCGATCAGGATCGCCCCGGTGATCACCGCGATCCGCCGCCGGAAGCGCACGCTGGTCGGCCCGCGCGATCGCAGCAGCGCGCGCAGGCGGTAAAGCGTCCAGCGGCGGGAACGCGGCGACGGGGCAGATGCGTCGGACATGGACAGGCCCTAGCCGACGATGGCGCTCAGCGGAACCGCTGGCGGCGGGTTAATAATCCTTCGACACGCGCACGTTCGCGCTTTGCCGGCCCAAGGTGGAGATGCTGGACAGCAGCGAGAGCCAGCGCGTGACCTGATATTCCAGCCGCGTCGCCGAATAGCCCTGCCCGTCGGTGACGATTTCCGCATACAGCCGCCGCGTCACGAACTTGCCCGCGGCGATCGACGTGCCCTGACCCGTCTGCGGATCGGCGGGCAGGATGCGCAACCGGTCGAGCCCCGCCGCACGCCGTACCGCGTTGATCGGGTTGAGGCCATTGCCGCCGTCCTGCAACGCCGCCACTGCCGCGGCGAGCTGCAAGGCCTCGGGCGCGGACAGCTTGGTGATCGATGTGCCGAACAGCAGGCGGGACAGCAATTCGTCCTGCGGCAGCGCCGGCACGCTGGTAAAGCTGATCTCGGGCTTCAGCGCGGTGCCGGTGACGCGGATCGAGGCGCTCAGGCCCGTGCTGTCGGCATTCGCCTCGATATCCAGCGCGGGATTGGCCGGCACCTCGCCGCCGAAGCGGATGATGCCGCGACGCAGCTCGAACTTGCGGCCGGCGAATTCGTAGTCACCGCGGACCAGCGTCGCCTGGCCGGTGATCGCCGGATTGCCCGGCTCGCCCGCGATCGACAGATCGGCGGACCATTCGCTCGACAGGCCCAGGCCGCTGACGATCATCTTGTCGGGCGCCTTCGCCTTGATCGCCAGCGTCCAGGGCGATGGCGGCGCCTCGTCCTCCTCGCCGCCGTCGGGCAGGTTGATCTCGCGGATGTTGAGCCGCGGTACGGCGGTGGCGGCACTCGCCTGGCCCAGGCGGTAGCGGCTGCGATCGAGCAGGACGTTACCCGCGATCTGACCGCCGACGCCCTTGGACAAGAAGGTCAGCGGCCCGGTGACGGTCGCACCGAAATCGTCGCGGTTGATCATCACCGCACGATCCGCCTGCAAGCGCACGTCGACCCCCACGCCGCGCGCCGCGCCGAAATCGAACGTGCCGACACCCGTCACGCGCCCGCCCTTGCCCGCATCGGCGGCGAAGCGGTCGATCTGCAATTGCGATCCCCCGAACTTGCCGCTGGCGACGACGTTGGTCAGCACGGTGCCGGTCGCGGCGCTTTCGATCCGCGCGCCATTGGCCTGCAACACGCCCCGGATCACCGGCGCGCCGATCCGCCCGCTGACGTCCGCGCCGATCGCGACGGGGCCGGACAGGTCGAACAGCTCGACGCCGGTCAGCCGCCACAGGGTATCCGCCGGCCCCTGATAGCGCAGCTGCGCGATCAGCGGCGCGGCGGCGATACGGCTGGCAAGGTCGCCCGCCCCCAGCGGCTTGAGCAGCGCCTGCGCCCGCCCGATCGTCCGCCCGCCCGACGCCATCACCGCGCGCACGCCCAGCCGGTCGGCGGACAGCACGCCCGCCAGCCCCACGTCGATCGGTCGCGAGGCGAGGACGAGGCCCGCACGGCTCAGCCCGCGCAGCGTCAGGTCGATCCGTCCCGTCGGTGCCTCGCCCGCCCGGCTGGCATAGACGATCCGCCCCGACGCGGTGCCGCCCAGCCCCAGCCGCGGGAAACCGATGTCGAGGATCGCGAGCGGCATGCGCGTCAGGCTGGCATCCACCGCCAGCGCGTTGTCGGCGAACCGCCCCGCCAGGCTGCCCTCGCCACCCGCGAAGGCGAGCTTGGTCGGCGCCAGCTGCCACCCGTCGCCATCGCGCGTGACGATCGCGGGTTCGAGCAATTTCAGCGGCCGGCGATCGAGCGTACCCTGCGCCGACACGGTATACCGATCCGGCGCCACCGCGATCACGGTCTGTACGTCGAACGCGCGCCCCCGCGATCCGGCGATCGACGCACGAATTTCGCCCGTGCCGCCACGCAGCTTGGCGTTCCCCGCAAAGCGCGCGAGGCTCAGCCGCCCCTGTCGCAGCCCCTGCCCCGATGCGGTCGCGTCGATCGACGCGCCCGCCGGATCGAGCAGCAGCGTCGCCTCCAGATGCCCACGCCGCAGCGTCGCACCCGACAGCTGCGCATTAGCCGCATCCAGGCTCATCATGATCTGCTGCACCGTGCCCACCGGGTGGAAGCGCAGCGCACCCGACAGGCCGCCGCCCGCCACCGCCAGCGTGCCCTCGAACCCGCCCGGCGGCATCGCGAGCCGACCCGATGCAACCGTGCCGCTCACCGCCAGCCGGTCGACGAACAGCACGTCGTCGACGCCCGGCGGCAACAGCAGGATGCGCCCCGTCCCCGCGAACGGCCCCAGCCGCGATCCGCCCTGCGCCTGGACGTTGAAGCCGGTCGGCGTCGGATCGAGGTGCAGTCGCACCTGGCTCAGCCCCATCGTCGCATTGGGCGCGGCGAAGACGATATCGAGCGTCGGCCGATCGATCTTCCCGTCCAGCCGCAGCATCGTCACCGGGCCGTAGCGCGCATGCCGCCCGGTCGCGTCGATATGGAACGTCTCGTCGTTGCGGCGATAACCGCTGCCCCGCAACGTCAGCAGCGGCGACGTCAGCACCAGATCGGCAAAGCGGATCGTCCCGTCGGGCGCGCGCTCCAGCGACGCGACGACGCGCGGCAAACCGCCGGTCAGCGTGCGCAGGAAGCCGTTGTCGAGCCGCACGACCTGCGCGATCCCACGCCCGACGATGCGCGTGCCCTTGCCGCCCGGCTCCGGCACGACGCGCAGATCGGATCGGACGTCCACGACGCCCAGCCCCTTGATGTACAGCCGCCCGAGCGTCCCGTTCAGCCCCGCCTCGTATCGCCCGGTCGCCAGATTCAGCGACACCATGATCCGCCCGTCGAGCTTGTCCGATCGCAGCCGCAGCGCATCCGCGGTCAGCAGCGATCCCGTCAGCCGCACCGGCCCGTCGAGGCTGAGATTGCGCAGGATGCCGCCCGCGACGTCGCCCACACCCGTCACCTCCGCCGCGACGAAGCGCGTCGGCATCGTCAGCACACGGCCGCCCAGTCGTCCGCTGCCCGCCAGCCGCACCCCGCGCATGCCGGTCCGGTCGATCGCCAGCTGGTCGGCGCGCAGGCGATAGTCGAACTGCGCGGTGCGGAACCCGCCATCCAGCACCGCGCGCAGCACGACGCCGCTGCCGCTCATCGTCGGGATCACTGCGGCGGGGCGCAGAAGCCGCGCCTCGATCCGCACGTTGCGCCAGGCCGATGTGCCGAGATCGATCACCCCGGTCGTCGTCATCGCCAGCGCCGTGCTGCGCAGCGACAGCGTGCCGTCGAGCCGCCGGTCGGCGAAGGTCGCCGAGCCTGCGATCCGCACGCGTGGGCTGGTCAGCCGCTGGACGACCGCGCTGGTCCATCCCGCCGTCGCCACCTCGCCCCCCAGCGTATAGCGGCCGGCATCCGCCGCCAGCGTGAGGTCGACCGCCCGTGCCGTACCGATACGTCCGACGGCGCGCCCACGCCAATGCGTCCAGCTGCCCTTGCCGTCGACGTCCAGCCGCACCGCCCGCCGCACGCCGAGGCTGCGCGCGAGCACACCGGTCGCAGCGCCGGCTGCGCGCACGTCGATATCGAACCGGTCACGATCCGGCGCGGCATCGATCCGCACCGCCAGCCGATCGGTCCCCGCGACCACCGCGCCGAGCCGCACGAGGGCACGTCCGTCACGAATATCCGCCCGCCCCGCGATCCGCCCGACCCGCGGCGTGCCGAGCACCGGCTTCGCGAGCACCAGTCGATCGACACGCAGATCGTCGATCGCGATATCAAAATCGGGCAAGATCGGTCCGCGCTGCGGGTTTGCCCGCGTATGCGGCGCGTGGAACAGCATCGCCTGCCCCACCGCCAGCCGCCGGATCACCAGCCGATGCCGCACCCACGCCCAGGGCCGCCAATCGAGATCGACCGATGGCGCCTGCAGCAACAGTCCATCGAGATCGTAGACTCGCACATCGGTCAGCCGCGCCCGGCCATACAGCGACCCGTCGATCCGCCCGATCGCGAAGCGCAGCCCGTTCGCGGTGCGCACCGTCGCAATCCGCTCCGTGACCCAGCGATGGCCGATGCCGGTGTCGACCAGCGCCAGCGCGGCGACGAACACCGCCACCAGCGCGGCGATGCCCAGCCCCAGCCAGCGCAAGGCGCGCCTCAAAACGCCTGCCCCAGCGATACGTAGACGGCGATGCGGCTATCGCCCGGCTTGGGGTTCAGCGGCGTGCCGACGTCGAGGCGGATCGGCCCGAAGTTCGAATAATAGCGCACGCCGACGCCTGCGCCGTATTGGAAATCGCCCAACCCCGGGAAGGCGGTGGTGTAGACCGTACCGCCGTCGAGGAACGGCACGATGCCGAAATTCCCGAACGTCTTGACCCGCGTCTCGATCGAAAATTCGGCCAGGCTGCGCCCGCCGATCGGATCGTTGTTGACGTCGCGCGGGCCGATCGCCTGGAAGCCGTATCCGCGCACCGACGCGCCGCCGCCCGCATAGAAGCGCCGCGACGGCGCGATCTGGTCGCGCGGCGCGCCCAGGATCGACCCCAGCCGGATGCGCTCCGCCAGCACCACGCCGCTACGGACGGGCTGGTAGGCGCTGGCATCCAGCTGCATCCGCGCATAGCCGAAGACATTGCCCTGCAACGACACTTCCGGGCTGAACCGCCCGCCGATGCGAAAGCCGCGTGTCGGATTAAGCAGGTCGTCCGACCCGTCGTAATTCAGGCTGGTCGGCACCGCGCCGATGAAGAAGGTGCGCCGCCGCGGCTCGCCCGTCGCCGCGATCACGTCGCGCTCGTCCGACGCGATGAGTTCGCCGCCCAGCGACCAGGTCCACGCCTTCTGGAAGAAGATCGTCGTCTGCCGCTCCAGGCTGCCGGCCAGCGTGAACGTCTTCGCGTCATAGGCGTCACGCACCGTATGGGCGGCGGCGGCCTGCAGCGTCAGCACCCGGTCGCGCCCGCCGACATTGCTGCGGCGGAAGACGATGTTGCCCAATTGCTCCTGCGTGCCCAGCACGCTGCGCAGCGTCAGCGCGCCCTCGGGCGGGAACAGGTTGCGGTGCGTCCAGCTGATTTCGGCGCGCGCGCCTTCGCCCGTGCCATAACCCAGCTCGCCCGCGATCGTGCGCGGCGGCGCCGGCTCCATCTTGACGCCGATATCCACCGTGCCCGGATCGGCGTCCGCGATCGGCTTCACCTCGACGGAGGACACGAGGCCCGTCTGGATCAGCGCGCGCTTCAGATCATCGAGCGACGCGGCATTATACGCATCCCCGGGCTGGAAGCGCGCGATCTCCTGCACATGGTCCGCGTCGAACACCCGATTGCCGGGCAGTGCGACGATCCGCCCGAACCGCCGCGCGTTGCCGGTCGCGACGGCAAGGTCGAGCGTCGCGGTCTTGGTCGCATGATCCACCACGATCTGCGGCTCGCCGATGTCGGCGAAGGGGAAGCCCGCCTGCCCCGCCTTCGCGCGCAGCTGCGTCGTGCCCGCAACGATCGCGTCGGCGTTGACCGGGTCGTCCGCTTTCACCCCGAAGGCCTTGTCGAGCACCGGCGCCTTGTCCCCCGCCGCGCCGACGCCGCCCAGTGTCACCGCGGTGAAGCGATACAGCGTCCCGGGCTCGGCTGCGAGCACCACCTGCGGCTTGGCGCCCGGTTCGATCCGCGTCGTGACGCGCGCATCGTAATAGCCCTCGCCGCGCAGCAACGTGCGCAGCAGGTCGCCGTCTTCGCGCGCACGCCGGTCGAGCTGCGCGGCATTGGCGGCGCTGCCGTCATTCTCCGCCAGTGTCGACAATTCCTCGAACCGGCGGCGCAGCAGCGGCGTCGCGGCGCTATCGATCCCCTCGATCCGCCAGCCATAGCGCCGCTCGCCCGCCGCATCGGTCGCCTGCGTCGCGGCCGCCTCGGTCGCGTCGGGTTTCAGCTCGGGCCAGGCGACCCCGATATCGGGCAATGCCGCGAGCGGGGCATTGGGATCGAGCGACACGCCATCCGTGGTCGGCGGGGTCTGCGGACGCGTGGTATCCCCCGCGGGCGAGGTCTGCGCCGCAGCCGATCCGGCAACAAGGAACGCGGCAGTCGCGCCTAGCCCGAACCACCCCCAACGCGACACCATGCGCCTGTCCTAGCGCGCGGCGCCCCGGCGCAAAAGTCCCACACCGGCGCGAATCCCGATCGACCCGACGCGGCGAGGAACCGGCCGGACGCATGCAGACGCCGAAGCCCAGAGTCGCGCATCCCATGTGTCGACGTTTTGCCCGGGCTTGTGCTCCTGCGTTCGCACGTACCCCGCCCACACGCCGGCGATGCTATTTGGCGGTTACGGGCCAGCGCTGGCGTACCAGCCGATAGACATCGAGCACAATCGACGGCGCTGTCACGGCCGCCAACAGGATAAGGTCATGTCGCTTGATGAGGCAGACGTTATTGAACGCCAGCCGCGCGATGGCGAAACCCACGGCGGCGCTCCCCAAGCTCAACGGCGTCCGCCACCTGTCCTTGCGCTGCTCCATCTGCGGAGGATCGCAGCGCCCACATGACAAAACACTGTCGGGCGGATGACGTCATGCGCCGGCATCCCGAATCCTGCGCGCGCGGCTCAGTGGACCGTACCGACCACCTCGTCCGACGCCAGCAGCTCCACCAGTCGCTCGGTCTGACGCCAGCGGCAGAAATGCACGTGGTTGCCGATGTCGCGCATATGGCCTGCGCGGATCGCGGCCTCGACCGGGGCATGATCGCCGAACGTCGCGATCAGCTCGGCCGCCTCGGCGACCTGTTGCGCATCGGCGACATACAAAGCGACCATAAGCGAAAAACTCCTCAAGCGAACGCGGCACCAGTCGTATCTACAATCGCCGTGCCAATGTCGGCGGATCGGCGCGCGCCTGCCGCGTCCGATGGTAAATGCCTGTGCGGCCTGCCGTCCCGCGCGTCCCAAGCGGGGACGCTGGCGTCCCGGCGCGGGACGTGGCAGGGCTCGACCATGGCCGACACTCCTCCTTCCGCCGCGGGCGGCATTCTGATCGCCCTCTGCTCGATCGGCGGCACTGCCATCGGGCTGATGCAGGGACAGGTAACGATCGGCTTCCTGGCAGGGCTGGCGATCGGCGCCGCCGGTGCCGTCGCGGTCTGGCTGCGCGACCGACAGCGCTAACGCGGCGCGCGCATCAGCCAGACGACGCGGCCGATCACCTCGACCGTCCCCTCGGGCACCGGCGGCGCGGACGGATTGTCGCTGCTGATCGTCAGCCCGTCCCGCCCGCGCGCCACGCGCTTCACCATCACCGCATCGTCGACGCGCAGCACGAACACCGCGCCCGTCGTATCCGGTGACCGCCGCGCCCGGTCGACCACGATCAGGTCGCCGTCGATCAGCCCCGGCTCCATCGAATCGCCACGCACCCGCACGATTCCCGTCAGCCCTTCGCGCAAGCCAAGTCGCGCGGCGAGCGCCGGATCGAGCGCCTCGGCCCCCAACACGATCTCGCTATCGACCAGCGCACCCGGCCCCGCCGACGCCGCCACGTCCAGCCGCGGCACCGTGAACGCCCGCCGCTGTTGCGGCCCGCCCAAGGCCGCCTCGTCGACCCCGAAATAGTCCGCCAGCCGCCGCCGGTCGTCCTCCGCCAGCCGTCGCGGCGAACCGCGCATCACGAATTGCTGCAGATAGGCCGCGTTGCGCCCAATCATCGCCGACAGCGCCGCCAGGCTGTCGCCTCGCGCATCGGCCAGGGCCTTCAGCCGCCCCCTTGGATCGTCCTGCTCCACAGGCCCGACCTTAGCGTAGGATTTTTCCTAGACAAGCCGGAACGATGAGAACATATGAGGAACATGATTCGCGGACTCGGGAGGGAGATGCATGTGCCTGCTGTTGAAGATCGATCGCTATCTGCGCGTGACCAAGATGTCGCGCAGCGAGTTCGGGCGGCGGACGGTCAACGATCCCCGGCTCGTGACCGACATGATGCGCGGCCGGATCGTCGGCCGGGATCTGGAACATCGCATCGAACGCTTCATGGCGGAGCGGCGCGCATGAGCCGTGGCCACGACCCGCATGCCAGGCTGTTGAAATCCTTGGAACGCAGTGCGCGAAACTATGGCGTCGGTGCGACTTTTAGTGACTTTTCGGAAACGCCCTGGTCCAGCGCCACCTTCCTTGGCTATCGCCTGACCATGGCGGTGACGGTCGATGGCGACGCCACCGTCTGGTTCGCGGCCTTGCCGGAGGAAGAGCTGTCTGCGCCCGGTCGCCTCGTTGCCGACCTCGCGCTGCGACGCGACGCGGACGCCATGCGGCTCGAACTGCTGGTGCTACTGGAAGCCTGAATCAGGCCACGCTACGCTGTCGCCATGACGATCACCTACCGCAGCTATCTGCGCCTGCCCGAACTGCTCGACGTGCAGAGCCCGTTGAGCGGCGTCCACGACGAACTGCTGTTCATCACCATCCACCAAGCGTCCGAACTCTGGATGAAATTGTGCCTGCACGAATTGGGCGAGGCGCGGCGGCGGATCGCTGCGGATGACGTCGCACCGGCGCTCAAGATGATGGCACGGGTCAGCCGAATCCAGGCGCAGCTGATCCAGTCGTGGGAGGTGCTGGCGACGATGACCCCCGCCGATTACGCCGCGATGCGGGGCAAATTGGGGTCGAGCTCGGGATTCCAGTCCGACCAGTATCGCAGCCTGGAATTCGTGATGGGCAATCGCAATCCGGCGATGGTCGACGTGTTCGACGAGGGCGACGTCCGCGCCCGCCTGTCCGACGAACTCGCCCGCCCCAGCCTGTATGACGAGGCGTTGCGCCTGCTCGCGCGCCGCGGCCTGCCGATCCCCGCCGACCGGCTGGAGCGGGACTTCGCGCAAAGCGTCCCCCCGTCGCCCGACGTCGAAGCCTGCTGGGCGACGATCTACGGCCATCCCAACGACCATTGGGATCTGTACGCGCTCGCCGAAAAGCTGGTGGACCTCGAATATCACGTGCAATTGTGGCGGTTCGGCCATTTGAAGACGGTGGAGCGCGTCATCGGCTTCAAGACCGGCACCGGCGGCACCGCGGGGGTCCCGTATCTGGCGCGTGTGGTCGAACAGCGCTTCTTCCCCGAACTGCTCAACGTCCGCACCAGCCTGTAGCATCGGGGCCACAGTGCTGACGTAACCGCGCCGTCACACCGATTTCATCTTGATATAACGTATCACGTCGCACAGACGCCTCGCACTTGCACAAGGCCCGGGTCCGGGCCTGTTCTTACGCGGAGTATTCATGCGCACCTTCCTGCTCGCCGGCGCCAGCCTGCTCGCCAGTCCCGCCTTCGCCCAGACCGGCGCCCCCGAAGCCGCACCGCAGGGCAAGGACATCATCGTCACTGCCGCCGTACCGCAGAGCGAGCGCGACGTATTGCAGGGCACCACCGTCCTGTCGGGCGAGCAGCTGACCCGCGAATTGCGCCCGACGATCGGTGAAACGCTCGCCCGCCAGCCCGGCGTATCCGCGACCTCGTTCGGCCCCAGCGCCTCGCGCCCCATCCTGCGCGGCTTCCAGGGCGACCGTATCCGCGTGCTAACCGACGGTATCGGCGCGATCGACGTCAGCAACACCAGCGTCGACCATGCCGTCATCATCGATCCGCTGCTCGCCGAGCGGGTCGAGGTGCTGCGCGGCCCGTCCGCCTTGCTGTTCGGATCGTCCGCGGTCGGCGGCGTCGTCAACGTCATCGACACGCGCATTCCGCGCACCGTGCCCGAAAACGGCTATCGTCTGAACGGGATCGCCGCGTACGGCTCGGCGGCGACCGAGCGGTCGGGCGGTGCTGCGGGTGACGTCGCGGTCACCAAGAACATCGTGCTGCACGCCGACGGATCGTACCTCAAGTCGAACGACCTGCGCACCGGCCGCGGCTACATCCTCTCCCCCGCCGCCCGTGCCGCCGCGCTCAGCCAGGTCGGCCTGCCACAGGATACCGACGAACCCATCGACTTCGCCGCCTCGGCCGCGCTGCGGAACCGCCTGCCCAATTCGGCGTCGGAGACGTGGACTGCGGGTGCCGGCGCATCGATCATCACCGACACCGGCAATCTGGGCGTGTCGTACAGCCATTATGACAGCCTGTACGGCGTCCCCATCCGCTACGCGACCGCGGTGGGCCAAGAACAGGAAGCGCCGCGCCTCTCCGTCGTCCAGAACCGCGTCGACCTGCGCGGCGAGGTGCAGACCGGCGGCAGCGTCCTCGAGAAGATTCGCATCCGCGCCGGCCAGGCGAACTACCGCCACTTCGAACTCGAAGAGGACGGCAGCGTCGGCACCGCCTTCTACAACAAGGGCCTCGAAGGGCGTCTCGAGCTGGTCCAGGCCAATCGCGGTGGTTGGCAGGGCGCCAGCGGCGTTCAATATTTCAACCGCATCTTCAACGTCGTCGGCGACGAAGCCTTCCTGCCCAAGAACGAAACCAACCAGACCGGCTTCTTCACGCTGCAACAATATGCCAACGGCCCGTTCCGCGCCGAGGGTGGCCTGCGCTACGAGTTGACCGACGTCGCCGGCCGCGTGCCGGTGGGCAACGACCGCTTCTTCGGGGGCAAGCGCCATTTCGAGGCGCTGTCCGGCTCGATCGGCGCCTCTTATGCGATCGCCAACGGAGTGCGCATCGGCCTCAACGGCTCGCGTACCGAGCGTGCGCCCTCGGCGGAGGAGTTGCTGGCCAACGGCCCACACGCTGGCACCCAGGCCTATGAGCTCGGCAACCCGAACTTCAGCCTGGAAAAGAGCTGGGGCCTCGAGGCGACGCTGCACGCGCATGGCGACGGCTTCAGCCTCGATGCCTCGGCCTATTACAACTGGTTCACCAACTACATTTCGGAAAACCGCGTCGACCCCGCCGTCTGCCTCGCCCGCACCGACGACCTGTCGGGCCTGCCTTGCTTCCAGTATCAGCAGGGCGACGCGCGCTATTACGGGTTCGAGGCCGACGCCTCGGTCCGCCTCGCCCGCATCGGAAAATACACGATCAACGCCGACCTGCTCGGCGATTACGTCCACGCCAATATCGTCGACGTCGGCCCCGTGCCCCGCATCCCGCCGGCCCGTGTCCTCGGCGGGCTGGAAGCGCAGGGCGACCGGCTGGGTGGCCGGATCGAGGCGGAGCATGTGTTCGCGCAAAATCGCCTCGCCGCCTTCGAAACGCGCACGCCAGGCTATACGATGGTCAACGCCAGCGCCTCGATCCGTCCGTTCGGGCAGGACAGCAAGACCAGCCTGCTGCTGTCGGCGAACAACATCTTCGATGTCGTGGCGCGCCGCCATTCGAGCTTCCTCAAGGACTTCGCGCCGCTCGCCGGCCGCGACATCCGCGTGACGCTGCGCTTCGGCCTGTAACCGCCGCCCGGCACATGCCCCTCGTCACCCCGGACGTGTTCCGGGGTGACGGGATGGATGGGCTGCCCCCTTGCCCCCTCCCCCATCCTCCCGTACCGGCTCTTCAAAAGGAGACGATGCGATGGCCGGCATGGGCAAGTTCGACTGGGCGGATCCCTTCCTGCTCGACGAACAGTTGAGCGAAGACGAGCGGATGATCCGCGACACCGCGCGCGCCTATGCGCAGGATCGCCTCGCCCCGCGCATCGTCGAGGCGTTCCAGCACGAACATACCGACCCCGCGATCTTCCGAGAGATGGGCGAACTGGGGCTGCTCGGCCCGACCGTCCCGGAAGAATATGGCGGCGTCGGCGCCAGCTACGTCGCCTATGGCCTCGTCGCCCGCGAGGTCGAGCGGATCGACTCCGGCTACCGCTCGATGATGAGCGTCCAGTCGAGCCTCGTGATGTACCCGATCTACGCCTACGGTTCGGAGGAACAGCGCCACGCCTTCCTGCCCAAGCTCGCCAGCGGCGAATATATCGGCTGCTTCGGCCTGACCGAACCCGATGCCGGCTCCGACCCCGGCGGCATGACGACGCGGGCGCGCAAGGTGGACGGCGGCTATGTCCTCAACGGCGCCAAGACCTGGATTTCAAACAGCCCGATCGCCGACGTCTTCGTCGTCTGGGCGAAGAGCGACGCACACGGCGGCGCAATCCGCGGCTTCATCCTCACCAAGGGACTGAAGGGCCTGTCCGCGCCGAAGATCGAGGGCAAGCTCTCCTTACGCGCCTCGATCACCGGCGGCATCGTGATGGAGGATGTCGAGGTCGGCGACAACGCGCTGCTGCCCAATGTCGAGGGGCTGAAGGGTCCGTTCGGCTGCCTCAATCGCGCGCGTTACGGCATCAGCTGGGGCGCATTAGGCGCGGCCGAATTCTGCTTCCACGCCGCGCGCCAATACGGCCTCGACCGCAAGCAGTTCGGCACGCCGCTTGCCGGCCGCCAGCTCTACCAGAAGAAGCTCGCCGACATGGAGACCGAGATCGCGCTTGGCCTGCAAGCCTCGCTGCGCGTCGGTCGCCTGATGGACGAGGGGCGGTTCGCGCCCGAGATGGTCTCGATCGTCAAGCGCAACAACGTCGGCAAGGCGCTCGATATCGCCCGGATGGCGCGCGACATGCACGGCGGCAACGGCATCAGCGGCGAATATCAGGTGATGCGCCATGCGATGAACCTGGAAACGGTCAACACCTACGAAGGCGCGCACGACGTCCACGCGCTGATCCTAGGCCGCGCAATCACCGGCATCGCGGCGTTCTGAGGACGTCGCGCGGGGGCGCCAAGGCCGTTCGCCCGTCCGTCTCCGCGGTAACGGCGACGAAGGCTCGATTGTGACGCAGCGATCCGTCACATATCTCGTCACCCCGGCCTTGAGCCGGGGTCCCGCTTCTTGGGCAGCAGCCGAGTAGCGGGACCCCGGATTAAGTCCGGGGTGACGGAAGTGGGGCATTGCCCGGGCTAAGACGTCGCGCACATGGCATAACATTTGTTGTGCTCGCTCGTCGCGCCGCTTACCCTCCCCCGAAACAGAGGGAGAGAACCCATGGCGCCACCGCCGCTCACCGGGCTGCGTATCGTCGAGATGGCGGGGATCGGTCCCGGCCCGTTCTGCGGCATGATGCTCGCCGACCATGGCGCGGAGGTGATCCGTATCGATCGCGGCCCCCAGCCGGGGTTCAGCGATCCGACCAAGGACCCGCTGCTGCGCTCGCGTCGCTCCATCGCGATCGACCTCAAGACTCCGCAGGGCATCGCCGCGGTCCGCCGTATCGTCGCGAGCGCCGATGGCCTGATCGAAGGCTACCGCCCCGGCGTGATGGAGCGGTTGGGCCTCGGCCCCGACGTGCTGCTCAACGACAATCCGCGCCTCGTGTACGGTCGCATGACCGGCTGGGGACAGACCGGCCCCCTTGCCGCCGACCCTGGCCACGACATCGACTATATCGCCATCTCCGGCGCGCTCCACGCCTTCGGGCGCGCCGGCGACAAGCCGACGGCGCCGATCAACATGGTCGGCGATTTCGGCGGCGGCGGCATGATGCTGGCGTTTGGTATGCTCGCTGCGCTGCTCCACGCGCAACGCAGCGGCGAAGGACAGGTCGTCGACGCCGCGATGACCGACGGATCGGCACTGTTGATGAGCATGATCTGGGGCTTCCGCGGCATGGGCCGGTGGAGCGACACGCGCGGCACCAACCTGCTCGACGGCGGCGCCCCCTTCTACGACACGTACGAAACGCAGGATGGCAAATGGATCGCGGTCGGCGCGATCGAGCCAGCCTTCTACGCCGCGCTGCGCCGGGTTCTCGGCCTCAGCGATCCGCTGTGGGACCGCCAGCTCGATCCCTCCGCGTGGCCGGCGATGCGCGACGGTCTGGCGGCCGTCTTCCGGACCAAGTCGCGCGATGCCTGGGTCGCAGCGTTTGCGGGCAGCGAGGCGTGCGTGGCCCCTGTCCTCGACTTCGACGAAGCCACCGCCCATCCGCATAATGTCGCGCGGGGGACGCTGGTCGAGGCGGGCGGCGTGGTCCAGCCCGCCCCCGCCCCGCGCTACTCGGCAAGCGCCACTGTGTCCCCCGCGCTGGCGAGCGAGCGGACCGATGCCGCCACACTCGCCGATCTGGGCTTCACACCCGCGGAGATCGCGAGCCTCGGCCTATAGCTCAGGCCGCCACCGCCGAACGGCGCGCATACAGGCCATAGGCGAGGATGATCGCGTAGCAGATCGCCGGCAGCGTCAGCGAAAACTGCATCGATCCGGTGACGTCGGCGATCTTGCCGGTCAGCGGCGGGATGATCGCGCCGCCGACGATCGCGGTGGCGATGACGCCCGATCCTTCCGCGGCGCGCTTGCCCAGGCCTTCGCTGGCAAGGCTGAAGATCGTCGGGAACATGATCGAATTCATCAGGCCGATCGCCAGCAGCGCATAGCCCGACAGCGCGCCGGTGGTGTTCGCCGAAATCAGGATCAGCGCGATCGCGCCCGTCGCCACGGCGGCGAGCACCTTGCCCGGTGCAACCCGCGTCAGCACCCACGAACCGATGAACCGGCCGACCAGCGCCCCACCCCAATAATAAGGCACGTAATTGCCCGCGGCCTGATCCCCGATACCGAACACAGACGCCTGCATCAGATACAGCACGATGACCGACCCGATCGCGACTTCCGCACCGACGTACAGGAAGATGCACGCCGCCCCCATCGCGAAGCGCGGGCGCTTCAGCAGGGTGAAGGCGTGGAAGATGCTGCCCGTCTGGTCCTGTTCTTCCTTCAGGCGGTTGCGACGCGTCCATACGACGGCGGCGATCACCAGCAGTGCGACGGCGAGGCCCAGATAGGTGTGGACGATCGCCTGCGACGCTTCCTGACGGTACGTTACCAGTGCCGCGCCGCTCAGCGACGCCGCGCTGACGCTGGCGAGCCCGCCGAGGATCAGCGACGAGCCGACGCGCGGGAAGATCGTGGTGCCCAGCGAGTTGAACGCCTGCGCGAAGGTCAGGCGGCTCGACGCCGTTTCTGGCTTGCCGAGCAGCGAAATGAGCGGGTTGGCGACGACCTGCACGATCGTGATGCCCGCGCCCAGCACGAACAGCGCTACCAGGAACATCGCGAAGGTCGCGCTCTGCGCGGCCGGGATGAAGAGCAGGCAGCCGACCATCATCGTGACGAGGCCGATCGATGCGGTGCGCATATAGCCCGCCTTGCGCACGATCGCCGCCGCTGGCAGCGAGAACAGCGCATAGGCCAGGAAGAAGGCCGACTGGACCAGCATCGACGTCGCATGGTCGAGCGTGAACAGCTCCTTCAGCTTCGGGATGATGATGTCGTTGAGGCTGGTGATACCGCCAAAGATGAAGAACAGCGCGATGACGAAGATGCGCAGGTCGGGCGCGTCATAGCCGTGCGCGGCATCGCCGCGGGCCGCGGCTTGGGTTGTGTCGACATGCATGGCCATGGACTGGCAGCCTCTCCTGGGGAAGATTATGATCCCCAGCGCATAGGCGCCCGCCGCCATCGCTGGCAAGCGGCACCACCGACCCCCGGCATACCCGTCACCCGAATCGAAACCCCGACACCGCCCAGCCCATCACCACGTCGCGATAATCACAGAGCGCCGCATCGTCGGCGCCCGCCCCCAGCGCGACCATCAGCGGCAGCAGATGCTCCGCCTCGGGGTGCGCGAAGCGCGCGTACGGCAGCGTCTCCCACGCTGCCACCCTTGCCGCGCGCCGCGCCGGATCGGGATCGGTCACGGCGGCGACCAGCGCATCGTCCCATTCGCGCGCGACCGGCGTCACCTCGGGCCCCCGCGCGCGCAGATTGTGGAAGCTCATCCCCGATCCGACGATCAGCACCCCCGCATCGCGCAGCGGCGCCAGTACCCGCCCGATCGCGATATGCGCGGCGGGGTCCAGATCGGCCCGCAGCGACAGCTGGGCGAGCGGGATGTCTGCGTCCGGGTTGGCGACCATCATCGGGATGAAGACGCCATGGTCCCAGCCGCGCACCGCCTCTTCGCCGACGGCATGCCCTGCCGCGCGCAACAGGTCTGCCGCCGCCCGTGCCACATCGACCGCCCCGGGGGCATCCCAACGCAGGCGATAAGTGTGCTCGGGAAAGCCGTAATAGTCGAACAGCAGCTCGGGTCGCTCGCCGACATGCACGGTCAGATCGGGCGTCTCCCAATGACCGGATACCATCAGGATCGCACGCGGCCGTTCGGGCAGCGACGCGATGAGCCCGGCAAGATACGCCTGCATCGGCCGCCACATTGGGTCGGGCGGGCCGCCATGCGGATCCATGAAGAAGCACGGGCCGCCGCCATGCGGCACGAAAAGCGTCGGAAGCGTCATACCGCCAAGATCGCCGCACGCCGTCGCGTCCGCAATCGCTGTGGATCGAAACGCCGCGTTTCGCTTATGGGGCTTTCATGTCGCGCCTCACGGTCAACAACCAGCCGGTCGAATATCGGCTCGACCCCGCAACGCCGCTGCTGTGGGCGCTGCGCGACGCATCGAACCTGACCGGCACCAAATATGGCTGCGGCACCGGCGATTGCGGTGCCTGCACCGTCGATATTGACGGTCGCGCCGTCTTGTCCTGCCGCGTTCCCATCGGGTCGATCGAGGGCAGCTACGTCACGACGATCGAGGGGCTGTCGCGCGAACGCAACCATCCGCTGCAACTCGCCTTCATCGCCGCCAACGTGCCGCAATGTGGCTTCTGCATTCCCGGCATCATCATGGCGGCGTCGGTACTGCTGAAGCGCGACACCGACCCCGACGAAGCGGCGATCAAGGCAGCGATCCGCAACCTGTGCCGCTGCGGCATCTATCCGCGGCTGGTCGAGGCGATCCAGCGCGCCGCCCGCGCCGCGCGGGGTGAGGAAACCATCCCCGCCGGCGCCCGTCCCGGCATCGATCCCGCCGACGCCGCCCGCGTCGTTCCCGCGCTGGTGCCGCCGCCCGCGCGGTAGGCGAAAACGGGTCCGCCACGGGCCCAAGCTTTCGCAACGCTGACGAACCAATTCAGCTTCGGCACAGCGCCGGTGTGTCATTCCGACGTCATCATCGGGGCCGGCTCGTGCGCCGGCAGTGGAAGGACGAACGTTCGTCATGAAGAGCGTGATCAAGGCGTTGCTGGCTGCATCGATGCTGATGCCGGTTGCGGTGCAGGCGCAGGAGGTGGGCGAGCGCGGCCCTGGCGGTCCCGGCCGTCGTGGCGACTGGCAGGCGCCGGGTGGCCCGCGCCCCGACGGTGGTCGTCCGCCGCTGTCGGCCGAGGTCGGCGTGGATGCCCAGATTCGTACCGAGCGCCCGCAATGGCGCGGCGAGCGCCCCGGCGGCCCCGATGGCGGTCAGTGGCGCCGCGACCGGCCCGGCGGCCCGGACGGCCAAGGCCCCGCGCCCGGCCCGGATCGGCGCCCCGGCCCCGATGGGCAACGCCCCGACTGGCAGCGCCCCGATCGGCCGGATCGCCCCGATCCCGGCATGGAGCGCCGCCCCGACTGGCAGCGTCCGGGCCGGCCCGGACCGGGCATCGACCCGGGTCCCCGCCCCGACTGGAATCGCCCCGGACCGGATCGTGCCGATCAGGATCGCCGCGACCGCGAACGCCAGGACTGGCAGCGCCGTGACCGCGAACAGCGCGACTGGCAGCGGCGTCAGGACATCGACCGGCGCTGGACCGAACAGCGCGGCTGGGATCAGGGCTGGAACCAGCGCGGCCGCTTCGACCGCCGCAACGACTGGGGCCGCAACGACTGGGGCCGTAACAATTGGGATCGGGGCTGGCGCAACGACCGGCGCTATGACTGGGCGCGTGAGCGCGCGGCCAACCGCGGTGTCTTCCGCCTGCCGCGCTATTACGCGCCGTCGGGCTGGGGCTATGGCTACCGCCGCTTCTCGATCGGCATCTCGCTGGCGCCGCTGCTCTTCTCGCAGAGCTACTGGATCGACGATCCCTTCGTCTATCGCCTGCCCGAAGCCTACGGCCCGTATCGCTGGGTGCGCTATTACGACGACGCCTTGCTCGTCGACGTCCGCAGCGGGCTGGTGGTCGATGCGGTCTACGGCATCTTCTACTGATCGATCGGCAGGATGACGGGAGGCCCGGTGGCGACATCGGGCCTCTTGTCTTGTCCCTATCCCGACGGCATTTTCCCCGCGCCATGTTCTTCCGCAAGAAAGCCGCCGCCCCCTCGCCCGCACGCCGCGACACGGGTCGCGCGGTCGCCACCCGCCTTGCAGCCAATCCGCAGATGACGGCGGCCGAGGTGTCGGGCGTCGAGCTGTTCTACCACCTCGATTTTCTCGATGCCGCGCAATGCGACACGCTGATCGCGATGATCGACGCGGACCGCCGGCCGTCGTCGCTGCTATCCGACCGCCCTGAATCGGATTTTCGTACCAGCGAAAGCTGCGACATGAACCGCTATGCGCCAGAGGTGCAGCCGATCGACGAATCGATCGCCGACCTGCTCGGCCTGCCCCATGAGAAGGGCGAGACGATGCAGGGCCAGCGCTACGCGCCCGGCCAGCACTTCCGCGCGCACCACGATTACTTCCACGACACCGAAAGCTATTGGCCGCAGATCCAGGCGTCGGGCGGGCAGCGAACGTGGACCGCGATGATCTACCTCAATGACGTCGCCGAAGGCGGCGAAACCTGGTTCCCGCAGGCCGGCTTCAAGATCGCCCCGCGTCGCGGGCTACTGCTCGCCTGGAACAACATGAACCCGGACGGCACGCCCAACACGCTGACGCTACACGAAGGCATGGATGTGGTGGAGGGCACGAAATATATCGTGACCAAGTGGTTCCGCGAAGGATCGTGGCTCAAACGGGGATAAGGCTCGGGCCGTTCGGTCACCTAGCCCCATGTACACCGTCACCCCGGACTTGATCCGGGGTCCCGCTTCTTTTGCGCACACATATCAGCAGAGCGAGCCGCAGAGGATGCCGCGACCGAAGGCTCAATAAACAAAAAAACGGATCATGGCGAAGCCATGACGTCGGACAGTGCTCAGCACCGCCGGCCGCGCAGCATGCCTGGCATGCTGCGGTGGGAGCCGGGACGACCCGCGGCGAAATCGTTGCGGCTGCTTCCTTCCGGACCTGACCGGGTTGGCGACGACCACGTCCGCCCGACTCCCGCGGCGCATATGGCGGGGTCGGGCGGCAGGATCAAGTGGTCAGATCAGCGCCATACGCGGAAGCAGCGCCGCACCGGCCCATAATAACCCGGCTGCAACCGGCAGACGACGCGGCTGCGGCCGTAGCCATAACCGGGGCGACCCCAGCCCGGCCCCCGATCCCAGCCGGGACCACGATCCCACCCGCGGTGGCGACCCGGCCCACGATCCCAACCCGGACCGCGATCCCATCCGGGTCCGCGATCCCAGCCCGGTCCGCCACGCGGGCCATGCCAGCCGTGCGGCCCCGGAGCGGCCTCGGCCGGGGCGGCGGCGACGACGGTGCCCGCGGCGAGCGCGGCGGCACCGAATAGAGCGACAAGCTTCATGATCGAACACTCCCTCTCATGAACCCGCCAAAGCGGGCATGAGCGTACAATCGCCGATCCGCGATGCACGATCCCTGAACCCGTCGTTGTCCAACCGTCAGGAAAGACGGGAGCATTTTGGTGGGAGCAACGATGAGATTCGCAGCGCTCCCTTATCCGTCACCCCTACCCCGGCACCCGCACCGTCAGCCCGTCGAGCGCCGCACTCAACCGGATCTGACACGCCAGCCGGCTGGTCCGCGTGGCCTGCGGCACCATATCGAGCAGGTCTTCCTCCTCCTCCCGTGGCGGCGGCAGGCGGGCCGCATCCTCGGCCGCGACGATCACGTGGCACGTCGCGCAGGCCATATCGCCATCGCACGTCCCCTCCAGCGGCTGCCCGTCCGCCTGCGCCACATCGAGCAGCCGCGCGCCCTGGACGCCCTTCGCCTCGCGCACGCTGCCGTCCGCCCCGATGAACCGCACCCGGATCACGCCACCCCCTGCGCCCGCGCCGCCGCAGCGATCGCATCCAACGCCTGCGTCAATTCGTCCTCGGTCGTATAGCGTCCCCAGCCCAGCCGAATGCTCGACCGCGCCTGCGTTTCGCTCAGCCCCAAAGCGCGCAGCACATGGCTCGACCGCCCCGATCCGCTCGCGCACGCAGACCCCGCCGAAAAGGCGATGTCGCGGCAATCGGACATCAGTCGCGCCACATCCAGCCCGTCGCACCGCACGTTGAGATTGCCGCGATAGCGCGACTGGACCGCGCCGTTGATCGTCCACCCGCGCAGCCGCTCGATCGCTCGGGCCCACAATCGCTCGACATGCGCTGCGTCTGCGTCCCACCGGTCCGCCATCAGTCGCGCCGCCACCCCGAAGCCGGCACAGAGCGCCGGCGACAGCGTACCCGATCGCCCGCCCTCCTGGTCGCCACCATGCAGCAACGGCGCCAGCGTGACGCCATCGCGCACCCACAGCGCGCCGATCCCCTTCGGTCCGTAGATCTTGTGCGCCGACACCGCGACCAGATCGACATGTTCCGGAATCGCCACGCGACCATAGCCCTGCACCGCGTCGCACAGCATCAGCGCAGACCCGGCATGCGCCCGCGCGGCGAGCTCGGCGATCGGTTGCACCACCCCGATCTCATTGTTGACGAGCATCGCCGCGACCAGCCCACCCTCGGCCGACACGTCCGTCGCTGCGACCAGTCCGTCCTCACCGACGCCCAACACGGAGGCCGACCGCCCCGACGCCCGCACCGTATCGAGCACCGCGGCATGTTCCGTCGCCAGCGTGACGATCGCCCCCTGCGTTCCCTTGATCGCCCAGTTGAGCGCCTCGGTCGCACCGCTGGTGAACACCACGCGCCCGCCCGGCGGCAGCAGCGCCGCGACCTGCGCGCGCGCCACCTCGACCGCCGCCTTGGCGGCCCGGCCGGGACGGTGCGGCGAATGCGGGTTCGCGTGCTGATCCGCCAGCCACGGCAGCATCGCCGCGAGCGCTTCCGGCGCGAGCGGCGTCGTCGCCTGATAATCGACGTAGATCACGGCGCCCGCCGCATCTGCTTCGCCATGGCGCGCCAGGCGGCGATGAACGCGTCCACCTCCGCCTCGGTCGTCGTGCGGCCGAAGCTCACCCGGATCACCTCGCGCCCCGCGTCCGCGCTCCAGCCCATCGCGGCGAGCACATGGCTCGGCTTCATGCTCCCGCTCGAACAGGCACTGCCCGCCGAGACTGCAAAGCCGGCGCTGTCGAGCAGGATCAATTGCGCCGCCGCCGCGGATCCGCGCAACCGATACGAACCGATCGCCGGATGCCGCAGCGCGCCTTCCGCGACCACCTCACCGCCCGAGCGCCGGATCGCATCGTCCAGCTTCGCCCGCAGCGCGCCATGATCCGGCTCCGGCTCGGCCAGCGCGGCGGCATAGCCCAGCACCGCCAGCAGATTCTCGGTGCCCGGCCGGTAGCCGCGCTCCTGCCCCCCGCTTGGATGTAGCAGTGTCAGATCGCGCACCAGCAGCGCACCTACGCCCGGCGGCCCGCCGCGCTTGTGCGCCGACAGCGCGACCATGTCGGCAAGGTCGGCCAATTCCACCGAAGCGGGCATCTGCGCCGCATCGACCAGCAACCATCCCCCCGCCGCATGCACGCGCTCGGCGATCGCGGCCAGCGGCTGGCGCACCCCCGTCTCGCTGTTCGCCCATTGCACGCAGACCAGTGCCGGCCCCGCCGCCAGCATCGCCTCCAGCGCAGCGAGGTCGACCAGCCCGTCGCTGTCCACCGGCACTACGCCCGCATCGCCGCCAGCGCGCAACGCCGCGTCATGCTCCACCGCGGTCATCAATCGCCGCGGCGCCGTCGTCCGCCCCAGGGCGATGCCGAGCGACTCGCTCGCCCCGCTGGTCAGGATCGTCTCCCCCCGCCAGCCATGCGCCGCCGCGATCGCGCGCCGCGCCTCTTCCAGCGCCGCACGCGCCGCGCGCCCTTCGCGATGCGGCGACGACGGATTGGCCCACAGATCGAACCCCTTCGCCACAGCCGCCCGCGCCGCGGCGGTCATCGGCGTCGTCGCGGCATGATCCAGGTAGAGACGGTCGGGCAGGATTCGTTCCAATTGCGAAAACGGGTGTGCGGCCTATATAGCGCGCAACATTCTGCGCATACCCGCGCGCCCCTTATCTGTGGCGAGACCCATGCCCGAAGTCATCTTTCCCGGCCCCGAAGGCCGCCTCGAAGGGCGTTTCGCCCCCGCTCCCCGTCCCCGCGCACCGGTCGCGATGATCCTGCACCCGCACCCCAGCGCGGGCGGCACGATGAACAACCGGCTGGTGCAGGAGCTCTACAAGACGTTCCAGCGCCGCGGCTTCGCGACGCTGCGCTTCAACTTCCGCGGCGTCGGCAAGAGCCAGGGCACGTTCGACAATGGCGTCGGCGAACTCAGCGACGCGGCGAGCGCGCTCGACTGGGTGCAGAGCTTCCACCCAGAGGCCTCGACCACCTGGATCGCGGGCGTCAGCTTCGGCGCGTGGATCGGCATGCAGCTGCTGATGCGCCGCCCCGAAATTCGCGGCTTCATCTCGATCGCGCCGCCGGCGAACATGTACGATTTCAGCTTCCTCGCCCCCTGCCCCTCGTCGGGCATCATCATCCAGGGCGAAGCCGACGAAGTCGCGACCCCCGGCGCGACGCAGAAGCTGGTCGACAAGCTGCGCACCCAGAAGCACATCACGATCCATCACGACACGATCCCGAAGGCGAACCACTTCTTCGAGAATGAGACGCCCGAACTGATGCGCTCGGTCGACAATTATCTGGATATGCGGCTAGACCCGAACTCGCCGATCCGGTGAGGCTGGCGTAGCGGAATAGCCCCGCTATTCCGCGACCATCGCCAGCCCGGCCAGCGGGGCGCAGCCCCGACTGACGGCATGGGCTTCGCCTATGCCTAACTGCCACTGAAATTCCTCCCCCGCCAGGGGGAGGTGGCACGCCAAAGGCGTGACGGAGGGGGAGGACACGACGCCCCTATCCGTTGCCGCGGCACCGGGCGTACCGCCGCCTGACGCTCTAAAATCCCGGGCAGGCCGCGTCCGCGGAAACGCCCCCTCCACCATTCGCTACGCGAACGGTCCCCCTCCCCCGCTAAAGCGAGGGAGGACCTACAACATCACATCTGCCAGATCAGAACATTCCCCAGCAGCACGGCAGACATCACCAGCAACAGCACCGCCTTCTTCCGATCGCCGCCCCGCGCCAGCAGCGCGCCGCCGCCGATCAGGCAGGCGAAACACCCCAGCATCGCGATCGCCGGTGCGGCACGCGCGACCGATCCCAGCGGACCGTCCATCAGAACGGCAGCTTGAAGCCCGGCGGCAACGGCAGGCCGCTCGTCATCTTCGACATTTCGGCGCCCGACGCCGCATCGGCCTTGGCCCGCGCATCGTTGAAGGCGGCGGCGAGCAGGTCTTCCAGCATCTGCTTCTCGCTCACCTCGATCAGCGAATCGTCGATCGCGATGCCGATGATCCGGCCCTTGGCGGTCGCCTTCACCTTCACCAGGCCGCCGCCCGACACACCCTCGACCTCGATCGTGTCGAGCTGGTCCTGCGCCTTTTGCAGTTCGCTCTGGACGTTCTGCGCCATTGCGAGGATTTCATCGAGGTTCTTCATGCCACACTCCGTTTACCCGGCCAGGTTTCCAGCTCCGCGTCGGGAAACGCCGCCAACGCCGCCTGTACCAGCGGGGTCGCCAGGATCGCCTGCCGCGTCGCCTCTTCCTCGGCCTTGTCCTTCTCGCGCAAGGTAGGCGCGCCGGGCGCATCCTCCAAGACTATCTTCCACACCTGCCCGGTCGCGCGCTTCAGCGCATCAGCGGCATCGCGCAGCGTATCCGCCGACATCGGCCGCGATCCGCTGAGGATCAGCTCGGGCGGTTCGTACCGCACGACGCGCGCGCCGTAGCCCAATTGGGCGGCGACGGCGTGATGCCCCTTGTCCTCCAGCATCGCGACCAGCGCCTCGAAATCCGCCGGCATGGCTGGCTTTTCATCGATGGCCGCAACCGGCGCGGGCGCCGGGGCCGCCGCCGGGGCGGACGCGGGCGGAGCACCACCGATCTTGCCGCTCGCGATTTGCTTCGCCAACTCGCCCGGATCGGGCAGGCTGGACGCATGGATGACGCGCAGCAGCGCCATCTCGGCCGCCTCGATCGGCAACACCGCCTTGGCGACCTCGTCATGCCCCTTCAGCATTAGCTGCCACAGGCGATGCAGCGCCGGGAAGGAGAGGCTCGCCGCCCATTCGCCCCGCGCGTGCCGCTCTTCGACCGGCTGCGCCGGGTCCTCCGCCGTGCCGACTTTGGCGAGCGTGATGCCGTGTACCGTCTCCAGCAACGCACGCAGCACCGATTGCGGATCGACGCCATAGTCATATTGCCGCCGCAGGCTGGCGAGCGCGCCCGCCGCATCGCCGGCCAGCAGCAACGCCATCAGGTCACGCACCGCGCCACGATCGGACAGGCCCAACATCTGCCGCACCGCCGCGGCGCTGACCCCGCCGCCCTCCAGCCCGGCATGCGCAATCGCCTGGTCCAGAATCGACAGGCCATCGCGCGCCGACCCCTCCGCCGCGCGCGCAATCAGCATCAGCGCTTCGGGCTCCGCCTCCACCCCCTCCTCACGGCAAACGAAGGCGAAGTGCTCCGCCAATTGCTCCGCCGAAATGCGCCGCAGATCAAACCGCTGACAGCGGGACAGCACCGTGATCGGCACCTTGTTCACCTCGGTCGTGGCGAACAGGAATTTGACGTGCGCAGGCGGCTCTTCCAGCGTCTTCAACAGCGCGTTGAACGCATTTTTCGACAGCATGTGGACTTCGTCCACGATGTAGATCTTGTAGCGCGCGCTGACCGCCGCATAGCGCGCCGCGTCGATGATCTCACGCACGTCGTCGACGCCGGTGTGGCTAGCGGCGTCCATCTCGATCACGTCGATATGGCGCCCTTCGGCGATGGCACGGCACGGCTCGCACACCCCGCACGGATTGATCGTCGGCCCACCCTGCCCATCCGGTCCGACGCAGTTCAGCGCCTTGGCGATCAGCCGCGCGGTCGACGTCTTGCCGACCCCGCGCACCCCGGTCATCAGAAACGCATGCGCCAGCCGGTCGCGCTTGATCGCGTTGCCCAGCGTCGTCACCATCGCATCCTGCCCGATCAGCTCGGAAAAGGTCTGCGGACGATATTTGCGCGCGAGCACGCGGTAGGGATTCGCCTTCGCAGGCTGGGGCGGTTCGCCAAGGTCAAAGGAATCGGCCATCACCTTCCTCTATAGGAGCGCAAGGGGTTGGTGTCGAAGGGCGGACGCTGGTGCAGACGCCTGCCGCCGCGTAGACTGGCACGATGCCACTCGCTGCCCATCTGCTCAACGCCTTCGCGTCCACGTTGCTCATCGCGCTCGTCACCAGGCTAGTACTCGGCCGGTTGGCCCCGCGCCTGCCCGCGGCATTCGGCGGCTTCATGCTCGCGTTCGGCTACGCGATCGCGCGCTACACGGGCAATGCGCCGTTCGGGGGCGAGACGGATGCGCTGGTGATGCGCGGCATCGGCACGCTCGCCGGGTTTACCGTCCTGTGGCTCTGGTGGTTCCGCAGGCGCCCCGCCACCGCCTGATGTTTGCGGCCGCTCTCGGTCTGCCCTAAGGGAGACGTCGCGCGCGGCCCGGCGCGCCCTTCGGAAAATCCTGCTCCCATGTCCCCCGTTCTCGGCGTTACCCACTCGATTCTCGGCCAGCCCTGGCATTGGCGCAGTCTTGCCGCCGACGGGCGAGACGGCTTCGGCACCGACGATCTCGTCACACAGTTGCTGCTCGCCCGCGGTGCCCCGCGCGAGGCGCTGGAGCAGCATCGCGCGCCCTCGATCCGCGCATTCATGCCCGACCCCTCGGTCTTCCGCGACATGGACCGCGCCGCCGTCCGCCTCGCCGACGCGGTCGAAGCCCGTGAGAGCATCGCCGTCTTCGGCGATTACGACGTCGACGGCGCCACCTCCGCCGCCCTTCTCATCCTCGTTCTGCGCGACCTCGGCATCGAGGCCCGCCCCTATATCCCCGACCGCCTGCTCGAAGGCTATGGCCCGTCGGGCGACGCGCTCGTCCGCCTGGCGCAGGAAGGCGCCTCGCTGATCGTCACCGTCGATTGCGGCGCGCAGGCGTTCGATGCGCTCGACATGGCGCACGCCCACCCGGTGGACGTCGTCGTCGTCGACCACCACAAATGCGCCGCCGCCCTCCCCCGCGCCCATGCTCTGGTCAATCCCAACCGGCTCGACGAGGACGAAGGCGCCGCGCATGGCCACCTCGCCGCGGTCGGCGTTTGCTTCCTGCTCGCCGCCGCGCTGATCCGCGAGCTGCGCCGCCGCGGTGTCTTCGCCAGCCGCGCCGAACCCAGGCTGATCGACCATCTCGACATCGTCGCGCTCGGCACCGTCGCCGACGTCGCGCAATTGCGCGGCCTCAACCGCGCGTTCGTCGCGCAGGGGCTGAAGGTGATGGCGCAGCGCCGCAACATCGGCGTCGACGCGCTGATCCAGGCGTCGCGCCTCACCCGCGCGCCGACGTGCAGCGACCTCGGCTTCGCATTGGGCCCCCGCATCAACGCGGGTGGCCGCGTCGGCCGGGCCGACCTCGGCGTACGCCTGCTCACCACGCAAGACCCCGCCGAAGCCCGCTCGATCGCCGAGGAGCTCGACCGCCTCAACGACGAGCGCCGCCTGATCGAAAGCGGCGTACAGGAAGCCGCCGATGCGATGATCGCGAGCGACCGCGCGGTCGCCGTCGTCGCGGGCGAGGGCTGGCACCCCGGCGTCATCGGCATCGTCGCCGGGCGATTGAAGGAAAAGCTCGGCCGCCCCGCGATCGTCATCGCGATCGACGAACACGGCGTCGGCAAGGGATCGGGCCGGTCGATCGCCGGCGTCGACTTGGGCGCTGCGGTACTCGCCGCCAAGGAACACGGCCTGCTCGTCGCCGGCGGTGGCCATGCGATGGCCGCAGGCCTCACCATCGCCGCCGATCAGGTCGCCGCTTTCACCGACTTTCTAGAAGAGCGCCTCGCCGCCGCCGTCACCCGTGCGATCGGCGAGCGTGCGCTGCTGGTCGACGCCGTGCTCGCCCCCGGCGGCGTCAATCCGGCACTGGTCGATTCGCTCGATGTCGGCGGCCCCTATGGCATGGGCTGGCCCGCGCCGCGCATTGCCGCTGGCCCGGTCCGCATCATCAAGGCCGACGTGGTCGGCAACGGCCATGTCCGCGCCATCGTCGCGGGCGACGACGGCCGCAGTTTCAAGGCGGTCGCCTTCCGCGCCGCCGACAGCGCGCTGGGGCAGGCGCTGCTCGCCGCCGCCCCGCACCGTCGCCTGTGGCTCGCCGGCCGCGCCAAGATCGACGATTGGGGCAGCCGCCCCGCCGCCGAACTGCATCTGGAAGACGCCGCCTGGGCCGATTGACGAAAAGAGGCTTGACCGACGGCGCCGCCTCCCCTAACCGCCCCCAACGCCTTCACGGCCCCTTCGTCTAGCGGTTAGGACGCGGCCCTTTCACGGCTGAAACACGGGTTCGATTCCCGTAGGGGTCACCAGCGCTCGCCAGAATGGCGGATGTGCGCGGTTCAGGCCGTCTTCCTGGACGCTCTACCTATCCTTGGGTACAAAGGATGCGGACAAAGTGGTCCGTATGACCACCCCTTAAAAATATACTCGCACCGGCATTTTCTTCGTTCGATGCGTCGTCCCCGCTGCGCCGCATCGCCCCGACCCTCTGCATCGATCCCGCGCGGGGCCGCATCCTACCACCCTCCGTCCTCGTTTCGGGCTCTGGGGGGCCTTTCCCCGCGCTCTCCCAACCTTCGAACGAACCATAGTCCAGCCAAGACGGTGCCGACCGTCACCCAAGTCTATAAAAACTAGGCAAGATGCAAGACGCGCGAAACAAACCGCGACGACGATGCGGCGGCCGCGATCGGCCGGCTCAGCCCGGCCGGTTGGCGAGAACCACGTCGAGCAGGCCCGGGAAACGCCGGTCGAACTCGTCCCGGCGCAGCGTGTTGATCATCTCTCGCCCGGCCTGCGTCGTCTCGATCAGCCCGGCCGCACGCAGCAACTTCAAATGGTTGGACAGCGTGCTTTTCGGGATCGTATCGCACGGCGCGGCATCGGTGCAGCTCAGCCGCTCGGTCGCGGCCAGGCGCGCCACCATGGCCAGCCGATTGGGATCGGCGAGCGCGTGCAGCGCCAGATCGAGCGGAACGTCCTCCAGCCTGGGGTGCGTGAAGCGGGCCATGCCAGCGATATAGGACGTCGCAGCGAATTTAATAGTTCGGCATTATTGGACTGTTGAAACGTCACCCCATTTCTCGCCTGCCGACAGCGCACGATGCCGTGATCGCGGGCCAGCATTTTTGGAGATTTTATATGTCGATTCAGGGCAGGACAGCGCTCGTCACCGGTGGATCGCGCGGCATCGGCTCGGCCATCGCCAAGCGGCTGGCAGCGGAGGGCGCGACCGTGGCGATCACCTATGCGGGCAATAAGGCAGCCGCCGACGCCACGGTGGCGGCGATCGAGCGTGCGGGCGGCACCGCCTTCGCCTTCCTGGCCGATGCCGCCGATCCGGCGTCGCAGCGCGCCGGCGTCGAACAAGCCGCCGCGGCTTTGGGTGGGATCGACATCCTGGTCCACAATGCCGGGGTCGCCGAGTTCGCGTCCATCACCGAGGACACCGACGAGACCTACGACCGTCAGTTCGCCGTCAACGTGAAGGGCCTGCACGTCGGCACCCGCGCGGCCCTGCCGCACCTGCGCAACGGTGGCCGGATCATCCTGATCGGCAGCATCTCGGGCGAAATGGCCTTCCCCGCGACCACGGTCTACAGCGCGACCAAGGCGGCGGTGGCGGCGCTGGCACGCGGCTGGGCCAAGGACCTCGCTCCCCGCAACATTCTGGTCAACACCGTGCAGCCGGGGCCGATCGACACCGACATGAACCCCGCCGACAGCGACTTCGCCGCACAGCTGCTGCAATCCATACCACTCGGCCGCTATGGCAAGGTCGAGGAGATTGCGGGGGCGGTCGCCTTCCTCGCCGGCCCGGATGCCAGCTACATCACCGGCACCACGCTCAGCATCGATGGCGGTGCAACGGCCTGAGGGCCAGCATGAACGTGCCGGCCACAAAAGCCGGCACGTCCAAGCCCTCTTATGTCCGCCGCGGTCGGGCGGACGCCCCCTCGTCGATCTCCACGCCGTCGGGCCGGCAGGATTTACCGGAAGGAGATGCCCGCGGTCAGCAGGAAGGAGCGCGGCGGCAAATAATTGAACTGGTCGAGCTGGCCATAGCCAGACTGGTACGATTTGCCGTTGATGGTCGTCGTCGGGGCGCCGGTGCTGCTGGTCGCGATCTGCGTCACGGCGCGGCTGTTGAAGACGTTGTTAACCGTCACGCCCAGCTTCAATCCGCCCTCGAATGTCTGGCTGATCGCGAATTGGCCGATGCTGTAGGGGCGGATGCGATACAGGCGGAACCCGGGGCTGCCGTTGTAATCATTGGCATATTGCGGGCCGGTATATTTCTGGTCGAACGACACGCGGAAGCCGTCCTTGCGGAAGATGAAGCCCGCCGCCGCGGTGGCGAAGGGCGCCTTGCCGATCTGCGCATCAGTCTGCACGCTGCGCGCCTGGTTGTAGCTGGCATTGCCGAACAGGGTCAGGCCGTGGATCGGCATGACGCTGAGCTGCCCCTCGACGCCCTTGTAGCGGACCTGCCCCTGGTTCACGAGCAGCGTCGTGTCGCAGCCGGTGGTCGTGCAATTGCCGATCTTGTTGTCGACGTTGATGATATAGCCGTCGACGTCGAGCGAGATGCTGTGGCCGTGCCAGACGGTGCCGATCTGGTAGTTCGTCGTCGTCTGTGGCTTCAGCTGATCGAGCGCGGTGACGAGCTGGCCCGAGGCGGAATAGAAGCTCGACAGGTCGGGCACGTACATGCCCTGCGCATATTGGCCATAGAAGGACCAGTTGTTCGTCACCAGCCAATTGGCGGTCAGGAACGGCAGCGTCTTGGTCCAGGTCGCGCTGAGGTCGAGCGGCGTGCGGGTCTTCTGTTGCAGGACCGCATCCACGCCGCGCGTGAAGTGGACGTATTTGACGCCCGGCGTGATCGACACGCCGTCGATCGGGCGGAGTTCGACCTCGCCGAACAGCTGATACTGGTGCCAGGTCGAATGCTGCGCGAAGTTGATGTTCGCCTGGGAAATGGGCGGCAGCGTGCTGGTCGCGGCCGTGCCGCTGTTGAACTTCTCGTTGTAGCTTGGCTGGTTGGTGGTGCGGTCGAGATCGAAATTGTGGCGATCGGTGACGGCATATTCATACCAGCCGCCGAGCCGCAGCTTGCCAAAGCCGAAGTCGTAATCCGCCTGGCCGATATAGCCGAAGACGCGATATTTGTTGAGCTTGTCATAGCCCAGCACGTCGTTGCCACCCGACACCGCGACATAAGGCGAGGCTGCGGTCCCCGCGCCGGTGAAGCCGGTGACGACACCGTTCGACTTGACGATGAACACCGGCAGCGTGCCGCCCTTGGGCACGCCGAAGGACGAGCTGCCATTCCCCGACAGCGTATTGTTCGTATAGCCATACATGTACGCGCGATTGTCGAGCGTCAGCCCGCCGCCAAGGTTGCTCTGTAGACGCAGGTACGAAAAGTCCGTCGTCTTGTCGGTACGGTTATATTCCCAATAATCGTGCTGAGTCGGATTGTTGCCGAGCCCGTAATTGAAGCCATATTGCCCGACCTGCGACGTCGCGCCGCAGCCGCGCCCGCTCAGCTGGGTCAGCGGCTGGCCGTCGGCGCCCAGCGCGGTGGTGATCGTCGCCGTCGGATTGGCGGCGTTATAGGCGTCGGTCGCTGCGCTGCCGCAGGTCGCGCCCTTCAGCACGTCGGACTGATAATAGAAATTGCGGTTCCAGCTACTCATCACCGTCAGCGTGCTGGCGCTGCCGATCGGCACCACGGCCTTGCCGAACAGGTTCTTCGATCCGACCGGCGAATAGCTGAGCGCGCCGTCCGACTGGAGATACTGGCCGGTCAGCACGATGCGCGTGCCGCCAAGCTTGTCGATGCTGCCGCTTTCGAACAGCGCGCGGCCGATGAAGGTGTTCCAATTGCCGACGATCGCCTCGCCGCGCAGCTCCGCATCCGCCGTCGCGGCGCGCGAATACATGTTGATGTTGCCGCCATAGCTCGCTTGGCCGAGCTGGCTGGCATTGCCGGGGCCGCGATCGACGACGATCGTCTCGATCGTGTTCGACGGGAAGAAGGCGGTCGAATGGTGCGTCGGGTTGTTGGTGTCGGCAAAGGGAATCGAGTCGTAGGTGACGTTATATTCGCCGTCCTGGAAGCCGCGGATCGTCGCCTTGGTTTCCGACAGGCCATAGCCGTTGCCCGCGCCGGAGATCGACACGCCCGGCGTCAACGCGATCAGCTCGTTCACGTCCGCGGTGGCGGCGCTATTTTCGATGAAGTCGCGGCTGACCGCCGATTGCGGCTGCGTCGTGGTCAGCGAGGCGGTGAGCGGCGCCGCCTGCGCGGTGCGCGATCCCGTGACGATGATGTCGGACGTGGTCAGCGATTGCTTGTCATTGGCCTGCCCCGCCTGATCGGCGCTGGTCGATTGCGGCACGGCCGTCGCCGTCGGCTCGCTCACCGGCACGGCGACCGGGCCCGCGACGGGATCGGCATGCGCCAAAGTCGGCAACGCGAGCGTGGTGGCCGCCAGCAGAGCGGCGCGGAACGGAACATGGGTCATCATCGGGTCCTCGGACGAAAGGGGAAGTGCGGTCAGCGGCGGGCGAGTTCGGCGCGGGCGGCCGCGACCTGATCGGCCAGGCGGGAATCGTGGAGCAGCCGGTCGGCGACCAGCTGGCCGACCGCGTGGCCCGCCTCGACATCGGAGGGGTAGTGGACCGCGCAGATCTCGCGCCCCTCGGCATAGTCGCGCGACCGGTCGAGGATGGCGGCGGCACGGTCCGGCATCAGCTGCGCCAGCGTCCAGCCGGTCGACCAGGCGAAGGCCGAATGGCCGCTGGGATAGCTGTCGTCGACGCCCTTGCCCTTGCCGCAGTGCGGCAGCGTCGGGTCGGTGCGATAGGGGCGAGTGCGGCGGAAGTGATCCTTGGCGCGATCGACCACCGCGTCGGTTTCCGCATCAACGCGCGCGAGCAGCGCGGCGGTAGCCGGCAGCGCGGTCAGGTCGCGCCCCGTCACCGCGTTAAAGGCATGCGGCCCCTTGTCATGCCCATCGGCATCGGCGCGCGCGATCCGCTCCGCCGGCGCCGCCTGATGCAGCGCGCGCAGATAGGCGAGTTCCTGCCGCGCCACGACCGAGCCCTGCGCGGGCGGCGGCGCGATGATCGCGGTGGGCGCGAAGGCTGCCGGATCGAGCAGCGACGCCGCGGGCCGTCCGTCATGCTTGGCGACCGCAGCGGTTGCGAGCAGGCCGAGCGCGAGCGCGACCGGCATCCCGTATCGGATGTGCATCATGGTATCCCCCGACCGGTCGGCGGCCCCCTCCCGCCGGGGCACGACCATGTCGAGCGGCGCGCTAGGTGCGCTGTATGACCGATCCGTGACAATCGGGCGCCGGGGCGGGCAAAGCGTGCCTACATTGCAAACTTAGAATGAAAGCATCGCCGGCCTGTCACATTGCGGGTGTCAGGGCGACGCCACCTGCCCACATGATGGATATGCGTCGATGCGCCGTTGGCACCGCCTGCTCGCCCCCTGGTTCGCGCTCCTGCTGTTGCTGCTCGCCGCGACCGGGCTGGCGACGCAGGCGACCGACCTGCTCGATCGCGCGCCGGCCAAGACGGTATCCGCCGATGCTCCGGCGGCGCCTAGCGCGATGAAAAGCTGGAACCGGTGGTTCAAGCATATCCATTCGGGCGAGACATTGGGCCCGGTGGGTATCGCCCTCAACATCGGCGGCGGCGTCGCGCTGCTGTTCTTCGCGGGCTCCGGCTTCTGGATGTATCTGACCATGTGGCTCACCCGGCGGCGGAACCGGCGCAAGCGTCAGGCGGCATAAGCGGCAGCGCGATCCGGACGGCGAGACCCGGCCGGGCATCGTCCAGCCGCAGCGTACCGCCGTGGAAGCGAACGATCGCCTGGACGATCGCCAGCCCTAGCCCGCTGCCGCGCGTTTCCGCCTGGGCCGCGCGCTCGAACGCCTGCACTACGCGCGCCCGGTCGGCCTCGGCCAGCCCCGGGCCATCGTCCGCCACCGTGATCCGCGCAAATCCGCCGTCCGACGCCAGCGATAGGCGCGCGTGGGTGCCGCGCGGCGTATGCGTCACGACATTGTCGAGTACGTTGACCAGCATCTGCCCCAGCAGATCGGCGTCCCCCGCCACCATCGGCAGCGCCCCCGCCTCCAGCGTCAGCGTGCCATCGTGGTCGGCCAGCACCGGCTCCATCGTCTCGGCGACATCCTCGATCAACGCGCCGAGATCGAGCGGGGCGAGCGCCGCCGGATGCCGCCCGCCCTCGATCTCCGCCAGCCGCAGCAGCGCGTCGAAGATGCGGATGATCGCCGCGCATTCGCGCTCCGCTCGCTCCAGCACGGCGGGATCCTCCGCGCCGTTGCGCAGGATGCCGCGCAGCCGGGTGAGCGGCGTGCGCAGGTCATGCGCCAGGTTGCTCGCGAACAACCGCTGGCTGCGGACCAGATCGTCCATCCGGTCGAGCATGCGATTGAGGCTGTCGGCCTGCCCCGCGAACACGCCGTCCAGCCCCTGCGTCGGCACGCGTCGGCTGAGGTCGCCGCCCGCGATCGCGTCTGCCGTCTCCTGCGTCGCGGCGAGGCGCACCGCGATCAGCCGCGCGAACACCAACGTCACTGCGACGCCGGTCACTGCGGCGGCCAGGGACAGCGCGACGACGACCCAGGGCAGGAGTTCGTGCAGCGATTCCCCCGCCTCGCTATGCTGGACGATGACGAGCAGGCTGCCGCTCGGTAGCCGTGTCGCCAGCGCGCGCCCCTTTTGCGTGCCGCGCCCACCCGCATGGAAGCGGACGTTGGAATAGCCGAGCCGCGGCGGCGCGATGTCGAGCCGCCCGGCGATCCGCCTGCCGTCCGCGCCGAACAGGACATAGGTGCGCTGGCTCAGCACCTTGCGCCGCTGCCAGTCGACGATCTTCGCGGCGACCACGGCATCGGTCACCGGCTGGCCATGGCCCAGCCCAAGATATTTGGCGGCATGCGCGCGCAGCGACGTGTCGACCCGGCGCGCGATCCACGCATCGGCGACGCTGAACCCGATCACCCCGACCAGCGCCATCATCACGGTAAAGGTCAACCCGACCTGGATCGGCAGCCGCCCCAGGCCATGCGGACGCCCCCGCCCTCCCCAACCGGCGAGCCGCATGATCAGGCGCATCGTTCGGAGCGCAGGGTGTAGCCCGCACCCCGCTGCGTCTCGATCGGGTCGCAGTCGATGCCGATCAGAGCGGTACGCAGCCGGCTGAGATTGCTTTCGACGATATTGGCGGTCGGCGCAAAGGCATAGCCCCACACCGCCTCCAGCAGCATCGATCGCGTCACCAGCCGGTCGGCATGGCGCATCAGATGCGCGAGCAGCGAATATTGCCGCCGGTTGAGCGTCACCGCCTGGTTCCGGAACCAGGCCTGATGGCCGCTGGGATCGAGCCGCAGCCGGCCCACCTCCAGCCGCGCGCTGTCACCCGCCGGGGTGCCGCGCCGCGCGATCGCTGCGATGCGCGCGGCGAGTTCGTCCATGTCGAACGGCTTGGCGAGATAATCGTCCGCGCCGCTTGCCAGCCCCTCGATCCGGTCCTTCACCGATCCGAGCGCGCTCAGCATCAGGATCGGCGTGGACAGGCCGTCACGGCGGATCTGGTCGATCACCGACAGGCCATTGAGGTCGGGCAGCATCCGGTCGAGCACGATCGCGTCGCAATCGTCCTGCCGCAACGCCAGCAGCGCCGCCGCCCCCGTCGTCGCCACGCGCAGCTGATGCCCCACGGCGTGCAGGCTGCGGGCGATCTGATCGGCGATGACGGGATCGTCCTCGACGATCAGCAGGCGCATGGGATATCTACGGTCTTCCTGATCCGACGATGCCACGCGGATGTGACAGGTGTGTGGCACGTGCGCAGTGCCCGGCGGGCGGGCGATCGCCCCCGAGCGCAGGACAGCCGATAGTCACTTTATCAACGACTTGCCGCTATCATGGCCCGCGCTGGAGGACCGCGCATGTACAAGATCGTCGTCGACCGCAGCCATGCTCTCCTCAGGCTGGACATGCACGGCATGCTCTCCCGCGCCGACGCCGACCAGCTGGTCGCCGACCTGATCGCCCAGATCACCGCCGCCCGCCTGCCCAGCTACGTAATGATCATCGACGTCTCACGCTGTCCGGTGCAGGCGCAGGACATGATCGCCGCGATGGGCGATCACCTAACCAAGATGAAAAATGCGCGCGCCCTCGCCATCGTCACCGGCACCACGCTGGTCCGCCTGCAAGTCCGCCGCATCTTCAACCAGCCCTTAACCCGCTTCACCACGTCCTACGACGACGCGCTCGCATGGGTCGTGTCGGGGATCGAACCAGACGGCGCGACCACGGCATAAGGACGAAGCGAGGGCGTTTACCCTCCGCGATCGGGCGACGGCGAACCGTCCGCGGGCGGGGTCGCAAGACGCCATAGCTACCATCGCGACGAACGCCTCTGTCCAGGCGCTCCGTCGCGATGCTGTGCTAATCCATGTTTTCGGCCGTCCAATCAGCGCGCAGGAGCCGTCCGTGTCATCGGCGGCACCGGGCGTCCGCCATTGAGATCTGCCCCGGTATTGGGGTCCGTCGGCGTCGGCTGGATCATGGCGCGCATCTGCCACTGATATTTGTCGATGGCATGTTGCACCTCCTGCAACAGGTTCGAGGTGGTCGGATCGCCGTCCTCGCTGGCCTTGATACCCTGACCGATCTCGTCGCTGACCACGCGATAATTGGCCGCGAACCAGGTGATGACCTGCGCGTCGTCGATGAAGCCGCCCGGCATCTCGGGCACGCGGCTGGTACGGACGATGGTGTTGGCACGGCCGTCCGCCGACGCACCGATCGCGAGCAATCGCTCGGCCACCTCGTCGGCATATTTGGCGACGCCGTCATGGTGATCCTGCAGCAATTCGTGCAGCGGATAGAAGAGCGTGCCCGACACGTTCCAATGGGCCTGTTTGGTCTGAAGCTGGAGCTGTTGCAGCTCGATCAGCGCCTGCTGCAGTGCCGCGATCGACGCGCGCTGCGCCTCGCCTTGCGGACCGCCATGGACCTGGCTGGACAGGCTGTTCTGGGGAAACCCCTTGTCGGACCGGGTATCGGTGATCTGGGCGAACGCGGGCGTGGCAAAAAGGCACGCGACCGCGGCGAGCGAAGCGAAGCGCATCATTCGTATTCCTTTGGCGATTGCCTCAGCCAGGGTGGTTCGGCTCAGGCTGTTGACAGGCGAAGGATGAACGCCACCACCGGCTTAGAGTTGTCTAAATTTGTGTTTATGTTTCGAGGCGGGAACAACCACTTACCCGTAGAGAATAGCTCCATTGGTCCCGCGCCCTGATAGGGCGGAAGCATCCTTACCACCGTCTCGACGACGCAAAGCCGGCCAGTCGCCGACGTGCGCTACCTTCCAGTTTCTGCCGTTCATCCCTGTTGTTTTCGACGCGATGAAGGACTGTCGTTGCGGCGTGAATGACAAGACGTCACATTCCAGTCTTATGGTCACCGATCTCGGAGATCACCATGCGCCCATATCTATCCGCCTTCGCGATCCTGTTGTCCGCCCCCTGCGCTGCGCAGGACCGGGCGGGGCAACCCTTGCCGACCGGCCAGCGCCTCACCCCTACCGCAGCGCCGGGCGCGCGGTTCGAGCCGCTGGTCGCGCGCACCGGTCCTGACCCCACCTATGTCGTCGATGGTGCGGCGGCGATCGCGCGCCGTCCGGACGGGCGCGAAATGCTGGTGCTGACCAGCGGCTTCAACCGCTTCAACGGGCCCGACGGGAAGGTCGTCGCGTCGCAGTCCGTTCAATACATTTTCCGCTACGCGATCGATGGGCATGGCAGCCGGCGGGTACAGACGCTGACCGTCCCCAACAGCTATGGCGGCATCGCATGGCGCCCGGATGGACGCGGGTTCATCGTCGGTGGCGGCGTCGACGACAACGTCCATGTGTTCGGATGGTCAGGCGGGCGGTATGTCGAAACCGCGACGATCAGGCTCGGCCACACCGCCGGCCTCGGTGCCGGGGTCAAGCCGCAGGCGGCGGGCGTCGCGGTCAGCCCGGATGGGCATTACGGACTCGTCGCCAACTATTACAATGACTCGGTGAGCTTGCTCGACCTGGATCGCGGTACGGTCATCGCCGAGCAGGACCTGCGTCCCGGAAAGATCGACCCGGCGCAGAGCGGCATTCCGGGCGGCGAGTATCCCTTTGCGATCGCATGGACCGATGCCGGCCATGCCTGGGTGTCGTCGCCCCGCGATCGGCAGATTGTCGCGCTGACGCCGACGCGGTCGGGAATCCGGATCACCGGCCGGATCGCGACGATCGGCGAGCCCACCGCCCTGCTGGCCGATGCCCGCAATCACCGATTGTTCGCCACCGAGGACAATGGCGACCGGCTTGCAGTGATCGATACTGTCCAGGCGCGCTTGGTTGCGGAGCCGCGCCTGACTTTGCCGGACGCGCTGGCCGCGCCCGCGATCGGCAAGGGACTCAACCCCAACGGCCTTGCCCAGCTACGCGACGGGCGATTGCTCGTGACACTGGGCGGGATCAATGCCGTCGCCATCGTCGCCCCGAGCGCCACCGGCGGGACCGTCACGGGGCTTGTGCCGACCGGCTGGTATCCCAGCGCGGTGGCGACATCGGCCGATGGCAAGCGCGTCTTCGTCGTCAACCGCAAGAGCCCGCCCGGCCCCAACCCGCAGGGCTGCGCGCCAAAACTCGCCATCTATCGCGGTCAGCCCAATGCCTGCGGCGCGGCGAACCAATATATCTACCAGCTGGAAAAAGCGGGGATGCTGGAATTCCCGCTGCCGGACGACAAGGCGCTGGCCACGACGACGCTTCAGGTCGCCGACAATATCGGCCTCCCCGGGGCCGCCGCCCGCGCGGCCGCCGAGGCGAACATGGCGGCGATCCGGGCGCGTGTCAGCCACGTCGTCTTCATCATCAAGGAAAACCGCACCTACGACCAGGTGCTGGGCGACTTGGAGGTCGGCAACGGCGATCCGCATCTCGCCATCCTCGGCCGGGCGCTGTCGCCCAACCACCACCGCCTCGCGCGCCAGTTCGCGACGCTCGACAATTTCTACGATTCGGGAGAGCAGTCGAGCACCGGCTGGACCTGGTCGACCGCGGCGCGCACGCCCGACCTGCTCGAAAAGACGGCACCCGTGAACTATGCGCAGCGCGGCCTCGCCTATGAAGCGGAGGAGGCAGACCGCTTCGTCTACGCGCAGCAGACCCCGGCCGAGCGTCAGGCGACGAACCCGGCGCTGTCGAAGGATCCCGATCTGCTCGCCGGCTCTGCCCTGTTAACCGCGCCCGATGGCGATGACGACGATGACAGGAACCAGGGCTTCCTGTGGGATCAGGCGATCCGCGCGGGCCTTTCGGTGCGCAACTACGGCTTTTCCGACGCCTCGGTCTACGATGCCGGCGCGCCCGGCGCGATACCGGTGATCCGCGAACCGTGGAAGACGGGCACGCGCATCTACACGCCCGGCGACCGGCTGCTGGCGAAGCGCAGCGATCCCTATTTCCGCGGCTTCGACCAAAAACTCCCCGATTATTGGCGCATGCTGGAATGGCGGCGCGAGTTCGACGCCGCCGATGCGGCCGGCAAGGTCCCTGCCCTGACGCTGCTGCGCCTCAGCCACGATCACTTCGGCGACTTCAAGGAGGCGATCGACGGGGTGAACACCGTCGAAACGGAAATGGCCGACAATGATTACGCGCTCGGCATGGTCGTCGAGGCGATCGCCAACAGCCGCGTCGCCGGCTCGACTTTGGTGTTCGTCATTGAGGACGATGCCCAGAACGGTGCCGACCATGTCGATGCGCGCCGATCGTTCGCGTTCGTGGCCGGGCCCTACGTCCGGCAGGGCGCGGTCGTCTCGACCCGCTATACGACGGTCAACGTCCTGCGCACGATCGAGGCGGTGCTGGGGCTGAAGCCGCTGGGGCTCAACGACGGGCTGGCGGCGCCGATGGCCGACCTGTTCGACCCCGCCCAAACGCTCTGGACGTATCGCGCCGACGCGGCCGACGTGCTGCGTACGACGCAGCTTCCGATCCCCGCCGATCGCTTCGCTCCCCGGATCGCGGCAACGACCGGTCGGTGCGACCACCCCAGCTCAGCTTGGTGGGCAGAGGCGATGCGCGGGCAGGATTTCCGCACCGAGGATCATCTCGACACCGTGGCCTTCAACGCGGCGCTGTGGCGGGGACTGGGCTCCGGCGTCCAGCCGACCGAGCGTGACGGGCGGGATTTGCGAACGGCTCGATCGGAGTTGATCGAGAAGGCTGGCGCCGGCTGCCCGCGCTAATCCACATTCGGACACTCCGGTGCCGCTTTTGGAGTTCCGACGACCGTCGGAGCGGCGGTCGATCTTCGACCACCCGCGCCTACGGCCGCCACACCTTAGCCTCGTTCACCCACGGCGTGTACCCAATCCTACGACGGGGTCCTAGGCACGGCTGGCTCAGCCGCGATCCGGGTTTCCGCGCATTGTCGGCCAGTCCGAATAGCCGACCGATCCGCCGCCGTACCAATAGTCCTTTGGCGCCTCCGCAAGCGGCGCGCCCGTGCGCAGGCGATCGATGAGGTCGGGGTTGGCGATGAACGGCCGCCCCATGCTGAACAGGTCGGCATCGCCGCGCGCGAGAACTTCCTCGGCCAGCTCCAGCGTATACTGGTTGTTCGCGATGTACGCCCCCTCGAAGCGCTTGCGCAAAGCGGCGAAATCGACGCCGTCCGCGTCCCGGGTCTGCTGCGTCACGCCCTCGATATCGTGGATATACAGCAGGCCGCGCTGCGACAGCGCATCAACATAGATGCCGAAGGTTTCCATCACCGTGCTGTCGAGCGGGGTTTCGCCGGGCATCGTCGTCGCCGGCGACAAGCGGATGCCGACACGACCCGCGCCCCAAACGCCGACGACCGCGTCGACGACCTCAAGCGGGAAGCGCAAACGGTTCTCGATCGACCCGCCATAGCGGTCGGTTCGCTGGTTAGTGCTATCGCGGACGAACTGTTCGAGCAGATAATTGTTCGCCGAATGGACTTCGACCCCGTCGAAGCCGGCCGCCTTGGCGTTGGCGGCGGCGCGGCGATAATCCTCGACGATGCCGGGGATCTCATCCGTTTCGAGCGCGCGCGGCGTGACGTGGTCCTTCATCCCGTCCTTGGTGAACGCCTGTCCGACCGGCTTGATGGCCGATGGCGCCACCGGCGGCTCTCCGCCCTGTAGGTCGGGGTGCGAGATGCGGCCCGTATGCCACAACTGCAGAAACATGACGCCGCCCCGATCATGGACAGCCTGCACGATCGGGCGCCATGCCTCGATCTGCTGGTCGTTCCAGATGCCCGGCGTCAGCGCATAGCCGACTGCCTGAGGGGAGACGTTGGTCGCCTCGCTTATGATGATCCCCGCGTCAGCGCGCTGCGCGTAATAGTCGGCGGCGAAGTCGGGCGGAATCCCGTCGTCGTTCGAACGGCTCCGCGTCAACGGCGCCATGACAATGCGGTTGCGAAGCGACAGGTCCCCGATCTGGACGGGCTGCAATATGGGCGATGCGGAATGGTCGGGCATGGTCGGCGATATCCATCAAGCAGTGCAACGTCAGGAGCGCTGAACGGACAAGCTGCCATTACGGTCCGGCACGCGGCCGCGATTTCAGTCGGTTGAACCGATCGGGACGATGCCGATGGCGCGCTGACGACCGCAACGGGCCCGTATGCGACCGAGACCCGGCGGTCATTCCGCGCGGTATCGTCGCTGTCCAAACCCGGGCGGAAGCAGAAGGCGATGGTGCTTCGACGTCATGAACGTGCATCTTTGCGCTCTCATTTCGGGAACGGTCGAAAGACTTAGCCCTTCGTCGAAAGGGGCGTTTTGCAGCACTCGTGTGCGACAAACAGCACGAAACCGTCGCTTGGACGGTTGTTTTACAACGATTTTCGGAAAAATGGTGCCGCTTACAGGACTCGAACCTGTGACTCCCGCATTACGAAGGCCGCTCAAGCAAAGTGATAAAACGTTGTTTTGCAGTGTCTTAGTATGACCTCCGGCCCTGCCTTGCTTAGTGACCCAGCCGCTTCCCAGTGGGAGGCGAGGCCCCTAATCAGCCGTTTCGTAGCGTAAGCGCTTTGGCTTGGGAAAAGCCAAAAAGTCGACCTGCGCTATACCTGCAGCAGCGTCAGCGGAGTGGTCGTTGATGCGGCCTCTGGTCGCCATCGAAACAGTCGCCCTTCGAGCAGCCCTTATGCCGCTCGTGGTGCTCGAAGTGAGCGCCCTGCCCCGTTGCTCCAATCCGATGTGGCCGGACACCGCCGCCGCACTCAACGCAACGCATACGACGACTTCGCGGCATCGTAACCGCAAGGTCGATACCGATCGGCTGCCACAAGCCGTTTGCCCAAAGTTCGCATTCGGTGGATCGGGTCATCGTCTCTTCCATTGGCAGAGCAAGGCTTGCACTTAGCGGCGAGGGCCGCAACTATAGATCGCCGGCTCAGGAAATCCGGGCAAGGGGGATTGATGGCGAAGCTGAACCGGAAGCAGATTCAGGAGCAGGCAATTGCGGTGCTGCAGGATGCTCCCCGCGGCATTCGGTGGAGCGAGCTACTGAAAGCCATTGTGCAAGCAAGCCCCGAAACGCCGCCGAACAGCATTCACGGCGGCGTCCACAATTTGCTTAAGTCGGACGACCGCATTGAGAAGATCGCGAAAGGCACCTACCGCCTGGCTGCGCTTGGCGACGCCGGAGACAGTGCTGCGATTGCGCAAGACGAGGCGGTGGCGCAGACGCCCATAAAGGTCGAAACTGCTGACCACACGCTCGTGACGTATGTTGAAGCCGACTTCTACCAAAGCTTTGCTGATTGGTTGGTGGAGGTCGCGGAAGAGGTGAACGCCGCGGTCGCACTTGGCGGCAGCGTGCTGAAAGGCAAGTGGGGAACCCCGGACGTGATCGGGGTGCTGAAGCCGCGCACTCAGGACATGCTGAAATTCGAGCCGCAAATCGTGTCGGCCGAAATCAAGATTGATCCCAACCAACCCGTGGTCGCCTTCGGTCAGGCCGTTGCGTACCGCTTGTTCAGCCACAAGAGCTACATCGTTGTTCCGAACACAACCGGCGAGGACGACATGGGGCGCCTAAAGGCGCTGTGCTCAATCCACGGCGTCGGCTTGGTGAGCTGCCCCCTTCTGAGTGGTCCATCGACTATGACAGTCTGGATCAAGGAAGGGACGACGAATGCCTGCCAAGAAGCACAAGCCCGAGGAGATCATCGGGAAGCTGCGTGAAGTGGAGATCGTGCTGGGCCAGGGTGGCACGACCGCCGAGGCATGTCGGCGGATCGCGGTCAGCGAGCAGACCTACTACCGCTGGCGCAAGGAATACGGTGGGCTGAAGACGGATCAGGCTCGCCGGATGAAGGATCTGGAGAAGGAGAACCTGCGGCTGCGCCGCGCGATCTCCGACCTGACACTGGACAAGCTGATCCTGCAGGAGGCTGCACGGGGAAACTTCTGAGCCCCGCGCGACGCCGGCGCTGCATCGACCAGGTGAAAGAGGTGCTGGACGTATCCGAGCGGCGCGTGTGCCGCGTGCTTGGGCAGCACCGGTCGACACAGCGCAAGGTGCCGTGCGGGGCAGATGACGAGCAGGCACTGACCGACGACATCGTCGCGCTGGCCAAGCAGTACGGGCGCTACGGCTACCGCCGGGTGACAGCGCTGCTGCATGCGGCGGGATGGTTTGTGAACCACAAACGGGTGGAGCGGATCTGGCGACGCGAGGGGCTGAAGGTGCCCCAGCGGCAGCCGAAACGTGGTCGCCTGTGGTTGAACGATGGCTCGTGTATTCGGCTACGACCGGAGTATCCGGGGCATGTCTGGGCGTACGACTTCGTCGAAGCGCGCACGCACGACGGGCGCAAGTTCCGCATCCTCACCATCATCGACGAGGCCAGCAGGGAGTGCCTGGCGCTGATCGTCGCGCGCCAGCTCCGCCACGAAGACGTGCTGGCGGCGCTTGCCGACCTGTTCATCGCGCGGGGTCCGCCCGCGCACATCAGGTCGGATAACGGCAGCGAGTTCATCGCTACCGCGGTTCAGAAATGGCTTGGGCAGGTTGGCGTGAAGACGCTCTACATCGCGCCAGGCTCGCCGTGGGAGAACGGCTACAACGAGAGCTTCAACGGCTCGCTGCGTGACGAACTGCTCAACGGCGAGATCTTCTATAGCCTCGCCGAGGCAAGAGTGCTGATCGAGGCGTGGCGATGCCACTACAACACCGTCCGGCCGCACAGCAGCTTGGGCTACCGCCCACCCGCACCAGAAGCGGCGACACCGCCATTGCCGGCCTCCGGTTCCGCTTCGCTCCACCTCCGACCGGCAATGGCGGCGGAGACGACAATGCACTAACTAACAACCCGGACCACCCGGTGGGGGCTGCTCACCAGTGCGATCGTGCCTAGCGGGGTGGGGCAGCGGGGCACCTGCGACGCCTCATCGACGCCGGTGCCACCCTTGCCGAGTTTTTGGGCAGTTGCAGGTGCGGCGATGACGGCCATGAGGCCGAGAGCGGTAATCAGGGTACGCATGATGTCAGTCTCCTTCATGGTCGTATCGTCAGGCAAAGGGTGCGCCTGGTGGCGCGAGGAGCGCGGCGACGGAATCGCGCACCTCGGAAAAGACGGGTCGGACGAAGCCGGGAATGCGGATGGTGCGATAGCCGGCTCCGGCCGTCATCGCGTCGCGGCGCGCATCGCGCAGCGGATTGTGGGTCCAGTCATCGACCTCGACGAGCGCGAGGATCCGCCCCGAGGCGCGTTCCTCGACGACGAAGTCGACGATCTTCTGGGAAAAGGCGTTTCGGTCGCCGATGTGGCGCTTGCGGCCGACAACCGCGGGGATCTTGAGCAGCGCGCCCATCGCGACCTGGGCATGGATGCGGCAATGCGGCAGCGCGCGTTCGAGCTGGGCGAGCATCGCTGCCTCGCGGCCGGTGAGGAAGCGTCTGGCGACGGGACGCGGCGGGCCGAACAGATTGCCGCCGATAGACCCGAAAGCCAGACGCGCGAGCACGATCAGCGCCCCGATCGCGACGTAGATGGCGATGATCCGTTCCATCGGCTCAACCCCCCGGTGGTGCCGTGTCAGCCGCGCCGCCTGCTCCCCCGAGCCGCGGCGCCGGTCTATTCTGCCATGATCCGAACGGCTTGTCCCGGTTTTCCGGCACGTCGGGGATCGGATCATCGTGGGTGGCAGACAGGCGTTCTTCCGCCTGTGCTACCCACTCGGTCTCGGTCGCTATCTGGCGGGGAGTGGGGGCAGGCTCGTTGTAAACGATCCAGCCTATGCCGGCAGTCGAGATCACGCCCCCGATGAGGATGGTGCGCTGGATGCCGAGCCATCTCCTTCTGGAAGCACGAACGTCAGGTCTAATAACACTTCCTGCGTCATCATATTCGACCGACCGCGCCGATCGCCCGATGTCGCCGGCATATCCGGCATCGTCCGTGCTCGATGCACCGTGAACCGGACCACGCGCTTCGAGCGCCGCCACGCGCTCGGTGAGTGCCAGTAAGGCGGGATCGCTGCCATGGCGTTCATCGTGTCCGGCAGGCGGAGCCGGGTCATCGTCCCGGATGATATCGGCTTCCGGTGTGCTGGAAAGCCGGGGTGATCCGAACAATGCCTCATCGAGGCTCGTCTCGATGAAGCCGATGGCATCCTCGTCGAGAGCGGTTTCAGCCGCCTCGTCACGGCCGGGTACGGCGCGGGCAAACGGGATGATCGTGGCAGGCTGGCGATGCGCTGGTGCTGCCGGATGAGCGTCAGGTTCGTCGAGATCGATCGTCAGGGTGCGGTTCGGGTTCGCGGGCAATGGCAGGAATAGCTGATCCCTGGCATCGTCACCGTCGTCATCGTCCTCGATTCGATCGATGAAAGCGAGTTTGCAGACGTCGTGCCAGTGCAGCTGCTTTGCGAAGAGCCGGGCGTGGAGTGCGCGACCCAGCACGTTGTAGGATCTGTGATACGACACGAAGAGGATGGCTGTCGGCGGAAGCGCGAGCCACCGGCGTACCGACATCGATCGGCAATAGTCGGGCGCCACGATCAGGTCGTCGGCAAGCTCGCGCAGGGTCTTCAGGATGGCCCAGGTCTGCTGTGCGGCTGCTGCTTCATCATCGGAGCGATGGGGGAGGCTGCTGCGGACATCGGCGTGGCCGAGCGCGCGCAGGACACCGGCGGCATCATCCAGCGACCCGTAGCGGTACAGCGTGTCGGCGAGGATCGGGCGTGCTGCCAGTATCTCCGGGTCACAATGGCTGGAGAGCATCGCAGCGGCGGCTGCCTCGCAATCGTCCGAGGAGCGGTGATCGTCGTGGAAATCGTAATTCCCAAGCGCGAGGTCGATGTGGGCGTCGCCCTTGCAGGAGACGCGTTTGGCGATCGTGTCGTTGCGATCGAGGATGACCAGGCGGTGTCCCCGACGCGCGTGACGGACATGCGCCAGCAGGAGGTCCGTGGGGATCGACAGATCGTCTCCCCCAAGGACGGTGATACCGGACAGGATGCTCATATCCGCTTCTCCCGTATCGGTGCCTTGGCGGGTTGCCCGCCGGTCGGCGCGAGCCGTCGCACCGCGAGGTTGCTGTCGGGTCCAAGGCGAAGGTCGAGGACGTGACCCGCGCGGGGATTGAAGACCATGGCTCCGACAACCTCGTCGCGAATGGTGTCCTTGCCGAACAGGCCGGCGGCCCCTGTCCATTCGCGGCCATGGATGAAGCGTATACGGTAGCGGCCGACAGGTGCGGGCACGGTGATGCGGTCGCGTGCACGGATATGGACCGACAATCTGTGTTCGCCCGTACCGGCATCGACCAGCTGGACCACCGTGTTGTTGCCGGAACCCTGGAGCGTCAGGCTGCTTTTCACGCTTTTGAGGTCGAGCTTCGGCGAAACGCTGACCGATCCCGACGCCGGAAAGGCGGGGCGCGTCCAGCGCGCGATGATGGCGGCTGCGTGCGTGCCGAGCCTTTCACGGTTAATGACGCCGAGCATCACGGTCGAGCCGAGCATGACGGTGGAGAGAAGGATGACGATCGTGCGGTCGGTGTTTACGCGCGCAGGCCGCCAGCGACCGCGCTGGTAATCGTGCCCACGGTTGATCGTCTCGAACCAGGACGCTTTGCTGCCGCCCGAGATCCAGCTCGCACTGCCGAGCGGCACCGACTTCCTGAAGCCGAACCGCGAGAGTTCGAGCCGACCCTTGCGATCGTTCCACGTCGTCCCGCCGGGATCGAGACCCTGACGCTTGCGATACCGCTCGCGCATATAGTCGCGGTCATCGATCCCCATTGAAGGTCTCCGTGAGGGTGTATGGCGTGCCGGCGGGGGCGGGGCGCAGTTCTTTGATGCCCGCGATCGCCAGCGTGATCGCGCTGACGGCCCCCAGAAGCAGGAGCAGGGCATGACCCGCGCCGATCGCCCCTGTCAGGAGTGGGGGCCGCGCGTGCGGTGTCGGGGCGCTTGCCAGAGCAAGACGATCGATGACGGTGCCGTCATAGAGCTGCGCCGCGGCTTCGAACCCGTCTGCAAGCTCCTCATGCCCGTCGGTCAGATCGGTCAGGATGTGCCGGATGCGGTCGAGGGTAGCGAGTTCGTCGTCCTCCGACTGGTCGCGTCGTACCAGCATATTGGAGGCTGTTCGAAGGTCGGCCATCATGGCGCGCAGGTCCGCCGCGTGCTCGCGAAAGAGCGCGGCAAGCTCGACATCCTGAGGATCGAGATCAGCCTGATAGATCATCGCGCCGCACCGGCCTCAACCGGACCGCCAGATCCGAGGACATGGTGGCGGACCACCTTGATGGCATGGGCTGCCAGGACGACCGCGGCCGCGATCCCCAGCGTCAGCAGGACCGTGTGGAGAATGTCGACGAGCGACGTGCCCTCGGCGCGCCCGGCGACCGGCGGTTCAGCGTCGGGCGGCGGGCCGGCATGGCTCGCGGCGTTGTCCTGATAGGATTTGGCGAGCCGATCGAGATCGCAGGCGGTGGCTTC
>NZ_KB900606.1:0-193709 GCF_000379045.1 Sphingomonas melonis DAPP-PG 224
CGTATTCGTTGACGATGGTGAGCGAGCTGTCGTGGTCTTCGGCGGTGATGACCGCGTACTGGGTACCGACGGCGACCACCATGGTGGCGACCATCAGCGTCCGGGCGAGGCTGAGAGCGGATTTGCGGGCGATCCAGATGTCGTTGAACATGTCCGAGGCTCCTGTGAAGCCGGCGGGGTGCATCCCCGCTCGACAGGCGCCCGACAGGACGGGGAGGGGCCGCGATCACTTTCTTGCTGGTCAAGCAAGAAAGCCGTAGCGAAGCGCCCGGACCCCTTGTGGGTTGATCGAACAAGGCCACGAGCCGGCCCAAGGATTGCGCCTCCAAGAGCGGGGTGGAGCACGCCGGCAGGGTGCCTCCTGGGCAGCGCTGGACCGCCCGTGCCGCCCTCCAGCACGGACCAGTCGGCCGCTCCCGTCGCCGTTCGCGCACTCGGCGCCCGCCATCGCACGGTTCCTCGCGCAGCGTCTCTGCGCCACGCGGTGCACGCCGCGCGGAAAGAGACTGCCGGATTTCGGAAACATGTTTCCGCGCGCCAGATCCCGTCAGTCGATCGTCACCCGCATGGGCCGAGACCTGCCAAGGGCTCGGCGGAGCGTTAAGCGGAGTAGAGCGACGGTCCCGGCCTCGGCCGGGAGACGTCCCACCCCGACCCTCCTGTCCGAACTCGATCAACGGCATCGGGGTATCGGCTGTTTGCCGCCCCATTTGGATGATGCTAGGATCTAGCCCGACGAGAGCTTCCGGGGCGAACCTCTTGCCGTACCCGCCTCATCACGCTATATGGCTTGGGTCACGGGTCGCCACACGTCCTTTCGGGGAGTGCAAAAGGGCGGCCCTTCGCGTTTTCGGATGACGCTACCTCCTTACACCAAGCCGCACGCAACGGCCGCCCAGCGCGTGGCGCACCTGCGCAGCCGGGGCCTGATCGTCGCGCGACCCAATGTCGCTGCCCGCAAGATCGACCTGGTCGGATACGAACGGCTCCGCATCTACTTCCTCAGCCGGCGCCAGTTAGGGGTGCCGAACCGACCGTTCCAACCGGGAACGACGTACCAGCAGATCCTGCGCCTCTACGAGTGCGACGGCATGCTGCGGGAGGCTTGCTTTGCCGCAGTGGGGCAGTTCGAACTGCTGCTGCGCAACGCCATGTCGGAGACGCTCAGCGACCGACACGGCAGCCACCCTTATTTCGAGCCTACCGCCTTCAAGGATGCCACCGCCAACCTTGAAGCACTGCAGAGCTTCACCGCCGCTTACACCCAGACCAAGGACCAGCGCGCGCTGCACTATCGACAAACCTACGGGACCCCGATCCTGCCGCCGATCTGGACGATGAAGGAGTTTCTCACTTTCGGCCGGGCGGTGCGCATCTTCAAGAACCTCGAGGGCTCGCTGCGCACCAGCATCTCGGCCCAGTTCGGGGTGCCGAGCGACCAGCTGTTCACGAGCTGGCTCGAGTGCCTGGTCGACGTCCGCAACATCTGCGCGCACCACGACCGGCTGTTCAACCGCAGCTTTCCGAAACAGCCACAGGGTCTCAGGCGCGCTGGCGTCCCGACCGCCCCGAGAAACAAGCTCAAGGCGATCCTCGAGTGCCTGGACTATCTGCTCGCCCAGCGCGGCGCCCCCGTCGGCATCGTCGTCGAGGTGGGCCGCATCATCGCCCGTTTTCCCGAGGTGCAGCCTGGCGAGGTCGGTTACTGACGCGAGAAGAGGCCCGGGAGCCGAAGCTCCCGGACCTGCCCGAGACGGTCAGAACGGGATGTCGTCATCCTCGTTGTCCTGGGCGCCGCCCTGCTGCTGGCGGGACTTGCCGTAGGAGAGGAACGTCACCTCATCGGCGATGATCTCGACGCCGAAGCGCTCGATATCCTGCTGGTCGGTCCAGCGGGTGTAGTGGATGCGGCCCGTGACCATCACCTTCTGGCCCTTTTCGACATTCTCAGCGACCGACTTGGCGACACCGTTGAAGCAGGTGATCCGGTGCCACTCGGTGTCCTCGACCCGGCGACCGCTCTCCTTGATGATCTTGCCCTCGCTGTCGCGCTTCGGGCGCGAGGTCGCGAGACTGAAGCTGGTGATCTTGGTGCCGCCCTGGGTGGTGCGGGTCTCGGGAGCGTTGCCGACGTTGCCGGCGAGGATGACGAGGTTCTTCATGACGAGGTTCCTTCTGTTCTGCCTGAGGGTTCGTCCCCTCGGCTGAACACCGTCAAAGACGGCCAGGACGGCGGCTCCACCGGAGCGGCGCAAGACGCGAAGGGGAACCCCGGTCGGAGGAGTGGTGCGGGCAGCCGCGAAGCGGCAACTCGGTCCGAACGACAAGCGGGTTGGGGCCGTTGGACGGCCGGCTTAGGTCGTTCATGAAAGAGAGGGGAGGGGCCCACGGGCGATCAGCGATGGACCTGAGTTGAGGATCCTCGCACTCGACGCTGCGATGCCCTGCAACCCTGACGCTCCTCCCTCCAGCGGCATCGCCGCCGAGTCAAACGCGATCGGCCAATCGGCGCCGGCGAGGTCTGTCCATGGAGGTGTCGCCGGGCCTGGACCTGTGGCTAGGTCGATCCTGTCGCGGTGTCGTGTGGTCGCGCGTCGATTGGGCGAAGCGGTCACGATCGCCCACCCCGCAGGAAAGGCCGGAAGGCCGGTGCCTGGCGCGATCAGCCGCAGGTGTTTCCGCCCCGGCTGGACCGTGGCTGGCGGGGCGGCGCTCGACATAAGACGGGGCTGTCTTCGCGACGAACGAAGGGGCGGCCGTGAGCCGGCGCCGGGCCTCACGCCGGCGCTCCTCCGCGCCCATCGATGTCGGGTGCGGAAGCATCCTCGTCGAGCGATCGTGACCCGAACGGTCCGTGCCCCGCCAGGGGCTCAGCAACGGGCAAGCAGATCGAGCGGCGGTCCCGGCTTACCGGGCAGGGCTCATTACGTCTGGACGCCTTCGTGCCACCTCTCGGTGAGATACCTCATCTCGGCGTCATAAAAGACGCTGTTGACGTGGACGGCGCAAGGTCGCTGCGCGACATACGCGAGGATGGTCAGCATGTCGGTGGAGACCGCCCGATCGACGTTCCACCGACGCTGATTGAAAGGTGGCAGAGGTCGGCCGCTCGACGAGAACAATGCGGAGGGCTGCCCGGACGGCGGGGCTGAGCTGGCGAGGCGGCCCCACTCTGGCCAGCGCCAGCATGGGGTGCGCACCGTAACGCGCCGGCAACCTCCAGAACGGGATCGTGCCGTCGGGTCGATGGATGTCCGGTCGATCGCAATGCGCGGCGCCAGTAGCGATCGCCGCCATTTGGTTCCTCGGGCAAGGAGAAGGCCGCCGGCGTGCCGGCGGCCGATGCCGGCAGCTCAGGCGACCTTGCGGTCGCGCTGAGCGTTCTGAGCGGCGGGCGGGGTGCCAAGCGGGCCGCGGCGGTCCACGACGCGGATGCCGGCCGCCTTCGCGTCGATCACGAGGCGCTCGGTCACGCCGTTGCCCTGGAAGGCGATGACGTAGCGGGGCTTCAGCGAAAGCATCTGCTCGTTGCGGCGGAAGCCGGCGCGATCGCCGAGCTTGCGGTCCAGCCCGAACCGAACCTGCTGGACGCCGTGCTGCTCCGCCCAGGAGGCGGCGATGCGCTCGATCCCCTTCATGTCGCCGCCATGCACGAGATACATGTCCCCGATGCGCTCGCGGACGGCATTGAGGGTGCGCAGGAGATTGTCCCCGAACGTCTTCATGTCGTTGTCCGACTGGAAGGTCAGCCTTCCACCGGCGAACACGATCGCGGTGCCCTGCGCGGTGTTCGCGTCCCGGACCCTCTCGCGGCGGGCGCGGAGGAACGCCTGTCCGTCGACGATCGCCGAGGTGACGCCCAGCGAGATACGGTTGCCCGTCGCAGGGATCCAGGAGCGGCCCGTCTCGCGAAGGTAGTGAGCGGCCGCGGTGTCGCGCATGTGTTCATAGCAGCCGGCGGCTTCCTCGATCTTCTTGGCGAGCTCGATCTTCTCCTCGAGGTTCGTGCTGTTGATCTCCGATCCGTCCTGCTCGGCGATCAGGAGCCTGATCTCGTCGGTCAGGCGATCGATGGTCGCGTGCTTCTTGCTCGCGGCCCGGTGGAAGAGGTTCACCAAGCCCCAGCCCAATTCCTCGATGTCGCGCTCGAGCGACGTGTTGAAGAGGGTGGCGAACAGGTCGCTCCAGATGGCGGTGGTGGTCTGGTCGAGCGCCTCGATCGGAGGAGGCGCCATGCCGCTCAGGTCTTCGTTGCGGGGTTCGAGATGGCCGAGCTCGAGGGCGGCGAGCGCCGCGGCGAGGGAAGTGGTCATGGGCGAGCCTTTCACTCAGGTGTGCCGGCGGCCTATCCGCCGGATGCGCACCTCCTGGGCCGCCGATCGAGAGGCGGCCGCACCGAGGCAAAGCCGAGGGGAACCTGCGAAAACCGGGGTGGAGCGGGCAGCCGCGCAGCGGCAACACGGCCCGGTCTTCGCAGGTTGCGGACGGCTCGCGGCGGCCCATGTGCCGCATCCCTCTGGCGGAAGGCTTAGCCGGCTACCGGTGATGCAATGGCGGTCGCTGCTCCACCCTCGCCACGGCGCGTCGCCTCGGGCGGTAGCCCGAACGCTTCGATGTCCTCCAGAATGGTGCGTCCGGTGGCGCACAGGCGGACCAGCGCCTTGGGGTCGATCCTCAACCGCCCGTCATCACCGATCGCGTCGAGCATGATGCGGAGCTGGAGAACCAGGTCCTCGCTCCGGGTCGCGGCATAACCCGCCACCCGCGCCGTGTCCGTGAACAGGCCCGGGACGGGCAGGACGGAGGCGTCTGCTCCCTCGGGAGTATCGCGCCAGGGATCGACGTCGACGCCGGGTGCGAGCGCGACGACGTAGGACGGGGTAGGCCCGCAGTGACTCCGCCAATCGCTCGAACCGTTGGCGAGCTCGATGGCGGCTCGGCACGCCGCGATCGGGTCCTCCGCCTCGACCGTGGTCTCGAAGCGATGGTGCGCAGAGTATTCGCATTGGACGGTGAAGGGCTTCATCGGATCGACTCCTGAGAGGGGTGGCAACGGGAGCGCCCACGTCCGTCACTCGTAGCGGGGGCGTTCGGCAGGGAAGGCGACCGGGGGCCAGCCATCGTTGACCTGGGCGACATAGCGGCCGGCGCTGAGGGCGCTGCTGAGCGGGCGGGCATGATCGGCGACGTTCCAGTCGCGATCGAGGTGACCCTGGATCTCCGCCGCCATCCCGACGCCACGATCCTCTTGGCCGATTGGAAACGTTGTGCCCAAGGCCGTCAGCTCCGGAGCGGTGCAGAGTTCCCCCGCGTCTTAGTACCAGCCGTCTTCTTCGCGTTCGTCATAGAGGTAGACGGCGACTCTGTGCATGGTGCGCCCCTTCGCTGAGTGAGCAGCAGACTCACCGCATCGAAAGGCCCCCGCTTCAGGGGGTGCTCATCGCGTTTGCGAGGTCATGGGCCTTCTTGTGGCGGAGCGCATCGGCGCCGCGATTGAAGTCATCGAGCCAGCGCCCCATCGGGGTGCGGGCGTCGGCGGGGAGGGCGGCTTGGGCCGCTTGGAACGCGAGCAGCTCGGTCGGCGCCCGGGCGATGATGCGGTCGATCTCCTCCGGAGGGAGGAGGCCGCGTTCGCGGATGAACTCGGTGATGCTGCCGGGGCGCGGGGTCGCGCCGCGGCGGCCGAGGACCGGACGTCGCCAGAGGCCGTCCACATTGCGCAGCCGGGGTTTCGCCCGGGCCTCCATGAGGACGATGATGCGCAGTTCGTCGGCCGATAGCTCCTCCACCTCGTCGGGCTTGATGCTCCCGCAGAAGAAGCAGCTCGACTTGGGTGGGACCGGAAGCCCGGCGGCGGCGATGCGCCGCTCGCATCGCGCGCGATCCCATCCCCATTCCCGCAAGGGGTAGCGGTACGCGTAGCGGGGATCCTCGCACCCGAGCGCGTGGTGATAACGCTGGGTATCACGCGCGGAGGCGTCGTAGCCGATCAGCTTCACGACGCGGTTCCCGGCGTCCCAGCAGCGGCGCGCCGGCTCCCAGTCTGCCGTCCAAGCGTCCTGGGCGCTGGCCTTCCATTTCTGCGAGCATGACCCCCGATTGAACACCACCGAAGGCAGGGTGGCATTGGTGAGCATGTTCTCCGCGATCGTCGCGTAAGGTGGCCAGTGCTTGAAATTGCGGGGGTGGTAGCGGCAAATCTCGGAGGGGATGCCCCGGTGGGCCATCCAGGCACGGAAGATGGGCAGGAACGCATAGGTGCCGGCCTTTTCCGAGCCGGGGTCGGCGAACAGCACCATGTCGATCGGCTCGCCGCGCTCCGCCATCTCGACGATCATGGCGGTCGAATCCACGCCGGCACCCCATGCCGCGACGACGGGCGGGCGGCTCACGGCCGCCCCCCGGTGGCGAGAGGAGCGGGCATAGCCAGCCACTCGGGCTCGTCGTCGGCGATCGGCACGTCCAGCGTGCCAGCCTCGGCCTCGCTGAAGACGGTGGCGTTGAAGAGCGGCCCGAACCCGTAGTCGTTGCTCCAGAAGCTCAAGCCGTGAGTGCGGTCGCGGGTGCCGAGAACGAAGCCGTAAGCACCCTCGGCAGCGCTGTCCGACGCCGCGGTCACGATGCCACCTGGGGGACGGTGACGGCCGGGTTGATAAGCCGGTAGGCGCGCTTCTTGACGGACGGGATCTGGCAGATCTGGCGCGAGGAGGGGTCGCGATAGCGCAGCCCCTTCCCGTTGGGACCGGCGATGACCTCGAAGCGGGTGCGCTCGATGCCGTCGTTGAAGCGGAGCGGATCGTCGAAGACGATCGTCTGTCCAGGTCGGGGGGTCGGCTTGGCGTCGAGCAGGCGGCGTTTCGCCAGGTTGGCGCGGCAGCGCGCGCGCCAGTTGTTCGGCCATTCGCCTTCGATGGGCGTGAGCAGGTCGAGGATCGACGCGGGGCACTCGCTCTCGTGAGGCCCCATGTGCTCCGTCATGTCCTTGTAGCCGAAGGTCTGGCCGTCGCGCGCGTTCGGGCGCGAGAAGGTAAGGCAGATGATGGCGAATACGGTCGGAGCCTTGTCGGCGGTCTCGACCCGCTCGGCCGCGGCGTAGTAGGTGCTGCCGACCATCGACGACTTCAGGACCGTCAGGCGGTGATCGTCGCGGGTGTAGGTGAACTGATCGTCGAGGTAGGCGCGCGCGTTCGCGAAGCGCCCGGTGTCGCGCATGGTAAGCCAGCCCATGATGGGGGTCCTTTCAGGTTGGGGTCAGGCAGCGAGGCGCAGCGCGCCGAGCGTGCCGATCGTCGCGGCGAGGCGGCGCGCGAACGCGGCCGGGTCGAGCAGCTCGGCGATCGGCGCGAGGTGAACCTTGCCGGCGGGCTCGCCACCCATGCAGCGGTTGAAGCTGATCTCGCTGTCGGGGAGGAAGCTGCGCGGAACGACGCGGATGCCGATATCGGCATGGCGGAGCTCGCTGGTGCCGTCGTTCCGGTCGGTGCCGAGCGTGCTGTTCACCCGGGCCGTGTCTGGATCGAGGCCGATGGCCTCGGCGAGCCGCGTGAGGGCGCGGCGCGCCTGATAGTGGAACGTCCGCTTGGCGGCGTGGTCGCCAGCGACGCTGTGCCCCGCGATGTCGAGCAGTGCGGGAGCGGCGATGACGGCGGCACGATCGGCGGCGCAGCGGAGGCGCAGGTCGGCGACGCTGGGAGCGGATCGCTCGGCGACGTCGGCCAGATTGCGGACGAGGAGGATGACCGCCGCATCGCGAGCGATCGACTTGCCGGCGCGCCGGCAGTCGTCGACCGCGGCGTTGAGGGCGTGAAGCGCCGCGGGGAGCGTTTCCGAACCGTCGGGCGCCAGCGCCTGGTTGTGCCGGTACAAGGTATCGTAGAACATGGAACCAACCTCCTTCATGAGCGCAGGGGCGCTCAGAAGGCCGAAGGCTCCCTCTCCTCCGTCTCGAGGCGGAACGGTCATGGCGGACCGGCAGCGTCACCGAACGCCCCGGCGGGCATGGCCCATGGCCGGGCTACGATCGGCAGGCGCCACTCGATGTCTTCGGCCTGCGCCAGTTCGTCGGGATGCTGGATTGCGGCCGGGAAGGGCCGACCTCGGTCGGCGAGCTGTGCGACATCGAGCGCGCGGTGGATCGTCTTGCCGCTCGCCGCTTCGCGGACCTGCACGCGCCGAAAGGCGGCGGGGAAGACGAACCTGACGCTCGCCCATTGGTCGGGCGAGCCGAAGATGCAGGTCCGGCACGACAGACGGCCCCAACCGAGGACGTATGCCGGGTGGGGTCGGATGCCGGCATCGGCGATTGCCTGCCATACTCGGGCCTCTGTCCAGTCGTGGACGGGCCGCCAGTGGTCGACGTCGCGGGTCGCGGTCGCGGTGCGGTGTCGCTCGAAGGAAGCATAGTGGGCGCGTGCCGGGCTTTCCTCGGCGCGCTCGCCGGTAACGACGAGCGTGGGGCCGTCGAGGAAGCGCGCCTGGTTGCGGATCGCGGCGGCGAGTACATCGATCTTCAGCGACGGGCTGCACCAGCGGACCCGGAGATCGGCGGCCGTCTGAGGAAAGATGCCCCTGGTGCCGGCGCGACCATTCCCGCCAGCGGTCCCGATACCGTCCTGCGTCTCGAACCGGACCGGCGCCGTCGGTGCGTCGGTTCGGTCGAGTTCGCGCGCGAAGCCGCCTTCGCGCCACGAGACGTAGAGCTGAAGCCCAAGGTGGGCCGCGATCGCGCGGACGTATCCGGGGGTGCAGGGCCAGTCCATGAAGCTTGGCCCATTGCCATCGACATCATGGTGGTGGAGCTCGATCGCGTGTGCCGGCACGCCGATGGCGAGGAGGTGCAGCAGGGCGGCAAGGCTGTCCTTGCCGCCGCTGAACGCGACGACGATGCGCCGATAGGCGCGGAGGTCCGGAGCGGCGCGCACGATCAGGCCGCTTCACGGATCGGCTCTTCGGTCGACTCGTCGCCGGCAAGGCCGGTGGCGCGGAGGAGGAAGCCGGCGGCGGCTTCGGCCTTGGCCGCGGCGGTCATCACCGCCCGGTTGTCGCGCTTCAGCACGCGGAGCCACGAACCGATGTAGCTGGCGTGATCGTCGAGGTGCGAGGTCGGAAGGCCGAGGTCAGCGCCGAGCAGCGCGGCCGTCATCTCGGCGCAGAGCTCCTCGAAGGCATAGGCCTCGTCACCGAACTTCTTGCCGAACTGGCGGTCGAGCCGATCCGGGTGGCCGGTCCAATGCCCCGCCTCATGGGCGAGGGTGGACGCCCAATACGCCCGGGTCGAGAATTGGTCGACGGCCGGCATGGTGATGCTGTCGTCGATGCGGTCGTAGAAGGCCTTGTCGCCGCCAGTGTGGACGGTCGCGGGGAGCGCGTCGACGAACGCCTGCGCGCGGTCGGGGAGCGTGTCGGCCGGAGGGACGACGCTGAGCGCGGACGGACGAAAGCGGTCGGGCAGACCGTCGATCTGATCCGCGTTGAACACGGCGTAGCTGCGCAGCACGCGGCGCGTCTCGTCGGTGCTGTCGCCGGTGACGGGGGATTCGACCGTCTTGCTGTAGGATTTGTAGAAGATGGCGATCTGCGACCGCTCGCCTTCCCGCACCTGCGCGCCGAGCGCCTGCGCCTGCTTGTAGGTCATCCAGGTGCGCGACAGATAGCCGGCGCTGTCGGCGACCAGCCAGAGCCAGAAGCAGTTGATGCCGCGATAGGGCTCGCCGGTCACGCGCAGCGGGCGGCCGCCCAGGCCGGGGCGCCACGGCTTGACCCATGGGCGCACCCCGGCTTCCAAGCGGTCGATGATGGTGTTGGTGATGATGTCCGCGGGCGAGGGCTTCTCGGTGGTCTTGGCCACGATCATTCTCCTGGTTTGTGTGAGGCGGACCCGTGTCGCGCCGGCTTTTCGCCGAGCGTGGGATCGGGTCACAAAAAGAGGGGCGGCACTTGCGAAGAGCACCGCCCCCAGTCGCCTCGAACTGGGCTCCAAGCGTTACGCAGCCTGGCTGTAATCCTCCTCGTCGCCGCGGGTCGGATGCTCGTCGTCGTCGCCGGCGAGGTCCGGATCGTCCGACAAGTCATCGTCATCCAGCTCGGGGTCCTCGTCCGCATCGGTGACGAAGCTGGAGCGCGCGCGGACGCGCTCGGGCTTCTCGATCCCGTCAAACCGCATCGCGTCCGGCAACCAGGCCGATGCCTTTTCGCGGATCTCGGCCTCGACGATGCCCTGGCCGTTGCAGAGCGAGCCGCAGGTGGTGGCGAGGTCGGTCTTCTTCGCGTCCTTGTAGCGGCCGCGAAGGATCGGACCGCCGATCTCCTCGAGCGCGTCGAGCATCACGTCCTTCTTCACGCGATTGAAGAAGTTCTCGAACGTGGGGCGCCACCAGTTGGCAACCTCGATGCCGAGCAGGCGACCGAGATGGTCGTGGAAGCCGTTCACCCGGCCGCCGTCGGCAATATTGAGGGTCGCCTCGAGCGTCTGCGCGATCGAGTACGCCACCCACGCTCCCCGGGCCTGATCGTCCAGCCCCCGGAAGGCGTCGAAGCGGGCGGACATGGTGTCGTGGGCCACCCAGCTCGTATCAAGCTGCTGGCGCTGATCCTCGATGGTCTGCGATGCCATCGACGCCTCGTCGCGGAACGCGAAGATCGGCATCTGAGCGGTGCTCGCCTTCAAGGTCGAGTGATCGCGGACGTAGCTGCCGGAGAACACGAGGTCCTGCGCCATCAGAAAGATGGTCAGGTCGAGCGCGATCGCTGGATCGCTGGCGAGGTGCGCGACGAGGATCTGGCGGCGCTGGGTCGCCAGCTCGTCCACCAACGCGGCGCTGTAGCGCGGGCCGTGATCCACCTCGTCCGCACCACCGGCACCACCGGCACCACCGGCACCACCGGGGTTGCCGACCGGGGCATTGGGGTCGACCACCTTCTTCTCGCTGAACATGCGCGCGTGGACGCGAACCTGCCCGTCGTTCCCGATATAGACGAAGGTGCCGAGCTGGGCCTTCACCGCGGGGTCGATGGCGCGGCGTGCGGTGTCCATCTCGTCGATCTCCCGCTCGATCGCCTCGAGGCGATCGTTCGCCGCCTCTGCTTCCGGCGTGCCTTCCTCAAGCTCGGTGTTCAGCGCCTCGACGAGTGCATCGTTCTCGGTGCCGAGCTCCTCGAGCAGGGCCTGCTCCTCATCGGTCAGCGGGCGGGCGGTGGCGTGAAATTCGTGAAGCTGCCGCTCCATGTCGTAAGGGACGTTGGTGGCGGCGATCGGGGTGACAAACGCGAGCCCCTGCTCCTGCGCCAGTTCGGCCGCGGCCGCCTCCAACTTCTTGGCGGCGAGTTCCTCGAGGAGATCGACGTCGGTCCAGTTCTCGTCGCCGGTGTCCTGCGCGAACAGGTCGCCCTCGATGCGACCGCCAGCGGCGACATAGACGTCACGACCGACGAACCGCGCCTTGGCGTCGTTCGCCTTGACGGTGCCGTTCAGGATGGCGCGACGGATGTTGTCGGGCTGGTTGCCGTAGTAGGACTGCTTCATCTGCTCGAACACGCGCGCCTGGCGGTCGGTGTCGGCGGTGACGGCGTAGGCCTGGGCGACGCCCAAGGTGATCTCGCCGGCGGAAAGCGCCTCGAAGATGGCGGGTGCCAGCTCGGCGAGGCGGACACGCTGCTCGACGAAGCGGGTAGTGACACCGAACCGCTTGGCGACGTCCTCGGCCGACGCGCCCTTGTCGATGAAGTGCTTGAAGGCGTCGCACTCGTCAGCCGGGTTCATCGGCGTGCGGTTGAAGTTTTCGGCGAGGCTGGCCTCCACGGAGCCGCCCTCGTCGGCGAGGACGAGCACGGGGACCTCGTGGTCGGCCGGGAGCGTGCCCTGCTCGATCAGGAGCTGCAACGCGCGCAGGCGCACGCCGCCCGCCTTCACCGTGTAGGTGCCCGCCTTCTTGAGCGGGGTAACGATCAGGTTCTGGAGCAGCCCCTGGGCTGCGATGCTGGCGGCCATCGCCTCAACGCTCACCGCACGCTTGCACTTGCGCACATTGTCCTTTGACAGCGAGAGGTTCTTGACCTTCACGGACTGGATCATCGGTCGTCTCCGTCTGGAATTGGCGCGCCGTGTCCGACGGTCGCGCAAGCCTGTTCCCCAGGCCCACCAAGCCGAAGGCTCCCTCCCCTCTCTTCGGTTGGCGGGGGGAGGGACCTTGATGCGTCAGGCGATGATGCGGTCGAGCACAGCCGGGGCAGAGGCCACGGGCACGAAGAGCCGCGTCTTGTGCTGGATGATCTCCGTGAAGCATCCCGCGGCCTTCAGCTCGGCGAGCCGCGTGTGCGGCCAGTCGAGCAGCTCGAGGCGTTGCTGACCCGCGACCAGACTGCGCTTCAGCCGGTACGCACCGATCGCGGTGGTCTCCCCCGTCGCCAGGACGTGCTTGGACGTCTCCTCGGCCGATACAGCGATGGCGGCGTCGATCCCGAACGCCGCGGCGAGCTTCGGCACGATCGGCGCGGGAACGAGGCGGCCAAGGAACGACTGGCCGTCATCGGTGGTCAGACGCCACACCTGCACATGTTCGTCGGGGAGGCGGTCCCAGACGGGAAGTAGCAGGCCGGCGACGAGGTAGATGGTGCTGGTGCGGGTCTTGCCCCGCATCTCCTCCACCTCGGCCGACCACAGCGCGGAGAACTCCTCCTCGCTCGCCTCCTCCCACATCGTTTCCGAGAGGAGGTCCTGGCGCATCCGCTCGGTGCGCGTCGGGCGGACGAGCTCGTAGCGGCGGATGATCTCGCCGTCGTCATCGGTCAGCGAGAAGGTGCTGCACCGGATCGCGGCACGCCCTGACTTGCGGTTGACGATCGGGCGCGCGTCCTCGCCGAGGATCCGCATCGCCCGATCCACGCCAAGCGGCTTGTAGCGTTCCTCCGTCTCGAGCCGGAGGATCTCGGTCTTGGCGCCGCTGACCGGATCGCGCCGGATGACAGTGCGATCGAGGATGGTGATCCGCTCGGCGGTGATGCTCTCCACGCCGACGTCGAGCGTGCCGGCTTCCCGGGCCGCCTCGACGCGCGCCTCGATCAGGCCGAGATACTCGTCGAAGATCGCGTTCTGAAGCGCGATGCGCAGCGCCAGGATGCGGTTGAGCCACCTCTGGATGGGCGGCAGCTCCTCTTTGAGCCCGCCACCTTCGCCCTCGAGGTCGAGGCCGGTGAGCTGCTGGAAGTCACCGAAGTTGATCGAGCGGAGCTTGCCCTCGGCGAGCAGCCGGAACCACGTCTCCAGCGCCTCCTTGGCGTAATCGCTTTCGAGGTTGTCCCGGGGATCGAACAGCCCCTGACCCCCGGTCTGGCGCTGGCCCCGGGTGAGGGCGCCCAGGCTGTCGAGCCGGCGCGCGATTGTCGAGATGAACCGGCGCTCGCCTCGGCAGTCGGTCGACACGGGGCGGAACAGCGGCGCCGAGGCCTGGTGGGTGCGGTGCGTCCGCCCGAGCCCCTGGATGGCGGCGTCGGCCCGCCAACCCGGCTCCAGCAGGTAGTGGATGCGGCGCGAACGGTTCTCGGCCGAGAGGCTGGCATGGTAGGAGCGCCCGGTGCCGCCTGCATCCGAGAAGATCAGGATCTTCTTCTCAGCCCGCATGAAGGCGTCCGTCTCGGCGAGGTTGGTGCGGGGGCTGCGGTTCTCGATCCGCTGGCGACCGGCAGTGTCGACCACGATGCGGCGGCTCCGTCCCGTCACTTCCGCCACGGCTTGGGTGCCGAAATGCCCGATGATGTGATCGAGGGCCGAGCCGACGATCGGCAGCGCGCCGATCTGCTCCACCAAGTCGTCGCGCATCTGCAGAGCCTCCTGGCTCAGCACGGGACGGCCTTCCTCGTCGCACATGGGCTCCGAGCGGGTCTTGCCCCTATCGTCGACGAAGGTCTTCATCTGGCGGATCGGGAAGGCCGCCATGAGGTAGTCCATCAGGAACTCGCGCGGGGAGAGCTCGATGTCGAGGTTGGCGCGCTCCTCGGCACACAGGCCGGCAAGGGCGCGGTTGAGCATCGCCTCCGAGGTCGAGACGAGCTGCACCACCACGCTGTCACCGCGGGCAAGGTCCTTGGCGATCGCGGGGATCAGCGATGGGAGCTTCATCCCGATCAGGAGCTGGCCGAAGAACCGCTGCTTGGTCGACTCGAAGATCGACAACGCGGCGGCCTTGGCCCCGCTGTTGTAGGTATCCTTCGAGAAGCTGTCGGTGACGCGCGTCGCATCGAGGGCGGCGCGCAGGTTGGCGTGGATGATCGCCCATGCATCGGCATAGGCGTCGTACACCGCGATCTGGTCGACCGTGAGCTGATGCTCCAGGATGTCGTACTCGACGCCGGCGAAGCTCAGCGCGCGCGCGGCGTAGAGCCCCTGCATCTTGAGATCGCGCGCGATCAGCTCCAGCGCCGCGATCCCGCCCCGGCGCAGGCTTTCCACGAACGCCTTGCGGTCGGCGAAGGCCGTGCCCGGCCCCCACAACCCGAGGCGTGTGGCGTAGGCGAGATTGTTCACGTCCGATGCGCCCGTGGCGGAGACGTAGAGGACGCGGGCGCGGGGAAGGAGGTTCTGCAGGCGGACGCCGGCGATCCCCTGGTCGGACCCGTCCTTGGTGCCGAAGCGGCCTTCGCCGCCGGCGACACCCGCCATCTCGTGCGCCTCGTCGAACACGATCATGCCGTCGAAGCCGTCCCCCAGCCAGTCGAGGATCTGGCGAAGCCGTGTGCCTTTGTCGCCGCGGTTGGAGCGCAGCGTCGCATAGGTGAGGAAGAGTACGCCCTCGCCGGCGCCGACGGGTACCCCGAGCTTCCACTGGTTGAGGTGCTGGATGTCGAGTGCGAGGCCGCCCACCGCGGTCCAGTCACGGCGCGCATCCTCCAGCAGCGTCTCGGTCTTGGAGATCCAGACGTGCTTGCGACGGCGGCGGAGCCACTGGTCGAGGATGATCGAGGCGACCTGGCGGCCTTTGCCGGCGCCGGTGCCGTCGGCGAGGAAGAAGCCGGTTCGGTAGGGCTGGCCCGCGTCGTCAGGCGTCAGGGACAAGCCCTCTTCGGCGGGCAGGAACCGGCCCGGGAGATCGCGCTCGAAAGCATCGCTGGCGTAGATCAGCGTCTCGAGCTGGGCGTCCGACAGGACCTTGCCGTCGACGACGTGGGCCGGAAGCTGAGGCCGGTAGCTCGGCCGCGGCGCGGTGATCGAGCCCATGGCAATCGATTCCACCAGCGCCGTCGGGTGCTGCGACGCGCACCCGATCGCGATCCGGCTCGGCCGATAGGGCAGGTAGACGCCCACGGCCTCCTCCACGGGCGCCGGCTCGGCCATGACGGTATAGTCGATGTTGCGGGTGGCATTGGACACGCGCTCGCGCGTGGTCGGTGCCGGGAGGCGGCGCCGTGCCGAGAGTCCGCCGAGGAGCGAGCCGGAGGAGGGGCGCATGGAGCGCGGTACCGGCGAGGGAGCGGGCGACGCGGGCGCCTGGACGGCGGCGATGTGGGCGAGGGCGGCCGCCAGCGTCTCGCAGGGCGTCAGGTCGGCCCCCCCGGGCTGGCCCTTTTCGAGGAGCATGATCTTCACGGCCTGGCCAGTGCCGTGCTTGGCATAGGCGTTAGCCGGCAGGAGGAGGTGCAGGGTAAGGCCGCACCCTTCGCTGGCCTTGATCCAGGCCCGTGAGCTGCCCCCTTCTGAGTGGTCCATCGACTATGACAGTCTGGATCAAGGAAGGGACGACGAATGCCTGCCAAGAAGCACAAGCCCGAGGAGATCATCGGGAAGCTGCGTGAAGTGGAGATCGTGCTGGGCCAGGGTGGCACGACCGCCGAGGCATGTCGGCGGATCGCGGTCAGCGAGCAGACCTACTACCGCTGGCGCAAGGAATACGGTGGGCTGAAGACGGATCAGGCTCGCCGGATGAAGGATCTGGAGAAGGAGAACCTGCGGCTGCGCCGCGCGATCTCCGACCTGACACTGGACAAGCTGATCCTGCAGGAGGCTGCACGGGGAAACTTCTGAGCCCCGCGCGACGCCGGCGCTGCATCGACCAGGTGAAAGAGGTGCTGGACGTATCCGAGCGGCGCGTGTGCCGCGTGCTTGGGCAGCACCGGTCGACACAGCGCAAGGTGCCGTGCGGGGCAGATGACGAGCAGGCACTGACCGACGACATCGTCGCGCTGGCCAAGCAGTACGGGCGCTACGGCTACCGCCGGGTGACAGCGCTGCTGCATGCGGCGGGATGGTTTGTGAACCACAAACGGGTGGAGCGGATCTGGCGACGCGAGGGGCTGAAGGTGCCCCAGCGGCAGCCGAAACGTGGTCGCCTGTGGTTGAACGATGGCTCGTGTATTCGGCTACGACCGGAGTATCCGGGGCATGTCTGGGCGTACGACTTCGTCGAAGCGCGCACGCACGACGGGCGCAAGTTCCGCATCCTCACCATCATCGACGAGGCCAGCAGGGAGTGCCTGGCGCTGATCGTCGCGCGCCAGCTCCGCCACGAAGACGTGCTGGCGGCGCTTGCCGACCTGTTCATCGCGCGGGGTCCGCCCGCGCACATCAGGTCGGATAACGGCAGCGAGTTCATCGCTACCGCGGTTCAGAAATGGCTTGGGCAGGTTGGCGTGAAGACGCTCTACATCGCGCCAGGCTCGCCGTGGGAGAACGGCTACAACGAGAGCTTCAACGGCTCGCTGCGTGACGAACTGCTCAACGGCGAGATCTTCTATAGCCTCGCCGAGGCAAGAGTGCTGATCGAGGCGTGGCGATGCCACTACAACACCGTCCGGCCGCACAGCAGCTTGGGCTACCGCCCACCCGCACCAGAAGCGGCGACACCGCCATTGCCGGCCTCCGGTTCCGCTTCGCTCCACCTCCGACCGGCAATGGCGGCGGAGACGACAATGCACTAACTAACAACCCGGACCACCCGGTGGGGGCTGCTCACCAGCATGTCGTAAGCGTCGCGTAAGCACCAGCGCCCGTCAGCCGAGGATCGGCCATAGGCCTGCTCCATTACCCACAGCAGCGTGTCGCGCTGGAGCGAGCCGTTCCTGGCGATCGCCTCCGCGACAGCCTTGGCGGCGGTGATGGGGGGTTCGGTGAAATCGAATTCGAGGGCTGCGGCTGAGGTGCGCATCGAGGGGCTCCGTTCTGTCGCCCGGTGCTCATCACCGGATCAACAGGCCGGAGGCCTCCCTCTCCTCTAGTTTAGTGGGTTGCGTGTCAGCCTGGAGCGAAGCCCAAAGAGCTAGCTCCGTCAGGCCGCCTCGGACGCCATCTCCACGTCTTCGTACACCTTGAGCTGCTCGTCGGACCTGACATCGTCCGATCCTGCCAGCGTCGCGATCTGCGGAACGATCGGCCGGGCTCGCTGTGCGTGCCGGGCCGTGAACGTCACGAACGTCTGCAGGCGAGGCCGCCCAGCGGTGGGTACCTTTTCGCTGTGCAGCGACAGCGAGAAGCCCGGCAGGCTGTCCTGCTCGGCCACCTTGGTGATCTCCGCGCGCGCATTCCGAAGCCGGGCTGCGCCGCACCCCATGCGCTGCGCCACCTCCTCGAGACCGAGCGTAAATGGCTGGTCGGGCTGGCAATGGAACATAGCGATCTCGTAAAGTCGACGCTGGATCGGAGTCAGCGTGAAATAGTCGAGATCATAGGCCGCGAGACGACGATCGCGAAGCACGGCGCGATAGAACCAATCGCAGACCGTCACCTCGATATATTTGACGCGCTTCTCGCCGCGTACATCCTCCGCGTAGACTACGCGAAAGTGATCGAGCCAGGAGAAGTTGTCTTCCTGGGTTTCACCCCCCGTCGCAATGTTCGTTTCGACAACGGTATTCCTGAGCCGCCGCAGAGCATCGATCAGGTAGGTGTAGGAACGCTTGCTCGCGTTCGAACCGGTGATCCGGAACAGATCGTGCGCGGTGAAGCGGATGGTTCGCGCAGGCGAGCCACCCCGGTCGAGGAGATCCGTCATGATGCTCGCGACGTAGAGCAGGATCTCCTTGTCGTAGATCGTCGCGATCCCGTGTTTCCCCGACGACACCTCAATGCTCACGCCTTCGGCCTGAAACGTCATGGGTTCGAGCTGTCGGGCCTTCTTCAAAGCGAAGAACGGAAACTCGGCCACGGTCCGTTCGCCCAGAATCTCTCCGAGCAGGGGGCTATCGAGCGTAAACAGGTTGCCTTGTATCTCCATGGGTCGCGCCATCGGGGGACTCCTCGAGGGAGGTGATGACAAACATTGGCGCCCCGTTGCAACGCCCGATCCGCATTCTCCCGGGCTTTCGTGCGGTAAAGCACGAGCTTTAGAGCCTTTAAGCGCCGATCTTCGACCGATCTGCCGCCTCGATCCCGTTCAAGGGACGAGTGCCGACTGGAATGCTGATCAGATCCGATTCGCTTTCGGCCCTGCCGCCTTGATTCGTGCTTTACCGCACGAAAGTGCCGGTCCGTAGCGCGTGAGCGGCCCGGATGTGGTGAGTTACCGCACGAAAGGTCATCCAAACAGGTCAATGCGGGCCAGCTTCAGGCGGGAAAGCGCACGTAAGCCAAGCCCCGCGGACGGTGATGAGGACGAAAACGCGCACGAAAGCCGGTAGAGCATCGATGTAGCGGCGCCCTACCGGATTCTGAACCGCGTCAGGATCTGGAGTGGAATAGCGCACGAAAGGGAGCGAGCCGCCCTGCGTGTCGATGGGCGAGGTTCGAGCGACGTTCGTGCTTTACCGCACGGAAGGGTCGTAGGGGCGCGGCTCGCAGCGGCGGGCAACCACCCGATCACTGGAGCGCCGGGCTGGTGCGGAAGCCCCAGAGGCTCTTCGACAGATCGAGTTCGCCGCGATGAGCGCGGGTCACCATTCCAGCGAAATAGGCGCCCGGCGTCAGGCGGATTTCATCGCGAGCGTCCCGTTCCGCTGTGATCATAACGGCGATCGACGCCCCATCGGCGCCGAGATGGTCGAGCGCATCAACCCAGGTCCCGGTTCGTATGCCTAGATCGTTCCGAAGCCGGGCAGCGGCCCGATGAAGATCGGTCCAGCCCGGCCGGTCACGATCTACGTACATCGCCGTGGTTGGAAACATCTCGACGAGCTCACGGGGCGAGGTCTTGAAGTCGCTCTTGGACGGCGATGCCGGGAGCTCGGCTTCACCGTCATGTCCGCCCTCCCGATCAAAACTACAATCTCGCAAAGCCTGTACGGATTTGAGAGAGGGGTTGGTTTGTATATGTATGAAGGGTGAGGATTTTGACCCTGAGCCGTCTGTTTCTACGACAAACATGAACTCGTCGATCGTGCGGCCGATCTCCGCTTCGACAGCCGGAAGACCCGCAATCGCGGCCTCATAGGCCGTTGCGTCGCGGCTCGTGCGCGCAGCTGCGGCTTGCTGGGCGATCTTCTCGATGGCGTCCTGAAGCGCGATCCAGTGCGAGCCGGTCAGGCGCATGTCGGCCGCCTGGGCGAGCGCCTGCGCAACCATGCGACGTACCCGCGCAATCTCCTGGCGGCCGAGTTTGTCCATCCGGGAGAAGGCGCTGTGAGCCTCTGCTGCGGCTTTCAGCTCCTGAAAGCGGACGCGTAGAGGAGAGAGATCGATCCCATAGGCGCTGATGATCTCGCCCGTGTCGCTTCTCTGTCCACGACGACGACCGTGGGCGGCGTCGCGCATCGTGACGAGAGCCAAGGCGCGGAGCTGGCGGAGCCGGGCCTTGATCGCACTCTCGGTGACACCGGCGAGCTCAGCCAGCGTGTAGTTGCTCGGCCACGCGATCGGCCGGGCATCGCCCTTGTAATCGTCGGGGCGGGTGTAGCCGATCAGATGCTTCAGCGTCTCGAGCGCTGACGCGCTCAGTCCGATGGCCGTCTTGGCGCCGTCGAGGATGCGGTAAAGATCGTTGCGATCGACATCGCCCGCGGTCTCCATCCGCGCTGCCAACTCCCGCTCGATATGTCGGGTGAGCGCGGAGATCGGGCGGGCTCCGGTCCGCCCCGTAAAGGCGGTTTGGGTATAGGACATCGTTCGACACTCCCCGTGGGAGGCCGTCACCAGACAAAGCTATAGCGTGGCGCGAGGCGCGCGATCTTGAACGGGGCGGGGGAGGGTGCTACCTACAGCTACTGTCGTAGTAGGCCTCACGCTTGCCGGCGTGTGGTAGCGGATCTCCGCAGGGTGCCCGGCCTCGTGCCGGGCATTCTTTATTTGGTCACAGCCGGCTCCCTGTCCCGCCGCGATTCCCTTTGATCCGGCGTCGAAACCAGAAGCGTGGAAAACGGCGCAGCGTTCAAGGCAGCTGACTCGTGCTTTACCGAACGAAAGGGGCACCAATTCTCGTGCTTTACCGCACGAAACCGCACGCGCCGCGCTCGCCGCAGTAAGTGACGGTCAAACGCCTAGTCGTTCTGCGCCCAATTGCAGATCAAGCCAGTGATCGAGGGCGTCGCCAAGTACAGGCTGCATCGTGACGATCAGTCGGCGGCGGTCGTTCGGGTCCGGTCCACGGCTGATATAGCCCAGCGCTTCGATGTTCTCGATGTGCCGCAGCGCTGTCGTCGTCGATCCGCCACTCAGGCTGCAGAGTTGCGAGACGGCGACAACGTGCTGTTCACGCGTCGCGACGTATAATTCTAGGATCATGTCCCAGCTCGGATCGTAGAACCGAACACCGGTGAATTGTGTAAACCTGCGGCGTCGGCCCGAGAGGATCGCCTTCGCCGCAGCGAGACGCCCCCCGTCGCTTTCTTGGCTCGACCGCTGCGCAGTAAGCAGGGTGTCCTCGATCGCCTTGCGGGGAAGGCGAACGACGACGTCTATGAGTTCGTCTCCTTGAGATGCTGTAGCCATTGTCGTCTCGACCCATCTCGGATGTGGGGCGCGGCATGAGACGCCAGGCGGAAAGTCCCGAGCGCGAGCGCGCCGAGTGCCAGATAGGCGTAGATGCCGAGGCCGGTGTGGTAGGCAAAGAGCGGCACGCGCGGCAGCAGCGCTCCGCAGATGCTCATAAAGAGATCAGCCAGAGCGAATCCTGCTGCCCAAACGGGCCAGAAGCGAGTGGTCGTCGTTCCCAGCCAGAAGAAGCCGGCGGCGACGGCGGCGTCGATGGCGAGCACCCAGCCTTCGGCGGGCACCCAAGCGCTAGAGGGGGCAAGCAGCCGAAACGCTATCGTTGCGCCGAAGCCCGCGACGTTGATCAAGACGCCCAGCCGCTCGGGTCTGCCGCCCCGCACCAAGGCGAAAAGCAGCACGACCACCATGACCACGTTGAAGACGACCGCGAGGATAACCTGGGTCGTCACAGGCTTCGCCGTCCCCCGTTTCTCAGGCCCCCTGCAGCTCCCTTTCCTCTTCCGACGCGATTGCCGGTTTCGGCAGGTTCTCGCCCCAACTCGTTTCGGAGAGGCCGAGCTGCCGGCCGGCCTTTTCGATCGAGAGGTGGGCCCGCAACGCCATCTGGTCCTGACCTTCGACGAGTGCAGCGAGCGCCGCCACAGTCGCCTTCACCGTCCGCTGGGCCATCGCAGGGGAGAGCCGATGAGCGTCCGTCGCGTCGAGCGTGGTTAGGAGAAACTGGGCGGTGTCGCGGGCTGCAAGATTGATCGATCGCTCGGCCTTCCGCAGCTCGTCGGCGATGATCCGGCTGGTGTTCGTCAGTGCGTTCATTGCGCCTCCTCGGGCGCACAGCGCCCGTCAAAGTGGTTTCAGCCCAAGCAGGAGGAGCAGCGTCACGAGGGCCATGCCGGCCGCAGTCAGCCCTAGCGGAACAACGATCGCGATGATCGTGGTCCAGGAGGCGACCTGCTTCCAGGTCATCATGTTCGCTGCCGCCCTAGCGGTCGGCCAGGCAGGAGGAAGCGGGAAAGTCGGCTCGTCGGAAGGTAGGGCGATTGCAGGGGGTAAAGGCTCTACCCCGGCGTCGTGATCAGCGAGGAGGCGTGCTGCGTCAAAGCGTGTCGGCACGCCGAGGAGATTGTTCGCCTTCAACAACTGCTTGTCGACAGCACGGTGGCTGCTGCCCGTCGTCGCCGCAATCTCCTTCGAGCTGCGATTTTGGAGCACGAGGCGGAGGTAGGATTTTTGCCTCTCGGATAACAGGCCGATCCGCTCCGGGGGCGTCAGCCTGTCGTTGGAGGTGGGGAAGGGGGCGGTAGGGTCACGACCGGGATCGGTGGTCAGCATTCTTGGTACATAGGTGCGCAACTCGGAACGGTTCGACTCCAGGTCAGGGGCAATTTCGACTCACGCGTCACCCCATGCAAGGCTTCGTTCGCAGCCGTCTCGGCCAAGTGCTTCTAATGAAGGACAGATGCGTCACGAAGCGATGCGGACGCGTCCTGGAGGTACGTTGCCCAGAGCGACAGGATCCGCGCTTCTGCCGGCCGTTCCGCAGCGGAGATAGAAGCGAACTCAGCGAGCATGCGCGCAAGATCGCCGCTCGCAACGACGCGCTCCCGCTCTAGGATCGTGGCAAGGAAAGCCAGGCACTCGCCTTGCGCGCGCACCAGGGCATCCAACTCGGCCGAGATTGGAGGTTCCGAGTCTCGCTGAAGGGTCTCGGCTTCTCGACGCCAGCGCGCGGGTAACCATTTTGACAAAGCCATTGAGCGCGTCCCACCGTCCGCCGCAGCCGGGACGGTTGAACACGCGGGAACACTGGTAACCACGCCCCACGTATTCCCCACACCGGCAAGCCGACGACAAGGTCTTTTATTCCGCGGGCCGCCCGACAAAGTCGGGGACCCAGTGTTCGGCCGCACATGCGGGCCAGGTTCGGTGTTCAAGCCGCTCCTTGGCTTGCCTGCTATGGCACAGACGCGCTTTGAACGCACCCCAATCTTGTGGCGCCGATCGACGCAGAGGGGTGCTAGGCGACGGTGAGGCTCATGGTGTTTGCCGGAACGGCTATAACGTGACAGGGTGGCTATTTCGGGCCGGCTAATCTCGCTAGGCTCGGCGACATCGGTAATTGCTGTTATGAGCCGGTATCGGCGGCAGGGGCTCACTTGAGCATAGGTAGATTGGCCATGAAGAACGACAGCACACTTCCACTAGTACGCGCTGCACGGGTGTACCTACGAGTCAGCACCGACGAGCAGGACCTGTCCCGGCAGGAAGCGATTGTCGCCGGCGCACGCGCGGCAGGCTATTACGTCGCGGCGGTGTATCGCGAGAAAGCGTCGGGCGCGCGGTCGGACCGGCCAGAGCTGCTGCGCATGGTCGCCGATCTGCAGTCAGGTGAGGTGGTGGTGGCCGAGAAGATCGACCGGATCAGCCGCCTGCCTCTGCCTGAAGCCGAACTGTTGGTGGCGACGATCCGAGCCAAAGGCGCGCGGCTCGCCGTGCCGGGCATTGTCGACTTGTCCGACCTGGTTGCCGACAGCGCCGGTGTCGCGCGCATCGTGCTCGAGGCGGTGCAGGACATGCTGCTGCGCGTTGCACTGCAGACCGCGCGTGACGATTACGAGACGCGGCGCGAGCGCCAGCGTGAGGGGATCGAGATCGCCAAACGGGCAGGTCGGTACAATGGCCGAAAGCCGGACACGGCGCTGCACAAACGTATTGTGGGGCTACGCGAAGCGGGGATGAGCATTGCGCGCACCGCCGATTTGGCGGGGTGCAGCATCGCTCAGGTGAAGCGTGTGACGGCGCTGCATCGGGCTACAACGCAGACGGATTGACGCAGTGCAGCATGACCGTCAGTCTGATAGGATTGAAAGGAACAGCATAGCTTGCGGATCGTCATCGTCGATGACAGCGGATTGCGCGCGACCGTCCTCGAGGAGGGTCTACGCGAGGCGGGCTATGACGACATCCACCTCGTCCCGCCGCGGGGAGCGTTCGTGGCGAGGATCGAGCGGATGGCGCCGGACGTGGTGCTGATCGATCTGGGCAACCCGAGCCGCGATACGCTGGAAGAGATGCTGACCGTCAGTCGGGCCCTGGCCAAGCCGATCGCGATGTTCGTCGACCAATCGGACGATACGATGATCGAGGCCGCGATCGATGCGGGCATCTCCGCCTATGTCGTCGACGGGCTGCGCAAGGAGCGGGTCAAGCCGATCATAAATCTCGCTGTACGCCGCTTCAACGCATTCGCGCGGATGCAGACCGAGCTGAACGAGGCCAGGACGGAGCTGGCGGATCGCAAGATCATCGATCGGGCCAAGGCGATCCTGATCGCGACACGCGGATTATCGGAGCCGGACGCCTATGCGGCGCTCAGGAAGGCGGCGATGAACCAGAACAAGAAGATCGTCGATGTCGCATCGGCGTTGATCACCGCAAGCGACCTGCTCGGAGGCGGCGTATGACGCCGGTTTTGATCGCCTTTCTGCAGCTCACCGACGCTGCGCCGCTGATCGTGGCACGCGAATACGGCTTCGCGGAAGCCGAGGGTATCGATCTCACGCTTGTCCGCACGACGAGCTGGGCGACGCTTCGGGATCGGCTTGTCTACGGTCAGGTCCAGGCGGCGCAGATGCTGGCGCCGCTCGCCATCGCCGTGACGCTGGGGCTCAGCCAGCAGCCTGCCGCGCTTGCAGCGCCCTGCAAGCTGAACGTCAACGGGAACATGGTGGTGATGTCGGGCGACTTCGCCGCGGCGCTCGCACCCGACCTCGGGCAGAGGCTCGACGATCCGCTTGGCACCGCGCACGATTTTGCCGCGGCAATCGGGCTGTTCCGACGCAAGCCGGTGATCGGCGTCGTCCATCGCTTCTCAAGCCATGCACTGATGCTGCGGTATTGGCTGGCGAGCGCCGGGATCGATCCCGATCGCGACGTGGTGCTGCGCGTCCTGCCGCCGTCGCTGATGGTCGAGGCGACGCGTGCCGGCGAGATCGACGGCTTCATCGCCGGCGAGCCGTGGGGCAGCGTGGCGGTGAAGGGCGGCCTTGCCGAAGCGGTGGCGATCGGTGAGCGGATCTGGCGGCGTGGAATCGAGAAGGTGCTGACGTTCCGGCAGGATTGGCTGGAGGAGAATGGCGACACGGTCGATCGGCTGGTGCGCGCCGTGGCGGCTGCGGCGGCGTGGTGTGACGCTCCCGACAACCATGCCGCTCTGGCCGCCCTCTTGGCCCGGCCGGACTATGTCGATCAGCCGAGCGACGTGGTCGAGCGCGCCATAGCTGGAACGATGATGCCCCGAGTCGGTGAAGCGTCGCTTCGATTTCCGGACTTCATGCTGTTCTCGCGGGAAGCGACCGGCTTTCCGTGGCGCAGCCAGGCGTTATGGATCTATTCGCAGCTGGTCCGCTGGGGAATGATCGAGCGAACGGACGCCGGCGAGGCCGCCGCAGGCAGGGTTTTCCGCCCCGACGTTTACCGCCGTGCCCTGGCCGGTAGTGACACGCCCATGCCGGGTGCCAGCATGAAGGTGGAAGGTGCGCTGGGCGCGCCACTGCCGGTGGGGTCCTCTCGAGGTGCGCTCACGTTAGGTCCCGACCGCTTTTTCGACGGACGGGTGTTCGATCCCGATCGGATCGAGGATTATCTGGCGGGTTTCAGCACCCCCTGATCTTTGCCGTTGCAAGATGAATCGTTTCGCGCGATGATCGATCGCCACGCGCAACGATGCGCGCGCGATTGGACGGCGTGTCCCAGGGCCGGGACGCAGGGCCGTTCTTCCTGATGAAGCAGCAGAGCCGCTGACAGGGTGCCGCCTACGCGCGTCCCCGTCATGCGGCTTTTTTCATGTCCATCCCAGATCGGGGGATCACCATCATGGCAACGGCATATCTGGACGGCGCATCGCCTGCCGTCCCCGCGAACGAGAAGAGCTTCTGGCGCGCAGGTCACAAGCCGACGTTGATCGCCGCCTTCCTCTACTTCGACCTCGCGTTCATGGTCTGGGTAGTGCTCGGACCGTTGGCGCCCGAGATCAGCAAGGCACTCGCCCTTACGCCGGCCGAGAAGGGTTTGATGGTGGCGACGCCGACGCTCGCCGGGGCCGTTCTGCGCGTCGTCAACGGTCTGCTGGTCGACCGGATCGGGCCGAAACGTTCGGGTGCGATCAGCCAACTGATCGTGATCGGCGGGCTGCTCTCGGCCTATCTGCTGGGCGTCGACAGCTTCGCCGGCACGCTGGCGCTCGGCGTCATCCTGGGCTTCGCCGGCGCCAGCTTCGCGATCGCGCTGCCGCTCGCGAGCCGCTGGTACCCACCCGAGCATCAGGGCAAGGCAATGGGGCTTGCGGGCATGGGCAATTCGGGCACGGTGTTCGCCGCGCTCTTCGCGCCTACCCTCGCCAAGCTGTTCGGCTGGAATGCCGTGCTCGGTCTCGCCTGCCTGCCGCTCGGGCTGGTGTTCGTCGCCTACATGGCGATGGCGAAGGACGCGCCCAATCCGCCCGCGCCCAAGCGGATGGTGGACTATTTCACGCCGCTCAAGACCGCCGACGCCTGGTGGCTGATGGCGTTCTACTCGGTGACCTTCGGCGGTTTCGTCGGGCTCGCCGCCAGCCTGCCGATCTACTTCACCGATCGCTTCGGCCTGACGCCGGTGATGGCCGGCTATTGCACCGCGGCCTGCGTTTTCGCCGGCTCGCTGGTTCGGCCGATGGGGGGCGCGCTTGCCGATGCGGTCGGCGGGGTCAAGGCGCTCTCGGTCGTGTTCGTGGTCGCGGCAATCGCGCTGGCGTTCGTCGGATACATGCCGAGCGTCCGCTCCGCGCTGGCGATCTTCGTCGTGGCGATGCTGGCGCTGGGCGCCGGCAACGGCGCGGTGTTCCAGCTCGTGCCGCAACGCTTCCAAGCGGAGATCGGGGTGATGACGGGGCTGGTCGGCATGGCCGGAGGCATCGGCGGCTTCTATCTCGCCTCGTCGCTCGGCTTCGCCAAGCAGCTCACCGGCAGCTTTTCCCCAGGCTTCCTGATCTTCGCCGGGCTGGCGCTGCTCGCGCTCGCCGGACTCACGGCGGTCAAACGCGGCTGGCGATCCCGCTGGGGCAAAGCTGCCCGCATCTGACGCACGCGGCCGAGGGCGGGCGCACGGACGCCTGCCCCGGCCTGGTCGGAGAGGGTCCATCCCGAGGGGGGATCACATGAGAACGCTATTTGCGACGACGGCTGCGCTGGCCGTCGCTGGGCCGGCCTGCGCCCAGGACATCAAGCTCACGCCGTTAATCGACGGCCGCGTCCGCTACGAGCATGTCGATCAGGACGGAATTGCGCGCGACGCCGACGCGCTCACCGTTCGCGTGCGAGGTGGCGTGCAGGCGACGAGCGGCCCGTGGAGCACGCTGATCGAGGCGCAGGGCACGCTGGCGGCGATCGACGACTATTATGATGGCGTCCAGGGCGCCGCCACCCGCCCGCTGGTCGCGGATCCGGAGAACGTCGCGCTCTACCGGGCGCAACTCCAGTATCGGACGAAGGCGTTGGCGGTCACCGCCGGGAGGCAGCGCATCGTGCTCGACGACGAACGTTTCGTCGGCAATGTGGCCTTCCGCGACAATGGCCAGACGTTCGACGCGGTGCGCGCCGAGGTGACGGCCATTCCCAAGCTGAAGCTCGACGTCACTTATGCGTGGGGCGTCCGGACGATCTGGGGCATCAACGGCACGGGCGCGCGGCAGCAGGCGGTGAGTGGCGACAACGTCTTCGCCAACCTCTCCTATGCGACACCGATCGGCAATCTGGTCGGTTTCGCGTATCTGGTCGACCAGGACGAGGCGGCGGTGCAGGGGTTTCGCCTGTCGAGCCAGACATACGGTGCAAGGCTTGCAGGCGCGCGCGTGCTGTCGAAAGCTATGAAGCTCGCCTACCAGCTCAGCTACGCCCGCCAGAGCGACTGGCACCGCAATCCCAATCGCTACGGCGCGGACTATTATCTCGCGGATGCGACGCTGGGGATGGGCGGCTGGTCGCTGAATGGCGGCTATGAAGTGCTCGGCGCTGACCGGGGAATGGTCTTCACAAGCTTCCAGACGCCGCTCGGCACCAATTTCAAGTTCCAGGGCTGGGCCGACAAGTTCCTGACCACGCCGCCGAACGGCGTGCGCGATCTCTATGCGGGTGGCGGCTATGGCTGGAAGAAGGCGCTCGGCGCCGATACGATCGCGCTCTCGGGCACATGGCACCGTTTCCGCAGCGGTCGGCTCGGTCAAGCGTACGGCAAGGAAATCGATCTGATCGCCGGTGCCAAGGTCGGACGCACCACCGTTTCGGCACGCTATGCGCGGTACCGCGCGGACGCCTTCGCCACCGATACGGAAAAGGCCTGGGTGCAAATCGACTGGACCTACTGACGAGACGGCTTGAGCAGGCCTGCAATTTGCGGTAATGCTGCGCTGCAGGAGGCATCGCTGCCTCAACAAGATAGCCGGGACGGTCCAAGGACGGATCGCGACGGTTAAAACAGATGGCAAGGCCGCCATCCGGGCTCCGCAACGTCGGGGTCGGGATGGCGGCCTTTTTCGTTTTGGAGCACGACGGATGGACTTTCACGACCATCGCGAACCCGAACGGGACGACGCACCCGCACCGGTCACGGCAGTGGATCGCCCGCCCCGGCATCTGGTGGTGATCGGCAACGGCATGGCGGGCTGCCGGGCCGTCGAGGAGCTGATCGCGCGCGACGCCGACCGCTACCGGGTGACGATCTTCGGCGCGGAGCCGCACGTCAATTACAACCGGATCATGCTGTCGCCGGTGCTGGCGGGCGAGAAGACCTTCGAGGAGATCGTCATCAATGGTCACGACTGGTATGCCGACAATGGCATCGAGCTGATCGCCAGCGACCCCGTCGTTGCGATCGACCGGTCGAACAGGACGGTGACCGCGCGTTCGGGCCGCCAAGTCGGCTACGACAAGCTGCTGATCGCCACCGGCTCCGATCCCTTCATCATTCCGGTGCCCGGCAAGGATCTGCCCGGCGTCATCTCCTTCCGCGACATGAAGGACGTCGACCACATGCTGGCCGCCGCCGAAGACGGCAAGGCGGCGGGCGGCGGCCAGGCGGTGGTGATCGGCGGCGGGCTGCTCGGGCTGGAGGCGGCGCACGGGCTGACGCTGCGCGGCATGAAGGTCACGGTGCTGCATATCATGCCGATCCTGATGGAACGCCAGCTCGACGAGGCGGCGGGCTGGTTGCTGAAAACCGAGCTGGAGCGCCGCGGCCAGACCGTATTGACGGGGGCCGACACCGCCGAGATCTATGGCGACGGCAAGGTGGAGGGCGTGCGGCTGAAGGACGGGCGCGAGATCCCGGCCAGCCTCGTGGTCATGGCGGTCGGCATCCGCCCGTCGATCGCGCTGGCCCGCGACGCCGGACTGGACGTCGGCCGCGGCATCAGGGTGGACGATCACATGGTGACGTCCGACCCCGACGTGCTCGCGGTCGGCGAGTGCGTGGAGCATAACGGCACGGTCTACGGTCTCGTGGCGCCGCTCTGGGACATGTGCCGCAGCCTGGCGGACGGGCTGGTCGAGCGGCACAGCGGCTATCGCGGATCGGTCACCTCGACCAAGCTCAAGGTGTCGGGGATCGACGTGTTCTCGGCGGGCGACTTCTCGGGCGGCGACGGGGCGGAGGATATCGTGCTGCGCGACGCCTCGCGCGGCATCTACAAGCGTGTCGTCGTCAAGGACGACCGGATCGCGGGCTGCGTGCTGTACGGCGACACCGCCGACGGCAACTGGTATTTCGACCTCCTGAAGAAGCGGGAGGACGTGGGCGCGATCCGCGACCTGCTGATCTTCGGCCAGGCCTTTGCCTCCGGAGGTGGGCAGGCGGACCCTAAGGCGGCCGTTGCGGCGCTCTCGGACGATGCCGAGATCTGCGGCTGCAACGGCGTTTCCAAGGCAAAGGTCTGCCAGGCCATCGTCGACGGTGCGGCCAGCCTCGACGCGATACGCGCCACCTGCAAGGCGTCAGCGAGTTGCGGGTCCTGCACCGGGCTGGTCGAGCAACTGCTGTCGATCACGCTCGGCAGCGATTACGGCGGCGAACGGTCGGTCAAGACGCTGTGCAAGTGCACCAGTTTCGGCCACGACGATGTGCGGCGCGAGATCGTCGCGCAGAACATGCGCTCGATTCCCGACGTCATGCAGAAGCTGCACTGGTCGACGCCGGACGGCTGTTCGGCCTGCCGCCCCGCGCTCAATTACTATCTGCTCTGCGCGCTGCCCGGCGAATATGTCGATGACCAGCAGAGCCGCTTCGTCAACGAGCGCATGCACGCCAACATCCAGAAGGACGGCACCTATTCCGTGGTCCCAAGGATGTGGGGAGGCCTCACCAACCCGCGCGAGCTGCGCGCCATCGCCGACGTGGTCGACAAGTTCAACGCGCCGATGGTCAAAGTGACCGGTGGCCAGCGGCTCGACATCTTCGGCATCCGCAAGGAGGACCTGCCCGCGGTCTGGGCGGACCTCAACGCCGCCGGCATGGTGTCGGGCCACGCCTACGGCAAGTCGCTGCGCACGGTGAAGACCTGCGTCGGGTCCGAATGGTGCCGGTTTGGCACGCAGGATTCGACCGGGCTGGGCGTGAAGATCGAGCGGATGACGTGGGGATCGTGGATGCCCCACAAGTTCAAGATCGCCGTGTCGGGCTGCCCGCGCAACTGCGCCGAGGCGACGATCAAGGATTTCGGCGTCGTCTGCGTCGACAGCGGTTATGAGCTCCACGTCGGCGGCAACGGCGGCATCAAGGTGCGCGCGACCGACCTTCTCTGCAAGGTCGCGACCGAGGAGGAGGCGATGGATTACTGCGCCGCCTTCATCCAGCTCTACCGCGAGGAGGCGCGCTACCTTGAGCGGACCGCGCCGTGGATCGAGCGCGTCGGCCTCGATCACATCACGTCGCGCCTGCTCGACGATCCCGACGCCGTCCCGGCCTATGCCGAGCGGTTCCGCTTCTCGCAGCGCTTCACGCAGAATGATCCCTGGGCGAAGCGGGTCGCCGGCGAGGACCGCGAGCAGCACGCGCCAATGGCGTCTTTTAAGCCGCAGGTGGAGGAACCGGCATGAGCGGCGATTGGCTCGACATCGGACGGGTCGATGAAATCCCCGTCCGCGGCGCGCGAACGGTGACGATCCCCGGCGACGAGGAGATCGCCGTGTTCCGTACCGGCGACGGCCGGGTGTTCGCGCTCCTCAACCGCTGCCCGCACAAGGGAGGGCGACTGAGCCAGGGGATCGTGCATGGGCACACGGTGGCCTGCCCGCTCCACAACTGGAACATCGCGCTGGCGACCGGCGAGGCGCAGGGGGCGGACAGCGGCTGCACGCCCGTCATTCCGGTGAAAGTTAGCGGCAACCGTGTACTGATCTGCCGCGCGTCGGCACTCAAGGCTGCGGCCTGACGTGAGCGATCCTGTCCGCACCACCTGCGCCTATTGCGGCGTCGGCTGCGGGATCGCCGCCTCCCGAACGGGCGAGCGCACGGTCACGATCGCGGGCGATCCGGCACATCCGGCCAATGCCGGTCGGCTCTGCTCCAAGGGCACGCACCTCGGCGAGACGGTCGGCCTCGAAGGTCGCCTCCTTCACCCGATGGTCGGTGAACGCCGCGCCTCCTGGGACAAGGCGCTGGACCTCGTCGCCGGTCGCTTCCGCGATGCGATCGAGCGTCACGGGCCGGACAGCGTCGCCTTCTACGTTTCGGGTCAGCTCCTCACCGAAGATTACTACGTCGCGAACAAGCTGATGAAGGGATTCATCGGCTCGGCCAACATCGACACAAACTCCCGGCTGTGCATGTCGAGCGCGGTGGCCGGGTACGTCCGTGCCTTCGGCGAGGATGTCGTGCCCGCGAGCTACGACGATCTCGATGCTGCCGACCTGATCGTGCTGGTCGGATCGAACACGGCCTGGTGCCACCCCGTCGTCTATCAGCGGATCGTGGCAGCCCGCGCCACGCGCGGCACCAGAATCGTCGTCATCGATCCGCGCAGGACCGAAACCTGCGAGGACGCCGACCTGCACCTGCCGGTCCGGCCGGGCACCGATGTCCAGCTGATGAACGGGCTGCTCGCCTGGTGCCGCGAAGCCGGCGTCGTCGACGAGGCGTATCTCTCGGCGCATGTGGCGGTCCCCGACGACTTCTGGGCTGCGCTGGGGGAGGGAAACGACCTCTGGTCGACCGCGCGCACCTGCGACGTGCCGCCGGCCGATCTCCGCCGCTTCTACGAGCTTTTCGCTGCCACGCCGCGCACCGTCACGCTGTTCAGTCAGGGGATCAACCAGTCGATCCGCGGGACAGACCAGGTCAACGCGATCGTCAACGTCCATCTGGCCACCGGCAGGATCGGCAAGCCGGGCGCGGCACCGTTCTCGATCACCGGCCAGCCCAACGCGATGGGCGGTCGCGAAGTGGGCGGGCTCGCCTCGACGCTCGCCGCTCACATGGATTTCGCACCCGAGAACGTCGCTCGCGTCGGTCGCTTCTGGGCGGCGGCGCGGATGGCGACCCGGCCCGGGCTGAAGGCGGTCGATCTGTTCCGCGCGGTCGGCGAGGGGCGGATCAAGGCGTTGTGGATCATGGCCACCAATCCGGCGGTATCGCTGCCCGACGCGGGTGCGGTGCGCGAGGCGCTGGCCGCGTGTCCCTTTGTCGTCGTCTCGGACGTGATGGAGACCACTGATACGTCAGTCCACGCCCATGTCCGCCTGCCGGCCGCGGCATGGGGCGAGAAGGACGGCACCGTCACCAACTCGGACCGTACCGTCTCACGCCAGCGCGGGCTGCTGCCGCTGCCGGGCGAAGCGAAGCCTGACTGGTGGATCGTCTCGCAGATCGCGCAGCGCATGGGCTGGGTCGGCGAGTTCGCCTACGGCCGCCCGGCCGACATCTGGCGCGAGCATGCCCGGCTCACCGCCTATCAGAACGAGGGCGCGCGCGTGCTGAACCTGAAGCCGCACACCGCCATCGGCAACGCCGCCTATGATGCGATGGAGCCGTTCCGCTGGGGAGGAAAACCGTTTGCCGACGGGCGTTTTCCGACGCCGGATGGACGGGCTAGGCTGGTCGCGGTCAAGCAAGCGCCGGTCGCGGCACCGCTCGTCTCCTGGCCGATGACGCTCAATACCGGTCGCTATCGTGACCAGTGGCACACCATGACGCGTACCGGACTCAGTCCCAAGCTCGCCCGTCATCGCGAGGAACCGCTGGTGGAGGTTCATCCCGCGGATGCGACGGCGCTCGGCCTCGCCGATCACGGTCTCGCCCGTGTTTCGACGCCGCAAGGGAACAGCCTGTTCCGGGTGGCGGCCGCCGATACCCAGCGCCAGGGCGAACTGTTCACGCCTATCCACTGGACCGACCAGCAGGCGACCGGCGGCCGCACCGGGCTGCTCCCGCGTCCGCTGACCGACCCGCATTCAGGCCAGCCCGGGTTTAAGGCGACGCCGGCGCGGATTGAGCCGGTCGCGACCGAATGGCGCGGTTTTCTGATCGTGCATGGTGACATCGAAGCGCCGAAATGCCTGTGGGCGACAAAGGTCCGCGTGCCCGGCGGTTTGTTGTGGGAGGTGGCCGGCAACGGCGATGCCGCGCGCCTCGAACGCGCGTTGCCCAAGGGCGAGCGGATCGAGGCGATCGATCACGCGCGCGGCACGCGCCGTGTCGCGATCCTGCGCAACGGCAGGCTGGCCACAATCCTATTCACGACGCGCTCGGGCGACCTTCCGCCGCGCGATTGGCTGATCGCCCAGCTGGACATGAGCCACGGCCCCGCGGTCCTCGCCGGTCGCGCGCCGGGCCTGCAGGCTGACCGTGGGGCTGTCGTTTGCGTCTGCTTCGATGTCGGCATGAAGACGATCGTCGCCGCCATCGCGGAACAGGGCCTTGTCGACGTGGCCGCCGTCGGCGCTGCGCTCGGGGCGGGAATGAATTGCGGATCCTGCCGCCCGGCGCTCGCGCGGTTGATCGCGCAATCGAGGAAAACTGCCAATGGATGATCTCTTTCCACGCGGCATGGTCTGGCTCGTCGGCGCTGGCCCCGGCGACCCGGACCTCCTCACCCGCAAGGCGGAGCGGCTGATGAGCCAGGCAGACATCGTCTTCTACGATGCGTTGGTGGGCTCCGGGATCCTAGCGATCGCGGCACAGGCGGAGCTGGTCAGCGTCGGCAAGCGGGCCGGGCGCCACTCCAGGGATCAGGCCAGCATCGACGAGCTCATTGTCCACGCCGCGCACGACGGCCGGCGCGTCGTCCGTCTCAAGGGCGGCGATCCGTCGATCTTCGGCCGGTCTACCGAGGAAATCGAAGCGTGCGCTGCCCATGGCATACCGGTAAGGATCTGCCCGGGCATCACCGCCGCAAGCGCCGCCGCGGCAAGCGGCATTGCCTCGCTCACTCTGCGTGGGCTCGCGCGCAAGCTGACCTTTCTCACCGCCCATGCCCGTGCCGGTGAACGGCTGGAGCACGATTGGGCAGCTCTCGCTACCGGCGACGCAACGATTGCCGTTTACATGGGGCGCGTCGCCGCACCGGAGATCGCGCACGCCCTTATCGCGGCCGGACGCGCGCCCGAAACTCCCGTGATGATCGCGGTCGACGTGTCGTTGCCGACCGAGCGACTGATCCACGGCACGCTCGCTGCCCTGCCGTTCCTGGTCCGCACGATCGCCGATGACGATCCGACGCTGCTGCTGATCGGTGAGGCTGCGCGACCATTGCTGGCCGCTTCGTACAGACATCATCATCCCGAAGATTTGGCAGCGGCTCACCGTTAGACGCATCAGTAGCAATGTCCCGCATCACCATAGCCTCGATCCTGTTCGCTCGACCTGCGTGCGGGTGGCGGCGCTTCATGCTGTACACGCTTGTCTGTTGCCCGCTGTGCGCGGCTGCAACCCTGCCATTTCTTGGAGCTTGAACGCGGCCCCAAGCCGATGTTCGACAAAGCGAAAGCGATGATCCTTATCCTGAACCGGCGGTCATGCCGTTCAGGCTCGAATAATCACCAGATTACACTTCGTTCTCGGCTCCGATGAGCTTGTCGGGTTCCATTTAGCCGGTCGCTTATTTGAGTATACCCAAGAACGCCGGGCAGGAGTGATGAGTAGGTGGCAGGCAGCGGAGTGAAGGTAGCGCGCGTCTACCTGCGGGTTAGCACGGACGATCAGGACCTGACGCGGCAGGAGAACATCGTGGCCGGCGCCAAGGCGGCCGGCTTCTACGTCGCGGCGGTGTACCGGGAGAAGGCGTCGGGCGCGCGGCCGGACCGACCGGAGCTCCTGCGCATGGTGGCGGACCTGCAGCCGGGCGAGGTGGTGGTGGCCGAGAAGATCGATCGGATCAGCCGCCTGCCGCTGCCGGAGGCGGAGCTGCTGGTGGAGACGATCCGAGGCAGGGGGGCGCGCCTCGCAGTGCCGGGGATCGTGGACCTGTCCGACCTGGTGGCAGACAGCGCGGGCGTGGCGCGCATCGTGCTGGAGGCGGTGCAGGACATGCTGCTGCGGGTGGCGCTGCAGACGGCGCGCGACGACTACGACACGCGGCGCGAGCGGCAGCGCGAGGGCATCGAAGTTGCGAAGAGGGCGGGGCGTTACATCGGCCGCAAGCCGGATATCGCCCACCATCGACGCATCGTAAGTTTGAGGGAGGCGGGCATGAGCATCGCGAAAACTGCGGAGCTCGCCGGATGCAGCATCGCTCATGTCAAGCGCGTGACCGCACTCCACCGCTCGAGGGCGATTAAGCCCGAGCAGGGCGGCTGAGTTTTGTACGTGTTCCACCTGCCGATCATGCTGGTTTAGATTGCATCGCTCATCGGGCATCGCGCTAGGCTGCGGAGCGTGATGCCGGCCGTCACCGCGGGACATCTCCGCATAGCCAAGCCCATCCTCCGGTTCTGACACAGAATTTCGACACCTGTACGGCGTTGAGAACGCTGCCGGAGGTGGCCGGTGTCACAACCGGACGTGGCTGTTGAAAATATCCCGTTCGAACTGATGCCACGCGATTGAGAGAGTGGATGCGCTCTCAAGTTCTATTCGGTGGGCGGGTGCTAGTATACTATCTAACGATCCCGACTTGATGCGCCGGCCCGCCGAGGGGCATGGACGGGCCGGCGACTGCAGCTGGCTCAGCGACGGGGGAGCTTTGCCAGGGCAGCCTTGTAAGCCGCGTAATGTGTGCCTTCGTCGACCGCGATCTGGCGGAACATCTGCGCCACCTTGGTGTCGCCGGCCGCCTCCGCCTCTTTGGCGAAATTCACGTACATCGTGACATTCTCGTAGTGCTCACCCTTCATGGCGTCCTCGAGATTCACATTGTTGGTGCTGCCGAGCCGCAGCGCTTGCGCTTCACGATCGAAGTGCTCGTTGGCTTCGACGTTGGCTGACGCGCGGAAGAGCTTGGCGAGTTCGGGTTTTCCCGCCGCCTGCGCCTGGTCGGCGTACCGCAGATACTTCAGGTTGGCATAGGCCTCCCCATGCATCGCGGCCTCGAGGTTCGCCCGCGTGCTGGCGGCGAGCGGGCGGGTCGGCTCCGACGGCGCGGCGGTCACGCTGACGGCGAAAATGGTCGCGGCACCGGCGGCAGCGACGATCAAGGACTTCATCATGGTCGATACTCCATTGCCGCCGGAAATGCGGCTGCCCCGCTATCGAACCCGGTCCTGACGACGACCTGACAGGCCGATGGCCAGCGCATTTTTCGAGACGTGGGAAATACTCGCCGCGCTGTCAGGATTCGGTCAGGCGCTGCTGCGATCTTCCGGTCATCGAGGCTATCCCGCCTCTGACAGGAGCTCGTTCGATGATCCGATTCGCCCCCCTGAAGGTCGCAGGCTTTCTCGCCGCCATTGCAGCCGCGCCGATGGCGATGGCGGCACCCGTCTGCACGAAGGCACCACAGGCCAAATGGATGACGCCGGCACAGATGAAAAGCCGCGTCGCGAAGATGGGCTATCGCGACGTCAAGGTCTTTCAGGTGTCGGGCAGCTGCTACGAGATCTACGCCCACACCAAGGACGGCAAGCGCGCCGAGGTCTATTTCAACCCGGTGAACGGCGCGATCGTTCAGAACAACGTCGACTGACGATGAACCACGTCGCTCCAGCGGCTCCTTCCCGAGACCCTGTTCGCAACCGCGGCAGGGTCAAGGTCTGGGACCCGATCGTCCGCATCTTTCACTGGACCGTGGCAGGAGGTGTCATCGCCAACCTGACGTTCCTTCGGCACGAGGAGACGCCGCATATCTATGTCGGCTACGTCGTCGTCACGGCGCTGGCGGTCCGGCTGATCTGGGGCATCATCGGCCGGCGTCACGCACGGTTCGCCAGCTTCGTGCCCAGCCCAGTCGGGCTGCTGCGCTATTTCCGCGCGATGGCTGCCCGGCGCGAGCCGCGCTACATCGGTCACAACCCGGCCGGGGGCGCGATGATCGTCGTCCTCCTTGTCCTGCTGGCGACGGTGGGGACCAGCGGATGGATGATGGGGCTCGACCAATTCTGGGGTGTGGGCTGGGTCGAGACGTTGCACGAAACTGCCGCCAATGTTCTGATCGGCGCGGTAGCCCTGCATGTCATCGGTGCGATCGTCGAGAGCGTACGGCACCGGGAAAACCTGCCGCTGGCGATGGTCACTGGCTACAAACGTGCACCAACGGGGACCGACATCGACCATGCGCCTGCTGCTGATTGAAGACAACGTCCGGCTCGGTAGCCTGGTTCGCGACGGTCTGATCCCGCAGGGTTTCGCGGTCGATTGGGTCGAGACCGTCGAGGACGCCGAGCTGGCGATGAAGGTGGCGACATATGACCTGCTACTGGTCGACCTTGGCCTGCCCGACGGAGACGGCCTGGACATCGTCCGCCGCTCCCGTCGGGACAAGAATGCGACGCCGATCCTTGTCCTAACGGCGCGAGGTGGCCTCGACGACCGCGTGACCGGACTGGACGCGGGCGCTGACGACTATCTGGTGAAACCGTTCCAGATTCCCGAACTCGCTGCACGGTGCCGTGCCCTGCTGCGACGGCCCGGGGCGTCGCTCGGCACTCAGCTCGCCGCGGGCAACGTCGTACTCGATTGTGCCTCACGGTCGGCCGAGGTGGGCGGCGCGGCGATCGAGGCGACGCCGCGTGAAATTAACCTGCTTGAGGTTCTGCTCCGCCGCGCCGGACACGTCGTCGCCAAGCCGGCACTCGAGAATACGCTATATGCGATGGATGCGGAGGTAACGCCCAATGCGCTGGAAGCAGCGGTATCGCGGCTGCGCAAGCGACTGACCGCCGCCGGGGCGGACGTGCAGGTCCGCACCGTGCACGGCGTCGGCTATGCACTTTTTGCGCCGAGCGTATCCGGTGAGTAGGTCGGGCACCGTCCGGCCAAGGCGACGGCCCCCGACCCTGTTCCGACAGATCGCAGCGCGTCTGGCGGCGTTCACGCTGCTATTCGCGGCGCTCGACGTCGGGATCGTCGTCTTCACCTACAGTCGGCAGCCCGAATCTCTCGCGCAGGAACTGCTGACGCTCGAAGCCGCAAAGGCTCCGGCAGGTGGGGTTCTATCGCCGGATCTGCTGGCGGGGCCGCCGGGGGCCGAATCCTGGTCCGCGCGCTATGTCGAACCGGGATCGCCCGAACTCCGGCGGGTGGGTCAGGCCGGGATCGACGGTGCGTCGACCCTGGTCGACTGGACGCGGCGCGAACAGACTCCTCACGGCTATCGGATATCGGGCGTCCGCGCGATCGATCGTGGCAACGAGCGGCGATGGCTGGCGATGCAGTTCGAGGGCGACGGCATCCGTCCCTATGTGCCGGTGATCGTGAACGAGATCATTCAGCACGTTTTGCTACCGCTGATCCCGTTGTCGCTGTTGCTGCTACTGTTCAACGTCTTCGCCGTTCGGCGAGTACTCCAGCCGCTTCGCCATGCCGAGCGTGAAGTGGATGCGCTGGAACCCGACAACACTCTGCTTCGCCTTTCAGAGCCGAGTGAGCCGCGCGAGGTCAATACGCTCGTCAGTGCCGTCAACCGGGCGCTTGGCCGGCTCGATGCAGCGATGGCGACCCTGCGGGAGTTCACTGCCAATGCCGCGCACGAGTTGCGCACGCCGCTGTCGATCATGCAGCTGTCGCTCGACCAGCTCCCCGCAGGCAAGCAGCGGGACGAACTGCACGCGGATGCTCGGCACTTGACCCGTCTTGTCGAACAGATGCTCGATCTTGCCCAGGCCGACGCGCTGGCCGTCGATGGCCACCTTGCCATCGACCTCGCCGACATCGGCCGAGACGTCGTGGCCGCGATGGCGCCAAAGGTGTTTGCCGCGCAGCGCGATCTACGTTTCGAGAGCTTAGGCGACACGCAGGCGATCGGACATCCCGAAGCGATTTTCCGCATCTATCGCAACCTGATCGACAACGCGCTGTCACACGCGCCTGGCGTGACGCCCATCGACGTAACCGCGGGACCGGGTCCACAGCTGGCGGTCCGTGATTACGGGCCGGGGATTGCGGAGGTCGACCTTCTTCACGTTTTCGACCGCTTCTGGCGCAAGGATCGCCGCAGCTCTAACGGAGCGGGCCTCGGCCTTGGCATTGTGCAGCGGTTGACCGAAGCGCATAATGGAACGGTCAGCGTTGAAAACGCAGCAGGTGGTGGCGCTCTGTTTCGAGTTCAGCTCAAGGCCTGATTCCTAAATCATATGCGGCATTGCCTTGTCAGGTGTTCGTCAGGTTCGTGTCGCAACGCATCCAGCGTAGCGATACCACCCATGAACCGCCGGGCGGAGCCATATACAAACTAATTCCCGCCCAACCGGCAGCCTACTTGGTCCAGGATACTTTAGGAAAGCCAATGACGACCGACGCCATCGACCATGCTCCGGGTGAACATCATCTGGTCCACCGCACCGGCTGGCTTCGCGCCGCGGTACTTGGCGCTAATGACGGCATCATATCGGTATCCAGTCTCATTGTCGGTGTCGCAGCAGCCCCCGGTGCTTCTGCGAGCACTGTTCTTATCGCCGGTGTGGCGGCCCTGGTCGGAGGTGCTCTAGCAATGGCCGCCGGCGAATATGTTTCGGTGAGCTCACAGGCGGATACAGAAAAGGCCGATCTGGCACGGGAAGCCGCTGAGCTGAAGCGGTCACCTGCGGCTGAAACACGGGAATTGGCGGCGATCTATGAGAGCCGGGGGGTCGAACCACTCCTCGCTCATCGGGTTGCGGAGCAGATGATGGCGCATGATGCGCTTGGAGCACATCGCCGTGACGAGCTTGGCCTGGCCGATGACGGCGAATCACTGCCCCTGCAGGCAGCGGTGTCGTCTGCACTGGCGTTCGCCGCAGGGGCCATCCTGCCGGTGCTTGCAGCCCTAGCACCGCATGGCGCCGTCCTTTATGTAGTGCCGGTAACAGCGCTCGTATTGCTCGCCCTGCTGGGCGCGCTCGGTGCCAGGGCAGGAGGCGCCCCTGCTGGCCGAGCCATGCTCCGGGTGGTCTTGCTCGGTGCCCTCGCCATGGGGATGACAGCGCTGATCGGCGCTCTTACCGGCACCGTGGTCTAAAACTGGCCAGTATTTGAATTCATCGCCACCTACGTCATTCGCCGTGACCGAGCGCCTCCACAGGGTGTAAGGTGGAAGCGCCCGGAACCGACCACAGATCGATCACTCAGATGCTGGGGTAGCCGCCTTCGTCGAGTGATGCTCGATCCAGGCGTACAGGCTCGGGAGCAGCAGCAGCGTCAGGATCGTCGAAGTGATGATGCCGCCGATGACTACGGTAGCGAGCGGACGCTGCACTTCTGCACCTGCCCCTGTCGCTATTGCCATCGGAATGAAGCCGACAGAGGCAACGAGTGCTGTCGACAGCACGGGACGCAAGCGGTCGTGCGCACCCTGCCGAACAGCGTCCTCGACAGGTAGCGGATCGCCCTCCCGGCCATCACGCAAGCTGTTGATATGGTCAATCAGGACGAGGCCGTTAAGCATTGCGATACCCGACAGCGCAATGAAACCGATCGCAGCGGTAATCGAGAACGGCATGCCACGAAGCCATAAGGCCAGCACGCCGCCCGTCACCGCAAACGGTATTCCTGTATAGACAATTGCCGCCTCCCGGACGCTGCCAAGCGCTGCGTAGACCAACGCGAAGATCAGGATCAGTGCGGCGGGGACGACAATCGACAGACGCTTCTGCGCTGCTTCCAACTGATGATACTGGCCGCCGAACTCAATCCGGTAACCGGGAGGCAGCTTCACCTGCCCGTCAATCGCAGCCTTTGCCTTCTGGACATAGCCTTCGAGATCGCTGGTCGACAGGTTGACCATCAACGCGGCACGACGATTGGCGTCGTCGTGGAGGATGGGCTCGACGATCCTTGTTTCCTGAAGGCGCGCAACGCGAGACAGGGGGACCATCCCATAATCGCCGACGCGCAAGGGCAAGGCCAGGATCGCCGAGGGATCAGCGCGCAGGCTCTCGGGCATACGGATGACGATCATGTGGCGGGCAGGACCATGAGGGATGAAGCCGACTTCCGCTCCGGCCAGCGCGTCCCGTATCGCCTCGTTTACGGCCTGGGTGCCAAGGCCGAGGCGCAACAGTGCTGCGTGATCGAGTTGAACGACGATGCTCTTCGGGCGGCCAGCCGTTTCGAATGCGACGCCTGCCGTGCCAGGCAGCTTCTCAAGAATCGCCTTGGCCTTTGTCGCTGCCTTTTCCAACGTGTCGTAATCGTCGCCAAAGACCTTGACCGACACATCGGCTCGAACGCCCTCCAGCATCTCGTTGAAGCGCATCTCGATCGGTTGGGCGAACTCGAAGTGTTGGCCTTTGTAGACTTGCTGAGCCACCTTCTGGATGCCGGCGACAAGCTCCTGCTTCGTTGTGGGCATGCCGTCGCCGGTCGGCCAGTCCTTCATCGGGCCGTAGAAGATGTAGAGGTCGTTCTGGTCGGGCGGCATCGGATCGGTCGCGACCTCACTGGTGCCGATCCGCGAGAAGGTACGCGTGACCTGGGGATATGCGCGACGGATAGCGATCTCGGTCTGCTTCTCGATCGCCAGGCTCTGTTCGAGCGACATGCCGACCGGTCGGTACACCATCGCCGTGATCGCGCCCTCGTCGAGCCTGGGAGTGAATTGGGAGCCCAATGTCTTGAAGACGAGAAAGGTCGCCGCGAGCAGCGCAAGCGCGCCGATGGCGAGCAGGGCGGGATGGCCGAGCGCGCGTTCCAAAACCGGCGTGTAGGCACGTTCGGCGACGCCAACGAAGCCCTTGTGATGCTCCGTATCATCGCTGCCTGCCGGCGCGCGCAGGAGCCAGGCCGATAGCGCCGGGACAATCGTGAAGGTCCAGGCGAGCCCCGCAACGATCGCCAGCATCACCGCTTGAGCCATCGGCTGGAACAGCTTGCCCTCGACGCCACCGAGGCTGAGCACCGGGACGTAAACCAGCGCGATGATGGCGATGCCGAAGAACGTCGGGCGGGCAACCATGCGCGCAGCATGTGCGACCGTCTCCCGACGCTCTTCGCTGGTAAGGTCCTCACCCTTTTCACGCCGGCGAACGGCGAGAAGGCGCAAGCTGTTCTCGACCACCACGATCGCCCCGTCGACGATCAGGCCGAAGTCGAGCGCACCGAGGCTCATCAGATTTCCTGAGACGCCGATCGTCCGCATACCCGTTACGGTGACGAGGAAGGCGAGCGGAATGACGAGTGCCACGATCAATGCCGCGCGCCAATTGCCCAACACCAGGAGCAGGACAACGGCAACGAGAAGGGCACCTTCACCCAGATTGTGCTCGACAGTAGAAATCGTGCGTTCGACCAGGTCGGCACGGCTGTATTGACGATCGATCACCATACCCTTGGGAATCGCGGCCTGGATGCCGGGCAGTGCCTGTTCGACGGCGACAGCAGTTTCGCGACTGTTCTGCCCGACCAGCATCATGATTGTGCCAAGGACGGTTTCGCGGCCGTTTTGCGTCGCCGCGCCCTGACGTGGGGCCGATGAAATCACGACATCGGCAAGGTCGCGTACCTGTATTGGAAGTACGCCGGCTGCAAACTTCACGGGGATGGCGCCAATCTGCGTCGCGTTCATCACCCGCGCATCGGTCCGAACCGTGAAACGTTCCGCACCGCGGCGAATGATCCCGCCGCCAGCGTTCTCGACGTTCTTTGAAACAGCGGCCGCGAGCTCCCCCGCCGTAACACCGTGCATCGTCAACCGCACCGGATCCGGCTGGACGACGAACTGTTCCTCCAACCCGCCATTCGTGTTGACGTCAGCGACGCCGGGGACGGCACGCATCATGGGGCGGACGGTATATTCCTGAGCCTCGTACAGCTCCATAAGCTGGCGCTGCTGGTCCATCCCTGGTGGGGGACGGCGCCATTCAAGCGTGTAATAATAGATTTCCCCGAGACCGGTCGTGATGGGCGCCAGCTGCGGTGTACTGCCAGGCGGCAGCTGATTTTGGACGGCGGTCAGGCGTTCCGTAACGAGCTGGCGCGCTTTCAGCTGGTCGGTCCCGTCCTTGTAGAGAAGCGTGACCTGACTGAGGCCCGTCTTCGTCAGTGATCGCGTCTGGTCAAGACCGGGCTGCCCCCCCATCGCACGCTCGATCGGCTGCGTGACCAGCCGCTCGATCTCCTCCGGGGCCAGTGCCGGCACCTGCGTATTGATCTGGACCTGGACCCCCGTGATGTCGGGAATGGCATCGATCTGCAGGTTCGCAAACGACCATAGACCGATCGTCGCGACCAACGCGGTGACCAGGGCGACCGCGAGCCGGTGGTGGGTGACGTAGCGGAGCCAACTGTTCATCGCGCGAGCTGCGTCCCGCCATTGAGGGCGCGCAACTGCAGAAGCGCTTCCAACGCTTCACGTCGGGTGTCGAGCACTGCGTTTACGGCGTCCATGTAGCTTTGCTGCATCTGGGTGTACGTCGTCAGTGGGATCGCGCCGAGCCGATAATTCCGGTCAGCGTCGGCAGCGGCTTCCGCGAAGCGCTTGGGGCTCTCGCCGTCCCATTTCGTCAGCGCCTCACGTTTCGCTTCATATTGAGCAGCTTGATCAAATACGTCGCGCTGAATTCGCCGCTCGGCGTTGATCAGCGTTGCATTAGCCTGCGCTTGTCTACCCTGCTCGATTGCGACGTCGCCCGCCTGCCGATTCCACAAGGGGAGTGTGGTCGACAAGCGGACGCCATAATTCGTTTCGCGAATGTCCGATCGCGCACGGTCGAAGTAGGGGCCAACGCTGATGATCGGGATACGCGCTTTCTTCGCCAGATCGACACGCAGTCCCTGCTGCTCGAACTGGGCGCGCAGCGACTTCAGTTCGAAGTTATTCTGCGCGGCGTTCGCGGCCAGAAGCGGGCCCGCGGGAAGTGCCGGGAGCGACATATCCGGACGAACGATGCGAATACGCGCAGCGAAGGGCGCTCCGCGTAGCTGATTCAGTTCGTAAAGGAATGAGTTCGCTTCGGCATCGGCCATCGCCGCTGACCGCTCTGCGCTGATCGCGCTGGCAACCAACGATGCCGCCTCGAGCTGCGGCGAGGGACCGGCGGGATCACGTGAAACGATGACACGGGCGAGCGTGCGCATCCGCCCCGCCACCTCACGCGCGGCGGCAGCCTTCTCGTCTGCCGCAAACAATCCATAGCCGATCGATCGGGCGCGTGCGGCGAGTGTTGCGTCGAATTGCTGCAAACCGATACGGGCGAGTGAAACCTGACGATCGGCAATCGCACGCCGCAATGCGATCCGGCCGCCGAACTCGATCGGCTGGACCACCGACACGGCATATGTCCGTCCCTCACCGGTTACCGCATTGTTGGCGAGGTTCTGCGCACGCCGCTGGCCGAACTCGACCACAGCCTCCGGATCGGCCCAGCGTCCGGCCGCGTTCCGCTCGACGCCGGCGGTTTCGATCTGCCGCTGATAGAATTGCCGCTCGGGATTGTTCGCGATGACATCCTGGACCAAGGCATCGAGCGTAATCGAATTCGTCGTCTGGGCAGCCGCGGGGGTGGCTGCGATCAAAACCGAGCCGGCCAGAGCCAAGGCGCGCATAGTGGTCTCCCATGCCTACACCGAGGCAACGTCAATCGGGTTGGGTTCGACAGACGACTAATTTTGGGTCGATGGAATTACAATGCTGCTCCGCGTGCGAAGGCGTACCGTCATCCAGGCTCTTGCAAGCGCTGTAGGGGGCACTCCCTGACAGACTCTCGACGTCCACCCAGCCGCCCACAGAGGTCTAATCGCGAAAACGTAGATCTTCCAGTTACCTAACGTTGGCTGTAGCCGCTTTGGATAGTAGGAAACAGCTATTTGCACTAGTGACGATTAGGTCAGCCATTCATCCTCATAAGCATTCAAAACTAAACCCGATTTTAGAATCTCGGTGCCCCCAAACTCTTTCACCTCAATATCCTCCGGGTTAGGCCGGGAAAAAATCCGAAGCGAAAGGGTATGGCGATGCCGAAATTTTTCAAAACAATGACATCCATTGGTTTGCCGCTGCTGGCCATCGGAACCCCGGCGCTCGCCCAGTTGCCGTTGACGAAGCCGACGCCGATGGCCAAGCCTCTAGCGCCTACGCCAAAGACCGCTGAAGATCGGGTCACGGGAAAGACCAACCAGGAGTGGTGGCCGGATCGGCTCGACCTCACGGCTCTCCGTCGTAACGAACAGCGCAGCAACCCCTATCAAAATTTTGATTACGCCGCTGAATTCTCGAAACTCGATCTGACGGCCGTCAAGGCCGACATTGCCAAGCTGCTGACGACGTCGCAACCATGGTGGCCGGCCGACTACGGCACCTACGCGCCCTTCTTCATTCGCATGACGTGGCATAATGCCGGCACCTATCGTGCGGCTGATGGACGTGGTGGCGAGGATGGTGCGCAGCAGCGGTTCGAACCGCTATCGAGCTGGCCCGATAACGCCAATCTCGACAAAGCGCGACGGCTGCTCTGGCCGATCAAGCAGAAGTACGGCCGGGCGCTGTCCTGGGGCGATCTCATCGTTCTGACCGGAAATGTCGCTCTTGAGCAGATGGGCTTCAAGGTCATCGGATTCGGTGGCGGGCGACGCGACGACTGGGCCGCGGAAGAGATGTTCTGGGGTCCGGAACGCGAGATGCTCACGGTCGCGCGATACGACAAGGACGGCAAGCTCATCGAGCCGCTTGCAAACAGCACGCAGGGGCTGATCTACGTCAATCCCGAGGGTCACATGAAGGATCACGATCCGGTTCATGCGATCGACGATATTCGCCAGACGTTCTCGAACATGGGAATGGACGACCGCGAGACGGCACTGCTGATCGCGGGCGGACATACCATCGGAAAGGCGCACAGCGCGCACGATCAGAAAACGTGCCAAGGCAAGGAACCTGCTGCGGCCGATATGGCATCACAGGGCCTTGGCTGGCACAGCACCTGCGCGACCGGGGTGGGCAAGGACGCTATTACTTCGCCGTTGGAGGGCGCGTGGTCGCAGGACCCGACGCATTTCACTAACAATTACAACGAGAACCTGCTGAAATATAACTGGGTGAAGACCAAGAGCCCCGGCGGCGGCACGCAGTGGGAACCCGACGACAAGCGCGCACAGAATCTGGTGCCCGACGCGTTCGACAAGACGAAGCGCCATGCGCCGATGATGATGACGACGGACGTGTCGCTGAAGCTCGACCCGGCGTGGCTCGCGACGATCGAGCGCTATCGCGCGCATCCCGATCAGTTCAAAAGCGAGTTTGGCGACGTGTGGTTCAAGCTGACCCACCGCGACCTTGGCCCGAAATCTCGCTATCTGGGCAACGAGGTGCCGGCGCAGGATTTTATCTGGCAGGATCCCGTCCCCGCAGCCCCGACCAAGACGCTATCTACCAGCGACGTGGCAGACCTTGGTCGACAGATCATGGCATCAGGACTGACTGTCCCTCAGCTGGTACGTACCGCATGGGCCGCCGCGGCGAGTTTCCGCAATACAGATTGGCGCGGGGGTGCGAACGGCGGACGGTTGGCGCTCGCGCCGGAACGGACGTGGGCAGTCAACGATCCGCAGGAGCTAGCCGTCGTGCTGCCGAAACTCGAGGCGATCCGGGATCAGTATAACGGGCGCCACCGCGACCGGCCGGTCTCGCTGGCCGATCTGATCGTGCTGGGCGGCTCCGTCGCGGTGGAGAAGGCGGCAGCGGACGCTGGCACACCCGTAAAGATCCCCTTTATGGCCGGACGCACTGACGCGAGCCAGGAACAGACCGACGTCAAAAGTTTCAACTATCTGGAGCCGAAGGCTGATGGCTTCCGCAACTACTACCTGCCCGGCCAGCGTCTGACCGCACCCGAAGCGATGGTAGACAAAGCGAGCACCCTGGGTCTGACCACGAGTGAAATGACGGTGCTGATCGGTGGTATGCGCGCGCTCAACGCCAATGCCGGCGGGTCGAGTGCCGGTGTCCTGACCACGCGACCCGGCCTGCTTACCAACGACTTCTTTGTCAACCTGCTCGACATGAACACGGCGTGGGCCCCGATGGACGCCACCAACACCCGGTTTGTCGGCAAGGATCGCAACGGCGGCCAGATCCGCTGGTATGCGACTCCGGTCGATCTGTCGTTCGGTTACACCAGCGAGCTTCGAGCGGTTAGCGAAGTCTACGCAACCCGTGGGTCGCAACAGCAGTTTGTCAACGACTTCGCCGCGGCTTGGACAAAGGTGATGAACGCTGACCGATTTTGACATTGTGAGAAATAATTTGGCAGAGAATCATGCCGATAATCACTGACCAGAAAAAACATGTCTACTCGGTTCAACCGGCGAGATTCTTACTCGTAAGAGAGTTTACTCACGATTTCTACATAAATTATGTTGAATCATTTGATATAATATTTTAAAGTCTGATTGTTGAAATAAGCCAAGACCCAGTATCGAGCTGGCCACGCCTCCATACTGGGTCCAATTAAAGAATAAGTGAATCAACAAGCATTGATTTTTCAGCCGGTGTAAAGTACTGGTCAATATCGCCGCTGAGTGTCAGCCAGCGCACAGCTTTTTATCTCCGCCGAAGATTAGGCCCTTATGGTAAGGCGGCTTGCAAGAACACCACGGCCAGCCTACCGGTATAACCACCTGCTGGCCACCTCTCGTCTACCTCACCGAATGGGACGCGGAAGACGTCGGACGAGCAACCCGCTAGACAAACGAAGAAGCGACGCGCACCCGACGCTATTTGAACGCCGGGTGCGAACGATCGTCTGGCCTCAATAGTCGTCGTCGTAGCGCCACTGTTCCCGCTCGCGACGAACGCGCTCCCAGTAGAGCCGCCGCTGCTGCTCGGCACGCCAGCGCTGCAACTGCTGGCGCCGCTGCCATTCCTGCCAGCGATAGTCCCGCTGCTGGTATTGGTAATAGGGCTGATACTGGGGCGAGCGGTAGGCGTAGTATCCGTTGGACGAGTAATCGTCGTCGTAATCGTAGTCTTGGCCGCCATACCCGCCCGAGCCGAAGCTGAGGCTGAAGCCGCCGAAGGTCTGTGCCGACGCCGGCGCGGCGAGTGCGATCGTCGAAGCGGTAGCGATGCTCGCTGCCATCGCGAGCTTGCGAATGCTGAACATGATGCCTTCCTCTCTAACGACTGTCAGCGGCAGTCATTGCCACTGCGTTCGATGGCCCGGCCGGCCAGCGCACCGCCGCCAGCGCCGAGGATCAAGCCGGTCGTGCTCGGTTGGTCATAGGGGCCACCACGTCCGATCTCGCGACCAAGCAATGCACCCGCAATCGCTCCGACGATCGTACCAGTGGTGCCCGAACGGCAGCGCTGACCCTGATAGTAGGTGCGGCGCTCGGCATAGGCACCGCGATCGGCGTAATACGGGCCCTGATCGTACTGATAGCTCTCGTAGCCATTGCGTGCGTAACGCTGGTCATACTGATACTGTGCGCGGCGCTGCCGCTCGGAGCGTTGGATTTGGCGTTGCCGCAGTTGGTTCTGATAGCGCGCGTCCTGGTCATAGTCGTACCCATCGCCCTGATATTGCTGGCGATAGCCGTCACGGCCATAATAGTCCTGCGCCGAGGCTGGAGCCGCTGCAAAGCCCGCAACAGCAACGCTGGAAATGATAACGGCAGAAATTAACCTTTTGTCCATCGGAGTTGTCCTCGCGGGCGATCCGCTGTTATTCTAATGTCTGATCCGTGTTTTAGTGTTGCTGAATACAATCGTTATCGATCATTCATCTTCGTTCCTGCTGCATGGGTGAGCTACGATGCCTGTATGCGGCAGCTTCGAAAGGCTGCCTCTTGCGGAAACAGCTTCCCGAAACGAGCGAGTAATAGGACAGCGATCTATGCCAGATCGCCAGAAAAACGACCGGTTTTCTGGCGGTAGCGGTTTTTGCCTCATCGAAGCTTCCTAGCGGTCGGAATACCCGTTGCGGAAACCACCGGCACATTGCAGGGTGTTAGATATCTTTTCTGGCGGGGTGATGATGCTCATCGGATATGTGAGGGTATCCAAGGCTGACGGATCGCAGACGCTGTCACCGCAGCGCGACGCGCTGCTATCCGCCGGCGTCGATGCCTCACGCATTTATGAGGATCTCGCGTCGGGTCGTCATGATGCGCGTCCTGGCCTGACTGCCTGTCTCAAGGCGTTGCAGCCCGGCAATACACTGGTGCTCTGGAAACTGGATCGCCTCGGACGTGACCTGAGGCATTTGGTCATCACCGCCGAGGCGCTGCGTGAGCGCGGCATCGGGTTGAAGGTACTGACTGGCGCCGGCGCGCAGATTGACACCACCACCGCCAACGGCCGCCTGGCTTTCGGCATCTTTGCCGCCTTCGCCGAGTTCGAGCGCGAGCTTATCGCCGAGCGCACACAGGCCGGCCTTGCTGCGGCACGCGCGCGGGGGCGCATGGGAGGGCGGCCCCGCAAGATGGACAAGGCAACGCTGGCGATGGCGATGGCCGCCATGTCCGATCGTAACGCGATCGCAGCTGATGTCGCGCGCCGTCTCGGGATGACGACGACGACACTCTATATGTACGTGAACGGTGACGGCACGCCCAAGGCGCCGGGCCAGGCACTGCTTGACGGTGTGCCGTACCGCAAAGAACGACTGCGCGCCGCGTGATGAAGCACGCCGCGCTTCAGCGATCAGGCATATTGCCGAGCGGGCGAGACGATCACGTCATGTTCGATCGACCGGGCCGAGATGGCGGCCGGGGTGAGGGCTGCGGGAACGCAGACACCTCTGCGCGGCTTGCCGATCAGCCGACGTGGTCGCGCCAGTATCATCAGGTTCATTACCGCCGCGCCGATCAGGAACTCTTCTTCCGCTCCGCGGATGCCGCGCAGGTGAAGCCGCCTCATGCCATGCTTGCCCTTGGCGTCGGCGAAGAACCGTTCGACCCCGCGCCGCAACCGCATAGACCGCTTGTAGAGCCCGGTTTCCACTTCGGCTCTGGCAAGATCGCGAACGTCTTCATCGTCCAGTCGAACCAGGGTACGACGCCGCGACGTCGTGCATTTCTTCCGAAGCACGCACGCCTCGCAATCCCGAACATCCGCCGCGTAACGGTGTACGCCGGTGGGAGGATGGAAGGCATGGTGCCGGAGCGTCTTGCCGGTCGGGCAGGTAAAGCTGTCGGTGCCACGATCATAGCTGAAGGCCGTTCGCGGCAGCTTGCCCTTGGTCTGCTGCGTCCGGTCGATCACGGGGATGTGTGGGGTTGCGCCGTGATCCCGCACGAAGCCGAGGAAGTTCGCGCTGCCATAGGCTTTATCGGCCGCGACCCGCTTGGGGCGATAATCAAACCGATCGGCCGACCGCTCGAGCATGACGCGCCCCGCATCAACTTCCTCCGCGAAGCGAGCTGGTGTCGCCTCGACATCGAGCGCGACGCCACTCGGGGTGTCGACCAGCGCATTCAAGGCGTAGCCGAACCGGCCACGCACCGTTCGCGCCGACCAGGCCGCGGCAGGGTCCGTTCGAGAGATGCCTTGGCAGCTTTTCGACCGCGCCATTTCAAAGACGGCATCTCCTGTGTCGTGCACCCACTCCCTAACCGCGCGCGACGCGTTGGCGACATACGGCAGGTAGCCGGGAACGGTCTTGCGCTGCCAGCTCGCATCAGCCGCTATGAACGACGCATCGATCGCGGCGTCTTTTCCGCCAATCAGTCCTTCTCTGATGCAGCGTCTCACCGTGCTCTCGAACAGGATCCGGAACACGTTGGCATCGCGGAAGCGACCATGGCGGTTCTTGCTGAACGTGGAGTGGTGCGGAACCTTGTCTCCCGGCGCGAGACGGCAGAACCAGCGATAGGCCAGATTGTAGCGCAGCTCCTCACACAGCCGCCGTTCGGACGCGATCGCGAAGATGCGGCCGATCAGCGTCATGCGGATGAGGAGTTCGGGATCGATCGATGGTCTTCCCCGTGCGCTGTAATGACCGGCCAGTGCCTGTCTCAACTCGCCGATGTCGAGCCATCGATCGACGCGACGCAGCAGGTGGTCTGTGGGCAACATGGCTTCTACGGTGCGGAAGGACGCCCCTTCCCGCTTACTGCGACAGGCTGGTCCCATCATAGCGACGCTCCTTTCGATAGGGGTGAAACGAAGGAGCAACCCGGCATGTCCGGCATTTTTCAACAGGCCCAGACGGTTGTGACACCGGCCGCGTTACGGACTGGAATGATAAAACAGGAAGTTCGGTACGATCAGTCAGGGATCAGCGCCCAACCACGTATCTGCAATGTCGCCATTGTGGTGAGAGCCGAGACATCGACTTCGATAGCCTTATCGACCGTGACCGGAGCGATCCCATTCCCGACTAAAGCCTGGCTGCACACTCGAACGGACACGCCTGCCCGCCTTAGCGCCGCTATCAAGGCAAGATTGGGGTTCGTCGTGGCACCGGTTTTCGTCGCATATGCCTCATCATCGGCAATAATCGGTGTCGCCGGCCCGTGGACGATCACGATCACATCTCCCTGTGCCGGCCGCACGCCGTCCGCCCCGAGCAGGTTCAGGAAGCGTGCGACCTTCTCCAGCGAGGGATTGACCTTGTCGGGAGATGACGCCGCCTTCGTCACACTGAACAGCACACGATATCGCAGCGAGTGGTCCGGCCGCTCAACCGCGCCTTCTACCGGCGTGATCCTGCCATAGCCGGCAATCACGGGTTGTTGCGCGGTGACGCCTGCTGACCCGGCACTGCTCATGACGGCCAAGCATCCTGCAACTGCGATAGCGGGAAGCCGCATCTGGTTTGTCCTTTCGAAACCGGAATGATTATCCGACCCTCGCAAATACGGCTGCGCCTATATTTTGCGGCCGCGTGGCAGCCGACGCCCCGCGCGCTCGCGACGGTCGGGAAGCGGGCGCTGCCTCATGCACGGCTAGATCATCGGCGCCGAATATCGCCTCGAGCGTGCGCACGCACATTGCGGCTGCGTCATCGGCGAGCCGGTAATGGACCTGCTTTGCCTCGCGTCTCGTCTTCACCAGCTCGGCGCGGCGCAGCTCGGCAAGCTGCTGGCTGAGGGCCGGCTGGGTCACGCCGGTCGCAGCCTCTATGTCCGCAACCTGCCGCTCACCGCCCAGCAGATAGGACAGGATCATGAGGCGCTGGGGTTGAGCGAACACGCGCAGCTTTTCGACCGCCGCATCGGCGATCGCGCGGGATTGATGGATCGCCGTCATCGATCGGCCTTCAACTGATGAAACCAGTCGGCACCGGCGCTGCACGGCAAGGCGGGCGGGAGCAGGACGTCGTCACCCGGCTGCCAGTCGGCCGGCGTATAGGCCTGCCCATCGGCCGATCGCTGCAATGCCCTCACCGTGCGGAGCATCTCGTCGACCGATCGCCCGACGTTCATCGGATACCAGTTGAGCGCACGGATGATGCCCTCAGGATCGATGAAATAGGTCGCGCGCACGGCCGAGGCGTCGCCGGCCTGTTCGTCAAGCATGCCATAGGCGTAACCCACCGCCATCGACGGGTCTTCCACGACCGGGAACGGCACCTCTACACCGAAGACATCCTTGATCGCGCGCAACCAGGCGACATGCGAATACAGGCTGTCAACCGACAGCCCGAGCAAGGCGCAGTCGAGCTCCTCGAATTGCGGTGCGGCCTTCGCCAGGGCCACGAACTCGCTGGTGCAGACCGGCGTGAAATCAGCCGGGTGCGAAAAGAACACGACCCAACGACCACGATACTGATCGAGCGACATCGCGCCCTGCGTCGTGCGGGCGGTGAAATTCGGGGCCGCGTCCCCGATGCGCAACGAGCGCGGTACGTCTGCATCCATCGTTTCCATGCTTTTCAGATGGCACGGGCAGCCCGTTGACGCAAGCGGATTACACAACTACATAAACCATGAAATCAATAATTGGAGGCGATCGTGGAATCGGCGTTGAATGAGGCAGTTGCGCAGATTGAACGTGCGAAGGCGGCGGTAGCGCCGGTCGTTCACTCGTTCTTCGACGAGCCGACCAACACCGCGACCTACGTCGTCTGGGACCCCGCCACGCGAAAGGCGGCGATCGTTGACAGTGTCCTGAACTTCGACGCTGCGGCCGGTCGCACCAATACGGCGTCGGCGGATGCGGTAATCGCTTATGTGCGGGAGCACGGCCTTTCGGTCGACTGGCTGCTCGAAACCCATGCTCATGCCGACCACCTGTCTGCGGCGCCCTATCTGCAAAAGGCGCTGGGCGGTCAGCTCGCGATCGGCCGCGACATCATTCGCGTGCAGAACGTCTTCGGCAAGATTTTCAACGCCGGCACCGACTTCGAACGGGACGGCTCCGAGTTCGACCACCTGTTCGACGATGGCGACCGTTTTACGATCGGCGACATCGAGGCCATCGCGCTGCATGTGCCGGGGCACACCCCCGCCGATATGGCCTATGTCATCGGCGACGCAGTCTTCACCGGCGATACCCTGTTCATGCCGGACTACGGCACCGCACGCGCAGACTTCCCCGGTGGTGATGCGCGCCAGCTATTCCGCTCGATCCGTCGACTGATGCAGTTGCCCGACGAGACGCGGCTGTTCCTGTGCCACGACTACAAGGCTGCGGGGCGCGACCGGTATGTCTGGGAGACGACCGTGGGCGCGCAGCGCGTCGGCAACGTCCACGTTCATGAGGGGGTGGACGAAGACAACTTCGTCGCGATGCGCACCAGTCGGGACGCCACCTTGTCGATGCCCAAGCTCATCCTGCCATCGGTGCAGGTCAATATGCGCGGCGGCCATCTGCCGGAGCCGGAAGTCAACGGCACCCGCTACCTCAAGATTCCACTGGATACGCTGTGATGCCCGGATTTCCCCATGCCATGCCGCTTGCCGGCTTCATCGGCGGCCTGATGATCGGGTTCGCTGCGGCGATCATGTTGCTGGGCAACGGCCGCATCGCCGGGGTCAGCGGCATGTTCGCGCGTGTCCTCGCTCTCTCTGAAGGGGGAGCGCCTTGGATGATGGCCTTGCTTTTCACGGCGGGGCTGCCCCTGGGCGCGGCGCTGACCGCAGCCAATGTGAATGTGGAAGCTCGCTTCCCGACGTCGCTCGGGCTGATCGCCGTCGCCGGGCTGATCGTCGGGATCGGGACGCGGCTCGGCGCGGGGTGCACCAGCGGTCACGGCGTCTGCGGCCTGTCGCGCCTGTCGCCGCGGTCCATCGTCGCGACCGGCACGTTCATGGCGACCGGCATCGCCACCGTGACCCTCATGCGTCTCGCGGGAGTGGTATCGTGATGCGCCAGAGCCTTCTTTCGCTCGTCAGCGGCACGCTGTTCGGCGCCGGCCTCGCCGTGTCCGGCATGATCGATCCTGCGCGGGTACGGGCGTTTCTCGACGTCGCCGGTGCCTGGGACCCGACCCTGGCATTCGTCATGGCGGGAGCGATCCTGCCGATGGCGATAGCCTGGCTCATCGTGCGTGGACGCTCTACGCCGATCGTCGCGGAGCAATTCCATACGCCGGCCACGTCGCCGATCGACGCGCGCCTCCTCGGCGGTGCCGCCCTGTTCGGCATAGGCTGGGGCCTTGTCGGCCTGTGCCCCGGCCCCGCCATCGCCGCGCTCGCGATCCAGCCTGCCCCCGCGCTGCTCTTCACCGCTGCAATGGCGCTCGGCGCAGCCATCCACCGCTTCGCACTCATCCCACGCCGTTCGGCGTGACCGGACAGGAGACATTACATGGCCTTCAAGAAGATCACACCGTCCTTCTCGGCTGCTCCCCAGCTCACCCGGGATGATGTCGCTGCCGCCGCACAGGCGGGGTTTCGCTCGATCGTTTCGAGCCGGCCAAATGGCGAGGAGCAGGGACAGCCGAGCGCACACGAGATGGCCCGGATCGCCGAAGAACACGGCCTTGCGTTCGCCCATGTCCCGATCGTGCCGGGCAAGGCGACCGATGCCGATGCGGACCGGATGAAGGAAGCGCTGACTGCGCTGCCGGGACCGACGCTCGGCTTCTGCCGAAGCGGCACGCGGGCGGCTACCCTATGGGCGCTGGCGGAGGCGAGTCATGCCGATCCCGAAACGATCGTCGGTCAGGCCAAGGCAGCCGGGTACGACCTGGCCGATCTGAAGCCGGCGCTCGCTCGCCGGTCCGAAAGAACCGGCAAATGACCTACGACATCGTCATCATCGGAGGCGGAGCTGCGGGCATCGCAACCGCCGCCAGCATCCTGAAACGTAACGCCAAGGTGTCGATCGCGGTCGTCGATGCGGCCCGGGACCATTATTACCAGCCCGGTTGGACGTTAGTCGGGGCAGGCGTTTTCACCCCCGAACAGACCCGCAAGGCCGAAGCCGATGTCATGCCCAAGGGCGTCGAATGGATCCGGCTGCCGGCGATCACCATCGACCCCGAGCGTCAGGCGATCACCCTGGGCGACGGGGATACGATCGCCTATCGTGTCCTGATCGTCGCCCCCGGCCTGCGTTTGGCGTGGGAGAAGATCGCGGGGCTTACCGAAGCGTTGGGCCGCAACGGGGTCACGTCCAACTACCGCTACGATCTGGCGCCCTACACCTACCAGCTTGTCCAGGAATTGCAGCGGGGACGCGCGCTGTTCTCGCAACCGCCGATGCCGATCAAGTGCGCCGGCGCGCCTCAAAAGGCGATGTACCTGTCCTGCGACATCTGGCGCGAACGCGGTGTTCTCCCCGCGATCGACGTCGAATTTCACAACGCCGGTGCGGCGCTGTTCGGCGTCGCGACCTATGTCCCTGCGCTGATGGAATATGTCGAGAAGTATAGGATCAACCTCAAGCTCGAATCCAACCTCGTCGCGGTCGACGCCGATCGGCGTATTGCCACCTTCGAGCGCAAGCAGAACGGTGTCAGCGAGCGGATCGAGCGCGGGTTCGACATGCTCCACGTCGTGCCGCCGCAGGTGTCGCATGACGTCGTTGCCAAAAGTTCGCTCGCGGCGGCAAACGGCTTCGTCGAGGTCGATGAGGCGACGCTGCGCCACAAGCGATACGACAACGTCTTTGCCTTGGGCGATGCTGCGGGGACGAGCAATGCGAAGACGGCTGCGGCAGCCCGCAAGCAGGCACCCGTGGTGGCGGTCAACGCGCTCGCCGCACTCGAAGGCAAGCCTCCTGTTGTCGACTATGACGGCTATGGGTCGTGCCCGCTCACCGTCGAGCGCGGCAAGATCGTCCTCGCCGAGTTCGGCTATGGTGGAAAACTGCTCCCCAGCTTTCCGTCGTGGCTGCTGAACGGCACGCGCCCGACGCGCGCTGCCTGGTTCCTGAAGGAGCGGATGCTGCCCCCGATTTACTGGCAAGGCATGCTGAAAGGCCATGAATGGATGGCGGCTCCGCATAAGATCGGCAAAGCGGCATGACCCTCGAACCGATCCAGTATCTGCTGGGTGCGTTATCCGGCAGCCTGGTGGGCTTTACCCTCGGGCTTGTCGGCGGGGGCGGCTCGATCCTCGCCGTCCCACTCATGGTCTATCTGGTGCGCGTGCCCGACGCCCATCTCGCCATCGGCACGAGCGCGTTCGCCGTCGCGGCTAACGCCGCCACGGGGCTGATCGGCCATGCAAGGGCGCATAACGTCAAATGGCGCTGTGGCGGCATGTATGCGACCGCCGGCGTCATCGGCGCCCTGTTCGGCTCTACCGCGGGCAAGGCCGTCGACGGCGGCAAGCTCCTGTTCCTGTTCGCACTGGTCATGGTCGTCGTCGGCGTCCTGATGCTGCGCGGGCGCGGTGACACGGGCAACCCGGGGGCGGAGTGCAACCGGGAAAAGGCGCCGAAGGTGCTGGGCTACGGCCTCGGCACCGGTCTGTTCTCGGGCTTCTTCGGCATCGGCGGGGGCTTTCTGATCGTCCCCGGCCTGATCGGATCGACGGGCATGCCGATCCTGAACGCCGTCGGCACGTCATTGATCGCCGTCACCGCGTTCGGGCTGACGACGGCCGCCAATTACGCATTTTCGGGTCTGGTGGACTGGCCGCTGGCTTTCGTGTTCATCGCCGGTGGAGTTGTCGGCGGCTTGATCGGCACGCGCATCGCGAAGCGCCTCGGTACGGGCGGCACGCTCACCACGGTCTTCGCCGTCCTGATCTTCGTGGTGGCGGCCTACATGCTCTGGAAAAGCGCGGCCGCGTTTCTCTGATGGCGGGTGCGATTGCCATCGGGCCGCTGATGCTGGCCGTCGATCGCGGGCTTGCCGTGCTGTGCATCGTCGTGTTCCTTGGCCTCACGACACTGGCCGGTCGGTTCCGCTTCCCTCGCGTATCGACGGTCTCCACCAGCGCCATCGTCGCTGGACTGGTCACGGCACGGATCGGTTACGTCGCAGCGCATTGGTCGAGCTACACCGGCGCTCCGCTGTCCATCCTTGCCGTGTGGCAGGGTGGCTTTTCCCCCGTTGCAGGGCTTCTGGGCGCTGCGGCGATGCTGGCGATCCGGCTTGGCCGCTCAAGCGCGCTGGCGGCAGGCTGGGGAGCGTTGGCTGTTGCGGGTGGCCTCTGGTTCTCGCTTCAGGCGCTGATCCCTCCCGTGACCTACGGCCCGTTCCCCTATCATCTCAACCTGACAACCCCGTCCGGCGCGCCGCTTCCACTCGATCGCTTCCGTGGCAGGCCCTTCGTGGTCAACCTGTGGGCGACATGGTGCGGTCCGTGTCGGCGTGAGCTGCCGATGCTCGATGCGGTTGCGTCGCGCCCTGGCGAGGTCCCGATCCTTCTTGCCGATCAGGGCGAGGCGCAAGCGATCGTCAGCGGTTTTCTCGGCCGTGAAAATATCGGAGCGCGCCATGTCGCGCTCGACCCCGATCGTGGCCTTTCTCAAGCCCTGAAGGTGGCGGGGTATCCCGCAACGGCCTTCGTTGCGGGCGACGGCACGATCGTACAGCTCCAGCTCGGTGAATTGTCACGCGCTGCGCTCGCCGATGGAATCGAATTAGCAAGGAAACACCGATGAATCGTCGCAACCTGTTGTCTCGGGGCCTCCTGGCCGCGCTTGCCTTCGCCGCGCCGATCACGCCTCTCATCGCCCAGCAGCCCGATCTGTCGCGCAAGGCGGTCGTTGACGATCCCGTGGCTCCCAAGCGCGCCGGCAGGACCTACGACGTCACGGTTGTCGAGTTTTTCGACTATAACTGCCCCTATTGCCGTCGCATGGAGCCGGTGCTGAACGCCCTGCTTCGCTCCGACCCGAAGGTACGGGTCGTGTACCGGGACTGGCCGATCTTCGGACCTGCCTCGCGTGAGGCGTCACGCGCGGCTGTCGCGAGCCAATGGCAGGGCAGGCATGCCGCCTTTCACGAGGCCCTGATGACCTCGCCGGCGCGGCTCGACAGCGCGGGCGTCAAGGCAGCGGCTGCCAAAGCCAAGGTCGACTGGCCCCGTCTGCAACGCGATTTGAAGAACCGTGGCGCCGAAATCGACGCGCTGCTTACGCGCACCGATAGCATCGCCCAGGCGATCGGTTTCAACGGAACACCAGCGCTGATCGTCGGCTCGCAGGTCGTCGCCGGTGCTGTCGATCTCCCGACGTTGCGTCGTCTCGTCGCGGAAGCGCGCAAAAAACCAGCGGCGCGCTGACCATGCCCGGGCCGCTCAATCGGAGACAGCTTGCCGGCTTGGGCGCGGTGGTCGTGGGTGGTTGGGCAGTCGGGCAGGTTCTACGGCGTACCGCCCCGATCGGGCGCGACGTCGGGCCGACCGCCGACCTGATCCTTGCCGGTAACGGCTCGCCCGAGGACGGACCTGCCGATGCTACGCTCCGGCTTGCCGTGTTCACCGACTATCGTTGCCCGGCCTGCCGTCATGGATTTTCCGCCCTGGAAGAGGCTGTGCAACGCGACGGCAAGGTGCGGGTCATCTACAAGGATTGGCCCATCTTCGGTCCGCCATCCGAACGTGCCGCAAGCGTGGCGCTCGCGTGCGCCGAACAGGGAGTTTACCCGACCGTCCATCGTGCGTTGATGACGGACAGCCGCACGATCGACGACGACGTGTTGCGGGACGTCGTGATGCGCGCTGGCGGCGATTGGCTGCGCGCGATGACCTGGCTTGCCGCCCACGCGGACGCTGTCGCAGCCCGCCTGCGGGCGAACGGACAGGAAGCCTATTCGATCGGACTGGCGGGCACCCCGGGTTATCTTGCCGGTCCCATGCTGGTGATGGGCGCGATCGACGCCAGCGATTTCCAACGGCTGTTCGCGCGTGCGCGGGAAGAAAGCTGACGATGCGAGAGGATACGAAACATGATCGAGTATAATCACAAGGGCATGACGGTTGCGTCGCTCCATGACGAGCGCACCGGCAGCTTCCAGTATGTCGTGGTCGACGAAGCCACGAAGACCGCCGCGATTATCGATCCGGTCCTCGACTTCGATCCCCGTGCCGGTGCGACCGCAACCGACAATGCCGATATGATCCTCGAATATGTCCGCGCCAAGGGACTTACTGTGGAATGGGTGCTCGATACCCATCCCCATGCCGATCACTTCTCGGCCGCGCCGTATCTCGCGGAAAAGACAGGGGGCAAAACCGCGATCGGCACCAAGGTCGTGGAGGTGCAGAAGCTCTGGCAGGACATCTACTGCCTGCCTGACCTGCCCGTCGATGGTAGCCAGTGGGATCGCCTGTTCGCCGATGGCGAGCAGTTCAGGATCGGCTCGCTCGACGCGCACGTCATGCTGTCGCCCGGCCACACGCTCGCCTCGATCACCTACGTCGTCGGCGACGCGGCGTTCGTCCACGACACGCTGATGGTGCCCGACAGCGGCACCAGTCGGGCTGACTTTCCAGGCGGCAACGCGCGCGCGCTGTGGCGCTCGATCCGGGCGATCCTCGAACTGCCGCCCAGCACCGCGACCTATGTCGGCCACGACTACGGCAAGGACGGGCGCGAAGTCTTTGGACGATCGACCGTGGCGGACCAGCGTCGTGACAACATCCATGTGCACAACGGCATCGGTGAGGCCGAGTTCGTCGCCACCCGCGAGAAGCGCGACGCAACCCTGCCGCTGCCGGACCTGATGCTTGCCGCGCTCCAGGTGAACATCCGCGGCGGTCGCCTGCCGGAGCCGGAGGCGTGCGGCACAGCGTTCCTCAAGGTGCCGCTCAACCACTTCGGCGCGGGCAAATGACCGAACCAACGCCGCCAACGCCCGGTGATGATGGCGATGCCCAGCGTATCATCTTCGCCATTACCGCCGCGCTGCTCGTCCTCGTCGTCACCTACAAGGTAGGGCAGTCTGACGCGCCCGTGCAGGCACCCGTCGAGGTAGCAGCGGACGCCGCCTTTTCGCCACCGGCGGAAAGCACCATCCCCGCCGGGCCGGACGGCGACGCGATCCGGCGCGGTCGACTGATCTTCACCGCGAGCGCGGCTCATGCCGGCCAGTACGTCGGCAACGGCCTGACGTGCAGCAACTGTCACCTCGATGCCGGGCGGAAGGCCGATGCGTCCCCGATGTGGGCGGCCTGGGTCAGCTACCCAGCTTATCGCGCGAAGAACGGCCGGGTGAACACGATGGAGGATCGCATCCGCGACTGCTTCCTCTACTCGATGAACGCGCCCGCCTCGAAAGCCGGCGCCCCGCCGCCCTATGGCGACGATATCTACCGCGATCTCCAGAGCTATTTCGCCTGGCTCGCGACCGGCGCGCCATCCGGCAAGCCGCTGCCCGGTCGCGGGTTCATAAAGCTCGCCACAACCCCGATCGGGCACGATCCGGTTCGCGGCGCGATTGTGTTCGCCGGCCAGTGCGCATCATGCCACGGTGCGAACGGCCAAGGGCAGGCGAACCCGGACGGCAGCTATACTATCCCGCCGCTGTGGGGAGCGCGCTCCTACAATTGGGGTGCGGGCATGACCGGGCTGGCGTCGGCTGCCGGGTTCATCAAGGCCAACATGCCTTATGGTGAGGGCAACACGCTGACGGATCAGCAGGCGTGGGATGTCGCCGCCTATGTCGATAGTCGCGAGCGACCCCGCGATCCGCGGCAGACCGGGACTGTCGAGAGCGCACGTAAGCAGTTTCACCCCAAAGGGGACTATTATGGTCAGGAGATTGACGGAAAAATGCTTGGCAGCTGATCGCTCGGCTTCCTAGGGTCAGGACTCATTGGTCATAGCCAGAAGATGACGGTGGCCGCGAGGGCGACGGCAGAGAAGAAGACGGTTGGGCAGCGGTCGTAGCGAGTTGCGACGCGGCGCCAATCCTTCAGACGGCCGAACATGATCTCGATGCGGCTGCGGCGCCGGTAGCGGCGCTTGTCGTATCTGACCGGCTCGTTGCGCGATCTGCGGCCCGGGATGCAGGGCTGGATGCCTTTGGCTTCCAGGGCGTCTCTGAACCAATCGGCATCATAACCACGGTCGCCAAGCAGCCACTGTGCTTTCGGCAGATCGTCGAGCAAGGCTGCCGCGCCGGTGTAGTCGCTGACCTGCCCGGCGGTCATGAAGAAGCTCAAGGGCCGCCCGTCCGCATCGCTGACGGCGTGCAGTTTGGTGTTCATGCGGCCTTTCGTGCGGCCGATCAGACGGCCGAGATCCCCTCACATGGGAGTTCTCAGGTCAAGAGGCTGTGCGGTAGAGCGTGCAGCCTCTTTCCTTCCGCACAATCATATCTGTTCTACCTTGCCGGTTCGGCTGCCAGCCGCAGCAATGAACCAAAACAGCGCGCCTGCAATAGCGCCTAATAGGGCAATTTGGCCGACGTAGTAGAAGTTCATCAGCCATCCGTAAGCAGTCAAAGATCCGTCGATGACGGTTGATCGTCCATCAATGCTCGCATTATCCGGTCGACTTATTAACGCGAGCACGAGCCAGGGAAGAGCGGCGACCACTGCACCAGTCGCAGCGCAGTTGATGATTGTCGCATTGACGTGTCGGCGTAACATGAAGAACGCCGGGAGCCCGATGATAAAGGCTGGAGGGTAAGCGCCAAACACGGCAAATGCCACAGCGCTCCGCCAGATCCGTTCGAGCGGATCGGTGATGCCCTCATATGCTGGCATAGCAATAGCCATCAACAAGGCGGCTGCGCCCGGGACCACTACAAAGGCGAGGATCACCCGCCAAATTGAAGGATAGGTGCGCTTGGCTCGTGCGGCGTACATGACGCCAGCTTATCGCTTTGTCGTCGCCATTCCAGATCAATCGTCAGGAATGGTCAGAGCGTCAGGCCATGGTCGTCCTCCTCAATTTCTGGATCACTGGCCTGAGCCTGTTGCAACAAGCGTCCCGGTGACCGGTCCGCTCTAACCTCACATCCGGTCGCCGCTCGTGCGCGGCTGCACCACAATCCCGCTTGCGTCGGGTCTGGCTCAGGAGACGGGACCAACCTTTTTTTCGGCATCTGAAGCCAACAGGGACCTCCGGTCCGTCCACCTGGATCCGGCAGGGACGATGCCCTGCGGGAACTCGTATCGGGTTACGTGCTCATGCGGCCTTCAGCAGCGCGCCTGCGGGCACCACGCCGGCCGAGACGAACTGCCACAGCGCGATCAGCAGCTTGCGTGCGACTGCCACGATCATGACCCGCCGCGCGCGACCACCGTTCGCGCCCACCCGCTCCGCGTACCACTTCGTCAGCTCCGAGTCCGGCTGATGACGCAGCCACAGCCAGGCGACCTGGATCATGGTCGTTCGCAACCGCTTGTTGCCCGCCTTGGACACGCCCTGCTCCCGGTCCATGCTGCCGCTTTGCCACGGTGATGGGGCCAGCCCGGCATAGGCGGCGACCTGTCGTCGATTGCTGAAGCTGCGGAAGAACGCTTCTGCGTGCAGCACGCCGGCGAACTCAGGACCGATGCCGCGCAACTGGATGAGCCGGGGACCAGTGTCCGCCTCACCGGCGGCATCCGACCGCGGCTCGAGCAGCGCGTCGCGCTCGGCTTCGACCTGCTTGATCTGGCCGACGACCATCTCCAGCCGGTCCAGCTCGCGCTCGATCTCGCGGCGAACATGCCGGGGCAGCGGTCGTCCATCGCCGGTCACCAGTTCGTCCAGCCGCGCCCGCCGGTCGGCGCGCAGTGGCTCGTAGTCGCCGACCCCTTGCGCGAACAGCAGGCCCTTGATGCGGTTGACGTGCCGCACCCGCTCCACGACCAAAGCCCGCCGCTCGCGCGAGATGCGTCGCCGGTCCTCGTCCTCGACGCTCGGCACCGCCACCATCGCACACACCCGCGGCTCCCCGCGCTTGTAGGCCAGCAGCGTGCGGACCAGCGCCTCGCCGTCGAGCTTGTCCGTCTTGGCGCGCCGGCTGCGTCGTGAAGCGGCAATCGAGGCGGCGTCGACGACGTAGCTCTCGATACCCTCGCGCACCAGGCAGCGGTGTATCCAGAAGCCGTCGAGGCCCGCCTCCTGGATGACGACCAACGGGTACTGCTCGCCCATCCGCGCCTCGGCCTTCGCCTGTAACTGCGCGAACCGCTCCAGGAGTGCCGGCACGTCGCTGCCCTTCACCTGATGCCGCGAGATCCGCTCGCCGCGACCCGGCGACAGCGACGTCACCAGCCAGGTGGAGCGGCTCAGCTCCAGCGACACGAAGATTGCGTTCAGCTGCGTGCTGACGGCGGCATGGCATGAGACGGACACGGGCACGGGCAACCTCCTTCACGACAAAGCGGGAAGGTCAGTCTGCCTCAACCGGCGCCAGCCCGCGCCCATGGGATCTTTTTTACCCGCAGACTCGATGCCGTGCGGTGTGCCTTCAGGTAGGTCGCGTCGATCATGACGGTCTTCGGCACGGCCTCCGCTGCCGCGAGACCTTCCATCATTCGCAGGAAAATACCCCTCTCGCTCCACCGCTTCCAGCGATTGTAGAGCGTCTTGTGCGGCCCATAGTCCTTCGGTGCATCACACCAGCGTAGCCCGTTGCGATTGACGAAAATGATGCCGCTGAGCACCCGCCGATCATCGACCCGAGGCTTGCCATGGCTCTTGGGAAAGAACGGTTGCAGACGCGCCATCTGCTCATCCGTCAGCCAGTACAGGTCGCTCATCCACTCTCTCCTCACGGAGCCTGAATCAGATCGCGCCTCCCACATCAATGGGTCCTGACCCTAACCAGTGTCACAACCGAACGGTTTTGACACCATTCCTTGAGTAGCCAAGTCAGCTAATCGCTTAGTGACCTAGCCGTAATGGATAAGTTGAGTCACTGCTGTTTTCTGCTTTCGTTCTCCACGATACTGAATCATAGAATTGTTATGCCAATCGCGCGTGAACATCGCTGGCTCTACCCGATTGACTGGCGTGAACTATCTGCCTTCATCCGGTTTGGCCGCGCCAAAGGACGCTGCGAACATTGTCAGCGCCCGCATGGTCGTCATGTGCTGCATCTGGGCGATGGTGTTTGGTGGGATGAGGACATAAGCAGGTGGCGCAACGGGCAGGGCAGGTGCGTTCGCCGCCTGCCGCCGCCCGACGCCCTCTTATGCGCGCAACCTGGCTTCGTCGGCATTGATCCACCTTCACAAGTGCGGATCACGCGCGTGGTTCTTGCTAGCGCGCATCTGAACCATGATCCGAGCGATAACCGACCACGCAACCTCGCTGCACTCTGCCAGCGGTGCCACATGCGCCACGACGCCAGCGAGCATCGCCGACGTCGGTGGATCAACGCCTTCCGTATGCGTGCGATCGGCGATCTATTTGCCTGATCCGAAATCTCCTGCTGACCGCCTGGGAGCTAATCAAAGATCACTCAGTCGGTGAATCGAACGCTGTCAGGATTGGGCACGGCCCTGCCGATCCCGAGCCGCACTCGCTGGCAAGCCGACGCAGCGAAGCACGCGCCTGTTCAAGCTCGGCGATCTTCGCATCCAGCGCCGCCATCTGCTCATGGGCGAGCTGGCGCGCACGCGCGCGATCGTCGGTCGCATCCAGCGCCAGAAGCTCACCGATCTGCTCGAGCGTGAAACCGGCTGCCTGCGCCGAGCGGATGAAGCGAAGGCGGCGGGCGTCATCGGTGCCGTAGCGCCGGATGCCGCCTCCGGCGCCAGCCCCGGTCGGCCGGTCTGGCTCGTCCAGCAAACCGCGACGCTGATAGTAGCGCACCGTTTCGACGCCGACGCCGCCCTCGCGCGCGAGCGCCGCGATCGTCATGCCGGTCATGCCTTGACTCCGTACTATGGTACGGACCCTATATAGGCGGGGCGAGGATATTGGAGAAGCGGCATGGCGAGCGCCCCCGCCAAACAGGCGACGATCTACCGGATGGTGATGCCGGAACATACCTGCCCTTTCGGGCTGAAGGCGAAGGATCTTCTGCGCCGGGAAGGCTATGCGGTCGATGACCATTGGCTGATGACGCGGGAAGAAACCGACGCTTTCAAGGCGAAGCACGGCGTCAAGACGACCCCGCAGATCTTTATCGCCGGGGAGCGGGTCGGCGGCTATGACGATCTGCGCCGCTTCTTCGGCAAGATGGTCCGCGACCCCAAGGCCGTCACCTATCGCCCGGTGATTGCCGTGTTCGCGATGACGGCGCTGATGGCGCTCGCCGCCAGCTATGCGGTACTCGGCACGCCCTTCACGGTGCGGGCGGGTGAATGGTTCATCGCGTTCTCGATGTGCGCTCTGGCGATGCTCAAGCTCCAGAACGTCGAGAGCTTCTCGAGCATGTTCCTCAACTACGATCTGCTCGCGAAGCGCTGGGTGCCCTATTCCTATGTCTATCCCTACGCGGAAGGAGCGGCGGGCGTCCTGATGGCAGCCGGCGCGTTGACCTGGCTGTCGGTGCCCGTCGCGCTCGTTATCGGTACGATCGGCGCGGTGTCGGTGTTCAAGGCCGTCTACATCGACAAGCGTGAGCTGAAATGCGCGTGCGTGGGCGGGGACAGCAACGTGCCGCTCGGCTTCATCTCGCTCACCGAAAACCTGATGATGGTCGCGATGGCGCTGTGGATGATCGCTGCGCCGCCCGTGCTGGCGATGGCGCACTGACGCGAAGGTCGGCACGCGTCGTCAATGCGGGCTGATCGCCGTAACTTCTGCCGTCATACCCTTCGCCTTGGCGGTGAATGCGACCCGCTGCCCCGACCGCAGTCCCTTGAGCAGGGTCGGGGGGGATGCCCGGAAGGTCATCGTCATTGCGGGCCAGCCGATCGTCGGGATCGGGCCGTGCTTGATGGTTACGGTTCCACCTTTCGCGTCGACGGCAGTGATCGTCCCCGATCCGCTGCCGGATTTTACAGCCGATGCAGCCGGCCTGCTGCCTTGAGCAAGAGCGCTCGCTGCGATCGGCGTGACTAGTAGCATGAATGCGGCGCGCATGGAGAAAGTGGCTTTCATCAGATCTTCCTTTCGGGGCGGGTTGAAGCTCGCCGCCGCAAGAGCAAGTAGGCGGCTGGCAGGATGAACATGGAGAGGAAAGGGGCGGTCAGCATTCCACCGATCATCGGCGCGGCGATCCGGCTCATCACCTCCGATCCGGCGCCATGCCCGATCAGCACGGGGAACAGCCCGGCGACGATGACAGCGACGGTCATCGCCTTGGGACGTACCCGCAACAGCGCGCCCTCCCTGATCGCTTCCGATACTTGCTCGCCCGACGGTGACGGCCCGCGCTCGGCCAATGCGTGTTTCAGGTAGATCAGCATGACGACGCCGAACTCCGCCGACACGCCGGCGAGCGCGATGAACCCGACACCTGTGGCGACCGATTGCGCATAGCCGAGCAGCCATAATGTCCAGATGCCGCCGGTCAGCGCGAAGGGCAGTGTGCCCATGATAAGCGCCGCCTCGTCGAGGCGACCGAAGGTAAGGTAGAGGAGAAGGAAGATGATCGCGAGTGTCGCCGGCACGACGAGCATCAACCGAGCCTCGGCACGCTGCAGATACTCGAATTGTCCGGAATAGGCGATCGAGACGCCGGGGCTGAGCCGAACATCTTTGCCAACAGCACGGCGCAGATCGGCGACCGTGGAGGCCAGGTCGCGCCCGCGCACGTCGACATAGACCCATGTCGAGAGTCGACCATTTTCCGTCTTGAGCATCGGTGGACCTTCCGCGATCGACACGGATGCGACGGTGCCGAGTGTGATCTGCTGACCCGATGCGGTGACGATTGGGAGAGTTCGCAGTCCCTCCAGACTGTCACGCAGCTCGCGGGGGTAGCGGACGCTGATCGGGTAGCGGGCAAGGCCCTCCACCGTCTGGCCGATCGTCTCGCCGCCGATCGCGCCGGACACAATCTCCTGCACATCGGCGATGTTGAGACCGTAGCGCCCCGCGGTCACCCGATCGATATCGACATCGACATAGCGGCCTCCGGTCAACCGTTCTGCCAATGCCGAGCTGACGCCCGGCACGGTCCTGGCGACACGTTCGATGCTGCCGGCGATGCGGTCCAGCTCGGAGAGGTTGGACCCCGACACTTTCACCCCGATGGGACTCTTGATGCCGGTCGCGAGCATATCGATCCGATTGCGGATCGGAGGCACCCATACGTTCGTGAGGCCGGGCACGCGCACTGTGCGGTCCAGCTCCTCCACCAGCTTTGCCGGCGTCATCCCCGCGCGCCATTGATCGCGCGGCTTGAATTGGATGGTCGTCTCGAACATCTCGAGCGGTGCCGGGTCGGTCGCGGTCTCGGCGCGCCCGGCTTTGCCGAACACGGTTTTGACCTCGGGAACGGTTTTTATCAGCCGGTCTGTGCGCTGGAGCAGGGCCGAGGCGCTCGCGGCCGAAAGGCCGGGAAGCGCGGACGGCATGTAGAGCAGATCGCCCTCATCCATCGTCGGGATGAACTCGCCACCCAATCGGGTCAGCGGCCATGCCGTCGTCGCCAGTACCAGGGCGGCGATGCCGATCGCCGCCCAAGGCCGCGCCAACACGCGGTCGAGCGCCGGGCGATAGGCACGGGTGAGCACGCGGTTGATAATGTTGTCGTTCTCGGCCGGAATGCGTCCCCGGATCAGCCATCCCATCAGGACCGGCACGAGCGTTACCGACAGGATCGCCGCTGCCGCCATCGCATAGCTCTTGGTGAAGGCGAGCGGGGCGAACAGCCGTCCCTCCTGCGCTTCGAGCGTGAACACCGGCACGAACGACAGCGTGATGATGACGAGGCTGAAGAACAGCGCCGGCCCGACCTCGGCCGCGGCCTCGGTGATGACGCGCCAGCGTTCCTCGCCCGCCAGTGCCACGCCCGGATGGTCGTGTTCCCATCGCTCGATCCGCTTGTGCGCGTTCTCGATCATCACGATCGCGGCATCGACCATCGCGCCGATCGCGATGGCGATACCGCCCAAAGACATGATGTTGGCGTTCACCCCCTGCACACGCATGACGAGCAAGGCCGCGAGCACCCCCAGAGGCAAGGTGACGATCGCGACCAGCGCAGACCGGACATGCCACAGAAACAACCCGCAGATGATCGCGACGACGACGAACTCCTCGATCAGCTTGCCCGTCAAATTCTCCACCGCGCGGTCGATCAATTGCGAGCGGTCATAGGTGGTGACGATCTCGACGCCGGGGGGAAGGCTCGCTTTCAGTTCCGCGAGCTTGGCCTTGACGGCTTCGATCGTCTGCCGTGCATTCTTGCCCTGACGCAGGATGACGACTCCGCCCGCGACCTCGCCTTCGCCGTTCAGCTCGGCGATGCCGCGGCGCATCTCGGGGCCGATCTGGATCGACGCGACGTCGCCCAAGGTAACGGGGACGCCGGCACCGGCGACCTTGAGCGGGATCGCGCGGAAATCGTCGACGGTGCGCAAGTAACCTGACGCGCGCACCATATATTCGGCTTCGCCCAGCTCGAGGACGGACCCGCCGGCCTCCTGATTGGCGCGGCGAATGGCATCGACGGCCTGAGTGTGCGTGACACCGAATGCGGCGAGCCGCGTCGGGTCGAGCAGCACCTGATATTGCTTCACCATTCCGCCGATGCTCGCCACCTCCGCAACGCCGGGCAGCGTTTTCAGTTCATAACGTAGGAACCAGTCCTGCAAGGATCGGAGCTGCGACAGGTCACGGCGGCCGGTGCGGTCCAACAGCGTGTATTCATAGACCCAGCCGACCCCCGTCGCATCAGGACCCAGCGCGGCCTGCGCGCCTTGGGGAAGCCGTCCCTGCACCTGGCTCAGATACTCCAGCACGCGTGAGCGCGCCCAATAGAGGTCGGTCCCATCCTCGAAGAGGACATAGACGTAGCTGTCGCCGAAGAACGAATAGCCGCGCACGGTTTTCGCGCCAGGCACGGACAGCATCGTCGTGGTGAGCGGATACGTCACCTGGTTCTCGACGATCTGCGGGGCTTGGCCCGGCCAGCTCGTGCGGATGATGACCTGCGTGTCGGACAGGTCGGGGAGCGCATCGACGGGGGTGGCACGCATTGCGAACACCCCGGCCATGGCGAGCGCGATGGCCGCCAGGACGACGAGGAAGCGGTTCGCGACCGACCAGCGGATGATCGCGGCAATCATCGCCCAGCCTCGCGCGTCATGCGGCGCAGCGTTGGACCATCGGCGGGTTGATCAAAGCCGAACCGCACCCGCTCACCCTTGCGATACCCACGCACCAACGCGGGATCGGCGACGCGGAACGTCATTGTCATGGCCGGCCAGCCGATCGCCGGAACGGGCTGATGGGACAGGGTGACGGAACTGCGATCGATCGCCTCGATGCTGCCGACCGTCTCGTAGATCGACGCGGTGGGTTTCACGGCCGGCTTTGTTGCGGGTGACGCTTCGACACCAATCGGACGCGCATCGAGGCCAGCGAGGCTCGCTTCGGAGTCGATCAGGAACTGGCCCGACGCGACAACCTTCTCACCCTCGGTCAGGCCGGCGACTATCTCGGTTTTGCCGCCGCCTTCTGCGCCAGTGCGAACCTCGGCGGGTCGAAAGCGTCCACCCGGCCCTGCCAACATGACGAGTGTGCGCCGGCCGGTCCGGATCACGGCCTCACTCGGAACAAGGAGTGCATCGCGGCTCCCCTGGTCGAGCGCCACGCTGGCGAACATACCGGGGCGCAACCGGCCGGCACGGTTGGGGAGCTCGACGCGGATTGTGAGCGTGCGGCTCGCTGCCTCGGCCTGGGGCAGGATCGCAGCGATGCGGCCCCTGAAGCTTTCGCCCGGGAAAGCCGCCAGCGTGGCGATGACGGGCGTGCCGATCCGCAGGTTTCCTGCGAGGGCCTCAGGGACAGCCGCGTTCAGCCACACGGTGGCGAGGCCGTTCACCTCCGCCAGTGTCTGTCCTTGCGCGACCGTCATCCCCTGTCGGACGCCGAGCGTCTTGATGACGCCCCCCACGGGCGTGCTGATCGTCGTCACACCTTGCGGTCGGCCGCGCCACTCCGCCGATGCAATCGATCCGGCGGGCATCCCGAGAAGCAACAGGCGCTCTCGTGCCGCCCGCGTGAGCCCGGCATCCCCGGTGCGGCGCACGGCGAGATACTCCGCCTGCGCGCCCGCCCATTCGGGCACAAGGATATCGGCGAGCGGGGCGCCTGCCGGCACGACATCGCCTGGCGCGCGCGCATAGACGCGCTGAACGAAGCCGCCGCTGCGTGCCTGCACGACCGCAACGTTGCGGTCATTGAACTCGATGCTGCCGGTTGCCGAGGCCGAGTTTGACAACGATCCGCGTTCGACCGTGACGATCCGCGCGCCGACCCGCTGGAGGCTGGCCGGATCGATCGCTACGCCCGGTGCGGCGCTACCGCCTGCGCCCTCGTCGGCATAGCGGGGGATCAGTTTCATCCCCATCGACGAGAGACCCGGGCCGTCGTGCCGCTCCCCCGGGATCATCGGATCATACCAGTAGAGGATCTTCTTCTGCGGGGCTGGGGATGCCGTTTGATCGGCAGCCGAGGACGTGCCAAGTTTCGCGAGCCCGAAGCCCACGCCCCCTGCGACCAGCACCAGCGCGCTTACCGCGGTGACAAGGCGGGCGCGGGTAATGGTAGTGTCGCTCATCGATCGGCGCTCCCGAAGGTAATGGTGAGGCGGACAGAGTCTGCGGCGACGAGCGCCTCACGGTCGAGCACGGTCAGCTCGGCGTCGGCGAGCGCGGTCTTGGCTTCGATGGCATCCGCAAGACTCGCGCGACCGGCAGAGTAGCTCGCTATCTCCAGATCGGCTCGCTTCCGAGCGAGCGGAAGGAGCACGTCGCGCGCGCGCTGCCATTGGCTGTGATGCATTTGGTGGTCCGCCAGCGCGGCCTCCAGATCGGCTGCCAATGTGCGCCGGGTTTCTTCGCGCGCGGCCTCGGCCTGCGCCTGTGCGGATTTGCGGGCTTCGATGCGCGGGTTCTGACGCGATCGAGCGAACAGCGGCAGGCTCATCGAAACTCCCGCCGACACCATGTCGCCATACCGGGGGTCACGGCGTTGATAAGCTACCTCTACCCCCCAATCGGGTCGCTTCTCCGCTCGCGCCGCATCCACGTCGGCCTGGGCGCGCTGAATACCGGCCTCGGCGAGAACCATGTCGGAGTGAAGGCTGAGCGCGTCCCGCAGCCGCGCCGGAGCCAGATCGATCGCGGGCATATCGCCGGCAATCTCGGGCGCCGATACGCCGGTCCAGCGAGCCAGCATCGCGCGGGCGCGCGCAACGGCGGCCATCAACTCGTCGCGGCGGTCGTCGAGTGCCGCGATCTCCTGATCGGTCGTCAGTGTCTGACCAGGGCGGACCGAACCGGTCGTCACGGCGGCCCGCGCAGCGGAAGGGAGAGATCGAAGGAATAGCAGAACGGTGTCGAGGGCAGCTAGTCGACGCTCGGCATAAGCAAGGTCGATCCATGCCTGCCCCGCTCCCAATCGCACCTCCCGGAGCTTGGTCGCTTGCGATGCTTCTGCCGTTGCGATCACGGCGCGTGCCTGCGCTTGCGCGGCATGACGCTTGGCAAGGTTGGGTAGGTCCTGTTGGAAACCGACACGCCCCATCGTCATGTCGTCTCTGGATAGGGAGAAGGCGGGTGGCCCAGAGACAGGATAATTCTCGATTCCGATCGACACACGGGGGTCCGGAAGGCTTCCCGCCGCACGTGCATCGGCTTGGGCGGCGCTGACCCCCGCGCGACCGGCAACCGCTCCCGGGGCGTTGGCAACCGCATCGCGCAGCGCTTGGTCATAGGTAAGTGTCTGCGCGTGCGCGGCGCTCGTCGTGAGCGCGGCGACCGCGAGCATCATGGATGCGCGCATCCCTCTAGTCCCTTCATGTCATAATGATGGCCGGGCTCCAAATGGTTGATCGGAGCCCGGCACCTGTTCAGGCTCGCCAGCTTAAGTTGACTGGCCGCCCTTCATTGACATGCAGGCGTCGCGACCGCGTTCCATCATCGGGCACACGCAGGCGCTCGACTGGGGAACGTCCGTAACCCATACGCGACGTGGGGCTTGAAGCGGCGCCCGCGGGCCCGGCTGGTAATTGGAACGCCACTCCCAATGACCATTGCTTTTATTTTCAGATGTGGCCGCCGTCGCTGCCGACGCGGCGAGGCTAGCGGCAAATACCGCCAAGATGAACGTTTTCATGTCACTTTCCAATTTGATCGAGATTTAAAATCGGCAGAGCCGCAACCGGCGAACGGCTGCAGCCTGACACGGCTTGACTCGATCAAACGGTAGGCGGTTCGGGCTCGGGAGCGACGTTGAGGCCGGCAAGTGCCCGGCTGGCAGGCCAGATAACGATTTGAGATGCGATCGAGCGCTTCAGCACTCTTGCCGGCTCCTCAAACGTCATGGGAACAACGCATCCCATTTGGGCGATACACGCCAGCGTCAGTCCTTTGCATGGGTGTTCCGATGACGGATCCGGGGTCGCCATACCCGCGCAATCCATGCGGGATGGGGTGACATGGCTCATCGCCATCTTGGGTGAGAGCGATGGGCCGGCCGCATACGCAATTCCTTGGCCCAAAAGGCCAAGCAACGCTCCAACAAGAAGCAAGAGAGAAAGACGAGCTTTCAACACCCGGATACTATCCCAATTGTCAACGCCGAGGTCAATACGGGTGGTTTGCCGGGTGCCGTAGTGCCGGCATGAAGCGCCGGGGAAGATTTGCCGCTCACAAGACAACCTGTCGTTTAGGCGCCGTGGCTAGCAAAGACACGCCGGCCAGCGGCACCGAACGCAATGACGTCATAGGGCTGGGTTCTCATGCCGGGCACCTCCATGCCCGGTGAGCCCATCGGCATTCCGGCCACGGCCAAGCCGCGCACGCCTTTAGGATGCTGGGCCAGCGCGCGCTTCATGTCCGCGATCGGGACATGTCCCTCAAACGCCATGCCGTCGATGATCGCGGTATGGCAGGACGCGAGGTCAGCGGGCAGGCCGATCTTACGCTGCAGCACCTCACGGCGATCATCGTCGATGATCTGGACCTTGCGGCCGAACTGCTGACGCACCTGCGCCGCCCATTTCTCGCAACAGCCGCAACCCGGATCGCGGTGCATGGCGATGTCGGCCGCGGCCGATGCGACCGCTGGGATGGTCATTAGCAAGGCGGCGACGGCGCCACGAACACCATTCTTCATCATCAGCTCCTAAAAGGAAATCCCCGCCCTGCCGGGGGGTAGGGGGATCGACAGGGCGGGGCAGCGCTCCCTTATTGCGGGCGCTTGCCGTGCTTGCTGAGCCACGCCTGCAGCTCGGCAATATCCTTTTCCTGTTTCGTGATCGTCATCTGCGCCATGCGCTTGGTCTCGGCGTCGCGCGCGTCACGCACCGCAACGCGCGACATGGCGATGGCGCCTCGGTGATGCTCGATCATCTTGCGCGTCCACATTTCGGCCGCGTCGCCCTGCTTGGCCGCCATCATCTTCTGATGCATGTCCATCTCGGCCTGGCCGTAGGGATTGCCGGCCATCATGCCCGCCATGTCGTCGTGGTTCATGCCGGCCATCTGACCGTGGTTCATGCCCTGCATTCCGCCGCTCTGCTGCGCGAGGGCGGGCGTGGCGAGCAGCGCCAAAGCTGCGAATGTTGGTGCGAAGCGCATTATTGATCTCCCTGGGTTCTAAGACTTCTACGCGTGCGAGGCGGCTATCCCTCACCCGGGGTGCTAGAACGCGCGAGAAATTGTCAGGAAACAGGACTTTATTTCCGAGGGCTACGCTCCTGAGCCGCGTATATTATGCCTCGATCACGATGTTGCGACGCCGCGTTTTGGGCCATCGCATGTAGAGAAGCACTGCCCCCCCTAACCAAAGCGCAAGCCCACCGATCGCGAAGGCGAGCAGCCAGGGCGTGTTGAAGTTCTCGTGATTCGTCCAATCCATGATGTGAAGGCCCCAGAAGAAGTCGTAGAGCCGCCAAGTGCCGGTTCGGACAGCCGAGATCCGACCGGTGTCGGCCGCGACAAAGACGCGGGTGGAATCGAGGTCGGCGAACGCGACGCGCCAGGCGGGGAGCGTGCCGCGATATTCGGGGCTGGCGCGCTCGATCCGCTCTACCTTCGCCGCTGGTCGAGCACCGCCACGCCATGCCAAACGCGCGATCTCCTCGGCCTCACGAGCCGTTGGTGCTGGCAGCGCTTGGCCCGTCGCGGCGTCGAACAGGCGCGTTCCCTTGGCTGTCGCGACCTCGGCGACCGGGCGGCCAAGCCACATGCGATAGGTGATGGCCTCGATGGGCGCATCTGCTGCGCCTACGATCGCCGATGGTGGGGCGAACGTGCTGCCGCGGGGAAGGGGCGCCGCGGCTTTGCGGTCAACGAGGTGATCGCCATGCACCCGATCGATCGGCAGGAAGCTCATCAGGGCGCCGCTTGCGAACCATAGCAGGAGCTGCGCGCCGATGATGATCGCGAGCCATTTGTGCGTGCGGCTCGCGAGTAGATGCAGCCTCAGTTTCGCGCTTTTCAGAACCACTCCTCCCTCAACCTCGTCGCCGGGGTCACTTCATACCCGGCATGTCCTTCATCATCTCGTCGTGATCGGCCGGGGCGCTCGCGACCAGTGCCTTATACTGTTCGGGCGTCATGCCGGGGAGCTTGCGGACGAACGCGACCATATTCCAAATTAGGGGGTCGGGATGCGTCTTGCCCCATGCCGGCATGGCGCTGAGCTTCACCCCGTGCTTGATGATCCAGAATTGCTGGGCGGGGGTGAGATCTTGAGCGCGCGCGAGTTCCGGCGCCTGTGGATAGAGGCCCTGGCTCATCTCGGATTTCTCGACGCCGGGGCCGAGATGGCAACCGGAACACATTTCTCCGTAAAGGCCCGCGCCGACTGACACGCGCTGCGCCGATGCCAGATCGGCCGGGGGTGTTATGCCGCGCGCGCGTGCCTCAATCGACCGATCGCGCAGGCGTTCGAGCATTGAATAGACCGCCGGCGTGTGCGGTTCGTCGGCCGCGATGTTATACACGCCAAGGTAGATAAACGCGGCTGCGCCCAGCGCCAGGACGATCGCCAGGGCGCCTACGAACGGCAGGCTCGGGAAGTGCTGCCTTATCGAGCGCCTGCCGTCTTGAGCCATCTGTTCCTCCATCGATCAGAACCAGACACGAACGCCGGCGACGATGCTCTTGGACGTTGCGCGATCCCCATCGGCGCGCGCGTAGCGGGCGGTGTCGCCGAAGCGGCGATCCCATGACACGCCGACATAGGGGGCGAACTCGCGCCGGATCTCATAACGCAGCCGCAATCCAAGCTCGGCGTTGGATAGGCCCGATCCGATCCGGTTTTCCGGCACGTCCTGCGCAGCGAAATTGAGCTCGGCGCGCGGTTGCAGGATCAGCCGCTGGGTGATGCGCTGGTCGTAATAGCCCTCAAGCCGCCCTAGCAGGTCGCCCTTGTTGGACAGGAATACCGCGCCCTCTAGCTCGAAGAAGCCCGGTGCCAGCCCCTCCAGCCCGACGGTCGCATAGGTGCGTTTCGGGGACGGCCCCAAATCCTGGCGGACACCCGCTTGTAGATTGAAATAAGGGCCAATGGTCCGGCTATAGAGCGCCTGCACCTCGGCGCTCTCGATGCCCTCGCGGAAGGCTCCCTCGCCCTCAGACTTGATGAAGAGGCGGTTGATGTCACCCCCGAACCACGCCTCGCCATCCCAGCGATAGCCGTCACGACCGTTGCGGAATTGATACTCAGCGAGGTTCAATAGCACCTGGCTGAAGTTTTGACCGCCGTGATGCTGCTGAAGGTGATGGCGACCCATCGCCATCGCGTCCGCGCCGTAAACGCTGTCGGCCGCATGGTCGGTCGGCAGGGGCGGGGCGGGGGCGTTTCCTGCGGGAAGCGCGGTGCCAGTCTGCTGCACCCCATCGGCCGCCATGCCTGGCATTCCGGCCATTCCCGACATGCCCTGCATGTCGTGGCCGCTGTGCTGGTCGGCTGGCATGGTCATCCCCGGCATCGCCGAATGGTCCATGCCCTGCATCGGCTGCTGGGAGCCCTGAGGGACCGTTTGGCCGTTTCCGGGCATCTGCATCCCCGGCATGGCTTCCATGCCCTGCTGTGAGCCTTGCGGAGCCGCATGGTCCATGCCGGGCATAGACGAGTGATCCATGCCCGGCATGGTCCCGTGATCCATACCATTCATGCCGGCCGTTGGCGCGGCGCGGCGTTTCGTCGTCGAAGCTGATGGTCGCCTCGCAGGAGCTGACCTAGTCTTGGCCGGCTTGCCTTTGGCCGTGGGCTTCACCACCGGCTTCTTTTTCGCAGGCATCGGCATGGTCATGCCCGGCATTGCCGAATGATCCATGCCCTGCATCGACTGAGCGGCGACAGGACCGGCGATGCCGAGCATGGTGGTGGCGGCGAGCGCCGCGGTCAGCCGGTTCATGCCGCCTCTCCCGCGAACGGGCGAACGGTGACGACGCGCATCATGCCTGCGGTCATGTGGTAGAGATTGTGACAGTGGAACGCCCAATCGCCGGGTGCATCGGCGGTCAGATCAAAGGTCATCTTGCCTCCAGGCGGCACGTTGACGGTGTGCTTGCGCGGCGCATGATTGCCGTGCCCCGTCACCAGCTCGAAGAAATGGCCGTGGAGATGGATGGGGTGCGGCATCATCGTATCGTTGACCAACGTCACCCGCGCCCGCTCGCCTTTGCGGAACGGGATGGGGTCGGCGGGATCGCTCAGCTTCTGCCCGTCGAAGCCCCACATGTAGCGCTCCATGTTACCGGTCAGATGGATCTCGAACTGACGCGACGGCGCGCGCACGTCGGGGTTGGGCGCGAGCGAAACGAGGTCGCGATAGGTGAGGACGCGGTGATCCAGGCCCTCCAGACCCTGGGGCGGTTCACCGCTACGGTCCTTCGGCATCGGGGAGATGGTCTGCACGCCCGGCCCCATCTTCACGCCCGGCGCATTCTTCGGGTCGCGCATGTTCATGTTCATGCCGCCACCCGACCCGTGGTCCATCCCGGCCATGCCGCCAGCCTGGCCCGATCCGCCCGACATGGCACTATGGTCCATGCCGGCCATGCCAGCACCGCCCGCTGCCATTTGGCTATGGTCCATCCCGGGCATTACAGCGCCGCCCATCTGGCTGTGGTCCATGCCCGACATGCCGGACATGCCCGCCATCGCTGCGCCTGCCGCGACCGTCCCGTGATCGGTCGGCCCCTTCCAGCCCGTCAGCTTCCAAAGATTGCGCGAGGCGTTCTGCATCAAGGTGGGGTCCGGCCCGCGCGTGGCGACCGGGCTCTCGTCCTTCATGCCGGACATGCCCTGCATCCCGCCCATGCTCCCCATGTCCATGCCCATATCGGTCATGGTCAGCAGCGTGCGCGGACGAAGCGGCGGGACCGGGGCGACCATCCCCTCACGCGGGGCGAGCGTCGCCCGGCCCATGCCGGAGCGATCGATAGCCTCGGAGACGAAGCTGTAGGCCCGGTCCTCGGGCGTCACGATCACGTCGAACGTCTCGGCAACGCCGATCTGGAACTCGTCGATCTTCACCGGACGGACATTCTGCCCATCGGCCTGCACGACGGTCATCGGCAGGTCGGGGATGCGGACGTTGAAGTTGGTCTGCGCCGCGGCGTTGATGATCCGCAAGCGGACCCGCTCGCCCGGCTTGAACAGCCCCGTCCAGTTGTCATACGGCCCGTAGCCGTTGACCAGGAAGGTATAGGTCGAGCCGGTGACGTCGGCGATGTCGGCGGGGTCCATTCGCATCTTTCCCCACTCGATCCGGTCCTTGAGCGGCATTTCCCGACCCGCGAGCAAGCCCGCGAGGGTCGGCCGCTGATAGTTGAAATAGGCGCCGCCCATCTGCTTCAGCTTCCGGAAAATCTGCTCGCCGGTCATCTGGCTGTGGTCGGACAGCACGATCACATGCTCGCGGTCGAACGCGATCGGATCGGCACCGGCCGGGTCGATCACGATCGGCCCGTAAAGTCCGCCCTGCTCCTGCTCGCCGGAATGGCTGTGATACCAGTAGGTGCCCGACTGGATGATCGGGAACTCGTAGATGAAGGTCGAGCGCGCCTTGATGCCGGGGAAGCTGATGCCGGGCACGCCGTCCATCGCGAACGGCACGAGCAGCCCATGCCAGTGGATCGAACTGTCCTCGTCGAGATTGTTGGTGACGGAGAGGCGGACCTTTTGCCCCTCCTTCAAGCGAATGAGAGGGGCCGGCACCGTGCCGTTGACGCCGATTGCGGGCGTCGACTTGCCGTCGACGGGAAGTCTGAAACTGTCGATCGTCAGCGCGATGTCAGTGCCCGAGACGGTCGGCAGCGGTTTGACGATCCCGCCCGAGACAGGCTGCGCCCACGCGGGCATATAGGCGGTCAGCGCCATGCCACCGCCAGCAAGGGCGGCGCCGCGAAGCATCTGGCGGCGATCGATAGTGCGGCTCATACGGTCCTCAAGGCTCTCGAACGGGAGTGTCCCTCTAGCCTTGATACGCAGCTCAGGGCGCTATCCCTCAGCGCCCGCCCAATCGCTCCAGCAACTTCGATCGCGCGCGATAGAGGCGGGTTTCTACCGCCTTTTCGCTGATCGACAACACTGCCGCGGTTTCAGCCTGGCTCAACCCCTCGATCGTGCGCAGCACCAAGGATTCCTTCAATGCGGTCGGCAAGCCCGCAATGGCGCGCGTCACGCGGTCGAGTTCCTGTCGGTCGCCCGTCGCGTCGTCGATCGCCACCTGGTCGTCTGCAATGGCTTCGGCTTCCGGGCCGATCGGTGCGGCGAACGCCAGAAAGCGCCGCACGGTGCGCTTGCGCCCCCAATCGCGGCACTTGTTGATCGCGATCGTCGATAGCCACGCGCGCATCGATCGATCGCCGTCGTAGCGGGGCAGGGCCTGATGCGCCGCGACGAAGGTCTCCTGCAGAAGGTCCAGCGCCTCGTCGGCCTCGCCGACGCACGCGCGCACCATGCGGAAGATTGACTGCCGATGGCGGCGCATGATCTCGGCGAAGGCGGCTTCGCGCCCGGCGATGCTGAGGGTCGCCAGCTCGCCGTCCGTAAGCGTGGTCCAGTCGAGGCTCACGCGCCGAACCTCAACGTGCGTCGTCGGTGAGCGCCTTCACCACGGCCTGATCGAACTGGCCGGTCTGATTGGGCCGCAAGAGCTGGCGCATGGCGAAGATGTGCGCCAGCGTCGCTTTCTGGAGCTCGCCCATGACGGCGTGGCTCTGGTCGACCGCTGCGGCGACGCGCGGCCCGTTGCCATGCTCGGCCTCGATCGCTTCAGCGAGCCGGGCATTGTTCGCCCGCAATTCCAGCTCGAATGCGCGCCGCTGCACGGCGAAACGCTGCTCCAGCACTTCAAGTCGCGCTTCCTGGTTGGCGTCCAGCGCCAGCTTATGATGCAGCACGTCGTGCAGCTCCGAGCCGGGCTGGGCACGTGGCGGAAGTAGCGCCCGCCCCACGAACACACCGATGATCGCGGCGATGAAGCACGCGACAATGCCAAGCAGAAGGCGGATGCGGCCGCTCATTGCACGCCGACGAGCAGCGTGGAGGGCGCGAGCGGCGACACCGGCCCCAAGGGCGATAGCGAAGCCGCGCTGGCTTCCTTCGCGGGCACACCGGCACCGAAGATGCCCATGACGAGCGCCGCAGCGATCGTCATTGCCCCAACGCCTAAGCCGGCGCGCGCCGCTGGACGTGCGGCGACCCGCGCCAGCACGCGATCTTCCATGCCATCAAGGCTCGCGGGCACGGGTGCTTGCGCCAGCCTCATCAATACTGCGTCGAGGTCCATGTCGTTCACTCCACCCCTCTAGCATGGATTACGCAAGCGACGCGCCCATCCCTCAAATCCATCCGTGAGGGGTGGTCGATCGGGGCGCGTAATGAAGGACAGGAACCCTCCTGTCGAAAGGCCCCCTATGCGCCGCCTATCCGTTCTGACTGCTGCTGCCGCTCTCGTCATGTTCGCCGGAACGGCGAACGCCCATCCTAAGCTGGTGTCGGCATCGCCGGCCGCCAATGCGACGGTCGCGAAGCCCGCTCGTATCGAACTTCGTTTCAGCGAGAAGCTGATGCCAGCCTTCTCCAAGGCCGATCTCACGATGGCAGCGATGCCCGGCATGGCAGCCATGAAGATGGCCAGCGCCTCCGCGCTCTCGTCCGATGGCCGGACCCTCGTCATCACCCCGAAATCGCCGCTCCCATCGGGTCGGTATAGCGTCGCGTGGAATGTCGTCTCGACCGACACCCACAAGGTCGCAGGAACCTACGTCTTCGCGGTGAAGTGAGGCGATGGGGGACTGGTCGCTTATCGGCGTCCGCTTCGCGCTCTACGTGACGCTGGCTGCGCTGTTCGGCCTTGCCGCATTCAGCCTTTATGGGCTGCGGGCGCGCGAGCGCGGCGACGCGCTCGCGCTGCGTCCCTGGTTCATCGCCAGCGCTGGCCTGAGCCTGTTGTTTTCAGGCGCCTGGGTCGTGCTGATGGCCTCCTCAATGGCCGGAACGCCGGCCTGGCCGATCGACCGTGAAGCAGTCGGCGCGCTGCTCACCGGCTCTGCGATCGGAGCAGCATGGAAGCTGCGCATGGTCATGGTGGCCCTCGCGGCGCTGGCAGCGCTGGTCGCGGGCGGGCGCGGCATCTGGCTGAGCATCGTCGCGCTCTGCTCGGCCGTGGCACTCGCAACGCTGGCGTGGACCGGACACGGCGCGATGGACGAAGCCGTGATGGGCTGGGTCCACCTCATCGTCGACATTCTCCATCTGATCGCCTCGGGCGCTTGGGTTGGCGCACTACTGGGGCTGCTCCTGCTCGTCTCCCGACCCGCGGCGCGCGTAGACGCGGCGCATCTGGGGCTGACGCACCGCGCGCTGCACGGGTTCGGCGCGATCGGGACGGTTGTGGTCGGCACGATCCTCGTCACCGGCCTGGTCAACGGCTGGATGCTGGTCGGGATCGGCAACCTCGCCACGCTTCCTGCGACGCTCTATGGTCAGCTCCTGATCGCAAAGCTGGCGCTGTTCGTCGCCATGCTAGGGCTCGCCTCGCTCAACCGCTTCCGGCTCACGCCGGCATTCGAGCGGTCGATCGCAGCGGACGATCACAAGGGCGCCCTCGGCGCGCTGCGGACAAGTCTGGCGATCGAAACCGCCTGTGTCATCGCGGTTCTCGGGCTGATCGCCTGGCTCGGGACGCTCGCGCCGCCTGCATCGGCGATGTGATGCGCGGCCGGGGAGCCCTCGCGGTCCCCGGCCGTTCACGGGGCCGCGCCTGATGGATCAGTCGATCCTGCTCGACGAGACGGGGAGGATGCTGGCCGTGGCCGGCCTGATCTGCGTGGTGCTGCTCGTGCCGATGATGATCGTCGGGCTGATAATCAGCATCATCCAGGCGGCGACGTCGATTAGCGAACAGACGCTGAGCTTCGTGCCTAAGCTGATCGCGCTAGGCGTATGTTTGGTGATTTTCGGGAGCGCAGCGACCGAGCTCCTGACCAAGTTCACGGCCGAGCTGTTCGCTGTGATCGCGAGCATGGGCCGTTGATATGCAGATAGCTGCGCGGGCGGGCGACCGCCCGCGCAAGCCCCGCTATGCCGCCATCCGATCGCAGGAATCGGCGCACTTCCGGCACGCTGCCACGCAATCCTCCATGCCGCCCAGGGCCTCGCAGCTCGCTGCGCAAGCCCGGCAGATCTCGGCACACTCGCGGCAGATATGCTGATGGTGGGCGGACTTGCGCGCCATGAAGTCGATCGCAACCGCGCAAATTTGCGCGCAGTCGGCCATGATCTTCATATGCTCGGGCGCGGCGTGCTGGCCGCCCATTTCGAGGCAATGGTTCATCGCCATGTGAAGACAGGTCACATGGCATTCGTGGCAGGCGTCCATGCACGCCTTCATGCCGGGGTCGATCTGGTGCATCGCATTATCTCCGTATGAGCCCCCGCCTGTTCCTAGATACGCGCGCCGCGCGATCACCCCTTGCCGCGATCTCCGTCGTTCGCGGCAAGTTACATGGCCCACCGACCGAACAGCGTCGCAACGATGATGCCCGCGCCAAGCATGATGAGCGTCAACACTGTCATCGCGGCGATCTGAGGTCCGGTCACGCGCGCGCCGGCCGCCATGCCGCTCATCCCTGCCATTGCGTCGTGTCCCATGTCCGGCATCGGCGTGGCCGATTGCCGGTCCGCGCCGACTTCGTGTCCGCCATGCCCCAGCGCGCGCACCGTGCCCATGCCGTGCTTCAAGCGCACGCCAACCAGCCAAAGGTTGATCGGATAGGCGACTGCGAACCCGACGAGTGTCGCCAGCGACATGACGCCCCAAAAGCGGAGCGAGCTGGCGTGCATCGCGGCCATGTCGCGGCTCATCAACACCACCATCGTCGGGATCATGCCGGCCATGACGGCATTCATCGACAGCCATTCGGGGATGAACGACATGCGAAGCGCGCCCCAATAGGAACCGCCCGCCATGTCGCGCATGAAAAGCGCCTGGAAAATCAGCAGTCCGAACGCGAAGCCGAACACATATTCCGCGATCACGTCCTGCCACATCGGCAGGCCGAGCGCCGTGGTGATCGCGGCTGCGGCGATGACGCCGGTTGCATCGCCCGCCATGCAATGGATGGCCGAGCCGAACGCCTGCTTCCAGAGCGGTCGAACGAAATCCTCGTGCCGCTCGTTCGCCGGCTCCTGGCAGGACAGGACATAGGCCGCGGCCATGATCGGGCCACCATAGAGCGTGACCAACAGCCACCCCCATTTCATCACGCGCAGCTCGGGGTTGCGGGTGAAGGCATCCCACGCGACGTAAGCGACCGAAAGGGCGGTCAGCACGAACCACCCGATCAGCACGGCGTCGAGCCAGGGGGCCGGGGATGGCATCGTCACGGCAGCACTCCTCTACATGCTAGAGGATACGCGGCTCTCCGGATCATCCCTTGCGCGGAGCGGGCTAGGCGAGCTTGCTGGAAACGGCCTTGATCGCTTTCAGTCCCGATCCGAACCGCGCGATGGCCTCCCGGTTCTTCTCCAGCTCGCCATAGGGCAGGTAGGATATGTCGAGGTCGGCTACGCGGCTGAACGCGGGCCGCTGCAACTGCGCGCGAACGTCCGTCTCGCGCGCGTCGGGCGCGACAAGGAACAGCCCCGCGGTCGCGTGAAGGTCGCCACCGCTCAAGGCCAGGTCGAGCATCCTGACGATGCCCGAATAGATCGAGGTCGAATGCTCCACCTCGAACGCCGCGGCGACATGATCGCCGGCCTTCTCAAGCCACAGCACGTCGATCAGCCGGATCGAGTCAGCGCCCTTCGACGTCGCGATCGTGTCGGGCAGGCGCTCAAGGCATCCTGCGCCCAAGGGTGATCCGTCGAAGGCGCGGCTGCGGTCGTTCGCGGCGATCCATACGTCATAGCCGAGCGCCAACCCTAGATCGCGAAGCCATGCCTGGATTTCGGTATGGGTGCGCTCGTTCTCGCCCTCGCGCTGAGCGGCCTTGCTGAGCGTGCGCGCTTCCTCGCGCGCCGCCTCAAGCCGCTGCCCCCAGCTCGCCAGCGTCGCGCCGCTCACGTCGAGGGGCGGAGCCGGATAGCGATCGGAGCCGATGTCGAACAACAGACCGCCGATCGCGCCTAAATCATTCGATAGCAGCTCGCGGAAGCGGTCGTTGAGATCGAGGATGCCGGTCCGCATCGCCAGAAAATGCTCCCAGCTCCCGAGCTTCACATTCGCCCCCGTCAGCGCGTTGTAGCCCTTAACGATTGCGGTGTTGAAGGGCGGCACCAGCGTCGGGTGAAGGAAGTAGAGGAGGTTGGCGACCGCCGGACCCAGCCCCTTGATCTTCAAACGGTCGATCGCGTGGATATGGCTGATGATCTCCTCGGCCGTGTCGCAACAGGAACAGGCGTCGAGCAAGCGGCCGAACGCGCGCTGATTGTCGGGGCTCTCGTAAATGTCGGGGATGCGGAGCTTCGGCTTCCAGAGGAACGCATGGTCCGCGCCCTTGAAGATTTGCCGCTGCTCGGCGACGGAATGGACGACGGTTTCGAGCGACGATCCGCGGTAGGCGACGCCGAACGTGCCGCGCTCGATCTCGCCGACAACCTGGGTGATGCCGCGCCGGATTGATCGGAAGTTCTTCAACCGCTCGTCCCAAAGAAACCAGCTCCGATAGGTCGCGCCCTGATCGTCACGCCAGCGGGCAATTAAGCGGCGCACCAGGCCGTCATGGTCGGTGCCAGTAGAAAGACTGTCGATCTGCGCTGCCATATGTCCCCGATTGCCCCCGGCCCGCGTTTGGCGAGCTAGTAATAGACCTAAGCTGCGGCCCTTATGGCGTCGAGGGTGTAGAGCTGGCCCCCGCAATATGAGGGCAACGCCGCTCCCGCGCGTAGATTCAACATACACGCCAGCGGTGCCGACAGGGCCTTGACCCTAACACGGTGTCATACCCTACATGCTCTCGGGTCGAAGGAGTCTTGCCATGAACGACCCTCATTCCCATTCCCAAGCCGGGGGTTGCGGCTGTTCGAAGCCTGCGCCTGAATCGGTCTCCACGCCCTCATCCTGTTGCGGGGGCGGCTCGGCCGCTCCCGCAAAGATCGAGCACGAACATCATCACACCGAAGCGGGCGGCTGCTGCTCGGGCAGTAAGGACAACGATGCCGCAGCAGCAGTGATCGACGCGGTGTGCGGCATGACGGTCGATCCCGCAAAAACGACACACCATGCCGAGCACGCTGGTCATGCCTATCATTTCTGTAGCGCAGGGTGCCGGAGCAAGTTTGTCGCCAATCCTGACGCCTATCTGAGCGATAAGCCGAAACCGGAGCCGATGGCGACGCCGGGGGCGATGTGGACGTGCCCGATGCACCCGCAAATTCGCCAGGAAGGGCCGGGAACTTGCCCAATCTGCGGCATGGCGCTCGAACCCGAAGAACCGTCGCTCGACGATACTCCCAACCCTGAGCTGGTCGACTTCACGCGCCGACTGTGGGTGGCGGGCGCGCTCACGATCCCGCTGCTCGTCGTCTCGATGTTCGCGGAAATGTTAGGCCTGCATGTGGTTAGCCCTGCGGCCTCGCCTTGGGTCCAGCTCGCACTCACCGCGCCGATCGTGCTGTGGGCGGGCTGGCCGTTTTTCGAGCGGGGGTGGACATCGCTTCGTACCCGCCATCTCAATATGTTCACACTGATCGCGATCGGCGTAGGTGCCGCCTTCCTCTATAGCGTGGTCGCGACGCTCGCGCCGGGCATCTTCCCAGCGACCTTCCGCACGCATGGGAGCATGGTTCCCGTCTATTACGAGGCGGCCGGCGTCGTGGTGACACTGGTGCTGCTCGGGCAAGTGCTCGAACTGCGCGCTAGGGCGGCGACAGGGCGCGCGATCCGCGCTCTCATGGATCTCGCCCCCAAGACGGCGCGACGCTTGCAGCCTGACGGTTCTGAAGAAGAAGTCGGGCTTGCCGACGTGGCAACCGGTGACCGGCTGCGGGTCCGCCCCGGTGAAGCCATCCCGGTCGATGGCGTCGTGGTCGAGGGTCGTTCGTCGGTCGACGAAGCCATGCTCACCGGCGAACCCGCGCCGGTCCTCAAGGAAGTCGAGGCGATCGTTACCGGGGGCACCGTCAACGGGACGGGCAGCCTGGTGATGGAAGCCCGCGCGGTTGGTTCGGACACGATGCTCGCGCGTATCGTCCGCATGGTCGCGGAAGCGCAGCGAAGCCGCGCCCCGATACAGGCGGTCGCCGATCGGGTTTCAGGATGGTTCGTGCCGCTCGTCGTGCTGATCTCGATTGCGACCTTCATCACTTGGTCGCTGGTCGGCCCTGAGCCGCGCATGGGCCATGCCCTGCTTAACGCCATCGCAGTGCTGGTGATCGCCTGCCCGTGCGCGCTCGGGCTCGCCACGCCCATGTCGATCATGGTCGGCACGGGACGCGGCGCTCAGGCCGGCGTGCTGGTGAAGAACGCGGAAGCCTTACAGGGGCTGGAAAAGGTCGATACCCTTGTCATCGACAAGACGGGTACGCTCACGGAAGGCAAGCCCAAGCTGATCGCGGTCGAGACGGTCAGCGCGGTCGGAGAGAACGACATGCTCGCGCTTGCCGCGGCCGTCGAAGGCCAATCCGAACATCCGCTCGCGCACGCAATCGTCGTTGCCGCCAAAGAACGAGGATTGCAGCTCGGCACAGTCGCGGACTTTGCCTCGCAAACCGGGCTGGGTGTCAGCGCCACGGTGGGCGGCCGCTCGGTCGTGATTGGTAATGCGGTGCAAATGAGCCGGATCGGCGCTGATCTCAAGCCGGTCGACGCCGCGGCCGATCGTCACCGTGGCGAAGGCGCGGGCATCATCCTCGTCGCGATCGACGGGGCGCTCGCCGGTCTGCTCGCAGTCGCCGATCCGGTGCGCGCATCGGCGCGCGACGCTATTGCCGCGCTTCGCAAGGAGGGCCTGCGGGTCGTCATGCTCACCGGCGACAATCGTGGGACGGCCGATGCTGTCGCGCGCGCCGTGGGCGGTCTTGATGACGTGCGCGCCGATCTGCTGCCGGAAGACAAGGCGCGTATCATCGGCGAGCTGAAAGCGAGCGGCGCAAGGGTCGCAATGGCGGGCGATGGGATCAACGACGCCCCGGCGCTCGCCGCCGCGGATGTCGGCTTGGCGATGGGAACGGGAACAGACGTGGCGATCGAAAGCGCCGGCATGACGCTCACGCGCGGCGATCTCTCGGCGATCGTGCGCGCCCGCAAGCTCGCTCGCGCGACGATGCGAAATATCCGCCAAAACCTGTTCTTCTCGTTCTTGTTCAACGGAATCGGCGTGCCGGTTGCGGCCGGCGTGCTTTACCCGGTTGCCGGTATCCTGCTGTCGCCGATGCTGGCCGGTGCAGCGATGGCGCTCTCGTCCTTCACCGTGGTCCTGAACGCACTGCGGCTCAACGCGGTAAAGCTGTGAACATCGGAGCGGCGTCGGACGCCAGCGGCGTCTCCCAACGCATGATCCGCCACTATGAAAAGATTGGTTTGGTGCCCGCGCCGCCACGGCGCGGGAACTACCGGGACTACGCCGACGCTGACGTTCATCGGCTGCGATTTATCGCCAACGCGCGCGACCTGGGGTTCCCGATCGAGGAAATCCGCACGCTGCTGGGGCTGTGGTCGGATCGCGATCGGTCGAGCGCGGAAGTGAAGACGCTGGCGGAAGCCCGCGCTGCCGAACTGGGCCGCAAGGTCCGCGTCTTGGACGCCATGCGCCGCTCGCTTACCGGGCTCGCCCAAGCCTGTCATGGCGATGATCGGCCTGATTGTCCGATCATCGAACGCTTGGCTGAATAACTTGCGCGGCTAACTTTTACTCCACTTGAGCGTGATCGTGCGTCGCACCGTTTCACGCGTTTCGCGCTGCGGCTTTGCCGCACCCCTCGATCGCCGCGCGGTTGGCCGTCACGATCCTGTCGGCCCCGACGATGGCGCGGAACGCGGTGGGACTGGCGCTCTGGATCATACGCTGCCCGGCTTCCCAGCGGGGCAAGTCGAGCGTCCGCGCCGCCATGCGCTCGGGCCATTGCCAGCTCGCCGGTGCGATCTCGCGCGCGACCAGGCCCGGCACGATCGCCCATGCGAGGATGCCGGCCGCCACCCCACCCAGGGCAAACCATAGCTGCCGATTCTTCTGGTCGGCGCGTGTCCATGCGGACCCGGCGATGGCGCGAAGATCGGCCATGATGCGGGCCTTGTCCTCGCCCGCCTTGGCGAGCGCCGCCTGATCCTCGCGCCGGGCGGCGCTGCCCGCCGCGGCGATGCGCTGCGCCATCTGCTCCGGCGTCATCGCCAGCGCCGGGGCCGCTTTCAGGAATTGGCCGATGCGCGCGACGTTCTCGCCTGCCGTGTTCACGTTCTGCTGGAGCACGCCAAGCGTCTCGGTATGGTCGGGTATGTCGATCGCCGCGCTCGGCCGCCAAGCCCTCCACGGCGCAGCGCCAGCTCGCCGCGCATGGCCTCGAACGCCTCGGCCGCGCCTGCTCCGCCCTGATCGTCCTCGTTCGTCACCTGTCGTGAGCCTGCAACCCGTGATATTCCTCCGAGTTAATCAAAGGAGACCCAACAATCACCGGACCGGTCATGCCTAAGACACCACACACGAAAGGCCCGGACGAAACCCTTTCTCTCCTCGCCGATCCCTATCGGTTCATCTCCAGGCAGTGCCAGCGCCTAGGCGCAAACGCTTTTGAATCCCGTTTCCTGCTGAAAAAGACCAACTGCCTTAAGGGGGCCAAGGCCGCCGAAATCTTCTACGATACGACCCGCTTCGAGCGCGAAGGTGCCATGCCGGTCGCTATTCAGAAGACACTGCTGGGCCAAGGCGGCGTTCAGGGTCTGGACGGCGAGACCCATCGGCACCGCAAGCAGATGTTCATGGGCCTGATGACACCAGAGCGCGTGCGGGCGCTGGCGCAATTGTTCGAGGCCGAGTGGCGCAGGGCGGTGCCGGGCTGGACGCGCAAAGGAGAGATCGTCTTCTATGACGAGTTGCATGAGCCGCTGACGCGAGCGGTATGCGCTTGGGCGGGAGTTCCTCTTCCGGACGATGAAGCCGGCAACCGCGCGGGCGAGCTGCGGGCGCTGTTCGACGCCGCCGGCTCGGCGAGCCCAAGGCATCTTTGGTCACGGCTGGCCCGTCGTCGCGTCGACGCATGGGCGAAGCGGATCATTGAAGGCATTCGGGCCGGGAGCATCGGCTCGGGCTCGGGGACCGCGGCTTACGCGATAGCCTGGCATCGCGACCGGCACGACGATCTTCTTTCGCCGCACGTCGCAGCGGTCGAACTGGTAAATGTCCTTCGCCCGACCGTCGCGATCGCAGTGTACATCACCTTCGTCGCCCACGCGCTGCAAACCTGTTCAGGGATCAGGGCGGCCTTGGTTCAGCAGCCGGACTATGCCGAGCTCTTCGTCCAAGAGGTCCGCCGATTCTATCCCTTCTTTCCCGCTGTGGTGGCGCGCGCGAGCCAAGATTTCGAGTGGGAGGGGATGGCCTTTCCGGAAGGGCGTCAAGTGGTGCTAGACCTTTATGGGAGCAATCACGACGCAGCGACCTGGGCCGACCCCCAGGAGTTTCGCCCTGAGCGTTTCAGGGCTTGGGACGAAGACTCCTTCAACTTCATTCCGCAGGGCGGCGGCGATCACTATCTCGGCCATCGCTGTCCCGGCGAATGGATCGTCCTCGCGATCATGAAGGTGGCGGCACACCTCCTCGTCAACGCGATGCGCTATGACGTACCGGACCAAGACCTGAGCATCGATTTCGCCAGGCTGCCAGCGCTTCCGAAAAGCGGCTTCGTGATGCGCAACGTCCACATAGGTGGCTAGGGCCGCGTGCCGTGGTGATGGTGATCGGCTCCGTTATCGACCGTTTGCGCGAGTACGGGGTGCGATGCGACATCTACGCAGTCGAATGTTGGTTCAGCAAGTCGATCACGGCGCACCTCGCCGCCCCGTCGCCTTCGCAACGGTCGATGGTCGCAGCCAGCAGGCTTTCTAGTTGCGCCAGATCCTCCATCTTAGCGCGCACACGCTCTAGATGGTGAGCCGCGATCTCGCGGACCTCACTGCATGACGCCTGCGCAGAACCGCCAAGAGACAGGATCGCGCGCACCTCGGCCGGGGAGAAGCCGAGTTCGCGCGCGCGACGGACGAACCCAAGTGCGCGGACGTGACCGGTCCCATATACCCGCCGCCCGCCGCTTGTGCGGGGTGGCGTTGCGAGAACACCAACGCGCTCGAAGTACCGGATCGTCTCGATATTCACGCCAGTCCGGCGAGACAGCTCGCCGATCGTGATGCTTTCCTCAACGCGCATATATTGCTTGCTCCTGTAGTCACTACAGGATGCATAACGGGCTAACCCGCTAGAGGCGATAGATGAACCAAGAGACCATCCCGCGTGAACCCCTAGGCGCACCAACGTCACGACGTCGCGCCGACACGGGGCTATCCGCCCTCGGCGCGCTTGCGAGCTTAGCCGCTGTTCTAGCTGCGGCGTCATGCTGCGTCCTGCCCCTCGCACTCGCGGCGCTCGGCCTGGGGGCGGGCCTGTCCAGCAACTTCGCCGCGCTGATACCACTACGGTGGCCGCTAACGGCGACCTCCCTCATCGGCTTGGCTGCTGGGTGGTGGGCCTACGCGCAGCGGCGGAGGTCCTGTGCTGGGGACCGGTCCTGCACAATGCCGCTGCCCTCGCGCGCGACACCTATCCTGCTCGCGATTGGAACGGTTCTGACGCTTATCGCGTTCGCCTGGGACCTCCTAGAAGCGCCGCTGATGAACGCGCTTTCCTGATGCAGCTCACCTCAACCCTGACCTGTCCCAAATGCGGCGGGGTGGCCACCGAAAGGATGCCCACCAACGCCTGCCAATTCTTCTATGATTGCCGGCATTGCGCGGTGGTGCTGCGGCCCCTGGCTGGCGACTGCTGCGTGTTCTGCTCATTTGGCGATGTCCCATGCCCTCCGATCCAGGAAGCGAAAGCAAACGGGACTGTGGCGGGCTGCTGCGGGTGAGGCGATAGCTTCACGTTTCTTCGTGAACTGGGGTCCTGCTCGCCAAGGTCGCGCAAGCGAAATTGCCTACTTCGGTCTTATTCGACCGGTTCCTGACCTGCCTCAACTGCTCATTTTCGAGAGGGCATTTGAACAGGATAGCATTTCGGGCGCTTCAAAAACCCTTGCTCCTCCAGTTGCTAGAGCATGTAACCGCAATTTGCTCTCCTGCGGACGGGGGGCTGGAGGTGGCTTTTTGACGGCCCGTGTTGAAGCAATCGGTATGTCTCGACGCTCATTAGTGGCGCGGTTGGTGGCCTGTGGAACCGGCTTGGTGCTCGGTTCTCCAACGCTCGCGCGACAGACTTCCCGGTCTGCGGCCTCGTGGAACTTCGGCGCGGCTCACCTCGAATGGGAGCCGCTGGAAGTCGGCACGGGTGATACCCTCCTTGTTTCGGCACAAGTGCGCGGAGTGCCGGCGCGGGCGGTGCTCGACAGTGGCAGCGGCGCGTCGATCATGAGCACGGCGCTCGCGGCGAAGCTCGGCTTGAACAATGGTGAGCGGCGCATGATTAGCGGGCTGAGCGCCAAGGCCCCGGTGCTGCTGGTCCGCGACATCGACGTACAGCTCGCCCGCGAAACCCGTCGCTTACCCTTTGCCGTTGTTGGTGATCTGAGTTCAGTGTCGGCGGCCTTCGGACGACCGATCGACGTTCTCCTCGGTGCCGATATGTTCACGGGCAGCTGCATCGCGCTCGATTTCGCGAACAGGCGTATGGCGGTCGTCAAGTCAGGCACGTTTCTCGCCGGCCCCGACTGGCGCGCTGTCGCGCTCGGACGCGGTGCCAAGCAGGAGCTGTTCATCCGGGCCTCCGTCGAGGGCCTGTCTCCCGTGCCCTTGATGATCGATCTTGGCAGCTCGGCCGCGCTGATGCTCTCGTCGGCCTATGCCCGCGATCAAGGGCTGTTGAACGGGAAGCTCGTCTCGACCGCGGCGATCGGCGGCGTCGATGGTGTGCGTATCAACGATGCTTTCACGATCCAGAACATCAACATCGAAGGGCTTGGCGTCTCGAACGTCCCCACACTCGGGATGAGAGCTTGGCTCTCCACCAGCACGGTTGGCAATGTCGGCCTACCGCTGATCGCTCAATTCGACGTGGTGTTCGACGTGACCGCCGGATTCGTGTGGCTCCGGCCACTCGGTCCTCGTCGTCGCCTGCCGATGCTGAAGGACCGTAGCGGCCTTGGCCTCGCAGCCTCACCAACGGCGCTCACCGTTGTTCATGTGGCGGCGAACAGTCCCGCGGAAAAGGCTGGCTGGGCGGTCGGCGACCGGATCGTGGCGGTGAACGGCCATTCGATCGATGCGAACTATACGCGTGGGGAGCTCTGGCAAGTGCGCTCCCGGCCTGCTGGCACCCTCGTAAAGCTGACGATGGCCTCGGGTGATGTGCGCGAGCTCAGGCTGGCCGATTATTATTGATCGGCTTGAGGGTGGCCTTTGCCGATCGCCTTCATGATCCGACAATCGGCCATGCGCGCCTTGGTGCAGCTCTGGCTGAGCATTGCCAACTCATCCCGCAACACCGCGAGTTGCGCCAGTCTCTCCTCCACATCCTTGAGGTGCTGAGCAGCGATAGCTGAGGCGGCACCACAATCCTGGTCCGGGTTCTGCGCCAGCCCCATCAACGAACGGATCTCGTCGACGGAGAAGCCAAGCCGGCGACCGTTGCGGATGAAGTGCAAACGCTCAATGTCACTGGCATCGTAGGTTCTGCGACCCGACGCCGTGCGAGGGGCGGATCGGAGCAACCCGATCGACTCATAAAAGCGGATCGTCGTCACCTTCGTCGAGGTCTCGCTGGCGAGCTGCCCAATCATCACCGGCTTCATCATGCCATCCTTGCTTATGCGAACGTGTCGCACATTTCGCTTGCTTCTACAGCGACTGGAGGTGGTAAGGAAGGCCGCATGAATGCTTCTACCGAAAGCTGCGGGTGCCACGGGGAGCCCGCGCGCGCGCAAACCGATCCGGCCTATCGCCGTGCGCTGCTGACCGTCGTGGTGCTCAACCTCGGCTTCGGAGTCGCCGAGCTGTTCGGCGGGTTCATCGCCGATAGCCAAGCGCTGAAAGCGGATTCCCTCGATTTTCTCGGGGACGGGTCGATCAGCCTTATCGGTCTTCTCGCGCTTGCCTGGTCCGCACGGGCGAGGGCAAAGGTCGCGCTGACGCAGGGGTTGTTTCTCGGTGCGCTTGGCGTGGGCGTAATCGGTTTCGCGATTTGGCGCGCCCTGAACGCAACCGCGCCGGATGCCGAACTGATGGGCACAATCGGCGTTGTCGCGCTCGCGATCAATGTCGTGTCCGCCTTGGTGCTTGCGCGTTTCCGGGAAGGGGACGCCAATGTTCGCGCGATCTGGCTGTTCAGCCGCAACGACGCGCTCGCCAATGTCGCGGTGATCGCCGCGGCCGGTCTGGTGGCGTGGACAGGAAGCGCCTGGCCGGACCTCGCCGTCGCCGGCCTCATCGCCCTCCTGTTCCTCCACTCCGCTTATGAAATCGTCACTGGCGCTCGGCGCGAACTGGGAGAGCGGTAGTGCGTCTGCTCACCTTGATCCGGGCAATGCTCTCGCTGCGGCTGCTCGCCGCGCTCGCTGCGCTGCTGATCCCTGCTGCGGCATTCGCCGAACCCGGCGACGTGCAAACCGCATGGCGGCTGCTCGACTATATGGCCGTCGATTATGGAGGCGCGGTCGCGAACGGTCGGATCAAGAGCGCGTCGGAATACGCCGAAATGAATGAGTTTGCCGCGTCGGTCTCGACACGGCTTCAAGGCCTGCCGGCGAAGCCGGAGCGCCAAGCCCTCATTCAGCGGGCCGCCAACCTCCAAGCGGTAATCGCGGAAAAGGGATCGACTGAACAGGTGGCAACACTGGCGCACGGGCTCGCGGCCGATCTGCTGCGCGCCTACCCGGTGCCGCTCGCGCCCGATAAGGCTCCGAACCTCGTCTCCAGCGATGCACTGTTCCGACAATCCTGCGCGTCCTGCCACGGGATGACGGGCAACGGCCGTGGCCCTGACGCCGCCAAGCTCGCTACGCCCCCGATTGCTTTCACCGATGCCGAGCGCGCGCGCCAGCGCAGCGTGTTCGCGCTCTATCAGGTGGTGACGCAAGGCATCGACGGGACCGCGATGCAGAGCTTCGCCGATCTGCCCAACGATCAGCGCTGGGCGTTAGCATTCCGAGCCGGGAGCTTCGCCTTCACGGATGCGCAGGCGCGCGAAGGCGAGCGGCTTTGGAAATCCGACCCGACCCTTCGCCGGCGCATTCCGGACCTGAAAACCCTGGTCGCGCTCACCCCGGCCGCGCTCGGCGCGGCGATCGGCGACGCCAAGGCTGACGCCGTGCTCGCGTTCCTGCGTCGTCATCCCGAACAGGTGATACAACAGGCTCCCGGCTCGCTCGCGGTCGCCCGCGCCAAACTCGCCGAAAGCGTGGCGGCTGCGCGGCGCGGCGATGCGCGCATGGCGAAAGAGCTGGCGCTGTCGGCCTATCTCGATGGGTTCGAGCCGATCGAGCCAACACTCACCGCGCGCGACGCGACGCTGATGGGTCGAATCGAGGGCGCGATGGGGGAGTTCCGCGCCTCGATCGACCGGGGCGCGTCGCCCGATGATCTCGCGGAGAAGGTCGCAGTACTGGGCGGCCTTTTCGACGATGCGGAAGCGGCGCTCGCGCCTGATGCCGCCACCGAAGCGTCCACGTTCCTGGGCGCGTTCACGATCCTGCTGCGTGAAGGGCTCGAAGCCCTGCTCATCGTTGTCGCCATGATCGCGTTCCTGCGTAAAGCCGAGCGCGGCGAGGCGCTGCGGTACGTGCATGGCGGCTGGGTCAGCGCGATCATCGCGGGCGGGATCACCTGGGCGGTCGCCACCTATGCGATCGGGATCAGCGGTGCGAGCCGGGAGCTGACGGAAGGGTTTGGCTCGCTGTTCGCCGCGGTCGTGCTGCTCTCGGTCGGGATTTGGATGCACGGCAAGGCGCAGGCCGATCAGTGGCAGCGCTATATTCGCGAGAAGATGTCGCGGGCGCTCTCGGGCGGGTCGGGCTGGTTCCTGTTCGGGCTGGCGTTCGTCGTAGTTTATCGCGAGGTCTTCGAGACGATCCTGTTCTATGCCGCGCTTTCGGCGCAAGGTGACAACGGGATGCTTCTCGCGGGGGCCGGGTCGGCGATTGGACTGCTCAGCCTGATCGCTTGGGCCATGCTTCGCTACAGTCGCAAGCTGCCGATCGCGCAGTTCTTCCGCTATAGCTCCTGGCTCATGGCGGTCCTGACCGTCGTGCTGGCGGGTAAAGGCGTCGCCGCGCTCCAGGAAGCCGGCCTTATCAACATCGCACCGCTCGCGGACGTGCCACGGCTGTCGATGCTCGGCGTGTTTCCCACTTGGCAATCGGTGCTGGCGCAACTCCTGATGGCGGTCGCCATTGCGGTCGGGTTCGCCTGGAACGGGCGCGACCGATCCCGCTCGGGTTCCGGCTCAGTGACCCTTGGTTCGAATTAGTGCAATGACATGAAAACCCTTCCGTGATAGAGGCAAGCTAGTGCGAGCCTTTTTGCCTTTCCTGACATGCCTGATGCTGGTCCTGACCAGCTTCTCCGGCATGGCCCATGCCGCCGATCTGGCGGGGGGAAGCATCGCGGGCGTTGAGTTCACGGTCCATACCGCCGGTGACATCGATCAGGTGCCATCGGACTCGGACAAGAATGTCCCGCATCATCACAATTATTGTCACGGACACGACGTCGGCGCGCCTGCGCGCACGACGATGGAATATACCCCCGTCCTCACAGTGCCCAAGCCGACAATCTCCGCCTCTGCGTCGCTCGACGGCCGCACCGGCATGGTCCATTTGAGGCCCCCCCAAGCCTGACGTCCGATTTGGGCGTGCGTTGGCGCGCCCCTGTCGATCATCGTCAGGAGTCCTATTTTCATGAATCGTATCCTCGCGGCCATGCTGGCCGCAGCGTCTTGCGCCACGATGGCGCAGGCGCAGGTCGGACCGTCCGCGCCTGTTGCGCAGGATGCGCCGGTCTACACGCTTGACCAAGCGGTCAGTGCAGCGGGCGGTTCGGCCCCTGCTGCGGAAGCGGCGACAGCTGGAATCGACGCGGCCCGTGCAGGTCGCACAGTCGCCGGCTTGCGGCCCAATCCGGTGGTTCAAGGCCAAGTCGAGAATGTCATCGGCTCCGGGCCGTATCGGGGGGTCCGCAGCGCGGAAACCACGGTCGGCTTTGCGATCCCGATCGAGCTAGGCGGCAAGCGCGGCGCCCGCGTCGCGGTCGCCAATGCGCAATTGTCCCGGGCCGAGATCCAGGCCGCGATCATCGCGGCGGATGTCCGGCTTCAGGTAACGCAGCTCTATGTCGAAGCGGTCGCGGCCGATCGCCGGGTAATGACAGCCCGCGATCAGGCCCGGATCGCCAGCGATGCGCTGCGGGCCGCGAGCGTTCGCGTGCAGGCAGGGCGGGCATCGCCACTCGAGCAACAGCGCGCGGATGTCGCGCGTATCAATGCCGACGCCAATGTGGAGCGGCAGCTTCGCTTGGCCGAGGCGGCCCGCGCCAATCTGGCGCGTCGGATCGGACGGCCGATCGACGGCCTGCTCGATGACACGCTGCTCGATCGCCTTCCCGATGTGAACGTCTATGGGCCGTTGGCACCGGTCAACACGACCGGCACACTCGCGCTGGCGGCAGCCAACGCGGATTTCTCCATTGCCGAAGCCGGCGTGCGGCTCGCGCGCGCCAATCGCGTGCCTGACCTGAACGTCGGGCCGTCGATCCGCCGCCTGGAAGCGACCAACGACATGGCGGCGGTGTTCAGCGTGTCGATCCCGATCCCGGTGTTCAACAATGGTCGCGCCGCGATTGCGCAGGCGACCGCGCAGCGGACCCAGGCGGATGCGCAGCGCCGCGTGACCGCGCTCGACATCGAACAGGCGATCACGGACGCGCAGGCGCAGGCGGCCAATGCCGCAACGACGGCTCGTGCGGCGTCGGGGCCGGCGCTGGCGGCTGCACAGGAGGCCGCCCGCATCGCGCGGATCGGCTATCGCGAGGGCAAGTTCGGCCAGCTCGAATTGCTCGATGCTGAACGCACGCTCGCCGAAACGCGGGTCGCCGCGATCGACGCGCTTGCCAATTACCAGAATGCCCGCGCGCAAGTGGAGCGACTGACCGCTCGTGCGCCCAATGGGGGGAATCAGTGATGAAGAGCTTTTATCTCGCGGGCGCGGCGTCGCTCGCCCTGCTCTTGGCTGCCTGCGGCGGCAAGGATGGCGGAAACGAGGCAACTGCCGAAGGCGCAGCTGCCAATGAGACGGCAGCGGGCACGGAAAAGGGCGGTGCTGAAGGCGGTCATGCCGGTGAAGGCGTCGTCACATTGGGTGCCGACCAGATCGCCACAGCGGGCGTCCAGGTCGGACGGCCGATCATCGGCGGGGCCGGGACGATCGAGCTGCCCGCGATCATCGAGGGCGACCCACAGGGAACGCAGGTCGTCTCGGCCGCAATTGCGGGACGCGTGGTCGCGCTCACCCGTAACCTCGGCCAATCGGTCGGACGCGGCCAGACCATTGCGGTCATCGAAAGCCGCGAGGCGGCGCAGATCAAGGGCGAGGTCGAGGCGGCGCGGGCGCGGCTTCAGCTCGCTAATTCGAACCTCGCGCGCGAACAGCGGCTGTTCGCGCAGAGAGTCTCCCCTGAACAGGATCTGATCGCCGCCCGCACAGCGGCGACGGAGGCGCGGATCGCCCTGACGCAGGCGCAGAGCATGGTTTCGGCGGCGGGTGTCGGCGGCGGCGGGCTCAACCGGCTCGGCATTGCCGCGCCGATCTCGGGCCAGATCATTGCGCGCCCCGTGACGCTGGGACAAACGGTCGCGGCGGATGCCGAACTCTATCGCATCGCCAACCTGAGCCAGGTGTCGATCGCGCTTAATCTCAAGCCCGAGGATGCGGGCCGGGTGCGTCCCGGCAATACGGTGCTGGTGAAGGCGGCAGGCCGTCAGGCGACCGCCCGCGTGACCTTCGTGTCGCCGGCGCTTGATCCGCAGACGCGGCTCGTGCCTGCGCTCGCCACCCTCGACAATCGCGGTGGCGAATGGCGGGTCGGCGAGCCTGTGACGGCAGCCGTGCAGCTCACGGGCAGCGGCGGGAGCGGGGCGGTCCGCGTGCCGACGACGGCGGTCCAGAGTTTCGAGGGCAAGTCGGTCGTGTTCGTGCGCACGCCCACCGGCTTCAAGGCGACCCCGGTCCAGCTCGGCGATGCGTCGGGCGACACGGTGATCGTCCGGTCGGGCCTGACCGGCAACGAACAGATCGCCACCACCGGAAGTTTCACGCTCAAGGCCGAGATCGGCAAGGGCGAAGCGAGCCACGAGGATTAAGCCATGATCGCCCGTATCGTAACCTGGGCGGTCGAGAAGCGCTGGCTAGTCCTGCTCCTCACCGTCATCGTCGCCGCCATCGGCGCGTTTTCCCTCTACCGGCTACCGATCGACGCGGTGCCGGACATCACCAACAATCAGGTCCAGATCAACGTCCGCGCGCCTGCCCTCTCGCCCGAGCTGGTCGAGAAGCAGGTGTCGTTTCCAATCGAAACCGCGCTCGCCGGCACCCCCGGCCTGGAATATACGCGCTCGTTGAGCCGCAACGGCTTCGCGCAGATCACGGCGGTCTTTTCGGACGCGACGGACATCTATTTCGCCCGCCAGCAGGTGGGCGAGCGTCTGCGGGGCGTGCAAGAGAATCTGCCCGACGGCGTGAACCCTGAAATGGGTCCGATCGCGACAGGCCTGGGCGAGGTGTACATGTACACCGTTCGTCTCGATCATCGCGAGGACGACAAGCACAAGCCCGGTGAACCGGGCCAACAGCCCGATGGCAGCTACATCACGCCAGAGGGCGAGCGACTGACGACCGAAGAGGACAAGGCGACCTACCTGCGCACCGCGCAGGACTGGATCGTGACGCCGCTTCTGAAGACCACACCGGGCCTCGCCGGTGTCGACTCGATTGGCGGTTACGCCAAGCAGTTCCTCGTCGTGCCCGACGTGCAGAAGCTGGCCTCGCTCGGCATCACGCTGACGGACCTGGGAAATGCGCTGGAGCGCAATAACACCAGCGTCGGCGGTGGCTTCGTCAATCGCAATGGCGAAGGTCTGGCTGTTCGCTCGGATGCGCTCGTTCGCAATGCCAGCGAGTTGGCCAGGACCGTGATCGCGACACGTAACGGCGTGCCGATCACGGTCGAACAAGTTGCGACTGTGAAGACGGGTCAGGCGATCCGCATGGGTTCGGCATCGGAGAACGGTACCGAAGTCGTCGTCGGCACGGCGATCATGCGGATCGGCGAGAACAGCCGCATCGTGTCGACCGCGGTCGCTGAGAAACTGAAGACGATCAACGCTTCGCTGCCTCCTGACGTCGTAATTCAGCCGGTGCTGAACCGCACCGAGCTGGTCAATTCGACGATCAAGACGGTCGCGAAAAACCTGTCCGAAGGCGCGGTGCTGGTCATCGTCGTGCTCTTCCTGCTGCTCGGCAACTTCCGTGCGGCCCTGATCGCGGCGTTGGTCATCCCGATCACCATGATGCTGACAGGCTTTGGTATGCTGCGCGCTGGGGTCTCGGCCAATCTGATGAGCCTTGGGGCTTTGGACTTCGGTCTGATCGTCGACGGCGCCGTCATCATCGTTGAAAACGCGCTGAGGCGGCTTGCCGAACAACAGCATCATGAAGGTCGCTTGCTGACCGTCAAGGAACGGCTTGCGACCGTGGCAGCCGCCGCTCGCGAGATGATCCGCCCCTCGGTTTACGGGCAGGCAATCATCATCCTCGTCTACGTACCGCTGCTCACGCTGACCGGCGTGGAGGGTAAAACGTTCGGACCGATGGCGCTGACCGTCATCATCGCGCTCGCCTTCGCCTTCATCCTCTCTCTCACCTTCGTGCCGGCGATGATTGCGATCTGGCTGTCGAAGAAGGTCGAGGAGAAGGACGGCCGCATCATCACGTGGCTGAAGAAGCGCTACGAACCCGGTCTCGACCGGGCCATGAAGCGCCCGACGCTGACGATCGGTGCGGGTGTGGGAAGCCTTGTGGTGGCGGCGCTTGCTTTCACTACGCTCGGCTCGGTGTTCCTGCCGCAGCTCGACGAAGGCGATTTGCTGATCCAGTCGCTCCGCATTCCGGCAACGTCGGTCCAGCAGAGCCAGGCGATGCAGGTGCCGATCGAGCGGATGATGTCGAAGCAGCCGGAGGTGCAATTCGTCTATTCCAAGACGGGCACCGCCGAGCTGGCGGCCGACCCGATGCCGCCGAACGCGACCGACATGTTCGTCATCCTGAAGCCGCGCAAGGATTGGCCGGATCCTGAGCTTCCCAAGGAGGAGCTGGTCAGCCGGATCGAGGGTAATCTCGCGAAGATTCCGGGAAATGCCTACGAGATCACCCAGCCCATCCAGATGCGCTTCAACGAGCTGATCGCCGGCGTGCGCGGCGACATCGCGGTGAAGGTGTTCGGGGACGACTTCAACCAGATGAACCGGACGGCCGAGCAAATCGCGGCGGTGCTGCGCAGAACGCAAGGCGCAGCGGACGTGAAGGTGGAGCAGACGACCGGTCTTCCCATGCTCGACATTCGCGTCAACCGCGACGCGATGGCGCGGTTGGGCGTTACGGCTCAGGATGTGCAGGACACCGTGACTGCGACGATCGGCGGGCGAACATCGGGCCAGATCTTCGAGGGCGACCGTCGCTTCCCGGTGGTGATCCGCCTGTCGGAGGCGCAGCGCGCCGACATCGGCCTGCTCCAGCAGGTGCAGGTGCCGGTGGCAGGCGGCGGCTATGTGCCGCTGTCCAGTGTCGCTGACATCAAGGTCGTCGACGGTCCCAATCAGATCAGCCGCGAAAACGGGAAGCGGCGCGTGGTGGTGCAAGCCAACGTGCGTGGTCGCGATGTCGGTAGCGTCGTTGCAGACGCGCAGGCGGCGATCGGCAGCCAGGTCCGGCTGCCTGCCGGTGCCTATCTCGAATGGGGCGGTCAGTTCGAGAACCTGCAATCGGCGAGCGAGCGGCTGAAGCTGGTCATTCCGGCCTGCTTCATCCTGATCCTGTTGCTGCTTTATGGCGCATTGGGATCGGTCCGCGATGCCGCGATCGTCTTCACCGGCGTGCCATTCGCGCTGGTGGGCGGCGTTCTGCTGCTCTTCCTGCGCGGCATGGACTTTTCGATCTCGGCGGCGGTGGGCTTCATCGCCCTGTCGGGCATCGCGGTCCTCAACGGCCTCGTCATGGTCAGCTCAATCCAGGATCTGATCCGGTCGGGGCTATCGCGCGAGGAGGCGGCCCATGTCGGCGCAATGCAGCGTCTGCGGCCCGTCGTCATGACCGCGCTCGTCGCAAGCCTCGGCTTCGTGCCGATGGCGCTTGGCGAGGGGGCGGGCGCGGAGGTGCAGAAGCCATTGGCGACCGTCGTCATCGGCGGCCTGATCTCGGCGACGCTGCTGACGCTGTTCGTGCTGCCGACGCTCTACGCCCGGTTCGGGCAGAAAGTGATCGAGAAGCCCGAGCACTACAATGAGGAGCATGAAGGGGACGACCACGGTCAGACCTTCGTGAACAACTTGGCCTGATGGGTGCGCGGGGCGATCCGCGATCGCCCCGCTCATCTCTGGGAGATGGGGATATGCCTCGCACCATAACCAGCTCAATGCTTCACGGCGGGCCACTGCGGATCTGGTCGGCGATCACCGATCCGGATCATCGTCGGGCTTGGAGTCCGCTCGTATTCCTCGACAACCCGTGCCAGCTTGGCGAAACGGAATGTACCTTCGCGATCCAGGGCATCACCCGGCCAATTCGGACGCCGGCCCGGGTCGATCAATTCGATAAGCCGCGCGCCTTCGCTTGGTCCTGCGGCATCCCTTATCTGTTCACGCTCGAAGAACGGTACGAGCTGGCAGGGGACGATGGTGGCACTAGGCTAACACATAGCTGCACGCTGGGCGGGGCGCTGTCTCTGCCGTTCGCGGCGATGATGTTGCGTCGTCTGCGGTCCCTGATGATCGAGGCTGATGATCGCCTCGCAACCTATCTGCGCTGGCGGGTGGGTCAGCCTGCCCGTGGGATCAATCGTCAGCGCGTCCCCTCCCGCTACAGGAGGAAGGCGCGATGATGCCGTTGAAGCGGGTACTGCCCGCCCTCATCCTCGTTGTCGGCCTGGCGGCTTGCACGGAAAGCAAGCCGCCAGCCCCGCCAACGGAGCAGCAAATCCATTCGTCCGACAGCGCCGTGGCGACCGGGGAAATGGGGCGCCATCCCTATCGCTGTTCCGACGGGGAACCGCTGTTCGTCGACTACAAGGACAACGGCCTGCAGATCGATTTGCGGCGCTCCAGCAGCGCCGTGCCCATGACGCTGACCGCGCCAGCGCAGGGCCTCCAATATGTCGGCGAGACAGCCACCGCGACCTTCAAGGGGTCGCAGCTCACCGTCGTGGATGGCGAGGGCCGCACCCGAATCTGCGAACGGGAGGGCACCCGATGAACCGTCCTGTCTTCCGACACGTCGCACTGGAACGGGAGAGAAACGATGTCTGACACGTCGATCTCGAATGTGATGGCCATTCGGGCCGAAGTGATCGCGCGAAGCCGCGCTTTGCGTGCGGCGCAGCCGACGGCACCGCCCGGCGTGACGCCGACCGCTCCGGCGTCGAACTTTGCCGACACCCTCAATGCCGTGGTCGCGAAGGTCAACGAGACCCAGGAGCAGGAGGATGTCGTCACCGAAGCATATGAGCGTGGCGAAACCACCGACATTGCAACCGTCGCGCTCATCCAGAGCCGCGCATCCATTACTTTCGAGGCGACCCTGCAAGTCCGGAACAAGCTGCTGTCCGCTTATCGGGACATCATGAACATGCCGATCGGATGACGATTGCTAAGAGATTTAGGGCGTAATTGATATGATAGTCGGCGCGAGGCCACGTTTTAGGCAGATCATTATCGAGGTTTGGAAGCCTCTCACGATCCTGTTCGTGTGGGACGTGGCGGTGACGGCATTCCACATGATGACCCCGATCAAGGAACCGCCTTTGCCGACGGCGCTGTTCGGCACTGCCATCGCGCTCTTCATGGGGTTTCGGACCAACGCAGCTTATGCGCGCTGGTGGGAAGCGCGAACCCTTTGGGGCGCGCTCATCAATGCGTCGCGCAGCCTGGCCAGGATCACACGCAGCCTGACCAAGGGGGAACCCGAGGGCAGTGAGACGCGGCACAACATCATCCTGCGGCAGATCGCCTTCGCGCACTCGATGCGCTGCCAGCTTCGCCGACAGTCGCCCTATGAAGACATTGCCCGGATCGCCGGAACGGACGTCGCCGATATGGCGGTCGCTCGCCTGAACCCTGCCAACGCGCTCTTGGAGGACATATCGGGCAATTACGCCGACGCGCTCGCGGAAGGTCGGATCACCGAGATCCAGCAGGCAACTGTAGAGCGCGTCCTGATCGACATCGCCAATGCGCAGGGTGGCATGGAGCGGATCAAGAACACGCCGCTGCCCAATGGCTTTCGGTTTTTCCCGAACCTCTTCACGCGCGTGTTCTGCGTGCTGCTTCCGATCGCGCTGGTCGAATCCCTGGGCCTTGCCACGCCGATCGGATCGACGCTGATCGGACTCGTCTTCCTCGCGGTGCTGAGCATCGGCGAGGATCTGACCGATCCGTTCGCCAATAGCGTCCACGATGTCCCGCTCACGGCCATGTGCCGCACGATCGAGATCGACCTTCTTCAGACGGCGGGACTACCGGCCCCTGAGCCGCTGACGCCCGATCACGGCGTGCTGTGGTGAGGGCGGTGCGCGCCTTGCGGCACCTGCCTGGCCTGACAGCCGCGCGCATCGGCGCCGTTCTGTTCGCGGGTATGGTCGTAGGGGCGTGCAACCCCGCTCCAAGCCAACCGGCCGAGCCGGCGCATGAAAAGCATCTGACGCCTCGATTGATCGCGCAGCGCATCATGTATTGCGACGATGGATCGCGCGCCGATGTCGACTTCATCGACGACGGCCTGAAGATGGGTGTCACCTGGCTGCCCAAGGGCAGAACCGAGATCCTGCACGCGCAACGGACCGGCGAAGAATTTCGCGGCGACCAGTCGCGGGCAGTCGTGGCGGGCGGGTCGATCGCCTTCACGCAGCGCGGGAAGATCCGCGTCTGTCATCGAACACCGGAGGAATCATAGGATATGCAGGCATTGCTCTACACGCTTGCGCCTGTGTTGGCGGTCGTGCTCGGCGCGATCATCGCGAGCCGCACAAAGTTAAATCCTGGCCTCGTGGCGGGGCTACAGCATCTTGCTGCCGGCGTCGTGTTCGCGGCGGCAGCGACTGAAATCCTGCCGCAGGTCAAGCATGAGGCTTCGCCCAGCGCGACGTTGATCGGCGGGGCGGCGGGCGTCGTAACGATGCTGGGTCTCAAGGCTTTCGAGGCCCGCTTCAAGGGGCCGATGGCGCTGCTCGCCGCGATCGGCATCGACATCCTGGTCGATGGCCTGGTGCTCGGCCTTGCGTTCGTCGCGGGCGAGAAGGCGGGATTTCTGCTGACGATCGCGCTGACACTCGAAGTGCTCTTCCTGGGTCTGACACTGACCAACGAGCTGGCGGAAACCTATCGCTCGCGCCTGCGCATCATCGTGATCGTCTCGGCATTGGCGCTGCTGCTGCCGATCGGCGCGCTCGCTGCCGTTCCTGTCGCCACGCTCTCGCCGGTAATGGTCGCTGGCTTCCTGAGCTTTGGGCTGATGGCGCTGCTCTACCTCGTCACGGAAGAGCTGCTGGTTGAGGCGCACGAGAAGCCTGACACCCCGCTCATCAGCTCGATGTTCTTCGTAGGGTTCCTCGCCCTCCTGACGCTCGAGGAGATCATGGGATGAATGCGAGCAACGACAACGCGGGCACGCAGGAGCGTCGCACGCTCTGGATCGTGCTGCTGCTGAACGCAGCAATCGCAGCGGGCTTTTTCGTATCCGGCGCGTTCGCCGATTCAAGTGCGCTCATCGCCAACGGCGTCGACAATCTGTCCGACACCGCCGTTTACGCTCTCAGCCTCGTCGCGCTGACCCACGGTAAGACGTGGAAGACGCGCGCCGCGATCGCATCGGGGGTAATGCTGCTGATCTTTGCGGGCGGCATCCTGATCGATGTCGGGCGACGCTATGTGCAGGGGAGCGAGCCGATCGGACCGACCATGATGGTCATGTCGGCGATCGCCGGCGTCGTAAACTACCTCTGCCTGCGGCTGCTCCAGCGGCTCAAGGATCCGGACGTTAACCTACGGGCCGCCACCACCTTCAGCTTCAATGACTTCATTTCCAATGGCGGCATCCTGATCGCGGGCGTGCTGGTGCTGTGGCTGGGCACCAACTGGCCGGACCTTCTGGTCGGCTTCGCTACCGCCATCATCGCCATCAAGGGCGGTGTCGAAATCCTGCGCGACGCGCGCGCCGAAACCAAGAAAAGCGAAAGGAGGTCGTCATGAACGACAAGCTCGAACTCGATATTCCAGTATTGTTGCCGGACCTTCCTGACGCGGCCGACGCTTGCCTGGACCGTCTCGTATCAACCCTGTCAAAGCGCGAAGGCGTCGAGCGGGCGCATGTGATCTGCCTCGATGGCGACACGCCGGCGGCCCTGTGCATCCATTTCGACGCCGCCAAGCTACCGCTGCCGCGATTGCGTGAAATGGTGCGGGCCGCAGGTGCCGAAATCACTGAACGCTACGGTCATGCGATCTGGCAGGTGACGGGGATCAGTCACGAACGGCGGGCGCGCACGGTCAGCGATGCGCTATGCGCGTTGCCCGGGGTGGTACAGGCAAGCGCCAGCACCAGCGGGTCGGTCCGGGTCGAATATGATCGCCGAGAGACCACAGAAGAGGAAGTGCGCGCTGCTCTTCGCAAGCTGAAGGTGAGGGTTGGCAAGCGGGTCGCCGCCGATGACCATGCCGGCCACGACCACGGCCCCGGGGGCCACGACGCGGGCGAAGAGAAGCACGGCCCCGGCGATGGTCACGACCATAGCCACGCCGAATTTCTCGGCCCCAATACCGAGCTGATCTTCGCGCTTGCCTGCGGCGCGCTGCTGGGGATCGGCTATGCGATCGAAAGGCTGGTTGCCGGCGCACCGGAGTGGCTGCCCACGGCCTGCTATGTCGCAGCCTATTTCTTCGGCGGGTTCTTCACGCTGCGCGAGGCGATCGACAACCTTCGGATGAAGAAGTTCGAGATCGACACGCTGATGTTGGTTGCTGCCGCCGGCGCCGCTGCGCTGGGCGCATGGGCCGAAGGCGCGCTGCTGCTGTTCCTGTTCAGCCTTGGCCATGCGCTTGAGCATTACGCGATGGGACGCGCCAAGAAGGCGATCGAGGCGCTGGCGAAGCTCGCGCCCGAAACCGCGACCGTGCGACGCGACGGCCAGACCAGCGAAATCCCGGTCGAGCAAATGGTCGTTGGGGATGTCGCCATCGTCCGCCCGAACGAGCGCCTGCCTGCTGACGGCTTCGTCATCACGGGCACCAGCGCGATCAACCAAGCCCCGGTGACCGGCGAGAGCATCCCGGTCGACAAGGTGCCGGTCGCGGACGCGGCAGCCGCCCGCGCCAAGCCCGATGCGGTCGAGGCGGAGAGCCGCGTCTTTGCCGGCACGATCAATGGCGGCGGCGCGATCGAGATCGAGGTGACGCGCCGATCCAACGAGTCCGCGCTCGCCAAGGTGGTGAAGATGGTGAGCGAGGCGGAGACGCAGAAGTCGCCGACGCAGCGCTTCACCGATCGGTTCGAGCGCATCTTCGTGCCCGCCGTCCTGATCCTGTCGGTGCTGCTGCTGTTCGCCTGGGTGGTCATCGACGAGCCGTTCCGCGACAGCTTCTATCGCGCGATGGCGGTACTGGTCGCAGCGAGCCCTTGCGCGCTCGCGATCGCGACGCCGAGCGCGGTCCTGTCCGGCGTCGCGCGCGCGGCACGTGGCGGTGTGCTGGTGAAGGGCGGTGCGCCGCTCGAAAACCTCGGATCGCTCAAGGCGATCGCCTTCGACAAGACCGGCACGCTGACCGAAGGGCGCCCGCGCATCACCGATGTCGTGCCCGTCGACGGCACCGACGAAGGCGAGCTGCTGTCGCTGGCCGTCGCTGTCGAGGCGCTGAGCGATCACCCGCTGGCCCAAGCGATCGTCAACGACGGCCGCGAACGCCTGAATGGGCGCCCGTTGCCCACCGCTGGCGACCTCAAGAGCCTGACCGGTCGTGGCGTCACCGCGAGCGTGGATGGCGAGACGGTGTGGATCGGCAAGGCCGAGATGTTTGGGGGCGAGGGCATACCGGCGCTGGGGCAGGGGGCGCAGGACGCGATCGCGAAGCTGCGCGAGAACGGCCGCACGACGATGGTCGTCCGCAAGGGAGACCGCGACCTAGGCGCGATCGGCCTGATGGACACGCCCCGCGAAGCGGCCAAGACCGCGCTGCGCCGGCTGCACGAGATGGGTGTGTCGCGGATGATAATGATCTCCGGCGATCACCAGAAGGTCGCCGAAGCGATCGCCAACGATGTCGGAATCGATGAGGCGTGGGGCGACCTCATGCCCGAAGACAAGGTGGCCGCAATCAAGAAGCTTGCCGGCGAGGACAAGGTCGCGATGGTCGGCGACGGCGTGAACGACGCGCCCGCGATGGCGAGCGCCACGGTCGGCATCGCAATGGGCGCGGCGGGGTCGGACGTAGCGCTCGAGACGGCCGACGTAGCGCTGATGGCCGACGACCTGGCGCACTTGCCGTTCGCGGTCGGCCTGAGCCGTCATACGCGCGGCATCATCCGTCAGAACGTGTTCGTCAGCCTGGGCGTCGTCGCCTTCCTCGTGCCTGCCACCATCCTCGGCCTCGGCATCGGGCCAGCGGTGGCGGTCCATGAGGGATCGACACTGCTCGTCGTCATCAACGCGCTCCGGCTGCTCGCCTACCGCGACCCGGCGGGGAACGCGGCATGAAGTGGCTGGTCGCTTTCGACCTCGACGGCACGCTCGCGGAGAGCAAACGCCCGTTATCGGAGGATATGGCCGCGATCATCGCCCGGTTGCTCGCCGTTACCGATGTGGCGGTGATCTCGGGCGGGGACTGGCCACAATTCGAAAAGCAGGTCGCGTCGCGCTTGCCTGCGGACGCAGCGCTCGACCGCCTCTGGTTGATGCCGACCACCGGCACCAAGCTCTATCGCTTCATCGATGGGGCTTGGTGCGTGGTCTATGCCGAGCTGTTCGACGATGCGGAGAAGGCGAAGATCCGCGCGGCCTTCGACCGGGCGCTGGCCGATGCCGGCCTCGCCGATGAACGCATATGGGGCGAGCGGATCGAGGATCGCGGCAGCCAGATTACCTTTTCGGGGCTGGGGCAGGCGGCGCCGCTGAAGGAAAAGGAGGGATGGGACCGGGATCGGAAAAAACGCACTGCATTGCAGGCGACCTTGCGCGCAGTGCTGCCGGGCCTCTCGATCAATCTTGGCGGTACGACATCGATCGACGTGACGAGGGCAGGGGTCGACAAAGGCTACGGCCTGAAGCGCCTGAGCGCCGAAAGCGGCGTGCCGCTCGACGGCATGTTGTTCATCGGCGATGCGATCTTCCCCGGTGGAAATGACTATCCCGCCGTCGAGATCGGCCTCGACACGGTCAGGGTGCGCGACGTTGCGGAAACCGCCGCCGTCGTGGCCGCCATCATCGCATGTCTGCACCGGTAGGTTCGCAGATGTTCACGATCCTCGCCTTAATCACGAGCGCCTTCAAGGCGCTCGGCCCAACATTCGTTTTTAACCTCCGATTTGGAGCGATCGCGTAGAACAGGCAGGCCGGCATGTTTCAAAGCTCATGGTGGGAGATAACCACCCATATCATCAGTCTCGCCGTCGCCTACGCGCTTGCCCTTCCGGTTGGCTGGGATCGCGAGAAGGACGCCCGTAGCGCAGGCATCCGCACATTCCCGTTGGTTGCCATCGCCAGTTGCGGCTTCGTGCTGGTAGGCATCGCGATCCTCGGCCGCACGTCCCCGGCGCAGGCCAGGTTGCTCGAAGGTCTGATTACAGGCGTCGGTTTCATTGGGGGCGGCGCGATCCTGAAGAAGGGTAGCAAAGCCTCGGGTACGGCAACAGCGGCCAGCCTGTGGGCGACTGGCGCGCTCGGGGCGGCCGTCGGCTACGGCCTATACGATATCGCCTTCATCCTGAGCTGCACCACCTTCCTGACCCTGCGCTGTTCTCGTCCGCTCAAGCGCGCTACCAATGGCGACGCCTGTACTCCGGCAAGTCCATGACGACCTCTCAGGCGAGCCGATGGACACATCCAGTGCAAGCCCTCACCCGACGTTGGGCGCCGGCGCGGACTATCCCGGCGCGGGACCGCCAACACCGCTTGCTGCGCTGGGCGACGCTGTTGGAGCGCAATCCTCACCAGATCATCGGCCTGCTGCCTCCCTCTTGGGCAGGCGGTGACGCGCGCGGCCCGATGATCGATCGGCCGAGCGCGATCGATGTCGCATGGGACGATGTGGTGCTGCGTGTGATGGGGCTGGCGGGTCGATCGCGCCGTGAAGCCAAAGCATTCTTCGGGCTGTCGGACGCGGAATTGGATCGAATTGTCGCTGGGTCGTGGCGGTGTCCGATCCGCCCCGCTTGGCAGGTCGCCGCGCGGATCAGGAACGTCGAGTGCCCGCGACTGGAAAACGCGATCGTAGGATCGGTCCTCGCCCTCATCCTCGTGTTCTGCGCCATCTTCTATTGGATCATCTGACGAGGCTGTCTTGTGTTCGACATCATAACATCGATCCTATCGGCACTCGGCGGCTTTGGCGTCTTCCTGCTGATGCTGGCCGAGAACGTCTTTCCGCCGATTCCATCGGAAGTGATCCTGCCCCTTGCGGGCTACACGGCCGCGCAGGGGCGCGGCTCGCTGTGGGTGGTCGTTATCGCTGGCACCCTCGGATCGGCCGCAGGAGCGATCCTATGGTACTATGTCGGGCGCTGGATCGGCATCGATCGGTTGAAGCGCTTTGCTTCTCGCCACGGTCGATGGCTGACGTTGACGGCGGACGAGATCGATCATGTCGATCGCTGGTTCGACCGCTATGGCCGTTGGGCGGTTCTGTTCGGACGAATGGTCCCGGGAGTCCGGACGTTGATTTCGGTGCCAGCAGGGGTCAGCGGAATGCCCCTCGGTCCGTTCCTGCTTTCCACGCTTGCCGGCTCGGCAATATGGACCGTGATCCTCGTGCTAGCCGGCTACGAGCTGGGCGAACGCTATAATCAGGTGGCGAGCGTCATCGAACCGGTCAGCAACGCCGTGCTCTTGCTGGCCGTCATTTGGTATCTCTGGCGGGTCGCGACCTTCGGGCGATCCGGGGATCGCCATTGATGAATGTCAATGGCTCGTCTCCCGTTTTTCCCGCCGGACTTTGGCTTACGGCAGCTTCGATGCTGGTCTTCGTCACGCGCTACGCCAGTGCCCTTGGCCTGGTCCCGCGAGGAACCACGTTCATTCTCATCAAGTGGATCGGGAGGCTTTACCGCATCGGGTTTCGCGCATGGCGTCGCAACGGGGGGAAGTGGCGCTGGGCCGCATCATCAAGATCCACCGCCACAAGGTAAGCGAAGCATCCTATGTACTATCTTGCAGTCAAGGCCATCGTCTCGGGCATACTAATCGCGGCAGCGTCGGAAGTGGCGAAGCGCTATCCCGGGTTCGGAGCGCTGATTGCGTCGCTACCGGTCGTCTCGGTCCTTGGCATGATATGGCTGTGGCACGACCGGCCTGATGCGATGAACATGGCGGCCCATGCGCAGGCGACCTTCTGGTTCGTACTCCCCTCGCTGCCGCTATTCCTACTGATACCAGTCCTTTTGCGTCACGGAATTGGCTTTTGGCCAGCCTTGGCCGCCGGATGCTGCCTGACCGTCCTGCTCTATATCGCGATGGTTCTCGCACTCCGGCGCTTTGGCATCGCTTTGTGATTTCCATGAACAACGAGCGGGTGAACAGAATGACAGACCTCAAGGAACGCGCGCTCATTGCCGCTGTCGCGACCATCGCTCTGACTGGATGCGGACTGATTAAACCACGGGATGCTGGCTATTTCCGTTTCCACGCGGAAGAGGCGAGGCTGGTTGTCACCCGCTGCGAGCGGGGCCAGGAAACCGGCAGCGACTGCGAGGCCGCGGCCCAGGCCGTGGCCGAGCTCGATGCGGCTGCGCGCCGGCAACCTCCGGCCAGAGCCGGACGCCAGCGCGGACATGATGCTACACTGGAGAAGGAACGTGATGATCGGAATTAACGGCACGCTCGCGCTGATGGTCGCAACGGCCGCTGGACTGACGCCACCTGCTGCGAGCGCACAGCACGCTCAACACGGTACGAGCGTGACCCGGGGAGCTGATGCGGGAAAGCGGGCCGACACGCCCGCAACCAGAGCCTACCGGGCCGCGAACGCCAAGATGCATGGCGCTATGGACGTGGCCTTCACTGGTGATGCCGACGCCGACTTCATGCGCGCGATGATCCCCCATCATGAAGGCGCGATCGCGATGGCCGAGATAGAATTGAGGTACGGGCGCGATCCCGCTGTTCGCCGGCTTGCAGCCGAAGTAGTGGCGACGCAGCGGCGCGAGATCGCCGAGATGCGGGCGTGGCTTGCCCGGCGCGAAACCCGCAAGTAGCGGCCCGAAGCCTTACCGCCGTCAATGATGGCGGCGGTAATGCCTCGGACGGGAATGACGATCATAGTGCCGATCGCGCACGTAGTGGCGAGACTGGTATCGCGGAGAGTCGGCATAATAGCCGCCACCATAATAGGGCTGCGCATAGCCATAGCCGTGATTTGACACGACCACACGTCCATGTCCGCCGTAGCTACCATGACCTGTGGAATGACGGCCACCATGGTGCTGCGCCATCGCAGTACCAGGGACCAACGAAGCCAGCAGCCCCGCTGCAATCCAAAATGTCTTACGCATGTCTACTCTCCTACCATCGGACGATAGGATCGAACGACGGCGTATTTGATATTAGGGCTTCTACTTGAACCGACACTGAACTTGATGCCGGTCAACGATACCAGAACGTGCGCATGTAGACTCAAATCTGGGCCTTTGTGGTGCCGACAGTCGAACCTTGTGCCTTTGAGCCTCTCAATCGCATGGACAACGCTGTGATGGCTGGCAGGACAAGAAGGGTCAGGATTGTCGATGTTATAAGCCCCCCGATGACGACCGTTGCGAGTGGGCGTTGCACTTCTGCTCCTGTGCCGGTCGCAAGCGCCATCGGCACGAAGCCAAGAGACGCGACCAGCGCGGTCATCAGCACCGGACGGACGCGCTCCATTGCGCCGCCCACGATCGCATCGTCGTCGGCCGCACCGTCTTCGCGATACTTTCCGATCGCACTCATCATCACGAGGCCGTTGAGGACGGCAACGCCCGATAGGGCTATGAACCCGACCGCTGCGGTGATCGAGAAGGGGATACCGCGCAGCAGCAGCGCAAACACGCCCCCTGCGAGCGCCATCGGCACCGCCGAGAACACGATCGCCGCCGACACGAAGCTGCCGAGCGCCATGTAGAGCAGGGCATAGATCGCGATAAAGCAGATCGGCACGACGATCAGCAGGCGCAACCGAGCCGATTGCAGGCTCTCGAAGGTGCCGCCCCACTCAGTATACATGCCGGCGGGAAGCTGCATCTGGCCGATCCTCGCCTGTGCTTCGTCGACGAACCCGCCAAGATCGCGCCCGCGGACGTTGATCTGCACGACCACCATCCGCTTGCCATTCTCGCGACTAACCTGGTTCAACCCCTGCGTGTAGTTGAACCGGGCGACCTGGCTGAGCGGGATCGAGCGCGCCACCTGACCCTCGGCAGTGGGCAGCATCACCGGGATCGACCCCAGTGTCTCAAGGTCATCCCGTTGCGCATCGGGGAGGCGGACCACGACGTCGAACCGCCGGTCTCCCTCGAACAACAACCCGGCCTCGCGCCCGCCAAGCGCAGCCGAGACCGTGTTCGCCACCTCCTCAACCGACAGGCCATAACGGCCCGCCGCTTGCCGATCGATCTGCACGTCGAAGGTCGGCGCGCCGGACGTCTGTTCGGCACTCACGTCACCAGCGCCCGGGATGGTGCGCATGACGGAAGCGATGCGCCGCGCCTGTTCGCTCATCGCGTCGAGGTCATCGCCGTAGAGTTTGATCGCGACGTCGGCGCGAACGCCGGCGATCAGCTCGTTGAAGCGCATCTGGATCGGTTGCTGAATCTCTGTTCGGTTGCCGATCAGCGGTTTCATCCGCTCCTCGATGCGGCGAAGGATGTCCTCCTTGCTCTTAACCTCCGCCGGCCACTCGTCCTCTGGCTTTGGAATCACATAGGTATCCGACGCATTGGGCGGCATCGGATCGGTGCCGAGATCGGCGTTGCCGTTCTTAGAGAAGACCAGCGCCACCTCCGGCAGCGTCTTCAATGCATTCTCGATCTGAAGCTGCATCTGTGTCGACTGATCGATCGACGCCGATGGCACGCGGAAGTTGGTGACGGTTATGTCCTTCTCGTCGAGCTGCGGCATGAACTCCTCGCCGAGCAAGCCAAAGCTCAGCACTGCCGCGACGAACACGCCGACACCGCCCAGAATGAAGGGCATCGGCCGAGCTACGCCCCTGCCCAGCACGGGGGCGTAGCGTTCCTTGAACCAGCGGATCGGCTTCACTTCCGTCTCGCTGACCCGGCCCTTGACGACGATCGCGATCATCGCGGGAACGAAGGTCAGCGACAGGACGAAAGCGGAGGCGAGCGCCACCATCAACGTGATCGCCATCGGCGCGAACGTCTTGCCCTCAACGCCCTGGAAGGTGAGCAGCGGCACGAAGACGAGGAAGATGATGAGCTGACCATAAACGGTCGGCCGCACCATCTCCTTGGCCGCGAGTGTCGTTTCCTCCATCCGCTCGTCGCGGGTGAGAAGCCGGCCTTCATGCTCCTGGCGCTCGGCGAGGCGGCGAAGCGCATTCTCGACGATGATGACGGCGCCGTCGACGATCAGCCCGAAGTCGAGCGCTCCAAGGCTCATCAGGTTGCCCGATACGCCCAGCCCGTTCATGCCGGCGGCCGTCATCAGCATAGTGATCGGGATGACCGCAGCGGTGATGAGCGCGGCGCGGATGTTGCCGAGCAGCAGGAACAGCACGACGATGACGAGCAGCGCGCCTTCTGTGAGGTTCTTTTCGACCGTCGCGATCGTCGCGTTGACCAGCTTGGACCGGTTGTAGACCGGCTCGGCGAACACGTCGGGCGGCAGCGCCTTGTTGATCTGCGTCAGCTTCTCGGCGGCATCGGTCGCGACGATGCGGCTGTTGTCGCCCACCAGCATCAGCACGGTCGAGATGACCGCTTCCGATCCCATGCGACTGCCGGATCCGGTGCGGACCGCACCGCCGATCACGACCTGGCCCACGTCCTTGACGCGGATGGGAACGCCGTTCCGGGTTGCCACGACGGCTTCCTGAATGTCATCGATCGATTTGAGGCGAGCATCGGCGCGGACAAGGAAGCTCTCGCCGGCACGGCGGACGTAATTGGAGCCGGCAGAGAGATTGGCCCGCTCCATCGCGTCCGCCAACTCCGTCACCGACAGCCCATAGCTAACGAGCGCGTTCAGGTTTGGCTCGATCAGATATTGCTTCACATAGCCGCCGTTGGAATCAACCCCGGCGACGCCGCGCACGGCGCGCATCTGTGGGCGGATGATCCAATCCTGCACCGTGCGGAGATATGCCGCCTTCGCCAGCTCGGTGGTCAGGCGTTCGCCCTCGGGCGTGAGATAGCTGCCGTCCGACTGCCAGCCCGGCTTCCCATCGACCGTCTTCAAGCCCTTGCCGTCGGGGTGACGGAAGGCGACCGAATAGAAGAAAATCTCGCCGAGCCCGGTGCTGAGCGGTGCTAGGATCGGCTGCGCGTTGGAAGGCAGGCTGTCGCGCGATTGTGCGAGCCGTTCCGTCACCTGCTGGCGCGCGAAGTAAATGTCGGTGCGGTCGGTGAAGACCGCCGTTACCTGGCTGAAGCCGTTGCGCGAGATGGAGCGGGTCATCTCAAGCCCTGGGATTCCGGCCAGCGCCGTTTCCACCGGGAACGTCACCTGCTTTTCGATGTCGACCGGCCCAAGCGTCGGGGCGAATGTGCTGATCTGGACCTGTCGGTTGGTGACGTCGGGCACAGCGTCAATCGGCAGCTTGGTGATCTGCCATAAACCAAAGCCAATGACGACGAGGGTCAGGACGGCGACAAGCCATCGCATCCGGACCGAAAGGGAGAGGATGCGGCCGATCATTCCGCCGACTCCTTCTCGATCTCCGCTTTGAGGAGAAAAGCGTTGGTGGTGGCGATCTGCGTGCCGGCGGCGAGGCCGCCGGTGATCGCCACCATCCCGCCTGATCGGCTGCCGACCTGAACCGGCTGTGCGCGGAAGCCTTGGCCGGTGCGGACGAACACTACGGTATCGCTGCCAAGCGTCTGCACCGCGTCTTGCGGCACCATCACGCCACTCTTGGCGGCCCCGCCGCTGGCGAGGATACGAGCCTGCACAAGCTGGCCCGGGGCGAGTGTGCTGCCGCCAGAGGTCGGCGTGATGACGACGGTCGCGGTCCGCGATTGCGGATCGACGACGCCGGTCGACGAACGTACGCGGCCCTCGATCTTGCGGCCATCGGTGGTGGTCAACTCCACCCTGTCACCTTCTCGGACCCGGCCTGCATCGGCGGGGGGAACGCTAGCCGTGATCTGAAGCCGGCGCGGGTCGGCGACGCGGAACAGCTCGGTTTCAGCCGCGACGAACTGGCCGAGATTGGCACCAGCATTGGTGACGCGCCCCGAGACGGGGCTGACGACCGCAACCGATCGGCCGTCACCTGATACGCGGGCAGCGCCTGCGGCGGCGCTAGCGCGCCGGGCATCGGCCTGGGCGACCGCCAGATTGGCTTGTGCGGCTTCATAGTCAGCGCGGGGGGTGACGCCCTGGGCAAGCAAACCGCGTTCGCGTTCGAGCTGGCGAGCGGCGAGAGTGACGCGCGCGGACGCGGCCGAGCGATCGGCTGCGATCTGCGAAGCATCGCGGCTCTCGACCAGAGCGAGCGTCTGGCCGGCTCGCACAAGATCGCCGATGCGGACCATGATACGGCTGACCGTGCCCGGTGCGCGCGCGGTCAGCACCGCCTCGGCGTCGGGCGTCGCCTCGACCGTAGCGGAGGCAAGGATCGCGGCGTCCAGCTCGCCGGAGGCCGCCGGGGCTACAGTGATCTGCGATGCCGAAAGTGCCTGCTGCGTCATCGCGACCGTGTTCGACGGCTTGGCTGGCGCTGCGGCCTCCGTAGGGGCAGGGGCGGGCGATTGGGTGAGGCGCGCAGCGCCGAATCCAAGCGCGGCGGCAGCGACCAGGCCAATGGCGGCGCCGGTGTAGAGGCGAGTTTTATCGGTCATTGCACCGCTTCTCCGGTGATGGTGAGGCCCTGCAGACGGGCGAGATTGGCGCGGGCGTCGAGGCGCGCTGCGGCGGCATCGAGGATGAGGCCGCGGGCGACTCCGAGATTTTGACGTGCGGCGAGCAGTTCGATCAGCGGGCTTTTACCTGCCTCGTAAGCGATGCGGGCGAGGCGGTAGCCTTCTTCGGCGGTTGTCAAAGTCCGCTGCGCGGCAGCGGCACGAGCGTCGGCTGCCTCGACCAGCGCTAGACCGGCGCGTGTCCCGGCCTCGGCTTCGAGCCGGGCCGCGGCGGCGCGCGCTTCTGCTCCTTGCAGCTCAGCGCGTGCCGCCGCGATGTTGCCCTGGTTGCGATCGAAGAAGGGGAGCGGGACCGATATGCCGGCGACTAGGGCAGGGCCGCTCGCGACGCGGAGTTGACGCACTCCAAGCTGCGCAGTGACGTTCGGAATGGCGAGGCGCTGTTGCACCGTCACCGCCCGCGCAGCGGCGTCTTGTTCGGCTTCCGCGACCCGCACCGTCGTCGCCTGCATCGCGTCAATGGGACCGAAAGCCGGCTTGGCATCGAGCCGATCGAGGAGTGACTCCGAAAGACCGGTGAAGGGGGTGGTCATACCGGCGAGCGCCGAAAGACGTGCCAGCGCGACCGTCTTGAAAGCGCGCGCGTTTTCGAGGTCGGCCTGAAGCGTGTTCAGTTCGGTTTCGGCCTGCACTTGCCGGAGACGGGCTTCCTTGCCGGCGCCGACCAAAGCGCGGGCAACCCTCAAGACATCGGTCGCCTGTTTAACCTCTTCTTCGGCGATGGTGATGCGACGATCGGCGATTTCGGCACCAGCATAAGCGCGCGCCAGCTCAGTCGCAAAGACGAGACGGCCGTCACGATCGCGCGCCTTTGCCGCAACGATCCCGGCTTCACCGGCGGCGATCCGAGCGGATCGCTTGCCGCCCAGTTCGACAGGCTGATCGACCTGGAAAGTCGTCTGTTGTTGATTGCGCGCATTGCGATCGTGGTCGCCCACGAAATTCTCTGCATAGACATTGATCGAGGGGTTCGGTCGGGCGCGCGCTTGTAATGCCAAGCCGCGTGCTCGGGCGACGTCTGCTTCTAGCGCCAGGACGCGCGGCACATCACGCGTCTGATTTAGAAGCTGTGCAAAGGGGGGTGCGGTCTGCGACCACGCCGCACCTACGGGCGATAGCGCCGCAAAGGCGCCGGTCAGCGCAACGGTGCGCGACCGGCGAAAACTGCCGTTCATAGTGCATGATCCTCTAGGGTAGTCAGTCGACGCGCGCGGCGTCGGCGAGACTCAACCGCGAGGCGGACGCAGAAGCTTAGATGGGTCGATCCCGCTGGGGAGCGATGGAGTTAATATCGACCACACGCGAGCGGCGACGATGGCCGCAACCGGCGCAGCCCTCGCGCCATCGAAAGCAACCCAGTGGCCTGCGGCGTGGGCAAGAAGGTGAGCTGGCCCGTCGCCGTCGGCCTGCTTTGCCGGAGCCTGATCGTCATGATCGATCATAACCGCATGGTCGTGATCGTCATCAGAATGGGTATCGACCATGGCGACTTGAACCGGGCCGTGATCGTGAACCATGGCGCTATGCCATCCCGATACTGCGACAAGCCCGAGGACAGCGGCCAGCGCCAACACGACTCCTAGGATCGCAACAGAGGAACGCTGCACCGCCATCATTTGCAGCGTAAGCCGACGCAAAAAACGGGGCAAGGAAATCACTTGCCGGTCAATTCGAGCGTTCACGCTATTTCAGCCTGCTCGACATTATACCAGCGCCTTGGCGGCGAGACACGACATCAGGACGTGCCCCCCTTTGCGGAACGGTCGGTCAGCTTTGCCAAGCGGTGTGGCAGGTCGCTCATGACGCGGCGTGCATCACCAGGTCGCAGGTTACGCCAACGCCGGACCTCGTCGCGCGTGCGGCCACACCCCCGGCACCATCCGGTGCGGGCATCGAAACCACATAGATCGACGCAAGGCGATCGCATCAGATCGCGCCGATCCGACTGAGGCCTTGCAAGCCGGAATAGGCCATGTAGCCCGCGATCACGAGCATCAGGCCCGCCGACGCATAAGGCGCCTTGCGCGCGAAGTCGCCGAACCCTGACCAGCGCTTGCGGATGTGCGTGACGCTGAGCGATGCGATGACGCCGGCGCTGACCATCGTCACGGCAAGGCCGACGCTGAACGCGCTCACCAGCACGACACCGAGCGCGAGACGCTTGAGCTGGAGGCAGAGCAGGAGGACGGTGACGGCTGCGGGGCAGGGGATCAGCCCGCCCGTCAGGCCGAACAGCGCGATCTGGCCGGTCGTTACCTGACGATCGGCGAACCGGCGGCTGATATCGGCGGCGTGGGCGCGCTCATGCGCGTTCATGTAGGCATCGTCGCCCGTGACCTTCAGTCCATCATGCCCGTGGCCGTGATCGTGCCCGTGTTCGGCGAATGTGAGGTCGTAGTCATAGCTGTGGCCGCCGTGGCCCAGCGAGACGCGCGCGTTGAAGGCGTGCGGTTCCGGGATCTCCTCGACGCTTTCGATGTAATCGCCCCGATCGACGAAGCGGAATGTCTGCGAACGGCCTTCGCCGCGATCCGTTGTGAGGATAACATCCGCCGCTTTCCAGCCACCCTTGGCAAAGCTCGCCCGCCAGCGCGGCGGCACGCCATCCTCGAAAATCTCCAGACGCATCATGCCGTGGCCGGTGTCGATCGTGCGGATCTCGTCCTCGCCGTGATGGTGGTGGTGATCGTGCGCGGCTTCGGCCTTCTGATCGGCACGCGTGCGCCAAATCATCCATAGACCGATGCCAAGAACGATGACGGCCGAGCCGAGCAGGAGGTAAGGCTCGGTCGTTTCGGTGTTGATGCCGCGCCCGAGATATTGCCCGCCAAGCGCGATGCCCCACACGATCGCGGTGTGCGAAAGCGCCGCGCACAGGCCGAGCAGGACGGCTTGGCCAACAGTGCCACGCACTGCGATAATAAACGCAGCCATCATGGTCTTGGAATGGCCGGGCTCCAGCCCGTGCAGCGCACCGAGCAGCAGCGCGGTCGGGATGAACAGCCAGAGATTGGAGCTGCCCTGTTGAACGAGTTCGGCGAAAGAGGTCATGGTGCGTCCCGGCAAGCCCGGCGGTCGCGACCGATCGGACGTGAAGTTCGGGCAGGTCCATATCCCCCCATGGGGATAGAGTCTATCCCCCCGGGGGGTTGCTCGACAAAGTTCGTCCGTTTGTCTTATAGGGTGACATGGCCCATTACGATCATTCCAATCATCCCGCGATCATCAAGCGGCTCAACCGTGCGACCGGGCACCTGAAAAGCATCGTCGGGATGATCGAAGAGCAACGGCCGTGCGTCGATATCGCGCAGCAGCTTCAGGCGGTGGAGAACGCGATCGCCAGCGCCAAGCGCGCGCTCATCAACGATCATATCGATCACTGCTTGGTTCACGCCGAAGAGGGCGAGGGGACAAAGGTGGCGGTGGAGCAGTTCCGGGCGATATCCAAATACTGGTGATCGCCTAATCGGACAGGGTTGATCGGATTCGGCTTGTACATATGCCCCCCAGGGGATACGGGCGTCTCACTCTTGGGGAGTAGCTACCCGCTGTTGCGGGGCCATCGTCAACATCCTTGAACCTTCCGGTTCGTGGCGATGGCAGCAGATTTTGATCTGCCCGGCGAGACCAACGATGCGCTACCTCTCTCGTGGCCGGAGGTGGATTGCGTCGTTCGGTTGACGGCCCTTGGACGTATATCAATGACGGGTTTGCTAACGCTCGGCGCTCTTGGCGCCAGCTTGTCGGTCGACGCCTTCGCTGCGGCGGTGGGGAAGGGTGCGACCAATCAGCGCAATCGTTGGCGCGATGCCTTACGTGTCGGCGCCGTGTTCGGCTTCTTCGAGGCGATCACGCCGGCGATTGGCTGGGCGATCGGCCTGGCGCTGAGCACTTGGATCGCGGCAGTCGATCATTGGATAGCCTTCTTCCTGCTTTTCGGCGTCGGCGGGCATATGATCCATGCAGCGACGAAAAGCGACGTGGACGCGGGTCAGCGCGCTCAGACCGGCGTGTGGCGACTGGTCGTTACCGCGCTCGCCACCAGCATCGATGCAACGGCGGTGGGTGTCAGTCTCGCGGTCATGCAGGTCAATATCCTGACCGCGTGCCTCATCATTGGCGGGATCACCACGGTCGTCGCCACGATCGGCGTCATGCTCGGCAAGCACGCGGGACGGTATATCGGCCGCTATGCAGAGATGCTGGGCGGGCTGACGCTCATCCTCATCGGCGGCACGATCCTCTACCAGCACCTCACCGCCTGACCTCAAACCAGCGCGCCGCTTGCTCGCTTGGCGGGGAAGCGGCGCGCGATTTCGCAGCTAGTCCGCGATAAAGCTGCCGCGTCCTCCCCGGAACGCGCCGACGACATTGCCACGATCCCAATGGCCGGACAGGATGCCGCGCCGGGGGATGCTTCCGACCGGCTTGCGGCGCGCGGCGAGTAGCCGCGCGCGGCGTGTATCGCGATCGATGGGCAAGCCCGTCATGATGTCGATGGCGGTGCGCAGCGGGGTCATGCGGGCCGCCACTGCTCGACCAGCGCCGCCATCGCGTCGCGGTAGCCCCAAGCATCGGGATAGACGGACGGCTCGGCCGCCAGATGCGCCATGACGATGAGCATGTCTTCCGAGATGCCGGGATCGCAATTGCAGAGGTGAAGGACCGGAAAATGGCCCCATGCACTGCCGTCCCACCATGCCAACAGGAAGTCGGCCGCACGCGAGGCTTGGCCGGTATCGGACCCGGCGACGACGATCAGGCGGGCAATGGCCTCGCCAACGTCCTCGAAGCTGACAGCCCGGATTGCGGGGCGGCGTTGGGGTGGGCTCATGACTATTCGCTTCTGCTCCTTCAAGCGTGGAAGGGGACGGGGACCAACAGCGCATCATCGATCGGCTCGACGTCGCGCAGCTCCACCATCACGATCTTCTCTACCCGCTCGGCGCCGGTCGGATCGAGATAAACATAGGTGTGGCCTGCAAACACCGGGCTGCACAAGCGCCAGATCACGCCTTTCCGACCGATGCGGCGTTCCGCGCGCCCGTCATAGGATGCGAAAGCGCCCGCAATCCGGACCCGCTGCGCGATCCGCAGCCAATTGGCTGCGCCGTCGATGACGACGGCCAGTTCCTCCGGCGAAAGAGCCGGTCGGCCGATGCCGAACGTCGCTTGGGGATCGCGCGCGATCCGGGACAGCTTCTCCTCGACCGGTTCCGGTTTCCAGTCGCTGACTGGCCCGGGGGCGGCCTTGTACATATGCGTTACCGGCTTCCCGCCGAACAGGTCGGGTTGTACGCCGACAAGGCGGCGGTGGAACATCGCCTTGTGATAGTCGCGCCGCCATTGCGCTTCGGGGGTCAGCGGCTTCGCATTTGGGCCATCGCGCATGATCGCGACCAGCTCGTTAAACTCCTCCTCGCTCACCGTGGCGACGCTCGGGTCAAAGACAATGCGCGCCGCCACGCCCCGGCCCCCGTCGGGGCCGGGATCGTCGGCGGCGGTCACGCCGCCGCCTCCAGTTCGGGCGCTGTCTCGACCGCCATGCGGCTCAACAGCCAGTCGGACGCGTCCTGCGCGAGCCGTGCGGCGGTGAAGATGCACTTCTTGTCGTTGCGGAGCGCTTGAAGCCAGTTCGCCAGATAGGCGGCGTGGTCCTCGCGATCGTGGAGCTTGATGCCGATGGTGGCGCTGACGAACGCGGCCCCAAGCTCGGCGACCAGTTCCTCGCGAGCATAGTCCTCGCGCTTCGTGGAAATGAGGGAGGGGCGGGCAAGGCGGTCAACGTGCCCCGTCGCATGGCAAAGCTCGTGCGCTAGGGTCGAATAATAGTCGTCGCTGGTGTGGAAGTCGGCAAACTGCGGCATGACGACATGATCGCCGCTCGGCTGATAATAGGGCTGGGAACCGAAGTGCTTGAGGGTGACGGGCACGCGGGCAAAGAGCGTGTCCAGTTCGGCGTCGCGCTGGTCGGGATTGGTCGCGGTGATGACGGGCAAGGGGGCAGGATATTTCGCCTCGATGCCGTCGATCTGCTCGGCATTGAAGACGGTGTAGCGCTTGAGGAACGCCACCTGACGCTTGCCATCCTCGCCTCGCTCTGCGCCCTCCTGTGCCTTGCTGTCGGCGTTCACCTCGATCTTGTTGGCATAGACGACGGTTGAGCCCTTCTCGCCCTTGCGGACGCAGCCGCCGAGCGCGAGCGCCTGCTTGAAGGTCAGCCAATGCGGGGAAGCATAGCCCTTCGTCATGGCGGCAACCCAAAGGGTCAGGACGTTGATGCCGCGATAGGGAACCCCCGTCGAGCGCAGCGGGATGGCGGGTGCGGTGCTGCCGTTCCACGATTTCGACCAAGGCCGGGTGCCCGCCTCGATCATGGCGATCATCTGATCGGTGATTTCCTGATAGATGTCGGCCCGGTTGTCGGTGATCCGTCCCATGATTGTCTTCCTTTCCTCTGAGGCTGAAAGCCGGTCGCAACAGCAACCGGCTCTGCCTTTCCGGCGAGGAACGGGATGGGGAGGGAGGGCGAGAATCTACCGCTGGCGCGGGCGAGCCGCCCTAGCGTGGCCGACGCCCTGCAGGGCGTCGAGTGCCACGCTTGGCGGATTACACGGGCGGTCGATTGTCGTTCGGGAACGAAAGGGCAGCCGCCCTTGGTGTTCCCCGGCGCTGGATGGCCTCCGGGGGAGGGCAGCGGCGCGAACGGGCTTACGCCGCGCCCTAGGCGCTTCGATCAGGTGTACCACGTGGCACACCTTTCACGCGAGGATCGTCACCCAATAGGGCCGAGACGGCGGTACGGCGGCTTGGTCGGCGCAGAGAGCGAAAGGAGCGGTGCTTGCAGGGTCGCACCCGGCTTCACGCTGATCCTAGACGTTAGCGTTCTGTAGCAACCCTGTTGAATAGAGCGCCATCTATAAGCTGGATCTCTGCCGTTTTGAGGGGCCGCACACCCTCTTTGGTGAGAACCCATGTCATGTCGTTGGATTGCCCCAGCGTGATACCTGACACCTGCTTTCCTTCGAGATGGTAAATCCACACCTCCCCTCGGGTGATGTTACCTATGCGGTCTTTCGCTCGGATCGTACCTGCAACATGGCCAGCGGCGCCCACAATGAGGATGACAATGGTCCCGCACCCCACCCGAGCCATAAACAATGTCAGAGGATCAAAAAACGGCGGCCTATGCGATGCAGCCCTGGCGCGGTCGAAGAGCTTGCCGGCAATCAAAGTAAGCGCCGTCACGATCAGCAGCGGCAGGATCGCTGTAAGCCACGCGCCGGTTGTGGTGATAATGGCACCGAGGCCCTCCACCGCAACTGCAATGTTCGAACCGCCAAGATTGGTCGGATCGATGGCAAAACGGCCGAAATAGGCCTGTCTGTAGGTCCACCCGGCAAAATAGATGGCCGCTAATATGGTGGCGATCACGAAGGCGGAGTCAAACGCCTTGGTGACGAGTTCACGCGGTGAGGAAGATGTTCCAGGGCCTGCGGGCATTTGTCCTCCTTACGGGAATGGCTTTGCGAAGCGGCGTATAGATCCCACGTACACGGGTGGCTGGATCGTCGAGCTGACGAACGCGGCCCCAGCTCGGGAACCAGTTCCTTGCTGGCGTAGCTGTGCCACGTGGCACACCCCTCTTCATCGCTGGAACGATGCGTCCGACCCGGCCGAGTGATATGCCGGCGGATTGACCCGCCGGAGTCAGGCCGGCGTGTCGTCGTTGCCCGGTGCAGGCTGTGCGAGACCTGTATCGACGACGGCGGGTAGGGCTTCCACCGTTTCGACCTCGGTAGCGGCCGTTTGCAGGCGGATCGAGCTTCGCACCGATGCCGCGTCGAGCCGGTCCTGAAAGTAGGTCTGCGACCAAGCCATGTCAGCCCATTCGTCGGGGCGCGCCTGATAGGCGCCGACGCGGCCGACCAGACCACATAGCCAGTCGGCGCACTGGCATGTCTGGTAGCGTTCGCTCTCGACTTGGAAGGGCGGCTCGATGATGCGACGCCGGGGGGAGGGGCCACCATACATGGCTTGGCTCGCGCGAGTCAGGATGGCGTCGCGATCCTGATGCTCGTCCATGACGATGACCATATCGGCGTCGTTCTGATCGGCATATTGGTTGAGGCGCTTCATCGCCTCGCCCAGGACCGTGAGGTAAAGCGCCTGCGCCTTAAACTCCGCGACGGGGCGGTTCTTCTCGAGGCCAACGTAGAAGACATGCCCGCCGCTTGCGCGGATCTTGTTGAGGATGCGATTGGCCGCCGTGCGAACCTGCCGGTATTTCTCGACGTTCATGCTGGTGAAGAGGGCCGAGCCCTTCTTCTCCCATGTCGCGGGATGCTGGCCGCTTTGCCCGATCTCCCAAGCCAGCATGTTGCATTTGAGCTGGTAGAACCAGGTCGAGAATTGCCGCACGGATGAGTAGGGGAGGATCATGCCCCCGAGCCCGAAAACGGGACTGTCATTGTAGGCGGGATCGTCGCGCGCGACATACGGGCCGATGTGGCCAAACTCGTCGAGATAAGCGAAATACAGCATGCAGGTCCCCAGAATCGCGAAAGCCCACGCTAAGCGTGGGCCTCGGAATTGGGGCAGCCCGTGAGCCGCGTCCGTCAACAGATATGAGCGATGAGCCTGGTGTTGTCAAGAACGGACGCTGATTACTCCCCTGAGCGAAAGGCGTCCTCAATGATGGGCAGGTATCGCTCCACCTGCTCCTTGTCGCTCTCCTGCTCATCGGCGGGAAGATCGGCATAGTCGGTCGCAATCTGCTTTTCCCAGCGTTCGACAAGATCGGCGGGGATCAGCAACGAGCCGTCCTCCTGTTTGGTCGCCTTGCCGTGCATGTAGCGCTGCCAATGCGACCAGCGCTCATGTTCGATCGCGGCGAGGCGTTCGACCAAGGTCTTACGGGCGTCAGCGGCGAGAGGCTTTGCCATGTTAGATCAGCCCGCTTTCCACCAGACTTCGATAATGCTCGCCCAATACAGTCAGCTCGCAGGCTTTGCTGCCCATCGCTGCGTGCCACATATGCGGTGCATCGACGGGGCGCACGAGGTTGACCCTCACATACCGTTGGAGCACCGCGAATATCGCGGTTTTCTCCGGGTCCGGCGGTGGAATGGAGGGGTCGTTCTTCTGCTCCTCCGACCGCTCGGGCTCAAATGCCGGATCGAGAGGGAATTGGTAAGTGGCGGTCGGAAAATGCTTCGCCAGCGCCTGAAGATCGGTCAGCGCGATCGGGGGTGCCGCCTTGCGCAGCGACACGAAGGTTTTGACATTCGTCTTGAACACCGGGCGCTGCTTCCACGGCCCAAGCGACTGGTCGATATGAGCATAGACGCTGCCCGGCGTGACGTCGCCCAGCAGGTTGGCGGCGGCGCCGCCGAGCGCGTCGACGAACAGGCTGGTGAACACGCCGGCACCGCCCCCTTCGACCTCCATCGCATATTGCTCGGCGGTGGACGCTGTGAGGATGGTCATGCCGTCGCGGATTTCCGCAGCGGGATGGGTGGGACGTTCCCCGGCAGCGCCACTATGGCAGCTATCGAGGATGATGATCTTGTTCTTCGCCCCGGAATTGGCAGCGAGCGTCATGATGTCTGAAAGCGGCAGGCCATCGTCGCCGCTGCGGCTGTCGCTGGTGCAGAGGTAGCCGCCGGTGTCCTCGATGAAGCCATGCCCGGCGAAGTAGAACAGGGCGATGTCCGCGTCGTCGGCATAGAGTTCGCGGACAGCCGCCTTCAGCTCCTCGCGATCGACCAGATCGCCGGGACCGGTGCCGGTCAGGAGCTTAGGTGTAGCGAAGTTGACGGTGCCGTCGGCGTGGCGCTCGAGCATGGCCTTCACCGAGTGCGCGTCGTTCACGCACCCGCTGAGGTTCCCGATTTTCTCGTAATGGTCGATACCGACGATCAGGGCCTTGCGCACCGTCGCCTCCGGCTCAGAGTGAATCGATGAAGTTGGTGATGTTGGCGTCGCTCCAGGCAACGGTGCTGACGCCCGCGATCGAGGCGCGATCATCCTTATAGGCGTAGATGCCTTGGATCGGCTTGCCCTCTTCCTGGGCGCACTGGATTTCCCACTTCTGGCCCGTCGAGGCTGCCGAGTTCTTGCTGACCAGAACGATCACACCATGCGAGCGCTTGATCCGCGTGCGGACACGATCCTTCCAGTCTTTGTCGTATGGCTCCTTCACCGACATATCGATAAACTCGAATGGCTGCCGCGGATGGAGCGACTGCCCTTTGAGGAAGTCACGCTGCCGTTCATCCTCGATGGCGAACGCGATGAAGAGCACTTTCTTATCAGCCATTTCCAACATCCTCCATTATGGTTCTATTTCGATAATGAATCAGCGAACGCCCGACGACTTTAAGCATGAGCTGCAAGCTCTGGATACCGCCCATGCTCAAAACGAAGCTGCACGCGACAGCTTTGTTGCACTTGCACACACGGCGCTATTTGCCGCTTCTGTGTCATTTGTAGGAAGCGCGGTTCCGCTTGCCAAGGCGGTGTGGCCGTATGCCTTGGTTGCCGGATGGGCGATCGATGTTTTGGGGCTTCTTGCCCTGACGGTGAGCTTCGCGACGGCGCGTAAGGCGGTCGATGCGCGGCGAGCTGCCCTCTACGACGATATCCCGCCGGTAGCGGCTTGGTCCGAACGTCTCAACGGGTTCGCGCTATGGTCATTTCCCGCCGCTCTTCTATGTTTGTTCTCTTTTGTCACAGCGAACGTGGTCAGTATCAATGAGCGAGAAGCCAGCCCCTCCGCCAGCACCGCCGCCATCCCGATCGGGCGGATCGAGGGGGATAGCGCCGCCGCCACGCGCGCCGTTGCCGCCGGGGGGCGTGTCGCAGCCTCAAACGGGCGTTGTTCCGGCGCCACGGGCTCCGGTCGCCCCACCACCGCCGCCGCCGCCTCCGGCGCCTGCCAAGAAGTAGGTTGCGGCGCACCGCGCAGATAGGTGTGCCACGTGGCACACCTCATCGTCGTGTAAGGCGATCCAGTTCGGCGTGGGTTCGGGCGGTGCGCGCTGCGCCACGATTGGCCGATAGGGCGCATAGCGCGGCAAAGGCGACGAGGCCGCATCCGATCAGCGTGAAGGTGCGCGCGTCCCCGTCATCGCCCGACAGGAAGACCGCTCCCAAGCCGATGACGAGCAGGATCAGGCTGAAGCAGATCTCCGTCGCGACGCTGGCGAGCGGGGTGGGAAGGTCGCGCAAGCGGATGCCCCGCGTCTGATTATGCCAGTCGCGGACCAGCATGGGGCAGTCCGGAATGGGCTCGCATACGGCACGAACGCGGTCGCCGACGGCCAAGGCGATATAGTCGCTCGCGCACAGCTTGAGCGTGTGGCCGTTGACCTCGAACAGCATCGCGAACTCGCGGGAGGTATTCACGAAGGTATGCGTCTCCGCGCGGGTCAGGCCGGTCCGGTGGATCGTATCACCGGGATGCGAAATGGGCACGGCGGGGTCTGCGCGGTGGGTCGTGTGTTGGGTCACGCTTACGTCGGTCGTGTCGTGAAAACCGATGATATACGAGACCGGCCCTTCGATGGCGACGAACCGTTGCTGCTTCCTCATAGCCAACGTCCTTGCAAGGCTGCGTCAAACTCGACGGCCAGCGTGACGGCGCCGGCGACCAGCGCGGCGAGCGCGAGCCGCGCCCGGATGCCGGGGCGCAAGTCGTGCGTGATGGCGATGGCGGCCCCGATCGCCACCCCGAGGATCAGCGCTGGCCCCAGCTCGTAGAGGACCAGGCCGGGAAGGCGGTTGGGGAGCAGGTAGGGGAAAGCACGGATGAGGCGACCGGCCAGGACGGCGCCGACGACAAGGGACAGCGCCATGCCCCAACGGCCGATCAGGACGGCGGCGGGAGAACCGCGCTCAAGCATTGGAGCGGTTCCCCGCATGAGCAACGCCTGCCCGCGAGGGCGGCCCTTTGTGGCCTAGTCTGATCGTCACCCGCACGGGCGGAAACCCGGCGACGGGGTTCCGCGGAGCGGCGTGGCACACGCCAGCGCAGTAGAGCACGGGCCGGCGGCAGGCCTCGCTTACTGCTTGATCGTCCCTAGGGTCAGGACCCATTGATGTGGGAGGCGCGATCTGATTCAGGCTCCGTGAGGAGAGAGTGGATGAGCGACCTGTACTGGCTGACGGATGAGCAGATGGCGCGTCTGCAACCGTTCTTTCCCAAGAGCCATGGCAAGCCTCGGGTCGATGATCGGCGGGTGCTCAGCGGCATCATTTTCGTCAATCGCAACGGGCTACGCTGGTGTGATGCACCGAAGGACTATGGGCCGCACAAGACGCTCTACAATCGCTGGAAGCGGTGGAGCGAGAGGGGTATTTTCCTGCGAATGATGGAAGGTCTCGCGGCAGCGGAGGCCGTGCCGAAGACCGTCATGATCGACGCGACCTACCTGAAGGCACACCGCACGGCATCGAGTCTGCGGGTAAAAAAGATCCCATGGGCGCGGGCTGGCGCCGGTTGAGGCAGACTGACCTTCCCGCTTTGTCGTGAAGGAGGTTGCCCGTGCCCGTGTCCGTCTCATGCCATGCCGCCGTCAGCACGCAGCTGAACGCAATCTTCGTGTCGCTGGAGCTGAGCCGCTCCACCTGGCTGGTGACGTCGCTGTCGCCGGGTCGCGGCGAGCGGATCTCGCGGCATCAGGTGAAGGGCAGCGACGTGCCGGCACTCCTGGAGCGGTTCGCGCAGTTACAGGCGAAGGCCGAGGCGCGGATGGGCGAGCAGTACCCGTTGGTCGTCATCCAGGAGGCGGGCCTCGACGGCTTCTGGATACACCGCTGCCTGGTGCGCGAGGGTATCGAGAGCTACGTCGTCGACGCCGCCTCGATTGCCGCTTCACGACGCAGCCGGCGCGCCAAGACGGACAAGCTCGACGGCGAGGCGCTGGTCCGCACGCTGCTGGCCTACAAGCGCGGGGAGCCGCGGGTGTGTGCGATGGTGGCGGTGCCGAGCGTCGAGGACGAGGACCGGCGACGCATCTCGCGCGAGCGGCGGGCTTTGGTCGTGGAGCGGGTGCGGCACGTCAACCGCATCAAGGGCCTGCTGTTCGCGCAAGGGGTCGGCGACTACGAGCCACTGCGCGCCGACCGGCGGGCGCGGCTGGACGAACTGGTGACCGGCGATGGACGACCGCTGCCCCGGCATGTTCGCCGCGAGATCGAGCGCGAGCTGGACCGGCTGGAGATGGTCGTCGGCCAGATCAAGCAGGTCGAAGCCGAGCGCGACGCGCTGCTCGAGCCGCGGTCGGATGCCGCCGGTGAGGCGGACACTGGTCCCCGGCTCATCCAGTTGCGCGGCATCGGTCCTGAGTTCGCCGGCGTGCTGCACGCAGAAGCGTTCTTCCGCAGCTTCAGCAATCGACGACAGGTCGCCGCCTATGCCGGGCTGGCCCCATCACCGTGGCAAAGCGGCAGCATGGACCGGGAGCAGGGCGTGTCCAAGGCGGGCAACAAGCGGTTGCGAACGACCATGATCCAGGTCGCCTGGCTGTGGCTGCGTCATCAGCCGGACTCGGAGCTGACGAAGTGGTACGCGGAGCGGGTGGGCGCGAACGGTGGTCGCGCGCGGCGGGTCATGATCGTGGCAGTCGCACGCAAGCTGCTGATCGCGCTGTGGCAGTTCGTCTCGGCCGGCGTGGTGCCCGCAGGCGCGCTGCTGAAGGCCGCATGAGCACGTAACCCGATACGAGTTCCCGCAGGGCATCGTCCCTGCCGGATCCAGGTGGACGGACCGGAGGTCCCTGTTGGCTTCAGATGCCGAAAAAAAGGTTGGTCCCGTCTCCTGAGCCAGACCCGACGCAAGCGGGATTGTGGTGCAGCCGCGCACGAGCGGCGACCGGATGTGAGGTTAGAGCGGACCGGTCACCGGGACGCTTGTTGCAACAGGCTCAGGCCAGTGATCCAGAAATTGAGGAGGACGACCATGGCCTGACGCTCTGACCATTCCTGACGATTGATCTGGAATGGCGACGACAAAGCGATAAGCTGGCGTCATGTACGCCGCACGAGCCAAGCGCACCTATCCTTCAATTTGGCGGGTGATCCTCGCCTTTGTAGTGGTCCCGGGCGCAGCCGCCTTGTTGATGGCTATTGCTATGCCAGCATATGAGGGCATCACCGATCCGCTCGAACGGATCTGGCGGAGCGCTGTGGCATTTGCCGTGTTTGGCGCTTACCCTCCAGCCTTTATCATCGGGCTCCCGGCGTTCTTCATGTTACGCCGACACGTCAATGCGACAATCATCAACTGCGCTGCGACTGGTGCAGTGGTCGCCGCTCTTCCCTGGCTCGTGCTCGCGTTAATAAGTCGACCGGATAATGCGAGCATTGATGGACGATCAACCGTCATCGACGGATCTTTGACTGCTTACGGATGGCTGATGAACTTCTACTACGTCGGCCAAATTGCCCTATTAGGCGCTATTGCAGGCGCGCTGTTTTGGTTCATTGCTGCGGCTGGCAGCCGAACCGGCAAGGTAGAACAGATATGATTGTGCGGAAGGAAAGAGGCTGCACGCTCTACCGCACAGCCTCTTGACCTGAGAACTCCCATGTGAGGGGATCTCGGCCGTCTGATCGGCCGCACGAAAGGCCGCATGAACACCAAACTGCACGCCGTCAGCGATGCGGACGGGCGGCCCTTGAGCTTCTTCATGACCGCCGGGCAGGTCAGCGACTACACCGGCGCGGCAGCCTTGCTCGACGATCTGCCGAAAGCACAGTGGCTGCTTGGCGACCGTGGTTATGATGCCGATTGGTTCAGAGACGCCCTGGAAGCCAAAGGCATCCAGCCCTGCATCCCGGGCCGCAGATCGCGCAACGAGCCGGTCAGATACGACAAGCGCCGCTACCGGCGCCGCAGCCGCATCGAGATCATGTTCGGCCGTCTGAAGGATTGGCGCCGCGTCGCAACTCGCTACGACCGCTGCCCAACCGTCTTCTTCTCTGCCGTCGCCCTCGCGGCCACCGTCATCTTCTGGCTATGACCAATGAGTCCTGACCCTAAGACGGGTCAGGCGATCCGCATGGGATCGGCGTCGGAGAACGGCACGGAGGTCGTCGTCGGCACCGCGGTGATGCGGATCGGACAGAACAGCCGCAACGTCGCGACCGCGGTCGCCGATCGGTTGAAGTCGATCAACGCCTCGCTGCCACCCGACGTAGTGGTGCAGCCGGTCCTCGATCGCACAGCCCTGGTCAATTCCACCATCAAGACGGTGGCGAAGAATCTCGGCGAAGGCGCACTGCTCGTCATCGTCGTGCTGTTCCTGTTGCTCGGCAACTTCCGCGCCGCGCTGATCGCCGCGGCGGTCATCCCGGTCACGATGATGCTGACCGGGTTCGGAATGTTACGGCTGGGGGTTTCGGCGAACCTCATGTCGCTCGGCGCGCTGGACTTCGGGCTGATCGTCGATGGTGCCGTCATCATCGTCGAGAATGCGTTGCGGCGTCTCGCCGAGCAACAGCATCACGAAGGTCGCCTGCTGAGCGTCAAGGAGCGGTTGGAGGCGGTCGCGACCGCGGCGCGCGAGATGATCCGTCCGTCCGTGTACGGGCAGGCAATCATCATCCTCGTCTATGTGCCCTTGCTGACGCTGACCGGCGTCGAGGGCAAGACGTTCGTGCCGATGGCGCTCACCGTCATCATCGCGCTGCTGTTCGCGTTCGTCCTGTCGCTGACCTTCGTGCCTGCGGCGATCGCCATCTGGCTGTCGCGGAGGGTGAACGAGGAGGACGGGCGGATCATCTCGTGGCTGAAGCAGCGCTACGAACCGGGCCTTGAGAAGGCGATGAAGCGACCGTCGATCACCATCGGCGCCGGCGTCGTCAGCCTCGTCGCCGCGGCGCTTGCCTTCACGACGCTGGGACAGGTGTTCCTCCCCCAGCTCGACGAGGGCGACCTGCTCATCCAGGCGCTGCGCATTCCGGCGACATCGGTGCAGCAGAGCCAGGCGATGCAGGTGCCGATCGAGCGCATGGTCTCGAAGCAACCCGAGGTGCGGTTCGTCTTCTCCAAGACGGGCACGGCCGAGCTGGCTTCGGACCCGATGCCGCCCAACGCGACCGACATGTTCGTCATCCTGAAGCCGCATGCGGAATGGCCCGACCCCAAACTGGAGAAGGCCGCGCTGGTCGAGCGGCTGGAGACGAAGCTCGCGCAGTTCCCGGGCAACGCCTATGAGATCACGCAGCCAATCCAGATGCGGTTCAACGAGCTGATCGCCGGCGTGCGCGGCGACATCGCGGTGAAGGTGTTCGGCGACGACTTCGCCTCCATGAACCGCACCGCCGAACAGATCGCCGGCATCCTTCGCCGGACGCAAGGAGCGGCTGACGTGAAGGTCGAACAGACGACGGGACTTCCCATGCTCGACATTCGCGTCAACCGCGACGCGATGGCACGGGTCGGCGTCACCGCGCAGGATGTGCAGGACACCATCACCGCCACGCTCGGCGGTCGCGAGTCCGGCATGATCTTCGAGGGAGACCGGCGCTTTCCGGTGGTCATCCGCCTGTCGGACGCCGAGCGCGCCGACCTGGGGCTGCTCGAACAGGTGCAGGTGCCGGTCGCCGGCGGTGGCTATGTGCCGCTGTCCAGCGTCGCCGATATCGGCGTCGTCGACGGGCCGAACCAGATCAGCCGCGAGAACGGCAAGCGCCGCGTCGTCGTCCAGGCGAACGTCCGCGGACGCGACGTCGGCAGCGTGGTCGCGGATGCGCAGGCGGCGGTCGCCGGCGTGCGCCTGCCGGCGGGCAGCTATCTCGAATGGGGCGGCCAGTTCGAGAATCTCGAATCCGCCAGCCAGCGGCTCAAACTCGTGGTGCCGGCGTGCTTCGTGCTGATCCTGCTGCTCCTCTACGGGGCCTTGGGATCGGTACGCGATGCGGCGATCGTCTTCACCGGCGTGCCCTTCGCGCTGGTGGGAGGCGTGCTGCTGCTGTTCGTTCGCGGCATGGACTTCTCGATCTCGGCCGCGGTGGGATTCATCGCATTGTCGGGTATCGCGGTCCTCAACGGCCTCGTCATGGTTAGTTCGGTGCAGGAGCTGATCCGGTCGGGCATGGACCGGGCCGAAGCGGCGCGGACGGGCGCGCTCCAGCGATTGCGCCCGGTCGTCATGACCGCGCTGGTCGCCAGTCTCGGCTTCGTACCGATGGCATTCGCCAGCGGAGCCGGCGCGGAAGTGCAGAAGCCGCTCGCGACCGTCGTCATCGGCGGCCTGATCTCGGCGACGCTGCTGACGCTGTTCGTGCTGCCGACGCTTTACGCCCGGTTCGGGCAGCAAGCGGTCAAGGTCGACGACGCGGATAGGGCGGACGACGGCGCGCCGCTGCCGCAACCCGCATGATCGCGTCTGGCAGGGGGGACTGACGATGGCGGCGCTCAAGTTCGCACTGATCCCCATGATCGCGATCATGATCGGCGCGCTTCTCGCCGGGTGGCGCACACCCGGCGAGAGGCTGGTCGCCGCCATGCAGCACCTTGCAGCCGGCGTCGTATTTGCCGCGGCGGCGACCGAAATCCTGCCGCTGGTGATGCACGGGGGATCGCCGGCTGCGACGCTGATCGGCGGTGCGATCGGCGTCGCGGTAATGCTGGGCCTCAAGGCGGCGGAAGGCCGGTTTGACGGCCCCGTGGCGCTGCTCGCCGCGATCGGGCTCGATCTTGCTATTGACGGCCTGGTTCTGGGTCTGGCCTTCATCGCCGGCGAGAAGGCGGGCACGTTGCTGGCGGTCGCGCTGACGCTCGAAGTGCTGTTCCTGGCCCTGACGCTCACCAATGATCTGACGAGCCGGTATCGCAAGATGAAGGCGATCGGCCTAACCTGCGCGCTTGCGCTGCTGGTGCCGATCGGCGCACTCGTCGTGCAGCCCGTGGCGCTGCTGTCGCCGGTGTGGATCACGGGATTCCTGAGTTTCGGCCTGATGGCGCTGCTCTACCTCGTCACCGAGGAGCTGCTGGTCGAGGCGCACGAGAAACCGGACTCTCCGCTCATCAGCGCGATGTTCTTCGTCGGCTTTCTCGCACTGCTGCTCATCGAGGAGATCGCGATGTGACCGGCCTGACCTTGAGCGGTGTCGATGTGCGCCGCGATCCATCCCGTAAGGAGAAGAAAATGTCGATCACCACGGCGCGATGGTCCTTTCTGGCCGCTGCGATTGCCCTGTCTGCGTGTTCCGGCGGCAAGCCGGCGGGCCAGTTCGGATCGAACGAGTCCGGTGCGACCGATGCCATCCACGGATCGAGCGCACGGCACGGCCGGCATGGCGATGCCGTCGACCGGCGATCCTGATACCGACTTCCTTCGGGGCATGATCCCGCACCATGAAGGTGCGGTCGATATGGCTCGCGCCGAGCTTGCCAACGGCACCGATCCGAAGGTGCGCGCGATGGCGGAGGAGGTGATCCGGACCCAACAGGCCGAAATCGTGAAGATGCAGGCCTGGCTCGCCGAACGGCAAGCCACAAAGAAGGGGACGCGATAATGGCACACGATCACGGCGAAGCCGGGCACAGCCACGACCATACGGCCGGCGCCAACGCCAAGATGCTCAGATGGGCGCTTGCCCTGACGGCGACCTATCTCGTGGCAGAGGTGGTCGGCGCCTTCGTGTTCAACAGCCTCGCGCTGCTGTCCGACGCAGCCCATATGATGACCGACGTCGCCGGTCTGGTCATCGCGTTGATGGCGATCCATCTCGGCAAGAAGGCTGCCGACGACAAGCGGACGTTCGGCTACAAACGACTGGAAATCCTCGCCGCGACCTTCAATGCGATCCTGCTGTTCGTCGTCGCCATGTATATCCTTTACGAGGCGATCCAGCGCTTCCGCGAGCCGCAGTCGATTCAGTCGACCGGCATGTTGATCGTCGCGGTCATTGGCCTCGTCGTGAACTTCGTATCGATGCGTCTGCTGACCGCCGGCAAGGACGAAAGCTTCAACGTCAAAGGCGCCTACCTGGAAGTATGGGCCGACATGATCGGCTCGGTCGGCGTCATCCTTGGTGCCCTCGCGATACGGTTCACGGGCTGGACGTGGGTCGATCCAGTCATCGCCATCGGCATCGGCCTGTGGGTGCTGCCGCGCACCTGGGTTCTGCTCAAGGGAACGATCAACGTGCTGCTGGAAGGTGTCCCCGGCGGGTTGAAGCTGCCGGAGATCCGTTCAACGATCGCCGCCATTCCGGGTGTCGCCGGCGTTCATGACCTGCACGTCTGGTCGATGGCTTCGGACGAGATCAATTGCACCGCCCATGTGACGCTCGGCGAGGGCGTCGATCCCGATAGCGTCAGGGTTGCAGTGACCAGAACACTCGACGAGAGGTTCGGGATCGAACATTCGACGATCCAGACCGAAGCGCCATCGCAAGCCTGTGAGGATGACCAGCACCTTCATCGCTAGCCATCTCGGCGATCGAAAGTCACAACCGGTATGCTCTATGTCGTCATCAAGGCAATGATCTCCGGTGCGATTATCGCGGCGGTTTCGGAGATCGCCAAGCGCAGTCCCGGCGTCGGCGCACTTGTCGCATCGTTGCCGTTAGTCTCTGTGCTGGGAATGATCTGGCTGTGGCGCGACACCCAAGATCGGGTGCTGATGGCGTCTCACGCCGGGGCGACTTTCTGGTTCGTGCTGCCATCGTTACCGATGTTCCTGCTGATCCCCGCGTTGCTCGGGCGCAACGTACCATTCTGGCTAGCGCTGGGCGCGGGGTGCCTCCTTACCATCCTGCTCTATCTCGGCCTGGTATGCCTTGGTCCACGCCTCGGCCTGCGGTTATAGGCCATCAGCGCAGGTCTCCCGCAATGTTGAGAGGCAACGCACACTAGACCAACGCCATATATCCGCTATGCTGGATATATGGAAAACGACTCGGCTATCACTGCGCTGGGCGCACTCGCACAGGGCACCCGCCTCGACGTGTTCCGCCTGCTGGTGCGGCACGAACCGGACGGCATGGCCGCAGGCGATATCGCCCGCCAGCTCGACGTGCCGCAGAACACCATGTCGGCGCATCTCGGAATCCTCGCCCGTGCGGGTCTGGTCCGCTCCGAACGGCATAGCCGCTCGATCATCTACCGTGCCGATCTGGACGGCCTGCGCGCGCTGACGCTGTTCCTCGTCAAGGATTGCTGCGCCGGCAATGCGGAGCTGTGCGCGCCGCTCGTCGCCGAACTCGCCCCCTGCTGCTGAAAGGACATCCCGTGGCCGTCGATATCGTCATCTATCACAACCCCGAGTGCGGCACGTCGCGCAACACGCTGGCGATGATCCGCAATGCCGGCATCGAGCCGCATGTGGTCGAATATCTGAAAACCCCACCCGCACGCGCGCTGCTAGTCGAGTTGATCGACCGCGCCGGCATGAGGCCGCGTGAGCTGCTGCGCGAGAAGGGGACGCCCTATGCCGATTTGGGCCTGGGCGACACGTCGCTGTCCGACGACGCGCTGGTGGATGCGATGATGGCGCATCCGATCCTCATCAACCGGCCGCTGGTTGTCTCGCCGCTCGGCGTGAAGCTCTGTCGGCCGTCCGATGCCGTGCTTGATCTGCTGCCAAGCGATCAGCTCGGCGCGTTCGCGAAGGAAGACGGGGAGAAGGTGGTCGATGCTTCGGGCCAGCGCGTCGCCTGATGCTCCTTGCCGTCCTGATCTTCGTCGCGACGATCGCGCTCGTCATCTGGCAACCCAAGGGACTCGGCATCGGGTGGAGCGCGATGGGCGGGGCCGTCGTGGCGCTGCTCGCGGGGGTGGTCACGCTGTCCGACGTGCCGGTGGTGTGGGGCATCGTCTGGAATGCGACCGCTGCGTTCGTCGCGATCATCGTCATCAGCCTGCTGCTCGATGAAGCCGGGTTCTTCGAATGGGCCGCGCTCCACGTCGCCCGCTGGGGCCGGGGGCATGGTCGTCGGCTGTTCGTCCTGATCGTGCTGCTCGGCGCGGCGGTATCCGCGCTGTTCGCCAACGACGGCGCGGCGCTGATCCTGACGCCGATCGTCATCGCCATGCTGCGGGCGCTCGGCTTCAAGGACAAGGCGACGCTGGCGTTCGTCATGGCCGCCGGGTTCATCGCCGACACCGCCAGCCTGCCGCTGGTCGTGTCGAACCTCGTCAACATCGTGTCGGCCGATTTCTTCAAGATCGGGTTCGGCGAATACGCGGCCGTGATGGTACCGGTCGACCTCGTGTCGATCGCCGCGACGCTGGGCGCGCTGCTGCTGTTCTTCCGGCGCGACATACCGACCGACTATGACGTGGGAGCGCTGCGCGCGCCGCGCGACGCGATCCGCGATGCCGCGACCTTCCGCGCCGGATGGATCGTTCTCGCGCTGCTGCTCGCCGGCTTCTTCCTGCTCGAACCGCTCGGCGTGCCGGTCAGCGCCGTGGCCGCTGCCGGCGCGATCCTGCTGCTGGTGATCGCGGGGCGGGGCCAGGTGATCCCAACGGCCAAGGTGCTGCGCGGCGCACCCTGGCAGGTCGTGATCTTCTCGCTCGGCATGTATCTCGTCGTCTACGGCCTGCGGAACGCCGGCCTGACCGATCATCTGGCGGCGCTGCTCGATCGCACGGCGCAAGGGGGCGTGTGGGGCGCGGCGCTGGGTACGGGCGTGATCGCGGCCGTCCTGTCGTCGGTGATGAACAACATGCCGACCGTGCTGGTAGGCGCGCTCTCGATCGACGCCACCCACGCCACGGGCGCGATCAGGGAAGCGATGATCTACGCCAACGTGATCGGCTGCGATCTCGGCCCCAAGCTGACGCCGATCGGTTCGCTCGCGACGCTGCTGTGGCTCCACGTCCTTGGACAGAAGGGCGTGCGGATCGGATGGGGCTATTACTTCCGTGTTGGCGTCACGCTCACCGTGCCGGTGTTGCTCATCACGCTCGCGGCGCTCGCGATCCGGATCAGCCTCGCGTGATGGGACTGACCATCACGACACTCGAACCCGCCGAGCTGGCCGGGTTGGCATGGTTCCTCAACGCTGCGAGCCTACCGAGCGCCGACCTCGCCGACCCTGGCCGCCTGTTCTTCCGGTTCGAGGCCGATAGCCTCGTCGGCTATGGCGGCCTGGAGGGGGAAGGGGCTGACCGCCTGCTCCGCTCGATCGTCATCCTTGCCGATCGCCGCGGGCATGGCCTGGGGCGGGCGTTGGTCGCCACCCTCGAACGACAGGCGCGCGACTTCGGGGTGCGTCGCCTCCATCTGCTGACGACGACGGCCGCGCCATTCTTCCGGGCGCTTGGCTATGCCGACGCAGATCGCGGCGCTGCTCCCCCGGCCGTCGCCGCATCGCGCGAGTTTACCGCGCTATGCCCGGCGTCGGCCGCCTATCTCGTGAAAGCTCTCTGATGCCGCTCCGCACGCTTGCCGATCCCGATACCCTGCCGGCACTCGATCCCGCCTATGCCATCCAGCGGCCGGCGCTGGGGCTTGGCCCGCTCGATTCCGCGCCGCGTATCCTTCTGCTCTATGGTTCGCTGCGCGAACGGTCCTTCTCCCGGCTGTGTGTCGAGGAAGCGGCGCGCCTGCTCCGGTTCTTCGGCTGCGAGACGCGCATCTTCGATCCATCGGCCCTGCCGCTGCCCGACCAACATGCCGGCGACGACCATCCGGCCGTCCATGAGCTGCGCGAGCTGTCTCTATGGTCGGAGGGTCAGGTGTGGTGCAGCCCGGAACGTCACGGGCAGATCACCGGCATCATGAAATTGCAGATCGACCATCTGCCGCTGTCGATGGGCGGGATGCGCCCGACGCAGGGGCGGACGCTCGCGGTCATGCAGGTGTCGGCCGGATCGCAGTCGTTCAACAGCGTCAACACGCTGCGCGTGCTGGGTCGCTGGATGCGGATGGTGACGATCCCGAACCAGTCGAGCGTCGCCAAGGCGTTCAATGAGTTCGATGACGACGGACGGATGAAGCCATCGAGCTACTATGACCGGATCGTCGATGTGATGGAGGAGCTGGTGCGGTTCACGGTGCTGCTGCGCGCGCATACTGTGCAACTGGTCGATCGCTATTCAGAGCGAAAGGAAGCCGGGGTGCCGATCAATACTGCGATGGACCTGTCCAGCATCGCGATTGCGCCGTAGGTCTCACAACTGAACTGCCTAAAAGAATTGACTATTTCCGATGCTTGCGAAGTGATGAAGCTCTCGCCGCGCTGGCTCACTCGACCCAGCTCGAAGCCAAGCGAGGCCAATTAACAGCGTAAACCACGACCATATTTTACATAATCTATGTTGTCGGACTGATAGGTCGATGTCGTACCGCCGATTGCCAAGCGCTTGGAAGAGCATCGCTCCACGCCCTGCCGCGTAGATGCCAGTGCTCCTGCCGCGCTCTTCGTCGTTTCAGCGGATCGCCACCACCTTGACCCCGGCTGCGTCCGCAACCTTCTTCCAGCTGCCGTCGCTCGTCCAGGCGGGCAGTCCGTCGCGCTGAGCAAGCGCGAGGCAGAATCGGTCACCTAGGCTGAGTCCCGCTTCGGCGGTTACGCCCCGCAACCGCCCGGCGAGCGTCGCGAGCGCGCCATCCGCCGCAACTACGCTCAGAGGAAGAGGGTGAAGCATCGCGTCGACGTCATGGGCAGGCATGCCAGCAAAGATGAAGTGACTCACCACTTCGGCATAGTTGACGCTGCTGACCCGCGCGCCCGCGATCACTCCGGCGACCTTGGTCGCGCCTTTCTCGCCCTTGAGCATCGCGATAAGCGCCGAGGCATCAAGGACGACGCTCACTCGCCGCTGTCCTCTCGGCGCCGGGCGAGGAAGGCGTCGACCGACGCGTCCGGATTGCCCCCGGTGAACTGTTTGGCGAGTGCCTGCGCGCGCGCGACTGCCTGAGCTGCGGTTCGCAGCACCACGCCGTCGGGTGTCTCGTCGAGATAGACTGCGCCGCCTTCAGCCAGCCCTAGCCGTTTGCGCATGTCAGCAGGAAGGCTCATGCGCCCATTAGGGGTGATGTTAACTTGAACGGTCATTTGGGCGTGCTCTTCTACGTTCGGTTCGACATATCACGATAGTATCGGCTGCCATGGTAATCAACATTTTGCGGGCTGTGCCACATTCCCGGTAACGTGCCACACCGCCAATGCAATGTCAGGTTCGGTAGTTAGCGATAAGCCCGATTCCTGCTAGAAACGTGATGGCGCGGAACGAGGGCTGCTGTCGCAGTTCCTGAATGGGTGGACTGCGGCCTTGATTGCCGCTTCGCCTGGGCATTCTGCTCCCGAAACGCTGGACTCATGCCCTGAAAAGATAGACTCTGTCCGCAGTCCAAGCGGCAGGGTTGTGAACCGATGCGCGAGGCGGGAACGGACGATGCGAGTGACGCAGCCTGGAGCGAGGCCCATCGCCGTGAACTCGTGATCCGGCCTCTTGCCGCCAAGGTCACGATCAATGCCCAGACCGCAGCGAACGCTGCAGCCAACTTGGGTCTCGGACGCTCCCGCCTGTTTGAACTGATCCGGGCGTACCGCGCTTCACCGGAGCTCGCCTCGCTTCTCCCGGGCAAGCGCGGTCGGGTACGGGGCGAGCGCCGGTTGCTGAGCGAACAGGAAGACCTGATCGGCCGAGCGCTTCGCGAGGTTTATCTCACCGCGGAGAAGCCGAGCGTAGCCAGCTTGCGACGTTGGCTGCGTCACGAGTGCCTGAAGGCCGGCGTCCCAATCCCGAGCGTCAAGGCGCTGCGCGCTCGCATCGCGGCGCTCCCGCCGAAGGACATCATCGCCGCGCGCGAGGGCGCCAAGGTGGCGGCCGACCGGTTTCGGCCGGTGCGCGGCCGCCTTGAGGCAGGCTACGCACTCGAACTCGTGCAGTCCGACCACACGCTCGTCGACGTAATCGCAGTCGACGACGTGTATCGTCGGCCGATCGGCCGGCCGTGGATCACGCTCATGATCGACATTGCGAGCAGGACGGTGCCGGGCTTCTACCTCACGATGCTGCACCCGTCGGCGGTGTCGGTCGGGATGGCCATGCGCCACGCCGTGCTGCCGAAGGACCCCTGGCTCGCCGAACGCGGCATGTCTGCGCCCTGGGGCAATCAGGGCTTGATGGACCGTCTTCACCTCGACAATGCGCGGGAGCATCATTCGAAGGCATTGAAGCGCGGCTGCCGTGCCTACTCGATCGCGCTCGAGTACCGGCCTCGCAAGCGTCCCCATTATGGTGCGCACATCGAGCGGCTGATCGGGACGATGATGGGCGCCGTCCACCTGCTGCCCGGCACCACTTTTTCCAACGTCGCCGAGCGCGGCGACTACCAGGCCGAAGGCAAGGCGTGCATGACGCTGGCGGAGATCGAGGCCTGGCTCGCGGCGGAGATCATCGGGCCGTACCACGCCGATATTCACCGCGGGCTCGGCATCCCGCCTGCGACAGCTTGGGACGAAGCGGTCGAGCGACGGACGGAACTCATGCGGCTGCCCGCTGATCCGGCCACGTTCCTGTTCGACTTTCTGCCCTGCGAGGTGCGAGCGGTCACGCGCGAAGGGATCGAGCTGTTCAACACCCACTACTGGGATGATGCCCTGTCCTGTCATTATACTCGACTCGGCGGCAAGCTGCCCGTCCGGTGGGACCCGCGCGACCTGTCGCGGATCTGGCTCGAGCTGCCGGATGGTGATCATCTTGAGGTGCCGTACCGCGACCTTCGCCGGCCAGCGATCACCCGATGGGAGCAGCTGGAGGCGCAGCGTACCCTGCGCGAGCGGGGTCGCGGGGCCGTCAACGAGCAGCTCATCTTTGATGCCGTTGAGACGCAGCGCTTCATCGTCGCCGAGGCTGCCCGCAAGACCAAGGCGGCCCGGCTGGCCATGCAGCGCACCGCGACGGCGCTCGCGGACGCTCAACGCGTCCGCGCGGCCAAGCACTCTGATCTGCCCAAGCGTGCCGAGCCGGCGCCTGTGTCTGGCCAACTACCGCCACCCGCGCCTTCAGCGGGCGACCTCCCGTTCCTGGTCGACGAGAAGAGAGGATGACCAGATTCGCGCATCTGGCGGAAGGCTACCGCGACCAGGCGCTCTGGCCTGACGATGAGCGTATCGCATGGATACGCAAGGATCGCTGGGTCGGTTTTCCGAAGGCGGAGAAGGTCCGGTTGATGCTGGGCGAGCTGCTGGCGCACCCGCCTCGCACCCGCATGCCCTGCCTTCTCGTTTTCGGGCAAACAGGGATGGGCAAATCGCATATCGTCGAGCGGTTTGCGGACGAGAACCCGCGCACCTTCGATGACAGAACGGGGCTGGCGACCATTCCGGTCGTCGCCGTGCAGCTGCCGCCGGAGCCGACCGAGGGCGAGTTCTACGACGAAGTCCTAGCCGCGCTGGGTGCTGGCTTCGCCGGTGGCTCCGACATCGGACGCGCCCGGCAGCTTACGCGCCGATTGATGGGTCAGGTCGGCGCGCGCATGCTGCTGCTTGACGAGATCAACCACATGCTGGCCTGCACACCGCGACAGCAACGCATCTTCCTGAACACTATCCGCTACTTCGCCAACGATCTGCGCATTCCATTGGTCTGCACGGGCAACCACGAGGCGAGGGCGGCGCTCTTGACGGACGCCGCGCTTGCCGATCGCTTCGATGCGATCGAGCTCGTGCGTTGGCGAGACGACGAAGCCTTTCGGCTGCTCTTGGTGACGCTGGCCGCCATCCTGCCGCTCCGAAACCCGTCGCCGCTCGCCGAAGACTTGTTCAGGGCCAGGCTGCTGGAGCTGACCGATGGAAATACCGGCCGTATCTTCCGGCTTGTCGAGAACCTCGCCGTTCGGGCGATCCGGCGGAGCGCGGAGACGATCGGACCCGAAGACCTGGACGCCGATGACCTTGTGCTGCCGAGCGTCACCATGAAGGAGATCGCGAAACGCCAAGGGCGGCCAGTGTCGGGCGCGGCGGGCACTGCATGAGCGATGGTCGTCGACGCATCCCCGCTGCCGGTCGCCCCGCGTGCGCATCCCGACGAACTGATCTCGTCCTGGCTGGGCAGAACTGCGGCGGTCTACGACATGGACGTGGACCGGTTGCGTGCCAGCCTGCTGCGGAACGGCGACGTCGCTCCTAACGGTGTGGACGTTGGACTTGATCCCGACGAGCGGGATCGGATCGCCGAGGCGTTCGGACTGGCCCCGGGATGCGTCGCTGCGCTTGACCTCGGGCAGGCTTGGCCGAACCTTGCCGTGGACTGGCTACGCTGCATCAACCGGGCGAGAGACGCCCCGGGTCCTTTGCTTCTTTGCTGGTGTCCTACCTGTCTTGAAGAAGGTCGCAGAGCGGGGGGCGCTTACCTTGATCGTGAGGCAGCTCTTCCGCTGGTCCTCTGTCATCGTCACTTGCGATGGCGATACGAAAGCTGCCGCAACTGCGTGCCCACTCGCCAGCCGACCTTTGTGCACATCAACGGCGCGACCGAACTGATCTGCCCCGACTGTCGCAAGCTCCTTCAGACCGTTGTCCATCGTGTTCCCGCCAGCGAGTGGCCGAGTGACGATCGGCGCGGCGCCCGACAGTTCGAGATGCTGCTGGCATTTGAGAAATGCTTGCGAGCCGCCTGGCTCGGCCATTCGTCGCACTGGTTCGGGGTAGGCGAGGTCCAACCGTCCGAGTTCCTGGCGCTGCTCGACGATCTGACAAAGGCGCTGCTCGCGCGCAATCTGGACCAAACCAGCCTGATCAACCGCTTCCAATGCGAGTTCATCGGCGCTGTTCCGCACCACCGGCCTCGCAGTTGGGCGGACGCTTCCTTCCCCAAGCTTTCACCGAGAATGAGGGCCAAGGTACTGTGCGCGGTGATCGCAATTATCTCACGCGAGGAGATTAGCGTGCTGTTCTCCCTTTGGTACTGGACCAGGTCGTCGGGTTCCGAGGTCAAGGCCCAGAAGCTTGAGTGGTTGTTCGAGAACGCCACGACACGCGTGCAGGCCATGCTGATTCGAGGCAGCGAGCGGTGGCCGGCGGCCCTGCGGGAACGCATGCGCGTTCTGCATGGAGCGTCGGGTATCGACGTCGATAATGTGCTTGCACGCTTCGAGGCTATCCGGGCGGAGCTCGGCTTCACCAGCCTGGTCAGGCGCCCCGGGGATCCAGGTTGGCGCGGCAGTCTGGCGGACCTTCCTGCCTGAGGGCTCACGGCTGAAGCGGGACGGCGATCCCGTTCAGCGACGGTTTGCCGCGGATGGCTTCGCCGCTATGACATCGGCTCGGCAAACAGGGGGGAAGCGGACAGCATGAACACCAAGGATCTCGCCAAGCAGGTCGCCGACCACCTCGGCACGACGGAGAAGCAGACGCGCGACCTGCTCGACGCGGTGCTGAACGCGATCAGCCAGGCCGCCGCGGCGGGTGACGAGATCAACCTGCCGGGCTTCGGCAAGTTCAAGGTGAAGAGCATGAGCGAGCGCAGCGGCCGCAACCCTGCGACCGGCGAGCCGATCACAATCGCCGCGTCGAAGAAGCTCACGTTCGCGCCGGCCAAAGCCCTCAAGGATCGGCTCTGAGCGTTAGTGGCCGCGCGTAACCGAAGGCCGGCTCCGAAACCGGCCAATTTGAAGGAGGCGCTCGAGCGCGTGCCTTGGGCGTCGCGCGGGCGGGAGACGCCGATCTCCCGCCTCGCACGATCGATCGTACCCGTCGGCAACAAGGCGGGCGTGCCGAAGGGCGACCTCGCGCTCCATATCGCGATCCAGGATCCCGCCCATGAGGACTGGGTCATGGACATTCAGGGTACCGCCTTTCAGGTTGGGCGCGGCAAGCTCTACACCTGCTGGCACGTCGTGGAAGCGCTCCGCTTGAAGGAGCATGAAGCGTACCTCTGGGCGAACAGCCGGCTGAACGGCGTAGAGGCGCAACGGCCGTACCCGTTCGCGGCCGTCATGCGCTACTATGACCAACGGTTCGAGAACGGCGGACCGGGGATCGACGCCGGCATCCTGATCTGTCCTGCGACCGAGAGCGAGGAGGCGCCCTACGACGTGCCGCCGGTGGCCTGGGGAGACTCGACCAAGGTTGGAATCGGCGACCGGGTGCTGATCGGCGGCTTCCCGCTCGGCAAGGCGATGTTTTTCTCCAACGCGACCAACCGCGGGCTGGTCCAGCCGTCCTTTTTCGAAGGGATCATCAGCGCGGTGATCCCGGCCATACAGCGCGGTGAGACGCGACTGTTCCAGATCAGCTCGGTGGCGCTCGGCGGCATCAGCGGCGGCGTGGTGTGTGACGCGAAGACGGGTGCTGTGCTCGGCATGGTGACGAGCGGGCTCACCGTGGGCGAGATCAGCCTGCCGATCACCTACGCAATTCCCAGCGAGGTGCTCCGGCCCTTTGCCGATGCAATCAGCTTCGACGTCGGCGACGGGGAACGATGGCGCTAGTCGGACCGGTGCCATGGACGCCGCTTGCGCGGCGGGAATGGGAGGCGCATATCACTGTCATGGCGACCCGGTCCGATACGATCACCACTAAGAGCAGCAAGCCGGGCGTGCTCGGGCGCAGCGCAGCGACGGGCCGTTACGTTCTGGCGCCTGTGGCGACCAAGAAGGCGACCGTCTCCGACCAGCGTATCGCCGCGGCAGTGAAGAGCGTTCTGGCCAAGAAGAAGTAGCTTGCCGGCTGTCCAGACGTCGACGGACGACGTCTTCATTAATTGCCCGTTCGACGATGCCTTCGCGCCGACGTTCCGGGCACTGATCTTTGCGATCCTCGTCTGCGGCTTTCGCCCGCGCTCGGCGCGCGAGCTGGATGACGGTGGCCAAACCCGGATCGACAAGATCTTCGCGCTGATCGAGCAGTGCCGCTACGGCATCCATGACCTGTCACGCACCGAGCTGGACGCGGTCAACAACCTGCCGCGCTTCAACATGCCGTTGGAACTCGGGCTGTTCCTTGGCGCCAAGCGCTACGGCGGCAAACATCAGAAGGCCAAGCGTGTCCTGATCCTCGACGTGGAGCAGTTCCGCTACCAGCGTTTCATCTCAGATCTGGCCGGTATGGACATCCATGAGCATGGCGGCGACCCGGGTCGTGCGCTCCGCGAGGCGCGTGATTGGCTCGCCAACGTGTCACGCCGCGAGCTGCCCAGCGCCGACCGCGTGCAGCGCGTCTATGAGGCGTTTCTAGCCGACTTGCCCGATCTGGCGGCCGTGCTAGAGTTCGATCCGGATCGGATCCCGTATGTCGACTTCGAGCGGATCGTCGGCCGCTGGCTGATCGAAGCGCCGGCCGCGATCGGGGCGGCGTAAGACACATCAAAAGCCGTTACGCTCCCGGTCCGATAACATAGATTATGTTAAGCATCTGAGCGATATTTTCCGCGGGCTCCCGTCACTGCAGCGCCTCCGTCCAATCACTTCAGCCTGGAGCCACCGTCAGCATGCTCCTGTCGGGAAGGCTCTCAAGAAGGTCCGCTTCGGCTCGGTTCGGACCGCTTACGACGCTATTCACGCCTGCAACGCCGGTCCGAGCTTCCCGCATGCCTGCCCTGCCGCGCTGGTTCACGCAGCCCGCTCCTGCAAGCCGCAGGAGGTGCAGGCCGGGAGGTCGGCCATGAGCTCCAAACATTGATTGCGCTCTGATCGAGGAAGGACCGACGGAACAGAACGGAGCGACGAGATTAGAATCCCTCACCGTGCCTGAACGAGGCACGGCAGGACGAGGACGAACCTGATGAACGAGAACAACCTGAAGAAGCTGGTCGCGCAAGGATTGTCCGCGATGCGGGCCGGCAGCGACGTCGCCGCCAAGGCGACCGACGAGATCAACAACGACGCGCGCCACCCGGCGCTGCGATCCGCGCTCGAAGAGGGCAACCGGACTTCCCGCCAATGGGCGGACCGCATCCGTCGCGCCGCCGAGCAGGCGGGCCCGGCCGATCAGCAGGACAACCCTGTGCTCGAAGCGCATTACGAGGTGAGCCGCAGGATCCGCGAAGCGGCACCGGACGATGCCTCACGCGACCTCGGCATCATCGCCAGCGGGCAGCTCGCGCTTCATTACTGGATCGCTTCGTTCGGGACCATGGCCAATTACTGCCGGCAGACCGGCATGGACGATGCGGCGCGCGACATGAAGGCGTGCGCGGACGAGGCCAAGCAGGCCGACGAAAAGCACAGCCAGCTCGCCGAGCAGTTGCTGTCTGAAGGCTGAACCGGTGCCGGCCCGCCTTGCTACCGACGACTGGCCAACCGGCATGATCTTACAACAGGAGATAATTGGTGCTTGAGCAACGAAAGCTGGGCGACGGGCTGCGCGTATCTGCGCTGGGCCTCGGTTGCATGGGCATGTCCGAATTCTATGGGCAGGCCGACGAAGCCGAGGCGGTCGCGACCATTCAGCGCGCGATCGATCTCGGCGTGACGTTTCTGGACACCGCCGACATGTACGGGGTAGGCCGTAACGAGGAGTTGGTCGGGCGTGCGATCCGCGATCGCCGCGACGCGGTGGTTCTCGCCACCAAGTTCGGCAACGTTCGCGGCGAGGACGGCACCTTCAAGGGCGTGTGCGGGCGCCCGGATTACGTCCGCTCCGCCTGCGAGGCGAGCCTGCGACGGCTCGGCGTCGAGACGATCGACCTCTACTATCAGCACCGCGTCGACCCCGACACGCCGATCGAGGACACGGTGGGCGCGATGGCCGGGCTGGTCCGCGAGGGCAAGGTGCGCCACCTCGGCCTCTCCGAAGCGGCGCCCGCCACGGTCAGGCGCGCGCACGCCGTGCATCCGATCGCGGCGCTGCAGACCGAATATTCGCTGTGGAGCCGCGATCCCGAGGGCGAGATCCTCGACACGGTGCGCGAGCTCGGCATCGGCTTCGTGCCGTACAGCCCGCTCGGCCGCGGTTTCCTGACCGGCGCGATCCGGCGGGTGGAGGATCTCGCGCCTGACGACTATCGCCGGCACAGCCCCCGCTTCCAGGGCGAGAACTTCCAGCGCAATCTCGATCTCGTCGCGGCGGTCGAGGCGATGTCGCGGGAGAAGGGCTGCACCCCTTCCCAGCTGGCGCTCGCCTGGGTGCTGGCGCAGGGCGAAGACATCGTGCCGATCCCGGGCACCAAGCGCCGCGGCTACCTGGAGGAGAATGTCGGCGCGCTCGACGTGACGCTCACCCGAGGCGAACTGGAGCGGCTCGACCGCGCGGCGCCGAAGGGGGCAACGGCGGGCGAGCGCTACGCCGCGCCGCAGATGCAGGCGCTGAACCGATGAGCGGGAGCGACGGACACGGCCTTGCCGGCCGCGTCGCGATCGTGACGGGCGGCGGTCGCGGGCTGGGCCGCGCGATGACGCTCGGGCTGGCGCAGGCCGGCGTGCGGGTCGTCGCCACCGCCGCGCGCGAACTCGCCGAGGTCGAAGCGGTCGCACGGGAGGCAGAGCGGGCATGCGGCGACGATCGGGTGCGGCCGCTGCTCGCCGACGTGACGCGGGTGGAGGATTGTGCCGCAGTCGTGCGCGCGGCGCTCGTGCGCTTCGGCCGGCTCGACATCCTGGTCAACAATGCCGGGCGCGGCATGAAGTATGTGAGCGACACCTTCCTGACAGAACCGACCCGGTTTTGGGAGGTCGCCCCCGACACTTGGCGCATGGTGACCGACACCAACGTCAACGGCCCGTTCCTGATGGCGCGCGCCGCCGTCCCCGCCATGCTGGAGGCGGGATGGGGCCGAATCGTCAACATCTCGATGAACCGCGAGACGATGCGACGGCGCGGCTTCTCGCCCTACGGCCCGTCCAAGGCGGCGCTGGAATCGGAGACCGCGATCTGGGCGCAGGACCTTGCGGACAGCGGCATCACGGTGAACGCGCTCCTGCCGGGGGGCGCGACGCTGACCGGCATGATTCCCGAAGGACTGCCGGATAGTGCACGCGACGGACTGCTGTCGCCCGAGATCGTGGTGCCGCCCTTGCTCTGGCTCTGCTCTGACGCTGCCGCGGCGGTGACGGGTAAGCGCCTGGATGCCCGGCGGTGGATGGGAGAGCAGCCCGGAAGTCAGCGCACAACTGACACGCTGGAGGATGTAGGCTGTTAGGGCAGACCACAGGACATATCCGCTCGGCCAGCCGTGGTCTCTTCGTCCTTTTGTGCGATATCCCTAGCGACAGGTCTTCTGCTAACCGAGACGGTAAAGGACCTGAAATTGGCCGCACGAAGCCGGGATCAAGAGATCCCGGCCCACTCAGCCTACCAAACAGCGGTCGGCCGCACGCTTCGTCCGCCAGCTTTGCAGCAGCTCGATCTGTCTCTCGTGCACCTCGTCGATAACTGGTGGCTCGGCCTGACAGGTTGCACCGGCCGCCACGACCTGAGATTCCGTTTTGTATCCCTTATCGCTGTTCATGTGATCTAGGAGTGCGCGCAGCATCTGCCGCCCTCTTACCACGCGGCTCTTGATTGTGCCGACGGGAACCTGCTCGATTGTGGCTGTCTCCTCATAGCTCAATCCCTCGATCCCGATGAAATTGATGCACCGCTGCTGCTCAGGCGTCAGGCGCGGCCATAGACGGCGAACATCGCTCAGCGTCACAACGGATTCCTGGTTCGACGCCACCGGAATGTCGGCGAGTTCGGCGGTCTCGCTAACTTGTACCGTGCCTCGACGGCGTACCTGCGAAAGAAATGAGTTGCGAAGGATCCGGAAGGTCCACGCCTTCATATTTGTACCGGCTTCGAAGGATGCGCGGCTGCGCCAGGCTTTCAGCACGGTTTCCTGAACAAGGTCCTGTGCAGTATCGGGATTCCTGGCCAGCGATCGCGCATAGCGCGCCAGACTAGGCATAAGCGCGCTGAGCTCGGCACCGAAGTCCGACCAGCCCTCAGATGGCAGATGCGGCTCGTCAACCGTTTGTTCGGACACGCGGAACCCCTCGCTCAATCGAACCGGTCAGCTGCTTTGGTACCAACCGGTTTACTTTCGGAAAACGCCAAGCCGATTGGTTCGTTCCGCTCGTCGGAGATGAAATATCAGTAGCGAAACAATCGCGCGCGACTGGGTACATGAAAGGCTGACAACAAGAGGTCAGCGCCGCTGCCTGTTCGCGTACCAAGCGCAGCCGGCAAGGAGTATCGCAGAAGCCATCAGGATTGCTCCAACAACATCATGGTCGTGCTGGAGGATCGCGCCGGCGACCAGCAGGCCGGCGGACAGGACGTTGGGATCTGCGCCCCGGGGCAATGCCGGTGGTGAGGAGACGGCACCTTTCTGCAACTCGATCGGCAGCGCACCCGACCGCGCAACCCGCTCGGCGAAGGCCACCAGCTCGGGCGAGGCGGCGGCCAGACGGCCAAGGCTTGTCGCCAGCCGGCGTCCGCCACGCTTGAGGCCGGCCGGGCCGATCCGCTCCCGCAGCAGTTCGCGCGCGATCGGTGCGGCGCGCGCGGTGATGTCAAAGCCGGGATCGAGCCGTCGCACGAACCCTTCGGCGATCAGCAAGGTGCGCAGCAGCAGGGCGAGGTCCGGCGGCAGCGCCAGACGATAGGTTCGAAGCAGCGCGAACACGCGGCCGAAGATGTCGGCGAGCTCGATCTGCTGGAGTACCGCCCCGCGGAACTGGCCGATCAGCGCGTCGAGGTCGCGGGTCAGCGCCTGGCGATCGACATCGGTCTCGCCCGACCATTGCAGCAGTACGTCCGTCACCGATCGTGTGTCCTCACCCGCGATGGCAAGGACGAGCGTGACAACCTCGTTCCGCCGGGCGGGACTGAGCACGCCGACCGCCCCGAAGTCGATGAACGCCAACGACCCGTCGGCCAGAACAAAGACGTTGCCGGGATGGGGGTCCGCGTGGAACCGACCGTTGAAGATGATCATCCGCAGCACCGCATCGGCATATCTGCCGGCGACGTCAGCACCGCCCTCACCCGCCACGTCAAGAACCTCGCGGACGGGCATGCCGTCAAGCCGCTCCTGCACGTTGATCCGGCGGCCGACCTGATCCCAGTAGAAGGCCGGCGTCCGGACGCCGAGCGGCTGCAGGAACGCGCCGATGCTCTCGCAGGCTGCCGCTTCTGCGCTGAGGTCCATTTCCTGCGACAAGCTCTCCGCGAAAAACCGCAGCAGTTCGTCGGGCTTGAGGCGGCGGATCTCCGGTGAGTGCCGGGCCGCGAGCCGCGCGATGCGGCGGAGCAGCCGTAGGTCGGCATCGACGCGTTCCGCGATCCCCGGCCGGCGTACCTTGACCACGACCTCGGTCCCGTCGCGCAAGGTTGCAGCATGAACCTGCGCAATCGACGCCGCCGCGATCGGCTCGCGGTTGAAGTTCGCGAACACATCAGCGATCGGGGAGCCGAGCGCGGCCAGGATCGTCGGCTCCAGCGCCTCGAACGGCAGCGGGGTCACGCGATCCTGCAGCGTCGACAGCGCCCGCACCCATTCCGGCCCGAGCAGGTCTTCGCGGGTGGCGAGCACCTGCCCCAGCTTGACCGCGACAGGTCCAAGGTCTCGCAGCAGCGCGACGACCCGCTCGGGCGTACCGAGGTCTACCGGCTGCTCTGAGCGACCGGGCAGCAGGCCCAGGCGCGAGGCGAGCCCGTTCAGCCCATGGCGCCCCATGATCTGGATGAGCTCGGCCAGCCGCGCGCGCTCACCGATTTGAGACTCGTCGTCGGTGGTGGGCATCACGCGCTGCAACCATCCTCCTGCCGCGGGCGGCAGCCATCGAGGAACAGGTCGATGCCGCGCGAAATGCGATCCCGCGCTGCCTCGTCGTATGCTGGAGGAGACAGCCCCAGCGCTGCGCGGCGCATGGGTGCGACCACGACGAGCGTGACGAACTGCTCGGCAGCGAACACGGGGTCCGCCAGCGACAGTTCTCCCTTCGCATCGGCGTGGGCGAGGATCGACGCCACCCATTGGACGGCCCGCTGGTAACCGAAGTCATGGATGTTCGCCGCTAGCGCGGGAAAGCGCACGGCTTGCGCGATGACGACGCGTTCCATGGACGCGATCCGGGGCGTCAGGAGCCACTCGAGCAACCGATCTGCGATCACGCCAAGTCGCGATCCAATGTCGGGTTCGTCGCTGCCCGACGGTTCGAGCGCCCGCAGCTGCGTGTCGATCTCGTCGAGAATGACCGCCTCGAACACACGCGCCTTGCTGCCAAAGCGCGCGTACAGGGTCCGCTTGGAAATGCGCGCCTGTTCGGCGATCATGTCGGCACTGGCGCCGTCGAACCCGTGTTCGAAAAACAGCTCGCGAGCGCTCTTGAGGATGTGCGAGGTCAGGCGGAGCGCATCCTCAGTGGTCGGTCTGCCCATTTTCCTCGGACGCCGACGTTTCTTTTCGTCATCGCTCAATCTCGTTCTCCTGGATCGAGAGTAGCGCGATCCGGACCGGTTGGCGAGAAATCAAACGGAGACGGTCGGTTGCTCACCCGCCAGCGAGATCTCAGCCAATGGCTGTCCTTGTATCGCGGCCGATCACTGCCGTGGCCTCGGCTTGTAGATGGGAAGGGACGGAGCCCCCACGCCCAGTCCCTCCTGATCGATGCGAACGGCCGCATCCCTGACAGCACCGACCTTGTTCCTCGCTGAACGAACCGTTTCACGCAGTTGGGCCTGTTTGGCGGCCGTGCCGCGTATCGTGGGTCGAATAGCCTCTAGCCGAGCCGTGAATCGATCGGCACCGTCTCGGGCTCTCAACAATGTTCGGTTCGCTCTCGCGAGGACGGTCGCGCGGCGTTCGTCCGCTGCCGCTCTCAGTTGTTGGGCGCTGTCGCCGGATCGCTGCAAGGCGTCTCCCACGGCAATCACGCGGCCGCGCGCACCGGTGAGAGCATCGGACGCTGCTCCGGCTTTGTCAGCCCAACCAGCGGAACTCTCCGCGAGCGCCGCCAGCCGATCGCTGGCCCGCTGCTGCTGAGCGGCGTCGAGGTTGCGCGAGACAGAGTCCACGGTGCGGCTGATCTTCTCGACCAGTGCGACGGGGTCCCCTCCGCCGCCAAGGAGCCCGCCTTCCTTGGTGGGGATGACGGGAAGCTCCCCGTCGTTCGCCGCAACGATCGGGGGCGCGCCAGAGGTTGCACCGTCGAGGCTGATGTTCGCGGTGCCGGCCAGTGCCGATCTTGCGATCGACGCTTTCACGCCTGCGACGATGGGGATCCGCGGTTCAAGGCTGACGGTGACGAGAACCGCTGACGGGTCCTCCTTGTCGAACCGTATCGACGTGACGTGACCGGCCGGTACGCCCGAGAAGGTCACCGGCGACCCCTTCTCCAGACCGGCAACGCTTCCGGTAAAGCGGATCAGATAAGGGTTTCCGTCTTCATTGCGTGCATCAAACAGCCAAAGGGTAAAGACGAGGAGCGTACCCAACAGAAGGCTGGTGACCGCGAGCACAAGGAATTTATTCGACCGCGTTTCCATGAGAGACCATAACCATTAGGAAGCCGGACCAAATTTGTAAACCGTACCGTTTCCAAGGTGGCAAGGCCTGATCAGGACGAGGATGGAATCGTGGCTGGAGACTGGAGCCTGCAACCAGGCGACATACCGTGGGGCAACAGGCTTGGCCTGGAGTTGGTTTCGATCGGCGATGGCCTCAGCTCGCTACGTGTCGGTTGGCGTGAGGAGCTGGCCGACGAGGACGAGACTTTAGCAACGGGCGTGTTGACGAGCCTTATCGATCAGGCCTGCGGCGTTGCCGTAATGTCCCGACTGGGAAGGCGATTGGCAATCTCGACCCTCAACCTGAAGGTGGACCATGTGCGGTCCCCCGAGGCGAGATGCTCCGCGACAGCGTGGGCGCATTGTTACGACGCTACCGAGCGCCGTGCGTTCGTACGGACCGAAGTCTGGGATACCGATCCTTCTCACCTGATCGCGACTGCCCAAGGCGTCTTTTCGATCAATCGGGCTGTCGGGCCATGACCGGCTTCGCGCAGCTGCTAGGCTCCATGATTTCAGAGAGCGGTGACGCCTTTGTTTTGACGCCAGTGGAGTACATGATCGGCAGCCCTCTCCTTCCCGCCTTGCATGGCGGAGCTGTGGCATCCTTTCTCGAAGTGGCAGCGAAGCGTGCCCTTGCACGCAAACTTCCGCCCGGGCACTTCCCGAAGCTCATCAGCGTGAACCTCCAGTTCCTTGCCTCTGCTCGGCTGGATGCACTTGTCACGACGCCGAAGGTCAGGCGTGTCGGACGTCGGATCGCAGTCGTTCACGCCGAAGCATTCCGCCGCGAAGATCCAGCGGCTGTTTGTTTCGCGCAGCTTGAGTTTGCTGTGCACGAGCCCATCAGAGTGGGTGGCAGTGCCGATCGCCACATACTATGATACGGTCCGGTTTACATACGTTAGGGTTGCTGAGTGGCTGACGAGCATGCTGAAGATCGAGGCGGCGATGCGCCGCATGACGACCGGAATGCGCATTCCCAGCCAGAAGCTAGGTCGAAGGACGGTGTCGAGGAGAACGACGGCGTAAAGAAGCCCTCGCTTCTCGAGCGCTATCCGATCATCCGCTACGTCCTCATCGCCGCGCTCGTTGCGGGCATCGTCGCGGCGGTCGTCTGGTACATGAACTACCGCGCGAGCGGCCAATACCTGCAGTCGACCAACAACGCCTATGTGCGCGCGGACTTCGTGACCGTTTCACCGAAGGTGGGCGGCTATGTCGAGCGTGTCCTCGTCGCCGACAACCAGCCTGTCCGCCGCGGCCAGCTGCTCGCCGTCCTCGATCCTCGTGACTACCGCGCCAATGTCGAACAGGCGCAAGCTCAGATTGCCGCGGCCGGCGCCAACATCACGACCGCGCGCCGGACGCTTGACGAGCAGCAGGCCACTGTCGCTCAGGCCGCCGCCCAGGTTGCGAGCGCCGAGGCTGCCGCGGCAGCGGCAGAAAACGAGGTAAGACGTTACGAACCGCTCACTCGGACAGGGGCGGAATCGCGCGAGCGCCTCGCCAACCTCGTCCTGCAGCGTGATCGAGCCGCCGCGGAGCTGCGCGCGCAGCGCGCCGCCTACCTCGCCGCCCGTCGCAGTGTCGCCACACAAGCGGCTCGCATCGGCCAGGCGGAGGCGCAGCGCGGCACCGCGCAGGCGCAGCTTGCGCGCGCCTCGACGGACCTCGGCGCCGTCGAGATCCGCAGCAGCATCGACGGCGTTGTTGCCGACAAGGCGGTCCGGGCCGGGCAATATGTCCAGCCTGCGACCCGGCTGATGTCGGTGGTGCCGGTTGATCAACTCTACATCGAGGCCAATTTCAAGGAGACCCAGGTCGCGCTGATGCGCGTCGGGCAACCCGTGACCATCAAGGTGGATGCACTGGACGGCGCCGAACTGCGCGGCCGGGTTGCGAGCTTCTCGCCAGGCACGGGCGCGCAGTTCTCGCTCATCCCGCCCGAGAACGCGACCGGGAACTTTACCAAGATCGTTCAGCGAGTGCCCGTGCGGATCAGCATTGAAGCGGGGCCGGAGGCGCGCCGGGTGTTGCGTCCCGGCCTGTCGGTCGAGGTTACGGTCGACACGATCAGCGCAAAAGGAAGTCGTGACCGGATCGAACAGGAAACCGAGCGGCTTAAGCACGACGAGACGCAGGGCGGGCGCTGATGGCGGCCGAACGCGCCGGCCTGCGCGACTGGCTCGCCGTCGCAGCGGGCACGATCGGGTCGTTCATGGCGCTGCTCGACATCTCGATCGTCAATGCGGCCTTGCCCACCATCCAGGGCGAGATCGGCGCGAGCGGAACGGAGGGCACCTGGGTCGCGACCGCCTATCTCGTGGCGGAAATCGTCATGATCCCGCTTAGCCCCTTCCTCGTGCGTCTGTTCGGTCTGCGCAACTTCCTTCTGGGTGCGGCGATCAGCTTCACCGGCTTCTCGATCATGTGCGGCATCTCGACGACGTTGCCGATGATGATCGCCGGGCGTGTAGGGCAAGGCTTCACCGGCGGTGCGCTGATCCCGACCGCGATGACCATCATCGCGACACGGCTGCCGCCATCGCAACAGCCGATCGGCACCGCCGCGTTCGGCGGCACCGCGATCCTCGGTCCGGTGCTCGGGCCGATCATCGGCGGCTGGCTCACCGACAATTACAGCTGGCACTACGCCTTCTTCCTGAACGTGCCGGTTTGTGCCGGGCTCGTCCTGCTCCTGCTGTTCGGGCTCAAGCATGAGCGTCTGCGGCTCGACCAGCTGCGCCATGCCGACTGGTTCGGGATCGCAGGGCTCGCAATCGGCCTGGGTGCGCTCACCGTCATGCTCGAGGAGGGGCAGCGCGAGATGTGGTTCGAATCCGCCATGATCGTGAAACTCGCGATCGCCACGGTCTTCGGCTTCGCGCTCATCACGATCGGACAGGTCCGCTCCGCGCATCCGGTGCTCAAGCTGTCACTGATCTTCAGCCGCTCCTTCGGCAGCGTATTCGTCCTCAGCCTCATCATCGGCGTCGTGCTCTACGGGGTCACCTTCCTCATCCCCCAGTTTCTCTCGTCGATGGCGGATTACAGCGCGCTGCAATCGGGCAAGGTGGTCTTCGTCTCCGGCATCCCCGCCCTGATGCTGATGCCGTTCCTGCCGCTCGCGTTCAAATATCTCGACGTCCGGCTGGCGGTCTTTGTCGGCATGACGCTGATCGGCGTCAGCTGCGCGATGGACTGGCATCTCACCGCGCGGTCGGCCGGTGGGGACCTGACGAACTCTCAGCTCGTGCGCGGCTTTGGGCAGATCTTCGCCATGATGTTCCTCAACCAGGCCGCGATCAGCGCCGTGGCGCCCGAAGACGCAGGCGATGCGTCCGCGCTGTTCAACGCGGGGCGAAACCTTGGCGGATCGATCGGCCTGGCGCTGATGGCGACCCTCCAGGACCGGCAGACCTTTCTGCATTTCAACCGGCTGGGCGAAACGGTGTCGGCCAACGCGGCGACCACGCAGGAATGGTTCGCTAAAGCCATGGTCATGCCGTCCGGCGAAGCCGGCGCGTATCGGCAGCTCGCCGGTCAACTTCTCGAACAGGCTACCGTCATGGCCTATAACGACCTGTTTTTTGCGCTGGGCGTCGCGATCGCGATCACGACGCCGCTGGCGCTGTTCCTCCGCCCGATCTCCTCCGACACGCAGATGGCGATGCACTGATGAAGCGACTTGGCTGGGCCATTCTCCCCGCACTCCTGACTGGATGCGTCGTCGGCCCCAACTATGGAGGCCCGCCGGGCGTTGCGAGCGGGGAGCGCGCCGGGTCGACATTTCGCCGCGCGGATCAGGCCGTCACGTCACCGCAGACCCCTGTCGCACGCTGGTGGGAAGGCATGGGCGACGCGCAGCTCACGATGCTGATCGACCGGGCGCTTGCCTCTAATCCGGACGTGGCGATCGCCGAGGCGCGCATCCGCAAGGCGCGCGCCAGCTTGCGCGAACAGCGCGCGAACCAGCTTCCCACCGTCTCGGGGTCAGGGACTGCGATCGTCGCCGATCTTCCCGCCGGCTCGCTCGCGCTGCCGACGCAAGGCGAGCAATCCGATCGTACCAGGGCCGAATTCTACAACGCCGGCCTGGACGCGTCTTGGGAGATCGATCTGTTCGGCGGCCGACGCCGTGCCGCCGAAGGTGCCGAAGCCCAGGCGCAGGCAGCCGAAGCCAATAGGGCCGATGCGCAGGTTCGTCTCTCGGCGGAGGTTGCCCAGAATTATGTGACCTTGCGCGAACTTCAGCAGCGTCTGATCCTGGCCCGCCGCTCCGCAGCGCTTCAGCAGCGATCACTCGCCCTGCTTCAACAGCGTGAGCAACGCGGTGCATCGTCGCGCGACGAGGTGGTTCGGCTCCAGACCGAGCTGACCCGCACGGAGGCCGGGCTGTTGCCGCTCGAAGGGCAGATCGCAACCACGCTCGACCAGCTTGCCCTGCTCACCGGCGACGAACCCGGTGCTCACGACGCCTTGCTGTCTTCCCCCGCGCCGATCCCGATGATCCCGAGGAATGTCGCGATCGGCGATCCGGCCGCCATGCTGCGACGCCGGCCGGACATTCGCGCAGCCGAGCGGCAGCTGGCGGCATCGAACGCGCAGATCGGTGTCAACGTCGCCCGGCAGTTCCCATCAGTCAGCATCATGGGTATCATTGGCCTCGGTGGTCCCAATATTGCCGATGTGATCGATCCTGACAGCGTCGCGGGCCTCCTCCTGCCGCGAATCAGCTGGAGCTTCCTCGACTTCGGCCGTAACCGTGCCCGGGTCGAGCAGGCGCGGGCCGACCGCGACGAGGCGGAAGCACAATACCGCAAGGCGGTTCTCGGCGCGCTGTCGGACGCGGAAAGCAGCCTGACCCGCTTCGGGAATCAGCGCCGGAACCTGTTTTCGTCTATCGAGAGCCGGCACGGCGCCAAGCAGTCAGCGACCTATGCCGGGCAGCGATACGCGCAGGGAGCGATACCGCTGACCACGTCCATCGATGCCGAACGCGCGGCGCTGGCTGCCGACCAGTCGGTGCTGGAAGCCACTGGCGAGCTTGATCGTGCCTTCGTTGCCCTTCAAAAGGCGATGGGACTTGGATGGAGCCAGCCGTGACGGTCTTCCAACTATGCGAGCGGAGGGCGCCGACCGCGTGACGGCTCCGCTTCTGCCGCCCCCTGCCCAGTATCTGCGTGATGACGCGATCAGGGGAGGAATGGACCTGATGTTCTTCGCCCACAGATCCCATCTGGCGCATGCCGACGCCGAACTGGCGACGCGTAACCTCGGGCGGGCGCATCACCGCGCCCTGTATTTCCTCGGCGGGTACCCGGAAATCTCTGTCAGCGAACTGCTGGACGTTCTTTGCGTCTCGAAGCAATCGCTTGGCAGGGTAATGCGGGATCTGATGGATCGCGGGCTCGTCTGCGGCCGTGTCGGGGAGCGCGATCGTCGTCAAAAGCTGCTTTCTTTGACCGATGAGGGGCGAGCGCTCGAAAACGCGCTTTTCGAGGATCTCAGGCGCAACATGGCGAACGCTTACCAAGCGGCAGGAGAAACAGCCGTCACGGGCTACTGGATCGTAATGCAGCAGCTCATGCGCGGCGAAGCACGGGAGCAATTCCGCCGGCTGCACTCCAGGCAGTGATCGCCGCAAACAAGTGCCGGACCAGGTCGAAGGGGGCTTCGTCGACCTGGCCCGGCGGGTATCACCTATCCTGCAAGCCCGGAGGGAGTAAGCGACTTGCCGGTGGTGAGCTCGTTTTCCAGCACAGGGACCGCAGTACCGGCAACCTGCTGCAGCGCCGGGTCGGTCCCATCCTGTGCATAGCCCTTATGCACCGCCCACGCAGCCTGCTGAACCTGCGCCGACTGGGTCAGATACAGGTTGTCGAAAGCGCTCTTCGGCGCCTTCTGGAGCAGCTTTAGGAGGGCGGCGCGGTCGGCGGACAGGTTCGAGGGCGGCGCCTTGATCGTGCGCTGATCATTCTTCAGCGCTGCCAGCAGCGCCTTGTGGCTGCTCTGCGTTTCCGCCAGCACGCGCTTTGCGTAGGCCTTGACGTCGTCCCGCTGCGCGCGCGTCGCGGCGAGCTGCGCGGCCTTGATCTGGTAGAGGTTGGCGTCGGCCGCGGCGAGCACGTAATTAGGGCCGCTCTGGCCCGAGATCGGCGAGACGCCGACGTCGGCGCTGGTCATCGTTCCCGAAGTGGCGGGCGAAACGGCCTGCGCCAACACCGTAACCGGCGCCAGGGTGAGCAGCGCAGCGACAATCGCAATCTTCATAGAGGGCCTCCGTTGGTGTTGTCAGGCATTGACCGAAATCAACCGGCCGAACGATAAAGAAACGGAACGGTTCCCTTTTGCGAAACTGATTTGGCAAACCTATGGGATGGTGGCCGCTCGGACGGCTGGAGGTGCGCGGCGATGAAGAACACGACCGCTCGGGCAACCGTCTCAACGCCGAGTCGGTCGATAGCTGAAGCGGCAGGCCAGATTGCCGGGGCTTTTTTTCGCGAGAACGAACTCTCGAGTGTCTCGATCGTGTCCGCCCTGCTCTGCGTTGCATGCCTTAGTGGCTGCGACCGGACTCCTCGCGAGGCGCCTCCGCGAGCGACGGACACCATCAGCGTGCCCCCGCAGACTTCTACCATGGATGTCCCGATTGTTGCAGACATGGACAAGCTGGCGGCAAGCCTCGAACAGGCGGTTCCGCGTCGCCTCTGGTCGATCGACAAGCCGGGGCAGACCTGCCTCCCGCCGAAAAAGGTCAAGATCCTCTTCGCGAAGATCAAGACGCCCGCGATCCAGTGCCGCATCACCGGCACCGTCGTCCGAGGGCCGCTGGTGCTGGAGGGCTCGGGCAAAACGATCATTGTCACCATGCCGCTTCACGCCGCGATCAGCGCCCGCGACGTGGGCGGCGTGCTCAGCCGGGAAACGGCGGAGGCGGACGCCCGCGTCCGGGCCGTGGTCAGGCTCGACATCGCCCGCGACTGGTCGCCGCGCGCAACGGTGTCGATCGCCTACGACTGGACCGACGAGCCGCACGTCGACTTCCTCGGCCAGCGAATCGAGTTCACCAGCAAGGCCGACGCCAAGCTCGCCGGCGTCGTCGAGCGCCTGGAGCGCTCGCTGCCGCAGGAGCTCGGCAGATTGCAGCTGCGCGAGCAGATCGCGCAGGTCTGGGGGTCGGCGTTCACCTCCGTCCAACTGAACCGGGCGAACCCGCCGGTGTGGATGCGGATCACGCCCCGGCAGTTGAGCTACGGAGGCTACACCATTTCGCGCAACCGGGTGAACCTGGCGCTAGGGATGACGGCGGGGACGGAGACTTTTGTCGGCGATCGGCCGCCTGATCCGCAGCGCCGGCCGCTCCCCGACATGACGCGCACGCAGCCCGGACCCGGCCGCATCCTGTTCGCCATCCCCGTCATCGCCGACTATCCTCAGCTGGAGCCTGTGCTCGCCAAGGCATTGGCGAAGCGTTCCCGCCGGCCCTTCGAAGTGCCTGGTGTCGGGGCCGTGCGCGCGCAGTTTCACCAGGTGACCGTCTACGGCACCACGGGTGACAAGATCGCGGTCGGGCTTCGCTTCAGTGCGGCAGCCGAAGGTGGGGAGCCTGCGCAAGGCACGATCTGGCTTACCGCCACGCCGCGGAACGCCGTCAACGATCGCCGTGTAGCGTTCGACGATCTCACTGTCGCCGGTGTGGCCGACTCGGTCGGGACAAGCCTGCTCCTGAAGCTCGCCAACACTCCCGGCATATCAGGCACTGTGTCAGCCGCGCTGACCCAGAACTTCGAAAAGGATTTCGACAAGCTAATCGGCAAGATCACCCGTGCGATCGACGAAAAGCGGATTGGCGACATAATCGTGCGTGCCCGTGTGACGGACGTGCGGACGGGCCAGTTGAAGGCGGCGGGGCAAGGCGTCTACCTACCGGTATGGGGGCGCGGCACGGCCACGATTAGCCTTGCGCCAGTACGGGCCAGAAATTGAGATCTCGCTGCAGCCTTCACGGCTGCTTGACCGTCCCAGCGGCAACGCTGCCGCCTCTTTCCATCCTAGCAGAATTATTCAGAGGTCGAATTGAGTCCGGCTCTATCTCACGGTATCGTCGGACACGCATCGCTCTGCTTGGTCGCCCGGTGGAGGGCTGTAACGCGCTTGACTTGTGCGATGCTGCAGCCCGCTAGCGCCGCCGTTTTCGCTATGCTCATCCCTGCCTCACGAAGTGAGACAATGCGGCGATGATGGGCCAAGTCTGGTTTTCGACCGGTATAGCGTCCCTCCCGCTTGGCGATCGCTATGCCCTCCCGCTGCCGCTCGCGGCGCAGTTCGTAATCATCGCGAGCGGTCTGAAGCGCAACCCTCAACAACATGTCTTGAACGGCCTCTAGGACGATGCGCGTCACCCCGCCATTGTCCTCAGCAAGATCGGTAAGGTCCACAATTCCTGGTACGGCTAGCCTCGCTCCCTTGTCGCGGATAGCGGTGACGAGCCTCTCCGCCTCAGCCAACGGCAGGCGGCTGATCCGATCGATCTTTTCGGCGATAACGACTTCGCCCATTTGCAGGTCGGCTATCATGCGAAGCAACTCGGGCCGGTCAGGACGCGCGCCGGAAGCCTTCTCGCGATAAACAGCTGCGACATAATACCCCGCGGTACGCGAGGACACGACCATCGCCTCTTGGCGTTCAAGATCCTGCTCATCGGTGCTGACGCGCAGGTACACGCGAGCAGCGCGGACGGTCGTACTCATGTTGGCTCCGTTGGGTATACCCTTGTGAGCCAGTCATGCAGCAGTTGGCTCAGAACAGCAACTACCGGTCCTACGTAGCCTAGCTAAGCGGACCGGGTCTAAGTAGCTGCTCCATCATCGATGAACGCTCGTTCGGTGATCGGCCGTGTATCGATCCCTGCCTCCACGCTGGCGTCAGACTTTGCTCTCCGGTATAAGACCGTTGGACAGGTCTGAGCAGCGGGTTTGGTGCAGATGGAAGCACAGAGGGTCAAGATCGTGGACGGTGGTAAGCTCGTGATCCCGGCGGCAATGCGCCGTGAGCTCGGGATCACCACGGGTGACACCGTTCTCGTCGATGTGGACGATGGCGAGTTGCGGGTACGTTCCGTACCTAAGGCACTTGAGCGCGCTCGCGCGATCCTGCGCAAGTATGTGCCCGAAGGCGTCGGCTTGGCTGACGAGCTGATCGCGGAGCGTCGGCGTGAGGCGGAGCGTGAGTAGCAAAGTCGTACTCGACGCTTCCGCCCTGCTCTGCCTTCTGAACGATGAACCCGGGGCTGATCGGGTAGTCGACGTCCTGACCCGCAGCATCATCGGAACAGCCAACCTCGCAGAGGTCGTCTCCAAGCTACGGGACCGGGGATTGTCGCTCGACGAGGTGCGTGAGGCGCTCGGCGGGCTCCACCTCGACGTTCGGCCGCTCTCTCCCGCCCAGGCGCTTATTATAGGCGACTTGCGGCCAGCAACGAAGGCGCTTGGCCTATCGCTTGGCGACCGGGCGTGCCTTGCGTTGGCAATCGACCTGCAGGCTGAGATGTTCACGACGGACGGACCTCTGGCGAGCGCGGATGCCGGCATCACCATCACCAATGTGCGATCGCGGTAGTCGCGCATTCGTGCTTTTGGGTGCGGCGAACCGATGGGTGCGCAGAAAGGGTCTATGTGACTGAAAGGCAGCGGGTAAGTGCTCAATCTCGAGCGGTCTGCTCAATAGCGGCCTTCGGCGGGCTTACGATGCAAACTGACGTAGTTAGGGCCCGCCCAGCGGCGCTTGATCGAACTTCTGTGTTCCCTATCCGTTCTTTTGACGGTACAGTAGGCTTAGTGCGGGCAGGACCGGTGAGCCATGGCTGACACCGAAATCGAATGGACGGATGCCACCTGGAACCCGGTCGCCGGATGCTCGATCGTGAGCGCCGGATGCAGCCATTGCTACGCAATGGAGATGGCCCGTCGTCTCGAGGCGATGGGCGTCGGCAAGTACGCAGGACTTACACGGCGTAGTGGTCGCCGTACCATCTGGCAGGGCTTGGTGCGCGAGGACCAGGCCGCGCTGACGATCCCCCACCGATGGAGAAAACCCCGCAAAATCTTCGTGAACTCGATGAGCGACCTGTTTCACGAGGGCGTCAGCGACGCGTTCATTCAAGCGGTATGGCAGGTCATGCGCGAGACGCCGCGCCACCACTATCAGATCCTCACCAAACGCCCCGAGCGCATGGCAGCAGTCGTCACTCGTCTTATTGGCGACGTTCTGCCGAATGTCTGGTTGGGCACCAGCATTGAGGACGCCGAGGTGGTAGCGCGTGTCGACCACCTCCGCGCGGTGCCCGCTGCGATCCGCTTCATTTCATTCGAGCCGCTGATTGGGCCAGTTGGCACCATCGATCTCGCCGGAATCGATTGGGCGATCGTGGGCGGCGAAAGCGGTCGGTCGGCGCGGCCCATTCGGGAGGCGTGGGTGGATGAACTCCACCAGCAATGCCTCGCCTACGACACTGCCTTCTTCTTCAAGCAATGGGGCACCTGGGGCAAGGACAATAAGCGGCGTTCCAAAAAGGCGAACGGGCGCGAGTACCGCGGTCGGACGTGGGATGAGATGCCGACCGGCTTTACCGCGGCGCTCTAACGAGCTCGAAACAGCAGGATTGGAATGGCCGAAAAACCGTACAGCTGGGCAAGTGGCGCGACACTCGAGGACCACTCCCGCCGCAAGCACAAGATCCTCCGCGAGTACTTCGCGAACTATCTGGGCGTGCGCTGCCAGCTTCCACAGCAGACCCAATTTCGCCTCGCGATCGTTGACGGGTTTGCGGGCGGCGGTCGCTATGCCTGCGGAACGCCTGGGTCGCCGCTCATCTTCATCGAGGAACTGCGGCGCGCGATCGACACGATCAACACAATGCGCGCGGCGCAGGGGTTCGGTCTCGTGTCAATGGAATGTCTGCTGGTGCTCAACGACCAGAGCCCGGCAGCGATCGACAGCCTGCGCGGCAACGTCGCGCCGCTCCAGGCCGAGATCGCCGACAACGTGCCTCGGCTTCATCTTCGGGTCGAGTATCTGACCGAAAGCTTTGAAGACGCTTACCCCGCGATCAAGAAGCTTCTTGCGCAGGGCCGCTACCGCAACCTGATCTTCAACCTCGACCAATGCGGCCACAGCCATGTCGAGCGCACCACGATCCTCGACGTCATGCGCTCCAATCCATCGGTCGAGATCTTCTATACGTTCGCGATCGAGGCGCTACTCTCGTTCCTGCAGAAGTCGGACCCGGTGCAGCTCGCTACCCAGCTCCGCCCGTTTGGCATCGAGCCAAGCGACCTCGAGCAGCTCGAAGGGGCGATGAGTAAGAGCCTGTGGCTCGGCGCTGCGGAGCGGCTCGTCTTCGAGACCTTTCGGACCTGCGCGCCTTTTGTGAGTCCCTTCTCGATCAATAATCCGGGAGGTTGGCGCTACTGGCTGATCCACTTCGCGAACATCTATCGCGCACGTCAGGTTTATAACAACGTGCTGCACCAGAATAGTACGACGCAGGCGCATTTCGGTCGGTCTGGACTCAACATGTTGTCTTACGATCCAAGCCACGATGGCGGTGCGCTGTACCTGTTCGATCTTTCCGGGCGCGAGGGGGCCCGCAACCAGCTGCTTGCCGATATCCCGCGCCTTATCTCGGAGTCAGGCGATGTCATCTGAGCTGCCCCCTTCTGAGTGGTCCATCGACTATGACAGTCTGGATCAAGGAAGGGACGACGAATGCCTGCCAAGAAGCACAAGCCCGAGGAGATCATCGGGAAGCTGCGTGAAGTGGAGATCGTGCTGGGCCAGGGTGGCACGACCGCCGAGGCATGTCGGCGGATCGCGGTCAGCGAGCAGACCTACTACCGCTGGCGCAAGGAATACGGTGGGCTGAAGACGGATCAGGCTCGCCGGATGAAGGATCTGGAGAAGGAGAACCTGCGGCTGCGCCGCGCGATCTCCGACCTGACACTGGACAAGCTGATCCTGCAGGAGGCTGCACGGGGAAACTTCTGAGCCCCGCGCGACGCCGGCGCTGCATCGACCAGGTGAAAGAGGTGCTGGACGTATCCGAGCGGCGCGTGTGCCGCGTGCTTGGGCAGCACCGGTCGACACAGCGCAAGGTGCCGTGCGGGGCAGATGACGAGCAGGCACTGACCGACGACATCGTCGCGCTGGCCAAGCAGTACGGGCGCTACGGCTACCGCCGGGTGACAGCGCTGCTGCATGCGGCGGGATGGTTTGTGAACCACAAACGGGTGGAGCGGATCTGGCGACGCGAGGGGCTGAAGGTGCCCCAGCGGCAGCCGAAACGTGGTCGCCTGTGGTTGAACGATGGCTCGTGTATTCGGCTACGACCGGAGTATCCGGGGCATGTCTGGGCGTACGACTTCGTCGAAGCGCGCACGCACGACGGGCGCAAGTTCCGCATCCTCACCATCATCGACGAGGCCAGCAGGGAGTGCCTGGCGCTGATCGTCGCGCGCCAGCTCCGCCACGAAGACGTGCTGGCGGCGCTTGCCGACCTGTTCATCGCGCGGGGTCCGCCCGCGCACATCAGGTCGGATAACGGCAGCGAGTTCATCGCTACCGCGGTTCAGAAATGGCTTGGGCAGGTTGGCGTGAAGACGCTCTACATCGCGCCAGGCTCGCCGTGGGAGAACGGCTACAACGAGAGCTTCAACGGCTCGCTGCGTGACGAACTGCTCAACGGCGAGATCTTCTATAGCCTCGCCGAGGCAAGAGTGCTGATCGAGGCGTGGCGATGCCACTACAACACCGTCCGGCCGCACAGCAGCTTGGGCTACCGCCCACCCGCACCAGAAGCGGCGACACCGCCATTGCCGGCCTCCGGTTCCGCTTCGCTCCACCTCCGACCGGCAATGGCGGCGGAGACGACAATGCACTAACTAACAACCCGGACCACCCGGTGGGGGCTGCTCACCCGACGGACAGGGCTTCTATGGCTACAGCCGCAACTACAAAGCCTATTATGAGGTGCTAGATTACGGAAAGGTGCTCCGTGACGCGCAGCGCCGCAACGTCGCGCTGTTCGATAAGCTTAAGCTGATTTGAACACGATCAGCCCGGCCGTGCTCCCCAAGGCTTAGCGATCGACTGTGGGGCGCGTTGCTCCCGGACCGCTCAATGGCACAGGAATGGCGGGTATCGGCAGGAGTAGCCATTCACGGGCGCGCTTTGGAACGGCTTAAACTGGGGCCGTAGCGGGCTGGCAGCTGGCAGACTCGTGCATAGCCAAACCGAGCTCACAATGATTTTCTGAGACTCATCAGATTCTTGCGACCTCCTGGGTTCCTCCCCATAAGCGAGTGCGCCGGCTGTCGCAGCGACGTCGCCGAAGGGGGGAGCGGATTGTCGATCATGCGTGCGGGAGCTCACGCCACAGTCTTGGGGCCGGTACCGCCGGCGTGCATGTCTGCGGGAGCGCGGTGCGTTGGCTGACGCCCTGCTTGCCCAGGACATTCTAGACGGCGCGACGGTGCGCGACCGGCCGAACCTGTTCGTGATCGGCAGTTTCGACCGGCGCATCACCTTTTACTCCCAGCAGGTGCGGGCCCTGTCGCTGGTCCACGCGCTCAAGGAGCTCGGCTATCTCCATGCCAATCCGCGGATCGCCGTCATTGGCGGCGGTGCGGCCGGTGTCGCCGCTGCAGCTGCCGCCGCGCTCGTCACCGGGTCGCAGGTCGTTTTATTCGAGTCCGCTGATGCGCTGCTGCCCCTGCAGTCAACGACCGATCGCCGGCGGCTCGATCCGCATATCTACGATTGGCCAGCGCACTACACGACCGACCCGATCGCTGACTTGCCGATCCTGGACTGGGAGTCCGGGACGTGCCGCGCCGTCCGAGACGATGTCCTGCTCGGGTTCGAAGACATTGTCGTCAGGCTGGCGCCGCGCCTCGAGCGACGGCTGCGCCATCGGGTCACCGGGCTGACGCGGACAGCGGACGGCTATCAGCTCGATATCACCGAGCTCAATGCCCCGGCCCCAGGCGCGGAGCTGCACGAACAATTTCACATGGTGTTTCTTGCTGTCGGGTTCGGGCTTGAGCCCGGCGAGCCGCTACCGGCGATACAAAGCGCCAGCTACTGGACCGATGCCGGCGTTCCGGTTGCCGAGTTCGCAGGCCGGCCGACCCCGCGGTTCTTCGTCAGCGGTGCGGGCGATGGCGGCCTGATCGATTTCGTGGCCGCGGGAGCACGCGATTTCGATCACGCCGGGATGATCCGACTGATCTCCGAACATCCTGGCATCGCGGCGCTGAAACCGGCCCTTGCCGCAATCGATGCGCGCGCCCGCGCCGAGGATGCCAATGGCGCCCGCTTCGATTTCATGGCGGCCTATGACGCCGAGCTGCTGCAGCCGCTCACCGATATCGGCCTCGTTGCCGCGGTCGCCCAGCAACTGCGACCCGGCGTGCAGCTGACGTTCCAGACCCAGCATGCCGAGCTGTTCGACGTCTCCACGGCAACGCTCAATCGGCTCGCCGCCTACCTCACCATCAAGGCGTGCGCCGGTGACGCCCAGCGATCGTTCCGGCATCTGCATTGCGGTGTCGTTGCTCGGATTGAAGCCCCCAATCCAGCTCCGGTCGTTGCCCCTTTCTGGCTTGATTGCGCCGGGGAGACGGTCGCGGCGGATGCGGTGATCGTTCGGCGCGGCCCCCAGCGCGATGTGGTGCGAGCGCCCTTTGTCGCGCACCTGGCGAGTTTCGACGTGACCCATAAGGAATGGCTTGCCCGCCACGGCGAGGCGACGCTCGTCCCGAAATTGTCGGCACCAGCACGGTCCTTGTTCAGGGAAGCGGCACGCAGTGCGGATATCCTCGCGCCGCGGCTGCAACGGCTAGCAGCCAATCAGCTTCCCATATCGGTGCAACTGCTGCGTGAAGGCGCGAACATCCGCTGGTCCGGCGCGGTTCCGGCGGACCAGCTCATCCGATCGTGGAGCGAGCAACAGCCTTTCGAGATCATCTTACCCGATGCTCCCGACCAGTTGAGCACCGTCGCGGGCGCGGTGCTGCGCGTCGCCTGCCATAGCGGCAATTGCCGGCTCCATGCCGCGCCTGGACTGTGGAGTCAGCTCGTCCGCGAGCTCAGTTTGGAATCGCCGCATGCCGAAGGCATGGCGATGCCGGCGATCGTCGCCGGCAATCCCGGCGGTGCTGCTCAGGATCCGGTCCCGCTGCCGCCCGACATTCTGGCGCGCCGGATCCACCGCTCGCTTGATGCCTGGTTGCTCGAGCGCCTGGACACGCACCTCCAACCGTTCTTTGCGAGCAACGCCGATCCCGGCCGCCCGATCAACGTCAAGATCGCGCAGGATCTTCGCGATGCAATGGCCGCAACATGGGCGGTCTGGCATGCGTCGTTCACCGATGACCCGACACTGCTCAATCACTTCCTACGCCTGATGATTTGCGCGGTCGACGAGGATGACCATCTCGACGCGGCACAGATCCTGGTCGGTCCCAGCAAATGGCCGGTGATCCTGCGCGGTACCGCGGTCGCGCTCGCCATCGCCGCAGCCTGGGATGCGACGTCGCCGAAGAGCGCCAGGCCGGGTAATCTGGTGCGCCTCCGTGACGGCGACAGCGAATGGGCTGGTCATAGCTGTGCGGCCGATATGATCAATGGTGACGAGATGTCACTGTGCGCCGCATCCTTCATGTGGCGGACCCAGTTCGTCATCCTCGTCGTTAAAACGGCCATCGAGGTTAGCCGGATCGCCGAGCGGCCATTTGCGCAGATCGACGCCGACCAGCCTGGGCTCAGCGATACGGATGGCTCTGGTCCGGTGATCATGTCGATCAGTCGCGATTTCATCGACGCGGCGGCGGCGGGCCTGGCCGAGCTGCGCACTTTGCTGGCAGCAGTCGAGGCGCGGCATTTCGAAGCGCTCGAGAAGACGATCGTGAAAGGCGCGGCATGACGGATAGTGCGACGCTATCACCCGGACTGGCGGACTTCGCCGAGCGGCTGCGCAGGGCGGCGCTGGCGCTTGACCTCAAGGTCGAGGATCGCCCCGAGCTGGCGAGCGCGACGTTCAATGGCGGATCGAGCAAGTCGACGACGCTCAGTCTGACCGATCTGCCGGCAGAGAGCCATGCGATCCGGATCGACCGCTTCAACATCGTGCTGGGCATCCTCCCCGAGGTTGCTGCGATGGAAGCGGTTCTCGAGACGCTGCGGCGCTGCCGCAACCAGTGCGTCGTCGCACGCTCGTTCCTTGGGACCAACGAGACGCTGGATCTTCAGCTGATGCTGCTTGGTCCCCGCGCGAGCGAGCGGCAGGAAGCCTGGCGCGCGATGGCGTTGATGGTCGAGCGCGACGACCGGGTCGCGCGCAAGCTGGCATGGCTGCGACCCGAAGATCCGTTGAATGACGACGAGAGCTTCGCCGAATTCCTCAAGCGCACTTTCCTCGCCCGGCCGTGGGTCCATGCCGAAGGTCAGTTCGAGGACGTGGCGCTCGACGCGCTGAGCGGGACCGGTGCGACCGCGCCGGGGCTGCCGCGGACGACGGCGGACGAATGGGAGCGGATCGCGCTCGACGAGAAGAAGACGCCGGACGATATTGTGGCGGCATTGGTTAAATCCTGGGAGCGGAGGGGACAGGCATGAGCGAGATTTTCCTCTCCCGCATTACGATAAGAGACTTCCGGACCTTCGGCGACTTCGCGATCGACATTCCGGCAGCACCCGGCCTTGTTCTACTCACCGGAACTAACGGCCTCGGCAAAAGCAGCTTCTTCGATGCAATCGAATGGGGACTGACTAACAAGATCCGGCGGTTCGAACCCTATATCAACAAGGGTCGCAAGAAGCTCGTCGAGAAAGACTATCTCACGCGCCGGGGCGCCGAGCCCGGATCGCATAGCGTTGCTTTGACCTTCTCGGACGGCAACGCTATCGAACGCAGCACCGCCGGCCGGACTTCCATGGCGGACATTGTCGCGCAGCTTACGCGGCCCGATCGCCGCACGATTAACGATCTTGGGACCTATCTCGCCCTTACCCATTTCCTTGGCCAGGCGGCACAGCAGCGGTTCACCAGTCGCGACCCGCAGGATCAATGGGAGGCGCTCAAGGGACCAAGCGGCATCGACCGGCTCGAACGGATCCGCGCAGGGTTGCGCGGGCGACCGACCATCGCGGCTTTCACGCGGAGGCTCGACGCCGAGCAGGCCGTCGTTGCTACCCTCGATCGGGAGATCGCCGGTTGGCAGGGATGGATGACACGGCTCGAGCGGCTCCGTGCGACCGCGCGCGCCACGGGCGTGTTGACGGCCGACGAAGTCGCTGCCCGGATCGACCAGCTCGAGCGGGACCTTCAACAGTTTGCGGCAGGTCAGCCGATTGCCGTCACTGGCGAAGGCGTCGCGGCACGCCTCGCAGCGCTCGGGGACCGGATCGGTGAGGCATTGCGAACTGCCGGTGAGCGCAGGACGGCTATGGAGGCGCTCTCCGACATGCCCGCGCAGTTCGCGGTCTGCCAGGCGGAGGGACGGCTTGACCATCCAACGCTAATCCGGCTGCGCAGCGTCGTCAGCGATGCGCAGGCGCGGCTCGATCGGGCATCGCCGCTCGTGGGTTCCGCCAGTGACGCAGTAACCGCGCAGAATGCCGCGATCGCCACGATCGACCAGAATATCGTAGTGCTCAATGCGGCACGAATCGATCTCGCCCGCCGTGGCCAATTGGCCGCGCTGGTGTCGGCCGAGCAGCAGGATCGAACGGCGCTTGCCAACGTGATCGCGGCACATCGCACGACGATTGCGGAAGCCGACGCGGCGATCAGTCAGCATAGCGAGGCCAGTGCCGATGTTGCGCGGCTGCGGAGCCTTGCCGCATCGGCCCGATCGCTCAATGAGGCAATGGCGGATTGTCTCCACCTGGAAGCTCAGTCCGGCGCCGCCGAGGCCGCATTGGCGCAGGGACGCGAGGCCGCCGCGCGTGCTTCGGTGGAACTGATGCCACTTGAAACGCAGTTGGCCGATTGAGCAGCCCCCACCGGGTGGTCCGGGTTGTTAGTTAGTGCATTGTCGTCTCCGCCGCCATTGCCGGTCGGAGGTGGAGCGAAGCGGAACCGGAGGCCGGCAATGGCGGTGTCGCCGCTTCTGGTGCGGGTGGGCGGTAGCCCAAGCTGCTGTGCGGCCGGACGGTGTTGTAGTGGCATCGCCACGCCTCGATCAGCACTCTTGCCTCGGCGAGGCTATAGAAGATCTCGCCGTTGAGCAGTTCGTCACGCAGCGAGCCGTTGAAGCTCTCGTTGTAGCCGTTCTCCCACGGCGAGCCTGGCGCGATGTAGAGCGTCTTCACGCCAACCTGCCCAAGCCATTTCTGAACCGCGGTAGCGATGAACTCGCTGCCGTTATCCGACCTGATGTGCGCGGGCGGACCCCGCGCGATGAACAGGTCGGCAAGCGCCGCCAGCACGTCTTCGTGGCGGAGCTGGCGCGCGACGATCAGCGCCAGGCACTCCCTGCTGGCCTCGTCGATGATGGTGAGGATGCGGAACTTGCGCCCGTCGTGCGTGCGCGCTTCGACGAAGTCGTACGCCCAGACATGCCCCGGATACTCCGGTCGTAGCCGAATACACGAGCCATCGTTCAACCACAGGCGACCACGTTTCGGCTGCCGCTGGGGCACCTTCAGCCCCTCGCGTCGCCAGATCCGCTCCACCCGTTTGTGGTTCACAAACCATCCCGCCGCATGCAGCAGCGCTGTCACCCGGCGGTAGCCGTAGCGCCCGTACTGCTTGGCCAGCGCGACGATGTCGTCGGTCAGTGCCTGCTCGTCATCTGCCCCGCACGGCACCTTGCGCTGTGTCGACCGGTGCTGCCCAAGCACGCGGCACACGCGCCGCTCGGATACGTCCAGCACCTCTTTCACCTGGTCGATGCAGCGCCGGCGTCGCGCGGGGCTCAGAAGTTTCCCCGTGCAGCCTCCTGCAGGATCAGCTTGTCCAGTGTCAGGTCGGAGATCGCGCGGCGCAGCCGCAGGTTCTCCTTCTCCAGATCCTTCATCCGGCGAGCCTGATCCGTCTTCAGCCCACCGTATTCCTTGCGCCAGCGGTAGTAGGTCTGCTCGCTGACCGCGATCCGCCGACATGCCTCGGCGGTCGTGCCACCCTGGCCCAGCACGATCTCCACTTCACGCAGCTTCCCGATGATCTCCTCGGGCTTGTGCTTCTTGGCAGGCATTCGTCGTCCCTTCCTTGATCCAGACTGTCATAGTCGATGGACCACTCAGAAGGGGGCAGCTCAGCGCCATTGTTCAACGAAAGTCGTGCGATTTGAAACGCACGACCTGCTCGGGGTCGATGCCGTCGGCGCGGGGCGGCCAGTAGCAATTGCGCGGCTCCGGACTCCATCCTTTATCGCCGCGATCGCGAGCACCAGCGTGCCGCGCCCCGTCGCCACGACCGGTGCGGTGCGGGAAGCTCATCTCGCCGACCCGGTGCAGCAGGTCGCCATGGTCGATGATCCGGTCACAGATGACGTGGATCACCTCGCCCTCCTTCTGCACCCGCCCCTTCATTCCAATCATCGAGGCGGACATGACGGTGCGCCGCTGCGCTTCGAAGCGGTCCGGCCAGAGAATGCCGTTGGCGATCCCGGTCTCATCCTCGATGGTGACGAAGAGGACGCCCTTGGCGCTGCCGGGCTTCTGGCGAACCAGGATGATGCCGGCGACCTCGACATGACGCCCATCGCGGATGCTCGCAAGATCCGCACAGCAGGTCACGCCCCGGCGGGTGAGCTCGTTGCGCACAAAGGCGAGTGGATGCGCGCGGAGAGAGAGCTGGAGGACACGATAGTCCTCGATCACTTCGCGCCCGTCGGTCAGCGGGTGCAGGCTGACATCAGGCTCAATCCCTTCCGCCCTGAAGGTCTCGGCCTGGCGATCGGCGGCCGCGAAGAGCGGCAGCGGCGCCTCACCCAGCCCCCTCACCTTCCACAGGCCCTGGCGACGATCGGCGCCAAAGGAATGGAAGGCGTCGGCATCGGCGAGCTTCTCGATCGCAGCGCGCGGCACGCCCGACCGGCGCCAGACATCCTCGACGGACTCGAACAGCGTCGTCGACCGCGCGCCGACGATCGCCGCACCATCGGCATTGGACAGGCCGCGGACCTGACGCAGCCCGAGGCGCACTGCGAGATGGCGGCCATCGGTCGGCTCCAGCGTACAATCCCAGCGACTGGCGTTAATACATGGCGGGCGGACCTCGACACCATGCTCGCGCGCATCGCGGACGATCTGTGCGGGCGCATAGAACCCCATGGGTTGAGCATTCATAAGGGCGGCGCAGAACACGTCGGGATGATGGTGCTTCATCCAGGCCGAAGCGTAGGCGATCTTGGCGAAGCTCGCGGCGTGGCTCTCGGGAAAGCCGTAGGAGCCGAAGCCCTCGAGCTGGCGGAAGGTCCGCTCGGCGAACTCGCGCGGGTAGCCTCGTGCCACCATCCCCTCGATCAGCTTCTCCGAAAAATGCGAGACACCACCGGTAAACTTGAAGGTCGCCATCGCTCTTCTGAGTTGGTCCGCCTCGGCAGGCGTAAACCCGGCCCCCACGATCGCGACCTTCATCGCCTGTTCCTGGAAGAGCGGCACGCCCAATGTCTTCTCGAGCACAGCGCGCAGCTCCGGCCGCGGGTACTCCGGCCGCTCCAGCCCCTCGCGCCGGCGTAGGTACGGGTGGACCATGTCGCCCTGGATCGGCCCCGGCCGCACGATCGCGACCTGAATGACGAGGTCGTAGAAGCGACGCGGCTTCATGCGCGGCAGCATGGACATTTGCGCGCGTGACTCGATCTGGAAAGTGCCGAGGGTGTCCGCCTTCTGGATCATCGCGAACACGGCGGGATCATCGTCCTGAAGGTCGGCAAGCCCGACCCGCTTGCCCTTCGCCTCCTCAAGCAGGTTGAAGGCCCGGTTCATGCAGCCGAGCATGCCGAGGCCCAGCACGTCGACCTTCATAAACTTCAAGGCGTCGATATCGTCCTTGTCCCACTCGATGGTCTGACGATCATCCATCGCCGCGGGCTCGATCGGGACGAGGTCGTCGAGTCGGTCGTGGGTGAGGACAAAGCCGCCCGGGTGCTGACTCATGTGGCGCGGCACGCCGATGAGCTTGCGGGCGAGATCGAGCGTCAGCCGAAGCCGGCGATCGGCGATGTCGAGGTTGAGCTCATTGACCTGCTTCTCGCCGACACCCTCGGCTGACCAGCCCCAGACGAGGCCAGCGAGCGATGCGGTGAGGTCCTCGGGCAGGCCCATGGCCTTGCCGACATCGCGCACCGCGCCACGGGCGCGGTAGCGGGTGACGACGGCGGTCAGCGCCGAGCGGTCACGCCCATAGGTCTCGTAGATCCACTGGATGATCTCTTCGCGTCGCTCATGCTCGAAATCGACGTCGATATCGGGCGGCTCGCGGCGCTCGCCCGAGACGAACCGCTCGAACAGCAGCTCGTGTTTGATCGGATCGATGCTGGTGATGCCGAGGACGAAGCAGACGCAGCTGTTCGCGGCCGAGCCCCGCCCCTGGCAGAGGATGCCGCGCCGGCGCGCCTCGCGCACGATCGCGTGGACGGTCAGGAAATAGGGCGCATAGCCGAGTTCTGCGATGAGCTTCAGCTCGTGGCCGATCTGGTCGCGGTACGCCTGCGGCACCTCACCGTCGAACATGCGGTCAACGGCATCGCCCGCGAGTTGCTCGAGCGCCTGCTGCGCGGTCAGCCCTTCGATCACGCGCTCGTGGGGATATTGGTACGCGAGCTCGCCCAAATCGAAGGTGCAGGCCCGGGCGATGTCGACGCTGGCGCGGAGCGCGTCGGGGTAGGCGCGGAAGCGCCGGACCATTTCCTCCGGTGATTTCAGCGCCCGGTCGGCGTTGACCTCGCGCCGGTAGCCGAGTTCGTCGACGGTGCACTTCTCGCGCACGGCGGTGACCACGTCCTGCAGCAGCCGGGCTTCCGGTGCGTGGTAGAGCACATCACCGGTCACCACGGCGCGCACGCCCGCGGCGCCGGCCTGTCGTGCAAGCGCGTCGATGCGCACCGCATCATCGGGCCGACGCCGCTGGAAGAGCGCCATATAGCCGCGCGGACCGTAGACTTGGCGGAGGTCGGCGAGCGCCGCGAGGTTCTCCTCGTCCGCCTCGTGCGGCAGCAGGATGGTGATGATTCCTTCGGACCAGGGCGCCAGATCGTGCCAATGGAGCAGGCAGCCGCCTTTCCCCGCCCGCTTCTTGCCGACGGTCAGCAGGCGCGTCAGACGCGACCAGGCCGGCCGGTCGGTCGGGTAGAGGATGAGCCGCCGGCCGCAGGAGAGATCGACGCGGGCCCCGGCGATCGAACGCACGCGCGTCGCCTTCTGCGCCTCCCAGGCACGCACCACGCCCGCGACGGTGCCGATGTCGCCGACGCCGAGCGCCGGGTAGCCGAGCAGCGCCGCGGCCGAGAACAGCTCCTCCGGCGAAGACGCACCTCGCAGCAGCGAGAAGTGCGTCAGAACCTGGAGTTCGACGTACGCGCTCATGCGAACACGCCGTGGATCCACCAGCTGAGACCGCCGGTATCGTCCTCCACCCCGTCGCCGCGCCGGAACAGCCAGAAGCGGCCGCCTGCTTCGTCCTCGACGCGATAATAGTCGCGGATCGCCCAGACCTCGGCGTCCCGGCGCCACCATTCGCCATGGATCCGCTCGGGGCCATCGCCAGCCACCACGCGGTGCGCCCTCCCCCGCCATTCGAAGCGGCGTGGCGGCTGGTCGGGAAGCAGTGCGATGACGCCCCAGAGCGGCTCGGGTCGGGCAAACAGGCGCACCGGACGTTGCCAGCCCGGCCAGGTTCCGGGCATGGCGACCGGGTCGGAGCGGGTGACGGCCCGCTCCGGCACATGGCTCTCGACCGGCGCGAACCGGAACACAGCGCCGGGACCGATCCGCCCCGCCACCACGTCGACGAGCCGAGCCGGATCACGCACCTGGACGTCCCCGGCGAGCACCGCGCCGAGATTAACGGCATCGAGCGGTTCGGTGTGCGGGGCGGCCAACCAGAATTGCTCGAGCCCCATACCGGGGTCGATCCGCTCGATCCGGAGCTTGAGCAGTCGCAGGAGATGCGCCACCTCGCGTGTTGGCCGCGAGGTACCGACCCCCACGACCTGCTCGCTGCCGTCGACGCGCAGCCCGCACAGCCGCAGCGAGCGGACCCCGAGCCCCCTCGCCTGCAGCAGTCCGGCCATGTCGCCAAGCAGATCCGCCATGACCTGCTCGATCGCTTCCGCGGTTCCGATCGGCTCGAGCAGCCGACGCTCGACGACAGGCACGGTCGCATCCTCCCGCGGCGTGATCGGCTCGGCCACGGAGCCCAGCGCTTGGTCTAGCCGGGTAATCGCGGGCAGCCCCAAGCGCCGCGCGAGCGGCCCGCGCGCAACCGGCAGCAGGTCGGCGACGGTCTCGAACCCGAACCGTCGTGCGGCGCCCAGCGCCGTTGCTTCCAGACGCAACGCGGCGAGCGGCAGCGGCGAGAGCGCGCGGACCGTATCGCCGTGCGGTATGATCGAGAGATCGTCGCGGCCGAACCGGGCCAGCGCGTGCGCCGCGCCGGGCGTGTCGGCGACGGCAACCCGCGCCGTGAAGCCCGTACGTCGGCAGAAGGCCAGCAACCTTCGGCAGAACCGCTCTTCATCACCATGGAGGTGGTCGCAGCCGGTAAGGTCGAGCCAGATCCCGTCGGGCGGTGTCGCGGCCGCGATCGGCGACCAGCGCCGGACCGCCAGCAGCGCAAGCCGGTCGATCAAGGCGACATCCGCCTCCGGCTCATGCGGCCGAAAGTCGAGATCAGACACCAGCGCCCGCGCATGCGTCGCGGCCATGCCGACATAGATGCCGAGCGCTTGCGCCGCGGCACAGGCAGCCACGACTTCCTCACGCCGGCCGACCTTGCCGATCAGCGCCACTGGCGTGTGCGCAGGGGAAGGCGCGGGCGCGGCGCCGGGCGGGGCGCCGCGTACAGCCGGTGCTGCCCGCCTGAAGGGGTGCTCTGCCGCTTCCGAGCGTCGGCCGAGTTCGCGCATAGCGGGTTGCGCATGCGCCGGCAGCGCGGCGATCTGCTGCTCGACCTCACCGCGTGTCGGCATCCCGGTTCGCGCCCAGCGCGCGCCCGACCGCCAGCCACCACCACGCGGCACCGAGCAGGCACCAGGATCGTCGTCGACCGGAAGTTGAAGGATTGGCCTCTCAGGCGGCCGCGAAGCGGGCCGTTCCAGCCGTCTCAGCCGTTCCACGGCCAAGTGCGGCAGGAACAGCGAGACGACCCGTCTCATCGCTGCCCTCCACGATCAAGGAGAAGGGTTCACCGCCGCGCTGCCGCGCCATCTCGACCGACCACCGTGCCCGCCCCACCCCGGCCACATCGAGGCGCCCCGAAGGCGCGCTGGCGATCCGCCACCGGGTCCAAGCGGCGGACGGCTCGCCGAGCGGGTCCCGATCCCGGCGACGATGGCGCCGAAGCAGCAGAACGGGCAAGTCCGCATCGGCTGCGACGAGTTGGAAGCGCCGGGACGCGACCATCGAGATCCTGTCGGCTTCGGCGACCACGGCCGATGGCGTGCCGTCGCGTACCGCATCCTCGACGACGGCCAGCAGCGCGTTGTCGTCCCGCGGTTGCGCATGGATCACATCGGCGGAGTGCAGCCCGCCCTGTGCCAGCCCCGGCGCATAGAGATCACTCCGACAACTCACCCATAGCACCGGCCCTCCGGCGTGGCGTGCTTCACGGGCGGCGATGCCCGCAAGAAAGAGCGTGGCGGCAGCATCGTCGCAGAGCGAGCAGGTTTGCGCCGCAACCTCATGAAGGGCCCCTGCCCGCAGACCGCCACCGGCAAGACGACTATCCAGGGCACTGAGTTCGAAAGGTATGATTCGGTAATTCGGCAACGGCGTTGCGAGCGCGCGGAGACGCGCGAGGCTTTCAGGCAGGGATTGAACAGCGGCAGACATAAGGGATTAGACTCGATTCGTTCCCTTAATGTTCCATTGCCTTCGGCTTTCGGTCAAGGTTGAAGATTCTTACGTGCACCGTTGCGTCCGCACGGAGCGCACGGTTACAAGTGTTGCTGCTCCTTCGTCCAGGTCCGAGCCTCTAGAGCGTCCCGACGTTAGCCGGCCAGGCCATCGATCTGGCGCGCTCGCCAGGCATCGTTCCAGTCGTCATGCTGCTCGGGTACGCGGCTGACGAGTTCGCGGCCGTTCCCGGTGAGATGCTCCCGCGCTTTCTTGAGGAGTCGCTCGGCCGCTGCGCCGCGGTCGCCATAGACGATGATCCGCCTCACCTTCTCGGGAATGGCGACAAACGCCAGGCGCTCGACGCCGCCGAGCGCCCAGGTAGGCGTGCCGAACCACTGAGACGCCGACAGGGCGTCCTCGATCCCTTCGGCGAGACCCAGCTCGTCGGTCGCGGGTGCAAGGCGGATCGCGGCCGTGCCGAGCAAACCCAGGGAGACCTTCGGTTTGGGGATCGGCTTGTGCAGCACATCGTCGGGGTCGAGGAAGGTGCGTTGGACGGCGACGAGTCCGAGGTCGTTCTCGACCGCGGCGATCATGGCGGGCATCGTCGTCCTGGCAGCGCCGGAACCGAGGATCGTCGCCGGGTTGAACCGCAGCGCCTTTGGCCAGGGCGGAGCAAGCCCGCGGGCGAATAGATATTCTTCGGCAAGCGTGCCGGCGATGGGGACGCTGGCCTTCCAGAGACGCAGAGCCAGCGCGCTCATGTCGCGCTTGGGTCTGTCCGCCGGGATCGCCACGGCACTGCGATCATGCAGTCGCTTGCGCTGCAGCGCCTTCAGCACGTCCGCAGTCGAGCAACCGGCGAAGCAGTGGAACAGGATGACGGTGTCGCCGAGGCGGACCGAAAGACTGGGGGTCGCATCGTCATGGGCCGGGCAACGGCATTCACCACGAGTGCCGTGCCAGACACCACCGAGCGCCTCGACGATGGTCCTGGCGCGAACCTCGGCATCCAGCGGCGGCCGCGTCATCGCGATCGTCCCGTGCATCTGAAAGGCTTCGACCATGCTGAGCTCCGAAAAACGCATGGCCGGCCCACCGGCATCCTTCCCTCTGGCGAGCCGCCGGGGAGAGAAGACGACAAGCGCATCATACTCGAAAGCACGAAGCGGAGCGCCTCTGCCGGCTCCGCGCCTCGCCGACGGCTAGTTGTAGCGCCCGGTGAAGAGGTCGCCCAACGCACGGCGGCGAAAGGCATTCCACCACCGGCGTCGGCGATGCTCGGGACCGTCGTGGATCATGTGGCAACGGGGGCATAAAGCCGCGAGGTTGCGCCAGCGCGGACCACTGAACGTCGGGTCGTGGTTGAGGTGCGCGGTTGCCAGATAGACGGGCTTGCGAGTCATCCGAATAGCATCGAGGGGCACAAACGCTGGCTGCCGGCGGAGCGGTCGGCCGCGGCCATCGCGCCAGGCGGCGATCTCGACATCCCACCAGGTGCCATCGGTGCCCGCAAGCTGCGCGACATGGCGGCCATGCGGACGTCGGCAGCGTTCGCAACGTCCGCCGGCACGCTTGAAGCGGACGATCCTGCTGATCTCCGGCCAGTCGATCGGGTACAGCCAGCGATGTTCGGGACGGATCGGCATGGCGAGATTCTGAGTCATTCATCGTCAGAACGAAAGGAGAAAATAGCTCCTTCAGCCGTGTACCGCGCGCGCTCGGGAGAACCCGGGAGCGGGCATAGGCTCGGATGGCTCGAGAGCCGCGCCAGCGAGGATCATCGCCCGGACGGGGTAGGATCACTAGCGGGCTCGATCGGAGCACAGCGCCAAGGATGTCACGCGAGAGACCAATGCCGCACCGCATCAGCTGGCGTCGCTTTCCGCCTTGCTCAGGACCGAGAAGGTGTCGGCGATCAGCTCGGTGCGATACGACACGTCGTTCGCGTCACCATGGCTGCTTTCGCGAACGCGGCCGGTGACGTGTACCAGATCGCCCTTGCTCGCGGACTCGACGTGCTGAGCGACATTGGAGAAGCAGACCACGCTGTTCCAATGCGTGTCCGTCTTCCAATCATCGCCGTCGCGCCGATTGTAATTGGCCGCCACGCTGACATAGGTCACCCGCTCGCGGGCGGTTATCTTGCCGATCCGCCCGATGATGCGAAACTCGGCGATGTTCTGGGGCATGGCTTTCTCCTTCGTGAGTGATCGACTGCGGCGTGGGAAGACGGGCGCTAGTCGCCATCGCCTTCGCGGCGCCGGAAATGGTATCTCGCGATGTTCTCGGGCGTCGCGTAGCGGGCGTAGGCCTCCGTCCAGTCGGAGCTGATCGCACGCTGTGCGACGCGCAGCGGGACGCGGCGCTCGCAGACCAGGCGCCAGAGGACATAGGCCAAGACATTCTTGTCGCCGGCGTTTGCCTGGCCGAACCGTGGCTGAAGCCAGAGATCGCGCGCGTCGAAGGGTGCGCCGCCGATCGAGATCGGGATCAGATGATCGAGCTCGTAGTCGGCCAAGCGCTCGCCTGGACGCTGTTCGGCCATCAACCGGCGCTTGAACGGGGCTGTGACGGCGTAGGCGGGGCGGACGGCGCGAGCGTAGCCCGGTCGGCAGATCGTTTGGTCGATGTTCGCTTGGGTGACAGACGGGTCGAGGGCCCCCGGCGTTTCCGGTGGCGGGAGGATGTCGGCGCGGTCCATGCGCAGCATGGGATTCCGAAGCGCGGTGGTGAGGCCCACGACGGCCGCGCAGAAGCCTGACGGGCTTGCGACGTTGCAGGTAAGGCCTCCTTCCCCTGCGGCGTGTGGATCGGGGGGCGGGCGCCGAGACAGTGCGATCGTCGCAACGATCGCAAAGCCGCCCAAGAGCGCTCGAAGCCTCATCAGCTCTGCGAGGATTGGTTAGCACCGAACTCGGAGCAAACGAAAGGGCAGCGTGGATTCATTCTGGACAATCCTTGGCTGCTTTCCTACAATAGGCCTTGGCGTAAGCCTATCATCTTACCTTCTTGCACGCAGTTCAAACTGATATTCACTCCAAACCACGGCTCTAACCACTCCATATCTAATGTTGTTAGACATCGTATTGCCTCTTAGCTTCTTGTGATAGGAGCGGTTTACTAAGCATTTGCCGCTCCGATCGTTGTAAGAGGCGGAGCGTTATCGTGCTTCCGGCAGGCTTATTGGCGAAAGCGATCCAGCTCTGCGCGTCAGGGATGGGAACGGCCGCATCGCCGGCACCGCCCTCCTACGCGATCATGATCCATACCGGCGCGGTTCTCAGGCAGTCCCCGGATAATGAGGTCGACGCAATCGCGACGGTCCGCGATCTCGTCGCGCTCGGCGCCGACTTCGAGGCAGGCCCGTTGGGGATCAACGGCCGCGATTTCGCCACCTATGGGGTCACACCCGCCTCGGTGTTCGACGCTTGCGCGCTCGCGCGTATCGACGACGGCAGCATCGCGCCACCCGCCGTCGGCTCTCCGGCGACGGTGTCGAGCGTCACGGCGCTGGTCCGAAGAGCCTTCGGCGCGAGGATCACCGACACGATCCGACCGATGAACGTGAGCTACGGGGCTCGCTACAGCTGGCACAAATTTGGACAGGCGATCGACTTCGTGCCGGCGGCCGGGGTCGGCTCGATCACGCGCGAGCAGATCCGGGCCCTGATGGGCGAGAGCGGTGTGCATCTGATCGAGCTGCTCGGTCCCGGCGACCGTGGCCATGCCAACCATTGGCACATCGCCTTTGCCCGACCCGGACAGATTACCGACCAGCTCCGCCCGATTGAAGCCGACGAAGACTGGATGGTCGACCTCGCCGCCAACGACGACCGCCGTCTGCCTCACGCCGGGTTCGGCGCCTCTGGCGGGCCGGCGTCGGACCTGCGGGTGCCTGAGAGGGCGCCTGCACAATGGGATGTCTTCGCCGCGGCCGAGTGGCGCGCGAGCCATGGAGGCGGATCATGATCGGAAAAGTGCTGAACAGGATCGGTGGCGCGGTCGGAGGGCTGGCGTTCCCGATTGCCGGTCTGGTCGCGCTCGCAGCGCCCCAGCCGGCCTACGCCTCGGACTGGGGCTGCCAAGTGGTCCTTTGCCTCGCGACGCCCGGTTCTCCGACGACCTATGCGGCGTGCGTGCCCCCCATCACCAAGCTGTGGCAGGAGCTTGCGCTCGGCCGTGGGTTCCCGACCTGCATCGGGGTCGGGATCCGCTCGAAGTCGGTGAAGCACGGCTACGACCTGACGCTGACGCAGCCGGATGGCACCTCGTCCAGCTACAGGCTCGATACGCGCACCCAGACGGTGACGCAGCAATGATCTATGACGTTTCCGCTCTTACCACGCTGGCGCAAGCGTGTGCGCCGGAGATCGCGACGGAGGCAGTGGTGCCGCTCGTCATGACGGAGAGCGGCGGGGACGCGCTTCGGATCAACATTAACCGAGGGCCGCGCGTCCGTGCCGGCTCGGTCGCCGAGGGTGCGACGATCGTCCGCCGCTACATGGCAGCCGGGTACACGGTCGATGTCGGCCTCGGCCAGATCAACTCGGCGAACTTCTCGCGGCTTGGCGTCACGGTCGAACAGGTTTTCGAGCCGTGCACCAATTTGCGGCTGGCCTCGTCGATCCTTCAGCAAAGCTACGGGTTGGCCAGCCGGTTCTACACGGGTCTGGACGCGATCTCGGCGACCTACTCGCTGTACAACACGGGAACGCTGACCCGAGGGTTACGCAACGGCTATGTCGGCCGGGTGTGGTCCGCCGCGACGGCGATGGGGTCGATCCAGGCTGCGCCGACCCTACCAATGGCGCAACGTCCTGCCGCCCTCCCCTACCCGGGTCCGGCCCGCGATCCGGCGGGTACCCAAGATGACTGGGTGGTGGGACAGGTCGCCTCGCGCGCGATCGAGGTGTTCAAGTGAGCGCCCAGAACAGCATCGCACGCGGAGCGCGGGAGCCTACCGTTCAGGCCGAACCGATCGGCCTCGACATCCCGCCCGAGCTTCAGTCGCGCTACGAGGTTCGACTGGTCGAAGTCGCCGGCACCGAGCCGCGGATCGGCCTGTTCCGCTTGAGCGACCGCGAGACCCCAGCGATCGAGATCACCGCCGATCGTATCGTGGCACGTCGCGAGGATGCGGAAACGATCGACAGTCTGGTCCGGATCGCGCAGCACAATGGTTGGGACCGGATCGACGTCGACGGCACCCCGGAGTTCCGCAAGGCCGTCTGGGCCGCGGCGGCACGCGAAGGTCTGGCGGTCAGCGGATACGAGCCTTCTTTCGCCGAGCAGGAACGGCTGACCAGCGCGCGCCGCGACGATACACCTCATCGAGCGCGCAGGCCGGTCGAACAGCCGCTGCCCGTCGCGCAGGTCGATGCCGAGGAAACGATATCGGCTCGATCGGCAGACAAGACAGCCTCCGAGCGGGAGCAGCCGGATCTAGCCGGCTCCTCCCTATCGGACGTCGACAGCCGCCTGCTGCTGAAGGTCAGTGCGCTCACGGAAGATCGCAGGGCTCTCCAGGAGAACCTGCGGAGTCCTCTGGCTCCCCTCGAGCGCGAGGTCCTGTACGAGCGGATCGACGAAAACCGCGGCGCGCTGGATGGCGCTCTTGAACGCGCGCTGGAAAGTCCGACCGTCCGCAACGCCTTCGAGCGGGCCGGCTATACGCCCGATGCCTTACGCGAGATGGGTCGCGGCGGCGAGTGGGACAGCGACGTCGCGGACGCGATCTACCTCGTTCGGTCGGGTCTCCGCCGCGATGCGCTCCCGCGAGACGCGGGCTCGCGCATGATTCTGGCTGACCGTGCCGACACAGAGCGAGCCGATGGTGCAGCCGCAGAACCGAACCTCGCGGATCGGACGTCCGCCGGCCAAACCCCGGCTGCGCGTGCCGAGGAGGCGATGCAGCAGCCGGCCGCCGGGCGGCCTGTAGGAGACGAGTTGGCGGACCTGTTCCTCCATGGAGCAGCCGAGCGGGTCGCGGCCGACCCTCGTCTGGCTGGCGCGCTGCAGGCGCAGTCGGCGATGGAGCAGCATATCGGCGAGGTTTTCGACGGCGACGCGACGCGCATGGCGTCGGCGACCCTCGAGAGCCGGCAGATGATCTCGGACGTGCTCCGGCGTGGCCTCGATGTCTCGGTGCGGGAGCCGACGCCTGTTCGGCAAATCGAGCCGATCCACGCCCTCCCCGACCTGGAGCGATAGACTCAATTGGAGGTTCGTATGAAGTTCACACCGAAGATGGGCCGGATGATGTCGGATCGACGCGCCCGCCAGATTGTCGGGATCGTCGGCGTGCTGGCCTTCATGTCTTTAACGCAGCCAGCGCTCGCCCAGGGTACTGCGATCGAATCCGGCCTCACAACGATCAAAGATTGGATGACCACCGTCGCGTCGGTGGTGGGCATCATCGCCGTTATGGCCGTGGGCTACGCCAAGCTCACCGGCCGCATGGACTGGGGGCGCGCCGTCACGGTGCTGATCGGGATCGGCATCATCTTCTCGGCTACAACGATCGTCGGCTGGATGAGCTCAGGTGGCTGAGGTCGAGAAGCTCGCGGAGGACAAGGTCTTCCTGGCCATGACAAGGCCGTCGGTGTTCATGGGGCTGCCGCTCGAGGCGATCCTCCCGATCATCATGGTCTGCATGGTCTTCTGGGGGATCATGCACAATCCGTTCTTCCCGCTCGCGCTGTTCGGTGCACTCTATTTCCCGGCGCGCATGGTCGTCCATTACGACTTCAATGCCTTCCGGCTGTGGGGCCTGTGGTTCCAGACCGTGTTCCTGTCGAAGAACCGGAAGTTCTGGGGCGGGGGAAGCTACTCACCCGTCCGCCTCGGCAAACCGGTCAAGTGAGCTGCCCCCTTCTGAGTGGTCCATCGACTATGACAGTCTGGATCAAGGAAGGGACGACGAATGCCTGCCAAGAAGCACAAGCCCGAGGAGATCATCGGGAAGCTGCGTGAAGTGGAGATCGTGCTGGGCCAGGGTGGCACGACCGCCGAGGCATGTCGGCGGATCGCGGTCAGCGAGCAGACCTACTACCGCTGGCGCAAGGAATACGGTGGGCTGAAGACGGATCAGGCTCGCCGGATGAAGGATCTGGAGAAGGAGAACCTGCGGCTGCGCCGCGCGATCTCCGACCTGACACTGGACAAGCTGATCCTGCAGGAGGCTGCACGGGGAAACTTCTGAGCCCCGCGCGACGCCGGCGCTGCATCGACCAGGTGAAAGAGGTGCTGGACGTATCCGAGCGGCGCGTGTGCCGCGTGCTTGGGCAGCACCGGTCGACACAGCGCAAGGTGCCGTGCGGGGCAGATGACGAGCAGGCACTGACCGACGACATCGTCGCGCTGGCCAAGCAGTACGGGCGCTACGGCTACCGCCGGGTGACAGCGCTGCTGCATGCGGCGGGATGGTTTGTGAACCACAAACGGGTGGAGCGGATCTGGCGACGCGAGGGGCTGAAGGTGCCCCAGCGGCAGCCGAAACGTGGTCGCCTGTGGTTGAACGATGGCTCGTGTATTCGGCTACGACCGGAGTATCCGGGGCATGTCTGGGCGTACGACTTCGTCGAAGCGCGCACGCACGACGGGCGCAAGTTCCGCATCCTCACCATCATCGACGAGGCCAGCAGGGAGTGCCTGGCGCTGATCGTCGCGCGCCAGCTCCGCCACGAAGACGTGCTGGCGGCGCTTGCCGACCTGTTCATCGCGCGGGGTCCGCCCGCGCACATCAGGTCGGATAACGGCAGCGAGTTCATCGCTACCGCGGTTCAGAAATGGCTTGGGCAGGTTGGCGTGAAGACGCTCTACATCGCGCCAGGCTCGCCGTGGGAGAACGGCTACAACGAGAGCTTCAACGGCTCGCTGCGTGACGAACTGCTCAACGGCGAGATCTTCTATAGCCTCGCCGAGGCAAGAGTGCTGATCGAGGCGTGGCGATGCCACTACAACACCGTCCGGCCGCACAGCAGCTTGGGCTACCGCCCACCCGCACCAGAAGCGGCGACACCGCCATTGCCGGCCTCCGGTTCCGCTTCGCTCCACCTCCGACCGGCAATGGCGGCGGAGACGACAATGCACTAACTAACAACCCGGACCACCCGGTGGGGGCTGCTCACTGGCGCCCGGTGATGCGCACCATGACCTCAGGCACGCGCCGGGCGGTGCGCTCCATCGTCGCGATGGCGCGGCCGCTGGCGGCGGCGTGCGAGCCGGCCCCGAAGGCCCGCTTGGTTTGAGAGCTTGGCCGATAGAATGTCGTCGTCGTGCTCGCTTTCGGGAACATGGATGCCACGGCAAGACCGATCATCGCCCCGCCCAATTTGGCGCCCTTCGTGTCCCCTCCCCCGCCTTGGACGCGGTGCTTCTTGGTTGGCGCGAACACGCCGGCCATCGTGTCCAATGTCCCGGACGATAGCCGGAAACTCACCGACGAACGTCCGCGAACGCCTCGGTCCAATAGCCGACCTCACCGCCGACATAGGAGGCCAGAGACCGGCGCATCGCGAGCAGCACTGTTCGCAGGTCACCGCACGTTTCGATGAACGGCTCGGCGATCCGCGCGATGTCGAGCGTGCTCCCTGGCTGATTGGCGGCGTTCATCGCGTGGACGGCCTGGTTGATGTTGCGGCCGATCGCGAGCACCTGCTTCCGGAGCTTGCCGATCTCACTTTGCGTCGCCGGCGCGAGCCGAAGACAGGCCGCGTGATCCCATAGTTGCCAGCGAAGCGCCCGCTTGATCCACTCGTTGCGCGACAGGCCGATGGGCGCTCCGACCGCGTCGATCGCCTCGATCTCGCTCCGGTTCAGGCGGATCGTCACCCGGACCTGATCGTCGGGGTGGCCCCCTCCCCCGGCCGCCGTGGGCAACCTGTCGTTCTCGGGTGCGAGCGCCGCCCGAGCCAGCACATTGGCCATCCAAGCTGCCTTGGATTGGCCGTGAGCGGCGGCGACCCGCTCGATCTCCGCCGCAAGCTCATGCGACACTCTGGCCGAAACGATCATGTTCAACAGCCCCGTGCAGCGGCGCCATCGAGGCCAATGTAAACATTGGTGCCAGATGGCATATCCTGCCATCCCCAATAATGAACCTCACCCGCCTAGAACAATCAGTGCGATGGAATGATTTCACTCCAAACGCGGAGTGGATGCGTGAGGATCGCCGACGTACATGATCTTCGTCGATGCGCGCGCTGATCGGCAGCCTTGTCGTCAACGCTTACCGAACGTCCGACACTCTACCAATCTTCGGCAAGTCACGACGAATTGATCACATCGTCTCACCAAACCGCGAGGTTGCGTCATGGCACGCCCATCCAAAGTCGACGATCTTGCAGCCATCGAGGCACGTCGCGAGGCTCTGCGCGCGCAACTGGCCGAACTCGATGAAAGGGCAAAAGCGGCCGAGCAAACCGCGCGTGATGCCGGCCGCGCGACGCTTCTCACCGCTCTCGAGCGCGTCAAGATCGCAGCCCTGACCAAGCAGGAAGCGAGGACCATTGCGAATGCGATCGGGCAGCACGGGGGAAAGGCGATCGCCGATCACCTGTCAGAGTTCCGAGCAGTTTGACGCGCCATCCGTGTGACCCGGAGAAGGAAGGGCCCTGCTTCTCAGGAGTGCAAGGGCTCCTCACATGTCCCGAGCGCGGGTGCCGGAAGCGCGCGCCCCTGTTGTCTCACCCGAGGCCCATTTGATGACACGGTTTGGCGTCGGATGACCGGCTCTGTCGGGCTTGGGCGCTGAAGGCCCCTTCCCCACCCCGCTCCTGGCAAGACGATCGGCGCTGAGAACCTCTGGTCGCTCTGTTACTTCTTCTTGGCGCGTGCGGCCTCCGCCTCCTCGGCAAGGTCGAGGAGCAGGCGCATCGCCTCCCCCTTCTTCATGCGATGGCGATAGGCGAAGTCGTCGTACCGGTCCCGGTCCTCGGGCGTGGTTCGGATGTGGAAGTTCGCGGTGTAGACCGCAGCCCTTGCGGGCGCCGGAGCCCGCTTCGGCGTCGCGTCGGTTGGCTCGGATTTGAACCCTAGTCGCTCCCCCCCTTCCCTCGCGGCAGCCCGCTGCTGAGCCGTCGGCACGGGGATCTCGTCCTCGTCGTCCAGGGCGAAGTTTGCGAGGCCTGGGCGTGTGCTGCGATCGGTCATGCCGAAACCTTTTCGTTGAGCAGGTTCAGGACGTCGAGGGTGAAGGCGGCGGCGTTGGAGCGTGCCGTCGTCAGCGAGCCGACATCGCTGTTCTTCAGGGTTGCGAGGGTGCCACCCAGGCTGAACAGCGCGCGGAATGCCCCACGATCGGCGAGCGCGGTGTTGATCACCGGGATGCCCGCGTCCTGCAAACCGGCGATGATCTGCTTCAGGTCGCGTGGCCACAGGCGATCGGAAGCCTGAGTTTTCGCCAGGACGGCGGCGAACTTCAGCGGCTTGTCGCGGTGCTTCGACACCTGCCGCACATTCTTGAAGGCGCGCGCCGCCTCGTTCGAATCCAGCGCAGAACCTTGCATCGGTATCAGCGCAAGATTGGACACGAGAAGGGCATTGGTGACGCGGCCAGACGCCCTGCCCTCGAGATCGACAATCACGAACTTGGCGCGCTTGCGAGCCTCCGTGATCGTGTCGATGATCGTCTCCTCATCGATCTCTTCCACGACCTCGATGTTGTCCGGCTTGCCCGGCAAGGCGGCCCATTTCGCGAGCGGGAAGTTCGGGTCGGCGTCGATAAGTATGACGTTTGCGTCCTGAGCGGCGAGCTCGGTCGCGAGAAGCAGTGCGGTGGTCGTCTTGCCCACGCCCCCTTTCGGGGACAGCAGCGTGATCACGGGCATTCCAAACCTCCGGAGAGCCTGCGGTTATAGCGGAGCAGCAGGTTAGAACGCTCCGCACGGTTCGGCAAGATACAGCGGAGCTGACGGACCCCTCGGAGCAATGTGTTATCGCGGTTACAACGCTCCGTGGGTAATGAGCACCAATGGGGTCGACGGAGTTGGAGAGGCGCTAGCCCTCCCCCCTTGCGACCCACTCACCGTAAAACCAACCAGCATAAGCGGCATACCATGCTGCCGGCGCTCACATGCGTTCGGGCGGTTACAGATCTCCGCGCGCTCGCAGAGACCTGCTCTCAACCCACGGTCGGAAGCTGGCGCGCTACGAGACCGAAAGCCGGCAGGTGCCGCTATCGACTCCGTGGTCGCCTGCCCTCGTCGTTTCAGGACCGCGGCTGGATCACGCGCACCACAGACCCGCGAGAGTCATGGGATCGTAGTGGAACAGCTGGCTGAAGCGCTTGGAGCGGATTGGCGCGACACAGCGGAGATGACGAACACTTGCGAGCGGTGCGTTACGGCGGTTACAGCACTCGGTGCCGAATGGAATCTGGCCGGACGTCGCGGCTGCCGCCGATGCCCTGCCCCGCCCCCACCGGGCAGCGCGCCGCGCCCTCCACCTGATCGCGGCAAGCGACACTTCAAACCACCCGCACTCGCCTCGGCGCTCCGGGAGCTCACATGCGTTCGCGCGGTTACAGGTCTCCGTACGCTCGCAGCGCGCCTGCCATCACCAGCGTGATCGCAAGCTGCCAGCAACCCGTTTGCCGGCCGACACCTATCGCGATCGGCGTTCCCGATGGGCGAGGTCGCGGCGCGATGGTGCTCACCACAGAGACGCTGCGCTTACAGCGCACCGAGCGGTTAGGGCGGACGCTACGGTTACAGGGGAGACGCTGCGAGCTGGTTGGAACGGACTAGGGGACCTCGCGGAGCGGGGAGGGGGCACCTTCGTGGAATCCACGTCCTTCTTTCGACACCTCAACCGACCAAAGATACTCGCCTTCGCGGAGCGGTGGGGGACGGCGACCACATGCGACGCACATAACCGTGCGGAGATAGCGGAGACAAACCACGGTTCGTCCTTGCATGACCCGTAAGCGCCATCGGTGCAGCACCACCTCACCGCCGACGAATAGAAGCGCCTGGCTCCGCACCAAGGAATTACGGCGCGGCATAGGGGCCAGGGGGCGGACACGGTTACAGCAGGTCGGGCGCTCACACCGAACCGGGCAGACGAGGCAGGCGCCTACGGTAGCGCATCGATCGAGTGTCACGATCGTGGCCGACCAGCGCACATCGCGCGCTCCCAGGTTCACGGCACCGCTCCAGCACGTCGCAGCGGTTATACCGGTTACATCGGTTATATCGGTTACAGCGCTTTTTGCGGTTCGGGCGGTTACGACGGTTCGGACGGTTCGGCTCACGGCAGCGCCGGCGAGGCATCCGGTCGCACTCAGCGGCGAGCCGGAGCGACATGCGAACCGATTCGAACCTGTCCGACGTGGCGGGCGAGTGGAGCTCGAGAGGTCGGTCCGGAATACGCGGTGTCTATCGCGCCAGGCGGCGCCTCGCGGTGAGGCGCGGCGCTTGATCGACGCTCGGGATTGAGCCCCGGCGGCTGACCGCCGGGGCGAGGGGAGGGGGCTAGTATTCGTCGGCTCGCAGGATCGTTAGCACCCGCACCGTCGTGTACGGATCGGATGGGTCCTCCGAGCCATAAGCGAGATCACGATCGTAGTAGTCGATCTTCCAGAGGCACCTCGCTCCCTCGAACTCGAACAGGCCAAGGTCGCGGTGGCCGTGGGGATCGTTGTCGACGTTGAAGGCATCATAGTCGCGGATGATGCGGAGCAGCTCGGCGCGCTTGCGAAACCCGCGGAACAGGGCGACGTCGCCGATCAGCTCGGCGATGCCGGCCGTCATCACCACGCGGTTGTTGCCGGGGCTGGTGAGGTGGGCACGTAATCCGTCGTTGAGCCGCGCGATCTCGTCGTGGGCGATCTCCCGGCGCGAGGACGGGGGTGTCTGCTCGGACATGTTGGTCTCCTTGCCTCAGGCCCCGCCGATCGGGGCCGTTCGACAGGCGACAGGACAGCCGGGTGCATAGCCGCGCCTGTGCACCCGCAAGGGTCGCAACGGAGTGGAGAAGCCCGCATGGCGAGGCTTGCACAGGCGCGCGCCGCGGCGAGGACGTTGGAGCCCGAACGCCCCCCGGATCGGTGGCGAGGGGAGACCTGATCGAAGCCTTGCCGCTGGACGCACGCGAAGGTCGTTCGCTATCGTCGGCACGATGGAGACCGAAGCCGATATCATCAGCCTTTGGCCCCGCTGGATGGATAGCGCCGGGACCATGCTGGCGATGAATGCGCTGGTCCGCAGCCGCTGTGGAACGTGCGGTACGTTGCTCAGGGTCGAGCTCGAGGACGTCGTTGCCCGGTTCGGCCCTGGCCATTCGCTGATCGACAGGTTGGAGCGATGCCGCATGGTCGGGTGTGTCGGCTCGACCTTCTATCTCGCCTCTCGGACCTATGGCCGCGCGTGGACGGCGCTGCTCCGCGACCCGGCTCTCGTAACGAGCTTCGAAGCCGCGGCACCGCCGCGGGCGGCGCTGCGATAGGCATGCGGAGGCGCCCCGGTGTGTAATCGGTACCGCATTTCCGCAAAGCAGGCGGCCGTGATGCGGGCCTGCGGGGTCGAGCCGCCTTTCGCGCCCGACGAGGTCTTCCCGCCTGCGCGCGAGATCTTCCCGACCGGCAAGAAGACGGCGCGACACGGGCCCGTGGTGCGCCGGTCGCCCGGCGGCAATCGCCCGCTCGAGATGGTGCTCATGGAGTGGGGTTTCCCGACCAGGATCCCCAGCAAGCGCGATCCCGAGGTGAAACTCGACAAGTACGTGACCAACGCGCGCAACCTGTCATCGAACATGTGGAAGCCGTCGCTGAACACGCCGGACCGGCGCTGCATCGTACCATTCACCCACTTTGCCGAGCCGCATCCGGAGGGCGGGAAGGGCGACGACAATCTGCCCAAGCAGATGTGGTTCTCGCTGCCCGACCAGCCGATCGGCTTCTTTGCCGGACTTTGGCGGCCGACGGAGCGCGGGGAGGCGTTCGCGTTCGGCACGACCGAGCCGAACGAGGTCGTGCGGCCGTGGCACCCCAAAGCGATGCCGGTGATCCTGCGGCCCTGTGACCTGCTGACGTGGCTCGACGGAAGCGCCGACGAGGCGCTGGCCCTTGTCAAACCCTATGCCGGTCCGATGCACCACCAGGTCGAGACGCCGCGAGGCGACCTCATCGAGATCGATGCCTGAGCAAGGCGGGGCGGGGCGGGCTCGATGCCCGCCACGCCTCTCGACGAAGACCGGAAGGGGAGGGGGCCTCTCGGCCCCCGGTTAGGTCAGGCGAAGGGG
>NZ_KB900607.1:0-57057 GCF_000379045.1 Sphingomonas melonis DAPP-PG 224
GAGACGGACACGGGCACGGGCAACCTCCTTCACGACAAAGCGGGAAGGTCAGTCTGCCTCAACCGGCGCCAGCCCGCGCCCATGGGATCTTTTTTAACCCGCAGGCTCAATGCCGTGCGGTGCGCCTTCAGGTAGGTTGCATCGATCATGATGGTCTTCGGTTCGGCACCTGCCGTCGCCAGTCCTTCCATCATCCGCGTGAAAACGCCTGCCTCACCCCAGCGCTTCCACCGATTATAGAGCGTCTTGTGCAGACCATAGGCACTCGGCGCATCGCACCAGCGCAGCCCGTTGCGGTTGACGAACACGATGCCGCTCAGCACCCGTCGGTCGTCCACCCTCGGCTTGTCGTGGCTCCTGGGAAAGAACGGCCGCAGCCGCTCCATCTGCTCGTCCGTCAGCCAAAACAGGTCGCTCATCCCAGTTTCCTTCTGGAGCAGGAATCAGATTACAACGCTCAAATCAATGGGTCCTGACTCTAAGTCAGTCTACCCAGAAGCGTCGCGCCAGCAAAGGCTGGACTTTCTCGCGGACCAGGCTGCGACTATCATCGGAAGAGTCCAGCTTTAGCTAGGATTATATTCGATCCCATTGGGATTGATCAGGCCCTAACGGCGCAAGGGACGCGCAGGATTGCCAACCACCGTTTCACCGGGTGCGACATCCTTCGTCACTACCGCCCCCATGCCGATGACGGCGCCACGACCGATGCGTCTTGGCTGTGCCGGTGTCCCCTGTTTGATGACCGCGCCGGAACCGACATAAGCATGGTCGTCGACATGGATATTGCCGTTCAGCTTTGCACCAGGCGCCAGCGTTACGAAATCCCCAATGATGCAATCATGCGAGACATAGGCGTGGTTGTTCGCATGGAAAAACCGGCCGACCCGGATCGTTGAAGTTAGCAGCGAGAACGGGCATAAAATTGCGCCTTCCCCTATAAGGACATCGTCCAGCGTTACGACATTGGCCGCGCGGACGGCGAGACTTTCAAAACCGGCGGCTAGACAACGCGCGACCAGCATTTCGCGGACGCTGGAATTGGCGATCGCGACAACGAATTGCTTGCTCTTATGGGGCAGGCTGGCAAATGCGTCGAACGACAGGATTGCGATGCCATCCGCCCGCCCATCGTCGACGAAAACAATGTCGACGTCATCCCCGGCATGCTGGGCTCGGACTAGTGGCAGCACTTCGCGCCCGAAGCCGCTCGCGCCATAGATTGCGATGCAGCGTTCCCGGACGCCGTTCACCGCCTGTTGCCCGTGAACGGTGGCATGGTCGCCTCACCCGCTGCCGATATCCCTTCGCGGAACAGGACCTTGCGCAGCGTACGCCAAAGGATGCTCCAGTCGAGCGCGAAGCTGCGATTATCGACATACCACGTGTCTAGCGCAAATTTTTCGTCCCAGCTCAAGGCATTGCGGCCATTGATCTGCGCCCACCCCGTCAGGCCGGGACGCACGTCGTGTCGGCGTGCCTGTTCCTTGGAATATAGCGGCAAATATTGCATTAGCAGCGGGCGGGGGCCCACCAAGCTCATCTCGCCACGTAGGATATTGATAATCTCGGGAAGTTCGTCGAGGCTGGTTGATCGCAGCATCCGCCCGAACGGTGTCAGGCGCTGATCGTCCGGCAGGGAAACTCCCTTGCTATCAACCGCATCAAGCATCGTGCGGAACTTGATCATTTCGAACGGTACGCCGAACCTGCCTGGGCGCTGCTGACGGAAGAACACCGGGCTGCCCAGCTTCAGGCGGATCAGCAGCGCTACCGCGGCGAATACCGGGCTTAGTAGCACCAGAGCAATTAGAGCAACGACGAAATCAAAAAGACGCTTCACGCTTGCCGATTACCTATGCAGCTATTCCTTTCTCCTGCCGCATGCCGAGGTCAAACGCAATTCTCCGGTTCGGCGCTTTATAGAGGGTTTAGCTGATCCGGCGCACCGTAGCACAGCCTGCCAGTTCAATCGGCGTTCGGCACTCCGCAAAATCGCTTCCGCCTTCAGCAAAGGCAGAAATACCGTCCGCATAGATGCCATACAGACCATTCGTCAGGCGGTTGTTGACGATCCTGACACCGGACGTTCCATTGACAAGCCGGATGCACGTGCCAGCCGTGTGGGCACGCAGCCGGCTGTTGCGTATCTCCACCCCGGACGCACGGTCGAAGACGGCGGCATGGGTCATTACGCCCCTGCTGTCGCCGACAGAGGTGGTTCGGGGGATCTGAACAGCGGGTATGAGTGGATTGCCGAACTGACAGCGGCCATGCTGGCCGCGTAGCAGGAGGCAAGATGAGCAAGCGACCGCGCCGGAACCACAGCCCGGCGTTCAAGGCGAAAGTGGCTCTGGCCGCCGTGAAGGGCGAGAAGATGCTGGCCGAACTGGCGCAGCAATATGACGTGCATCCCAACCTCATCAACCAATGGCGGGCGCGGCTGCTGGAGGGCGCCGCGGACGTGTTCGGCGCGGTGCCGGCAGCGGCCGAGCCGACGGTCGACGTCACGGTGCTGCACGCCAAGATCGGCGAGCTGACGCTGGCGAACCATTTTTTGGCCGGTGCGCTCGGGAAGGCCGGTCTGTTGCCGAGCGCAAAGCGATGATCGACCGGGGTGATGCGCTGCCGCTGATTGCCCAGGCGCGGCAGCTCGGGATCAGCCGCGGCAGCATCTACTACCTGCCGCGGCCGGTGTCGGACAGCGATCTGGCAATCATGCGTCGGATCGACGAACTGCATCTGCTCTATCCGTTCGCCGGTAGCCGGATGCTGCGCGATCTGCTCCGGCGGGAGGGCACGCCGGTGGGTCGGCTGCATGTCGCGACGCTGATGAAGCGGATGGGGCTGGAGGCGCTCTACCGACGCCCGAACACGTCGAAGCCAGCGCCAGGGCACAAGATCTATCCCTACCTGCTGCGCAAGCTGGCGGTAACGCGGCCGAACCAGGTGTGGGCGACGGACATCACGTACATCCCGATGGCACGTGGCTTTGTTTATCTGGTCGCCATCGTCGACTGGTTCACCCGGCGCGTGCTGGCGTGGCGGGTGTCCATCTCGCTCGACGCCGGGTTCTGCATCGAGGCGCTGGAGGAAGCGCTGGCCCGCTACGGCAAGCCGGCGATCTTCAACAGCGATCAGGGGTCGCAGTTTACGAGCACCGCGTTCACCGCTGTACTCCACCGCGAGCAGATCGCCATCAGCATGGACGGGAAAGGCTGCTGGCGACAACGTGTTTGTGGAGCGCCTCTGGCGCTCGGTGAAATACGAGGAGGGTCTACCTCAACGCCTATGCCTCAGTCCCCGAGGCCCGCGCCGGTATCGGCCGATATATCGGGTTCTACAATGCCGTCAGGCCGCACTCCGCGCTTGGCGGCCGTACGCCCGACCAGATATACTTCGCACAGCCGCTTCTCGCAGCGGCATGATCAACCAGCGGCAGTTCACTTATCCAAGTTGCGAGCCTGTTCAGACAAAACGAGCCACCTCTCACCGCAGAGAGGGCACTTGCGAGCAATCGCTTAAGGACGCCTATTTTGGCCACGGTTGAGCATTCCGTGCAGCCGACAAGTTCAACCGATCAAAGGGTGGACAACAGGGAACGTCGGTAAAAGTAGCAATACGACGTGTCCGATAACAATGATTCCCGGACACTGCGCTAGCCCTTCCGGGTCAATCCTGCCATAGCCGGATGATGGCGCGCCAACGGCTCATTTCCGATGCGATTGTCCCAGTCGTCGGTGACGACGGGCATGATCGCGCGGTGGCTGTGGCCCTCCAGCCGACGTTGCCGACGTTGCCGACGATCCTCGATGCCAAGATCGAGCGGGCGGCGGCTTATGCCAAGGCGGCTCGATCGACCGCGACGCGGCGGGCGTACGATTCGGATTGGGCGATCTTTGCGACCTGGTGCGAGAGGCACGGATTAATGGCTTTGCCGGCGTCGCCCGATGTCGTGGCAGTATTCGCGAGCGATCAGGCGACCGCCGGGCTCAATCCCTCGACGATTAACCGGCGAGTCGCAGCCATCGGGCATTATCATCGAACTGCGGGCTATCCCGCCCCCACCGCCCTGCCGACCGCGGGGCGGCTCGCCGAGGTGCTGGCCGGGATACGGGCGAAGCATGGGGGGGCTAAACGCCGTAAGGCGCCGGCAGATGCTGCGGCGTTGCGCAACATGCTCGGCGCGATCGAGGGGGATGGGCTGCGCGCGGTGCGGGATCGGGCGATCCTGGCGATCGGGATGGCGGCTGCGTTGCGGCGGTCGGAGATCGTCGCGCTGGAGGTGGGGCATGTCGGGCTCGTCCCCGAAGGCCTCAGGCTGACGGTCGGGCGGTCGAAGACCGATCAGGCCGGCGAGGGCGCGGTGATCGCGATACCCGAAGGATCGCGGATCCGCCCCAAGGCGCTGTTGCTCGCCTGGATGGCGGCGGCCGGGCATGGCGAGGGGGCGTTGTTCCGGCGGCTGACGCGCAAGGATGCGCTGACGCCGGCGCCGATGTCCGACCGGGCGATCGCGCGGCTGGTGCAGATGCATGCCGCCGCGGCGGGATACGATCCTACGCAGTTCGGTGGGCATTCGCTCCGGGCGGGGTTCATCACCGAAGGTGCGGCGCAGGGTGCGACGATCTTCAAGCTGCAGGAGGTCAGCCGGCACAAATCGGTGCAGGTCCTGTCCGACTATGTGCGCAACGCCGAGCTGTTCAAGGATCACGCGGGACAGCGGTTTCTCTGAATCCTGACATGTCGATGTGTCGACAACCCGACACGGTGACGGATCGGTCAGTGCGTCGCCACCGGGGTGATCGGCAGCGAGCGATCGGCATCGGGATGGTCGAGCAGCCGGAGCAGGATTTGCGACACGAGGGGAGGCGGTACACCCTCGTCGAGCATCATGGCGAAAAACGCATCATCATTGGCCGAGGGGATCATGCCTTCGATCATCAGGTTCGCGCGGGAATCGGCCATGTCTTCCTGCCACAGGGCGATCTCCGCCGGCGTACCGCGCACGAACTTCATCGCGCGGACCTCGGCGCGAATCGACTCGATATCGAAATCGCTCATGGCGTCTCTCCTTCGGGTCGGAGCAAGGCTTGCGGATCGATCATGGCTTGCCCGGATGCCGTCCCGCCCATTGAGGGAGGATCAGAATAAGCAGCACGATGGCGGCAGCGAGCACGGTGGTGGCGACGGGACGGCTGAACGCGAGCCCACCCCTGGCGACCGGCTTGTCGAGGAAATCGCCGACCGTCGCACCCAATGGCCGCGTCAGGATGAAGGCCGCCCAGAACAGGATCACGCGGGAAACCTGCGTCCAAAAGTAGAGCGCGGCGACAATGGCGAGCGCCCCGCCGAAGACCAGCGCAGCGCCGGAATAGCCGAGGCTGCCGTCCGCGACCCAATCGCCGAGCGCGGTGCCGAGGGTTTGCGACAGAGTGATGGTGATCCAGTAGAAGGTTTCCGCGCGTGGTCCGACGACGGTATCGACCGCAACGCTACCCAGCGTCCGATACCAGGCGAGGAGCGAGGCAAGGACGCAGCCCAGCAGCAACAGCGAACCGCCCGGATAGCCGATGCCGAGCGAACGGGTGGCGAAGTCGGCGAGCGTCGTGCCGGCCGTCGTCGAGGCGATGATCGTCGCCCAATAGAGCCAGGGACTGAACCGTCGCGCCCTGATCTGCAGCCACACCAGTCCGACGAGCAGCAGCCCGAAGATCGCCGTGCCGATGAGATAGCCGTTGAGGCCCGATTGGCCGGCATCCGGGGTCGTTTCGCCGAGCCAGCTCATCGACACGGTATCGCCGCCCGTTTCGCCAAGCGTGGTCGCCAGGATCTTGATGATCCAGAAGCCGAGCGTCACCGCCGGAACCTTGGTCACTGCGTCGGTCAGGTGTTCACGCGTCATAGGGGCTTGTCCCGCAGCTGGTTGTCCGCATCCTGTTCGGCATCGAACGCGCGTTTCCCACGCCGCTTCCACAGCGCCAGAACATTGCCGGCATCATCGCCCCGGCCCCGCGCCGCGACGTCAAGCAATGCGCCGTAGAGGGTCGCGCGATCGTCATCCGTAAAATCGACCAGGCCGGCCTTCTGGACGAGGCCGCCCAGTTCGATCAGGTGACGGGTGCGTTCGCGACGCGCCAAGACCCAGTCCCTGCTATCCGTTCGCCGTTGCGCCGCTTCCGTCCGCAGCGTCGCCGTGCGGTTCAGCCGCAGCGCCCGATCCGTCGCTTGCAGCAGCGCCGCCACCCTTGCGCCCGCGTCGTTGAAAGAAGGCGGCGCCCTTCGCGCGCCATGCCTCCTTTGCGTCCGCATCCCGCGATCCGATCGCATCGAGCAGCACGCCGGCGAGGGTTTCCGCATCGAGCGCATCGGCTCCGGTCGCGGCGACGAGCTGACCGAGCTGCTCGACCCGCTTCGCCTTGAGCGCGCGGGCCTTGTCACCCAGCGCCTTCAGTTCGGCATCGTAATCGCGAACCTTCCGCATCGCCTTCATCCTTCCGCGTATCGGTCATCAGTATCTTAGCGTGTCCGATTTATGGGTAAAGCTAGAACGGGCAGAAAGTGGCACCAAGTCAGTCAGGAGATGCGAAGCAGATCATGAGTGCGCGCTTATACGTCGTTGCCGACGTCCGCTAAGGTGTGTATCATGATAGTTGCGATGGCGATCTATCATTTCAGTGCCAAGGTCATCAGCCGCGCCAACGGCTCCAGCGCCGTGGCGTCTGCCGCCTATCGTTCCGCTTCCGAGCTGCCCGATCAGCGACTGGGACGATCGCACGATTTCTCGAACAAGACCGGCGTCATTCATTCTGAGGTGATGTTGCCGCAGGGCGCACCGGAGCGTTTGCGCAACCGTGTCACGCTGTGGAACGACGTTGAAGCGGGCGAGAAGCGCAAGGATGCGCAGCTTGCCCGTGAGGTGGAGTTCTCGATCCCGCGCGAGATGAACGAGAAGCAGGGCATCGCGCTCGCCCGTGATTTCGTCGCCGAGCAGTTCGTGAAGCGCGGGATGGTCGCGGACCTCAACGTGCATTGGGACAAGGCGAAGGACGGCAGCCCGAAGCCGCATGCGCATGTCATGCTGTCGATGCGCGACGTGGGACCGAACGGGTTCGGGCAGAAGAACCGCGACTGGAACGGTAACGAGCTGCTGAAGGAATGGCGCGAGGCGTGGGCCGCCCATGTCAACGAGCGCATGGCGGAGCTGGGGCTGGAGGGGCGGATCGACCATCGCTCCTATGTCGATCAGGGCATCGATCTTGAGCCACAGCACAAGATCGGACCCGCAGGAATGCGCCGGCTCGATCGCGGCGAGGATGCCGAGCGCGCCGACGATCACCGGCGGATCGCGCGCGAGAACGGCGAGAAGATCGCAGCCGATCCGCGTATCGCGCTCGACAGTATAACCCGGCAGCAATCGACCTTCACCACCCGCGACCTCGCGACTTTCGCGTTCCGGCATTCGGACGGCAAGGAGCAGTTCGACCGGGTGATGGCGGCAGTGCGCGCCAGCCCCGAATTGGTGGCGTTGGGCCGGGACGGTCGGGACCAGGAGCGGTTCACGTCCCGCGACATGATCGCGACCGAGGCGCGGCTTGAACGCGCCGGCGACGAGCTGGCGCGTCGCGGCGATCATGGTGTCGGCGATCGGCAGCGTGACGCCGCGATCGGCGCGGCCGGGGGGCGGGGGCTGGTACTGTCGGGCGAGCAGCGCGACGCCTTCGACCATATCACTGGACGGGACGGGCTGGCGTCGGTCGTCGGCTATGCCGGCACCGGTAAGTCAGCGATGCTGGGCGTCGCGCGCGAGGCGTGGGAGCGTGAGGGCTATCAGGTGCGCGGTGCGGCGCTGTCCGGGATCGCGGCCGAGAATCTGGAAGGCGGATCGGGCATTGCGTCGCGCACCATCGCTAGCCTGGAGCATGGCTGGGCGCAGGGGCGTGACCAGCTTGGACCCCGTGACGTGCTGGTGGTCGACGAGGCCGGCATGATCGGCACCCGCCAGATGGAGCGAGTGCTGTCCCATGCCCGGGATGCAGGCGCGAAAGTCGTGCTGGTCGGTGACCCCGAGCAGCTGCAGGCGATCGAGGCGGGCGCGGCGTTCCGGTCGATCGCCGAGCGGCATGGCGCAGCCGAGATCACCCAGGTTCGCCGGCAGCGCGAGGACTGGCAGAAGGAAGCGACGCGGGCGCTGGCGACCGGCCGTACTCCGCAAGCGCTGAATGCCTATGCCGCGCACGGCATGGTCCATGCCGTGGACACTCGCGACGCTGCACGTGCCGAACTGGTCGACAGTTGGGATTGCCAACGCCGGGCCGATCCCGACCAGACCCGCATCATCCTCACCCACACCAATGCCGAGGTCCGACAGCTGAACGTGGAGGCGAGAGACCGGCTTCGCATGACCGGCGAGCTGGGCGAGGACGTGGCGTTCGCGACCGACCGCGGGCATCGCGACTTCGCCGCGGGCGACCGGTGCATGTTCCTGCGCAACGAGCGATCGCTGGGCGTGAAGAACGGCACGCTGGGGACGATCGCGCACGTCACGCCGGAGGGCATGACAGTGCGGCTCGACGGCGGGCGCGAGGTGACGTTCGCGGCGAAGGATTATGCGGCGGTCGATCACGGCTATGCCGCGACCTTCCACAAATCGCAGGGCGTGACGGTCGATTGTGCGCATGTTCTTGCGACACCCGGGATGGACCGGCACAGCGGCTATGTCGGACTGTCGCGGCATCGCGAGGGCGTGCAGCTCCATTACGGCCGCGACGACTTTGCCGATCAGGGCAAGCTCGCGCGTGTGCTGTCGCGCGACCGCGGCAAGGACATGGCGGGCGACTATGCGCCCGAGCGCAGCGAACAGGACCAAGCCCGCGCCTTCGCCGATCGGCGCGAAATCCGGTTCCCGGAACGCACACGCCAGATGGTGGAGAAGGTGCGCGACATGGTTCGGGATGGCGCGCGCGGCATGTTCGCGGGGTTCCGGCCGAAGCCTGCGGTCGAGCGTGACGGAGCGGCGATCGGCACCGACCGTCCTGACCAAGCCAAGGCAATCCGTGACTATGCCCGCGTTGCGGCCGACGTGCGGCGGATGCAGGCACGGGACCTGCCGGTGCTGCCGCATCAGGACACTGCGGCACGGCGCGCGATCGCGGCATTGGATGCGATCCGCCCCTATGCCGCTCGCGACCTTGCGTCCGCGATGCAGCGCGAGCCTGGGCTGATCGATCAGGCGGTGAGCGGCCATACGGATGGGGCGGTGCGGGCGATGGCCGAGGAACAGCGCGTGCGGCTTGATCCTGAGGCACGCGCTGATCGGTTCGTCGCCGGCTGGCAGGCGATGCAGCGGCAGCGTGCCGGGCTCGAGCGAAGCGGCGACAGCGCCGGCGCCGAACGGGTGCAGGCGCGGATGGAGACAGAAGCGGCCGGGCTCGCCCGCGATCCGCAGCTCGAATCCGCGCTGCGCCGTCGCGCATCAGAGCTGGAGCTGGACATGCAACGCGAGCGCTCGATCGGTGACGCGCTGATGCGATCGATCGAACCGGGCCGGAACCGCGACCGGGGTATGAGCCGGTAGGGTTTCGTGCCGTCGTGCGGAAAGAGGGGGCAACATGGACGAGGGCGAATACGAACGGGATGCCGCGGCGGAAGCGTTCGAAGGCGTACGCGGCGAACTGGCGTTGCTCCGGCGCGCGATCGAAGGGATCGCGGCGCGTGACGATCGGCCTGAACCGCCCGACTATAACGAGACGCTGGGGCAGATCACGAAGCTTGCGACCGCCACCTACCAGCGCGCGGAAATCTTGCGGAAAGCAACGGAGGAAGAGACGGTCGCACGTCAGGTCGCCGCCCGGATCACCGGGGCTGTCGCCGAGGACCGGCAGGCAGTGAAGACCGCAGCCGGCGAGCTACGCGATGCGACGCGTGCCTTGCAAGCCGTCACCGTCTCGGCACGGCGCAGTGACGAGCAGAACCGCTGGCTCGCGTGGACCGCGATCGGCGGGATCGTCGTCGGCATGATCGTATGGGCGGTATTCGCCGGCATCGTCGCGCGTGCCGTCCCCGCGGGCTGGCAATGGCCCGAGAAGATGGCGGCGCGCACGCTCGCCATGCCGATGTGGGAGGGCGGACAGCGCATGATGCGGAGCGCCGGACCCGAGGCGTTCGCGAATATCGCTGCGGGTGACCGGATCGTCACCGCTAATCGGAACACTCTGGAGGCATGCCGCAAGCGCGCGGACAAGGCGCGTAAGCCCCTGCCCTGCACGATCACCATGTCGCCCGCCCTGCCTGCTGATACGCAGCGCTAGGCCTGTGATCAGCGGGCGGGCGGTCATCGCTAGTGTTTCAGGCTGCCCCCGTTCAGTCGCAGGCGAGATGCCGGGCGGACGAGGCGTCCCCAGCGTGGTTGCGTGGCACCGGTGAGCGTGTCGGCAAGGCGCGCGCGGGCTGGCGCGGACAGTCGTGCCCACGCCGTCTGCTCGCGTAGCGTCAGCGCGTAGAGTCGCCAGCCGCGGTTGCTCATGCAGGTTTCGATCGGGTCGTCCGGTGTGACGGGCGGTACGTCTTGGGCGGTGCCTATCGGGGGCGTGAGCCTGCGGTCCTTGACCACCGCCGGGCCGGTATCGGCCATCGGTTGGGTGGCGATCGCCAGGCAGCGGGCGAGGTCGGCGTCGCGGGTCGCGACACTGGCGCCGGGGCGGTTATAGAAACGCGCCGGGAGGGTCGTTAGCAGGGGATCGGCCCAGGTCAGCGCCAAGGCGGTCAGCAGGGCGACGGGCATGGGCGGCTCCTCCTCAAGCGGTCTATTTGATCTTCGATGAGCGGGGGCTGACTGGATCGCCCCGCCTTGCGTCAGCGAAGCAACCGCGGGTCGAAGCGGAACGGGTCCGTCCCGACCACCCTCACCCGCTTCATGTCCGCGTGGCGCACGTTCAGCAGCAGGTTCGCCTCTTGCGGCACGACGACGCTGCGCACACGCAGGCCCAGCGCTTGGCTGGCGTCGAGGAAGGCGTCCCCCGCCTGCCGACAGGCATCGGCATCCGTCGGCGTGCCGTCCAAGCTGTGGAGCGTTGCATCATCTGGGACGTCGATCGCCAGCAACACCATGTCGTCGGGGATGAGATCGGGCGGCAGGTCGAGGTGGACCAGCACCTCCAGAACCGCGAGGCTCGGCGTAGCGGCAGTATAGACCATCGCCCGTCCCGGCGAATTCCACCGTCCGCCCCACATACGCGCGCCCTCGCCGTCCAGCGCGGCATGCGCTGCCTTGCACAGGCGATGGACGATCACGCCGCGAGGCCATGCGCGATCTGCCCCAGCAGCGCCTCCACGGCGCGCGCGCCCTGATCCGTGTCGGTCATCGCGAGGGGCGTTTCGCCGTCGAGCGCGCGATTTTCGCGCGTCAGCCAGGCATGCGCCTTGTCCGGGTCGGCGAACGTCTCCTCGGCCGCGGCAACTACGCTCACCACGCGCACGATCCGGTCGGACTCTGCCGGATCGAGCGGCTGGGCCGCATCCTGGCGTCGCTTGAAGGTCCGCCGGTTGAGGATCTGCGGGTCGAGCGCGCTGAACGTCAGCCGGGAGGCGCGCAGGAAATGATCGACGGCCTGAGTCGGCAGGCCGCGACGGACCAGCCGCATCACGTCGCGCTCGCTGTGCAGCGGCCCCGTGTTCGCCTCGCCCCCCAGCAGAGTCTGTATACGTCCTACCGCACTCATGTCTGCGCTCCGCATTTTGCCGGATTGCAACCGGCAAAATGTAAATAGGCATCGTGCGTGATGGCAGCAAGTCGGTGCGTCGAACGACGGCGACGTTCCAATTTTATGCCATTCTAAGGCGGGTGTCGCGGCAAGCCCCAAACGACAAAGGGCGGCGGATACATCGACCCGCCGCCCCCGTCATGCCGTGTCGCGTTCGATCAGAACGACAGCTTCAGGCCGCCGCGATAGGCCTGGTTGCGCACGTCGCTGCGTTCGAAGGTCGTGTCGGCCGACAGCGACAGCGTCGCATTGCCGGTGCGGTAGGAGAGGCCCGCCGACACTTCGCCCCAGTCGCGGTCCTGGTTCGCGACCGCGAACGGCGTGCGCAGCGGGGTGCCGCCGGCGAAGCCTGCCAGGAACACGTTCGAGCGGTCCTGGAAATCGTGGACGTAATAGGCCGAGGCGAACGGGCGCAGGCCCTGGGCATTGCCGTCGAGCTGCAGGCCGGCGCGGGCCTGGATGCTGCGATAGCTGTCCTTCGACGTGGCGAGCGCCGGACCGGTGCCGGTTTCCGCGGTCGGCGTGAAGTCGATGCGGTTGGTGCGCACCGCGACGCGTGGGCCGAAGCGCAGCGCCTCGCTACCGGCATTGTAGGTCGCGCCGATTTCGCTCGACAGCGCCAGGGCGTTGTCGCGGGCGCGCAGGTCGAAGGCGGCGCCCAGGAACGTGCCGGTGCGGCGGGTGCGCGACTGATAGACGCCGGCGCTGGTCTGCACGTCGAGCGAGGGGCCGAGCGAGCCACCGATGCGGCCGTACAGCGTGCCCTGGATCAGCTCGCCGCGCGCGGTCTGGCCGGCGTTCGGCTTGCCGTCGATCTTGGTGTAGGAAAAGCCGAAGCCCAGCATGCTGGTGTCGTCGACCTTCGCCTCGATCCCCGCCGCGACGTAGAAGCCGTCGAACCGGTCACGCCCGGTCTGCGGGACCGTGCCGGGCATCGATGCGCTCGACCCGTCGAGATAGCCGCCCGCCAGATAGACCGCGGCGTTTTCGGGCAGGACGTTTTCCTGCAGCGTCGTCGCCGGCGTGTCGCTGACCATCGCGGCCTGGCCCGGCATCGCGATCTCATTGGCGGCAAATTCCATGGGCTTGCCGATCATTGCGATCGAACCGCCCTGGAACGTCTCGGGCGCCATCGCCGAGATGCGCTCGCGATAGAAGCGCGCCATATTGTCGGTCGCGACGGTGCCGATCGCGCGCTTGGTCGTCTCGGCGCGCGGCGCCAGGCTTTCCAGCGTCGCCTGAATCGTCGATGCCGACTGGAGGTCGAGGCCGCCGTAGATGCCGAACAGCGAATTGTACGCGGCCGACCGGTTGCCATCGAGCAGGCGGGCATAGGCCATCTGCACCGGTGTGTTGGCGACGACGCTGGTGTACGGACGCGCCGCGACGCTCGCGGTGACCGCGGTCGGGCTATAGCTGAGCAGCGGATACAGGATCGCGCTGAACGACGTGGTGTCGCCGAATGTGCCGGTGACGCCGTTGCTGGCGGTCAGGATCGTGTAGCTGTCGCCGAAGCGTGGATCGCGTGCGGTCGGCCGCAGCGTCACCGTGCCGCCGCTCAGCACTGCGCGGTTGGTGGCGATCAGGTCCGACGTGCCAGGCAGTCCGACGTCGACCAGATACTGGCTACCGCTCGCGAAGGTGGTGGTGCCCGCGACGGTGAGCGTGCCGATCGCGCCGACGTTGCCCGGCGCGACGATGCCACCGCTCGCCGCGGTCAGCGAGGCGAGGCTGCCGGTGCCGCCGATGGTGCCGCCCCCGGCTGCGGTCAACGCCGAGCGGGTCAGCGCGCCGTTGACGGTCAGCGTGCCTTGTTCCACGCGGGTCGCGCCGCTGTAGCTGTTGCTGCCCGTCAGGATTAGCTCACCCCCGCCACGCTTGGTGAGGCCGCCGATGTCAGCGGGGAAGCTCGCCAGCACTTCGGCCGAATAACGGTCGCGCGCGTCCTGGATGTTGTTGCTCCAGACGTCGACGCCGCCCGTCGCGACATTGACTTCGCGCGTCTGGCGTAGCGCGGTGGGGCCGGCCAGCGCGACGTCCATCTGTGGGGCGCCCCAGCCCGACTTCAGGTCGACGCCCGGCGTGTCGAGATCCTTCGAGCTCGAGACGAGAATGTCGGAGATGAGGCCGGTGTTGTAGTTCGGGAAGCGGCTCATCAGCACGGCCGCGAAGCCCGACACGTTGGGCGCCGCCATCGATGTGCCGGTCAGCACGCCATAGCCCGGGCCGGTGATGGTCAGGTATTGCTTCATGTCGGCCTGCAGCTGCGCATTGGCCTTGGTCAGCACGAGCTTCGAGAAATCGACGCCGAGGATGTCGGTGTTGGCCGAGATGATGCCGGCGATGCGGCTGGTGTAGCCGTCGGGATCGGCGCTGGTGAAGCGCGCGCCATAGGCGAGCGTGATGCCGACCGCTTGCTGCGCGAGGAAGGTGCTCTCCGCATCCAGGTCGAACTTCGTGCCGGCCTGCTGCGCGGCGAACTGGCGGTTGAGATAGCCGTTAAGGACGTTGATCCAGGCGTTGACCGCGGCATTCTGCAGCGCGCTCAGCGTCGCGGCGCTGTAGATCGTCGGATACATGGCGCGCGTGTACTTGGCCTGGATCCCGGCGCGATCGAGCGTCGTGACATTGAAGGTCGAGACGATCTGGCTGCCCGGCGCGGCGACGCACCAGGTCGCGGTCTGGCCGCACAGGCTGGAGCTGGGATCGGCATTGCCGCTGGCCTGGTAATTGACCACCGACAGCCAGTTCGAACGCAGGCGCAGGTCGTTGAGCGGCGTCACCGCGTCGAGGCTGGCATGTGCGCCCGCGTCGTTACCGGCCGAGAAGACGACGAGCACGTCGTTCTTGAGGACGGGGTCGTAGAAGCCGTTGAGGGTCTGCGCGAAGGTAGCCCGCGCCTGCGCCAGCGACAGCGTGTAGGGCGCCGAGGTGCTGACGCCCCAGCTGTTGTTGATGATGCGCACCTTGCCGGTGTTGGCGAGGTCAACGATGTTCTGGCGCGGCGCCGAGACCGTCGTCGAGCCGTCGATGCCGACGTCGCGCGCCCACAGGAAGTCGCCGGCCGAGAAGTTGATCGTCGCGGCCAGGATGTTGGCGCCATAGGCATTGCCAAACATCACGCCATTGGCGGTGCGATTGCCCGCGACGGTGCCCGCGACGTGCGTGCCATGGTAGCTCCACGGCGTGCGCGGGTTGATCTGGCCGTCGTTGCCATAGCCGGACGGGGCCGCGGTGCGCAGGCCGGTGATCTTGCCGGTGCCGGAGAAGGAGGGATGGCTGAACAACACGCCGCCATCGTTGACGCCGACCGTCTGCCCGGCGCCGTTGAGACCCAGGACATAGGCATATTCCAGGCCCATGAACGCCTTCGAATAATCGACCTTGAACTGCGCGTCGTTGCGCCACGAGGCGAGCGCGGCGTTATAGTCGGTCGTGCGCGTGCCGTTGGCCATATAATAGCCGCCCGACGGCGGAGGCGGGGGAGTGCGGGTCTGCGCGGTGGCCGGCAGCGCGGTGAGCACCGTCCCCAGAGCCAGCGCGGACAACGCCAAACGCAACGACGCACGATACGACTTCACGGCCATGTAGATTCCCCCGGATCGGACGCTGCGGCGTCCGTCTTATGTCGGTGACACTCTTGTCATTTTAGCCGGCATGGCAATGGGGTTGCCGGTACGGCGCACAGGTTTTGCGCCATGGTGGCATTATCGCCACAGCTGACATATCCACTTGATGATTCTTTTCTTGTGAACGATTTCGTCCTATATCGTTCCGGAGGAGATATGACGATGGCGACTGCCCTGCCCTCCCGCGATCCCGATGCGCCGCGCGTGTTGAGCGAGGCGATCGCGCGGATCGCGACGTTCTGGCAGCTTTCGAATGCGCGGTTGGGGGCGATCCTCGGCCTGTCGGCGCCGACCGTGTCGCGGCTGCGTGGAGGCAGCTATCGGCTGGAGGTGGGGAGCAAGTCGTTCGAACTGGCGCAGCACCTGCTTCGCCTGTTCCGCTCTCTCGACAGCTGGCTGGGGCAGGACGACGAGGCGGCGCGATCGTGGCTGGCGACGCCGAACCTCGATCTGGGCGCCGCGCCGCTCGAGTTGATCGCGAGCGTGCGCGGGCTGCTGCGCACCGGCGACTATGTCGACGCGCTGCGTGCGCATGTCTGAGGCGCTTTCCGATCACGCCCGCCCCTATCGCGGGCGGGTGATCCGCATGGTGGAGGGGCAGCACCGCATCGCGACCAACCGGCTCGCAGACGATGGCGAAGCGCAGGCGCTGCTCGAAGCGCTGGCCGACGACGTGAAGCCGGCGCTGCCGCCCGCGGTGCAGCGCCTGCCCTGGCTGCTCGCCGCGCCGTTCCGGTATGGCCTGGGGCGCCCGTCACGGTTCCGCGGCTCGGACGTGCTGCCCGGCATCTTCTACGCGGCGGAGGATATTGCGACCGCGGTCGCCGAGACGGCCTATTGGCGGCTTGTCGCCTTCGCCCGCTCGCCGGGTTTCCGCCGGCCGCGCACGCCGACGCCGATGTCGGCCTTCGCCGTCCATGTCGCGAGCGACTGCACGCTCGACCTGACGCAGGCGCCGTTCGACACGCCGGCGGGTCGCTGGACCCACCCGACTGATTATACGGCGACGCAGGCACTGGCTGCGGCCGCACGGGTCGCTGGCATCGGGGCGCTGCGGGCGCCGTCCGCGCGGGCACGGGGCGGGATCAACGTCGCGGTGCTCGACCCCGCCGCGCTGGTGCCGCCCCCTGCCCCGCATTCGAGTTGGGCGTTCCTCGCCACGCACGACGGCCTGATCGCGACGCGCGAGATGCGCAGTGAGGCGCTACGCTTCACCGCTGCGGGGTTCGGCATCAGTTCACATGTCGGGATGTCGACATGTCGGCTATGCGACGAGTAGCGTCATTAGGTAGTTCACGCGAAGACGCGAAGGTGTCGCGCTGCGGTGCGGTCGTAGTGGCTCGACAATGCCCTCGATAGGACGCGCATGCGGCGCGGCATGCGAGCCCTCTTTGCGTCTTCGCGTCTTCGCGCGAACCAAAACTACCGCGGCGTCAGCTCCACCAGCGCACCATTGTCGCCGTCGCGCAGCACCCAGAGCGAGCCGTTCGGGCCTTCCTCCACCTCGCGCGTGCGGGACCCCAAGCCGATGCGGGCGACCTCGCGCGCGGTGTCGCCGGTGACGCGGACGCGGACCAGGCCCTGTTGTGCGAGGCCGGCGAGCAGGAAGTCGCCGGTCCAGCCTGCGAACGCACTCCCGCGATACTGGATCATCCCGCCCGGCGCGATCACCGGCGTCCAGCTGACCAAAGGCGCGGTGTAGGCGGTGTTGGTGCTGTGGCGCGGGATGGGCGTGCCGTCGTAATTGTCGCCCTCCGACACCTTGGGCCAGCCGTAGTTCTTTCCCGCCTGAATCAGGTTGAACTCGTCGCCGCCCGCTGGCCCCATTTCGGATTCGAACAATCGCCCGTCGCTCGCGAACACGAGACCGTAGGGGTTGCGGTGGCCGAGTGTCCAAATCTCCGGCTTCGGGCCGGAGGCGAAGGGATTGCCCGCCGCAGCGCTGCCGTCGAGGTTGATCCGCACGATCTTGCCGAGCGTCCCCGTCGGGTCCTGCGCGGGCGTGAATTGCTGGCGCTCGCCGGTGCTGACGAACATCGTGCGCCCGTCGGGTGCGAAGGCGATCCGCCCGCCCAATTGCCCGCCGGTCGTCGCCGGCGTCGCGCGCCACACGACCGTCACGTCGTCGAGCCGCGGCGTGCTGCCGGACACCAGGGTCGCGCGTGCGACGGCGAGCTGCTGCCCGCCGGTCGCCGGCTCGGCATAGGTCAGCCAGATCCGCGCGTTGCTTGCGAAGCCGGGGTCGAGCACCACGTCCTGCAACCCCAATTGCCCCGAATAGGTGACGCGCGGCACGCCCGACACCTGCGTCTTGGCGCCGGCTTGCGTGACGAGCTGCAACCGCCCCGGCTTTTCGGTGACGAGCGCCCGCCCGTCGGGCAGGAACGTCATCGCCCAGGGGTTGTCGAAGCTGGCGACGACGCGCTGGTTCACGGCCGTCACGGTGGGTGTCGGTGTCGGCATGGCGGTCGCGCTGGGGGTCGGCGTCGGCGCGGTGCCGGTGGCCCCGCCGTTGCCGCCATCCTCGCCGCAGCCCAGCACCAGCGCGGCAAGCGCAACCGGCAACAGATGATATGTCCGCATGGATTCCTATCCTCTCCCGCGTCCCTGCCCTGCCCGAACGCATGGACTCCCACGGGGTGCCCGGCCTGCGGTGAAGCGAGGCCGTGATCGGCCCGGTGTCTTCGTTCTGTTTCCGAAATGCAACTCAGTCGGCTTCGGACATGTCTAGCGCGCCGCCCGACGAACACGGGGGGACATCATGGTATCGCGTACGAATATGTTGTTGCGGTCGGCTGCGGCGGTGGCACTGATCGGCATGGGGACGGGGTCGGCCTGGGGGCAGACGGCCGGTAGCGCCGCAGCGGGGGTTGCGCCGACGATCACCGCAGAAGACGACCAGTCCGGCGGCCTCGCCGACATCGTCGTCACCGCGCAGAAGCGCAAGACGAACCTGCAGGACACGCCGATCGCGATTTCGGTGCTCGCCGCCACCGCGCTGCGCAACCGTCACGTCCAGTCGCTGGTCGATCTGCAGGACGGTGCGATCCCGAGCCTGCGCGTTGCACCCTTCTATTCGCGCAATTCGGCGCTGATCGTGAACATCCGCGGCGTCGGCGTACTCGCCGACAGCAACCAGCCCGCGCGCGACCAGGGCGTCGGCGTTTATATCGACGGCGTGTATCTGGGCCGTGCGCAGGGCCTGGGCACTGCGCTGTATGACGTGCAGAGCATCGAGGTGCTGAAAGGTCCGCAGGGCACTTTGTTCGGCCGCAACACCGAAGGCGGCGCGCTCAACATCGTCACCAAGAAGCCGACGGGGGAATTCGGCTTCAACGGCACCGCCGGCATTGGCAATTACGGCAGCTACAAGGGCGAGGCGCATCTCGATCTGCCCGCGTTCGGGCCAGGCGGACTTCAACGCCTTCGACCGCCGCGGCTTCCATGGCGAGGCATTGTGGAAGCCGGTGACGGGCTTCAGCGCGGACTATGCGTTCGACACGTCCTACGACGCCTCGACGCCGCTCTATCTCCAGTCGATCACCGCCGGCACGCTGCCGCGCGCGCCCACCCAGCCGCTGCAGCCGACCCGCGTCGGCACCGCCAACGTCGGCGTTCCGCAGCAGCCCAGCATCGGCAAGACGCACGGCCGTCGCCTGACGCTCGACTGGCAGGCGATGCCGGGCCTAGAGCTGAAGTCGATCACCGCCTATCGCGCGATGGCGCAGTCGCAGTTCGACAATGGCAGCGCCAACACCTCGGTCTATGCGCCGAACGGCGCCTTCTCGCACTACAGCCTCGCCTATTTCAAGCAGCACCAGTTCAGCGAAGAGGTGCAGGCGATCGGCGAGACGGCGCAGCTCCATTACCTCGCCGGCGCGCTCTATTATCGCGAGAAGGTGGAGGACAATGCGCAGGCGTTCAACACAATGCGCTGGAACGCCGACGGCACCGCGGCGAGTGTGATCTCGCTCGTCATCGCCGACCAGCGCATCGACCGCGCGAGCCATGTCACGACCGAGAGCGTCGGCGTGTTCGGCCAGGCGACCTGGACCCCCGATTTCGCCGAGGACCGGCTGCATCTGACGGGCGGCGCGCGCTGGACGCGCGATGCCAAGCACGGCGAATTGTTCATCGTCAACGGCGTGTCGGCGCCGCGCGCGCTGAACGCCCATTGGTCGCGCATCGACCCGATGGTGACGCTGGCCGCCGATCTGACGCGCGACGTCCATGTCTATGGCAAGTGGAGCACCGGCTATAAGTCGGGCGGCGCTAATTCGCGCTCGCTCACCTATGCGCCGTTCAATCCGGAAACCGTGTCGATGTTCGAAGCCGGCGCGAAGATGGAATTCTGGGATCGGCGGGCGCGCTTCAACGTCGCCGCCTATGTCGGCGACTATAAGGACATCCAGATCGATTTCAGCGCCAATTACCAGCAATATGTCACCAACGACAAAGGCGAGCGGGTGCTGCTCAACACCACGCGCACCACGACCGAGACGACCAACGCGCCCGGCACCGGCCGCCTGAAGGGCTGGGAGGGCGATGTCACGCTGCTGCCGGTGGACGGCCTGACGCTGACCGCCAGCTACGCCTTCGCCTATGTCCACATCCCGCCGACGTCGAACCCCTTCCCGCAGACCAACGGCGTGGTGGTGACGACGCCGATCCGCATCTATCCGGTCTATACCCCGCGCAACGCGGCGAGCGGCGCGATCGATTACGAACTGCCGCTGACCGGCACGACGTTCCGCGCGCACCTCGACGGCAATTATGACGACGGCTTCTACGCCAATTACAACGATCCGCAGACGGGTGTGCGCCAGCCCAAGGGCGACGGTGCCTTCGTCGTCAACGGCCGTCTGGCGCTGACCGACATCCGGTTGAACGCACCGGCGCGAAGCTGGGCGTGTCGGTGTGGGCGCGCACCCCCGCCGCGCGTCTCAACAACGTCGACCTGCGTGAGGTCGGCGGACGCGTGATCGCCGTGGCGAGCGACCGCGCCGACGTGACCCAGGCGCATGTCGCGCTGTTCACGCTCGACACGTCGACACGTAGACTTGTACCCATGGGCCGCTATCCCGTCGGCCCCGGCGAGGCGTACGGCATGTGCCTGTGGACGCAGGCCAAGGACAAGGCGCTGTTCGGCTTCGTCGTGCAGAAGGACGGGCGCATCGACCAGGTCGCGATCGACGTATCCGGCCCCTCCCCGCGCGTCACGACGGTGCGCAGCATGAAGCTTGGCTCCCAAGCGGAGGGCTGCGTCGTCGACGATCGCACCGGGCTGTTGTACGTGGCCGAAGAGGACGTCGGCCTGTGGCGCTTCTCCGCGGATCCCACCGCGCCCGCAACCGCCACCCCGATCGCGCAGGTCGACGGCAAGACGCTGGTGGCGGACGCCGAGAGCCTCGCCCTCGCGCCCCAGGGCACGCGCGGCGGCTACCTCGTCGTCTCGAGCCAGGGCGACAACGCCTACACGCTCTACCGCCTGCCGGCCGTCACCTACGCCGGCCGCTTCCGCATAGGCGGGGGCGCTATCGACGGCACCAGCGACACCGACGGCATCGAACTGGCGCTGGGCGACTTCGGCCCCGCCCATCCTGACGGCCTGCTCGTCGCGCAGGACGGCGACAACGCGCCGGACACGCAGAACTTCAAATACGTCAGCTGGGCGAAGGTGAAGGCGGCGCTAGGGTTGTACAGGTGTCGACACGTCGAGGTGTCGGTGGAGCGGGCCGATAGCCCACCCCGATCCGCCGCACCGCCCCCGCCCGCCGCGCGAGCAGGCTACGCACATAGCCCCGCGCCGCGCCCTCGTCGTCGAAGCTGCGCGTCAGGCACCGCCCGCCCGCTCCGATCCGCCCCCAGCGCGTCTCGATCACCCATGCGCCGAGCAGATCCCGATACGCCGCCACGCTCCACCGTCGACGGATGTTCCGCGCCGCGTCGATGGCGACCAGCTCGATCGGAACGAAGGGCAACGTCTCCATGCCCGCGAATCTAGAGGATCAGGCCTGCCCCGTCCGACGGATTTCCTGAATCAGAGGAGCGCGCGTGAGTCAGCGGGTGAATCAGGCGCCGCGCCGCTCCCCTGCCCGACGGTCTTCCTGCGGAACGGGCGCTTCCTCGATCGCGGTCAGGATCGCGCGGCCGTAGGCAGTCTTCGCTAGCGCCCTGCCCCGCGTCTCCGCCGCCTCGCGGGTGATGAAGCCTTGCAGATAGGCGATCTCTTCCAGACATGCGATCTGGATGCCCTGGCGGTGCTGGATCGTGCGGACGAACTCGGCCGCTTCGAGCAGGCTGTCGTGCGTGCCGGTGTCGAGCCAGGCGAAGCCGCGGCCCATCGCCTCGACGTGAAGCGCGCCCGCGGTCATGTAGCGGCGTGCAAGATCGGTGATCTCCAGCTCGCCGCGCGCGGAAGGCGTCAACGCGGCGGCATGGTCGCAGACGCCGGCATCGAACATGTAGAGGCCCGTCACGGCCTGGTTCGAACGCGGCCGCTCGGGCTTTTCCTCGAGCGACACCGCCCGCCCGTCGTCGTCGAAGGCAATGACGCCATAACGTTCGGGATCCTCGACGCGGTAGGAGAAGAGCGTGGCGCCGCCCTCCGCCTCGATGCGGGCGACGGCGCGGCGCAGCAGGGTGCGCAGGCCGTTGCCGAAGAAGATGTTGTCGCCGAGCACCAGCGTCACCGCCTCACCCGCAATCCAGCCCCGCCCGATCGTGAACGCCTGCGGCAGGCCCTCCGGTGCCGGTTGCTCGGCATAGGCGATCGACAGGCCGAGCGCCGATCCGTCGCCGAACAACGTGCGGTAATGGGGCAGGTATTCGGGGCTGGAGATGATCAGGATCTCGCGGATGCCGGCGAGCATCAGCGCCGACAGCGGATAATAGATCATCGGCTTGTCGTAGACGGGCAGCAGCTGCTTGTTGACGACGAGCGTCGCCGGATGGAGCCGCGTACCCGTGCCGCCGGCGAGAATGATGCCCTTCATGCCGCCAACCCTCGCCGCACGGCCGCGGCCTGATCGGCGACGATCGGACGCCACCATGCCTCGTGATTGAGATACCAGCGCACCGTTGCGTCCAGCCCGCTCTCGAAGCTCTGAACGGGGGTCCAGCCGAGTTCGTCGCGGATGCGCGTGGCATCGATGGCATAGCGCAGGTCGTGGCCCGGCCGGTCGGCGACGAAGGCGATCTGCTGCGCATAAGGGCGGCCGTCGGCACGGGGACGCAGGCGGTCGAGCGCCGCGCACAGCGTCTCCACCACGTCGATGTTGCGGCGCTCGGCATTGCCGCCAATGTTGTAGCGCCGCCTGGGCTGCCCGCGTTCGAACACCACCTGCAATGCGCGGACGTGATCGTCGACGAACAGCCAGTCGCGCACGTTCTCGCCGCGGCCGTAGACGGGCAGCGCTTCGCCCGCGAGCGCCTTGACGATCATCAGCGGGATCATCTTTTCGGGGAAGTGATAGGGCCCGTAATTGTTCGAACAATTGGTGACGAGCACCGGCAGGCCGTAGGTATGGCCCCAGGCACTGACCAGGTGATCCGATGCGGCCTTGCTCGCCGAATAGGGCGAGCGCGGGTTGTAGGGCGTGTCTTCGGTGAACAGGCCGGTGGGCCCGAGGCTGCCGAACACCTCATCGGTCGAGATATGGTGGAAGCGGAAGGCCGCGCGGCGCTCGGGGGCGAGATCCTGCCAATAGCTGCGGACCGCCGACAGCATGGTGAAGGTGCCGACGACATTGGTATCGACGAAGGCGCCCGGCCCGTCGATCGAGCGGTCGACATGGCTTTCCGCGGCGAGATGCGTGACGACATCGGGCTGGAAATCCCGCAGCGCAGCTGCAACGGCAACGCCGTCACGGGTGTCGCCGTGCACGAAACGGTAGCGAGGATCGTCGGCAATGGGTGCCAAGGCGGTCAGCGTGCCCGCGTAGGTCAATGCGTCATAGACGAGCACCTGATGCTCCGTCTCGCGGATCAGGTGGCGGACGAGCGCCGAACCGATGAAACCGGCTCCGCCGGTGACGAAGATGCGCATGGACCGAGCCTAGCGTGTGAAGGTTAATCCATCGCTGTCAGACACCATGGTCTATGTGTTGTCATGTAGACACGTCAACATTCTACCACGTTGACGGCCAGCCCACCCAGGCTCGTTTCCTTATATTGCGAGCGCATGTCCTCGCCCGTCTGGCGCATCGTCTCGATCACCGCGTCCAGGCTCACGACATGGCTGCCGTCGCCGCGCAGCGCGAGATAGGCGGCGTTGATCGCCTTCACCGCGCCCATCGTGTTGCGCTCGATGCAGGGAATTTGCACCAAGCCACCGATCGGGTCGCAGGTGAGGCCGAGATTGTGCTCCATGCCGATCTCCGCGGCATTCTCGACTTGAGCGGTGGTGCCGCCGAGTGTTGCGGCAAGCCCGCCCGCGGCCATCGAGCAGGCGACGCCGACCTCGCCCTGGCAGCCCATCTCGGCCGCCGAGATCGACGCGCGCTTCTTGTACAGCATGCCGATCGCCGCGGCGGTGAGCAGGAAGGTCCGAGCACCGTCCCGCCGCGTCGCCTCGTCGCACGCCACCAGCGTCTCGTAGAAGCGCAGCACGGCGGGCAGCACGCCCGCGGCGCCGTTTGTGGGCGCGGTGACGACGCGGCCACCCGCGGCATTCTCCTCGTTGACCGCAAGCGCCCACAGGCTGACCCATTCGAAGACCTCGGCGGGATTGCTGCCGGGCACGCAGCCGGTCAGCCCCTGTTCGATCGCGCGGGCGCGGCGCCGGACCTTCAAGCCGCCGGGCAGCACACCCTCCTGCGCAATGCCGCGGTCGATACAGGCGTGCATCGCGGCGCGCACCGCGTCGAGGAAGGCGTCGGTCTCGGTGCTCTCGCGCCAGGCGGTTTCGTTGGCGCGGACGATGTCGGCGATGCCGAGTCCGGTTGCCTCGCTGATCGCGAGGAGGTCGGCGCCCGAGCTGAACGGGTGGCGCACGGCAACGTTGCTCGCGCCCACGGGCGCCCCCTTGCGCAGGATCGCGCCCCCGCCGATCGAAAAATAGGTTTCCGCATATGTCGCGCCGTCCGCAAGCCGCGCGGTGAAGGTCATGCCATTGGGATGTTCGGGCAGGAACGCGCGCGGATGGAAGACGACATCGCTCGCTGCAAAGGCGATGGCGTGCGTGCCGGCGAGCGGCAGGCGTTCCTCTTCCGCGATCGCGACGAGGATACCGGGCGCTGCGTCAGGATCGAGCCGTTCGGGCTTCCAGCCGGCAAGCCCCAGGATCGCAGCGGTGTCGGTCGCGTGGCCGCGCCCCGTCAGGGCAAGGCTGCCGTAGAGATCGCAGGTAACGCGCACCGGGGCGGCCCCCTCCCCTGCCCGCCCCACCGCACGCTGGGCGAAGTCGAACGCGGCGCGCATCGGCCCGACGGTGTGCGAGCTCGACGGACCGATGCCGATCGTGAACAGCTCGGCGACGCTGATCGGCCGGTGCAGCCCGCGGTCGAGGGCTAGAGATGTAGATGTGTCGACAGGCATACAGGTCCTCTTCGCCGGTGATGCCCGGCCATGCGCCTGCCCCATCTGTCGCTTGTGCCTGAGATCGCTATCCCGTCGGCGGATGCGGGGGATGCCCCCCTCACCTCTCTCCAGATATTATCGTTATCGCCATGGTCCTTCTGCCTGAGAGTTTCCGGGGCGGTTGCTCCTTCGGCGCCGGGCAGGCCCGATCTCTCCCATGTCGACGGGCGCGGGTATCGACCGGGGCAGGGAAGGGGTCAAGGGCGCGATGCGGTACGGTTGCCGACGATCAGGTGGAGGCTTGGGTTGCCGCTTTCGCCAGTTTGGAGGCTTGGCCTTCGCTGACGCCGAGCCGGGTCGCGATGACCTTCAGCGGCAAGCCTTGCGCACGCAGCTCTCCTGCGCGACGGATACGGTCGTGTTTACTCATTGACTGAATGGCATTCCAAGTGTGGAGCAGCCGTTCGCGGCGCTGCGGATCACGTAAAGGATTGAGCGACCTTGTGCTCAACCGCTGCTTGTTCCTGACTTTGTGGTGCAGCCTTGGCCTCTGGTGCCTGAAGCAGGACCAGCGGTTCGTGCGACCAGCCATCGAATACAAAGGCCTGCGCGCCAGCCGATGCCTGTTGGTCACCGTGCCACAGATCATATGGCATGTTCTTATCTCCCCGACGATCGGCGTCATTTACAGCTAATTTACGATGAAGGATAGCATGTGCCTTGTGGTGATGTGCCTGCGGCAATTGATCGTGTGTCAGGGTAAGACGATCATGCAGCCTGTTACGCCGATGAAGCGCCCCACATTGTTGAAGCCTCGATAGATCGGCTGGCTGCTGCCAGAGCGATCACCTATCCCCCGTACGGCAGCCGCTCGACGTGTCGACACGTCGATATGTCGGTACGCTATAGATGGCCTGCAATGCGCACCCCTATTTCCTACTTGAAAGCACGAATTGTTGGATGGCTTGCCCTATTTTCCCTCGTGAAAGCGGCTTGGGGGTCCAAATCTTCGTGCTTTCGAGTAGGAAATGGTCATGGCCCGTACCCCTGCTTCGAACCGCTCGCCCGCTACCTCCGGAACGCTGCCGCAGCGCGACCTGTTCGCGCTTGACAGCCCGCTGCATGGCGAGATCCGCGGCGAGCGCTCGCTGATGGCGTTTCCGTTCTTCGCGCTGTCCAAGAACGCCTGGATGAAGCCGCTGACCTATGATCATGCGACCGTCTCGATCGAGGTGCGCCCCTCGGCGAGCGGCGTCGCGACGATCTACGACAAGGAGATCGTGCTCTACATCGCCAGCCTGATGGCAGCGAAGCTGGAGGCGGGCGATCAGGTCGAACAGGATTTCGTCTTCACCGCGCACGACCTGTTCTCGGCGACGGGCTCCAATCATTCGGCGCGCAGCTACGGCCGGCTGTCCGAGGCGCTGGAGCGGCTGCAGGGCACGCAGATTAAGACCAATATCGAGGCGGGTGGCGAGGGCGAGGAGGGGTTCTTCTCGTGGCTGTCCGAAGCAAAACTGCACTACAGCAAGACCAAGAGCGGCGAGCGGCGGCTGAAGGCGGTGAAGGTGCGCCTGTGCGACTGGCTGTATCGTGCGATCCTGCTCGATCGCCATGTGCTCGATTATGCCGCGGCCTATTTCCAGCTGGGACCGATCGAGCGGCGCATCTACGAGGTTGCGCGCTCGACCTGCGAGGAGGGGGGGGCGCTCGACCTCGACCTTGCCACGTTCCGCCTGCAGATCGGCTATCAGAACCCGCTGTCCAACTTCAAGGCGGCGCTGAAGCAGATCGTCTCGACCGACGGCATCCCCGATTATCACCTGGAGCTGATCGAGGAAACTGAGGCACCCCCCGCCGGCGATGCGCCCGCGCGCCGCGGTCGGCGTGCGCCCCAGGCCCGCGTCGTCATCACCCCGCGTGGGCCTGCGCTGCCCGATGCGACGCAGGACGATGGGGCAGGGGAGGGCGCGCCTGCCTGATTCCTCCACGCGAATCACCCGTCGCCTTGAGGCCTGCTGCGGAGCGTCGATTCGCTGGCCTTCCGTCCAATTGTTACTCGAAAGCACGAAGTTGAAGTGTGAATTCCTACTCGAAAGCACGAATGAACGGCCAATTCCTACTCGAAAGCACGAACTTTTTTTGAGTTAAATACTCGAAAGCACGAATCGTAGTCGCTTCCGTTGTTGGATCATTGCTGCAACAAGATCGGCGATGCGCGTCATGTCGACGCGGAAGAAGCAGGAAGCGGCCGTGACCACATAAAGGAAAGCCCGGCACGAAGGCCGGGCATCCCAAGGAGGGTAAGAAAGAGCGGCGTCGCCAAACGTCACTCCACCGTGAAAGCATCAACCGTTCACGGGCTCTTCCTACCCTCCCACCCGACCCGGTGCAAGGATGCGCGTTTCGCGCCACGGTCTTTTTTGTCTCCGGTCCCGGCCCCGATGGGGGATGGAAGATGACGGCATGTGCCTTGGGCATGGCGAGCGCGCGCGTGCTCGCGCGGGCGAGCGATACGTGCGAACGTCCGCGAGCAGGAGGCGGCTTCACCGCCCTGCCACGCGGGCGATCGGGCGGAGTCCATCGCACCGGCGCCCCCGTGCTGCGCGGCGGCCTGGAGGCGGGGACGTTCGAGGACGCGTTCTTCGCTGCCCCTGCACCCGGCGAAACCGACCGATTGCTGACCGCCTGCCGCCGCGCGCGCGATGCCGGCCGGCGCCTAGCGCGTGAGGCTCGCGCCGGCACGCGGGTCCTGTCGGCGACCGAACGCCATCTTGTCGCGCTGACCGCGGGCGCGGTGCGCGTGTTCGAGGAGATCTGCACGCTCGCGCGCCTCAACCGCGGCCGCGTCTTTCCGAGTTACGACTGGCTTGCCGAGGCGACCGGCCTGGGCCGTGCGACGATCGCCCGCGCGATCGTGCTGCTCGAGGCGGCGGGCTTCCTCGTTCGTCAGCGCCGCTTCGCGCGCGATGAGGGGGCAGGGGGCTCGGGGGACCCGCGCCCGCGCTACCGGCAGACTTCCAACGCCTATCGCGCGCTGCTGCCGGCGAGCGTGCGCGCCTATCTGCCGCGCTGGCTGCGGCCGGCACCGCTGCCCGACGATCAGGTACAGCGCGAGGCCGATCGACGCGAGGCCGATGCGGCGATGCGCGCAACGTTGAGTTGTCGCGAGCTGGCACGGGCGAGTGTAGGCGGCGCGCTCGGCCGTATACTCGCCCGGCTCGGTGCGCGCATCGATGCTGTGTGCGAGTCTCAAATCGATCCGCAACCACTCAGCGAGTCATAATAATCAGCAACAACGGAGTTGGCCTAGCCGGCCAACAACACCCGCCTGACGGCGCAGACACACCACCGAAACACCTAAGACCAACCAAACCCTTCCAACAAACCGATGGAGTGCCGGCTACGCCGTCACATGCTCCCCAAAGGTAGCAGGCGGCTATCGGCGGACACGATCACGTTGCGTAGGAAATAGGGTCAGCGTCGTCATGTCGACCTCTTGCCATGTCGGCCTGTAGACATGTAGGAAGATTGGTATGCCAGTCGTCGCAATCATCAGCCAGAAGGGGGGGGCGGGGAAGACCACGCTCGCCATCCACCTCGCCGCGGCCGCCCAGGATGCGGGGCGCGTTGCGCTCATCGTCGATACCGATCCGCAGGCGACCGCGAGCCAGTGGGCCGCGTGGCGCCACGATGCGCCGCCCGAGGTGATCGACAGCCCACCCCCGCGCCTCGCCGCCAAGGTCGCAGCAGCGCGCGAACAGGGCGCCGAGCTCATCGTCATCGACACGCCGCCCCATGCCGACAGCGCCGCCCGCGCCGCAGTCGAGGTCGCCGACCTGGTCCTGATTCCGTGCCGCCCGAGTGCCTTCGACCTTTCCGCGATCCAGACCACCGCGAAGCTCGTCCAGCTGCTCAAGAAACCGGCCTATGTCGTCTTCACCGCCGGCAACCCCAATGCGCCGCGCGTCTATCAGGAAGCGGGTGAACTGGTGGAAAGCTTCGGCACGCCGCCCTGTCCGATCCAGATCCCCGACCGCGCCGCCTATCGCCACGCCAGTGGGGAGGGGCGTACCGTCATGGAATACGAACCCGCCGGCAAGGCCGCGGACGACATTCGACAGATCTACACGTGGACATGTCGGCAGATTGGTCTACCCACCCTCCGCAAATCCGCAAAGAAAGCCGCTGCATGAGCCGCAAACCCAACTTCGCTAATTTGCGGACAACTACAACGCCAACACCGACCACGCTCCCCGTCGCCGCACCGAGAAGCGAAACCGCTCCAGCTGTCCCGGCAAGCCGCCAAGGTCGCAAACAGATCGCCGGCTTCTTCACCCCCGAAATGTCCTTCGCCATGCACACTCTCGCGCGGCGGCAGGGTAGGAGCCTCCAAGCACTGATGGCCGAGGCATTCAATGATGTGCTGCGCAAGCACGGAGAGAGCCCGATAGGGGACTGAAGACAAGGCATGGTTGTTGTGGCAGCTGCTTGGATTGCTCAATGTCGCACTGAATAATGTGGGAGGATGACATGATCACCAAACGTGTACGCAGGGCAGCAATATCAAGCGAACCTTCTTTGGTTGCGCAGCATGATACGGGCCAGACAGTGTGCGGCTTAGTCAGAATGATTCTCCGTTAAGCTTTAAAAACATTTCAAGGAAGCTCATGCCAATCCATGGAAAGGTGATGGTGACCGGTGGTGCCGGCTATATTGGCAGCCATGCGGTGCTCGCGCTGTGCGACGCGGGCTATGACGTCGTCGTCGTCGACAACCTCGTCACCGGTTTTGCCTGGGCGGTCGATAACCGCGCGACGCTGGTTGAAGCAAACGTCGCCGACGACATCGCCGTGCGCGCCGCGATCCGCGACCACAACGTCCGCGCGATCATGCATTTCGCCGGCTCGGTCGTCGTACCGGAATCGGTCAGCGACCCGCTCAAATATTACCGCAACAACACCGCCGCCACGCGCAGCCTGATCGAAAGCGCGGTGACGGAGGGCGTACGCCACTTCATCTTCTCCTCCACCGCCGCAACCTATGGGACGCCGGTCAAGGTGCCCGTCGAGGAAACCGACCCGACCGTGCCGATCAACCCCTATGGCATGTCGAAGCTGATGACCGAGGCGATGCTGCGCGACGTCGCCGCGGCGCATCCGATGAACTATTGCGCGCTGCGCTACTTCAACGTCGCCGGCGCCGACCCGCAGGGCCGCTCGGGCCAGTCAACGGTGGGCGCGACGCACCTCATCAAGATCGCAGTCGAGGCGGCGACGGGCAAGCGCACGGCCGTCTCCGTCTTCGGCACCGACTTCGACACGCCCGATGGCACCGGCGTACGCGACTATATCCACGTCAGCGACCTGGCGGCCGCGCATGTCGCGGCGCTCGAACTGCTGATCGCCGAACCCACCAAGAGCCACACGCTCAACGCCGGCTACAATCGCGGCTTCTCGGTCAACGAGGTGCTCGACGCAGTTGATCGCGTCACCAACCTGACGATCGAGCGCCGTTATGAAGGTCGCCGCGCGGGTGACCCGGCCGCGCTCGTCGCCGACAATCGCGCGATCCTCGCCGCCTTGCCGTGGCGCCCGCAGCGCGACGACCTCGACACGATCGTCAAGGACGCGCTCGCCTGGGAACGCAAGCTTGGCAAACCTGAGTAGTTGTTTGATCCAATGGTTTGATGGTGCGATCCTTTCCTTGAGACTGTAGGAAAAGTTCCGTGACCACCGCACCCGCCTCGGCCTCCTTCAGGAGGCCGATGATCTGCTCTCCGAAAACTGCTTCCGCTTCATTCCGTCCGTCCCTTAGAGGGGACGTTCTCTAGTGCCACCTGGATGAAGAAACGGGGGTCACGTCAGTCGCCTCCCGCTACAACGGCTGCCCAAGCGCATTGGGGGCACCTCAAGGTTTGTCATATGGACAGCGGCAGTCGGAACAAATGGTCAACAAAAGCCTGAGCGTTGCCGCAAAGTATATTAAGTTTCGTGGGTTTGTGAGGTTGGACGAGTTGGAAGTTACCGGATCACCTCTCGTGATGTTTCACCCGCGGAGCTCGTAGTAGACGATCTGCCATCCATTCTTGGGACCGCGCCACTGGGTGATCTGAAAGCTATGGGCTTGTGCAGACCCGTCCAGGACGCGGCTACTCCACCGTAGCGTTTCATCGTAACTGCTTCCGGACGATAACGCACCCGCTATGCGCCGAATGGGCAGCTTGGCGGGGAGCCTGCGGATGCGTCGGCCATCGTTGCCGACAAAGATAACGTCTTCGGCCACGCTTCGTCTTGGAACAGCCAACCAGTCGACCTGTTTGCCGGCCTGCTCCTGTCGCAAAACAGACGCGATCTCTTTCGCATCGCTAACGGCTTGGATTTGGAGCTGTTCATTGGTGAGTTTTGCCGAGCACTCAGGTTCGATCGCTTGTAAACTTTCTGCCGCTAATGCCTTCGATCCATCCCGACGATAGTCGTCGATTTCCCAGCGCCACCCCTCAGCACTGTTCCGCCAAAGCGTCTTATATGATCCAACTCGATTTCCGCCATCGTACAGCCCGCCGATAACAACTGCCGACCCGCTCGGATCACAGGACGGAAAGACAAGTTCGGGTCTGCGCTCGGCATGGCTCTCGACACTCATCATTGTGAGCCACCACCTTCGGCTACTCTCGGCTGCTTGCAACATGCTGGCCACAGATGGAGAGCGCGCGGTTTCGGGCGCATGTTGTATTGGCCAGGGGTCGCTTTGTGGACCGAAACTGCGTGCCGCTGCCTGACGGCCACTGGCAAGTACAGCTTCCGAGTAGGCCCGCTCCGCCTCCAGCGCGGAATTCGGCGAACTTGCCGCTAGTAGAAGCGCGAAGATCATGGCGAAATCCTACTCCTCAATCAACGTGTCGAGCGATGTACGGGCATCTGCGCCGGATGGTTGAGCGCCCGATAGAGCGTGGCATGATGACACTTCAGCAGCTTCGCCGCTTCGCGCACCGATGTGCCTTCGCCGACGAGACGCTGTCCGAGCGCGATCTGGTCCGGAGTGAGCTTGGGCTTACGCCCGAACTTCACGCCGCGCGCCATGGCTGCCGCGCGGCCGGAACTGGTACGCTGGTGGATCAGCTCGCGCTCGAACTCCGCGATGCCGGCGAACACGGTGAGCACCATGCGTCCCGCAGGCGTGGTCGTGTCGGCCCAGGGCTCGGCGAGCGAGCGCAGCCCCGCTCCCGCCTCGTTCAGCTTCTCGGCGATGTCGAGCAGGTCGCGCGTCGAACGCGCTAGGCGATCGAGCCGGGTGACCACAACCACGTCGTCGTCGCGCAGCTGCTCCAGCATCCGGTCGAGTTCCGGTCGGGCGCGCTTGGCGCCGGACACCTTCTCCTCGAATGTCCGCCGGCATCCGGCCGCCTTCAGTGCCGTCTTTTGAAGCGTGAGATCCTGATCGTCGGTAGATACGCGCGCATAGCCGAGGAGCATGTCGCAGATGTGCATTGGAACACGGCTGATTAGCAACAGACATTTGCGACAGCGTCCGCCCTCGTGGCGTGACCGGTCAGGGCCGCTGTCGCGAAACTTGAGAGTTACGCGACACCTCGCACGTGTCGGCCATAAACTATACGCTCCCGGACAGGGGGTGATCGATGGCCAGACGCGATCTGTTAACGGGCGACGAACGCCGCGCGTTGTTCGGCGTGCCCCTCGACCATGCCTCGCTCGCCAAGCATTACACGGTTGCCGATGAGGACCGGCCACTGATCGAAGCGAAGCGCGGCGACGCCAACCGGCTCGGCTTCGCGCTGCACCTCGCCCTGCTGCGTCATCCCGGCTTCGGCATACGCCACGACGATGTCGTCCCCGATTTTCTGATCCGGCACCTGGCCGCGCAACTCGACATCGCGCCCACAGCGTTCGAGGGCTACGCGCATCGCGCCCAGACCCGGCTCGAACACGCCTGGGAGGCGATGGAGCGTTTGCGCCTGCGCGCGTTCGAGGCGGCCGACGTCCCCGGCGCGCTCGGCGCAGCCACCCGCGCGGCGGAAGCGACCGAACGGGGCAAGCCGATCGCCGCGGCAGTGCTGGGCCATTTGCGTGCTGCCCGGATCGTTCTGCCCGCGCCCGCCCGTATCGAGCGGATCGGGGTGGCGGGGCGCGCCATGGCGCGCCGCCTCGCGGCCGACACGCTGGTCGATGCGCTTGCTCCGGAGCAGGTGACGGGGCTGGATGCGTTGCTGATCGTGGACCAGGATCGCAGCACGACGCCGCTCGCGTGGCTGCGCGACACGTCGGACAGCCCGACCGCGCGCAATCTCGCCGGCATTCTCGCCCGGCTCGCGCACGTGCGCCGGCTCGGGCTCGACCCGGGCATGGCCGGCCGCATCCACGAGCACCGCTTCGAGCAGCTCGTGCGCGAAGGCCACGTCGCGCCCGCGTTCCTCCTGTCCGACTACTCGCTCCGCAGAAGGCGCGCGACACTCGCCGCAGCCGTCATCGACCTGGAAGCGCGGCTCGCGGACGCCGCGATCGAGATGTTCGGCAAGCAGACCGGCCTCCTGTTCGCCAGGGCCAGGGCCGCGCAGAAGCGCGGCATCGAGGCGACCACACGCGACGTGAACCGGCTCATGCGGCTGCTGGGCGCCACGGTCGGCGCACTCCGGGTCGCGCGCGAGGACGGGTTGGACGTCTGGGCGGCGCTCGACGACGGGGTGGGCTGGACGAGGCTTCTGGACGCCGAGAGCGAGGCGACCGCGATCGCCGACCTGACTCGCGACGAGCCGCTGATCCGCGCGGCGGGGCGCTACATGACGATGCGGCGCTACGCGCCCGCGTTTTTTGACGCGTTCCGGTTCAAGGCGGCAGGCTCGCGCGACGGCGTGCTCGGCGCGATCAAGGTCGTGCGCGCGCTGAACGCGACCGGGCGGCGAGACGTACCGGCCGATGCGCCCATGCCGTTTTCCAGAAAATGGAAGGCGGCGATCACCGAGGGCGGCGTCATCGACCGCCGTCGCTACGAAACCGCCACGGTCGCGACCGTGCGCGAGCGGCTCCAATCGGGCGACCTGTGGGTGGAGGGTACGCGCGAACACCTGCGCTTCGACAGCTATATGCTCCCGCCCGGCAAAGCGGCCGAGATCGCGCTCACGCTGCCGTTCGACACCGACGTCGGCCGCTACTTGGAGGGGCGCGCCAGGCTGCTCGACTGGCGGTTGCGCCGGTTCGCAGGCTCGCTGAAGCGCGGCACGCTCGACGGCGTGGAGCTGCGGGGCGGTAACCTCAGGGTCAGCCCGCTCGCGGCCGTAACGCCCGCTGCGGCCGACAGGCTGGACGCGGCCGTCGACCGGCTCATGCCCCGCGTGCGCATCACCGAGCTGCTCGCCGAGGTGGAAGCCCGCACCGGGTTCCTGTGCGCATTTCCGGAACTGCGCTCGGGCCGCGCCCACTCCAACCCGCAGGCCGTGCTCGCCGCGATCCTGGCAGACGCGACGAACCTCGGCATCGAGCGCATGGCCAACGCCAGCCAGGGCGTCACCTACGCCCAGCTCGCCTGGACGCATGGCTGGTACGTATCGGAAGAGAATTACGCGGCAGGGCTGCGCCATCTGGTGGACGCGCAAGCCGCGCTGCCGCTCACGCGCGTGTGGGGCGACGGCACCGCGTCGAGCTCGGACGGGCAGTTCTTCCGCTCGGGCAGGCGGGGCGCGGCCGGCAGCACCAACGCGCGCTACGACCGGGAGCCGGGGCAGAAGATCTACGCCCATGTCGCCGATACCTACGCGCCCTACCATGTCCGGCTGATCTCGGCGACCGCGGCGGAGGCGCCCTATGTGCTGGACGGGCTGGTCGCGCACGGCTGCGGCATCGAACCCGCGACCCACTATGCCGATACGGGCGGCGCGTCCGACCACGTGTTCGCGCTCGCGCACCTACTCGGCTTCCGGTTCGTGCCCCGCCTGCGCGATCTAGCCGATCGCCGGCTCGGCCTGTTCCCGGGCACGGCCCGCCCCGAGGCGCTCGCGAAGCTGATCGGGCGCCCGTTCAACATCGCTGCCATCCGCGAAAGCTGGGACGAGATCGTCCGGCTCGCCGCGTCCGTGAAGGCCGGCGTGGTGCTACCGTCGGTCATGCTGAAGAAGCTGGCCGCGTACCGTCGCCAGAACCGGCTCGACTTCGCGCTCCAGGAGCTGGGCCGGATCGAGCGCACCCTGTTCACGCTCGACTGGCTAGAATCCAGGGCGCTCCGCCAGCAGTGTCAGGCTGGGCTCAACAAGGGCGAGGCGCGTCACACGCTCGCCCAAGCCGTGTTCGTCCACAAACAGGGCCGCCTGCGCGATCCGCAGTTCGAGAACCAGGCGCTGAAAGCGTCCGGGCTGACGCTGGTCACCGCCGCGATCGTGTACTGGAACACGCTTTACATGGGCCGCGCCGTCGAGCATCTGCGCGCCAGCGGCGAGCCCGCGCCCGACGAGCTGCTCGCCCATGTAGCCCCGCTAGGCTGGCGACACATCAGCCTGACCGGCGATTACCTCTGGCAAAACGCCGCTGCCGAGCTCGATCAAGACGGCTACCGCGCACTCAACATCGCCGGCGGACCCGGAGCCAAGGTGGCCTGAGCCGCCCTGTTCGCTACCTGTTCAGCTTACCGCTGTCCGTGTCACAAACCTTGAGGTGCTCCCGCATTCTTCTCTACCGTTGCCCTCGCTGCCACCATCATCTTCTGGCTGTGATCAACGAGTCCTAACCCTGAGGCCAGCAGCTAGAGACCTTAGTTATCCCTGATGAGCTAGAGATAGAGAGCAACTCGTCAAGGCCGGTAACGCAGCAGGATTAGCGCGGGCGGCCGCCCTTGCGCACCTGTTCGTCAGCGACAACGAAGGGGGTATTTACATTGGCTTGAGGATCGTAATTGCGATCGATCCGGTTACGGATGCGGTTCTGTACGCGATTTTGAATGCGGTTCGTGATGCGCGCCATGGGTTTGATGTTTGCCTGCTCGGCGGCGTCATCGCGGCTTTGACGCCGCCCGACCTGCCCGACTGAAGTGAGCGGAGTGCGGCCACTCGGATTAATCTCGATCGGCGTCTGTTGCTGTTGCTGGACGATTGGCTGTTCATTGTCCTCGCTGCCGGCGGGGGAAGAAGCCGTGCCGTGAAAAGATTGCAGCTCGGTAATTGCCGGTGATGTCGCCAAGGCGAGGCTCAAGCCCAGCAGAAGCGCTATGCGCAATCCGACCTCCTTCACCGTACCGGTGCCAAAACGACCCGGTCGATCTGCCCCGACAGACCAGACACCGCATCGGACGGTCGCGCTGTAAGCAACAGCGTCTGCACTGGACAGTCCGCGGGGACGCCGAAAGTACCAGTGAAATTGCCATTTGCGACAATCGAATTGGGCACTTCTACTCGCCCGAGTTCGAGTCCGTTCTGACAGCGTAGCGTCCAGTAGGGCAAGGCGCCCGCGGCCTGATCGATCCCGCTGCTATGCCCGCTCAAACGATAGGTTCCAGGTGGCAACAACTGCAACTGCCGCAACATTGGCCCGCCAATGCTGGCTGCGGCGGTGAACTCGAATAAGCCATCCTGAATGCTCGTCGTCAGGCCGGATCCGTCGTTAATCGGCGTCCAGTCAAATTGTGAGGGCGTTTCAAGATTTGCAGCAAAGCGCTGGTCGCGTGAGTGACGGCGATCGGCACCAGGTCGGATCGTGGCATAATATGACCAAGCAGCGTCCCTCTGCTCTCCCGCGATTAATGCGTTAATGGTGCCAGCATGCGCAGTTTCGGGAATTGAAATGCCAGCATGGCCTAGATCTAAAAATAGGGCAGCAACGGACTTGATATCTGAGTCACTGTTGGCGGCGAACTCGATAAAACTATTGCTCCACAAAGGCTTGGCCGCCAGCGTCTTAACCAATTCGCTACGGATCGCCGGATCGGCAGTTGCCGATGCCAGCACAGGATAGAGCATCTCACCCAAATTCGGGAAAACTCGAAGAGTCATGTCGTACTGGTGCAGGGTCCTCGGAATATCCCCATGCTGAACAGCGTCTTCGATCATGAAAAGTTGGGTCCGCAGATCGCGCCGCGACAATTTTTGCGCATAGGCAAAATAGCGGCGCGCCACTGCCCCGTCGCCACGAGCGTCAGCATTGATCCCCAGTGTAGCCACCGCAGCAACCGCTGTTGGATCCTGCTGAAGCGCATGCTTGGCGAGGACATCGGCACGAGCACGATCCTCCAGCGTGGCATCTGCTCCGGCTAGCGATGTTGCATAGGCGGAAGTCATCTGTCCATCATAAGGCGCAAGGCGATAGGCTAGCTCCGGATCGAGCTTCACTGTCTTCGCGATAGAAAACGCCAAGCTGTAAAAGCCAAGCACCATAGCCGTCGCGGCTAGCACGAGGCGCGACGCCCATTCCTTTGGTGAGCGGCGCGCTAAATTCTGGCTGAGCGACATTGTTCGACCGCTTACGCCTTCGCGTCCTTGTTGCGGCCATAGTCATAGCCATAGTCATAGTCATAGCCATAATGCGCCTTGCGGGCTTCGAACTTGGTGAGCACTCCACCGAAGATGCGAGCATTTGCCGCGGCAAGACGGGCAAGAGCAGTTTTTACCAGGCTCGAGCGAATACCATGTGATTCCACCGCGAAAACGACGCCTTCAACTCGATTTGCAATGAGAGGGGCGTCGGCAAGCCCCATTACTGGAGGGCTATCAATCACGACATGGTCGAACTGCTCGAGCAACCGGTCGATAAGAATGCCTAGGCGATTTCCAGTCAACAACTCAGCCGCATTGGGTGGGATTGGCCCGGCTGACATAGCGGTAAAGCCCAGATCGGCCATCTCGAAGGTGAGCGGCGCAATGTCATCCTGTCCAGCAAGGAAGTTGCTGAGGCCATAGTCATGGCTCTGCCCTCCCAACTGATGGACCGATGGCGAGCGCATGTCGCCATCGACCAGAATCGCTCGTTTACCGCTCCTTGCCAACATGGTGGCCAGCGCCAGCGCAGTGGTTGACTTGCCCTCGGCCGGGCGGGTTGAGGTGACCGACAGCGACCGCGGCACACCATGTTCGGTAGTGAATGCAAGGTTCGTTTGGATTGCGAGATAAGCATCGACCAAATCAGACTTGCGATCGAGCAGCGCTTCCTTCGGTGTAACGTCGTCCACCTTGGGCACAGAACCAAGCAAAGGCAGACCAAGCCGACGCTGTACCTCCGCTGGATCGGCGATCGCCTCATCCATCTGCTCCATTGCGAAGGCAAGCGCCGCACCGATACCAAGACCACCGAGGAGCGCGAGGATCAGATTGATGAATAGGCGCGGCGAAGACGGTCGCTGGGGGATGTCTGCCTGATCGACCACTGAAATGTTGTTGATACCGACACCGCCGGCTACGCCGATTTCCTTAAAGCGTTGCAATAGCCCGTCGTACAGGGCGCGGTTAGTATCCACTTCCTGCTGATAGATATTATACTGGATCGAACGACGGCGTAGATCGAGAAAATTCCCTTTGAGCTGCTCGACGCGCGCCTGCAGCGCACGCTCACGTTCTACGGCGCCGCGATAGTCGGTTTCGATCGATCCCGACACTCGCCGCTCTTCGCTGGCGATACTGCGGTCGAGCTGGTCGATCTGCGACTTCATTGCCTTGGCCGCTGGATATTGCGGCTCGAACTGGATCAGCAGCTTCTGATATTCCGCAGCGAGTTCAGCACGCCGCTGGCGCAAGGTGTTGATCGCCTGGTTCCGCAATGCTTCGGATGACGCGCCCGCTTGGCTACCCTCACGATATCGTGCTTCGGCGGTAATCCGATCGGCAGTGGCCTGGCTCAACGCAGCATTCAGCGATGCGAGGTCATCTGCGACGATCGAGCGCTCCGATGTGGAACCATCGGCGTTTGACTGGGCCGGCAGGTTGATGATGCGCTGCTGCGAGGCATAGGCAACCAATTGCCGCTGGCTTTGGTCAAGTAGCGCCTTTTGCTGAACCAGCTGACGCTGCAGCAGGTTGCGTCCATAGGACGTCGCCTGCACCTTGCGCTCCAAATTGGTCTGGATGAACGCATCAGACCATGCATTAGCGACCTTTGCCGAAAACTCAGGGTCGGGGCTGCTGAAGTTGATGTTGACGAGGCGCGACAGGCGGGTCGGCGCGATCGCGAGGTGCTTGCGCAAGATCTCGCCGGCTACACGCTGCCGATCTGTGCGCCCTGCCGCCGGATAGCGCCCATTGACCAACGTGAACGCGGGCCCTTTAGGCGACACCCCGAAGCGCTCAAAAAATTTGGGGTCGTCTACCAAGCGGAGCTGGACTGCAACGCGCTCTGACAGGGATCGCGATTCCAGGAGGCCATATTGGGTTTGGTAAAATTCCTGATCGGCGAGGCTCGTTTCACGCTCGACACCCTGAAAGTTAGTTACTTGACTAGATTCGCGCGAAATCTCGATGGCTGCCGTCGCAGTATATTGCGGCGTCATCAACAGCGTTATGACCAACCCTAACAGGAAGCAGACCGCGACCGTGCCTAGAATGAGATAGCGCCAGCGCATCAGCACACGCAGGTACTGGCGGACGACCGGGATCGCTTCGGTCTCTGGCGCAGTAAACGTACCGGATGACGTGCCCTGATGCAGGGCGATAGGAGCAAGATTCATGATGGCAGGGCCTTACTGAACAATCGCGATCAGCGGAGCCGCCAAGATCGGGGAAATCGAGACGAGATCGCGGAACAGGCGCCGTTGCGGAGAATCGCCAACTACAATCAGGTCATTGGCGTACACGGGCGGATCGTCATAGGCTCCCCGCCGAATTTCCGCGATGTTGTACAATCCCGCCATACGTCGATTGCCGACTGTGCGAAGGATAACAACATCTTCCTGACGGGCGAATTCGGACAGCCCCTTGGCGGACGCGATCACCCGGGTCAGCGTCATCTGATTGGTCACGGGATACAAGCCCGGCTCAACGACTTGACCATCTATCGTCACCACTTGGCTAACTGAATTGCGGATGTTAATCGTAACTTCGGGATTACGAACATAGCGCGCGCGCAACGCGGCTTCGACGGCCCTGGCAAGCTCCTCGGCGGTTTTGCCGCGCGCATCGAGCGTCCCGGCCAGCGGCATCGCGATACGACCGCTGGCATCGACCTGCATCTCGCGGCTGAGATCGGGAATGTTGAATACATCAACTTGGATAGTGTCCAGCGGACCAATCAATGCTGGGCGGTCGGCCGCAGTGAGATCACTACGCCCCGGTGGCGGCAACGCAGAGGCGCCATCGACAACCGTAAGCTGCTGGGTCGATTGCAGGGGCTCGCGGCCAGCGCACCCGGTCAGGGCGCTCGCCATCAAAAAAGCGATACAAAATTTGCGCATGCGCTGGAACGGTCCGCATTAGATATATTAAGGTTCGTGGCCTATAGTTGTTGTAAATCCTGGGGTAAAGCAAAGGACGTCGGATAGCCTGCCGACGGCACACAGGCCGGCGCGAAGGTCGTTCCACATGCAAACTGTCGATGATCAGATTGAATTTTCGGTACAATGATCGTTCGCGTTGCCCCACTCGAGGGAGGCTGTAAGAGCCGATCTGAATCACGAAACAGCCTGTTTCGTGTGCCCCCCTTAGCCCATCGGTATCGCAACCAGTCCATATCCCTTAGAAAAGAAGCCGCTTTCTATGCTCAATACCCAATTCAGCCCTTGGCCAAGCTTCAGCGACGAAGAGCAGGCAGCGGTTTCCGGGGTCCTCAGATCAAACCGCGTCAACTACTGGACGGGCGAGGAAGGTCGCGCATTCGAACGCGAATTCGCTCAATGGACCAACGCGAAACGCGCGATTGCCGTTGCCAATGGAACACTGGCGCTCGACCTCGCATTGAAGGCGTTGGACATCGGTCCGGGTGACGAAGTGATCGTGACACCCCGCACGTTCATCGCTTCAATCTCAACCGTCGTCACCGCCGGCGCGACGCCAGTCTTCGCGGATGTTGACCAGGACAGCGGCAATATTTCTCCCGCCACCATTGCGCCGCGGATTACACCGCGGACCCGTGCCATTATCCCGGTTCATTTGGCCGGATGGCCGGCGGACATGGCGGGGATCCTCGCCCTTGCCCGTCCGAACGGTATCCGCGTCGTCGAGGATTGCGCCCAGGCGCATGGCGCCCGGATCGGTGACCGAATGGTCGGCACGTTTGGCGATATTGGTGCATGGTCGTTCTGCCAGGATAAGATCATGACTACCGGCGGTGAAGGCGGCATGGTGACAACCGACGACGAGGCATTGTGGTCGAAGATGTGGTCGTTCAAGGATCACGGCAAAAGCTGGGAAGCGGTCTACGAACGCGCACATCCCCCAGGTTTTCGCTGGGTCCACGAACAGTTCGGCACAAATTGGCGAATGCTGGAGATGCAGGCGGTGATCGGGCGCATCCAGCTGGACCGCATGGCGGAGTGGACCGCGCGGCGCACGCTGATCGCGCATCGGCTACGAGATGTCATGGCGGAACATGCTGACATCGTCCGGGTACCGCTGCCCGACAGCGGGATGACGCACGCCTTCTATCGTCTATACGCCTATGTCCGGCCCGACCATCTTGGCAGCGAATGGAGCCGCGACCGTATCGTTGCGGAGATCACAGCGCGTGGTGTTCCTGCTTATCAGGGGAGCTGTTCGGAAGTGTATCTGGAAAAGGCGTTCGACAGCACTCCATGGCGGCCAGCCGAACGGCTACCCGTCGCGCGTGAACTGGGGGACACTAGTCTAATGTTCCTGACCCATCCGTCGCTGACCGATGCCGAGGTCGACAAGATGTGCGACACGGTACGCAGCGTTTTTGAGCAGGCGGCCGGCTAAGGCGTCTGACGTGCTCCCCAAAGCTCTACCAGTCATAACTGGAGTCCGGGGTTGGTATGGTGCCCCTCGGGGCGGTGTTGCACAACCCGCCTGGCAGCATCGGCGGGCGTCAGCCCGCCAACACCACTATGCGGGCGCACATGGTTGTAGTCGTCGCGCCATAGCCGCAGCACCGAGCGGGCATGGCCAAGCAACACGAACAGCGTCTCGTTGAGGCATTCGTCGCGCAGGCGGCCGTTGAAGCTCTCGACATAGCCGTTCTGCTGCGGCTTGCCCGGCGCGATGTAGTGCCACTCGATGGGGCGCTCTGGCGTCCATCTCAGGATCGCCAAGCTGGTCAGTTCGGTGCCGTTGTCGCTGACGATCATCAGCGGCGGTCCGCCTCGGACGGCGATGATGGCGTCGAGCTCATGAGCGACACGCGCGCCTGACAGCGAGGTGTCGGCCACCAGCGCCAGGCATTCCCGCGTGAAGTCGTCGACCACCGCCAGGATGCGGATGCGACGGCCGCTGATCAGCGTATCGCTCACGAAGTCGAGGCTCCAGCGCTGGTTTGGACCTTGCGGCAGCGCCATGGGCGCTCGGGTGCCCATGGCTCGTTTGCGACCGCGCCGGCGCCTGACCCGCAGGTTCTCCTCGCGGTATAGCCGCAGCAGCTTCTTGTGGTTCATGACCAGCCCCTCACGGGCCAGCATGATCCCCAGCCGCCGGTAGCCGAAGCGGCGACGCTCCGCCGCGATCTCCCGTAACCGCGACCGCAGGTCGCCATCATCACTACGCCGGGGCGCGTAGCGCACCGACGTCCTGTCTACGCCGAAGATCGTACAGGCCCGACGCTCGCTGATGCCGAACAGCTGTCGAGCGTGCTCGACAGCTTTCCGCTGAGCGGCGGGCTTCACCAGTTTTTTCCCGCCACCTCCTTCAGCACGGCGTTGTCGAGCATGGCATCGGCCAGCAGCCGTTTGAGCCGGCCGTTCTCCTCCTCGAGCACCTTCAGCTTGCGTGCCTGCGACACGTCCATGCCGCCATACTTCGCCTTCCACGCGTACAGCGTCGCGCTGCTGATGCCGTGCTTACGACACACATCGGCGGTCTTCATCCCGCCCTCCTGCTCGCGCAGCACCGCGATGATCTGCTCCTCGCTGAACCTCGTCTTCTTCACGTCCGTCTCCTCACGAAGCCGGACTCTAGCTCAAAATGGCAGAGTTTCAGGGGAGCACGTCACGTCCCTCCCCTGCCTCCGCCAGAACGACAGCATGCCGCGACAGACAAGGCGCGGGCGGACGCCCTCGCCGGATGTACCTGAATGCCGGTGGGTGCCAGATCAGTGAGCGTGTGTTCCACTATACTCCGGCACCAGCGTGCACATCACTTCGACCGCCTGTTGGCGATTCCCGTTAGTCAGAGCCTCCTGCAAAGTAGCGAGATGTTCCGCCAGTACGGGCCAGTCGAGATGATCCTCGCGAGCCTGCATGATGCGGGCATGATCGGTTGGGCGTGGGGAATTGCCGATCAGCAATTCTTCGTACAACTTCTCGCCCTTCCGCAGCCCGATCTCACAAATCTCGATGTCGCCCTCGGGATGTGTGGCGTCGCGGACACTTAACCCTGACAGGTTGATCATCGTGCGTGCCAAGTCGTAAATCCGGATCGGTTCGCCCATGTCGAGTACATAGACTTCACCGCCCTCAGCCATTGCTCCGGCTTGGATGACCAACTGGGCGGCTTCGGGTATAGTCATAAAATAGCGTGTAACGTCACGATGCGTGAGCGTGACTGGCCCGCCTTGGCGGATTTGCCGCTGGAACCGTGGAACGACAGAACCACTTGATCCTAGCACATTACCGAACCGGACGATTGCGAACAGCGTCTGGCTGCCCCGCCCGCTCAATGCCTGCAACACCAGTTCGCAGATACGCTTGCTAGCGCCCATCACATTGGTCGGACGCACCGCCTTGTCCGTACTAACCAGGATAAAGTTGCGTACGCCCACCCGGTCCGCCTGCACTGCGCAGTTCAACGTTCCGATAATGTTGTTGCGTAACCCAGCAATCACATTCTCTTCGACCAAGGGAACATGCTTGTAAGCGGCTGCATGAAACACGGTCTCAGGGTGCCAGCGGTCGAACAGCCGCCGGGCGGTATCTATGTCGGCAATGCTGCCAAGCTCAGCATGAATGGCAAAGCCTGAAGCAAATAGGCCCTGATTTTCCGCTTCGCGAAGTTCGGCTTCGATCGAATAGAGCGCGTGTTCTGTCATTTCGACCAAGATTATCGCCAATGGCTCCAACCGGCTAATCTGGCGGCATAATTCGCTACCAATTGATCCGCCAGCGCCGGTAATCATAACCGAGCGGCCTGTAACCGTGCGGTGCAGGAGATGCTGGTTCGGCGGTACCGGGTCGCGTCCTAGAAGGTCAGTGATCTCGATTTCCCGCAAGTCGCCGACTGAAACGGATCCATCCAGCAGGTTGCCAATGGCAGGCAACGTCAGCACCCGGACGCTGATGTCCTCAAACTTGCGAACCATCTGCTCGCGCTGCTGGCGCGAAACCCGCGGAACGGCGAGGAGTACCATGTCGATGCCAAGCCGGTCGATCAGGTCGGCAACATTGTCCGTTCGATAGACCCGGACGCCATCCAGATGCTTACCTGCAACACGAAGATCATCGTCCAGATAGCCCCGCAAGATCATGTTGCCTTCATGGCGCAAGGACAAAGCAAGTTGTCGCCCCGACGAACCAGCACCGTAAATAAGAACGCGATGTCGCTGTCCGGTAAAGTTACGCTGGTTCAGCAGATCAAACAAAATATAACGTGCAACAAGCCGGCTAAAAATTAGCAATACAGCAAAGACCATCGGCTGAATAGCCGCAATAGTGCGGGGTATACCAGGCACCACATTGAGAAGCGTAAAGATGGCCAGCACCACACCGATCATCATGCAGGACGTTGCGATGCCGATCATAGTGCGTGATCCCATGTATCGCACAACCGATCGATAGACGCCGGAAAAAAGGAATATTGGCAGCCATGCCACGATACTCACGATGGCAATCGCGGCAAACGCCGGGCTGGAAATAATCCATCCACCGAGCCGCAGCGAAAACGCAATCCATACAGCTAATAAGCAAAGTATAGCGTCATTTGCGACAACAAGGGAAATTTTTACTTTTTGTCCCGATTCGACAAGGTAATGGAGAGCGGAAACGACCGCAGGCTCTGCTCTTTTCCAGATTTTGTTCACGACGCCGCTACTCACCACCTGCCATGTTTCCAGCGATCGCCTGTTACTGCAATTGTAGGCACCGGCTGCGCCCTACAACATGGTGTGACCGTTGACAAACCGGTACGGGGCATGTCGATAGCCGTGCGCAGCGCTTCCCATGACCGCTCGCCATGCTGTAGCCATGCCAACTTCATGCACACACCTGTTTTTTCACGCCGCAAGACCTTCGTGCTCCCGCTGGCCTGGGCTAGCGCCGGCCAACTCCTCACCAGCGCGTGCGATGCACGGCCCGCGACTTCTTTGACACCCGAGGATTTTGGGGCGACGAGTTACACCACCCGCGAGGCCGCCAAGCGAGGCGTCGACGCCACGGCAGCCGTACAGCGCATGGCGGACGAAGCCGCTAGACGGGGGATTGGATGCGGTGGGGCGGCGGGGCGATGGTATGCGACCAGTACCGTCGACTGGCCGTCGGGATCGACAGTTACCAGCCTGAACCTTCTTACGCGATCAGGCATGATCGACGCAGCGCCGTTCACCATCGAGGCTGTGCACGAGCCCCGGCGCGACCTGTCCTTCACCGACTGCATGGTAGACGGGAACCGTCAGGGCCAGCATGATCTGCGATCCTCAGGCGGAGACGGGCGGCGGTGCGGATGGCTGCTAAGCGGTCATTTCCCCGGTGCGATTCAGGGCATTACGCTGACCCGTTGCCGGGCATGGAACTGTGCAACCGACGGGTTCATGACCTGGTGCAACGGCGTCGAGCAGCGTGAGAACGCCGATTACTTCTTCGGGAATATCAAACTTATAGACTGCGACTTCCAATGGAACGGGCGCCATGGCGGGTCACTGATGGGGGTCGATGGCTTTCACATGCAGGGCGGCCGTCTCAAGAACAACGGCAAGGACCTTGCCATGACGAAGGCACCGATCCGGTCCAATGGTACTTGGGCACGCGTGATCGGATCGGGCGTGGGAACGCGACGCTATGGTAGGCCATGGGATTGCGAAAGCTCGCTTCCCGGTGAGGGCTATCAGAACGTAACGTTCAGCGACGTCGACATGCGGGACAATGTCGGTGGCCTGCTGTTCCACCATTATTTCTATGCCGGCGGGCGATTGGCTCGTCGTTTACGGATTCATAACTGCCTACTTTCTGATCCGGAAGGGCAGACGACGGGCGATGGCGCGCTACTATTCTATGCGGTCGATGCCCGCACCGGCCGTCCGTTTGACCGTCAGGTGATAGCGTTCGATGAGATTGAGGCGATCGACAACCAGTATGAGCGTCAGGGTGTCGCCGTCTACTCGGCCGATCATGTCATCGTCGCCGGCGGAAGGGCAACCATGACCGGGCCAGGTTTCTGGGGGTATTACGCTACCCTCAACCGGTGCGGCGGTAATGTGCGCATAGACGTGCCCAGCAACCGCTACCGTATCTGGAAGGTTGACCAGACCGGTCAAGGCCTAATTGATGGACGGTTCAGCAGTGGCAGGACCGCTTCCAGTGCTTCTTCATAAGCGGGAATGCTGCCCTTACGGACAAAGGTCCGCCCATCGGAATTCTGTGTGCAGGCCAGCGCTTGGTTAAAACCATTCGCAACTGCTGCCTTGTTCTGTGCGACCATGAATACTCCTTCCTGCGCCTTCTGCACAAGGCTGGGATGTCGGAATGTGACAAAAGGAATACCGAGCAGCATATACTCGTAATATTTCGTTGGTTCAGCATATTTGGTGTTCAACCGATTCATTCGGCCGGGCACGTCGTTATATGGGTACAGGCATACTAACGCCGATGCTTCTTGCCACAACCGTTGAAGCAAAACTGGACGCGGTAACGGACCTGTGATGATTAAACGTTTGCCTTCGGGCAGGGGGATTGCGCGCAACTGGTCGAGATAGGCGGGATCCTCAGGATTGCCGATCAGTTCCAGCTCGTGCGCGTCGGATTTCGCAAAGGCCCGGACCAGCAGGTCGATCCCTTGGTAATGGGCGATCATCCCGCCATACATGATCCTGCCGGGAATCGGTGCACGCGGCAGGTCATGCAGCCCGCGTATCTGTTCCACCGTCCGGCGATCGGGGACGTTGCGAACCACAGCGTCGGGCCGGCGGGCGATCACCGTGCGCAGCCGCGCGCGATGGGCATTGACCTCCACCAGCAGATCGGCCGACCGAGCAATGCGGTTCGCGACCACCTCCATGCAGCCATCGCCGTCGAGTTCATAGGCGAAGACCATCGTTCGGCCACGCCTCAGTAGCCATAGCGGCCACGAAAACAGCGCCGAGCGTGTACCGACCAGCACGACCATGTCCGACCGCTTACGCGACCGCCACACACTTTGCCAAAATGTCAGCACGCGCTGCCATCCGCTGCTCGAGGCCGAAGCGACCGAGCGGATGTCGATCCCGTCCTCATCAACGATGTGGCGGGCGCTCTCGCCGACATACAGCACGCGAACGTCATGCCCCCTGGAGCGCAGGAACCGCGCCAACGAGAACACGATGCTATATACACGGTCTAGATTGGCATAAGACCAAATGACAATATTCATGACAGTCCTGTATCGGCCGGCCCCCGATCACGCAGCTGCCCGAGCCGGATGAAGGTCGCAAACGAAAGAAAGACAAGATAGGTAGAATAGGCGACGAAACGTGCTTCGGCAAAGCCATTGGTCGACCGATGTACCAGCAGCAGCGACATCCCGACGAAGACCAAGCACCAGAATATATTGCCGAACGCGCTGAACTTGAAATGACCAAGTCCAGTAAGCACGGTGCCGAACGGAAATGCCAGCGCGCTGAACCAGCCCGCACACAACAGCATGACAAAAGCATACTCGGCTCCGCCCAAGCGATATGCCGCCAGCAGGAACGGCGCCGATGCCATCAACGCTACCGCCGGTACGAGAGTAAAGACGAAGTTCCAGCCAATGATCCGCCGTGCCTGCTGGCAATATGCGACGAACTCGGCAGCCTCCGCTTTGTGCATCAGATGCGGCAGGATGACTTGGTTTACGATTGCAGGAATAAAGAGCAATAGGCTAAGCCATTGCTGGGCGACCGTAATGACCGCCGTGTCGATCGGAGGACGCGCCGATCCAAAAATATAGGTCAGAACGACAAGATTCGTCGGTTCGACCACCGATGATCCGATCAGCGAGGGCGGGACACGGCCCAGCATCACCTGCCAATGGGTAAAGCTGTGGATTGCCGCTCGATCCTTGTGTAGTGCCACGCGAACCAGCATCGCGGCAGACAGTGCGCCGGCTAGAACAGTACCACCTACCACCGCTGTCACCATCGTCCCGGGATCGGACGCAATGAGGACCGCCGCGACTTGCCCCCCGCCGAGTAGGAGGCTGCTGAGCATCGCCCGGCGATAGGCACGCTCGGCGATCAATCCGGCCAGAGTCACCGCCTGAACGCAGAAGCCCGATGCCATCGCCGCCACCAACATGGCGAAGTTGGTTGGGGTCAATCCCGATGCCGTAATTCCTGCTGACAACCACACGACCATTGCCGCGACGGCAACGGTCACAATCGCTCCAGTGATCAGCGACACGATCGGGGCCACGCTGCGTTCGCCGCGCGTCCGTGCGCCCGCAACCGCACCAGTCAGCGGCAACGAAAAGCCTGGCGCGATCGCCAGCCCAAGAATGCTGCTCCACAGGATCACCGCTGAAACCGCCGACAGCCCCTGCTGTCCAAACCGATGTGCCACCAGTAGCAGCGCACCGATCTGGAACGCGCGATTGCCGCCCGCACCAACGACCGACAGCGCTGTACCCTGTACGAGGGAGCCTGGGTTGATCAGGCTTTTGATGCCCAAGCTCAGCAAGCTCCGCACACGATCGATAGCCAAGCCAGCTTCCTTGTTATCGCGGTTGCATCAGCCGGCGATGATTCGGTCGACGATCCGTTGTGCCGCATGGCCGTCGCCATAGGGGCTGCCGCCCTTGATCATGTCGGCATAGGCCACCGAATCGTCGAGCAGGCGCCGCGCCTCAGTAAGCAGGCGATCGGCCGATGGACCGACCAGCCTCGCGCTGCCGGCCTCAACAGCTTCGGGGCGCTCGGTCGTGTCGCGGGTGACCAGAACTGGCTTATCGAGTGCCGGGGCTTCTTCCTGAATGCCGCCGGAATCGGTGATGACCAGATAGGCACGCTTTAACAGGTAGACGAAGGAAAGATATTCCAACGGCGGAATCAGGTGGACGTTAGGCGCATCACCTAACATCTCGTGCACGACCTCGCGAACGGATGGGTTCAGGTGGACCGGATAAACGATATCGACATCTCTACGCTCGGCCAGCGCCTTGATCGCAAGGCATATCTGACGCAACCCTTCGCCGAAATTCTCCCGGCGATGACCGGTGACCAATATGAGGCGCCGAGAGGAACCGAGGAACGGCATGCCCTGACCGGCACGGTCGCACAAATCCGGCTCCCGCTCGAGCCGGTCAACGATGCTGTGCAGCGCGTCGATGACGGTATTGCCCGTGACGATCACGCGATCCGCCGCAACACCTTCAGCTAATAGGTTGTCGCGCGAACGCGCCGTCGGCGGAAAGTGCAGGCTGGTAATCGGAGTCAGCAGGCGCCGGTTCATCTCTTCGGGCCATGGGGACATGATGTCGCCGGTTCGTAAGCCGGCCTCGACATGAGCGACCTTGATCTTGCGATGGAAGGCGGCCAATCCGGCAGCAAAAGCGGATGTGGTGTCGCCCTGTACGATGACCCAGTCGGGATTAACATCGGCGAGGATCTTATCGACGGTTTGCAACACGTTAGCCGACAATTCCGAAAGCTGCTGTCGAGGGCGCATCACATTCAGGTCAAACGCAGGTTTGATACCGAACAAGCCCAGCACTTGGTCAAGCATTTCCCGATGCTGCCCGGTAACGCAGGTGATATGTTCAACACGATCTTCCGTTTCGAACGCACGGATGACAGGCGCCAGCTTGATCGCTTCCGGCCGCGTGCCGAAGATGCTCATCACTTTCATCGAAAGCTCCCTTCGCCAGTCGCGTTAGCGGATGATGTACCCGGCACAAGAGAGGATGATAGCAAGGCCGAAATTTATCGCGCTACATGCGTCCCTTGCCCCCTCCCGTACGTTTACGATAGGTGGCAGTTATGTCCCCGGAATCCGCTACATTGGCGCCCCCGATCGTATCCATAAGAACACAGGGCAGCGAAACCGCGCAGCGGGCTTGCATCGTCGTTGTCATGGTGGCGAGCTTCGTGTTGCAATCCGCTGCCGACGCCTTCTGGGGCGTGCATCTAGGGCTGGTCGCCGCATTTGTGCTGGCCTTCGTATTGGCATGGGTCGCGTCGCAGAGCTCCCGCTATTCCCTCGCCTATGCTGTGATACCGATTGCGATCTGTTGCTCCCTACTATGTTGGTGCATCATTTCGCCGCTGCCCGGTGCTACAATCGAGGGACTCCCCGTAACCGACCGATTAAATTATTATATTTTGTATCACACGCCTGCAATTTATTCATATACCGATTACGAAATCGGTTTTTTGACTTTGATTGCTGCATGCCGACCATTCATTGATTTCCAAGCGTTCTTGATATTGTGCGTCATAGTTACACTACTAGGATATCTCCAGATGCTATCTGCATTTGGACGCAGCGCCTATTTCTCTTTACTGTTATGCTTCGGACTGGGTTATTTCGCCTTTTGGAGCGGTGTGCTCAACGTCACGCGGCAATTTATGGCCGGTGGACTGATAATGATAGCCGCCAGCTTTCTGTTAACCACTGATCGCCATACCACTCGCACGCATCTGCTGTGCGCACTGATTGGCATCGCCGCCATGTCAATCCATTCCTCGGCGGCAATCCTGTTCCTATTCCAAGCACTGGTTTTGATCAAAAAGCGCAACAGGCTGCTGATTGCGATGTGGGCCTTCAATATTCTAATTTTTACGGTGAATATTATTGGCCTAAGCCCGCTTCGTCCGCTGACCTCGCGAATTTCCGGGTTTCGCAGGTATGACATAGAACAGGCTTCTGCTGCAGACCTTGTCAATATTATGAACACCGGCGTTGGTACGGGTAATCGCCCCGACTGGGCGATCTTTCTGTTGATACCGATGCTACTGTACGGAGTGTTCCGAGTCCTAAGTAACAAGCCTAGCGGCGACCGGGACGACTTGAGTGGACTTGCACTGTTCTACACTACCGTTACCGTGCCGTTCTATGCAATGAGCTACCTCATCTACGCGGATCGACTCGCCTATTATGCCTACCTGACGTTTCCGCCTTTCATTCTTATCATTTCGGCAACGCAGGTTATGAAACCCTATCGGGCGATCCTTATCGCAACGATGGCAGGCTTAGCCATCTCCCAGTTTGGGCTAGGATGGTATGGCTACACGCCGTTGTTCTGGTCAGGAGCCCTGCTGCGAGTGGGGTGACCACACCGGGTACCTATTCCCCGTTCAAGACAGCGTGCGTGCCAAGCGCTTACGGACGGCCGCCTTCAGGCCGCGTGGCAGACACGCGGCCGCCAAGCTGCGCCCCAATCCTTTGTACGATGCGGGGCGATGCCAGGAGAAATAGTGCCAGACGATGCGGGCGGTGGTCCGTGCCGGGCGGTTTGACGCCGCCAGCACCGATCCGCCATGTACCCGGTATTGAACCAAAGGCTGGGCTACGCTGTCGATTATGCCGTCACGAACGATACGCTGCACGAACTCATAATCCTCGGCGCCGACATAGCGATCATCATAGCAACCGATCCGGTTGAACACCGAGGTCCGCAGAAACCAAGTCGAATGCACGAAAATATTACGGGCCGATAGCGCTGCGACCAAGTCTTGCGGTAGGTCGCCGGGAATATCCCATAGGGATCGACCCTCACCATCGATAACTTGCACGCCGCTGACCGTCAGGTCAGCGCCGGTTGTATCGGCGCAGGCGCGCTGCATCGCCAAACGATTGGGAAGGCTGAAGTCGTCCGCATCCTGGCGGGCGTAGAACTCATACCCTTCTTCAAGGGCAAAACGGGCTGCGAAGTTCAGCACACCGATCAGGCCAATGTTGCGCGCCATCCGGCAATGGATCAGATTGCTGGCAGGCGGAAGCTCATCGAGCGGGGTACCACCGTCCTCCACCAGGAGGATGTCGTGCGGCTCGTCATTAGCGGCCAGCGCCGTGAGGCAGGGCCCAATCCATTGCTGCGCATTGTAGCAGGGCAGCACGACGAGGATGCGAGGGCGAGGGCGATCTTGCTGCCGATGGTCCTGCACACGACAGGACACCATTCTGCCACCCTGCGATACCCACCGATCGCCGGCCATCACCACTCGGTTTCATTCGAGAGGGACGCTGTCATGCTGCGATAGATTCTCTCGTTCACCTTGACCACGTCGAAATTCTCTTCTGCCATACGGCGACTTTCCTTCCCCATTGCTGAAATCAGGTCGGGGTTTTCACAAAAGCGAGTCATCGCCTCTGCCAGACTGGGCACATCGCGGGGCTGAGCATAATAGCCGTTAACCCCGGCGACGACTGTTTCGCGACAGCCCGGAACGTCGGTTGTCACGACCGGACGACCCATTGCCATGGCCTCCTGCGTGCTACGTGGCACGCCTTCGCGGTAGGACGGCAGCACATAGACCGAACAGGCGGCGATCCAAGGGCGCACGTCGTCTAGCTCACCCAGCCATTCGACACTACCGTCGACGGTGAAAGCCCGTACCTCGTCGGCCGCGATGCCGCCGGGATTATCGTCCATCCCGCCAATCAATCGGAAACGGGCCTCGGGAAAGCGTTTGCGCACGAACCGTGCCGCCGCGACATATTCCCGCACCCCTTTTTCGCGCAGTAATCGCCCGATCATCAGGAACGATGGCGTATGGTCAGGCAGCGGCGCGACGGCATAATGGGTCAGGTCGACCCCTATCCCCCCTAGCAACCGGGCCTGGGTAAGATCAACGATACGCCGGTCAATGAATTCGGCAAGATCATCGGGGTTTAGGAATAGTACTCGGTGCGCACGCCCCAACGCAGCCTTCAGTAAAGTGATGGCCAGCCCGCGCGCCAGCTTTTTTTTGGACGTGTCCCTGTCGTCTTCAGTGAAGAGATAGCCTAGTCCCTCGACCATTGCGATCCGCCGGGGGATACGTGTGATTGCGGCAGCAAGACTGCCATAGATGTTCGGCTTGATAAAATAGGTCAGGCTGACGTCCGGTCGTTCGCGCCATAGCCATGCGATCAGATCCCGCAGAGTCAGCAGATCCGACAAAGGATTTTGTCCGGTACGCTCAATACGATAGGTATCGACCGCCACTCCCATGCTCTCAAGTTTTCGCCGTTGTTCATCGGAAAAATCGGGAGCGAGTACATGGACGGCATGCCCTCGCTCAATAAGCAGGCGTAATAGCGGCCCACGGAACCGGATCACGGAATCTGTAAAATTCGAGATAATTACGATTTTCATGGCGATCAGATCGTCTTGCGCCCTTAACTGCGTGATTGGGACGGCCGGTCGAATACCGTTACCCCCGCCGTTGAATGCGCCATAGCCGGAATCGACACCGTTGGGTAGAAGAATGGCGTGCTATCGTCATGCGCGCCCGACAAGCGGCAAACTGACGGTTCCGCCAAACCGCAAACTATCATAAGACGCGGCTGACATGTCCCAGTCCTTCCAACGTTCCGCATCGACCTTCAAACCCAGCCTGTCTTTTGCGCTGCTATGCATGATGCTGGCAGTCCTTTGGCTGGCGGGGGGGGCATCACGGGCCGATACCCTAGGACAAACCATCGTGCGTAGCGTCGCATGGTTCGGCCTCATAGTGCTGGTGCTAGCAGGCGAGCGCCCGTCGCTGCAACAGGTCAGACCGGTAGCGATCCTGCTCTTGGCGGTGATCGCGATGCCGCTCGCACAATTGATCCCGCTACCTCCAGACATCTGGGGCAGCCTGCCAGGCCGGGGAGAGTTTGCCGCAGGCACACCACTGGCCGACTCCCCTGTGCCATGGCGGCCGATCAGCCTAGCGCCCAGTGCAACCCTCAACGCCCTCTATTCTCTAATTGTGCCAATTGCGATCTTCCTATTTGCAACCGGTCTGAAGCAACGAGAGCGCACCCGTCTGCCAAGCATCCTGCTGGGGATGGTCGTCGCATCAGCAATTGTTGGTCTCGCCCAATTTTCAGGAATATCGTTCGACAATCCGTTCATCAACGAAACGGTGGGGCGTGTAAACGGCACCTTTGCCAACCCCAATCATTTCGCACTATTTACAGCGATCGGTTGCCTACTCGCCCCAATTTGGGCACTGGAAGAGAGACAGCGCCGCGGATGGCGGGTGGTGATTGCGCTGGGGCTGCTGACGCTATTCGTCCTGATGATCTTGGCCAGCGGTTCGCGTACTGGGATGCTACTTGGCATTATTGCCACCTGTATTGGGCTTATGCTCGAACAATCCGCAATTCGCCGGATGACCCGACATTATCCACGCTGGGTCTTTCCCACCCTGATCCTTTCCATTCTCGCTATGCTATCCGCCTTTGTGTTCGTCAGCTTTGCCGCCAATCGCGCTCAATCGATCAACCGGCTATTCTCAATAGATACCGGGCAAGACATGCGTACGCGTGGCCTACCGATTGTCGTGTCAATGATCCGCGATTATTTTCCTATTGGAACGGGCTTGGGAAGCTTTGATCCAATATTTCGAATGCACGAACCTTTTGGATTGCTCAAATTCCTTTATTTCAACCATGCTCATAACGATTTTCTCGAAATTATTCTTGATACTGGCTTGATAGGCGGGGTATTGTTGGTGGTGGGGTGCGGATGGTGGCTGATACGCAGCATTCGAATCTGGACAGCCAAGGATGACACTAGCGCGCGCAATCTTGCTAGGTTGGGATCGGCGATGCTGCTGTTGGTGATGATTGCTAGCGTGGTAGATTATCCAGCCCGCACTCCAACCATCATGGCGATGATCATGCTGGCAGCACTGTTTTTGTCCGCTCCTGTTCGACAGGAACCCGCCTAGGTTGGGGACTCATTTGATCCACTCGGCGACGGTGGCAACGAGCGCGATGGCGGCCAGGTAGTTGCTGGCGTGACGGTCATATCGTGTGGCGATGCGCCGCCAATTCTTGAGCCGACAAAACAGCCGCTCAATGACGTTCCTGCGGCGGTAGATACGCCTGTCGAGCGGGTAAGGCGTACGGCGCGCAGCGGTGGACGGGATCACGGCCTTGATGCGTCGGTCGGCGAGCCAGCGGCGCAGACTATCGGCGTCATAGGCTTTGTCGGCGATGAGATGGCGGGCTGGCGTGGCAATGCTCAGCAGTGGAATGGCCACGTTGATGTCGGCAACGTTGCCAGGCGTCAGGGCAAAGGCGACCGGTCGGCCGCAATCATCGGCCAGGCAGTGGATCTTGCAGGTCCGACCGCCGCGCGAGCGGCCGATCGCTTCTTGCCACTCCCCCTTTTTGAGCCGGCTGCCGAGCGGTGGGCTTTCACATGCGTGCTGTCGATCGACAATTCATCCGGCACCGGCCCGGCGCCAGCAATCTTCTCGAACAACCGCTGCCAGATGCCGCGCGATGCCCATCCATTGTAGCGATTGTAGATGGTCGGTGGTGGTCCATAGTTCGCCGGAACATCCCGCCACCGGCAGCCTGTCTTGAGAACATGCAGAATGCCCGAGATCACCGTCCGATCATCAACGCGAGGCTTGCCAGGACGGCCATGCGGGAGATGCGGCTCAATCGCCGCCCACGCCTCGTCAGATAGCCAAAACAGATGCCGTGCCATAGCCGCTCCTGCCAAACTCATCAGAAGCCCCTATTTACATTATCTCATCAACAACTTGTATGGGGTCCCAACCTAGGGTCAGGACTCCTTGATCACAGTCAGAAGATGACGGCGGCGGAGATGGCTGTAAGGCCGCGATCGTAGCGGGTGGCGACCCAGCGGGCAGTCTTTGAGGCGGCCGAACATGATTTCAATGCGGCTGCGGCGCCGATAGCGCGCTTGTCGTATTTGACCGGCTTGTTGCGTAATCGCCGCCCGGGATGCAGGGCTGGATGCCTTTGGCTTGGTGAGCGTCCCTGAACCAATCTGCGTCGTAGCCGCGGTTTCCGAGCAGCCAATGCGCTTTTGGCAGGTCGTCCAGCAGCGCTGCCGCGCCAGTGTAGTCGCTGACTTACCCGGCGGTCATGAATAAGCTCAATGGGCGTCCGTTTGCGTCGGCGATGGCATGGAGCTTGGTGTTCATGCCGCCCTTAGTTCGCCCGATCAGGCGGCCGAGATCCCCTCACATGGGAGTTCTCAGGTCAAGAGGCTGTGCGGTAGAGCGTGCAGCCTCTTTCCTTCCGCACAATCATATCTGTTCTACCTTGCCGGTTCGGCTGCCAGCCGCAGCAATGAACCAAAACAGCGCGCCTGCAATAGCGCCTAATAGGGCAATTTGGCCGACGTAGTAGAAGTTCATCAGCCATCCGTAAGCAGTCAAAGATCCGTCGATGACGGTTGATCGTCCATCAATGCTCGCATTATCCGGTCGACTTATTAACGCGAGCACGAGCCAGGGAAGAGCGGCGACCACTGCACCAGTCGCAGCGCAGTTGATGATTGTCGCATTGACGTGTCGGCGTAACATGAAGAACGCCGGGAGCCCGATGATAAAGGCTGGAGGGTAAGCGCCAAACACGGCAAATGCCACAGCGCTCCGCCAGATCCGTTCGAGCGGATCGGTGATGCCCTCATATGCTGGCATAGCAATAGCCATCAACAAGGCGGCTGCGCCCGGGACCACTACAAAGGCGAGGATCACCCGCCAAATTGAAGGATAGGTGCGCTTGGCTCGTGCGGCGTACATGACGCCAGCTTATCGCTTTGTCGTCGCCATTCCAGATCAATCGTCAGGAATGGTCAGAGCGTCAGGCCATGGTCGTCCTCCTCAATTTCTGGATCACTGGCCTGAGCCTGTTGCAACAAGCGTCCCGGTGACCGGTCCGCTCTAACCTCACATCCGGTCGCCGCTCGTGCGCGGCTGCACCACAATCCCGCTTGCGTCGGG
>NZ_KB900608.1:0-5334 GCF_000379045.1 Sphingomonas melonis DAPP-PG 224
CACGAAACTTAATATACTTTGCGGCAACGCTCAGGCTTTTGTTGACCATTTGTTCCGACTGCCGCTGTCCATATGACAAACCTTGAGGTGCCCCCTGCTGCGCTACGACGGACCCGCCCATCTGCTGACGATGGCCCCTACCCGCTCAGGGAAAGGCGTCGGCACGATCATCCCCAACCTGCTCACGCTGGACCGCTCGGTGGTCTGCATCGACCCCAAGGGCGAGAATGCCCGCGTCACAGCCCGTGCGAGGGCCGCCAAGGGCGATGTGTGGTGCCTGGACCCCTTCGGCGTCTCGGGGCGCCCCACGGCCCGCTACAACCCTCTGGCGTGGCTTGATCCGACCAGCCCCGACTTGGCGGAGGATGCACAGACGATCGCCGATGCGCTGGTCCATGACGCACCGGGGCAATCGGGCGAGGCACACTGGAACGAGGAAGCCAAGGCGCTGATCGCCGGCGTGATCCTGCACACCGTCGTCCACGAGCCCCCTGCCCGCGTCACGCTGGCGACCGTGCGCGACAAGCTCACCCGCGATCCCGCCGGCTTCGCCACGCTGCTCGCCGACATGCAGGCCAGCACCAGCGCCGGCGGCCTCATCGCGCGCGCCGCCAATCGCCAGCTCGGCAAGTCGAACCGGGAGGCTGCGGGCGTGCTCTCCTCGGCGCAGCGCCACACCCACTTCATGGACAGCCCGCGCCTGGTGGACAGCACCTCGGCATCCGACTTCCGGTTCGCGGACCTGAAGGAGCGGCCGGGCACCGTGTTCCTGTGCCTCCCGCCCGATCGGCTCGACACCTATGCGCGCTGGCTGCGGCTGCTGGTCGGGCAGGCCGTCACCGACATGGCGCGATCCCCTGCCCGCCCGGCAAGCCCGGTGCTGTTCCTGCTCGATGAGTTCGCAGCCCTCGGCCGACTGGAGCCGGTGGAACGTGCGATGGGGCTGATGGCGGGTTATGGCCTCCAGCTCTGGCCGATCCTTCAGGACATGCACCAGCTCCGCGCGCTCTATGGCGAACGCGCCGGCACCTTCCTGTCCAATGCCGGCGTGGTCCAGACATTCGGGGTCAACGATCATGCGACGGCCGACATGCTCTCGCGCACGATCGGCGACACCACGATCGAATATGAGACCGCCAGCACGTCACAGAAAACGAGCTGGTTCGACAGCCCGGACCATTCCACCAGCGTCAGCGGCCACGTCGCCGCGCGCAGGCTGGTGACACCGGACGAAATCATGCGGATGCCCGCCGACACCCTTCTGCTGCTGCGGCAGGGCGAACGCCCGCTCTGGGCGAAGAAAATCCGCTATTACGATCAGCGCGAGTTCGCCCGCCTGTTCGATCCGGCGTGATCGTACACACCGGCAAGGTGCAACGGTGAGCTTTGGGATATCGCCTGACCTGCCCTGTCCGCCGGGCCTAACGCTGACAGGCACACACCGCCCGATCCGCTTTGCTTCTCCTGGAAGCCTGCGGCCGATAGGCCGCCCTTGTGACGGCGATAGCCGGCACGAAACAAAGGCGCATTGGCCCGTAGGGTCAATTCCGCAATGTCTTCGAGCTATCCGGGTGCGGAGTGCTGGTGGGTTAAGAGATTCTGTTAAATAGGAATCGTTAAGAAGGTTAAGGCTGGAAAATGGGCCAAAAAACCCACGTTTCCTGCGGCCTTCCGGGAACCCCCGGTGTGTGATCCCACGTGATTCGGTGTGTGATCCCACGATAGTAGGGTGTGTGATCCCACGACGCTTCGGTGTGTGATCCCACGACAATTTAAGTTCGATCTAGACTGTGAATACGGCTGCCTGACTATGTGTGGAGCGCCAGCTTGGAGCGCCTATGAGTTTCCTCGTGGCACCCCGGTGTGTGAAACCACGATAGTCAGCGCCCGCGAGCGAGCTTGTCCATAAGATCGTCCACCTCGGCCGCGCGGCGTCGATCGGCTTCGACTCGGCTCCGCCGCTCTTGCTCGGCCTCCAACCTAGCGGCCAGCGCCAGTGCCTCGGCTTCGCCGCGTAGGCGGAACAACACGGCAGGGCTGCCGTCTGCCGTGGCTGCCATCTCCATAGTGTAATCGGGAAGCTGGTCGGCCTCCACGACTTTGCGAAGCATCCTGTTGAACTCCTTGGGCTTGCTGTCGCTGCCGGTTTTGTCGCGCAGCACCTCCACCCGGCACGTCCACCCACCCTTTTGGTTGCCGGCATGTTTGCGTGCGATGCGGTACAAGGCGCGCTCTAGCCCGCCAGTCAGCAGGAAATAGTCCTGGTGCATGGTGAGCAGCGACCGCTCTCCCATGATGCCCTCATAGACCCAGTCCGATAGGGTGATTGTCATGCCCCGGGGCTGATCCGTGTCGGGGTCCACCTCCAGCGTCCACTTGTCGAGCCAATTGAAGCCGGCCTTGGTGCGCCGCTTCGGCGCACGGATAGACGTCGATATGGAGGTCGTCTGAAGCCGCTGGAGCGCGGCTTGCAACTCCTGATAGGCCCGGCCGCTAGTGTCGCGCTTGATCGCCCTTAGCAGGTCATAGGACGTGGTTCTAAGCGTCCGCGGAAGATCGTTGACCCCCTGCTCCCGCATCCGGTTGAGTGTCGAGGCTGCCCATATGAGAATATCGGCGTCCCATATCGTCGCCATGCCATATGCCGGGATCGCCTCGATCTTCACCCACGTTTCGCCATCCGGACTGCTATATTCGATCGGCTTCACCCGCTTGCGCTTCTGAAGCGAGAAGAACGGCCGCTCCATCGTCTCCCGCTGGTCCTTCAGCGGAAGATCGCCCATCAGCGGGATAAACAGGTCGAACTCAGGATTAGGGTTCGGGCGTTTGGTCATGCAGCATCAATCCTGCCATCCTGCACACTTGGGGATGTGCAGGTGTGCACACTATCACGCACGGCCAAATTGCCGATCAGCATCGTACTTGGCGACCAGTTCGCTGATCGCTTCGGCGAGAAGGTCCTGATGGCTGCGCCTCGTTCGTGCCGCCAAGACCCGGAAGGCCTCGGCCGTGGGGTCCGCCGGGTCGAAATAGGCACCGAGATGGTATTTGCCTGGCCGCTTCCCGCTCGATCGGGCGCTGCTCGCCGACGACACCGGAGTTGCGATCGGCGAATTATCCGCCTCTGCCTCGCGACGGGTTTGTGGCGCCACTGCCGGGGCCAACAGAGATGTCCGCTTCGCCATGTTCAAGCCTTCACGTTTGCAGGTGTGCAATTTATCAAATCATCAAGGAGGTGCTTCTGCAAGGCTGCAACCTCTTGGGCAGCCTTGCCTTTTGGCTCATGCTCGATGACGCCCAACCCGTAGGGCCAAGCTGCACGATAGGCGCTACGCTCTCGTAGAACGGTGCGCGCAACCCGGAGGCCGGTCGCTTCGGCAAGTGTCCGCGCGTCGTCCAGCAATGTGGACGCAGTTGGGGGAGCGGCGTTCAGCACAACAACGCCTGCCCGCCCGGTGCTGGTGATGAGTTGGGCAGTCCGCTTGATCGCATCCAGGTCGATAAGCGAGGGACGGCAAGGGATCACCACGAGGTCCGCGCGCTGGGCTGCGGCTGCGGCTTCCGCACCGGCAGCCGGTGGCGTGTCGATGATGGTCAGAGCAAACCCGTTTGCTTCGGCAGCATCTATCGCTTGGTCGAGCCGGCGCGCGCTGATCGGCTCCACATGGGGCAGCTCGGCCTCACGCCGTTCGCTCCACGCCGTTGCGCTTTCCTGCGGATCAAGGTCAAACAGCGCCGTCCTGATCCCGGCCGCCTGAGCGGCGACCGCAAGATTTACTGCCAGCGTCGTTTTACCGACTCCGCCCTTTTGCGCTGCAAGTGTGATAATCTGCACGTGTGCACACCTTCATTTCTGATACTGTGACGTTATGCACAATATCAGAATGGCACAACCCTGCTGTGACTCGCGCCCGGTGGTTCGTGGCTCCAACCTGCATCCGATAATGCGAAGTGCACCAGCTCCGCGTTGCCGATCGCAGGCGGCTCACCCTTTCGCCAGAAGCCCAGCATCTTGCCACGATCGTCCAGCGTGCTTTCTGTCACGACCGCACGCACCGCCTGGATGAACTGCCCGTGGCTGAACACATAGGCGAGGCCGGGGGAGGGCAGGGCGGCAAGCCGTGCCAGCACCGCTTCAGCACGGCGAAGCAATGCCCCGAAGCTCTCCGCACCCTCCCCGTCGCAATAGGCGGGATCGGCGTCGGTCCAGTACCGCTCCAGATGGGGCATTCGCTCGCTGCTGCGTGTGCCGTTCCACTGGGAGGGCTGGAGATAGGTAAACTCCTCGATCGGCCACACCTCCACCGGGACGACCGGAAAGCGCTGGATCGTCGCCTCGGCCGTCTGACGGGTGCGAAGATAGGGAGAGGTCACGATCAGGCTGGGCGTCTCGGTCCAAGCCCGCGCTACCTCCCGCGCCTGACGCCATCCCAGCTCGGTCAGCTCGATGGATGCGAGGTCATGGCAGGGCACGCCGGCGTTGCCGGTGCTCTGCCCGTGACGGATGAATACGGCCCTCATGCCGCCGCCTCCTTGTCCGCCAGCTCCCGCAATCCCTTGTAGAGCGTCGTGCGGCTCACGCCGTACCTTTCGGCTACGGCTGTCACGGTCGCGTCGGGGTCGGTCAACAGCAACCGGGCTTCGCGGAGCTGCCGGGAGGTGAGGGCAGGGGGGCGCCCGCCCATGCGTCCGCGGGCGCGCCCTGCCGCCAGACCGGCACGGGTACGTTCGCCGATAAGGTGGCGCTCGAAGTCAGCGAGGCTGGCGAAGATATTGAACACCAACTTGCCTGATGCCGTGGTCGTGTCGATCGCCTCGGTGACGCTCTCAAACGCGATGCCGCGGCTTGCCAGCTCGTTCACTGTCGCGATCAGGTCCGGGAGCGATCGGCCAAGCCGGTCGAGCCGCCACACCACCAGCGTGTCGCCGGCACGCAAGGCCTTCATCGCCTGCGCCAGCTCGGGCCGGTCGGCGTGCTTGCCGGATGCGTGCTCCGAATAGATCGGCTCGCATCCCTTGGCGCGCAGCACGTCAAGTTGCGGAGCGAGGTCCTGGTCGGCGGTGGACACGCGCGCATATCCGATCCGACGTGTGCCAGCCTGGCCGGGCAGGGGGGTGGCAGCCATGTTCAACATTCAACCTGCGACAGGGGTTTTCTGATCGCAGTTTTTCGCACGGGTTATTGAACAATTCAATGCCGCGAAACGCCAGCTTTCCTGCTGCTGCCGATGGTGTGCATCAAACGGCCGGGGCTGTTGAAAAATGCGCCGCTGGTGGCCGGGTCCGGTTGGGGGCGGAATGACACCCCAACGCATAGCGATCCCGTCTCGCATG
>NZ_KB900608.1:5434-14272 GCF_000379045.1 Sphingomonas melonis DAPP-PG 224
GTGGTGCGGCACCCGCGCGTCGGGCGGCAATCGGCAGAACCAGCGATAAGCGAGATTGAAGCGGACTTCCTCGCACAGCCGGCGTTCCGACGTGATGCCATAGAGGCGAGCGATAAGCGCCATGCGGACCAGCAATTCAGGCGCTATCGAGGGACGCCCACGGCGACTATAATGCGGCGCGAGCGCATCGCGCAGTTCACCCAGGTCGATCAGTCCGTCTATCCTGCGTAGGATGTGATCGGCGGGGATCATCGCTCCTAGCGCCCGCCAACTTGCGCCCTTGCCGCCTCGCTGTTGCTCACCCATCATGGCCGCTGCTCCCGATGTGTCGAAGCAGGGAACCCGTTAGGAACGCGATCGGCTCACCCGGCCTTTTTCAACAGCCCCGACCGATTGTTGAACAGGCTGAGCCGAGTGTCTTGCCACGATCAAGGCGAAGTAGCTGAGAGCTTTAGGGGAGCCTGTTAGCGGTTCACTTGCCCCGGACACGGCCAAGCCGAACTCAAGGCCTGTTCGGCCCCCGCGACCATGTGGACACTCTGAAAATAGCTGTCCCGTTCCGCCCAGCGCAGATAGGCCGCACGCAAGGCCGCACGATCATCGCGCGGCGCGCCGCACTCGGCCTTTCGCGCGACGATCATCATGTCCAGCACGCCTTGGAGATATGCTCCACACCTCTGCTCCGCGGCGCGGCAGCTCGCGAGAAGCGCGGCACCTTGCATGTCCGACTGTTTGGTTTGCGCCAGCGCCGGAGCATGAGGAGCGACCGCCCCCATCAGCGCCAAGATCATGGTTGCACGTTTCACCGTTTTCGTCCTTTCCGAACCCGGCTGGGCCGGGTGAAGGGGCGCGTCCGAGCTTAAGGTGCTGACACGCCTCAATCGCATTTTCATTCCTCGCTACCGAGCACCTGGCCTTCGGGCGTCACGAACAGCTCGACTGTCTTGCCAGCGCTGTTCCAGTTGCCCATCGGGCCGTGGTCGGGGTCGGGCGGCGATGACGGCCCGAAAAGCCGATCGCCTGATCGTCAGCTTCGTTGCAGGTTCATTTTGTCAAGGGCAGCGCGCAGGCCGCGGGCGAGCTTGGCTGCATCCTGGTTCGCCCAAAAGTGCATGAAGAACAGGCGCGGCTCGTCGTTCAGCATGTGATTGTGCAGTGCCGTAACTTCGATCCCGCTGGCGCGCAGCGCGCGCATGACCGGATCGACCTCGCTCGCTACCAGCACGAAATCGCCGGTGATCGCGGCCTTGCCGCCCCCGGTCGGCTGGAAGTTGATCGCGGTCGCGGTTCCCATCGTGGGCGGCGTGACCATACCGGCATCCATCAACCTTTCCGCGCGCGGGAAGCTGTATTGGAGGACGCCGCCATTCGGCTTGCCCTTGGCCCCCATCACGCCGTCAAGTGCGGCCGTGTTGAGATCGACGGGCGGCGAGCTGCCGGCCCCGGCTGAGGGCGGTTGCGAGTCCCTGGACGGCGCGGCGAGCGGGGTGCGGCTTTCCGCCAGCGCGGCGCGCAACGCGGTCGCGAGCTTCACCGGGTCGCCATGCCCGGCGATGTGCAGGTACATGGTGGCGGGCGCGGAGCGCAGCAGGTGATTGTGGAGCGCGGTGATCGTGAAGCCGCCGGCCAAGAGGCGGCTTATCACCGGGTTCACCTCCTCGTGCGTCAGCACCAGGTCGCCCATCACCATAGTGTCGTCACCCATCGGCTGGAACGCCGCCCAGGAGCCGAGCGCCAGTGCTGGCTTGATCGCCACGCCGTCGAGAGTGACGTGCAGGTCGGAGCGCGGGAAGCCGTAGCGATGGACACCGCCCGCCTGTTCGGTGCCCGGTCGGCCGAGCGCAGCATCGACCTTGTTCCAGTCGGGCGCGGCCCAGGCCGGGGCGGCGAGCGCGGCGAGAACGCCGGCCAGAAGGGGTTTCATCATCCAATCTCTCCTATCATCAGCGCCGGCACGGATAGGCTTCGCGCAACGCGACGGTCTCCCCGCGCTGCGCGTGCGCCGCGGTAGGAGCGATCCCGCCCGAGACGAGCAGCGCCAGCATGGTCCCGGTCAGACGTGACATCGCCCTCTCCTCGCGCGTTCGCCAACCCAAGCATGTCTATGGTTGCATGAACGATGATGCAACCGTTACACTCCAAAATCCGGATGATACAGTTATGACGAACGCCGAACCCAGCCCTTGGTTGCTGTTGATCCCGCAGCTTCCCGCCAAGCCCGCCTATTTGCGGGTGAAGGTGTGGCGGCGTTTGCAGGCGATCGGGGCCGCGCCGCTCAAGAACGCGGTCCACGCGCTCCCCAACCGCGCCGACACTCGCGCGCTGTTCGAGGATTTGCACCGCGAGATTGCCGACAATGGCGGCGAGGCGCTGATCCTAGAGGCGCGGCTGGTAGGTGGCATCGGTGACCCCGAGCTTCGCGGAACTTTCGACGCGGCGCGCGATGCCGATTACGAGGAGCTGGCGCGCGAGGCGCGGACCTTGGCGGAAGGCGAGTATGTTCCCCCCGGCGAGGTTCGCCGGTTGCGCCGCCGGCTGGACGAGATCGCCGCGATCGACTTCTTCGGCGCGCACGGGCGGCAAACGGCCGAGGCGGCGCTTGCCCCGGCGGAAGCCCGGGCGGGCCAGCACCCCGACGTGACCGGGCCGGGCGCGCCCGAGCTGGCCCAGGCCGAGCTTCGCGGGCGCACCTGGGTCACGCGCGTCCACATCCACGTCGACCGCATCGCGTCAGCGTGGTTGATCCGGCGCTTCATCGACCCGGACGCGACCTTCAAGTTCGTGGAGGGCAAGGGTTACGCCCCCGAGCCCGGCGAGCTGCGCTTCGACATGGCGGACGCCGAGTTCACGCACGAAGGCGACCGCTGCACCTTCGAGACGCTGGTGTTCCGCCGAGGGCTCGACGGCGACCCGGCGCTCGTCGCGCTGTCGGAGATCATCCACGACCTCGACATCGCCGACGACAAGTTCGGCCGGCCGGAGACGGCCGGCGTCAGCGCGCTGATCGAGGGGATATGCGCCGCCACGCCCGACGACCCCGACCGGCTCGCGCGAGGCGCGGGCGCGCTCGACGGCTTCTACGCCCACTTCACCAGGCGACGAGGAGAATGACGATGGAGGCGACCGCGACCGCGCCGATCGCAGGCCCGAGCCCGCGGGATCACGGCATCCCCTTCGGCGAAGCGCTGCGGGTCTGGGCCAAGGTTGCCGCCTTAAGCTTCGGCGGCCCGGCCGGCCAGATCGCGATGATGCACCGCGTGCTGGTCGAGGAGCGGCGATGGATCGGCGAGGAGCGGTTCCTTCACGCGCTCAACTATTGCATGTTGCTGCCCGGCCCCGAGGCGCAGCAGCTCGCCATCTACATCGGCTGGCTGCTCCACAAGACCAAGGGCGGGCTTGTCGCTGGCGCGCTGTTCGTGCTCCCCGGCCTGGTCGCGATCATGGCGCTGAGCTGGGTCTATGCGCTGTTCGGCAACGTCCCCTTTGTTGAGGCGCTGTTCTTCGGCTTGAAGGCCGCCGTGCTCGCGATCGTGCTTCAGGCCGTCGTGCGCATCGGCTCGCGCGCGCTGAAGAACAACGTCATGCGCGGGATCGCGGCGGCATCGTTCGTGGCGATCTTCTTCCTTGGCGTTCCTTTCCCGATCATCATTCTTGCGGCCGCCATCGCCGGCTTCCTTGGCGGGCGCGCACGCCACCCCGCCTTCATGGGCGGGGGCAGCCACGGTGCATCGGGCGGCAAGATCGTCCGCGATGCCGAAACCGCGCTTGGCGAGCACGTCCCCGACCACGCCCGCCCCAGCCTCGCATGGTCGCTCCGGATCAGCGGTGCGCTCCTCGCGCTGTGGCTCGCGCCGATTGCGGCGCTGCTCGCGTCAGTCGGACCGGGCAATGTGTTCACGCAGATCGCGCTGTTCTTCTCCAAGATGGCGGTGGTGACGTTCGGGGGCGCTTACGCCGTGCTCGCCTATGTCGCTCAGCAGGCCGTCGAAAACTACGGCTGGCTTCGTCCCGGCGAGATGCTGGACGGACTTGGCATGGCGGAGACGACGCCGGGGCCGCTGATCATCGTGACGCAGTTCGTCGGCTTCATGGGCGCGTTCCGGCAAGCGACCGGCTTGCCCCCGCTGCTCGCCGCCACCTTGGGGGGCTTGCTCACGACCTGGGTGACGTTCGTGCCTTGCTTCCTCTGGATCTTCCTGGGCGCGCCGTTCATCGAGAAGCTGCGCGGTAACAAGGCGCTGTCGGCCGCGCTCGCCGCCATCACCGCAGCCGTGGTCGGCGTGGTGCTCAATCTGGCGGTGTGGTTCGCGCTCCACACCCTGTTTCACCAAGTCCGCGCCCTGCCGATCGCCGGCAGGACGCTGGACGTGCCGGTGTTGTCCACCCTCGACCCGGCCGCGCTAGCGTTGACCGTCGCGGCCCTGGTCGCGATGTTCCGGTTCAAGTCGGGCGTGATCCCGACCTTAGGCGCGTGCGCTGCGGCGGGCGTCGCGCTTCGCTTGTCCGGGCTCGCTTAGAGCTGGAGCCCGAAGCGCGGCCCCACCCACGTCATCGCGAGGTAGAGCGCAACCGTGAGGAGACACCCCGAGGCGAGCGCCAGCCAGAACGGCGCGCCGCGGTTGAGCATCGCCGCAATGAGTAGGAACATCGGCAAGGACGGCAGCACGTACCAGAAGGTCGCGCCGGCATGGGCCGCCATGCGCGCCCGATCGTGCGTGTCGCGCCAGAGCCAGATCATGCCCAGCACCGAGACGAGCGGGAGCGAGGCGATCAGCGCGCCGAAACCGGGGCTGCGCTTGGCGATCTCCGACACGGCGACGATGATGACGGCCGATATGCCGGCCTTGAGAAGCAGGTAGAGCATCAGCGCACCTCGACCGTGAGGTGCGCCAGCTCGTGAACCGGCGCGAGCCGCTGGCGGACCAGCTCGCCATTCCGAACGCCGGCGACGCTGACGATCGCCGCGTGCGCTTCCGGTCCGACCTTCCAGACGTGCAGGTCGGTCACTCGGGCGTCGCCGGGAGCTTCGACCAGCTCGCGCACCTCGTCGGCGACATGCGCGTCGGTGCGATCGAGCAGGACGGCGGCCGTGTCGCGCATCAGGCTCCATGACCAGCGGGCGATGACGACCGCGCCGACGATCCCCATGACCGGGTCCATCCAGACCCAGCCGAGATACCGGCCGGCGAGCAGCGCCGCGATGGCGAGGACCGAGGTGAGCGCGTCGGCGAGGACATGAACATAGGCCGAGCGGAGGTTGTTGTCGCCGCCGTGAGAGCCGTGGGCGTGCGCATGATCGTGCCCGTGGTGATGATCGTGCCCGGGCCCGTGCCCGTGATGGTGGTGACCGCTCGAGAGCAGAAAGGCGCTGGCGATGTTCACACCTAGGCCGACGACGGCAATGATCGTGGCCTCCCCGAATGCGACCGTGATGGGCTGAAACAGGCGCAGCACCGATTCCACCCCGATCCCGAGCGCGATCAGGCCGAGCACCATGGCCGAGGCGAAACCGGCGAGGTCGCCAACCTTGCCGGTGCCGAAGCTATAGGCCGGGTTGCGCGCGTGACGCTTGGCATACGCATAAGCCGCCGCAGCGACCGAGAGCGCGCCGGCGTGCGTCGCCATGTGGAACCCGTCCGCGAGCAGCGCCATCGAGCCGGTCAGGTATCCGGCGATGATTTCGCCGACCATCATCACGGCTGTGAGTGCGACCACCCACAGGGTTCGGCGGGCGTTCTCGTCGTGCGAGCTGCCCAGGAAAACGTGATCGTGGGCAAAGCGGTCGATTTCGGAAGCGGTAGGCATCGAGCACAATCCTACTTGGCGTAACGGCGGATCACCGCCAGCAGCTCGTCGGCTCCGTGGGCGCGCTCCTCGTCCGTCAGCCCCGACCGAGCAACGTGCGCTTCCAGGTGTTCGGCGATAATTTCGTCCATCAGCCCGTTCACCGCGCCGCGGACGGCCGCGACCAAGTGCAGAACCGTCGCGCAGGAGTCGCCTGACGTGAGGCCGCGTTCGACGGCCCCGACTTGGCCGGCGATACGACGCACGCGTGCGATCAGGTCGGCGTTGGAACCGGAGAGATGAGCCATATACCCCCCTCCCCTATGCCGGGCAGATCGCAAGAACAACCCGGCGCATTACCGCTGTTCAGAAAACGGCCGGGGCTGTTGAAAAAGGCCGGGTGAGCCGATCGCGTTCCTAACGGGTTCCCTGCTTCGACACATCGGGAGCAGCGGCCATGATGGGTGAGCAACAGCGAGGCGGCAAGGGCGCAAGTTGGCGGGCGCTAGGAGCGATGATCCCCGCCGATCACATCCTACGCAGGATAGACGGACTGATCGACCTGGGTGAACTGCGCGATGCGCTCGCGCCGCATTATAGTCGCCGTGGGCGTCCCTCGATAGCGCCTGAATTGCTGGTCCGCATGGCGCTTATCGCTCGCCTCTATGGCATCACGTCGGAACGCCGGCTGTGCGAGGAAGTCCGCTTCAATCTCGCTTATCGCTGGTTCTGCCGATTGCCGCCCGACGCGCGGGTGCCGCACCACTCGACGTTTAGCAAGAACCGGCATGGCCGCTTCCGCGATGCCGGCATCTTCCGCATCCTGTTCGAGCAGACTGTTCGGCGCTGCGCCGACGCGCGGCTGATCGCCCACAAGGATGCCGCAATCGACGCATCGTTTGTCGCGGCCGACGCAAGCTGGCAGCGCAAGATGCGGGACGCCGACATAGCCGCGCCCCGGCTTCCCCGCCCGGTTTGCGAATGGCTGGCGGATCAGGCCAATGCTCCACCGCAGGAACATGGCGTGCCGCGTGGCAAGCCGGCCGAGGTGTCACGCACCGATCCGGCGTCGGCTTGGTCTGCGCGCACGGCGCGGGGCCGGTTCGGCTATGCCCTGAATATCCTGATCGACACGCCGGGAGGGGTGACGATCGACGTGGAGGCCAGTCCCGCCCGCTTCGCGGCGGAAGTCGATGCGGGGCGGACCATGCTGGCACGGGCCGATGATCGGTTCGGCTACCGGCCAAAGCGCGTCGCGGCTGACACCGCCTACGGCAGCGCCGCGTTCCTGGCGTTTGTCACCGATCGCGGCACCATCCCGCATATCCCGGTGCTGGAACGATCCGAACAGACCAAGGGCAAATTCCCCCGCGAAGCCTTCCGCTATGAACGGGAGCAGGACCGCTATGTCTGTCCTGCTGGCAAGATACTGCCCTTTCGTGGTGCCGATCGTCGGGCGGGCTTTCTCCGATACAGCGCCAGTCCCTCCGACTGCCGCGCCTGTCACCTCAAACGGAAATGCACCGCAGGCAGCAACAGGTCGGTGACGCACAGCGAACATGAGGACGTGCGCGAGCTGGTGCGCGGCGAGATGCAGACGCCCCTATTCAAGCGGTCGATGCGACTGCGTCGGGGCGTCGAGCGGGTGTTTGCCGATGCCAAGGGTAAGCGGGGGCTAACCCGTTTGCACCTTCGCGGCCTGCGCGGTGCCGAGGAAGAGTTTCTGTTGGGCGCGGCCATTGCCAATCTCGTACTGCTGGCCCGCCCCGCCGCACGACCGGCACGGACCCGCCGCCCGCCCCCGGTGCCGGAACGGATCGATCACATGGCCCGGATCAGCCGGGGCCGGTTCGAGCAATCTTACTACGCGACGATCTTCTGACACCAATTAGCCAGGTTCGCGCTCGGCCGCAGGGAAGTGGCGATAGAAGGTGGAACGGCCGACCTGTAGCAGCTTCGCGACCTTCGCTGGTTTATCGCCGGCCTTGAGCAGCTTGCGGGCGGTATCGAGCATGTCGGGCGTCATGACGGACTTGCGGCCCCCGCCCGTGCCGCCCTTGGCCCGTGCCGCTGCCAAACCAGCAATCGTCCGTTCCTTTATCAGTTCTCGCTCCATCTCCGCGACGGAAGCGAGGATATGGAACAGCAGCCGGCCCGATGGGGTGGCCGTGTCGAACCCGTCCGTCAGGGATCGGAAATCAATCTTGCGAGCGGACAGGTCCGCCGCCAGTTCGATCAGGCCCCCAATCGAACGGCCAAGGCGATCGAGCTTCCATATCACCAGCGTATCGCCCGCCCGCACGAAATTGAGAGCTTCGGTCAGGCCGGGACGGTTCAGCTTCGCGCCGCTCACCTTGTCGGTGAACAGCTTTTCACAGCCAGCCTTGGTCAGCGCATCGGTTTGTAGCGTCAGGTCCTGATCGGAAGTCGAGACACGCGCATAACCAACCAGCATGAGTCCCGTTATCCCATCTCAAACAGCGAATTTCGGGACTTATATTTCGGGAACATATTTTGGGAAAGCCCCAGCGGGGATAGGGCGTGTTTTTGTGCCGGTGCCGGTCTTCCCGTTGGAGGTTCCCAATCGGGAAAGACATCAATCATCAAAGCGGCGGCTGCCGAGTTTATCTCACTCCCATTCGAGCAAGCACCTCTTTGGGTATTTCATAGTCCTCGATAATTGCTTGATTGTTATATAGGCCGCACAGTTCGCGTTGGATAAAGTAAGCATGAGCGGCATCAGCGGCGGACTGTAGCAATGAATCTCGATCCTCGCCAGAGACTGGCTCAGCAAGAAGGGTCAGCCTTGTCGCAAGTAACTTACCCGCTCGCCCAAGAGATGCCGCCTTCTCGGCCAGAACCTCGCTATGAAAGGCATCAAGCGCTCGATCGGACGGGAATGCAGTGTCAAGGTTCTGTGGGAGCCTAAACGACATAGCCCTGTGTTCTCCAATCGAGTCAGTCGGGCGGTGACCCTACGGGTTGCAAGGCTTCCGGACAATCCGATCGCATCGACATTGATCGATCGAGCGATATTCCCATTTTCCGATCCCA
>NZ_KB900608.1:14372-24905 GCF_000379045.1 Sphingomonas melonis DAPP-PG 224
TGCGAGACGGGATCGCTATGCGTTGGGGTGTCATTCCGCCCCCAACCGGACCCGGCCACCAGCGGCGCATTTTTCAACAGCCCCGGTCGTTTTCTGAACAGGCTAACCGCAAGCTCTTGTCATCTTTAGGGGAGCCTAACTGCATCCTGACGCTGGCGAAGGTCAGTCGCCCAACGATTGAGTGCGTCAATCTCCGCGGCTAAGGCCTCGGGACGGGGCAGGGGACGATTCAACTCTCTCGCCGATGAGTGAAGCAATTCGGAGCATCGTCCAAAACCATCGCGCATGGCCTCGCAATCGGCAGGGCTAATCACCGTAAGCTTGATGAGGCCGCCCGTGCTGACCTTGTAGGATAGCCGGCGCAAGACATGCCCCACCGTTTCCTCAACGGCGGTCTCCCACGTATCGCGCAGAACACCGGCGATCGATTTGACGGTCACGCGCCAATTATCCTCGTCGCCTTGCTCGAAATGACGCCGTTCGTTTGCGAGCTGGCGGGTAAGGGCGCCCATGATTTCGACGGCGCGGCGCGCTTTGAAAGGGGGCTCGTTGCGGCAAAATCCAGCCTTGTCCGCTCCCCGCGACACTGATCCCATCGACACTTGCGGACGTGGCTGCGCCTCTTGGGCGGCTCGCTCCAACTCGAACAGGAAAGCGAGGTCATGGGTTAACACGATCACCTGCCGGCGCGAAGCTTCATCGATGAGACGCTTCGCCACAGCCTCTCGATGCATATGGTCGAGCGATGACACCGGATCATCGAAGACAATCCCGGACTGATTGCCGGCGGTCGCCAGCTCGGCCATGAACGCCGCTAGAGCAACACAGCGATGCTCCCCTTCGCTCAAGACCTCACCCACAGCGGCCCTGGGCTGCCTGACAAGCGCCACCTTGAAGCGGGGAATGCCTTGTGCGCTGTTCTGCTGGCGCAACTCGACGGCTAGGTTCGCTATCCCAAAACTCGCGACCTCAACCGCAAATTGCGCGCGAAGTGCGTCTGTGACGAGCGCCTGCGCGATCTCGGTGCTCTTGCCCGTTATACGATTGGTCGTGGTCGCGCGCTGCGCTACCTCCAACTGCGCGATCTCACCGCGACGTGCGATCTCCGCAAGCACGTCGTCCTTAACGCCGGCCAGCCACTGGCGATCGGTAAGCTCCGCTTTCTCGGCGATCAAAGCGGCACGGACCGGCGAGCCTGCTTCGGCGATGAGCGCGGCGGACCGGGCCTCAACTTCCGCCGCGAGATTGATGATGGCTTGGCGGTCATAGGCGAGGATGGGGGCCTCAAGCACCAGTGCCGGATTGGCGTGGCGGCGAGCGATCCAACGGTGACGCCAGCGAGCCTCCACCAAGTTTCGGCGTAGATCGTTCGCTACAGCATCCTGGCGCAGCTCGTCACGTATGGTCGCGACAATGGCGCGCGCATCCGAACCACTCAGCCCGCTGCTGCGGAACGTCGTCACGGCATCCTCATGCGCGACGCGCGTTGCCTCGGCACGTTGCTGGCTATCGTCACGAACGAATGCCTCAAAGCGACCGAGGCGATCTGCCGCCTCCGGCGCGAGTTCCTGCTGGCACAGAACGCACACATCACCCGGCTCGATCGCCGGAAACGGCTGGCCTGGGTATGCTTCCTGCTCGGAATAGGTCCGAGCGCTTTCCCATAGCCCACGCCATGCGTCGCCGCCGATCGCCGGCAAGGGCTCGTCCCGAAACAGGGCTCCTGATGCCGCTATGGCCGCCTCCCGAGCCGCCTCCCTAGCTGTGGCAAGCTGACGCAGCCTTTCAGCATTTGCCGGAGCGAGGGCGCTGAACAGGCGGTCTAATGATGCGACCTGGTTATCGATCTTTGTCCTCAACGCGGCGAGCTGACGTGCGGCACGCGCGGGATCACCTGCGAGATCAGCGGTAATCTGGGCGAGGCGATCCAACTCGCCCTGGTTCAAGGTCGCTAGGGCTTCCACCGTGGCGGGATCAGTACCTGCGGCCAAGCCGGCGAGGAGACGGCCTACCTCGCTTGTCGGGCTGCATGTCGGCACCGAGATAGCTTGCGGCGTACGAGCCTTGATCGTTGAAATCTCGCCAGCGAGCTTGTCCTTCACCGACCTGCAGAGCTGCGCGAGCGAGGCCAGCAGCTTCAGCGGGAAGGGTGTATAGGCGAGGTCGTTCGTTTCCTCGACGTGGATATTGGCGCAACGAGAGTCGAAGACGCTGACGGCGGTGAGCGCGGCATCGCCTGGAGTGCCAAGCCGCCACACATAGGAATGTTCAGCGCCGCCTATTGTATAGTCGATCGTTGCCGTGGGAATGCCGGGAACAGCCTCGTAAATGTCGGGGATGATGTCTTCGCGATTGGGCGTCCTGGCACGGCAAGCTTTTTTCAGAATACGCGAATAGCCGGATTTGCCTGATCCATTGTCACCATAGATGATCGTTAGGCCATGCGGCTGAAAGGCCAACCGCTGATCGGGCGCCAGCGCATTAACGTGGTTCACGCCATGGACGCGGCGGAGATTGACTTGGCCTTGAATGCGGGCGGGATCACGGAAGTTGTCAGCAGACACGGGGTCGGCCGCTACCTGGCCCTTGCAGATGGCAACCAACTCATCGACATCATGGTCGGCGAGGCTATGTCCTGTAGCTAACCGACGAAGCGCGTCACGCTGCCAGCCAGGACTATCCTCCGACCAAGTGACGATGTTCGCGAGTGCCTGTGCTTCGCTCATTGTTGTGATCGCCCCTTCGATCTCCCCCAATTGGGTTCTGTTGATTACACCTGACGCAGTTCGTCCAAAAAGCTGGTCAGCACATGCTCAAGGTCCGGAAATACCGGGTGCTCCTCAAAATGCCGGCTTAGCTCCGTCTCGATCGTTGCCGGCGATTTGGCATCTTCCTTGGACTTTTCCGCCCATTTCCGGCCGGGATGGAGCGTGTCCCACGGCGAGCGCTTATTGGCTCGGGTGGTCGCGTCATCTCCATGCTTGCCCAAGCCATAGAGTATGCTCGTCTCGCTGTTCCAAATCGGCCGGAACAGATGGATCATGTAATCCTCGGCCGCCGTTTCCCAGCCGCTCTGAACGACCAGCGATCGGAACTGAAAGTCGGCAAGGTCGAGCGTGGTGATGGCCGTACCGATGTTCTTACGGTGGTCTGAAAGACGCCCACAAAGCCGCGGCCCCTGCTCCAGCGGGGTACGGGCATTGTTGATCGCGGGCGCGGCCTGGCCGACGTAGATTGGCGTCTCGCTTCCGCTGATGGGCGCATACAGCGGAAATGGGCCGTTGTAGTAGATGGCGTAGATGCCGGAGCCATAGAAGCGCGGTATCTCGGCCAACGGGTGACGCTGCTGCGCGACCAGCGCGAGCGAGACGAACCGCCCCACCACCTTGGGATTGCTGGGATCAAACACCGCCGAAGGCTGCCGGATCGGGTCCAGCGTGTTCAGAAAAGAGCCTAGCTCCTCGATGACACCCCGGATTTCCTTCTCAAGCGTCCGTCGCCGCGGCGCCGACAGGGTGGTCGAGGTCGTCTGTTCGATGAGCTGGTCGAGATTCGCGCGCAGTTCGGCGATCGGCGACGGCGCGGGTGTGGGTTTACGGCTCATGCGGCGGTCAAATGCCTCGCCACGTTCTCTCCAACGGCCTGCGCGAGCTTCACCGGGACGGCGTTGCCGAGCTGGCGCATGGACTCGGTCCATGAGCCATGAAAGCGGTACTTGTCAGGGAAGGTCTGTAGCCGGGCGCTCTCTCGGACGCTGAAATAGCGCACGCTTCCATCGGCGCGACGCAGCATGTTCTCGCCCCCCGGGACACCGTGGACGCCCGCCTTGAGCGTCTTGGCTGGTTCATCAAGCGGACTGCCAGTGTGGCCCACATAGCTGCGGGCGCCACCTTGGAATCGATGGTTGAGGCAGGCAGCCGCGAGTTCCGGCTGAAGCTCCGGATCAGGAAGGTCTCCGATCGCGTCCCGCACGGTCAGCCACGGCTTGTCCGCCGGCTTCTCCAACAGCGCCATGCCGCGGGCGCGGAAGCGTGGATCAAGCACCCGGTCGCGCTTGGCGATCTCGTGCCGCTCCCAATAGTCACCCGTTCGTACCTGCTCCCATAGCAACGCTTCGAGCGAGTGGGTTGCCTCCGGGAAGGACCATTCAATGCCAAGGTCCGCGCGGAAGCCGACGAACACGACACGCTCACGCCGTTGTGGCACCCCGTGATTGGCTGCGTTGAGCACCCGATACACGACGTTGTAACGCAGCTCGTCCGAACCGCCCTTGGCGGTGTGGTGACGCTCTAGGCGCGCCATGTGCTCCATCCACGTCTCGCCCGGCCGCAACGTGAGTTCGGGATAGGTGAGCTGGTGGACGATATGAGCAAGGTAGGTGGCGAAGCTCGCCCTGGTCAGCCCCTTCACGTTCTCAAACACGAACGCGCGCGGGCGCGTCTCGCGCACAACCCGGACAGCTTCCGGCCACATGTCGCGCGCGTCGGCATGTGCTCGATGCTTCCCGCCAAGGGAGAATGGCTGGCAAGGTGGTCCACCCGTCACAAGGTCGATCTTGCCTTCGTGCTGTCGAAAATCGACGGCTCGAATGTCACCCTCGGTCGGCAACGGCCAATGGCTAATACCACCCGCCTTTACCTTGCGGTTCTCTCGAATCGTATCGCAGCACCAGCGATCCCATTCGACCACCTGCATGGGACGGAATCCCGCCTTGCTGATCCCCATGCCCAGCCCGCCGGCGCCGGCGAATAGCTCAATGGCCCGCATGGGCGTTTCCTTGGTCGTCATCGAGAAATCCACGTATTTTGTTCTTCAAGTGTTCCGTTTGCCCGCATTCGCATTCCCAAACAACCAGCTCCCGCCAGCCCTTTCGGTCCAGCATCGCACGATTGCGCTCGTCTCGATCGCGGTTGCCCTCCAGCTTCGGTCCCCAGAAATCCTGCCGGGATTTTGGCATTCGCGCCAGTTTGCAATTCGGATCGGGATGACGATGCCAGAAACATCCGTGGACAAAGATGACTTTCTTCCGGCCGCGAAACACAAGGTCGGGGCTACCGGGTAGACGCTTGTCGTGAAGCCGATAGCGGTAGCCCATGCCATGCACGATGCGGCGCACCAGCATCTCGGGCTTGCTGTTCTTGCCCCGAATGCGGCTCATGCGCTCGGAGCGGCCTGCCGGGGTGAGAGTGTCCGCCACCCTAACGCCTCGCCTCGGGCTCGATCTTGATCGTGCAGCGCACCGCCTCTCGCGCCTTATCCGCGCGCTTCCGGCACGCCTCCAGCGCCTGCCGGTTAGCGGTGACGATCCGATCGCCTGCCGCGATGTTGGCGAAAGCGTCCGGCGCGCTGGCGCGCATGAGGTGCTGGCCGCCTTCCCACATCGGCAGGTCGAGCGAGCGCGCCGCCATCTTCTCCGGCCATTGCCAGCTCGCGGGCACGGCGCGGGCAACGATGCCGGCGAACACCGCCCACAACATCATCCCGACCACCACACCGCCGATCGCGCTCCACATCAGCCAGCGGTTCTGCTCGTCGCCCCGGCGCGCTGATACGACGTAGCCGTGAAGCTGGCGGGTCACGTCCTCCAGGCCGGTGCGCGCCGTGGCGATCGTCTGCCGGTCTTCCTGGCGCGCCGTGCTCGCCGCTGCGGTGATCCGTCCCGCCAACTGTTCGGGCGTCATCGCCAGCATAGGGCTTTTGACCAGCATATCGACGCGCTGCGCGGTGGCGGTGATATTGTTAGCGATGACGCCCAGCGTCTCGGAATAGTCGGGCGGCTCGGGCACCTCCATGCGCTCGGCCGTCAGACGCTCGACGGCACGGCGCATCAGCGTCACCTCGGCGCGCAGCTCCTGGAACGCCTGCGCGGCTTCACTCGGCCCTTCCTCATCCGCCATCACGTCTTCCCCTTATCGGCTCATGCCCCTGTCGCGCTCGCGGCCGATCCCGATCGACTGCTCCAGCGATCTCTCGATGCTTCGGCCGCGCTCCAGTTTTAGCTCCAGCTCGGGCGCACGGCGCTCCAGCGCCTTCGCCAGCTCGGGGTCGCGGCGTAGCCCCTCGGCCATCACACCCATGCGCGTGGTAGCCTTTTCCACCCGCGCCTGGTCGCCGCCTGCCCGCTCGCGCGCCAGCCCACGCCAGCTCTCCACGAACCGGTCAGCGCGCGCGCCGGGGTCGAGCCGCACCCGGCGCTCCTCGGCCATCGCGCGCACCGCACCGCCTGTGTTGCCCCCGGCCGCCTGCCCGATCAGCCCGGGATCGCGACGGAACGCGGAAGCGAGATCGCGCGCGCCATCAGGCCGCACCTGATCCAGCGCCTCGCCGGCGCGGCGCAACGCGCTCTCCTGATGCGGCAGCACCGGCAGATCCTGCGCGCGCATCCGGCCTATATCGGCAGACGCCCGCGCATAGCGTTCAATTGCCCTGGCCTGGTCCGGCTTGCCGCCGATCGCCGCCTCGGTGCGATCCGGGGTAGGTGCCTTCTCCGGCGTGGCGGCAGGCTTGGGCCGAAAACCCGCGAACATATCCTTGGCCTTGTCGCGGACCTGATGGACGATTTCCCGCGCCCGCTCGGGCCAGCGTATCTCCCGCCGCTCGGCGAAGCTGCGCGCCCTGTCCTCATCGGACGGCACGGCATAGTCGCCGGCCATGTCCTTGGCGCGGTCGCGTGACAGCGTGCGGGCAAGCTTCGCCAAGTCGGCGAAGTCGTCACGGCCATAGTGGAGCTGCACCCCGTCACGGTGCCGCGACATGCCGACATAGGCGCTGTGCCGGTCCATGCCCGGCGTCGCGAGGAGGTGCGCGCGATCGACAGTCACGCCCTGCGACTTGTGGAAGGTAGCGGCATAGCCGTGATCGACCGCGGCGTAGTCCTTGAGGTCGAACGCAGCGTGCCCACCCCCGTCGAGCCGTACCGCCATGTGCCCGCCGTCGATCCGCTCCAACGTGCCCAGCGTGCCGTTCTTCACGCCAAGCGAGCGCTCGTTGCGCAGGAACATGATGCGGTCGCCGGCCGCGAAGTCGCGCGCGCCCCGATCGACGGTGACGCCAACGTCCTCGCCCAGCCCGCCCGACGCGCGCACCCGTCCGCGCGCCTCCTGGTTCAGCTCGCGCACCTCGGCATTGGTGTGGGTGAGGATGATGCGCGTCTGGTCGGGATCAGCCTGGCGCTGGCGATCCCAGCCTTCCACCAGCTCGGCGCGGGCCTGCTCGCGCGTATCGGCCGCGTGGACCATGCCGCAGTCGCCATAGGCGTGGATCGCCTCGCCCGTGCGGCCGGTCGCCAGTGCCCGCGTCGCGTCCTTCTGCCAGCCTTCACGCTGTCGGCGAACCTCGGTGATTTCGGCCGCGCCGTGCGCTTCGGCGATCGACCGGAACGCCGCGCCGGCTTCGATCGCCTGCAACTGCTCGGGATCGCCCACCAGCACCACCTTGGCGCCCGCGTCGCGGGCACGGGACAGCACCCGCTCCATCTGGCGGGTGCCGATCATGCCCGCCTCGTCCAGCACCAGCACGTCGTTGCGCGTGAGCTGGTCGCGGCCCTGTGCCCAACCATGTTCAAGGCTGGCGATGGTGCGGGACCGGATACCTGATCCGCCCTCCAGATTCTCGGCCGCGATCCCGGACAGGGCGGCGCCGCGCACCTGATAGCCCTCGCGCTCCCAAGCCTCGCGCGCAACGCCCAGCATCGCCGACTTGCCCGTGCCGGCATAGCCGATGACCGACGCCAGCCCGCGGCCCTCGGTGATATGGTCGAAGGCATCGCGCTGCTCGCCCGACAGGACCAGCCCGCGTCCTTCCGCAGCCTCCAGAGCGCCGGCACGGTGCCGGTCGGACACACCATGCGCGTCGCGCCGCGCCAGCTCGTCGCCGGCTTTCTCCAGACGCGCCTCGGTCGCAATCATCTCGCGGGACGTGAACCGCTCCTGGTCGCGCCCGTCTTTGCCCAATGCCACCAGCTCGGGACTGGCCCGCACCGCCGCCATCACCTGGTCGAACTGCTCCTTGCCATCCGAATGACGGAAGGCGAACGCAGCAAGATCGCGGGTGGTGAAGGTCGCCTGTTGCCGTGTGATGCCGTCGAGCGCGATGCGCGGGTCGGCCGCGATCTTCTCGCCATTCTCCCGCGCGATGCGCCGGTGATCCTCGGCACGCTCGGCGTCCTCGCCGCGGTCGAGCCGGCGCATTCCTGCCGGGCCGATCTTGTGCTGCGGCTCCAGCGCAATGCCCTGGTCTTCATAGGAACGGTGGTCGATCCGCCCCTCCAGCCCCAGCTCCGCCATGCGCTCGTTGACATGCGCCGCCCACGCTTCGCGCCAGCCCTTCAACAGCTCGGTCGAGTTCCAGTCCCGGACCTTCTTGCCGAACCCCTCCTGCCCAACTTCGCGCATCGCCAGCATGACATGCGCGTGCGGCTTCGGGCTGCCATCCTTGGCCTTGTCCCAATGCACGTTGAGGTCGGCGACCATCCCGCGCTTCACGAACTCCTTCTCCACGAAGTCACGAGCGAGCTGCACGCCCTGCTTCTCGTTCATCTCGCGCGGGATCGAAAACTCTACCTCACGCGCCAGTTGCGCGTCCTTGCGCTTCTCTCCTGCCTCCACCTCGTTCCACAGCGTCGTCCGATCCAACAGGCGCTCCGGTGCGTCCTTCGGCAGCAGCACTTCGGAGTGGATGACGCCCGCCTTGTTGGAGAAGTCGTGGCTGCGTCCAAGCCGCGCATCGTGCAGCTCGGATGCGGAGCGATAGGCAGCGGACGCAACGGCGCTGGAGCCGTTCGCACGGCTGATGACCTTGGCGCTGAAATGATAGATCGCCATCGCGACCGGCATGATGCACTTCTTAGCGCACGTCGGCAACGACGTATAAGCGCGCACTCATGATCTGCTTCGCATCTCCTGATTGACTCGGTGCTGGCTGTTGATGTGGGTTGCCCTCCCCTATAGGTTTGCTAGGCTGCTGCGGTCAAAAACGCGGAGAAAGGAAGCACCATGCGCAAGGTGCGGGACTATAACGCGGAGCTGAAAGCGCTGGAGGACAAGGCGCGTAGTCTGAAGGCGCGCCGGGTCGAACAACTCGGCCAGCTCGTCACCGCCACGGGTGCCGATTCACTCGACATGGAAACACTCGCCGGCGTGCTACTCGATGCCGTCGCCTCACAGAACGCGGAAGCGAAGGAGGCGTGGCGATCGAAGGGCGCGGCTTTCTTTCAGCGGCGCGGGCGCAAAGGTGGGCGAACTGCTGGCGGCAACCGTGACAGCGCTGGCACGCAACCAGGCGCTGATCCAGCGTCTGGAAGCGACACGGCGTCGGACTGATACGCGGGGCTGGGTCGTGCAACGGCGCGAACGCACCCGCCACCTGATCGAGCTGGGCGGCCTCGTCCAAAAGGCCGGTCTGGTCGATCTTGCTGATGACGATCGCGCGACCATTTACGGTGCGCTGCTCGAACTGGTCGGACGCGCTCGCGGCGATGATGCCAGCGATATGGTGGCGCTCTGGAAGCGACGCGGCAAGCGGGCCTTTGACGCGGAAGCGGAAGGCAAGGAGACGGTGGCATGACGACGCTCGACCTTGACGCTCTCCGGACGGAAGTTCGCGCGCTCGACTATGTACGCGGCACGCCTGCGGAAGCCGCGATGTGGCGCGAGGATGACGCGGACTCCCGCGCCAATCTCGCCATCGAGGGCATGGACCTGAACGCGGAGGATGAGGCGCTGTTCGACATGCTTCGCGACGAGGCCGTGCCCCCTCCCCTCGCCACGCAAATCATCCTCAAGCTCTACGATCATCCCAACGCCGATCCGGGGCTGGCGATCACGCCGCTGGAACGGGCCGGCTGATGCCCGGCCGGCGGATCAGCCCGCTGTTCGCGGTGCTCGTCGCCGCGGTCGTGCTGTTCGCCAGCCATAGCTGGCTCAAGGGCATCTTCGGTTATGGCGAGATTGCCACCGACATTCCGTTCCTGCTGGCCGGCGCGATCCTGTTCCTGGCCTGGCGCGTCAATCGCCGCGCCGCGAACCGGCGCAGCTCGCTGCTCGGCTCGGCCCGCTTCGGCGATCGGGGAGACGTGCGCCGGCTTGAGGGAAACGGGGATCTTCTGATCGGCCGCTCCATCGAAGGCGGCAAGCTGCTGGGGAGCACCTCAAGGTTTGTGACACGGACAGCGGTAAGCTGAACAGGTAGCGAACAGGGCGGCTCAGGCCACCTTGGCTCCGGGTCCGCCGGCGATGTTGAGTGCGCGGTAGCCGTCTTGATCGAGCTCGGCAGCGGCGTTTTGCCAGAGGTAATCGCCGGTCAGGCTGATGTGTCGCCAGCCTAGCGGGGCTACATGGGCGAGCAGCTCGTCGGGCGCGGGCTCGCCGCTGGCGCGCAGATGCTCGACGGCGCGGCCCATGTAAAGCGTGTTCCAGTACACGATCGCGGCGGTGACCAGCGTCAGCCCGGACGCTTTCAGCGCCTGGTTCTCGAACTGCGGATCGCGCAGGCGGCCCTGTTTGTGGACGAACACGGCTTGGGCGAGCGTGTGAC